>NZ_CAXUSP020000001.1:1150000-4191715 GCF_964254145.1 Pararhizobium sp. LjRoot235 | reverse complement strand
CTCGCCTTTTTCCCCGATCGCACCGTCAGACGGATTTGCCGCGATCTGGCGCCCATTCTCCCCATTTTCGAATACAATCGCCGCCGTCACCGAATTACTTAGCATATTGCCGCCTTCCAATATTATTCCGCGACGCCGTCATTGCTGCCGGCATCAGCCTTAATGTTTGTCGTGCGCGGCCCTTATGTAAAGGCATGCCGCCCATCCAAACGCTCTCCGTGCCAAAAGAGGAATCCTCATTTTCCTCTTTTGGTCCGGTTCCGTGCAAATCCGCTCGGCTTAAAGGCCCAACGCATGTCCCGCTTGCACGCTTTCATTCCTGTGTCCGGTCCCAGCCCTCGTGTAAATGGCGGTCCCGTCCCCTCGTTCCTTGACCGGCCTTTCCCGACCCTCGTTACAAGAAGGGCAGGCCAGCTGCGAATGCGTCCTCGTCTGCATCGCCGCCACCATCTCTGCTCAGCACGAAAAACGCACCGACACATGAGCGGGTGTCTTGAGGTTACCACCGCGCCCACAACCAGGAATAGCAAAGTGTCATGCCGGGCAAACATGTTGCACAGCTGAAAACACTCCGTACTGATTGATGGAACGTTGTGGAACCACCCCGTTACAGAAGGTTCAAGTGAAACTGCGCAGTCCGTTAAAGGGCCACCTTTTCATCTTGTCCGCAGGAATCCCCTGCACCTTCCGTGGGAGGCATTTAGGCAGGATCGTGACACAAGATCAATCGTGAATTTTACAGTTCGGTAAGAGCTGGGCGTTGACTCTCATAGCGTGTCCTGCATGGGCTGGAGGGCCGCGCAAGAGAATCGCTTTTGAATCAAGGGCTTTGATTTTTGACCAGGAAGTTAGCTGGCGAAAAACAAAAAAAATAAAAAATATCTTGACTCGCCACCCACCTTAACAGGCCTTGGCTGGACAGCGATACGCCGGAGCGTCCTCGCGCAAGGATTTGATTTCATTCAAAAAATTATGTCACCGTGCTGACATCTTGTCCTGCACAAGGATTAAGCATCCGTGGGCATGCAGGGCGAATCGGAAAAGCCCGGTCGTAGGACCGGGCTAAATCACTGATGAAATTTTATTAAGCCGGCTTAGGCCGAAAGCGACTTTACGCGGTTGGCGAGACGCGAGACCTTGCGCGATGCCGTGTTGGCGTGCAGCACGCCCTTGGTGGCGGCGCGCATCAGTTCCGGCTGGGCTGCCTTCAGGGCTGCCTGGGCGAGAGCCTGGTCGCCGGAAGCGATGGCTTCTTCAACCTTGCGAATGAAACCACGAACGCGCGAACGGCGGGACTTGTTGACTTCCGTGCGGCGGGCGATCTTGCGGGTCGCTTTTTTCGCCGAAGTTGTATTGGCCATTTGGTGTCTCTCTTCGAAATCTGACAAAAACTCCCATTTCGCCGTGCCGGGTCACTGCGACCTGTCATCCAAGCAATTCGGGAGCAATATCGGAAAACCTTGGAGCGGCTTTCCAAACTGAGGGCGGCATATAACCCTAAACATCGTCTCAGTCAACGCGCTATTTTGAAAACCAGGGCCGCAGGGCCGAGACTGCCGGCGCCGCTACCTCTGGCATTTCGGGCAATGGAATGTCGAGCGTCCGGCCTGGACGACACGCGCGATTGTGCCGCCGCAACCGGGTGTCCGGCAAGGCTCGCCCTCGCGGTCATAGACCGAGAAGGAATGCTGGAAGTAACCGAGCGTGCCGTCCGTCTGGATATGATCGCGCAGTGACGAGCCGCCCGCTGCGATCGCGTCGGCGATTACGGAGCGGATCGCCTCGGTGAGGAGCACGAGCGCCTTCTTCGGCTTGCCCCTGGCATCGACCAGCGTGCCGGCGGCCCTCATCGGTGAGAGACCGGAGCGCCACAACGCCTCGCAGACATAGATGTTGCCGAGGCCGGCAATATTCTTCTGGTCAAGCAGCGCGGATTTGAGCGGCTGCGTCTTGCCGGCGAAGCGCGCAGCGAGATAGCCGGCGTCGAGCACGTTGCCGGTCGGCTCCTCGCCAAGATCGCGGAAGAAGACGTGGCTCGCGAGCATGTCGCGCCTGGTGATATCCATGAAGCCGAAACGGCGCGGATCGTTGTAAATGACGCGTGTTGGCCCCTTGGCGCTCTCAAGATGAAAGACGACGTGGTCGTGCTTCTCGTCCTTGCCGCGCGAATGATGGAAATCGCCCGACGTCTCGGAACCTGCACCCTCCTCGACGCGAAAGGAGCCGGACATCCCGAGATGGGCGATGATGACGTCGCCACCTTCAAGGTCAATCAAGAGGTATTTCGCCCTGCGCCCGAGCGACAGGATACGCCGGCCGGAAACAAGCGTGGAAAAATCGGCCGGGAAGGGAAAGCGTAGATCCGGCCGCCGCAGTTCAGCCCGCACCAGGAGCGCGCCTTCCATGGCTGGCGTCAGACCCCGCCTCACGGTCTCCACTTCGGGAAGTTCCGGCATCAACATCTCCTTCACGCCAAATGAATGAACTTATTTGGCAATTCCAATCGCCGCCTACATACCCTATAGCAGGCCCGATAAGGGCTGGAATGCCGCAGGCGGGTGTCTCTTCGAGAGATAGCGTGAATCAAGCGAATTCGCTATGGTCGGCTAACGGCGATGGAAACGGAGTATTTCGGAATGACAGGTGAGCGCACGTCTGCCGATGGCGGCATGGAAACCTCCTACGGTTTTCGCCAGGTTGGCCAAGGCGAGAAGCAGGCGCTCGTCAATGATGTCTTCCACAAGGTGGCCAAACGCTACGACATCATGAACGATGTGATGTCCATGGGCCTGCACCGGGCCTGGAAGGATGCGATGATATCGGCGCTCAACCCGCGCCGCTCCGAGGATTACAAGGTTCTCGACGTCGCCGGTGGCACCGGCGATATCGCCTTCCGCATCGTCGAGGCCTCCGACCGCAAGGCGCATGCAACGGTGCTCGACATCAACGGCTCGATGCTTGCCGTCGGCGCCGAGCGTGCCGAAAAGAAAGGGCTGACGCCTAATCTCACCTTCGTCGAGGCCAATGCCGAGGATCTGCCCTTCGAGGCGAATTCCTTCGATGCCTATACGATCGCCTTTGGCATCCGCAACGTACCGCGCATCGATCTCGCCCTGTCGGAAGCCTATCGCGTGCTGAAGCGTGGCGGCCGGCTGCTGGTACTGGAGTTCTCCGAGGTCGATATGCCGCTGCTCGACAAGGTTTATGACACCTGGTCGTTCAACGCGATCCCCAAGTTCGGCAGGATGGTCACCGGCGACGCCGAGCCCTACCAGTATCTGGTGGAATCGATCCGCAAGTTTCCAAACCAGCGCGATTTCGCCGCGATGATCACCACTGCCGGCTTCTCCCGCGTCAATTTCACCAACTACACCGGCGGTATCGCCGCGCTGCACTCCGCCTGGAAGATCTGACGCATGATGTCCACTTTCGTGAAGCGCGCTGAGCGCCTTGTCCTGCGCGGCGGCAAGGCATCATGAGTACACCCGGGGCCTATGCACGCCTGGTCCGGATTGGCTGGGTGCTGGTGCGCGAGGGCGTTATTTCCGCCCTGCCGTCGGAAAACCTGCCGCCGCTGATTAGCGCCGCGCAATCATTTGCCGGTCTGTTTGCCCGCCGTCGTGCCAGGCATGAGGTCCGCAGCGACAGGCTCGCGCGCGCCATCGAGCGATTGGGACCGTCCTATGTGAAGATCGGCCAGTTCCTGGCCACCCGCCCGGACGTCGTGGGGCCCGATTTCGCCGAAGACCTTTCCTTCCTGCAGGATCGCATGGCGACCTTCCCGGTCGAGGAGGCGCGTGCCGCCGTCGAGGGTTCGCTCGGCCGGCCCGTGGCCGAGCTTTATTCGCACTTCGGCGATCCGATTGCCGCCGCCTCGATTGCCCAGGTCCATCCTGCGATGGTGTTGCGCGACGGCGTCGAGCAAAAGGTCGCCGTCAAAGTAATCCGCCCCGGCGTGCGCCAGCGTTTTGCCCATGACCTGGAGGCGATGTTCCTTGTCTCGCACCTGCAGGAGCGCTTCGTGCCGAACATGCGCAGGCTTCGTCCGGTCGAGGTGACGAAGACGCTGGAGCAGACCACCAAGGTCGAGATGGATCTGCGGCTTGAGGCTGCGGCTCTCTCGGAACTTGGCGAGAATGCGGCCGACGATCCCGGTTTCCGCGTGCCGAAAGTCGATTGGGAGCGCACCGGCCGCGACGTCGTGACGATGGAATGGGTCGACGGCATCAAGTTGTCGGATGTCGAGGGGCTCAGCCGCGCCGGGCATGACCTCAACGCGCTTGCCGATACGCTCATCCAGTCTTTCCTGCGTCACACGCTGCGCGACGGTTTCTTCCACGCTGACATGCATCAGGGCAATCTCTTTGTCGATCAGAAAGGCATGGTCGTCGCCGTCGATTTCGGCATCGTTGGCCGCCTCGGCAAGAAGGAACGCCGATTCCTCGCCGAAATCCTCTACGGCTTCATCACCCGCGACTATCGCCGCGTCGCCGACGTGCATTTCGAGGCAGGCTATGTGCCGGGCCATCACAACGTCGCGAGCTTCGCCCAGGCGATCCGCGCCATCGGCGAGCCGATCCACGGCCAGCCGGCCGAGACCATCTCCATGGCCAAGCTCTTGACGCTGCTGTTCGAGGTCACCGAGCTCTTCGACATGCAGACGCGGCCGGAACTGGTCATGCTGCAGAAGACCATGGTTGTCGTCGAAGGCGTGGCACGCACGCTCAATCCGCGCTTCAATATGTGGAAGGCCTCCGAGCCGGTGGTTGGCGCCTGGATCCGCGACAATCTCGGTCCCAAACGCATCGTCTCCGACGTCAGGGATGGCCTTCACGCGGCCCTCAGGCTTGCCGAAGCAGCACCCGAGATAGCGGCGAAAACGGAAAAATTCTCCCGCGATCTGACCGCAATGGCCGAAAACGGCCTGCGCTTCGACGAGGAGACCGCCGAGGCGATCGGCCGTTCGGAAGCGCGGCACAGCCGCTCCGGCCGTCTGGCGCTCTGGGTCATTGCGCTGACGCTGCTTTATATCGCCTGGCGAGCCTTCTGAGAGGCGGTTCTTGCCTTTGTGGCGCGAGCGCCGGAAGCCGAGGGCGTTCACAGGGCCTATGCCTTCCGTGACGGGAGATTCGCGGATGTGGTGGCCATGGCCCGGATCAGAAAATCATAAGCGCCGGCACCCTGTTCCATTGGGAACTGCGCGGTTTCCGCAGCCGTGAGATTGTCTGTCTCAAGGATGAGGCGGGCTCATCCAGCCAATCACTCAAGGAGAGACAATCATGCGTAACCTGATCATCGCTTCCATCGTTGCCGCTGGCGCTGCTCTTTCTTTCGCAGCCCCATCCCAGGCCGGCGGTTATTATGGCGGCTATAGCGACAACTACTATGGCGGCCACCACTACGGCCACAAGCGCCACTACTACAACAGCTATTACGAGCCCCATTGCTGGATCAAGAAGGTCCGCGAGTACGACTATTACGGCAATCTGGTCGTCAAGCGCATCAGGGTCTGCAACTGATCCGGCCTCCCCGGCAGGGCAGCCAGTGGCGAAAACCGGCGGTTCCCCCGCCGGTGTTTGCGTCAATTGGCTGTCTTTGAAGACAAGAGGTTGGCCGTGGAAACATTGCGAAACGAAAAACAGGAAACATTACAAAGATTTCATGCCGTTTGACGTCATTAAGGCGTAGTTGCAACCTAGCCAGTTCGGGAATTGTTCGGCCCGATATCAAAAATAGTCTGAGAGTTGCTTGAATGGCGGATGCCACCCGGAAAATTGCTCCCGCGATCGTCGAGGCTGAGGAACCCATCGGTCAGCCTGCGCCAGCGTCGAAGAAACGTGCCCGATCGAGGCGGCAGTGGCTGATCCTGCCGGTTCTGATGGCTGTTGCCGGCGCCAGCTGGTACGGCTGGTCGACCTATGGCAAACAAAGCACCACCGATACCGTCGTCACCGAGACGCCGTTGCGCGGCGATATCGAAAACAGCGTCGCGGCGACGGGGCTCTTGAGCCCGATCAAGGATGTCGATGTCGGCGCCCAGGTCTCCGGCCAGCTGAAAAGCCTCAAGGTCGAAATCGGCGACCGTGTCAGCCAAGGGCAGCTGATCGCCGAGATCGACAGCGCCTCGATCGAAACGCAGATCGAGATCGCCGAGGCCGAGCTTGCCAACCTCAAGGCCCAGATGATCGACAAGGAGGCGCAGGTCGTCCTCGCCGCGGCCAATCTGACGCGTCAGCGCGCGCTTGTCGCCGGCAATAGTGCTGCCCAGTCGGCGCTCGACGAGGCGGTCGCGGCACTCGCAACGGCAAAAGCCAATGTCGACGCGCTGAAGGCCCAGATCCGTAAGCAGGAAGCGACACTGAAGGACGCTCGCATCAGCCTCGGTTACACCAAGATCTATGCGCCGATGAGAGGAACGGTCGTCGATACGTCCGCCACCGAGGGCCAGACGCTGAACGCCAACCAGACGGCGCCGACAATCGTCACGATTGGCGATCTTTCGACGATGACGGTCGAGGCGGAGGTGTCGGAAGCGGACGTCGGCAAGCTCAAGACAGGCATGGACGCCTATTTCACGCTGCTCGGCCAGCCCGGCAAGCGCTATCCCGGCAAGCTGCGCCAGATCAAGCCGACGCCATCGACCGAAAACAACGTCGTGCTTTACTACGCCCTGTTTGACGTGCCCAATCCGGAGGGTACGCTGATGATGAACATGACGGCGCAGGTCTTTTTCGTACAGTCGTCCGCCAGGAACGTGCTGACGCTTCCCGCCGCGGCGGTCCGTTCAGGTGCTGGCGACAACGCCGGCGAAGTCACCGTCGTCACCGCGTCCGGAACCCGCGAAACCCGCAAGGTCGAGACCGGCATTCGCAACCGGGTGCGCATCGAGATCAAGCAAGGTCTTTCCGAAAGCGATGATGTCGTCGTCGGTACGGCCTCGGCGGACAAGGCGGCGGCCTCATCCAACCGTTCCAACTCCCGGCGCGGCATGGGCGGCATGCCGCCGATGTTCTGAGGGTGCTGTCGTGACTGCGCTCATATCGCTCAAGGATATCCGCAAGACTTTCGTCAATGGCGATGTTGCTATCGAGGTGCTGCGCGGCATCTCGCTCGAAATCCAGCCGGGCGAATTCGTCGCCATCGTCGGTGCCTCCGGCTCCGGCAAGTCGACGCTGATGAACATCCTCGGCTGCCTCGACACGCCGACAGCCGGTGAGTACCTGTTGGAAGGCGAGGACGTTTCGGATTTCGATGCCGACCAACTGGCCGCACGCCGCCGCCAGATGTTCGGCTTCGTCTTCCAGAGCTACAATCTGGTGCCGACGGCAACTGCGCAGGAAAACGTCGAGATTCCCGCCATCTATGCCGGCATGCCGGCGCGTCACCGACGCGACCGGGCCGAGATGTTGCTCACGTCACTCAGGCTTGGCGACCGTCTCGACCATCTGCCCAACCAGCTCTCCGGCGGCCAGCAGCAGCGCGTCTCGATCGCTCGCGCGCTGATGAATGGCGGCCAGATCATTCTGGCGGATGAGCCGACCGGCGCGCTCGACAGCCAGAGCGGCAAGGAGGTGATGGCCACCTTGCGGCAGATGAATGATGATGGCCACACCGTCATCATCATTACCCATGCGCCGGAACTCGCCGAATCCGCCGACCGCGTCATCGAGATCAGCGATGGCCTGATCGTCGCCGATCGTATTCCCGGCAATGTCCGCCGGATCGGCCGTAACGAACCGAAATCTGCGACAAGAGCCGCGGGAAGGGCCGCCATCATAACCGACGTGGCCGAGGCCGCGCGCATGTCGTTCCGCGCGCTCAGGGCCAATCTTTTCCGCACCATCCTGACCTTGCTCGGTATCGTTATCGGCGTCAGTTCCGTCGTTGCCATGCTCGCCATCGGCACTGGCGCGCAGGATTCCGTGTTGAACCGCATCGCGGCCATGGGCTCGGACCTCCTGGTGGTCAGGCCCAATATGGCGAATTTCCGCGGTGGGGAAGGGGGCAGCATCGTCTCGCTCGTTCCATCCGATGCCGATGCCATTCTGGAATTGCCGAATATCAGCTTCGCCGTGCCGGAAATGTCGAGCACACTGACGGTGCGTGCCGGCAATCTCGATACCCAGACGACCGTCAACGGCACGGTGCCGCAGTTCCCGCAGGCAAAATCCTGGACGGTCGACGACGGCGCCTTCCTCGAACAATCCGATGCGGACGCCTATGCGACGGTCGCTGTCCTCGGCCGCACCGTCGCCGATACCCTGTTTCCGGAAGCTGATCCGCTCGGCCAGTATATCCTGATCAAGAACATCCCCTTCCAGGTCATCGGCGTCATGTCGAAGAAGGGCGCGAGCGCCGGCGGCAACGATCAGGACGACACCGTGCTGGTGCCGCTTTCTACCGGCAACCTGCGCCTGTTCGGCGCAAAGAACGTCCGTTCGATTACTGTGAAGGTGAAGGACGACAGCGGTATCAATGTCACCCAGGACCAGATCCAGGCACTGCTCGACGAGCGTCACAAGCGGCAGGACACGCAGATCGTCAATATGGCGGCGATCCGCGAGACCTTTACCGAGACCTCCAACATCCTCAAGGTCTTCCTCGGCTCGATCGCCGCGATCTCGCTGCTCGTCGGCGGCATCGGCGTGATGAACATCATGCTCGTTTCCGTCACCGAGCGCACCCGCGAAATCGGTATCCGCATGGCAACCGGCGCGCGGGCCCGCGATATCCTCACCCAGTTCATCGTCGAGGCGCTGGTGGTCTCCGCGCTCGGCGGGTTGATCGGCGTCGGTCTCGGCCTCGCCATCGGCGCCGTCGCGCAGGCTTTCGGCATCGCCGTCAGCTTTGCGCTGGGCCCGGTCATCCTCGCCTTCGCCAGCGCCTTCCTGACAGGCCTCGTCTTCGGCTATCTGCCCGCCTACAACGCCTCCCGTCTGCAGCCGGCGGTCGCGCTGGCGTCGGTCTGACGGGCTGGCGCCCTTTCGCTGCCGTGCTCGTCATGGATGCCGCCAGAGGGCGAAGAGGATTATCGATGAACTCTGGGGAGGGATGTCCGCAGGGCTGAGGCAGCCGGCAGGGTCCCTCAGGCGCTCCGAGCCGGTGCCAGCAGCCTGAGCGCGTTGATCGTCACCAGCACCGTCGCGCCCGTATCGGCGAGAATCGCCGGCCAGAGCCCGGTGATGCCGGCAATCGTCGTCACCAGAAACAGGGCTTTCAAGCCCAGCGCGATGGTGATGTTCTGGCGGATATTGCCCATGGTCCGTTTTGACAGCTTGATCATCTCCGCGACATCACCGACCCTGCCATGAAGCACGGCGGCATCAGCGGTTTCCAGCGCCACGTCGGTGCCGCCGCCCATGGCTATGCCGATGTCGGCTGCAGCCAGCGCCGGTGCATCATTGATTCCGTCGCCGACCTTCGCCACGATGAGCCCCTGCTGTTTCAACTCCCCAACGATCCGTTGCTTGTCGGCCGGCATCAGCTCCGCGCGCACCTCGATGCCGAGCTCGCGGCCGATAGCCGTTGCCGTGCGCGCGTTGTCACCGGTCAGCATGACAATCCGGATGCCCGCCTCCAACAACATCTTGAGCCCCGACTTTGCATCCGCGCGCGGCTCGTCGCGCATCGCAATCGCGCCGGCCAGAGTCTCGCCAATAATCAGCACGGAGACCGTTTTGCCCTCGTCGTTGAGTGCCGTGATGCGCGTGGTTTGCTCGGCCGAAAGCATTATGTGCTCGCCGGCCGCCCGCGGCGAGCCGAGGAAGATCGATGTGCCGTCGACAGTCGCCGTCACGCCTTTGCCGCCCAGCGCCTTGGCTTCGGAAGCGGCCGGAATCTGCAACTCATCCGCGGCCACCCGCTGGAGGATCGCCTTGGCGAACGGATGGCTCGAGCCGGTCTCCAGCGCCGCGGCGAAGGTCAAGACGTCAGTTTCGGAACGGCTGAAACCGATCACATCAGTTACCCTCGGCTTACCTTCTGTCAGCGTGCCAGTCTTGTCGAGCGCCACCGCACCGATCGTGCCCAGCATCTCTAGCACTGCGCCGCCCTTCATCAGCAGGCCGCGCCGTGCGCCGGCAGAAAGCGAGGCGGCGATGGCTGCCGGCGTCGAGATGACCAGCGCGCAGGGGCAGCCGATGAGCAGGATTGCAAGTCCCTTGTAGATCCATTCGCCCCAGGCGCCGCCCAGAAACAGCGGCGGGATGATCGCGACGAGGGCGCCGACCACCACGACGCACGGCGTATAGTAGCGAGAGAACCGGTCGATGAAACGCTCCGTCGGCGCCTTGGATTCCTGCGCCTCCTCGACCAGCTTGACGACGCGGGCAATGGTGTTGTCGGCGGCGGCCGCCATGACCCGGATATGCAAGGCGGCGTCGCCGTTGATCGTGCCCGCGAAAACGTTGTCGTCGACTGCCTTGCGCACCGGCGCGCTTTCGCCGGTCACCGGCGCCTCGTCGATGGCGCTTTCGCCCGAAAGGATGACCCCGTCGGCAGGGATACGGTCGCCCGGGCGAACGAGAATGGTCGCGCCGACGGAGAGGTTTTCGGCCGGAACCGCGAGCGTCTGCCCGTTCTCTTCGAGCAATGCTTCCTTCGGCACGAGGGCCGCCAAGGACTGGATGCTCTGGCGCGCCTTGCCGGCCGCCACGCCCTCCAGCAGTTCGCCGACCAGGAACAGGAAGACGACGGCCGCCGCCTCCTCGCCGGCATCGATGATGACGGCGCCGAGGGCGGCTATGGTCATCAGCATCTCGATGGAGAAAGGCGTGCCGGCCATTGCAGCCGTGATCGCGCGGCGGGCGATCGGCACGAGCCCGACCAGCATGGCAACGATAAATGCATAGGGCGCGATTGACGGAACGAGATGACCGGTCGCATAGGCGGCAACGAGTGCCGCACCGGAGACGATAGTCAGCTTGCCCTTCCGGCTCGACCACCACACACCGGTTGCTGGGCCATAATCATGCGCGCGGAGGCCTTTCCGAGGCGGGCCGCTTTCGGCCGGCCCCGTGTGCCTGTGATCCGCGTGGCCGGCCCGGTTGGCATGGCCGTGACCCACGTGATGATCATGTCCGCCGCAGGCGGCCTCCGGCTCTAAAACCGGTGCCGCCGCCTTTCCCCCGAGTTGTGAGGCCGAATAGCCGAGACCCGTTACCTTCTTCGCAATGGCCGACAGATCGCTCTCCCCATTGTGCCGCACGGTCATCGTGCCCGCGGTCACCGACACGGACACATTCTCGACGCCCGGCATGCGCCGCACTGCGGTATCGATCTTGGCCGCGCAACTGGCGCAGTCCATGCCCTCAACCCGGTACCGTGTCTGTGTCGTCCCTGCCATGATCCGCTCGCTTGCTTGTCAAACCGTGGCATCTTTCCTACATCCTCTAGCGACTAGAGGTGCAAGAGGGAAAATCATGAAAAAGATCACCATCGGCGAGGCGTCCCGTCAGAGCGGCGTCAAGGTGCCGACGATCCGCTACTACGAAGGCATTGGTCTGCTTCGCTCCCCCAGCCGCAGCGAGGGCAACCAGCGTTCCTATCAATCATCCGATCTCAACCGCCTCATCTTCATCCGTCATGCGCGAGAACTCGGCTTTGAGGTCGAGGCGATCCGCACACTTCTGTGCCTGCAGGACAACCCGTTGCAGCCATGCGCCTCCGCCGATGCCATCGCCAAGGCGCGCCTTGGCGAGGTCGAACAGCGCATCCGCAGCCTGACCGCGTTGAAGGCGGAATTGGAAATGATGGTGGAGGGCTGCGGCCACGGACGTGTCGAGCAGTGCCGGGTGATCGAGGTTCTTGCCGATCACGGCCAGTGCACGCGCCACGGCCACTGATGGGCGCAGCGGATCACGGCCGATTGCACAGGACATGCCTCTCGGTTACGGTCCCGCGATCAACAAGGCAGAAAAAGACGGATCGTCATGACGCTTCAGGGAAAACGCATCCTGCTCATCATCTCCGGCGGTATCGCGGCCTATAAGAGCCTCGATCTCATCCGTCGCCTGCGCGAGCGCGGCGCCTCGGTCCGTCCGGTGATGACGGCCGGTGCGCAGGCCTTCGTGACGCCGCTCGCGGTGGGCGCGCTCGCCGCAGACAAGGTGTTTACCGATCTGTTTTCGCGGGAGGACGAGCAGGATGTCGGCCATATCCGGCTTGCCCGCGATTGCGATCTGATCCTCGTTGCACCCGCCACCGCCGATCTGATGGCGAAGATGGCGCACGGCCTTGCCGACGATCTCGCCTCAACCATTCTTCTGGCAACGGACCGCCCGGTGCTTGTTGCCCCCGCCATGAACCCGAAGATGTGGACGCATCCGGCTACCCGCCGCAACCATGCAACACTGGTTGCCGATGGCATCCGTTTCATCGGCCCGTCTTCGGGCGAAATGGCCGAAACCGGCGAAAAGGGCGAGGGCCGCATGGCCGAACCGCTGGAGATCGCGGCCGCTGCCGAGAGCTTGCTCGACACCGGCCCGAAGCCGCTGGCGGGCAGGAAAGCCATCGTCACCTCCGGTCCGACGCATGAGCCGATCGACCCGGTGCGCTACATCGCCAACCGCTCCTCGGGAAAACAGGGGCATGCGATTGCAACTGAACTTGCCCGGCTCGGTGCCGATGTGACGCTGGTCTCCGGCCCGGTGACGATTGCCGATCCGAGGGGCGTGTCGGTCATCCATGTGGAGCGCGCTGAGGAAATGCGCGACGCCGTCATTGCCGCGCTGCCCGCCGACATCGCGGTGATGGTCGCCGCCGTTGCCGACTGGCGGGTGGTGAGTGCGGCCGGCAACAAGATCAAGAAAAAACCCGGCGAAGCGCCGCCGCCGCTGCAGCTCACCGAAAACCCGGATATCCTGAAGACCGTCGGTCACCATGCCAAGCGACCAAAGCTGGTCGTCGGCTTTGCCGCGGAAACGCAGAATGTTGCGGAGAATGGCCGCTCCAAGCTGGAGAGGAAGGGTGCCGACTATATCCTCGCCAACGACGTCTCGCCCCACACCGGCATCATGGGTGGTGACCGCAACACCGTGAAGGTCATCGGCAAAACCGGCGACCAGGACTGGCCGGACATGGACAAGCAGGCGGTTGCCGAAAGGCTCGGCCGTTTGATCGCCTCACATTTTTCCTGACGCTACCCGGCCTATCCGTTCCGCACTCGGTGCGGCACCCTGCGTCCCGAACAGGCGGACGTCGACACCGTTTTCACCAACGATGACCGCCGTGCCGTCAGGAATTTCCACCCAGGCGTTGTCATCGTCGTTGAGTGGCTCGGAAACGAGGCAATAGCCGCCGCTCGGACCCATCGGCGCGGCGTAAAGCGTCGGCGCCTTCCAGTCGGAGGCGTAGCGCACCGCGTAGAGATCGCGGCCATCGGAAAGGGCTGCGGTGAAGCGGACGAGAACCTTGCGCTCCAGATGCTCCGCCAACCGCTCGACGAAGGCCAGCGTCTCGGCGATTGCACCGAGCGGATCGGCCTCAAGGCCGAATTGCAGTGCCAGCAGGAACAAAAGCTCGCTGTCGGTGGATCCGGTGCGGGCGGTGTAGAGGTCGTTGTCGAGCATTGCTTCCATCGGACGGCGCAGATGATCAAAATCGCCGATTTGGCCGTTGTGCATGAAGGACCACCGCCCGTGGATGAAAGGATGGCAATTGTCGCGCCGTGTGCCGCCACCGGTTGCGGCCCGCACATGGGCAAGGAACAGCGGCGAGCGGATCTGCCGAGCGATGCTTTTGAGGTTGCAGTCGGACCAGGCGGGCAGGATGTCGCGGTAGCGGCCGGGTTCCGGATGATCGCCGTACCAGGCGATGCCGAAGCCGTCGCCGTTGGTCGCCGTCTTGGCGCGGGTGGCGCAATGGGACTGCTCGATCAGGGAATGAGCCGGAGACGATACCAGTTCTTCGAGATAAAGCGGCTCTCCGCGATAGGCTGCCCAACGGCACATGCATTATTCTCCAGGTCGCGGGGATGGCCCGCCTTGATGGTTCGTTAACCATGATATGAACGGATCATCCGGCCGAACATGGTAAAAATGCGTTAACGAACACGATCATTTCCACATGTTCGCGCCCATCCATCGCTTTTTCCCGGATGCTCTCTTCCCTCTGGAACCGTTCTTTGTAAATTCGAACAGACATTCCATATTGACAGGAGATGCAAAAATCATTTCATCTGGCGCCGAAGCCGCAACGCGGTGCTTAAAAGGAATTGACATATGAGCGGCAAACGCAGGATCGGCGTCGGCTTGATTGGCACTGGTTTCATGGGCAAGGCGCATGCGCTGGGCTTCACGATCGCGGCAAGGGTCTTCGACCTGCCGTTCGAACTCGATCTGGTTTCGGTCGCTGACGTCTCGCTCGATGGTGCGGAGAAGGCCCGCCGCAATCTCGGCTTCCGCAAGGCGACCGCGGACTGGCGTGAGTTGCTGACGGACCCGGATATCGACATCATCGATATCACCACGCCCAATCTGCTGCACAAGGAGATGGCACTCGCCGCCATCGCCCACGGCAAGCACGTCTACTGCGAAAAGCCGCTGGCGCCGACCGTTGCCGAATGCGCGGAAATGGTCGCCGCGGCGGAAAAGGCCGGCGTCGTCACGCAGGTCGGCTTCAATTACCTGAAGAACCCAATGATCTTCCTTGCCAAGGACCTGATCGAAAGCGGCGAGATCGGCGAGATCCGCTCGGTGCGCGGCATCCATGCCGAAGACTTCATGATGGATGCGTCCGCGCCCTGGAGCTGGCGGCTTGATCCGAAGAGCGGCGGCGGCGCGCTTGCCGATATCGGCAGTCACATCATCGCCTCGTTGCGCCATCTGGTTGGCCCTATCACCTCGGTACTAGCCGAAACGATCATTCAGGTGCCCGAACGCCCCATCGCACGCGGCTCGAGCGAGATGCGCGCTGTCGAGGTAGACGACATCACCCGCGCCTTCGTCCGCTTCGAAAGCGGCGCCACCGGCAGTTTCGAGGCCAACTGGAGCGCCACGGGCCGCAAGATGCAGCATGATTTCGAAATCTATGGATCAAGGGGCAGCATCGTCTTCACGCAGGAGCGGATGAACGAGCTCAAGGTCTGGTTCGCTGGCGATGACATCCGCAGCCGCGGCTACCGCACGATCTGGGCCGGCCCCGAGCATCCCCCCTACGACGCCTTCTGTGTCGCCCCCGGTCACCAAATCGGCTTCAATGACCTGAAAGCCATCGAGGCCAACGAATTCCTGCAGGCGATCGCGACTGGCAGTAAGCCGGGAACCGATTTCCGCGAGGGTTACGAGGTTCAGAAGGTCGTCTCGGCGACGTACCAGTCAGCCAGAACCAACGAGTGGGTGCCTATCGGCAAGGACTAGTCAAAAGGTGGAAAAATCGGGATTGTGGAATAAATATTCTATTCTTCATTCCATTCTTTGCATAAGGTCTTGAAGGTGGCGCAGACGCAGGAAAGAGACCGAATTATATGGCCGAAACGGAAAGCAGCATCGATATTCCGCAGGATTTCGACGGCCTGAAGGCGACGATCCTGGAGCGGAAGGCGCAACTGCCGAAGCGCCTCCGTCAGGTCGCGGTTTATGCGCTGGACCATCCTGACGAGATCGCCTTCGGCACGGCGGCGAGTATCGCCACGTCGGCCGATGTTCAACCCTCGACGCTGGTCCGCTTCGCTCAGCATTTCGGTTTTGAGGGCTTCTCCAGTCTGCAACAGATTTTCCGGGCTCGCCTGCGCGAACGCACGCCGGGTTACGACGAGCGTCTCAAGGCCCTGAGCGCCAACGACCACAGCAAGCTTGAAAGCGGCTCGATCTTCAACGGCTTCGTCGCCGCCGCGCATCGCTCGCTCGACAATATCGCCACCTCCGTCGAGCCCGAGGCTTTCGAACGCGCCGTCAACATCCTTGCCGGTGCCGAGACGATCTATCTGGTCGCCAAGCGCCGCTCCTATCCTATCTCCGGCTACATGGCTTATGCTTTCGGCAAGTTGAAGGTAAAATACCAGATGGTTGGCACGGCGGCCGGCATCGATGATGATATTCTGGCGATGGCCGGTCCGAAAGACGCCGGCTTTGCCGTCAGTTTCTCCCCCTATGCGTCCGAGAGCGTCAATCAGGCAAAATTCCTCGCCAGCCGCAAGGTGCCGGTCGTGTCGCTGACGGACTCTGCCTTCTCGCCGCTGGCGGAATCGTCCAAGGTCTGGTTCGAGCTGGTCGAGGCCGACCATGCCGGATTCCGCTCCCTTTCCGCCAGCATGGCATTTGCCATGGCGCTGACCGTCGCTGTCGCCGAAAAGCGGAGACGGAATGCTGCGGTACATTAATGGAATGAAAATTCTATGTTGACTAACGAGCAGAATTTATGTTTCATGAAACGATCACCCAATAGCGATGAAAATATCGGCGCGACGCAAGCGCCCGCCGGGAGGAAGCAGTGAGCCAGACCAACAGGATGCAGGCAGACAAGCCACTTGACCTCATCACCATCGGCCGGGCCTCGGTCGATCTTTATGGCCAGCAGATCGGAACGCGGCTCGAGGATGTCGCCAGTTTCGCCAAGTCCGTCGGCGGCTGCCCCACCAACATCTCCGTCGGAACGGCGCGTCTCGGCCTCAAATCGGCGCTGCTGACGCGCGTCGGCAAGGAACAGATGGGCCGCTTCATTCGCGAGCAGTTGCAACGCGAGGGCGTCGAAACGAAGGGCATTGTGACCGATCCCGAGCGGCTGACCGCGCTCGCCATTCTCTCGGTCGAAAGCGATCATTCCTTCCCGCTGTTGTTCTATCGCGATAACTGCGCCGACAGCGCGCTGTGCGAAGACGACGTCGCCGAAGACTTCATCCGCTCCGCCCGTGCCATCCTCGTCACCGGCACGCATTTCTCCAAGCCGCACACTGATGCCGCGCAGCGCAAGGCGATCCGCATTGCCAAGGAGAGCGGTGCCAAGGTCGTCTTCGATATCGACTACCGGCCGAACCTCTGGGGCCTTGCCGGCCATGATGCTGGCGACAACCGCTATATCGCCTCGGAAAAAGTATCGACGCACCTGAAGACGGTCCTGGCCGATTGCGATTTGATCGTCGGGACCGAGGAGGAGGTGCTGATCGCATCGGGTGACAGCGACCTGCTTGCTGCTCTGAAGACCATCCGCGCCAATTCCAAGGCGACGATCGTGCTCAAGCGCGGGCCGATGGGTTGTATCGTCTATGACGGTCCGATTTCCGACAATCTCGAAGACGGCATCGTCGGCAAGGGCTTCCCGATCGAGGTCTACAATGTCCTCGGGGCCGGCGACGCCTTCATGTCCGGCTTTCTGCGCGGCTGGCTGACCGGCGAGCCGCATGCCACATCGGCCACCTGGGCCAATGCCTGCGGCGCCTTTGCCGTCTCGCGTCTGCTTTGCGCCCCGGAAATCCCGACCTGGATCGAACTGCAGTTTTTCCTGCAAAACGGCAGCAAGGAAAAGGCACTCCGCAAGGACGAGGCGATCAACCACGTCCATTGGGCAACGACGCGCCGTCGCGACATCCCGCAACTGATGGCGCTCGCCATCGATCATCGCAGTCAGCTGGAAGATCTGGCCGGTGGCGACCCGGAACTCTTGGCCCGCATCCCGGCCTTCAAAGTGCTGGCCGTCAAGGCTGCCGAACGCATCGCCAATGGCCGCCCTGGCTTCGGCATGCTGATCGACGACAAATACGGCCGCGAAGCCCTGTTCGCTGCCGCCAAGAACAAGGATTTCTGGATCGGCAAGCCGATTGAGCTTCCGGGTTCGCGGCCGCTGCAGTTCGAATTCAGCCAGGATCTCGGTAGCCGGCTGATCGATTGGCCGGTCGATCACTGTATCAAGGTCTTAAGCTTCTACCATCCGGACGATCCGGACGAGATGAAGGCCGCCCAGATTGCCAAGCTGCGCTCCGCCTTCGAGGCGGCGCGGAAGGTCGGTCGCGAAATCCTCATCGAGATCATCGCCGGCAAACACGGCAAGCTTGACGATCAGACCATTCCCCGCGCCCTCAATGAGTTTTACGATGCTGGCCTGAAGCCCGACTGGTGGAAGCTGGAGCCGCAGGCAAGCCGCACGGCCTGGGCGGCCATTGATGCCGTCATTGAACAGCGCGATCCGCTTTGCCGCGGCGTCGTCCTGCTCGGACTGGAGGCGCCGTATGATGTGCTCAAGGAAGGTTTTGCTGCCGCACGCACCTCCAAGACCGTCAAGGGCTTCGCCGTCGGTCGCACCATCTTCGCCGATGCCAGCAAGGCCTGGCTCGCAGGCGAGATCAGTGACGAGCAGGCGATCGCCGACATGGCGGGCAAGTTCGAGGCGCTGGTAAATCTGTGGCTCGGTCTTGCGGAAACGAAGGCGGCTTGAACTGGGTGGTGCGGCAAATGTGGCTGCACCCCCCTCTGTCGGCGATGCCGACATCTCCCCCTCAAGGGGGAGATCAACGGCAACTACCGAGCCCAAAAAGGAAACGAATGATCTCCCCCTTGAGGGGGAGATGTCCCGAAGGGACAGAGGGGGTAAACCTCCTCATGGATGAAGTTAAAACGAGGCAATGTCCTCGTTCGAGGAGGAAACGATGAGCCAGAAGACCGTCCGTCTGACCATGGCGCAAGCCGTGGCGCGGTTCCTGACGCGGCAGATGACTGTGATCGATGGCGAGAAACTGCCGATCTTCGGCGGTGTCTTTGCCATTTTCGGTCACGGCAACGTCGCCGGCGTCGGCGAGGCATTGTACGGCATCAAGGACACGCTGCCGACCTATCGCGCCCAGAACGAGCAAGGCATGGCAAATGCCGCAATCGCCTTTGCCAAGGCAAGTTTCCGGCGCCGTTTCATGGCCTGCACGACGTCGATCGGCCCCGGCGCGCTCAACATGGTGACGTCGGCTGCTCTTGCTCACGTCAACCGCCTGCCGGTTCTCTTCCTGCCCGGCGATGTCTTTGCCAATCGCCGCCCGGATCCGGTGCTGCAGCAGATCGAGGATTTCGGCGACGGCACCATGACGGTGAACGACTGCTTCCGTCCGGTTTCGCGCTATTTTGATCGCATCACCCGTCCGGAACAGATCATCCCGGCGCTGCGCCGCGCCATGCAGGTGCTGACCGATCCCGCCGATTGCGGACCGGTGACGCTGGCGCTTTGCCAGGATGTCCAGGCGGAAGCCTATGATTATCCGGAGAATTTCTTCGACGAGAAAGTCTGGACGAGCCGGCGCCTCCATCCAGATGCCGATGAACTTGCCCATGCGATCACGGCGCTGAAAGCTGCCCAAAAGCCGATGATCATCGCCGGCGGTGGTGTGCTCTACTCCGAGGCCAGCCAGACGCTTGCGGCCTTTGCTGAACGGCACGGAATCCCGGTTGTCGAGACCCAAGCGGGCAAGTCCTCGCTGCCGCACCGCCATCCGCTCAACATGGGTTCGGTTGGCGTCACCGGCACGTCAGCCTCCAATCAGCTTGCCGAAGCGGCCGATGTTGTTCTCGCCGTCGGTTCGCGCCTCCAGGATTTCACCACCGGGTCCTGGGCGCTGTTCAAAAACGACGATCTGAAGATCATCGGCCTGAACGTGCAGGCATTCGACGCCGCCAAGCACGAGGGCCTGCCACTCGTATCCGACGCCCGCGTCGGGCTGGAGGCGTTGAGCGCCGGGCTTGGCTCGCACAAGGCCGATGACGCCTGGACGAAGAAGGCGACCGACGGCAAGGCCGAGTGGCTGAAGGCGGCCGAGAAGGCAATGGCGACCACCAATGCTGCGCTGCCCTCCGATGCGCAAGTCATCGGTGCCGTCCAGCGCGCTCGCACGGAGAATACAACGCTCGTTTGCGCCGCCGGCGGTCTTCCGGGCGAGCTGCACAAGCTCTGGCAGGCGGATCAGCCGGGCAGCTATCATATGGAATATGGCTTCTCGACCATGGGCTATGAAGTGGCCGGCGGTCTTGGCGTCAAGCTCGCCAAGCCCGGCAGCGACGTGATCGTCATGGTCGGCGACGGCAGCTACATGATGCTGAATTCGGAAATCGCCTCCTCGATCATGCTCGGCGCCAAGATCACCGTCGTCCTGCTCGACAATGCCGGCTATGGCTGCATCAACCGGCTGCAGATGGCAACCGGCGGTGCCAACTTCAACAACCTGCTTCGAGACACGCATCACGTCACGCTCCCAGCCATCGATTTCGCAGCCCACGCCGCCGCCATGGGCGCTGTGACGCGCAAGGTTGCCTCGATCGCCGAGCTGGAAATCGCGCTGAAGGAAACCGCGGGTGAAGACCGCACCACGGTCATCGTCATCGATACAGATCCGCTGATCACCACGGACGAGGGCGGCCATTGGTGGGATGTGGCGGTGCCGGAAGTCTCCGAACGCTCCAAGGTCAACGAGGCCCGCAAGGGCTATGAAAAGGCACTTGCCGCACAGCGCATCGGTTAAATCAACGACATGGAGCCCGCGCAATTGTCGCGGGCTTTCGCACGACTTAAAAACACTTGATCAGAGAAGAACATCATGATCCGCTACGGAACAAACCCCATCGCCTGGAGCAATGACGACGACCAGACGCTCGGCGCCCACCTGAGCCTCGAAGACTGCCTCTCCGATTGCCAGAAAATCGGCTTTGACGGCATCGAGAAGGGCCACAAGATGCCGACCGATCCCGCTGAGTTGAAGGCGAAACTCGCTTCCTACGATCTCGTTTTCGTCTCCGGCTGGCATTCGACCAACCTCTTGACGCATGATGTCGAGGCCGAGAAGAAGGCAATCCAGCCGCACCTCGATCTCCTGAAATACAATGGCTGTAAAGTCTGCATCGTCTGCGAAACCTCCAATGCCATCCATGGGGACGACACGAAATCGGTCGTCAAGGACAAGCCGGTTCTGCCGGCTGACCGGTGGAAGAAGTTCGGCGCCGACATCGAGGCAATCGCTAAGTATTGCGCCGATCAGGGCGTCGATCTCGTCTACCACCACCATATGGGCACGATCGTCCAGACCGGCGAAGAAATCGATCTTCTGATGCAGAACACCGGCCCGGCGACCAAGCTCCTGCTCGACACCGGCCACGCCTGGTTCGGCGGTTCCGATCCCGTTGAGGTGGCGAAGAAGTACATGCACCGCGTCCGCCATATCCATGCCAAGAACGTGCGGACCGAAATCCGCAAGCAAGTGGAGCGTGAAAGCCTGTCCTTCCTCGAAGGTGTGCGCCGCGGCGTCTTCACCGTTCCCGGCGACAGCGAGGGCGGCGTCGATTTCGTACCGGTGCTGAAAGTTGCCGCGGAACATGGCTATGATGGCTGGCTGGTGATTGAGGCGGAGCAGGATTCCGCCGTGCGCAACCCGCTGGAATATCAGTCGCTGGGTCTGAAGTCGCTGAAGGCCTATGCCAAGGAAGCGGGACTGGATCGGGGCTGATGCACTTTACCTCCCCTTGAGGGGGAGGTCGCAGCGAAGCTGCGGGTGGGGTGATCCTTTGGGTGTCTCAGTAGATCACCCCACCCCGGACCTGCGGTCCGACCCTCCCCCTCAAGGGGAGGGTGGAAATCAACAGGAGCCACACCATGCCAAACCTTCTCGTCAAACCAAAAGGCACCTCCGGCCTCGTTCACGACATCACGCCCGAATCTGCCGGCTGGACCTATGTCGGTTTCAGGCTGAACCGGCTGAAGGCGGGCGAAAAGACGGCTGGCGAAAGTGCCGACCGGGAAACCTGCCTCGTGCTCGTCGCCGGCAAGGCGAAAATCTCCGTCGACGGCGAGGATTTCGGCGAACTTGGCGAGCGGATGACGCCGTTCGAAGGACAGCCTTATGCGGTCTATGTCCCGAAGGGCAGCCGCTGGGAGGCGATGGCGACGACAGCGCTCGACCTCGCTGTCTGCTCGGCGCCTGGCGGCGAAGGCTATAAGACGCAAGTGATCCGTCCAGGCACACACCCTCAGATGACGCGCGGCAAGGCGACCAACACGCGCTATGTCACCAACATCATGCCGGAAGACGACAATGCAGCCCATTCGCTGCTGGTTGTCGAGGTCATCACGCCCGGCGGTCACACCTCGTCCTATCCGCCGCACAAGCATGACGAGGACAATCTGCCGTCCGAAAGTTTGCTGGAGGAGACCTACTATCATCGCCTGAACCCGAGCCAAGGCTTTGCCATGCAGCGCGTCTATACCGACGATCGCTCGCTGGATGAAACGATGGCCGTCGAGGATGGCGACGTAACGCTGGTGCCGAAGGGCTACCATCCGGTCGCCGCCATCCACGGCTACGACCTCTATTATCTCAACGTGATGGCCGGTCCGTCGCGCGTGTGGAAATTCAACAACGCCAAGGAGCATGCGTGGCTGTTCACCGGCGTCTGATGCGCCCCGTCCGGATTTGCGATGAAACAAGGAGAAAGAGCATTTCCGTCACTCGAAGAGGAAGCGGCAAAGCTCTAGGTTCCTCCCCAACCGGGAGGAACGGACATGCATATCGACGGGAATTGCCATTGCGGTGCGGTCAGCTTTGAGGCCGAGATCGACCCCAACGAGGTCAGCATCTGCCATTGCACGGATTGCCAGCACCTGACGGGCTCGGTTTATCGCGTCACGGTCTCCGTGCCGAAAGAGAATTTTCGGATCACGGCCGGCGAGCCGAAGACCTACGTCAAAATTGCCGAAAACGGCCGGACGCGCTTTCAGATGTTCTGCGGCAGTTGCGGTTCGCCGGTCTATACGACGGGCACGGACGAGGATGCCGAGGAGATCGGCATCCGCTGGGGCAACATCCGCCAGCGGCGCGAACTTGCACCCAGGCACCAGATCTGGTGTTCCTCGGCGGCAAACTGGTTCGGCGAGCATGATGCCTTGCCAGGCCGCGAGCGGGATTGAGGCGTGTCAGTCGATGAAGACCAGCCAGTTCGGCTGCGCAAAGCATGTGATCGCTACGCGGGCGTGACAACGTGGCTTCGGCGCGGTTTTGCCGGCGCCTTTGGCATTGTGGGTTTGCGGCTCGCGTTCTCGGCGCAATGAAGGCGTTAGAAAAGTCGCAAGGGTCGCGTTGCGACGGCGATATCGGTTTGATCTGTGGCGGGAATCCTCGTATCGAACGGGTACGTCATCGCTCGCATGGAGGCGGGTCGTCAGATCAAAAAAGGAGTCCGCCCGTTGTCTTCCGCGTCATTGCCGGTGTTCGGCAAGAAATATTCCGCCTTCCTGTTCGACATGGACGGAACGCTTTTGAGCTCCATCGAGGCTGCGGAGCGCGTGTGGGGCAAATGGGCGGAAAGCCATGGACTTGATGTCGCGACGTTCCTGCCGACCATGCATGGCAAGCGCGGCGTCGACACGATCCGGCAGCTTGGGTTGCCCGGTGTCGATCCTGAGGCGGAAGCAGCCATCATCTGCCAGGGTGAGATCGAGGATGTCGAGGGCGTCAAGCCGCTTCCCGGCGCGATCGAATTCCTGAAGAGCTTGCCGCCAGAGCGCTGGGCGATCGTCACCTCCTCGCCGCGCGAACTTGCCAAGGTGCGCATCGCCGCCGCCGGCCTGCCGGAACCGCGCTTCATCGTCATCGCCGAGGACGTCTCGCGCGGCAAGCCGAGCCCGGAATGCTACCTGCTCGGTGCAAAACGCCTCGGCTTCGACGCCAGGGATTGCCTGGTCTTCGAGGATGTGGCGGCCGGCGTCATTGCGGGCGAATCGGCCGGGGCAGATGTGATGGTCATCACCGCCACGCATACGCATCCGTTCGAGACCTCGCATCCGAAAATCCCCGGCTACATCGGCATCGAGGTTTCGGTCGATGAAAGCGGCGATCTCATGCTGACGGACCACCGGTAAGGCGGGCGTAGTACCAGATTTTTCCGGGCGCGGAGGCGGATGCTCCGCCCTCTCAGCCGCAATAACCGTACGGCTCGCAGTGCCCTGGGGAAGACTCCAGGCTCACTGGACAACCCGGAGACGCAGGTATTTAATTAGCGATCTACGAAATTCCCATAACAGACGCATTCCCCGCCCAATGGAGGATGAAATGACCAGCGTCAAATGGAAGCTTCAGGGACGTGAATTCTTACATTGCAACTGCGCCTATGGTTGCCCCTGCCAATTCAACGCACTCCCCACCCAAGGCAAATGTCACGCGATCGGCGTCATCGACATCGAGGACGGTTTTCACGGCGAAACCCGGCTCGACGGGTTGCGTATCGGCATGATCGTGTCATGGCCGGGGGCCATTCATGAAGGCCACGGCCAATGCGTCCCAATCGTCGACGAGCGCGCGTCACCGGCGCAGCGCGATGCCTTGCTGCGGATCATGAGCGGGCTCGATACAGAGCCTGGCGCGACGTTTTTCGCAGTGTTCGCCACCACGTTCGACACGGTGCATGACCCGGTTTTCACGCGGATCGATTTCGAAATGGACATCGACGGGCGCATCGCCAGAATCGATATTCCGGGCTGGATCGAAGCGCGCGGCGAGCCGATCCGCAACCCGGTAACCGGCGAGGAACACCGGGCCCGCATCAATCTGCCAGGCGGCTTCGAATACGACACATGCGAGGCTGGACGCGGCTGGGCGGAAACGAAAGGACCGATTGCGCTCTCCACCAAGGATTCGCACGCGCATTTTGCCCGCCTGCACATGACCGAGAGCGGTGTCGTCCATTAGGAGCGGGGCCATGCCCGGCATCACGCTCGACGCCGTGCTCAGGCGGGATCGGATCATCATAACCGCCAGCCTCGCAGCTATCACCCTGCTTGCCTGGTTCTATCTGCTTTCGCTCACCGACATGATGGCGACCAGCGAAACGCCGATGGAATCCATGGACGGCATGGCGGATATGCCCGGCATGGCCGAGGCAATGCTCACGCCGCGCGCGTGGCGTCTGGGCGAGGTGTTCCTCGTTTTTACCATGTGGTCCGTGATGATGGTCGGCATGATGCTTCCGTCGGCCGCGCCGATGATCCTGCTCTACGCGCGTGTCGGTCGGCATGCCGCAGACCAGGGCGCGCCCTTCGCGGCCACCGGTGTCTTCGGCAGCGGCTATGTCGCAGCCTGGTTCCTGTTTTCGCTCGCGGTAACCCTGGGGCAGTGGCTGCTCGAACGCGCCCTGTTGCTGACGCCGATGATGGAAAGCGCGAGCGGCCTGTTCAGCGGCGTGCTGCTGCTTTTCGCGGGCGTCTATCAGTGGACTCCGCTGAAGCATGCCTGCCTCAGCAAATGCCGCGCGCCGCTCGCTTTCATCCAGAGCGAGGGCGGTTTTCGCCGCGAGCCTTGGGGTGCCTTCAACATGGGGCTGCGCCACGGGCTTTATTGCGTTGGCTGCTGCTGGCCGCTGATGGCGCTTCTGTTCGTCGGCGGGGTGATGAACATCCTTTGGATCGCAGGGCTCGCGATCCTCGTGCTGGCCGAAAAGGTCATGCCCGGCGGGCAACGGCTCGGCCAAGCCGCCGGCGCCATCTTCGTTGCAGCGGGTCTATGGGTCATTGGCCGCGGCCTCTTCTGAGGATGGCGGCGTGCGGATCCGGTGATCACGCCGCCTTGGCGACGTGATATTCCTTGATGGCGACCATCTTGATCGCCGGATAGCGTTCCGCCTCATAACGCAGCGAGAAGGAATCCTGCGCCAGGAAGACCGGGTCCCCGTCGAGATCGCGGGCAATATCGCCGCGCCGAGCCGTTACGAACTTTTCGAGGTCCGCTGGCTGATCGGCCGAAATCCAGCGGCAGACAGAGAAGCGGGCCACGTCGAAGGAGACCGGCAGGCCGTATTCCGACTGCAGGCGCTCCTTCAGGACGTCGAGCTGCAGCGCGCCGACGACGCCGACGATCGCTGGAGAACCATCCTCCGGCGAAAACAGCTGCACGACGCCCTCCTCGGCCATCTGCTGCAGGGCTTCCTTCAGCTTCTTGGCCTTCATCGCATCTTCCAGGCGCACGCGGCGCAGGATTTCCGGCGAGAAGTTCGGCACGCCCTGGAACACAAGCTGCTCGCCTTCTGTCAGCGAGTCGCCGATGCGCAGGGTGCCGTGGTTGGGAATGCCGACCACGTCCCCCGCATAGGCAGTATCCGCCAGCTGACGTTGCGAAGCGAAGAAGAACTGCGGCGCCGTCAGGCCGAGTTGCTTGCCGGTGCGCGACAGCCGCGCCTTCATGCCGCGCTCCAGCTTGCCGGAGCAGATGCGGGCAAAGGCGATGCGGTCGCGGTGGTTCGGGTCCATGTTCGCCTGGATCTTGAAGACGAAGGCGGTCATCTTGTCATCGGTTGCCTGGACCGTCCGGATGTCGGCCACCTGATCGCGTGGCGGTGGGGCGAAGTCGCCGAGCGCATTGATGAGGTCGCGCACGCCAAAGTTCCTGAGCGCCGAGCCGAAGAAGACCGGCGTCAGATGGCCTTCAAGGAAAGCTTTCTTGTTGAACGGTTTGCAGGCCTCGATCGCGAGCGACGTTTCGTCGATGAAGGCATCGCGCTCGTTTTCCGGCAGCCGGTGGGCGGCCATTTCAGGCCCGTTGATCTTGGTGAGGATTTCCTGCGTGTCCGAGCCGCGCACGGTGTTGTCGGCGAGATGATAGGAGCCGCAGAAGGTCTTCGAGCGGCCGATCGGCCATGTCACCGGGGCGCAATCGAGCGCCAGCTTTTCCTCGACCTCGTCCAGAATCTCGAATGGGTCGCGGCTTTCGCGGTCCATCTTGTTGATGAAGGTGATGATCGGGATGTCGCGCATGCGGCAGACTTCGAAAAGTTTCAGTGTCCGCGGCTCGATACCCTTTGCGGCATCGATGACCATCACGGCGGCGTCCACGGCCGTCAGCGTGCGATAGGTGTCATCGGCGAAGTCTTCGTGGCCGGGCGTATCGAGGATGTTGAAGACATTGCCGTGATATTCGAAGGTCATCACCGAGGTGACCACCGAAATGCCGCGCTCGCGTTCGATCTTCATCCAGTCGGACCGCGTCTGGATGCGGTCCTTCTTCGCCTTGACCTCGCCGGCAAGCTGGATTGCGCCGCCGAACAGCAGCAGCTTTTCGGTGAGCGTGGTCTTGCCCGCATCCGGGTGCGCGATAATAGCAAAGGTGCGGCGGCGAGAAACCGCCTCGGCGAGACTTTCGGCCATATGTCTAGATTCCTGTGAGTTGCGAGCTATCTACCGATTTCAGCCCGACTTTGCAATTGACCCGCCGCCGCTGGCGGCAAACTAATGCTGCCATGACCTTACACGCGCACACCCGTCCGATCTTGAACCTTGTTCGTCTGCCGCATGCGGCAGGCCTCGATCTGCCCGCCTATGAGACATCAGGTGCCGCCGGCATGGACCTGCGTGCCGCTGTCGCCGCTGATCAGCCGCTGGTGTTATCGCCGGGCAAGCGGGCGCTGGTGCCGACGGGCTTCATCTTCGAAGTCCCGGCCGGCTACGAGGCGCAAATCCGCCCGCGCTCCGGTCTTGCCTTCAAGCACGGCATCACCTGCCTCAATACCCCCGGCACGATCGACAGCGATTATCGCGGCGAGGTGAAGGTGCTTCTGGTCAATCTCGGCGACGAGGATTTCCCCATCGAACGCGGCATGCGCATCGCCCAGATGGTGATTGCCCCGGTGACGCAGGTTTCCGTCCGCGAGGCGTCTGATGCCGGCGAAACCACGCGGGGGTCCGGCGGCTTCGGCTCGACGGGCGTCTAGGTGCCTGTCGTCTCCGCTGTCCATGGGCTGACGTTCCGGCAGGACTATTTCAAAGATTCCGTCGCCTGGGCGGCGCTGGTGGCGCTGCTGCACGATACGTTCGGTATCGATGTCAGCATTCAGGATCGTTTTGGCGGACCCGATCCGACCAGCATGCCGTTCGCCTATTTTGACGAGAACGGAACCTGCGTCGCCAATTTCAGCGCTTTTTCCATGCCGATGATGATTGATGGCCGGCTTGTTAAGGCGGCTGGTTTCCAGTCCGGCGCGGTGCGGCCCCAGCGGCGGGGCCGGCGACTCTACAGCGATCTGATGAGACGGACGTTCAACTGGTGCGACGCTCAGGGTTTCGAACTCGGTCTTCTCCTGACCGACAAGCCGGCTCTGTATGAGCCCTATGGATTCCAGATCTTGCCGCAGCGCCAGTTTTCGGGGTTGCCGCCGGCTGCTGCGCAGTCCACGGGCTCGTCGCGCAGGCTCTCGCTTGACGATCCCGCCGACCTGGCTCTGGTAAAGCGCCGGTTGTGCGAAAGGACGCCGGTTTCTTCGATTTTTGCCGTGGCGGCACAAGCGGAAATGTTTCTGCTCAACAGCTGCTTTGATACCGGCATCCGGCTTAGCTATCTGGATCAGCCCGAGGTTGTCGTTGCGTGGAAATCCGGCGAAGCGGATTTCTTTCGGCTTCTCGACGTTGCCGGCAAGACGATCCCGCCGCTCTCCGTCATTCTTGCCGCCCTCGACCAGCGCCCGAGCGGGGTCGAGGTCTGTCTGCCGCCCGATCGCCTCGATTGGCAAGGGACGCCGGAACCATTTCCTTCCTCTACCAGCCTGATTGGTCAGAGGCGATGCTGCGGATCGTCTGCGGCAGCCCGTCATGCTTTCGCCGATGGCCGAATTCTGACGCTCATTTCTCGCTATGGAGCGGCGGCAGCCGGCGTTTCACTGGCGTCGACTTGACGATCGACGTATTGGTCTGGGCGCGTTCGGCGACCTTATCAAGGATCGTGTCGAGTTGTTCCATGTCCCGCACCAGCAGCTTGGCGATAAAGCAGTCGTCGCCCGTCACCTTGTCGCATTCGACGAATTCCGGCGTTTCCTGGATCAGCTTCTCGACGATATGAAGCATGCCCGGCATCGGTCGCACGCGCACGACAGCCTGCAGGGCGTAACCGAGTGCCGCCGGATTGATGCCGACGGTGAAGCCCGTGATCACACCGCGGTCCTCCAGCCGTCGCAGCCGGTCCGCCGTGCTGGGCGAGGAGAGGCCTGCTTCTTGCGCCAGCTCCTTTAAAGAGATGCGCCCATTGGCCGACAGAATGTCGAGAAGGCGGCGGTCGAGGTCATCAAGCATGGAGTGCTCCGTAGGCGAAATTCGATCGTTGCCTTTCATGATTAGGTATTGTCGCACATATTCCTTCCATAATCCATATATCGACGCCTTTCCTCTGATTATGCTTGCGGCATGTTCAAAGGAGCGTTGTGATGGAAAAGGATATCAAGACCGGCAGTATCGAAATGACCGCTGCCATGCTGATCTCGGGCACGATCGGATGGTTCGTCCTGGCGTCCGGTCAACCGGTGATCGATGTCGTGCTGTGGCGCTGCCTGTTCGGGGCGCTGACGCTCATCGCCATCTGCGCCTCCCTCGGCCATTTCCGCACCGGCATCCTGACCTGGCGGCTGTTTGCGCTCGCTGTCCTCGGTGGAGTCGCGATCGTCGTCAACTGGCTTCTTCTGTTCGCCGCCTATTCCCGCGCCTCGATCTCAATTGCGACGATGGTCTACAATACCCAGCCCTTCATGCTGCTGGCCATCGGCGGTTTGTTTTTCAAGGAAAAGATCACGATGACGAAGCTCTTCTGGCTCGGCATCGCCTTTGCCGGCATGATCGCGATCGCCAAGGCCAAGCCCACAGGCGACGTCACCGGCGGTGATTATCTGATGGGGATCGCAATGGCTCTGGGCGCTGCGTTCTTCTACGCGCTGGCGGCGCTCGTCGCCAAGCGGCTGAAGGGAACGCCGCCGCATCTGATCGCGCTGATCCAGGTTATCACCGGCCTCTTGATGCTCGCGCCTTTCGCCGGCGCCTCCGGCTTGCCCACAGAGGCCTATCAGTGGGCGTTGCTGGTCGCCATGGGCGCCATTCACACCGGGCTGATGTATGTGTTGCTCTACGGCGCCATCCAGAAGCTGCCGACGCATCTCACCGGTGCGCTATCCTTCATCTATCCGGTCGCAGCTCTCGGCGTTGACCGCATCGCCTTCGGCCATCAGCTGCAGCTGGCGCAGCTCCTAGGGTCCGCGGCAATCCTTGCTGCGGCTGCCGGCATGACATTCGGCTGGACATTACCCCGGCTTGCGAGGCATCAAGCCGGCGAAGCCGCTCAAAGGAGAAATGCGTGATCACCTGCACCCTGCGTTACACGATCGACCCGTACAAGCTCGCCGAGTTCGAGGAATACGCAAAACTCTGGATTCCGCTGGTCAACCGGCTGGGCGGCACGCATCACGGCTATTTCATGCCGCATGAAGGGGCGAACAATATCGCGCTCGCCCTCTTCAGCTTTCCGAGCCTTGCAGCCTACGAGGATTATCGCGAACGCATGGCAAAGGACGCCGAATGCCAGGCGGCCTTTGCGCTTGCCGAGAAAAGCCGCTGCATCCTGAGTTACGAACGCAGCTTCATGCGGCCGGTCTTCGAATAGCGGCTGCCTATTAGCAGTCCGAGGAGCGACGGCCGCAACCTATTCTGATGAACAGGTTTTTGGTCAGCGGAGCGGTTTGCCCTGCTGACCACCCGGCGCACGGCGAGGCAGATTACGTACCTTATCGCAAATCCGGAACGCCCACTGAAAAATCAGGAGAATTTCTATCGAAAAAGTCGGAGTTCGCGACCGAGTTTTGCGACAGCGCTTACGCTAATAATTCAACTAGCGGCCTGAATCGATACAAACTAGCACCACATTAAGCTGTAAATTCCGAATTGTATTCTCGCTTTATGACACATTCCTGCCGCAAAAAAACTCAACCATAAGACGTGGCCACAAATCACAATCCCACTAAGGTTTTCCGGAGGCATCCAGAAAACCTTCAAGGAGTAGATTATGACTCAGCAAAACCCCCAGACAACTTTCGACGTCAACAGTGAAGTGCTTCACACTGAGTATGTCATGGCCAATGCATCTGCCGAGCCCATTTTTGAAATGGACGACGAGCTGATCTTCGATTCAGCTCTTGCTACGATGCAGGTCAGTGTCAGCGCGACTACAGGCTAACTTTAGATGGAAGGGGCCTTCCCCCCTTCCATTTTCCCCACAAGCGATAAAGCTATTAATGGAGGTTGGCATGCAACTGCCATCACTGGTTTCTGCGTACCCATCAAAAGAGCGTGCCGAGCTCGCGCGGCGGAGCTTTTATTTCAAGATGATCTCCAGCTTGGCATATCTCGTGTCGATTGCCTCGCGGGACGATCAAAATACCAACATTCTGTCGCTAGTACGTAACCCGGTAAGTGCGACGACTCTAAACCCACGTATATTTTATCTGCACGACACCCTTCTTTCAGCGATGAGAGCACAAGATGTTGAGACGGCCCGCAAAGTGCTGAGGACGATCAATGAGGTTGCTACGCAGGGGATCGAGAAAAGCGCCAATCCGGGTCCGGAGATTTTAACTATCGACGAGACCGATTGGGAACAATTCATCGTCAACAACTCGAAAATTCTTGGCGAGGAATATTTCAAGGAAAGGCCGATCATTGATCCTGTCTCAGAGGAGACAGTTCGCCAGCAAAAGCAGGTTATTACAGGGGCCATCAAAGTCATCGCGGACAATTTTCCGGGCATGCATGATGAGCTGAAGGCCTTCTTAAATAAGATTCGTATCTTCGAAGGTACGGTGACTATGGGCATCACTGATGTCCGGATGTTTGGATGCATGCTCATTCGCACACCACGAAAAGAGGTGAATGCCCAGCTTTATTATGCGGAGCATTTGACCCACGAAATTTCGCATATGTATCTCAACGCAGCGATGTCGCTCGACCCTGTGATTCTCAATGATAGGTCAGAGTTGTTCACCTCGCCTATCCGGCCTGATCCACGACCAATGCTCGGAGTTTTCCATGCTACGTTTGTGACAGCGAGGATCGTGCAACTGTTCTCAGCGCTGGCGAACTCCTCTGGAGATGATGAGACAGGCGTCTACTTGTATCAACAGCTCGATGAACTGCAAGCGGGCATCGAGGAGATCGCTCGTGGCGCGAAACTCACGCCTGTGGGAATGACGCTTTTGGCAGAATTTCGCGAGATCGCGAAAAACGCAGAAGAGCTATCGCTTTGGAGCAGCTTTGACGAAACCGGAAGCTATGAGCACCGCTTTGGAGGCGGGGCCTGCTTCAAGCGGGCGCGTGACAGGCTTTCTGCTCCGAGCACGTTGTGAGAAAAGAGGGCTACATGAACGCACAAAGCAGACAAAACTTTGCTTTTACTCAATTGAAATCGAAAGGCTGGGTTCACCTGAAAGAGGCAGGTGGCGAAGTATTTGAGAATCTGACCTCAAACCTCGCGCACAAGCTCTATGATAGCGACGTCAAGCTGGATCCCAGATTCACACATCGAGTAACTAAGCCGGAAGCCATTCCATATCATTGTGACAGCCCCAGGGCTCGATACATTGCCTGGCTGTGTCTAAACAGCGGAAAATCTCCGGTTCCGTTGAAACTCGTCGATGCACACGGTGTCGCACAGCTTCTGCCCGACGAGGCCGTGAGGCGCTTGGCTCTCACCCGCCTTGGCTTCAATTGCAGGGTCCATAATCATCTATGCTCAATGCCGGTTCTGAGTTCCCCAGAGTTGGCCGACGATACACTCGTGTTCTTCAATCCTTGGAACATTCCTAAGAATTTGACAGGAGAACACCGAGATGCCCTTCGTTCTTTTGAAGAACGTCTAAATCAAGCAGATCACGCCGAGATAGATTTCTCGGTAGGGGACATTCTCATCGTGAATAATCATCGCGTGGTTCACGGCCGGGACGCGCTGAAAGGCGATACGGATCGGCACCTGTTGCGCCGGCTGATGGAAGACCCCGCGTTGGCGCTTCCGATTCGGAAGGTCCGGCAGGCAAATGTCGTACCAATACATTAAGTCGAAATCTCAAACGGTGTCACGATGCTAAACTTGCCGTTTCGTACATCGGTCGTACCCTGCTCTTCCCACAACACCCTCTGGTATGGGAAGGCAGGACTTATGCTTCGTGCAGAAACGGGGGCAATTCCTGTTTTCGGCTTCTCATGTGCGTCGAGCCATGATCGTGCGGAGATGATTGCAAAATATGAGTGCATCGAACATCTGTGGAGCCACCCGAACTTCTATTCTCAGCGAGACTTAAAGGCTGAGCTTGCCGTCAGATCATTCTCTAATAAATGTGAAATCGGTACTATCGAGCGGGGTCAACTCCTCCTCGGTGCAAAGGATCATAACGGGCATCCAAGAAACGCGACGGGCCTTGCTCTAGGCTCTCAAAGTCACGACCCGGTGCAACATGCCGTGCACGAGGTTATAGAGCGGCATTGTTTGGCGTGCTGGTGGCAGCAGCGCAGTTTGTGTCTCAAGACCAAGGAGCTGACGATCGACGGCGGCCGCCTGCAGGCCTTGCTAGTGCGCGAAATTGCTGAAGAATACCTGGCTGTGAAAATTGATATTGATATTGATGTACCGTCCGTATCGATCGGTTCAGCCTACAGGTCATTAGAGGAAGATGCGGTTACCCATGCGATTGAGGAGGCCACGATGCTTCGCTTCGTCCTTCAAGAAAATACGCAACCGTCAAAGCGACATGACATTCTGCGCACGCAACCGTACGCGATAGCTGTTATCGGCATCGTGAGAGAAATCTTGGAGCGTGAAGACAAAGAAGAGGCTTTCTACATGCCGGATATCAATTATTCGACGGTCTACGACCGAGCCGGGCTTGAACTAACCCGCGCATACTCACCAAACGCATTGGATCCCGCGTTTCAGAACAACCAAATTCCGAGCCCGTTTTTATGATTCCAAAGGCAGTGATATTTCTATTCAGTGCGTTCTATCCTGCTTCGCTCGGCGTGATAGCGACAACGCTTGTCGGTCTTTCAATCCTCAAGGACGGCGATGCAATGCTTTCCTCCCTGGTGTTTGGCCTTTCGTTTGTCTTCTCTGTAATAGTTCCGCCAATTTTTTCACGGATCGCCACGAGATTGCGGCGTGAAACTATAACGTTGTATTTGTATGGAACCAGATCAGGTTTGCTTATCGCTGTGTTAGTAACATTGCTGCTTGGTGCAGAAAACAACCGGCTCGTACTCGTGCCGTATATATGCCTGTTGTTTATCTTGTCGCTTGACCAGGTGTTGACTAGCGATGCGCCGGTAGCCGCGAAGGATACCTACGGAACTCCCTATGGTTCTTCGAATGCGTTAGGGAACATTCTCGGAAGAGGATTTCAGAGTATTGCTCCTCTCGTCGCCGCAGCAGTGATTTCGAGCGAAACCAGCCATCTGCTCATTTTTGCTATCGTGGCATCCGCGTTGCTCGGGTTGATTTATCCGCTTCTATCCTCAAAGCTGGAACGCCTAACCGAGCCTCAAAATTCGCCATCCACCGGAAACGATTTTGCTATTAAGCAAGATGGCGCTCACAATAAGTGGGCATACTGGTATATTGGGTTCAATGTGCTGGTGAACTTGTCTCAGGGAGCAATTGGGTTTGTTCTCCTCTCGCTAGACCCAAACTCCGGTGGACCGCTTTATGCCAGCACCTTGTCGTTCGCATTTCTCTTGGTACAGATTTTCGTCGTACTTGGTTGGTTGAAATTCGATAAGCTTGGCCATCATCCCGGGTCCGTTACATATCTATTGCTAATCAACGGAATTTTGTTCGGAGTAATCTCGACCCTTCATGGTATGATAGCCATTCTTGTTACCGTGTTCATCATCGGACTTGCGTACGGTGTCTCTATTCCTTTTCTCTCCGAGACTCTTCTAGACCGGCTTCGCGGCCCAAAACTCAGGGAACACCTCGCGAACGGAAGAAGCGCGGGTCGGATTGCTTCGATCATATCGCTTTCGCTTGCTGGTACCGCGCTTTCGACAGGAATAAGTCAATCTCTGATTTTTATCATATGTGGGATTCTATTAGCCGCAAGCGCCTGCACTCTGCTTTTTTTAGCCAACCGTCTCGACGCTGCTGTGGCCGTGCATACCTGATGCAGTCAATGCAAAATTTGAACGAGGCAAACTGATGCCTGCAGCAGCTGGGATCTGACCCGCCAATAAAAGGTTCGAGCGTAAAAACATCGGGGTCGTCAACCGCCCCAGGTTTCTGGAACAGCGGAGGCCAGGTCGTGTGGACAGTTCGCTGATCCAAAGGACTGTAGCCGCGATAGTGACGACAGCGAGATAGCTTCTAATTTAGGCCGATCGTCAGAAAGTGATTTCGTCCGATCGGCGTAGCTCGATGGCATGTCCGCCGGCGTTGAAACCGCCGAGCACGGCATTGTGGTGGGCGATGATCTGCGGAAACGTCAGTTCGCCCATGTCGCCGGTGGAGTGGCCGTCGGAAAGCAGCGTCACGTCATAGCCCAGCGTGACCGCACGACGCGCCGTGGTATCGACGCAGAATTGTGACTGACAGCCGCCGATGACAAGATGGGTAATGGACCGTTCTGCCAGCTGTTCCTGCAGGTCCGTCTGGAAGAAGCTGTCACAGCTTGTCTTGTGAACGACGGTCTCGCCGAGCAACGGCGCAATTTCATGGCGCAGGCCCCAGCCCTTGGATGAGCGCGCGAGCGGGTCTCCCGGGCCGCCGTCGTGCTGCACGAGAATGACCGGGACATGGGCGGCACGCGCGCGGGCCTGGATCGACTGCAGCCGGCCGACCGTCTCGTTGAGGGCCGCGTCTATGACAGGCTGGCGCTCTGGTGTGCCTTCGCCCTCGAGGATGGCGTTCTGAACGTCGATGATAAGAAGTGCTGTTGTCATGGCATGCTCAAGTCTTGGTTGGGAGGAAAGAAAAACCGTCTCAGCGGCGGCTTTCCATTGCCATGCGAAGAGCAAGCGCGCCGAGCACGCCGCCCATCAGCCAGCGCTGCAGGGAAAGCCATGCCGGACGGCCGGCGAAGAACGTGGCGATGGAGCCAGCCGTCAACACGATCAGTGCATTGACGGAAAGGCTGGTGAGGATCTGGATCGTGCCAAGCACGACGGATTGTGAAAACACCCCGCCCAGGGCGGGATCGATGAACTGCGGCAACAGAGACAGGTAGAGAACGGCTATCTTCGGGTTCAGGAGGCTGGTCGCAAAGCCCATCAGGAAAAGACGCCGCGGACTGTCGGCCGGCAGGTCGCGCACCTCGAAGGCCGAGCGCCCGCCGGGACGCAGGGCCTGCCAGGCGAGATAGAAGAGATAGAGCGCGCCGGCAAACCGTAGCGCATCATAGGCATAGGGTACCGCCAGCAACAGCGCGGTGATGCCGAAGGCGGCTGAGAGCATATAGACCAGGAAGCCGAGGCCGACGCCGGTGAGCGAGACCAATCCCGCCACCGGCCCCTGACAGAGCGAGCGGGAGATCAGATAGATCATGTTCGGACCGGGCGTCAGCACCATACCAAGTGCGACAAGGGCAAACGCGGCCAAGCTTGCGGTTCCAGGCATGAACGGCCTCCAGTTCCGGGCGGTGTAAGGTTTGTGCCGGACCAATGCATTAGCCGGAACAGCCGCTTCGATCAATGCAGCCACATTGCCCGGTTCAAGAAAAACGGCTAAACAGCGCGCTCGCAAATCTTCGGAGTTGATGATGAGCCTTGCAACCCTTCTCGCCTATTGCGGCGCGCTTTTTATTGCCGCGGCGATTCCTGGTCCGGGCATGACGGCGATCGTCGCGCGCGCGCTCGGCTCCGGTTTCCGCGAGACCTTCTTCATGGGGCTCGGCCTTGTTCTCGGCGACCTGATCTACCTGACGGCAGTCATTCTCGGTCTCGCCTTTGTCGCGCAAACCTTCACCACTGCCTTCATGGTCATCAAGATCCTCGGGGCGCTCTATCTTGTCTATATTGCCTATAAGCTCTGGACCGCCGGGCTGCTGCCGCAGGAGATCCAGGCGAAGAAAAGCGCCAACATGGGCCTGTCCTTCCTGTCCGGATTGCTGGTGACGCTAGGCAACCCGAAGACCATGCTGTTTTACGTTGCGCTGGTGCCGACGCTGATCGATTTGCGCGCGATCGGCCTCAATGAATATGCCATTCTCGTCGGCTCGACCTTCATCGTCCTGATGGCGGTTCTGATCCCCTATATCCTGCTCGCCTCTCGCGCCCGGCTGCTTCTAAAACAACCCCGTGCGCTGAAGTCGCTGAACCGGATCGCCGCCGGTATTCTCGGCACCACCGCCGCCTATATCGCCACACGTGCTGCCTGAAATAATCATTCGGCAACCGTTAGTTCCACAACAGATTTTTCCAATCAGGATCAAGTGGTTGGACAATAGTACTCTGGCAAGTGGGCTGGTTTGATCCTATTGTCCCTCCCAACTTGGCAAAAGGGAGAACATCATGTCAGATCAGCGCAAGCCCGGCCGCGGCCGCATCTATTCCTCGATAACCGAGACCATCGGCGATACACCGATCGTTCGCCTCGACAAGCTGGCGAAGGAAAACGGGGTGAAGGCCAATCTTCTGGCGAAGCTGGAGTTCTTCAACCCGATCGCCTCGGTCAAGGATCGCATCGGCGTTGCGATGATCGAATCGCTGGAAGCACAGGGCAAGATCACGCCCGGCAAGACAACGCTGGTCGAGCCGACGTCGGGCAATACCGGTATCGCGCTCGCCTTTGCCGCCGCGGCCAAGGGATACAAGCTGATCCTCACCATGCCGGAAACCATGTCGGTCGAACGCCGCAAGATGCTGGCCCTGCTCGGTGCCGAACTGGTGCTGACGGAAGGCCCGAAGGGCATGAAGGGCGCCATTGCCAAGGCGGAGGAACTGGCAGCGACCTTGCCGGATGCGATCATCCCGCAGCAGTTCGAAAACCCGGCCAATCCGGAAATCCACCGCAAGACGACGGCCGAGGAAATCTGGAACGACACCGACGGCAGCGTCGACATCCTCGTTTCCGGCATCGGCACCGGCGGTACGATCACCGGCGCTGGCCAAGTGCTCAAGGCCCGCAAACCGTCGATCCAGGTCATCGCCGTCGAGCCGGAAGAATCGCCCGTCCTTTCCGGTGGCGCTCCCGGCCCGCACAAGATCCAGGGCATCGGGGCAGGCTTCGCACCTGCCATCCTCGATACGAAAATCTACGACGAGGTCGTCACCGTCAACAGCGCCCAGGCCGTGGAAACGGCACGGCAGGTCGCAAAGCTCGAAGGCGTGCCGGTCGGCATCTCCTCCGGTGCTGCGCTGGCAGCTGCGATCAAGATCGGCCAGCGCCCGGAAAATGAAGGCAAGAACATCGTCGTCATCATCCCGTCCTTCGCCGAGCGCTACCTGTCGACGGTCCTGTTCGAACACCTCGTCGGCTGATCGTCCACAATCGTCCGCGTTGAAAGCCAAGCCACCCTCATGCCCGCCTGAGGGTGGTTTTCCAGACGTTGCTCATGCCGCGGCCGTCAACCGTTCCCCGGCAATGCGGTAGGAGATCGCCTCGGCCAGGTGGATGCGCCCGACCGTTGCCTTCGCGTCGAGATCGGCAAGCGTGCGGGCGACTTTCAGGACGCGGTGGTAGCCGCGCGCCGAAAATTTCATCTTTTCCGCGGCGTCGCGCAGCAATTGCAGGCCGCCGGCATCCGGCTCAGCCATCTTCTCGATCATGGATGTAGAGCAGCGCGCGTTCGAGAGGATGTCCGGCATGCCGAAGGCGATGAAGCGATCTGCCTGGATTTCGCGGGCACGGGCTACACGTCTTGCGACGACGGCACTCGACTCGGCCGGTGCCGGGCGGATAAGGTCGGCGGCGGTGACGGAGGGGACATCGATGCGGATATCGATCCGGTCCATCAGCGGGCCGGAAATGCGCCCCTGATAGTCGGCGACGCAACGGGGACCGCGGGCGCAGCTATGCCCCGGTTCGCCCGCCATGCCGCAGCGGCAGGGATTCATCGCGGCGACCAGCTGGATCGCGGCCGGATAGGTGACGCGGTGATTGGCGCGGGCGATGATGCATTCGGCCGTTTCGAGTGGCTGGCGCAGCGCATCGAGAACCTGTGGGGTAAACTCAGGAAACTCGTCGAGGAACAGCACGCCGTTATGGGCAAGCGAGGCCTCGCCCGGCTTGGCGCGCATGCCACCGCCGATCATCGCGGCCATCGTCGCCGAATGATGCGGCGTCCGGAAGGGTCGCCGGTCCGACAGCTTGCCGCCGGGCAGTTGCCCGGCGATCGAATGGATCATAGAGACTTCCAGCAGTTCGGCGGGCGATAGTGGCGGCAGGATGGAGGGAAGGCGAGCGGCAAGCATCGATTTGCCGGAACCGGGCGGCCCGACCATCAGGAGATTGTGGTTCCCTGCCGCTGCCACCTCCAGCGCCCGCTTGGCGCTTTCCTGGCCCTTGATATCGGCGAGATCAGGCATATTGGCAGCACTTGCGCGCACCGCCGGCTCCGGGCGGGAGAGAACCTGGGTTCCACGAAAATGGTTGGCGAGCGCGATCAGGCTGCGCGGAGCGAGAATATCTATCTCGGCACCCGCCCAGGCCGCCTCTGCGCCGCTGTCGGACGGGCAGATCAGCCCCTTGCCGAGGCCATTGGCGCCAATCGCGGCGGGCAGCGCGCCGGCGACGGCAGCGATCGTCCCGTCGAGATTGAGTTCACCGATAACGACGTAACCGCCAAGCGCATCCGCGGGAATGGCGCCAAGCGCCGCCATCAGGCCAAGCGCGATGGGAAGATCGAAATGGCTGCCTTCCTTTGGCAGGTCGGCCGGCGCGAGGTTGATGGTGACTTTCTTGGCGGGCAGCGACAGTCCAGAGGCATGCAGTGCCGCCTGGACGCGCTCCCGGCTTTCGGCCACTGCCTTGTCGGGAAGTCCGACGATCTGCATACCGACCTTGCCTGGCGCCACCATCACCTGGACGTCGACGGGCAGGCCTTCTATGCCCTGGAATGCAACCGTACTGACACGCGCGACCATGATTGCCCCTCTTACCGCGAGGCAGGCTCAACCCCTGCCACCACAACCTCTACCGGTTGTGTCGTGAAATCTTGCACGAATAGCGGAATAAAACAAGAACAATTATCGAACATGTCCAATGGCGATAATCGGCCAGGTTGAGGCAGGTTGCATTTCGCGAACGAAGCGGAACAACCGCGAACATCCGTGGGATGAGGCGGGCGTGCAACCGAGACATGCGAACGCCTCGGTTGGTTCTATTCTCTCAGGCGCGCTTGCGTTCGATCGCGTCCCAAAGAAGCGCGGCGATATCGGCGCCGCCGAACTTCTTCACTTCGCGGATGCCGGTGGGCGAGGTGACGTTGATCTCGGTCATGACGTCGCCGATGACATCTATGCCGACGAGCAGGAACCCACGCTCGCGCAGCGCGGGCCCGATGCGGGCGCAGATTTCCTTTTCCCGCTTGGTCAGTTCGCTCGGCTCGGGCTTGCCGCCGGCATGCATGTTGGAACGCGCGTCGTTTTCGGCCGGAACACGGTTGATCGCGCCGGCCGGTTCGCCGTCGACGAGGATGATGCGCTTGTCGCCCTTGCGCACGGCCGGAAGGTATTCCTGGGCGATGAACGGTTCGCGGAACATCTGGCCGAACATTTCCAACAGGGATGACAGGTTGCGGTCGTCGCGGGTCGAATGAAACACGCCGGCGCCGCCATTGCCATAGAGTGGCTTCAGGATGATGTCGCCCATCTCGGCGCGGAAGCTGGCGATCTCGGCCGGATCGCGGGTGATCAGCGTCTTCGGCATCAGGTCGGGAAATTCGGTGACGAAGATCTTCTCCGGCGAGTTGCGCACCCAGGCCGGATCATTGACGACGAGTGTCCTCGGGTGGACGCGCTCGAGCAGATGCGTCGAGGTGATATAGGCCATGTCGAAGGGCGGGTCCTGGCGCAAAAGCACCACGTCCATGGTCGACAGGTCGATGCGTTCGGCTTCGCCCAGCGTGTAGTGATCGCCCTTGACGTCGCGCAGCATCATCGGCTGCACGGTGGCGAAGACCTTGCCGTCGCGCAGCGACAACTGGTTCGGCGTGTAATGGAACAGCCTGTAGCCGCGCGCCTGCGCTTCGAGGCTGATGGCGAAGGTGCTGTCGCCAGCGATATTGATGCCCGAAACGTGATCCATCTGGATCGCGACATTGACGATTCTTGCCATGAGTCATTTCCTGTTGATCGTGGGCGTCGTTGAGAGAACCTGTCTATATCAAATGGCATCCGGGAAGCCAGACAGATTTCTACCGTCGTTTCCATCGAGCATGCCTTCCCGTTCACGCGGCGGCTTTTTCGCCCGTGGCTTGAAACATCTGCAGGTTCGCCGGCGACAAACGTCGGCGGGATCGGCCGGGGCACATCGGGTGCCTCAGATAGAATAGATAAATGACACGCGATGTGCCCCGTTTCAGTGTCTTTTACCGTCTTCTGCGCTTCTCCCTTGTGAGGAGAAACCTCCAATGCCCCGGCCCGGCCGCTTATCCGCCAGGCTTTTCAATGAGGCGGGGTCAGCCCTGGACCGTCAAAGACGGTGTGGCCACCCGGCACGCCCGGTTCATTTGCGAACCGGAGGAGAACCGCCTTTCACGCAGCCCCGGGGATTTCGCGCGCGTTCCGCCAAACCATCCGGGCACCAGCCCCACCTCGCCGGCAACGCAAACCGGTGTATCCGTGGTGGGACGGGAAGAGTATGGCACGGGTGCAAAGGGCGGGGATGGACGGGGATGAGTTTTCAGGCATTTTTGGAGCAAATGCCGTCAGCTGTTTCGAGGTGGTACAGGCGGCAGCTTTGCGCCATGAGCGGTCATCGCAGATGCTACCCGAAACGCGCTGAGCGTATTGCCATTCAAATTATTCATGAAAGCGTTTGGGGAGCGCGATGGATTCCATCGCTCTTCCGGACCAGCTTCGGTCGTGTAATTGCGCTGGCCTTCTTCTGAAAAGTGTTCTTCATGCCTCTTCTCGATGCAAATGCAACTCATCCAATCACTCTGCCGGACGGCACGCTTTATAGCGACACGGTCTATCTGAAGAATGTTATTGACCATCCGCGCATGGAGATCGGCGAATACAGCTATTACACTCACTCTGGGAAACCGGAGGACACTGCCAAAATACTCGCACCCTATCTGGGTCATAGCGTTCGCGAGCGGCTGGTAATCGGTAAATTTGTCCAGATCGCTCGGGGAAGTTACTTTATCACAAGTTCAGCCAATCATCCGATGACAAGCTTCAGCACCTATCCATTCCGCATCTTCAAACCCGAGACCTTCGGCTACAAAGACCTGCCAGTGAAGGATACAGTTGTCGGTCACGATGTATGGATTGGCCACGACGCAGCGATCATGCCGGGTGTGCAAATCGGTGCAGGCGCGATCATCGCTGCTGCGTCGGTCGTTGCTCGCAACGTTCCACCCTACGCGGTTGTTGGAGGAAACCCGGCCACCGTCATTCGGATGCGCTATCCCATCGAAATAATTAACGAACTTCTCGATATTGCTTGGTGGGATTGGCCCTTGGACAAAATCGAAGCGAACTTGGTCTTCCTTGAAAACTGCGACCTCACTGCCCTCGGGACGGCTTAAGAGCCAGGCAATCCAGTGTTCTTGCCGCAACATCTGAATGGCAGCTAAGGGTCGCAAACTGCCATTGGTGCTATTTGCCACCTAGTCCCACATTTTTCTCCCATGCTCATATTGGGTGAGCATTTCCACTTGTGAGGAACCGGGCTACCGGCCTTTCATGACGCGCGGATAACGTTTTTGTTTCGATTCGATCATCGCGATGCACAGTCCTTCAAAAGGCATCGGGAAGATGGACCGGCCAACGCCAGGGCATGACGGAAATGATGTCGTAACGGATTGAAAGATGCGCAAAATCAGGCTGTTTTGCCAGCCATAGGTCGCTTGCGGCACGGATGCGCTGTTGTGCAAAATTGGAAACCGCAAAAACGGAATCGTCGAGCGACCGGCGGGCCTTGACTTCGACGCAGGCGATCAGATTGCCTTTGCGTGCGATGATGTCGATCTCGCCCAGTTTGGTGCGATAACGGAAGGCGACGATGCGGTAGCCTTTCATGATGAGCGACAGGGCAGCGCGGTACTCGGCGAGCGCGCCGCGCCGGAGCGCTTTCAGGCGCTTCCTGTCGGGTGGCTCACGCTTCATTCCAGCCTTTGAGCTCCAGCAGCCTGTCGTAGAGGTCCTTGCGGTTGAGGCCGGTCTGCCTGGCTGCCTCCGTCGCCGCCTTGCCGGTCGGCATATCCTTGACCAGGTTCAAGAGAATGGCATCGACGTCATCCGCCTCCGGTGCCGCCGGCGCATCCGGCGGGCCGATGATGAGCACGATCTCGCCCTTGACGGTAGCACCTTCATCATAAAAAGCCCTGAGCTCGGCCAGCGTGCCGCGGCGGAACTCCTCGAAGGTCTTGGTCAGTTCGCGGCAGACGGAAGCCCGGCGCCCGGCCCCGAGAACGTCATGGGCGGCGGCGATCGTGGCGGCGATCCGGTGCGGGGATTCGAAGAAGATCAGCGTGGCGGGAACAGTTGCAAGCTCCGCAAGCCGGTCGCGGCGCGCCTTGTCCTTGGAGGGCAGGAAACCGGCGAAGAGAAAAGCGTCGTTGGGAAGGCCGGAGCCGACCAATGCGGCAAGCGGGGCGGAGGCGCCCGGGATCGGAACGACGCGGTGGCCGGCCGCAATGGCGATCTGGCCGAGCCGATAACCGGGATCGGAGACCAGCGGCGTGCCGGCATCGGAGACGAGAGCGACGGATCTACCCTCGTCAAGCGCGGCGAGCAGTTTCGGCCCGACCTCGTTGGCATTGTGCTCGTGATAGGCATAGGGTCGGTTGACGATGCCATAGCGGTCGAGCAGCACCCGGGTGACGCGGGTATCCTCGCAGGCAAGCACGTCGGCACCGGCCAGCGTTTCGAGCGCGCGAAGGGTGATATCGGAAAGATTGCCGATCGGGGTGGCAACAAGATAGAGCGCCGGTTCCAGGGGGCGGGCGGGCACAGTGACATTGTGCAGCCGGTAGCTTTTGTGCCTCTCACTTGGCCGTGTTTCGCCCGATGCCTGCTTTTCCAAAACTGCGTACCTTAAATACTGCTATCCGCCGTTAAGCTGGCGTCTGACCTTTATGGGTCAGCGGTCGCGCTTCGGCAAGAGCTGCGGATTCACGCCGAAGCAAACATTACTGGGGCTCTCCCGCCGTTACCCCTTGCTTTTCACGGCTTCTTTCTGCCATTTTGCCTGTCCACATCTTTCCCGTCCGAAAGCGGGCATTTCAAAAGTTCAAGCCGGGAGGCGCGGCCCGTCCGGCGATGGTTGAAAGCGGTAGCATCCCATGCGCATTACTCTCGAGCGGTCCAATCTCCTGAAGTCGCTGAACCACGTTCACCGCGTGGTCGAGCGGCGCAACACCATTCCGATCCTCTCGAACGTGCTGTTGCGCTCCGATGGCGCAAGCCTCGAAATGAAGGCGACCGACCTCGACTTGGAAATCACCGAAGCGACGCCGGCGCAGGTCGAGCAGGCGGGCGCGACGACGGTTCCGGCCCATCTGCTCTATGACATCGTGCGCAAGCTGCCGGATGGTTCCGAGGTCCTGCTTGCGACCAACGCCGAAGGTACGGCGATGACGGTCACCTCAGGCCGGTCGAGGTTCTCGCTGCAGTGCCTGCCGCAGTCCGATTTCCCGGATCTTACCGCCGGAACGTTTACACATAGCTTCCGCATCAAGGCCACCGACCTGAAGATGCTGATCGATCGCACCCAGTTTGCGATCTCGACGGAAGAAACCCGCTACTATCTGAACGGCATCTATATCCATACGATCGAAAGCAAGGGTCAGCTCAAGCTGCGGGCCGTGGCCACCGACGGCCACCGTCTCGCCCGCGCCGATCTGGAAGCGCCATCCGGTTCCGAAGGCATGCCAGGCATCATCATCCCGCGCAAAACCGTCAGCGAACTGCAGAAGCTGGTCGACAATCCGGATGTGATTGTGACCGTTGAGGTTTCGGACGCCAAGATCCGGCTCACCATCGGCTCGATCGTCATGACCTCAAAGCTGATCGACGGCACCTTCCCGGACTACCAGCGCGTCATTCCGGCCAACAACGACAAGGAGCTGAAGATCGATTGCCAAACCTTCGCCCAGGCTGTTGACCGTGTGTCCACGATCTCCTCCGAGCGCGGCCGCGCTGTCAAGCTCGCCCTTTCCGACGGGCAATTGACGCTGACCGTCAACAACCCGGATTCGGGAAGTGCAACGGAAGAACTCGCGGTCGGCTATGATAGCGATCCACTGGAAATCGGCTTCAATGCCAAATATCTGCTCGATATCACCGCGCAGCTCTCCGGCACCGACGCCGTGTTCATGCTCGCCGATCCCGGCTCGCCGACGCTGGTGCGCGACATGGCAGGCGACGACGCGCTCTATGTTCTGATGCCGATGCGCGTCTAGGGCCGCAAGAGTCATCTCAGGTTTGAAGCGACGGCCGGAACGATCTCCGGCCGTTGTCGTCGCGGCTCGGGAGGTATTGGGTTGGGCACCGATCGCTGCGACCGTAACCAGGCGCTGACGGCAACTGATCTGTTGGCATCTCGATTTAATGACGCGAAACGACTTGTTTTTGTCGCAGTCAGCGACACATAATCATGTCGTACTTGGAGGACGCTGCGCTGCGAACATGATGTACTGTTCAGGGTGCGGGCAATATAGTGGTGGAGATGCGCATGAATTTTCGTCTGAAAGAGCGTCTTGGCAAGAAATTCGACGAGGAGATTCGTTTCTTCAAGGGATGGCGCAGCAATATGAAGGCAGTCGGCTCGATTGTGCCGACGTCCGGAATAACCGCCCGGCGAATGGCAAGCGTCGTCAATCCCCATTCGGGCCTCCCCGTTCTCGAACTTGGCCCCGGCACCGGCGTCATCACCAAGGCGATCTTGCAGAAGGGCGTGCAGCCTCAAAATTTGGTCTCGGTCGAATTCTCCACCGATTTCTTTCAACATCTGGTCAAGGCCTATCCCGGCGTGGATTTCATCAATGGCGATGCCTTCGACCTCGAAAAGACTTTGGGCGCGCATAAGGACCAGACGTTCGACAGCGTCATTTCGGCCGTGCCGCTTCTGAATTTTCCGATGCATATGAGGGTGTCGCTGATCGAGGATCTGCTATCGCGGATTCCTGTCGGCCGGCCCGTCGTCCAGATTTCCTACGGTCCGCTGTCGCCGGTCGTCGCCATGCCGGATCGTTATCAGATCTCCCACTATGATTTTGTTGTGCGCAACATTCCGCCTGCGCAGTTGTGGGTCTATCGCAAGACGCATTGAGGCCGATTGATGTTCGGCATCTGCGTGGCGCATCCGCAGGTTGGCATCGAACCGGATGTGCCTGGGGATTGTCCGAGCTGGGAGCTGCAAGATCGGAGGCGGCCGCACGGTGTGGATGGGCAAAACAACTCGGCCGCATCCTCTCGAGCGACGGGACCAAGGATTAGCCGGGCGGCAGCGGCAATCTCTTTGCGTTTGCTCTTGCGGACTGGTCCGTTGCATGCGATTGGAGGCCGTTTGAGCTCTGGCAAGGATGGCAAGAATGACTGCAACCGCGCGCGACCGGCTGATCGTCGGCCTTGATGTCCCCACGATCGGCGAAGCCGAGACGATCGTCAAAACGCTGGGCGACGACGTGCTGTTTTATAAGATCGGCTATCAATTGGCCTTCGCCGGTGGGCTCGAATTTGCCCGCGATCTTGCCAGCCACGGCAAGAAGGTCTTCCTCGACATGAAGTTGCTTGATATCGACAATACGGTTGCCAAGGGTGTCGAGAACATCGTCAAGATGGGCATGTCGATGCTGACGCTGCACGCCTATCCGAAAGCGATGAAAGCGGCCGTCGAAGCTGCGCGCGGCTCCGACCTTTGCTTGCTTGGCGTCACCGTGCTGACCTCGATGGATGCGCAGGATGTCATTGACGCCGGCTACCAATTTGACCCGCAAGCCCTGGTACTTCGCCGCGCCGAACAGGCACGGGCGGCCGGAATGGGCGGCATCGTCTGCTCGGCCGAGGAAGCCTCTGCGGTCCGCAAGATCGTCGGGCCCGACATGGCAATCGTCACCCCCGGTATCCGGCCCGCCGGCAGCGACAAGGGCGACCAGAAGCGGGTGATGACACCTGCCGATGCGCTTGCCGCCGGATCAAGCCACCTCGTCGTCGCCCGCCCCATCGTCAAGGCCGCCGATCCAAGGGCTGCGGCGCTCGCCATTCTCGATGAAATGCGTGGCGCGCCGGCTGCATAACCAGTCAATCCAGTATCAGCGTCATGATAATGGCGGGAGCGCGATGTCTCCGCGCGGCAGATCCGAGTCTGATTGTGCTTGTATCTGCCCGTCGGAAAATGGGGAGTGTTTCCGGGGCTGGCAGCGCGTCCGCCGGCGCCGCCTCGAAGCGATCGCGCACCGGCCTTGACCGGTCAAGTGAATTGACGGAAGAAGCGGAAGCAATAGTGACGAGTTGCGATAAAAATAGGGAGCGGTCATGGCAAGAGGCTACTGGATTGCACGCGTCGATGTCCGCGATGCCGAGCGCTATAAGGATTATGTCGCGGCCGCAAAACCGGCTTTTGAAAAATACGGCGCTAAATTTCTGGCCCGCGGCGGTGCTTTCCAGCGTCTGGAGGGGGATGTCCGGTCCCGTAACGTGGTGATCGAGTTCCCGTCGCTACAGGCGGCGATCGATTGCTACAATTCGCCCGAGTACCAGATCGCGGCTGCGATCCGCCACGAGGTCGCGAGTGCTGAAATGGTGGTCGCCGAAGGCGTCTGAGCGGCGTCCCATGCTGCGGCGGAAAGCGGCAGAAAAGCCTTGGCGATGAGCCTTCCCGTCGCCCGATGATTGGGCTATGTAGCTCACATATACCATGCTGAAGATCAGGAGTGCCACGCCATGACCTTGTCCAACCTCCCCCCGCTCGTTACCGTTTTCGGCGGGTCCGGGTTTGTCGGCCGTCATGTCGTTCGTGCGCTCGCGAAACGCGGCTTCCGCATCCGCGTTGCCGTCCGCCGTCCGGATCTCGCCGGCTTCCTGCAGCCGCTCGGCAATGTCGGCCAGATTTCCCTGGTTCAGGCAAACCTGCGCTACCGCAATTCTGTCGATGCGGCGGTGCATGGTGCCGATCATGTCGTCAACTGCGTCGGCATCCTGTTTGAAAGCGGTCGCAACACCTTCGATGCGGTCCAGGATTTTGGCGCCCGTGCCGTGGCCGAGGCCGCGCGTGGCGTTGGTGCGACATTGACCCATATTTCCGCCATCGGCGCCGATGCCAATGGCGAATCCCTTTATGCGAAATCGAAAGGCCGGGCGGAAAAGGCGATCCTGGAGACCGTTCCCGAAGCGGTCATCCTGCGGCCGTCGATCATTTTCGGTCCAGAAGACAGTTTCTTCAACAAGTTCGCCAAGATGGCGCGTCTCTCGCCGGTCCTGCCGCTGGTCGGCGGCGGCAACACCGCATTTCAGCCGGTCTACGTCGCAGATGTCGCCGAAGCGGCTGCCAAGGCCGTCGAGGGCAAGGTTGCCAAGGGCAAGATCTATGAGCTCGGCGGCCCGGAAGTCCTGACTTTCAAGAACTGTCTCGAGCTCATGCTGAAGACCATCGGACGCAAGCGCACGCTGCTGCCGGTTCCCTTCGGCATTGCCTCGCTGATGGGGTCCGTTGCCTCGCTGGTGCCGTTCGTGGCGCCGCCGATCACGCCAGACCAGGTCATCCTGCTGAAGCGCGACAACGTCGTTTCCGATGGTGCGCAGACCGAAGGCCGCACGTTGCAGGCGTTCGGCATCGAGCCGACCTCGGTCGAAGCGATCCTGCCATCCTACATGGTGCGTTACCGTCCACAGGGACAGTATACGCGGTCCGGCGGCGCCGCCTGACCGCCCTGACTTGTCAAAATCGGGTTGAATAAAAACCGTCGGCGCGCCCGGCGGTTTCTTTTTGCCCGCCTCAAATCAAAGCGTTGCAGTTCTGCCGCACTTGAGAAAGCGATTGGTCTTTACCGTCGATTCAGCATCTGTTGATATTGATAACGGCTGGTCCAGCGCATAGACAACAGCCGCGCCGCGTCCTTCGTTTCAGGAGAGACCGGCGCCGTCATATCATCTTGAAAGGCATATTTTTCATGGGCAAGTCGATCGCAATTTTCTTTGCGTGCGCGGCACTTATCGTTCTGGCTGGATCTTTTGCTGCGCCGAAGACGGTCGCCAGCAATCACAGCTGCGCGCCGGCCTATGGCGTCGATCCGTGCACGACGGCCTCGATCGGCAAGTTGGCCGAATAAGAATTTCCGCCTCATTTTGAGGCGGCGCAGTTTCATGGCGGGGGCCAGGGGCCGCATGCAGTCTCGCAAGAGAGTGCATGCGGTTTTTTATTGCCATTCAGCCGACCAGCCAGAGACCGATGAGACCGGCCATGCCGATGACGATGCGCCAGAGGGCGAACGGCGCAAAGCCGCGACTGGAGACGAATTTCAAGAGCGAGCGCACGACGATCAGCGACGCCAAGAACGCGGCAAAGAAGCCGACGACGATCAGCGAAACGTCGTCGAAGTTCAGCGCGCTACGGTTCTTGTAGAGATCGAGCGTGAAGGCGCCGAGCATGGTGGGCATCGCGAGGAAGAAAGAGAACTCGGCGGCGGAACGCTTGTCGGTCCCCATCAGCAACGCGCCGGCGATGGTCGCACCCGAGCGGGACGTGCCGGGAACCATCGCCAGGCATTGGCAGAGCCCGATCTTCAGAGCGAGCGACGGCGGATAGTCCATGACGTCGTTATATCTCGGCTTCAGCGGCAAACGGTCGATCGCATAGAGGACGACACCACCGAAGATCAGCACGATGCAGATCAGTATCGGCGTTTCGAACAGCACGCTCTTGATGAAACTATGCGTCACGGCGCCGATCGCGGCAGCCGGCAGGAAGGCGAGAAGGATCGACAGGACGAATTGCCGTGCCTTGGCGCTCGAGGGCAGGTCGGCAGCGATCGACAGGAGACGCTGGAAATAAACGAGCAGGATCGCAAGGATCGCACCGAGCTGGATGAGTACGGCAAAGGTGTTACCGGGCGACTTGAAGCCGAGGAAATGCCCGGCAAGCAGCACATGCGCGGTCGAAGACACCGGAATGAATTCGGTCAGGCCTTCGATGAAGCCAAGAACCAGAGCGCTGATGATCGATTGATCGGCCATGAATTAAGTATCCCTGAAGCATTGGGGGTTAAGGTCTGGGACCCATCGAAGGGCATTGGCTGACGCGCTTGTGTTTGCGCCAGCAAGTTCCTATAGCTTTTTCAAACGTGCCGTGGCCAGATCAAACCGCCGCGACAAACCATCCCCCCAATCGAACTGACGAAACCCGATATCTCATGCCAACTCTCTACCACCACCCCATGTCCACCTCTTCCCGGTTCGTCCGCCTGATCCTTTCGGAATACGGCTATCAGACGGAACTGGCAGAGGAGCAGCCCTGGGGGAAGCGGCGTGACTTCCTGACGCTCAATCCCGCGGGCACTCTGCCGGTCTACGTCGACGACAGCATGCGGGCGCTCTGTGGCGCGACTGTGATTTCCGAATATCTCGATGAGACAAACGGTGTTCTGAAGCGCGACCGGAGGCTTCTGGCGGAAGACCCGTTCCAGCGCGCAGAAATCCGCCGGCTGGCAGAATGGTTCCTGCAGAAGATGGAGGCGGATGTCACGCGGCCGCTGGTCCGTGAACGCATTTTCAAGCTGCAGATGACGCCGGACCAAGGCGGCGGCGCACCCGATTCGAAGGTTCTTCGCACGTCGCGGTCCAACATTCGCCAGCATCTGAAATATCTGGGCTGGCTTGCCGGCTCGCGCACCTATCTCGCCGGCGATCGCCTGTCCTATGCGGATCTTGCCGCCGCCGCTGCAATCTCCGTGCTTGATTATCTCGGCGAGATCGATTGGGCGGAGGTTCCGGCGGTGAAGGATTGGTACCAGCGGCTGAAATCCCGGCCATCCTTCAGGCCGCTGTTAGCGGAGCGCGTGCGCGGCGTGACCCCAGTATCGCACTACGCTGATCTCGATTTTTAGGGCATGATACCGGGAACTGTGAATCAGTTTTCGGTCGATATCATGTGCCAGCAACAGGAGAACCCCGTGCCGGGCGATGCGCTCCATAAGGAGAAGCACGACAAGAGGCGCCGGACGCTCACCAGCTTCCTCAAGGACGAAGCCCGCGACAAAGGTTTCGACGTCTGCCGCGTAGCGCGTCCAGACTCCATTCCGCAGGCGCCGGATCGTCTCGCCGACTTTCTTGGCGAAGGATATCACGGCACGATGGACTGGATGGCGGAGACGGCCGACCGCCGCGCCGATCCCCGGGTGCTGTGGAGCGATGTGCGCTCCGTCGTGCTTTTCGGCATGAATTATGGGCCTGAGGAGGACCCGCGCTCGCTTCTTGAACGGCCCGATCGTGGGACCATTTCGGTTTATGCGCGCAACCGCGACTATCACGACGTCATCAAAGGCAAGCTCAAGGAAGTGGCGACGCGTTTTGCGGCAAGGGCAGGTGAGGACGTCAAAGTCTTCGTCGATACCGCCCCGGTGATGGAGAAGCCGCTGGCTGAGCAGGCGGGCCTCGGCTGGCAGGGCAAGCACACCAATCTCGTCAGCCGCGAATTCGGCTCCTGGCTGTTTCTCGGCAGCCTGTTCACCACGGCCGACCTTATGATCGACGAACCCGAACGGGATCATTGCGGCTCGTGCCGCGCCTGCCTTGATGTCTGCCCGACCAATGCCTTTCCGGCTCCTCACAAAATCGACGCGCGTCGCTGCATTTCCTATCTGACGATTGAGCACAAGGGGCCGATCGATCCGGCCTTGCGGTCTTTGATCGGCAACCGCATCTATGGCTGCGATGACTGTCTTGCCGTCTGTCCGTGGAACAAGTTCGCCACGACAGCCTCGGAAATGAAGCTGAAGGCACGCGAGGATTTGAGAGCGCCGTCTCTGTCCTTCCTTCTGACGCTCGATGATGCTTCATTCCGCGCATTTTTCTCCGGCTCGCCGGTCAAGCGCATCGGCCGCGACCGCTTCGTGCGCAACTGTCTGATCGCCGCCGGCAATTCCGGCGATGCGGGGCTGATTGATGTCTGCGCGGCCTTGTCGAAGGATATGTCGCCAACGGTGCGCGGCATGGCGGTCTGGGCGCTTTCACGATTGATGACGGCTGGCGATTTTGCGAATTTTGCGGCAAGACGGCAGAGCGAGTCGGACGCCGAGGTTCTCGCCGAATGGAAACTGGCAGGAGTTGTGTGATGCATGTTCTGATCCTGGGCGCCGGTTTTTCCGGCTCGGCCATTGCCAAGGCCTTTCTGCCCTTGGCGCAGTCGGTCACCGGAACGACGCGGTCGGAAGACAAGCTCGGCGGCCTTCGCGCGCTTGGCATCGATGCGCTTGTTTATGACGGCGTTAACATTTCGCCGGAGCTCGCCTCCGTGATGAGGCGGACGACGCACCTGCTCCAGTCCATCGCGCCGGGCCGTGAGGGCGATCCGATGATGCGCCCCGAAGCGCCACCGCTTGGCGAACTGATGCCGAACCTTGAATGGGCAGGCTATCTTTCGACGGTCGGCGTCTATGGTGATCATGGTGGCGCCTGGGTCACGGAGGAGACTTCATTGGAGCCGGTTTCCGCTCGCTCCGTGGAGCGTGTGGCGGCGGAGAAGGCCTGGCTTGCCTTTGGCCGCGACAACAATATCCCGGTCGCGGTACTGCGGCTTGCCGGTATCTACGGCCCCGGTCGCAATGCGTTCTGCAATCTCGAAGCCGGCACGGCGCGCCGCCTCATCAAGCCCAACCAGGTTTTCAACCGCATCCGGGTCGAGGATATCGCGGGCGCGGCACGCTTTCTGGCGGAGAAATCGATCGGTGGCATCTTCAACGTCACCGACAATGAGCCTGCGCCGCCGCAGGACGTCGTTGCCGAGGCTGCACGGCTGATGGGCGTCAGCCCGCCGCCTGAAATTCCCTTCGAGGAGGCCGAATTGTCTCCCATGGCGCGGTCGTTCTATGGCGAGAACAAACGCGTTTCGAATGCGCGCCTGCGCGATCTCGGCTTCGTGTTTCGCTTCCCCGACTATCGGATTTCGCTAGCGGAATTATGGAGTGGCGGACAATGGCGCGGATGATCTTTCAAGTATAGATGATTTCGAAAGACTATGGGTTTCTTCCGATAGATCTAAGAAACCAATGCTGAAATATTCGCGTTTCTCGGCGATTTTAATCTATCCAAATTGGCAAGAAAATTTGCGTTTTCTCTTTCAGGGATATGCAACCTTAGCGAGATATGGCGATTTTCTAGCTTTGAAACAGGCCAAATAAGGCACTTTTCAAAAATTTGAATCATTTTTTATATCCGGCCCAGGGTTGGGAGGTAGCCGCAAAGGCATTTTCAGATTAACGCCTGATTTCAAAGCATTTCTGCGGGAGTGTGACAGAATTTCAAAATTTCGTAATTTTAATTTTTTGTAGATCGTCAATATTTCCTAATGCAACGTTAAAGGTTGAGGCACTTTTTCGCCATTTTTTCCCCCGACAAGCGCATCTTTAGTGAGACTTAACTAAATTTCAAACGAGGGGTCGTCTTTGATCAAGACCAAATTCGCGTCTGCTGCATTGGCGGCAACTTTTGCCTTGGGGGCAACTCTCACATCGGTAACACCAAGCCACGCTGCAGGATCTGGCTGCGGCGGCGCATCCTGGTACGCGCTTTCCTCGCGCACCGCGTCCGGCGAACGGATGAACGCCAAATATCTGACGGCCGCTCATCGGAACCTCAAGTTCGGCACCAAGGTCGCCGTCACCAACAAGCGCAACGGCAAGACGGTTGTCGTCCGCATCAACGATCGTGGTCCTTTCATTCGCGGCCGCGTCATCGATCTTTCCAAGGCCGCCGCCTCCCACATCGGCATGATCAGTTCGGGAACCGCCAGCATCTGTTACCGCGTCGTCAGCTGACGTCCAAAACATGCCTGCCCGGTTTTCTTCCGGTCGGGTTTGATCCGGTATGTTCGGAAAGGGCGCTTCTGGCTCCCGTATCGGCCACGACCTCGCATCCAATCAGCAATCGTCACGCGCCGCCGCTTCCCGGCTTGCTCTTGGCGGCCATCACCGCTACCACGGCGGAAAATGGAGTTTGAAAGATGCGACTGGGTGGCAGGCTCGCCGGAGCCATTGAGGTTCTTGCCGATATTGAGGCGCGCAAGCGTCCCGTTGCCGATGCCCTCAAGGACTGGGGACTGGCACATCGTTTTGCCGGGTCGGGCGACCGTGCCGCGATCGGTAACATCGTCTACGACGCCCTGCGCATGAAACTTTCGCACACCTGGCTGATGGACAGCGACAGCGCCACGGCGCTCGGTCACGCGGTGATGTTTCGCCAGTGGGGCGTGTCGCCGGAGAAACTTGCCGCAGAATTGGAGGGCGACAAGTTTGCGCCTGAACCGCTCACGCAAGAGATGAAAGCGGCTTTCGCCAGCCGCAAGCTGGAAGACGCGCCCCTGCATGTGCAGGGCGATATTCCGGAATGGGTGCAGCCGTCCTTCGAGGAGAATTTTGCCGAAGACTGGCTCGCCGAGGCAAAGGCGCTGGCTGGGCGTCCTGCTCTTGATCTGCGCGCCAATACCCTGAAGGCTTCCCGTGAGAAGGTTTTGAAGGCGCTGGAGCGCAGCGGCGTCGAGCCAACGATGATTGCGCGCAACGGTATTCGCGTGCAGGCGGGCGAGGGGCCGTCGCGCCTGCCCAACGTCACAGCGGAGTTGTCCTTCCAGAAGGGCTGGTTCGAGGTTCAGGACGAAGGCTCGCAGATCGTGGCCGACCTGGTGATGCCGAAAGAAGGCGACCAAATTCTCGATTATTGCGCCGGAGGTGGTGGCAAGACACTGGCCATGGCGGCTGCCATGAACAACAAGGGCCAGGTGCACGCCTACGACACCGACCGCAAGCGGTTGGCGCCGATCATCGAGCGGTTGAAGCGAGCCGGCACGCGCAACGTCCAGGTCCACGACCGTCTGGAAGGCCTGACGCCGCTCATTGGCAAATGCGACCGGGTTCTCGTCGATGCGCCCTGCACCGGCACCGGCACCTGGCGCCGCCGGCCGGACACGAAATGGCGGCTGACGCGGAGGAATCTCGAGGAGCGCCTGGCGCAGCAGCAGGAAGCGCTTGCGGGCGCTGCCTCCTTCGTGCGCCCGGGCGGCCACCTCATCTACATCACCTGCTCGGTGCTGCCGGAAGAAAACGAGGCTCAGGTCTACAATTTCTGCGAGCACAATCCGGAATTCGAAATCCTGTCCGGCGCCGATGCCTGGGCAGGTCTGTTCGGTACCGACAAGCCGCAACCCTGGTCTGCCGACATGAAGACGGTGACGCTGACCCCGGCCTCCACCGGCACAGACGGCTTCTTCTTCTGCCTGATGGGCCGTAAGGCCTGAACGTGGATATTGGTTTCTCGCACCCGCTGCGATGAGCCCTCGTCCTCTCCCATACTGAAAACGTTCTAAACTATACACTTTGACACAAGTTTTGTTTTGGTTCATGAAAACCGGGCTGAACAGCCACGTCCTATTTCGGTCCGCGCGACTGTGCGACCGGGCACCGGGCGCGGGGAACACCGAATTCATTCGGAAAATACCAGGAGAGGTCATGACCACATCATTCCTTCGGAGCGCCGCGCTGGCGTTTGCAACCGCAACGTCGATGCTTGCGCTGCAGCCGGCCCAGGCTGCGATCGACGCAGCCGCCGTCGTCAAGCACTATGCCGAGGTGGCATACGCCAAATATTCCGACGCTCTTACGACCGCAGAAGCGCTCGACAAGGCCGTTGAGGCGCTGATCGCGACACCGAGCGAAGCAACGCTGAAGGCGGCTCGCGAGGCCTGGCTTGCGGCCCGCAACCCCTATCAGGAAACCGAAGTCTACCGGTTCGGCAACCCGATCGTCGATGACTGGGAAGGCAAGGTCAACGCCTGGCCGCTGGACGAGGGCCTGATCGATTATGTCGATCCGAGCTACGGCGCCGAAAGCGACGAGAACGCGCTGTTCACCGCCAACGTTGTCGCCAACAAGACGATCAAGATCGACGGCAAGGACGTGGACGCAACCAGCATTACGCCGGAATTCCTGTCGAGCACGCTGCAGGAAGCAGGCGGCATCGAGGCGAATGTCGCCACCGGCTACCACGCCATCGAATTTCTGCTCTGGGGCCAGGACCTGAACGGCACCGGCAAGGGCGCCGGCAACCGGTCCTACACGGATTATGACACGAAGACCTGCACCAACGGCAATTGCGATCGCCGCGCCGCCTATCTGAAGGCCGCCAGCGACTTGCTTGTTTCCGACCTCAAGGACATGGTCGCCAACTGGGCGCCGGATGGTGCCGCCATGAAGAATGTCGAAGGCGACGCCAAGGCCGGCGTTGCGGCGATCCTGACCGGCATGGGCTCGCTCTCCTATGGCGAATTGGCCGGTGAGCGCATGAAGCTTGGCCTCCTGCTGCACGATCCGGAAGAAGAGCATGATTGCTTCTCCGACAACACCTACAACTCGCATCTGCACGATGCGATCGGCATCCAGGCCGCCTACACCGGCGAATATACGAAGGTTGACGGCGCCAAGTTGACCGGCCCTTCGCTCTCCGAACTCGTCGCCGCCAAGGATCCGGCGCTCGACAAGGAGATGAAGGAAAAGCTGGCATCAACGATCACTGCGATGGAAGCGATGGCCAAGCGTGGGCAGACCGTCGAGGCCTACGACCAGATGATCGCCGAGGGCAACACCGAGGGCAACGCCGTCGTCCAGGCCGCCATCGATGGCCTCGTCGCACAGGCAAAAACGGTAGAGCGCGTCATTGCGTCGCTGGATCTCGGCACGATCGAGCTTGAAGGTTCAGACAGCCTGGATAATCCTAACGCTGTCTTCCAATGAAAACGCAAAGGCGGGCCGCCGCTTCTGGTGTGCGGCCCGGTTTTTTCTGAATGCCTGTTTGGCTCGCCCGACGTGTGATTTTGCCGCCTGCCGCTGCGCTTTTGCTAGCGGCGGGCGGTTTTTCCATTTTTGACGAGAAGGGGATGGCATCGAGGGCGGCATACCCCCCTCTGTCACTGCGTGACATCGCCCCCTCAAGGGGCAGGGCCGTCCCATATGGATCGAAGGCGCTTGCGACAAGCTCCCTCTTCTCCCCAGCGGGGAGAAGCGCCGAGCGTATGCGAGGCGATGAGGGGGGCTTCTCGGCGATTTGGGTGCCAGCCGCCCCCTCATCCGGCGCATCGCGCCACCTTTTCCCCGCCGGGGAGAAGAGGGAGCGAGCCGGCAATGCGCCGGCCACCGAAAGCGCTCCGATTGGCGCTTTTTTCAGCCAAGCGCGCGACGATCTTTCCGAGGCCGACCAAATCCGTGTTGAGGACGTAATCCGCCCCGCCACCGATTTTTCCAAAGCCGAAAAATTCGAAGCGATGTCGGGTGGTGCGGGCACGTCCATCGCCTCGGTCAATCAGGACAGCTTCTCGCAGTTCTCGGCCAATATCACCTTTGCCGAGGAAGAGACGTTCAAGCTCGGCAATGCGCTGTTCCGCAAGCTCTGGGTCTCTTCACCCTCATCGACGCAGGCTTCGGATGGTCTCGGGCCGCTCTATAATGCCCGTGCTTGCCAGACCTGCCATCTGAAGGACGGGCGAGGGCACCCGCCGGAAGGGTCGGCCGACGCGACCTCGATGTTCCTGCGTCTTGCCCGAGCGCCGAAGACCGCGGAGGAACAGGCGGCGATCGCGGCCCACGAGGTGCTGAATTTTCCGGATCCCGTTTACGGCACGCAGTTGCAAGACAGCGCCGTGCCCGGTCTTCCCGCTGAAGGCCATATGAAGATCAGCTATACGGAGACCCCGGTGATGCTGGCGGGCGGTGAAACGGTTTTCCTGCGCAAGCCGCATTATTCGATCGATAAGCCGGGTTATGGTGCCCTTGATGAAGCGACCACGCTGTCGCCCCGCGTGACGCAGGCGATGGGTGGGCTGGGGCTCGTGGAAGCCATTCACTCCGCCGATATGCTGACGAATGCGGATCCGGACGACAAGAATGGCGACGGCATCAGTGGCAAGCCGGCCGTGGTGCGTGATCCGGCCTCCGGCAAACTCACCCTCGGCCGCTTCGGCTGGAAAGCACAGAGCGCCACGGTGCGCCAGCAGAGCGCCGGCGCGCTGGCGGGGGACATCGGTATCTCGTCTCCGGATGCGAAGCGCAGCCATGGCGATTGCATGGCAGCACAAACCGCCTGTCTCGCCCTGGCCGACGGCGTACAGCCGAGGCTGGGCGATACAGAAGCGCCAGGGCCGGTCCTTGATCTCCTAACCTTCTACTCGGAGAATCTTGCTGTCCCGGCGCGCCGCAAGGCAAGTTTTGCAGAAACGCTGGCGGGAAAGAAGGTTTTCTATGAAACCGGCTGCATTTCCTGTCATGTGCCGAAATTCGTGACCCGTCGCGATGCCGCCAACAAGGCGCATGCCTTCCAGTTGATCTGGCCCTATTCCGACTTCTTGCTGCATGACATGGGCGACGGCCTTGCCGACGGCCAGCAAGTGGGCGAGGCTTCGGGCAGCGAATGGCGCACGCCGCCGCTCTGGGGTATCGGATTGACCAAGACGGTGAGCGGCCACACGTTCTTCCTTCATGACGGACGTGCCCGAAATCTGACCGAAGCCATTCTCTGGCACGCCGGCGAGGCGGCAAAGGCCCGCGACCGGTTTGCCGCACTGGAAAAAGCCGATAGACAAGCCCTGATGACATTTCTGGAGTCTCTTTGATGCGCCACCGGCTTCCTCTGCTTCTCTGCCTCGGCCTTGCCGTCCTGTCGCTGCCCGTCATGGCCGAGGATGTGGATAAGGCGGCGCCGCCACGCGCCGGACTCAAGCTGGAGGCGGTGCCGGGTGTCATGCAGAAGGCCGTCGACGATTTCATCCGGCCCGGCTACCGTGACCTGATGGAGGGCACAGAATCGCTTGCCGAAGCGGCCCATGTGCTGTGCGACAAGCCATCCGAGGAGACGCTCGGTGACGTGCAGATGACCTTCGACGAGGTGATCCAGCAATGGTCGACGATCGAGATCGTCCGTGTCGGGCCGGTCATCGAAGGCAACCGGTTCGAGCGGTTCCTGTTTTTTCCGGATCGCAAGAGCACCGGCCTGAAGCAGGTCCAGCGCATTCTGGCGACAAGTGACGAAACGGCGACCTCGGCCGAGACCCTCAAGGGCAAGAGCGTTGCTGCGCAGGGTCTCGGCGCACTGGAATATGTTCTCTACGGCACGGGCGCGGAGGTTCTGACCTCGGAAAAGAACGGGTTCCGCTGCCGCTATGGTGCGGCGATCGCCGACAATCTGAAGTCCGTTGCCGCCGAGCTTTATGCCGAATGGGAAAAACCGGATGGCATCCAGTCGGCCTGGAAGGCGCCCGGTCCGGACAATCCACTTTATCGCGACGGCAAGGAAGCCGCGACCGAACTGCTCGGCATCCTCGTCCACGGCGTCGAAAGCATCCGCGATCAGCGCCTGCGGCCGTTCTATGCGGGCATCATCAAGGGCGAGCCGGACAAGGGACATCCGAGGCTGGCGATCTATTGGCGCTCGGGCAACACCATGCCGGCGCTCTCGGCGAATTTCATGGCGCTGCAGACGCTGTTCAACACGGCCGACATGCAGGCGCTGCTGCCCGACGACCGGCGCTCCATGGTGCGCGCCATCAACTATGTCCTGCAAGCCATCGTCGACGATGCCGACCAGATCGATCTGCCGATCGAAGAGGCGATCGAAGACGAGGAGCAGCGCGGCAGGCTGAACCGCATCCTGCAGAATACCAATAACGTGCTGCAGCGCCTCAATCTCGATTTCGGCGGCGCCATCGGGCTGGGCGCCGGCTTCTCCTTCGCCGATGGCGACTGAGCGTCGCACCGCGGCCGACGCGGGCCTGCAAGCCCTTGAAACCGGTTGACAAAAACCGAACACAGGCGCAAAGCGTCACCTGTGTTCCACCCGCGAACACGGCCAAATAAGGATCAACGGATCATGAACCCCGACAGTCGAAGTACCGCTTCGATTTTGCCGACCGTCAGGCCCTGGTAACGAGGGGTCCGCTGGCGGTCGACAGACTTGCCAGAATGGAACCCGATATGCTGCGCATCTACAAAAGCCAGGACAATCACTTCGCCCTGCTCGACGCCGCGGACCTGGCTGAAACCACACCGGTCGTCTGGTTCGACTTGTTCAACCCCGCCCAGGACGAGACCCGTATCGTCGAACAGCATCTCGGCATCGAAATCCCGACGCGGGACGAAATGCAGGAGATCGAACTGTCCGACCGCCTTTATCAGGAAGATGGCGCCGAGTTCATGACCATGACCGCGGCGACCGAGCTCGATGGCGATAGCCCCGTCAAGGTACCGGTCACCTTCATCCTGAAAGGGGCAACGCTGGTCACGGTTCGCCATGCCGATCCGAAGCCGTTCCATCTTTATGCCACGCGCATGCAGCGCCCCAACGGCGTCTCCTGCGAGAGCGGCGAATTGGCCATGCTGGGACTTCTGGAAGCCATGATCGACCGTACGGCCGATGCGCTGGAGCGCATTGGCAACGAGGTCGACGGCATCTCGCGGGAGGTGTTCCGCAAGAACAATTCCAGCGTCACGAAGAAGACCCGCGACCTGCAGTCGCTGATCGAGCAGATTGGCCAGAAAGGAGATTTCCTGAGCGTCATCCGCGAAAGCCTCGTCAGTGTTGGCCGGCTCGTTGCCTATCACACGGCGCTCGATGGGATCGGCACCCGCAAGGCGATCAAGGAAAGCCGCCAGCGGGTCAAGCTGATCCAGCGCGATGCGACCTCGCTTGGTGATCACGCCCTGTTTCTGTCGAACAAGATCAACTTCCTGCTCGATGCGACGCTTGGGTTGATCAATCTCGAGCAGAACCAGATCATCAAGATATTCTCCGTCGCCGCCGTCGTCTTCCTGCCGCCGACCTTGGTGGCTTCGATCTACGGCATGAACTTCGATGTCATGCCGGAGTTGAAATTCGAGTTCGGCTATCCGGTGGCGCTGTTGATGATGGTACTGTCGGCCTTCCTGCCCTTCCTCTATTTCAAGCGGCGGGGTTGGCTTTAAGACGGCAACCCGATAGGCGATAAGTGTGTCGCGCCGCGCGTGCGGCACCGCTTCAACCGGCGTATTTTCATGAACCTCATCCAACGCAAATCCAGGGATATGATCGGCCGGCGCGCCTTCCTGACGATGGCGGGTGCAGCCTGGGCGGCGACGCTTGCGCCGAAGGTTGCCTTCGCGCTCTCAAGGACCGAGGCCGTCTATGCCTCCGGCTTCATGGCCCCTAACGGCACCTATGGCGTCGCCACGCTGAGCGAGAGGGGGGAAATCCTCGAGCGGGTGCCTCTGCCCGCGCGTGCCCACGGTATGACCTATTCGCCGGTCACCAACCGTGCCGTCGCCTTTGCCCGGCGGCCCGGCACCTATGCGCTGATCCTTGCACCGGATAATAGCATCGAGCCGATCGTCGTCACCTCGGTCGAGGGCCGGCATTTCTATGGCCATGGCTGCTTTTCGGCCGATGGGCGGGTGCTTTACGCGACGGAGAACGATTTCGCCGGCAATCGCGGCATGATCGGCGTCTATGACGGTACGAAAGATTTCGCCCGGATCGGCGAATTCCCGTCCTATGGCATCGGCCCGCACGACATGACGCTGTCGGCAGATGGCCGGATGCTCGTCGTCGCCAATGGCGGCATCGAGACACATCCGGATTTCGGCCGCATCAAACTCAACCTCGATCACATGGAGCCGTCTTTGGCGCTGATCGACACGCAAACGGGCGCGCTGATCGAGCGCCACACGATGCCGGATAACCTGCGTCAGCTGTCGACCCGGCATGTCGATATCGATGCCGACGGCCGAATCTGGTTCGCCTGCCAGTACGAGGGCGCCCGCAACGACCTGCCGCCGCTTGCCGGCTCCTTCTCGCGCGGTGAGGATATCCGCTTCCTGGAACTGCCGAAGGAAACGACGGTGGCGCTTGCCAACTATGTCGGTGCCATTGCGGTCAACCGGCGCGACGGACTGGTGGGGTTGACCTCGCCGAAGGGCGGCACCGCAGTCACGGTGGATGCGAAGACCGGGGTGGTCGTCAGGCAGGACAGCCTCTCCGATGCAGCCGGCATCGCCGCCGCCGCGCATGGCTTCATTACGTCATCCTACCGCGGCCAGTTCGGTGATGCGCAAAGCAAGGTCGCCTGGGACCAGCACATCGTCAAGGTCGGGAAACTCTGAAAGTGTTCACGATTGGCCATTGGCTCGTGGGACCAAGGCTTCAATATCCTCCCAGAGATAGGCGACCTGTTCATAACTCCGGTCTCCGACCCCGACCCCACTCGTTCCGATCGCTTTCGCGCCAAGCCGTTCATAAAACCGCCGGTTGGGATTGCCGGCGAGAACCCAGGCAAACAGGGACTTGGCCCCTTGCCCGGCGCATTGCGCTGCCACCGACCGCACCAAGGCAGCACCGATGCCGGCCTTCTGATGCTCGCTGCGGATATAGAGCGCGTAAAGTTCATGAATATGCGCTGGAACGCGGCCGCGCGACGGGCCGAAATTGGCGAAGCCGATGATGTTGCTCGTGGCAGGCTCGACCGCGACGAGATAATAGATACCCGGCACGCCCATCCGCCGCGCGAGGCGAATGGCCTCATCCTCGCGCGACATGCCGTCGAGAAAGGCATCCGCCAGCAGGCCGCGAAAGGTCGAGCGCCATGTATCGACGAGCACCCCGGCGATCGCGAAGATGTCATCGCCGGTGCCCGGCCGTATCTCGAAGGGCCTGTGTTCATCCATGCAATCGATATGGGGATTGCGGAGCGCATTGTCATGCCTGCGCCGGTTTGCGCTCTTGGCGTGCCCCCTCTCGCCGGGATCGCCTTCGCCCCGTTGCTCAACAGGTCGATTTTCCTCATCAATTGAGCTTGTCCTTGTTTTCCCGCCATGCAACTGTCCGTCCGCCCGGATATCGGGGCCGGCAAGGTCCATGATCAACGCAGACGATTGAGAGAACACGGTGGAATTTCGCGACCGCATCCGCAACAGTTTCGGCAGGCAGGCCGCCATGGCGACGATCGGCGCCGAGTTGACGCGGGTTGAGCAGGGCTCCGTCGAGATCGAGCTTCCGTTCGATGAGAAGCTGACGCAGCAGCATGGTTTCCTGCACGCCGGCATCATTTCCGCGGCGCTCGACGCCGCCGGCACCTACGCCGCCTATTCGGTCATCGATCCCGACGCTTCCATTCTCACCATCGAATTCAAGGTCAACCTGATGTCGCCCGGCCGCGGCGAGCGGTTCCTGTTTCGCGGCGAAGTGACGAAACCGGGCACGACGATTATCGTCTCCGACGGTCGCGGCTATGCGCTTTCCGCGGATGGACCAGCCAAGCTGATTGCTTCCATGACCGGCACGATGATGGTGATCCGCGGTCGCGAGGGAATTGAGGGATGACGTTCGAACTAAAGCATGTGGCGGGCAAGATGCTGCTCTACGTCATGGCCGTCGATGCGGAATATGGCATGCACCTGCGCGAACGCATTTCGCCGCTGATGACCGGCGTCGGTCCCGTCGAGGCTGCCGTGACGCTGACCCGAACGCTGTCGGAGTTGCGCGCCCGCAACAGCCTTCCCGCTCTCGTCATCTCGCTCGGCTCCGCCGGTTCCGCGCGATTGGAGCAGGCCGAAGTCTATCAAGCGACTTCGGTTGCCTATCGCGACATGGACGCCTCGCCGCTCGGTTTTGAAAAGGGCGCCACACCTTTCCTCGACCTTCCGGTCACCGTCGATCTGCCGCTGCGTATTCCCGGTGTGAAACAGGCCAGCCTCTCGACCGGCGCCGATATCGTTTCCGGCGCGGCCTATGAGACGATCGCGGCCGACATGGTCGAGATGGAGACTTTCGCCATCCTGCGCGCCTGCCAATCCTTTGGTGTTCCCCTGATCGGCTTACGCGGCATTTCCGACGGCAAGGCCGAGCTGAAACATGTCGGCGACTGGACCGAATATCTGCACGTCATCGACGAGAAGCTCGCCGCCGTTGTCGATGCGGTGGAAAATGCCGTCGAAACGGGCGAAATCGCCGTCTGACGGCGCAAAATTGTCGGGGTGCAATGTAATCGTTGCGCTCGGCGCCGCCTTTATTTAAAGGCTCGCCATAGTTCCCCATCAGATGATCCCAAGCCAGCGGAAGCGCGTCATGACAGCGACAGTCCATCCCGATACCGTTCTCATCATCGATTTCGGCAGCCAGGTCACGCAGCTGATCGCGCGGCGCGTTCGCGAAACCGGCGTCTATTGCGAGATCGTGCCCTTCCAGTCCGCTGACGAGGGCTTCAAGCGGCTGAACCCGAAAGCGATCATCCTGTCGGGCAGCCCGGCCTCGACGCTCGATATCGGCTCGCCGCGCGCGCCGCAGGTGGTGTTCGACAGTGGCCTGCCGGTTCTCGGCATCTGCTACGGCCAGCAGACCATGTGCGAGCAGCTCGGCGGCAAGGTCGAGGCCGGCCATCACCGCGAATTCGGCCGCGCCTTCATCGAGATCGACAAGGAATGCGCGCTCTATGACGGCATCTGGACCTTAGGCTCCCGCCACCAGGTCTGGATGAGCCACGGGGACCGCGTGACGGCGATCCCGGCCGGCTTTGAAGTCGTCGCCACCTCGCCGAACGCGCCGTTTGCCTTCATCGCCAACGAGGCGAAAAAATTCTACGCCGTGCAGTTTCATCCTGAAGTCGTGCATACGCCGGATGGCGCCAAGCTGCTTGCCAATTTCGTCCACAAGATCGCCGACCTGAAGGGCGACTGGTCGATGGCCGCCTATCGCGACAAAGCCATTGCCGAAATCCGCAAGCAGGTGGGCGACAAGCGCGTCATCTGCGGCCTTTCCGGCGGCGTCGATAGCTCCGTCGCGGCTCTCCTGATCCACGAGGCGGTCGGCGACCAGCTGACCTGCATTCTCGTCGACCACGGCCTGATGCGCAAGAACGAGGCGGCCGACGTCGTCGCCATGTTCAAGGAGCACTACAACCTGCATCTGGTTCACGTCGACGCATCGGACCTGTTCATCAATGCGCTGGAAGGCGAGAGCGATCCGGAGACCAAGCGCAAGACCATCGGCCGGCTGTTCATCGATGTCTTCGAAGCGGAAGCCAAGAAGCTCGGCGGCGCCGAGTTCCTCGCGCAGGGCACGCTCTATCCGGATGTCATCGAGAGCGTCTCCTTCACCGGCGGTCCTTCGGTCACCATCAAGTCGCACCACAATGTCGGCGGCCTGCCGGCGCGCATGAACATGCAACTGGTCGAGCCGCTGCGCGAACTGTTCAAGGACGAAGTCCGCGTGCTCGGCAAGGAGCTCGGCCTGCCAGATAGCTTCATCGGCCGCCATCCGTTCCCGGGTCCGGGTCTTGCGATCCGCTGCCCGGGCGGTATCACCCGCGAAAAACTCGAAATCCTGCGCGAGGCCGATGCCATCTATCTCGATGAAATCCGCAAGGCCGGCCTCTACGACGCCATCTGGCAGGCGTTTGCCGTGCTCCTGCCCGTCCAGACCGTCGGTGTCATGGGCGATGGCCGCACCTACGAATTCGTCTGCGCCCTGCGCGCCGTCACCTCCGTCGACGGCATGACCGCGGATTTCTACCACTACGACATGGAATTCCTCGGCCGCGCCGCTACCCGCATTATCAACGAAGTCCGCGGCATCAACCGTGTCGTCTACGACGTCACGAGCAAGCCGCCCGGCACGATCGAGTGGGAATGATTTGAGGTCATTTTCGAGGCCGGCGAACCGGAGTGATCCTGGTTCAGTACCGGGCGCGTCACGCGCCCGGTAGGCTCGTCACAATCGGTGTTTAATGGTGGATCGCAATCCGCTTGGCACTTGCCTGCGCCTTTGCGGTCTTCGGTAGCGTTATCGAAAGAACACCGTTGTTGAACTTTGCGTCGACCTTGTCCTCTTCGACCTCGTGGCCGAGGGCGAGCCGTCGTTCAAAGCGTCCGTAGTAGCGCTCGCTGAACTGACGATCCTTGTCCTCGGTTTCCGATTTCCTTTCGCCGCGAATTACCAGGACGCCGTCGTCCAACGTGACCTCGATATCCTTCTCTTCGAGGCCGGGCACTTCAGCGATGACCCGCATTTCCTTGTCGTTCTCCGAGACTTCAACAGTCGGCCATGTGCCATTGCGCGTCATCATCTGGCCGAATGCCGAGGGCGTGTCGAAGCCGCGAAAGACCTCGTCGATCAGACGGTTGACGTTGCGGTGCAGCGACAGAAACGGATCCATGTCGCTGCCGCGAAAGACACTCGGAGCCTGGGTGCCACGGTTCCAGGGGATCAAATCACGTACACTCATTGTCCTTCCTTTCTCCTTTGTGACAGTGGTGGATAAGGTAAACGTATTTTAAACTGCTGGGTTCCCTCCGATCCACCGCGAAACCGACTTTATGTGCGTCGGCGATGGTGGCGGCGAATGGTCAGAGCGCGAGGGCTACAGCCCGAGCGATTGCTGTGCCGACTCCGGCGGCCTGAGATGGACCCCTTCCAGTTCCAACATCTGGACCTTGGCAGTCGCGCCGCCGGGCGCCGAAAAACCGCCCACCTTGCCGCCTGCAGCGAGCACCCGATGGCACGGGATGATCAACGGCACTGGATTCTGTGCCATGGCTTGCCCGACATCGCGCGCGGCTTCAGGGCCGGCGCCCAGTTCCTTCGCCAAGGTGCCGTAGGTTGTCGTATGACCCCAGCCGACGCGGCGCAGCGCGGCATAGATCTGCTTGAAGAATTCGTTCTGCCCGTCAAGATCGAGCCGGACATCTGAAAAATCGATCTTTTCGCCGTTGAAATAGCGTTTCGCCGCGGTGATGGCTTCGCTTACCGCCGCCAGCGGGGCGGCGCGCTCGGCGTCAGGCATACGGCGCAGGAGATTTCGCTGCGCTGCCTCGGCGCTGCGCGTCGGCAACTGAAAACGCACGACGCCGACGCTGTTCCAGGCGATGCCGCAGTAACCGCCAGCGGTGTCGAAGACGTGATATTTGGGCGCTATCCGGGCCATGCCGAACTCCTTTCAGGTCCTTCCCGCCGAGCGGTATGCGAGCGGCCCGTGAGTGTCACGCTGCGGCGCTCTCTCGCCTGCTTCTTCGCAACCAGCTTCAGCGCACCAGCGGCGAGGCGAGGTTTTTTGTAGATATAAACCATGCCCGATCCTCTTCCAGTCTCGTCCTTGATGCCACCCGTTTCTTGCGCAATGTACGCGGGATCGGATCAGGAAGCGCCTCGCTTGGCTACTCTGGAGAACTCAGCGATTTTCCCAAAAGCGAACATTCCTTGATTATGCCTCGATGAGAACGGATTCACAATGTTCTTGTTTTGTTCTTGATCTCCCGCGGGACTCGGCTATAATCGCGTCATTCAAAAAGAGATGAGGACTGCCATGCTTGGAAAAGCCGGGAATGAAGCCGTGCGTCGTGATCAGAAGTCGTTTGCGTTTGCAAATGGAGGCGTAGCGCGAAAGATCGATGATGCCGGGAAGTGCAATCTGTTTCTGGCAATCGTGCCCGAGCGCGACGTGGCGTTGCAGGCCGTCGAAATCGGCCGGGATGTGTCACAGCGCTGTGGGGGATCACCGAAGCTGCATCCGCACGAGTTCATGCATGTCTCACTGAATGCAGTTGGGAAATACGCCGATTTCCCGGAGGATCTTGTCGTTGCCGTGTCGGCGGCAATGGCCACGGTCAAGGCCGCGCCATTCGAAGTGACGTTCGACCGGGTCAGGCATGTCGCCAGCGCCAACGCGATCGTGCTCGGCAATGCCGTGCGCAGTGAGGAGATCATGGATCTGCATGTCCAACTGGCCAAGGAGATGTGGGCTGTCGGATTGACCTTCACCTACAATCCTCGCTTCACGCCGCACATGACGCTTTTCTGCGATGCGGCGTCTGTTCCCGAGCACAGGCTCGCCGCGCCGGTCAGCTGGATTGCGCGCGAGTTCGTTCTCATCCGCAGTTTTATCGGCAGGGGCGAATACGAACCTATCGACCGCTGGCCGCTTCTGGACTGAGGCCGTCAACCGCGACTTTCCCGATATCCTGCGTCATGCTATCCCGCTCGCCGGCAAGCAAAGGGATGGCATGACGCAGGAGCGTGACGGTGTACGGCATCAAGAACTGCGACACGATGAAGAAAGCGCGCATCTGGCTGGAAGGCCAAGGCGTCGCCCATGATTTCCACGACTACAAGGCATCCGGTATTTCGCGTGAAGCGCTCCAGCGCTGGTGCGCGGCGCTCGGCTGGGAAACCGTGCTCAACCGCGCCGGCACCACCTTTCGCGCCCTGCCTGATGCCGACAAGGCTGGATTGAACGAAGACAGGGCGATTGCCCTGATGCTCGCCCAGCCTTCGATGATCAAGCGGCGCTACTGGATCATGATGGAACGTTCACGGCCGGCTTCAAGCCGGACGTTTATGAGCGTATCTTTTCTGCTGGACGAGGTTGATGGCGGAAAGGAGGTACTGAAATGAACACACTGACGATCCGTCTTCCAGACGATCAGCATGAGCGATTGAAGGCGCTTGCTTCGGCCCGCGGGGTCAGCCTCAATAAGCTTTTCGACGAGCTTTCCGCCAGGGCGCTTGCAGAGTTCGATGCCGAAGCTCATTTTCGGCCGGATCGAGGGAGCGAGAGGCGCCGCCTCGGAGTATTCGATCATCTCGATCGCGCCCATAAAGGCTGAACCGCAACATCCTTTTCGTGAAATTGACGGAAACCATGTCGAAAAGCACCCGTGCGACGCTTGCGCTGACAAAGGCCGGAACCGGCTTTACGGTTCATACCTATGACTATGATCCTTCCGCCGACCGGATCGGCATGGCGGCGGCAGAAGCGCTGAACGAGGAACCGCGCCGTGTCTTGAAGACGCTGATGGCAGAGGTGGACGGCAAGCCGGTCTGCGTTGTCGTGCCGTCCGATCGCGAAGTCAGCATGAAGAAGCTGGCGGCCGCCTTTCGTGGCAAGTCGGCGACCATGATGAAACCGGCCGAGGCGGAGCGGCTGACCGGCTATCATGTCGGCGGCATCAGCCCGTTCGGACAGAAGAAGCAGGTCCCGACGGCGATCGAGGCAGAAGCGTTCGGCGAGGCGCTCGTCTACATCAACGGCGGCCAGCGCGGCCTGCAGGTGCGGCTTGCCCCCGAGGATGCGCGCAAGGCCTTGAATGCGGTCGCGGCGCCACTGATTGCCTGAAGCTTTAGAGCAATCGCGACAGCAAGTCCGCGAGTTGCCCGGCGTCGGCGTTCGGCAGCCTTGCGCCGACATGCTTTGCGATCGCCTTGGCGTAGACGTCCCACATCGCCGAACGCAAGGCACGGCCTTTTTCGGTGATCAGTACCCATCGGCCGCGGCCGTCGTCGTCGAAGGTCTGGCGTTCGACAAGGCCTTCCCGCTCCAGCCGGTCGATCAGGCGCGAGAGATTGTATTGCGCGAGAAGCGTGCGCTCCTCGATCTCGAATGGCCGCAGCCGTCCGGCGTCGGCGCGGGAAAGCTCCCAGAGCACATCGTACCAGCCAAGCCCCGGCAAGCCGGCGGCCTTGAAGTCACCCTCGATCAGGGCGAGCACCCTTTGCTGCGCCCGCATCAGGTTGATCCAGGCCTGCGTGGCATTGGTGCTGGGAGCGGGCGCTTGTATTTTATCGGACATACATGCATCTACATCTATCTTGACGGCGTTGGCAAATGATAATATATGCAATTGCATCTAAATAGTCGGAGTTAAGCCATGCAATCCGAGAAGCTCACCCTCATCAGCCATTATCTCTGCCCCTACGTGCAGCGCGCCTCGATCGTGTTGTCGGAAAAGGGCGTGGCCTTCGAGCGGCGATATATCGATCTCGCAGCCAAGCCGGATTGGTTCCTGCGCATCTCGCCGCTCGGCAAGGTGCCGCTGCTGGCAGTCCCGCAGGCCGGCCGGGATGACGCGATCCTGTTCGAAAGCACCGTGATCTGCGAATATCTGGAGGAAACCCAAGCGGGTGCGCCGCTGCATCCGGCCGATCCGCTGACCCGTGCGCGCCATCGCGGTTGGATGGAATTCGGCTCATCCATCCTTGCGGATCTCTGGGTTTATGAGACGACGAAGGACGCCGAACAGTTCGAGGTAAAGCGCCAGGTGCTCGCGGCAAAATTCGCTACACTCGAACAGGAATTGGGTGACGGACCCTATTTCGCGGGTGAGCACTTCCGCGTGGTCGACGCCGTCTTCGCGCCGGTGTTGCGCTATTTCGAACTGTTCGAAAGCCTCTTCGAAAGCGGCATTTTCGCTGGGCTGCCGCGCGTCAACGCCTGGCGCCAGACGCTTGCCGCCCGGCCAAGCGTCATCGAGGCGGCCACGGCGGATTATCAGGAACGCCTGCTGGCATTCCTGCGCCGGCATGACGCCTATCTTTTGGCGCCCGGCAAGCGGGTGGCGGCCTGATTGATGATGTGATCGGCGGCGATCGCAAAAGCCTTCTGTTTTGGTCCGAAGCGCATTAAACAGGTGGTTCAGACTAACAAGTCAGCAGGATTTGCGATGACCTTCCATTCTCCCGCCCATCAAGCCGTCGATCCCATCAAACTCGACAAGCTCGCCGAAGTCGCCGTCAAGGTGGGCTTGCGGCTCGAGCGTGGACAGGAACTGGTGATCACGTCTCCGATCGCCGCCTTGCCGCTTGTGCGGTTGATCACCAGGCACGCCTATATCGCCGGCGCCGCATTGGTCTCTACCTTCTATTCGGATGAAGAGACGACGCTCGCGCGCTATCAACATGCGCCGGAGGAAAGCTTCGACCGGGCGGCCGACTGGCTCTACGATGGCATGGCCAAGGCGTACGGCAAGAATGCCGCCCGTCTGGCAATCTCGGGCGACAACCCGATGATGCTGGCAGCCCAGGACCCGGCGAAGGTCGCGCGCGCCAACAAGGCCAATTCGATCGCTTACAAGCCGGCGCTGGAGAAGATTTCCAATTTCGACATCAACTGGAACATCGTCTCCTACCCGAACCCGGCCTGGGCAAAGCAGATGTTTCCGGGCGATCCTGAACACGTTGCCGTCGAAAAGCTCGCCGATGCGATCTTCGCCGCCTCGCGCGTCGATGTCGAGGATCCGATCGCGGCCTGGGCCGAGCACAACGCCAATCTCGCGCGGCGCTCGTCCTGGCTCAACGCCGAGCGCTTTGCCGCGTTGCGTTTCACCGGTCCGGGCACTGACCTGACCGTCGGCCTGGCTGACGGCCATGAATGGCATGGTGGCGCCTCGACGGCCAAGAACGGCATCACCTGCAATCCGAATATCCCGACCGAGGAAGTCTTCACCACGCCGCATGCGCTTCGCGTCGAAGGCCATGTGTCGAGCACCAAGCCCCTGTCGCATCAGGGCACGCTGATCGACAATATCCAGGTTCGTTTCGAAAGCGGCCGCATCGTCGAGGCGAAGGCGACCAAGGGCGAGGAAGTGCTGAAGAAGGTGCTGGATACCGACGAAGGCGCGCGGCGTCTCGGCGAAGTGGCGCTGGTGCCGCATTCCTCGCCGATCTCGGCGAGCGGCGTCCTGTTCTACAACACGCTGTTCGACGAGAATGCCTCCTGCCATATCGCGCTCGGCCAGTGCTATTCGAAATGCTTCCTCGATGGTGCTTCGCTGAGCCAGGAGCAGATCAAGGCGCAGGGCGGCAATTCCAGCCTGATCCACATCGACTGGATGATCGGTTCCGGTAAGGTCGATATCGACGGCATCCGCCCGGACGGCGCAAAGGTCCCCGTGATGCGTAAGGGCGAGTGGGCCTGACCACCGTCGGGATCATCGGCAGAGCCGGCTGACCGGCGGCTCTGCTTTGATCTTCAAGCTTACGGTGGCGAGGAAAACAGTGGTTAGGACCTGACGGGCAGGGCTGCCATCGGAGCGGTCGATCGTCGCGCCATCTGCGCCCGCTGTCCCATCCAGACGCTGACCAGCACGGCCGCTATGCCGATGATTTGGACCGGCGACAGGTTTTGCCCAAGCACGCCCCAGCCGAGCATCGTCGCCACCAGCGGGCTCAGGAAGCCGAGGGAGGCAACGGCGGCCGGTTCGAGCTTCGAAAGGCCGCGAAACCACAAGAGATAGGTGAAGGCCGCGCCGATCAGGCCGAGCCAGGCAATGCCGAGGACATTTGCCAGTGTCGGCGTCGGCAGGGCGGGTTCAAGCAGAAGAGCGACCGGCAACAGGAGTAGCCCCCCGGCCGTCAGTTGCCAGGCGGTAAAGGTCAGGCTCGAAACCGGTGGCGCCCAGCGCCGCGTCAGGACCGTTCCAAAGGCCATCGAAACAGCGCCCGCCAGCCCGGCGATGACGCCGATGGGATCGAGCGCCGCCGATGGCGTCAGCACCAGAAGGCCTACTCCGGCCATGCCGACCAGACCAGCCGTGATCGCCAGCGGCCTAATTGCCGTGCCGACCAGCAGGCGTGCCAGCGCCACGACGATCAGCGGTTGGATGGCGCCGACCGTCGCGGCAACCCCACCCGGGAGGCGGTAGGCGGAGATGAACAGCATCGCCCAGAAGAACGAGAAATTGAGCGCACCGAGAGTGAAGCTCCGCAGCCACCAGATGCCCCGCGGCAACTGCCGGACGATCAACAGAAGGATGATGCCGGCCGGTAGGGCGCGCAGCATGGCAACCGTAAGCGGATATCCATGCGGCAGGAGTTCAGTGGTGACCAGATATGTGCTGCCCCAGATGGCCGGCGCGACGGCTGTCAGGGCGATATCGGTGAGGGAAGCGGATTTTATCTTCATTTAAAGTATCTCGATTTCAAGATAAATAAGCGTAGCATCATTTATCTTGACGTCAAGATAAAACTTTTCTACGACCGTAATCATGGAAAAGGATCATGTCGATAGAGTCCTGGAACAGTGGCACAGGGAGCGCCCGGACCTAGACGTCGAGCCGATGGGGCTGCTCGGGCGGCTGGCGCGGCTCGCGACCTATCTCGGGCGGGAGGTCGAGAAGACATTCCTCGAGCTTGGTCTGACGTCCGCCAATTTCGATGTACTTGCAGCGCTGCGGCGTTCCGGCAAGCCTTACCGCCTCTCGCCCGGTGATCTGCTGGCGACGACGATGATCACCTCGGGCACTATGACCAACCGTATCGATCAACTGGAGAAGGCTGGCCTTGTCGAGCGAATGACCAATCCCGAGGATCGGCGCAGCGTCCTGATCGCCCTGAAGCCGGAAGGGCTCGATCTGGTCGAGCGCGCCGTCACGGCCCATGTCGCCAATCAGCATCGGCTAACCGCGCTTCTCGAACCGGATGAGCGGGCAACGCTCGACATGATCCTTAGAAAATATCTTTCGAAGTTTGAATAGGATCAGCAGGCGAGGTCGGCGACCACCGCATCGAGGATCAGCATGCCGGCCGGCGTGCAGCGCAGGCGGGAATTGCCCAGCCGTTCGATGAAGCCGTGCTCGATGAGGAACTGCTCGCGATCCGGATCGGGCTCGCGGCCGGAGAGGCTCTGCCAGCGCACAAGGTCGATGCCCTCCTTCAGCCGTAGGCCCATCAGCAGCAGCTCGTCGGCCTGTTCATCGAGACCCAGAACCTCCTGGTCGATCATGCCGTGGCCGTGTTCCTCGACCAGTTTCAGCCATTCTTCCGGTTTGCGCTCGGTGGCGGTGGCGATCTTGTTTCGGCCCATGCTGAGCCGCCCATGTGCACCGGGCCCGATGCCGGCATAGTCGCCGTATCGCCAGTAAGTCAGGTTGTGGCGGCTTTCGGCGCCGGGGGCGGCATGATTGGACACCTCGTAGGCCGGCATGCCGAAGCCCTCGGTAATCTCCTGCGTTGCCTCGTAGAGCACGGCCGACTGCTCGCCATCCGGAACCACCAGCTTGCCCGCCTTGTGCAGGCCGTAGAAGGGTGTGCCTTCCTCGATTGTCAGCTGGTAGAGCGACAGGTGATCGACGGCGTAGGAGACGGCCTGCTTCAGCTCCTGTTCCCAATCCGCGACCGTCTGGTTCGGGCGGGCATAGATCAAATCGAAGGACATGCGCGGGAAGATGTCGCGTGCCAGCCCGATCGCCTTCAGCGCGTCTTCCGTATTGTGCAGCCGGCCAAGGAATTTGAGGTCGCGGTCATTCAGCGCCTGGACGCCGAGCGAGACACGGTTGACGCCGGCAGCCCTGTAACCATGAAAACGCGTTGCCTCAACGCTTGAGGGGTTGGCCTCCATGGTGACCTCGATACCGTCAGGCACATGCCAGAATTTCGCGATACCGGTGAGCACGGCCTCGACCGTTGCCGGATCCATCAGCGAGGGCGTGCCGCCGCCCATGAAGATGCTGGTGACGGTGCGCGGGCCGGAAAGGCGGCGGGCTTCCGCCATCTCGGTCAGGAACGCCGAGACGAAGCGCGGCTGGTCGACCGGCTGATGCCGCACGTGACTGTTGAAATCGCAATAGGGGCATTTGGCAGCACAGAAGGGCCAATGCACATAGACCCCGAAACCGGGGTCGGTGCTGTCGCCAATGGAGGAGAAAGTGGCCATTCTGTTTCGTTCTTTCAGGCGCCGAGGCAGGTTTCGGCAAAAAGCTTGAAGGCGCGGGCTCGGTGCGACAGCGCTTCCGTATCGCCATGCTTCCAGCCGTGCTTCGCGTCGGCGCTCATTTCGCCGAATGTGGTGTCGTAACCGAGCGGTTGAAAGACCGGGTCGTAACCGAACCCTTGCGTCCCGCGCGGCGGCCAGACGATGTGGCCTTCCACCTCGCCACGGAACAGCTCGACATGCCCATCCGGCCACGCAAGGCAGAGCACAGAGACGAAGCGACCGGTGCGCTTGTCGAATGTTGTAGCACCTGCGTCCTGCAGGGCGTTTTCGACCTTTTCCATCGCCATGGCAAAATCGCGCGTGCCATCGGTGGTTTCCGCCCAGTTGGCAGTGTAGACGCCGGGGTCCCCGTTCAGCGCATCGACGACAAGCCCGGAATCATCCGAAAGCGCCGGCAGGCCCGAGGCCTTCGCCGACGCAAGCGCCTTGATCGTCGCGTTTTCCTCAAAAGTCGTGCCGGTCTCGTTCGGCTCGACAAAACTGAGGTCGGCAGCGGACTTCGCCTCGAAGCCGAGAGGGCCGATCAGGTCGCGGATTTCGCGGATCTTGCCGGCATTGTGGCTGGCGACGATCAGGGTCTTGTCTTCAAGTTTGCGCATCTGCGTCTTTCTCATCCGGGCGGTCTGCCCTCAATCTAAATTCCAGAGGCTCGCTTCAGCGCATTCCAGGCTGTTTCCAGCCGGATCGCGGAAATAGAAGGATCGCGCGCCCGACGGCCAATGCACATTGGATTCGATCGCGACACCGGCCGCCTTCAACTTTTCTTCCCAGGCATCGAGATGCCCGGTAGATACCCGGAAGCACATATGCCCCGGCCCATGCGTGCCATGCGGCGGAACCTGCAGGCCTCCTGGCGGCGGCGGTTTCACCGTTTCCGCCGGATTGAAGATCAGAAGAACGCCCGGACCGCAGCGGAAGAAGACATGCCGGGCGCCGGCGCGGCTGATCTTCTCGAGCCCGAGCACGGAGCCGTAAAACGCCTCCGCCCGGTCGAGATCGTCCACATAGAGCGCCGTCTCCAGGACGCCTTCGAACGCCATGCTCTGGTCATCGGCCATTGGTCCTGCCCTTCACCCTAACCTCTCCCCGCAAGCGGGCAGAAGGTGCCCGACGGGCGAATGAGGGGCGACGATGCCAGTTGCATAGCGTGCAATCTCCGTTCTTAACCCTCGATCACCTGCTTTTGCAGGCTGACCAGTTCGGCAATGCCGTTCTTGGCAAGGCCCATCAGTGTGGTGAATTCCTCTTCCGAGAACGGCTTGCCTTCGGCTGTTCCCTGGATTTCGACAATGCCGCCGGAGCCGGTAATGACGAAGTTGGCGTCGGTCTCGGCAGCCGAGTCCTCCAGGTAATCGAGATCGATCACCGGCTGGTTGGCGAAGATGCCGCAGGAGATCGCGGCGATATGGTCTTTCAGGACCTTCTCGACCTTGATCATGTTGCGCGCTTCCATCCAGGCAAGGCAGTCGCGCAGAGCGATCCAGGCGCCGGTGATGGAGGCCGTGCGGGTGCCGCCATCGGCCTGGATAACGTCGCAGTCGATCGAGATCTGCCGTTCGCCGAGTGCCTGCAGGTCGACCACGGCCCTGAGCGAGCGTCCGATCAGTCGCTGGATTTCCTGGGTGCGGCCGCTCTGCTTGCCGCTGGCGGCCTCGCGCTTCATGCGTTCGCCGGTGGCACGCGGCAGCATGCCGTATTCGGCGGTCACCCAGCCCTTGCCGCTATTGCGCAGCCACGGCGGCGTCTTTTCCTCGAGGCTCGCGGTGCACAGCACATGCGTATCCCCGAACTTGACGAGACAGGACCCCTCGGCATGTTTGGAAATGCCGCGCTGGAACGAGACTTTGCGCATCTGATCGGTTTTTCTGCCGGAAGGCCGCATCATGAACTCCTGTGATGTTTTGGAGCCTTCTAACCTATGTTGGGAGGAAGGGAAATCACTTGCGAGGAAAAGAACAAATGACGGGGAGGTGCTGGGGGCGAAGGTTTCCGACGTCAATTTCCCTTTTGCTATCCGGGCCGGGATCACTATATTTCAGTTGATCTGAACAGAATGGGTTTTGCGTTCGAATGATGGCGGACAAATCTGCGATGCGGGAAAGGCTTTCGGCGCTCGACGAGCGTTCGGGAGAAATTTTCCGTCGTATCGTGGAGAGCTATCTGGAAAGTGGCGAGCCACTCGGTTCGCGCAGCCTGTCGCGACTGTTGCCCATGTCGCTGTCGCCGGCCTCCGTGCGCAACGTCATGAGCGATCTGGAAGATCTGGGCCTGATCTATGCCCCGCATATCAGCGCCGGTCGCCTGCCGACCCAGATCGGCCTGCGCTTCTTTGTCGATGCCTTCATGCAGGTGGGCGACCTGTCGGCGGAAGATCGTGCGTCGATCGACCGGCACGTGCGCCGCAATGATCGCGATCAGCCGGTCGAGACCCTCCTGACCGAAGCAAGTCAGATGCTGTCGGGCATGTCGCGCGGTGCGGGACTGGTCATCACGGCCAAGAGCGATCCGGTGCTGAAACACGTCGAATTCATGCGTCTTGCGCCGACGAAGGCGTTGGCCGTCCTGGTCGGCGATCATGATCAGGTGGAAAACCGCATCATCGAGCTGCCCGCCGGCGTCACGAGCTCACAACTGACCGAAGCCGCCAACTTCCTCAATGCGCACCTCGCCGGCCAGACGCTGCCCGAAGTGCGTAGCCAACTCGAACAGGTCAAGGAAACCGTTCGGCGCGAGCTCGATACATTGTCGCAGGATTTGGTCGAGCGAGGTCTCGCCATATGGTCGGGCAGTGAAACCGAAGGAAATCCGACAAAGCTGATCGTGCGCGGCCGCGCCAATCTGCTTGAGGGGCTTGCCGGTGCCGAGGATATCGACCGACTGCGCATGCTGTTCGACGATCTTGAAAAGAAGGACAGCCTCATCGAAATTCTCAATCTCGCCGAAAGCGGGCCCGGGGTCCGCATCTTCATCGGCTCGGAAAACAAGCTGTTTTCGCTGTCGGGCTCGTCGCTGATCGTTGCACCCTACAAGGATGGAGACGACAAGATCGTCGGCGCTGTCGGTGTCATCGGTCCGACCCGGCTCAACTATTCGCGTATCGTGCCGATGGTGGACTACACTGCGCAATTGATGTCGCGGCTGTCGCGATGACCATAGGCGAAACGCCGGTTTTTGCCGCGCTCTTTCGATTGAACCCTTGATTTTTCGGCTTCAAAGCTCGATATCGGCTACAAATCCTAACATAGTGACATACCGGAGACCGTCATGACCGACGACACGAACAAACATGCAGCAGATGCCAACGCAGCCGACGAAGCCGCGATGAATGCTGAAGCTGCCTCTGAAAAGGTCGAAGCCGCCGCAGTCGAACCCGATCCCCTGGAACTCGCCAGGGCCGAGGCCGCGGACTACCGCGACCGTTACCTCCGGCTTGCTGCCGAGATGGACAATTTGCGCCGCCGCACCGCACGTGATGTCAAGGACGCAAAGTCTTATTCGGTCGCCGGCTTTGCCCGCGACATGCTGGCCGTCTCCGACAATCTGCGCCGCGCGCTCGACGCCATCCCTCCGGAAGCGCGCACGGCCGGCGATACCGGCTTCAACACGCTGGTCGAAGGCGTCGAGATGACCGAACGGGCCATGCTTTCGGCGCTTGAGCGCCACGGCGTCCAGAAGCTGGAACCGGTCGGCCAGAAGTTCGACCCGAATTTCCATCAGGCGATGTTCGAGGTTCCGAACCCCGAAGTGCCCAACAACACCGTCGTCCAAGTGGTCCAGGATGGCTACACCATCGGCGAGCGCGTGCTCCGCCCCGCCATGGTCGGCGTCGCCAAGGGCGGCCCGAAGGCGGTGGCAATGGAAGAGACGCCGGCGGCTTGATTTTCCACCCTCCCCTTGAGGGGAAGGGTCGGCACGTAGTGCCGGGGTGGGGTGATCTTTGTGCGCCCCTGACCGTCACCCCCACCCGCAGCTTCGCTGCGACCTCCCCCCTCAAGGGGGAGGTAAAACTCATCCGAACAACTGCCGCAGATGATCATTCAGGAAACGGCCTTCCGGATCGAGCTTGTTCCGCAACGCCTTGAAGTCACGCGCGCGCGGATAGAGCGCCGTCACATCCTCAGCACGGAGAAAATGCAGCTTGCCCCAATGCGGGCGTGAGCCGAACTGGCGCAGGATATCATCGACGTCCTTGAGATAGTTCCAGTAATCCGTGCCCGGCTCGCCGGAGACCGACAGCGTAATCGAATCCTGTTCGAAGAACGGGCTGATCCAGCCGCCGTCGCCGGCGGTGAAGCGGTATTCGATCGGGTAGATGCAGGCCGGGTGCTTCTCCAGCATCAGCTTGCGCACTTCCATGCAGGCCTGCTTGCCGTATTTCACCGGCACGGCATATTCCAGTTCGTGGAAGTTCGGCACATATTCGATCGGATAGATCTCCGAGGAATAGGCGATCTTCTCGAAGGCGCTTTCCGTTGGTGGCCGGTCGGTGATGTCGATCGTCTTCATCTCACAGACGTCGGACAGGCTATTCGTGGTCGAAACGGAGGACGTATCCGGCAGGCAATAGCAATGGCGGCTTTCGGGCACCGGGCACCAGAAGAAGCCGAAATGCCGGTGATTGGCAGCGAGATCGTCGTGTTGCTCCATGCATTCGTCGAAGGTGCAGCGCCAGAGCTTCTCATGCAGATTGTAGCTCTCCATCACCTGCAGCGTGATTTCCGAGATCACGCCGAGCATGCCGAGGGAGACGCGGACGGCATTGAGCATATCCGGCTGGCTGTCATCGATGACGAGGACGCGGCCGTCCGGCTGCACCAGCCGCATGCCGACGATCTGCGAGGCCATGTTGCCGAGCTTCAGGCCGGTACCATGCGTGCCGGTGGTCAGCGCGCCGGCTAGCGCCTGGCTGTCGATGTCGCCCTGGTTGATCATCGACAGGCCATTTGCTTTAAGCGCCTTGCCGAGCGTGTTGATCGTCGTGCCGGCATGCACCGAGACCCGCTTGCGGGCCGCGTCGATATTGGTGATGCCCTGCAGCTTCGACAGCGTCAGATGCAGCCCGCTGGTCAGCGCCACCGGCGTGAAGGAATGGCCGGAGCCGGCGCAACGCACGTTCAGCCCGCTCGACGTCGCCTCCTTCACCATCTCGGACAATGCCGCCTCGCTCTCGGGCGCGCCCTTGTGCCGGACGATGCACGATTGATTTCCCACCCAGTTTCGCCAGTGACCGCCTGCTTCCATCATGATCCCGTTCTCCCCTTTTGGTGTTCAGACAGCCGTAAAACAATTGTCGACGAAAAGATGCGTGCCGTTGACGAAGCTGGATTCGTCGCTTGCCAGGAACAGCGCCGCCTGCGCCACTTCCATCGGGTCGCACATCCGCCCCTGTTGCGCGGCGATCGCCGCGTCGGAGACATCGACGCCGTGTTTGGCAAGGCCCACGAGCTCGCGCTTGCCATGATCGGTGGCGATAAAGCCGGGGCAGACGGCGTTGGAGCGGATGCCGCGGTCGCGGAATTCGACGGCAATGGCCCGGGCAAACATATGGCAAGCGCCCTTTGTCGTGTCATAGAGCACCTCCATCGGCGTCGCCGCGACCGCCGAAATCGAAGACGTGGAGACGATACTGCCACCGCCGGCGGCGAGCATGCCAGGCAGCACGGCCTTGGTCATCAGGAACATCGAGCGCACATTGACCGCCATCAGCCGGTCCCACTCGTCTTCCTCGGTCTCAAGGAACGGTCCGACTGCCAGGATGCCCGCATGATTGAAGAGAACGGTAATATCGCCGAAGGCGTCCTCGACGGCCTTCACCGCCGATTTCACCTCGGAGGATACGGAAACGTCGGCCGGCGCGAAGATCGCCTGCCCACCCTCGGCGCGGATTGCCGCGGCCACCTCCTCGCCCTTGCTGCGCGGCAGATCGACAATGCCGACGCGGGCGCCTTCGCGGGCGAAAAGCTGGGAAGCGGCAAGGCCGCAGCCCCCTGCGCCGCCGCTGATCAATGCGGTCTTTCCGGAAAGTCTGCCAGCCATCGCCGTTCTCCTCGTTTGTCGGGTGCGAGGATTATTGTTGACGGCAGGGCGGCTGTCGATACCGGTGCCTGGCCATTTCCAGCCGGACGGAGCTCTTTTGCATATGCATAGAGCACTTCAACCGGCAGAAGCTGCATTGAGGTAGGGATCAGGCCGCGTTGGAGGACTGGTCGTCGCTGAGGAATGCGTAGATGCCGGAGGCGGAATCCGTTGCCCGCAGCTTGGCGACCATATCGGGATCGCGCAGAACACGGGCGATGCGCGACAGCGCCTTCAGATGATCGGCGCCGGCGCCTTCGGGTGCCAGAAGCAGGAAGACGAGGTCGACCGGCTGATCGTCCAGGGCTTCGAAATCGACCGGGGATTCCAGCCGCGCGAAAATGCCGACGATCGACGACAGGTGGGCGAGCTTGCCATGCGGGATGGCGATGCCGTTACCGACACCGGTGGAACCCAATCGCTCGCGCTGGAGAATGACGTCGAATATTTCCCGTTCGGGAAGTCCTGTGATCTTGGATGCTTTTGCCGCCAATTCCTGAAGCAACTGCTTCTTTGAATTGGCCTTCATGGCCGGAAGTATCGCATTCTGCTGCAGCAAACCTGCCAATGCCATTCTTTTGTCCTCGTTCGCCGGTGGAAACCGCGTTCGGCAGGCAATGCCGGACGGTGGCTCCATCCATCTTTCTCGGTGGTTCCTGACGGGCCGTCAACGGTCTCGTCTGTATCCACCAGGAAAAAGCGATCGATTGAGCACCGGCAAGCCGGCGCTCAATCGATCCACTCAGCCCTTGATATTGGCTGCATCGATCCAGCCAATGTTTCCATCGTTGCGCCGATAGACGATATTCAACTGCTCATTGCCGGGGCTACGGAACATCAGGACGGGTTCGTCTGTCATGTCGAGCGCCATCACGGCGTTTGCGACAGACATCGTCTTCAGTTGTTTTGAACTCTCCGCGACGATCGTCGGTGCGTAATTGTCCGGAAGCTCATCGTCTTCATCGGGCACGGAATCCATCACGGTGTAGGCTACTTCGGCAAATCCTGTATTGCCATTGCCATTGTGGTGATCCTTGAGCTTGCGCTTGTACCGGCGGATGCGCTTGGCAATCCGCTCGGATGCCGCATCAAACGCCGCTTGCGGGTCATTCGCCTGGCCGTTGGCCTGCAAGGCGGCACCTGAATCCAGGTGAATCTTGCAATCGGCGCTGAAACGGGATCCAGACTTTTCCACGGTGACCTGGCTTGAATATCCTCCGTCAAAATATTTGGTTACGGCCTGTTCGATCTGGTCTTCAATCCGCAGACGGAACGCTTCGCCGATTTCCATATGTTTACCGGATACACGCACACTCATGGAGTTTCCTCTCTTTTCGTGATTTGCGCAGCCAGTCTATTCCAACCGCATCCGTCATCCAAGCGTTTCACGCGCGCAATAGAATTTTGCGTCATAAGGGGCAGGATTTGGAGGGATATGCTTCAGGCAGGCCTTATACCCATGCTCATTGCGGCCGCGTGATACTCCCGGTTGTTCTAAAAGTCAAATGAAGACTTAACAAGGTCGAGACTGCGGGATTGAGGCCCGTTGATCGCAGGGACGCCTGTGGCGCCCCATCCCATTTCGTTGTTCCGATCGCGTGATCTCAGGCGGAGACCTTGGCCATAGCCCGCTTTTCACGGCGGCGCTGGACGGAGGAGGGGATGTTCATCGCCTCGCGGTATTTCGCCACGGTCCGGCGAGCGATATCGACACCACCCTTCTTCAGGATATCGACGATGTCATCATCTGAAAGCACGGCGTCGGGGCTTTCCAGAACGATCATGTTGCGGATGCGGTGGCGCACCGATTCGGCAGAATGCCCGTCTCCGCCCTCGGCTGATCCGATCGAGACCGTGAAGAAGTATTTCAGCTCGAAGAGCCCGCGCGGCGTCAGCATGTATTTGTTCGATGTGACGCGGCTGACGGTCGATTCATGCATCTTGATGGCATCGGCGACAGTCTTCAGGTTGAGCGGCCGCAGGTGATCGACACCGTTGACGAGGAAGGCGTCCTGCTGCCGAACGATCTCGGTCGCCACCTTCATGATTGTCTTGGCGCGCTGGTCGAGGCTGCGGGTCAGCCAGTTGGCCGTCTGCAGGCATTCGGTCAGGAAGGCATGGTCGGCGCTGTTCTTGGGCGCGTGGCGTGAAACAGTGGCGTAGTAAGTCTGGTTGACCAGCACGCGGGGCAGCGTGTCCGGATTGAGCTCCACGGCCCAGCTGCCATCCTGCGCCGTGCGCACGACGATATCCGGAATGATCGCCTCGGACGGGCTCGCCTCGAAACTGGTGCCGGGCTTCGGATCGAGCTTGCGGATCTCCGCCAGCATATCGATAAGGTCTTCCTCATCGACGCCGCAAATCCGCTTCAGGCTGGCGAAATCGCGCCGGGCAAGCAGTTCCAGGTTCTGGAGCAGCGCCGCCATGGCAGGATCGAGCCGGTCGCGCAGGCGCAACTGAATGGCCAGGCACTCGCTCAGTGTTCGCGCGAAAACGCCGGGCGGGTCGAGCTGCTGCAGGCTGTCGAGCACCCGCGCCACATCGGCCGTCGCGCGGCCCAGCCGCTCGGCAATCTCGCCGATATCGGCGTGCAGATAGCCGGCCTCGTCCAACTGGTCGATCAGGTGCTGGGCAATGAGCCGGTCGGCCGCGCCGTGCACGCTGAAGGGCACCTGTTCATTGAGGAAATCGCGCAGCGTGATGCGGTTGGCGACGAAATCATCGAGATTATAGCCGTCACTGCTTTCGCCCTCGCCACCACCCGGCATGGATTTCCATTGACTAAGCAATTCCGGCGCGTCGGCCCGCTGCGGCGTCGTGTCGTCGGGAAAGACGTTCTCGAAATTGGCGTCGAGCTGCTCGCTCATCCGTTCGCCGGTCGCAGATGTGGTGCTGTCGTAGACGTCGCCTAGCGGGTCGAAGGATGAAGTGTCGCCGTCGCGCTCGCTGCGCTCATCAGGCGTGATATGGAGCTCGTCCTTGCCGAGGCGGTCCGCCCCACCCGAGCCATCATCATTCGTGGCGAATTCGAGCAGCGGGTTCTTCTCGACTTCCAGTTCGATGAATTGGTTCAGCTCGAAATGCGTCATCTGCAGCAGCTGGATGGACTGCATCAGTTGCGGGGTCATGGCCAGGGTCTGGCTTTGACGCAGGAAGAGGCTGGCTGACAGGGCCATGCGGACGCGAAACTCCCCTCAATTCTCCGAGCCGGCGTTCATCTTTTTCGGAGTGAATTCGCCAATTCTTCAATTGGCCCAAAAATTGCTTATTAACGGGGTTTGGTCAAGCACTGATAGGAGATAAGACGAATTTTGCGGCGGCCGGGCATTTTTCTATGCAATAGGCATGTAAAAAGTGCACAACAACTGGCCGGGAGCCGCTTTCGGCTTGCGATGCTGCGGGCCGATGTTGTCGGACCCTGCGAAAACGCGGTGGTTGCCGCTGGGATATTGCGCTGCAGCATCCGCGGGTGAGTAAAATTTGCGCAAATCCTGCTAACGGTCAAGGGAAATGTCCCGGAAGCGGCAGATTTTGCCCGCCGCCGTTATTTTCGTTTACCATCGAACGGCGAGGGCCAGCCTCAAAGGCTGAAATTGTCGCCGAGATAGAGGCGGCGGACATCCGCATTGGTGACGATGTCGTTGGCCCGACCATGCGTCAGGACTTCGCCCGCATGGATGATATAGGCGCGATCGATCAAGCCCAGCGTCTCGCGGACGTTGTGGTCGGTGATCAAAACGCCGATGCCGCGCGAGGTGAGGTGACGCACAAGCGCCTGGATATCGGCAACCGAAATCGGATCGACGCCCGCGAAGGGTTCGTCGAGCAGCATGAAGGTCGGGTCAGTCGCCAGCGCCCGGGCAATTTCCAGGCGACGGCGCTCGCCACCTGAAAGCGCCACGGCAGGCGACTTGCGCAAGTGGGAGATGTTGAACTCGCCGAGCAGCTCATTGAGCTTGCTCTCGCGCCGGTCGCGGTTCTTGTCGTGAACCTCGAGAACAGCGCGAATATTCTCCTCGACCGTCAGGCCGCGAAAGATCGAGGCTTCCTGCGGCAGATAACCAACACCGAGGCGGGCGCGGCGATACATCGGCATTGTCGTGACTTCGTTGCCGTTGATCTCGATCGAGCCTTCATCGACCGGCACCAGACCGGTGATCATGTAGAAACAGGTCGTCTTGCCCGCGCCGTTGGGTCCAAGCAGGCCGACGGCTTCACCGCGACGCACGACCAGCGATACGCCGTTGACAACCCTTCGCCCGCGATAGGCTTTCGTCAGGCCGCGCGCGATCAGCGTGCCCTCGTAACGTGCCTTGTCGACGACGCGGGCCGGAGTGGCGGCGTCGTGCTTGCCGGCCCGCTTGTGTTTGTGAAGAAAGGGGATGTTCACGTCGGCGTCTGCATCAGTTCGTTTTCTGGGACTTCGGGTCGAGCTGAATCTGGACGCGACCGCCGCAGGCTTCGAGCTGCGCTTCGCCGGTATCCATCTGGACGTTCAACTGGCAGCCGGTGAAGACGTTTCTGCCCTCCGACAGAACGACCTGCTTGCCCTTCAGCACCAGCGTTTGCGCCGTCATGTTGAATTCGCCGCTATCGGCCGACGCCTGTTGCGTGCCCGATTGCAGCAACACTTTCTTGTCGACCTCGATGCGGTCGATATCGGCATTGCCGCTGGAAATCGCGCCGCCGCCCTTCTTATAATAGACGACCATGTTTCCGGCCTGCAGCGTCGTCGTCCCCTGAACGACCTTCACATTGCCGGTGAATATGGCCTTGCTTTCGGGGTCCTTGATTTCGAGCTTATCGCTCTCGATCTGGATCGGCTCGTCGTTGGAAAGTTGAAGCCCTTTCATCTTGCTCGACTTCTCCTGGGCGGCAAGGGGAGACAAGGAGGTGCTGACAAAAAGACTTAAGAGAATGAATGTTCCGGCAAGCCGAAAGGAAAAGGCGGAATTGGCCGACATATGTGCACCGGTTTTTCTAGTTGGCGGTTTTACGGATGGTTTTGGGATCGACGACGACCTTCACCATGCCTTCAAATGTAACAATGCGTCCCTTATCCGTCATTCTCAACGACTGTGCAACAATGGAACCGCCGTTCATGCTGATTGCGATCGGCTTCTTGGTTTCCATCTCGCCGGCATTGATGTCGAGGTAGGCCGTCTGGAAATCGGCAACGACGCCGTTGTTCATGCTGATGCTGAAAGGCGCGTTCATATTCAAGATGTTGCCGCCGCGGTCATAGATGCCGCTGGTCGCCTCGACCGTGGCGATAAGCGTGTCGTTGACGGGCATCTCCGCATGGATCGTCTCGAGCGTGATGATATCGGGGTTGGCGATGTCCTGCAGAGCGCGCACCGCTTTCATCGAATAGCTGATGTCTTGCTTGTTGCGGCCGGAAATTGCCGGGTTCTGCATGACGATCTTGCCGTTTTCGATCGTCGCATTCTCGATCTGCAGGTTTTCCGGCAGGAAGGCACGCACCACTGAAACGGCAACGAAGATCGCGCCGATCACGACCGCCACCAGTGGCAGGATGATCTTCAGCCGCCTGACCAACCGGGAATGGCGCGCCGCAACGGTATAAGCGTCAGCGAGGATCGGCCCCGAATGCGGCAAGGCGCCGGAAAGTTGCACGTCATTCAACATGAGATAGCCCGTCGTTCGAAATCGTCGCGCGGCAGATGCACAGAGGACCTGCTGGCCGAGCGATGTAAGTGACGGCGAATATGGAGATTTTTTTGTTCCGCGACAATGGAGGCTCGAATTTTGTTCAAACCGGGTTACAACGCGGTCGAGCCGCAGCTATGGATTGTTCATTTCGTGCAAGGAGCGGCTTGCCCCCGCGGCCTTTGAGGAGGAGGAAAGATCATGGATCAGCTTGCTATCGCCGACCGGCGCCAGCTTCGGCGAAAACTCAGCTTCTGGCGGCTCGCGTCCATCGCTCTGATATTCTGTGCGGGCATTGCGGCCTATGTCTATGCGACCGCGGGCGAGACGGGCGCTTTCAGCCGCCCGCATATCGCGCGTGTCAATATCTCCGGGATCATCCAGGATGACCGCGACTTGCTGGAGCGTCTGGATCGCATCGCCGAAACCAATGCCGTCAAGGCGCTGGTCGTCACCATTACCTCACCGGGCGGAACCACCTATGGCGGCGAAGTGCTGTTCAAGGCCATCCGCAAGGTGGCGGCCAAGAAGCCGGTCGTTGCCGATATTCGCACACTGGCCGCTTCGGCAGGCTACATGATCGCGCTTGCCGGTGACCGCATCATTGCGGGTGAAACCTCGATCACGGGTTCGATCGGCGTTCTCTTCCAATACCCGCAGATCAAGACCCTGATGGACAAGGTCGGCGTTTCGCTCGAGGAGATCAAATCCACGCCGCTCAAGGCCGAGCCTTCGCCTTTCCATCCACCGAGCGACGAAGCCAAGGCGGTGATCCAGGCAATGATCGATGACAGCTTCAACTGGTTCGTCGATCTCGTCGCCGACCGCCGGAAAATATCGCGCGACGAAGCCCGGCAGCTTGCCGACGGGCGCATCTTTACCGGTCGCCAGGCGCTCAAGCTGAAGCTGGTCGATGAAGTTGGCGGCGATGACGAGATCCGTGCCTTTCTGGACGGTCGCAAGGTCGCCAAGGGGCTTGAGATCATCGAGTGGGAGGCACCCGGCACGTCCTTGCCGTTCGGGCTGGGGTCGGCCGCCTCCGCATGGCTCAAATCCTTGGGATATGAAGCTTTTCCGCTCCTGGGGAGCCTCGAAAAAATGGGGCGCGAGAAGTTGTTTCTTGACGGTCTGGTTTCCGTTTGGCAGGTTGGCAGCGATTGAAAACACCCGATGATCTCTTGTCTGCCGTTTGGGAGGCTTGAAAACGGCCTGGTATCCCGCACAACAGGTGGACACGACCATCCGATGGGCATAACACTCTAAGAACAAACGTAAATTCAAAAAGAGGGGGCGACAGTGATCAAATCAGAACTGGTGCAGATTGTTGCGGCTCGCAATCCGCACCTCTATCACCGTGATGTCGAAAATATCGTCAACGCAGTTCTCGATGAAATCACAGATGCCCTGGCCGGCGGAAACCGGGTCGAATTGCGCGGTTTTGGCGCGTTTTCGGTCAAGAACCGGCCTTCGCGCTCCGGACGCAACCCGCGCACGGGCGACAGTGTGTTCGTCGAGGAAAAATGGGTTCCCTTCTTCAAGACCGGCAAGGAACTGCGCGAGCGGCTCAATCCCGGCTCCGACGATGAAGATGATGAATGAGCCGGACAGGTCCGCTCGATGCCCCTGCGTAATTCTTGGTATCTGACGATTTAAGGACAAACTTTTGCGGCAGGTCGAAGTGCCGCTGCATTGGGCTGCCGGAATGACGGAGACGGAATGATGATGAAGAAGCTGGTGAATATCGTGGTGCTGGTCCCGATCGCCATTGTGCTGATCGTGTTGTCTGTCGCCAACAGGCAGATGGTCACGCTCGCGCTCAATCCGTTCGATCCGGCAGACAGTGTTCTTTCCGCCTCGGCGCCGTTCTTCGTTTTTCTGTTTCTTGCGGTGATCTTCGGAATGATCCTCGGGTCGCTCGCCACCTGGTTCAGCCAGGGCAAGTATCGCAAGCGGGCGCGCAACGAGGCCAGCCAGGCAGTCAAATGGCACGCCGAAGCGGAGAAACATCGCACGCGTGCAGAAACCATGGCGTCGCAGACGATGCTTCCCGTTTCATCGAAATAGGGCTTCAGGCTCCCGACACAGCGTTGGCGGCGGCGCTGAAGTCGGAAAAGAATTTTGCCGCCAGCCTGCTGGCGCTCGAGCCGACCAGCCGCGATCCGAGCTGCGCCAGCCTGCCGCCGATTTCCGCACGCGCGTCATAGGCTAATATTGTCTCTTCGCCATATTCGGTCAGTGTCACTTCCGAGCGGCCTTTCGCAAGACCGGCGACACTGCCTGCACTTTCACCGGAAATCGTATAGCTATTCGGTGCTTTGACATTCGAAAGAGTGATATGGCCGGAGAAGACCACCGGGATCGGACCAATCTTCACCTTCAGCGACGCCGAAAATTCGGTTGCTGAATGTCGTTCGATCGACTGGCAGCCCGGGATGCACTGCTTGAGAATGTCGGGGTCGTTGAGCGCCGCCCAGACAGCATCCCGGTGAGCGGCGATGCGCTCTTCCCCCTTCATTTCCATGCTGATTCTCCCTCGTCGCGGTTGTGCTGGTCTATGTAAGACGTGAAACAGCTTTGCCAACAGGATGAGCGGTGCTATTTGCAGGCTTGAAGCGTAGAGATGACGGACGACCCTCAGTGAAAGACAAAGATCGACGGCCCAAGGGAAAAGCCGGGCAGACGGTGGCTGTGCGCGCCAAGCCGGCCGCCGGAAAACCGTTGGCCAAGAAAACATCGCAGGCACATCCGGCGCGTGGCGATGGCGTTCCCTTCGTTCGCAAAAGCGCAGAAAAGCCGGTCGCCCAAAGGGCCGCCGCAAAGACGGCTTCCCCCGAGAGCCAACCGCCCCGTGCCGAAGTTCGTGTCCGCAGCGGAGCCAAACCGCAGGAGCGCATCCCGGTCATCCTCGAGACGAGGGGCGCACGTGACTATCATCTGATCGACAGCGGCGACGGTCTGAAGCTGGAGCAATACGGCCCCTACCGCATCGTGCGGCCCGAGGCGCAGGCGCTGTGGCCAAAAACGCTGCCGGCGCATGTCTGGGACAATGTGGATTCGATCTTCACCGGCGACACCGATGAAGATGGGATGGGGCGCTGGCGGTTTCCGAAGGATGTGCTTGGCGAGACCTGGCCCATGCAGATCCTCGATGCCGAGTTCTACGGCCGCTTCACCGCATTCCGCCATGTCGGCGTCTTTCCCGAGCAGCTCGCGCACTGGAGCTGGATGAAGGGTGAGATCGAGACCGCCGGGCGGCCGCTGAAAGTGCTCAATCTCTTCGGCTATACCGGCGTCGCCTCGCTGATTGCTGCGAAAGCCGGCGCCGAAGTGACGCATGTCGACGCCTCCAGGAAGGCGATCGGCTGGGCGCGGGAAAATCAGGCGCTGGGCCGTGCCGAGCATCTGCCGATCCGCTGGATCTGCGAGGATGCTATGAAGTTCATCCAGCGCGAGGAGCGCCGGGGCAGCCGCTACGACATCATCCTGACAGATCCGCCGAAATTCGGCCGCGGCCCGAACGGCGAGGTCTGGCAGCTTTTCGACCATCTCGCCCTGATGCTCGACATCTGCCGCGAGATACTGTCACCGGAGGCGAGGGGCCTTGTCCTTACGGCCTATTCGATCCGCGCGAGCTTCTATTCCATCCACGAACTGATGCGCGAGACGATGCGCGGGCGTGGCGGCGTGGTGGAATCGGGCGAACTTATCCTGAGGGAAGGCGGGCTTGACGGCAATGAACCGGGCCGGGCGCTTTCCACTTCCCTTTTCAGCCGATGGGTGCCGAAATGAACTACGACCACAAGGAGCACGGCCCCCGCCGGGTCGGCCAGGTAAAGGAAGTCACCAGCCTTGCCAATCCGATCATCAAGGACATCAAGGCGCTTGCCAACAAGAAGGATCGCGACGAGACCCATTCCTTCATCGCAGAAGGGCTGAAGCTTGTCATCGACGCGCTCGATCTCGGCTGGACCATCAAGACGCTTGTCTACGCCAAGGCGGCCAAGGGTAAGGCGCAGGTCGAGCAGGTGGCGCTGAAGACGGTATCGACCGGCGGTCTGGTGCTGGAAGTCAGCGAAAAAGTGCTGTCCGCCATCACCCGCCGCGACAATCCGCAGATGGTCGTCGGCGTCTTTAAGCAGCGCTATGCGAGCCTGAAGGACATCAAGCCGGAACTCGGCCAGACCTACGTGGCGCTCGATCGCGTCCGCGACCCCGGCAATCTCGGCACCATCATCCGCACGGCCGACGCGGCAGGGGCATCCGGCGTCATCCTGATTGGCGAAACCACGGATCCGTTCTCGCTGGAAACGGTGCGGGCGACCATGGGCTCGGTCTTTGCCATGCCGGTCATCCGCGCCAACGTCGCCGATTTTATCAAATGGCAGAGGGCCGCCGGCGTTCAGGTCGTCGCCACGCATCTCGCGGGCGCCGTCGATTACCGCACCATCGATTATCGCAAGGCGCCGGTCGTTCTCCTGATGGGCAACGAACAGGCGGGACTGCCCGAAGAGTTGGCAAAGGAGGCAACGGCACTCGCCCGTATTCCGCAGCAGGGCCGCGCCGATTCTCTCAACCTGGCGATCGCGACCGGCATCATGCTGTTTGAAGCGCGCCGCCATTTGTTGACTTTGGATGCCAAGGCATAATGGAAAAGACGGCCATTTTTTCGCGCCCCCTGCCGATTCTCATTCTTGTCGTCGTGGCGATGCTACTAGATCAGGCAATCAAGGCTGCGGTCGAGATGTGGTTGCCGTTTCAGCAGGCTGTGCCGGTGGTCCCGATGCTGGCGCTATATCGGACCTACAATTACGGGGTCGCGTTTTCCATGCTGTCTGGCATGGAAGGCTGGTTCATCGTCACCATGCGCCTCTTCGTCGTCGCTTTCGTCCTCTGGCTGTGGCGGCGCACTCCAAAAGACCGGTTCTTCGCGCATCTTGGTTATGCAATGATCATTGCGGGCGCCTTGGGCAACCTCGTTGATCGATTGATTTTCGGCTATGTGATCGATTATGTGCTGTTCCACACAGCAACCTGGTCATTCGCCGTCTTCAATCTCGCTGATAGTTTCATTACCATCGGCGCCGGCGCGATCATCCTGGACGAGATCCTGCATATGAAAAAGCAGGATGCCTAAAATTTTAAGGACCGGTTGAAGCCAATCAAAACGCTTGTCGTGTAGGCAGGTGTCATGAGCGACCTGTCAAACCTCAAGAAGCGGATTGCAGACGAGTTCAGCGCGCCGGGGCGCACGCTGGGGCAGAAGGGCGCGTCCGGCGTCGCGCCCAGCGACGATCCCCATTCGCCGGAGCCGGACGGCTTTGATGTGCCGAAGGAAAAGTTTCCGGCGCTGAAGCCGACGTTGGCAGGCATCGGTCTCCTCTGCTCCGCTGCCATTCTTGGCGCTGGTATCGATGCAGGCTTTTATCTGCTGTCTGCAGGCCTTGCCGGCGCCGGTGTCACCGGAGCCATTCTGCTTCTGAGGGACTGGTATCGTTCCGCCAAACCCACTGCCGCCCATGGCCGTGCCCGCAAGGAAAAGGCGAGCGACAAACACTGGGAGCGCAGCGAGACATCGCAACTTCTCTCCATCATCCATGACGCACTCGGCGACATCGCCATCATCCGCGAGCCGGGCGGCAGAATCGTCCAGGCCAATACAGTCTTCCGCCGTCTGACTGGCTGGCTTAAGCCGGAGGGCAAGACGTGCGAGGCGCTCGGCATCGCCTTCGAACCTGCGACCGGCCCCAATCACTACAGCGTGCGGATCGTCACCGCCGCTGGCATGAAGCTGTTCGACTGGCACGACGTCATCGCTCGCGAGCCGGCGAGCGGTGTCTTCATGCTGCACAGCATCGGCCGCGATGTCACCGAGGAAAGCCGGGTTGCCCGTGAACGCGAGGACGCGCGCCGCAAGGCCGAAATCGCCAGCCAGGCGAAGTCGCGGCTGCTGGCTACGGTCAGCCATGAAATCCGCACGCCGTTGTCCGGCATTCTCGGCATGAGCGATCTGATCAGCCATACGCGGTTGACCAGCGAGCAGGAAAACTATCTCGCCGGCATGCGTCAGTCCGGCCATGCGCTGGTGCAACTGGTCGATGACCTGCTCGATTTCTCCTCGATCGAGGCTGGTCGCTTTGAGCTTCGCCCGGCGCCTGAGCCGCTGCGCGGGACGATCGAAAGCGTCGTCGAGATGCTGTCGCACCGCGCACATGACAAGGGCATCGAAATCGGTGCCACGGTCACCGCGGACGTGCCGGGCCTGATGGATTTCGACGCCGCCCGCCTGCGCCAGGTTCTGTTCAACGTCGTTGGCAATGCCGTCAAATTCACGCACACTGGCGGCGTTCTGGTCAGTGCCTCCATCGAGCGCGGGATCGTCGTCATCCGAATCGATGACAGTGGCCCAGGCATGACCGCACAGGAGCAGGCCCGTGTCTTCGACGAGTTCGAGCAGGCGGGCGGCAACGCCCAGCGCTCCCTCGGCTCCGGCCTTGGTCTGGCGATCTCGCGGCGCATCATAGATGAATTCGGCGGTTCGCTGACGGTCTCCAGCGTTGCGGGCAAGGGAAGCACCTTCGAAATCCGCTTTCCGGCCCTTGGCTGTGATCTCGCTGCTGCCGCGCTCGCCAGGACGGGCGTTCTCACCGGTTCGCGTGTGTTGGTGATGGCGCCTGCAGGTCCTGCCTCCAAGGCATTGTCTTCGACGATCAGAACACTGGGCGGCTTCTGCGAATGCGCCGAAACGTTGGAAGATGCGCAGGCCGTCGCTGCTCGTGCGCTTTCGGCGGCAACATTGCTGACGGACATCATCGTCGATCACCGCCACGCGGCGCAGTTCCAGAGCCTCCTGGCGCAGGTGCCAAGCCTTAAGCAGCAGAAGCTGCGCAAGACCTATCTCGTCAATCCGGAAGAACGCAACGGTCGGCCGATCAACCACATGGACGGCTATCATGCATGGCTCATTCGGCCGTTGCGGGAAAGGTCACTGGTCGAGGTCCTGCGGGGCCGCATGAAGGGAATGGAAGTGCGCGACGCAATCAACGACAATCGGCCGGTGCTGCGGGACGTCCCGGCGTTGCTCGAAAAGCCGGTCGAAGGCGGCGTGCTCCTAGCGGAAGACGATCCGGTCAATGCCTTCATGGTCCGCGCCGTCCTGGAGCGCGCCGGTCATCCGGTGCGCGTCGTCGAGGATTTCGAAGCGCTCGCTGCTGCTTTGTTTGATGCGCCGGCGGCAATCCGCATCGCCCCGGAACTGATCGTCACCGATCTCAACATGCCCGGCGGCGATGGATTTTCGATGCTGAAACGGCTTCGCGAGGAAGCGCGCCAGTCGGGAAGAAAGGCTGTTCCGGTCATTGTGCTAACGTCCGACAGCCAAGCTGATACCCGTGAACAATTGCTGGCCGCCGGGGCGAGCGCGGTCCTTTCGAAGCCTGCCGACCCGAAGGCGCTGACCGTGGAAATCGGCCGCTTGCTCGCTCCATGACGACCGGTCTTTGCTTGTAGCGCCGATGTCACTATCCTGTCGCAGAAACGTGGTTTAAGCCGGACAGGATTTTAGTGACCAGGATGACGCGCAATGACAGTCGAATCTTTGGATCTGGTGATCGTGGCTGACCAGCCGCAGACCCGTGTCCGGAGCGTCAACGCCCCGGCGTCGGATGTGCTCGGCCGTATCGGCAATCTGGAAACCCGTCTTGCCCGCAATGCGTCGGAGATCGATGCCGCGCAGGCGGTGCGTTACAAAGTCTTCGTCGAAGAAATGAAGGCGCAGATCCCGCAGGATGCTGAACACCGCAAGCGTGATGCGGATGCATGGGATCCCGTCTGCGATCATCTGCTGGTGCTGGACACGTCGATCGAGGGCGATCCGGAAGACCAGATCGTCGGCACCTATCGGCTGCTTCGCCAGGACGTCGCAGCCAGGACGGGCGGCTTCTATTCCGCCTCCGAATTTTCCGTCGGTTCGCTGCTGGTACGCCACCCCGACAAGACGTTCATGGAACTCGGACGCTCCTGCGTCCTTCCGCAATATCGCACCAAGCGCACCGTCGAACTTCTGTGGCAAGGCAACTGGGCCTATGCGCTGAAATACGGTGTCGATGCGATGTTCGGTTGCGGTTCCTTTCCTGGCGTCATTCCGGAAGAGCATGCACTGGCCCTCTCCTTCCTGCATCACAACATGGTGGTGCCGGAGGAATGGGACGTCTCGGCCCGCCCGGAACTGTTTCGCACCATGGATCTGATGCCGGCCGAAGCGATCAACATGCGCAAGGCGCTTGCCGCCCTGCCGCCGCTGATCAAGGGCTACATGCGCCTCGGCGCCATGGTTGGCAAGGGTGCTGTCGTCGATCACGCCTTCCGCACGACGGATGTTCTGATCGTCCTGCCGATCACCAACATCTCCGGCCGCTACCTCAACTATTATGGTGCTGACGCCGGACGTTTCGCCAGCTGATAGAAAAAAATCTCTTTGCAAGTCACCTTGACGCAGTGCAGCATTTTTGTATACAGTCTGCTCGTGAATGGCAGCTTTTTGATCAGCGTCGCAGTATTGCACAGCAAGTATTCAGCAGGTTCGTCCTGGGTATTTTTTGATCAAGATCGATATATCGCATGAAAAAGCCCGCTTCGGTTTTTCCCGAGCGGGCTTTTTTCTGTTGTGTGAGTTGCTCCGATCAGCTGCCGGCGTTGTGTGCGGCAAGTGCCGCCATGTTGACGATGTCGGAATCCTTGGCGGCCATCGAAACGATCTGAACCGACTTGTCGAGGCCGACGAGCAGCGGGCCGATCACGGTCGATCCACCCAGTTCCTGCAGCATCTTGGTCGAGATCGATGCCGAGTGGAATGCCGGCATGACGAGCACGTTGGCGGTGCCGGAGAGGCGGCAGAACGGATATTGTTCCATTACCCGGGCATTGAGCGCCACGTCCGCACCCATTTCGCCATCATATTCGAAATCGACGCGGCGCCGGTCGAGGATGTTGACCGCCTCGCGGACCCGCTCCGAACGTTCGCCGGAAGGATGGCCGAAGGTCGAATAGGCAAGCATCGCCACGCGCGGGAAATAGCCGAGCCGGCGGGCGAGACCGGCCGCTTCCTCAGCGATATCCGCCAGTTCTTCCGCCGAAGGCATGTCGTGCACGGCGGTATCTGCCACCAGCACCGTACGGCCGCGGCAAAGCGCCAGCGACACGCCGATGACACGGTGTCCCGGTTTCGGATCGATGCAGCGGCGCACGTCCTCGAGCGCGGTGGAATAGTTGCGGGTAATGCCCGTCACCATGCCGTCGGCGTCGCCCAAGGCTACCATGCAGGCAGCGAAGTGATTGCGATCGTTGTTGATCAGGCGCTGCGCATCGCGGAAGAGATAACCCTTCCGCTGCAGCCGGGCGTAGAGATAGTCGGTATAGGCACCGGTGCGTTTGGAAATGCGCGCATTGACGATCTGGATGCCGGGCCGGTCGAGGTCAATGCCCTCGCGGTCGGCCATCTCCCGCATCTGCTCCTCGCGGCCGAGAAGCAGCGCCGTGCCGAGCTCCTGGTTCACATAGGCAAGTGCGGAGCGCATCATCTGCACCTCTTCGCCTTCGGCAAAGACGATCCGCTTTGGCTGGCGGCGGACGCGCTCGTAGATGCGCTGCAGCGTCGAGGCGATCGGATCGCGGCGGGCCGAAAGCTGACGGCCATAGGCCGCGAGATCCGGAATAATCTTTCGGGCAACGCCGGTCTCCATGGCAGCCTTTGCCACCGCGACCGGAATGGACGAGATCAGGCGCGGATCGAAGGGTACCGGAATAATGTACTGCGGGCCGAAACGCGGCCGGTTGCCCTGGTAGGCGGCGGCCACGTCATCCGGCACGTCTTCCTTGGCCAGGTTTGCCAAGGCTTCGGCCGCCGCAATCTTCATGGCTTCGTTGATGGTCGAGGCATGGACGTCGAGCGCACCGCGGAACATGTAGGGAAAGCACAGCACATTGTTGACTTGGTTCGGATAGTCGGATCGGCCGGTGGCCATGATCACGTCGTCGCGAATGGCAGACACCTCCTCCGGCGTGATTTCCGGATCGGGATTGGCCATGGCGAAGATGATCGGCTTTGCCGCCATCGAGCGGATCATCGCCTCCGAGAAGGCACCCTTTTGCGACAGGCCGAGCACCACATCGGCGCCGTCCATTGCGTCTTCGAGCGTCCGCCGGTCGGTCTTGACCGCATGCGCGGACTTCCATTGGTTCATGCCTTCGGTGCGGCCCTGATAGATGACGCCCTTCGTGTCGCACATGATGATGTTTTCGGGCGCAAAACCCATCGACTTGATGAGCTCGACGCAGGCAATGGCGGCCGCGCCTGCGCCATTGCATACCAGTCGCGTGGTCTTGAGGTCGCGGCCCGTTAGCTGTAGCGCGTTGATGAGGCCTGCGGTTGCGATGATCGCTGTGCCGTGCTGGTCATCATGGAAGACGGGGATATCCATGATCTCGCGCAGTTTCTGCTCGATGATGAAGCATTCCGGCGCCTTGATGTCCTCGAGGTTGATGCCCCCGAAGGAGGGGCCGAGGAACCGCACGCAATTGATGAATTCGTCGGCGTCTTCCGTGTCGACTTCGAGATCGATCGAATCAACGTCGGCGAAGCGCTTGAACAGGACCGACTTTCCTTCCATCACCGGCTTTGAAGCCAGTGCGCCGAGATTTCCAAGGCCGAGAATGGCGGTGCCGTTGGAAATGACGGCCACCATGTTGCCTCGGGTCGTGTAGTCGTAGGCAGTAGCGGGGTTGGCTGCGATCGCCTTCACCGGAACGGCGACGCCGGGCGAATAGGCAAGCGACAGGTCGCGCTGTGTCGCCATCGGCTTGGTTGGAGAAATTTCGAGCTTGCCGGGCCTGCCCTGGGAGTGAAAGTCGAGCGCTTCCTGGTCCGTTACGCTGGTCGTGCTGCGACTGCTCTTGTCGTTTGCCGGCATGGGTCCTCCAACCTTTTGTGGGCGACGGCGCTCAAGCGCCGCTTTGTTGTTGTCTTCTATAAACGCGCATGGATAGTGTGGCACCACTTTTTTGGGACAAGCATGACTTTTATAGCCGAGCCAATCACCCGCAACGCCGAGGTTCTCACCGCCGTTCAACTGGCGACGGAGGAAAGCCGCGCCACGGCCACGCCGATGATGGAACAGTATATCGAGATCAAGGCGAACAATCCGGATTCGCTCCTGTTCTATCGTATGGGCGATTTCTACGAGTTGTTCTTCCAGGACGCCGTCGAAGCCTCGCGCTCGCTCGGCATCACGCTCACCAAGCGCGGCCAGCATCTCGGCCAGGAAATCCCGATGTGCGGCGTGCCGGTGCATGCGGCCGACGATTATCTGCAGAAGCTGATCGGGCTCGGCTACCGCGTCGCCGTCTGCGAACAGGTCGAAGACCCGGCGGAAGCCAGGAAACGCGGCTCCAAGTCGGTGGTCAAGCGCGACGTGGTGCGCCTTGTCACGCCCGGCACGATCACCGAGGACAAGCTGCTCTCGCCATCCGAATCGAATTATCTGATGGCGCTCGCCCGCATTCGCGGCAGTTCGGAGCCGGCGATTGCGCTCGCATGGATCGATATTTCCACCGGCGTCTTCCGGCTTGCCGAAACCACGGAGACGCGGCTGCTCGCCGATATCCTGCGCATCGAGCCGCGCGAGCTCATTCTCGCCGACACCGTGTTCCATGATCCGGAGATGCGCCCGGTGATCGACATTCTCGGCCGCGTCGCCGTCCCGCAGCCTTCGGTTCTGTTTGACAGCGCCACGGCGGAGAACCGCGTCACTCGCTATTACGGCATCAAGACGCTCGATGGCTTCGGCAGTTTTTCCCGCGCCGAACTTGCGGCCGCCTCGGCCGCGATTTCCTATGTCGAGAAGACCCAGTTCGCCGAGCGCCCGCCGCTCGGCACGCCGGAGCGGGAAAGTGCCGCCTCGACGCTCTTCATCGATCCCGCCACCCGCGCCAATCTCGAACTCGTCAAGACGCAGTCCGGCGATCGCAACGGCACGCTCCTGAAGGCGCTCGACCGCACGGTGACCGGCGGTGGCGCCCGGCTGCTCGCCGAGCGGCTGATGTCACCGCTGACGGATCCGGCGCGGATCAACGCCCGGCTCGATTCGATCACCGCTCTCTCGGATCAACCCGCCTTCTGCAGCGAGCTGCGTTTAGCGCTGAAACATGTGCCGGATATGCCGCGCGCTCTGTCGCGCCTCTCGCTCGGCCGCGGCGGTCCGCGCGATCTCGGTGCGATCCTGGCGGGCTGCCAGGCGGCGGTTGAAATCGCGCGGCTGCTTGGCAGCGGAAATCTTTCCGAGGAACTGGCCGCCTCGCTGCAGGCACTGAAAGCGCTGCCGGGCGAGCTTGTGCGGAAACTTGCAACGCTTCTCGGCGACGAGCTTCCGCTTTTGAAGCGCGACGGCGGCTTCCTGCGCGATGGCGCGAGCCCCGAGCTTGACGAGATGCGGGCGCTGCGCGACCAGTCCCGCCGCGTCATCGCCGGTCTGCAACTGAACTATGCCGAGGAAACCGGCATCAAGTCGCTGAAGATCAAGTACAACAATGTGCTCGGCTATTTCATTGAGGTGACGCAGGGCAATGCCGGTCCGATGACAGACGGGCCCGAGGCCCGCGCCCGCTTCATTCACCGTCAGACCATGGCCAATGCCATGCGCTTCACCACGACGGAACTGTCCGATCTCGAAACCAGGATCGCCAATGCCGCCGACCGGGCGCTGTCGATCGAGCTCGAGGCCTTCGACAGGCTGACCGCAGCCGTTGTCGCGGAAGCCGAGGCGATCAAGGCGGCGGCGCTGGCGCTCGCCGTCGTTGATGTCTCGGCCGCCCTCGCGACGCTGGCCGAAGAACAGGCCTATTGCCGCCCTCTGGTCGATCAGTCGAAGATGTTTGCCATCGACGGCGGCCGTCATCCGGTCGTCGAACAGGCGCTGCGCCGCCAGTCTGGAACCGCCTTCGTCGCCAATGCCTGCGATCTGTCGCCACATGACGGCGAAGGCGATGGAGCTATCTGGCTGCTCACCGGTCCCAACATGGGCGGTAAATCGACCTTCCTGCGGCAGAACGCGCTGATCGCCATCATGGCGCAGATGGGCTCCTTCGTGCCGGCCAGCTCCGCCCATATCGGCATTGTCGACCGGCTGTTTTCCCGCGTCGGCGCCTCCGACGACCTGGCCCGTGGCCGTTCCACTTTCATGGTGGAGATGGTCGAGACGGCGGCAATCCTCAACCAGGCAACCGACCGTTCGCTTGTCATCCTCGACGAGATCGGTCGCGGCACGGCCACGTTCGACGGCCTGTCGATTGCCTGGGCTGCTGTCGAGCATCTGCACGAGGCCAACCGCTGCCGCGGCCTCTTCGCCACCCATTTCCATGAGCTGACGGTGCTTTCGGAGAAGTTGGTGCGGCTCTCCAACGCCACCATGCGGGTCAAGGAATGGCACGGCGACGTCATTTTCCTGCATGAAGTCGGCCCGGGTGCCGCCGACCGCTCCTACGGTATCCAGGTCGCCCGGCTTGCGGGCCTGCCGGCATCGGTCGTCGCGCGCGCCAAGGACGTCCTGGCAAAGCTCGAGGATGCCGACCGCACGAACCCGGCAAGCCAGCTGATCGACGATCTGCCTCTCTTCCAGGTCGCCATCCGCCGCGAGGAGTACGCCAAGGCCGGCCCGTCTAAGGTCGAAGAGGCTTTGAAAAGCCTCAATCCGGATGATATGACCCCGCGCGAAGCGATGGATGCGCTCTACGCGCTGAAGAAACAACTTGGCAATTCTTGAAAGCTACAGTCCTGTCCATTCTCGGACAAAAGGTCTATAGCGCATGCGCTAGCGCCGGATGATTTTAGGTCGAATCGACCTTAAATCTGGATCCGCTCTAGAATCAAAAGAGCATGATGTCGTCCGAAAATCGCTTACGCTTTTCGGCATCATGCTCTAGCAGCGGCTTGCGGAGCCCGCCGGATAGGAAGACGATCGACCTTTGATGACCATGCATGAAACGTCATTCCCCGATATCGTGAATGTTGCAGCGCTGAGGGCCAAGTGCAGTTTCATCGCTTCAGCGCATGCGGAGCAACGCGACCTGATGCGCCGGGCACTGCTCGCCGCTTTCAAGCAGGCCAATCTCGACGGCCGCGAAAACGCCCGGCAACTGCTGATGCAGGATGGCAGCGGTCTTAAATGCGCCGAGCGGATTTCCTGGCTGCAGGACCAGTTGATCACTGTCCTGCATGATTTCATCCTGAACGAGGTCTTCGACGCGGCCAATGCGCAGCCCTCGGCCCGCATCGCCGTTACGGCCGTCGGCGGCTATGGCCGCGGCACGCTGGCGCCGGGCTCGGACATCGATCTTCTCTTCCTGCTGCCGGTGAAGAAGGCCGTCTGGGCCGAGCCGGCGATCGAGTTCATGCTCTATATCCTGTGGGATCTCGGCTTCAAGGTCGGCCACGCCACGCGCACCATCGACGAATGCATCCGGCTGGCGCGCGGTGACATGACAATCCGCACCGCAATCCTCGAATCACGTTTCATCTGCGGCTCGCGCGAGCTGGCGGACGAGTTGGAAACCCGTTTCGACAGCGAAATCGTCAAGAACACCGGTCCGGACTTCATCGCCGCCAAGCTCGCCGAGCGCGATGAACGCCACAGTAAAGCTGGCGATACGCGCTACCTGGTCGAGCCGAACGTCAAGGAGGGCAAGGGTGGCCTGCGCGATATTCACACGCTGTTCTGGATCGCAAAGTATTTCTACCGCGTGAAGGACTCGGCCGACCTCGTCAAGCTCGGTGTTCTCTCACGCCAGGAATATACTCTCTTCCAGAGGTCTGACGATTTTCTCTGGGCCGTGCGCTGCCATATGCATTTCCTGACCGGCAAGGCCGAGGAGCGACTGTCCTTCGATATCCAGCGCGAGATCGCGGAAGCCCTCGGCTATCATGATCACCCCGGCCTGACCGCGGTCGAACGTTTCATGAAGCATTATTTCCTCGTGGCAAAAAACGTCGGCGACCTCACGCGCATCTTCTGTGCCGCGCTCGAAGACCAGCAGGCCAAGCAGCTTCCGGGCTTCACCGCGGCGCTCAGCCGTTTCACCCACCGGGTCCGCAAGATCGCCGGCACGCTGGAATTCGTCGATGACGGCGGGCGCATTGCGCTCGCGAGCCCCGATATCTTCAAGCGCGATCCGGTCAACCTGATCCGCATCTTCCATGTCGCCGATATCAATGGCCTGGAGTTCCATCCGGCCGCCTTGAAGCAGGTGACCCGGTCGCTCAGCCTGATCACCCAAGCCGTGCGCGACAACGAGGAGGCTAACCGGCTCTTCATCTCGATGCTGACCTCGCGTCGCGATCCGGAACTTATCCTGCGGCGGATGAACGAGGCCGGTGTGCTTGGCCGCTTCATCCCGGAATTCGGCAAGATCGTTTCGCTGATGCAGTTCAACATGTATCACCACTATACGGTGGACGAACACCTGCTGCGCGCTGTCCACGTGCTGTCCCGGATCGACCAGGGCCGCGACGAGGAATTGCATCCGCTCGCCGTCAAGCTGATGCCGAACGTCGAGGATCGCACCGCGCTGTTCGTCGCCGTGCTCCTGCATGACGTCGCCAAGGGTCGTCCCGAAGATCATTCGGTCGCGGGTGCCAAGGTTGCCCGCAAGCTCTGCCCGCGCTTCGGCCTGACGCCGAAGCAGACCGAGACCGTCGCCTGGCTGATCGAGGAACATCTGACAATGTCGATGGTCGCGCAGACGCGCGATCTCAACGACCGCAAGACGATCATCGATTTCAGCGAAAGGGTGCAGTCGCTCGACCGGCTGAAAATGCTGCTTGTACTGACGATCGCCGATATCCGCGCCGTCGGTCCGGGTGTGTGGAACGGCTGGAAGGGCCAGCTTTTGCGCACGCTCTACTATGAAACCGAATTGCTCCTGTCCGGCGGCTTCTCCGATCTGCCGCGCAAGGAGCGCGCAGCACATGCCGCCGACGTGCTCTACAACGCGCTGTCCGATTGGAGCCAGAAGGACCGCAAGACCTACACCAAGCTGCACTACCAGCCCTATCTGCTCTCCGTGCCGCTGGAGGATCAACTGCGCCACGCCCGCTTCATCCGCGAGGCCGACAAGGCAGGCCGTGCGCTCGCGACGATGGTCAGGACCCACCAGTTCCACGCCATCACCGAAATCACCGTGCTGTCGCCCGACCATCCGCGCCTGCTGGCTGTGATCGCCGGCGCCTGTGCCGCAGCCGGCGCCAACATCGTCGATGCGCAGATCTTCACGACCTCGGACGGGCGGGCGCTGGACACGATCCTGGTCAACCGCGAGTTCCCGGTCGATGACGACGAGACGCGCCGTGCCGCCAGCATCGGCAAGATGATCGAGGACGTGCTGTCGGGCAAGAGGCGCCTGCCGGAGGTGATCGCCAGCCGCACCAAGCACCGCAAGCGCAACAAGGCCTTCACGGTGCCGCCGGCTGTCACCATCAGCAACAGCCTCTCCAACAAGTTCACAGTCATAGAGGTGGAATGCCTCGACCGTACCGGCCTTCTGTCGGAGATCACGGCCGTGCTCTCCGATCTTTCGCTCGACATCGCCTCCGCGCACATCACCACCTTCGGCGAGAAGGTCATCGATACCTTCTACGTGACCGACCTCGTTGGTCAGAAGATCACCAATGAGGCCCGGCACGGCAATATCGTCGCGCGCCTGAAGGCCGTCATGTCGGACGAAGCCGACGAAATGCGCGACCGCATGCCGTCGGGCATGATTGCGCCGCAGAACAGTCAGCGTCCGGCCGCAACTCCTAAGAAAACCAAGGCGGATTCATGAGCCTCGTCCGGAAATTCATGACCGTCGGCGGCGCCACGCTCGGCAGCCGCATCTTCGGCTTCGCCCGCGAAACGCTGATGGCGGCCGCCCTTGGCACGGGCCCGATGGCCGACGTTTTCTACGCCGCCTTCCGCTTCCCCAACCTCTTTCGCCGCCTCTTTGCCGAGGGTGCCTTCAATGCCGCCTTCGTGCCCTTGTTTTCCAAGGAGATCGAGGCGAACGGCACGGAGGGCGCCAAACGGTTTTCGGAAGAAGTCTTCGGCGTGCTCTTCTCGGTGCTCCTCATCCTTACCATCGTGATGGAGCTTTCCATGCCACTCCTGGTGCGCTTCGTCATCGCGCCGGGCTTTGCCGACGATCCGGAGAAATTCGACATCACGATCAGCATGGCGGCGGTGATGTTCCCCTATCTGATGTGCATGTCGCTGACCGCAATGATGAGCGGCATGCTGAATTCACTGCATCATTTCTTCGCCGCCGCCGTCGCGCCGATCTTCCTCAATGTCGTGATGATCGGTGCGCTGTTTTATGCGCTCTATACAGGCGCCGATCCGTTGGCGACCGCCTGGTATCTGTCCTGGGGGGTGCTGGCAGCCGGCGTTCTGCAGCTTGCCGTCGTCTATTTCGGCGTCCTTCATGCCGGTATGAGCATCGGCCTGCGCTTTCCCCGATTCACGCCCAACGTCAGGCGCCTGCTGATCCTTGCCGTGCCTGCCGCGATCACCGGCGGCATCACCCAGATCAACCAGCTGATCGGCCAGGCGATCGCCTCGGCCCAGGACGGCGCCATCGCCGCCCTGCAATATGCCGATCGCATCTATCAACTGCCGCTCGGCGTCGTCGGCATTGCCGTCGGCGTGGTGCTTCTGCCGGAACTGTCGCGCGCGCTGAAGGGCGGTAACCTCACCGAAGCCGGAAACCTGCAGAAACGCTCGATCGAATTCGTGCTGTTCCTGACGATCCCGGCTGCCTTCGCACTGTGGATTCTCTCCGACGAGATCATTCGCGTGCTTTACGAGCGCGGTGCGTTCCATGAGCAGAATACGGTTATCGTCGGCTCGATCCTTGCCATCTACGGCATCGGCCTGCCGGCCTTCGTCCTGATCAAGGCGCTGCAGCCTGGCTTTTACGCCCGCGAGGACACAAAGACGCCGATGCGCTTCTCGGCCGTCGCCGTTGCGGTCAACTGCGGCCTCGCGCTAACGTTGTTCCCCCGTCTCGGCGCACCGGGCATCGCGGTTGCCGAAGCCACGGCGGGGTGGATCAGCACCATTCTCCTCTTTACGACGCTGCTGCGCCGTGGCCACCTTGTCTGGGAATGGGCGCTTATGCGCCGGACAGTTCTTCTCATCGTTTCTGCGGCTGTCATGGGCGGCGTGCTCCATTATCTCCGCAACGCCTTCGAGGCATCGCTTGCCTCCGGCGCGTCACTCCTGACGAAGATCGGTACGCTCAGCCTGCTGATCGCCATCTCGATGATTGTCTATTTCGCCGTCGCCTTCCTGATCGGCGGTGCCGATCTCGGCATGATCCGGCGGAACTTGAAGCGGAAAGCAGCCGTCAAGCCCGACGCGCCGACCGACGCTTGAGGGCCAGGAGGCCGCCTTTTCCCCTCCTTCCGCAATGAACCCATTGGCGCCGCGGGCCGGTATCGACGTGAACAATACCGTTGCAGTAGCGGCCGATGCCGCCAATGCCTGGTGCCGTCCTTGCCGCGGCGAGGATCCTGCTTTCGGGCACCCCAGGCACGCGGATATCCGCCGCCTGACAAAGTCTGTGCAGCGAGCCGCGGCGATGGGCGCGGGGGCGGTGACCTGATGTGACCAGCGGGCGGTGTCCCGTGACGGCTGCGATATGCGCCAATATGCTCTGCAGTCGCGGCGAGAAGCAGTTGGTCATGACGGAAGCGGTCTGGACGGCATAGGCTGCCGTCATGCTGTGGCCGGGAAGCTTGACCTTGCGCCGCTTGCCATCTCTGGCTTCGGCGCTGGTGAAGAAGGACAGGACGAGCAGGCAGGCAAGAGCAATCGAGAAAACGTTACGCATAGCAGTCTCCCTTGGCAAATGCCTCACGGCACGTTGATTTCGGATGCGGCATGCAAACGGCGACGGCCCGCCACGCATCTCGGGGCGTGGCGGTCGAAAAGGGCCCTTGAAAGGCGGGGCTTACGGACAAAATAGTAAATTCATCCAAAATAAAGCAAAATTGTGAAATGCAATGTCGCACAACCGATTTGGAGCCCATGGCTAGGCTAGATTCGGTATTTAAGACAATTTTAAATTAGAGAAAAAAATTCTAGTTTGACGTTGGGAGGATCGCCTTCGCGCCAGCCTGAACGGCCAGTGATGGCGATCGGCACCGCAGACCCGCCCTTGCGCCGAGATACGCAAACTGCGTGGACGCCTCTTGATCACCGCCACACCTGTGTGCATAAGCCCGCCAACAGCAACAGAGGCCGGGCCCTCCACAAGCCCGAATGAGGACACGATGTCAGACTTCAAGCCGCTCGTTTTTTCCGGCGTCCAGCCCACCGGCAATCTCCATCTCGGCAATTATCTCGGCGCGATCCGCAAGTTCGTGGCGCTGCAGGAAAACAACGACTGCATCTATTGCGTCGTCGACCTGCACGCGATCACCGCGCAACTCGTGCACGACGACATGCCCAATCAAATTCGCTCGATCGCCGCCGCCTTCATCGCCTCCGGCATCGACCCGAAGAAGCACATCGTCTTCAACCAGTCGGCGGTGCCGCAGCATGCCGAGCTTGCCTGGATCTTCAATTGCGTCGCCCGCATAGGCTGGATGGAACGCATGACGCAGTTCAAGGACAAATCCGGCGGCAAGAACGCCGAGCAGATGTCGCTTGGCCTGCTCGCCTATCCGAGCCTGATGGCCGCCGACATCCTCGTCTACCGCGGCACGCATGTGCCGGTCGGGGACGACCAGAAGCAACATCTGGAGCTTGCCCGCGATATTGCGATGAAGTTCAACATCGATTTCATGGAGCATATCCGCAAGACCGGCTACGGCGTCGATATCAAGGTCGGCGAAGAGCCGGTTCATGCCTATTTCCCGATGGTTGAGCCGCTGATCGACGGTCCGGCGCCGCGCGTGATGAGCCTGCGCGACGGCACGAAGAAGATGTCGAAGTCGGATGCATCCGACCTGTCGCGCATCAATCTGATGGACGACGCCGATGCGATCTCGAAGAAGATCCGAAAAGCCAAGACCGACCCGGATGCATTGCCGGGCGAGGTCGATGGCCTCAGGGGACGGGCGGAAGCGGACAACCTCGTCGGCATCTATGCGGCCCTCGCCGACAAGACCAAGAGCCAGGTTCTGGAAGAGTTCGGCGGCCAGCAGTTCTCTGTCTTCAAGCCGGCACTGGTGGATCTGGCGGTCAACGTTCTCGCGCCGATCTCCGGCGAAATGCGCCGCCTGATGGATGACACGAGCCACATCGACGGCATCCTGCGCGATGGTGGCGAGCGGGCTCGGGCACGGGCGGACGTGACGATGAAACAGGTCCGGGAAATCGTCGGCTTCCTGCAATAATTCGCCGCAAAAGAAACCTTGCAGCCAGAAATATCGGGTGTAAGAGTCCCGCTATGGTTTCAACACGACTCTCAAGACTGGAAGGTCACCGCCGCAAGTTTATGGCGGTGATCGACGATACGCCGGAATGCAGCCGGGCCGTTCACTATGCCGGCATGAGGGCCAAGAATTCCAACGGCGGCATGGTTCTTCTGTACGTCATTGCCGATGGCGACTTCCAGCAATGGCTTGGCGTCGAAGGCATCATGCGGGCAGAGGCGCGCGAGGAGGCGGAGGCGACACTCGCCAAGATCGCCCAGACGGTGCGCGAGACGATCGGCATCGAGCCGGAAATGGTGATCCGCGAAGGCAGCGCAACCGAGCAGATCTACAGCCTGATCGAGGAGGACCGGGATATCGCGATCCTCGTGCTTGCGGCCGGTTCTGCCAAGGATGGTCCGGGGCCGCTGGTGTCTTCGATCGCCGGCAAGACGGCGGCATTTCCGATCCCGGTCACGGTCATCCCGGACAGTTTGACGGACGCGGAAATCGACGCGCTGAGCTGAAGGCAGCATCAGCCGTTTTGATCCTTGCCGGCCGGAAACGGTCCCTGGTGCATCTTGAAGCGGTTGTTCAAACGGCCTATATTCTTTTGAATAATTCTAAACAGGCTGGTTGAACGTCATCCCGGCCGACGCGGAGAAAGACATGTTCATCCAGACGGAAGCCACCCCGAACCCTGCGACGCTGAAATTCCTGCCCGGTAAGGTGGTAATGGAAAACGGCACGGCGGAGTTCCGTGATGTGGAAGAAGCGGCAGCCGGTTCGGCGCTTGCCTCCCGGCTGTTTATGATTCCCGGCGTCACCGGCGTCTATTTCGGCTACGATTTCATCACGGTGACCAAGGAAGATCAGGAATGGCAGCACCTGAAGCCGGCCATTCTCGGCTCGATCATGGAACATTTCATGTCCGGCCAGCCGGTCATGGCGGTCCAGACTCGCGCCGAAGAGAGCGATCTGGACGGTGAGTTCTTCGACGAAGGTGACGAGACGATAGTCGCGACGATCAAGGAGCTGCTGGAAAGCCGTGTCCGCCCGGCCGTTGCCCAGGATGGCGGCGACATCACCTTCAAGGGTTTCCGCGACGGGGTCGTCTTTCTCAACATGAAGGGTGCCTGCTCCGGATGCCCGTCCTCGACGGCGACGCTGAAGCATGGGGTGCAGAACCTTTTGCACCATTTCATTCCCGAAGTGCAGGCAGTCGAAGCTGTCTGAGCGAGCGTTCCAACAGTGTCGCTACCACGCATTGGAGTCTGCAACCCATGATCGTTCTGGCCATCGATACGGCTGGGACGGGTTGTTTTGCAGCCGTTTTTGACAGCACCAACGATAACGTCCTGGCGTCCGCAGGCGCCGATATCGGCCGTGGACATGCCGAGCAACTGCTGGCTTTCATCGATGAGGCGCTTGCCGAAAGCGGCAAGGCCCTGTCCGACATCGATCGCATTGCCGTCACCATCGGTCCGGGCTCCTTCACCGGTATCCGGGTCGGCGTTGCCGCGGCGCGTGGCTTCGCCTTGGCCCTGGGTGTGCCGTCCGTCGGTGTTTCCATCCTTGCAGCGCTCGCCAGATCCGCGGCTGAGAAATACCCGGGACGACCGGTGCTAGCCGCAATGGATGCGAAACGCGAAGAACTCTATTGCCAGATATTCGAGGCGGCCGGCACGCCTCGGACCGAGGCGCAGATCCTCGAGCTTGACGATGCGCGGCGTTTGTTCGCGGATTTCGACGGCGTCATCTGTGGCTCCGCCACCAGGCATCTTACCGATGCTCCTTTGCCGGACGTGGCACAGATCGACGTTGCCGATATCGGCACTGTGGCACGGCTTGGCGTGGTTGCCGACCCCTCGCAGGGCAAGCCGAGCCCGCTCTATTTGCGCGGGCCGGACGTGAGGCCGCAGGCCGGCTTTGCCGTGGCGCGGGCGTAAGATGTCGCTGACCGACTATTTTATCCGCAAGCCCGAATTTGAAATCGTCCCGCTGGAAGCAGACGACCTGCCGCACGCCGCTGCCGTTCACAAGTTGCGCTTCACATCCCCGTGGAGCGATGGTGAACTGCATTCTCTTTTGGTTCAGGATACTGTCTTCGGATTTATCGCGCGCCAGAGCAATGCCTCTGCGCGGCCTTTGACCGGCGGCTTCGTGCTGTCGCGCGTCGCCGCCGGCGAGGCGGAAATCCTGACGATCGGCGTCGATCCGCGTTTTTCGCGCCTGGGCCTCGGCTGGCGGCTGATGCGGGCAGCGCTGCGCGAGGCGCGCGATCGGGCGGCTGAAACAGTCTTCCTCGAAGTCGATGAAACCAATGTTGCTGCCATTGGCCTTTATCGCAAACTCGGTTTTGCCAATGTCGGCGAAAGACGGGCCTATTATCAAGGTGTTGGCGCGACCAGAACCGCAGCCCTTGTCATGCGCCTCGATCTTGGCTAGCCGTACTGGCTTTGAAAGAGGGACGCGCTTGCGCCGCCACGCCGACGAGACAATCACGGTTCGAGTCATACGCCGCGGCGCCGTCCGGCTGCAGTCGTGGAGTTTGCGCGCGTGATCAATTGGCTGCGCGTCACGCTCTGCATGACACTGTTGGTTGTCGCGACGCTCGTCCTCATCCCGACGCAACTGGTCTTTCTTTGGCTGGATACGCCGCAGCGGCGCCGGCTTCCGCGTCTGTGGCACCGAATGGCCTGCCGCCTGGTCGGCATAAGGGTCCGCGTTCACGGCATGCCGGACCGTCAGCGGCCGCTGATGCTGGTGTCAAACCATGCGAGCTGGAAGGATATCCTCGTACTCGGCTCGATTGCCGATGTGGTCTTCGTTGCCAAGTCCGACGTGAAGGCCTGGCCGGTTTTCGGCATCCTTGCCCGGCTGCAGAAGACGATCTTCATCGAGCGCGATCAGAAGCGCACCACCGGCAATCAGGTCAACGAGATCGGCAAGCGGCTGGCTGACGGCGAGATAGTCGTGCTGTTTCCCGAAGGCACGACGTCTGACGGCAACCGGCTGCTCGAAATCAAGACAGCACTGTTTGGTGCCGCGGCGTCGGCCGTGCCGCTGTCGCCGACGGGCGTCGTGCATGTCCAGCCGGTTGCCATCGCCTATACCGGCATTCATGGCATGCCGATGGGGCGCTACCATCGGCCGATCGCTGCCTGGCCCGGCGATATCGCGCTGGCACCGCATCTGCTCGGCATCCTCTATGAGGGTGCGGTCGATGTGGATGTCATCTATGGCGAACAGATCACCTACACGCCGCAGAGCAACCGCAAGACTGTCAGCCGGCAGGTCGAAAAGAGCATCCGTTCCATGCTGGCGCTCAAGCTGCGCGGCCGCTGAGTGCCCACGAGACCGTTTGGGAATTGGTCAGGCCGCGGGCGAAATGGTGGTTTGCGAGCACCGAAGCGCAGCGTACCTATAGTACGTGAGCATAGGAGCGCAGAAAAACGCCATTTGCAGCCCGGCCTCATCAATTCCCAAACGGTCTCTTAGGGCTTCAATTTTGCGCCTCTTTGCTCTATGGAAGCGGCCATGACACAGGAAACAGCAGTTTTGTCCGCAAAGCCCGAAATGGCGCTCGAAAGCCCAGCAGTCCGTAAGGTTTTTGTGAAGACCTACGGCTGCCAGATGAACGTCTATGATTCCGACCGGATGACCGACGCGCTGGCCAAGGATGGCTATGTCTCGACCGACGCCATGGAAGACGCCGATCTGGTGTTGCTCAACACCTGTCACATCCGCGAGAAAGCGGCCGAAAAGGTCTATTCGGCGCTTGGCCGCCTGCGCGAGCTGAAGAAGAAAAAGGCCGGCGAAGGCCGCCAACTGATGATCGGCGTCGCCGGCTGTGTCGCCCAGGCCGAGGGCGACGAAATCCTGCGCCGTGCGCCAGCCGTCGATCTCGTCATCGGCCCACAGACCTATCACCGGCTTCCGGAAGCCCTGAAACGCGTCAAGCGCGGCGAGCGTGTGCTCGACACCGACTACGCGATCGAGGACAAGTTCGAGCATCTGCCGGCGCCCGACAAGGCAAAGACCAAAGCAAGAGGCGTCACCGCGTTCCTCACCGTCCAGGAGGGCTGCGACAAGTTCTGCACCTTCTGCGTCGTGCCCTATACGCGCGGCTCGGAAGTCTCCCGCCCGGTCCCCCAGATCGTTGCCGAAGCGCAGAAACTGGTCGATGGCGGCGTGCGCGAAATCACGCTGCTCGGCCAGAACGTCAACGCCTGGCATGGCACTGGCCCGAACGGCGAAAAATGGGGTCTCGGAGAGCTTCTCTATCGCCTGAGCAAAATCGATGGCCTTGCCCGCCTGCGCTACACGACCAGCCACCCGCGTGACATGGACGACAGCCTGATTGCCGCGCATCGCGACCTGCCGCAGCTGATGCCCTATCTGCACCTGCCGATCCAGTCCGGCTCCAACCGTATCCTGAAAGCGATGAACCGGCGGCATACGACCGCCGAATACATTGCGCTGATTGCCCGCATCAAGGCGGCGCGCCCCGATCTCGCGCTGTCCGGCGACTTCATCGTCGGCTTTCCCGGCGAGACTGACGAGGATTTCGAGGATACGCTGCGGCTTGTCGAGACGGTCGGTTATGCACAGGCATTTTCCTTCAAATATTCGACCCGACCGGGCACGCCGGGCGCCGATCTTGAAGATCAGGTGCCGGACGATGTGAAGGCCAACCGATTGGAAAGATTGCAGGCTTTGCTGCTGAAGCAGCAGCATGCCTTTGCCGTGCAGTGCATCGGCAAGACCATCGACCTGCTTCTGGAGAAGCCGGGGCGCATGCCTGGCCAGTTGATCGGCCGCTCGCCCTGGCTGCAGTCGGTGAATGTTGATGCAAAGTCATCGCAAATCGGTGACATTATCACTGTACGAATCACTGGTGCGGGCCCTAACAGTCTGTTTGCCGAGGTGGTAAGCTGAGGGATCGCCAACTGAAGGAGCCTGACCGCTTGAACGGACACGAATTGGTCTCATCATCGCCGCGCCAGTCGAAAACATCCGCGACAGACGTCAATCACTTCGTGCTCACATTCGAGAATAATCGTTTTGCCAGTGAGCTTTTCGGCCAATTCGACCAAAATCTGAAGCTGATCGAGCAGCGCCTGCGGATCGATGCGCGCCCGCGCGGCAATTCGGTTGCGATCTCGGGCGAAATGGTCGCCACCAATCAGGCGCGCCGGGCGCTCGACTATCTCTATGGCCGCCTGCAAAACGGTAGCACCGTCGAAGTCTCCGATGTCGAAGGCGCCATCCGCATGGCCGTTGCTGCGGATGATCAGCTGCAGCTTCCGACCCTGGAAAGGAAAGCCAAGCTGAACCTCGCCCAGATTTCCACCCGCAAGAAGACCATCGCCGCCCGCACACCCATGCAGGATGCCTATATCCGCGCGCTGGAACGGTCCGAGCTGGTCTTCGGCGTCGGCCCGGCCGGCACCGGCAAGACTTATCTCGCGGTGGCTCATGCGGCCCAGCTGCTGGAGCGCGGCGCTGTCGATCGCATCATCCTGTCGCGTCCCGCGGTGGAGGCGGGCGAACGGCTCGGCTTCCTGCCGGGTGACATGAAGGACAAGGTCGATCCGTATTTGCGGCCGCTCTACGACGCGCTTTACGACATGATGCCGGGCGATAAGGTCGAGCGTGCGATCACCGCCGGTGTCATAGAAATCGCCCCGCTCGCCTTCATGCGCGGCCGTACACTCGCAAACGCCGCCGTTATTCTTGACGAAGCGCAGAACACCACGGCAATGCAGATGAAGATGTTCCTGACGCGTCTCGGCGAAAATGGCCGCATGATCGTCACCGGTGACCCGAGCCAGGTCGACCTACCGCGCGGCGTCAAGTCCGGCCTCGTCGAGGCGCTGCAGATCCTGCGCGGTGTTGAAGGTGTGTCTGTCGTCCGCTTCAAGGATGCCGATGTCGTGCGCCATCCGATGGTCGCCCGCATTGTCCGCGCCTACGAGGCATCGACCGCCGTGCATGACGAAAGCGAGCAGAGCGACCGCTAAGGCGGTCGTAGTTAATCATGACTACCCTTGATATCCAGATCAGCGTCGAGGAAGGCCCCTGGCCCTCCGAGGCCGAACTCCAGTCTCTGAGCGAGCGCATTCTCGGTGCGGCTGCCAATTTCCTTCGTCACGAGGAAAAGCAGCCGTTTCCGCAGATGCCACCGGAAGTCTCGCTGGTGTTCACGGACGATGCCTCCATCCGCGAGATCAATGCGGAATGGCGCAGTCAGGACAAGCCGACCAATGTGCTTTCATTCCCGGCCTTTCCGCTGACCCCCGGCAAGATGCCGGGGCCGATGCTCGGCGATATCGTCGTCGCCCAGGAAACGCTGGTCCGTGAGGCACAGGCGCTCGGCAAGCCTTTCAACGAGCATCTGAGCCATCTCCTGGTGCATGGATTTCTGCATCTTTTCGGTTATGATCACATGGAAGAGAACGATGCTGAAAGAATGGAGAGTCTGGAGACTCGCATTTTGGCCGGTCTTGGGCTATCTGATCCCTATGGGGACAGTGATCCCGTATGATAGTTTGGAACGATGAGCGATTTTAGAACACAGCCGGCCGCTGCTGTAAGAGATGAGGCGGAAGCCTCCAGTCAGGACGAAGCGGGCAGTAGTAGCGCCGCGCAGAAACCTGAGAGCGGCAAATCCGGCTCCTCCTTCTGGAGCCGCGCGGCCCGAATTTGGCGTGCCGGCAGCAACTCCAGTATTCGTGACGATCTTGCTGATGCGCTGATGACCGGCGGAGCCGAAGGCGACGCGGCCTTTTCGCCGGCCGAACGAGCCATGCTCAACAACATCCTTCGCTTCCGTGAAGTGCGTGTCGAGGACGTCATGGTTCCGCGCGCCGATATTGAAGCTGTCGATCTCACGATCACCATCGGCGAACTGATGGTCATCTTCGACGAATCCGGCCGCTCGCGCATGCCGGTCTATAGCGAGAGCCTCGATGATCCGCGCGGCATGGTACACATCCGCGATCTGCTTTCCTATGTCACCAAGCAGGCGCGCAACAAGCGTCGTAGTGGCAACCGTTCCACCGCAAGCGCTGCAGCGAACACGGCTGAAAAAACAGAAAAGCCGGCGCGCCAGCCGAAGCCGGGTTTCGACTTGGGGCGCATCGATCTGTCGAAGACGGTCGAAGAGGCAGGCATCATCCGCCAGGTGCTGTTCGTGCCACCGTCGATGCATGCATCCGACCTGATGCAGCGCATGCAGGCAGCCCGCATCCAGATGGCGCTGGTCATCGACGAATATGGCGGCACCGATGGTCTCGCCTCGCTCGAGGATATCGTTGAAATGGTTGTCGGCGATATCGAGGATGAGCATGACGATGAAGAAGTCATGTTCGCCAAGACCTCCGACGACGTGTTCGTTGCCGACGCCCGCGTGGAATTGGAGGAGATTGCCGCAGCGATCGGTGCGGATTTCGATGTGCGCGAGCAGCTTGAGGACGTCGATACGCTGGGCGGCCTGGTCTTTGCCTCGCTCGGCCGCATACCGGCCCGCGGTGAGGTCGTCCAGGCGATCCCGGGTTTCGAATTCCAGGTTCTCGATGCCGATCCCCGCCGGGTGAAGCGTGTGCGGATCGTCCGCAAGCGTCCTCCGGCCCGCCGCCGCCCGCTCAAGGGCGACGAGGATACGTCCCCCGAGGCAACATCGTTCGCCGGTGACGAAAAATCCCTGCGCGACACCGGATAAAAGCTTCGTTTTCCGTAACCGCGCGCCGTCTCGAAGCACGACAAGCAGCTACTTTTTTGGAAGACTGCGGGCGCGTTGATTCGAATGGGCGGCTTGCGCCCACCGCACGCCTCGCATGGCAATGTGCGGTTCACGCCGGTTTGGGGGAATGAATGGAGTGGCTTGCGGGCAGGATCATGCTGTTATCGGGTGCGCGCCGGGCGCTTGTCGCCTTTACCGCCGGACTGGTTGCCGTCTTGGCCCTGCCGCCCTTTGGCATCTTCGCCGCGCCGTTTCTGTCTTTCCCCGTTCTCGTCTGGCTGATTGACGGCGCATCCGGCAATCCTGACCATGGAGTGCTGAGGCGCAGTTTTCCCGCGTTCTTCGTCGGCTGGTGTTTCGGCTTCGGCTATTTCCTCGGCGGCCTATGGTGGTTGGGCAACGCGCTGCTCGTCGAGGCCGACGAATTCGCCTGGGCCGTGCCGCTCGCCGTTGTCGGCCTACCTGCCTTTCTTGCCTTCTTCTATGCCTTCTCGGCGGCGCTTGCCCGTCTTCTCTGGTCGGATGGCATGGGGCGTATCGCCGCGCTTGCCTTCGCCTTCGGGCTGTTCGAATGGCTGCGCAGCTTTATCCTCACGGGCTTTCCCTGGAACGCGATCGGCTATGCGGCCATGCCTGTGCCGCTGATGATGCAGTCGGCAGCGGTGATCGGTCTTGCCGGCATGAACATGCTGGCCGTCTTTGTCTTTGCGTCTCCAGCGCTGATCGGTACCCGCAAGGGATTGCGGACCGGCTTGGGCATCGCGGCGCTTCTGGTCGCGGCCCATTTCGGCTACGGAGTTTACCGTTTGAACCAGCCATTGTCGCCTCCGGCAGACCCGGCCGTCACCATCCGCCTCGTGCAGCCGCTGATCGACCAGTCACAGAAGTTCGACGACGCCGAGCGGCGATCGATCTTTGAAGAGCATCTGAAGCTCACCGCGGCGCCAGCGGAAGACGGCGGCAAGCGCCCTGATGTCGTCATCTGGCCGGAAACCGCCGTGCCGTTCATCCTGACCGAAAATCCGGATGCGCTCTTGAGGATTTCCGATGTCCTGCAGGAGGGCCAGATCCTCATCGCCGGTGCGGTCCGGGCTGAGGATGCCGGAGCCGGCCTGCCACGGCGCTACTATAATTCGATCTATGTGATCGATGATCGCGGCCAGATCGTCGGCGCTTCCGACAAGATGCACCTTGTGCCCTTCGGCGAGTACCTGCCGTTCGAAAGCCTGTTGATGTCCGCGGGTTTGAATGCGATCGCAGCGACCATGCCCGGCGGTTTCTCGTCTTCGGCGACACGCTCGCTCCTGACTTTGCCCGGCGGCAAGACGCTCTACCCGCTGATTTGCTACGAGGCGATCTTCCCGCGGGAAATCGGCAATGATGCGCTTACCGCAAATGCATTGCTCAATATCACCAATGATGCCTGGTTCGGCAACACGCCTGGCCCCTATCAGCATTTCCAACAGGCGCAGTTGCGCAGCGTCGAGACGGGCCTGCCGATGGTCCGCGATGCCAATACCGGCGTATCGGCAATCGTCAACGCGCGCGGTGAAATCCTCACCGGTTTTCCGTTCGGCAGCCGGGGATTCGTGGATACAATCCTTCCGGGAAAGACCGCTCCACCAATGAGCCCCACGGAACAAGGGAGAAATGGAGTGCTGCTCGCATGCCTACTCTTCGCTCTCGCGATTATTTCCCGCGTTAGTTTTATTTTCCGGGAGAATTGACCAAAAACCCCTAAAATTGCATAGTGGCTTCTACCAATGATCCTTACCTATGTTCAGAGGGTTTCCGCCCGGCATCACAACGTAACGTGTGTAGTCAGCTCTCTGTAAGTGGCCAGGTTATGGGGCAACTGAAACTCGCTTATTAGGAAACCGTTATGATAGAGAACAAGAAGAAGCCGAACCCGATCGACATACATGTCGGTAGCCGGATTCGGCTTCGCCGCACGATGCTGGGTATGAGCCAGGAAAAGCTCGGAGAGAGCCTCGGGATCACCTTCCAGCAGATCCAAAAGTATGAAAAAGGAACCAACCGGGTCGGCGCGAGCCGTCTTCAGAACATTTCGAGCATTCTGAATGTTCCGGTATCCTTCTTCTTCGAAGATGCACCGGGCGAGGGTTTATCCTCCGGTCCGTCTGGCATGGCCGAAGCCTCCAGCTCGAACTACGTGGTCGATTTCCTGTCGTCCTCGGAAGGGCTTCAACTCAACCGCGCCTTCGTCAAGATCGGCGATCCCAAGGTGCGTCGCAAGCTGGTGGACCTGGTCAAGGCCCTGGCGGCAGAAGCGGAAGCCGAATAAGGCTGACGCGAGGCGGAACTAAAAAAAGCGGCCGGATAGTGCCGCTTTTTTTGTGCCTGATGCAGGCGCCAATGGGGCGGTCGCCATCTCCCATGACACGTCTCGTCAAAACCCCAAAAAAGAGGAAAACGTTCCCGTCCACCACATATAAAGATATATTTATGTCCTTGTGTCCTTGTTTTTTGATGGCATTATCACTAATACGTTCGTAGCCGTTTTTTCTTTGAGGGGACTTCCCGCATGCGCGCAAACTACCTGTTTACGAGTGAATCCGTGGCAGAAGGCCATCCCGACAAGGTCTGTGACCGGATCTCGGATGAAATTGTCGATCTTGTATATCGTGAAGCCGCCAAGACGGGCGTTGACCCTTGGGGAGTCCGCATTGCCTGCGAAACGCTGGCAACCACCAACCGCGTCGTGATTGCCGGCGAGGTCCGCGTGCCTGATACCCTGTTGAAGAAAGACAAAGACGGAAATATCGCGAAGGACGCGGCGGGGCATCCGCTGATCAATCCCGCGAAGTTCAAGGCTGCCGCCCGCAAGGCGATCCGCGAAATCGGCTATGAACAGGCCGGCTTCCACTGGAAGACCGCAAAGATCGATGTGTTGCTGCATCCGCAGTCGGCCGACATCGCCCAAGGTGTTGATAACGCTGCCGACAAGCAGGGCGACGAAGGTGCCGGCGACCAGGGCATCATGTTCGGCTATGCTTGCCGCGAAACCGCCGAGCTTATGCCTGCGCCGATCTATTATTCGCACCGCATTCTGGCCCTGCTCGCAACCGCCCGCAAGGCAGGGCAGGGCGATGCCGGCAAGCTTGGCCCCGACGCCAAGAGCCAGGTAACGGTCCGCTACGTCAACGGCAAGCCGCAGGCGGTGACCTCCATCGTGCTGTCGACGCAGCATCTCGACGGCAGCTGGGACTCGGCCAAGGTTCGCGCCGTCGTCGAGCCTTATATCCGCGAGGCGCTGCACGACATCGAGATCGCCGACGATTGCAACTGGTACATCAACCCGACCGGCAAATTTGTCATCGGCGGCCCTGATGGCGATGCGGGCCTGACTGGCCGCAAGATCATCGTTGACACATATGGCGGTGCAGCACCCCATGGCGGTGGCGCGTTCTCCGGCAAGGACACGACCAAGGTCGACCGTTCGGCTGCCTACGCCGCCCGCTATCTGGCAAAGAACGTCGTTGCCGCCGGCCTGTCAGACCGCTGCACGATCCAGATTGCCTACGCGATCGGCGTTGCCCAGCCGCTGTCGATCTATGTCGATCTGCATGGCACCGGCAAGGTGACCGAGGACCAGGTCGAACAGGCGATCCGCAAGACGATGGACCTGTCGCCCTCCGGCATCCGCCGCCACCTCGACCTCAACAAGCCGATCTACGCCAAGACCTCGGCCTACGGCCATTTCGGCCGCAAGGCAGGCCGCGACGGTTCCTTCTCCTGGGAGAAGCTCGATCTGGTGAAGCCGCTCAGGGACGCCTTGAAAGAGGACACTTTGAAGGCTGCCTGATCCGCCTCTGGACGGGTGACTGCAGAAGACAGTAAAGAGCGGGTGTTTCCTTCGGGGAGACGCCCGCTTTTCTATAAGTGAAAGACCGCGCATGACCGAACAGCACCGCAGCCGCTCGACCGAAGCCTTCTTCGGACGCCGCAAGGGCAAACCCTTGCGCGCGCTGCAGGCAACCCATCTCGAAACGGTGCTGCCCCTCCTGCGGCTGGATCTGTCGGCGCCGGCGCCGCCGGATATCAAATCGCTGTTCGGACATCCCGTCGACAATGTCAGGCTGGAGATCGGTTTCGGCGGCGGCGAACATCTGATCCATCGGGCCGTCGAAAGCCTGTCCACCGGCTTCATCGGCGTCGAGCCCTTCGTCAATTCGATGGCGAAACTCGTTGGCCACATCGAGAAGTGCAGCGCTGAGAATATCCGGCTTTACGACGATGACGCCACGCAGGTGCTCGACTGGCTGCCGGAGGCTTCGATCGACCACATCGATTTGCTCTATCCGGACCCCTGGCCGAAGCGGAAGCACTGGAAGCGCCGTTTCGTTTCAAAGGTTAATCTCGATCGGTTTGCCCGCGTGCTGAAACCCGGCGGTGTCTTCTGCTTCGCCTCGGATATTGACACCTATGTCAACTGGACGCTGTTGCACTGCCGCGATCACGCGGCGTTCGCCTGGACGGCGCAGAACGCTGCCGACTGGCTGACACCCTATCCAGGCTGGCCGAGCACGCGCTACGAGGCCAAGGCGCGTCGGGAAGGGCGCAAGTCCGCCTATCTTACGTTCCGGCGGGTATGAGCTGAAAAATGCCGGCAGCTTGGTGCATGTCGCCCATACGTGTGCCGTGGCCTTGGAATAGCGGCATGCAAGAAGCCGAAACGCGTGCGTTCTAGTGAAGGCTGACCGTCTTCAGATCGTCTTCTGCGGCCTTGAAGAAGGTGCTGGATCGATTGTCGGTCAGGAGGATCGGCGTGCCGTCGGCGCCGAACAGCGCCCACAGGTCTAGGCCCGGGCCCATGTCGGGGGCTTCCGGGAAGACGCGCGAGACTTCGTCCGAACGCATCTTGCGGATATAGCCGACTTCACCGGCGCCGAGATGCGCTAGGTCGTTTTTCGACAGGGCTGTGCTGACGTGTTTCAATCCCATGAGACGTACTCCGTAGCTTTGCGGCGCCTTCTGCCCTGAAAGGCCATGCGGGAGCCGCAACTCATTGATTTTCTGCACGAAGTTTCTCGGCTGTCTTGGGTTGCCGGGTGCCTTTGTGCGGCCGGCAAATCATGCCGGTTATCCTACTCTGGGACTAAAATATTAATTTTCTTTACCATGCGGACAGGTTCCGGCCGGATGAGATCGACGGACAGCAAACCGTTGCGCAACTCTGCCTTGGAAACCTGCATGCCGTCGGCAAGCACGAACATCCGCTGAAACTGGCGCGCCGCAATGCCGCGGTGCAGATAGTCGCGCTCACCGGTTTCGGTCTGGCGGCCACGGATGATCAACTGGTTTTCCTCGATGGTGACGTCGAGGTCCTCCTCGGAAAACCCGGCGACCGCCAGCGTGATTCGGAGGCGCTCCTGCTCGCCGGACGAATCATCACCGTGAATGCGCTCGATATTGTAGGGAGGGTAGCCATCATTGCCCTTGGCGATCCGCTCGAGGGTCTTTTCCATGGCATCGAAACCGAGCAGAAGGGGGCTCGTAAAAGGTGTCATCCGGGTCATACAGTAGTCCTTGGCTCTCAAGCGACCGTTTTGCGGACCCGCGAGGCGGCATCCGCGACCTCTAATATGGTAGCTGTGCGCAGCAAGCGCAAGGCGCTTGCGCCGGGCGAAGAGGCAAATCATAGTCCGCTCGCTGACTTGCGAAGGAGACCCGCATGCCGAGAAAGATCATCATCGATACCGATCCGGGGCAGGACGATGCCGCCGCAATCATGCTGGCGCTCGGCAGCCCGGATGAACTCGACGTGCTTGGCATCACGGCCGTGGCGGGCAATGTTCCCGTCGCGCTCACCTCCCGCAACGTCCGGGTTATCTGCGAGCTCTGCGGCCGTCGCGATGTGAAGGTGTTCGCCGGCGCCGACAGGCCGCTTGTCCGCCAGCTCGTGACCGCCGAACATGTACACGGCAAGACCGGCCTCGATGGACCCGTGGTCGATGAGCCCACCATGCCGCTGCAGCCGCAGCATGCCGTCGATTTCATTATCGAAACCCTGCTGGCAGAAGAAACCCGCACCGTCACGCTCTGCACCTTGGGGGCGCTTACCAACATTGCCTTGGCGCTGAACAAGGCGCCCGAAATCGCGACGCGTGTGCGCGAACTCGTCATGATGGGCGGCGGCTTCTTCGAGGGCGGCAACATCACGCCCGCCGCCGAATTCAACATTTACGTCGATCCGGATGCCGCCGAGATCGTCTTCAAGTCCGGCATCCCGATCGTCATGATGCCGCTCGATGTCACCCACCGGGTGCTGACCTACAAGGCCCGCGTCGAAAAGATCAAGGCCATCGGCTCGCCGGCTGCCATCGCCATGGCCGAGATGCTGGAATTCTTCGAGCGCTTCGACATCGAGAAATACGGCTCCGATGGCGGCCCGCTGCACGACCCGACGGTGATCGCCTATCTCCTGCGCCCGGACCTTTTCAAGGGGCGCGACTGCAATGTCGAAATCGAGACGAAATCGGATCTGACGGTCGGCATGACCGTAGTCGACTGGTGGCAGGTGACCGGCCGCAAGCACAATGCCAAGGTCATGCGCGAGATCGACGATCAGGGCTTCTTCGACCTTTTGACGGAGCGCTTGGCGCGTCTTTAAACGCCCGAACGGCCAGCCTTTGGCTTGGATGGACGGCGCCGCGGGGCGCCGTCTCAAGCTGCGAGGCGCAAACTTCCCTTATTGCTGGGGTGTCGCGCCAGTTGCCGGCGTGCCCGTATCCGGCGTGCCAGTTGCAGGTGTGCCAGTTGCAGGTGTTTCTGTCGCAGGCTTGTTCGTCGAAGGAGTTTCGACGGCCGGGACGTTCACATTGACATCCGTTCCGGTGCCTCCGCCTCCGAGATCGATAACGCCGGTAAACAGGAGGAGCGCGCCGATGACGATAAGCGCCAGAATGATCGCCACGACCCATCCGGTATATCCGCCGCCTGTGTTGATAACTGTTGGTTCACGATCGGGCATTTCTGGTTCCTCCGGCTTGATAGTGCAGCTTGAACGCAGAAGTGCCGCGAAAGTTCCTCCATAGGTTGGCGGCTGCCCCTGAGGCGAAGCGACCCGCTGCCGAAAGTTCAGTGCCGCGGCAACAGCTCGGGCGGATCAAGCAGAAACGGCGCCACAGGGACGCCGTTTGTATCGGTCGTTCGCCCGCAGGCCTTCGGCTCAGAATTCTTCCCAGTTGTCCTGGGCAAGAGCCGTATTGCCGGAAACCTGCGGCGCTGCCTTTTGCGGTCGGGCGACGTAGCGAGCCGGTGTCGTTTTGGCAGGCGCGCTGTAGCTCAGTGCCGATGCCCTTGCGGGTGCCCGCATCTTTTCGGCGGTATTGCGCAGCATGTCGGCCGGGGCCTGGCGCGCGACGTGGAAGCGGGAGACGAGCGTGCTCAGCGTGCGCGCCTCGTCGTTCAGCGCCATGCTGGCAGCGGTTGTTTCTTCCACCATCGCAGCGTTCTGCTGCGTCACCTGGTCCATCTGGTTGACGGCCGTATTGATCTCCTTGAGGCCGACCGCCTGTTCGGAGGCCGAGCCCGAGATCTGGCGAATCAGGCCGTTGATCTGAACCACCTGATCGGCAATCTTCTGCAGCGCTCCGCCGGCGCGGCCGACAAGATCGACACCCTCGCGCACCTGGCCAGCCGAGGTGTTGATCAGCGTCTTGATCTCCTTGGCGGCATTTGCCGAGCGCTGGGCGAGTTCGCGCACTTCCTGGGCGACAACCGCGAAGCCCTTGCCGGCTTCACCGGCGCGGGCGGCTTCGACACCGGCATTAAGCGCCAGCAGGTTGGTCTGGAAGGCGATTTCGTCGATAACGCCGATGATGCGGCTGACTTCGCCGGACGACTGCTCGATGCCCTTCATCGCGGCAATTGCCTTCTGCACGACTTCCCCCGATTGCTCGGCGTCGTTGCTGGCGGTTTCGACCGATTTTGCCGCCACCTTGGCGTTGTCGGCGCTGGCATTGACCTGCGAGGTCAATTGGTCGAGCGCGGCTGCCGTTTCCTCCAGGCTTGCGGCCTGCTGCTCGGTGCGGTGCGAGAGGTCATTGGCCGCATTGCTGATTTCGCTGGTGCCGGTGCTGATATTGACGACGGAGGTGTTGACCGTCTGGATCGTCTCTTCGAGGCTTTCCATGGCGGAGTTGAAGTCACGCTTCAGCTGCGCATATTCGCTGGGGAAATCCTCGGTGATCCGGTAGGCGAGATCGCCGGAGGAGAGCTGAGACAGGCCCTTCGCCAATTTGGCGACGATCTCGCGCTGGGTGGCGTTCGACTGGGCACGCTCGGCCTCGGACTGGCTGCGCTGCTGCTCGGATTGTTCGCGTTCGTGCCGGGCCTCTGCCTCCAGCCGCTTGGTATCGGCGAGCTGATGACGGAAACCTTCCAGCGCCGTGGCAACGGAACCGGTTTCGTCGGTGCGATCCTGGCCGGAAACCGGGGCAGTGTAGACGCCCTTGCTCAGGGTTTCGACGTCGCTCACCAGGCCGGCAAGCGGCTTCTGAACGAAGCGGCGAACGGCGAGATAGAGGCCGAGCAACACCGCACCGAGCACGATCAGGCCACCGACGATCATCATGTAGGTCTGGTCGACGACCGGGGCATTGATCGCGGTCTGCGGTACATCAACCAGGACGACCCAGGTCGTGTTCACATCCGGCAGCGCGAAAGGATAGACGACGCGGTCGAAGGTCTCATGGCCGTCATCGCTCAGGTCGTGGATCATGCCGGGCTGAGAGGCGGCAAGCGCATTCTTGACCACATCGGCGCCGATACCGTCATAGTCCTTCATCAGAAGGTCCGGGTTCGGAGCCACGAGCCACTTTCCGGTCTGCGACAGCAGCGTCACGCGACCGGAGCCGAAGGGACGGATGTCCTTCACCTTATTGGCAAGTGACGTCAGGGAAACGTCGACGCCGGAGACGCCGAGCAGTTTGCCCTTCGACATGACCGGGTAGGCGATCGAGGACATCGAGTTGTTGTCACCCGTCGTCGTCTCCGTGTAGGGCGCCGTCATCGCGCCCTTGAGGCTCTTGGCCGCCAGAGCATACCATTCAGCCGGGTAGTCGGAATCGAAGGTCGAGAAGTCGATACCCGTCTTGCCCTTCGTCCAATAGGGATTGAGCGTTCCATCCTTGGCGGCGCCAAAATCCTTCTTGCCGGCATAGTCCTTGGCCTTGCCGTCGAAGGCATTCGGCTCCTCGGCAAACCAGCTGCCGAACGCGAAGGCATTCTTCTCGACATTGGCCTTCAGCATGTCGACGACGCCCTTGCGGTCGAGATAGCCGCCTTTGTGGCCGCGGCCGATCACGCCTGCCGTCGAGCGGGCGGCGCCTGCAAGCTCGGCGATGTTGCTGCCGATGTCGGATGCGATCGCCTTCGCTTCGGTCCGCGCCTGATCCAGCACCAGCGTTTCGACACGATCCTGGGTCTGGGAAATCAGCACATAGTTGGAGGCAAGAAGGACGAGCGCAATGATGCCGCCCGTTACCGCAATCAGTTTGGTGGCCAGCGATTTGGCTTGGAACTTGAACATGAATGTCCCCGCATGGTGAAGACCGCGGGTTTCACAGCCGCGGCGTGACGCGATCTAGTTTGGGAGATGCCCCGTCATGGAGCGCCAGATGCCGACCGACATCGTAAGGCCGCCCTTGATCCTGGAAGGCGGGCCTTTGTAATCGCTTGAATAGCGCGATATTTATTAAAATTGGCACAACGCGATGGGGCTAGATCGCGCGTTTCGCGGATAAATCAAACGCTTATGCCACAGCGACGACGTTCAGTGTCCTGATTGCGCAGGGGCTCGATTGCGTCCGATGCAATCAGACCTTTGCGTCGACCTCGGCGGCTTCCGGGATGGCCGGCTGAGCGCCCGGTTTCAGACAGGCGAGCGAGCCGGCGACAGCGGCACGGCGTAGCGCCTTGTCGAAATCGATGCCGGCGTCGAGGCTGGCCGCGAGATAGCCACAGAATGTATCGCCTGCCCCAACGGTATCGACCGGCTCGATCTTTAGCCCCTTGGCGCGATGCACATTGCCGTTGCGCACGGCAACCACGCCTTCGGCGCCGAGCGTCACGATCACCGTTTGCCCCGTTTCGCGCGAAAGGCCTTGCATCGCCTCGATGCGCTCCTCGGCCGACAAACCTTGACGGCCCGCCAAAAGCTCGAATTCCGTCTCGTTGGCAACGACGATATCAGCCATGCGTCCGAGCCGCGCCGCGTCTTTCGTCAGCGGGGCGATGTTGATGATCGAGGTGATGCCCTTTTCTTTCGCCTTTACCAGCGCCCGTTCTACCGATTCCGCCGGAATCTCCAGTTGCAGCATCAACGTGTCGCCGGCGGTCATCATATCCACGGCTGCGGTTGCATCACCTGCGCTGACAGTGCCGTTGGCGCTCGCCACCACCACGATCACGTTCTCGCCATCACCTCCGACGAGGATGTGGGCGGTGCCGGTCGGTTCGCTGACCGTTTTGGTCAGAGAAAGGTCGGTTCCCGCCTGTTTTAGAAGCGCCAGCGCGCCGTCGGCAAAACTGTCCGATCCGACGGCACCCGCCATGCGCACGGCCGCTCCGGCGCGTCGCGCTGCCAAGGCCTGATTGGCGCCCTTGCCGCCGGCGGCCGTCGCGAAGCTCGTTCCGGCGACGGTTTCGCCGGGCTTGGGCAGCCGCGCCGTGGTGGCGATCAGGTCCATGTTGATGGAACCGAAAACTGTAATCATCCGATGCGTCTCCCCCGGCAGGCGATTTTTGCCGGACAGTGCCCGAGACGGTCAGTCCTCGTCAACCACCCTCAGATTCAATTGCCCCCTGCGATTGTCGAAGGTTTTCTGTTCCGGTTTGGCATCGGGCGGTGCGCCGGCGGCTTGGAGGTCCAGCGCCTCGATCCTTGTGCCGCGCCGCTTGAGCTTCTCCGATGAGGTGAGGATATCGTCGACATCCTTCTGCGTGGTGAGGAAGTGGCCGTGCAGCTTGCGCACCCGGTCGTCGAGCCGGGTCAGATCCTCCATCAGCCGGATCACCTCACCCTGGATCAGATGCGCCTGTTCGCGCATCCGGGCATCGCGCAGGATAGCCTGGATGACCTGGATCGACAGCATCAGCAGCGACGGCGAGACGATGACGACCCGCGCCCGGTGCGCCTTCTGGACGATGCCTTCGAAATTCTCGTGGATTTCCGCAAAGATCGATTCGGAGGGTACGAACAGGAAAGCAGTGTCCTGTGTCTCGCCGGGGATCAGATACTTCCCCGAAATATCCCGGATATGCACCTCCATGTCGCGGCGGAACTGTTGCGTCGCCTGCCGGGCTGCCTCTGGCTCGCCAGCGCTGCGGATGGCATTCCAGCCTTCGAGCGGAAATTTCGCGTCGATCACCAGCACTGGCTGGCCGTTCGGCATCCGGATCGTGCAGTCGGGCCGCGATCCGTTCGACAGCGTCGTCTGGAAGGCGTAGTAGCCCATCGGCAGGCCGTCGGCGATGATCGTCTCCATGCGTGACTGGCCAAAGGCGCCGCGCGTCTGCTTGTTGGAAAGAATGCTCTGCAGCCCGGCCATGTCCTTGGCCAGCGACTGGATGTTGGTCTGGGCCGTGTCGATCACCGCCAGCCGCTCCTGCAGCCGGCGCAGGTTCTCGTGCGTCGCCTTGGTCTGCTCTGCAATCGACGTGCCGAGCCGATGCGTCATGCCGTCGATCCGCTGGCTGATCGACTGGTTGAGTTCGGATTGCCGAGCGCCGAACACGTCCGCCATCGCCGCGATGCGGCCCTGCATCTCCGTCTGAGCGGCCAAGAGTGCCGTCATCCGCTGTTCCGCCTCCAGGACCGACTGCCGTGTCCGCCGCCGCCCAAGCACGGTGGGGATGCCGGCGAGCAGCAGGATCGCGATCGCAATGAACAGGCACATGCCGAGCGTCACCGGATAGGCCCCAAGGATGAAAAGAGGCTGGTCGAGGGTGAGTGTCACAGGTTCCATGGCCGCAACCTAAGCGGATTCGACGTTTGTGGCCAGATCAAAACGAGAACAGCGATGAATCAAGTGACATAAGCACCCACATTCCCAGCAAAATCTTGAAAACGAGAATTCCATCAACGCAAAAGATCAGTTATGGGAGCCGGATGACCATCAAGCCGCTCATCATTCTTCCGGATCCCGTGCTGCGCCAGCTTTCCAAGCCGGTGGAAACGGTTGATGCCGATGTCCGCCGCCTCGCTGAAGACATGCTGGACACGATGTATGACGCGCCTGGCATCGGCCTGGCAGCGATCCAGCTCGGCGTCCCCCGCCGCATGCTCGTGATCGACCTTTCGAAGGAAGGCGAGGAAAAACAGCCTCTGGTCTTCATCAACCCGCAGATCGTGAAGCTTTCCGACGAGCGCTCGGTCTATGAGGAAGGCTGCCTGTCGATCCCGGACTACTATGCGGAAGTCGAGCGCCCCGCCGCAATCACCGTCGAATATGTCGATCGCGACGGCAAGCAGCAGACAGTGGAGGCGGATGGATTGCTGGCGACCTGCCTGCAACACGAGATCGACCACCTGAACGGCGTGCTGTTCATAGACCATCTCTCCAAGCTCAAGCGCGAAATGGTGATTCGCAAGTTCACCAAAGCCGCCAAGGTCCGCGGCGCCAAGGCGATCTGACGGTTCCATTGAAAATGATGACCTTCACGCCTATGATATCACTGATATCATCGTGGAGGTTGCGCATGGGCGATCTGCTTCTTCGTGGAATTGACGACGCTCTGAAGGTCGAATTGCAGGAAAGTGCGCGCCGGAACGGCCGCAGCCTTTCCGACGAGGCCATTGTGCAAATTCGGTCCGCCTTAGAACGGGAACAGCGCCGAGGTCAAACGGCCGGGCAGCGGCTGCGTGCCATCTTGGGCGATGCGAAATTCGATGATGACGAACTGCGCGCCATCGATGCGTTTCGCAAACAGCCCGACCGCTCGCCGCCGGACTTCAAATGATCGTTCTAGATACCAACGTCATTTCCGAACTTCAGGGACGACGATATAGCGAGGTGATCCTTCGATGGCTGGACCGGTACGACAGCGAAGTCGTCTTCCTAACGGCGATCGCGATGGCGGAAATCCATTTCGGAGTGGCCCTGCTGGAGCCGGGAGCTCGGCGTGAGAGTTTGCGTCAAACTTTCGATCGGATCGAAGAAGAGTTTTCCGGGCGGATTCTGAGTTTCACGCAGAATGTGGCCGCGAGCTACGGCAAGTTATCCGCTCAACGGCAGAAGGAGGGCAGGCCGATGGAAACCAAGGACGCCATGATTGCCGCGATCTGTCTGTCCCACGATGCGACGCTTGCGACACGCAATACAAAAGACTTCGAGGGGCTTGATTTGAAGCTCATAAACCCGTTTGAAGGGGCCTGATCAGAACGGGAGTCCGCGCGCCGTGCCGCTTCGCATCATCTTCATGGGAACACCCGAATTTTCGGTTCCGACATTGTCGGCGCTCGCCGAGGCGGGCCACGAGATCGTCGCGGTCTATACCCAGCCGCCGCGCCCCGGTGGCCGCCGTGGCCTCGACCTGCAGAAATCGCCTGTGCATCAGGCAGCGGAACTGCTCGGTGTCAGCGTCCTGACGCCGGTTAACTTCAAGGATGCGGCAGACCGCCAGGCATTTCGCGATTTTGATGCGGATGTGGCGGTCGTCGTCGCCTATGGCCTGCTGTTGCCGGAGGAAATCCTCAACGGCACGCGGCTCGGCTGCTACAACGGCCATGCCTCGCTTTTGCCGCGTTGGCGGGGTGCCGCGCCGATCCAGCGGGCGATCATGGCGGGCGACCACGAGACCGGCATGATGGTGATGAAGATGGACAAGGGGCTCGACACCGGCCCGGTGGCGCTGACCGAGGTCGTAGCCATCGACAACGAGATGACGGCCGGCGAACTGCACGACAAGCTGATGCTGGTTGCAGCGGACCTGATGAAGGACGCCATGGAAAAGCTCGATGGTGGCGACCTGCCGCTGACGCCGCAGGCGGAGCATGGCGTCATTTATGCCGCCAAGATCAGCAAGGCGGAAACTCGGATCGATTTCTCAAAAACGGCGGCCGAGGTTCACAATCATATTCGCGGTCTTTCGCCTTTCCCTGGCGCCTGGTTCGAGGTCGAAATCGGCGGCAAGATGGAGCGGATCAAGGTTCTCTCGTCCGTTGTCGAAAAGGTGGGCGGTGAAACCGGCACCGCCCTGTTCGACGACCTGACGATTGCCTGCGACAATGGTTCGGTGCGTCTGACCCGTCTGCAGAAGGCGGGCGGCAAGGTCCTCGACGCCGACGATTTCCGCCACGGCACGCCCATTCCGGCCGGCACAAGGCTTCACTGATGCCACGTTTCCGCATGACGATCGAATATGACGGCTCGGCCTATGTCGGCTGGCAGCGGCAGGAGAACGGCCCCTCCGTGCAGGGCGCTGTCGAGAAGGCGATCCTCAGCCTCACCGGCGAGAGTGTTTCGATCCGAGGCGCGGGGCGCACCGATTCCGGCGTGCATGCCAAGGGGCAGGTGGCGCATGTCGACCTCACCCGGCACTGGAAGCCCGCGACCTTGCGCAATGCGCTCAATGCCCATCTCGGGCTTGCCAGGGAACAGGTTGCGATCATTGACGCCGCGGAAGTGATGCCCGAGTTCGACGCGCGTTTTTCGGCGCTGAGAAGGCATTATCTTTACCGCATCATCTCCCGTCCGGCGCCGCTCGCGCTCGAGGCGAAGCGGGCCTGGTGGGTGCCGAAGACGCTCGATCATGAGGCGATGCATGTTGCAGCCCAGACGCTGGTCGGACATCATGACTTCACCACCTTCCGCTCGACCCATTGCCAGGCCAACAGCCCGATGCGCACGATCGACCGGCTCGATGTGACGCGGGACGGCGACCTTGTCGAAATCCGCGCCACGGCGCAGAGCTTCCTGCACAACCAAATACGCTCCTTCGCCGGCACGCTGAAGCTGGTGGGCGAGGGCAAGTGGACGCCGGAGGACGTGCGCGCGGCACTGGCGGCGAGGGATCGCAGGGCATGCGGCCCGGTGGCGCCGCCTGACGGGCTCTATTTCATGCAGGTCGATTACTGACAACCAGCAATTCAGGCCGGCATCAGGCCAAACACCCGCGGAAGACTTTCACCGAGCATCAGCCACGGCAGGATCAGCAGGGCAGCCAATGCGGAGGCGAGCAGCGTCTGGTTGTTGGCGATGGTTTTCACCAGACGGAAAATTGCGGTGAAATTCGCCAGCAGAAGGATCAGCGACAGCACGCTCGTCAGGCCCTCGCTATTGGGAATGACCAGCCTGATCGCAAGCGGGATAGCCATCGCATAGACGGTGGGCACGGCCAGCCAGTTGCTGGTGATGATGATCGGTGCCAGCAGTTCGCCGTAGCCGAGCGGCTTTGCGAGGGCGGCGACGAGCACCAGTGGCACGACCCACATCGCCATGTCGACGAAGAGCAGTTTGAGAATGAAGATCAGCCCCGTCTCGGCGCCCTGCGGCATGTTCGCCAGATAGTAGAGGCGCCAGGCGGCCCAGCCGACGGCCATCGCCGGCAGGCACCAGAGGAAGGCGGCGAAAGAGCGCCAGACGCCGAGCGCGGTGATGTCGAGCCAGTCGAATCCGCTCTTGTCACCGAGGATCAGCAACCAGATCCCCTTGATGTAATTGCCGACCTCTTCAATCTGCGGCATGGCCAAACCAGCGGCTGATGAAGGTTTCGTAGATCCGCGTCAGCGTTTCGAGGTCGGCAACGGCAACGCGCTCGTCGACCATGTGCATGGTCTGGCCAACCAGGCCGAATTCGACGACCGGGCAGTAATCCTTGATGAAGCGTGCATCCGACGTGCCGCCGGTAGTCGACAGCTTCGGTTCGCGGCCGGTGACGGCTTCGACGGCGCCCGACAGTGAGGCGATCAGCGCATTGTTGCGGGTGAGGAAGACATGGCTCGGCCGCTCGCTCCACACGATATCGTATTTGACGGGCGGGCGGCCGGGACGAAGCACGCTGTCGGCGCTGGCGCGGTCGAGGCGGGCGATGATCTCGGCCTTCAGGCTATCCGCGTCCCAGGTGTCGTTGAAGCGGATGTTGAAGCGCGCCGACGCCTTGGCCGGAATGACGTTGACCGCCTTGTTGGCAACGTCGATCGTCGTCACCTCGAGATTGGATGGCTGGAAATTGTCGGTGCCGCCGTCGAAGGGCGGATCCATCAGCGCCTGCGTCAGGGCAAGGATGCCGCGCACCGGGCTGTCGGCGAGATGCGGATAGGCGGCATGGCCCTGCACGCCGTGCACGGTGACGGTGCCCGACAGCGAGCCGCGCCGGCCGATCTTGATCATGTCACCGAGACGGTCGGGATTGGTCGGCTCGCCGACGAGGCAGGCATCCCAGCGCTCGCCCCTTGCCGCCGCCCATTCGAGCAGCTTGACGGTGCCGTTGATCGCCGGGCCTTCCTCGTCGCCGGTGATCAGGAAGGAGATCGAGCCCGGCGGCTTGCCATTTTTTTCGATATGACGGGCGACAGCAGCGGTAAAACAGGCGATGCCGCCCTTCATGTCGACGGCGCCGCGGCCATACATCTCGCCATCCGCGATATCGGCCGCGAACGGGCCATGCGTCCAGGCCGTTTCGTCGCCGACCGGCACGACGTCGGTATGGCCGGCAAACATCAGGTGCGGCCCGCCGGTGCCGAGGCGGGCATAGAGGTTTTCGATGTCCGGCGTACCCTCCTCGGTGGCCATCACCCGATCAACGGCAAAACCGAGCGGTTTCAGCATTGTTTCGAGCGCACTCAAGGCGCCGCCTTCGGCAGGGGTCACGGACGGGCAGCGGATCAGGGTGGCGAGATTGGCGACGGGATCGGTAGCGGTCATCAGAAAGGCCTGTTGTCTTCGAGGGCTTGGTGTAGCCGATCCCCACCGGGCTGTCACGGGGTCAGCGTCTGCTTGGGGCTCGCGGTGTCGGGTTGGGATGATTTTCGCGTCAAGCAATGGTTCACCCCCACCCGCCGCTTTGCGGCGACCGCAACGGCCAATAGCCACGCCCGGAAAATTCCGCCGTGGTTTTCCTCATCTCTTACCTGGCCGGGGCGCTGAAAAGTGCCGAGACGAAGGTAATGTATATGACGCTTCCCAGCGCCCCGTTCGATGGTCGTCGGCGGGCAACTCCGGCTCCTCTGAGGTCGGCATTGGCGCCGACCTTATGTACCCCACAGGCACGCCCGCAGCGCCGTACAGTCTGCGGAGGGGAACCATTTTCTGATCGCCCACCGGATGAAGGCTCACGTCCTTCCCGCATCCGGCACCGGTCCCGTCTCGCCGCGACGCCTCGCGGGGTAGCCGATGACGGAACGCAACGATCATGGCACAGGTTTTCAGGGCGGGGATCAGCGGGGAAACTGCGGGCTCGCGGACGGATCCGCTCATCAACAAATTCTAACACGTAGCCTTCGGCTAAGGTGTTGATTTTGTGTCATTTCCCTCAAGGGGAGGGTCCGGTACCGCGCCGCGCCGTTCGAGCGCGGTCTTGCGGATGATGTCGGCGATCTCCGGGCTGTTTTTGGACAGCATCTGGAAATCCACCGAATATAGCGACAGGAGCGAGACTTCGGTCACGGCGCTGACGGTCGCCGAGCGGGGCTCGCCGCTGATCAGCGCCATCTCCCCGAAGAAGCTGCCGGCGCCAAGCTCCACCGGGTTCGGTTTCGCGACGCTGACGCGGCCCTCGACGATGAAGAACATCCGGTCGCCGGTCTCGCCCTTGCGGCAGATGATGGTGCCGGCCGGCACTACGCGTGGTCTCAGCGCGCGCACGACCTCGACCAGCGCGGCCGAGCCAAGCTTCTGGAACAGCGGCACGGCCGCAACCAGTTGCCAGTTGCGCACGAAGTCCTGGCGCCGGACTTCCTCATAGAAGCCAGTGGCAAGGAGGCCGGCCCAGAGCGCAAAGATGCCGATGCCGCACATCATGACCAGCCCGGCAAGGACGCGACCGGCGAAACTTTGTGGCGTTACGTCGCCATAGCCTGTGGTCGATAGCGTCACCACCGCCCACCACATCGCCTGGGGGATGCTGCCGAACTTGTCCGGCTGGAGGTCGCGCTCGATGATATAGGCCACCAGCGCCGCAGAGAAGAGGATGATGCCGAAGACCGAGGTGACGCCGATCAGGTTGCGCGCCTCGTTGGTGAGGACCCGGCCCACCAGCCGGAAAAAGGTCGAATCGCGCAGCGGCTTGAGCAGCCAGACGGCACAGTAAAGGCTCTGGTCGCGCGTACCGTCGAGCAGGAACGCGGCGAGAGGGACCAAAACAGCGAGCACATCGACGGCGATTACGGGTATCCTGTCCCGAAGGTCTGTCGTCCGCTGGATAAACAGCGTCCCGGTCAGTTGCAGGCAATAGATGATCCAGATGCCAGCGAGCAGGAGCTCCAAAGCGAGCCTGGTTCGTCCGGCTATATCCGATGCCGTGAGCGCCGCTACCGTCATGAGCCCGATCGCAGCGAGCAGTCCGTTTAGTGGCGCCGATATCTTCGAGAAAGGCAGTGCCGACATTCAATCCTCCCAAGCGGCCTACCACCCTCCTACAGCGCCGCGCGTCGTATCAGACGCGCAAAGGTCGCTGTAGCACTTTGAATTGCTGCATGATTTTATCCTTAGATCGAATAGGATCTAAGGAATTATGCAGTGAATAATAGGATGCCTTCAGGCCAAGTGCAAAGGGGCCGATGAGAGGTCTTGCGACCAGATCGCAAGTGACCGGTGGCGTCTCCGTCATCGCGACAGGCTCTGCCTGTCCGCTCCGCTCCGCGCGTCTTATCAGACGCGCAAAAGGCCTTCCTACATCTTCATCTGATTGAGCCGGACCGAGAATGCTGTCGATTGCCGGTGGTTGATCGGCTGCCGCCGGGCAAATTGGGCGAGCGGGATTGTTGTGACGATGAGGATGAGAACGGCGACGTAGAGCAGCCCCAGAGGAATTCGACGCGCTTTCAAGCAATAATCTCCAGTATCCGCTGCCAGTCTGCCGGACAATCCTGACAACTGGCTGAACGTGGACGCTTCCGGACCTCTCCTGCCGCGCGCGTCGGCTCCGCCCCTGCCACCACCTGTCCTGCTCATTCCCCCGTTCAGGTTCCTGTCAGAAAACCGGCCCAGATGTCGCGGTGCAAGACCGGCGGCGCGGCATCAGCGCTCCGGGGACCCCGCCCGTGTGACCCAAGCAGGAGACGATGAATGGCCCTCGAAACCCTTCCGGCAACGGCGCCGCGGCTGGCGCGCCCGGCAATCGGCAGCGCGACGCTGAGCGTGGTGGTGGCGCTCTATCTGCTCTTCGTCACCAACGGCACCTTCTGGGCAAAGGCGGTGACTTACCTTGGCCTGCCGAGTTTCGGCCTCATCCTGCTTTGCATAGGGCTCTCCGCGCTATTCTCGGCGCTGTGCATTGCCGTGTCGGTGAAATATCTGACCAAGCCGCTGTTCATCCTTCTCATCACCAGCGCAGCGACCGCTTCGTGGTTCATGGACCGTTACGGGACTATCATCGACCTCGATATGATCCGCAACGCCGCCGAGACGACGGGCTCGGAGGCCGGCCATCTGATGACGGCGGGGTTCCTCATCCACATGACCGTATTTGCCCTTGTGCCCTCCCTATTGATTGCGCTGGTGCGCATCCGCCATCGGCCGATCGCCCAGAAGGTCTTGTGGAATCTCGCTGTGATCCTGCCCTGCCTTGCGGTTTTTGCCGCCGCCGCCCTTGCCAATGTCCGGACCTTCGCCGCCACGACCCGGCAGCACCGCGATCTCGTCGCGACGTTGAACCCAGTGATGCCGATCGCCAGCACCGTGCGCTATCTGAACGCCAGCGGAGCGGAAAAGAACATCGTCGTCCAGCCGCTCGGGACGGATGCGCATGTGATCGCGCCGGCCGTTTCCGGCAAACCGCGGGTTGCCATCATCATTGCCGGCGAAACCGCGCGGGCGGACGATTTCTCGCTCGGCGGCTATTCGCGGCTGACCAACCCCGAACTGTCGCGCCAGGACATCAGCTATTTCAGCGACACGACGAGCTGCGGCACGGCCACTGCCGTCTCGTTGCCTTGCATGTTCTCGGTCTATACCCGTGGCGAATACACGCATGAAAAGGGCCTGGAGACCGAAAACCTCATTGACGTCCTGACGCATGCCGGCATCAAGGCGGAGTGGTGGGACAACAATACCGGCAGCAAGGCGATCGCCAATCGTATCGCCTATACCTCGTTTTCGGACCGGAACGATCCCCGCTTCTGCATCGATCACGAATGCCGCGACGACGTGCTTCTTGACGGTCTCGATGCCTGGCTGGATGGCGTCAAGGGTGACAGTGTGCTCGTGCTTCATCAGATCGGCAGCCACGGGCCGTCCTATTTCCAGCGCTATCCAGATGCCTTCCGCCGCTTTACGCCGGATTGCCGCACGTCGGAACTCGGCAATTGCAGCCGCGACGAGATCGTCAACGCCTATGACAATACCGTGCTCTATACCGACCAGGTTCTCTCGACGATCATAGACAAGCTGAAAAGCCGCGAGGACCGGATGGCCGGTTCGATGATCTACATGTCCGACCACGGCGAATCGCTGGGCGAGCATGGGCTTTATCTGCATGGCGCGCCCTATTTCATCGCACCCTCCCAGCAGACGCATATTCCTTTCGTGCTCTGGCTCGGCCGGGAGGCCAAGGCCCGCATCGAGCCGTCGTGCGTCGCTGCAAAGACCATTGAACCGCAGTCCCACGACAATCTCTTCCATACGGTGCTCGGCATGATGAATGTCGCTACCAGGGTCTACGATCCGGCGCTCGACGTTCTGTCGTCCTGCCGGGCTGGTGCGGCTTCGTAACCGGCAGGGCCACGATGCAAATTCGGCGTCCGTTTTTCCTGCCCGGAAAGCGGACGTTTTGTCGCGCCGGTCAAAGCCGTTTGACGGGAAAACCCAAGAGGAAATAAGAATGCGGGGGAAGCTGACCGAAAGAAGGACCAGCGGCTTGCGCGTTCTGCTTGTCGAGGACAACATCATTCTGGGTGAGGCGGTGCGCGACCATGTCGCGGCTGCAGACCACGCCGTCGATTGGATGAAGACGCTCGAGGATGCGCGCATCGCGATGCGCACCGTTATCTATGGGCTCATTCTCCTCGATCTGCGGCTGCCGGACGGGAGCGGCATTGCGCTATTGAGGGACCTGCGCGCGGCAGGCACTGCCACGCCCGTCATCATCCTCACGGCGCACGACCAGATTTCCGACCGGATCGAAGGCTTGAACAGCGGCGCTGACGATTACCTCGTCAAGCCCTTCGATCTCGGCGAGCTCAGTGCCCGCATGCTTGCGGTCATCCGCCGCTACGGCGGCAATATCGCGCCGGAGATCCGTTTCGGCGATGTGAAGATCAGCCCGGTCGACCGGCGCATCTTTGCCGGCGGCGAGGAGATCGGGCTTTCCGGCCGTGAATGGGCGGTGCTCGACATACTGCTTTCCCGGCCGGGCGCCATCATCTCGAAGGCGCAGATCGAGGAGGCGCTCTATGCTTTCGGCTCCGAGATCGAAAGCAACACGGTCGAGGTCTATGTCAGCCGCCTGCGCAAGAAGCTTGGCAGGGATCATGTGGTGACGGTGCGCGGCGTCGGCTACAAGATCGGAGCATCGCCGTGACGCAGCAAAGAGCAAGCCGGCAGCACAACATGACGCGGCGGCTGATCCTCTGGCTGACGGGCGCAACCACGGCCTTCTGGCTGATCGCCGCCGGCCTTGGTGTTTCCGTGATGCGGGATGAATTCGGCGAAGTCTTCGATGCCTCGCTGAAGGAAACGGCCGAGCGGCTGTTGCCGCTCGTCATCGATCATCTGCATCAATGGCAGGGACCTTTCTCGCCGCAGCATCTTCAAGGGCAAACCGAGGACCTCGGCGACGAATATCTCGTTTATCAGGTTCGCGACAGGCAAGGCCATATCCTGATCCGCTCGCATGATGCGCCGGCGGAACCGTTCGCCGCGCCGCTGAAGCGCGGCTTCTGGGAAAATGCCGACTATCGGTTTTATACCGCGAGCGCTGGCGACGGTACGGTCTTCGTCCAGGTCGCGGATGCGATCGCCAACCGCAACGAGGCGATCACCGAAGGCGGCATGGCGCTTTTCCTGCCGGTGCTGGTGCTCATTCCCGTCAGCATCGGCCTGATCTGGCTGATCGTGCGCCGGACGCTGGCACCGGTCGACGACCTGCGAAGGGCGATCGAGGAGAAGGACGGAGGCAACATGGCGCCTGTCCCGTCGCGCATGCTGCCGCGCGAACTGCGGCCGATCGCCCGTTCCGTCAACCATCTCCTGACACGCCTGCAGGCGGCATTCGATGCCGAGCGGGAGTTTGCGGCAAACAGCGCACATGAACTGCGCACGCCGATTGCCGGCGCGCTGGCGCAGACGCAGATGCTGATCGCCGAACTCGAAGGATCGAAAAAGCGGCGGGCCGAGCAGATCGAAGCCTCGCTCGTCAATCTCGGCCATACGGCCGAAAAACTGCTGCAACTGGCCCGCGCCGAGGCGGGGATCGGCGCGGGCAGCACGAATGTCGATCTGGCCCCTGTGCTCGAACTGGTGCTGACTGATTTTGAGCGTGGCGATCAAGCCTCGTCACGACTGCGTTTCGAGCGGCAGGAGGGTGCCAGGCTGGAGGGCCCCTACAGCGAGGACGCCTTTGCCATCGTGCTGCGCAACCTGATCGAGAACGCCCTGCTGCACGGCCGGGCCGGGGAGCCGGTGGACATCCGGCTGGAGAAGGGCGGCGTGCTGCGGATCGTCAATGGTGTTGCGCCGCTCGCGCCGGATGAACTTCAAACCATCCGGAAGCGGTTCGGCCGCGGCGCTACCATGTCTCCCGGTTCCGGCCTCGGCCTGTCGATCGCCGAGCGGTTGCTGGAGCAGATGAATGTCCGCTTCGACGTACTGTCACCAGCGACGGCGCGCAAGGACGGTTTCGAAGTGATTATGTGGTTTGCCGACGAAGCCGTGGCGTGAGCCGCTTGCTCGTCGGACACCTCTAAAAACCTCCCCTTTTTGCGGAATTCGTGATTCACTCCGGCAGTGTGATTTGCAGGGAGCGGATGATGCGGGGACAGCCTGGCTTTTGGGATCTGGACGAGCGTTACGAGCGCTTGAGTGCGGTAGGAGATCCGCTTGAGAAGCTCAACGCGATTATCCCCTGGGCTGTGTTCGAGAAGCGTTTGGCGAAGGCACTGAAGCGATCCGACGGATCGAAGGGCGGTCGACCTGCTTTCCCGTCGGTTTTGATGTTCAAGATCCTGGTGCTGCAGGCGCTCTACAATCTCTCCGACGACCAGGCAGAGTTCGTCATCCAGGACCGGTTGTCATTCATGCGGTTCCTGGGCCTGTCCTTGTCCGAGAAGGTGCCCGACGCCAAGACGATCTGGCTGTTTCGGGAAAGCCTGGTGCGGGCCGGTGCCATCGATAATCTGTTCGCCCGTTTCGACAAACATCTGTCGCGGTCCGGCTATCTGGCCAAGGGCGGTCAGATCGTTGACGCGACGATCATTCAGGCTCCCAAGCAGCACAATAGCCAGGACGAGAAAGCGGCGATCAAGGCGGGCGAGATCCCCGAGGGCTGGAAGGACAAGCCCGCCAAGCTCGCACAGAAGGATCGTGACGCCCGTTGGACGATGAAGTATTCCAAGGCGAAGCAACCGACAGAAACGCCGACATCAACAGCGACCCGGCAGCACGACATCGCCATTCCGATGTTCGGCTACAAGAACCATGCGGGCATCGACCGGGCGCACGGCTTCATCCGCGGATGGACGGTGACGAGTGCGTCTGCTCATGACGGCGCTCAACTCAGAAACGTTGTGACCAAGGACAACACGGCATCGACGGTCTGGGCCGACAGCGCCTATCGTTCGAAGACCAATGAGGAATGGCTGAAGGACAATGGCCTGAAGTCGGATATCCATCAAAGGAAGCCGAAGGGCAAACCGATGCCGGAAGCGATGTCGCGGGCCAATGGCCGCCGCTCGAAAGTGCGCTCCGCCGTCGAACATGTGTTCGCAAGGCAAAAGGACAAGATGAAGCTCTTCATTCGAACCATTGGTGTCAGCAGGGCGACGGTAAAGATCGGCATGGCCAATATCGCCTACAACATGCTCCGCTATGTCTTCCACGAAGGACGACGCGTCACCGCATGATGCACGCCACCCCGAAAGGGGCAGTGACACCACGAAATCCAACCTGAAATCGGAGGCAAAAGCCGCCAACAGCCATCAGGCGGTGCCGCCGATCACCAATTCAGCGGTAATTCGAGGTCTCCCGTCATGTACCGTGGCCGATCGGCTAGAGGGCAGCGATCGTTGAAAATCAGGACGCGCGTTCTCACGGTCCGTATTCATTGGCTCCCGGCTTTCCCGGCCAAAGACAGAGCGTGATGAAGATGACAGGGCTCAGGACCGGAATGAACATGCAGATGGCGAGCGCGCCGGGATAGCCGATATCGTGCAGGCGTTTGACGGACAGCATGACGATCGACGCGGCGGCGACGAGACTGGTGACAACCAGGACGAGCGTCCAGAGCGCCAGCGCGATGTCGTTTTCCTCATTGGCGTACATGCGTGCCAAAACGAAGCCGCTGACCGCCACCCAAAACAGCCAGCCGAGGAAATAGGGCAGCCGGCTCAGGCGGCCGGAGGGGCTGAAGAACAGCCATTGCATGGTCTGCCGCCCCTCCGCAGGCATCAGTCAGTCCCGCAACAGTTCGTTGATGCCGGTCTTGGAGCGGGTCTTTTCATCGACGCGCTTGACGATGACGGCGCAGTAAAGGTTCGGTGCGGGCTGGCCGTTCGCCATCACAGCATTGCCCGACGGCATGGAGCCGGCGACGACGACCGAATAGGGCGGCACTTCGCCATACGTGACTTCGCCTGTGGCGCGGTCGACGATCTTGGTCGACTTGCCGATGAAGACGCCCATGCCAAGCACCGAGCCCTCGCGCACGATGCAGCCTTCGACGACTTCCGAGCGGGCGCCGATGAAGCAATTGTCCTCGATGATGGTCGGACCGGCCTGCATCGGTTCCAGCACGCCGCCTATGCCGACGCCGCCGGAGAGATGGACGTGTCTGCCGATCTGGGCGCAGGAGCCGACCGTCGCCCAGGTGTCGACCATCGTACCCTCGCCGACATAGGCGCCGAGATTGACGAAGGATGGCATCAGGATGGCGTTGGGAGCGATATAGGCCGAGCGGCGGACGATGGCGTTCGGCACGGCGCGGAAGCCGGCCCTTTCGAACTCGTTAACGCTCCAACCATCGAACTTGGAGGGTACCTTGTCCCACCAGGCAGCTTCGCCGGGACCGCCCTTGATGATCTCCATCGGGCTCAGCCGGAAGGAGAGCAGCACGGCCTTCTTCAGCCACTGATTGACGGTCCAGTTGCCGTCCGCGCCGCGTTCGGCCACCCGCACCCTGCCGCTATCGAGCAGGTTGAGCGCGGCTTCGACAGCGTCGCGAACTTCGCCCCTGGTGGACGTGGTAATGCTGTCGCGATTGTCGAAAGCCGTGTCTATGGTCTGGGACAGGGAAGCGAGATCATGGTTCGTCATCGGAATTCCTTAAACTTCGGCGTCTATCGTGAACATGCTCTAGAGCATGATCCCGAAAAATTGAAGCCTTTTCGGTTGCGGTCGGCGATGGATGAAGGTGTATGTCACGGGAATGCTGCGGTGATTTGAACCGTAGCGTTCGGGATGTTCGAAGGAGCATCCGGCAGCGATGTAAGGCTGCCGGTTTGCGGCAGGAAAGTGTGATATGGCAAGAATGAAGAAGCGGAATTTGCGGCGCAAGGGCGGGGTCTGGGATCCCCTTGTCGACAGCCGGCAGGCACGGACACAGGCAGCGGGCGTTCCGCTGACGCCGCAATCGATGTCGCCCTCCTACAGGCTCGCCTATACGGACGACGATTTTCTCGCCCGTGAGGAACTGCGCCCCGTGCGGCTGCAACTCGAGCTTTTGAAGACGGAGATGATCCTTTCCGAGCGTGGCATCAATTCGACGATCGTGATGTTCGGCGGTGCGCGCATTCCCGAACCCGGCGGCGACGCCTGGGCGGCGAGGAACGAGACGCAGCGCAAGAACCTGACGGCCGCCTCGATCTACTATGAAGAGGCTCGGAAGTTTTCGACGCTGTGTTCACAGCATTCGGCAGAGTCGGGCTACACGGAATATGTCGTGGTCACCGGCGGCGGGCCGGGCGTGATGGAGGCGGGAAATCGCGGAGCTGCCGAAATCGGGGCACCTTCGATTGGCCTCAACATCGTGCTGCCGCACGAGCAGGCGCCGAACCGCTTCGTGACGCCGGAACTCTCCTTCAACTTCCACTATTTTGCCATCCGCAAGATGCATTTCCTCTTGCGCGCCAAGGCCGTCGTCGTGTTTCCCGGCGGCTTCGGCACGCTCGATGAACTGTTCGAGACGATCACGCTGATGCAGACCGGCCGCCTGGCGCTGGTGCCGCTGATCCTGTTCGGCGAGACGTTCTGGCGCAAGATCATCGATTTCGAGGCGCTGGCCGAATTCGGTACGATCGCGCCCAATGATATCGAACTCGTCCGGTTCGTCGAAACGGCGGACGAGGCCTGGGAGATCATCGCGAAATTCTACGAGACCATCGATCCCAAGAAGGTGCCGATGGCAAACGGCGTTCGCTAGCGCGTGATTGCTCGCCGGTATTAGCGAATTTTCACGTTCTGCCGCAGTGACACGCGGCCGGTGCTGTGGCATGTCGTCCTTCATGCATATCCTGCGGCAGATCGTCAGAGACCGGATTTCGTCCAGCGCCATTTCAGCGCTGTTTGCGATCGTCCTATTGCTGCAGGGGCTCTCCGCGGGGCTCGCCCAAGGCGGCGTCGCCGCGGCGGCGGCCGATCCGTTCAACATTCTCTGTTTTGCCGATGAGCCTGGTTCGGCGACACATAGGACGCCGGTCGACAAGCCTTCCAAGCATGCGCAATGCCCCTGCGCCACGCTCTGCCAGCATTCGCAGGCTGTTATCGCAATCCCCGTGGCGACGGACATACTCGTCCGGCCGCATCGTCTCCAGACGACCGTGGGGGTCATCCCGGACCATCTCCTGCCGCCGTTGCCTGCAATCGGCCTTGTTGCCGAGGCGCGGGCGCCTCCGGTCTTCTCCGCCATGTGAACGTTCAAGGCCGCCAGCCGGCGGTCAAAATCTTCCCATCTGGAGAAATCTCATGTCCGATATCACTATCGGGCGCGCCGGCCCTGCCGTGCGTTCAGCGTCCGACCTTTACCGCGCCGTCTGGCGCTGGCATTTTTATGCCGGCCTCATGGTGCTGCCCTTCCTCGTCATCCTGGCGGTGACGGGCGCGCTCTATCTCTTCCGCGATGAAATCGACGCCATCGTCCACGCCGACCTGAAGACCGTTGCCATCAGCGAGAACATCGCGAAAGCCGCGCCATCGGCGATGATCGCTGCGGCGCGTGCGGCCTATCCCGGGACGGCGGTGAAATTCACCGATCCGCCAAGCCCCACCTCTTCGGCGGAAATCACTGTCACCACCGAGAATGCCGGCAAGCGCGCCGTCTATGTGAACCCCTATGACGGCAAGGTATTGGGCTCGCTTCCCGACCGCGGAACGATCATGTGGACCATCCGCACCTTGCACAGCCTCAAATATTTCGGCTCCTTCGCGCGCTCGCTGATCGAGATCGCCGCGGGCTGGTCAATTCTTCTGGTTGCGACGGGCATCTATCTCTGGTGGCCGCGCAGCCAGACCGGCGGCGTGATGAGCATTCGCGGTACGCCGAAACGGCGGGTGTTCTGGCGTGATATGCATGCTGCCAGCGGCATCCTAATCGGTTTCTTTATCGTCTTCCTGGCGATCAGCGGCATGCCGTGGTCCGGCGTCTGGGGCGCCAAGGTCAACGAATGGGCGAACGGCAACAATTTCGGCTATCCGGCCGGCGTTCGCGTTGCCGTGCCGATGTCGAACGAGCATCTCGACCATGTTGCCAAGACCTCCTGGTCGCTGGAGCAGGCGAAAATCCCGCAATCGCCCTCCGCCGCTGCGCATGGGACGGCCGAGCCGATCGGTCTCGATCGGGCGGTGGCGATCTTCGATCAGCTCGGTCTGCATCGCGGCTATGCCGTCAGCATTCCGAAGACCAGCGATGGCGTCTACACCGGCTCGGTCTATCCGGACGACCTCGCCAAGCAGCGGGTCGTGCACCTTGACCAGTATACCGGCAAGCCGTTGATCGACATGAGTTATGCAGATTATGGTCCGCTCGGCAAGGCGCTGGAATGGGGCATCAATGTCCATCTCGGCCAGGAATTCGGTCTGTTGAACCAGGTGGTTCTGACGATCGTCTGCATGCTGATCGTACTGCTTGCTGTTTCAGCCGGCGTCATGTGGTGGAAGCGGCGGCCCAAGGGCTCGCTCGGCGTACCGCCGCTGCCGGCGGACAGGGGGGTGTTTCGCGGCCTGATCGCGATGCTGGTTGCCGGGGGGATCGTGTTCCCGCTGGTCGGCGTCTCGCTCGTCGTTATGCTGGCACTGGACTGGATTTACATGCGCGTGAGGAAAAAGGGCGGAAGGCGGCCGCGTAGGATGCCGGCCTGAGGTTGACGCTCTCTGTAAGAAAGACCGGCGGTCTAGGCGCCGATCTTTCGATGGGGTTTTCATCAATTCTCGGAAACAAGCCGCGCGAGGAAACCCGTCAGATCCTCGGTGACGAAGTCGACCTGAGCGTCGCCGTCGGATGTCTTTTCCCAGGCTTCGGCGAATTCGTATTCGAAATTGCGCGGCACGAGCAGCACGGTTGTCATGCCGAGCGCCTTCGGTACGACGAGGTTGCGCGGCAGGTCCTCGAACATGGCGGCATGGTTCGTATCGACCCGGTGCAGGCTCATGAACTTGTGATAGGTGTCGCCGGCCGGCTTTGGCACATAGTCGGCCGCAACGATGTCGAAGATATCGTCGAAATGGTCGAGAATGCCGAGCGCCCGCGCGGTCATCTCGGCATGCTTGATGCTGCCATTGGTAAAGATGAACTTACGCCCCGGAAGCGCGCGGATCGCGTCGCCCAACGCCGGGTCAGCGGGCACCACCGTGTAATCGATCGCATGCGCCTTTTCGAGGAAGTCGTTCGGATCGATGCCGTGATGGATCATCAGGCCCTGCAGCGTGGTGCCGTGGTCTCGGTAATATTGCTTCTGCAGCGTCCTGGCTTCAGCCGGATCCATCGTCAGCAAGGCCGCTACATAGGCCGTCATATTGCGGTCGATCTGCGAGAACAGATTGACGCTGTGCGGGTAAAGGGTGTTGTCGAGATCGAACACCCAGTCGGTGACATGGGCGAAGTCGGCTTTGGTCGGCAGGCGATCGAGCTGTGTCATGGGCGCCTTATGCCACGGGCAGCAGCGGACGCAAACGGGAAATGTGCCGTGCGTGGTCAGGCGGCCCTGACGATGAAGACCATTTCGTGCGACACGGCCCCGTCGAATGGCTCGTGCTGCCAATCGCCGTAGACGGTTTCGGCGCGCAGGCCTGATGCATTGAGGCGCTCTTCGATGTCCGGGCGCGACAGGAAAAGCAGTTCGCTCGTGGAGACAAGCGTTCGATCAGCGAGCGTATAGCGGGTTTCAAACGAGACGCGGCTGTTTCCTGTCTTCAGGATCCGGCGGGACTGGCGAATGGCGCGCCCGCCAATATCGAGATCGGTATCCCTGTTCCAGAGTGCCGGCCAGTCGATTGCGGGGTTGCGGGTTTCAAACGCAATCATGCCGTCTGGAGCAAGGTGCCTTCGCATCGTTGCGAAGGTCGCAAGGATGTCCTCATCTTCGAGGAACACCTGAAAGGCGTTGCCGGTCATGATGATCAGGTCGAATTGCTGCTCGCAGCGGAACGCCTGCGCTGGCGATTGCACCCATTCGATTCGCGCGCCATTGGGTTTTTGCCGTGCGACGTCGAGCATGGCTTTCGCCGGATCGACGCCCGTGACGGCGTGGCCCAAAGCGGCATAGGCGTCGCTGAGCAGCCCGGTGCCGCAGCCTAGATCGAGAATGCGCTTCGGCTCCTTGCCAGCCAGCGCCAGATAGAAATCCCGGTCGATCGACCAGCCGCTGTCGAGATCGTAGATATCCGCCAGCAAGGGGTTTTCATAGTGCAGGTCAGGCATCGAGATTTCCCGGATCAAAGTCTGTCGATGGAGCGGCCTTATGGCATGGCAACTGTGGCGAGGAAATGGTTTGCCGTGCCCGTTGGCATTTCCACTTTGAATTGCCGGCATGATGTGGCAAGTTCCCGGCCTGGGGCGATTTTGGTTCGGAGTTGCTGATACAGATGTCGGATGAAGTCATCTATCTTGCATTTCTGTTCGGGTTCTACGCCACGACGGTCGTTACCTATTTCGGTCTCGGCTACGGCCTGACCTGGCTCAATGACCGCAATCCGGAGCGGAAGATCCAGAAAGGGCGCGGCTCCGGCAAACGCCGAAAGGCGGAGATCCGCCAGAGCCTGGCTTCGATGTTCAGCGCCTGCCTGCCGGTGACGATCGGCCTCTACGCCCAGCAAAAGGGCTGGGCGCCGGCTCCCTGGGCCTTCAACTGGTGGGCGGCATTGCCGCTCTTTGTCCTCGTCATGTTCCTCTACGATACCTGGTTCTATTTCATGCACCGGCTGCTGCACACGAAATGCCTCTACCCGCTGCACGCCCTTCATCATAAAAGTGTCGCACCGACGATCTGGAGCACCTATTCGGAGGATGTTCTGGACAATTTTCTGCTGCAGAGTTTTTCGGCCGTCGTCGTCTTCGTCGTCCCGTTCCCGCCGGCGATCCTGGTGGGACAAAGACTGTTCGAGCATTTCAACGGCATGTTCGGCCACTGCGGGTTTGAGTATTTTGCCTCATCGACGGCGCGGTACCCGTCGCCGTTGTTGTGCACGACCTTCCATGACCTGCACCATTCGGGATTCCGCTGCAACTACGGCAACTATTTCTCCTTCTGGGACCGCGTCCTGGGCACGGTTTCGCCGGACTACGACCAACGAGTGAAGAAATTCGAGGAGGACGTCCCGTCGCTGACATTCAGGCAGGCCGAGCCCGCGCCGGCGGCTCAGGAAAATTCGGGCTGAACCGCCTTTAGTCGCCCCCCGTACTTGGCAATGTCCGGACCCGCATGCTAGCCCGCAAGCCATGCAAACCTGGATCATCATCACCGTCGCGGCTGCCTTCCTGCAGAACATCCGCTCCGCCATGCAGAAACACCTGAAAGGTGTCATGGGCACCACCGGGGCGACCTTTGTACGCTTCGGTTATGGCCTGCCCTTTGCGCTCCTTTATCTGGCAATTCTCTGGCGCGGCTTCGACCGGCCGCTGCCGGTGCCGGACGGGCATTTTTTTCTCTGGGCGGTGGTCGGCGGGTTTGCGCAGATCGCGGCAACTTTCCTTCTGGTGCATTTGTTTTCATTCCGCAATTTCGCGGTCGGAACCGCCTATTCGCGCACCGAGCCGGCGCAGGCGGCGCTGTTCGGGCTGATCTTCCTCGGCGAGACGGCAAGCCGCGGAACACTGATCGCCATCGCGATCTCGGTCGTCGGCGTGATGATCATTTCGGTGGCGCGCACGCCGCTCAGCGTCCGATCGCTGGTGACCTCGGTCTTTACGCGCACGGCAGGGGTCGGGCTTCTGTCCGGCACCTTCTTCGGCCTATCAGCCGTGTCTTATCGCTCCGCGTCTCTGGCGTTAGCGCCCAGCCTGCCCGAGCCGGATTTCGTCATGCAGGCGAGTTTCACGCTCGGTTTCGTCATTCTGTTGCAGACCGTGACAATGCTTGCGTGGATTCTCGTGCGCGAACCGGAGGAATTGAAGCGCGTGATCACCGCCTGGCGGCCGAGCCTGCTGGTCGGTTTCGCCGGCGCCTCGGCCTCCTTCGGGTGGTTCATGGCGATGACGCTGCAGCAGGCGGCGATTGTCAAGGTGGTGGCGCAGGTGGAGATGCTGTTCACCTTCGCCTCGGCCGTCTTCATCTTCCGCGAATGGATCAACCGCCTGGAGGTGATCGGCTGCCTGCTGATCGTTCTCGGCGTCGTCATGCTGCTGGTGATTTGACCCGACAGACCCGCGAAATCTGACCGCGGCCTCTGGCGCCAGCACTGGCTTTTGCGGCAGGATGAGGCCGACGGGATTGTTTTCGGAGGAAAAACGATGAACCAGGTGGAGAAGGCAAAGGTGTTCGCGCAATTGCACCGCAAGGGTGATCCGGTGGTGCTCTACAATATCTGGGATGCAGGCAGCGCCAGGGCCGTGGCGGAGGCGGGCGCCAAGGCGCTGGCGACCGGAAGCTGGTCGGTGGCGGCTGCCAACGGCTATGGCGACGGTCAGGATATTCCGCTGCTGCAGCTTGTCGATATCGCCCGCACTATCGTTGCAGCGACCGATCGGCCGGTGTCAGTCGATTTTGAAGGCGGCTATGCCGAGGATGCCGCCGAGACAGCGCTGAACGTCGGGCGGGTGATCGACGTCGGCGCCGCCGGCATCAATTTCGAGGATCAGGTGGTCGGTGGCAGCGGGCTGCACACGCTGGAAGAACAGGCGGCGAGGATCAAGGCGATCCGGGCGACGGCTGATCAGAAGGGCGTGCCTTTCTTCATCAATGCCCGCACCGATCTGTTCCTGAAGCTCTCCGACCCCGTGCGCCACGCGCCCCTGGTGGACGAGGCGATCGAGCGGGCGGCGGCCTATGCCGAGGCCGGCGCCAGCGGCTTCTTCGTGCCGGGCCTGTCGAACCCGGACCTGATCGGCCGCCTCTGCGAGGCCGTCGCACTGCCGGTCAACATCATGATGCGGCCGGGCGTGCCGGATGTGATGGCGCTTGCCGGGCTTGGTGTCGGACGTGTCAGCTACGGGCCCGGACCGTATCGGGCGATGATCGAGTGGCTGAAAGGCGAGGCGGCGAAAGTTTATCAACTCGGTTGATTCTGGCGACAGCCTCTAACCTCGGCCTCTCCCCGTGGCAGCGCAATTACATGTGGAGTTGCGGCTCGCTCCCTCTTCTCCCCGCGGGGGAGAAGAGGGAGTTCGTCGCATTCGCATTCGCTCCATCTGCAATTGCCCTCCCGCAAGCGGAGATGGCCAAGGTGAGGGGTAACTGCGTTTTTGGGCGGTCTCCTCCAATGCAGACTGACGCCGTTTTTGCCCAACCGCAAATCACGGAACGATCAGCGTTCCCGCACCCTGTTCGGTGAAGATTTCCAGAAGCACCGAATGGGCCGTCTTGCCGTTGAGGATGACGACGCCCTGGACGCCGGCCTTGATGGCGTCGATGCAGGTTTCGACCTTGGGGATCATGCCGCCGGAGATCGTGCCGTCCTTGATCAGAGCATGTGCCTGGGCGACGGAGAGTTCCTTGATCAGCTCGCCGTTTTTGTCGAGCACGCCGGGAACGTCGGTGAGGAAGAGCAGGCGGGTGGCGTTGAGCGAACCGGCAATGGCGCCGGCAAAGGTGTCGGCGTTGATGTTGTACGTATGGCCGTCGCGGCCGGGGGCCACCGGGGCTATGACCGGGATCATCTCTGAGCGGGCGAGCAGGTCGAGCAGGGTGCGGTCGACTTCGACGATCTCGCCGACAAAGCCGAGGTCGAGCACGCGCTCGATGTTGCTGTCCGGGTCCTTGACGGTCTTCTTCGCCTTTTCGGCGAAGACCATGTTGCCGTCCTTGCCGCAGAGGCCGATCGCCCATTCGCCGGTCTGGTTGATCAGCGCGACGATTTCCTTGTTGATCGAGCCGGCGAGCACCATTTCGACGATCTCGACGGTCTTGGCGTCAGTGACGCGCAGGCCGCCCTCGAATTTCGATTCGATGCCCATCTTGCTGAGCATCGCGCCGATCTGCGGGCCGCCGCCGTGGACGACGATCGGGTTGACGCCCGACTGCTTCAGGAGTGCGATATCAGCGGCAAAGGCCTTGCCGAGTTCGGGATTGCCCATCGCGTGGCCGCCATATTTGACGACGATCGTCTTGTTCTCGTAGCGCTGCATGTAGGGCAGTGCCTTGGTGAGAAGATCTGCTTGGATTTCGCTCTCTGATGCGGACATGGAAATACCTCTGGAAAAAGCCGGATGCTGTTTAGCGCAAGTTTCCGGTGGAGGGAATGATCCGCGTCAAAGATAACGCCGGTGTGACATGGCTTTCGCAGCCGGCTTTATCTGCCGGACCTTCCTTTTTATCCGCTGGTTCTGCCCTATCTTCGCCGCTGACGGGGCGAGGACCGCAATCGGGCCGGCCGCTGCGCCGCTGGCGAGGCCAATGCGATGCCTTGGCTTTCGGCGATCGCGCGCAATCATGCGATCGGTCAGCTGAGGGCGCGAAAGGCTGTGGCAAATACGATTAACGAGGCTTATGATCTGGCCGATTCTGCTCCCGATCCGGAAAAATCTGCCTCCATAAAGCGGAAGGCCGCAAGATCGACAAATGTATGGCTGAACTTGAGGCAGACCGCGCGGATGCGGTGCGCAAGGCCTGTGTCGAAGGGCTGAGCTCCCAGGAACTTGCCGGGCTTTTCGGCGTTCCGTTGAACACGATGCGAACATGGCTGCGCCGCAGCCTTCTCAAACTGAGAGAGTGCATGGAGCGATGAGCACACAAGACCCCGAAAGCGGAGATTCCCGCCGCGACCAGGTGATCGCGGGCGAGTACGTACTTGGTGTTCTCTCTGCCGACGACCGCCGAAAGGTCGAGGCACGCATGGTTCTCGACCGCGCCTTCGCCGCCATGGTCAAACACTGGCAAAATAATCTTTCCTCCTTCGACGACGCCTATGAGCCGCTGCCGCCGCCGCCGCAGGTCGTCACCGCCATCGAGCGGCGTATCTTCGCCGAACAGCCGGCTGTTGCGAGGCGCGGATTGTGGAACTCGCTGGCCTTCTGGCGGATTTTGACGCTGGTCTGCGTCGCCGGGTTCATCACGATTGCCACCTTTGTATCCGGCATCCTTGAACCTGCGCGCCAGAAGCGGCCGCTGGTCGCCGAGCTTGCCGGGGAGGGCAGTGCTGCGATCAATCTTCTGGCGCAGTACGACACCGGAACCGGGGCGTTGAGGGTGACGCCGGTTGCTGCCAGGCAGGCGCAGGCCAAGTCGCTGGAAGTCTGGCTGATCGAAGGCGACAATCCCGCCAAATCGCTCGGCGTCCTGCCGCAGACGGGCGAGATCGTCATCGCGCCGGAACTGCGCGCAAAGGTCGGCGAGGGCGTCACGCTCGCCGTCAGCGTCGAACCGTTCGGCGGCTCGCCGACAGGCAGCGCGACGGGACCTGTCGTCGCTGCCGGCAAGACGCGGCTTCCGTGACGTTTTGATTTTGTGCTCGGCATGACTGGTCAGATGCTGCGCTCGTGCTGCGCAGCATTTTTCGTTATCGCTGCCGATGATTTGCAGAAAGCATTTCAATTTCAGCTGGTTGGAAATTTCTGCATTTACCGGTGCCGTTTCCGGTGGCCTTTTCATCCGTATTCAAGCTTTGCTCACGCGGGATTGATCGGCATTTGTTTTGCCGTCCGCAACTTGGAACATTAGGTTCACTGCAAAGCACTGCCGGGCGCGTCCGGCAAACGGGAGAACGATCATGACACGCCGCCGCCACTTTCTTCTTTCAGGCGCCGCCATTATGGCAGCCACTGCCTTTCGCGGCTTCACGCAGAATAGCGTTGCGGCGGAGACGGCCGAGAAATTCGAAGTGACGAAGACGGATGCCGAATGGAAGGCGATACTGACAGACGAACAATATCGCATCCTGCGTCATGAGGACACGGAACGACCGTTCACCAGCGCGCTCAACACCGAGAAGCGCAAGGGCATCTTCCATTGCGCCGGCTGCGACCTGGCGGTCTATTCGTCCGAAGCGAAATATGACAGCGGCACGGGCTGGCCGAGTTTTTGGGAATCGCTGCCCAATGCCATCGGTACGCGCGAGGATACGTCACTGTTCATGACGCGCACCGAATGCCATTGCCGCCGCTGCGGCGGCCACCTCGGCCATATCTTTGACGACGGCCCGCCGCCGACCGGCATGCGTCACTGCATCAACGGCATGGCGATGAAGTTTACGCCGGCAACGGCGGCTTGAGCGGCCTTTAGAACGTACCTGGTACCGGCGATTCCGGCTGCGTCCCCGAGAGAGCTTCCTGTAGCCTCGTTTCCTGTTCCGGCGAAAGCGAGGTCTTGAGCACCTTGCCGCGCAGGCCGGCAAATTCCGCCAGCACTTTTTCCGGTTGCACCTTGCGCACGAGCACGAACAGCGCCGAGGAAGTGTTGGGAATGGTCTCGCTCAGGGACTTGATGAAATCGTCATCGATGCCGTAGTCGGCAAGTGAACCCGAAAGTGCGCCGGTGCCAGCACCAATCGCCCCGCCGATGGCAAAACCGGCAAGCGGGTTGAGGAACAGCAGGCCGACGAGGCCGCCCCACAGAGAACCGCTCAGGAGGCCGGAGGTCGCGCCGATCGTGGCCAGATTCACGCTTTGCTTCAGGTGAACCTTGCCGGTTTCGTCCCGCACGACGACGACGGCATCCTCGAGGTCGATAAGATATTCCTTCTTCAGCGTGTTCAGCTTCAGAAGCACCTTGTCGGCTTCTTCCATGTTGTCGAAGCCGATGACAATCAGATCAGACATGTTGTTTCTCCCTCAAGGCGTGACGTCTCTAAGATGGCCGGAAGGCGACCCCGTCGGGAGATAGGGCACATTTGGTCCTGGGGTAGTGTAACTGCCGGTTAGCTGGCGATTGCCGTCCGGATGGCACTACGCAGCTCTTCCAGGCCGTTGCCCTTTTCCGAGGAGGTGGAGAGGACTTCCGGGAAGGCAGCCGGCCTTTTCCGGATCTTTTCCAGCGTTTCGGCAATCAGCCTTGGAACCGCGGGCTCCTTGATCTTGTCGGTCTTGGTCAGGACGATCTGGTAGGACACGGCCGCCTTGTCGAGCAGGGAAAGCACTTCCTCGTCGTTCTTCTTGATGCCGTGGCGGCTGTCGATCAGCACATAGACGCGCTTCAGCGTCGAGCGGCCGCGCAGATAGTCGAAGACGAGCTTGGTCCAGGCATCGACATGTTCCTTCGGCGCCTGCGCATAGCCGTAGCCAGGCATGTCGACGAGCGCCATCGGCGGCAGGTCTCCGGCCTCGCCGGAAAAGCCGTCGGGCACGAAGTAGTTGAGTTCCTGGGTGCGGCCCGGCGTGTTGGAGGTGCGGGCAAGGCCCTTGTGGCCGACCAGCGCATTGATCAGCGACGACTTGCCGACATTGGAGCGGCCGGCAAAGGCGATCTCGAAAGGCCCCTCCGGCGGCAGGAACTTCATCGACGGCACGCCGCGAATGAAGATCCACGGCCGCCCGAAGAGGGGCTTGTCGTCCTGCGGCTTGATGTCTGTCATGGCTGTCCTGTCCTTGGTCTCGCCCACGACTTCGCGGTTTTGCGCCGTCAAGTCAAGGAAAGTTGCGAGCTTGGTGACTTTGCTCAGTCGCGGGCTCTTCTTTGCCGCCACATCTCGACGCTGAGATAGGAGAGGAGGGCGGTGAGCACAACCATTCCGCCGAGTATGGTATTCAAACTCGGGATCTCGCCATGGATCAAGGCGACCCAGAGTGGCGCAAGGACAGTTTCAGCCGTTCCTAGAAGGGCGGCGAGCGCGGACGGGATGAGTCGTGCGCCGGTGACGAACAGCGCCAGGCCCAAGCCGAAATTGAGCGCGCCGAAGGTCACGAGGATGCCGAGCTCGGGCAGGGTGACCGCGAGGCTGGAGGACATGATGGCCGCAACAGTGCAGGCAACGATTGTGCCGAAGCAGGCGGCAGGTGTCATGCGCACATGCGCGTAGCGGCGGGTGATCACGGTGGCGAGCGCAAACACGAAGGCGATCAGAACGGCAAGCGCATCGCCGATCGGCGAGACGGCGCCGCTCACGGAATCCGACACCATGATGGCGACGCCGCCGATCACGGCTGCGATGGCGAGCCATGTCAGGCGCGAAATACGCTCACGGAAGACGAGCCAGCTGATGAGGGCGGCGATCAGCGGTACGCCCGCCTGGATTAGCACCACATTGGCGACGGTGGTGTAGGCGAGGGCAAGGATGAATGAGGTCGAAGCGATGGCGAAGCAGAGCCCGACGGCGATGCCGGGCAGGCCCATGTTGCGGAAAAGTTTTGCTGTGCCGCGCGGGCCGTCGCGCAAAAGCATGAAGCAGATGAGAAACAATGCGGCAAACAGCGAGCGCCAGAAGACGATAGTCCAGCCGTCTTCGTCCAGAAACCGGGCAAGCGTGCCGCCGAAGCTCCACACGATGGCCGAGCCGAGCACCAGCATTGCGCCCTGAACCGGGTTTTGTGATCCGGCAGTTACGGATTGCAGCAAGGCGGAAGGTTGCGACATGGCAAGAACCCGGTTGGAGACGGCTGGAGTGTAGAGGCGATTTGCGGCGCGGACGCTGATAGGCGCGACACAGGGCTGTCGTAAACTGCCGTGGCCACGGCGGAAAGCGGGGTGTGGGCAAAGTGCGAGGCGTCGGGTGCGAGCTGTCATTAGCGAAGCCGAGCGACCGCAGCGCTCTGGAGGCGCGAGCGTCCAGCGCAATGTCGCGCCGAGCCGCGGCAGCTGGACCGTTGGCCTCCTGGGCGGCCTTAGACGCCAGGACGGCAAGTCCAAACAAAAGGCCCCGGATGAGATGATCCGGGGCCTCTGCTTTTAACCTGTTTCGCCCTATTCGGCCGGTTTCGGTTTCCTGGAGAAGAGGCCTCTGATATTGTCGAACAGTTCCACCTTGACCCCGTGGCGCTTCATGATGATCGACTGCTGGATGATCGACAACGTATTGTTCCAAGCCCAGTAGATGACCAGACCGGCCGGGAAGCTGGACAGCATGAAGGTGAAGACCAGCGGCATCCAGGTAAACAGCATCGCCTGGGTCGGATCCGGCGGCGTCGGGTTCATGCGCATCTGCAGGAACATGGTGATGCCCATGACGAGCGGCCAGACGCCGATCATCAGCGCATGCGGGACCGCAAACGGCAGGAGGCCGAACAGGTTGAACAGCGAGGTCGGATCGGGCGCCGAAAGGTCCTGGATCCAGCCGAAGAACGGCGCATGGCGCATTTCGATGGTGACGTAGATCACCTTGTAGAGCGCGAAGAACACCGGAATCTGGAAGACGATCGGCCAGCAGCCGGCGATCGGGTTGATCTTCTCGTCCTTGTAGAGCTGCATCATCGCCTGCTGCAGCGCCATGCGGTCGTCGCCGTGCTTCTTCTTCAGTTCCTCCATCTTAGGCTGAACCTTCTTCATGTTCGCCATGGAAGCGTACTGCTTCGAGGCAAGCGGGAAGAACAGCGCCTTGACGACGATGGTGGTTAGAAGGATCGCAACACCGAAATTGCCGAAGTAACGGAAGAAGAAGTCCATCAGTTTGAACATCGGCTTGGTGATGAAATAGAACCAGCCCCAGTCGATCAGAAGGTCGAACTGCGGAATGGAATAGGACTTCTCATAGCCATCGACCAGCGGGACCTGCTTGGCGCCGGCGAACACCAGCGTCTTGAGGTCGGTCGACTGGCCGGGCGCAATCGTTACGGCATCCTGCTTGTAGTCCGCCTGGTAGCGCGGGCGGCCGTCGGGGAAATGCGCGAACTTCGCTTCATACGGCGTCGCCTGCGGGGGCACGATCGTCGCGGCCCAGTATTTGTCAGTGATGCCGAGCCAGCCGGTCGTTGTCTTGCCGGGCTGGATCGGAGCCTCGTCCTCGACCTTGCCATAGGCCACTTCGTTCAGGCCATGTTCGCCGATGACGCCGATGAAGCCTTCATGAAGCACGTAGATGCTCGGCGTCGTCGGCTTGTTGAAGCGGGTGACGCGACCATAGGAGGAAAGCGAAACCGGAGCACCGCTGCCGTTGTTGATGGTATCGGCGATCTGGAACATGTAGTGTTCATCGACCGAGATCGTGCGGGTGAAAACCACGCCTTTCTCGTTGGTGAAGGTCAGGACCACCGGCGTTGCGGTTGTCAGCTTGTCACCGCTCTTGACCGTCCAGACGGTCGTCGGACCTGGAACCGTGCCGGTCGCCTCGCTGCCGACGTAGCCCAACTCGGTGAAATAACCGTCCTTGGTGTCGGACGGGCTGAACAGTGTGATGAGCGGACTCTTGTCGTCGACGGTCTCGTGATATTCCTTGAGTTTCAGGTCGTCGAGCCGGGCGCCGGTCAGGTTGATCGAGCCGCTCAGCGCCGACGTGTCGATGGTCACGCGGGCCGACTTGGCGATCGCCTGGTCGCGGGTTTCGACAGCGCCGGGCACCGCGCCGTTTGTCGGCTGGCTCGAAACGGCAGGGGTGCCGGTCGGCTGGGTCTGCTGTGCCGTCGTCTGGCTCTGCTCGGCTGCAATTCGCTCCTTCTCTATCTTCGGATTGACATAGAGAAACTGCCAGGCGATCAGGATCAGCACCGACAGGGCAATCGCCACGAAGTAATTGCGGTTATTTTCCATCATTCTTTCCTGAAGCCGGCCGGTTGCGGCCTTGAATTTTCTGCTTGTTTTCGATGCGCTGGCGAAGCCCTCCCACCAGCCGCTCGAAAGGAGCATTGAGGAGGTCGCGTCTGGCGACAATCACATAGTCGTGTCCGGGCTCCATTGCAAACCCGGCAGACAGCCGCACGGCCTCTTTCAGGCGCCGGCGCATCCGGTTGCGTTCCACGGCATTGCCGTGCTTCTTGGTGACGGTGAAGCCGCAACGCGGCGGGCTTTCCGGTTCGCCACGATCAAGAACCTCGAGAAGGAACAACGGGCCTTTCCGCTTTTCTCCTTCGCGGACAGCAAGAAACTGCGGCCGGCTTTTCAGCCGCCCGACAGTCGATTTTTGATTATTTGACGCCATGTGCCCGCATTCTTTCCTCGGGCCCGATCGGCTTAAGCCGACAGACGCTTGCGGCCACGGGCCCGGCGGGCAACGATAACCTTGCGGCCACCCTTGGTGGCGATACGTGCACGGAAGCCGTGACGGCGCTTGCGAACAAGCTTGGACGGTTGATAGGTACGCTTCGTCATTTATTTTAATACCGCGGTGTGCGGCCCTTCTTGGGTTTGCTTTTGAGCAAGGAGCGTTACGTTCCGGGCATGGCGTTGCACAGGGCAAGGGGACCTGTCCGGACGTGGGCGGCTTATAAGAGCAAAGACGCGCGAAAGTCAATTGCCGCCGTGGAAAAGCTGGGATTTGCCTGTCTTCGGGCGCGCCGGGACGAATGGTTTGCTGCGCAAACCATGGTGGGCCAGATTCAACCAGTGATTGAAAGTTAGGGTATCGTAATATAAAGACGATGACGAAACGCCTAAACCGAAGCCCCTAGAATTCTACTGGTTTGGTAAGCGTTTCATTAATCATCTTTGCCTTAGTGTCCCTGCATATAAACGAGCCTGTCAGCTGCCTCGTCAGGCCTGTTGCCGGTTCCAGGGAGACGTGTTCCATGAAAATTCGAGGCAAGATCTATCTCATTGTCGGCGTGATGAGCCTGATCACGCTCGCCGTGACGGGCATGGCGCTGACTGTGGTCGCGCAATATAACGCAAGGCTCGTCCAGTTCGACAACGCCTCGGATCGCGCCTTTAACGGCGAACGCCTGAACCGCCTCGTGACTGCGGTGGTCATGGAATCGCGCGGTATCTATGCGGCTCCGACCGTGGAAAAATCCAAGTCCTTCGCCGAAGGACTGACGAAGAACCTCGGCAAGATCGATACACTTCTCGCCGATTGGCGGCCTCTCGTCCCGCAGGAAGATCTGCCGGCGTTCGAGGCCGTGGTCAAGCGCGCCGCCGAATTCCGCACGTTCCGCACCGAGACGGCGCGCCTCAGCCAGGAAGTCTCGCCGCAGGCTGCTAACGAACAGGGCAATAACGAACTCAACCGCGCCAACCGCAAGGCCTTCCAGGCCGAGATCGACGCCGTCGTCGAAACCGACCGCGCCGCGCTGGAGGAAATCCAGGCGGACTTGAGCGCCATCGAGAGGCAGATGACCCTGATCGTTCTCTTGACGGCCGGCATCGGTCTTGCCGTCGGCCTCGGTACGGCCTTCTACATCGGCACGAAGGAACTGAGCCAGCCGATCATCAAGCTGACGGATACGATGAAGCGTCTTGCCGAGGGTGATCTCGACGCCGACGTTCCCTTTGCCGGCCGCAAGGACGAAATCGGCGAAATGGCCAGCGCCGTCGAAGTCTTCAAGCGCAATGGTCTTGCCGTGCGCGAACTCAACGCCCAGGAAACCGCGTTGCGCGAAAAGAGCGCCGACCTGCAGTCGAGCATCGCCGTGGTCGTTGCCGCCGCCGCCGCCGGTGATTTTACCCGGCGTATCAACAAGGACTATGGCAATACCGATCTCAATCGTTTCACCTCCAGCGTCAACGAACTGGTCGGCAGCGTCGATAGCGGCATCAACGAGACCCGCCGCGTGATCGCCAGCCTCGCTGCCGGAGACCTGACGCAACACATGGACGGCACCTTCCACGGCGCCTTCGCCGAATTGCAGCAGAACGTCAACGATACGCTGTCCAGCCTGCAGAACACGCTGCGCGAGATCCGCACCACGGCCGATACGATCAACGGCAACTCGACCGAACTGCGCTCCGCTGCCGACGACCTGGCAAAGCGTACCGAACAGCAGGCTGCCTCGCTCGAACAGACCTCGGCGGCACTGGACGAAATCACCGTCGCCGTCCGCAATTCCACCGACCGTGCCCAGGAGGCGACCGTCATGGTCACCGAGGCCAAGCAGAGTGCTGCCCAGTCCGGCGAAGTGGTGCGCAATGCGGTCGAAGCCATGGGGCGTATCCAGCAGGCCTCCAGCGAAATCGGCCAGATCACCAATGTCATCGACGAGATTGCCTTCCAGACCAACCTTCTGGCGCTCAATGCCGGTGTCGAGGCGGCCCGTGCCGGCGATGCGGGCAAGGGTTTTGCCGTCGTCGCCCAGGAGGTCCGCGAGCTTGCCCAGCGCGCCGCCAGCGCCGCCAAGGACATCAAGGGACTGATTGCCAAATCCGGCTCGGAAGTGGCAACCGGCGTCAAGCTCGTGCAGGAGACCGGCCAGGTCCTCGGCCAGATCGAAACGCGGGTGTTGAAGATCAATGACCATATCCACTCGATCGCCACCGCCGCCCGCGAACAGTCGACGGGTCTCAGCGAAGTCAGCATCGCCATCAACCAGATGGACCAGGTAACGCAGCAGAACGCCGCCATGGTGGAGGAGGCGAACGCCGCGACCCACAAGCTCTCGGCGGAAACCGACAACCTTGCCCGTCTGATCGCGCACTTCAGGCTAAACGACGCGCCAGCGATCAGGGCCATCGCACCGGTCCGGGAAAATGCCCGTCCGGTTGCCTCGCCGGCCCGCAAGATGCTCGGCACCGTCGCCCGCGCGTTCGGCGGCGGCTCGGCGAGCGCCGCCGTCTCGAAGGACAACTGGGAAGAATTCTGATCCGGTTCACACCAGCGCTCTGAAAAAATGTCCCGCGGCGATCCAGTATCGCGGCGGGATTTTTGCATGTCCAAGATGCAGCGCCGCAAGATGATCCATATCAGGCCGCCGGTCCTGGCATCGGCATTCGAGCCGGGCCATCGCATCCTGTCCGACCATGACGGAGATTGGAAAACGGGCGGTCATCACCTATTATACACTCTGAAACATAAGCCGTTCGTCCGGGCCGTCATGCGGCTGCTGCGGCGTTTGGGGGGTGAGCGGCGGGATCGCATGAACATGACGGCAGAAAAGACAGGGGCCACAGCCTTGCAGAAGCCACCACGGCGCACCGGCTTCTTTCGCGGGCTTTCCGGCAGGCTGCTGCTTTTGACAGTGGTTTTCGTCATGCTCGCCGAAGTGCTGATCTTCGTGCCCTCCGTTGCCAATATGCGCATCCGCTGGCTGGAAGACCGGCTCAACACGGCGGCTGCGGCCGGCGTGGTGGTCGACGGCCTCCAGGATGTGCAGCTCTCCCGTCCGCTGCAGGAAGAAACCCTGATGGCGACCGGCACCAAGGCGATCGTGCTTCGCCGCAAGGGCGAATCACGGCTGATCGCAGCCGAAGACATGCCGCCGGAAGTCGACGCGCAGTACGACGTTGCGGCGATGACACCGCTTGCCGCCATCCGCGACGCTTTCGACACGCTGCTGTTCGGCGGCGACAAGGTGGTGCGGATCTATGGTCCCATCGGAGAAAGCGATGCGATCATCGAGGTGGTGATGGAGGACGCGAGCCTGCGCAAGGCGATGCTGATCTATTCGCGCAACGTGTTTTTCCTCTCGCTGGCGATTTCGCTGTTCACCGCCACGCTGATTTTCCTCGCGATCCGCCGCCTGATGATCGCGCCGATCCGCCGGATGACCGCCAACATGCAGGACTTTTCGGCCGATCCCGCCGATTCCGCCCGTGTGCTGGCGCCGTCGCCCGGAGAAGACGAGCTTTCGGTTGCCGGCCAGCATCTGGCGGCCATGCAGCGGCAGTTGCAGAAGACCCTGAAGCAGCAGAAGAACCTCGCCGATCTCGGCCTTGCGGTGTCGAAGATCAACCACGACATGCGCAACATCCTGTCGTCGGCGCAGTTGATCTCGGACCGGCTGGCCGATGTCGACGATCCGATCGTCAAGCGCTTCGCCCCGACGCTACTGCGCACCATCGACCGTGCCGTCGGCTATACGACCGAGGTGCTCTCCTACGGTCGCACGACCGAGCCGGCGCCGCATCGGCGTTTCGTCAGGCTCCGGCCGCTGGTCAGCGACGTTGCCGAAATGCTGGCGATCGACCCGAATGCCGGCATCGATTTCCGCATCCAGGTACCGGACGACGTGCTGGTCGATGCCGACAGCGAGCAGTTGTTCCGCGTCGTCCACAATATCTGCCGCAACGCCGTGCAGGCGCTGATGAACGATCCGGGCGAGGCCGGCTCTCCGCGCACCATCACCGTCTCGGCGATGCGCACCGGCAGCGTCGTCAGCATCTCCGTCGATGATACCGGCCCCGGTATGCCGCCGAAGGCGCGCGAAAACCTGTTCGCCGCCTTCCGCGGCTCGGCCCGCTCGGGCGGCACGGGGCTCGGATTGGCGATCGCCCGTGAACTGGTGCTTGCCCATGGCGGCACCATCGCGCTGGTCGAAAAGCCGACGCCTGGAACGCTCTTCCGCATCGAACTGCCCGATCGTCCAGTGCCGCTCGACGCCTTCCGCTCCAAGCCCCGGCCCTGACCGGAAAGAGCGCCGTCCGGCGCCGATCGGCCGAAAATGACAAGGCAACTACAGTCATAAAAGAGAATTTCAATGTCTTTTCAAGATGATATCGATATTGCGGCGCAAAAAAGAATCTTTTTGCGGAAATTCGCTTGCATTCCCCGGTTGGACGTTTTAGAGGATCGCCACGCAAGCGGTGATCACCGCAGTGCCACGCACCCGTAGCTCAGCTGGATAGAGCACCAGACTACGAATCTGGGGGTCAGGAGTTCGAATCTCTTCGGGTGCGCCATTTTTCCAACTCGTTGATCATGCATGCTCTGTCAGGAGCCGATGAGGACAAAAGTCGGAACTCGCGAGTCATATTGCGTAAGTTCTGACTGGAATTGCTTCGACTACTCGACGCCCTATCAACTCGCGGCTGCATCTTTGATATAGTGTCGTCAGCGCCGGTCAGGGACGCGTCTTGGCCGTGTCGGAGGCCCTTGTAATGAACAGCAATCAAGAAGACGTCCAAGCGATCCGCTCTCTTGTTGCCCGCCAGTTTAAGAGCACGAGCTGGGAGGAAGGCAAAGCGCCCGACTGGGAGGCATTCAAGACGGACTTCCTTCCTGAGGCGCCGCTTTACGCGTCGGCTCGGCCTTTGCGGCCACAATCGATTCAACAATTTGTTGAGCGCATGAATGGGCTGGTGGGAACAACCTTGCGCAGCTTCGACGAAACGGTTCTCGGAAGCAGGATACACGTCTTCGGAAATGTGGCGGTTGCGGTGATCGCTTGTGAGAATATCGAGAATGCCACCGAGACTAACCGCAACGTCGAAATGATGCTGCTCGTCAAGGATAGGGGAGTTTGGCGTATCGCCGCTCAAGCCTGGGACAGGGAAAACGCGGCCAACCCGGTAACAAGCCAGCTCTGGGAGGCTGAAAGCCAAGCCGATACGGCGGTCTGATGCCGAACTGATGCTCCGTAAATTACAGCGCTGCGGCAATCACATACGAGTTCCCAGTTTCATCTCGTCCAGCGCGCCATTTCTTTCCCACGATTGGACATTTGGCGCAGCGTATTCAATACGACGCAAAACCATGTCCCGCGTCCAGCGGTTCTTCCCGTCTCACCGATACCCCGTCGCATCCGCGGGTTTGCCCGGATCCATCACCTCATCCATATAGCGCCAGCAGTCCGGGCGCGAGCCGTCGAGATCGGTGAAGCCGTAGATCTGGGCGAGCCCGCCGCTTGAGACCGACTGGCCGTTCCAGCGTGCCTTGTCCGGGTCGGCGGCGAGCGCGGCTACGGCGCGACCGAGGAAGCGGGGTGTTTCGGAGATGACGAAATGCGGCTGCATTTGCGTCGCGTCGCGCCAGTTGTCTTCACTGACATTGTAGTGTCCCAGCATCATTTCCGAGCGCATCCAGCCGGGCGTGATGGAGATGGCCGTTGCGCCGTAGGGGGCAAGGTCCCTGGCGTGGGCGAAGGCCATGCGATTGGCCGCCACTTTGGCGAGATCGTAGAAGGGCGAAAGCCTGTAGTGGCCGGCATTGTATTCGGCGGTGCCGTCCGTCACCTCCACCAGCAGCCCGCCGGGGCGCTCGATCATCAACGGCAGCGCGTGATGGGCAGTAATCAGATGCGTGTCGATGCCGAGGCGCAGCATTTTGAGGCCGTTTTCGAGATTGTGGTCCCAGACCGGCTTGTTCCATTCGAACAGATTTTCCCCGCCCCAGATGTCGTTGACGAGAATGTCGAGCCGCGCCTGTTCTTGGCCGATGCGCTCGACGAGCCGTTTGACCGCGCCAGCATCGAGATGATCGGCCTGGACAGGGATGCCTTTGCCGCCAGCTGCGGTCACCAGTTCGGCGGTTTCCTCGATCGTTTCGGGCCGGCGATACTCGGACTGTTCGGCGTGTGTCGTTCGCCCGGTGACGTAGACGGTGGCGCCTGCCGCTCCGAGCTCCACGGCAATGCCACGTCCGCCACCGCGCGTCGCACCCGCGACCAGCGCCACCTTTCCCTTGAGCGACATGGCTTTCCTCCTCCATCTGGTGCTTGCCTTTCGGCAAAACCTCGGCAAGCCGCTGACAAAATACTTTCGCAGGAACCGGGCGGGAAGGATTTGACGCGCGGCGCGCTAACCTCCGCCAAGGATGTTCAATGTCAAAGGATCGGCTTTACCGTCGAAATACCGCTCGATCGCAGTCTTGAACGGCTCTGGATCGTTTGCCGCTTGCCGAAACAGGGTCATCGACGAGCACAGCTTCATGTCGTCGGGCGAGCCGAAGATCTGGTGTGCGGTGCGGTTGCGCACCGCGTTGATGGTGCTCGTGCACTGGATGAGGCGGCTGCCGAGCAGCGGATGCGCCAGATAGGCGCGGGCTTCGTCCAGCGAGGAAATGGCAAACCGCAGTGCGGTCGGCGAATGGCCGAGGCCGGCGATCTGCGGAAAGATGAACCACATCCAATGGCTTTCCTTGCGGCCGTGTTCCAGTTCGCGAAGAACTGTTTCATAGACCGGCTCCTGCGCCTCGATGAAGCGGGAGAGACGATAGGCATCGTTCATAGGCTGCACCTCGACCACACGGGAAAGCCGCGCCAAAATCTCGGCGCGGCGTTGTTCATCACCATTTCTGGTGAACGTGAACCTTGATCAAACGCTCATAGATATCGGCAAGTTCCGCCATCTTTTCCTCGGGGATCGCGGGAACGTCGCTTGCCGCGGCATTTGCCCGCGCCTGCGCCTCATTGCGGGCGCCGGGGATGACGACGGAGACGGCGGCGCTCTGAAGGATCCAGGCGAGCGCGAACTGCGCCATGGAAATACCCTGTGGCACCAGCGGCCGCACCTGTTCGACCGCCTCGAGTGCGACCTCGAGCGGTACGCCGGCAAAAGTCTCGCCGACATCGAAGAACTCGCCGTGGCGGTTGAACTTGCGATGGTCGTCATCGGCGAACCTGGTGTCGGCGGTGATCTTGCCGGAGAGCAGGCCGGAAGCCAGCGGCACGCGGACGATAATGCCGACATTCCTCTTCTGCGCCTGTTCGAAGAAAAGGTCGTGCGGGCGCTGGCGGAAGATGTTGTAGATGATCTGGATCGTCGCGACGCCCGGATATTCGATCGCCTTCAGCCCCTCCTCGACGGTGGAGACGGAGACGCCGTAGTTGCGGATTTTGCCCTTGATGACGAGACCGTCCAGTGCGCCGAACAGGTCCGGCCGGTAGAAGACGTCGGTCGGCGGGCAATGGAGCTGGACGAGATCGAGCGTCTCGACGCCAAGATTGGTGAGGCTGCGGTCGATGAAGGCCTCGATATTGTCGGCGGTGTAACCGTCGGCCACATGCGGGTTGAGCCGGCGTCCGGCCTTGGTGGCGACGAAGGGTTTTTGGCCGCCGCGTTCCTTGAGGACCGAGGCAATGATCTTTTCCGAGCGGCCGTCGCCATAGACGTCGGCCGTGTCGATGAAGGTAACGCCGGCATCGAGCGCGGCGTTCAGGGCGCGCTTGCCGTCTTCCTCGGGAACATCGCCCCAGGCGCCGCCGATCTGCCACGCGCCGAAGCCGATTTCGGAAATAGTGGCGCCGGTGCGCCCCAGGATTCTGTTTTTCATGGGTGATTCCTTGCCAGACGGCCGCGCGCCGCTCTCAAATCCGGCCAAATAGGACCGGTTTCGTTGTTTACCTGCTGTTTCTATCCCGAATATGACGGAGGGGCCAGCGTTCAATCTTTCCGGACCGGTGCAAATGTGGAGAAATCTGAATTATTTTCAATGTGTTAAATGGCTTTCCCGCGAAAGCATAAGTCAGTCTTCCAATATGAGGGCTGCCCTGCCGCGGCTGAGGTCGAGGATGATGGCCGAGGCGGCTTGGCAACTGCCTTTGGGGAGCTGCAAAGCAAGCTCTGCCCCGGTGGCGGTAAAGGTCTCGGAAGCGATCGTCACGCCCATGCCGACAAGCCGGGCCTTGATGAGAGAAAGGTCGGCAAATTCGCAAGCGACGGTGCCACCGATGGTTTCGATCACCTCTGTCTTTTTCGCCGCGCGCAGGCACATCGCCGCCGTGCCGCCATAGGCGCGAATGAGGCCGCCGCTGCCGAGCAGCGTGCCGCCGAACCAGCGGACAACGAGGGCTACGACATGATCGAGCGACTGGCCGTCGATCGCCTGCAGGATCGGCTTTCCGGCCGTGCCGCTCGGTTCGCCGGCATCGTTGAAGCGATAGGTCTGGCCGATACGGAAGGCCCAGCAGTTGTGGGTGGCCGTGGGGTCGGAATGCCGCGTGATGAAATCCCTGGCCTCGTCCTCGTTACTGACGGGGCCGCAGATGGCCAGGAAGCGGCTCTTCTTGATTTCCTGGGCGAAGGTGACAGTTTCTTTCAGGGTGTACATTGTTGGGTTATTGCAGGGAAGAATGTATCGAGCAAGGAACCCCCCTCTGTCACTTCGTAACATCTCCCCCTCAAGGGGGAGATTGGAGAGCGCCGTACAGAGGGGGTAACTCCGGTGCTACCAAACACTCCATTTCGTCCTACCCGATCGACATCAGGCTCGCATTGCCGCCTGCTGCCGCGGTGTTGATGCTAGTCGAGACTTCTTCCAGCAGCCAGTTCAGGCAATAGGCATCGGGATTGCGGGCAAGCTCCTCCGTTGACGCCGCCTGGACGAGGACCAGCGGACCGGGCAGGGCGGCGATCTGTTTGTTGACGGCGCGGATACGGTCCGCATCGCCTTCGGTCAGTGCCCCGGCAAATGGAGCATCCGCCTTCCAGTTAGAGGTGAACGAAATCCGGGCCGAGACCGTGGCCGGAAGCGCGGTCAAGGCGTTCTTGACGCCGGACGCCGTGTCGATGACGGCATTGTTGCCGGTGGCAAGGACAGCGGCCAACTGGCGGTAGAGGCCATCTGCAGTTTCCGGCACGAGCAGAATGCGCCCGCGCGGATGCAGCGCATAGATATTTCGCTCGCCCACAGGGCCGGCAAGCTCGGTTGTCAGGCCCAGTGCCGACTGGCTGCCGGTCTCGCGCGCGGCCTGCGCCTGGGTCTTGAGGCCCTTGCCATCCAGCCATTTGGCGAAATCGAGCAATACCGGGTCAGTGTGCACGGAGCTGTGCTGCGGCGGAACCGGCGGCATCGTGACCAGGCGGCCGAGATAAAGCGGGCCGCCGGCCTTCGGACCTGTGCCGGAGAGGCCCCGCCCGCCGAAGGGTTGCACGCCGACCACGGCGCCGATGATGTTGCGGTTGACGTAGAGATTGCCGGCTTTGATGCGGGACGTGACATGGGCGATGGTTTCGTCGAGGCGGGTGTGCAGACCGAAGGTGAGGCCGTAGCCGGTCGCGTTGATATCGTCGATCAGCCGGTCGAGATCATCGCGCTCGTAGCGCAGGACATGCAGGACCGGGCCGAAGACCTCGCGCTTCAGGTCGGAAAGTTGCTTCAGTTCGATGATCGTCGGCGGCACGAAGGTGCCCTCGGCAGTGGCCGGCGAAAGCGCGATCTGCTCGACCTTGGCGCCGAGGCTGGACATGGCCTTGACATGCTTCTCGATGATGCCCTTGGCTTCGGCGTTGATCACCGGGCCGACATCGACTGAAAGCCGGTCGGTGCGGCCGATATCGAGTTCATGCAGCGCGCCCTTCAGCATGGTGAGAACGCGGTCGGCGACATCATCCTGCAGGCACAGCACGCGCAGCGCCGAGCAGCGCTGGCCGGCGCTGTCAAAGGCCGACGCGATGACGTCGCCGACGACTTGCTCGGCCAGCGCCGACGAGTCAACAATCATCGCGTTTTGGCCGCCGGTTTCGGCAATCAGCGGGATCGGCCGGCCGGAAGGCGACAGGCGATCGGCAAGCTGGGCCTGGATGAGCCGGGCGACTTCCGTCGAGCCGGTGAACATGACCCCGGCGATATTCTCTGCACCAACGAGGGCAGCACCCACGCGGCCGTCGCCCGGAAGCAGTTGCAAGGCTTCCGGCGGAATGCCGGCCTCATGCAGGAGGCGCACGCCTTCGGCCGCAATCAGCGGCGTTTCTTCCGCTGGCTTGGCCAGCACCGGATTGCCGGCGACGAGTGCCGCGGCGATCTGCCCGGTGAAGATCGCCAGGGGAAAGTTCCATGGGCTGATGCAGACGACAGGCCCAAGGGCCTGATGTGCCGGGCCGAGTGTGCGGGTCGCCTGTTCGGCGTAATAGCGCAGGAAATCGATCGCCTCGCGCACCTCGGCAATCGCGTTCGGCAGCGATTTGCCCGCCTCGCGGACGATCAGGCCGAGCAGTGTCGGCATCCGCGCCTGCATGAGATCGGCGGCGCGCACTAGGCGTCGGGCGCGCTCGGCCGGCAACACGGCTCTCCACTTCGCGCCTTCGGCAAGGGCGATCTGGACGGCACGACGGGCATCGTCCTCGGCGGTCTCGATGACCGAGCCGACCGTGTCGCGATGGTCGCCGGGATTGAGCACGGCCCGGCTTTCGCCGCGCAGGGTCTGTGATCCGAGCTGCGGGGCGGCTGTCCACTCGATCGCGGCGCTCGCTTTCAATACATCGGACAACATTGACAACGACGCTTCGTTGGAAAGGTCGAGACCGGCGGAGTTTTGGCGCCCGCCATAGAGATCGGCCGGTCGCTTGATCTGGTCATGCGGCGCACCTGCCACCGGCATGGAGCGGACGGTATCGACCGGATCGGCGATCAGCTCTTCGATGGACACGGCCGGATCGGCGATGCGGTTGACGAAGGAGGAGTTGGCGCCGTTTTCCAGGAGGCGGCGCACCAGATAGGCAAGCAGCGTCTCATGCGTTCCAACTGGCGCGTAGATGCGGGCCGGGCGGTTAAGATTGGCCTTGCCGACCACCTCGTCATAAAGCGGTTCACCCATGCCGTGCAGGCACTGGAACTCGTAGTCGCCGACCCCGAAGTCACGCCCGGCCATTTCATAGATCGTCGCGAGCGACTGCGCATTGTGGGTGGCGAACTGCGGGAAGATCACGTCGATTGCGGCCAGCAACTTCTTCGCGCCGGCGATATAGGAGATGTCGGTATAGATCTTGCGGGTATAGACTGGAAAATCGTCGAGCCCGTCGACCTGGGCACGCTTGATCTCGGCGTCCCAATAGGCGCCCTTGACGAGGCGCACCATCATCCGGTGGCCTGAACGGCGCGCCAGATCGATGATGAAATCGAGCACGAAGGGGCATCGCTTGCCATAGGCCTGGACGACGAAGCCCATGCCGTTCCAGCCGGAAAGATCCGGATCGAGGCGCAGCGCTTCGAGCAGGTCAAGCGAAAGCTCCAGCCGGTCGGCCTCCTCTGCATCGATATTGAGGCCGATGTCGTAGCGCTTGGCAATCGCCGCCAGCGCTTTCACTTTCGGCAGGAGTTCGCTCATGACACGGGCGGCTTGCGCGCGGCAATAGCGCGGATGCAGGGCCGACAGCTTGATCGAGATTCCAGGGCCTTCATAGATACCGCGGCCGTTCGATGCCTTGCCGATGGCGTGGATGGCGTTTTCATAGTCGGTATAGTAGCGCTTGGCGTCGGCCGCCGTGGTGGCGGCCTCGCCGAGCATGTCGTAGGAATAGCGGAAGCCGCGGGCTTCGAGCGGCCGCGAGCGCTTCAGTGCCTCCTCGATGGTTTCGCCGGTGACGAACTGCTCGCCCATCATCCGCATCGCCATGTCGACACCACGGCGGATCACCGGTTCGCCGGCCCGCGCGATCAGACGGCTGAGTGCGGCGGAGAGGCTGCGGTCGTTGACGGTGGCGGTCAGCTTGCCGGTGACGACGAGGCCCCAGGTGGCGGCATTGACGAAGAGGGAGCGGCCGCCGCCTATATGCGAGCGCCAGTCTCCGTCGGCGATCTTGTCGCGGATCAGCGCGTCACGGGTCGCGGTGTCGGGAATACGCAAGAGCGCCTCGGCCAGGCACATCAGCGCCACGCCTTCCTGGCTCGACAGCGAATATTCATGCACCAATCCCTCGACGCCGGAGCCCTTGTGTTTGGCGCGCAGTGCTGCGATCAGCTTGCGGGCGGTGGCCTTGGCGCGGGCACGGATATCGTCCGGCAACGTCGCGGCCTCGACCAGCGGAGGCAGGCATTCGGTTTCCGGGCGGCGGTAGGCGGCAGTGATCGCTTGCCGAAGCGTCGTCTGCGTGGCGATCGGCGGCGCGAAGTTTTCGAAGGGCAGGGGGGCGGGTTTGGTCTGCGGGGTCTTCTGCGGCTGGCTCATCGATGTCGTCCCTCTGAACTGGCGCGGAGCGCCATCAAGTCCTGCCCAAAAATAGGGTAGAGGTTCCAGAATATCCATCCGGTAAAATGGCGCACATGGCGAATATTTCACAGAACATAGTCGCCATAGCCGTGTATCATACGGCAGAGCTGGAAACCTGCCGGACGATCCTAAGTCAGAGCAGGACCTTCTGTGACAGCTTGTGGCGTGCCATCAGACACTCATCGTCGCCCGGCATGCAGGTGCGGCAGACGATCGGCCGCACGGCATAAATCCTGCAGCCGACATGAACACCGAGCTTGCCGTCCAGCGCCGAACAGCGATTATTCTCGCAGCGCATGCCGCCGAGATCGGCGGAAACATATTCAGCCGGAATGCGGTCCAGTTCCTCGTCCGTCTCCAGCGAAAACCGTGGCCAATCTTCGGAATAGCTGCAGCAGGCGCCGCAACTCTGACAGTCGAAATCTTCGGTGGGAACGGTAAGGGTCATGACGCATAGGGTAGCATGGAATCGGGAAAAGGCGGAAGGCTGCGGCCTTCCTCTTCTCCCCAGCGGGGAGAAGGTGGCGCAAAGCGCCGGATGAGGGGGAATCACAAACTCCGAATGTGCCAACTACCCCCTCATCGCCTCGTTTCACGCGGCACTTCTCCCCGCTGGGGAGAAGATGAAAAATCAAGCCACCACTGCTTCGCGAACCGCGATCTCGTAGTCTTCGGTATGCACCAGAACGCCCGTATCCGTCATGACTGCGATGCCGTAGGCGGCGGGTTCGTCAACGGAGAGGGAGGCGTCCGGCGCGTCGAAGGGCATGGGTTGCTGGTGCACCGGGCTCTTGAAAACCGAGAAGGGGATGCCGCGGCTGGAACCGGAAATCGTCCGGTGCACATGGCCGGCAAAGATATGCAGCACATTGCCGTGGCGCTTGACCACGTCGTAGAAGTCGACCTCGTTGATCAGCCGCATGAGGTCCATGCCGGTAAAGCCGGTCGCGTGCGGCGGGTGATGCATGAAGAGCAGTACCGGCCGATCGCCGGCCGTTTCCAGCTGCCGGTCGAACCAGGCGAGGCGCTTGGTGCAGAGAAAGCCGGCATGGCTGCGCGGATAGTCGTAAGGCGGCGCAAACAGAGTATCGAGGATGATGACACGGCAATCGGCAAAATCGATGGCCTGCTGCACGAAACCGTCCGTGTCCTGCGCGACACCGGGAAAAACGTCGAGGAAGATGTCGCGCCGGTCATGATTGCCGATGGTGATGGCGAGCGGCACGGCCAACTGGTCCAGTAGACCCCTGAGCCGCTCATAGGACGGCCGGTCAGCTTGGTGCGCCAGATCGCCCATGACGATCACCCGGTCCGCGTCGGGGTGATAGCGATTGACATGCGCGATGCCGGCGGACAGCCGCTGAAACGGATCAAGCCCGATGATCGACGTGCCCTCGGGCACCATATGCAGGTCGGTGAAGACGATCAGCTTCGTCATCTTTGGTAAGTCCGTTATAAAGGAATTACGAACAATCACCACTAGGCTTGGGCGCGGCGGGCCCGGGCGTCAAGCAACATAATTGGGACTATTCCTTCACGGCGCGACTTCAAACAGCGCGTCGCCATAGCCGACGCCGGTCCCTTCAGCGGCGAGAGCGCGGTGAAGGCGGCAATCCCTCGTGGCAACAACGCAGCGCAGTGTCAGGCCCGTCTTGACGTAGGCAACGACCTCGTCTTTCGCGGCCCTTCGCGGCAGCGCCGGCGCCGGACCTGCATTTGCCGGATGAGCGTGGAGAACAATGCCGACGCCGGGCGAGCGGATCGTATCGGGAGTTGACGTCCCGGCCGGGACAGGCGCCGCTGTGCCATCGGCACCCAGCGTCAAATGAAGCTGAACGGATCCGTGCTCGTAGTCGAAGGCGGCAATTCCGTGCCGCTTCATCAGTGCGATCACGCTTTGGATGTCTTCGCTTTGCATCGCTCACACGGTCTTTTCGATCGTCATCAGCGGCATGCCCGCGCTGACCGACGCGCCGTCTGCTACATGGATTGCGCTGACACGGCCGGCGCAGTCCGCCTCCACCGGGTTCATCATCTTCATGGCCTCGATGATGGCAAGCTTGCGGCCGTCCTCGACAAGGGCGCCGATCTCGACGAAGGGCGCTTCACCCGGCAGCGGCGAGCGGTAGAAGGTGCCGGGTAAACCGGCGACGATGATATGTTCTTTCGGTCCGGCCGCGGAGGCGGAGGCGGTCGCGTCCGCGTGAGTTCCGGCCGACGAAGACGCAGCGCTGGAAGCGCTTGGCCGGGGCGCTGCAACCGTCTTCGACAGGCGGATGCGGGTGCCGTTTTCCGTCAGCTCCAATTCGTTGACGCTGGATTTTTCCAGAAGGCGCATCAGCCGTTCGATCAGGTCGAGGTCCATGAGTGTCTCGTTTCGGCAGGGATCAGGAAAGGAAGTTCTTTACCGCGATGCCATCGGCTTCAAGGCCGCGGCGGACGGTCGCCGCGATGGCAACGGCGGCCGGCGTATCGCTGTGAACGCAGATCGAATGGATCGGGGTCGCGATGCTCTTGCCGGTGATGGTCTCGATGGCACCAGTGCGGACCATGCGGATGACGCGCGCTGCGGCCTCGGCCGGATCGTGGATCACCGCGCCGGCGATCTTGCGATCGACGAGATAACCTTCTTCCGTATAGGCCCGGTCGGCGAAGATTTCGGATGCCGTCTTAAGCCCCATCTCGTTGGCCTGCCGCTGCTGGTGGCCGAGCGCGATGACAAGGCAGACGAGGGACGGATCGACCGCCTTGATGGCGCGGTTGACGGCCATCGCCACCTCGGCGTTCTGCTGGGTGAGGTTGCCGAGTGCGCCATGTGTCTTCACATGGGTGATCGGATGGCCGGCATAGGCAGACATCGCCTGCGCCGCACCGATCTGATAGGCGACCAGCCGTTCGATTTCGCCGGCCGAGAAGGGGATATTGCGGCGGCCGAAGCCCCAGAGATCGGGAAAGCCGGGATGGGCGCCGACGGCGACGCCGCGCTCCTTCGCCAGCGCAAAGGTCGCCGCCATGATCTCCGGATCGCCGCCATGAAAGCCGCAGGCGATATTGGCCGATGTGACGACGTTCAGGATCGCATCATCGTCGCCCATCCGGTAGGCTCCGAAGCCTTCGGCCATGTCGGAATTCAGATCGACGCTCAAGGGTTTGGTGTTCAAGGCTTTTTCCAGCTGTTGGGTGATCGGGCAAAGTCGATCCTAGCCTATGTCGCGAACGAGGGAAATGTCAGGATGCGCCGCTCGGTAGTCGCGAAGGAGGATTGACGGGTTGCGCAAGCCTCCAGTCAAATTACAGATGGCGCAGAATTGTGCGTGTGATGCACGTGACCAGAACCGGCACGCAGAGTGGTCGTGAACAGCGAAGACGAGACCCGTCGCAAGGCGGCTGATGGATAGGGCCGCTGTTCGAATAGTGGGCTTCACGGCGGCTCCAGCCGCCGTCTGACAGCATTCCGCACTCGATGCCAGTAGGTCTGCCCCGCGCCATCGCTGCGATACCACGCGCGCTCGTGCCGCGCGAAAGCTTCCTCCCCCGGGTCCGGATAGCCAGCGATTATGCCGTCGGCCACGCGATCGATTTCGGCTGCGGGAATCAATCTCGGCTTGATGGCGTCGGTCCAGACCATCCACGTGACCAAGCCAATGAAGATAAGCACCTGACCGCCGAAGACGATCAGTACCAGCCACGAAAACACGTAAGCAACTACATCGAACATCGCACCAACCCGATAAAGCGCGATGTAGCCCATAATCTACAAGGCTTCGATGAAAGCAGAAATAGAGACTCATTGTCCGTGGTCTTATCGTCTTCATTTCTCGCCTATCGTGCCATGGAAAACGTGCGCGCGATACTCGCTCGAAACATCAAGGCAGCCAGGAAGCGGTTGAGCCTTTCGCAGGAGGAGCTTGCCGATCGTGCGGAGATAGACCGGACCTATGTCTCCGGCATCGAACGGCAGGTGAGGAACCCGACGATCACCATCGTTGCCAAATTCGCGCAAGCTCTTGAAACAACAACAGCGGGGTCTTCTGACCGACCGATCCCAATAACCAGGCTTGAAGCGGATATACGCCAACCCGCGAAGTGCTCGGACACCAGAGCCAAGGCAGCGGTGCAAAAGCCGGCACAGCGGGCAGAGTGGACATCACGCTTGAACCGCTCAACCCGATAGTGGCTAGGCAAGACCATAAAGCTGATATATCAGTAGGCAGATTGGATTTCGTTCAGTGGATTTTCTCAGGTGACCGAAGTTGTCTCTCCCAGATTGAGTACGCAAGGCGCGGGGGCCATCCTGCTCGACGCTGCCGGGGCCGTTTTTTCGGACGATGTTCAATCGCGAATCTGGGCAGTTGCGGCAGAGATGCTGGCCATCAAAGGCGTGGCCGAGACCGTGCCGGGAATGAACAACCTGATGATCGTGTTCGATCCGCTCCTGATCCCGCCAGCCATCATCGAGCATCATCTTCTCGATGCCTGGCGAACGGTGGTGCCGGATGCTATTGCGGGCCGAGATGTCGAAATACCTGTTGTTTACGGCGGAGCCACTGGAGAGGACCTGGCCCCGCTCGCGGCGCATGCCGGGCTGACCGTCGATGAGGTGGTGCGCAGGCATTCGGAGGCGGTCTACTCGGTGGCGGCTGTCGGGGCGATGCCGGGTTTCGTCTACCTCTCCGGGCTTGATCCCGCCCTCGCCATGCCGCGCCGCGCTGTCCCGCGTATGAAAGTGAAGGTCGGCTCGGTGATCATCGGCGGCGCCCAGGCCGGCATCATGCCCTGCACGGCGCCCTCCGGCTGGCACATCATCGGCAAGACAGAGGTGCCGTTGTTCGACCCGCTGCGCGATCCGCCGTCGGCCTGCAGGCCGGGCGACCGCATCCGCTTCCGTGTGATCGAGGTCAGGGCATGATCGAAATCCTGTCGACCGGCGCGGTCAATTCCGTTCAGGACCTCGGGCGTACCGGCTATCTCAATGCCGGCGTCGGACGCTCCGGCATGATGGATGCCCCGGCGCTCGAAGTCGCCAACATGCTGGTTGGGAACGACAAAGGCGCAGCCGGCATCGAGGTGGCTCTGTTTCCCTTCCGGTTGCGGTTCGACGTCGACACGGTCTTCGCCGTGGCCGGTGCCGATTGCCCGGCAAAGCTCGGTGATCGGCAGGTTCCCGGCTGGTGGGCGATGAATGCCAAGGCGGGCGAGGTGCTGACGCTCGGCCTGCCGCGCTCCGGCGCCCGCGCCGTCATCGCCTTCCAGGGCGGTATCGACGTGCCGCTCGTGCTCGGCTCGCGTTCCACCGATCTCAAGAGCGTTTTCGGCGGGTTCGAGGGTCGCGGGTTGCACCGAGGCGACAGGCTGGCGCTTGCCGGGACGTCTCGCAAAGTGTTGAGGATGGAAGGCGGCTACGGCGCGGATGTGTCGGCGCTGCGCGGGTTTGCGACGGAAAACGACGAGGCGATACTTCTGCGCGTCCTGCCGAGCGCGGAATATGCGGCCTTCACGGACGAAGCGCTGTCGAAATTTCATGAAACCGACTGGCTGATCACCAATGACGCCAACCGCATGGGCTATCGCCTCAGCGGGCCGGAATTGACGCTTACCCGCAAATTAGAACTCTTTTCGCATGGTATCATGCCCGGCACGGTGCAGGTGCCGCCGAACGGCCAGCCGATCATCCAGCTTACCGAGGCCAATACCTGTGGCGGCTATCCGAAGATCGCCAATGTCATCGAGGCGGACCTCTGGAAACTGGCGCAGGCACCGGTGGGAGCGCGGTTGCAATTTGAGGCCACCACGCGCGACACTGCGATAGAAGCGCTGCAACACCAACGCGCCTTCATGGCCGAGCTTGCCGCAGACGCGGCGCTGATGCGCGGCTGGAACTGATTTTTCGTATCGGAGGTAAAGTGATGAGATGGAAACGCACGATCCAGTTGCTGGACGTTCATTGCGAAGGCGAGATCGGCAAGGTGGCGATCGGCGGCGTGCCGAAAATCCCGGGCAACTCGATCGCCGAACAGCTGAACCACATCAATACCGTCGATGACAGCTTACGGCGTTTCCTCTGCCTTGAACCGCGCTCGGGCTCGATCGGCTCGGTCAATCTGCTGGTGCCGCCAAAGCGGCCGGAGGCGGATGCCGGTTTCATCATCCTGCAGGCCGACCAGGCGCATGCCATGTCCGGCTCGAACTCGATCTGCGTGACGACGGCGCTGTTGGAATCCGGCATTGTCGAGATGAAGGAACCGGAAACGGTGGTGATGCTCGATACCGCTGCCGGCCTCGTCAAGGCCACGGCTACCTGCCGCGACGGCCGTTGTGAGCGTGTCAAGCTCACCATGGTGCCGTCTTTCGTGCAGCAACTGGATGTCGAGGTGGAGACGCCCGACTGGGGCCGGATCCAAATGGATCTCTGCTTCGGCGGCGTCTTTTATGCGCTGGTCGATGTCGCGCAGATCGGCACGACGATCGAAAAGGCCAACGCCCGCCGGATCGTCGAGGCCGGCATGATGCTGAAGGACCTCGTCAACCGCACGATCCCCGTCGTCCATCCGGAAATTCCGGAGATCAAGGGCGTCGCCTATGTGATGTTCCGCGATACCGAAGCCGACGGGACCGTCCGCACCTGCACGACGATGTGGCCCGGCCGCGTCGACCGCTCGCCCTGCGGCACCGGCAGCTCTGCCAATCTCGCAACCTTGCACGCACGCGGCCTGGCAAAGGTGGGCGATGTCTTCAAGTCGCGTTCCATCATCGGCTCGGAATTCGAGGTGGGGCTGGAAAGCGTCACCGAAGTTGCAGGTCGCCCGGCGATCATCCCAACGATTTCCGGCCGCGGCTGGACCTTCGGCCTGCATCAGGTGGCGCTCGATCCGTTCGATCCACTGGCCGAGGGTTTTGCGCTGACCGATACCTGGGGGCCGCAGGCCGGGGAAATACGCTGACGGATACGTCAGCGTATACTTACGTTTTAAACCGGGCGACCATGTCGCGCAGTGGGCGCTTCTTGCCCGGCCAGCGGACGGCGCGCGGCTGAACGGCATCGGCGGGCCGCGGGCGGTTTCTCGGATGCGGCTGCCTCACTTGATGCGGCCCGATTTTGTCAGAACGAGGTTTGCCTGTTCGTTCGGCTCGATGCTGCCGGTCATTGCCGTATCGATCTCAAGCTTGGCGATCTTCGCCATGGCGAATGCGTCGCCCCTCTCGGCAGCCTTCGCGAACATGGCCGTGGCGGCAACCGGGTCGGCCTGCATGCCCTCTCCGTTTTCCAGCATCAAGCCAAGATTGACCATCGCGTCGACATTACCGCGATCGGCGGCCAGCCTGTAGAATTGTGCGGCCTTTTGATTGTCTTCCGGAATCTGCGTGCCTTCATCCAGCATGACGGCGAGGTTGAAGGCGCCGAGATTGTCCTTGGCGACTGATGCCCTTTCGAACCACCGCGCGGCAAGCGCACCATTGGCAGCAGTGCCGACGCCGTCACGATAGGCGACGCCGAGATTGTAGGCAGCGAGGATGTTCCCTGTGGCGGCCGCCTTCTGGTAGAGCGAAAATTCGGTTTCGTGATCGCCCCTTTCTCCGAGCATGACCGCATAGTTCACCATCGCAACCGCATGCCCTTCCTCCGACGCTTTTTCGAGCATCCGAAAGGCTTGCGTATGCTGGCCGGCGGCATGGAGCACGCGGGCGAGCTGAAAGGTCTGGCGCGGGCCGCTGCCCTGGTTGAACGCCTCGCGGCAAGCCGAAAGGGCAACGCCGATGCGCAGGTTCTCGGTCGCCACCGGACGAAAGGACAGGTTGCGCTGCAGGTCGTGTTCGCTGCCGGCTTCGGCATCGCACTGGTCGGCGGCAAGCATCGGCGAGGCAGCACGGGCGGAGGGGATGGCGATCGCTGCAACCGAAAGCAGGCTCACGGCGGCGAGCAGGATCGCGTTGATCACTGAAATGCGCGTGTCGGTTTCGTTTTTCATGGCGTTCTCCCTGGTGTTTGTGCGACCCTATGAGACAGCCCGGTTCACGGCTGTTCCTTGGGAAACAGCGTTTCGTCTCGCCAGGGAGGAAGAATGAAAACAACCCGCCCAAGGGGCGTGTTCGCATGCAGGCTTCCCGGTCTGTCGCTCGGATCTGCTTCGAAAGCCGGATTGTTTGAACAAGGAGAAGGGCAATGACGCGTGATGATATCCCGGTGCGGCAGGTCCTTATCGGACGGCGAACGTTCGTTGCCGGTTGCGCTTTGGCCGTAGGCGTTTTTACCGCCATTCCAACGCAGGCAAGCACTGTCATCGGCAAGGCGGCCGACGTGCGTGGCAAGGTCAGCCTCAAGCGGGCGGAGAAGGAAGAGGGACTGGCGACGGGCGCGCAGATCATGGACAACGACTTTGTCCGGACCGCCGCGGAAAGCTTCGCCGACCTGCAACTCGAGGATACCCGTATCCTGCTCGGCAGCGAGACGGAACTGCTGATCGACAGCTTCATCGCTGGCCAGGGCGGTACCATGGAACTCGGCATGGGGCAGATGGTCTTTGACCGGCCGGAAGGTCTTGCGAAGATCGATCTCGCCTTGCGCACCACCTTCGGCATGATCGGCGTGCGCGGCACGAAATTCTTCGCCGGCCCGAACCGCGGCGTTTTTGCTGTCTTCGTCGAACATGGCCAGGTATCGGTCGATGGCGGCGGCGTTGAGCGGCTGGTGGGCGCCGGCGAAGGTGTCGAGATCGCCCGACCAGGCGATGCGCCGACGGAGCCCGTCGTCTGGAAGGAAGCCAGAATCGTCGAAGCCTATGCGAGTGTCGGCCTGAGGCGTTGAGGTCGCTTCAGGCTTCGGTGGTGAACAGTTCCATTTCGCCGAAGCCGCGGATTTCGTGCATGCCGAGCGAGCGCAACCCGCGGCCGCTCTGAACCGCAGCCTCCGGGCCGATACAGATGGCGGTCCCGAGGAACTTATTGGCTTCCTGAAGCCGGGCAGCAAGGTTGATGGCGTCACCATGGGCGGTATAGTCCAGCTTGCCGCCGGCTCCGACTTCGCCGAGCATGGCGATCCCCGTTTCGATACCGATGCGCGTGCGGCCGAACTGGTGTTCGACGAAGCCCGGCCGGCGACGCATTTCCTCCGTCAGCGCCCGGATCGCCTCGGCGCAGTCGATCGCCTTGTTGACGTGGTCCGCAAGATCCTCCGGCGCGTTGAAGAAGGCGTGCACAGCGTCCCCCACCACCTTGTCGACCATGCCGCCATAGCGGGCGACCAGACCGTTCACCTCCGCATAATAGATATCGAGCAGGGTCACGAGGTCGCGCGGCGCAAGCTTCTGAGACAGGGTGGAAAAGCCCTCGATGTCGGTAAAAAGTGCCGTCACCGGGCGCTCCTCGCCGGCAACGCGGCCGTCATCCGGGTTGTCGATGTAGCGGGCGACAACGGATTGCGGCAGGTATTGCGAAAACTTGCTGCGCGCCGCCGATTCCGCCCGCCGCACCCGGGCGAACTGCAACACGCTGGTGACGGAGAGCACGAAGACGAGGGCGAGGCTGATGCCGACGGCATCGACCAGAAGCGCCGAGGTGGCATAGATCGCCGCGGCCGCCGCAATCGTCGCGGAAATCGCCGAGAGACCCAGCAGCGCTGATGTCACTGGTCGCAGGCGGGTGGCAACAAAGGCGACCAGCAGCCCGCCGATCAAGGCCAGAGCCGCTTCATAGAGCGGCAGTTGCGCATCGCGTTTGGGGATGAAGCCGGTCAGCACGGCATTGGCGATGTCGGCATGGATTTGCACGGAGGGTTCGAGCGGCATCGAGGCGGTGGACCGCAAGCCGCCGAGATTGGGAAGGCTGCTGCCGATGAAGACCGTCTTGCCCTTGAACCGCTGATTCGCAACGGCGCCACTCAGCACGTCGCCCGCCGATACCGTCCTTGCGGCAATCGTGGCCGCGGGGCTCGCGGCAAACCGCAGGCTGCCATCCTCATCCAGTTCGATCAGCCGGGCTTCGAGCTTCAACCAGGCCGGCTGCCCGCCGAGGATCGGCGTGCGGCCGCCTGCAGCCAGGCGTGCCGCCTCGATCCCGAGCGCCGGATAGGCATCGTTGCCAAGGATCGAAAAGGCCTGGACCCGGCGGATGCGGGCATCTTCGTCGCCAACGAGAAAAGCGGCGGCCGCAGAACGTGAGGCTTTCTGCAGAAACGGGCAGGAGGCTTCGGCGCCATCGATGAACCACAGGTCGGGGATCGCCACTGGCCGCCGGACCGCGACGGGCGGAACGGGCGCCGGATGCTCGGGGCCGCCATCCGCGATCAGAAAACCGAGGATGACCGGCACGCGCGAAATCGCCTGCGTCAGCGCGGCATTGGATTTCTCGGCGGGATCGCAGGCCGTGCTGAAAATGAAATCGATCGCGACAGCCTTCGCACCGGCTGCCGACAACCGGGAAAGAAGATCGGCCGTTTCGGCCCGGCCCCAACTCTTCTCCGTGGTCTGCTGCAGCGATTTCCGGTCCACGTCGATGACAGCGATCTGATCGGATTGCGGCGCCGGCACCCATTGGGTGAGCGAATCGAAGAAAAGCTCTCGCTGTGTTTCGAGCACCGGCCCTGCGGAGAAGAACAGGAACAATGCACTCAAAACGCTTGCCGCCGCTCCGGCGAAGAGCGGCCTGACCCGGGGCAGGCGGAAGCTTTTCAAGGCGTTATTCCTCTTCGGGTTCCGCGATCTTCTTCAACCGTCCGATATGGCAGGTAATGACGCCGTCGGCCCGTTTGATGGCCGAGCATTCCTCGAGCGCCAGGATGGCGCGGTTTACCTTCGGGCGGCTGGCGCCGAGAATGCCGGCAATGTCAGACTGACTGAGTGTCAAGCGCAGGTTGGCGCTTTCCGGCAGTTCGTTGCCATGAATCTGCTTGAGCGTCGCCAGGAAAAAGCGGGCAACACGCGAATTCAGGTCGTAGAGCGCGATCGTTTCCAGCCGGTCCGTCGTATCGCGCAGCTGTGAACAGAGATAGCGGATGATCGATTCGGCGGCGTTCGGCGTATGGGTGATGAAGTCGAGAAAGGCCCTCTTGCCGATGACATAACCTTCTGTGACGGCGATCGCGGTCGCATCGGCCGAGCGCGGCTGGTCATCGAGAATGGCCATTTCGCCGAACAGCGCGCCAGCCTCGATGTGGCGAAGAAGCAATTCCCGCCCCTGCGGGGTGATCAGCGAGAGCTTGATGCGGCCGGACAGGACGGCAATCATGTAATTGCCTTCGTCGCCGCGTTGGAAGATCACCGTCCCTGCAGTCCATTTGCGATAGGTCGCAAGGGCTGCGACAGCCGCCACCGTCTCCTTGTCGAACTCTTCAAAGATCGGAAAGGAACGCCAGAAGGCGGGACTTTTATTGATTTCACTCATCTGCTTCCCCGTCCCCAAGTTCATTTCCGTCGCTGCGAAATTCTTCTCCCAGTCTTCAAGGGGTTGCAACAAAAAAGACCATGAAAATAGATTGGGCGCCATATCTCCATGCGGTTCCAATGGAATTGCGATGGTCGGCTTCCTGAGCGGGCACCTAATCACGCAATGTTGACGACCTGAGTTCGCTGTTTTGTTATTGTGAACGATCTGTTTCGTCTTGATGGGCTGGATGAATTTGGAATTGCTAGATAAATCTAGCGCCAGAACGAACCAAAAACCGGAGTCTTTTCCATGCCGCAAAACGCCGTTGTCCTCGTCGGACGCATTCTGCTTTCCATCATCTTCATCATGTCCGGCTTTTCGAAGCTGACCGACGCTGGCTCGACCGCCGGCATGATCGCCAATGCTGGCCTTCCGGCAGCAACGGCTCTTACCTACCTCGCCGGCCTGTTCGAACTGATCGGCGGACTTGCCGTTCTGGTCGGTTTCCAGACCCGCATCGCCGCCTATCTGCTTGCTGCCTTCTGCGTGTTCACCGCTTTCGTCTTTCACGGCGGGCCGATCAACGTTCCGACCTTCTCGCCTGAGGCAAACGGCATGCTGAGCATGTTCAACCAGATCATGATGATGAAAAACATCACGATCGCCGGCGGCTTCCTGGTTCTCGCTGCCTTCGGTCCGGGATCGATCTCGGTCGATGCCCGCACCGGGCTGTCGACCAACGCCGGCCGCGCCTGACTACTGGCAGACTGACAGAAAAAAGGCCCGCCGGACCATCCGGCGGGCTTTTTTGTTTTGGAGCAAGCATCAGGGGTAAATTACGCCCTTGCGCAGGATGACATTGCCGTAGAGCCGGGGTTCGCTGGTCTGGACAACCGTATGCGCGGCCTTGACCCTTGGGTAGAAGTCCGGTCCGAGCAGGGGCGTGACAACGCGATCGGGCTCATGCTTGGCGCAGCAGGCGATGATGTCGCGATGCACGGGATCGAGCGCATTGAGGTCCTGCTTGACCGTGGCGCGAAAAATCGCCTCCGGAACGAAATCATCGATCGGCATGACGCTCAGGATTGCGTCGAGAACCGGGATCAGATGATGACCGTCGAGCCGGATCAACCGGCGGCCATGTTCGAGGCCCGGATAGTTGCCGTCGACCAGCGCGATTTCGTCGCCATGACCCATTGCCCGTAGCGTCGCCAGAAGCTCGGGGCTCAGGATCGGGTTCAGACCTTTCAGCATCAGACTGTTTCCTTGAAAAGAACGTTCGTATCGATGAGATAGCGGGAGAAAAGCGGCAGGCTTGCTCCGCCGATGGCGCGGGCCTGGGCGCCGACGGCGCCCTCGATGATTTCTGGCATGATGACGCCTTCGAGATCAAGCTCGCCTGCGGCCTTGCGGATGGCGACGACAATGCGCGCGCGCACCCAGTCGGGGAAGCCGCCGTCGATCACCGCAGCGCCGAAGTCGATGATCGAGGCGGCCGAGACGATCGCCTGGGCGAGGGCTGTGGCAGTCAACTGGATCCAGGTCTCGAGCGGCTCGCCGAAGTCGATCCATTCATCGGCAGAGTACCAGAGCGGTTTCGGATCGATGCCCCTTTCGCGCAGCAGATTTTCAAGCACGAAGATAGATGCGATCTTCAGCAGCTGCTGCGGCTTGCCGTTTTTGTCGGAAACCTGCAGCGGCCCGACGGCGCCGGCCGTGCCGGTGCGGCCGCAAAACAGCGAGGAATTCAAGACGATGCCGCCGCCGATGAAGGAGCCGATGTAGAAATAGATAAAGTCGGGATAGGATGTGCCGACGCCGAAGATGAGCTCCGCTCCGCAGGCGCTTGTGGCATCGTTCTGCATCAGCACGGGATGACGCGTGCGCGCGGCCACTTCGCCGCGCAGGTCGAAACCGCGCCAGCTCTCCATCGCCTCCCTTGGCGCACCGGTCTCGTCGGCCCAGCTCCACAGCTGGAAGGGGGTTGCGATGCCGACACCGGCAATGCGTCCGCGCTGCTCGTCCGTCAGCATCTTTTCGAGCTTCGGTATTCCCTCGGCGATGAAGGACAGGATCTCGTCCGGCATCGGATAGGCGTGGATTTGGTGCAGTTGCAGACGAATATTGCCGACGAAATCCATCAGCACCAGGTCGCAGCTGCGCCGGCCGATCTTGACGCCATAGGAGTAGACCGCATCCGGATTGAGCCGCATGGGAATGGAGGGCTGGCCGACACGGCCGCGCACCGGATCGCCGCGCATCAGCAGATCGTCTTTTTCGAGCGCCCGCATGATGACGGAGACCGTCTGTGCGGAGAGGCCGGAGCGCCGGGCGATATCGGCTTTCGAGAGGCTGCCGTGACGGCGCACCAGCGACATGACCAGTCGCTCGTTATAGGCGCGGACACGGCTGAGGTTTGCGCCGCCGCCAGGATCCAGAACGTCCGGTATCGGCAGGGCAGTGCCGGAGTCGGCTTGTCTTGTCATGCCCCTGATCCTCCCGTCAGCGCCACCTCCTGTCCGAACTGGGTGTTTTTCGGACAGGCCTCCTGATTGCGCCTTCATTCCATCTTGTGCGCGCGCTGCTCTGGTGAAAAGCGCATGCACATTTTCTGGCCAGAGAATGCCACAATTTTTTAATAATTCAATTTGATTTATTTATTGACAGGATTTGATTTTGGTGTTTGTTTTGTGACCGGAAGCGCCAACCGCAGCAGTGGAGATGTTGTGGCGGGCGAGGCCTGACGAGCCGGGAGACCGGTTCCTATTTTCAATCCTTGGGAGGATTTCATGAAGACGACTATTGTTTCCGCCGCTCTCGGCGCGCTTGCGCTCGGCGTTGTTTTTGCTGCACCTGCGCAGGCCGCTGATGTTTCGGCCTGCTTGATCACCAAGACCGATACCAACCCGTTCTTTGTCAAGATGAAGGAAGGTGCCGCAGCCAAGGCGAAGGAACTCGGCGTGGAGCTGAAGTCCTATGCCGGCAAGATCGACGGTGATAGCGAAAGCCAGGTCGCGGCGATCGAAACCTGCATCGCCGACGGTGCCAAGGGTATTCTGCTGACGGCTTCCGATACCAAGGGTATCGTGCCGGCCGTACAAAAGGCGCGCGACGCCGGTGTTCTGGTTATCGCGCTGGATACGCCGCTTGAGCCGGCCGATTCCGCCGATGCCACGTTCGCAACCGACAATCTTCTCGCAGGCAAGCTGATCGGCCAGTGGGCTGCGGCGACCCTCGGCGACAAGGCCAAGGACGCCAAGGTGGCTTTCCTCGATCTGGCGCCGTCCCAGCCGTCCGTGGACGTCTTGCGTGACCAGGGCTTCATGATTGGCTTCGGCATCGATCCGAAGGATGCCAACAAGATCGGCGACGAAGACGATGCGCGCATCGTCGGCCACGACATTACCAACGGCAATGAGGAAGGCGGCCGCACCGCCATGGAAAACCTCCTGCAGAAGGATCCGTCCATCAATGTCGTTCATACGATCAACGAGCCTGCCGCTGCCGGTGCCTATGAGGCATTGAAGGCCGTCGGCAAGGAGAAGGACGTGCTGATCGTGTCGGTCGATGGCGGTTGCCCGGGCGTCAAGAACGTCGCCGAGGGCGTCATCGGCGCGACGTCCCAGCAGTATCCGCTGCTGATGGCCTCGCTCGGCATCGAAGCGATCAAGAAATTCGCCGACACCGGCGAAAAGCCGAAGCCGACCGAAGGCAAGGACTTTTTCGATACGGGCGTGTCGCTCGTGACCGACAAGCCCGCGGCTGGCGTTGAATCGATCGACACCAAGGCTGGCACGGACAAGTGCTGGGGCTGATGCCTCGTCATTGAATGGGACGAGGGGCGGCTTCGGCCGCCCTTCGTTTAAGGTATGACCCTGTCATTTTGACAAAACGCCATAACCGTGGGCACACTTCCACTCTTGCCCTGCCCACCACCTGTCGGTGCGCTGCGCAGGGGCATGGGGTGGGAGAGCCCATACCGACGGGAACGGTTTTAAGAGGCGGGAGGAATTTTTCATGAGCGAACCGACAGTAGCCTCACAGCCATCACAGGAATTCGAAAAGGTCCTGAGTGGCAGTTCGAAGCAGGTTGCTTCCTTTGATACGCATGACAAGACACCCTTGCAGAGGGCCCAGCACTTTCTGCATAAAAGGCCGGCGGCGGTGCCGCTGATCGTGCTGGTCCTTTCGCTGATCGTCTTCGGATCGGTACTCGGCTCGAAGTTCTTCTCGGCCTTTTCCCTGACGCTGATCCTGCAGCAGGTGGCAATCACCGGCATCGTCGGCGCAGCGCAGACCCTGGTCATCCTGACGGCCGGCATCGACCTGTCCGTCGGTGCGATCATGGTGCTTTCGTCGGTGGTGATGGGGCAATTTACCTTCCGCTACGGCTTTCCGCCGGAAATAGCGGTGATCTGCGGTATTGCCGTCGGTGGGCTCTGTGGCGCCGTCAACGGCTGGCTGGTGTCGCGCATCAAGCTGCCGCCTTTCATCGTCACGCTCGGCATGTGGCAGATCGTGCTGGCGTCGAACTTCCTTTATTCCGCCAACGAGACGATCCGCTCCCAGGACATCAGCACCAGCGCGCCGATCCTCCAGTTCTTCGGCACCAATATCCGCATCGGCAATGCCGTCTTTACCTACGGCGTGATCGCCATGGTGCTTCTCGTCGGCATCCTTTGGTATGTGCTGAACAAGACCGCCTGGGGCAGGCATGTCTACGCGGTTGGTGACGACCCTGAGGCCGCCGAGCTTTCAGGCGTCAACGTCAAGAAGATGCTGATGTCGGTCTATATCCTGTCGGGCCTGATCTGCGCGCTTGCCGGGTGGACCTTGATCGGCCGCATCGGCTCGGTTTCGCCGACGGCGGGCCAGTTCGCCAATATCGAATCGATCACCGCGGTGGTGATCGGCGGCATCTCGCTCTTCGGCGGCCGCGGCTCGATCATGGGCATGCTGTTCGGGGCGCTGATCGTCGGCGTCTTCCAGCTCGGCCTGCGCCTGATCGGCACGGACCCGCAATGGACTTATCTCTTGATCGGTGTGCTCATCATCGCCGCCGTTGCAATCGACCAATGGATCAGAAAGGTGGCAGGCTGATGGCTCAGGAACCCATTCTCACCGCGCGTGGCATCGTCAAGCGCTACGGCCGCGTCACCGCCCTCGACCATGCCGATTTCGATCTCTACAAGGGCGAGATCCTGGCCGTGATCGGCGACAACGGCGCCGGCAAGTCTTCGATGATCAAGGCGATTTCCGGCGCCATCCATCCGGACGAAGGTGAAATCCGCCTGGACGGCGAGGTGGTGAACTTCCGTTCGCCGATCGAGGCGCGCAAGGCGGGCATCGAGACTGTCTACCAGAACCTTGCTCTGTCGCCGGCGCTCTCGATCGCCGACAACATGTTCCTCGGCCGGGAAATTCGCAAATCCGGGCCGCTCGGCAAGGTGTTTCGCATGCTCGATCATGCGGCGATGGAAAAGATCGCTCGCGACAAGTTGTCGGAACTCGGTCTGATGACGATCCAGAACATCAACCAGGCGGTGGAAACGCTGTCCGGCGGCCAGCGCCAGGGCGTGGCCGTGGCCCGCGCCGCAGCCTTCGGCTCCAAGCTCATCATCCTCGACGAGCCGACGGCAGCGCTTGGGGTGAAGGAAAGCCGCCGTGTTCTGGAACTGATCCTCGACGTGCGCGCCCGCGGGTTGCCGATCGTGCTTATCTCGCACAACATGCCACATGTGTTCGAGGTGGCCGACCGCATCCACATCCACCGGCTTGGCAAACGCCTCTGCGTCATCAATCCGAAGGAATACACCATGTCGGATGCCGTTGCCTTCATGACCGGCGCCAAGGTGCCGCCGGAGGCGCTCGCCGCATGACCACGACGCTTGCGGCCATTGCCGACGCTGTCGTCGAGAAGGCCGGGACGTTGCCGCGTTTCGTCGTCGCCATTGCCGGCCCTCCCGGGGCCGGCAAATCCACGCTTGCCGATGCCCTCCAGGAAGAGCTGACGCGGCGCGGCGAAAAATCCGCCGTCCTGCCGATGGACGGGTTTCACATGGACAACGGCGTCCTCGAAGCGCGCGGCCTGCTGAAACGCAAGGGCGCGCCGGAAACCTTCGACGTTCGCGCCTTTATCGATATCGTCGCGGCAGTACGAAAGGCAGACGAGGAGGTTCTCGTGCCGGTGTTCGACCGCGCCCGCGAGATCGCCATTGCCTCGGCCCGGGTGATCGCGCCGGAGACGCGCATCATCTTGGCGGAAGGCAACTATCTGCTGCTCGACGAGGCTCCCTGGTCGCGGCTTGCCGGCATGTTCGACCTGACGATCTTCGTCGGTCCGTCCTATGAGGTCCTGGAGGAACGCCTGCGGCAGCGCTGGATCCACTACGGCCTCGATACCGCCGGCATCGAATGGAAGCTCTACGGCAACGACCTGCCGAACGGAAAGCGGATCATCGACAATTCCCGGCCGGCCGACATCGCCATCGAGATTTTCGAAACGGCCTGAGGCCTGCAGTCGATCGATCATTGTTTTCCCGCGTATAATGATGCTATCCGAACCTTCGGTCAGCGCATGCCCTGGAACCATGCGCCAGTTGATTGCGCCTGGAGATCCCGTCATGAGCACGCACGCCGTAACCGAACTCACGATCCGCCGCCCCGACGACTGGCACCTGCATCTGCGCGACGGCGGCATGCTGAAGGGCGTGATCGGCGATACCAGCCGCAATTTCGCCCGCGCCATCATCATGCCCAATCTGGTGCCGCCGGTCGTCACCACCGCTGACGCAAGGGCCTACCGCGAGCGCATCATGGCAGCCCTGCCGAAAGGCGACCGCTTCGAGCCGCTGATGACGCTTTATCTCACCGAAGGCACCAACCCGGACGATGTCGAAGCCGGGCACAAGAGCGGCCTGATCACTGCGGTCAAGCTCTATCCGGCCGGCGCTACAACCAATTCCCAAAGCGGCGTGCGCAATTTTGAAAATGCCATGCCGGTGCTGGAGCGGATGGCGAAGATCGGCCTGCCGCTCTGCGTTCACGGCGAGGTGACCACTCCGGAGGTCGACATCTTCGACCGCGAAGCCATGTTCATCGAAACCGTGCTCGACCCGCTGCGCGCCCGCCTGCCGGAACTGAAGGTGACGATGGAGCACGTCACCACCAGGGACGGCATCGACTACATCAAGTCCTCCAAGGCCAATCTCGCAGGTTCGATCACCACCCATCACCTGATCATCAACCGCAACGCCATTCTCGTCGGCGGTATCCGCCCGCATTATTACTGCCTGCCGGTTGCCAAACGCGAAGTGCATCGCCTCGCCCTGCGCGCCGCAGCGACGTCCGGCGACGCCCGCTTCTTCCTTGGCACCGATTCCGCCCCGCATGTCGACCCCTTGAAGGAGTGCGGCTGCGGCTGCGCCGGCATCTATACCTCGATCAACACGATGAGCTGCCTTGCCCATGTGTTCGAGCAAGACAATGCTCTGGACAAGTTGGAAGCCTTCGCCTCGCTGAACGGCCCGGCTTGGTACCGCCTGCCTGTCAACGAGGAATCGATCACGCTGCGCAAACAGGCGGACCGGGTAGAGTTTCCGGAGAAGATCGAGACGGAGGCAGGCACCGTCACCGTCTTCGATCCGATGTTCCCGCTGCACTGGACCGTCGCGGAACGCTGAATTCTCGCGAGAAAAAAGCGCTTCTTTCAATCGGAGTTTGTGAATATTCTCTTTCTGACGTCCGGGCCTCCGGGAATGCGCGCACGAAATAGCGCGTCCGGTTCCGGCTAACCGTCAGGGGGGGAGTCATGAATTTCAACCAGGCCGTTATAACCGCATTTTCCAAATACGCCGTCTTTACGGGCCGGGCGAGCCGCCCGGAATTCTGGTGGTTCGCCCTTTTCAATACCATGGTTGCGATAGCTGCGACGACTGTCGATAACAGCATCGGCATCGAGCTTTTCAGCATTGTGGCGGGACTGGCTCTGCTGCTGCCCGGCCTTGGCGTCGCCGTTCGCCGCCTGCACGATACCGACAGGACCGGCTGGTGGGTGCTGATCAGTCTCACGATCGTTGGCCTTGTCGTACTGATCATTTTCTACGCGACGCCCGGCACACCTGGCGACAACGAGTATGGTCCAGCACCGGCCGCCTGATTGAAGACGGCGAACCGCTTGATTGGCGCAAATCGTGGCGAACACTGCCGCCAGCGGTTCGTTCCGCCTCTGGCTTTCGCAGGCCTGAACTGCTATGCGCGGGATACAAAAATCCAAGCTGCAGGAGACCGCCGATGATCCAGACATCCTTTCCCGACAAGGTCGTGATGGCCGAGCTGGTCGCCAAGATGCTCTGGGAAATCAAGGCGGTGCATTTTCGTGCCGATGAGCCTTACAAGCTTGCCTCTGGCATGGCGAGCCCGGTCTATATCGATTGCCGCAAGCTGATCTCCTATCCGCGCATCCGCTCGACGGTGATGGATTTTGCCGCTGCGACCGTATTGCGCGAAGCCGGTTTCGAGCAGTTCGACGTTATCGCTGGCGGCGAGACGGCGGGTATTCCCTTTGCAGCGATGCTCGCGGAACGGCTGGCGCTGCCGATGATCTATGTTCGCAAGGCGCCGAAGGGTCATGGCCGCAACGCCCAGATCGAAGGGCATATGCCCGACGGCGCGCGCGTGCTCGTCATCGAGGATCTGACCACGGCCGGCGGTTCGATGTTTACGTTCATCGACGCCATACGCGCCGCCGGCGGCGTGGTCGATCATGGTATCGCTCTGTTCTACTATGATATCTTCCCGAAGGCCCGCGCCGAGATGCAGGAAAAGGGCGTGACGCTGCACAATATCGCCACCTGGCGCGACGTTCTCGCAGTCGCCAAGGCGCGGAAACTGTTCGATGAAAAGACCCTGTCGGAGGTCGAATCCTTCCTCAACGCGCCACTCGAATGGTCCGGGCGCAATGGCGGGGTCAGCGCGCTTGCAGCCGCCTGAAAACGGGACTGGCCTTTTCAGCCGTCTTGGTCTAATCGATTGAAATGTAATTTTGGACGGGAGGAGATCGCCATGATCGTTTGCTGTGGAGAAGCCTTGATCGACATGCTGCCGCGTCAGACGACGGCAGGCGAGATGGCTTTTGCGCCCTATTCGGGCGGCGCGATCTTCAATACGGCCATCGCGCTCGGCCGCCTCGGCATCCAGACCGGCTTCTTCACCGGCCTTTCCGACGACATGTTCGGCGACATGCTGCGCGAGACGCTGGCATCCAGCAATGTCGATTTCGGCCCCTGCGCGACGCTACCGCTGCACACCACTCTCGCCTTCGTGAAATTGGTCAACGGCTCGGCGACCTACGCCTTCTTCGACGAGAACACCGCAGGCCGGATGATCACCAAGGATCACCTGCCGGCACTCGGCGATTTCTGCGAAGCGCTGCATTTTGGCGCGATCAGCCTGATCCCCGAACCGTGCGGTTCGACTTACGAAGCGCTGATGGCCCGCGAGCACGAGAAGCGGGTGATTTCCTTTGATCCCAATATCCGCCCCGGCTTCATCAAGGACGCGGAAGCTCACAAGGCCCGCATGTTCCGCATGGCGGCGATGTCCGACGTCGTCAAGTTCTCCGACGAGGATCTCGACTGGTTCGGCGAGGAGGGCACACATGAGGAACTGGTCGGCAAATGGCTGCAGCGCGGCCCGAAGCTCATTGTCATCACCAAGGGTGCCGATGGCGCCGATGGCTATACGGCGCGCGGCAAGGTTTCGGTGCCCGGTGAAAAAGTCACCGTCGTCGATACGGTCGGTGCCGGTGACACTTTTGACGCCGGGATTCTCGCCTCGCTGAAGATGAACAACCTCCTGACCAAGGAACAGGTCGCTACCTTGAGCGAGAGCGCCGTGCGCGATGCGCTGGCCTTGGGTGCCAAGGCCGCCGCCGTCACCGTGTCGCGCGCCGGTGCAAACCCGCCCTGGAGCTACGAAATCGGCCTGTAATTTACCTCCCCCTTGAGGGAGGAGGTTGCTGCGGAGCGGCGGGTGGGGTGAGCCTCGAAACCCATTGTCACCGAGATACGTGCAGGTCACCCCACCCCGGCTGCGTGCCGACCTCCCCGATGGGGAGGGTGAAAGAGCGCTCCCCGGCTATCGGTTAGATAACGCGACAGCGGGCTGAGTGGTATTGCGGCGGGCTGCAGCGCAAGAAACGGACGATACCGGGCAGACCTACGATATCGATCGCAACCGCCGGCCGCGGCCCGCAAACGCGCCGCGGGGAACCCCGGCCAGATTCGAGAGAAACTGCCCCGCGCATTCGCTCCAGCTGAATGTGAGCGCCTTTTGCCGGGCATCTTCCCGCGATAATGCGAGTGCATCGAGGGCTGCTTGCCGCAGATCGCTGGACAGAACGCCGCCGCCCTCCCCCAAATTGTCGTTCGGCGCGGTGACCGGAAAGGCGGCGACGGGACAGCCGCTCGCCAGCGCCTCCAGAATGACGTTGCCGAAGGTATCGACGCGGCTCGGGAAGACGAAGACATCTGCCGATGCGTAGATCGTCGCGAGCTCCGTTCCCATGCGCCGCCCCAGGAAATGCACCTGCGGATACTTTTGCTGCAGCAGGGGGAGATCGGGGCCGTCCCCGACGACGATCTTGCTGCCAGGCAGGTCGAGATCGAGGAAGGCCGGAAGGCCCTTTTCCACGGCCACGCGCCCGACGTTGAGAAATATCGGGCGGGGGAACGGCAAGTTCCGGCGGCGCGCCGGATCAAAGAGAACTGTGTCGACGCCGCGCGTCCACCGCTTGATGTTGTGAAAGCCGCGTGCCGCCATTTCGGTGCCGAGCGATGCGGTCGCCACCATCATGCCATCGCCGGAATTGTGGAACTGGCGCAGCCACCGGTAGCTCCAACTCTCCGGAATGGGCAGTCGCGCGCTGACGAACTCCGGAAAGCGCGTGTGGTAGCTCGTCGTGAATGGCAGCCCCCTGCGCAGGCAGATGCCGCGCGCCACGAGGCCGAGCGGCCCTTCCGTCGCGATATGGATATAGTCTGGCGCCAGTGCATCGATCTCCTCGGCCACCTGCCGCCGGGTCGGAAGCGCAAGCCGGATATCGGAGTAAAATGGCAGTGAAAAGGTCGTGAACCGCTCCGGCGTCAGGAAATCAATAGCGGTCCCCCGTTCCTTCACCGATCGGGCAAGTTCATCGAGGGTGCGGACAACACCGTTGACCTGCGGATGCCAGGCATCGGTGACAACAAGGACGGTCTTTTCCATAATGCGCCCCTGGACGCGGCTCCGCGCTGGCGGGGCACTTGCTGATGGTCGAATCGTCTGGCGGCTGCCATCAAGGCTTTTTGATCATGATTCGATGACAAGCGGATGATTTGCTCTCGTCGGCCCCTTTCGCTCCTCGGGTGCTGGTGAGGAACCCACTGAACAACAACGGTGAAATTTAACAAACTCAACGGCCGATCAACGCCACCTGCTCGCAACCGCGGCCGGCAGAGGCGGCAATGATCGCCAGCATGCAGCCGTCGGGAGACCGTACATGCACTTTCAATGATCTGTAATCGGCGTCGCGGCCGATCTTGTCGGCGACCCTCTGTCCGTAATAGACGGCGGACCCCTCATCGAAATGGTCGATGCCGTCTTCATCGACGATCTGTTCGTCGCCGAAGTGCAAATCGAAAAAGTAGTGCTGCACGATGCTCCCCCAAAGCCCTGCGCCACCGGAGATCTCTCTGGTTTGTTCTGCGATAGGGAGGATAGGGCATTGTGTTGGAATATAGGCTGAATTGGGCGTTCACCATGCATTCAGCTCACGGCGTGCGGTTGATGAGAAGAGGGGCTGCGATGAAGATGCCGGAGCTGGCACCCTCCACCTCCCCCTTGAGGGGGAGGTCGCCGCAAAGCGGCGGGTGGGCGTGACAGTCAAGGGCGCCGCAAGATCACCCACCCCGGCACTGCGCGCCGACCCTCCCCCAAGGGGAGGGTGAGGATTTACTTCGCCGCCTTCAGCAGCGCCGCAATGAGGCCAGCGGTGGAACTGTCATGTCCCTCGGCGCTCTCCTTGCCTTCGACCACCGGCAAAAGCCCCGTCGCCAGTTCCTTGCCCAATTCCACGCCCCACTGGTCGAAGGAGTTGATGTTGAACAGCGCGCCCTCGACAAAGACACGATGTTCGTAGATTGCGATCAGGCGGCCGAAGGTGAAGGGGGTCATCTGATCGTAGACGAAGGTCAGTGATGGGCGGTTGCCGGTGAAGACCCGGTGCGGGGCAATGCGCTCGATGAAGGCGGCATCCTGCCCCTTGGCGGCCATTTGCGCCTTGGCTTCCGCGAGCGTCCGGCCCTTCATCAGCGCTTCCGACTGCGCCAGGCAGTTGGCGATCAGGAGCTGGTGCTGGTGGCGCAGGTGCGGTTCGTGGCCGTTCGCGGCAATCATGAATTCCGTCGGGATGACGCTCGTGCCCTGGTGGATCAGCTGGTAGAAGGCGTGCTGGCCGTTGGTGCCGGGCTCGCCCCAGACGACCGGGCCGGAATTGCCGTCGACCGGCGTTCCCTCGAGCGTCACGCCCTTGCCGTTCGATTCCATGTCGAGCTGCTGCAGATAGGCCGGGAAGCGTGACAGGCGCTGGTCGTAGGGCAGGATGGCGCGGGTCGGATAGCCGAGCACGTTGCGATGGTAAAAGCCGAGAAGGCCGAGCAGCATCGGGATGTTTTCGCGCAGCGGCGCCGTGCGGAAGTGATTGTCGATCGAATGGGCGCCGGCGAGGAAATCGCCAAAATTCTCCTTGCCGATCGCGATCATCAGCGGCAGACCGATGGCCGACCAGACCGAATAGCGGCCGCCGACCCAGTCCCAGAAGCCGAAGATCCGGTCGCTGTCGATGCCGAAGGCGGCGACCTTGTCGAGGGCGGTGGAGACGGCGCAGAAATGTTTGCTGACCGCCTTCTCGCCGAGCTTTTCGGCGATGAAGGCGCGGGCCGTCGCCGCATTGGTCATCGTTTCGATGGTGGTGAAGGTTTTCGAGGCGACGATGAACAGCGAGGTCTCGGCATCGAGCAGCTTCAGTGTATCGGCGATGTGGGCGCCATCGACGTTGGAGACGAAATGCAGCCGCGGGCCGTCATGGTCGGGCGCCAAGGCCAGCGTCGCCATGACCGGGCCGAGGTCGGAGCCGCCGATGCCGATATTGACGACGTCCGTGATCTTCTTGTCCGTCGCGCCCTTCAGCGCGCCCGAGCGGGTACCGTCGGAAAAGACGCCCATGGCGTCGAGCACGGCGTTGACATCCGGCATCACGTCGCGGCCGTCGACGATGACCGGCGTGTTGGAGCGGTTGCGCAGCGCCGTGTGCAGAACGGCGCGGCCCTCGGTGATGTTGATCGTCTCGCCGGCAAACATCGCATCGCGCTTTTCCGCGACCTTGGCTGCCGTGGCTAGCGTTTCGAGGCCATCGAGCACCTTCTCGTTGACGGCGCATTTCGAATAGTCGAACAACATGTCGTCGAGCGTCACGCTGTATTTCGAGAAGCGGTTGGGATCGCTGGCGAAAGCGGCCCGGATATCGGTCGCGCTGGTGTCGGTGACGGTGGATTTCAGCTGGCTGACAAGCGCGGTGGTGGCGGGCGCGTTCATGGCGAGGGCTCCTTGCGTCGCGGGTAGGTCGCGATAGCTAGTCGCTTTGGCCACCGCAAATCAAGCCTGTCCCGTCGCAAACGGCAAAAAAGCCCGCGCTTTTTAAATGGATTTAAATCCCGCCTAGCCGCGTAGATCCTTGCGCAGAATCTTGCCGACATTCGACTTCGGCAGTTCGGTGCGGAACTCCACGAATTTCGGCCGCTTGTAGTTGGTGAGGTTGGCGGCGCAATGCCCCTTGACCTCGGCCTCGGTAAGGTTCGGGTCCTTCTTGACGACGAACAGCTTCACGGCTTCGCCGGAGTGCTCATCCAGAACGCCGATGGCGGCGCATTCGAGAATACCGGCAAGGGTCATCGCCACTTCCTCGATCTCGTTGGGGAAGACGTTGAAGCCCGAGACGAGGATCATGTCCTTCTTGCGGTCGACGATCTTGACGAGGCCCTGCGCATTCATGAAGCCGATATCGCCGGTGCGGAAGAAGCCATCGGCCGAGATGGCCCTCTCGGTTTCGTCCGGTCGCTGCCAGTAACCGGCCATGACCTGCGGCCCGCGGATGCAGATTTCACCGATATCGCCGAGCGGCAGCGTGTTGCCGGCCTCGTCGCGGATTTCAACCTCGGTCGAGGGCAGGGGCAGGCCGATCGTGCCGGTGAACTCGGCCAGGTCCAGCCGGTTGGCCGTCGCGACGGGCGAGGTTTCCGAGAGGCCGTAACCTTCCTTGATCGGGCAGCCGGTCATCTTCTCCCAGCGCTCGGCCACCGGCCGTTGCACCGCCATTCCGCCGCCGAAGGTCAGCGCCAGATCGGAAAAATCGAGCTTCTGGAATTCGGCATTGTTCATCAGCGCGTTGAACAGAGTATTCAGGCCCGGGAAGATGTTGACCTTGTACTTCGCCAGTTCCTTGACGAAGGCCGGGATATCGCGCGGATTGGGGATCAGGATATTCTGCCCGCCGGTCTTAAGGCCCATCAGTGAATTCACCGTCAGCGCGAAGATATGATAAAGCGGCAGCGCGCAGAGAAACACGAGATGATCCGGCCGCTTCTTGTTCAGGAAGGCCGTTTCAAGCCACAGGCCCATCTGGTCCATGTTCGCAAGAAGATTGGCATGGGTAAGCGTCGCGCCCTTGGAAACGCCGGTGGTGCCGCCGGTATATTGCAGGAAGGAGACATCGCCCGGCTTGACATCGACCTTGTTCAGCGTTGCGCTGTTTCCCTTTGCCAGGACAGCCTTGAAGGACAGATGCCCGGGCAGCGACCACTCCGGCACTAGTTTCTTGACTTTGCGCACGACGATGTTGACGATCAGGCCCTTGAGCCCCAGAAGGTCGCCCATGGTGGCGACGACGATGTGCTTGAGGTCGGTGCGTGCCGCCACCTGCTCGACGGTATGGGCAAAGTTTTCCAATACGAAGATCGCCTTGGCGCCGGAATCCTGCAACTGATGCTCGAGTTCGCGCGGCGTATAAAGCGGGTTGACGTTCACGACGGCATAGCCCGCACGTAGAATGCCGTAAACGGTCACCGGGTTTTGCAGGATGTTCGGCATCATCACCGCGACGCGGTCGCCCTTGGCAAGGCCGGTGGATTGCAGCCAGGCGCCGATCTTCCGGCTCTCGGCGTCGAGTTCGGCGAAGGTGAGCGTCTTGCCCATGCAGGTGAAGGCAGGCCGCGAGGCGTATTTCACGCAGGCTTCAGCAAACAGCTCGCAGATGGAGTTGTGCGGCGACGGGGCGATCTCCGCGGGCATGCCCGGCGGATAGGACTGCAACCAGGGCTTGGCGGCCTGGGGTCCGGGCGTCTGAATCAATGTGTCCGGCATGGTCTCTCTCCCTGATGCAACCGCCGCCGCGCCGCAAGACGGCTGCGCAGCGTTTCTCCCTTTTCCCGCACGGCCTGTCCGAAAATGTCTCCGGCAGCCGTTGCGCATGAGCGAACAATCCCTCCAGATCGTCCACCCTGATCAGGATGAAGCTTTTGTGTCGCCCCATCAAGCACATTCCGGATTATATGACCTTGACGTAAACGTCAATATATCGCCCGGTCGTTTGGTCGTGCCTGAACAGATTTCGCGACATGTGCTTTGCAGCAATGTTTGCGAGCGGATGCAAAAAAGATATATTGCGTTGCAATAAGCCAATGGCTCTTCTCACGCCGGGGCTTTCCATTTTAACAACCAGATTCGGCACCGGTCGCCGGCATCGATGTCCTCCTGTCGCCGGTTGACCGGTCGAATGGGCAACGGTTGGCCTTCCACAACGAAACGCTCGAATTTGGCTCTCGGTTCTTCGTTGGAAATTCGATTGTCATCCGCTTGTGTTGACCATGCGGTCATACTTACTTATGCCGCATGTTTCCGGGGTTGCCGCAGGGAAACGGAAACATGTGGTAAGCCGTGAGTTTTGCTGTCATCTTGACGGGATGTGGAGGAATGCCTTTTGCAGCTGAGCAATCGTGAACGGGACGAGGCACCGTCGGAGCCGCGTCTTTTCGGTCGTCCGGCCTATGAACGCTCGGCGCTTGTCGGGCCGATTTCGGCCGCGCGCTGGCTGCTGGTCTTCGTGCTGCTCGCCGGCGTCTATTTCTTCCATGGTTTCCTGGTGCCGGTGCTGGCGGCACTGGTTATCGGCTTTGCCACCTGGCCGATCTATCGCCGCCTGCTTGCTGCCATCGGCGGCAACCGGACGCTCGGAGCGACCATTGCGATCATTGCGGTGATTTCCTTTATCGTCGCACCGATTTCGCTGGCCGCGGTCTACGCGGTCGATGAAGTCCGCGAGTGGGTGGCCTGGACCATCGAGACCAATAAGTTCGGTGCGCCTGTGCCGGTCTGGCTGACGCAGATTCCCGGCGCCGGTGTCTGGCTTGGGACGCAATGGGCGAAATATGTCGGCCATCCCGGTGCCATCGGCGAATTGGTGCAGCTCGTCAGCGGCTCCAACATCGGCAATATCTACCGTGGCGTTCTCGTCGTCGGCGCTTCCGCGTTCCAGTCGTTCCTGACGCTGCTTTTCATGCTCATCACGCTGTTTTTCGTCTATCGCGACGGTGAGAAACTGGTCGCCCAGCTTGACCGTCTCGGAGAACGTATCCTGCCGATGCGCTGGGAGCGCGTGTCGCGCATCGTGCCGCTGACCATCAGTTCGACAGTGACCGGCATGGGTGTTATCGCCATCGGCGAAGGCATCGTGCTTGGCGTCGCCTATTGGCTGGCAGGGGTTCCCTCGCCGGTGACCCTTGGCATCATCACCGGCATCATGGCGCTCATCCCTGGCGGCGCGCCGCTCTGTTTCACCCTGGTGTCGATTTATCTTTTCGCCAGCGGCTCGCCAGTTGCCGCCGCCGCCCTGTTCGCCTGGGGAACCATCGAGTTGTTCATTGTCGACAAGACCCTGCGCCCGCGGCTTGTCGGTGGACCGATCAGCCTCCCCTTCCTGCCGACCTTCTTCGGCCTCGTCGGCGGCGTCAAGACCATGGGTTTCCTCGGCCTCTTCGTCGGGCCGGTGCTGATGGCGCTTTTGGTGGCGATCTGGCGGGAATGGTTGCACGAAGTGACGAACCCGCCGCCACCGCCAGGCGCGATCATCAAATAAGCTGCGCCGCTGACCGCTGACGCGCAGGCAACATCAAGTTGGTGCTGACCTCTTCCCTTTTGACGAAACTGAATCCGTAGACGGGGAGAATTGCCGCGTGATCTCGATGCGCCGTTGCGCTAATGATTGCCTGCGCCTTGCGACGGCTTGCCGCCCAGGCCAATCCATTCGAGAGTTCAGGAAATCCGATGAACCGTACTTACTACGCCCCTACCGGCGGCGCTCCGGCCCAGACGCAACTGCTCACCGATCGCGCCGTCTTCACCGAGGCTTATGCCATCATCCCCAAGGGCGTGATGATGGACATCGTCACCAGCTATCTGCCGTTCTGGGAGGACACACGCCTGTGGGTCCTGTCGCGGCCGCTGTCCGGTTTCGCCGAGACCTTCTCGCAATACATCATGGAAGTGGCGCCGGGAGGCGGCAGCGACCGGCCGGAGCCGGATGCGGACGCAGAGGGCGTTCTGTTCATCGTCGAGGGTGAACTGACCGTGACGCTGGACGGCAAGGTCCATCAGATGTCACCCGGCGGGTACGCTTTCATTCCGCCGGCAAGCAACTGGTCCGTACGCAACACCCGCAACAAACCGGTGCGGTTCCACTGGATACGCAAGATCTATGAGTTGGTCGACGGTCTCGATGTGCCGCCGGCGCTTTTCCTCAACGAAGCCGACATCGCGCCGGCCCCGATGCCGGGCACCGATGGGAAATGGGCGACAACGCGCTTCGTCGATACCGCCGACCTGCGCCACGACATGCATGTGACGATCGTCACCTTCGAACCAGGGGCGGTCATCCCCTTTGCCGAAACCCATGTCATGGAGCATGGCCTCTATGTGCTGGAAGGCAAGGCGGTTTACCGGCTCAATCAGGATTGGGTCGAGGTCGAGGCTGGCGACTACATGTGGTTGCGCGCCTTCTGTCCGCAGGCCTGTTACGCTGGCGGCCCCGGCAAGTTCCGTTACCTGCTCTACAAGGACGTCAACCGCCACATGAAGCTGAAGCCGCGGGCCTGAGCACTCGCGGCCGCAGCGTTCGCCTGCCGGAGTGCCTCAGGCAAGGCCGGCAGGGATCGGCGAGATGGCACGGTCGCTGCCATAATCCCGCTGATGTGCGACATGGCCGCGAAGGCGGCGTGGAGTGGCGTTGATCTCGATGACCGGCAACTCGAAAACGCCGTCGGCATAGGTGCCTGTGTCTGCCGTATCGTCGCATTTGCGCTTGCGCAGATTGAAGATCATCTAAGGTCCTCCCGGTTTTCGCATCAACGGCCAATCCGCCGAAGTTCTACGCTGCTAACCGGAAAATAGTTAAAAATTAACCATGTTTGCCGGAGTAAATTTGTAGCGCAGTTACCCGCATGACGGGAGACGATCATACGGGGTAGATATGACATCCTTGCGTCGGAGGTGTGTCATACCGCCGGTTCATTGTGGCAAGTCAGTGCAGCGGACGGGAAACCAGTTCGTCGTTCAGAATTCTGAAGGCTTCATCGAGCGCATCGACAAGGATGTCGGTCAGCCTGTCCGCATTATCTTCCTGCAGGAACAGCGCGATTGTTGCGTCTTGCGGGTGGGGCGGGTGTTCGATCGTGTTCGACATGTCATTGTCCTTCGCTGCCCGGCGTCATGCCGGTGGTGGGACAAGTTAGGACGCTTTGCTTGCGCCGGGCTTGGCCAGCCCGTTTTTCCTTTGAACCCAAAGGCGTGCCGATGCCGACTGGACGGCAGCACCCATTGATAATCGTCGCAGCGCGACGTTCAAGGCCGAAGCTTCGGCGACCACTGGCAACCGCAGCGCGCCGATGAAGGAGATTGATCTCGATCGCCAAGTGTCTGTCATGCTATATCTAAATTAGAAAATGCTAATTAACTGAATCGTCACCCGGCCCGAGCTTAGGGCTAAGCCGTGGACGCAACCAAGGATGTGACCATGACACAGGCTGTTTCGACTTCTATAACAAGACGAAGCGTGGTCGCAGGCCTAACGCTGACCGCCGCTTCCGTGGCTGTTTTGGCAGGGACGGATAATTTGCGGGCCAACCAATCCATGCCTGAGAAAAGTCTGTACGAGCGTCTGGGCGGCGTCTTCGCCATTGCGGCGGTCGTGGATCACTTCAGCGACGCCGTCGTGAAAAACCCAGTCGTCGGCCAGCAGTCCAAGAACCCGCAGTTGCGGGAATGGCACACCAAGAACCTGGAGAGGTTGCCCGGCCTGAAGTTCATGCGGACTCTGTGGGTCTGCGACGTTGCGGGTGGACCCTTCGAGTTCAAGGCCACAAAGCCCGGCACGACGCCGCTCGGTCTCGAGGAGGCCCACCGGAATCTCCGGATCTCCTCTGAAGAATTCGATGAGGTTGTAGCGGAACTCGGACGGACCCTTGACTTTTTCAAGGTCCCGAAACGCGAGAAGGATGAAGTCCTGGCAGCCTTCGCCGCTCATAAGGACGAGGTCACCGCCGCTAGTAGACGGTAAGAGACCTCGGGGTTTCTCACCTGCCGCTCGATACCGAAGACATGGTGCGATCGATCTCCGCCGCGTTGCAAGCTCCTCACGACCACCCTGCCTCCCCGGTTTGGGCACGTGGTGGGTCGAGGAGGATGAGGGCCGGTTTTCCGTCCATTTGCGGGGCGTGGCTGAGGATATGGAGCTGGTCGTCAACCCCGCGACGGAGCGAATAGACCAATTCGCCGTCAAGCGTGTTGTCGGCCCGTCTGTTCGCGACCCGGTAGTGCATCAGCATAGCGATCAAGGCGAGCAGGAAGCCGGGCGGGATGAGCAGCCAGAGCGCCTTGATCCAGTCCGGCGAGGATTGGAACGTGTCGAGCAAGTCCGCCCAGAAATTGTAATCGCCCATTTGCCTTAGCCCCACGACCTATCGAGCATACTATAACTCAAACAAATATGTATTAAAATACATGGAGAAAATTTCTGTGAAGCGCCCATGTGCCGTTCATGGAAGTCAAGAAACGCTTCGGAAAGGCCGTAAAAGAAAAGCGGAATGCAATCGGCATCTCGCAAGAGGAATTGGCCATGCGCATAGGTGCGGACCAAGCTTATATAAGCCGAATAGAAGCCGGCCAGATGAACGTGACGATCGAAACGGCTGAGCAAATTGCAAATGTAATGCAGGTCGACGTCGGAGACCTATTTATTGCTCAATAGAACTGCAATAAAAGGCGCGGTCGGACGATGCCGGGGCCTTCAACGTAACTTTCTGTAGAGTGAAGAACAAATTTAGTGACCTATGGTGCCGCTTGCAGGACTCGAACCTGCGACCCCATCATTACGAATGATGTGCTCTACCACCTGAGCTAAAGCGGCCCGCAAACGTCCCGCGATGCAGCGGAGCGATGTGTGAGGGGCTGATACCTGCAAACCGATGGGATTTCAAGCCATCAGTTTGCAGAACCGGAAAAAACCTCGGGACGACGGAAAGGTGCTGTTTTAGAGTGACAGTCTCTGGCGCGCTTCGTCATATTCGCGCGCAAGCCGATCAACCAACGAAGAGACGGGCACGATCTCGGTGACGGCGCCGATGCCCTGGCCGCAGCCCCAGATATCTTTCCAGGCCTTGGCGCCTGTCGTTGCGGTCTCGAAGTCCATCTTCGAAGGGTCGGCCTCCGGCAGCTGTGCCGGATCCATGCCGGCCGCGATGATCGAGGCTTTCAGGTAGTTGCCGTGGATGCCGGTGAAATAGTTGGAATAGACGATGTCGCCAGCACTGCTGTCGACGATCATCTGTTTGTAAGCGTCGCTGGCGCGCGCTTCGCTGGTGGCGATGAAGGACGAGCCGATATAGGCCATGTCGGCGCCCATTGCCTGTGCGGCAAGCACGGCACCCCCGGTCGAAATGGCGCCCGAGAGCAGGAGCGGCCCGTCGAACCATGTGCGGATTTCTTGGACGAGGGCAAACGGAGACAGCGTTCCGGCATGGCCGCCGGCGCCGGCGGCAACCGCGATCAGGCCGTCGGCACCCTTGCGAATAGCGGAGTTGGCGTGCCGATTGTTGATGACGTCATGCAGCACGATACCGCCATAGGAATGGATCGCCGCGTTGACCTCGGGCGCGGCGCCGAGCGAGGAAATGACGATCGGGACCTTGTATTTGACGCAAAGCATCAGGTCGTGTTCCAGCCGCTTGTTGGATTTGTGGACGATCTGATTGACGGCGAACGGCGCGGCCGGCTTGCCGGGGTTGCGGGCGTTGTGAGCGGCGAGTTCTTCCGTGATCTCGGCCAGCCATTCATCGAGCTGCGCCTCCGGCCGGGCGTTCAGCGCCGGAAACGAGCCGACGACGCCCGCCTTGCACTGCGCGATCGTCAGTGCCGGATGCGAGATGATGAACAAGGGAGCGGCGAAGACTGGCAGCCGCGTAGTGCCGGTGAGGATGGCTGGCAAGGACAAGATTTCGCTCCCGTTTCAATTTTTGACGTTTCCGTAAACGTAAGAATGTTATCAGCGCCGATGGATTTTGCAAAGGGTGCTTGAACCGCGTTGGTGCGGCAAGTCGGGTAGATCCTCCGGGTTTTTCCCGGCGTCGGCCGTCAAGTTTGACGTGCGAGGCTTGCAGATCGCGGCGTCAACCGTTACCCAATTGTTAACACATCCAAAAGCGCGCCGGGTTTCACGGGGAGCGATGGCCGCGACAAAGGATGCTGTTGGAACCGGAGCGCTGCCGTATCGTAACGTTTTCGGGGCGATGTTGATTGCATGTCTGCCCGGCTCCGGGCTTCGGCCCCAGCGCGACATGCCCTTGCGGAGCGACCGATGCCGGTCGTCTGCATCAAGAAGGACGGACAGTGAGCGGACTGGAAACTGCCATCAGACATGCGCTGGAGCGCTCCGAGCGGACGAATTCCGAAACGCGCGCACGCATCTACCAGTCGGCGCGAAACGCGCTCGAGGCCGGCCTGCGCAAGCAGGATGTGCACGATCCGGACGTGATCGCCAAGCAGCGGCACCGCCTCGAAGCGATCATTCATGCCATTGAAGTGGAGGAACGCGCAGCGCTGAAGGCTGCGTCCGTGGCGCCGGCGGTCCGCATGGATACGGACAGCCGGGAGAATCATGCCCCCTCGCCGGAACTGGATGACGGCATCCATAAGCCGCCGGAAGGGGTCGCCGGCGAAGTCGTAAGCCCCGTCGTTGACGGCGGCCTTGCCGGTCTGCGTCCCGACCGCCGCGAGGCAAGCCGCGCACCGGCCGCCGCCGTCGAACCGGTCTCCGGAAAACGCGGCAAAGGCGCCAAGGTTGTCCCGCCAAAGCCCCGCCGGCGCAAGCGCGGCAGTTTCCTGTCCTTCGTCATGGTCGTGACGACCCTCGTCGCCGCCTTCGGCACGGCGGCTTGGTGGGTGCAAACCAGCGGTCTTTTGAAATCGGCCGCCGAGCGCGACACCAGCGTCGCCAATCCGCCCTCGACCGTGCAGTCCGAGGATTTCGACGGCGCAGAAGGGCTGAAGACGCTTGGAAGCGAGCAGGGCTTTTCCGGAAACTGGGCCGAGGTTTTCAAGCCCGCCGACGCCGCCAATGTCACGGCTGGAAGCCGCGCCTCGGCCGATCAGGTCAGCGACGAGAACGGGCAGCGCCTGCGCATAACCTCTGCGACCGCGGAAGCGGACGGCAATGTCCTCATCGAAATTCCGGCTTCTGTGCTTGGACAGATTTCCGGCAAGACGTCGACTGTAGCGCTCAGCGTCCAGGCGGATGCGGGCAAGCAGACCCAGTTCTCCGTCGAGTGCGATTTCTCCTCGCTCGGCGATTGTGGCCGCCATCGGTTCACGGTGAACGAGGAAAAGAGCGACATGTTGTTCAAGGTCACGTTCGATCGCGGCCTGGCGCCAAGCGCGCCCGGCCATATCCTGATCAACAGTGACGTGACCGGCGCCGGCAACAGCCTCAGCCTGTTCGCTGTCCGCATCCTTCCAGGGCAATGACCAGGGTATTTGCGAGCGGCTACTTCACGAAGCCAGGCCCGAAGCCGAGGATTTTATTGTCGACCTCGCCGATCGCGCTTTTGTCCTTGCCGTCATAATCGAGCGTCTTCAGCATATGGCGGATAACGTTGAGGCGGGCGCGGCGCTTGTCATTGGCGCGCACGACTGTCCAGGGCGCATGCTCTGTATGGGTTTCCTTGAGCATTGTGTCGCGCGCCTCTGTGTAGCGATCCCATTTCGTCAGCGCGGCGATATCCATCGGCGAGAGCTTCCAGACCTTCAGCGGGTCGTGGCGGCGGTCGTGGAACCGCTTCAGTTGCATCTCGCGGCCGATATCCAGCCAGAATTTGAAGAAATGAATGCCGTCGCCGGTGATCAGCTTCTCGAACGGCGGCGTCTGTTTGAGAAAGTGCGCATGCTGCTCCGGTGTGCAGAAGTCCATGACCGGCTCGACGCCGCCACGGTTGTACCAGGAACGGTCGAACATCACGAATTCGCCAGCCGTCGGCAGATGGGTGACATAGCGCTGATAGTACCATTGGCCCCTTTCCGTTTCTGTCGGCTTTGTCAGGGCGACGATGCGGGCGGAGCGCGGGTTCATGGAGGCGTGCGTGGCATGGATTGCGCCGCCTTTTCCGGCCGCATCGCGCCCTTCAAAGATCGCCACGACACGCCGGCCGGTCGCCTGCAGCCAGAATTGCACCTTGACGAGCTCGATCTGCAGTTTCTCCAGCGTCCGATCGAAAGTATCGGCATCGAGCTTTTTGTCATACGGGAAGTCGCCTGAAGCGAGCGCTTCCTTGTCGATCCAGTCCGGAAGCGCAGCATTGTCGATATCGAAGACATGTGCCTTGCCGTTGACCGTGAGTTCGACCGTCTGATTTTTTTCGATTCCTGCCATGATTGAGTCCGCCCTGCTTCATTGTGCGGCCACTCGCCGATTTCATGGGAAGAGGCCACAATTGAATTGCGAATTCAAGCATGCCGTGAAAATCATTGTCATGAACCTCCGATATCACCGGTTGATTGCATACCGGTAAGTGAGAGCATCTTGGAAGAAACAAAAACAGTTTGGGAGCACCTCAAGGACAGGGCCCGCGCCGAAAAATGGATTATCGGCCTGTCGACTGTCGTCACGGCCGCGCTTATTCTATCCGGCATTCACACGATCGCCGCGTTGCTGTTCTGGCTTGTGTGGATGACGGCGCTGTTCAACCGCTCGGCAAACCCCACGCCGCCGGCCATGCCCGTGGTTCAGGCTGCGGTGGAAGAGCCCGACCTCGGCATGCTTGCCGCTGCCTTCAACGCGCTCGACACGCCCATCCTGGTGGTCGCGCCCGATGAGACCGTGGTACTGCAGAACCATGCGGCCGAAAAGACATTCGGTACCATCCCGGCAAAGACCGACCTTTCTGCACGGGTTCGCTCGCCTGGCATTCTCGACATGGTTCGCGAGACGATCATCACCGGCAAGGCGAACCAGATCGAACATTCCGAGCGTTTTCCGTCGGAATCGGTCTATATCGTGCGCGTCGCTCCGGCCGAACTCGGATCTCTGAAGGAAAGGCTCTATATCCTGTCCTATCGCGACATATCGCAGGCGCGCCGCATCGACCGGATGCGCTCCGATTTCGTTGCCAATGCCAGCCATGAGCTGAGGACGCCACTCGCCTCGCTGCGCGGCTTCATCGAAACCCTGCAGGGCCCTGCGCGCAGCGATCCCAAGGCGCATGAGAAATTCCTCGGTATCATGCATGAGCAGGCGACGCGGATGAGCCGCCTCGTCGATGATCTGCTGTCGCTGTCGCGGCTGGAACTCAAATCCCACATCGCACCGGACGAGGCGGTCGATCTCGCCCCGCTGCTCGGTCATGTGCGCGATGCGCTGTCGCCGCTGGCAGCGGATGTCGGTGTGGAGATTTCGCTGGTCGTACCGGATGATCCCGTCGTCGTTCAGGGCGATCGCGATGAACTGACCGAAGTTTTCGAGAATCTGATAGAAAACGCCTGCAAATATGGCCAGGAGGGGAAAAAGGTCGAAGTGACCCTCTCCGGTGGTGGCGACGAGCCGGCCGAAGTCTCCGTCCGGGACTATGGGCCGGGAATCCCGGCCGAGCATGTCCCTCGGATTACCGAACGATTCTATCGGGTTAACGTAGAGGCCAGCCGTTCGAAAAAAGGCACGGGTTTGGGGCTTGCCATTGTCAAGCATATCCTCACCCGCCACCGCGCCAGATTGCTCGTTCAATCCGAAATCGGCAAGGGCACTGTGTTTACCGTGAGGTTTTGACACAAACTCGTTGTCTAAATCGTCGAAATTGAAAAAATTTCAACTATTTCAAGATGATAGACTGTCACAAATGTTTCGTGAAATTGACATAAAAGGTGAGGCCATCGGGCGCTAACTAGGGCGGCCGATCGACACGGCGAAAGCGAGCGCTAATGAAAAGCGCACCCACACAAGCCCATTCTGGGAGAATTCTGATGAAAGCCTTGAAACTCACTGTTGCAGCCCTGGTTGCATCTGCCGCTTTTGCCGGCGTTGCGATTGCACGCGACCAGATCCAGGTTGCCGGTTCCTCGACCGTTCTGCCTTACGCAAAGATCGTCGCTGAAACCTTCGGTGAAACTTTCCCCGACTTCAAGACCCCGATCGTTGAGTCGGGCGGCACCGGCGGCGGCCTGAAGGAATTCTGCAAGGGTGTTGGCCCGGACACGATCGACATCGCCAACGCTTCGCGCAAGATCAAGGACAGCGAACTCGAAACCTGCAAGGCAGCCGGCGTTACCGAGATCCAGGAAGTCAAGATCGGTTATGACGGCATCGTCTTCGCGACCGACGCCGGCAATGCCGAGCTGAAGCTGGTTCCGAAGGACCTCTACCTCGCTCTGGCCGCTGAAATCGTCGTTGACGGCAAGCTCGTTGCCAATCCCTACAAGAAGTGGTCGGAAGTCAACAAGGACCTTCCGGACGTTGAAATCGCTGCTTACATCCCGGGCGAAAAGCACGGCACCCGCGAAGTCTTCGAAGAGAAGATCCTGGCTGCCGGCTGCAAGGATAACGGCGCCAAGGACGTCATCAAGGGCCTCATCGCCGATGAGAAAGAAGCTGCCAAGAAGTGCGTCGCAGTCCGCAAGGACGGCTTGGCTGTCGACATCGACGGCGACTATACCGAAACGCTTGCCCGCATCGCGTCCAACAAGAACGGCATCGGCGTCTTCGGTCTGGCCTTCTTTGAAAACAACGCTGACAAGCTGAAGGTCGCAACAGTCAACGGCGTTGCCCCGTCGGTCGAAACGATCGCTTCCGGCGACTATCCGGTTTCCCGCCCGCTGTTCTTCTACGTCAAGAAGGCGCATCTCGGCGTGATCCCGGGCCTCAAGGAATATGTCGAGTTCTTCCTTGACGACCAGATGATCGGCCCGGACAGCCCGCTCGCAGCCTACGGCCTGGTTTCGGCCCCGGACGCTGAGCGCGAAGAAGGCCGCAAGGCTTTCGAAGCCGGCAACATGCTCTAATCCATTGAGCAATGTCCGGCACGGCAATCTTGCCGTGCCGGACATCCCGAGTTCGGATTGCCGGTTTTCCATGATTGGAGGCCGGGGGGACATGTCGATGAACACATCACTTCTCTTTTTGCTTGTTTTGATTATCGGCTTTGCGGCCTTTCTCGCCGGACGCGCCCGGGCAATTGCCACCACGAACGGCAAGCTTTCTGTCCTTCATTCCCTTCCCGGATATCACGGCACCTACGCGGCTATCTGTGCGATCATCCCGGCAGCGATTGTTCTTGGCGTCTGGGCCATTGCAGCACCCGCCTATATCGACAGCAGCGTGCGCGGCGGCCTTCCGGAAGCGGTGCTCAGCCAGGGCGCGGCGACCACCGAACTCGCACTCGGCCAGGTAAAGTCTGTCGCCAACGGTTTGAACCTGCTGGATGACGCGGAATTGGCCGCGCTCAACAATGGCTCCGCCGATTTGCGCGACGTGCTGGCGGCAAAGGGTGTTCCGCTTGCCGGCGACGGCGAATCCTACATGATCAAATCCGCCACCCAGTTCAATGCAATGATCTCGACAAGCCGCATCGTCATGGCGGTCGTGGTTCTCCTGATCTCGGTTGCCGGCGCCATCTTCGCGCTGCGCGGCATCTCCGCCCCCTTCCGCGCTCGCAACCAGGTCGAGCGCGTCATGCTCTGGACTCTGATGCTTGCCTCGTCGATCGCGATCCTGACGACGATCGGCATCGTCGGCTCGATGCTGTCGGAAGCGATCCGTTTCTTCAATTCGGTCTCGCCGGCCAGCTTCTTCTTCGGCACGGTCTGGGACCCGCGTTTCGCCGCCGCCGGCAGCGAGGCGACGCAGGGCCAGTTCGGCCTCTTGCCGCTCCTCGCAGGCACGCTCTATATCGCTTTCGTCGCCATGCTGTTTGCAGTACCGATCGGCCTCTTCGCGGCGATCTATATGTCCGAATATGCGCGGCCTGCGATCCGCTCGACGGCCAAGCCGCTGCTCGAAATCCTCGCCGGTATCCCGACCATCGTCTACGGCTTCTTCGCCCTGGTCACTGTCGGCCCGTTCCTGCGCGATATTTCCGCCCAGCTGAATGGGCTCGTTACCGGCAACTACGTCTCCTTCATTCAGGCGCAGAGCGTGCTGACGGCCGGTATCGTCATGGGCGTCATGCTGATCCCGTTCGTGTCCTCACTTTCCGATGACATCATTACGCAGGTGCCGCGTGCCCTGCGCGATGGCTCGCTCGGGCTGGGCGCCACCCGGTCGGAAACGATCAAGAAGGTCGTTCTGCCGGCAGCGCTCCCGGGCATCGTCGGCGCGTTGCTCCTGACCGCATCGCGTGCCGTCGGTGAAACCATGATCGTGGTGCTTGCCGCCGGTGTTGCCGCGCGCATGCAGCTCAATCCCTTCGAGGCGATGACGACGGTGACCGTCAAGATCGTCAATCAGCTGACCGGCGACCTCGAGTTCAACTCGCCGCAGACGCTGGTGGCTTTCGCGCTTGGCATCACGCTGTTCTGCATCACGCTCGGCCTCAACATCTATGCACTCTACATTGTGCGCAAATATCGGGAACAGTACGAATGACCGAGATCGTTTCCTCTTCGTCCCCCGCCTCCGTGCGCCCCGCTGTAGCCAAACGCGATATCGGCATCAAGCGCCGCTACGCCGCCGAACGCCGCTTCCGTGCCTATGGCGTGGCGGCGATCCTCACCGGCCTGTTCTTCCTGTTCGTCCTTCTCTGGACGGTCATTTCGAACGGCTACACGGCCTTCCAGCAGACGACGATCACACTGCCGATCGAGTTTGCCGAAAAGGTCATCGATCCGAAGAACGAGCGAGCGACTAAGCCGACGAAGCTGATGACGGCCAACTATCCGCTGTTGGTGCGCGACGCCCTCGTCAAGGCACTGGGCATCGATCCGGCCAACCGCGCCCTGGTCAAGAAGGCAACGGAAATGGTTTCGGCCAGTGCCCGCACCCAACTGCGCGACATCGTCATTGCCAATCCGTCGGTAATCGGCACCACGGTGAACGTGCCGCTGCTGGCCGAAGGCAATATCGACAGTGCCAACAAGGGCCAGATCGACCTCAAGATCGATGAAACCAAGCGCAAGGTCAACGACCAGCAGATCGCCTGGATGAAGACGCTCACCGATAGCGGTGCCCTGACGAAGGACTTCAACACCGGCATCTTCACCTTCGGCGCCTCCAGCCGCCCGGAAGCAGCAGGCATCGGTGTGGCAGCCCTCGGCTCGCTCTACATGATGCTGATCGTACTTGTGTTGGCGCTGCCGATCGGCGTCGCCGCGTCCATCTACCTCGAAGAGTTCGCGCCAAAAAACCGGCTGACGGACCTCATTGAGGTCAACATCAACAATCTCGCCGCCGTCCCCTCGATCGTCTACGGTCTGCTTGGCCTGTCGATCTTCATCAACTTCGCCGGCATGCCGCGCTCGGCAGCGCTGGTCGGCGGCCTGGTGCTGACGCTGATGACCCTTCCGACGATCATTATCGCCACGCGTGCGGCGCTGAAGGCCGTGCCGCCCTCGATCCGCGCGGCTGCCCTCGGCCTCGGCGCCTCGAAGATGCAGACCATCTTCCACCACGTGTTGCCGCTCGCCATGCCAGGCGTGCTGACGGGCACGATCATCGGTCTGGCGCACGCGCTCGGCGAAACGGCGCCGCTGCTCCTGATCGGCATGGTGGCCTTCGTCGTCGATTTTCCCGGCTCGCCGATGGACCCGTCTACCGCATTGCCCGTGCAGATCTACATGTGGGCCAATGAAGCCGAACGTGCATTTGTCGAACGGACCTCGGGCGCGATCATCATCCTTTTGATCTTCCTCGTGGTCATGAATCTTGGCGCAATCCTGTTGCGGCGTCGCTTTGAGCGACGCTGGTAGTGAGGTAAGAACATGAACATGATGTCAGAAGCAGCAGTTGAAAAGGCGCTGGATCAGAAAATGAACACTGTTCCCTTCAAGATGAACGGCAAGGACGTGTCGGTCTATTACGGCGAGAAGCGCGCTCTTTTCGACGTGAACCTCAACGTTCGTGAAAACACAGTCACGGCTCTGATCGGCCCGTCCGGCTGCGGCAAGTCGACCTTCCTGCGCACGCTGAACCGCATGAACGATACGATCGACAACTGCCGGGTCACCGGCAAGATCACGCTTGACGAGGAGGATATCTACGATCCGGCCATCGACGTGGTCGAACTGCGGGCACGCGTCGGCATGGTCTTCCAGAAGCCGAACCCGTTCCCGAAGTCGATCTACGAGAATGTTTCCTACGGCCCGAAGATCCATGGCCTGGCGCGCTCCAAGGCCGAATTCGACCAGATCGTCGAAACCAGCCTGCATAAGGCAGGTCTGTGGAACGAGGTGAAGGATCGCCTGCATGAGCCGGGCACTGGTCTCTCCGGCGGTCAGCAGCAGCGTCTGTGTATTGCGCGCGCCGTTGCCGTCAGCCCGGAAGTCATCCTGATGGACGAACCCTGCTCGGCTCTGGACCCGATTGCGACCGCCAAAGTCGAGGAACTGATCCACGAACTGCGCACCAACTTCACCATCGTCATCGTTACCCACTCGATGCAGCAGGCGGCACGCGTTTCGCAACGCACCGCCATGTTCCATCTCGGCAATCTGGTCGAGGAGAACGATACCGACAAGATGTTCACCAATCCGGATGACCAGCGCACCCAGGATTACATCATGGGCCGCTTCGGCTGACGCATATCTTGCCGCTTTCCGATGTAGGGAGCGGTGGCGCGCTTTGAACCGGGACCATGAACACAAGGAAAAACGATCATGTCCACGCACATTGCTTCCGTCTATGACGAAGATCTCAAATACCTGAACCGGCGCATCTCCGAGATGGGCGGCCTTGCCGAGCAGATGGTCGCCGAATCCGTGCGGGCACTGGTCAACGCGGACCTCGCGCTCGCCCAGAAGGTCATCTCCGACGACGCCATCATGGATGAGGCCGAACGCCAGATCGGCGAGAAGGTGATCGTCACCATCGCAAGACGCCAGCCGGTCGCATCCGACCTGCGCGAACTGATGGGCTCCATCCGTATTGCTGCCGATCTTGAGCGTGTCGGCGATCTCGGGAAGAACACGGCCAAGCGGGTGATCGCCGTTTCGAGCGCCAGCTTGCCGCGGCAGCTGGCTCGCGGGCTGGAGCACCTGGCCGAACTCGCGCTGATGCAGCTGAAGGAAGTGCTCGATGTCTATGCGTCGCGGTCGCCGGAAAAGGCCAACAGCATCCGTGAGCGGGACAATGAAATCGATGCGATCTACACGTCGCTGTTTCGCGAGCTCCTGACCTACATGATGGAAGATCCGCGCAACATCACGCCGTGCACGCATCTTCTGTTCTGCGCCAAGAATATCGAACGCATCGGCGACCATGCGACAAATGTCGCCGAAACGATCTATTACATGGCGACCGGCTCCCAGCCGGCCGGGGAACGTCCGAAGGACGATACCGCCAATACCGTCGGCGCGATCGGCAACTGATCGCCGCGCCGGATCGGAAATAGGTAAGTGAAATCTAGGCATTTGACTGCCCGACGGCTTTCGGGCCGCCGGACGAGCCCCTTGCAATGAGGGCAAGGCGTCAAGGAGTTGAGACCGCATGCTGCCAAGAATTGCCGTTGTCGAAGACGAGGAAGCGCTGAGCGTTCTCCTGCGTTACAATCTTGAGGCCGAAGGCTTTGAAGTCGATACGATCAACCGCGGCGACGAAGCGGAAATCCGGCTGCAGGAGCGCCTGCCGGATCTCCTGATCCTCGACTGGATGCTGCCGGGCGTCTCCGGCATCGAGTTGTGCCGCAGGCTTCGTCAACGCTCCGAAACCGAGCGCCTGCCGATCATCATGCTAACGGCACGCGGTGAAGAGAGCGAGCGGGTCCGCGGCCTTGCCACGGGCGCTGACGACTATGTGGTCAAGCCGTTCTCGACGCCGGAGCTGATGGCGCGGGTGAAGGCGATGCTGCGGCGCGCGAAGCCGGAAGTGCTGTCGACGCTGCTGAAATGCGGCGATATCGAGCTCGATCGCGAAACCCACCGCGTTCACCGCAAGACCCGCGAGGTCCGCCTCGGACCGACCGAGTTCCGGCTCTTGGAATTCTTCATGACCTCGCCCGGCCGCGTCTTTTCGCGCTCGCAGCTGCTCGACGGCGTCTGGGGCCACGACATCTATGTCGACGAGCGCACCGTCGACGTCCATGTCGGCCGCCTGCGCAAGGCGCTGAACTTCTCCAACATGCAGGATGTGATCCGCACCGTGCGAGGCGCGGGCTATTCCCTGGAAAGCTGACTGCACTTGAGTGAAACACGGAAAAGGGGCCGGCCGGCCCCTTTTTATGTTTAGTGGTTTGCGGCGTTCACCGAGCCCGACGGCGTTCGCCGGAAGGCTGATAGGCCAGCTTTGCGTGGAAGGTGCAGTAGGGCGATGTATCGGGCGAGTCATTGCCGCAGAAATGAAACTCTTCCTTCATCGGGTCGCCGATCGGCCACTTGCAGGTGCGGTCCGTAAGCTGCGTCAGCGCCAGGCGGCGGGACATCGGCACGACCACGTTGCTGACCGGTGCGACGTACTGGTCCTCAATGGCGTCGATTTCCACCTCTTCCTTCATGACGGTGGCGCCCGTGGTGCGTGTCACGGTGCGGTTGGTGACGCGCGCAGCGTAGTTCGGCGCGCGCGGTGCGGATGTCGCCGGACGCTTGGCGCGGGCGGTGGTTGCCGTGCTGCCGCCAGCCTTGGCACGGCCGGGCAGGCAAAGCCGGTGCACCTTGCCGATGACCGCGTTTCGGCTGACGCCGCCGAGCTGCGCGGCGATCTGGCTCGCGCTCAATCCTTCTGACCACAACTTCTTGAGTTTCTCGACCCGCTCGTCAGTCCAGTTCATGGTCTTTTCTCCATTCACAGCGTTGGTGATGGTCGAATCCTCCACCGTACCCCGGACGGACTCCGAGGCTGAAACGCGATAACTCTTTTGGTGACTAGGTCCGCCGCATGCGTTCTAGTAATTAGTTGTTAAGGTAGAGGTAGGGGGACTCGCTGACAAGAGTCCCCGGAATCCGAGCGAATCGATTTTCGAGTTTTCCCCAACTTGCTTGGCATGCGTGGCATTTTTGCAAGAGCGTGCGGTCAAAAAAATCGATGTCGCGATGGCGGCGTGAATTGCCGCAAATTGCCGGCTTTTGTTGACATTGCGGTGCGAAATGAAGATAGTGATTTTGCCGCCGCGAGGCGGCATTTTGATTTTTTAAGGGCTGACCTCAGTCCGAGCTGAGCCAACCGAAACAATCACCGTGATGATTGAGGAGACATGCGCCATGGCCGATGCCACGCCGCTTTATGACACATATGCCCGCGCCCCCTTGCGGTTTGAGCGCGGCGAAGGCGTCTGGCTGGTTGCGGAGGATGGCACGCGCTATCTCGATTTTGCCGCCGGTGTCGCGGTCAATTCGCTCGGCCATGCCCATCCGCACCTCGTTTCGGCGCTGAAGGAGCAGGCGGACAAGGTCTGGCATCTCTCCAATCTCTATGAGGTTCCCGGACAGGAAAGCCTGAGCCGCCGGCTGACTGAAGCCACCTTTGCCGACAAGGTATTCTTCACCAATTCGGGTGCGGAAGCACTGGAATGCGCGATCAAGACCGCGCGGCGCTATCACTTCTCCAAGGGGCATCCGGAAAAGTTCCACATCATTACCTTCGAAGGCGCCTTTCACGGCCGGACGCTGGCGACCATCGCGGCCGGCGGTCAGGCAAAGTATCTCGAGGGTTTCGGTCCGAAGGCGCCGGGTTTCTATCAGGTTCCGTTCAACGACATGACGGCGCTGAAAGCGGCCATCACGGAGGAAACCGCCGCGATCCTGATCGAGCCGATCCAGGGCGAGGGTGGCATCCGCACGGTACCGAAGGAATTCCTGCAGGAGGTGCGCTCGCTGTGCGACGAATACGGCTTGCTTCTGATCCTCGATGAGGTCCAGTGCGGCATCGGCCGGACCGGCAAGCTGTTTGCCTATGAATGGGCAGGTCTCACGCCCGACATCATGGCCGTCGCCAAGGGGATCGGCGGCGGTTTTCCGCTCGGTGCCTGCCTTGCGACGGCGGATGCGGCTTCCGGCATGGTCGCCGGAACGCATGGCTCGACCTATGGCGGCAATCCGCTGGCCATGGCTGTGGGCAATGCCGTTCTCGATATCGTCCTGGCCGATGGTTTCCTGCAGCATGTCCGCGATGTGGCGCTGGTTTTCCGCCAGGGCCTCGCTTCGCTTGCCGATCGTTTCCCCGATGTCATCGAGGAAATCCGCGGCGAAGGCCTGATGCTCGGCATCAAGGCCAAGGTACCGTCCGCAGACCTGCTCAAGGCGATCCGCGCCGAGCGGCTTCTGGCCGTGCCTGCGGGTGAAAACGTCATCCGCCTGCTGCCGCCGCTGGTAACGACGGCCGAGGAAGCTCGCGAAGGCTTGGCGCGGCTCGAGCGGGCGGCCGAACAGCTGACGGCGGAACGACGAAAGGCCTCGGCCTGAACGACGTTCCCCTTCCCATGCTGAAAACACAGGACTTTGAATAGAAATGGCCAGACACTTTCTCGATCTTTCTGCCATGACGGCAGCCGACCTGCGGGCGATCATCGAAGACGCCCGCGTCCGCAAGGCTGCCACCAAGGCCGGCACGGCCGAAAAGCCGCTTGCCGGCAAGATGCTGGCGATGATCTTCGAGAAGCCATCGACCCGCACGCGCGTGTCCTTCGATGTCGGCATGCGCCAGCTCGGCGGCGAGACACTGTTCCTCTCCGGTACCGAAATGCAGCTCGGCCGCGCCGAAACCATCGGCGACACGGCCAAGGTGCTGTCGCGCTATGTCGATGCCATCATGATCCGCACGACCGATCACACCCGGCTGCTCGAACTTGCCGAGCATGCAACCGTACCGGTGATCAACGGCCTGACGGACACGACACATCCCTGCCAGATCATGGCCGACATCATGACCTTCGAGGAGCATGCAGGCCCGGTGAAGGGCAAGACCATTGCCTGGACCGGCGATGGCAACAATGTGTTGCATTCCTTCGTCGAAGGGTCCGCCCGTTTCGGCTATCGGATGAATATGGCTGTTCCGCTTGGTTCCGAGCCGGACGACAAGATCCTCAACTGGGCCCGCGACAATGGCGGCGACATCAAGCTCTATCATGACGCCGATCAGGCGGTTGTCGGCGCCCATTGCGTGGTGACCGACACTTGGGTGTCGATGAACCTGGAACACCGGGCGCGCGGTCACAACGTCTTCCAGCCCTTCCAGGTCAATGCGGAGCTGATGGCGAAGGCCGAAAAGGACGCGCTGTTCATGCATTGCCTGCCTGCCCATCGCGGCGAGGAGGTGACGGACGACGTGATCGACGGCAAGCAGTCAGTGGTCTTCGATGAGGCGGAAAACCGCCTGCATGCGCAGAAATCGGTTCTCGCCTGGTGCCTCGGCGCGCTTTGACGAGCGCGCTACCGCGCATATTGAAAACGGGACCGCGGCACACGATCTATGCTGCAATTGGATGACCGGCGGGTAGCTCAGCCTCCGTGCCGGTCATTCGCGTTCAGAATATCCAGCCATCCGTGCCGCTGTCTGCAGCGGGTGCGGAGAAGAGCAAGCAGCCGTTTTTCCGAGTGACGATCTGGACAAAACGGGCCTGCGCAGGATCAATAAGAGAGCATCGGGCATCACGTCGCCAAAGGTTCCAGCCTTCGGCTTGTCGATGTCCGAGGGCTAAGGAGCAGAGTGATGACGGAAGTAGACCCGGGCCTCGGCCAGTTCGATTTTGCCGGCGACGATCATGTCGTGCCGTTTCAGGTGGAGGGCCTCGACGTGCGCGGCCGTGCCGTCCAGCTCGGCCCGATGCTCGACGCCATCCTCGAACGCCACAATTATCCGCTACCGGTCGCCCGTCTCGTTGCCGAAACGGTGGTGCTGACGGTCCTGCTCGGTACCTCGCTGAAATTCGAAGGCAAGCTGATCGTCCAGACGAAAAGCAACGGTCCGGTCGATCTGGTCGTCGCAGATTTCTCGACGCCGGACCGGGTGCGTGCCTATGCCCGCTACGACGAGGAAGCCCTGTCGCGCGCCCAAGAAAACGGCCTGACCAAACCGGAGCATCTGCTGGGCGAAGGCATTCTCGCCTTCACCATCGACCAGGGCGCCCACACGCAGCGCTATCAGGGCATTGTGCCGCTCGATGGCGCCTCGCTGGAGGAGATCGCCGGCGTCTATTTCCGCCAGTCGGAACAGATCCCGACCAAGGTGCGCCTCGGTGTCGCTGAGTTGCTGGACCGCGATGAAAACGGCCAGCCGCGCCATCGCTGGCGGGCCGGCGGCATGGTCGCCCAATTCCTGCCGGAAGCGCCGGAGCGCATGCGCCAGGCGGATCTTCACGGGGGGGATGGCGACAACGGCGAGCATGCCATTGGGGTCGACGATCTCTGGGGCGAGGCAAGCGTCATGGTCCAGAGTATCGACGCAGACGAACTGACCGATCCGACGGTCGGAACCGAGCGGTTGCTCTACCGGCTGTTCCATGAGCGCGGCGTCAAGGTCTATCCGCCCCAGGCGGTTTACGACAAGTGCAGCTGCTCGCGCGAGAAACTCCGCGACGTGCTGGCAAGTCTGAGCCAGGAGGATCTTGATCACGCGGCGCAGGACGGAATGGTTTCGGTCACATGCGAGTTCTGCTCGACGACCTATCGTTTCGAGGCAACGGAAGTGAAGCCGCAGTGAAAAGCTGCGGCCCTAGTTCAAGGTCCGAGCCTGGCCGGGCGAATCCAGCGAGAAGGCGGGAATATCGACCGTGAAGGTATCGCCCTCCGGTGTTTCCATCGAATAGTGGCCGAACATCACGCCCGACGGCGTGTCGAGCGGGCAGCCTGATGAATATTCATAGGTGTCGCCGGGATTGAGAACCGGCTGCTCGCCGATGACGCCTGGGCCATTGACTTCGTCGACCTGGCCGTTTTCGTCGGTGATGTGCCAGTAACGGGTCATCAACCGCACAGTCTTGCCGGAAAAGTTGGAAATCAGGATGCGGTAGCCCCAGACATAACGGCTGTCCTCCGGATCGGACTGCTCCTCCAGATAGTAAGGCTCTACGGTCACCTCGATATCGCGAGTTAGCGCGCGGTACATATGCAAACCCTTTTCAAGTCTATGGGCGATATTCTACAGCAAGATGGTTTCGTCAAGAATAATGGACAGCGTAAACTGTTAGGATAGGGCACAGCATGCTCGATGGTCACTTCAAGAAGCGGCTTGATTGCGCAGGCAAGGCGAGCGAGTTTCAGGACTGAAACGCAGGCGTAGAAAAACGCCCGCGTCCGGCTGGACACGGGCGTTCGAAGCAGAAAGCGGAAAATCAGGCCTTTATGGATTTCAGCGCGCGGGCGAAATCCTCGATCAGGTCTTGGCTATCCTCGATGCCGGCCGAGAAGCGCACGGTGCCGGGCGAAATGCCGAGCTCCGTGCGGGCTTCGTCCGACAGATTCTTGTGCGTCGTCGTCGCCGGATGGGTGATCAGGCTCTTGCTGTCGCCGAGATTGTTGGAGATCAGCACGATGTCGAGTGCGTTCTGCAGCGCGAAGGCCGCTTCCTTGCCACCCTTCAGTTCGAAGCAGACCAGCGTCGAACCGCCCTTCATCTGCCGGGCGATGATATCGGCCTGCGGATGATCCTTGCGGCCCGGATAGATCACGCGGGCGACCTGAGGCTGCTCGGCAAGGAAATCCGCGACCCGCGACGCGTTCTCGCTCTGCTGGCGCACACGCAGTGGCAGGGTTTCCATGCCCTTCAGCAGTGTCCAGGCATTGAACGGCGACAGCGCCGGGCCGGTATGGCGGAAATAGTCGTGCAGGTGCTCGTTGATCCATTCCTTGTCGGAGAGGATCACGCCGCCGAGGCAGCGGCCTTGGCCGTCGATGTGCTTGGTGGCGGAATAGACGACGATATGGGCGCCGAGTTCCAGCGGCTTCTGCAGAAGCGGCGTCGCAAAGACGTTGTCGACCACCACCTTGGCACCGATCGCATTGGCGATCTTCGCCACGCCGGCGATGTCGACGACTTCCAGCGTCGGATTGGTCGGGCTCTCGAGGAAGAACACCTTGGTGTTCGGCTTGACTGCCTTTTCCCAGTTTTCGAGGAACCGGCCGTCGATCAGCGTGCATTCGATGCCGTATTTCGGCGCCAGCGTCTCCACCACCCAGCGGCAGGAACCGAAGAGGGCGCGGGCCGCGACGATGTGGTCGCCCGCCTTGAGCTGGCAGAGAATGGCGGCCGAAACCGCGGCCATGCCGGATGCCGTGGCGCGGGCATCCTCGGCGCCTTCCAGCATGCACATGCGTTGCTCGAACATGTCGTTGGTCGGGCTGCCGTAACGGGCGTAGATGAAGCCGTCGGTCTCGCCCTTGAAGCGCGCCTCGGCAGCTTCCGAGCTTTCATAGACGAAGCCCTGCGTCAGGAAGATGGCTTCGGAGGTTTCGCCGTGGTTGGAACGGGTCGTGCCGCCATGAACGAGCTGTGTTGCCGGGCGCCAGTTTTTGCTCATCGGATCGTCGCTTTCACAAACAAAAAAACCGGCCGCAAAAGCAAGCCGGTTTCGAACCCGGCCTTTTTAGCTATTTGTTTAACGTGGCTGCAAGCCGACCGGCCAAATCACCACGGGATAAGTCAGTATTTACTGACTAGCCGCGCTTGCGTCAATTCCCGGGAACAAGAAGATATGTCACGGAGACAATTTGGGTTATGACGTGCCGTTTGCGGCAAAAAGGAAATGGGAATGACGAGGGCCACAGGCATTCTAGCCGATCGCGCGATTGCAGCGCTGTTTGACGCGGGGCGTTTGAAAAGCGAAAGCAAGCTGGATACCGATCAGATCCAGCCGGCAAGCCTCGATCTGCGTCTGGGCTCGAAAGCCTTTCGCGTCCGCGCAAGCTTCATGCCCGGTCCCAGCCACCTCGTGGCCGACAAGCTCGACCGGCTGAAGCTGCATGTCATCGATCTCTCCGAAGGGGCCGTGCTCGAGACCGGCTGTGTCTATATCGTGCCGCTGATGGAAAGCCTCGACCTGCCTGCCGACATGTCGGCCTCGGCCAATCCGAAGAGCTCGACCGGCCGCCTCGACATCTTCACCCGCGTCATCACCGACCGGGCGCAGGAATTCGACAAGATCCCGGCCGGATATTCCGGCCCGCTCTATCTCGAAATCAGCCCGCGCACCTTCCCGGTGATCGTGCGGCGCGGCTCGCGCCTGTCGCAGATCCGCTTCCGCATCGGCCATGCGCTTCTGAGCGAAGCCGAGGTCCTCGCGCTGCATGAGAGCGACGTGCTGGTCGCCAGCGAAAAGCCGAACGTTTCCGGCGGCGGCATTGCCCTTTCGATCGACCTCAAGGGGACCGGCGCCGACGGGCTGATCGGCTATCGCGGCAAGCATCACACCGCGGTCGTCGACGTTGACAAGAAGGCCGAGCATGGCGTCTTCGATTTCTGGGAGCCGCTCTATAGCCGCGGCCGCGACGAACTGATCCTCGATCCAGATGAGTTCTACATCCTCGTCTCGCGCGAAGCAGTGCACGTGCCGCCGCTCTATGCCGCCGAAATGACGCCGTTCGATCCGCTGGTCGGAGAATTCCGTGTCCACTACGCCGGCTTCTTCGACCCCGGCTTCGGCCACGCCTTTGCAGGCGGAACGGGCAGCCGCGCGGTTCTCGAAGTCCGCAGCCACGAGGTTCCGTTCATCCTGGAACATGGTCAGATCGTCGGCCGTCTGGTCTATGAGTACATGATGGAGCGGCCGGAAGGCCTTTATGGTCTCGGCCTCGGCTCCAACTACCAGGCGCAGGGCCTGAAGCTCTCCAAGCATTTCCGATCGGAATAAAAGGCGTCCGTAATATCGGATGCCACCTTGACAGCCGGCAGCGCTTGGTGAAAACCTCGCAGCCGTTGCGGGTATGATGTAGTGGTAGCTTGTCAGCTTCCCAAGCTGATCGTGCGGGTTCGATTCCCGCTACCCGCTCCACCTTGTTTCCAGGGCTTTGTGAACGATTGGATGGCCCGGTTTCAAGCGGCTTGGAACGGTCTGGTCTCCTCGCCCTTTATGTGGCTTCGCGCTGACTCGTTCCGAGGCCCCGCGGTGAGTGCCGCCGCCCCGCGCAGGTCGTCACAGTGCGGAATTCGCTCGGAGGGGCTATTTTGCTGCGTTGCAGCAAATGCAATTAGACGGTATTGTTTGGGTCGGGCGTGGGATCAGGGACGGGGTTTGTCAAAAAGACCTTGTCGTATGTAATGTAAGGATATCAGATGCTTGACGCACCCAAATCCCAACCGCAGGACTTAGAAACCATTGCTCGCAGCGGCGGCGTTTTGCGCCGCATGGCCGCGCGCATACCGACCTATCTCACGGATGTGCGGGAGAATCCGGTCTGGCTACCGATGTTTCTGCTGGCGCGGACAATGCCGTTCCGCAAAGCACATTGGCTGACAGCCAAGCCGGTGCGATCGAGCGCGGGTGCTACGCCTTCGATGTTCGGCAACCTTCAGGCAAAGGCCATCGCGACCGAACTCAGGCGGACCGGTATCTTTGTCGGCCTCACATTGCCAGCGCCGATCCAGGAGGAAATTGCCCGCTTCGGACACGAAACGCCGTGTTTTGGAAATTTCGAGCGCAGGCTCGAGTTTCTCGCTGGTGAGCACGCATCCGCCGAGCGGCGTTTTGGCCGCACGATATTGAGCGGTCATCATTTCGAGCGGGTCCTGCAATGTGATGCCGCCATTGCCGTGCAGCGCGACCCATTGCTTCTCGATGTCGCACGGCATTATCTCGGCGGCGAAGCCAAATTGATCACGACGCGGACATGGTGGAGCTTCCCGGCAAAGTCTGCGTCAGAGTCTGATCTCAGCCGCGCCTCGTTCAAGTTCCACTTCGATCTCGATGACTGGCGGATGCTGAAATTCTTTTTTTATCTCTCTGACGTCGATGCCGATGCCGGCCCGCATGTCTATGTGCGAGGAAGTCACAACCGCCGGCGATTGAAGCATCAATTGACGCTGCTCGTGGGGCATCCTGCAGACGAGGTATTGAGCTTTTACGGTGAGGACAGCGCCATCACCTTGACCGGAAAGGCCGGCACAGGTTTTGTCGAAGACCCGTTTGGCTTTCATAGAGGGACATTGGCAAAACAGTCCCCGCGCCTGATGATGGAGGTCGGGTTTGGCGTCTCGAAGCCGTCGAAGCGCCGCTATCACGGTGAACCGACCATCCGGTGAATGGTTCCTCCGCGACCCCGGCCGGCTTCTCCTCTCGGCGGCACAAACCGCCCATCATCATTCGGCAACGTTCGAATTCGCAACGGTATCAAGGCTGTTCGTGCGGGTTCGCCTTGTTTCGTTGACCGGAACATGCGGTGTCTTGTTCCAGGAGAACGGATTGGTCTGGAGCTCAAGCAGTGCCTTCCAGGCTGCGAGCGACATGATCAGCCAGTAGAAGGGCACGAAGGCCCAGCGCATTCCGACGGCACGCCTTTCCCTGGCTCCCATGCGGTTGCGTCCGAGCGCAATGAAGACGGCGTAGCTGCCGAAGAGATTGACGATATCGCAGAGGAACAGCCAGAATGCCAGCGAACCGTCCACGTGCGTGCTGTGCTGAAACATCAGCCATGTCAGATAGAGGAGAAACCCGATGATGATGGGGTGGCAGAGCGACGACACGAGCATGCCCGCGATCAGGATCTGAAAGACCGCAAAGGACGGCCAGCCCGTTTCCCTGCAGAACTGCGCAGGTTTGCGCATCAGCACCAGCCAGGTCTGCAGCCAGCCCTTGAACCAGCGCGTCCGCTGGCCGAGCCAGACCGGCAGCGTCACCGGCGCTTCCTCGAAGGTGGGTTTGAAGATCACGCGCGAGCGGTAGCCAAGACGATGCAGGCGCATGCCGAGGTCGGCATCCTCGGTCATATTGTACGGGTCCCAGCCGCCAATCCGCTGCAGTTGCGCAGTCCGGAAGTGATTGGATGTCCCGCCGAGCGGCAGCGGCAGCCCGGTCAGCGATAGCATCGGCAGCAGCCCGCGAAACAGCCCGGCATATTCCACCGCAAACAGCGCACTCAGCCAGGATTGCCGTGCATTGGTGACGATTAAAGGTGCCTGCAGGCAGATGACGCGCTCGGGCGCTGCCATGAACGCGGCATGGGCCTCGCGCAGTTGGCCCGGATGCGGCCGGTCTTCGGCATCGTAGACGGTGACGAAGGTGCCGCGAACGCCGGGCAGGGCATAGCTCAAAGCCTTCGGCTTGGTGCGCGGCAGATGCACCGGCACGAGCACGATCTCATATTCGGGCGCGAGCGGCAGGGCGCGCAATGCCGCGATCGTTTCCTCGTCATCCTCTTCGCAGATCAGCTTGATATCGAGACGCGAGCGTGGCCAGTCGAGGCGGTCCAGCGCCTCGATCAACTGGGCGGCGACGCTCTTTTCCTTGTAGAGCGCAACCAGTACCGAATAGACGGGCACAGGCCCGGCCGGCCCTGCCTCCGCGCGCGCTTTTGGTGTGGAGCGCTCCTGCAGAAAGGCACAGCCCAGCGCGTAAAGCCGCACGGAAAAATTGGCCAGGTAGAACAGCGTCAGCACGATATGCAGGATCAACAGGCTGATAATTGGCAGCGTGATGACGGCGCCGATCAGCGCGCAGAGCATAATACCGGCATAAAATCCCTGTTTCCCCCAGAAGGTGATGCGGGCGCTGTGAAGCGGGGTCGTTTCGAACAGTGCTCGCGTTGTCGCAGTCACCCGGCGCAGGCGCCCAGCCTGCCAGGCGGCGTTGCGCATGACGGATGGGGTCGACACGGCGAGCGACTGGCGCAGCGTCGGTGTGCGTTCAAGAAGCGCCGCCGTCTCCTCCAGCCGGGAGAGCGAAGGAACGATCACGGTAGTCGGCGGCCGGCTTGCATGATGAACGCGCAGCATTTCGGGCCGTATGATCTGCGTATCCAGCCCCGCAATATCTTGCACCCGGTTCGGGTCGATGCCGGGCACGAAGTCGAGCCCGAGTCGTTCGGCAAGCGCTTCAAAATAAATGGCTTCATTGATCTCGCCGGAGGCGAGAAGTTCCTCCTCGACAGTGGTTCCGTGCTCTTCAGCCAGCAGCATAGCCTGCGCAATCAAGGGTTTGCCGATGCCCATCTGCAGCAACAGACGGCCTTCCCGTTTCAAGGCCAGCGAGAATAGCTGCGCCGTTGCGGCAGGCGGCGTTCGCCTGGCCGGCGCCTCATTTGCGGTAGCCATTCCGGAATTGTCCGGATATTCTCCGAAACGCATCAAAACCCCATTGCCGCATGGGCGGCAATATCCCCTGTATGAACCCTGAGAATAATCATAATGGCACACGCGTTCCGTGCATTCCTAAAATTCTGTGGGTTTTTCACGCTTTGCGTGCTGACGGTTGCATCTTTTTCGGCCCTTTCACGGGCCGCCGGCGTTCACGACCTGCCTTTGTTGTTTGACGCGCGCGAGCGGATCGCGAAGCCGGACTTGAGCGGTCTGGCGCGACTGCGCTTTTTGACAACGGTGGATTTTCCACCGTTCAATTTCATCGATCAGTCGGGCAAGCTTTCAGGCTTCCATGTCGATCTGGTGCGGGAAATCTGCCGGGAACTGGAGATCGAGGCCAAATGCCAGATCCAGGCCGTGACGTTTGCCGAACTGCAGCCCGCGCTTGAAGACGGGCAGGGAGAGGCAATTGTCGCGGGTATCGGCATCAGTCCCGAGCTTCGCCAGCGCTTTGCCTTTTCCCGCGCCTTCATGAAGCTGCCGGCCCGGTTCGCGGCCAATCGGCAGGCCACGGGCGACGATCTTTCGGTGGGCGCCCTTGGCAGTAAGCCGATCGGTGCGGTGGCGGGAACCACGCACGAAGCGATGCTGAAGGCGTTTTTTCCGACGTTCGTGGTCAAGTCATTTCCGACCCGCGACGCCATGCTTGCGGCGCTGAAGGAGGGGACGGTTGCTGTGGTCTTCTCCGATGGCATGCAACTGTCCTTCTGGACGGCAGGCAGCGACGCTGCCAATTGCTGCACGCTCCTCGACGGCGCCTATTTCTCGCAGCGTTTTCTGGGGGAGGGCCTTGCGATCATGAACCGCAAGGGTGATACGGCGCTCACGCAGGCGATTGATCACGCTTTGCTTGAACTCTCCCGCAAGGGCCGGCTCAACGAAATCTATCTGCGGTATTTTCCCGCTGGCATCTATTGATCGCGACCCCTTCATGCCTTTGGAAACGTAAGGAGCAGCGGGCAGACAAGCCGCGCCGGCAGGGACAGGTTGAAAGCAACAGTTATATGGAGAGATTGAACCCGCAATCCGAGCCGGTTTCTTCGCCGACCCTTACTTGCGGAAGCGGGCAATGGCGCTGCGCTCGATGGCGGCACAGGTGAGCTTGTCGAGATCCAGCCGGTCGCGCAGAAGCTGCAGCAGCCGGATTTCCTCGTTTCGGATGGAATGGTCGGCGGCGGCAAGCTCTACGGCGACGGCGTAAGCAGTATCGTAGAGGCGGGGAGGGAGCGCCTCCCGCACCACCTCAAGCGCGATATCCAGCCCTTCCGGCCCGTCGAGGAGAGCACCGCATTCCCGCGCCACATGCACCAGCCGGTCATCGTCGAAACCGTCGAAGACCGGCAGGAAGCGGGCAAGCCGGCCAATGCGTTCCAGTTCGCCATCGGTCATGGTCTTGTCGACCGCCGACATCATCACCATGACATAAATGAGAGCTTCCTGAGGGCTGAGTTGTTCGGGCATGACATATCCGTGCTGCTGGGACTGGCAAAGAGGTATGGACTGGCGCTGTTTCTTACAAGTCCGGCTCGAGCGTATCGGCGTCGGTTTGCAGTCCCCCAGGCACCGCGGTTTCATCAAGCAGCACCGGGGTCGCGCTCAAATCCCGGGGATCGTCACCGAAAAAGCCGAGACGGGATCTCTTTGCCGCTTCCACCTTGTTCTCGAGCGGCGATCCAGCCTTGGCTTCGGCCCAGCCGTTTTCGGCGAGCCAGGCTGCCGGATCGGTGCTGTCGACGGTGCAGGTGGTAGTCAGGGTGCCCTCCCAGCCGTTTTTCGGCACGTCGCATAAAAGCGCACGAGCCCTGAGAAAATTGCGGAATGCGGTACGCGCTACGGCGCCGCAGGGCCAAGTCTTGCCGTTAGCCTCGCAGGTCCGCCCGGCCGTCTGCGCGATAAGCCCGTCAAGCTGCAGCAGGCGGTCGCCGTCGAACTGGATAAGACCCGCCGACAGGGCGACCGGGTGGCGAAGGACGGACGGGATGGGTTCCGGTTTCGCCACGGGATCGGACAGGGCCTGGCGGGCCTCGATCCGCTCGAGCGGCTTTGCCGTCACCTCCTCCGACAAGGCGAATTGTTCCGGCGCGATGTCACGCACGGATTTGCCCTCGGGGCCGGCCGTGCTGCTTTCAGCGGGATCGATCGGCACGGCCTCGCCACTGTCCGTTTCCGCCTCACCCAAATCGGGCACGTCGCTCAGGTCCGGCGTCTCGAGCGTGAATTCGGGGGCTGCTGTGTTTTGCCGTCCCTGAATGACCGATGCGCCGTTTTGCAGAAGCGCGGCCGTCAGAAAAATGCCGAGCAATCCGCCGGCGGCGGTGATGAGGTGCCGCTTCATGAGGAAAACTGTCCTATTGGCTCGCCCAGATGATACGGGCTATCCACTCGACCTCGCTGAGCTCGAATGTGCGGTTGGCATGCTCCGGATTGAGCGAAAGCAACTCGATGCTGCGCGCGGTCTGGCGCACCAGCACCTTGGCCATGACCTCGCCCTCGGTCGTCTTCACCACGACGCGGTCGCCGCGGCGGATCTGGGCGCCGGGTTCGACGATCAGCACGTCGCCGTCGCGGTAGAGCGGCAGCATGCTGTCGCCCTGGATTTCCAGCGCATAGACGCCGGCCTTGGCGCCGGGTGCGGCCGGAAATTCGACCACGTCCCAGCCCTGGCCGGCCGGAAAGCCGCCATCGTCGAAAAAGCCGCCGGCACCGGCCTGGGCGAAGCCGAGCAGGGGGATAGAGCCTGTTTGCGGCGGAAACGCGCCTTCAGGCAAGGAGCCGGACGCCGGTCCGGGGCGCAGGAATTCCATAAACTGTGTGATCGTCGAGCCGGTGGCATCGAGAATCTTGGCGATCGATTCCGTCGAAGGCCAGCGCTCCCGCCCGTCAGCGGAGTGCCGCTTGGATTTGTTGAACGACGTCGGATCGAGCCCAGCCCGCCGGGCAAGACCCGAAGGCGATAGCTGGTGACGCTCGGCGAGCGCATCGATTGCGCCCCAGATCCGGTCATGTGAAAACATCGTTGCGCATCCTGCAGGCGTGAAGCGTGACGCTTTCTTCTGCTGTTGGCTTCTTGCCGTTCGGCCGGAACATTAGCGAAAATGCGCCCTTTAGTAAAGCATGCAAGGAAAATAATCCTGCAACTGCGACTTTCGGTACAATCACGAGGCCATTATCGTAGGGAAAACGTAGCCGGGGATTTTTGATGGCGCAGCCCCGCGAAATTTCTCCGAGACGGGCCGCTTCGCCGCCGCTTTACCGTGAACTGAGAGGCAAACGACTTCAAATCCGGGCGGGATGTCCCCATATGTCCTTCACAAGCGCGCTCTCGCGCGCCGGAAGAGACAACAGGATGGGTATGATGTTCAAGGTTGGACGGGTTCTGGCGACGGTTGCGGTCGCTTCGATGGTGATGTTGACGGCGGTCGATCTCGCCGAGGCGCGGCGGGCCGGCGGCGGCTTCGGCAGTCGCGGCACACGGACGTTTTCGACGCCGCCGATCACCCGCACGGCACCGGGTGACGCAGCGCCGATCAACCGCACGATGACGCCGCAGCAGAACCCGGGTCAGGCGGCCGGCCAGCAGACTATGGGCCAGACACGCCCCGCTGCCCAGCGCCCGGGTCTTTTTGGCGGTTTCGGCCGCTCGCTGCTCGGTGGCCTGGCACTCGGCGGCCTGATCGGCATGCTGATGGGCAACGGCCTTGGCGGCGCTGCAGGTTTCCTCGGCCTGTTGCTGCAGGTCGGCCTGATCTTCGGTGGGGTCATGCTCGCCATGCGCTTCTTCGGCCGCCGAAATGAACCGGCCGCCGCCGCCTATTCGCCACGCGATGCCGGAAGTTTCGGCCAGTCGGGCAGTGGTTTCGGCCCCGGTATGGCCGCGGGCATGCCCTCCTTTAAGATTCCGCAGATCGGCGGCGGCGCACGGCAGGAGCCGGCGCGGACTACATCTCAACCGGCGGATGAGATCGGCGTCGGCCAGCAGGATCTCGACCAGTTCGAGACGATGCTGAAGCAGGTGCAGGCGGCCTATGCCACCGAGGACTATGCGGCGCTACGCAAGCTGACGACGCCGGAGGCGATGTCCTGGCTGGCGGAAGAACTGAGCGAGAACGCCACCAAGGGCCTGAAGAACGAGGTCAGCGACGTGCACCTGGTGCAAGGCGACGTGGCGGAAGCCTGGCGCGAGGATGGCGCCGATTATGCGACGGTTGCCATGCGCTACGAGAGCATCGACGTGACGCGCGACCGCGCCACCGGCCGCGTCGTTGACGGCGATCCGGACCATCCGACCGAAGCTGTCGAACTGTGGACCTTCCTGCGCAAGCGCGGTGGTGACTGGCAGGTCTCGGCCATCCAGGGCATGGCGGCTTGATGTGCCTTGCTTCTCCTTGGTGGAGGGGAAGCAGCGGCCCCATGAATCACCCCGCCCCGGCGTTTTGCTCCGACCCGCCCCTCAACGGGAGAGTGGATTTTCGGACGTGTCGCCGAAACCATTGGCCTCCACGGCGCGGCAATAGTCGTCCACCGCCTTCCAGCCGTCCGGCCTTCTCAGCGCGCAAGGCGGAAGCGTCGCTTCCCGCATGGAGCAGTGCTTGCCGGCGCGAAAGCGGGCGCGGCAGGCTTTTGCCCGGCGGCAGGCTGGCATGGGGCAATCGCGCCAGAATCCGAGTTGGGTAGCGATTGGCCGCGTGACGAAAAGCATCCCTGGATTTTCCCGCACGTTACGGTTCCACCCAGAGCGCCGGCTCCCACCTGCCCGCGACCGTCTCGCGAAACACTCCGGCGGTGGAGGCAAGGGTGAGTATGGGGCAGGTTTTCGGGGCGGGGATGAGCCGGGATGAATTTTCCCGGCCTGCCGGGCAAGCTATTGGAACGATTGACGTGATTCCGCGGCGATGGCGATTATTCGTCCACGGCATTGCGGAACGGCTGCGTCTCGGAGTGTCATTGGTTGGCGAGAGCGAGCCCCACACTCCGTCATCCCTGTGCTTGTCACAGGGATCCAGCCGTCGCGCGTCCGCGCGGTGAGGGGACCTGGTGGAGGAGAGTCTCTCGCGCCGCAGACGCGGCGCTGCTGGATTCCTGTGACAAGCACAGGAATGACGGAGGAGAGAGGGGCGTGTCCGAGAGTTCCGAGTATGCCGCGGGCGGGGGACCGCTGTCATGCGTCATAACGCGTTGCCTCTCTCATTCTTCGTTCTACGGCCGCATTTGGCCGCCAAACGGAACCTCACAAAAAAAACAGGCCCGAAGGCCTGTCTGATCGCTCATCGTTTGTAATTCGTTACGCTGCCTTGACCGCCGCCCCATACGGATCAAACCGTGCATAAAACGTCTCGCCCTTGGCGGCCATGTCCTTGAGCAGCGGCGTCGGCTGGAAGCGGTCGCCGTAGCTCGCCGCCAGCTTTTCGCAGAGTTCCACGAACGTCTTCACGCCCATGCCGTCGATGTAGGAGAGCGTGCCGCCGGTGTAGGGGGCAAAGCCGAAGCCGAGGATGGAGCCGACGTCGGCTTCGCGCGGGTCGGTGACGATGCCTTCCTCGATGGTGCGGGCGGCCTCGAGCGCGATGGTGACGAGGAAGCGCTGCTTGATCGTCTCGACGTTGAAGCTGTCTGCCGGCTTCTGCTCGTAGAGGTCCTTGAGGCCCGGCCAGAGCGATTTCTTGGCGGGCTTGGCCGGATAGTCGTAAAAACCCTTGCCGTTCTTGCGGCCGCGGCGGTCGAGGTCGTCGACCAGCGTGTTGATCAGCGCCAGATGGCGCGGATCGACGGCTTTTTCGCCGAGGTCGGTAACGGTGGCCTTGAGGATTTTCTGGGAAAGGTCGATCGCCACCTCGTCGTTGAGCGACAGCGGTCCGACCGGCATGCCGGCCATCTTGGCGACGTTCTCGATCATCGCCGCCGGAACGCCCTCGATCAGCATGTCATAGGCTTCGTGGATATAGCGGAAGACGCAGCGGTTGACGTAGAAGCCGCGCGTGTCGTTGACGACGATCGGCGTCTTCTTGATCGCGGCGACGAAATCGAGCGCTGTGGCCAGCGCCTTGTCGCCGGTTTCCTTGCCGAGGATGACTTCCGTCAGCATCATCTTCTCGACCGGCGAGAAGAAATGGATGCCGATGAACTGCGCCGGGCGCTTCGAGTTCTTCGCAAGGCCGGTGATTGGCAGGGTCGAGGTATTGGAGGCGAAGATGGCGTCTTCAGCCAGCACGGCCTCGACCTTCTCGATCACGTCCTTCTTTACCTGGCGATCCTCGAACACGGCCTCGACGACGAGCTTGACGTCCTTCAGGTCGTTGTAATCGGCCGACGGGGTGATGCGGGCAAGAAGCGCGGTTGCCTCATTCTGCGTCAGTCGCCCCTTACCGATAGAATCCTTGACTAATCCCTCGGAGTACGCCTTGCCCTTGTTCGCCGCTTCCATGTCGCGGTCGATCAGCGTGACTTCGATGCCGGCGGCAGCGGCGACATAGGCGATCGAGGCACCCATGAAGCCGGCGCCGACGACGCCGATCTGTTTCAGCTCCGATTTCGCGATGCCGGAAGGGCGGCGCGCGCCCTTGCCGAGCTCCTGCATCGAGATGAACAGCGAGCGGATCATCGAGAAGGCCTCGGTGGTCTGCAGGATTTCGGTGAAATAACGCTGTTCGACCTTGAGCGCCGTATCGAAGGGAAGTTGCAGGCCCTCGTAGACGCATTTGAGGATGGCAAGGCCGCCCGGATAGTTGCCGGCGGTTTCGCGGCGCAGGATGGCGGAGGCGGCCGGCCAGAGCTGGGCCGCAGCCGGCGTCCAGATGCCGCCGCCGGGCACCTTGTAGCCCTTCTCGTCCCAAGGCTGGACGGCTTTGAGGCCGTTCCTGATCATGGCTTTCGCGGCATTGATCAGTTCGGCCGGCTCGGCGATCTCGTGGATCAGGCCCATGGCCTTGGCGCGCTGCGGGGTAAGCGAGGAGCCGGTGGTCATCATCTGCAGGGCGTCCTGCGCGTTGGTGAGCCGCGGAACGCGCTGCGTGCCGCCGGCGCCGGGGAAGATGCCGACCTTGACCTCGGGAAGCGCCAGCTTCACCGATTTCGAATTGGCGGCGATCCGGCCGTGGCAAGCCAGTGACAATTCAAATGCGCCGCCCATGCAGGTGCCGTTGATGGCGGAGACCCAGGGCTTGCCGCAGGTTTCCAGCTTGCGGAACAGGCCGGTCATTTGGCCGGTCAGGTCGAACAGCTTTTGCGCGGCGTTTTCCGGATCGAGCTTCTTCTGTTCCCGCTGGAAGGTGAACATGCCCTTGATCATCGACAGGTCGGCGCCGCCGGAGAAAGTGGACTTGCCGGAGGTGAAGACGACACCCTTGACGGCCTCGTCGGCCGTGGTCTCGTCGACGATGGCGTCGAGTTCCTTCATGACCTCGGCCGTGAAGACGTTCATCGACTTGTCGGGCATGTTCCAGGTGACAAGGGCTATGCCGTCAACGTCGGTTTCGATGGTGAAATTGGTGTAGCTGCTCATGATGGGATTCCTCTTCCCCGAAATTCTGGTCCGGTTATTCGCGCCTTCTCCTCTCCGTCATCCTCGTCCTCGGGTTAAACCCGAGGATGACCCGAGGATCCATGCCGCGGGGCTGTGGATGGTCGGGTCAAGCCCGACCATGACGGAGGGCTGGGGCTACACCCGTTCGATGATGGTGGCGGTGCCCATGCCGGCGCCGATGCAGAGCGTGACCAGGGCGGTGTTCAGGTCGCGGCGCTCCAGTTCGTCGAGCACGGTGCCGAGGATCATCGCGCCGGTGGCGCCGAGCGGATGGCCCATGGCGATGGCGCCGCCGTTGACGTTGATCTTGTCATGCGAGATGTCGAATGCCTGCATATAACGCAGTACGACGGCGGCGAAGGCCTCGTTGAGCTCGAACAGATCGATATCGGCGATCGACATGCCGGCGCGCTTCAGGAGCTTTTCGGTGACATCGACCGGCCCGGTCAGCATCAGCGCCGGATCGGAGCCGATATTGGCGAAATGTTTGATGCGGGCGCGGGGCTTCAGCCCCATCGCCTCGCCGCCGGCCTTCGAACCGACGAGGACGGCGGCCGAGCCATCGACGATGCCGGATGAATTGCCGGCGTGGTGGACGTAAGTGATCTTCTCGATTTCCGGATGCGCCTGGATGGCGACGGCCTCGAAGCCGCCCATCTCACCGGGCATCTGGAAGGACGGGTTGAGGCTCGCGAGGTTCTGCATCGTCGTCGTCGGACGCATGTGCTCGTCCTTGGCGAGGATCGTCAGGCCGTTCTGGTCCTTCACCGGGATGACCGACTTGTCGAAATAGCCATTGTCCCAGGAATGGCCGGCGCGCTTCTGGCTCTCGACGGCATAGGCATCGACGTCATCGCGGGAGAAGCCGTATTTGGTGGCGATCAGGTCGGCCGAAACGCCCTGCGGCATGAAATAGCCGGGAAAATTGACGGAGGGATCCATATACCAGGCGCCGCCGGACATGCCCATGCCGATGCGCGACATAGATTCAACGCCGCCGGCAATGACGATGTCGTCGGCGCCGCAGGCGATCTTCCCGGCCGCCAAGTTGATGGCGTCGAGGCCCGACGCGCAGAAACGGGAGATCTGAATGCCCGGCGCCTTCGTGGAGTAGCCGGCCTCGAAGGCGGCCGCCTTCGGAATGACGGCACCGGCTTCGAACACGGGATCGACGCAGCCCATGATGATGTCGTCGACGGTGGACGTATCGAGCCCGTTGCGGTCGCGGATCGCCTGCAGCACGCGAGCCGCGAGCCGCGGTGTCGGCACCTCGTGCAGAGCGCCATCCTTCTTGCCCCGCCCGCGCGGCGTGCGCACGTGGTCGTAAACGAAGACTTCGGTCATTGTGTTTTCTCCCTATCGGCGATTGGCCGTAAATTCATTGTTTTCCTCCTCTCCGCAGCGTGGAGAAGTGCCAAGCAACGCGAGGCGATGAGGGGTCTCCGGTAAAGCCGGAGCCAGAAAAAGCCGCGCCTTCTGCGCCCCCTCATCCGGCCCTTCGGGCCACCTTCTCCCCGCTAGGGAGAAGAGGCAAGCTCAATCAGAACGCATCCGCGTCGAGCGCCATCAGCGTATCGGCGCCGGCTTCGATGCGGGCCTTGCGCAGGGTGGTTTCCGGCATGATGCGCTCCATGAAGAACTTGGCCGTGACCAGCTTGTTCTTCAGATAGACTTCGCGGGTCGTGTCGCCGGCGGCAAGCTTTTCTTCCGCGGTCTTGGCCATCTTCGCCCACATGTAGCCGAGGACGACGAGGCCGAAGAGGTGCATGTAGTCGGTCGATCCGGCGCCGACATTGTCAGGCTTGACCATGCCGTTGCCCACGAACCACATGGTCGCGGCCTGCAGGTCGTTCAGGCCCTTCTTCAGGCCCTTGGTATAGGAACTAAGCTTCTCGTCGGAGCGGTTTTCCTCGCAGAAATCGCCGATTTCCTTGAACAGCGCGGTGATCGCCCGGCCGCCGTTCAGCGCCAGCTTGCGGCCGACGAGGTCGAGCGCCTGGATGCCGTTGGCACCTTCGTAGATCATCGCGATGCGGGCGTCGCGGACATACTGGCTCATGCCGTGTTCTTCGATATAGCCGTGGCCGCCGAAGACCTGCTGGGCCATGACGGCATGGTCGAAGCCCTTGTCGGTTAGCACGCCCTTGAGAATCGGCGTCATCAGGCCGAGGATGTCGTCGGCGATCTGGCGATCCTTTTCATTGTCGCTGCGATGGGCGATGTCTGATTGGAGTGCCGTCCAGAGCGTGAAGGCGCGGCCTGCCTCGTTGAAGGCCTTGATGGTCATCAGGACGCGGCGGATGTCGGGATGGACGATGATCGGATCGGCTTGTCTCTCCGGTGCCTTGGCGCCGGAGAGCGCGCGGCCCTGGATACGGTCGCGCGCGTAGTTGGCGGCGTTCTGGTAGGCGACTTCGGCGATCGAAAGGCCCTGCATGCCGACCCCGAGGCGGGCTTCGTTCATCATCACGAACATGGCGTTCAGGCCCGTGTTCTCCGCCCCGATGAGATAGCCCGTCGCGTCGTCATAGTTCATGACGCAGGTCGAATTGCCGTGGATACCCATCTTGTGCTCGATCGCGCCACAGGAGACCGTGTTGCGGCCACCAACGGAGCCGCCAGCCTCGACGTGGAACTTCGGCACGATGAACAGCGAAATGCCCTTCACCCCTTCCGGCGCGCCTTCGATGCGGGCAAGCACAAGATGGATGATGTTGTCGGCCATGTCGTGTTCGCCGGCGGAGATGAAGATTTTCTGGCCGGTAATCCTGTAGGAGCCGTCAGCCTGCGGCACAGCCTTCGTGCGCAGGAGGCCGAGATCAGTGCCGCAGTGGGGTTCGGTGAGGTTCATGGTGCCGGTCCACTCGCCCGTCACCAACTTCGGTAGATAGGTTTCTTTCTGGGCGTCGGTGCCGTGAACGAGGAGCGCCGCGATCGCGCCCTGGGTGAGGCCCGGATACATCATCAGCGCCATGTTGGCCGAGGACATAAACTCGCCGACGGCGGTGTGCAGCGTGTAGGGCAGGCCCTGGCCGCCGAATTCCTCCGGCACGGCAAGTCCGAGCCAGCCGCCCTGGCGGTACAGATCGAACGCCTGCTTGAAGCCCCTGGGCGTCGTCACCGTAGCATCATCGTGGCGTTTGCAGCCTTCTTGGTCGCCCGAGAGGTTGACGGGGAACAGGACTTCCTCGGCAAGTTTGGCAGCCTCGCCGACGATCGCTTCGATCATGTCCGGCGTCGCATCGGCAAAGCCGGGAAGATTGTTGTAGCGCTCGATGCCGAGCACGTCGTTCAGAATGAAAAGCGTGTCTTCTACCGGGGCCTTGTAGCTGGGCATATGTCGTGTTCCTCACCTCTAACCCTGTCACGGGGCAAACCATCACGGGTGCACCATGTCAATTTCAACATGCTACAAAACTTTGACGTTTGCGTAAACGTCAAAATTGAAGGAGGCGATAACTTTACCGCTCGGCCCTGTCTATGGCCCGCATATGGATGTGTCGAAAATCGCCGCCTGAAAGCCTCCCCGGGGACCAGCATGCGCGGAAATCGTTAAAAAATTTTCAGCCTGGTTAACGGCTTATTTACCACGTTTGCCGAAAGTGCGTGCTGAGATGGTCAAAGCTGCATCTGTTCTGTCTTCGTTGCAGCTTTGCCCGGGTTGGTGCCGGAGTATTCTGAGGCGGGACATGCCTTGCTGACGCCGGGATTCCGATCAAGGCCGATGAAAGAGGCGAAGAACGATGAACGCATCGCGATCAAATTCCCCACGCCCTGGCGCCCAGTCCTATGGCGACAGGTCGTCCCTTGATGCGCTGAACCGCACGATCGAAGGGCTGGAAGCGCGGATCGAGGGATTGATGGGAACCACCGCGCGTGATCCGCGCGGACGCGCCGCGATCGAAAGCGATATTCCCGCAGCCCGGCCCGACCCGATCGCGGAGATCATGCAACGCCAGCGCACTCTGACAGCGACCCGCGAGCGCGATGTCGTTCGCGAACGTGTGCAACAGCGCGGGCCGGAGCCACTCAGCTATGACGAGCGCCGCGCCGCACCAGCCCAGCCACAGGTCACGCCGGGACGCGACGTGCCGGCTTCGCCGCAATTCAGCGAACGGCTGCGCCGCGAGCCCCATCGCAGCGAGCCCCATCGCAGCGAGCAGGTCCGCCGGGAGCCGCTGCGCCACGAACCCGCGCGTCAAGAATCGCACCGTTTGGAACCCCAGCGCCAGGAACCCCAGCGCCAGGAGTTCCTACACCGCGAGCCCGTTCGTAACGAGGCCCTGCGTTCGGAGCAATTCCGAAGCGAGCCGCAGCGTCCGGATCCGGCGATGACCGAGATTGCTCAGGCTCTGGTCGGCCTGCGTCAGGAATTGAAGAAGGACATCGCCGACGGACTTTCCCGCGAAATGAATGCCCTGCGCACGGAAATCCGTGGCATCACGGTCGATGCAGCGCAGGACCAGTCGGTGGCCGAGGATATTCGCGGCGACCTGCAGAGGCTTTCCGACAGCATCAACCAACTCGGCCGACAGGCATCCCCGTCGCAGGCCGACGCGCTCAAGGTCGAGTTCGACGAAATGCGCGCCATGATCGACGGCCTTGCCCGCGAAGACAGCGTGCGCCGCATCGAAAGCCGCTGGACCGGCGTCGAAGACCGGATGAATGCCTTCGATTCGAACCGCGACGACGAACTGGTGGCGCTCGCCTACCGGCTCGACGAAATCAAGTCGCACATTGGCTCGATGAACAGCGGCCCGGCCTTGCATGCCCTGGAAGACAAGCTGGTCTCGGTTGCCCAGGCAATCGAGATAATCGGCCGCCATATGCAGCCGGACGATCGCCGCCTCGCCTCGCAATTCGCCGATCTCGATGCGCGTCTCGATGAAATCAGCCGTGCCATCGTTGCGAGCGGCCGCACTGCCGGCCCCGACAATACCGGTGTGAACCGCGTCGAGGGTCGCCTTGCCGACCTTTCGCGGCAGATCGACAGTCTCCAGCTCCCATCCGACACCGGCCTCGGTGCCCGCATAGAAGCTCTGGCCGCGCGGGTCGAGGAACTGACGAACGAAGAAGCGGCGGTGCGTCTCGAAGAGCGCCTCGACCAGCTGTCGCTGATGCTGGAGCGTGCGCAGAAGGTCTCCGCCCAGCCGGATCTGACAGGGCACCTCTCCGATATTTCCCGCAAGATCGATGCACTCGACCGGGGCTTCGTCAACGATGTTCTGGCCGAGCGTCTCGACGACCTCGCCCGCCGGATCGACCGGCTGGATACGCCTTCCGCCGGCTATGACGGTGAGGACCGTTTCACCCGGCTCGAAGGCCAGCTTTCGGATATCGCCATCCGTCTCGAAGAAACCCATGCCGCCCCTTACGACGACAGCGAGATCCTGCGCAGCCTGCAGGACCAGGTCGCCAACCTGTCAAGCCTCGTCAGCCAGCCGCGTGAGGCCGTCCCCGCCGAATTCGAAGGCCGGATGAGCGCGCTCGAGGACTATCTGGCGACCAGCGACGAATATATCATCGAGGCCGCTCGGCAGGCGGCCGAGGCGGTGATGGAGGCCTATGCGAGAAATGGTGTCGTACACACGGCTTCCGGCGGAACGGACATGGCAGCCATCTCGGCGCTTGCCGACGACTTGAAGGTTCTCGAAGACCTGAGCCGTTCGAGCGAGGAGCGCACGGCGCGGACCTTCGAAGCTCTGCATGAGACGCTGGTTCATATCGCCGAAAAGCTCGAGCGTTTGGAAGAACTCGGCTTCGAGCGCGAGGAGGTCCCGCGCGCCTTTGGCACACGCGGGCAGGACAGCCAGCCGCACATGCCGAAGGCGGCGCAACCGGTTTTCGAGATGGAGGACGAGCCCTTCACCGAGACTGATTTCGGCCACCATCACGAGGAACTGAAGCGCAACTTGCATGGGCTTGCGGCAGAAACCGATACCGATGCGTCGGCTTCATCGCGCGAAGAGGTCGCGGAGGCGGTTCAGATCGTTTCCGAACAGGCCAGCGTGTATCAGGACGATGTGAAGATGAAGGCGGCTCCGTCCGTCAAGACCGGTCTTCTCGCCGGCCTGACCAAGCGGTTCTCCGGCAAGCGCAGCGAACCGGCGCGCGCGGCGGAACGCCAGGTCGTCTACCCGACGCCGCCGATCGACGCATCGGAAGTCATCGAGCCGGAAGTCGCCAACCAATTGCTGGAGCCCGGGTCCGGCGTGCCCGACGTCAAGAAGATCCTGGAGCGCGTGCGGGCCGGCCAGGCCGACCGCAATGCGCCACCGAGCGAGGCGGACAAGGCGGATTTCATCGCGGCCGCCAGGCGCGCGGCCCAACTCGCCGCCGAAGAAGCCGATGCGCTGAATCGCGGCAAGAGCGGTGCTGCCGCGTCTCCGGTCGGCGGCGCCTTTGCCCGTCATCGCCGCCCCATCCTGATGGCGGTCGGTGCCGTGCTGTTGGCGATCATGTCCTATCCGCTGGTCAACACGCTAATCCGCGGCGACCGGGCGCCGGTCGAGGTACCCGTTGCTGTCATCGAACAGCCCGCGGCCAGCGACTTGCAGGAAACCGCGAATATTGCCGCGGCGACGGCGGGCGGCGACAACGACGTCGAGCCACTAAGCACGCTGCAGCAGGAAGAAGCCAAGGCCGGACAGCCGGCCGCCGCGCCGCAGACGGTGCAACTGGAAACCTCCCTAACGGAGACGAAGCTGCCGGAGGCCATGGAGGCCAAACCGGAAACGGTGACTGGCGCGGCGCAGATGCTTTCGCCCGCAGCCTCGCTGACACCCACTGATGCGGCGGTCGGACTGGATGTCGCCAAGGATGAGGCGGGCAAGACCAGACCCCTGACGCCCTCCGCCGGTACCGAGACCGCAGTCATCGTTCCCGCCGAGATCGAGTCGCAGGCGCTCGCCGAAGCCGCCCGGAAAGGCGATCCGCTGGCGCTGTTCGAGGTCGGCGCTGTCTACACCGAGGGGCGCGGCGTCAAGATCGATCTTGCCGAGGCGGCGAAGTGGTATCAGCGCGCTGCCGACGCGGGCGTCGTTCCGGCCGAATACCGGCTGGCGAGCCTCTATGAAAAAGGCACCGGCGTTGCCCGCGACCTGAACAAGGCGCGCGCGCTCTATCTGCAGGCCGCCGAGAAGGGTAACGCGAGCGCCATGCACAATCTCGCCGTCATGCTTGCGAGCGGCGACGAAGGGGCTCCGGATTTTGCCGGGGCCGGAAAATGGTTTGCGATGGCGGCCGATCGCGGCATCCGCGACAGCCAGTTCAATCTCGCTATCCTCTATGCACGCGGCAACGGCGTGAAGCAGGATCTGGAAGAGTCCTACAAGTGGTTCGCAGTTGCCGCACGCGATGGAGATGCCGATGCCGGCCAGAAGCGTGATGAGGTGGCCAAGGCCATGAGTGTGGAGCAGTTGACGAGCGCCAAGGCGAAGTTCGCGACCTGGAAGCTGACGCCGCTCGACGCCACGGCCAATTCGGTCGACGTGCCCGACACCTGGGTCGGCAAGGGCGTGAAGACCGCTTCGATCGACATGAAGAAGGCGCTGCGCAACATCCAGGCCATCCTCAACAACAACGGCTTCGATGCCGGCCAGCCGGACGGCGAGATGGGCAAGAAGACCATTGCCGCCATCAAGGCCTTCCAGAAATCACTCGGCCAGGAGCCGACCGGCGAGATCACCGACGCGCTGGTGAAGGAACTGCTGAAGCGAAACGGCTGAAGTTTTGGAGGCGATCGCTTTTGACCGGCAGAGTTTCCAAAACGGCGTCTGCGGCCGCAATAATGCCGCAGACCAGCCGGACAAGGATGCCTGCAACGGGTTAGGCCTCAAGCCTTGCAAAAGGTTGACAGCTCAAGCCCCGGGGCGCATGACGGAACGACGTTGAATTCGCAATTTCGAATTGGTTTTCAGGCCTGTTCCATTCCAAATCTCCTGTGGTGAATCACTTGCCACTTTGATGTTTTCCACCCGCCTTGCGGGCTATTGGCGTATTTAGAGGTCTGGCCGTGACGGTGTATCTGCCCATTGCAGAGTTGTCGGTGAACATTCTGATCATTCTCGGCATGGGCGCGGCCGTCGGCTTCTTGTCCGGCATGTTCGGCGTTGGCGGTGGCTTCCTGATCACGCCGCTCCTGATCTTCTACAATATCCCGCCCGTCGTCGCAGTCGCCACGGGCGCAAACCAGGTCGTTGCCTCCTCGATTTCCGGCGCCATCACCCATTTCCGTCGCGGCACCATCGACATCAAGCTCGGAACGGTGCTGCTGGGCGGTGGCCTGGCCGGCGCCACGCTCGGCATCTGGCTTTTCGCGCTTCTGCGGCGCATGGGTCAGCTCGATCTGGTCATTTCGCTCGCCTACGTGATCTTGCTCGGCACGGTCGGCGCGCTGATGCTGTGGGAAAGCATCATCGCCTTGCGCCGTGCTGCGAAAAACGAGACGGTGACGCTGCGCAAGCCAGGGCAACACAACTGGATCCACGGACTGCCGCTGAAGATGCGGTTCAAGAAATCGAAGATCTATCTCAGCGTCATCCCGGTCGCCACGCTCGGCTTCTGCATCGGCGTCCTGACCTCGGTCATGGGGGTCGGCGGCGGATTCATCATGGTGCCGGCGATGATCTATCTGCTGCGCATCCCGACCAGTGTCGTCGTCGGCACCTCGCTGTTCCAGATCGTCTTCGTTTCCGCCTATACGGTGATCGTCCAGGCGACGGCCAACTACACGGTCGATATCGTGCTCGCCTTCGTGCTGATGATCGCCGGGGTGATCGGGGCGCAATATGGCGTGCGCGTCGGCCAGAGGCTGCGCGGCGAGCAGCTCAGGGCGCTGTTGGCGCTCCTGGTCCTGGCCGTCGGCATCCGTCTTGCCATCGAACTCGTCATCCCGCCGAAGGAAATTTATTCGGTCGTTTCCGCGGGGCTCGGCTTCTGATGCGGATCGTCGCGCGCCTTCTGCTGCTCTGTCTCGGCTTCGTTGCCCCGCTCGCTGTGCATGCAGAGCCGATGGACTTTACCGAGAAGCTCGACATCGGCATCTCGACCGACGAGATTTCCATCACCTCGGACTTCCGCGGCGCTGATCTGACGATTTTCGGCGCCATTGACGGCTTCAATACCAACCTTCTGGCTCAGGGCAAATACAACATCGTCGTTGCTCTCGAAGGACCGAAGGAAAACACCACGGTGCGCAAGAAGGAGCGTATCTTCGGCATCTGGATCAACACCAATTCGATGACCTTCGAGCTGGTGCCGGAATCCTATTCGCTGTCGAGTACGCGCGACATCGAGACGATCGCGCCGCCCGGCGACATGAACAATATGGGCATTGGTGTCGCGCACATGCCGCTGACGCCGATCGGCTATATCGGCGACGGCAGCAATCTCACCGAATTCCGCGACGCCTTCCGGCGCCTGAAGGAAACGACGGGCGTCTACCAGCGCGACCCGGGCGGCGTGCAGTTCATCAGTTCCAGCCTGTTCAAGGCCTCGGTGCGGCTGCCCGCCGACGTGCCGAACGGTGTTCACATCGTGCGCGCCTACCTCTTCCGCGATGGTGTTTTCGTTGCCGCCAAGGCGCTGCCGCTGCGGGTCGTCAAGACCGGTCTCGAACAGGCAATCACCCGTGCCGCGCATGAAAAGCCGCTCTTCTACGGCATTACCGCCGTGCTTCTCGCCGTCGTCACCGGCTGGCTGGCAAGCATCGTCTTCCGCCGGGACTGATACGGGTTTGCCGCAGCGGAAAAACAGGCTATTGCGGTCGAGAAGCATCGAAAGGCCGCCAGCAGGCCGGTGAAAGGCCAACGAAAGGATTGTCCGATGAAGCCGATTTTCGTCCAGTTGCAATGCGCGCCCGGCAAGACCTACGAGGTCGCCGACGTGATCTATAAGAAGGAAATCGTTTCGGAAATGTATTCGACCAGCGGCGATTACGACCTGCTGATCAAGGTCTATGTCGAGGAAGGCGAGGACATCGGCAAGTTCATCAACGACAACATCGCGACGGTTCCGGGCATCAACCGCTCGCTGACGACGCTGACGTTCAACGCGTTCTAGCAGGCCTGCGCGGTCCGGCCGCCGCCGGATGTCTTCTCGGCATGCACGTCTTCGGAGTGATCTGAACCGTTGCATGCGGTCGCGCGAGAGCTCGCCGGACATGTGAATCCGGCGCAAAATTTCCATGTTTCCAAACGTTTTGGCACCCGCTTTGAAGCGCTCAAAACGCATATGCGCTCTGCGCGATTTGCCGCCAGAAAAACCGTTTGCATTTTGAAATCGGATTTCTTACCGTAAACCAGTTGCGAAACGAAATCGGTTATCGGAGAAGGAAGCGAGATGGGTAAGGTTGTCGTCTGGAATCTGATGTCGCTCGACGGTTATTTCGAAGGCGCAAAAAAGTGGGACCTGGATTTCCACATGCTGGTCTGGGGGCCGGAGCTGGAAGCGCTGAGCAAGGAGCTCGGCGCGAATGCCGAGGCGCTGGTTTTCGGCCGCGTGACCTATGAGGGCATGAAGGCCTATTGGACGGCAACGGAGGACGAGACCGAGATCAAGACCTTTATGAACGCGCTGCCGAAGATCGTTGCGTCCCGCACGTTGAAGGAGGCGGACTGGAACAACAGCCGCGTCGCCACCGACGTCACCGCCGAACTCAAGCGTCTGAAGCAGGCTTCGGACAAGAACATCTACATCTTCGGCAGTGCCGAACTGGTCGCCTCGCTTTTGGCGGATGAGGTGATCGACGAGATCATGGTCTGCATCGTGCCGGTTCTGCTCGGGCAGGGAACGCCGCTCTTCAAGCCCGCGGGCGAACGCAAGCCGCTCAAGCTGCTTGAATCCAGGCCGCTGCAGTCCGGTGGCGTTATTCTGCGGTACGAGACGGAGAAGTCTGCGGCCTAACCGAGGAGGTTGCTGTATCTCACCGAATAGATACGGTCCCGGCCGAGCATATGGGCGACGAGGCTCTGGCGGTCGAAGAGGCCGTGCATAGCCTTGTGGCGAAGGTCAAGGCCGCCGGTGGTGACGCCGAAGGCGGGCATGATCAGGCGCCTGCCATCGGTGGCGAAACAGGCGCGGCGGACCCTCTTTTCCCGCCGGGTGACGGTCGCTGCCGGGTGGAGGTGTCCGGCAATCTCGCCGGCGGCGGCGTCCTTCGCCGGTTCGTGGCGGAAGATCAGGCCGGCGTAGTGAAGTTCGTCGGCGGATGAGCCGGGCAGACTGACGGTGCCGTCTGGATCGTGATTGCCATTGATCCAGATCCATTCGCGGCCGCGGGCCATCGTCTCGATCATCTGGCGGAAAAGCTCCGGCATCAGGGCCGAGCCGACGCGGTCGTGGAAATTATCGCCGAGGCTGATCACCATCTTCGGATTGTGGCGGCAGATGATGGCGTCGAGAATGCGCAGCGTCGCCAGCGTGTCATAGGGCGGTAAAAGCATGCCGCGCCGGGCAAATGCCGAGCCCTTTTCCAGATGCAGGTCGGAAACGACGAGAATGTCGAGATCGGGCAGGTAGAGGCCGCCGAGCGGATCGCAGACGGCCGCCACGCCGTTGATCACGGTGCGGGCAGATAGCGCCGGATTGTCCGGCAGGGCGGCGATGGCGTGGGCTATGCGATGCATGGTTCCGGCTTTGTCTTCTGTTCAATGACTTTCTAGGGTCTGCAGTGACCTTTTGCGCGTCAACTGACGCGCGGCACTGTGGCCACCACCTCGCCAAACAATTCGTCGGCGGCTTCGGCAAGCAGGAAATCCTGCGCTTCGCCGCCGACCGCTTCCCTGCCGATCTCGAGCATGACCGGCACGGCCAGCGGCGAAATCTGCGTCAGCGGGCGATGGGTGATGTGGCCCTTGATTCGCGACAGCATATCGCCAAGCCGCTCGATTTCCAAAAGTCCGGTCGAGGCATCGTTGCGGGTGGCTTCGAGCAGGATGTGGTCGGGCTCATGGCCGCGCAAGACGTCATAAATGAGGTCGGCCGACACCGTCACCTGCCGCCCGCTCTTTTCCTTGCCCGGATGGCGCTGGTCTATCAGTCCGGCGATGATCGCGCAGTTGCGGAAGGTGCGCTTCAGGAGGAAGCTCTCGTTCAGCCAGGCCTCCAGGTCGTCGCCCAGCATGTCCTCGTCGAACAGGTCGGCCAGCGAGGGGCGATGTCCCCTAAAGGCCGCGCCGAGATCCTCCAGGCCCCAGACGGCCAGCGAATAGTCGGTCGCGACGAAGCCGAGCGGCTTCAGCCCGGCGCGGTCGAGCCGCCGTGTCAGAAGCATGCCGAGCGTCTGGTGGGCGAGCCGCCCCTCGAAGGCGTAGATCACCATGTAATGCCGGCTGCCGCGCGGAAAGGTCTCGATCAGCAGTTCGTCCTCCTTCGGCAGCATCGAGAAGTCCTTCTGCAGCGACAGCCAGTCGCGCACCTGGTCCGGCAGGCTCGCATGACGAGCGGGATCGGCCAGCATCTTGCGCACCTGCTGGGCGAGGTAGGTGGACAGCGGAAACTTGCCGCCGGCATAGGAAGGCACCTTGGGATCGAGCGTATACCCTTGAGACACCAGGCATTCGTTTTCGCGGATGCCTTCGAAGCGCAGTACCTTGCCGGAAAACAGGAAGGTATCGCCCGGCGACAGCATTTCGAGGAAATACTCCTCGACCTTGCCGAGCGGCATGCCGCCGCGCCCGAGCGCGCCGCGGGCATTGCGCTTGACCATGCGCACGTTGAGCATCGGCGATTCGATGATGGTGCCGACGTTCAGGCGGTATTGCTGGGCGATCAGCGGGTTGGAGACGCGCCAGAGGCCTTCCTTGGTTTTGCGGATCTTGGCGTAACGCTCGTAGCTCCTGAGCGCATAGCCGCCGGTCGCGACGAAATCGACGATGCGCTCGAAGGTCTCCCAGGTGAGATCGGCATAAGGCGAGGCGCTGGTGATTTCCGTGTAGAGCGCCAATGGATCGAACGGGGCGGCGCAGGCCATGCCAAGCACATGCTGGGCAAGCACGTCGAGCGCACCCTTGCCGACAGGCGGCGTGTCCTGCGCGCCGATATAGTTGGCGTCGAGGGCGGCCTGGCACTCCATCACCTCGAACCGGTTGGCCGGCACCAGGATGGCGCGGCTCGGCTCGTCCATGCGGTGGTTGGCGCGGCCGATGCGCTGGGCCAGGCGTGAGGCGCCCTTCGGCGCGCCAACATGGATGACCATGTCGACATCGCCCCAGTCGATGCCGAGATCGAGCGTCGAGGTGGCGACGACGGCGCGCAGCCGGTTTTCCGACATCGCCGCCTCGACCTTGCGCCGCTGGGCGACGTCGAGCGAGCCGTGATGAAGGGCGATCGGGAGATTGTCGTCATTGATCGTCCAGAGCTCCTGGAACACCCGTTCGGCCTGGCTGCGGGTGTTGACGAAGAGCAAAGTGGTCTTCTGTCCGCCGATCGCCCGGTAGATATCGCCGATCGCATAGGCTGCGGAATGGCCGGCCCAGGGGACATGCTCTTCGGTGGAGAGGATTGAGATGTCCGGCCGCGCGCCGCCGGTCACCGTGATCACCCCGGCATGATTGTTTTCGCCCGCTTTCTGGGGGCTGAGCCAGCGCTGCAGGTCCATCGGCTCGGCGACGGTGGCGGAGAGGCCGATCGCCTGCAGCCCGGGCGCAAGCTTCCTGAGACGCGCAAGCCCGAGCGACAGGAGATGGCCGCGCTTGGAGGTGACGAGCGAATGCAACTCGTCAAGCACGACATATTTCAGATCCTTGAAGAAGCGCTCGGCCTCGCCATTGGCAAGCAGAAGCGCCACCTGCTCCGGTGTCGTCAGGAGAATATCCGGCGGATTGAGCTTCTGGCGCTGGCGCTTGGCTTGCGGCGTGTCGCCGGTGCGGTTTTCGATGCGCACCGGCAGCCCCATCTCGCCGACCGGCTTCATCAGATTGCGCTCGATATCGACCGCGAGCGCCTTCAAGGGCGAGATGTAGAGCGTGTGGATGCCGGTGAAGGTCGAGCCCGGCGGAATTTTTCCGCGCCCCGTCAGCGATACCAGCGACGGGAGAAACCCGGCGAGCGTCTTGCCTGCCCCGGTCGGCGCGATCAGCAGCATGCTTTCGCCGCCCTCAACGCGGGAGAGGAGCTCCAACTGATGCGCGCGCGGCTGCCACCCCTTGTCCGCGAACCAGCGCAGGAAGGGCGGAGGGAGGAGCAGCGAGGTTACTGCACGCGCGGCGGAATCGATCTGGTTCACGCGGGTGAATGTAGATCAAATAGCGTGGATTTGAAGAGTGCGGTTTGCGGGGCGAATGACCATGCCGCGATGAGAGAACACTTCCGCTCTCTCCGCATTGGTACTATTCTTGCAAAAAACCAGAAAGGAGAGGGGCATGCCGTTGTCAGCACCTGGTGAAACCGTCATTCCGCCCGACGAGCATATCCTGACCGTGCAGGAGGCACTCGAGCCACTCTATCAGAAGCTCGAGCAGGAAGTGGAAACCAAGTTGGTGGAAGCCGCCGTCGATGCGGGGTGGTCTCCTTATGATGCCTTGAACGCCATCGATCAGCTGAAAAAGCATGATGGTTTGCAATGACGCCTTGAACGACGGAAGGTCGGGCGTGCCCCTTACATCGCGATATAGCGATCCTTGCGATGGTTTACCGCCAGCGTGATGTTCATCACCAATGCGCCGGCGATCGAGCAGATGATGATGTAGGGGCTGGCGAGAAAAAACGAGCAGGCGACGATGGTGCAGTCGAAGCCGAGCTGGACGAAGCCGGCGCGCCAGCCGAAGCGGTCCTGGAGATAGAGCGCCAGAATGCCGATGCCGCCAAGGCTGGCGCGGTGGCGGAAGAGCGCCAGCAGGCCTGCGCCGATGACAAGGCCGCCGAACAGCGCCCCGATGAGCGGATCGACGTGGGTGAGGCCAAGCGCCCGCGGCAGGACTTCCGACAGGGTTGCGGTGATGGCGACGGCGGCGAAGGTCTTCAGCATGAAGGCAAGGCCCATGCGGCGGAAGGCGAGATAGTAAAAGGGCAGGTTTGCAGCAAAGAAGCTGGCGCCGAAGCTGAAGCCCGTTGCGTAATGGATGAGAAAGGCGATGCCCGGCACGCCGCCCGTCAACAGCCCGGCGCTGGACAGGAGCGTGATGCCGAGCACCGCAAGCATGCTGCCGGAGACAACGCCCTGCACATCATCGGCAATCGAGTGCCGTTCGGCGCTCGAAGCCATCAGCGTCGCAAAGACCGATTTTGCCGGTGTTGCCATCATTTTTGTCTGCCCCTTGCTCTTGGAAATTCCCTTCTATCCTCCGCTTTGCCAAAGGCAAGCGCGGGGGGCGGATTTTGGCGGTTGACACGTGCGACTATCATGGATAAAAAATATCCATGATTTGAAAGGGAGAGACCGGTGAAACTGGGTGAGGGTGTCGAGCAGGCCATTCACAGTGTTGCGATGCTGTCGGGCCTTTCGCAGGGCGGGGTGCTCTCGGCTGCAGCGATCGCCGAGTTTCATGGTGTCTCGACCAGCTATCTCTTGAAGCATCTGCAGGCGCTCTCAGGCGCCGGCATTCTCGATACGATGCCGGGGCCGAAAGGTGGCTACCGGCTGGCAAGGAAGCCGGCCGACATCACGCTGCTCGACATCGTGCTTGCCGTTGAAGGGCCGGTGCCGGCCTTCCGCTGCAGCGAAATCCGCCAGCGCGGGCCGAACCCGTTGCCGAGCCGGTATTTCGCCAAGCCCTGCGGCATCTCCGCCGCCATGCTGAAGGCCGAGCAGGTCTACAGGGCGGAGCTGGCAAAGACCACGATTGCCGAACTCGGGCGCGCTTTGGTCGAGGTCGATGATGGCGGGATCGCAGCCAGGGGCTGCGCCTTCCTTGAAATCCATGAACGCAAAACGGCTCGCTGAGCCATCACAAAGGAGAAGACCGATGCAGACTCGTCTCGATATGACCAAAGCCTCGCCGGAAGCCTTCAAGGCCGTGCTCGCGCTTGAAAATTTCGTCCAGAACTCCGGGCTGGAGCGCCGCTTCATCCACCTGATCAAGCTGCGCGCGTCGCAGATCAACGGCTGCGCTTACTGCGTCGACATGCACGTCAGGGAATCGCGTCATGATGGTCTGAGCGAACAGTGGATCAACCTAATGTGCGTCTGGCGGGAATCGCCGGTTTACGATGCCCGCGAGCGGGCTCTGCTCGGCTGGGTCGATGCGGTGACCAACATTGCCCAGACAGGCGCTCCCGATGACGCCTACGAGACGCTGAAGGCGCATTTCTCGAGCGAAGAGATCGCCAAGATCACCGTCGCCATCGGCGCCATCAATGTTTGGAACCGGATCGCTGTCGGCTTCCGCTCGCAGCATCCGATCGACAAGCCGGCAAAGGCTGCTTGAGGGAAAAGCCCCTCACCCTAGCCCTCTCCCCGCAAGCGGGGAGAGGGGATGACGGAGGCTGCCGCTTGTCCCTTCTCCCCGTTTACGGGGAGAAGGTGCCCGACAGGGCGGATGAGGGGCAGTCTTTAAAGCGCGATATAGCGGTCGGCACGGTGATTGATGGTCAAAAACAGATTGAGCACCACGGCGCCGAGCACTGAATAGAAGACGACCGGCGGCGCGGTGACGAAGAAGGCGGCGGCCAGCACGCAGAGATCGATGGCAAGCTGGACGAGACCGGCACGGATGCCGAAACGCTCCTGCATGTAGATGCCGAGAATGCCGACGCCGCCGAGGCTGGCGCGATGGCGGTAGAGCGCCAGCACGCCGTAACCGAGCAGCAGGCCGCCGAGAAGGGCTGCCCAGGCCGGGTGGATGCTGGCGATCTGCAACACCTGGCCCTGGACATTGGTCAGCAGCGAGGTGATGCCAATGGCGATGAACGTCTTCAGCGTGAAGGCCATGCCGAGCCGCTTCCACGACAGGTAGAAGAACGGCAGGTTGAGCAGGAAGAAGGCGAGACCGAAATTGACGCCCAGCGTATAATGCAGGAGGAAGGCGACACCGGCGGTGCTGCCCGTCAGAAGACCGGCGCTGGCAAGCACGTAGAGACCGAGTGCTGCGACGAGGCTGCCGGAAAAGATGCCCTGCACATCCTCGATCGGCGTGTGGCGCGTTGCACTGGTGTTCCAGAAACCAAGTGCATTGATAAGGCTCATGGCTCGATCTCCGAAGGCCGCTACGCATCCGGGCTGGCCCGAACGGGTGAAATCTATGAATGAAGGTGCAGGTGCGCGGCGGTGATGATCGACAGCAACGCTTGTGTGCAATGCAGCAATTATCGGAATTCGCGCCGTTCGATCAAGCAAAATATGTAAGCAATGCTGACCTATTTTAATTTCGCAAGAAAAGTTCGCTCAGGCTGGTTTTTTCGTAAGGAAAAGAATGCCGGAGACGGGTTTTCCGCCATCATTGCGAATCGTGGTCTTAAGGATTTCGAGTATGTCGAGCCCAAAGCGCTTGCAGAGCTGCCGGATGTAGCTTTCCGAATGCGCGTAGCGCAGGGATTCGCGTAAAACGAAATCGCGGTCCTCTCCGCCGTCCTCGACGGAAAAGGCAAACAGGCCGCCACCGGCAAGCAGCTTCGACGCGATGATGAAGACGCTGTCGAGATTGCCGAGATACATCAGCACATCGGCAGCGGTGACGAGGTCGGCACGGTTTTCGGCGACCTTGCCCTTGGCAAACAGGCCGGAACGTTCGGGCGGCAGGGAAAGGTCGGCCTGCGCAAGCCGGTCGTAGATGCCTTTGTCTTCGGCCTTGGCAAGCATGTTGGTCGAGATATCGAAGCCTTCGAGATGATCCGCCTTGTCGCGGATGCGCTCGCCGAACAAGCCGGTGCCGCAGCCAAGATCAATCACATGGGCGAAGCGATCGTTGCCCGCATCGATCGCAATCAAGGCGGCGAGTTTTGCAGGAACGGAATAATCGAGCTTCTCGACCAGCGCCTTGTCGAAGCGGTCGGCGTAGTCGTCGAAGAGCTGCGCCAGATAGAGGCTGGAAGGCTGCTCCGGTATCTCGGCGCCGCCGAGGAGAGCGAGTTTCAGGCCGGCGCCGAAAATATCCTCGGGGTTGAGCTCGAGAACTTTCCTCAGGGCTGCGATTGCCGCCTCTTTGCGGCCGGATTTCTCCTGATAGTCGGCGAGACGGAACCAGCCGGCCGCCCAGTCGGGAACAAGCTCCAGTGCCTGGGACATCAGGTCGGTGGCGCCGGCGTGATCGCCACTGTCGGCAAGCATGTGCGCATATTCGGCGCGGCGGTCGGCAATCAGGTCGCCGGAGGAAAGCTGGTTGAGGTTCATGGTTTCTGCGCCTCGATTGTGCCCTTGGGCTTTGACCGGTTGTTGCGTGTGAGGGTAGAAATGGCAAGCGGCGATTGGGACGGCAAGGGGTCTCGCCAATCTTCGCGGCTTGCGAGCGGCGCCGTGGCGGCTTATGTCAGGCAAAACAGGAGAATCATGGGCCATGGCCGATGGAGTGAACAGATTTCTGGGCGATACGCCCGGCCGGGTGATCGTCAAGCTGTTGGTGGTGTCAATCATCGTCGGTTTCGTCATGGCGGTGTTCGGCTGGACGCCCTATGGCATTCTCTACACGGCCCGCGACTTCGTTCTCGACCTCTGGCATTCCGGCTTCGCGGCGCTCGGCCGCATCGGAGACTATCTGCTGCTTGGTGCGGCCATAGTCATTCCTGTCTTCATCATCCTGCGTATTCTCAACTACCGGCGGTAACATGCACGATCAGGACTTCCTCGCCCCCCGGCGCGCTCTTCTGCGGTCTGGAGCGCTTCTTTCACTCGGCTTTCTTGCCAGTTGCGGCACGCCCAGGGTGACCCCGAGCGGCAACGGCAGCGATCAGACGGAAGCGACGCTCGGTTATGTCAACGACCTCAGAAAACAGAACGGCGTCAAGCCGCTGGTGCGCGACGCGGCGGCGGCGCAGGCGGCATTGTCGCAGGCGGCCCGCATGGCCAGGTCCGGCAAGATGGCGCATCTGATCGGCATGGGCGACAGTTTTCTCGAGCGTATGAAGGGCGAGGGCGTCGCCCTGCCGGCGGCAGAAAACATTGCCATGGGCCAGGACAGCGCCGAAAACGTCTATGCCGCCTGGTACCATTCGCCCAAGCATCTGGAGAATATGCTAGGCGCGAACTATGGCGGCCTCGGCGTCGCAGTCATGCGAAATCCGGCTTCCGGAAACCGGCCCTATTGGGCCATGGTGCTTTCGACCGCCTGATTTGATTCCTGGATTCGCGGCTGGCTCTTGAGGACGAAGCATGACGGCAGCGCATACGGCCGATATCGGCGAAAACACCCAAGGGGGAGGTCCCTTTCTTGTCACCAACCGGCTGATCCTGTCGATCGCCGTGCCGATGACACTGGGCTTCCTGACGACGCCGCTGCTCGGGCTGGTCGATACGGCCGTCGTCGGACATATGGGGCAGGCAACGCTGCTTGCCGGTCTTGCGATCGGCGCCATCCTCTTCGATCTTTTGTTCAGCACCTTCAATTTCCTGCGCTCGGCCACAACCGGCCTTGTCGCCCAGGCTTTCGGGCGCGGCGATAAGACGGAAGAGCAGGCCGTTTTCTGGCGCTCCCTGATCATCGCAGTGGTCTGCGGAACCGCCATCATCCTTTTATCGCCGTTGCTGCTGGCCCTCGGACTATGGCTGATGGCGCCGGGGCCGGAGGTGGCGGCGGTGACGCGCGCCTATTTCCTCTGTCGCATTCTTTCCGGTCCCGCCGCGCTCGCCAACTACACCATCCTCGGCTACGTGCTCGGGCGCGGGCAGGGGACAACGGGACTTGTGCTGCAGACGCTGATCAACGGCATCAACATCGTCTTGTGCATTGTCCTCGGGCTTTACCTCGGCTGGGGCGTAACGGGGGTTGCGCTGGCGACGGTGACGGGCGAGGTGGTCGGCGCGATCGTCGGATTCGCAGTCGTCTATGGCCGCTTCGACCGCACGGTTTCGCCGAGCTGGGCATCGATCATCGCCCACGATCGCCTGAAGCCACTGTTCGGCCTCAACCGCGATATCATGATCCGCTCCTTCGTCCTTCTTGGCGCCTTCACGCTGATGACACGTATCGGCTCCTCTCTCGGGCCGGTGACACTTGCCGCCAACGCGGTGCTAATGACGATCTTCCTCGTCGCGGGCTATTATCTCGACGGGCTCGCCAACGCGGCTGAACAACTGACGGGCCGGGCGATCGGCGCACGCTTCCGGCCGGCCTTCGATCGGGCCTTGAGGATGACCGCGATCTGGTCTCTCGTTCTGGCCGGTTTTACCACCATCGCCTTTTTGATTTTCGGCGACAGGCTGGTCGATCTGTTGACGACGGCAGAAGATGTGCGGGCGGAAGCCTATGTCTATATGCCCTGGGCGGCGATCACAGCACTGGCAGGGGCGCTGGCCTTTCTGATGGACGGCGTCTTCATCGGCGCCACCTGGTCGCGCGACATGCGCAACATGATGCTTGCCGCCTTCGCCGGCTATATTGCCGCCCTCTGTTTCTTGGTGCCGACCTTCGGCAATCACGGGCTCTGGGCGTCGCTCAACCTGTTCCTGGTGTTTCGCGGCCTTTTCCTGATGGCGCTGGTGCCACGCCGTTCGGCTCAGACATTCTATAAGGGTGTGATGTGACCCGAAAACCGCTTCACACTTTTCGGCATCATGCCCTGGTGGCCCAATAGTCCACGCGGCTGCTGCGGATGTCAGCGATCGACGAGAGCTTTTCGCGGTCGCAGAGTTGTGACAGGCCGCGGACGATCCTGCCTGGCAGCGATGGGCCTTCATAGATCATGCAGGAATAGAGCTGGACGAGATTGGCGCCGGCGCGGATTTTTTCCGCTGCCGTTTCCGCAGATGAGACGCCGCCAACGCCGATGATGGGCATGTCGGGTCCGACACGCTGGCGCATCTTGGCAAGCACGATCGTCGATTTTTCAAACAGCGGCTTGCCGGATAGTCCGCCGCTTTCCTTGGCCTGGCGCTGGTCCTTGAGGCCGTCGCGCGACAGCGTCGTATTTGAGACGATCAGCCCGTCGAGATCGTGCGACAGGGCTTCGGCGGCGATATCGTCCATGCCTTCTTCGGTAAGGTCCGGTGCGATCTTGAGGAAGACCGGCACCCGCATTCCCGTCTTTGCGGCTTCCTCGTCGCGAGCGGCGAGCACGGCCGACAGGAGCGTCGCTAGGCTTTCGCGCGCCTGCAGGTCGCGTAGGCCTGGCGTGTTGGGAGAGGAGATATTAGCGGTGAAATAGCGGGCGACGCCGTAAAAGGTGCGAATGCCGGTGACGTAATCGGCGATGCGGTCGGCGCTGTCTTTATTGGCGCCGATATTGACACCGATTATCGCGTCGCGCGAGCACCCACGAAGCCGGGTCAGCGCGGCCTGATGGCCTTCATTGTTGAAGCCGAGACGATTGATGACGGCATCGTCCTCGACCAGACGGAAGATGCGCGGCTTGTCGTTGCCGGCCTGCGGCTTCGGCGTGACGGTGCCGATCTCGGTGAAGCCGAAACCGAGCCTGAGCAGCGCCTCCGGCACCTCGGCATTCTTGTCGTAGCCGGCCGCCATGCCGAGCGGATTGGTGAAGGTGAGGCCGGCGACGATCTGCGCGAGCCGCGGATCGGCGGGGGCGGTGCAGGCGGGCACGAGGCCGGTTTTCAGCGCCTTGACGGAAAGGCCGTGGGCGGCTTCCGGATCGAGCAGGAAGAGGCCGCGGCGGGCGAGCGACTGAATGGCATTGATCATCGGTCAAGCTCCGGAAAGACATGGTCGCCGTCGGCACCGAGCGGCAGCGGTTTTGCCCAAAGGACCGCATCGAGGGACAGCGGCGCGTAGAGATGCGGAAACAGCGTACCGCTGGGAGAGGCCTCGTAGACCAGCTTGTCGCCGACCTTTTCGGCATGGATGGCAACAAGCAGAAGCCCTTCCTGTCCGGCAAAATAGCGGGCGGCCGTTCCCTGTGCCTGCTCGGCCGTCGACAAATGGATGTAGCCGTCCGTCAGATCGATCGAGGCGCCCTTGAATTCGCCAGCGTTGAGCGCATCCTGCCATAGAGTTGCCGGGACGATTTTGTAGATAATGTCGGTCATGCCGCCGTTTCCTGGACTTTGGACGAAGTGTTTTGCGGGATTGCCGCAATCTTCTGCGAAAGTCCACCGGCAAGCGGGTGCGATCCCGGATTTTCGGCGGATATTGGAGGTTGCGATGAACAGGATGCTGATACCGGTCTTGGCCCTTGGCGGATTCCTTGCAGCCATCGCGGCCTTTGCCGAGGAGCCGGTGCCGGGGCGCTACGCCATGCAGAAGACCGAAAGCGGTATTGCGCGGCTGGATACCCAGACGGGTGAGGTGTCGCTCTGCCAGGAGGGCAAAGGCGAAATGGTCTGCCGGATGGCCGCCGATGAGCGCACCGCCTTCGAGGTTGAGCTCGATCTGCTGACAAAGCGCATCGAAGCGCTGGAAAAAACGGTCGGCGAGGGGCAAGCTGCGCTGAAACCACGGCTTCCGACGAAGGAAGAGATTGACCAGACAATGAGCATCATGGAAAGAATGATGCGCAGTTTCATGGGAATTGTGAAGGATCTGGAACGCGAGTCCGATGGGACGGAGAGCGTGCCCCAAAAGACCTGACCGGATCCCGGACGTTCCATGCGGCGCAGCGGTGAATGGGAGGCTTCGCCTATTGCATAATTCCTTAAATCGAAATCGATTTAAGGTAAAATTAGCAATGATTCAAAGGGTGACGGCGACCTTTGCGCGTCTGAGGAGACGCGCGGCGCCGTAATGCGCCGGCTCTTGGGAGGGAGCGTCATGACGTCAGATTTGACCATCATCATTGCGGATGACCACCCGCTTTTTCGCGGCGCCATGCGCCAGGCGCTGACCGGCATGACCGGTAGTCCGACCATCGTCGAAGCAGGCGATTTCACAGCTGCACGTCAGGCGGCAATCGACAATGTCTCCGCCGACCTGATGCTGCTCGATCTTACCATGCCGGGGGTCAGCGGACTGTCGGGCCTGATCGCTCTTCGCGCCGAATTCCAAAGCCTGCCGGTGATGATCGTCTCGGCTCAGGACGATCCGGCGACGATCCAGCGGGCGCTGGAGCTCGGCGCCTCCGGCTTCCTCTCTAAATCCGCCGGCGTCGAGGAAATCCGCCAGGGCATCGAAACGGTCTTGGCCGGCGACATCTTCACGCCGCCGGGCTTCCAGCGCGGCATGGAGCATGAGCCGGAAGTGGCGGATCTCCTGCATCGGCTGCAGACACTGACGCCGCAGCAATCGCGCGTCCTTGGCATGCTGGCCGAAGGGTTGCTCAACAAGCAGATCGCCTACGAACTCGGGGTCTCCGAAGCGACCATCAAGGCACATGTCTCGGCGATATTGCTCAAGCTCAACGTCGATAGCCGCACGCAGGCGGTGATCCAGTTGGGGAAGATTTCGGCCGTCGCGGCTTGATCTGGATCAACGTCCTGCCGCCTGTTTTGCAGGGGCGATGTTCGCGTTGATGTCGCCTTGCTCGTGGTTCGATTGGTGAATGTCGATGACGATGTCCTTGCCGAGCAAGGACAGGGTTCGCATAAGCCTCCACACCGAGTAGTCACCAACATTGCCATTTGCAATTCTGGAAATGTCAGGCTGCTTCAAGCCGGTCAGTTCCGCAGGCGCTTTCTGGCTGAGCGCCTTGTCCTCGATGGACAGAGCAATTTCATTCGAAAGCAGAAACTTGATCCGCATCTCCGCGGGGTCGGCATATCCGCGGTCCTTGAGATAATTCCCGCTTCCCAATTTTGCCGTTCCAGTAGCCGGGTCTGTCATTGTCTTCGCCTATGCCAACTCTCTTCGCTTTTGTCTTATGTCGTAACGTTTGCGCAGCAATGCACGATTTTCGCCATAAAACTCATCTGCCTGGCGTTTTCTCTCCAGCAGTCGCGCAACCTGTTCCGCCGGAATTTCGCCGTCCTTCTTCGATTTCTTCATGCCTGCATCGATAAGGACCACTGCCTCGTCGTAGTTCGCAAGATAGTATGTCCGGTACGTGTTGTTGTCGTGGGAGACACGAAGTTCTTCGAGAACCAATATAGCGTTTTCACTATTAAATAAAAATCAATTTTCTCTATGCGCTTTCTCTACTCCGCCGCCGCCTTTATCGACACCGAGAGTTGCGTCAGCCAGGCTCGCATCGAGGCTGGGCGAACCGGCTTGTTTTGCAACGCAATGCCGTCGCGTTCGGCGGCGGCGCGGACTTCCGGCGAGCGATCGGCGGTGACGAGGAGGGCGGGGATGGCAATCGCGAAATGGTCGCGGATCGCCTGGATTGCGGCGATGCCGGTTGCCTTGTCGAGGTGGTAGTCGGCGATGATCGCGTCCGGACGCTGGGTGAGGTTGGCCGTGTCGGTCTGCCAGGCTGCGAGCGACAGCGCGGTCGAAACCGTGCAGCCCCAGCCATCGAGCAGAAGTTTCATGCCTTCGATGATCTGGGCCTCATTGTCGATGCACAGGACCCGCAGGCCGTGGAGCGGTTGCGCGGTTCCAACCGGTGCCGCGGCAGCGGTCTTGATCGTGCCGGTGGCGCGGTCGATCGGCATCGTCACGCGAAAGCGTGTGCCCTTGCCGGGCTTGGATTGCAGGTCGACGGCGTGGTTGAGGACACGGGAAATGCGGTCCACGATCGACAGGCCGAGACCAAGGCCAGACGCCGTCTTGGCGCCCTCGTCGAGGCGGGCGAATTCCTTGAAGACGGTGCGGAACTTCGACGCCGGAATGCCGATGCCGGAATCGATGACCTCTATGACGGCGTTGCCGCCCTCGCGGCGCACGCCGACCAGGACCTTGCCCCTTGGCGTGTATTTGATCGCATTGGAGACGAGGTTCTGGATTAGGCGGCGCAGGAGGTTCGGGTCCGTACGCACCGTCAGCGATGTCGGCATGACGGTGAGCCTGAGATTGGCGGCGCGGGCGACGGGGGCGAAGTCCGTTTCGATTCGGCGCAGGAGGTCGTTGAGCGGCACGGATTGAAGGCGTGGCTTCATCGCGCCGGTATCGAGCCGGGAAATATCGAGGACGGCGCCGAGGATGGATTCGACCGATTCCAGCGAGGAATCGATGTTCTGAACGAGCACGCTGTTTTCAGAATCGCCGAGACGCTCGACCAGCGACGAGGAATAGAGCCGGGCGGCGTTGAGAGGCTGCAGGATGTCATGGCCGGCGGCGGCGAAGAAGCGGGTCTTGCCGATATTGGCTTCCTCTGCCGCGGCACGGGCTTCGGCTACTTGCCTGTTGACCCGGGTCAGTTCACCGGTTCGCTCGGCCACGCGCAACTCCAACGTTTCGTTCGCCTGCTTCAGAGCCATGTCGGCGGCGACGCGTTGGGTGATGTCGGTATAGGTGGTAACGATGCCCTTGTCCGGCATGGCATTGGTGCGCACTTCGATGATGCGTTCGCCGCCGGAAAGTTCGAGCAGGAAGGGTTTGTCGAGCGTCAGGAAGTTGGCGATCAGCGCTTTTTCGTGCTCCTTGCGGATGTCGCCGCGTTTGCTCAGCATCGAGACGATCTCGGCCAGCGGAAAGCCGACCTGGCCGGCGCTCTCCGGCAGGTCAAGCAACTGGCGAAAGCGGCGGTTCCAGATGATCAGGTTGTTGGAGCTGTCGAAGACGGCAATGCCCTGGTCCATCTGCGAAAGCGCCGTCTGCAGCATGTCTTGATTGTATTGCAGCGCTTCCGATGCCTGATCGAGCAGCCAGGCGGTATCGGAAGACGTGTCGTCCATGCGCTGCAGGACCAGTGACAGCACGAGCCGAGCGGAGGAGGAGCCGATGGCGCTGCCGAGCAGCTGCTCGGAGAAATGGACGAGCGCCATGTCGGCGTGCTGGTTATCTTCCAGCCAGCGGCCGGACTGGCGCTCATAGGTTTGGAACGAGCGCTGCATGCGCTCCTCGCCGAGATAGCGGGCGATCGTGGTCTTCAAGTCGAGCACGGTGATCTTGGTCTTGCGGCCGCGAAACGCCTTTTCCGAGCGCGATTTGCGGCGGATGAAGACGCCGGCCTGCAGCCGCTCGAGCGGTTTTGGCGCGCGGGTCAGCGAGCCGATGACGTAGGCGATCCCGTTGACGAGCAGGCTGAGTGCGCAGGCGTTGACCAGCGGGTCGGCGGCGGGGCCGGAAAAGATCGCGGTGAAGGGGAAGAGGAAGCCGAGAACGGTTGTCGCGACATGCGAATTGTCCGGTCCGCCGAGGCTCGGCAGGAAGAGCAGGTAGGCCCAGACGAGGAAGCCGAGTGTCATCCCGGCAATCGCGCCGCGGGCATTGGCCTGGCGCCAGAGCAGGCCGCCGAACAGCGCCGGCGCCATCTGCGATATGGCGGCGAAGGAGAGGAGGCCGAGTGAGGCGAGGCCTGCACTCATGTCGGCGGAGCGATAGTAGCCATAGCCTAGCAACAGGACCACGAAGATCGCCGTGCGCCGGACGTTGAGCAGCGTGCCGGCGACATCCTGCGAGCCGCCGCGGCCCATCAGGTTGCGCCTGAGGAAGACCGGCATGACGATGTCGTTGGAAATCATGATCGACAGTGCGACCGAGGCGACGATGACCATGGCGGTCGCGGCCGAAAAGCCGCCGATGAAGGTGATCAGCGTCAGAATAGGCATATCGGCGGCGAGCGGCAGCGTCAGGAGATAGAGGTCTGCCTCGCCGCTGCCGGCAAAGGTCAGGATGCCGGCGATGGCGATCGGCAGTACGAAGAGATTGATGGCAATCAGGTAGACCGGGAAGAGGATACCGGCGGTGCGCAGGTCCTTTTCGGTGCGATTCTCGACGACGGTGACGTGGAACTGCCGGGGCAGCATGATGATGGCGAAGGCCGAAAGCACGACCAGCAGGATCCAGCGCGGCAGTGGCGTCTGGTATTCGAGCGCCGACATCACCTGGCTGTTGGAGATCGCCTTGGTCCAAAGGTCGCCCGGGCCGTCGAAAAGGAAGAAGACGACGTAAAGGCCGGCCGTCACCAGCGCCAGGAGCTTGACCACCGATTCCATCGCGATAGCCAGGATGAGACCATCCTGGTGTTCGGTGGCATCGGTGTGGCGCGTGCCGAAGACGATGGCGAAACAGGCGAGGAAAAGCGTGACGAGCAGGGGCAGGTCGATGAAATTCTCGCCGGCGCCGATGCCATAGCCGCTGGTATCGACCATAACCGACACTGAGCTGGAAACCGCCTTCAACTGCAGGGCGATATAGGGGATAGCTCCGATCAGCGAGATCAGCGCGACGATGGCGGCAACCGCTGGGTTCTTGCCATAGCGTGCGGCGACGAAATCGGCGACGGAGGTGAGCCTTTCCGATTTGGCCAGCGCGATGATGCGGCGGATCACCGGCAGGCCGAGCGTGAACATCAGGATGGGGCCGATATAGATGCCAGTGAATTCGAGCCCGCGCTCGGCAGCGAGGCCGACCCCGCCGAAATACGTCCATGAGGTGCAGTAAATGGCCAAGCTCAGCGCATAGACCAGCGGCCTGCCCTTGCCGGCAGGGGCGCTGCGCGCCTTGCGATCGCCATAGCTTGCGACTGCAAACAGCAGCAGCAGATAGGCGAACGCGGCCGCGAAGATGATCGAGCCCGAAAGCATGCCTCTTCCTTGTCCTCACATCAGCATAGGACAAGACGAAGGGGAAGAAAATCAGGCGTGCCTTAGCCTTAAGTCAAAGAACGGACATCTGTTTTTGGAACGGCACGAAATCGGTGAGTTTCACGTCCATTTTCCGATGCACGATTTACTTGAGTGTGATTTCAAGTAGCATCTCCCCGCTATCCGGCGGGGCGAGGACAGGCGGCCAGCCGGCTTCCGTAGAAGATGAGGAGCGACTCTAATGCTGAACGAGTTCAAGGCGTTTATTGCAAGAGGCAATGTCATGGACCTTGCCGTCGGTATCATTATCGGCGGTGCTTTCACGCTGATCGTCAATTCGCTGGTCAAAGACATCATCATGCCGGTCATCGGTGCAATCACCGGCGGGCTTGATTTCTCCAACTTCTTCTTTCCACTCTCCAACACCGTGACCGCGACATCGCTCGCTGCGGCGCGTGAGCAGGGCGCGGTCTTCGCCTATGGCAATTTCCTCACCGTGGTGTTGAACTTCCTGATCCTCGCCTGGATCATTTTCCTGCTGGTCAAGGCGGTCAACAAGATGCGCGCCTCGCTGGAAAGGCAGAAGAACGAGGAGCCCGCAGCACCGCCGCCGGTCGATGTGCAACTGCTGACCGAAATCCGCGACCTGCTGAAGCAGAGAGCGTAAGGCGATACATCACCAAAATCGATAAATTCGTCAGCGAATATCGCGTGATCGCGATCTGAAAAACCGCTAGAAGCGGCGGGCAACGAGAGCGCCGCGCGCGCAAAGGACGCTCTCCCCTTTGATATTATGCATAACCCGAAAATCGATGCGATTTCGGGTTATGCATCGGGAGCCCGCCGATGACCATTCTAGCCAGCCTCAGCCCCCGATCGCTCGCAGCACCCGAAAGCGGCATCGTCGAACTGGTGAATTATGCGCGCGGGCGCGACGGCCTCATTCCGCTCTGGGTCGGCGAGGGCGACCTGCCGACGCCGGATTTCATCTCGCAGGCGGCGCAGGATTCGCTGAAGGCCGGCGAGACTTTCTACACCTGGCAGCGCGGCATCCCGCCGCTGCGCGAGGCGCTGGGCCGCTATTATCAGCGTCATTTCGGAAAGACGCTTTCCCCTGACAACTTCTACGTCACGGGCTCGGGCATGCAGGCGATCAAGCTTGCGATCGAGGCTGTGACCTCACCTGGCGACGACGTGGCCTTCCTCTCGCCGGCCTGGCCGAATTTCGCGGCCAGTGCGGAGCTTTCCGGCGCGCGGGCGATTGCGGTGCCGCTCAGCTTCGAAGAAGGAAAATGGCAGCTCGACATAGGCAGGCTCGAAGGTGCGATCACGCCGAAGACGCGGGCGCTGTTCGTTAACACGCCCTCCAACCCGACCGGCTGGACCGCATCGCATGACGATCTGAAGGCGATCCTTGATCTGGCACGCCGGCATGGTCTCTGGATCATCGCCGACGAAATCTATGCGCTCTATTATTTCCATGATGGCCGGGCGCCGTCCTTCCTCGACATCATGCAACAGGACGACCGCATCCTCTTCGTCAATTCCTTCTCCAAGAACTGGTCGATGACCGGCTGGCGCGCCGGCTGGATCGTAGCGCCGCCGGAAATCGGCCAGGTGCTCGAAAACCTGATCCAGTATTCGACCTCCGGCGTGGCGCAGTTCATCCAGGCGGGTGCAATCGCGGCGCTCGATCATGGCGATGGCTTCATCGCCGAAAACGTCGCAAAGGCGGCCCGCTCGCGCGACTTGTTGTGCGACGCACTGATTGCGACGAACCGCGTCCAGACCCTGAAGCCGGACGGCGCGATCTATGCCTTCCTGAAGATTGACGGTGTCACGGATGCGCGCCGCGCCGCCCTCGACATCGTCGACAAGTCCGGCGTCGGGCTCGCACCGGGCACGGCCTTCGGCGAGGGCGGGTCGCTGTTCATGCGCGCCTGTTTCCTGCGTGATCCGGGCCAGATCGCAACGGCCGCTGAGCGGCTGGCCGGCTATATCGCCTCCCTTTGAGCGACATTTGACTGTTCGGCGCTGCACAAAATCCTTGTGTATCGTGCCGCCAACGGGTCATATCCCGCTGACTTCAACAATGCGGGAGTACACGGATGGCGGTTTTGGTAACAGGCGGCGGCGGTTATATTGGCAGCCACATGGTCTGGGCGCTGCTCGATGCCGGTGAACAGGTCGTCGTCATCGATCGTCTCTCAACCGGGTTTCGCTGGGCAATTGCGCCCGAAGCGCGCTTCTATGAAGGTGACATCGCAGATACCGGTCTGATGCGGCGGATATTCTCGGAAAACGAGATCGATTCCATCATCCATTTCGCCGGTTCGATCGTCGTGCCGGAATCGGTCGCCGATCCGCTCGGCTATTACGAGAACAACACGGGCAAGTCGCGCAGCCTGATTGCCAGCGCCGTCGAGGCCGGAATTCCCTATTTCGTGTTCTCCTCGACGGCGGCGGTCTACGGAACGCCGGAGGTTCTGGAGCCGGTGACCGAAAGCGTTCCTCTGAAACCGGAATCCCCCTATGGCTCGTCCAAGCTGATGACCGAGATCATGCTGCGCGATACGGCCAATGCACACCATTTCACCTATACGGCGCTGCGTTATTTCAATGTTGCCGGGGCCGATCCGAAGGGACGCAGCGGCCAGTCCTCGGCGGTGGCGACGCATCTGATCAAGGTCGCCTGCGCCACGGCACTTGGCAAGCGCCAATCCATGAGCGTCTTCGGCACAGACTATCCGACGCCGGACGGAACCTGCGTGCGCGACTACATCCATGTCTGGGATCTGGTGCAGGCGCATCTGAAGGCGCTGCAGCGCATGCGCGCCGGTGGCGGCTCGCTCGCTGCCAATTGCGGCTACGGCCACGGCTTCTCGGTGCTTGAGGTGCTCGATGCGGTGCGCAAGGTGCATGGGGCCGATTTTCCGGTCATTTTTGCGGAACGCCGGGCGGGCGATCCAGCGATGATCGTCGCAAATCCGGCGCTTGCCAGACAAGAACTCGGATGGGTGCCGGAATATGATGATCTGAACGGCATCATCCGCAGTGCGCTTGATTGGGAACAGCATCTGGTGCGGAAGAATGCTCATTGAAATCCAATATACTGATATCTTCCTGGCCTGATAGTCGGCCAGGAAGACAGGACGGCCGTTTTTGCCGGCAGCCTCTCCAGTTTGACGACAGTTTCAGCCTCTAGGGTGCTTGTCAGGATTGACTGACTGGACCTGGAGCATCATGGAGTTTTCCCGCCTTAGAAGCCATATGACGGCAAGTCCATTGGCTGTGCGGTCGAAGGCGGCGCGTGGGCTGGGAGCTGTGCGGCCGCCTCAAAGCAGGTTTCCCTCGGCCCGTTTTCCCTGCGCCACGTCATTGCCGGTGCCGCTGGCGACCGCTTGTGCGCGTAGCTGGAGGACCCGATGAAAGTGGTCATTCTTGCCGGTGGTCTGGGATCTCGCATTGCCGAGGAAACGCACCTGCGGCCGAAGCCGATGATTGAGATCGGCGGCCGGCCGATCCTTTGGCACATCATGAAGCTCTACTATGCCCATGGCGTGAGGGACTTCATCATCTGCTGTGGCTTCAAAGGCTACATGATCAAGGAATATTTCGCCAATTACGGCCTGCACATGTCGGACATCACCTTCGACCTGTCGCAGAACAGCATCGAATTCCATCGCCAGAGCGCCGAGAACTGGCGTGTGACGCTGGTCGATACGGGTGAGAACTCGATGACCGGCGGCCGCCTCAAGCGTGTTGCCTCCTATCTCAGGGACGAGGAAGCCTTCTGCTTCACCTATGGCGACGGCGTCAGCAACGTCGATATCGGCAAGACGATCGCCTTCCACAAGAGCCACGGCAAGCAGGCGACGGTAACGGCCGTGCGGCCACCGGCGCGCTACGGCGCGCTGCAGCTGGACGGTAACGAGGTCCAGGGTTTCGTCGAAAAACCGGAAGGCGAGGGCGGCTTCATCAATGGCGGTTTCTTCGTTCTTTCGCCCCGCTGCATCGACCGGATCGAAGCGGATCATTCAAGCTGGGAGGGGGAACCCCTGATGGGACTGGCCAAGGACGGCGAGTTGCAGGCCTATTTCCATGAAGGCTTCTGGCAGCCGATGGATACGCTGCGCGACAAGAATCATCTTGAAAGCCTATGGCAGAGCGGCGCCCCGCCGTGGAAGACGTGGTGATGCCGATGACGAAAGAATTCTGGCGCGGAAAACGCGTATTGGTTACCGGCCATACCGGCTTCAAGGGCAGTTGGCTGGCGCTGTGGCTGCGCGAACTGGGGGCCGACGTCGCCGGCCTGTCGCTGGCGCCGCAGGCCGAGCCTTCGTTGCACCTGCTGCTCGGTGGGGCGATGGAGGGGCCGGGCATCATCGATATCCGTGACCGCGACGCCGTCAACCATTACGTGCTGAAGACCAAGCCGCAGATCGTCTTTCATCTGGCCGCCCAGGCGCTGGTCAGGGCCGGTTATCGCAATCCGGCCGAAACCTATGACGTCAACGTGCTCGGTACGGCCAATCTGCTGGACGCCCTGCGGCTGTCGGAGGACGTGCGCTCGATCGTGGTCGTGACGACCGACAAGGTCTACCACAATGCCGAGACGGGGCTTGCCTTCATGGAGAGCGATCCGCTCGGCGGCCACGATCCCTACAGTGCCAGCAAGGCGGCGGCGGAGATCATCGCGGCGAGCTATCGCGCCTCCTTCTTTTCAGCCCGCAGGATCGGCCTTGCCACGGCGCGCGCCGGCAACGTTATCGGTGGCGGTGACTGGGCGGAAGACCGGCTTGTTCCCGATGCAGTCAGGGCGTGGCAGAGCGGCGAGACATTGCAGGTGCGCCGTCCGCGGGCGGTGCGGCCCTGGCAGCATGTGCTCGAACCGCTTGGCGGCTATCTCGGCCTTGCAGAACGGCTGTGGCAGGCGCCGGAGGGGGTCGAGAGCTACAATTTCGGGCCGGATCATGGCGAAGCCGCATCGGTCGGCGCGGTTCTGAAGATGGCGGAGCAGCATTTCGGCGGCGGCGCGATGATGCTTGGCGACGGAACGGACGGTCCGCACGAGGCGGGGTATCTCGTCCTCGACAGTGCCAAGGCGCGGGCCGAACTCGGCTATCAGCCGCGCTGGCGGCTGGCGGAAACGGTCAGGCGGACGATGGAATGGTACCGGGCGCAGGGCGATGGCCGGGCGGCGCTCGATCTCTGCCTTGCCGATATCCGGGATTTCGCCGGCTTGGCCGTTCAAGACGAGCCTTTGAGGGCGGCCGGATGAGCGGGCGGTTCGAGGCGAGTGTAACGCCTCTTGACGGGTTGCTGGTTCTGACCCGCAGGAAAATGGCGGACGAGCGCGGGTTCCTCTCGCGCCTGTTCTGCGAGGACGATCTTGCCGCCTTCGGCTGGCAGGGGCGCCTTGTGCAGCTCAACGAGACCGGCACGACGTTCAAGGGCACGGTGCGCGGTATGCATTTCCAGCGCTCGCCGCACGCCGAGATCAAGCTGGTGAGCTGCACGCGCGGCCGCATTCTCGATGTCGCCGTCGATATCCGCGAGGATTCACCGACCTTTCTCCGGCATTTCGCCGTTGAGCTTTCCGAAGACAACGCCTGTTCGCTGCTGATCCCCAAGGGGTTCGCCCATGGCTTCCAGGCGCTGAGCGATGATGTCCGCATGATCTACGCCCATTCTGAGCCCTATGCCGCCGAGGCGGAAGGCGGGCTCAACCCTGAAGATCCGGCACTCGCTCTCAACTGGCCGCTGCCCGTAATCAATCTCTCGCCGCGCGATGCAGCGCATCCCCTGTTGTCACCGGACTATCGCGGAGTTGCCGCATGAGATGCCGTCACTGCGGATCGACGCACATGGTGCCGTTTCTCGATCTCGGCACTGCTCCGCCGTCGAACTCCTATGTCGATCCCGCCAACCGTCATATGCCGGAACTCTGGTATCCGCTGGTGATCTGCTGCTGCCAGGAATGCCGGCTGGTGCAAACGGAAGATTTCGCCGACCGCGAGACGTTCTTCTCGTCGAGCTATGCCTATTTCAGCTCCTTCTCGACCTCCTGGCTTGCTCATGCCAGGCGGTATGTCACCGAGATGCAGGCCCGTTTCGGCCTGACCGAAGCGTCGCACATCGTCGAGGTCGCCGCCAATGACGGCTATCTGCTGCAATACGCCAAAGAGCGTGGCATCGGCTGCCTCGGCGTCGAGCCGACCGCAAGTACGGCATCGGCTGCCCGGCAAAAGGGTATCGACATCGTCGAGGAATTCTTTGGCGTCGAACTCGCCAAGACACTGGTGGCGGAGGGGCGTTCGGCCGATCTGATGGCGGCCAACAACGTGCTCGCCCATGTGCCCGACATCAACGATTTCGTTTCCGGCTTCACGCATCTCCTGAAGGCCAACGGCGTTGCCACCTTCGAGTTTCCGCACCTCCTCAACATGGTGCGCGAGGCGCAGTTCGACACGGCCTATCACGAGCATTATTCCTATCTGTCACTGACCGCCGTGATGCGCGTCTTTGAGGCAAACGGTCTCTCCGTCTTCGATATCGAGACGACACCGTGGCATGGCGGCAGCCTGCGCGTATTTGCGCAGCGCAGCGATACGGGGACGCATGCGAAAACGGCAGCCGTCGCCAAAACGCTGGATGCCGAGCGCGTGGCTGGCATGCTCGAGGATGCCTTCTATGCGAATTTCCAGGAGGCGGCGCAGACCGTGCGCGACGGCTTCCTTGAATTCCTCATCGAGAGCAGGCGGGCGGGATTGAAGGTTGCGGCCTATGGCGCCGCGGCGAAGGGCAACACGCTCATCAATTTCGCCGGCATCAAGCCCGATCTCCTGGCATTCGTCGTCGACAAGAATCCGGCCAAGCAGGGAACCCTGCTCCCGGGCAGCCGCATCGCGGTTGTCACGGAGGACGTCCTGAAAGCCGAAAAACCAGAAAGGGTGGTTATCCTGCCATGGAACCTACAGGCCGAAATCAAACAGCAGCTTTCGTATATCAGCGATTGGGGTGGCAAGTTCGTGACGGCGGTGCCGAAGCTGACGGTGCATCCGTAGCCGATGGCGCTCTCGCCGATCTGCCTCAGCTTGCCGTCGATATGCCGGTGAAGCAGGCGGATACGCCCGTCACCAAGATCGGCTGATCGCGAAGCTTCACGTTTCGATTTCGCCGAGCACAACCTGCTCGCGCTCGATCGAATGCTGGATGAGCCGCGTCCAGATTTCCTCGTAGAAGTCGGGATCCAGCCCGGCCTTCTCGGCGTTTTTTCGCGCGTTGCGCCGAACCTCATGCACGCGCGCCGGGATGTCTGCTTTCAGACCTGCAGGCTTCTTGATCTCGGCCGCCCGGTCGATATAGGCCCAGCGTTCCGCGAACAACGTCATCAGCGCCCTGTCCAGCCGGTCAATCTCGGCGCGGATATCCGCCATCGAGGTGCAGTCTGCCGGATTTTTCTGCATGCGGTTCTCCGGGTGTCATGTCTCACGGGCGGCTTGCTGCAAGACAAGGCCCAATCCAACGCTGCTTATCAAGCGATCCTGCTCCTGAAAAGCCGAAAACCCCAGGCCGGTTCAATGCGTCGCGAGCAAGGTTCACGAAAGCCCTCACCGCTAGGGTGCGACAAACGGAGAAATTTCATGTTCGCCCAGCCGAAACTGACGATTTGTGTGCCCTCGCGGAACCGCCAGCGCTATTTCCAGGAAACCATCAGAAGCCAGCTGATGAACCTGCGGCCAGATGTCGAATATGTGTTTGCCGACAATTCCGACGATGCCTCCATCATGAACGATTTCATGCAAGATGTGATCGGCGATCCGCGCGTCAAATACCTCCCGTCGGGCGATCACGTGTTTCCCATGGTCGAGAACTGGGATCGCTGCGTGGAGGCGGCCACCGGCGAATTCATCTGCATGATCGGCGATGACGACTATGTCGATGCCAATGTGGTGGACCTGATCAGCCGCTCGCAGGTGGAGCACAACGTCATCGACGTATTCGTCTGGAGCCGCCTCACCTACAACTGGCCCGGCAATCGTCCGCATCACTGCAACGTCTCGGCACCGCTCGGCACCAGCGTGCATAGGTTGCCTCGGGCGTGGCTGTACCAGGAGTTCTTCTCCTGGAAAGGAAACACGGCGACCCCCAATATGGCCTTCGGCTTCTATCACGGCGCGGTCTCCAAGCGCGTGATGGACAAGATCAAGGCGAAGTTCGGTGGAAAATACTGCGAATACCCGGTCGTCGATTTCGAGAACGTCTGCAAGATTCTCGTGACAGCCGAGCATATGTTTTATTCGGAGCGCCCCTTCTCGGTTCTCGGCTCCTGCGCGGAAAGCAATTCGGCGAAAATCAAAATAATCGACAAGGTCAAGGAACTGCACGCGGCCTTCATGATCGAGACGGGGCGCAACATTGATGAAGACCCGCACATGAAGGATTTCCCCTTTCCTTCGGCCTTGGGACTGGCCGCCTGCATCGCGCAGACGCAGCACTGGTTCCTGTCACAATACGGCTACAGCCCGATGGCGGGCTGGGAGGCCAATTTTGCCGAAGCCTGCGGCATGAGCTGTGGCATCATGGGAAGCCGGCAGGACTACGACAGGACTGTCGAAGGCTACCGTGCCGCTTTCGGGAAATGGAAGGGCGGGAAGTATCTGAAACATTTCAAACCAGTGGACTATATCGAGCCAACGGGAACGCTGTTCTTCACCGGCGTTTCCGACAACAATCTGTATATCGACGAAGAGATCGGCGGCGTACAGACGCCGGCAGAACTCTACCATCTGGTCAATCAGATGCTGGCGCACCAGGAAGCGCTGGACCTGAACTTCAACGAGCACTTCAAGTCCGCATGAGGCCCGACATGACCGGTCGGGAAAGAATTGCGGAAAGCTTTAAGCGGCATTGTCCCGCTCCACGGCAGACCTGGTACCGACAGCGAAAAGGATCCAAAGCATGATTCAGAATGAAGTACTCATTCCCGCTTCGGCGAAGGAAGATTTCATCACCAAGGGCTATACGATGCTGCCGCAGTTCTACGATGCGCAGCGCGACGTCGCGCCGATCCAGGAAGGCATCCGCGTCATCCTGGAACTGATGTGCCGGAAATATAATGTCGATGCCCCGACGGATACGTCCTGGAATGCAATGACCAAGGCCTATCCGGCGCTGATCGCCAAGAACCGCGCCTGGGGCGGCGAGGTCTATGACGCCATCAAGCAGATTCCCGCCTTCATGATGTTGGTTACCAAGGCAAAGAACCTGACTGTCTTTGAAAACCTGCGTCCGGGCTCCGTTCCAGGCATCGCGGCCGGCGGCTACGGCATCCGCATCGACAATCCGGGCGAGGAGAAGTTCCGCGCGCAATGGCATCAGGAGTTTCCAGGCCAGCTCAGAAGCCTTGACGGCATCGTCTTCTGGACGCCGCTCCTGCCCGTGACGCAGGAAATGGGGCCGGTGCAGATTGCCGAGGGCTCGCATGCGGAGGGCCTTATTCCCGTCCACCGTAGTGACGCCGGACACGGCAAGAGCGGCGCCTATGCGCTGTTCCTGGACGGCGTCGAGGAGCGTCTGGCGAAATACGGGACTGTGGCACCGCTGACCCAGCCGGGCGATCTGATCCTGATGGACTTCCTCACCATGCATCAAAGTGGCCACAATGTCTCCGCCATGCCGCGCTGGAGCCTGCAGTTCCGCTATTTCAATTATGCCGATCCCTTAGGCATCCGCATCGGCTGGTGCGGCTCGTTCGCAGCCGGCGTCGATTTTTCCAAGATCCTGCCGGAACTGGTGATGGATGGCGAGACCGCGGCATGACGGCCTGCCGCATTTGTGGATCGCATATCGCCAAGGCTTCCTATGAGGCGTCAGCGCCTGCATTGACGTCGATGATGGCCTTCATCGACATTCCGACGCTCGCCTATGTCTGTGACGACTGCGGCCATGCGCAAGGCGCCGACCTGCCGGATCTCGAGTCCTTCTACGACACGAGCTACCGGATTTCGCTGGAATCGGATGACCACGACCAGATCTTCGCGATGGCTGCGGATGGAACGCCAATCTATCGCGCCGACCATCAGGCCGCGATCGGCCTGCGCTTGCTGGACCTGCCGCAGGGGGCCACCATTCTCGACTATGGCGCGGGCAAGGCCACGACCTTGCGCAAGATGTGCACGGCACGGCCGGACCTGCATCCTCATGTCTTCGATGTCAGCCGGGACTACATGCCGGCGTGGGATGGCTGGGTCACGCGCGAAGATCAGGCGACCTATACCGTGCCGGAGGCTTGGGCCGGCCGGTTCGACGCCATTATCAGCCATTTCGTCATCGAGCACGTCGTCGACCCCGTCAGTTTCCTCAAGACGCTGCGGGCACTTCTGACGCCGGGCGGACGAGCGCTTCTCTCGATGCCGGACGTGGCCGCCAATCCGGGTGACATGACGGTAGCCGATCATCTCAATCATTTCAGCAGAGCGTCGCTGAAACGGGCGTTCCAGCTTTCCGGCTTTGCGCTGGAAACGATCGATGGCGACGCTTTTCCCGGCGCCTTCTTTGCCATTGCCATCCGTTCCGAAGAGCCTGTGGCGATCGACAGAAACGGGCAGGAAATATCGGTAGCTGCCGCAAAAGCCAAGGAAATCTGCACCTTCTGGAAGCAGGCGACCAAAAGGCTCGACGGTGCGGCCAAGCAGTTTTCCGGCAAACGCGCGGCAGTCTACGGCTCGGGCTTCTACGGCAGCTGGATCTGCAGCCGGATCGAGGCGGATGTCGATTTCCGTGTCTTCCTCGACCAGAACCCGAAGCTGCAGGGGTCGACGCATTTAAATCGCCCAGTACTGGCGCCAGCAAACCTCGACGACAACGTCGATGTGGTCTTCGTCGGCCTCAATCCGCTGAAGGCGCGTACCGCCATCGCCGGACAGGCAGTGCTGAACCGGCCGGGACTGGATCTCGTCTGGATCGACGGCTGACCGGTGAAACAACAGCCAGCCTCGCGAAAGGCTTTGGCGATAGTTTCTCCCTGTCGAAATTGTCTGGTGACGGCCGCTATGGTGGCGCCTCTGCGGGCAGAATATCGGCCAATGCTTGAACGGGTCATGAGCCGGAATATCGTTATTTCACAGTCGATGTATTTTCCCTGGGTGGGTCTCCTGGAACAGATCCGGCTCGCGGACGTCTTTGTGCATTACGACGACGTGCAATACTCCAAGGGCAGCTTCAGCAATCGAGTCCAGGTGAAGGGCGTGAACGGCGTCAGCTGGATGACCTTGCCGTTGCGCGACTATCACCTCGGGCAGCGGATCGACGAGGTGATGCTTGACGAGAGGACGGACTGGCGGAGCAAACATCGGGAGATCCTGCGTCAGGCCTACCTCAAAGCACCGTTTCGCGAGGAGATGCTGGCGATTGTGGATCGCGTCTTTTCGCAGGAGGCTGCGACGGTCGCGGATATCTCACGCCGGTCCATGCTGGAGCTTGCCGCTTATTTCGGCCTGGACAGGGCGCATTTTCTCTCGTCGCATACGTTGCCGATACCCGGTGCAAGCAGCGAGCGTGTCTGCGATATAGTCGAGCACCTTGAGGGGACTGTCTATATTACCGGGCACGGCGCACGGAATTATCTGAACCACGCCCTCTTCGAAGAAAAGGGCATTTCCGTCGAGTATATGCAGTATGAGCGGACACCCTATCCGCAATTGAACGGCGACTTTACGCCTTACGTGACGGCCTTGGACCTGGTCGCCAATTGCGGTGTGGAAGGCACCAAGATGATCGGATCGGGAACGATCGGTTGGAAAGAATTCACCCGATAGACCCGGGATCGCGGTGATTGTCCGAGAACCTCGGGGCACAACAAGCAGCCGCTACGGGCGCACTTCTGCCAGGAGCCTCTCCAGTAGCAGGACATGATGCGCGTTGCCGTCGCGATCCAGAAAATGATTTTCCAGCGTACCGACGACCCGAAATCCGGCTGCGTGATAGACCTTGAGTGCAACGAGATTATCTTCCCGGACTTCCAGAAGAAGCTTTGCCAGCGCCAGCTCTTTGCAGGCAAGTCTCGTCAGTAGTGCTACGGTAGCATGGCCGCGCCCGTGTCCACGGGCGCTATTCAGCAGGGCAAGCCCACCATAGCCGTGACGATTGCGGCGGTGTATCTGGCTGATTTGAACAAAACCAAGAGCCTCATGGGTCGTGGAGTCAGCGACAATCCGGAATGCGCCGTCGCTGCGCCGTCGCTCGATCCAGCTTCTCACCGCATTGTCGTCGGTCGCGTCCGGGATCGCCATCAGCATGTCCTGGATCGCCGGATCGCGGCGAATGTCGGCGAGGACATCGAAATCGGTGTCCAGCGGCTGGCGAAGGACGATAGATGCCTCGCCTGCTGCGGGAAAGCCGATCATTTGCGGATGCACCGGACATATCCCCCGGGGGAGCTGGAGAAGACAAGCTTGCCATTGATGACATCATCGGGCTGGAAGCGATCGGTTTCGCCAAGATACGTATTCAATGCTGTCAGCGGCTCGTCGCCGGGATGCCAGATCTTGGAGCGCTTCGTCGGTGTTTGCGCCGCTTCCACACGCCCGAGCAGTGTGTCGGCAACGACGAGGAACTGCCCCTCGGTCACCAGCGGGCCGTAATGGCGCAGTTCGTCGAGCACGTGATCTCGGCTGTGATCACTGTCGAGAACGACCATGACGGAGGCGCCTGCGGGAATGGAAGCCTTCACTTTGGCAAGCGTTTCTGCCGCGGTTGACGGACCTTCGATCAGTTCGATCAACGGCGACATCGGGTGTGTTTCGATCGCCTCGCGATTATGGGCGCGGATATCGATATCGACGCCGATCACTTTGCCCTTGCCGATCAGCTTCAGCATGGCCGCCATCATGATCATCGAGCCGCCGCGTGCAACACCGGTTTCGATGATGACGTCCGGTTTCGTTGCCCAGATGACTTCCTGCGTCGCCATGACGTCGGCCGGCATCTGGATGATCGGCACGCCGAGAAAGGACCAGAGATAGGAATAGTCGTATTTGTCGAGCGCAACGATGGTCTCGACGGACTGGCGAAATGCGTCGTTGTCCCTGCCAAGCGCGAGGCACATTTCTTGCTTGTGCGCTTCGAATTCCTGGCGATCGTCTTTGGCTGTCATGTGATTAGCGCCTTTGTCTTTCAAAATAGATGTCTACGCCGTGCGGAAGGCGGCGAGCGATACGCCGTCGTTTCAAGCGGATCTCGCCAGGAGTGGTTCACCGGCGGCACGATTTTCGATTAGACCGAGGATGACGTCGGTCACGCGTGTGATCTCGCCCTCGGTCATATCGTGGTAGCTGGGCAGGTTGACGGCGCGTTCGGGGATGTCCCAGGCGTGGCGGTTGCCGCGTTTTTCTACGAACATCGGCAGGCTGGATAGCGGATGGAAGAAGACGCGGGCATCGATACCGGCTTCGCTAAAAGCCTGCTGCAGCATTTCGCGGGTAATGCCGATGCCGCGGTCGAAGACGGCGGTCGGCATCCAGGCGCCGTTCACCGTGCCCGCTTCCTCGGGGTTCAGGCTGATGCCCTGATAGGCTGAGAGCTTCTCGGCATAGCTTGCCAGGATTTCTCGCTTACGGGCGATGAGGTCTTCAATGCGCTCCAGCTGGCCGCAGCCGAGAGCAGCCTGGATGTTGGACATCTTGTACTTGAAGCCGACGTCGTCGGGCCAGAACTGCTTCACCTGGCCACGCGCCCGGCCGTGATTGCTGAGCGTCAGGACCTTTTCGAAGAGATCGGCATCGCTGGTAACGAACATGCCGCCTTCGCCGGTTGTTAGCGTCTTGGTGCCGTGAAACGAGAAGGTGCCGAACAGGCCCATCGATCCGGCTCGGCGGTCGTGCCAGACCGAGCCGATCGCTTCCGCGGCATCCTCGATAACCGGGACGCCGTGACGGCGGCCGATATCGAGCAGGCGGTCCATGTCGCAGAGATTGCCGTAAATATGGGTGGCGATGATCGCCTTGGTCCTGGCCGTGATATGGCGTTCTGCATCTGCCGGATCGATGCACCAACTGTGGGGCTGGATATCGACGAAAACCGGCGTTGCACCGAGATGAACGATGGGTGCAGCGGTGGCGATCCAGTTGGTATCGGCGAGGATCACTTCGTCGCCCGGACCGATGCCGAGGGCTGCGAGCCCCATATGCATGGCACCGGTGCAGCTCGACGTGGCGATCGCGTGACTTACGTCGAGATGCTTGCGGAAACCGTCCTCGAACCGGACGATATAGTCATAGCAACGTTCGCCCCAGCCGTTTGCGGCCGCGTCTGCAGCGTAGGCAACCTCAAGCTCGGTGATCGACGGCTTGGTGTAGCAAATTCTCGGCATCTTCGCGTTCATGCCGCTTTGCCGCTTTCGTCGCGCAGGACGCCCCCGCAGATCAGTCCGACCGGAGCCATCATCTTCTTGGCGATCGCGTAGAATTCGGCCGGTGTCTGGGCTCCGCCGACGAAGCGGTCGACCAGCAGCGCCCGGCCATGCAGGCCGCGCCGTGTATCCTTTGCCCGGACTTCGTGGAATTCCGGAAGAAACAGTGGCGTCAGACGACCGCCTTCGAATTGGCCAAGCGCAGCGAAATAGGCATTGCCCTTGTCCTTGTACGAGTCCCGGTCGGTTTCCATCATGCAATCGATCATCAGTGCGCGCACGAAGGCCTCGTTGCCGCCGGCCCACGCGCTGCCGAGTTCGCGAAGCACATGGAACTGCACTTCGGTCACGGCGCCGGCAAGGCCGAGGCCAGAATGGAAGGGGAAGTTCCAGGGGTGCAGGGATGGCTGACCCACGAAGGGCGTTACGCTGATCACCGACATGGGGCGCTGCGAGAAGGCAAGCTCGTTTGCAAACAGGAGCACCTTTGCAGCCCATTCATATTGCGGCACCGGTGTCGACCAGTCCTGCGGCTCGGGCAATTGCAGCAGCGTGTCGACCAGCGAGCGGCGAATGGCGGCGTGATAGAGGCCGAACGGCATCTTTGGGCAGTTGAGGCTATCCTCCCAGTAGAAGAAGGCCTTCAGCATGGCGGTCTTGTCGAGTGTCTGGATATGAGAGCTCGCCGGGATCGCGACCGAGGCTGTTTTACCTGGCTCGGCATGGCGGTCGATCTGGAAGGCGTTCCAGGCAAGGGCATCGGCGCCGGGCGAGCTGGTTTCGAGAAAGGCGACCATGATCGACAGGTCGCTTTCGAGCATATCATCGGGATTGACAAGCGTCACCCAATCGCCCGTCGCGGCGGAAACCGCGCGGCGCCAGAGGAACTGGCGGGTCGTGCCTTGGCCCGTATCGGTGATCCTTATGCGTCCATCGCTGGAGGCGGCGCCGAGAAGCGCGTCGGAGAGGGAGATATCCGATGGTTTCGCCAGAACGATCTCAAGATCCGCGTTGCGGTTATCCAGAATTGCGGTCACGAGCGGCAGGGCATCCTGCGCGGCCTTTTCCACGGGAATGCAGATCGAGAGTTTGGTCATGACTTGCCTCGTGCCTGTCGCGGTCCTTGCCGAAATGGCCGAAGCGAGCGGCCAATCCGGAAAATGGTCACATCAGCAGGCAAGCAGCATCTGCGCGGAGGAGGGTGCGGTCCTGTCTCCCACTGGAAGCCATTGCCTGCTGATATGTGCCTTAGAGATAGCGCAGGAAACTTGAGCGAGGCTTTGCATCAGGCGCCGAGCGTGAGCTTGATGGCGAAGCCGACGATGCCGACGGTGGCCACGCCGAGGAGCCAGAGAGCGGCGAACCACAGGAGCTTTTTCGGCAGGCTGTTCTCGGTCATCAGTGGTAACCCTCCTCGGGATCGACCTTTCCGCGGAAGACCCAATAGGCATAGACGGTATAGATCAGGATAATCGGCACCAGCACGAGTGCGCCGACGAGCAGGAAGGACAAGCTCGAATCCGGCGCAGCCGCATCCCAGATGGTGACCGATGGGGGCACCATGAAAGGATAGAAGCTGATGCCGATGCCGGCATAACCGAGCACGAACAGGCCGAGCGCCGCAAGGAAGGGCTGGGCGTCACGCTTACCGCGGATGCCCGTCACGAGCAGAGCGAAGCATCCCAGCACCAGAGCCGGCACGATGACGCTGAAGATGGCGGTCGGCCAGCCGAACCAGCGCTCCAGATATTGCGGTTTGAGGAACGGCGTCCAGAGACTGACGATGCCCATGGCCGCAATGGTGGAAAAACAGGTGCGCAGCGCAATCCTGCGGGCCTTTTCGGCAAGCTCGCCGGTGGTCTTCATGATCAGCCAGGTCGAGCCGAGCAAGGCATAGCCGATCAGGACCGCAAGGCCGGTGGCGATCGAGAACGGCGTCAGCCAGTCCCACCAGCTGCCGGCATAGGCGCGGTTGACCACCGGGATGCCCTGAACCAGCGCACCGAGCGCGATCCCTTGTGAGAAAGCTGCGAGCGCAGAGCCGCCGGCAAAGGCCCAATTCCACAGGAACTCGCCGCGTTTGGTGCGCCAGCGATATTCGAAGGCGACGCCGCGAAAGATCAGGCCGAGCAGCATGGCAATGATCGGTGCGTAGAGGGCTGGCAGGATGATCGAATAGGCCAGCGGAAAGACGGCAAGCAGGCCGCCGCCGCCGAGCACCAGCCAGGTCTCGTTGCCGTCCCAGACGGGAGCGACGGAATTCATCATCACGTCACGGTCGCGCTTTTCCGGAAAGAACGGAAAGAGGATGCCGACACCGAGATCGAAGCCATCGAGGATGACATAGGCGAGCACCGCAAAGGCGATGATGGCAGCCCAGACGAAGGGAAGATCAATGGCCATGATGCGTGCTCCCATGGGTACTTCCGGCATGCGCGGCGGCGGGGCCGGGCATGATGCCCGAGGTTCGGATCGGTCCCTCGTCGAGATCAGGCATCGGATCGCGCGGCAGGCGCTTCATCAGCCTGAGAATGTAGAAGGTGCCGGCGCCGAAGACGAGGAAATAGACGATGATGAAGGCGATCAGCGAGGCGGCGACGGCGGGTGCTGCGATCGGCGAGATCGATTGGGCCGTCAGGAGCTGGCCGTAGACCGTATAGGGCTGGCGGCCGACCTCGGTGGTGATCCAGCCGGCGAGCACGGCGACGAAGCCGGCGGGGCCCATCGCTACGGCGGCGCGATGCAGCCAGTCGCTGTTGTCGAGCGTGCCCCTCGCCCGACACCAGAGGCTCCAAAGGCCGATGCCGAGCATGGCGAAACCGAGGCCGACCATGACGCGGAAGGACCAGAAGATCACGGCGACTGGCGGGTGGAGGTTGTCCGGAATAGTGTCGAGGCCGGCGAGCGGCGCATTCAGCTCGTGTTTCAGGATCAGGCTGGAGAGCTTCGGGATTTCGATCGCGTAGTCGATCCGCTTCTCCGCCGAATTGGGCAGGCCGAACAGGATCAGCGGTGCGCCGTCGGGATGGCTCTCATAGTGGCCTTCCATCGCCATGACCTTGGCGGGCTGGTGTTCCAGCGTGTTGAGGCCATGGAAGTCGCCGGCCAGAATCTGGATCGGCGCGACGATCGTCGCCATCCACATGGCCATCGAGAACATCGTGCGCGAGCGGCGGGGCGCCGTGTTTTCCAGGAGGTGCCAGGCTCCGACCGCCCCGACGACGAAGGCAGTGGTCAGGTAGGCGGCAAGCACCATATGGACGAGGCGATAGGGGAAGGACGGGTTGAAGATGACCTTCCACCAGTCGAGCGGAATGAACTGCCCCGCCTCGTTCATGCCGAAGCCGGCGGGCGTCTGCATCCACGAGTTCACCGCAAGGATCCAGGTGGCCGAGATGAGCGTCCCGAAGGCGACCATGAACGTGGCGAGGAAATGCAGTTTCGGGCCGACCCGGTGAAGGCCGAAGAGCATGACGCCCAAGAACCCGGCTTCGAGGAAGAAGGCGGTCAGCACTTCGTACCCCATCAGCGGCCCGATGACCGGCCCTGCCTTGTCGGAAAAGACGCTCCAGTTGGTGCCGAACTGATAGGACATGACGATGCCCGAGACCACGCCCATGCCGAAGGCGACGGCGAAGATCGTCTTCCAGAAATTGAACAGGTCCATGTAGACCTGATCCTTCTTCCACAGCCACAACGCTTCGAGCACCGCAAGATAGCTCGCAAGGCCGATGGAGAAGGCAGGGAAGATGATGTGAAACGATACGGTGAAGGCAAACTGGATACGGGCGAGCAACGTCGCGTCAAAGCTCTCGAACACGGCACAATCCTTTCGAGGGTGGTCGCCGTCCCTTGGCCTCCCCGCCATGGCCTGTCCCCGGCCGTAACGGATATGCTCGGCGCCTGAACCCTTGAGACATAATCTGCGGCAGAGGTGCGAAACGTCAATGACATCGCTGCAACCATAGTGTCGCACTGCGACAATCTCCCGCCTGCGGCATAGTTGCGTCCGGCCTGGTGACGATTGCGACAGGGCGCATTTTCGTCAACTTGTCGCGGGTTTTGAATCGGATTTTCTTAAAAATGCGAATTGCGTAAAATTGTAGATATCGGCTTAAGCGGCCTGCAAACTGTCATGGCTATGGTCGTCCTATCGGAGAACGAAACCGGCCAAACGGTTCCGCTGCATGACGCGCTTCCCCGCCGCCTGGAATGAATCCGGGATATAAAACCGACGCTGTCCGGACAGGGACGGCGGACGGAACAAAACCAGGGACAGGGTCATGTTGAAACGAATCTCTATCGCGATCGCCCTATCGATCGGTATCGCCGCCACGGCCACGGCACCATCGCAGGCCATGAGCATTTCCTCCGCCGCCCGCTCCATCAGCGCTTCCATGCTGGTTCGCAATGTCGAGTTCAGTGAGCGGGCGTCACTTTCCAATCGGCTTTTCTGCCTGCAATACGGCAATGAATGCCGCACCTCGGGCCGCAACGTCGTCGCCTATACGAGCAAGCTGCGCACGGTGCTGGCTTCGGTCAACCGCAGCGTCAACCGCGTCATGCCGGACATCCGGGCGCGCCGCGAATTCCTTTCCTTCAATCCGCTGCCGGGGGCCGGCGACGATCATGCGATGATGAAGCGCAGCCAGCTGATCCGGGCCGGCCTGCCGGCAGGCGCCCTTCGCCTCGCCAGCGTTTCGACGCCGGAAGGCCGCAGCCATTCCGTGCTGATCGTTGCGACGTCGAGGGGCGAGTTCGTTCTCGACCATCGCCAGGCGTCGGTCGTGAAACGCCGCGACACCGGCTACAGCTTCGCCGCGTTGCGTTCGGTTCGCTTCTTCGATTGATCGGTGCCGCGCGAAAGAAGCAGCAGCTTCGATCCTGACTTTTGCCCAAGACTGTCCCGACTTGCCGCAGGAATGTCCCTTCCTGCGGCCTTTTTTTGTTTTACGGCCGCGCCAGATAGGCTTCCGCCAGTTCTGTCCAGAAGGCGGCACCGATCGGCAGCAGGTCGTCATTGAAATTGTAGGCGGGGTGATGCAGCGGTCTTTCGTCATCTGTCGTCGCCGAGCCGAGGAAGAAATAGGTGCCCGGTCTTTCCTGCAGCATATAGGCGAAATCCTCGCTGCCCATGTAGGGGCGGGCGAGATCGACGACTTTGTCGGCGCCGGCGAAGCGCACGGCGAGGTCACGGACGAAAGCGGTCTCTGTTTTGTGGTTGATCGTCGCATCGTAGCTGCGCTGGTAATCGACCGTCGCGGACATGCCGAAGCTTGTCGCCTGGTTTTCGGCAATGAGGCGAATGCGGCGTTCCAGTTCATCGCGGACCTTCGGATCGAAGGAGCGGATGCCGATGACGATCTCGGCGCGTGCGGGAATGATGTTGCTGGCCGAGCCGCTATGGAAGGAGCCCACGGTGACGACGGAGGGATCCATCGGGTGGATATTGCGCGAGACGATCGACTGCAGAGCCATGACGATCGAGGCGCCGCAGACGATCGGGTCGGCGGTTTCCTGCGGTTCGGCGCCATGGCCGCCGCGGCCGTGGACAATGATCTTGCATTCATCGACGGCCGCCATGACCGGGCCTTCGCGGAAAGCGAACTGGCCAAAGGGCTGGCTGGGATCGTTGTGGAGGGCGAAGACGGCGTCGCAGGGGAATTTGTCGAACAGCCCGTCGTTCATCATGAGCTTGGCACCGCCGAAATTCTCCTCGGCCGGCTGGAAGATGAGATGCACTGTGCCGTCGAAATTCTTGCGCTCGGCGATCGCGCGTGCGGCGCCGAGCAGCATGGTCGTGTGTCCGTCATGACCGCAGGCATGCATGAGGCCCGGGGTTTTCGAAGCATAGTCGAGCCCGGTTTCCTCGAAGATCGGCAGGGCATCCATATCGGCGCGGATGCCGATCGAGCGGCTGCTCGTGCCATTCTTCAACGTGGCGACGAGACCGGTCCTGGCGAGGCCGCGCGTGACGGTATAGCCGAGACCCTCGAGACAGGTCGCGACGAAATTCGAGGTGCGAACTTCCTCTAGCCCCAGTTCCGGATGGGCATGGAGATCATGGCGAATGGCGACCAGTTCCGGCATGGAGTTGGCCAGGGTAACGTTCAAGGTCATGTCAGGCACCACGGGTTGGTATGCGGTTTTCGAGAGTGCGGAAGGCGACGACGAGGATGCCGGTGAGGCACATGTAGATCAACGCCAGGAGCAGAAGCGGTTCATAGGTGATGTAGGTGTCCTGCCGCACCTTGGAAATAACGGCATAGACGTCGATGACCGTGATGGTAGCGACGAGCGGCGTGGCTTTCAACTGCAATACGGTCTCGCCGTTCAGTGTCGGCAGCGCGCGGTGGATGGCGCGGGGCAGCCAGATGCGGCGAAACAGGGTCCAGCGGCCCATGCCATAGGCGCGGGCAGCCTCGATCTCTCCGGCGGGAACGCCGGCAAAGGCGCCGCGCATGACTTCGCCTTCGTAAGCCGCAAAGGAAATCGTCAGCGCCGCGACTCCATAGGGCCAGGATTCGCGCAGGTACGGCCAGAGGAAGGAATGACGGATAGCCGGAAACTGCGGGAAAACCGAGCCGAGGCCGTAATAGAGAAGCCAGAGTTGCAGGAGCAGCGGCGTGCCGCGGATGATCGTGCAGAAGCCGCTGGCCATTGCCTTCAACGGCCAGGGGCCGGTCACCTGCACGAGCCCGAGCGGCACCGCAAGCAGGAAGCCGAGGATCGATGTGCTGAACAGCATGGCGAGGGTGACGATAATCCCGTAGCCGAGCCGCGGCAGATATTGCGGTAGCCAGTCCCAGCGCATGAACCAGGCGACGCAGAAGACGAGGGCAGCGGCGATGAGCAGAAGAACGATGCGGTGCGGCTTGAAGAAGCTGCCGGCCGCCGGCAGGTCTTCCGGCGTGACCGCCATAGCGTGCGTCGTAAGATCGGGCGTGGTCGTGTCGGTCATGCCTGCTCCACGAACCCGCGCCGGGCATGGCGTTCGATGATTTTGATGAAGACGTTCGAGACAAGCGTCAGCGCCAGATATAGGGCACCGGCGGCACAGAAGAACAGGATATAGGCCTTTGTCGCGCCGGCCGCCTGCCGGGTGACCAGCGTCAGTTCGGAGAAGCCGACAACCGCGAGAAGGGCGGTGTCCTTGGTGGCGATCAGCCAGAGATTGGAAAGACCGGGGATCGCATAGGGCAGCATGGCAGGTAGGGTGACGCGCGTCATGACCTTGAACGGCGACATGCCATAGGCGCGGGCGGCCTCGATCTGCCCGGCAGGCACGGCCTTGATGGCACCGCGCAGGACTTCGGTGGAATAGGCGCCCTGAACGACGCCGATGACGAAGATGCCGGCAGCAAGGCCGCTGATATCGACGGTCCCGATGTCGATCAGCCCGAGTACGTGATTGATGGCGTCGGTGCCGGCATAATAGAGCAGCAGAATGAGAACGAGTTCGGGAACCGCGCGCACGATCGTCGTGTAGCATTCCATCAGATCGCGCAGGATCGGGCCGCCGTAAAGCTTCCCGAACGCGCCGCCGACGCCGAGCAGCAGGCCGAAGGCATAGCCGCCGATGGCGATCTGGATCGAATTCAGCAGGCCGTGCAGCAGCACGCCGCCCCAGCCGGGCGGTTCGAGCGCGAGAAGACCCCAGTTTATGAACGAGTCGACTGCCATTGACCTCGACCTTTGCGCAGGTGTTTGCCCCTCACCCTAGCCCTCTCCCCGCGAACGGGGAGAGGGGACGATGGAGCTTGCCGCTTGTCCCTTCTCCCCGTTCGCGGGGAGAAGGTGCCCGACAGGGCGGATGAGGGGCTTGCGTTAACAGCCCTCACCGAACCCCCTCAGCCGCCGTAGATGTTGAAGTCGAAATACTTCTTGGAGAAGGTGTCGTAGGTGCCGTTTTCGCGGATCGCCTTGATCGCGGCGTTGAGCTTGGCCTTCAGCTCGTCCTCACCCTTGCGCAGGCCGATGCCGACGCCGGCGCCGAGGATGGCCGGGTCGTCCTTGACGTTGCCTTTCGCCTCGCAGCAGTCCTCGCCCTGGTCGCTCTTCAGGAAGGCATCGAGCGCGATCGCATCGGCCTGCACCGCATCGATGCGTCCGGCGGCGAGGTCGTTGTTGGCCTCGTCCTGCGTCTGGTATTCCTTCACGGTAGCGCCGTTCTCGCCGAAATATTTGTTGGCGTAATCCTGATGGATGGTCGAGACCTGGACGCCGATCGTCTTGCCCTTCAGGCCCTCCGGCGTGGCGTCGAAGGCCTCGCCTTTCGGCCCGATGATGCCGGTCGGGGTGTTGTAGTATTTGTCGGAGAAATCGATCGTCTTCAGACGCTCCTCGGTGATCGACATCGAGCCGATGATCATGTCGATCTTCTTCGAGGTCAGCGCCGGAATGATGCCGTCCCAGGCGACGGGCGTGATCACGCAGTCGAGCTTGGCCTCGGCGCAGACGGCCTTCTGGAATTCCACTTCCCAGCCTTCCCAGTTGCCGGAGGCATCCGGCGAGGTGAAAGGCGGATAGGGCTCGGCGGCAAAGCCGACCTTGACGGGTTCGGCCGAAGCGGCACCGGCGGCAGCGATGCCGAGAGCGAGCGACAATGCGATGGTCTTGGCGATGGTCTTGAGCGTCTTCTTCATGCTGTTTCCCTTTTTTGTTTTAGTGGATGGAGCTGATGAATTTTTTCAGGCGTTCGGATTTCGGAGCGCCGAAGATCTCGTCCGGCGAACCCTGTTCGTCGATGACGCCATCGGCCAGAAAGACGATGTGATTGGCGACGTTGCGCGCGAACTTCATCTCATGGGTGACGAGGATCATGGTGCGCTTTTCCCTGGCAAGGTCGCCGATGACGGTCAGCACTTCGCCGACGAGCTGCGGATCGAGCGCCGAGGTCGGCTCGTCGAACAACATGACAAGCGGTTGGATCGCCAAGGCGCGGGCGATCGCTGCGCGCTGCTGCTGACCGCCGGACAGGAAGGCGGGATAGGCGTCGCGTTTGTCGAACAGCCCGACACGGCGCAAGAGCGCCTCGGCCGTTGCAATCGCCTCGTCCCTGTGTTTGCCGAGCACATGGACCGGAACTTCGATGACGTTCTGGAGGATGGTCATGTGCTGCCAGAGATTGAAGCTCTGGAAGACCATGCCGAGCTGGGTGCGCAGCCGCTGGACCTGTTTGCGGTCCGACGGCATCAGGCCGCCATGGCCGTCCTTCCTCATGGCGATGGTTTCGCCATGGATCGTTACCGAGCCGGACGTCGGTAGTTCCAGCATGTTGATACAGCGCAGGAAAGTCGACTTGCCCGAACCGCTGCCGCCGATGATGGCGATGACATCGCCCTCATTTGCCGTCAGTGAAACGCCCTTGAGCACCTCGAGCGGCCCGAAACGTTTGTGGAGGTTTGTAACCGCAATCGCCTGGGCTGGTTTCGTCATGAAAAATCTGCCCCGATGAGGCAGAGAGTCGGTGTCGAACGCATGAAAACAGTTCCCCTGGTTTTCTTTTCGTGCGGCATTTTTGCCTGTCACGCTGTTCCATGAAGGCCATCGTGGCACTTGTGCGGAAATTATTCAACCGTATAATAACGCCGACGCTGCATTTTTTGGCGGTCCCTTCAGATGATCAAATTTCCAACAGGAGTAGACAATGACGGCTTATGGTTCGCAGGAGATGTCGGCCAATCTGATGCGCGTGCTGATGCGTCGGCCGGGTGCGAGCCTTGCTTCGGCCGACCCTGAGAAGTGGCATTACGGCCCGACCTTTGACGGCGAAAAGGCCGTACGGCAGTATCACGAATTCGCAAGTCTCGTCGAGAAATCGGGTGCTGAGATCCTGTGGCTGGAAGACAAGGGCGACGGTCTTGCCGACGCCATGTTCACCCACGATCCGTCGCTGATGTCCGATCATGGCGCCATCCTCCTGCGCATGGGCAAGCCGCTGCGCGAGAAGGAAACGGCGCTGCATGAGGCGGCCTACAAGAAGGCCGGCATCCCGATCCTCGGTCGCATCGAGCACCCCGGCACGGTCGAAGGCGGCGACTGCATCTGGCTTGATGCCGAGACGCTGATCGTCGGCCGCGGCGTGCGCACCAACGAGGAGGGCATCGCCCAGCTCTCGGAAATCCTCGAGCCGCGTGGCATTACCGTTCTCGGCTACGACCTGCCGCTCTGGCACGGCGAGGATGCCTGCCTGCATCTGATGTCGGTGATGAGCCCGCTGTCGCGCGATCTGGCGCTGGTCTTTGCGCCGCTTCTGCCGGCTTCCTTCTATCAGTTGCTGAAGGAATGGGGCATAACCCTGATCCAGGCGCCCGCCGATGAGTTCCATGCCAGCAACGGGCTGAGCCTCAACGTGCTGCCGGTCCGCCCGAACGAGGTGATCATGGTCGCGGGCTTCCCCAAAACGAAGGCGGCGATGGAAGCGGCCGGCTGTAAGGTCGAGACCTTCGAGGCCGATGCGCTCTGCATCGCCTGCGAGGGTGGCCCGACCTGCCTGACGCGGCCGGTTCTCAGGCGGGCGGCATGAACCGTCGGACGTTCCATCGTGCGCCGGAGGGAGAGCGGCGGCAGGAACTGATCCGGGCGACGCTCGATACGATCGCCGCGCTTGGCCTGAGAGGCGCGACGGTGCGCGCCATCGCCGTCCGGGCCGGCGTGACGGCGGGACTGGTCCGCCACTATTTCGCGTCGAAGGACCAGATGGTGGCCGAGGCCTATCGTTTCATGCTGGCGACCTTCGCGGCAAAGGCGGCGGATATCGCCGGCGACCCGAGGACGCGGCTGAGGGCGTTTATCACCCTCAACCTAACCGCTCCGGTCGCCGACAGCCACAGCCTGTCGCTCTGGGCTTCCTTCATCAGCCAGGTGCGGTTGGACCCGGAACTGGCCGCGATTCACCGCGAAGGCTATCTCGGCTTTCGCAATGACCTGCAGGGGCTGATCCGCGATTTTCTCGAAGCGGAAGGCCGGCCGGCAGGTGAGGCGGACTGCCGCCGCCATGCGATTGCCATCAATGGCATGATAGACGGGCTCTGGCTGGAGGGATGCCTTGCGGGCGAACTGTTCGAGGAGGCAGAACTGGTGACGATCGCGCTGTCGTCGATCGAGGCGCTGCTCGGGCTGCCGCTCGGCCGGGGCGAACAATAGGGCCGCGCATCCACCGGGACGCGCCGCAACAATTTGACTGAGGGGCAGGAGACACCCATGCGCTATTCATCGATCACCGACCGCCTGGCCGATCTCGGATCCGAGAAATGGGCGCTGCATATCCGCGCCCGGCAGATGCAGGCGAGCGGAACCGACGTCATCCAGCTGACGATCGGCGAGCCCGACATGCCGCCGGATGCTTCGCTGCTTGCCGAGGCGCAGCGGGCGATGAATGCTGGGCGCTACCGCTATTCCAACGGCCGCGGCGAACCCTCAGTCGTCAATGCGCTGACGGCACGTTACGCCAAGCGGCGCCCGGACGTGACGGCGGAAAACGTATTGTGCTTTCCCGGCACGCAGACGGCGCTGTTTGCCGTCATGCTCGGCCTCGTCGAAGCGGGTGACGGCGTGCTGGTCGGCGATCCGCTCTATGCCACCTATGACGGCGTCATCCAGTCGACCGGGGCGCACCGCATCACCGTGCCGCTGAAGCCAGAACACGGGTTCCACATGCAGGCTGCCGATCTCGAAAGGGCGGTGACGCCGGCCTGCCGGGTGCTGCTCTTGAACACGCCGCATAATCCGACGGGCGCGGTGCTGACGGCTGAGGAAATCGCCTCCATTGGCGACGTTTGCCGCAGGCACGATCTCTGGATCGTCTGCGACGAGGTCTATGAGGAGCTGATTTTCGGCGGGGCGTTCGCTTCGCCCTTCGACAATCCGGACCTTGCCGAGCGGACCATCGTCGTTTCGTCGATTTCCAAATCGCACGCCGCACCAGGCTTCCGCAGCGGCTGGGCCATTGGCCCGGTGGACTTCGCCAACCGGCTGCTGCCGGTATCCGAAACCATGCTGTTCGGCGTCCAGCCCTTCATTGCCGACATGACGGCCTATGCGCTGAGCCACGAGATCGGCACGGCGGCTGCCATGCGCACCGCCTACAAGGCGCGGGCCGACCGGATCGTGCAGGGACTTCAGAACGTGCCCGGGATCGTGCCGCTGCCGCCGGAAGCCGGCATGTTCATCCTCATCGACGTGGCCGGCACCGGTCTGACGGGCGACGCCTTCGCCTGGATGTTGCTGGAGGAAGAGCATGTCGCGGTCATGCCGGGCGCGTCCTTCGGCAAGGAGGCAACATACTTCATCCGGGTCAGCCTGACGGTGCCGGATGCCATGATCGATGAATCGTGCGAAAGGATTGCACGGCTAGTGATCCGGCTTCTTTCGCCCAAGGAGCGCCGCGCATGACGGAAACGAGGACTGTCGGCGAGGTACTGGTCAATCTGCTCGAAGCCAACGGCGTCGAAGTCGTCTTCGGCATCCCGGGCGTGCACACCGTCGAGCTCTATCGCGGCCTTGCCGCCTCGAAGATCCGCCATGTGACGCCGCGCCATGAGCAGGGTGCGGGTTTCATGGCAGACGGCTATGCGCGCGTGAGCGGCAAGCCGGGCGTTGCCCTCGTCATTACCGGGCCGGGGCTCACCAACACGATCACGGCGATGGCGCAGGCGCGGCAGGATTCGATCCCGATGCTGGTCATCTCCGGCGTCAACCGGCGGGATTCGCTCGGTCATGGCCGCGGCCTATTGCACGAATTGCCAGACCAGCACGGCATGATCAAGACGCTGGCGCTCTATTCGCAGACGCTGCTCAATCCGGCCGATCTTGCGCCGGTCGTCGAGCGCGCTTTCGCTATTCTGATCTCGGGACGGCCGGGGCCGGTACATATTGAAATTCCGACCGACGTGATGAGCGCAAAGATAGCGCCACCCGTCCTGCGCAAGGCCACCGCGACGCGGCCGCGCGCCGATGCCGAGACCCTGCAGAAGGCTGCGATCCTGTGCGGCGATGCGCAGCGCCCGGTCATCATCTGCGGTGGTGGTGCGATCACGGCCGAGGCGGAAATAACGGAACTGGCCGAGCGCATCGGCGCGCCGGTGATCATGACCGTCAATGCGCGCGGCATGCTGGCGGGCCATCCGCTGCGGGTGCCCGCAAGCCCGAGCCTGAAGGCTGTGCGGTCGCTGATTTCCGACGCGGACCTGGTGATCGCGCTCGGGACCGAAATGGGCCAGACCGACTACGACATGTATGCCGATGGCGGCTTTCCGATCCTCGGCAATCTGATCCGCACGGATATCGATGCCGCCCAGCTCGCACGCGGTCCCCACGCGGCGCTGTCGATCCTGTCTGGCGCCAAGGCCGCAACGGCGGGTATGCTGGTGTTCCTGACGGCGAGGCCCGCCGTCAGGGGCAAGGAGCGGGCGGCGGCAACACGCAAGGCGGTGCTGGCCGAGCTGACGGCCAAGATGCGCATGGAGATCGCCGTCATCGACGCGATCTTTCAGGCCTTGCCGGATTGCACGATCGTCGGGGATTCGACACAGGCCGTCTATGCCGGCAACCTCTACTGCGATGCGCCGCGCGCCAAATCCTGGTTCAATTCGGCGACGGGTTTCGGCGCACTTGGCTATGCACCGCCTGCGTCTGTCGGGGCTTCCGTGGCCGATCCGGAAAAGCCCGTTGTCTGCCTCGTCGGTGATGGCGGGATCCAGTTTTCGCTGGCGGAACTCGGTTCGGCGGCAGATGCCGGTGCCAATGTGATCTTCCTTGTCTGGAACAATGACGGCTATCAGGAGATCGAAAGCTACATGGTCGAGGCCGGGATCACCCCTGAGGGCGTCAAACCATCGGCGCCCGATTTCCTGCTCGCTGCCGGAGCCTATGGGGTGCCCGCAGTGCGGCTTTCGAAGGCCGGCGATCTTGCGGCGGCCATGATTGAGGCTCGCAAACGCGGCGGTCCGTCACTGATCGAAATCCATCAGACGCGAACGGCGGGGGTAACGGCTTGAGGATGTTGGCAGCGAGAATGTTCAATCGCGGCACCGGGTGGTAAGATTTGACTTTGGCCACGTCTGGTGGTTTTTAGGCCCGCTTGCGTGCTGAATCGGTACGCAGTCCGGCGATTTGCAGTGAAAACTGCCGCCAAGGGGAAGGACGATGTCCTTGATGGGCATGAACGGCAAAAGAATCGATCGCAGCCAGGCGGGCAAGCTTCTTGCCGTGCTCTGGATTCTGGCGGCAGCACTTGCCATGCAGTTCGTGGCATCGGCACAGATATTCTCGTCACGCTTTTCCGCTCAGCAGAACACCGGCAATTTTTCGATTCCCGAAAGCGGCACCTCCGACACGACGCTTTCTCGTCATGTGGTTCGGGCCTTTCCCGTTGCCGATCTTCGCTTCATGACGGATCGCAGCGATGGCAAGGTCCCGCCCGGCGGGCCGGGGCCGTTCGTGCTACCGGCGCCGATCGTCGTTTCAGCCGTGGCTTACGGCAGAATGCCCGTCATCACTTTTGCCCATGCGGCGATAACAGGGACGCAGGGTAACACTACCCGCGTTCGCGGCCCCCCGGTGTTTAGCGCCTGAATGCTGCCCTTGCGGGCAGTGTTGCGCGCCAGCGCGACTTTCTCTTTACGCATCACCACCCGTTGTCCGGGGCCTTTGCCTGAGCGACGCGGGTTATAATGGAACATCAATATGCGCACTTCCAAATGGGCCATCCTGGCCTATGTCGCGATTACCCTCTTCGGGATCCTCGCGGCGCTTCCAAACGTCTTGCCGGTGGCTGTGCAACAGCAATACGCCGCCCTCCTGCCGGTCAAGCCGGTCACCCTCGGCCTTGACCTCAAGGGCGGCTCGCATCTGGTTCTCGAAGTCGATGCGGCCGGCCTTCGCAAGGCCCGGCTGGACACGCTTCTCAACGATATCCGCGGCGCGCTTCGCGCCGAGCGGGTGCCGACCTCCTCGGCCCGCATTGCCGGTGACGTGGTGGCGGTCAAGATCGCCGATCAGGCGGACCGCGAAAAAGTCCTGCCGAAGATCCAGGAACTGGCGGCCCCTGTCGGCGCGCTCGGTTTCGGCTCGTCCAGTTCCGATATCGAAGTAATGACGGCCGATGACACGATCACGGTGAAGCTGACGGAAGCGGGCCTCAGCGACCGCATGACGGCCGCGGTCGAGCAGAGCCTCGAGATCATCCGCCGCCGTGTCGACCAGGTCGGCGTTGCCGAACCCCTGATCCAGCGTGTCGGCTCGGACCGCATTCTGGTCCAGCTGCCCGGCCTGCAGGACCCGACCCGCCTGCGCCAGCTTCTCGGCTCGACCGCGCAGATGAGCTTCCATATGGTCGATACCTCGGTCGATCCGAACACGACGACACCGCCGCGCGGCGTCGATATTCTGCCCGGCGCCAATGACGGAGCGAAATACGCGGTCGAAAGCCGCGTGGCGATTTCCGGCGAACGTCTCGCCGACGCCAAGGCCGGTTTCAACCAGCAGACCAACGAACCGATCGTCTCCTTCACCTTCGACAGCCAGGGTGCGCGGCAGTTCGCCGAAATCACCCGCGACAATGTCGGCCTGCCTTTCGCGATCGTGCTTGACGGCAAGGTTCTGACGGCGCCGCGCATCAACGAACCGATCCCGGGCGGCCAGGGCCAGATCAGCGGCAACTTCACCGCCCAGGAAGCAACGGTTCTCTCGGCTCTGCTGCGCTCCGGCGCCCTGCCGGCACCGCTCACCATCATCGAAGAGCGTTCCGTCGGCCCGAACCTTGGCTCGGATTCGATTCGTATGGGCATCTACACCGGTCTCGCCGGTTTCGCCCTCGTTGTCGTCCTCATGGTCATCCTTTACGGTGCCTGGGGTATGATCGCCAATGTCGGCCTGCTGCTGCACACCATTCTCACCATCGGCGTGCTCGGTATGCTCGGCTCGACGCTGACCCTTCCGGGTATCGCCGGTATCATCCTTGGTATCGGTATGGCAGTCGACGCCAACATCCTGATCAACGCTCGTATCCGAGAGGAAACGGAAGGCGGGGCAGGGGCGATGAAAGCCCTCGATATCGGCTTCAACAAGGCCTATGCCACCATCATCGACAGTAACGTTACGACGCTTTCGGGCACCATTTTGCTCTTTATGTTCGGTACCGGCCCGGTTCGCGGCTTTGCCGTCACCATGATGCTCGGCATTGTCATTTCGATGTTCACGTCGGTGACCATCGTCCGCCTTCTGATGCGCGAAGTCGTTGTGCGCCGGAAGATGAAGAGGCTCGAGATTCCGTCGCTGTTCGGCGGTGTGCCGCATCTGCCGAAGATTTCCTTCATGAAGGGTCGCTATGTTGCCATCGGCATGTCGGCCTTCCTGTCGATCAGCTCGGTCGTCCTGTTCTTCACGCCGGGCCTCAACTACGGCATCGACTTCTCCGGTGGTATCCAGGTGGAAACCACGTCGACGAACAAGCTGGAGCTGGCAACCCTGCGCCATGAACTCGAAGGGCTCAATATCGGTGAAGTGGCGCTGCAGGAATTCGGCCAGGGACAGTCGGTCCTGATCCGCGTCCAGCGTCAGCCAGGCGGCGAGCAGGAGCAGACGGTTGCGCTCAACAAGATCAAGGACACGGTCGCCAAGGTCGTGCCCGATGCAAGCTTCGAGCGCACCGAAGTCGTCGGTCCGACGATCTCAGCGGAACTGGCCCGCTCCGGCTTCCTTGCAGTCGCGCTCGCGATGCTGGCGATCCTGCTCTACATCTGGTGGCGGTTCGAATGGCACTTTGCTGTCGGCGCCATCGCTGTACTGTTGCTCGACATCACCAAGACGATCGGCTTCTTCGCGCTGACCGGCGTCGACTTCAACCTGACGGCCATCGCCGCCCTTCTGACGATGATCGGCTATTCGGTGAACGACAAGGTCGTGGTCTATGACCGCATGCGTGAAAACATGCGCAAATACAAGTCGATGCCGTTCGCCGACCTGATCGACATGTCGATCAACCAGGTGATCGCGCGATGCATCTTCACCTCGACGGCGACGGCGCTGTCCCTGGTGCCGATGGCGATCTGGGGTGGCGACACTGTCAAGAGCTTCGCCTGGCCGATGATCTTCGGCGTGATTGTCGCCACGACCTCGTCGATCTATATCGGCGGACCGATCCTTCTCTTTCTCAGCCGCTGGTGGAAGGATCGCGAAGCGACCCGTGCGCCGGCGGTCGAGACCGCGAAGAACTGATCGCTCTAAATATGAAAAAATCGAAAGGGTGGCCTCGGCTGCCCTTTTTTTGTCCCATCGACGGCCTACATAGTTTCCACGAATGGACGGGAGAAATGCTCCGAAGTTAGATTTTCATTCTTCGATGTCGCAGTTTTCGAACACGATCTGCTGCGTCTGGCGGGAATGGCGAACGAAAGAGTATTATTTTCCAAATATTGCCAATTTTAATTGACTAAATTGGTGGTCTATTCTAATTTGTGATCATCCGCTGTCGGCTGAACCGAAGCGGCCGTCTGTAACTTGCCCGGAAAACACACCAACCGGGTCCAGCCGAAGGAGAGAGCCATGTTTGCCAATGACCACATCGCCGCCTTCCGAGGCACGCGTTCCTATTGTCGCGCAATGAAAGACCTCTGCATTTGTCCTCTCTGGCGAATGTGAATCCAAGCAGTCCTTCTTTGAATTTGTGCACGATTTTGAATGATCCGCGCTCGCCGCGGAAGGAGCGTTATTCCATGAATAAGCAGGTAATAGAGTTCGGCGGAGAAGCCGTTGGTGTCGTGGTTCCGGATGCGGGCCGGTTGAAGTTCGTCGCGGTGAAGTATCACGTCTGGGATCTGGATTCGCGGTACTTCCACTCGGCTGACGAGGCCAGGGCGGCGGTCCGTAATCTGATGGCTTCGCAGAGAGAGCGGCGGCCTGTGTCGCAGTCTCCCGGCTCAGCGGTCGCTTACGCCGTCGCGTAAGCGACAAATCTGCGCGAAAACCGCAGTTGGGCCATCTTTTCACTAAATCGGTATACTGGCACGGCTTCTCATGTGATATGCCGATTTATGTGATGGCAATCAGCAGACAGGCGCCGTTTTTCAGTGCCTGTTTGTGAACAGAGCGAATTGCGATGCTGACGAAAAAGGGAAAATACGGATTGAAGGCTCTGGTCGATTTGGCCCGCCTCGATCCGGGCGAGACCGCCTTCATTACCGAAATTGCGAGCCGCAACAATATTCCGAAGAAATTTCTCGATACCATTCTCCTGGAACTCAGGAACGCAGGTATCCTGCGCTCAAAGAAGGGTCCTGGCGGTGGCTACTCGTTGTCGCGTCCGGCGTCTGAAATCCGCATCGGTCAGGTCGTGCGCACGCTCGACGGCCCGCTGGCGCCGATCCGTTGCGCAAGCCGCACGGCCTATGAAGTCTGCGACGACTGTAACGACCCGGATACCTGCGAGGTCCGCCGATCGATGACGATGGTCCGCGACGCCGTCGCCGATATTCTCGACACGATGACACTGGAAGATTTTGTCAGCAATCCGGGTCAGCCGATTCTCCCGGAAGATGAACTCATCGCGAAACGCGCAAGCTGAGGCTGAGCCCGGTATTCTTCGATTTCTCGCGATATTTTGCCGGAATTGCGGGAAAAGGGCATCATTTGGCCAATTTGATTTGATCTGGGAGCGCCCTCGCGATAACCGGATGCTTCCTTTTTCGTCTTGGAGCGGCAATGATTGGTCTCAGGCAAGTTGACATGAATACCCCGAAGGAACGCGCTGTCGCCGAATCGATCGGACGTTCCATCGCCACCGCCGTCGACGGCATCAATGCGCTTGCCGCCCGGTTCGCCGCCGACCAGAGCCTTTCGCGCAGTCTTATCGACGCCGTTGAATTGATCGCGCGCCGCAACGGCCGCGTCGTCGTTTCGGGGGTCGGGAAAAGCGGGCATATCGGCCGCAAGATCGCCGCGACCATGGCTTCCACCGGAACCTCGGCCTATTTCGTGCATCCAACGGAGGCGAGCCACGGTGATCTCGGGATGATCACATCGGAAGACCTGCTCATTCTGCTTTCCTGGTCGGGCGAGACCGTCGAGCTTGGCAACATGCTGACCTATGCCAAACGCTTCAACGTTCCGATTGTTTCGGTGACATCCAATTCCGAAAGCCTGCTGGCGCGCAACTCCACCGTCGCCATCACGCTGCCAAAGGTGCAGGAGGCCTGCCCGCACGGACTGGCGCCGACGACATCGGCGATGCTGCAGCTTACCGTCGGCGATGCGCTGGCAATCGCGCTTCTCGAGCGCCGTGGTTTCTCGGCCCAAGACTTCAAGACGTTTCATCCGGGCGGCAAACTGGGCTCGCAGTTGCTTCTCGTCCGCGAGCTTGCGCATGCAGGCGAGGCGATCCCCCTTTTGCCGCTCGGCAGCCCCATGGGCGACGCGGTCATCCAGATGTCGTCCAAGGGTTTTGGTGTCGTCGGCATCACCGATGAGGCGGGAAAGCTGGTCGGCGTAATCACCGATGGCGATTTGCGCCGCCACATGTCGCGCGACCTGCTGCTCGAAACGGTGGATGCGGTCATGTCGCACAATCCGCGCGTCATCCACGGCAGTGTTCTGGCCAGTGCGGCTATGGAATTCATGCAGGCGCAGAAAGTCACCGTCCTGTTCTTGATCGATGACCTTGGGGTCCCGAGTGGCATCTTGAACGTCCACGACCTGCTCCGCGCCGGCGTTGCGTAAGCGAGGAAAAACGGCTTTGCGAGCAGATATCCTTGTCTGAACGGCACCAATCCTTTCCTCCCGGTCTGGGTGACCGGGCAAATGGTCAGTTGCCGGCGGCGTCGATGGCGCCGGGCGGTGCAATTCCCACATTCGCATTCCACATCCATGGTTGGAAGCAGGCCGTTTTCCAGCGCTATTTTCCGGATCGCAGCTTCACCTTCGTTCCCATGTATACGCGGCAAGACGAATTCCAGAAGGAGTGGTCCGCCCGCATCCTCAAGGCGGACAATCCGCAGATCTTTGTCTGGAGCCTCAGGGCGCCGGACGGATTGCGGAGCTTTGCGGAAGAACACGGCATCCCGGTCTTCTTCATCGAGGACGGGTTCATTCGTTCGGTTGAGGCCAATGCCAGCCGGACGCCACCCCTGTCTCTGGCGCTCGACACGGGAACAGCCTATTTCGACTGCCGGACGCCGTCAGATCTGGAGAGGTTGCTCGCTACCTACGACTTCGATAGCTCGCCGGACCTTTTGCGGCGGGCAGCGGCGGGCATTCGATTTCTCCTGGAAACGGGCGTCAGCAAGTACAATAGCGGTGCCAAAACGGACATCGAGAACCTCTACGGTCCAAAGTCCGGCAAGCGGGTGCTGGTGATCGGCCAGGTCGAGGACGATGCCTCTATCCAGTTCGGCTGCCTGCCGCCGGTGACCAATAACGACCTTGTCCGGCTCGCAGCGCAGGAAAATCCCGGCGCCCAGATCATCTACAAGCCGCATCCGGACATCCTGAACCGTGTTCGTCTCGCGCAATCCAATCCGCAAGACGTGCGGCATCTTTGTCAGATCCTTACTCAGTCTCTGGCCATGGCACAGGCCTTTGAAACGATCGATCACGTCTATACGATCACCTCGCTCGCGGGCTTCGAGGCCCTGTTGCGGGGGATAAAGGTCACCGCATACGGATGTCCATTTTACGCCGGCTGGGGGCTGACGGACGATCGGCAGCCTAATCCGCGCCGTGGGCGGCCCCTTTCGATCGAGGCATTGTTTGCGGGTGCCTATCTTCTCTATCCGCGCTACTTCGACCCCCGCACGGGCAGGGAGGTTTCCTTTGAAGAAACGGTCGATGGAATTCTGCGTTATTTTTCCGCTGGGGAGGCTCTTTCCGAACCGCGCTCGTCCGGGCCGCGATGGCGGCCTTGGGGGGCTTACGGTATTCTTGGCTGGCGTCATTTGATGACGCCGCTCTTGTCACCTGTGATCGCCAGGATCGGCCACGGCCGCGACGCGCAGAGCTATCGAGAAGACCCGATCTTGTTCTTTCGGGAGCTGTCGAATCCGAAATTCAGATTGATCGGGCAAATTTTGTACCCCTTCGACAAATGACCGGCGGGTCGTGGGAGCAACCTGTGAAGGCCCGGCATTCGGGTTGTCGCGCCAGTCAGGGGCGGCGAAGGGTATTCTTCTCCGGCTTTTTTCTCGGTGGCGGATCGATAAAGGCATCTGGCTGGTTGACTGACCGGTTGTGCAGCCGTTCGGCAATCGCCGCGGCGCCGGCGTCGGTGCCCGCCTCTGAATAGAAATTGCCACGCACCTGGATTGCCGCTGCAAGCAGGCGAAAAAACGCTGTCCGCAGGGGAGCTCCCGGCGGCCTGGGCGCGCTCCAGAACTGCTCGAGCGGCGCCTGGTCGCTAAGCCCGGCAATATCGAATACGGCGGCGCCCAACACCTTCACGGGCTTTCCCAGCTGCAAGGCATGCAGGCCGACGGTGGAATTGACCGTAACGGTGCCCAGAGCTCTTTCCAGCAGCGCATTCAGATCGCCGCCGTCAAGGAGGTGAACGCGCTCACCGACGTCGAGTTTGGCTGCCAAATCGACCACATGCTTTCGCCAGTTGATGAGGCCGTTGTCGAGCGGATGTATCTTGACGATGAGTTGGGTATCGCGTCCTGCATGGCAGGCGAAGGATGTCAGGATCTGGCCGACGGCCTCCTGCTGGTCGTTATAGGGCGAGTGCGCGCGCAACTGAAAATCAGTTTGCAATTGCAGCGGGTAAACAAAAAAAGGCGCCCCGTCTTCAACGAGACGGTCGATAAGCTGACTTGCCGCCTTTTTCCTTCGTCTGCTGCCAGCCAGACGCATCACCCAGCCGGCATATTCCGCAAGCGGATGGAAGAGGGCGTGGCGGCGATAATGCGGGAAGAGGAACCACAGGAAAACGTTCGGCAGATTGTAGAGAAGGTCATAGCTTGCCTCGACAAGGAAGCTCTGAGAGTAGCGCCGTTTCCAATCCGGCTCGGGCAGGGTGCGGGCCGCATCGACGATCTGCTGCGGATCGACGGGGAAATGTGAGTTGGACGACATGCCACCGCGTTCAAGGGTCAGCCAGTCAGGCCGCAGATAGCCCATTTCGATGACGCAAACCGCTATATTGCGTTCCCGTGCCGCCGCGATTGCAAGCTGATGGTAGGAGCGCTCCTCGCCCAAGAGGACGAGGTCGGTGACTGCGTGGCGGTCCATGAACGAGCCCGCATAGGCACGCCAGACCTCGCCGCCGCGGCCTCGGTAGTCATAGCCGCCCTTCCGCCGCCAGAAAATCTGGTCGCCGGGATTGAGGTTGATCCGGAAGCAGCGATGTCCGCTCGCTTCCAGCCGCGCCGCGATCTTCGCGAAGATCGGCGATGATGGCCCTTGCAGGAAAAGGAAGACACGCGTCGACGACTGTTGCGAAACCATCGTCAGCGACTTTCAACACAAGGCGCCGGCACTAGTGCAACTCGTCTTTGTGCAACTTGGCATGTCGGAGCATCGCTTCCAGGAGTTTCCAGGGCGCCTCGTTGCGGGGGTGGGTCGGGCTGTGATGCGGCTTCCGGGCCGCAGCCAGGGGCACGATGAAATAGTCCGTGCGGGGATCGGGGAAAGGATCGGCAAAAGATTTGAGCAGTGGCGCATGATCACCGTAAAACACGAGCCACACGGGCCGGTCGAGTTTGTTCAAATGATCCACCAACTCGCCAAGTGCCTTGTCCGATTGCTGCAGGATTTCAAGATATATCTCGACGGGATCGGTCTTCCCCTCGACGCGGTTGGGCTCCCACGGCCCGTGGTTGGCCATCGATGCAACGAAGAGGAAACTGCCCTTGGCGTCTCCCTGTTTTTCGACATCCTTGATGACCTTGCGTGCCAGCGCCCCATCTGAGACATAGGGGCCGTCCCGCGTCGGATCATGATCGAATTCATCGAGCATGGTCATCTTCTCGAAGCCAAGCTGCGGCATGGCCTTGTGGCGCAGGAAGAATGTCCTGTCGTAGGGATGCATGAAATGCGTGCCCCACCCGGCGTTCTTCAGTTTCGTCGGCCAGACGATATTCGTATAGTGGCTCGCCCGCAAATACGGGTAGCTGGCATCGATGTGGAGATCATCCGGAACGAGCCCGCTGAGTACGGCGAACTCCGTTCGTAGCGTATAACCCCCTTCGAAGACGGTCGCGAGGCGGCCCCATTGCACAGCGAGCTTCTGCAGGCGGTCGATCGTCGGCAGCTTGACGTGGTCGACGCCGCAATGCCGCATGTCGATGAAGGATTCCGACTGCCAGACGATGATGAGTGGCGCCTTGTTGTCAGCGTCATGGCCGATCAGGTCGTGGACGGCCGCAAAGAAGCGCTCGGAAAGGTCGGCAATGATCTTTTCGCGACGGCGGCCGAGCCAGATGATGAAATGAAACACCACCGAAGCGAAGGTGCCAAAGCGGACGGTGCTGACCTTGACGTTCGGCTTGCCGACCAGATGCTGGACAGAGTCCGCGACCGGCCTGTTGACCGGACCGTAGAACAAGAGGATCCACGGCAGATCAGCCGCGAGGATCATGACGATGACCCAGAAGAGCTTGCTGTCTGACGGCAGCAGGCTCGGTTCGAAATACATATAAAGACCAGAGACGCCGAACACATAGAGGAAGGCGACTGTCCAGAACACGATGTTCAGCGAGTTCGCGTAGAAGATCGACTTGTATTTGAAGACGTCGGCGACCAATGCGATGTCGGAAAACACCAGGGGCTCGCGGATGAATTTGAATTTCGCGCGCGATATGCCGGTGAAGATGACGAAGAAGCTCATAGCGCCTGCGCCGGCATAAAGCGGGCGCCAGGAAATCGCAAAAAACCCTGCAAAGACCAGGGCTATGATCGCAAGCCGCGCGAGGATATCCATGGCCGCGCGCCGGCGGCTATAGGGCGGCCGGTTCTTCTTGCGCTGGCGTTTGGGCAGCGCAAATCTGTCGGTAAACAGGATGACAGCGCAGGACAAGGCGTAGCAGAAAACAGTCAGCGTCAGCGGATAGTCATGCATATGGAACGACGTCAACGCCAAACGGATACCTTTGCGATCTACAATCCGCCGCCGGCCTTTCCTGTACCGCCGCGACAGAGCGACACTTAAATGCTATTTCCGGTGGACACAAGCAGACTTGTCCTTGTTCACCGGCTGCGGCCGATACGCAGGATGGCACGGTCGAACCACCAGTTGAGGAACGGCTTCGCCGTCGAGCCGAAGCGGCCGAGAGCCCAGAGCGTCCAGCCGAAGAACACCTCGAAACGGCCTCTGTCGATCGCGCGAGCGATGCGGCCTGCCACGGCATCGGACGTCCACGGAGCGACGCGCCCCATGATCACGGCCGCTTCAAGTGGACGGTGCTCCAATTCGCGGATGAACTGCGGCGTTTCCGTATCCGGCGGGAAACAGACGGAGATTTTCACGCCATGCGGTCTGGCCTCCGAGCGAAGAGCCTCGGCAAAGCCATGCAGGGCGAATTTCGATGCGGAATAGGCGGTATAGCCGTAGATGCCGATCAGGCCGGCGCCGGAGGAAACCAGCATGATCCTGCCGGCACGGCGCTGCTTCATGCCGGCATAGACCGAGCGCACCGCATGGATGCTGCCGAACAGATTGGTCTGGAGCTGGCGATTGAATGCATCCGGCGAGACCGCCTCGAACAGGCCCGGTTGGACGATCCCGGCGCAGGTGATCAGGATATCGCAGGGGCCGAAGGCTTCCTCGCACCGGGCGATTGCGGCCCCTATCTGGCCTTCATCGGCGACATCGGCGCTTTCGACGTGGATTGCGTCAGCATTGCCGCTCTTGGCGAGTACGGCGTGAGCCGCCTCAAGGAGAGGCAGCGTTCTTGCGAGAAGGGATATTCGCGCACCCCTGGAAGCGTAGAACCGGGCGAGTGCCAGACCGATGCCGCTTGAGCCGCCTGTAATGATCACATGAGTCATGCTTTAAGACCGGCCCGGTTCATCGGCATTCGCGTGCTTGTTCAGAGCCGCCAAGTTTAGAGCATGATGCCGAAAAGAGTAAGCGGCTTTCGGACGACATCATGCTCTACTTCTTTGATTCTAGAGCGGATTCAGATTTTAGGTCGATTCGACCTAAAATCATCCGGCTCTAGCGGGAGGCGAGCATCTTCATCATCTGCTGGATATCGATCGACGCGAGACCGAAATTCCGCTCGGTGAGGTCCTTCAGCTTCTCTGCTGTCAGCGCTACCGTCTGGCGGATCTGTTCCTCGGTATGCTCGCTGGTGATGAAGAACCGCAGGCGCGCCATGCCTTCCGGCACGGCTGGGTGAATGATCGGCAGCGCATTGACACCGGCGGCAAGGAGATCGTTGGACAGCTGCACGGCGCGCAGCGAATCGCCGACCAGCACCGGAACCACCGAGAAGCCGGCGCTCAACCCCGTGTCGAGACCCGCTTCCTGGGCGAGCTTGAGGAACAGCGCACCATTGCGTTTCAATGCGGCTGCACGTTCCGGCTCAGCTTCCAGAATGTCGAGGCTGGCGATCGCGGACGCCGTCAGGACCGGAGCAAGCCCGACGCTGTAGACGAAACCGCCGGCGCTCGCCTTGAGAACGGCAGCAAGCGCCGCACTTCCAGCGATATAGCCGCCACAGCTTGACGTCGTCTTGGAGAGCGTGCCCATCCAGATATCGACTTCGCGCGGGTCGATGCCGAAATGTTCGAACGTGCCGCGCCCGCGGCGCCCGAGAATGCCGAGCGAATGGGCTTCGTCGACCATCAGCCAGAAACCGTATTCCGCCTTCAGCTTCATGATCGCCGGCAGGTTGGCGACGTCGCCGTCCATCGAATAGACGCCTTCGACAATCACCAGGATGTGGCGATAGTCACCGGCAACGGTGCGCAGCACATGCTCAAGGTCACTGGCGTCATTGTGTTTGAACAGGCGCCGCGTGGCGCCAGACAGCTTGATTCCGGCCAGCGCGCTGTTGTGGATGAATTCGTCATGGACCACGAGGTCCTTCGGGCCCATCAAGCAACTGATCGCCGCGACATTGGTGAGGTAGCCGCTGACGAAGCAGACGGATGCCTCAACACCGTAGAAGGCAGCGATGCGCTCCTCCAGTTCGGCATGGGCCGGGCGCTCGCCCGCCACCAGCCGGCTGGCCGAGGCGGAGATGCCGAAGGAATTGATCGTTTCGCGCGCCTGTGAAAGCACGTGCGGATGCCGGTTGAGCCCGAGATAATCATATGAGGCGAAGTTGATCAGCTTGCGACCGTCGATCACCGTCGTCGCGCCAGCTGCCGTCTGATGCGCCCGGTAGAAGGGATTGTCGATACCGAGCTGTTCGCTCGCCGCCTTCTGGGTGAGGACCTGCTTGTATTCCGGCAAATCCTCGAATTTGATTTGCTTGCGCCTGACCGGCGGAGGAACGTCGCGCTCGGAGCGAGCCATGCGGCTTTTTTCCGAAGTCTGATGCGTGTTGCGCATCCGGTCCAGCAGATTTTCCTTCAGGCTGCTGTTCATCTTCGAAACGCTGTGGCGTTCCTCGTTCTTGCTCATTGGCTCGCTGCCTTCTCCGTGCCAGTGTCGGTGCCGGTGTGACGTTGGGCGAGATCTTTGACGATCTTGTTGTCTGCCGGCGCGTTGTCGTCGTCGCTGCCGTGATCGCGCTTGCTGACCTTCTCATAGAGCTTGCGTGCGACGTCGCCGACGGTGGTATTATCGGCAACACCGCTCAGCGGCATGTCGAAGCCGGTATTCTGCTGGAAGCTGATCCCGAGTTCCACGGCCATCAGACTGTCGAGTCCTATTTCCTTGAGAACCTTGGCGCGCGAGATCGTATCCTTGGAGACGCGAAGGATAGCAGCGATTTCGCCCGCCACCAGATCATAAAGGATGTCTTCGGCTTCCTGCGGCGATTTACCTTCGATCATCGCGACAAGATCCATCGTCTGGCCGTCGGTGCCGGCCGAATGCTGGTCTGCGGTTCGCAGGATGACCTCGAACAGGGTATTGCGGACAACCGGCAGGTTGCGCGCCGCCGCCCAATCGAGTTCCGAGATGATTGCCACCGCCGCGTCGACCGTGCCCGGATCGGAGCGGATGTAGCTCTCGACCTGGTCAAGTGCGGCCTGCGCCTTCAAAGCCGTCTTGCCGATACGCTTGGACAGGAGATCGTTGACGTCGGTGTTCTGGGCCAGATAGCCCTTGTCGGCGATCGCACCGAAGCCGATCGCCAGGCCCGGCAAACCTTCAAGACGGCGTGCGCGCGCAAGGCCTTCGAGATAGCCGTTGGCGGCCACGTAGTTGGCCTGACCGGGATTGCCGACCAGCGTCGTTGCCGACGAGAACAGGATGAAATGTTCAAGCGGGTCCGAGCGCGTCAGCTTGTCGAGAACCGCGGCGCCCTTGGCCTTCACGTCGATGACCGGGCGGTTGCGTTCTCGGCTGAGATTGTTGATCAGCGCGTCATCCAGCACCATGGCCGCATGGACGACCGTTTTCAGCGGGCCGACCTGCCGTAGCGTCCTGAGCAACGCGTCTGCGGCTGCGTCGTCGGTGACGTCGCAGGCATGAACAGTCGCCGAAACGCCCTTGTCTTCCCAGCGCTTGATCGCCTCCAGGGTTTCAATATCCGCAACGCCACGGCGGGTCGCAAGCGCAATGTTGCGTGCGCCCTTTTCCACCAACCAGTTTGCCGCAGCAAGACCGAAACCGCCTATACCTCCGACGACCAGATGGACACCGTGGCTGTCGACCGAAAGTCGGCGGGCCGGCCGTTTGGCAACTTCATCGCGTCCGGCAACAGGTGGCAAGACCACGATCTTGCCGATATGGCCGGCATTCTGCATCAGACGGAAGGCGTTGCCAATTTCGTCAAAACCGAAGGCGCGGTAGGGCAGGGGCACGAGCTTGCCCTCTTCGAACAGTGCGCCGATCTCGGTGAAGATGCGCTTCGTCAGATCCGGCGCGTTGACCAGCAATTGGTCGGCGTCGATGCCAAAATAGCTGATGTTGCGGCGGAACGGTCTGAGCCCGATCTTGCTGTCGGCGTAGTAGTCGCGCTTTCCGAGTTCGAGGAACCGGCCGAACGGTTTTACCAGCGACAGGCTCTGCTCCATCGCTTCGGAGAACAGCGAGTTCAGGACGAGGTCCACACCCGCGCCGGCGGTTACGCCGCGGATGTCGTTGACAAAGGCGAGCGAGCGGGAATCGAAGACGTGATCGGCGCCGAGCATTTTCAGGAACCGGCGCTTCTCGCGCGTTCCAGCCGTTGCGATAACCTTGGCGCCGGCAAGCTTTGCCACCTGCAATGCAGCCAGACCAACGCCGCCTGCAGCGCCGTGGATGAGGATGGTCTCTCCGGCGCGGATGCGGCCAAGTTCCATCATCGCGTAATAGGCAGTGAGGAACGCGACCGGCACGGTTGCGGCGGCCACCGGGCTGACGGTTTCCGGCAGCTTTGCAACCCCGGACCGCGAAACGACGGCATGGGTGGAGAAGGCCGCAGGCGCGATCGCCATCACCGCGTCGCCGACCGAGAGGTCCGTGACGCCGCTGCCGATAGCCACGACGTGGCCCGACAGTTCCATGCCGATGGTTGCGCCGGCAAAACCGTCTTCGAGCGCCTCTTCCGGCAGAAGTCCCATGGCCCACATGACGTCACGGAAATTCAAGCCGGTGGCGGCAACTTCAACGACGACATCGTTGGGGCCTGCTTGCGGGATGTCGCATTCTTCCCAGGCGATGCTGCCGACCTGCGAGCTGACGCGCTGGCGGATGGTTGCCGCCTTGAAGGTACTTGTCCTGCGCAAGCTCCGATCGACCGGGCCGGGAACAGCGCGGATTTCCGAAAGAATTCCGGTCGTTCCGTCGAGCAGCCATTCGCGGTTGGTGCCCTCGTCTGCCAGCATCGCGATTGCTGCGACAAGCTGATTGCCGGTGCCTGCCTTGGCGCCGGTGAAGTCGAGTGAATGGATATCGAGGAAATCATATTCGTTCTGCAGCACGCGGGCGAATGCCCACAGGCCGCTGTTGATGCTCGAACCCGGTTCATCCTTGCCACGCGAAGCCGCCACTATCGGCGAACCACCGGGAGCCGCGATGATCAGACGCGGACGATGTCTGGCGGCAGGCTCGGCATTGGAATAATACTGACGCAGCGCCTCGGCAAAGGCGCTCAGCGACAGCACCCGGTTTTGCAGCACGGCGGAATCCTGGGTCCGGTCACCGGCGGTCGCCGACGACAGGTAGACAGCACGCACCGGCTTTTCGTTGAGCCCTTCGATCGCTTCTGCGATTTTATCCTTGTCGGCATCGAGGTCGCCGGTCAACTGAACCGGGACGAGAGGCGCCTGGATTGCATCCTTCCCTGAGGGCAGGATGCTATGAAGGGCTGCAACACTGACTTCGTGGAGGACAAGTACGGGGTTGGCAACCGATTCTTCCTCCGCCGCCAGCGCGGCATCTGTAAACTGGCCGCCCTGTGCTTCGACCACAGTGATATTGCCATGCGACAATTCATGGTCTTCGACAGAGATGCTGCGCAGACCGAGATCGCTCAGGCATTTCTGCCATTGCGTTACGGTGGGAAGCTTGCCGATCGGGAATTCCACCGCCTGGGTGCGGGCGAACCAGCCTTCGATCAATCCGAAAGCAAAGTCGCTGAAGACTGTCGGTGCGTTGGTCGCCGCGACGAGGGCGCCGGTTTCCTGGAGGCAGGCACGCATCGCGTTGCGGATCGCGACGTCTTCATCGATCAAAGTAAAAATCGTATCGGAGGCGCTGACGACGAGGTCGAAAGCCGGAAGTGTCGCGAAGGCTTCCTTCTTCAGGACACGCACATGAGCGTCTTCCTCGAATGCGATCTCGAGGTTTCGCTGCGCGTTTTCGCGCGGTTCGACGACAAACAGCAAGGCGTTGTATTTGCCAGCCAGCGTGGCAAGACCGCGCGTGAAGCCGGCAGATACGGTACCGGCCTCGACGATCCGCAGATCACCCTTGCTGTTTGCGAGCGCCTTTTCGACTGCGGACAGAACCAGATTCATTCTTTGACGCGTCGACTCGGAATGAACCGTCTGATGGTCGAGCGTCGCGTCGCTGATGAAACCTTGCGGCTTGGCTGCGACATCGGCCTCGTTGCCCGATATTTCGGAGGCAAACAGGCTGTCGATGCGGTCCAATGCCTCGGCATAGGCATTGTTGATCAAAACGGCTTCGACGGCGCGTTCCGAGCGTTCGCTGTAAAGTTCCTTCAGGATGTCGCCGACCGGAGGCAGCGAGAATTCAGGCGCAATCTTCCAGTTGCCGCCCTTGTGTTCGCATAGGCCGGCGTCTTCCAGAACATAGAGACAGTTGGCCAGGAAGCACCGGAAGGCGAAATCGCCGGGCAGAGACCGTGTGTCGACCTGGCCGCTTCTCTTGCCGAGCTTGAGCGCGATTTCGTGGCAGGCACGATAGATCGCCGCGTTGAAAAGCAGGGTCGTGTTGTCGATGCCGGCACTTTCGGAGGCGGCGATTAACGGAAGAGACAGGGCGATGCGCGGAGTTGTCGCCAGCGGCGCGGCGCGATCTGCGGGGACTGCCTCGTAATGGAAGGACAACATGTCCAGCGTCTTGTGCTGGCGAAGATAAGTCCGGCGGAAACGGCAGTCGTCGAAAGCGGCGATGATTTCGCCGCCCTTGCCGAAGAAACGGAACTTGGCCTTGATCGAATTGGCGCTGATGCGTTCGATCTCGACCAGCGCCCGCTTGACGGTCATGCCCGAATTAGTCACGCGCACCGACCCGAAACGCACCGGGATATAGGGCGCGCCGCCGGCGTCGCCGGTGAAGCGGTCGAAAAGCGCAACCAGCCCATGGAACGTCGCATCGACGGAGATCGGGTTGAGGCTGTAGGAAACGAAGGGGTGCCCTGCTTCCTCCGGATCCTTCAATTCGACATCGATGAGCCGATCGCCATAGCAGACGGCGCGCGCCATCAATTGGAACCGCGAACCGTAGTCGAGGCCGAACTGGCGTGCGGTTTCATAGGCCTTCGCAGGCGTTACGGTTGCCGTTTTCTCAAGGCCGGCGAACCGGTTTCCGGAGGCGGGCTCATCCGTGGGAATGGGCTTGCGGCTGCGCGCCACGGCGTGCACGGCCCAATCGTCCTCCGACAGCCGCTCGCGCGAGCGGATTTCGATGTCCCCGGTCTCCGGCGAGAGGATGGTCGACAGTTCCATCATCCGGTTGTCGGCAAGCTCGAGCGGCCGCACGATTTCCAGATTGGTGATGTCGACGTCCGGCGTGCCGTAATACTGTTGCGCGGCGGAAACGGCGATTTCGATGAAGCCGCTGCCCGGCAGGATGGCCTTGCCATCGACGACGTGTTCCGCGAGATCCGGAAACAGATGCGCATCGACATGATTCTTCCAGCTGCCGCTGTTCAGATCGGCGCGCCAGCCCGCCAGCGTATAAGGGGTCCTGGAGCCGCGGCCGAACAGGTCGGTTGCATCGCTGGTTGTTGCCGGACGCAGTTCGGTCTGCTCGAACGGCAGGTTCGGCAGGCGGACGAAGGCGTTGCGCTTGCCGAACAGGCGTGCCTCATCGAATGCGGCCCCGTGAGCGATGGCACGCGCCATGGCCCGCGAGATCGGATCCTGGCCCTTTTCGCCGGCATCGCGCAGCAGGGTCGGCACGACCATGCCGGGAATGGCGGCCTGCTTCACCGTTTCCTTCAGATAGGACGACAGGATCGGGCGGGGCGAGATTTCGATGAACAGGCTGCAGCCGAGTTCGATGGCAGCTTCCGTTGCCGCCTGGAAACGGACCGGCTCGCGAACGTTTTTCCACCAGTAATCGGGGTCAAGCTGCGTGCCATCCAGCCGGTCGCCGGTGACGGTGGAGAGATAGGCGAGTTCCGATTTGCGCGGCGCGATATCCGGAATATCGGAGAGGAACGCCTTCTTTGCCTGATCAATGATCGGGTGGTGGAACGGATAGTTGATGTCGAGAATCTGGACCGGAATCTTGGCTTTGCGCGCCGCGTCACGGAAGGCGGAGACTTCGTGCGCCGGACCGGAGATCGTCACCGAGTTATGGGCATTGACTGCAGCAACACAAACCTGCTCGAGGCCGCGCGCCTTGGCAAAGGCGTTTGCAGCCTCTTCGCTGAGCATTGCCGCGGCCATCGTTCCCTGACCGGCAAGCAGGTCCTGGTGCAGCGAACGCTTGGCAACGATCGCAACCGCATCGACGAGCGAAAGGGCGCCGGCCGCATAGGCCGCGGCGATTTCGCCGACCGAATGGCCGAAAACAGCCGTCGGCTTGATGCCCATGGCGACCAGCGAGTCCGACAGCGCTGCCTGGACGGCAAACAGCAGCGGCTGGGCAACCTTGGTGTCGGCGAGCTTCCTATCCAGATCCGGATCGGTGAGCAGGTCGATCAGCACGATATCCGAGTGGAACTTGAACAATGCGCTGACGGAGGTGAAACACTGGCGGAAGTGCAGGTTCTCGCGGAATGCCTCGACACCCATGCCTGCCCATTGCGAACCGTTGCCTGAGAAAACGAAGGCAACCTTCGCATCCTTTGTCACAGCTTCGCCGGTTTCGCCGATGCCGGATGCAGGCTTTTCGAGATGACTGGCAATGGCGCGGACAATGTCTTCCGGATGATCGCTGCGCGCGGCAAAACGGTAGCGCATCTGGGTGCGGTTGGAACCGGACGCAGCGACAATGGAGCGAACTTCCTCCTGCGAAGCTTTGGCGAAGGTCGCTTTGTACGACTTCAGCAGTTCTTCGAGGCTGTTGACGGTATGGGCGCTCGCCATGAACACGTGGCCGGTGGCGTTGTTGCCGTTGCGCTCGTCCTGAACCGGATCCGGATCGCTGATGACGACATGGGCATTGGCCCCGCCGAAGCCGAAGGAATTGATGCCGGCGAGACGGGCGCGCTTGCCGCGGAGCAGTTCGATCGGGTTCGCCGTGACGCGAACGTTCAGCCCATCGAAGTCGATATTGTCGTTTGGCGTCTCAAAATGCAGCGACGCGGGCAGATAGTTGTTTTCAAGCGCCATGATGGCCTTGAGCATGCCGAACAGGCCGGAGGCGGGTTCGGTATGGCCGATATTTGACTTTATCGAGCCGATCGGAACCGGCGCACGGCGATTGGCGCCGATCACGGTGCCGATCGACCAGACTTCGGAGGGATCGCCAACCTTGGTGCCGGTGCCGTGGCCTTCGACGAAGGCAACCTGATTGACATCGATATTGTTGCCCTCGTAGATCGAGCGCAGCAGGTTGGCCTGGGCTTCGCGGGATGGCAGCGAAATGCCGTTGGTGCGGCCGGCAGAATTCACGCCGGTGGCGACGATCTTGGCGTAGCTGCGGTCCTTTTCGTGGCGAGTCCTGTCCGAGCGGCGCAAAACGAAGACGACGCCGCCTTCCGCACGCACATAACCGGCGCCGTCATTGTCATAGGCGCGGCACAGGCCCGCAGGCGACAGCATGCGCGCCTGGGCAAAGCCGACGAACGGAAGCGGGTGCGCCAGTATATTGACGCCGCCAACAATCGCGGTGTCGATTTCACCGGCATTCAGCGCCCGCATCGCCTGGTCGAGCGCGACCAGCGACGAGGAGCAGGCGGTATCGACCGTCATGCTCGGGCCGCTGAGACCAAAGATATGGGAAATGCGATTGGAAACGATCGAAAGCGTGTTTCCGGTCATGAAATAAGGCCCGGCTGCGGCCGGATCCTCGACGGTCAGGTTCGCATGGTCGAGGCTGGAGGCACCTACATAGACGCCGACATTCTCGCCATGCAGCGACGTAATCGCGATATTGGCGTCCTCGAGAGCGCGCCAGGCGAGTTGCAACAGGACGCGCTGCTGCGGATCCATATACATGGCCTCGCGCTGCGACATGCCGAAGACGGCCGGATCGAAATCATAGATGCTGTCAAGCACACCGGCCGCAAAAGAATAGGTCTTGCCCGGGTTGCCAATAACCGGATGCCAGAAGCGAGCAAGGTCCCAGCGGTCCGAAGGTATGCGCGTAACGGTGCACTTGCCCTGGCGCAAAATTCCAAACAGCGCCTGCGGCGAATTGGCTCCCGGGGCGAGACATGCACGCCCTATGATTTCAACTGTCATATTGTATCGAACGCTCTAAACTGCTGTGGGTTATCCTGCTGATTGCACCTATCACGCGAAAAAGCAATCGGAACCTCATTCCCGCTCCGGCAGGAGCGACCCCCTCTTCACTGGGAAGCCGCCTATATTAGTGTCCTTTTAACCCATGTTCTCCAGCTTTCAACCCTGTTATGCGAACATACATGTGCCCCAAAACACTTATGGAAACACACCGTAACCGTTGTGGAGAAGCTGGGTTGCCGCCGGCGTGGCGGACGCATCGGCTGCAGCCGGATAGCGGAAGTGGGGCGAAGTGGAAGGCAACGGAGCGCGCAGGAAAGATCGGCCGGCGGTATCGCGACGTTTTTTCTATTTTAAAATCGGCGCCCTGAGGCTCGGCATCGCCACCACCAGGATCAGTGTTTGGCGCTATCTGAATCTGGGGATGAAAATACGAAATGAAGCTGGCCGGACTTGATCGCAGCGCGCTCGATCAGAGCCTTATGCTCTTCCCGCATCGCCCGCGAACGCTCCCTGAAGGCCCGCGATTGGGCGAGCACAGCCTGAGTCCGTTCAGTAATTTCATCGATATGGCGCATCGCTGACCTCAAAAGTTTGCCGCACGATCTACGATCACGTTGAACCGGGACGGAGAAGCCCTAGCGGGCACGTCAGTCACCACGGCACATGTCGCATTGGATGTTCATGTTATGTTCTTGTTTGAGGAAGATGTCAAGAACGCCGGAACGTCTGGTCAATCTGAATGCGGCTTGTCTCAGGATCGCAAACCGGAACGTCCGCGCAATCCTAAGACGGCGAACACATCAAGAGCTCGATCGCGGGGTGCAGCTTCTTCAGGTTTGGAAGTGACTTTGATTGCCATGGAAACTCTGAGGTTCCGCGCACCGTCAGATGGACATTGGGCCTGTTGCGCGCTTCGATGGTGAGCTTGGCAAGCAGGTTGATCCCGGACGAATTGAGAAACTGCAGTCCCGTCAGGTCTATGATGACGCGCTCGGGCTCGGCCTCAAGAACGCTCATGACAAGGGCGAAAATCGGGGCATAAGCCTCCGCACCCGGCAGGCGCATGGTCCCATCGAAGTAGACTTCCTTGTCTTCTGACCAAACGCGATACTCTTCTTCCTTGATTTCCATATTCTTGTCTGCCTATCAGTTCGAGATGTCGGGGACCGCGATGGACGCATAAGTTTCCAGCGGGATTTTGCTATCGTGTTCCCTGGAACCAAAAACCCAGGCAAAGTGAGCACCATAGTCGCTCATCAGTGTGAGAAGTCCAAGCCCTGAGTCACTCATGCTCGCGCTCGTCGCATTCGCTTCGATCCGCTCTATGAGGAGCTCGCCGGGATCCCCGGTTGTGATTTCTGAAAGCAAATGCTGGAATCGCTGCGCCGTTGCTCTGTCGATGAAATTGGAAACCTTTGTCCGAAAGGTGTTGGCCTCGATCGAGGCTTCCACGAGAATTTCACCACCCCTGCGGAATTTTACGGCATTTTCTATGAGCTCGTTGGTCAGGTAGCCAACGTTGTGGCGCACCTCTCGGTGAAGGCTGCGGGACGCGCGGTAGCGCAAGGCGACGAACTCCGCGACAAAATCCGAAGTGATGGCGCAGTGCTTGAAGCTGAGATCCAGCGGCCCTTCGAACAGGCGAAGTCGGGCGACGTTTTCGCCTGCCCCGATTGTCAGGTCTGCCAGTCCATACAAGGTCGTCATCATCATTCACCTGTGTCTCATGACTACGAGAGTGATATCGTCGTGGATCTTCTGCGTGCCGATATGCGCCATGAGATCCTTGATGATCCCCAATTTGACGTCTTCAGCGCTTCGCCCGTATAGCAGACGCGCGCTCTCGCAAAGCCTCTCTATGCCAAAAAGCTCCCCGTCCCCGTTCTCCGCCTCCGTGACCCCGTCGGTGTGGAGAATGACCATATCACCGTGGCTGAACGAGATTTCCCGTGTCGCCACGAACGCCGAGATATCTGGTTCCAAGCCAATGGGTAAACCGAGATCAAGGGTGTCGATCCGCTCCACCTCGCCGAAATTGCGAACCACGATCAGTTCCTCGTGCTGGCCCGAAAGCGTCAGGCGGTCTCCCTCGTAATCAAGGAATGCTAGGGAAAGATGCTTGTTGGTGCTGGTTCTGACGAGATTCTTGTAGATGGCGCGGTTGACGGAATTGAGGAATTGCGACGGGTCCATGTCGCCCGCTTCCTGCAGAGCGCGTGCAACCGATTGAACCATCAGCATCAACACGCCGCTCTCCAGGCCATGCCCCGTGACATCGCCGATCCCGATTTTCAGCCGGTGTCCGTCTCTCAACACATCATAATAGTCGCCGCCGACTTCGTCGGCGGGCCGCATGTAGGCGGCAATCTCCATATCCGTGATTTCCTCGAGTTCGCCAATCTTGGGCAGAACCATCATCTGGATCCGGCGGGCGACCGCCAGTTCTGCGCCGAGGCGCAAATTCTCGCTGCGCAACTGCGTGTTCAATTCCGAGATCTGCAGGTTCGCCTCTTCTATCTCCTGCGTGCGATCCTCTACCAGCTGTTCCAAATTCTCAGTATGAAAACTGATCTGCTCGGCCATGCGATTGAATGCGGCGCCGGCCTCGCCGACCTCATCGCGGGTCGGGATATCGACCCTGACGGAATAATCCTTGGCCTGGATGCGCTTGGCTGCACCGGCAAGGGCACTGATGCCGCCGGTTATACGCTTGGATATGGCGAACACAGCCCCAATCACGAAAAGCAGAGATACGAGCAGCGCCAGGATCTGATAGATCAGGATCCTGTTCGTAGCCTCTGAAATTTTCGCCTGTGCGGCAAACAAAGCGGCATAGATCTCGCGCTCGGGGACGACGATGCCAAGCGACATGGTTTCGCTCCGAACGGGACCGGATACCCACAGGTTTGTCGGCTGCAACTGCTTCAAGACGACGAGATAGGGTACTTTCTCGCCGTTTTCGTCAAGCATTATATGTTGCAGCAACCCGTTCTGATCCAGTGGCAATTGTGCGATCTGCGGCTGTGCGCTGTTGCGCAAAGAACGGTTGAGACCTGTCACGCCTTGGCTGTTGGCAGCGCTCGATGCCCGAAGGCCAATCACCTTCTCTCCGACCGGGTTGATGGCGACAACATTGCCATCTGACATCGTCAGGAAGCCGAAGCCGTGATCGGCCACTTTGACGTTCTCGACGATTTCGGCCAACTGATCGAGCGTGATATCCGCTCCGGCGGCACCTGCCATGTTCTTGCGATCACGAGACAACAGCGGCTGAAAGAAACTGACGATGAGCTTGCCGGTGATCGCGTCTGTGTATGGCGCAGTTTGGGTAATGTCGTCGTTTACCGGACGTAGGCCCGGATCCTGGACCCACTCTTGCCACGACTCGTAAAGACCCGGGAAGAAGAATGTCCAGAAGTCTGCCTCGTTATGACCCGGATAGAGCTTGTCGAAAGTCTGAGCTTGATCCGTATAGGGTGCCGTCCTGAAGATTGGCCGCTCCCTCGGACCGATATAATACATCTGCAGCTTTGACTGACCGTTTGCCAGCAGGCTCGGAGCAACGAGGTCCAGGACCGCACTGTTTTCAATGTCCGCCTGGACTTTGGGAAGCGGTCGGTGACTTGAATCGAGAAGATAGCCCCAGACGCTGACGACGGACAAAGGTCCGGGCCGGTTCTGGGCCCATCGCCCCTTCGCATCGTAGGTGACTGTCACCGCGTTGGGCGCGCTGCGGGCCATCGCCTCGCCAATCTGGCTCTCTCTCACCGGCCGGTCGATTTGCGCCTGCAGGACGCCGGCCAAAGTACCGACATCGGAATGGACCTGATCCAGTAGCAGATTGACGCGGGCGGCTGTCGTTTCCGCGTAGGAGCGGATGTAGTCCTGATTGGCCCGCTCCAAACCCTGTCCCACCTCTGCCGTGGCATCACGGGAGAGCCTCTGGACGTTCCAGAGCGCAAGGCCGCCACTGACGAGCAGATCGAACAGCACGGCGCCTCCAACGACAAGGACGAACTTGGCGCGGAATGAGCGCAGACCAAGACGGGGCGTGTGGGGCAGCGGCGGGTTCATAGAGGTTTACGTCCAGATCCCACCCAGATCGGCCAGCCGGCATAGCCTTTGGGATGGAGCGCAGCGAAGATATGGTCCTGGAAGCCTTGGCGGAAGCGCTGGATGAATTCAGGAGAATCGCCACGCTTGACGGCCATTTCGCCGGCGTAGACATTTTCCCAGGCAGCGATAACGTCGGCGAAGTCCTGCGGATCCCCGTCGAGATTGGTGACCATGAACGACTCCACGACAATGTCGTCGAAGCCGGCGTCGGCGAGATACCGGCGGCTTTTGGGCCCCAGTTCCACGTCCATCTCGAAATGGCTGAACAGCTTCGCGACCTCGCTATATGTCCACTGAATGGTCTGTGATCGGGGTTCGCCGAGGCAATGCGAGTTTTTCTCGTTGGTTACGTACACCCGCCCTCCAGGCTTGCAAATCCTGTAAAGTTCCGCCAGAAGCACGTCTGGCCGGTTGAATATCTGCAGCGAATGGCGGCAGCTTACGAAGTCGAACTGGTTGTCCTCGAGCAACATTTCGGCTGCGTCGCCATAGGTATATTCGATACCGGAGATGCCGAAACCGGCTGCCACCTCGCGCGCATACGCAAGACTTGCCTTCGAATGGTCAAGCGCGACAATCCGCGCCGGCTGAAACTCCTTTTGTACAAGCACGGCGAAATCGCCGATGCCGCAGCAGATGTCCGCCATCGCGATTCCCGGGCGCATGCCGTGACGGGGAAGGATTGCACGCTCGTGACGCCATGTCATCTTGGTTTGCGTGCGCAGTATCGGAATGAAGCTCGTATTCTCCACGAAGTCCTGCCCAGGGTAGAATGTGGAATCGTAGACCTCGACCGTAATCTGCGGCTCGATCTTGTGCAAATGCGCGAACATCCGGGTGGTCCAGCCGACGACGCTCGAAGTGAGGATCACGAAGCGAAGATCCGGCCTCGCCTGGCAGGCGTCGAGAACCACCCGCACAAAAGCGTGAAAAGCCGTGTTGTTCATCTGAACAAGGCGCTTCACATTGATGTAGAGAACACCTCGCACCTCGTCGATCGCCTCCTTGAGTATCGATATGCTCACTGCGACCTCGTCGATCGAACGCGGACGGACGACGCCGGTCAGAGAAAACTCTTGGCTGTTGGCGTCAAATTCTGCCTTGAAGGGTGCGGAAACGCGTGCCGAGCTCAACTCACAATTCCTTCAAGAGGCAAGTCCACAACGAGGGTTATCGACGAGGCAACACTGTCTTCCAGGTGAATCCGGGCATCGAAGTTGATCGCGAGATCCAGAAGAGCGGCATCCCGGCTTGGTACCAAGTCCGTCAAAATGGAATCGAGATAGCGCGCGAGCGCGTCCTCCCGGCGTGTGTTCGACACAGCTTCGCTAAAAAAATGCCTGTGGCGGGGAGGGCATGGGAACGTGAGTTTCACCCGTTCCGTCGGACCATGCCGATAGATGGCACAGCCGATCTGGCCGTCGGGCGAGCCGCCGCGAAACAAGACCTCCAATAGCTCGTTGAGCGCCGATGAGAAGAAGTTCGAGTGGCGAACGGGATCCGCCCGGTTGTGACTGATCATCCGGGCCACGAAGGTCGACAGCTGATCGCAGTGCAGCCAGTCCGAAAGGAACGTTCCCATCTCCATCTCAAGCTGAAGCAAGGGCTCGAAGGCTGCTTCCGTGGGTTCTTTTCTGGCTACATCCATACCACCACCTTCTCCACGAGCAGAATTCTGTCACGGCGTCGTTAGACTCTCCGCACCGATTTGTCACCCGCTCGAACGCGCGGTCCGCATCTGAACGCTGCGACGGGCCCGTTTTAACTCTCGTACCTCGCGCCACCGAGGCGTACGACAGAGCGCGAAAAGCCCTGCTACAAGAAAACCAATGACGCCTGGCGGAGGAACGCACCTATCGCTCCTGAGGACATCGGAATTCCCAAGAAATATCCCTGCAACTGATCGCATCCCTCCTTCTGGAGCCAAGTCATCTGACCTCGCGTCTCCACCCCTTCGGCGGTGACGCGCATTCCCAAGCCATGTGCGAGAGCGATTATAAATCGGACGATCGTCTGGCTTTTCTCGTCGTTCTCGAGATCCTTGATGAAATACTTGTCGATCTTGATCGTGTCGAAGGGGAAGTTCTTGAGATAGCTCAAAGAAGAATAATAAGTTCCAAAGTCATCGAGCGAAATCTGAACGCCGAGGACATTCAACGTATTGAGCGTATCTAGATTGTTTATCGTTCGCTCCAGCAGCACGGATTCGGTGATTTCGAGCTCGAGCCGATCGGCGCGCAGACCGACCGCATCGAGTGTCTGGGCGACCCGATCCGTCAACCCTTCACGCAAAAATTCCGCCGGAGAAAGATTGACGGCGACCGTGCAATGGGCGGGCCAGGTCGTCGCCGTTCGACACGCCTGCTCCAACACCCATTGCCCGATTTCGCTCATCAGGCCGTCGGATTCGGCCATGGGAATGAAGACGCTCGGCGGGATCAGGCCCACGATGGGATGGCGCCATCGCAAGAGCGTTTCAAAGCCGACAATCGAAAATGGGGGTCTCACGAGAGGCTGGTACTCAACGAAGAACTGCCCCTCTTGAAGGGCGGTCCGCAAGCTGCGGCGCAACATTTCGCGCTGCTCCAGGACGATGAGCATCGAGCGGCTGAACGTCCTTGCGCGACCGCGGCCATCCGTCTTTGCCGCGTAGAGCGCAATGTCGGCGGCCTTCATCAAGTGCTCTATCTCGTTTCCGTCCCCAGGGGCGAAGGCAATCCCCACGCTCGCTCCGACGAAGACATTGATGCCCTCGACCGTGAACGGCTCCTGGAAGGCGTTGACGAGCGCATCTGCCAGCCGCTCTGCCTCGCCAGGCTGGTCGATTTTCCACTGGATGACTGCAAATTCGTCGCCTGCCAGCCGATAGGCAAACGCGTGCTCCCCAAGCACGCCCCTTATTCGTTCGGCCGCCATTTTCAGAACGGCATCACCAGCGCCGTGGCCCAGCGTGTCATTGATCGGCTTGAAATCATCAAGATCTATTTGCATGAGGGCCAGCTTCGCCCCGATTGGTACAGGCAGGGCGCCCCGTAAGTGGTCGCTGAATTGACGCCGGTTTGGCAATCCTGTCAGAACATCATGGGTTGCCTGGTGAAGAAGAAGCGCGCGGTCGTTGTCACTTTGATGGGAAGTCTCACGATGGGTGGCGCTGCTTTCCGTTTCGATGACCCCGATGCCGCGAGTCGTGCGAAAGATGAGGAGGATGCGACGATCTTTCGTTGTTGCATCGGCAATTTCAACGCTCCGCGGCACGCCGCTTGCGATCACGAATTCAACAGCGGATTTGGGTTTTGGGGCCAGGAGCTCGGGATAGACGTGCCACAAGGTTGCATCGACCAGAGAATCGACAACGTATGTCTTGCTGTGCCTTGGCGAGCAGTCGATGAGGTGAAAGCTTTCGTCGTAGAGCGAGACAAGTTCGTCCGATTGCGTGAAGGAATAACGTTCGACCGACGATGAAGCAGACAACGTCGTATCAGCGTCCTGCATTGCGTCTCCCCTCTGTTGCGTGCCATCCGAGTCGTGCTTGCGCTAATCCATCTGCGATTGCATCCATTCAGGCGCCTTACTGTCGTTCCAACCTGCCAGTTAATTCAGAACTATCGCGGAAAGTGTCCTCGTCAATGCCGCTCGACCGCGAAGAGATACGTAGCCCCGCTGTCGTCAGAGAGGCGGTCCTCGGGAGATGCCGACTCGGGCCCGCGTTTCCCGCGCATTGTTTTTAACATCTGCTACCAAAACACGCAATTTTGAGCATTGGTCAACATAGATGATCGGCGGCGGTGGGCGCTGAGATACTTGCGAATGAAAATAGGCGTCTCCCTTCAGCCGGAACTCAGGGGCATATGGCGCCAGGGGCACATACTCTTCGTGCTCCTTTGAAGGGCTTGTCCGCGGAATCTGTGTGAGGCAATCCCGTTGCCGGCCGGGCAGTTTCTTCCGACGTGGAAGCGGCGTGGTATGCGGCCCATATGGCGAGCCCACTCAAAATTGCGCACATCGCAATGTAGACGTAGAGAATGCGCACGGCGCTGCCTTTGGCTTATCTGCCTCATGCGGTACTATGGCCAGATGTATGGCAGAACGCCAGTTTATTCCCCACAATCACGCGACATCTGCGGCGCTCTCCGGGCGAGTATGGATTGACGTCCTCGGACAACCCGATCTGCTACACCCTTGAAGGCACGCATCTTATTTTTTCCGGTTAGCATCCCCCTCCCGTGCTTTTTTAATGTGGCTCAACCCCCGGTTCCGATGTGTCATCGACCTTCATCCAGGTGAGCGACCATTCATCCTTGCCGCCTTCGTTGTGGACATAGCGGCCGCGTCCGCCGCGTTGATCGCGCCACGCTGCTTTGATGACCCATTCCGGCGGGGCAATTCCCGGCAGCTTCAGTATTTGCAGAACGTCGTGCAGCTCCGGGAGGGTGGTGACCCTGCGAACGGCCCGCCGGCCGTGCGTTTTTATCGTCCAGGCATAATGCGCCATGGCGACGTCGTGGTCGATTTTCATCGTATCCTCCTTTTTGTTCTAGAACATAAGGAGACGCTAATTTGTTCCGTCGCGCGCGCGTCAATGCGGGCTCCGCGGTTCACCCCGCGAGTTCGATTTGCGGGTTGGAGCTAGCCGCGGATCAACAGCTTTGCCATCGCGATGAGAACAGACGCGAATAACAGCAAGCAAATGGTACCGATTATTGTTATTTATAGTTAGAAAACTGGTGCTGCTAGGGGTATCCGAACTGGCTTACTTCGCTATAGCGAGTAATAGCCGCGTCGCATCTTCAAGAAATGTTTCTAATATCGCCGGGTTGTACGCCCCGTGGACCGCAGTAGGCTTGATAACTTCGGCCAAACAAGTGGTGCTCTTCCCGAGAGTTCTTGACAGTAAGGCGCGATGTTGTCCCCGGATTGACCTCGCTTCCGACCAAGGCTCTGAACTCAGCCGGAGTGGAGTTCGTCGCAGGCAGGGTGGCGCGGTTTAGACGCTGGCTCATAACTTCCCGAACGCCACGCCTCTCCAACCCCAGCCGGCTTGATGAGCGGCGTCAATTAGGGGCGTCTTTATTTCAGCGGTATCGAAGTGATATTCGTAAACCTTGCCGTAGGACAAATCTTCCTTGAAGGCGAAGGCCGTTCCGAAGCTTTTTTCCCACTTTCGACCGCGAAACGCATCAGCGCTCAACGCAAGCGTGGGCACGCCGGCGCGCCATTCGACGGACCATTCCTGATCGACGGCGCGGACTTCGCAATTGGAAGCATCGAATTTCATCAACACCTTGAACACCTTTTGCAGCCCGGCTTTGGCAAATAGTTCGTACCAGCGGGCATCAACGATCTTCCATTCAGCGACGAGATCGACGCCTTCCGGCTTGCCGTCACGAACGATGAACGGCGCAGTCTTTCTATTGATAGCGAGAAGATCATTGCGAAGCTTTGCCGTCGATTGGCGGTCCACGCCCTTCGGCGCCGGGTTATATCCTATCAGCCAGTCGAACAATTTCACGGCAGGTTTCCTCGATCAGGGGCACTGTGGACAATCTCTACAGTGAGACACATTAAAAAATCGAGATCGTGGCCCATCAGGTTCAACTGGTTGCCAGGCTCGCTACGAGAACAGATGAGAACAAAGTGCATGGCTTTTGCACGGTTCAGCCGTGCAATTCATGGAATCTTCCGCGCATTCATGCGGGGCTTCTTCGTCGCTGCTGGTTCCGCATCACGTATTAAAAGTTAAGAGAAAACTGGTGCTGCTAGAGAGATTTGAACTCTCGGCCTCTCCCTTACCAAGGGAGTGCTCTACCCCTGAGCTATAGCAGCATCGTGCGGCGGATCAGTGTTGTCCGGCGCGAGCGAGGGCCTATTGCCATAGCTTGTTGCGAAGCGCAAGCCGCAAATCTCATATTTCGTGGGACAGGTTGGGAGAAACAGCGGCAACGCTTCCCGGCCATGCGGATTTGCGGTATTTCAGCGCTCATGCAAGATGAAGACGATCAGAAACGGAAGAACGATACCAGGCCGCAGGGATCAGGCAAGGGGGAGCGCGGCCAGGAGGCGCGGCGGCAGGCGGAGGCGCGCCGCGAGCGGGCGGCAAAGACGTTGCGGGAAAACCTGTTGCGGCGCAAGCAGCAGGGGCGGGCGCGGCGTGCTGGCGATGCCGATGAAACATCCGGGCTTCCTGCCGCAAAATCGGACGAATCGACGGAATAATCGGCCTTCATCACCATCGATCGGGTTCGGATGCGGATCCGCATGGAAGGCAGGGTTATTCTTTCAGGTCCGGCGTGCCGGATCCACGGCTGCGCGGGCGAGATCTATATGTCAGCGTGCAGATGTCGGTTTTCATCCATCCGGATGCGCTTCGCCGTCATCGTTTCAATTTGCTTCTCATTTCACGGCACTTCCTTTATGGAGGCGCCAATCTCTAAAGAACGGAATGTCAGGAAAGGCGGGCGGCGCCCGTAAGGTACCCTATGGATCGCATCAGAATTACCGGCGGCAATGAACTTCGCGGGATCATCCCGATTTCCGGCGCCAAGAACGCCGCTTTGCCGCTGATGATCGCCTCGCTTTTGACGGATGACACGCTGACGCTAGAGAATGTTCCGCATCTTGCCGATGTCGAGCAACTGATCCGCATCCTCGGCAATCATGGCGCTGACATCTCCGTCAATGGCCGCCGCGAGCGCCAGAGTGAAGGCTATTCGCGGACGATCCATTTTACCTCGCGCAACATCGTCGATACGACTGCGCCTTATGAGCTGGTTTCGAAGATGCGCGCCAGCTTCTGGGTAATCGGCCCGCTTCTGGCGCGTGAGGGCAAGGCACGGGTTTCGCTGCCGGGCGGCTGCGCCATCGGCACGCGGCCGGTCGACCTGTTCATCGAGGGCCTGGCGGCGCTGGGCGCCACGATCGAGATCGATAGCGGCTACATCAACGCGACGGCGCCGAAGGGCGGCCTGATCGGTGCGCGCTATGTCTTCCCGAAGGTCTCGGTCGGCGCCACCCACGTGATGATGATGGCAGCGACGCTTGCCAATGGCACGACCACGATCGGCAACGCCGCGCGCGAGCCGGAAGTGGCCGATCTTGCCCGCTGCCTCAACGCCATGGGCGCGAAAATCACCGGTGCCGGCACATCGACGATCACCATCGAGGGTGTCACCTCGCTGTCGGGTGCGCGCCACCGCGTCCTGCCGGATCGCATCGAGACCGGCACTTATGCCATGGCAGTTGCCATGACCGGCGGCGATGTCGTGCTTGAAGGCACGAACGCCAAGCTGCTCGATACAGCACTTGAAGCCATCCGCCGCGCCGGTGCCGAAATCTCCGAAACCGAGACGGGCCTTCGCATCGTGCGCAATGGCGGCGGCATCAAGCCCGTCGACGTCGTGACCGATCCCTTCCCGGGCTTCCCGACCGATCTGCAGGCGCAGTTCATGGGCCTGATGACCAAGTCGAGCGGCATTTCGCATATCACCGAGACCATCTTCGAAAACCGCTTCATGCACGTGCAGGAACTGGCGCGTCTCGGCGCGAAAATCTCGCTGTCGGGCCAGACCGCCAAGATCGAGGGTGTCGAGCGCCTGAAGGGTGCACCGGTCATGGCGACCGATCTGCGCGCCTCCGTGTCCCTGGTCATTGCCGGCCTGGTGGCCGAAGGCGAGACCATGGTGTCGCGCGTCTACCACCTCGATCGCGGTTTCGAACGGCTGGAAGAAAAGCTCAATCGCTGCGGCGCCAAGGTCGAGCGCGTGAGCGACTGATCGACCGCTTGCGACGCCACTTGCTGTTGCGGATTCGATAGCGGCATCTTATCTCCTTTGTCATGACTGACCCGCCTTTGGCGACAGGTGAAGGGATGGATGGCATGGACGCATTGAAGCTGATGGGGCTGGATCAGGAAGACCTCGCGATCGTTTCGGCCCATGTGCAGGACGCGGTCTTCAAGGTATCGGGTCTCGCCTATGCGCGACGCTCACGCCAGCTGTCGCTCGTGATCAACCGTTTTGTCTGGGAAACGGCGGAAGGGCGCGGCAAATCCTTCGAGCGCTGCCGCAGCGTGCTTCTTTTCAAGCGCGTCAACGCCGTCCGCTCGATCGGGTTTGATCGCCGGGATGGCGAACAGGTGCTGTTGCTGCTGGCTATCCAGTTCAGGCAGAACGGCGAGGGGCCGGATGGAACCGTCGAATTCGTCCTCGCCGGCGGCGCCTCGGTCACGCTCGATGTGGAATGTATCGAGGTTCAGCTTGCAGATACCGGCGGCGCATGGGAAACCGGTTTCATGCCGCGCCATCCGGCCGGAGCCTGATCTCCTGCCCGCCGGCCGCTTATAGTCGCACGCTTCTTTAGACCATCATCGAGGATTTTCTCCATTGGCCATCCGCCTTGATTATCTCACGCCCGGCTTCGAAGAACAGTTCGCCGCCTTTCTGACGACCAAGCGGGAAGTCTCGGACGACGTGAATGCGACTGTGCGGGCGATCATCGATGACGTGCGCCTTCGCGGCGATGCGGCGCTGGCCGATTATACGCGGAAATTCGACGGCCTCGATTTCACAGTGACCGGCATGGCCGTCACCCCGCAAGAGATCGACGCGGCGATCGAGATGGTTCCCTCCGAGGTTCTGGGCGCGCTGAAGGTCGCTGCGGTTCGCATCGAGGCGCATCACATCCGGCAACGGCCGAAGGACGATATCTACGAGGATTCGATGGGCGTCGGCCTCGGCTCGCGGTGGACGGCGATCGATGCCGTCGGCCTCTACGTGCCGGGCGGTACGGCGAGCTATCCAAGCTCGGTGCTGATGAATGCGCTGCCGGCCAGGGTTGCCGGTGTCGAGCGTATCGTCATGGTCGTGCCCGCCAATGGCGGCGTCATCAATCCGGCGGTGCTGGCCGCCGCCCGCATGGCCGGCGTCGAGGAAATCTACCGGATCGGCGGCGCCCAGGCGATCGCCGCCCTTGCCTATGGCACCAAGACCATTGCGCCGGTCGCCAAGATCATGGGGCCAGGTAACGCTTATGTCGCGGCCGCCAAGCGCCAGGTCTTCGGAACTGTCGGCATCGACATGATCGCCGGCCCATCCGAAGTGCTCATTATTGCCGACCGTGACAACGATCCGGACTGGATTGCCGCTGACATTCTGGCGCAGGCAGAGCATGACGTCGGCGCCCAGTCGATCCTGATCACCGATGACGCGCCCCTTGCCGCGGCTGTCGAGGCGGCCGTCGAGCGCCAGCTTCGCACGTTGCCGCGCGGCGAGACCGCAAGCGCCAGCTGGCGTGATTTCGGCGCGGTCATCCTCGTGCCTGATCTCGACGTGGCGGTGCCGCTCGCCAATCGCGTCGCCGCCGAGCATCTGGAACTTGCGCTCGCCGATGCCGACGCGATGATCCCGAAAATCCGCAATGCCGGCGCCATCTTCGTCGGCCGCCATACGCCGGAAGTGATCGGCGATTATGTCGGCGGCTCCAACCATGTGCTGCCAACGGCGCGTTCCGCCCGGTTCTCCTCCGGCCTCGGCGTGCTCGACTATATGAAGCGCACATCGATCCTGCGCCTCGGTTCCGATCAGTTGCGTGACCTTGGGCCCGCAGCGATTGCGCTTGCGCGCGCCGAAGGTTTGGAAGCGCATGCGCGCTCGGTCGCCATCCGCCTCAATCTCGGGGGCGAGGGATGACGGGCAGTCACCGCCTCTGCGATGTCGTGCTGGATGAGACCATCGGCCGCTCGACGCCCGACGTCGAACACGAGCGGGCGGTTGCGATCTTCGATCTGATCGAGGAGAATTTTTTCGAGCCGGCCGGCCATGCCGGAGGCCCCTACCGGCTCAACCTGTCGCTGATCGATTCCAAACTGGTCTTTGTGATCACCACCGAGACAGGCACTGGCGTAGCGACCCATATCCTGTCTCTGACGCCGTTCCGCCGGATCGTGAAGGACTATTTCATGATCTGCGAAAGTTACTACCAGGCGATCCGCTCCTCGACGCCAAGCCAGATCGAGGCAATCGACATGGGGCGTCGCGGCATTCACAATGAAGGCTCGCAGACGCTGATGGACAGGTTGTCGGGCAAGATCAAGCTGGATTTCGACACCGCACGGCGCCTGTTCACGCTCGTCTGCGTGCTCTATTGGCGGGGATAGCCGTGGCGGTCGCAGCGTCCCCCAACCTGCCGCAGCAGACCGGGAAAGCGCCGAAGTCGGTGCTGTTCATGTGCGGAATGAATGCTATCCGCTCGCCGATGGCCGAAGTGCTGGCAAGAGCGATGCTGCCAGCGGGGACCTATGTGGCCTCGGCCGGTGTCAGGCCAGGAGAGCGCGATCCCTTCGTGGATGTGGTGCTGGAGGAGATCGGGCTGACGGCCGGCCGGCATCAGCCACATACGCTGGACGAACTTGAGGACGATTATTTCGATCTGATCGTCACGCTTGCACCGGAGGCGCATCATGCGGCGCTGGAATTGACGCGGTCGATGGCGATCGATGTGGTCTATTGGCCGACGCCGGATCCGACGGTTGCGACAGGCACGCGCGAGCAGATCGTTGCGGCCTATCGTGACGTTCGAAATCACATTGCCATGCTGCTCAAGCATCGTTTGCTTGGACAAATGCCGGACAAGATGGCATAGCGCCCCTGTAAAACCGGAAAAGATGGTAAAACCGGAAAAGATGGCAAAACCGGAAAAGACGGGCCGCTGCTGTTCACAAAACCGCGGCGATTGTGTAGTTTCCGCCAAATTTTGAAGGGCGCGGGCAGCGTCCACAGAGAAGCACAGAAAGAAATACCCTACATGGCGAAAGAAGAAGTCCTTGAATTCCCGGGCGTAGTCACCGAATTGCTTCCCAACGCGACGTTCCGCGTCAAGCTTGAAAACGAGCATGAGATCATCGCCCATACGGCCGGTCGCATGCGCAAAAACCGTATCCGTGTTCTCGCCGGCGACAAGGTGCTTGTCGAAATGACGCCCTACGACCTGAGCAAGGGCCGTATCACCTATCGCTTCAAATAAGCGCGGCGCGCCCTGTTTGCCGCAAAACTCGAGATCGATGGCCCTGTTGCGATGGCGTTGACACACAAGCTGATCCTGGCCTCCGGTTCGCCGCGGCGTATCGAACTGCTCGCGCAGGCGGGCATCGAACCGGCGCGCCTGATGCCGATGGATCTCGACGAGACACCGAAGCGCACCGAGCACCCGCGCTCACTCGCCTGGCGGCTGTCGTCCGAGAAGGCGCGGGCAGCGCTTGCCGCTATCAAGGGTGAGCCCGGCTGGGAAGGGAGCTACATCCTTGCCGCCGATACCGTCGTCTCCGTTGGACGCCGCGTTCTCGGCAAGCCGGAACTGGTCAGTGAAGCGTCGAGCGCGCTGCATCTTCTTTCCGGTCGCAGCCATCGGGTCTATACCGGCGTCTGCCTGATCACGCCGGACAAGACGGTGCGCCAGAAGGTCATCGACACCAAGGTGCGTTTCAAGCGGCTCTCGAGCCACGATATCGACAGCTACCTCGCGTCGGGCCAGTGGCGCGGCAAGGCGGGCGCCTATGGCATCCAGGGCATCGCCGGCAGCTTCGTCGTCAAGCTGGTGGGCTCCTATACTAATGTCGTCGGATTGCCACTGTATGAGACCGTGAGCCTGCTTATGGGCGAAGGTTATGACGTGCATGAGAGCTGGATGAAGGGCTGAGGCCATGAGTTCTGAAGGAAATAAGGGCGCATCGAACGTTGCGCCGCTTCGCAAGATCGTGCCATGCCCGGAATGCCGGCGCCCATCGCACCGCGAACACTACCCCTTCTGTTCCGACCGCTGCCGTAACGTTGATCTCAACAGATGGCTCAAAGGTTCCTATGCAATTCCGGTAGCCGACGACGAATCGAAAGCCAACGAAGTGGAATAACGCGACCGAAAATTTCGCGGATATCCGTTGTTTTTCAAATATTTGCGACGAATGACATTTTCCTGTCGAAAAAACGTCATTTGGTGCTGGACACCGCCGAACAAGATGTTATAACCCCGCTCGCTTCCGGGGCGCAACCAACCGCCCCACGGTTCTTCAAGCGGAACCACTGCTTAAAAGCAGGGATGCCCGGATAGCTCAGTTGGTAGAGCAGCGGATTGAAAATCCGCGTGTCGGTGGTTCAAATCCGCCTCCGGGCACCATTTTTCCTCAAGAAAATCAAATTGTTGTGATGTGGTCGCGTAGTGGGCGTGGCTGCGTAGGACGCGTTTGGGTCGTCCTAATGGCACGCGGCATGCGGGGGCAATGCAAGGACAATAGACAATGGCCTCCGGCAAACCTGGCGCGGTTCAAGTCCTCGCGCAAGAGAACAAATGTCGACCATTGAATGTCGTCACCTGCGATATTTTCTCGGACAGCGTTCTCGCCCGGAACGCTTTTGTCCTTGCCGAATAATATCATATTCGCTATATAGCATCGATGAGATGGTCGGTCGAAACCCTTGAGGCTGCAGATGCCGAGATCGAGGCCTTGCCGCCCGGTCTTCAAGCCCGATTGATCCGACTTATGGAAGCGGTCGAAGCCGTTGGGCTGGAGCAGTTGCGCGAACCGCATGTCAAGCATCTGGACGGCAAGCTGTGGAGCTGCGCGCCAAGGCGGCGGAAGGTATAGCCCGTGGCATCTATGTGACGGTGACCGGCCGCAAGGTGATCGTCCTGCATGTGTTTGTGAAGAAATCCCAGAAGACGCCGGCGGGCGCCCTCGAAATCGCCAGAGCGCGGCTGAAGGAGCTACGGTCATGACCAAGATAGCAGATCTCAAGAAAAGGCTGATGGACAATCCGGAATTCCGGCAGGAATACGAGAAGGCCGACGCCGAATTCCAACTCGTCGAAGCGCTGGTTCGCGCCCGCACCAAAGCCAAGCTGTCTCAGGCCGAGGTGGCGCGCCGTATCGGCACCACGCAATCGGCCATCGCCAGGCTGGAAGGCGGCGGTGTATCGCCCTCGCTCGTCACGCTGCGGCGCTACGCCGAGGCAACCGGCGCGAAGCTGGAAATCAATCTCGTTCAACAGTAACGGCATATGCAGTCGCCAACTCGGCGACTTCTGACGGAGCTTCCTGAAACCGCTGTCGAAAATCTCGGCCGTCAATTTGATCGGTAACTGTGGCCCGCGAGCGCGCGCTCTCTGAGCGGCTTTCCGCGCCCGGAATGCCTTGTATTTACACGACAAGCTGCAAAAAATTCCCGCTCCAGGGAAAGCCCAAGGTCACTTGCCGGCGAAGGCTTCCAGCATGCGTGTAACACGCGCGAGGTCGTCTTCATTCATGTTTGCCAGCGCCGCATTGACTCGATGAAGTAGGCGACCTCGTTCGCCTTCAGGTGCAATAACAGCGCCGGAACCGAAGAAGGCAATGGCAGGAAGGCTCAAGGCTTTCGCGATGCTTTCAACGGTCTCGAACGATGGTGAGGCTTCGCCACGTTCAAGGCGTCCCATCATCTCAATCGAAATGTCGGCCTTTTCGGCAAGTGCTTCTTGCGTCAGGCTTAATGCCTTTCGGTGATGGCGGACATTGCTGCCGAAAATCTTTCTGAGTTCCAAACGCTACCCTCCGTTTTGAAGGGACCGTCATCTTTAGGACCCCGCGATTTAAGGCTATTGCTGAAAATCAGAAATATGCAATATTATTACAGTATTCAAAATTTCTGTCATCTGATTGCTTATGGCTTCTATCCGTCCGAGACGGGCTATGGTTTATCGATTTCAGCGAGTACGATCCGAAAAAGCGTTGTCGGCTCGCGACCCATCGCCTGCGCCAACATGATGAACTCAACGACGTCAATTCGGCGTTCTCCACCCTCGACCTTGGCCACATAGGATTGCGGCTTACCCAGCCTGTCGGCGACCTGTTGCTGGGTCAGCACAGCTTTGTGTCGCGCATCGGTGAGGATGGCGATGAGGCGCTGGTACTCGGGGGTGTGGGTGGATTTTGTCACGCGCTCCGAAGCCCAAGGATTTCTGAAGCGGACGGAATAATCCCGATTTAGAATTATCCCAGTATGGGATATATTGCTGCATGTCTCCATGGAGTGCAGCATGGAGCTTTCGACTTCGCCTTATGCGCCTTACTTCTCCATTGTCTGCTCAAGACGATCTATTTATTAAGATGACCACAAAGGAGTTGTCAGGGAAAATCTCAGATTATCTCGTCCGATGGTTCGCCACAGCCTCGATTGCTATTGCCACTACCTCAAGATCACTATCCTTCAACGCATTTACAGCAGATGCGATTTTTGCTTTGAGCAGATCACCAGTTGTCCGTGGAGTTGCGTCCTTCTCGAAATCCAGCAGCGCATTCGGAGTGCTTTCCAATACGTTAGCTATTCGCACTAGCGTCGCTAGATCAGGCTCTCTGCGGCCCGTGATGTAGTTGCCGTATCGACGCTCAGTAAGTCCCGCACGACGCGCGACCTCAGCATTGGATAGTCCAAGCTCATACGCACGCTTTTTCAGATTCGCCGCAAATGATTCCATAGGAACAGATTGTTCCTGACAAATACCACGGGTCTATGTACATTGTGGCGTCGTGGAACCCTTCATTTTGTGGTTATCCTTAATGCCAGTCAGCGCCAGTTATCTACCTCTTTTCGTTATCGTCGGCTTCGCGCTCGCTGTCTTCCTCTGGGTGGAGTGGCAAGGCCGTATCCGGCCACTGTTCATCCCGCACTCCGAGATCGCGCGCGTGGCCGATGAACTGGCCACGGCTTATGGTGACCGCGCCGAAGAACTTGCAGCCATCGAAGAAGACCGCGCTTGGCGCTACTCTGAGAACTTCGAACAAGGCAAGTGGCGGCGTGTGCGCAAGGAGCTGGAACGCAGGGGCATCCGTAAGTAACCGGCAGGCCATGCGGACATCAGCGCACGCGCCAAGGGAGCGACACGATTGAAGAATAGGTCGCTGCCGGCGTCTTGGCGAAGATAGATGACGCTAATGCGCCGTGGCAGCCGGGCGCTCTGCGGCAGTCCCGCTGCTAAAAATGATCACCGCGAACATCAATACGCCGGCAAACGTGATCAATGATGCAACTGCAACAACGGGCTCCAGCGACGGGTTTCCAGTGAGCATGAGGTAGAGCGCCGGCACCAGCAAAGCCACGCCGGTCGTATAGACGGCATATTGGATCATCGCGATCCGGCGTTCTGCCTTGGCCGGATTGAGGGCGTGGTATCCGCCGAAAAGCGCCATGGTGACCCATCCGAGCAGGTTCGAATGAGCGTGGGCACCGATCGCACTATGATCGCCTGCGATGGACATGTGCAGGCCCATGGAAATCCCGATGATCAGGAAGATGATGGCTGTTCTGAAATAAAGCTGAGCGACGCGCGGCATTCCGGATTCCCCCTATTTGTTACCACGCTAATATTAGCATTGAACTGGATTTTCCGAGAATAGCCAAAATTGGGGGCATCGCTGCCAACCACTCGCGCTGGAGGAGCGTCCGCCCACCACCCCGGGGCTCTTCGTGCGGACGCTGTTCTCTTCACTGGATGTCGTGCGTTTTCCGGTCCGCTTAAAATGCAAACACTTTGATCGGTTCGCCAAGCCCTCGCAACGCATGTAAGCCCAGATCCTCCAATTGAGCCTGGCATCCCGCCATCTCGACGAAGGCGCGCGACAGAAGGACGGGGCGCTTGAGTTCCTTGGTCAGGGTTTCCAGGCGCGAGGCAATGTTGACCGCCGGACCGATGACGGTGAAGTCGAGGCGGCTGCGCGAGCCGATATTGCCGTACATGACGTCGCCCACATGGACGCCGATGCCATATCCGAGAGGTTCGTGGCCCTTCTTCAGGTTCTCCTCGTTCAGCGCCGTCATTGCGGCCTGGCCTTCGCGGATGGCGCTCAGCAGATCATGACACGCACTGGGATTGCGGAGCGGGAAGATCGCCAGCAGGCCGTCGCCCATGAATTTCAGGATTTCACCGCCGTGCCGCTCGATCGGTTCAGCCATCGCATCGAAATAACCGTTCAGAAGTTCGATGACGTCATCGCGCGGCCACATGTCGGATATGGCGGTAAAGTCGCGCAGATCGCAGATCAGGATTGCCGCCCCGACAGTCACGCCGCTGCCGCGGGTTGTCGCGCCGGCGAGAATCTGCTCGCTGGCATGCGGGCCGACATAGGTTTCGAGAAGCGTGCGCGCTAGACGGTTTTTCAGGCGGATTTCGCTGACAAGGGCAAAAGCGGGCAGCAGATCGGCCAGGAATGCAATTTCGGCATCGCTGAAGCCGCCCGGCCTGTCGCTGGCGAAGGTGATGATATGGCGTTTGCCCAGCGTGTGCTTCAGGTGCCAGGCAACATAGTCGGTGTGCCCCTCGGCGCGCAGTTCGTCATAAAGCGGGTAGGGTGATGCGTTGCCGAATCCTGGCTCAAGGTGCTGGCGCACGACGGTCGCGCCGCTGTTGAGCTCGTTGATCGGGCTGTTTTGATATTGGGCGGTGTCCTCGACGCCATAGCCGAAGGTGCGGATCTCGGCTTCCTTCATGCCCTTCAGCCACAGGATACGGGCGCCGAGCCATTGCGGGTGAAGTATGCGGAAATGCAACGTACCGCGCGAGACCGGCACGCCGGCTTCGATGAGCTTGTCGCACATCTCCACGAAGATATTGTCGATGAAACGCTCGTCGCGCGTCTCGGTCATCAGCCATTCGAAGATGCCGCTTCTGTCGCCTGGCAGCAGGTCTGCGCTCCCGGGACGCAGGCCGGCAGTGGCGCTGGATGGAATTTGCATAACTACACCCCGTCATGATCGTCGGCGTTCTGGACTGTAAACTTAGTCACCGCGAGACCGGAATACCAGTGTGGGGTCTATCTTAAGTTAGGGGGAGGCGGTGCCGATCGCAAAGAGTAAGGGGTACGGCCAGGATCGGGCAGTCGACGCGGTGCCGCTGAAACAGAATCGTGGCGCCGATTGGTGAACCGGCGCCACGAGAAATCGCTTAGGCAGCAGCCGAAACGCTGCCTTCGAGCGGAACTTCCGAGATCGTCTTCAGGATCTGGGAGGCGATCTGGTAGGGGCAGCCTTGGCTGTTCGGGCGGCGGTCTTCCAGGTAACCCTTGTAGCCGTTGTTGACGAAGGAGTGCGGCACGCGGATCGAAGCGCCGCGGTCAGCAACACCGTAGCTGAACTTGTTCCACGGGGCAGTCTCGTGCTTGCCGGTCAGGCGCAGGTGGTTGTCCGGGCCGTAGACGTCGATGTGGGCCTGCAGGTTCTTGTCGAACTGCGCCATCAGCGCTTCGAAATATTCCTTGCCGCCGACTTCGCGCATGTGCTTGGTCGAGAAGTTGGCGTGCATTCCCGAACCGTTCCAGTCGGTGTCGCCGAGCGGCTTGCAGTGGAACTCGATGTCGATGCCGTATTTTTCGCAGAGGCGCAGAAGCAGGTAGCGCGCCATCCAGATCTGGTCGGCGGCCTTCTTGGAGCCCTTGCCGAAAATCTGGAATTCCCACTGACCCTTTGCCACCTCGGCGTTGATGCCTTCGTGGTTGATGCCGGCTGCGAGGCAGAGGTCGAGATGCTCTTCGACGATCTCGCGCGCGACACTGCCGACGTTGGAGTAGCCGACGCCGGTGTAGTACGGGCCCTGCGGAGCGGGGTAGCCGCTTTCCGGGAAGCCGAGCGGACGGCCGTTTTCGTAGAAGAAGTATTCCTGCTCGAAGCCGAACCAGGCGTCTTCATCGTCGAGGATGGTGGCGCGACTGTTGGAAGCGTGCGGCGTGACGCCATCCGGCATCATGACTTCGCACATCACGAGCGCGCCGTTGGTGCGGGCCGGATCCGGATAGATCGCAACCGGCTTCAGCACGCAGTCCGAGCTGCGGCCTTCGGCCTGCATGGTCGACGAACCGTCGAAGCCCCACAGCGGCAGCTGTTCGAGCGTCGGGAACGTTTCGAATTCCTTGATCTGTGTCTTACCGCGAAGATTCGGTACCGGTGTGTACCCATCGAGCCAGATGTACTCGAGCTTGTATTTCGTCATTTCGAACCTCTCATGGGTTGATGATGCGCAGCACCAGGAAAAACTGAACCGTGCTTCGCCGCCAACGGCTGACGACGTATATGCACGGGGCGTGCCAGTTGCCGGAGTTGGCCGATCTCGCGGCGTGACCGGCGAAATCCGGCGCTCATCGGGTTCCGGCAAGCCGGTATCGTCCGGACGTGCGAAATCTCTGGCAAAATTAGCCTTTTCCGGCCGGTTATGGAAAGTTTTCGCAGGATCTGTCGCCCGTTTTCGGCAAAAACCGCAGGCTCTGCGCAAAATTTACGCAAAACTTGCGACAATTTGGCGGGCGTGCAAACGCTTAAAATTTGTCGCGAAAGTCCTGTGAAAAATTCGATGCCTAAAAAATAGCCTATTTTTTAGGCTGCCTGTATTTTTTTTAATCAATCCGCGCAAAACCCGCGCAAATCTGCTATCTTCGCCAAATTCGATACGTGCAGGCTCGAAAACGAAGGAACGTCGATAGATGGCAATGATTTCCAGGGGCGATACCGCCAAAATCTACGAATTCCCCGCTGGTGGCAGGAAACTGGGGCGGCGCCGCTTCGAGCAGGCGGGCACGGTTACCGATTTCCGGCCCAGGCAGTTTCCGGTGGTCGATTACAGCAACTGGTACCATGAAGAGGCGCTCCGCGAGGAGCAGGCGCCAAAGTCCTGATCAGGACGGGTGCAGCTGCTGCCGTTGCCGAATATGCCGCTCCGGTAGAGCGCCGTGTTTGCGCGTTGACGATATTCCGCGTGATACGATCGGATGACGAGAGTCATCGCCAAAGCACCTGAAAGTTCTGATCCCTCCACCTTCGGAGAACTTTCCGCCGTTCAGTCGGAGGCATATGATTAACAAATGCCAATTGCTCGACCGAATGTGACGCTATTTTAACAGTTTAGGCGCAAATTAAGGCAGAGTCGCCTTTCGACGGGATCAAAACGACTGCTGATCCGTTGTGCGAGAGGAGATTTGGCGTCTCGGCAAACCAAAACTTGCCGGGCTGGGCGAAGATCCCCGCAGGGCGGGAGCCGTACGGTCTCGCGCGATCCTGCGGAGGGAAAATGGATGCTCGACATGACTGACCATATCATGAAGACGCTCTTGAACATCATGGTTGCGCTGTCGCTCGGCGCCTTCATGATCCTGTTCATCGTCCTGTAATATAACGGCAAGCCGGAGCCCCTTCGGCTCACGGATAGAGATAGTGCGCCTCCCATTCATCATGGGGAACAAGGTCGCCGATCGTATAATTGAACGACAGCACCTCGATATGGTCAGGCCCGGTGCTGCATTGGTATTTCAGCTTGTACCATTCCCCCTTGCTGCGAAAAACCGCGCCCGGCGCTTGGATCTTGTCGTTCTCGACAACGGGATCCGCGAAGGTATAGGCAATCACCTTGTCCGGCTTGAACAACGTCTTGCCAGCGTTGATCTCCCACATCGCTTCGGTATCGCATCGCTGTTCCAGGCGGGTCTGCGGATCGAGTTCCTTGAACTGCTTGATCAGCGACCGGTCCATGGCTGCCGCCGGTGCCGTGATGGCAGCGGTAAGCAAGCCCAAGCAAACAAGCCTGTTCATCGCGCCGTCTACTCCTTCGTCAGCCAGAAAAGGAAACCGCAAAGCGTGTTTCATGGGACGTGCTGGCGGACACTGACATTACTGCGCCGCGCGGCTTGTGCAGTAACTTCAAGGAAACCTTTGTGTCCATTCAAAGGCGGGAATGGCGCGCTCGATATCCGAAACATCGATCCACTCGGCCGATGAGAGGGCCGCCATCCGGTCAGGATTGATTCTGACGGCCGCATGCGGCGCACCGGCCGCTGGCACGACTTCGTCGAAGGCTTTCAGCGAAATGTCGCAATAAACCTTGTGCGGCTTTACGAGCCCGAAGGGGCAGACGCCACCGACGGGATGGCCCGTCTCCTGCTCGACCTCGTCAAAGCCCAGCATGCGGGCCTTTGTGGCGAAAAGGGCCTTGTACTTCTTATTGTCGAGACGGGCGTCGCCGCGCGTCACGATCAGGATAACTTCGTCGGCGACCCTGAGCGCCAGCGTCTTGGCGATCTGCGCCGGCTCGACACCATGTCCCTCGGCAGCCAGAGCGACGGTGGCGGTGCTCTGCGGAAGTTCGATGACGTCTATGTCGGGGGCGTTTTCGGCGAAGAACGACTTCACGGAGGAAAGGCTCATGGTGCTGCAACCGGTCCGTTCGGATCGAAGCCACACATGCGGCCTATCCGGATATGGGGAGGAGTGACGGTAAATGCTCCGGGCGCTCAACCGTCACGTGAGCTGTCCGGCGATAGTTTCAGTCGTCGTTCGATGCGTCAAGATTTTCCGGACGGATGCCTTCCTGATCGTGCGGCAGGTAGCCATGGTTGGTGAACCAGTTGGTCAGGATGGCGGCGATGGCCTGGTTGCGGGTATCCATTCCCGGATGATCGGAAATGAAGGATTGAAGTGCTTGTTCGATCTGGGGATCGTAAAGGTCGGGCATGATAACTCCTGAGAAATGCAGGAATAGCCCGCGTGGTTGCGCGGGTTATTCGCATGGGTCTGCGTCACGCGCGTTTGACGATCCTGATCAGCGCGAGCAGGATGACAGCGCCGAGAGTGGCATGAATGATCGCCCAGAGGACGCCACCACCGACGCCGAAGCCGAGCCGCGGAAACAGTGCTCCGGCAATGAGGGCCCCGATAATGCCGATAACGATGTTGCCGAGCAGGCCGAAGCCGAAACCCGATACGATCAACCCTGCAAGCCAGCCGGCAATGGCGCCGACGATCAGAAAAACGACGATACTTTCGATACCCATGGATGGTTCCTTTCCGTTGTATCGGCAAGAAGCAGGATAGAGCGAAAAGAGAGCCGCGTCAGAAGGAAATTGGATCTTCGAAGTTTTTTTGCTTTCAATAGGTTGAAAGACGGCATGGCGGCGGCATTTCCGATCTGGACGGGCCAAAATCCATGCTTGTTGCCTTCACAAAACGACCCGGCAGCCGCCGGGCTGTTTCGCGAATCGGGCGCTGCTCAGACGATGCCGCCGCCGCCGCTCTTCGAAGCCGGGCGCTCGCTCGATACCTTGGCGCGGTAGCCGCTTGCCCGATAGGCCGCAACCGGTGCGATCGCGCCGCCGGCCTCGAACCGGGCCATGGCGAGGATTGGCTCGACATGGGTGCGGAAGGCGGCTTTCAGCGTCTCGGTCGCCATCAGCGCGTCATTGCCGTCCTGATAGCCTTCAAGCGCCTGGCGATCGATCAGCAGCGCCTGTGCATAGGCGCGGCTGACTTCCATCGCCGAGTTCATCAGGCTTTCGATCGGATCGGTGACGTTATGGCTCTGGTCGAGCATATGCGCAGGCGCGAACCCTTCGACGTTGCGCGTCTCCGCATCCACCAGTTCGTTGAAGATGAGGAACAGGCGGTAGGGATCGATCGATCCCGTATCGAGATCGTCGTCGCCATACTTCGAATCGTTGAAGTGGAAGCCGCCGAGTTTCTTGAACTGGATCAGCCGGGCGACGATCATCTCGATATTGACGTTCGGCGCATGGTGGCCGAGATCGACTAGGCAACAGGCCTTCGGGCCGAGCTCCTGGGCGACCAGATAGTTGGTGCCCCAGTCCTGCACCACGGTCGAATAGAAGGCCGGTTCGAACATCTTGTGCTCGGTGAAGATGCGCCAATCATCCGGCAGGCCCCTGTAGATGACCTTCATCGCCTCGAGGTAGCGCTCGAAACTCCGGGTGAAATTGCTCTGGCCGGGGAAGTTGGAGCCGTCGCCGACCCAGACGGTTAGCGCCTTGGAGCCGAGCGCCTTGCCGATCTCGATGCATTCGAGATTGTGATCGACGGCTTGGCTGCGGGTGGCGGCGTCGGCATGGGACAGCGAGCCGAACTTATAGGAATGGGGCTGGTCCGGCGCGTCGGAGAAAGTGTTGGAGTTCATCGCGTCGAAAGCGAGGCCGAGCGCGTTGCCCTTCTCCCTCAGTTCCTTGAGATCATCGACCTTGTCCCACGGGATATGCAGGGAGACGGACGGCGTCGCTCTCGTCAGTTGCTGGATGACCGAGCAATCCTCGATCTTGTCGAAGATGTTGCGCGGCTCGCCGGTACCGGGAAAGCGGGCAAAGCGCGTGCCGCCGGTGCCGACGCCCCAGGAGGGTACAGCGACACCGTAAGCAGATACTTTCGCTTTGATGGCACCGATGTCGATGCCCCGGCGCGACAGTTGCGTGCCGAGATAGTCGTAGTCGGCTTTCAGATCGGCAAGACGGGCCGCGTTGTCGGCGTCGATGACGTCCTTGTTGATCATCCGTATCATGTGGCTCTCCGGATCAGCGCGTGAATGACTGGGCGTTGCCCGCATCGACATTGATAATGTTGCCGGTGGACTTGGCCGACATGTCGGAGGCGAGGAAATAGATCGCTTCAGCGATGTCTTCCGGGAAGACGCTGAGCTTCAGCATGGAGCGCTCGCGGTACAAGGCCTCCAATCCCTCGGAATCGGTCTTGTAGATGGCGGCGCGCTGTTCCTTCCATTCGCCAGACCAGATCTTGGAGCCGCGCAGCACGGCATCCGGATTGACGACGTTGACGCGGATCTGGGCGGACGCGCCTTCGAGCGCGAGGCAGCGGGCGAGGTGAATTTCGGCGGCCTTCGCCGTACAATAGGCGGATGCGCCGGGGGAGGCGGCAAGGCCGTTCTTGGAGGCGACGAAGACGACGTTGCCGCCGGCCTTTTGGCTCCGGAAAATCCGGAACGCTTCGCGCGACACCAGGAAATAGCCGGTCGCGAGAATGTCGATGTTCTTGTTCCAGAGCGCCAGTGTCGTGTCTTCGATGGGAGCGGAGGAGGCAAGGCCGGCATTGGAGACGAGAATGTCGAGGCCGCCGAATTCCAGGAGTGAGTCGGCGAAGCTCTTCTCGACCGCCGCTTCGTCGGTAACGTTCATGTTGACGGCGCGCACGAAATCCTTGCCGTAGCGGTTGCCGAGTTCCGTATGCGCGGCAGCGAGAGCGGTTTCGTCGATATCGGCGAGCACCACACAGGCGCCTTCCGCCATCAGCCGGTTCGCCGTCGCCTTGCCGATGCCGCCGGCGCCGCCGGTGACCAGCGCGATCTTGCCGGCCAGCATCTTCGGCTTCGGCATGCGCTGGAGCTTGGCTTCCTCGAGCAGCCAATATTCGATGTCGAAGGCTTCCTGCTCCGGCAGGCCGACATAGGTCGAGACGCCGGAGGCGCCGCGCATGACGTTGATGGCGTTGACGTAGAACTCGCCGGAAATGCGGGCGGTCGCCTTGTCCTTGGCGAAGGTGATCATTCCGACGCCGGGAACGAGATAGACGACCGCGTTCGGATCGCGCATCGCCGGGCTGTTGTCGCGCTTGCAACGCTCGTAGTAGGCGGCGTAACCGGCTCGATATTCGGCGATTGCCGCTTCAAGGCCGGCGAGCGTCTTGTCGATATCGGGACTGGCCGGATCGAAATCGACGACCAGCGGGCAAATCTTGGTGCGCAGGAAATGGTCGGGGCAGGAGGTGCCGAGCGCTGCCAGCGGTTCGAGATTCTTCGAGGTGACGAAATCGAGCACGGCCTGGCTGTCGTCGAAATGACCGAGCTTGCGTTCGTCGGCGCTGATCATGCCGCGAATGACCGGCATCAGTTTTTGCGCGACTGCGCGGCGCTCAGCGGCAGGCAACACCGGCTTTACAGCGCCGCCGAAGGCCGGGACGGTGTTTTCGGTCTCGAACCAGGCGATCGCCTTGTTGATGATCTCGATCGTGGTTTCGTAGGCTTCCTTCGCGGTATCACCCCAGGTGAAGAGACCGTGGCTCTCCAGCACGGCGCCGCGGGCGTTCGGATTTTCCTTGCAGAATTTTTCCAACCACAGGCCGAGCTCGAAGCCGGGGCGTTTCCACGGCAGCCAGCCGATATCATCGCCGAAAATCTGCTGCGTCAGTTCGCTGCTGTTCTTCGAGGCGGCGATTGCGATGATCGCGTCCGGATGCATGTGGTCGACATGTTTTTTCGGCACATAGGCATGCAGTGGCGTATCGATGGATGCGGCGCGCGGGTTGAGGTTGAAGGTGCAATGCGGCAGGTAGCCGACCATCTCATCTTCGAATTCGACGCCGCGATAAAGACCCTTCAGCGCATTCAGCTTGTCCATGTAGAGGGTGGAAAAGCCATCCATTTTGATGGTGCCGACATCGCCGCCGGAGCCCTTGACCCAGAGAACCTCGACCTCGCCGCCGCCGAGCGGATCCTTTTCGATGACCTTGGCGGACGTGTTGCCGCCGCCGTAATTGGTGATGCGCTTGTCGGAGCCGAGCAGGTTGGAGCGATAGAGCAGCCGTTCCGGCTCGCTCATCCCGGCTGCCTTGCTGTCATCCCAGAGATTGGCAAGGCGCGCGCCTTGTTGCTTGTCGAGCATCGATCATTCCTCCCGGTCAATTCCGCGCCGGCCAGTGGGCAAGGGCGTATTCATTGTGATCAGATCACACAAAGATCGGCATCGTGTCAATCAGAAACGATCAAATTCAGTCATATTGCAGTGCACAATGAAAAAATATGATTGAAAGTGATTGACAATGCACGATCGGTGATGGAAGCATAGGCATCGTTGGAGGACGAAATGCACGAAAAAGAGCGACACAGGATCATTCTGTCGGCGGTTCAGGACAAGCCGGTCGTGACCGTGCCTGAACTGGTCGAATTGACGGATAGTTCCGAGGCGACGATCCGCCGGGATATTGCCGCTCTGCACGTGCAGAAACGTCTTCGGCGGGTGCGCGGTGGCGCAGAAGCGATCAATCCGCCGCAGTTCGTCGGTCTTGCCGGCCGACCCTTCAGCGTCAATGAAGGCCTGCATGCCCGCCAGAAGCAGGCGATCGCCAAGGAGGCGGTGGCGCTCTGCCAGGATGGCGAGCCGATCATCATCAATGGCGGCACGACAACCTTCCAGATGGTGCATTTCCTGGCTAACCGCCGCATGCAGGTGTTCACCAATTCCTTTCCGATCGCAGAACATCTGCTCAAGCATTCGAAGAACACGGTGATGCTGTCGGGCGGCACGATCTACCGCGAGCAGAACATCATTCTCAGTCCCTTCGACAATGACGTGACGCGCAATTTCTACGCACGCCGCATGTTCATGGGCGCGCAGGGGCTCGGGCCCCTCGGCCTGATGGAGGGCGATCCGCTGCTCATCCAGGCGGAACAGAAACTGATCGACCAGGCCGACGAACTCGTCGTGCTGATCGACTCGTCAAAATTTCACAAGCGCTCCAGCCTCATCCTGTGCGGGCTGAAGCGTATCACCACGGTGATCACGGATTCGGGCATCGAGGACAGGCACGTCCGGATGCTCGAGGATGCCGGCGTCAATTTGGTCGTCGCCAATATGAAGGCCGGCACAGTTGAGGAGGCTGTTTCCTCGTCGGCCTGACGCTGGCGGAAAGAGGAATGGAAAACCGCCGGTCTCCAAGGCTGCGAGGCCGGGCCGGCAGACTTTTAGAGCATAAAGCCGGATGAACGCGGTCATTGTGACTGCGCGGCTTGAGGGAGGAGAACGTCAATGAAGATTTGGAAGTCACTCATGGTCACCGCAGCGGTTTCGCTGGCGCTGATGGCAAACGCCGCGCATGCGGAAAACAAGAAGATCGCCCTCGTTGTCAAGGCGCTCGGCATCGGTTTCTTCGAAGCCGCCAACAAGGGCGCGCAGGAAGCAGCCAAGGAACTCGGCGACGTCGAGGTGATCTACACCGGTCCGACGTCGACGACGGCTGAAGGCCAGATCGAGGTGATTAATTCGCTGGTAGCGCAGAAGGTCGATGCAATCGCCATCTCGGCCAATGACAAGGACGCGCTGGTTCCGGCGCTGAAGAAGGCGATGGATCGCGGCATCAAGGTCATTTCCTGGGACAGCGGCGTTGCGCCCGAGGGTCGCCTGATGCATCTCAACCCGTCGTCCAACCCGCTGATCGGCAACATGATCATCAAGCTCGCGGCTGACAACCTTCCGGACGGCGGCGATGTCGCCGTGCTGTCGGCCTCCGCCACTGCCACGAACCAGAACACCTGGATCGAGGAAATGAAGAAGGTCCAGGGCAACTACAAGGGCATCAATGTCGTAGCAACGGTCTATGGCGACGACCTTGCCGACAAGTCCTATCGCGAAACGCAAGGCCTCATTCAGTCCTATCCGAATCTGAAGGCGATCATCGCGCCAACCTCGGTCGGTATCGTTGCTGCAGCCCAAGCCGTCGAGGATGCCGGCAAGGTCGGCCAGATCAACGTCACCGGCCTCGGCCTTCCTTCGGAAATGGCGGGCCATGTGAAGGCGGGTTCGTCCAAGTCCTTCGCGATCTGGAACCCGATCGACCTCGGCTATTCCGCAACGATGATCGCCTATGACCTGATCGGCGGTGCCGAAGCCAAGCCGGGCGCCGAGCTGAAGATGGGCCGTATGGGCACCGTCAAGCTCGACGATAACAACGAAGGCGCGATGGCCGACCCGTTCGTGTATGATGCCTCGAACGTCGAGGAATTCGCCAAGATCTTCTGATCTGGAAGGGCAGATGAGGGGGCGGCTCGGCAAACACAGCGTCTGCGGAAAGCCCCCTCATCGCCTCGCTGGCGCTCGGCACTTCTCCCCGCTAGGGAGAAGAGGAAGTGCGCGGTTAGCAACATGCCTAACCATTTCAAATTCAATCTCACTGGTGGATTGCCTCTTGCTGCAGGAAACGACCACATCGCGGATGAAACCCGCTATCGCACTGGAGGGCATCTCCAAATCCTTTCCGGGCGTGCGCGCTCTTTCCAGCGTGTCGCTGACGCTCTATCCGGGCTCCGTCACGGCGCTGATCGGCGAGAACGGCGCCGGAAAGTCGACCCTCGTCAAGATTTTGACGGGCATCTATCAGCCGGACGCTGGCGTGATCCGCGTCGATGGCGAGGAAACGCATTTCCCGACGGCCCAGTCCGCCGCTTACGCCGGTGTCACGGCCATCCATCAGGAAACGGTGCTGTTCGACGAATTGTCGGTCGCGGAGAATATCTTTCTCGGCCATGCGCCGCGCAACCGTTTCGGTCTGATCGACTGGAAGAAGCTGCACGGCGACGCCCGCAAGCTGCTTTTGAGGGTCGGAGCCGATATCGATCCGACCATCCGGCTTCGCGATCTCGGCATCGCCAACAAGCACATGGTGGCGATCGCCCGGGCATTGTCGATCGACGCCAGCGTCGTCATCATGGACGAGCCGACGGCAGCCCTGTCCTACAAGGAGATCCATGAGCTCTATGAACTGATCGACCGGCTGAAGGCGGACGGCAAGGCTATCCTGTTCATCAGCCACAAGTTCGACGAGATTTTTCGGATCGCCGATCGTTACACGGTGTTCCGCGACGGCGGCATGGTCGGCGAGGGGCTGATCGCCGACGTGACGCAGGATCAGCTGGTCAAGATGATGGTCGGCCGCGACGTCGGTCAGGTCTTTCCGAAGGTGGATGTGGCGATCGGCGAACCTGTGCTGACCGTCTCCGGCTATCGCCACCCGACCGAATTCGAGGATATCAATTTCGAGCTTCGCCGCGGCGAGATCCTCGGTTTCTACGGCCTGATTGGTGCCGGCCGTTCCGAGTTCATGCAGTCGCTGATCGGCATCACCCGGCCCTCGGCCGGTGCCGTGAAATTGGACGGTGAAGTCCTTGTCATCCGCTCGCCGGCCGAAGCCATCGAAGCGGGGATCGTTTATGTGCCCGAAGAACGTGGCCGCCAGGGCGCGATCATCGGCCTGCCGATCTTCCAGAACGTCACGCTGCCCTCGCTGCACCGGACCTCGCGTTCAGGCTTCCTCAAGCTCGCCAGCGAGTTCGCACTGGCGCGCGAATATACCCAACGACTCGATTTGCGTGCGGCATCGCTGGATCAGGACGTCGGCACCTTGTCGGGCGGCAATCAGCAGAAAGTGGTGATCGCCAAGTGGCTGGCGACCCGGCCGAAGGTGATCATCCTCGACGAACCAACCAAGGGCATCGACATCGGCTCCAAGGCCGCAGTTCACGCCTTCATGAGCGAACTGGCGGGGCAGGGCTTGAGCGTCATCATGGTCTCCTCCGAAATTCCCGAAATCATGGGCATGGCCGACCGTGTCATCGTCATGCGCGAAGGCCGCATCGCCGGGCGTTTCGAACGCTCCGAACTCACGGCGGAAAAGCTCGTGCGGGCTGCGGCCGGCATATCGGAGGCTGCGTGATGGCCAAAATTCTGAAGAACCGCGAAATCCTTCTCGTCATCGCCATCGCCGCCTTGCTGGTGGCGATCACCCTGCGCTTCCCCGGCTTTGTCGCGCCTGCCAATCTGGCCCGGGTCTATAATGACACGTCGATCCTCATCATCCTGGCGCTCGGCCAGATGGCCGTCATCCTGACGCGCTGCATCGACCTCTCCATGGCTGCCAACCTGGCGCTCTGCGGCATGGTCGCAGCGATGATCAATGCCGCCTTTCCCGGCGTGCCAATTCCGTTGGTCATTCTCGCTGTCGTTATCCTCGGGGCGGCTCTCGGCTCGATCAACGGCCTGCTTGTCTGGAAGCTGGACATTCCGCCGATCGTCGTGACGCTCGGCACGCTGACAATCTATCGTGGCACCATCTTCCTTTTGAGCAACGGCGCCTGGATCAATGCCCATCAGATGAGCGACGCCTTCAAGGCGCTGCCGCGTGCGCCGCTTGCCGGCTTGCCGGTGCTGTCGTGGCTTTCGGTTCTGGCAATCGCCGCGGTCTACCTGCTAATGACGCGCACACCGGTCGGCCGCGCCTTCTATGCCGTCGGCGGCAATCCGCATGCGGCCGTCTACACCGGCATCGATGTCGGCCGCACGCGCTTCCTTGCCTATTGCCTGTCTGGCGCACTGGCAGGTCTCTCGGGCTATCTCTGGGTTTCGCGCTACGCCGTCGCCTACGTCGATATCGCCGCCGGTTTCGAGCTTGACATCATCGCGGCCTGCGTCATCGGCGGCATCTCGATCGCCGGTGGCATCGGCTCGGTGCCCGGTGCGGTACTCGGCAGCCTGTTCCTCGGTGTCATCAAAAACGCATTGCCGGTCGTCAACATTTCGCCCTTCGCGCAGCTCGCAATTTCCGGCACGGTGATCATCATTGCCGTCGCCGTCAACGCCCGGTCAGAAAAGCGCAAGGGTCGTGTCATCCTCAAGAAAGCGGAGGCGGTCTGATGGCGGAAGCACATCTCTCACCCCGGGTCATTCCCGACCGGCTGCAAAGCCGGCGCAATCGGCTGCTGAAGAGCTGGGAAAGCCTGCTTCTGGTCGTCGCCGTGCTGATCTTCACGATCAACTCCTTCGCCTCGCCCTATTTCCTCGACCCGTGGAACCTGTCCGACGCAACCTTCAACTTCACCGAAAAGGCGATGATCGCCTTTGCTATGGCGCTGGTCATCATCGCAGGGGAGATCGACCTGTCGGTTGCGTCGATCATCGCGCTCTCCTCGACGGCCATGGGGCTTGCCGTCAGCTTCGGCTTCGATACGCCCACGCTGATTGTCATCGGCCTCGGCACCGGCCTTTTCTGCGGCATGATCAACGGTCTGCTGATCACCGGCCTCGGCCTGCCGTCGATCGTCGTCACCATTGGTACGATGAGCCTCTTTCGCGGCCTGTCTTTCATCATTCTCGGTGACAAGGCCTTTACCGGCTATCCTGCGAGCTTCGCCTATTTCGGGCAGGGCTACGTCTGGTGGGTGTTTTCCTTCGAGCTTGTTCTCTTCGCCATCTTCGCGGCGATCTACAGCGTGGTGCTGCACAAGACGAATTTCGGCCGCGCTGTCTATGCAATCGGCAGTAACCAGACGGCAGCGCTGTTCTCTGGCGTGCGCGTCGGCCGGGTCAAGTTCATCCTATTCCTGCTGACGGGCGTGATGGCCGGCATCGCCTCGATCTGCCTGACCTCGCGGCTCGGCTCGACCCGGCCCTCGATCGCGCTTGGCGTCGAACTCGAAGTCGTGACGATGGTCGTACTTGGCGGCGTCAGTATTCTCGGCGGCTCCGGCACCATTCCGGGCGTTGTGCTCGCGGCCTTCATCATGGGCATGGTCACCTTCGGCTTCGGGCTCTTGAACGTTCCAGGCATCGTCATGTCGATCTTCATCGGCGTGCTTTTGATTTCAGTCATCGCCCTGCCGATCCTGTGGGCCCGCGCCCGCCGCCGCCCCGCGCATTGAGGACGATCCATGGAAAAATACGCCTTTCGCATGCGGCTCAATCCTGGCATGGCAGCCGAGTACAAGGCCCGCCATGAAGCCATCTGGCCTGAACTGTCGGAGCTTCTGAAGTCCGCAGGTGTGTCGGACTATTCCATCCACCTCGATGAGGAGACCGATCTCCTGTTCGGTGTCCTCTGGCGGCGTGATGACCACACGATGGCCGATCTCCCCAAGCATCCAGTGATGCAGAAATGGTGGGCCTATATGGCCGACATCATGGAGACGAAGGCCGACAACGAGCCGGTCGCCGTACCGCTCGTCACCGTCTTTCATATGAAGTAACGCCATGAAAACCATCGCCGTCATCGACATCGGCAAGACGAATGCCAAGGTCGCGCGGGTCGATCTCGATCGGTTCGAGGAAATCGCCGTGCGCAAGACGGCCAATGGCGTGACGGTCGAGGGCCTCTACCCGCATTTCGACGTGGAGCGGCTGTGGCGCTTCATCGTCGAAAGCCTTGCCGCGCTCAATGCCGAAACACCGATCGACGCGATTTCGGTGACTACCCACGGGGCGACGGCCGTGCTGCTCGACAAAAACGGCGATCTCGCTCTTCCTCTGCTCGACTATGAATTTGCCGGGCCGGACACCCTGGCGGCAGATTACGACAAGGTCCGACCGCCCTTTGCCGAGACCGGCACGGCGCGGCTGCCGATGGGGCTGAATATCGGCGCACAGATCTACTGGCAGGAACAGACATTCCCGGAGCTGTTCGCCAATGTCGTAACGATCCTTACCTATGCGCAATACTGGTCCTGTAGGCTAAGCGGCGTACTCTCGACGGAATTGACATCGCTCGGTTGCCACACCGATCTCTGGAACCCCTATGCCGGCGATTTCTCGACGATGGTCGACGCCCGAGGCTGGCGGCCGCTGTTTGCGCCCGTGCGCCGGGCAAGCGATCTTCTCGGCGGGCTGACACCTCAGGCGGCGAAGGACAGCGGTCTGCGGGAAGGCCTGCCGGTCTTCTGCGGCATCCACGATTCCAATGCCTCGCTGCTACCCCATGTCCTGACACGCCAAGCGCCTTTTTCCGTCGTCTCCACCGGAACCTGGGTGGTGATCATGGCGATGGGTGCGAGGAAGATGGTGCTGGATGAGGCGCGCGACACGCTGGTCAACGTCAATGCACTCGGTGATCCCGTGCCTTCGGCGCGGTTCATGGGCGGCCGCGCTTTTGCCACCTTGATCCCTGACCCGGCGATCACCGTTTCCGGGGACATAGAAGCGGAAATGGCGGCCCGCCAATGCATGCTGCTGCCGGCCGTGCCGGAAGGTTCCGGACCTTTCCCCCAGGCAAAGGCGCGATGGACTTGCGAAGAGGATGCATTGACGGGCGCGGAGCGTTTCGCCGTCGTGTCCTTTTATCTGGCGATGATGAGTTCAACGTGCCTCGATCTGATCGGCGCTGAGGGGGAAATCGTCGTTGAGGGACCGTTTGCAGCGAACCCGACCTATCTGCGGATGCTGCGCGCCGCAACCGGGCGACCGGTGCTGACCGGCAGCCAGAGCACTACGGGAACGAGCCTCGGCGCCGCCTGTCTCGCGGATGGCAGTCGGGCACAGGTTCATACGGTAGCGTTCGGCGGCAATGTATCTGAGACTTACAGGGCCTATGCAAAAAAATGGCGGGCTGAGGCCGGGCGGCCTGAAACAGCGTGAGAACAATCAGCCGGACGTGCAGCAATGTCAGGCGTGAAAACTATTGCGCGTGAGAAGATTTCGAAGAATCTCTTAAAAGACCCGCGAATTCATTGACTTGCGGTCTTCTTCGATATTGAGGAGCACCGAGATTGCTGCCAGCGTCAGCGTGGCGATCAGCGTGGCACTCAGTCCAAGAACAATCATTGCTCGTTCCTTCTACGTCATCCTCATGATGTCGCTTCAACGTGGCCGGCTATGCTTGTGCATGGCTTGCGCCGGTCAGAATAGGCTGTAGTTAACGAGCGGCGCTCGTAAGATCAACTCTCAAGTTTTACCATTCAGAACCTGTTGTTTCTTGGTCACAGGCAAACCCGCAGGCGGCATGCGGTTGCGGCCGGTTGTGCCGATACGGGGCTAATTTTAGCTAAAGCCGGAGGGGAGTATCACCCGTTAACCTTCAAGCAAGGAATTAACCATAAACATGATCCCACACGTCGGAGTGGGAAATTCTACTTCCCGACAAGGCATGACGCCGTACCGACGAACCGGTCCTGATCCGGTATGCACCTCACCGGATACCTCTTGGGAACGAAGCGGCCGAATGCCGTGGCCGGATGGCGTCGCGCCGTCTCCACGCGCATCTTGCAACTCGGCGCGCTTGGGCATCGCCCCTTCAGTCTATCCGTCGGCATGAAAGGCACCGCGCGCCGTCAAGGCATGTCGGAGGCACTGCAATAGTTCGAATTCTAGGAAATACCCTCTGAAAGCCGCGCCGGTTTTCCAGAGTTGCGCACCGGACCGGGGAACAGCGTTGAGGCAGGATACGTCGCCAGATCAGACCAGGAAGGCGCAGGCAGGCAGTCTGCTCGAGCGCTTGCGGTTTGCCGGCCTCGACGACGGCCAGACCGATGTCCTGCGCAGGAACCGCCAGTCGCTGGGCACCCAGGTCGAACTGGCGTTGCGCGATCTTTTCCAGCGCCTGCAGACCTTCCCCGAGGCCGCCCGCCATTTTACCAGCGATCGCCAGATCGAGCGGTTGCATGATCTTCAATCCTCGCATTGGAGCGTACTGACCGACGCCCGTTTCGACAGCCTCTATGCGGAGCGCGTCAAGGTCTTGTCCGATGCCGAGAGCAAGATGGGGCTTGATCCGCGCTGGCAGATCGCCGGTCATGCGATCGTCCTTGAACGCCTGATCTGCTCGATGATCGAGGAGTTGTGGCCGAAATCCGTTCTGCCGCTCGGCAAGTCGCGCAGGCAGGAACTGAACGACTTGGTCGCCGCCCTGGTGCGCACCGTCTTCGTCGATACCGAAATCGCCGTTTCCCTTCGCTTCAACGAACAACGCCACAGTCACCAGCGACAGCTCGCCGAGCAGCGCAAGGCGGGTGAAGCCGAAGCGCTCGCCCTCTTCGGTGATGTCACCCAGGCGCTTGGCCGTGGCGATCTTTCGGTTCGCACCCCGACTGACGTTTCCGCCGCCTACCAGCCGCTGGCACAGGAACTGAACGGCGCGCTCGATGTGCTGCAGCGACAGGTCATCGGGCTGTCGGATCAGGCGGGCACGATGGAATCTTCGTCGCAGGCGCTCGCCGGCCAAACCGGCCAGTTCGCCGTGAAGGCGCAGGAGCAATCCGCAGCGCTCGGACATACTCTAGCTTCGCTTGCCGCCATCGCCGATCGCGTCAAACGGAATGCCGCTCAAACACGCGCGGCTGAAAAGAGCGTTGCCTCTACACGGCAATCGGTCGAGCACACCGGCGAGATCGCCGGCCAGGCGATTTCCGCCATGGCTGATATCGAGGCTTCCGCCGAAAAGATCGGCCAGATCATCGGCGTCATCGACGAGATTGCCTTCCAGACCAACCTTTTGGCTCTCAACGCCGGCATAGAGGCGGCGCGCGCCGGTGAAAGCGGTCGTGGTTTTGCGGTGGTGGCGCAGGAAGTGCGTGCTTTGGCACAGCGCTCCGGCGACGCGGCTCGTGAAATCAAGCAGCTCGTCTCGAACACGAAATCGCAAGTCGAGGCTGGCGTTGAGCGGGTCGGTCGTACGCAGGATGCGATCAGCAGCATCGTCGAGCAGGTTCGCGGCATCAACGACGCCATCGCAGGCATCGCAGACGAAACCGCAGAACAGGTCGCCGGCCTGCAGTCGGCGACATCCGAGCTCGGCCGCATTGGCACCGAGATCGGCGTCAGCGCGGGACAGGCCCTCGGCGCAAAGGAGACGTGCGACGACCTTCATTCGGTGATCCTCGAACTCGGCCAGACGATCCGCCAGTTCCATGTCCAGCGGCAGGCGCCGAAGATGGCTCCGGCACGGTCTGCTGTTCCTCTCGCGATCGCCGGCCAGGAAGAGGCCGACGCGGCAAACGACAGTTTCGACGACGGTTACGGCCTTCAGGGCCGGCTTGCCGGATGGGGGCGCTGATGCCAGGCCGCCGCAAACACAACCAACCGGCCCCGGCGATCTTCGAACTCCGGCGTGTCCACGCGCACTGCCGCGCGGAATATGCGTTGAACCATCCGTGTAAATTACTCGCAGTCAGACAAGGAAAGTAGCGATGGCACCCAAGAAGGCCGCTCCGAAAAGTCTAAGTCTCGCGCCGGTCCTCGATCTGAACGAGGCCAACGCGCTGCACAGCAAGCTCATGGGTTTGCGTGGCAGCAATCTGGTCGTCGATGCTTCTGCGGTGGAGCGCGTCGGGGCGCTTTGCGTTCAGGTGCTGATGGCCGGAGCGAAAAGCTGGGACGAGGACAAGCACTCCTTCGCCTTCTCCAAGGTATCGGATGCATTCACGAAAACGACGCAGCTCATCGGGGTGAACATTGATCACCTGATGGCAAAGGAGATTTGAGACATGAAAAAGAAAGTTCTCACGGTCGATGATTCCAGAACCATCCGGAACATGCTTCTCGTCACGCTGAACAATGCCGGTTTTGAAACGATCCAGGCGGAAGATGGCATCGAGGGGCTCGAAGTCCTCGAGGATGCCAATCCGGATGTCATCGTTACCGACATCAACATGCCGCGTCTCGATGGTTTCGGCTTCATCGAGGGTGTGCGCAAGAACGAGAAGTTCCGGGCCATCCCGATCCTGGTGCTGACGACGGAAAGCGACGCGGAAAAGAAGAACCGCGCCCGCCAGGCAGGCGCGACCGGCTGGATCGTCAAGCCGTTCGATCCGACCAAACTGATCGATGCCATCGAGCGCGTAACAGCCTAACGCCAGGATCCCACCCATGGATATGAACGAAATCAAAGAGATTTTCTTCCAGGAGTGCGAGGAGCAGCTCGCTGAACTGGAATCCGGTCTCCTGCGGCTCAATGATGGCGACCGTGATCCGGAAACGGTGAACGCGGTCTTCCGCGCGGTGCACTCGATCAAGGGTGGCGCCGGGGCTTTCGCACTGGATGATCTGGTCTCTTTCGCGCACGTGTTTGAGACCACGCTTGATTGCGTTCGTTCCAACAAGCTGGAACCGACCCAGGACGTCCTGAAGGTCATGCTGAAATCGGCCGACGTTCTCGCGGATTTGACCAATGTCGCCCGCGACGGCGGCAGTGTCGACCAAGCCCGCTCGGTACAACTGATCCGGGAGCTCGAGGCGCTTGCCAAGGGCGAGGCGCCGCCGGCTGCCGAGGCTCCGGCACCAAAGGCCGCAGCTGCCCTCAAGGCTGCACCGGCACCAAAGCCCGCACCTGTTGCAGCGGCAGCTGCGTCCAATGACGAGGGATTTGTCCCGGTTGCTTTCTCCTTTGACGATTTCGGTGACGAAGACGAAGTCGTGGTGGAACATCCGGCCTATGAGGTGGTCTTCAAGCCGAAGTCGGACCTCTACACCAAGGGCAACGAAGCGGCCCTGTTGCTGCGCGATCTCTCCCGTCTCGGCGAGATGAGTATCCATTGCAACATGGACAGCCTTCCACCGCTTGATCAGATGGATCCGGAAGCCGCCTATTTCTCCTGGAAGGTATCGATCAAGACCGACAAGGGTGAAGATGCGATTCGCTCCGTCTTTGAATTCGCCGAGTGGGATTGTGAGCTTGAAGTGACTGCCGCGGACGGAGGCGGGAGCGCCGGCAGCGAATCCGAAGAATTGCCGATGCAGCCGGTTCCGTTTGACCTTTCAGCACTCGACGAAGAGCCGCAGGCGCCGCTTGGTGTCGTCGAGGAAGAGGAACAGATCGCCGCCGCCCAAACCGCATCCAATGTCGTCCAGATGGTCGGCAATGCATCGCGTGCCGCTGCCGCCGAAAAGGGGGCTGCCGCTGCTGCCGCTGCTGCCGCTGCCCAGAACAACGCCCAGCAGGCCTCGTCCGCGGCTGGTCAGACGATCCGCGTCGATCTCGATCGTGTCGATCGCCTGATCAACCTCGTCGGCGAGCTCGTCATCAACCAGGCGATGCTGTCGCAGAGCGTCATCGAGAACGACTCGAACGGCGTCTCCTCGATCAATATGGGGCTTGAAGAACTCCAGCAGCTGACGCGCGAAATCCAGGACTCGGTCATGGCGATCCGCGCGCAACCGGTGAAGCCGGTCTTCCAGCGCATGGCCCGCACGGTTCGCGAAATTGCCGATATCACAGGCAAGTCTGTCCGCCTCGTGACCGAGGGTGAAAACACCGAAGTCGACAAGACGGTTATCGACAAGCTGGCCGAGCCGCTGACGCATATGATCCGCAATGCCGTCGACCACGGCCTGGAAATGCCGGAAAAACGTATTGCCGCCGGCAAGAGCGCCGAGGGTACGGTGAAGCTCACCGCCAAGCATCGCTCGGGCCGAATCGTCATCGAACTGTCCGACGACGGTGCCGGCATCAACCGCGAGAAAGTGCGCCAGAAGGCCATCGACAACGACCTGATCGCGGCCGATGCCAACCTGTCGGACGAGGAAATCGACAATCTGATCTTCCATGCCGGCTTCTCGACCGCCGACAAGGTTTCCGACCTTTCCGGCCGCGGCGTCGGCATGGACGTGGTCAAGCGTTCGATCCAGGCGCTTGGCGGCCGCATCAACATCTCGTCGAAGCCGGGCCAGGGTTCCGTCTTCACCATGAGCCTGCCGCTGACGCTCGCCGTCCTCGACGGCATGGTCGTCACGGTTGCCGGCCAGACGCTGGTCGTGCCGCTGACGGCAATTGTCGAGACCCTGCAGCCGGATGCTGCGGCGATCCACTCTTTCGGTGCGACGCAGCGGCTGATCTCGATCCGTAACTCTTTCTGCCCGCTGGTCGATGTCGGCCGTATCCTGAACTTCCGTGCGACCCAGGCCAATCCGGTGGAAGGCGTAGCCCTTCTGGTGGAATCCGAAGGCGGCGGCCAGCGCGCCCTGATGGTCGACGCCATCCAGGGCCAGCGCCAGGTCGTCATCAAGAGCCTGGAAGCCAATTACACGCATGTGCCGGGCATTGCTGCCGCCACCATTCTCGGTGACGGCCGCGTGGCTCTCATCCTGGACGTCGATGCCGTTGTCTCTGCGTCGCGCGGCCATCCCCTTAACCTTGAAACATCGCTTGCTGCCGCTGGGTAAGACCAATGACGTATCTCGCAAAAAATCTGACGAATGGAGGGCGCGAGCTCATCGCGTTCCGCATCGGGAATCAGGAATTCTGCGTCAATGTCATGTCCGTGCGGGAAATCCGCGGCTGGACTCCGGCGACACCCATGCCGCATGCGCCGCAATACGTGCTGGGCGTGATCAATCTGCGCGGCGCGGTGCTGCCGATCATCGACCTGTCGGCGCGGCTTGGAATGAAGCCGGCCGAACCGACCGCGCGTCATGTCATCATCGTAACGCAGGTCGAGAACAAGGTCGTGGGTCTCCTCGTCGAGGCAGTCTCCGACATCCTGACGATCAAGGACGAGGATATCCAGCCGACGCCGGACATGTCGTCGGAGTTCGAACGGACTTTCGCTCGCGGCGTCCTGGCGATCGAAGGCCGCATGATCTGTCTCATCGAACTGGAAGCTGTGTTCCCCCATATGGAAAGTGAAGCTGCATGAGCATGTCGGCCGCCTTTGACAGCAGATTATCTCCGGATGAGTGTCTGGCGAGCGGCGAATACCCGCTGGCGCGCCGCGACCTCGCCGAGATCGCTGCGATGATCTATGCCGACGCCGGCATCTACCTGAACGAATCCAAGGCCTCGCTTGTCTATTCGCGCCTGTCGAAGCACATCCGAAATCTTGGCCTGAAGGGGTTCCGGGAATATTGCCAGCTCGTCTCTTCGCCGGCCGGTGCCGCCGAGCGGCGGGACATGCTTTCGCATCTGACCACCAACTTCACGCGCTTCTTCCGTGAAAACCATCATTTCGAACACTTGAAGTCGGACGTTCTGCCGGAGCTTCTGAACCGCGCCAAGAATGGCGGCCGGGTGCGTATCTGGTCGGCGGCCTGCTCGGATGGGCAGGAACCCTATTCGATCGCGCTGACGGTTCTTTCGATGATGCCCAACGCGGCCGACTACGACTTCCGTATTCTCGCGACCGACATCGACCCCAAGATCCTGGCACTCGCCCGTGCCGGTGCCTATGACGCGACCGCGCTCGAGACTGTCAGTCCGGCGATGCGCAAGCAGTGGTTCTCGGAAACCGCTGTCAACGGCCGCCAGAAGTGGCAGGTCGATGATCGCGTCAAGCGGCTCATCACCTTCAACGAACTGAACCTGATGGCGCAGTGGCCGTTCAAGGGGCAGTTTGACGTCATCTTCTGCCGCAACGTCGTCATCTATTTCGACGAGCCGACCCAGATGAAGATCTGGTCGCGCTTTGCCGGCATGCTGACGCCCAAGGGGCACCTTTATATCGGTCATTCCGAGCGTGTTTCCGGTGACGCGAAGTCTGTCTTCGACAATATCGGCATCACAACCTATCGCTATACCGGCAAGGGAGGACGCTCATGAGTGCAGCACGCGTTCTTGTTGTCGACGATTCCGCCACCATGCGCGGATTGATCACTGCCATACTGAGCAGTGACCCCGAGGTCGAGGTTATCGGTCAGGCCGCCGACGCCATGCAGGCGCGCCAGGCGATCAAGGATCTCGATCCGGACGTCATCACGCTCGACATCGAGATGCCCAATATGAACGGGCTGGAATTCCTCGAGAAAATCATGCGGCTGCGTCCGATGCCGGTGATCATGGTTTCGACACTGACACACAAGGGTGCGGAAGCGACGATCGCCGCATTGGAAATCGGTGCCTTCGATTGCGTCGGAAAGCCGCTTCCGGGCGACCCCCGGCCCTTCTGCGATCTTGCCGACAAGGTGAAGGCGGCGGCACGCTCGCAGCGCAAGTACATCCTCACCGGGAACAAGGCCGCCGCGCCAAGCGCCGCCAACGCCAATGCGACCTCGGAATACAGGGCAGGCAGGAAGATCGTCGCGATCGGCTCGTCCACCGGTGGTGTCGAGGCGCTGATCGCCGTTCTGCAGAGGTTTCCGGCCAATTGTCCGCCAACAGTGATCACGCAGCACATGCCGCACACCTTCACCAAGAGCTTTTCCGAGCGATTGAACCGCCTCTGCGCCCCGACGGTGCAGGAAGCGACGGACGGCGCTAGGCTCGAGATCGGAAAGATCTATCTGGCACCGGGTGGCGAACGCCACCTGCAGGTCGTCAATCCTTCGTCGCCATGCTGCCGTCTGTTGGACCGCGAACCGGTGAATGGCCATCGCCCATCCGTCGACGTGCTGTTCGATTCCGTCGCGGAGCTCGCGGGCCGCAACGCAGTCGGTGTGATCCTGACCGGGATGGGCCGCGACGGCGCATCCGGTCTGTTGAAAATGCGCCACGCAGGTGCCCGCACATTCGGTCAGAATGAAAAGACCTGTGTCGTGTATGGAATGCCGAGGGTTGCCTTTGAACTGGGCGCCGTCGAAACCCAACTACCCCTCAGCTCAATCGGGGAAGAAGTATTGAAAAGCACCGCCGCCCGAAGAGAAGGAAGCGAATAACATGTCCCTAGCGGAAAAAATCAAAGTTCTGATCGTCGACGATCAGGTCACCAGTCGCCTGCTGCTCGGTGACGCGCTGCAGCAACTCGGCTTCAAGCAGATCACGGCCGCCGGTGATGGCGAACAGGGCATGAAAATCATGGCCCAGCAGCCCCATCACCTGGTGATCTCGGACTTCAACATGCCGAAGATGGATGGCCTGGGCCTCCTGGCGGCAGTGCGGAACAATCCGGCGACGAAGAAGGCCGCTTTCATTATTCTGACGGCGCAGGGCGACCGCGCGCTGGTGACCAAGGCAGCGGCGCTTGGCGCCAACAACGTACTCGCAAAACCCTTCACGATCGAAAAGATGAAGGCTGCGATCGAGGCTGTATTCGGGGCGCTGAAATGATCACGGACGCTGCGACCAAACGTGTGCATGTCATTCAGGGCGAATGGAAGGTGGTCAGCGATCCGGACGTCGTGCTCTCGACTATCCTCGGCTCCTGCGTGGCGGCGTGCATGCGTGATCCGGTCGCGGGTGTCGGCGGCATGAACCACTTTCTGCTGCCGGGCTCGGCAGATGCTCTCTCCTCAGGCGGCGATGCGACGCGGTATGGCGTGCATCTGATGGAACTGCTGATCAATGGACTGCTGAAGAAGGGTGCCCGTCGAGAACGGCTGGAAGCGAAGATTTTCGGTGGTGCGAAGACGATCGCGCGCTTTTCCAACGTCGGCGAGCAGAATGCATTGTTTGCCCGGCAGTTCCTGATGGACGAAGGTATCCAGGTCGTCGGTGAGAGCACCGGCGGCGATCATGGTCGCAAGCTCGAATACTGGCCGCTCAGTGGCCGCGCCCGGCAATATGCCTTGACGGGCGTCGAAGCGCAGAAGGCCGTGGCCCAGGAGCAGCGCCCCCGGCCTGCGCCGAAGCCGGTCGACAACACGATCGAGTTTTTCTAGCGCCGGGCAGCGACCTCGGGGTCTTCATCCGGGGCGCGGCTTTGGCAAAATGTTTAGCGTGGGCCGTCAAGTAATCCTGGACGGCAATTGTTGCCAGCGTGAGGGCGAGTAATGCGGACTGAATTGAAGAGCCATATGCCTCACATCGACGAGGCGCTCCCGGATGTGATGATGCGCATCGTCTCCGAGCTCTATGACGTGGCCTATCTGATCGAGCGGATCGAGCCGATGCTGAGCGATATCGACGGTGAAGCCGTTCTGGATTCAGCCGACCGTGTCAAGGTTCTGCAAGGGATCGATCTCGCCGTTCAGAAGACACGCGGCCTTGCCGAATTCATCGACACGGTGACTGCAGCCATTCCGCAGCACTGGCTGGTGGACGTGACGACTGCCCTCAACCTCGTCAAGCTTGCGGACATGCAGAAATCGCTCGGCAACGGCATGCTCCGGCATGGTCATTCACAGCCACTGACGGACGCTGCCGGGGATTTCGAGGCCTTCTAGGCGGTCCGTTAACGCCGCCTTGGTCTCCCGCATCGGGGCGGCGATTGCGTTTTGGGCGGTCCTTTTCCGGAAATTGTTTTTGCACCGCCGTCTAACGCGGGCTTTCAAGACAAGTTCGCGCAAGTTTCGTTTCCTAGTGTGCCAATCGGGACTGGTAGATTTAGCCTGATTTGACGAAGGCCTCAGGCCGGATCGTCCAGTAATCCCGAATGTTTGGATCTGCGCATGTCCCGGGCGATGTTGCCTGTACGGAACATGCGCCACTGGGTGCGGAAACAGAATGAATCTGTTGGATCAACTTTCGACGGTCACGAAAAACCTGGCGGGTCTCGGGCAGGGTAAGCTCATCGCGCTGATAGCAGCTGGAGTGGTTGCAGTCGGGATCGTTCTCGCCGCCGGCCTTTACGTCAACAAGCCATCCTATGAAACGCTTTATGTCGGGCTGGAAAGCAGCGACCTCAATCAGATCAGCGTCGCGCTTGCCGAAGCGAACATGGATTTCGAAGTGGGAGCCGATGGTGCGAGCCTGCAGGTGCCGGTTGGCATGACGGGCAAGGCCCGGCTCTATCTCGCCGAGCGTGGCCTGCCCAACAGCGCCAACGCCGGTTACGAACTCTTCGACAATGTCGGTTCGCTGGGCCTTACCTCCTTCATGCAGGAAGTCACTCGTGTTCGTGCACTCGAAGGCGAAATCGCCCGCACTATTCAGCAGATTTCCGGAATTGCAGCCGCCCGTGTCCACATCGTCATGGCCGATCGCGGCAGCTTCCGGAAGACGGAGCAGAAACCGACGGCCTCGGTGATGATCCGGGCGAGCGCCAATATCGGCCGCAACGCTGCAGCATCGATCCGCCATCTGGTGGCTTCGTCCGTTCCGGGGCTGAGCATCGATGACGTCACCATTCTCGATTCCGCCGGCCAGCTTCTGGCGTCCGGCGACGATCCGGCCAACAGCGCCATGAACCAGTCGCTGGGCATCGTTCAGAACGTTCAGAACGAAATCGAAAGCAATATCGACAAGGCGCTCGCACCCTTCCTCGGCATGGACAATTTCCGCGCCAGCGTCACAGCGCAATTGAACACTGATACCCAGCAGATCCAGGAAACGGTCTTCGATCCCGAATCCCGCGTCGAGCGTTCGACCCGCGTTACCAAGGAAGAACAAAAATCCAGCCAGCAGCAGGCGGACAATGCGGCGACCGTTCAGCAGAACGTGCCCCAGGCGGCTCCGCAGGGCGGCACTGCCGGACCTCAGTCGAACGACCAGACCGCGAAGAAGGAAGAGCAGACCAACTACGAAATCAACTCGAAGACCGTCGCGACCGTCAAGAGCAGCTATACGGTCGAGAAGCTCTCCGTCGCCGTGGTGGTCAATCGCGGCCGTGTCGCCGCTATGGTCGGCGAAGGCGCGGACCAGGCGAAGATCGATGCCTATATCCAGGACATGCAGAAAATCGTCGCGTCGGCTGTCGGCCTTGATCCTGCCCGCGGCGATGCGATCACGCTGACCGCCATGGATTTCGTCAACACGCAGCTGCTCGACGAGCCGGTCTCCGGTCCGGGCATCATGGAGACGCTGACCCGCAATATCGGTGGCATCATCAATGCCCTTGCCTTCGTCGCTGTCGCCTTCCTGATGGTCTGGATGGGCATGCGCCCGCTCGCCCGCTCGATGGGGATCGGCACAGGCGCTACGGCGCTCGCCGAGAACGAAGCCGTTGGCCTCGAACTGCCGGACTTCTCGCCTGCGACGACAGGCGCAGCGGGCGGGGCACTCATGGAAGGCTTTGGCTCCGACTTCGGCTTCGACAGCACCGACGACCTGCTCAGCCTCGGCGACGACAGCGAAGGCGGCTTCAACCGCCGGGTCAAGGAAGGTCCCGAGCGCAGGCTCGCCCGTATGGTGGAGATCAGCGAAGAACGCGCCGCCAAGATTCTTCGCAAGTGGGCAGCCGAAAAAGCAGCGTGATTCCTCAGGAAACGTCCCCCGAAATACCAACCCGCCGTCTCGGCGGGTTTCGCGTTTCAGGGCCGCGCCTTAGCGGAACGGTATGCTGTCCCGCGCGCTGGAAATAGACGCCTAGCCATTCAATGTATTGCCGCGGATCTTTGGCCGGCCGGCAAGAATCGCGCGTCAACAAGTCAGCCGACGCGGCGCGCCGGGATTCATTATATTTAATAGATCGTTAATTTATTCCCGGGAAAGAACCGCTCTGGTCTGAACGATTGCTAGCCGTGTTTCATGTATTGAATCGGTAAATCCAACGATGTCCGCAAAATTGGAAATATTACAGAAATAATATTGATAATTATACTTTAGGAGTCCTGTAGCACGGCCAATCTAGACGTCAGGCGCGCTGGTGCAATTCTGCAACAACGTGAAAAAACAAATAGAAAAATGAAAACTTGACAAATTAGATTTGGCTTTAAAAGCCTGATTTGCGGGGCGCGTTTTTGGGTGCTTGAACGAACATCGTGCAAGCCTATCGGCGGTATTCTGCGCTTTAAAAAGTATGACAACATTAAAACGCTTAAATTTCAGGTATTTATTGACAGTGTCGGTTTATGCTTGTCCTGCGATCCACCTGTCGATGGGATGATTTCGAACCGGGGGCACGGGCGTTGCCAGAAGTAAATCACAAAAAGGGGGGCAGTAGTTTTTCGCAGGGAGCGATGTACATTTTGTGTAGTGATTCGCGTACTGATTTGCGTCGAGTTGAGGAAGGCGGAATCCCTCGACCCAGGGCCGGCGGCGGCAAAAAAGCGCCTGAATGAGCACGGACGAATCCATCACGGGGGGTAATGTCATGGATGCTCTACAGACAGAGATTGCGATCTGGCCGGCGCCGGTCGCGTCGCTGCGCGGTGCCGGACGGGCACTTTCAAAAGAACAATTGATCCGCAGGCTCGGTGAGTTTGCCGAACGCGGCAACCTGAGCCGTGGCCTTGCCGCCCTGACGGATTACGTGGGGGCGAGCCACTATCTTCTCGCCCGCTATGATCTGTCGCAGGATGGGGGGCTGGACTTCGTCGTGTGTTCGGATTGGCCGTTCGACGTCGTCAGGCGGCTCGGCAAAGTGATGTCACAGCTCCATTCCAAGACCAACGAGATGGAGAAGTGCCTCTCGGTCATGCAGCCGGTGTTCATGAGCCTGCCGGATGACATCGACGTCAGCCGCGGCATCAGTCGTGAGTATTGCGCCATCACCTTCAACGTCGGCCGCACCCGGCTGTCGCTGATGCTGCTCTTCCCTCAGGACGTTATTCTCTCGCAGGAAAGCCTCAGAGATATCGGCCTGCTGACCGGTTATTTCGCGAGCTTCACCAATGAACACGGCGTGCGCACCGATCGCGAGTTCGAGCTGACGGAACGTGAGCTGGAATGCCTCTTCTGGATTGCCGAGGGAAAGACCAGTGACGAGATCGCCGTCATCCTCGGCATCTCCCGTAACACGATCAACAACTACATCACCAGCGTGATGCGCAAGACCGCCACGAAGACCCGCTCCGAGGCGATCGCCTACGCTGTTCGCAACAACCTCGTCTAGGAATGCGGCCATGACCTTTTTCCTTCCGAATACCCGCGCTGCAGATGACGGCAAGGCCGGACGGCTGCAGGCCAGGGCGTCGCGGGCAGCAACGCTCGTCGCGCGGCTTCAGGGCATGCAGAAACAGATCAACGCCAAGAACTTTGCGGTTCTGCGGCTGAACGGTAACGGCCTGCCGGCGTCGCGCAAGCTGACCTGCGTGCTCGACAACTGGGGCGCCGCCGCCGAAGCGACGGCGCACGAGCTGGTGGCGGCCTACGGTGACGAGATGCTTCAGCATCTGGACGCCTCGCTGCTGCCGGTGCTGTGGAATGGCATGGGCGAGCACCAGGCGGCGGAGGCGCCGGATTTCGGTCGCTTCACCCGTCGGCTCGAGGCACGCCTTTTGCCTTATTCCGGCATTGCACTGCCGGTCAGGCTCGGCGCGCAGGGCAATGGCTATGTCGCGTTCACGGGCAGTTATATCGACCTTACGAGCGAGGCGATCATCGATCTGCACGGCCGCAGCTGCCAGATCATGACCGGTCTGCTTGCCGCCGACGAGCGGCGCATGCTGCCGGCCGAGTCGCTGAGTGACCGCGAGATCGGCTGCCTGCAGATGGCCGGCGATGGCTATATCAGCGAAGAGATCGCCGAGAAGATGGGGCTGTCGGTCCATACGGTCAATGCTTACCTCGGCGCTGCAACGACCAAGCTGGATTCGGTCAACAGAATCCAGGCGATCGCCAAGGCCATTCGTCTCGGTTATATCAGCTGATTTTTTTGGCCGTCATGGCCTGTATCACGACTCAACTCGCGAGGGCGGTCGGATAGGATTTCACGAATTTCGCAGCGTCGAGGCTCTTTGCCAGGAACGCGGTATTTTCGTCCGGATCGCTGGACGGGCTCTTGAATGCAATGTGGTTGATCTCAACGCCGGCCGTGTCCTTGCCGAGCGCCAGCCGGGCATAGACCGTGACGCCGTCCGGCTTCAATTCGAGATCGAGCGAAATTTCCGGCTCGGTATCCCAGTCCAGCGAGTAGTTGCCGCCAATCCCGAAATTTACCGTGCCGGGAAGAAAATAGAGCTCCGCCGCGGATGACACCAGGTCGGCGAGGCTGCCATGGGATTCAAAGCGAAGCAGCGCGATATAATCGGCCGCATCGACCAGACGCAATTCGGTCGCAACAGGACGAATCGCATCGGCTACAATTTTTTCGCGCTGTTCGGAATATTCGCATTTTTTCATGTCTTTTACGTCACCCGTTTCGGCTGCGTGGCATAGATCCGGTGAATGAGTTCGGCAACTGCCTTATAAAACACCGGTGGAATCACACTATCCACCGAGACTTGCGCAAACATTGAGCGTGCGAGAGGCGGGTCCTCAAAAACAGGTATGCCGTTTTCCTCGGCAATCTCGCGAATCTTCAGCGCGACAAGGTCTTGCCCCTTGGCAACCACCACCGGGGCATCGCCTTCCTCCCGCACATAGCGCAGTGCAACGGCATAATGCGTCGGGTTTGCGATGACGAGCGTGGCGCGCGGAACCGACGTGATCATGCGCCGCCGGGCGCGGTCGCGGGCAATCGAGCGAAGCCGGGCGCGGATGATCGGGTCGCCCTGCGACTGTTTCAGTTCCTCCTTGACTTCCTGCTTGGTCATCCTGAGTTCGGTATACCAGTGATGCCGCGTCCAGAAAAAATCCGCGACAGCGATGATGCAGGTCGAGATCAGGATGACGATCATGATCTGGTTGAGGTCGCCGGACATCGTCGCGAGGATAGTTAGCGGATCGGAAAACATCGAATCGAGCGACGCGTAGTAGTCGTTCCAGAGCGTCAGGACGATGATGACCGAGACGACCAGGATCTTGAACAGAGCCTTGGCGAATTCGACGAGGCCCTGGATGCCGTAAATCCTTTTCAAGCCGCCCATCGGGGAAATGCGATTGAGCTTAGGCGCGATTCGGTCAAACACCGGCGTCGGCAGATTCTGCAGAATGGACGAGCCGATCCCAAACACGATCAGCAGCGTGAAGAACGGGATCATCAGCGCGCTCGCCTTCCACAGAAGATGCGAGATGAGCGCCACCGCGTCCGTCGCGGTGTCGATGCGCCAGGCCTCCGGCTGCTCGAAAATGTCCTTGAGCGATTCAGCGACGGTTGCGAAGCCCTGGGGGAGGAAGAAGACGATGAAAATGTAAGTGGCGACGACCGAGGCGAACATCGTCACTTCACGCGAGAAGGGCGTGTTGCCCTTCTCGATGGCGTCGGTCATCTTCTTCTCTGACGGCGATTCTGTTTTGCTGTCTTTGTCCTGATCGTCCGACATCGGATGAAGACCTCTTGCATCTGGGGACGGCCGCTGCCGTCAAACGGTTGTGACCCGCGGCCGCAGGCGATGCAAGAAAGATATGGGCGGAAACGCGGCGCTTCACAGAAACCACGATGCTACCAGCAAAAAGCCCTTGAACCGGGGCTCAAAGGCCTGTTGGAAAAGGGGCGACCTTTGCGGGGTCAGGCGGCCGCGGCTTCCTTTTCCTTGAGTTCGATCTGGCCGCTGGCGGCGAGACGGATGGCTTCCTGGGTGATCGAGCGCCGGGCAATCGCGATATCGCGCGGATTGATGCCGGTATCGCCGGCTGCCAGGTCCGATTCGATCATGCGGCGCTGTCGGGCGCCGATGGCAGCGAGCACCGATTCGCGCAATTCCATGTTCGATCCGCGCAGCGCCATGGTGATGATGTCGCTGGACACGTCGTTGAAAAGTTGCACGCGGCTGCGCTGCGGCATGTAGAGCACATCGTCGAAGAGGAAGATCTTCGGACGGACCTTCTTGACGGATTCGGTGTTGATCGATGCGAGCGATGCGAGAAGTGTGTCGACCTGGGTCTTTTCCAGTTCGTTCATCACTTCTGCGATCTTGATGGATCCGGCCGAGTTGCGGTCTGCATCCAGGTCGCGCATCAACTCCATGACGCGTGTCTCGATGATTTGGGCGGCCTTTGGGCTGACATTCTTCATGTTGACGGCGCGGTTGATGATATCGGCGCGGCTGCTTTCGGGCAGCTGCAGCAGTACCTTGGCGCCGAAGGTCGATGGCATCATCGACAATACATAGGCGATCGTTTGCGGATGCTCCTTGCCGAGATGCTCGGCGACGTAGACCGGGTCGGAATCCTGCAGGCGGTCCCAGATATTGGCTTCATAGGCTGCGAAGGCTGTCCGGCGGCCGAGAAGGCCGTCCACTTCGTCGGGTGTCAGGCCTTCTTCGAGAATGCCTTCGATGGCCTTGGCATTGTCCATCAGGCCGGCGCCCTCGGTAAACAGGTCTTCGAACTCATTGACCAGGATCTCCAGTTCGTGGGGCGGGATCGACCGAAGCGACTGGGCCGAGGCGATGATACCCTGCAGCTCGCTTTGCGTAAAGAATTTCAACAGCTTGCCAGCAATTGGCTTGCCCATTGCGAGCAGAACGGCTGCGGCCTTGTCCATCTGACTGAGAGGCCTCGTCGGCGCCGATGCTTCAAAATTGTCGAAATCCATCATGGATTGATCCCCATAACCCGTAACCGGGTTCAAACTTTACTGGTACCCTTGATTTCGATGAGTTTTACACCGAAACGTGTTTCGTCTTCATCGAGCACGGTGATTTCGCCGCGGCCGATCACACGACCGTTGACGACGATATCGACCGGCTCGCCGATCTTGCGGTCGAGCGCTATGGTTGCGCCTTCCGTCAGGTTCATCAGGCCCGAGACCTGCATGCGGCTGGTGCCGAGAACGATCTGTACATCGATCGGGATGTCCATGATCAGGTCGAGATTGGCCGTCATGCCGCTGCCCGGCTCGGTGGCGGGCATCTCCTCGAAGCCGCTCGAACCACCGAAGGAATCGCCGCCGAAAGATCCGGCGTCAAACGATGACGCTGCTGTGCCCTGGTCGAGATCGCCGAAGCTACTGCTGCCGCCGAAATCACCGCCGAAGCTGTCGGTCTCGGACGCATCGAACGGGCTGCCGAAATCAGCTGTTTCGCCAAGCGTCGAGGTGGTCGCGAAATCCATGCCGAAATCCGTTGCCGGAGCCGTGCCGGTGGCATCGCTTTGCAGGACGCCACGCAGATCGTCGATGGCCTGATCGAGCTCGGCATCGCCGGCGCCCAGGATCGTCTTGTCTTCAATTCGTGCTTTCTTCGGTGCCATGTGCGAACTATTCCAGTTGAAACTTGCCCCAACCATGTTGCCGGGTAAGGCAGGGGTTTTTTAACTCATGAGATGGTGGAGAATGTCGCTCTCCGAACCGTGCGTATCCTTGATCCGGACCGTATATCTTGCGCCGGACCGGCCGAGCTCGCAGACATAGAGGTCGCGGCCGTTGGCATTGATTTCGACACGCACGTCCTTGGCGTCCTGGAAGGGAATGACATCGCCCGGCTGCAGACGGCTGATCTTATCGAGCGTCAGGCTCTGCAGCTGGATGCGGGCTTCGAGATTGACCGCGGAGCGGCGGATCTGCTGCTCCAGCTGTTCGCCCCATGCGCCCTTGGCTTTGCGGGCCTGTCCGACGCCCTTCGGGAAGACAACGGTGGTCTTCAGCAAGACCTGCTGCGGAACGATGATCGAGAACGTCGAAAGAACCGGACCCAGCCCCATCGTCACGTTGATGCAGGCGGCAAAGACATCCGCGATGTCCGGGTCGGGAGCCGGCCGCTCGGTGGCATTGCAAGGCCGCCCGACGGAGGGCTCGAAGCCACCGGCGGCGCTGACGGCTGATTTCAGCACATCGGCGATTTTTTCGAACACCATGGAGGCAACATCGAGCTCGATGTTGGAGAGCGTGCGCGGCTTCGGTTCATCGATAGTGGTCGGCGGCGCGCCGAGCAGGATTTCCATCAGGGTGATGATCACCGGGCTGTCGCAGCTGAGGACGAGTTCCGGGCACCAGTTGCGCAGCGACGTGTCACACAGGGCCACGCCATTGCCGAGTCTGGCGATCAACTCCGACTTGACGCCCATGTCGAAGCCGGCATAGCCGATCTCGATATCGAGGCCGGTCTCGCTTTGGAAGATATCCGGCAGGAACTCGGCAAAGACATGGCCGATTTCACTGCATAATTTGCCAATCGTCTTGGTATCGCCGAGCGCGCCGGTCATGCGGGCGAGCAGTTTGCGGTCGAAGGTATGGACGTTGTTTCTCGATGCTGCCGTCATGGATCAAGCCGCCTTGCTTTCGCCGCCGCCGCCGGGGTTCATCATTTCCTGCTCGACGGCGTCGATCGACGGACGCTCATAGGCGGAGATGGTCTTGCGGCCGTATTCGAGTGCCACCTGCGGGACCGAACCGTTCATGTAGGCAAGCAGGGTCTGCTTGACGATGATGTAGAGACGGTTCTGCTTGTCGCGCACGGCCTTGATATTGGCGATCACCGGGCTGGTGATGCAGTAGGAGAGGAAGATGCCGAGCATGGTGCCGACGAGGGCGGCAGCGATCTTGGCACCGAGGATCTCGGGAGCCTCGCTGATCGCGCCCATTGCCTTGATGACCCCGAGTACGGCGGCGACGATGCCGATCGCAGGGAAGGCGTCACTCATCGTGTTCAGTGCGTGATAGACCTTCATCTTGTCATGGGTGATCGTGTTGATTTCCTCGTCCATCAGCGCCTCGATCTCGTGTGAGCGGGCGTTGCCGATGATGATGAGGCGGACGTAGTCGCAGATGAAAGCCGTCAGTTCCTTGTTCTGCAGCACCGTCGGGGCCGACTGGAAAATCGAGGATTCGTCCGGGTTGTCGATGTGGCTTTCGATCTCGTTGCGCGATTTCGTGCGCAGGTCGCGCATCAGGCTGTAGAGAACGCCGAGCGTGTCGAGATAGTTGCGCTCCTTCGGCACCTTGTGGCGAAAGGCTTCACCGAGCGCCTTGGCGGTATCCTTCAGCACCTTCATCGAATTGGCCATGATGTAGCCGCCGAGGCCGGCGCCGCCGATGATGACAAGCTCGAAAGGTTGGTTCAGGACCTCCATGTGGCCGCCCATGGCAATGAAGCCGCCAAGGATACAGCCGATCGTCAAGACGAGCCCGATGATGATGTTCATTTCGATACCTGCCGCAAAGGTGGATTTTCGACCATATCGTTAGGCCGTCAGCCTTGCGTGAGGCTGGCTGTCGGCCCCCTTTTGAGGCTTCTGCGGCAAACAGGTTCGCGCAAGCAAGCTCCGGCAGGTTTCCGCCCAAGCGGCGCGTATTGCGCCATGTCTCATGGATGAACGGGGAAATGTCGTGACGACGACTTACACCACCTACCAGACGATTGCAGGCAACCTCACCAAATCGCTGGAACGGGTATCCGAGCAGCCGGATGTTGCGCGGGAGACCGAATACTATCTGGCCAATATCGGCAACGTCAAAACGATTGACGACTTCTTCGCCGACGCGCGGCTTTATAACTATGCGATCAAGGCGCACGGCCTTGAAGACATGGGCTATGCAAAGGCCTTCATGCGCAAGGTGCTGACCGAAGGCATCGACACCGACGATGCCTTCGCCAAGCAGTTGACTGACAGCCGCTACACCGATCTGGTCGAATCGCTCAACTTCGCCCGCAACGGCACGGCTGCGACGTCGTTCGAGAAGGCCCAGAAGGGCGTCGTCGATAAATATGCGCGCCAAACTCTGGAACAGAATGCGGGCGAGGAAAATTCCGGCGTTCGCCTGGCGCTCTACTTTGAACGCATGGCGCCGTCGATCACCAATGCCTATGGGCTGCTCGCCGACGAGGCATTGGCGCAAGTCACACGCACGCTCCTGCAGATGCCCGATGAGTTCGCTGCTTCCGACATCGACAAGCAGGCGGCCGCAATCGAGAACGCGATCGACATCAAGGATTTTCAGGATCCGGCCAAGCTGTCGAAGATGCTCGAGCGGTTCACGGCCCTTTGGGAAATTAACAATTCATCGGACCCCTACGATCCGCTCGCCCTGTTCGGCTCACACAGCGGCTACGGAATCTCCTCCGATCTTCTTCTTTCCATCAATACGCTGAAACTCGGGGGACGCTGATATGCAAACCGGTCTCTATGTTGCTGTCTCCTCCCAGATGGCGCTTGAAAAACGCATGAACACGCTGGCCGACAACGTCGCCAACTCGAGCACGGTCGGGTTCCGTTCGACTGAGGTGAAGTTCAACCAGCTGCTTGGCGATACGCGGCCGACCAAGGTGTCCTTCGTGTCGGAAGGGCAGGAATTCCTCAATACCAACAATGGCGGCCTGAACAGGACCGGTAACGAGCTGGATTTTGCCATCAAGGGCGATGCCTGGTTCCAGATCGACACGCCCGCCGGCCCCGCATTGACCCGAGACGGCCGCTTCACACTCACGGAGACAGGCGATCTGGTGACACTCCGCGGATATCCGGTTCTCGATGCAGGCGGTGCGCCGATTCGGCTCAACCCTCAGGCGAGCGAAATCAAAGTGGGTGCCGACGGCGCCATTCAGCAGAATGGAACGCAGGTTGCCGCGTTGGGGCTTTATGAAGCCAATTTCGCCAACGGCTTTTCCCGCTACGACAATAGCGCTGTGATCCCGAACACTGCAGCCGAGCCGGTCATTGATCGGTTCGATGTCGGCGTGATGCAGGGCTATGTCGAGGAATCGAACGTCAATCCGGTCCAGGAAATGTCTCAGTTGATCATGGTGTCGCGCGCCTTCGAAAATATCACCTCGCTGATGCGCGACAGTGAAGGCTCGCTCGATGAGGCGATCAAGACGCTCGGCGGCAGCAAGTAGCAGCTCCACCTTTTTGAAACGACTAAGCCAGGCCACAGATGCTCGGTGGAGCAGGGCAGACGGCAGGAACCGGAATGCAGAACGAGAAACTTCAGATCCGCAATTCCTCGACATCGCTTGCAGCGCTCGCAGGGCTTGTCGGGCGTTATTCCAATCCGGAGTTTTCGATTGCCCCCGGTGGCCATGTTCAGACGATTTCAGCTGGTTATTATACGGTGACCGGGCTTTCCCGGCATGTTCGCCTCGGTGACTTTGTCGCCCACAAGAGCGCGACGGGCATTCATCTTGGCGAAGTCGTCAAGGTCGAGCTGGAAACGGTTGTCGTCTGCCCCATCGAGCCGGGCGACCCGATCGGCATTCATGACACCGTGATCCGCAAGGGCGCTTTCCGCATCGCGCCGACAGAATCCTGGTGCGGCCGCACGATCAATTCGCTCGGTGAGCCGATCGACGGTCGCGGCGTGCTGCTGCAGGGCGATATTCGCCGATCGATTTCCAATACGGCGCCGCCATCGATGACCCGCAAGCGCGTCGAGCATGGCTTTCGCACCGGTGTCCGGGCGATCGATATCTTTTCCCCGCTCTGCCTCGGTCAGCGTCTCGGCGTCTTCGCGGGCTCCGGCGTCGGCAAATCGACGCTTCTGTCGATGCTCGCCCGCGCCGATGCCTTCGACAAGGTTGTCATCGCGCTGGTAGGCGAACGCGGCCGTGAAGTGCGCGAATTCATCGAGGATACGCTTGGTGAAAACCTCGGCAAATCGGTTGCTGTGGTGGCGACCAGCGATGAAAGCCCGATGCTGCGCAAGATGGCGCCGCTGACGGCCATGACGATCGCCGAGCATTACCGTGACCAGGGCGACAACGTCCTTTTGATTATCGACAGCGTCACCCGTTTTGCCCACGCCATCCGTGAGGTCGCAACAGCCTCCGGCGAACCGCCGATCGCGCGTGGCTATCCGGCATCCGTTTTCACCGAACTGCCGCGGCTGCTCGAGCGTGCCGGCCCGGGAGCTGAAGGGGCGGGCACGATCACCGCGATCATCTCCATCCTCGTCGACGGCGACAACCATAACGACCCGATTGCCGATTCGACCCGCGGTATTCTCGACGGTCACATCGTCATGGACCGCAGCCTTGCCGAAGAAGGCCGCTATCCGCCGGTCAATCCGCTTGCGTCGGTCTCGCGTCTCGCCCGCAAGGCCTGGACGCCGGATCAGGAAAAGCTGGTCGCGCGGTTGAAGTCGCTGATCCACCGCTTCGAGGAAACGCGCGACCTCAGGCTGATCGGCGGCTATCGGGCGGGCAGCGACCCGGATCTCGACATGGCGATCAAGCAGGTGCCGGTCATCTACGACATTCTGAAACAGACGCCGGGCGAGCGGCCGGCTTTCGATGCGTTCACCGACCTTGCAAATGCGCTGAAGGCGGCGGCGAACATCGGCCAGGCGCAGAACATGCGAAGGGGGTAAGGGGTGATGGATTACGAGGCCGACGAAATCGTGCCGCAGCGAAAGCGTAGCGAGCGTACGCCGCTGATCGACAAGGCCCTGGGCGCGACCGGTGTCGTCCTTGCTGCGCTTGCCACCTTCTTTCCCTGGTATGCATTCCTGCACCAGGACCAGTTTTCGTTGCCCTCGCTTTGGCAAGGCAACACTCGTGATGTGCCCGGTCGCGCCGGTTCCGGCGGTACCTCCTCGCCTTTGGCCATGACGGACCGCGATGCAGCGACCCAGGCGGCGATTGATCTGCTGACCACGGCGACGGTTCCGGAGGGCGAGAGCAGGAAACTGGGCAGTGCTCCGGAAGATGGCCTGGAGCAGCCGTTCCCGGCGGCGACAGGCTTCAAGCTGGTTCATGTCGCAAATGGCCGCGCGCTGATCGAAGACAGCAGCGGCATGTACATTGTCCGGATCGGCTCGATCCTGCCGGACAACAGTCGTCTTGCCACACTGGAGCAGCGCGACGGGCGCTGGGTGATGATCACCTCCAAGGGCGAAATCCAGCAGGCTGAGTGATTCGGCCCTTCGACGATCCGCCGCCGTCAACCTTGCGCATTGCCGGTCCCGCGCGATGGTTTGTGGCTGCAAAGGTGCTGAAGCATGCCAAACCATTCCCCTCCCATCGTTTTTTGGTCCCGGATGAGCGTATGCAATGCGAAGCTGTCGCTTGAAAAGCGGTAGTTAGCGCCTGCAGCACACGGCTTTTCAATTCAGTCCCACGCAAGATTGCTTGCTTAGGTTCTCCAGCAACAAGCATGGAGTCGCATGATGCAACCTATACAGCTTTTTGACCTCGCGTCCCGGCAGGCGCAATGGCTGGCAGTCCGCCAGAATGTCGTCGCCGGCAATATCGCCAATGCCAATACGCCGCACTACGCTGCCAAGGACGTCAAGCCGTTCGAAAGCGTCCTGCAGGAAACCGGCTTTCAGATGGCAGCTACCAATCCCGCCCACTTCACTGATGGAAGCGCGGCGGCGCAGGTGACCGAAACCAGCATGATCAACGATGCCGAGGTCCAGCAGTCGGGCAACAGCGTCCAGCTGGAAGAGGAATTGATGAAAACCGGTGAAGTCAAGCGTGACTACGAGCTCAATACCGGGCTCGTGAAGGCGTTTCACCGGATGATGCTCATGACGGTACGGAAATAAGCGCGATGGATCCTCTGGTTTCAGCTCTCAAGGTTTCGGCTTCCGGTCTCGAAGCGGAATCGACGCGGTTGCGCGTCGTTTCGGAAAACATCGCCAATGCCCGTTCGACCGGCGACGCGCCGGGAACCGATCCTTATCGCCGCAAGACCGTCAGTTTCGCGGCAGAAATCGATCGCGTCAGCGGCGCTTCCACCGTCGAGGTCCAGCGTCTCGGAACCGACGATTCGGATTTCAACATCGAGTTCGATCCGGGCAATCCCGCCTCCGACGACAAGGGCATGGTCAAACTGCCGAATGTCAACGTGCTGGTCGAAATGGCCGACATGCGGGAAGCCAACCGCTCCTATGAAGCCAATCTCCAGACCACGAAGCAGGCACGCGACCTGATTTCCGCAACCATCGACCTCCTGAAGGCTTCGCAATAATGATCAACGCAATCGAGACCATCAGCGCGGCGATTTCGACCGTCAAGGATACGACGAGCACATCGAGCACCTCGTCGGCACAAGGAATCCTCGGTGGTGCGGCAACGGCCGGCACCTCGCAGAGCTTTGCCGACGTCATGGGCAGCATGGCGGTCGAGATGACCAACAGCTTGAAGAAGTCGGAAGCGGCTTCCATCCAGGGCATCCGTGGCGAGGCCAATACCCGCGAAGTCATCGACGCGGTGATGAATGCCGAGCAGTCGCTGCAAACCGCCATCGCCATCCGCGACAAGGTGGTCAGCGCCTACCTCGAAATCGCACGCATGCCGATCTAAGGAACAGATAAAATGAAGGCTCTTTCCATCGCCGCGACCGGCATGAACGCCCAGCAGCTGAACCTGGAAGTGATCGCGAACAACATCGCGAACATCAACACCACCGGTTACAAACGGGCGCGGGCGGAGTTCTCCGACCTTCTCTACCAGACCGAGCGCGCCCAGGGCGTACCGAACCGCGCCAACCAGGCGATCGTGCCGGAAGGCGCCAATGTCGGTCTCGGCGTCCAGACGTCCGCCGTGCGCAATCTGCATCTGCAGGGCAGCCTCGTCAGCACCGGCAATGACCTCGACTTGGCTCTGATCGGCCGCGGCTGGTTCCAGATCGAGACCCCGGACGGCGAGACGGCGTATACCCGCGCCGGCGCCTTCAACACCAATGCCGACGGCCAACTCGTCACCATCGACGGCTATACGGTCATCCCGGAAATCACCGTGCCGCAGAATGCGAGCGAAATCACCGTCAGTTCGTCCGGTCAGGTCACTGTCCGTATCGGCAACGACACCGTTCCGCAGGAAATCGGCCAGCTGACGATCGCCAACTTCGTCAACGAGGCGGGCCTCGAGCCACAGGGCGATAATCTGTTCAAGCAGACGCCGGCCTCCGGCGAACCGGTCATCGGCACGCCGGCCGATCCGGGCTACGCGCAGATCAAGCAGAAGTATCTCGAAGCGTCGAACGTCGATCCGGTCAAGGAAATCACCGACCTGATCTCCGCCCAGCGCGCCTATGAAATGAACTCGAAAATCATCCAGGCCGCCGACGAAATGGCCGCGACGGTCAGCAAGAACCTGAGATAAAAGAGGAATGGCAAACATGACGTTTCGCCGGACTGCCAACGCATCGATATTGACAGCTGCTGCCACCCGCGGAGGATTTCTTCTGCGGGCGCTGGCGGTGACCGGTTCTCTTTGCACCTGTCTGATGTCGCCTGGCCTGGCACACGCCGAAAAGCGCATGGCGGTCATTCCCGTCCAGACGATCTATCCCGGCGAAATCATCGATGCCAACCGCCTCGACGAAGTGGAAGTGACGAACCCGTCGCTCACCGGCGACTACGCGACGTCCACGGACCAGGTCATCGGCAAGGTGACCAGCCGCACGCTGCTTGCGGGGCGCGTCATCCTCGTGTCGGGCCTGCGCGATCCCTATGCGGTGGAGCGCGGCAAGGCGGTGCGGATCGTTTTCAGCAACGGACCTCTGACGATAACGGCCGGCGGCGCTCCGTTGGAGAACGCCGCGGTCGGCGACCTGATCCGCGTGCGCAACACGGATTCCGGCATCATCGTTTCCGGAACGGTGATGGAAGACGGAACAATTCATGTGGTGGCAAAATGATCTCTCGTTTCGGCAAATCGTGCCTGGCCTTCATCGCGGTCTTCGCCATGGCGATCATGCCGGTCGCGGCTGCCTCGCGCATCAAGGACGTCGCCTCGGTGCAGTCAGGACGCGAAAACCAGCTGATCGGCTACGGCCTCGTCGTCGGCCTTCAGGGAACGGGCGACAGCTTGCGTTCCTCGCCATTCACCGCGCAATCGCTGCGAGCCATGCTGCAGAACCTCGGTATCTCGACGCAGGACGATGAATCGCGCGCGAAGAATATCGCCGCGGTTCTGGTCACCGCCAATCTGCCCCCCTTCGCGAGCGCCGGCAGCCGCATCGACGTGACCGTCGGATCGCTCGGCGACTCCACCTCGCTTCGCGGCGGCACGCTGGTCATGACCTCGCTTTCCGGAGCCGATGGTCAGATCTATGCGGTAGCGCAGGGATCGGTCGTCGTCACGGGGTTCAATGCACAGGGGGATGCGGCTTCGGTGACGCAGGGTGTCACCACGTCAGGCCGCGTCCCGAACGGTGCCATCATCGAGCGCGAATTACCGGCGAAGTTCAAGGATGCGTTCAATCTCGTTCTTCAGCTGAGAAACCCCGACTTCTCGACCGCCGTCGGCATGGCGGCAGCGATCAACCGCTACAGCAAGACCCAGTTTGGCGGCAATATCGCTCAGGCGCAGGATTCCCAGACGGTTGTCATCGACAAGCCGAAGATGGCCGATCTCTCCCGCCTGATGGCCGATATCGAAAACCTCGTCATCGAGACCGACGTTCCCGCGCGTGTCGTCATCAACGAGCGTACCGGTACGATCGTGATCGGGCAGGACGTGCGGATCAACAAGGTTGCCGTCAGCTACGGCACGCTGACGGTCCAAGTGAGCGAGACGCCGACCGTCGTGCAGCCGGAGCCCTTTTCGCGCGGCGAAACGGCGATCGAGCCGAACACGACCATCGACGCGGCACAGGACGGCGGAACCGTCGCCATTCTCGACGGGTCGAACCTGCGATCTCTCGTCGCCGGGCTCAACAGCATCGGTGTGAAGCCTGACGGCATCATTTCCATTCTCCAGGGCATCAAGACGGCCGGTGCCCTCCAGGCGGAGCTCGTATTGCAATGACCGCACCTCGTCCCTCTGCTCAAGCGAACAGCCTGCGCCGCCGCCTGATGATGCTGGCGGCCGGTTGCACCATGCTTGCCATGCCCGGCGCCTTCGCGCAGGAAGTCGCAGCACCGGCGGCAGCCATTCCGGCGAATGGCGACGAAATCCAGCAATTCTGCACCAATATTGCCGATGCCGCCCGCGACCAGCGTTACCTCTTGCAGAAGAAGGATCTGGAAGAGCTGCAGGCCAAGGTCGATGCCCGCATCGCCAAGCTCGAGCAGCGCCGCGCCGAATACGAGGACTGGCTGAAGCGCCGCAACGATTTCCTGAAGCAGGCCGAGCTCGGCCTCGTTGATATCTACAAGACAATGAAGGCGGATGCGGCTGCAGGGCAGCTCGAGCTGGTCAATCCCGCCATCGCCGCGGCGATCGTCATGAAGCTGCCCCCGCGTCAATCGAGCCTCATCCTCAGCGAGATGAGCAGCGACAAGGCGGCCGTCCTAACCAACATTATTTCCAGCGCCAGCGATTCAACAACATCGAAGGAACCGTCATGAGATATCCGCTTTCGGTCCTTCTCGCTGCCAGCCTGTTGTCGGGATGCCAGAACCAGACGTTCAATGAAATCGGCAGGGCACCTTCGATGAGCCCGATCGGCAGCGGCCTGCAATATGCGCAGACACCGCAGATGGCGATGTATCCGAAGGAGCCGCGCCAGGTCGCCAACGGTTTTTCGCTCTGGAGCGACAATCAGGCGGCGCTGTTCAAGGATGCGCGCGCTCTCAAGGTCGGCGACATCCTGACCGTCGATATCCGCATCGACGACAAGGCCTCGTTCGACAACAAGACCGATCGTAGCCGGACCAATGACAGCGGGTTCAACATCGGCGCCAACGGCCAGTCCGAATCGAGCGATTTCGGCTGGAAGGGCGGCCTCGACTACGGTTCGAACACCAAGACGAAGGGGGAGGGCACGACCGAACGGTCTGAAAAATTGGCTCTGCTCGTCGCGGCGGTCGTGACCGGAGTGCTCGAAAACGGCAACCTTCTGATCAGTGGCTCGCAGGAAGTGCGCGTCAACCACGAGATCCGCATTCTCAACGTGGCTGGTATCGTCCGGCCCTATGACGTCGATGCGAAGAACATGATCTCCTACGACAAGATCGCCGAGGCACGCATTTCCTATGGCGGCCGCGGCCGTCTGAGCGAAGTGCAGCAACCGCCGTGGGGCCAGCAGGTCATGGACATCGTCTCGCCGATCTGACGGCGCTCGCCGCGTCCCGCGGCACAACACGAGATGGATTTGAACATGGAAGATCTCGACACGGCTTCGCCTGCGCCCAAGGGGTCATCGAAGGTGATGACGATCGCTGCGCTTGTCGTTCTGACGCTGTTGGCCGGCGGTGGCGGATGGATGGTGGGCGGCGCCCTTGCGCCAAAGCCGCTGAGTGTGGAAGAAGCCAAGATGATCGAGGAGGCGAAAGCCGCAGTTGCCAACAAGAAAGCCAAGGAGGCGGGCGGCGAAGAAGGCAACAACAAAGACGAAGGTTTGCCGCGGATATCCACCGAAGCCAACGGCGTCGTTCAACTCGACGCGATCACGACCAATCTTGCTTACCCTACCGAAAACTGGATACGGCTCGAAATCGCGCTGCTTTTCAAGGGCGCACCTGACGTCGCCATGGCCGAGCAGATCCATCAGGATATTGCGGCTTACATGAAGACCGTGTCGCTGCAGCAGATCCAGGGGCCGCGCGGATTTCAGTATCTGAAGGATGACATAGAAGAACGGGTTGACCTGCGCTCCGAAGGGCGCGTAACCAATGTTATCTTCAGGACATTCGTTATTCAATGATTCGGACCATCGCATTCATAGCCGCCATGATGGCGATGTCGGGTATCGCGGGAGCGCAGGGCTTTCCTGCTGACATCCTGAAAACACCCATCGACGGCTCTGTTGCGTCCTGGATCATCCGCACGTTCGGCCTTCTGACCGTCTTGTCGGTCGCGCCGGGTATCCTGATCATGGTGACGAGCTTTCCGCGCTTCGTCATTGCCTTTGCCATCCTGCGGTCCGGCATGGGTCTCGCCACCACCCCCTCGAATATGATCATGGTCAGCCTCGCCCTGTTCATGACTTTCTACGTCATGGCGCCGACCTTCGATCGTGCCTGGCAGAACGGCGTCAATCCGCTGCTGCAGAACCAGATCAACGAAACCGAGGCGATGACGCGCATCTCGGAGCCGTTCCGGGAGTTCATGCTCGCCAATACCCGCGACAAGGATCTGCAGCTCTTCATCGACATTGCCAGGGAGAAGGGCCAGACCGTCGTCGTCGACAGCAAGGTCGATCTTCGCGCCGTCGTGCCGGCCTTCATGATTTCGGAAATCAGACGCGGTTTCGAGATCGGCTTTCTGATCATGCTACCGTTTCTGGTGATCGACCTGATCGTCGCGACCATCACCATGGCGATGGGCATGATGATGCTGCCGCCCACCTCGATCTCGCTGCCGTTCAAGATCCTTTTCTTCGTGCTGATCGATGGCTGGAACCTGCTCGTCGGCAGCCTCGTGCGGTCTTTCAGCTGATCTCATTGACGTGGTTAACGGACGGTCAATTTCCGACCACGCGTGCGCTTGGGTGGAATAAATCAAGCCATTGAATTATATGTAGAAATTGAAGGTCGAATTGGTTCGGCTGTGTTCGTTTATTAAATGAGTAATAGCTAATATTGCGATTGCGTTTAAACAAATTGCAATGTTTGCCTGCGACATTACCCTCACATGACGGATTTGGACCGCCTGACGAACAGGTGGCCGAGTGGCATGATGCCGAGCCGTCATCACCGGTAAGTATTTTAGTCCGGTATGTCCCCCAATCTTGTATTTTGTATCTAGAGGGACAACCCCATGACAAGCATCCTGACGAACTCTTCTGCAATGGCAGCGCTCTCGACGCTGCGCTCCATCAGCTCCGACATGGAAACGACCCAGGGTCGCATTTCTTCCGGTCTGCGGGTTGGCGACGCTTCCGACAACGCTGCCTACTGGTCGATCGCAACGACCATGCGTTCGGACAACAAGGCTCTTTCCACGGTTCAGGACGCTCTCGGTCTCGGCGCTGCCAAGACGGACACGGCCTATACCGGTCTGAACGCCGCCATCGACGTTGTTTCCGAAATCAAGTCCAAGCTGGTCGCTGCCCGCGAACCGGGCGTCGACAAGCTGAAGATCAACAAGGAAATCACCGAGCTCAAGAACCAGCTGGTTTCGACGGCAACTTCGGCTTCCTTCTCCGGTGAAAACTGGCTCTACCGCGACGCCGGATCTGCCGCCGCCCTCGGCACGAAGGAAATGGTCGGCTCGTTCACCCGCGGCGCCAATGGCTCGGTTGCGGTCGGCGTTCTGGAATTCGACGCTTCGACGTCGGTTCTGATCGACACCGTGGACTCCTCGCTCGGTCAGCTGACCAAGGCTATCTCGGTCGAGCAGGGCACTTCTGTCGGCACCGGTACCGCCAACGCCACCTACCACCTCGTTCTCGCTTCCGGCGGTACGGCTCCGACCGGTTCGACCCTCGTTGCTCTGACCTCCACGACTGCTGACGCCGACGTCGAAGGCATGATCAGTGCCGTTGACGCCATGCTGACGAGCCTGACCGACTCGGCTGCGACGCTGGGCGCCACCAACACCCGCATCTCCATGCAGGATGAATTCATGGCCGACCTGATGGACGTGATCGACAAGGGTGTCGGCCGCCTCGTCGACGCCGACATGAACGAAGAGTCGACCCGCCTCAAGGCCCTGCAGACACAGCAGCAGCTCGGCATCCAGGCACTCTCGATCGCCAACTCGGACTCGCAGAACATCCTGTCGCTGTTCCGTTAATCGAAAACGGCGCGGGGCGGTCATCCCCCCAAACGGCCGCTTCGCGACCTCCAGAAAACCGCATCTCGCAAGAGGTGCGGTTTTTTCTTGGCCGTCAAAAATTAATTTCCGCCTTTAGGTTTTCTTTAACCATGTTGGTGTTTTCTATGACCATCGAAACGGCGGGTTAACCAAGAAATTTAACGCGTTAGCAGGCATGAAGCTGGCTGCTGTTTCCCGGGTAACGACCGGAATGTCCCTTCCATTTCACCTGTTCAAAAGGGGCAGTTTACTATGACGAGCATTCTCACCAATTCGGCTGCAATGGCAGCACTCTCCACCCTGCGTTCGATCAACGACGGCATGGAAACGACCCAGGGTCGCGTTTCTTCGGGCCTGCGCGTCGAAACGGCTGCGGACAACGCCGCTTACTGGTCGATCGCAACGACCATGAAGTCGGACAACAAGGCGCTCTCCACGGTTCAGGACGCTCTCGGTCTCGGCGCTGCCAAGACGGACACGGCCTATACCGGCCTCGACAACGCGATCGACGTTATCTCCGAAATAAAGGCCAAGCTGGTCGCTGCCCGCGAACCCGGCGTTGACAAACTGAAGATCAACAAGGAAATCACCGAGCTCAAGAACCAGCTGGTCTCGACCGCCCAGTCGGCTTCCTTCTCCGGTGAAAACTGGCTCTACCGCGACTCCGGATCTGCCGCCGCCCTCGGCACCAAGGAAATGGTCGGCTCGTTCACCCGTGGCGCCAACGGCGCGGTTGCGGTTGGTATTCTGGAATTCGACGCTGCCACCTCGGTTCTGATCGATACCGTGGACTCCTCTCTCGGTCAGTTGACCAAGGCGATTTCCATCGAGCAGGGTACGGCTGTCGGCACCGGTACCGCCAACGCCACCTACCACCTCGTTCTCGCTTCCGGCGGTACAGCTCCGACCGGCTCGGTGCTGGTTGCGCTGACTGCAACGACCCTGGACGATGACGTCGAAGGCATGATCAGCGCCGTTGACGCGATGCTGACTAGCCTGACCGATGCCGCCGCGACGCTGGGCGCCACCAACACCCGCATCTCCATGCAGGACGACTTCATGGCCGACCTGATGGACGTGATCGACAAGGGTGTCGGTCGTCTCGTCGACGCTGACATGAACGAAGAGTCGACCCGCCTCAAGGCCCTCCAGACGCAGCAGCAGCTTGGCATCCAGTCTCTCTCGATCGCCAACTCCAACTCGGAAAACATCCTCTCGCTCTTCCGTTAATCGGATCAGGGAAACGACAAAGCCGGCGGGAATCCCCCGCCGGTTATCCAATAGGCCGCGTCCCGCAAGGGGCGCGGCTTTTGCGATTTTTGTGCTCTGGCTGTCACCGGCGTTAAGGATTCGGCAATTCAGGTTTATTTTCGTTCATTTTGATTACCCACTTGCTAACGACGTTAAGTGTTTGTTAACCATGTGACCGTTAAGTGTTCGTTAAGAGCGACAGGCTGCCCTTGGGCTAAACATGGGGCAGTTTGCATGACGCTGGTCCCGTCGCTACCGGTCATCAATCCGGAATGTTCCGTTTAATTTTCGAACTGGGGCAATGACCAATGACCAGCATCCTCACCAATTCTGCGGCGATGGCCGCCCTCCAGACATTACGTTCGATCAACACGAACATGGAAGACGTGCAGAGCCGCATCTCCTCCGGCTATCGCGTCGAGACTGCAGCGGACAACGCCGCCTACTGGTCGATCGCGACCACGATGCGATCGGACAACGCCGCCTTGTCGACCGTTCAGGACGCGCTCGGGCTGGGTGCTGCCAAGGTCGACACATCCTACGCCGGCATGAGTTCGGCAATCGACGTCGTCTCCGAGATAAAGGCAAAGCTGGTCGCCGCGCGCGAACCGGGCGTCGACAAGACCAAGATCAACAAGGAACTCAGCGAACTCAAGAACCAGCTCGCATCCGCTGCCGAATCGGCATCTTTCTCTGGCGAAAACTGGCTTTACAACGACACGACGACACCGGCGGGAACCAAGTCGATCGTGGCGTCCTTCAACCGTTCGACCAATGGTTCGGTTTCCGTCACGACGCTGGATTACGACACGGCTGAGTCGATCTTGATCGACACCCAGGACGCCTCGCTCGGCCAGCTCACCAAGGGCGTCGCCGTCGAGCAGGGCACTGCTGTCGGCACCGGTACGGCTAACGCGACCTATCACCTTATCCTGGTTTCCGGCGGCACCGCGCCGACCGGCTCGGTGCTGGTCGATCTCACATCCGCGACCCTCGATGTTGATCTCGAAGGCATGATCAGCGCCGTCGATGCCATGCTCAGCAACCTGACGGACGCCGCATCGACCCTCGGCGCCATCACCAGCCGCATCGACATGCAGGAAAACTTCGTCGCCAACCTGATGGACGTGATCGACAAGGGTGTCGGCCGTCTGGTGGATGCCGACATGAACGAAGAGTCAACGCGCCTCAAGGCCCTGCAGACGCAGCAGCAACTGGGCATCCAGGCTCTCTCGATCGCCAATACCAACTCCGAAAACATCCTGCGCCTGTTCCAGCAGTAAGTTTCCTCTTCGCGCACGGAACGGTGGGCAAAGTTCCGGGCTGCGTCATTCTAGCTCATCGCCGCCCCCTTGTGGGGCCGCGACCAAGTCTTTCCGCCGTGCCGCCGGTCATCGGTGTGGTTGGAAACGGTTGGACCGCGCTAATTGCCCGAGCGCGGTCCAACACCTCATAGCAGGTCTCGATGATAGGAGCCTGTCATCGAGACCTCTCATTACATTTCCGACCTACATTTTCGCACAAGTTTGGCTGGGTAGTCTCCAACCGCAACCATCCTCGTCCGGGTTGCCAGGCAATATGAATATTGTGCTGCCGTTGTATGCGGCCTGCGCCACCGGGCTCTCCGGGCGGCGAGCCGGTACCGATTGAAAATGTTCGGGCCGTGCGGCGTTGCCGTTACGCAGGGTCCTGAAGGAGACATTCCGGAAGTGTCACAGTCGATTGTTTTCAGGCCCGTTAGCCAAATGCCGCCAGCAACCGAAAAGGGGGCGGGCCAAGCCGTGACCGAAACGATGGCCTGTACCGCGGGAGGCATCCGATGAGCGCTTCCATTTCCCGCTACCTCAAGGATTTCAGCGCTCCCAAGGTCGATCTCTCGATGGTTCCGCCGCGATATTTCCCGGACCTCGATGACGACTTTCCAGCCGACGGTGCTTTCGCCATGAAGCAGCAGGCCGAACCGCAGATCGATATCGAGGCAGAGCGCCGAGACGCATTCGCACAAGGGCGCCGGGAAGCGGAAGCCGAGCAGCTTTCGTTGCACGCAACGGAAATCGCCGCGCTCACCGCGCGCCACGCTGCAGAACTGGAGGCCATGCGCATACGCTGCGACAATGAAATCGCAGCGATGATTTATGATCGCTTCTCCGACATGGGGTCCCAACTCGCCACCATGCTTTCCGGCCAGACGGCGCGTGTCTTGGCACCTGTGATGGACGAGGTGCTGCTGAGCAAATCCGTCGATGATCTGGCGCGCATGATCGCCCACTCGGTCGGTGCCGGCGAGGGCGCCAAAATTACGGTGAAGGGGCCTTTAACTCTGTTCGAGGCGCTTAAACGTCGTCTCGACGATGAAACACTGATCTTCCGCCATCAGGAAACTGCCGATATCGACCTCTCGGTTGAGTTCGGCGATTCGATCCTGGTGACACGAATGGCTGCCTGGGCCGATACGGTCAGGAAGGTGCTGGCATGAGCGAGAACGAAAGCCACCACCATGGCAAGAACGAAATCATCATCGTCAAGCGTCATGGCGGCAACCACGACGGTCATCATGGTGGCGCCTGGAAAATCGCCTATGCCGACTTCATGACGGCGATGATGGCGTTCTTTCTCGTCATGTGGCTGATCAATGCGGCCAACCCTCAGACCAAGGCAGCACTTGCCTCCTATTTCAACCCTGTGCAGCTCACCGATGCCAAGCCGTCCGAAAAGGGCGTCAAGCAGCCGGCCAAGGACGCCAAGGGTGAAGAAGACCAGATGAAGTCCAAGGTAAACGGTACCGAGACGCGGACCGGCGGTTCGGCCAAAAATGGCGATGACCTGACGGCGACGTCGGGTGAGGAAACCCAGTATTCCGACGCCGATTTCTTCGAAAATCCCTATTCGGTCCTGTCCGAAATCGTCAACGAAACGGGCCGCAATGCCAATATCAGCGCCAAGGGCGATGGTGGCGCGTCTACCTCCGGTCCGGCGACGGGCGCAGAGGGCGGCGAGGCCTATCGCGACCCGTTCGATCCGGATTTCTGGACGAAGCAGGTCGAACTGCAGAATGCTGAAAAGGGCGGCGACAGCCTCGAGGCTAAAGCCGGAGATGGGCCGGCCGACGCTTCGAAAGAGGCCGCCTCGGTTACCGCTCCACAAGGCCAGTCCGGCGCGGCAATGAAAGACCAGGCTGCTCAGCCCGAACAGGTTATGTCGGCCAACCCCGATGACAATGCCGCCAAGGCCTTGAAGGCCGAGATCGAGAAGGAAATCGGTGGGTCTGCCGGCAAGCTTGCCGAAGGATTGCTGGTGACGCCGACGGAGGGCGGGCTTCTTGTCACGATCAGCGAGCAGGCAGACACGCCGATGTTCGGTGTCGGCTCGGCCGTACCTGAAAAGGACATGGTCATCGCCATGGAGAAGATCGGCAAGCTATTGTCCGAGCGCGCGGGCGCGATCGCTATCCGCGGCCATACCGACGGCCGTCCTTTCAAGAAGGGCGTCTACGATAATTGGCGGCTCTCTTCCGACCGTGCCCAGAGCGCCTATTACATGCTCGTTCGCGGTGGTCTCGCCGAAAGCCGTGTCAGCCAGATCAGCGGCTTCGCGGACAAGCGTCTCCAGGTTCCGAAGGATCCGCTGGCACCGGCAAACCGGCGTATCGAAATCCTGCTGCAGACAAATCAGGGCTGACCGATGCTGAAGGCGATCCGCAACCTCTTTCTCGGCGCCTGTGCCATCGGGGCACTTCCGGGCCTCGCGGCGCATGCCGGCGCTCTGGAGGATCTGGCGCCGTACAAGATGCTGCGGTCCCTGCAGTATATCCAGGATTCGATCGTGCTTGGTGATCATTCAGCCGGCGAGATGCAACGTTTCATGCTCGGCGCGATCGACAAGCGCCTGCGATCTGCGGATCCTTCCGTTTTCGATGACCCGAGAAACGTGGACGCAGCTTTCATCTACGCGATGAGCGGCGGCAACCCGGAAACGCTGTCCTATCTTGCGGACCGCGATATTGAAGGCAATTTCGACAGCCGCGTCGTCGATGCGCTGAGCCACTACCTCGCCGGCAAGGGCGGGCTTATGGTCGAGAACCTCGAGAAGGCCATTCCGGAATACCGGAACGCGCGGATTGGCCCCTATCTTTATCTGGTTCTCGGCAACGGCACGGCGCAGCAGGACCCCGCCGCATCGATGAGAGACTACGATTGGGCGCGGCTGACGGCGCCGGGCACGAATATCGAGGAAGCCGCCTTGCGGCGGTCGATCGCGCTGGCGACCCGTGGCCACATGCCGGACAAGGGATTTGCCTATTCCCTGTCCTATGCGCGACGTTTCCTGACATCTCCTTATGCCAGTCAGTTCGCCGATGTCTTCGTCGAATTGGCGGTCGCAAACTACGCCGAACAGGATAAGATCCAGGAAATTCTCGGTTTCATGGACAGACCCCGGCAGCGCGAGGTCTATCTGCGCATTGCCCGGCGCGCGGCTATCGGCGGTATGCAGGAACTCGCGACCCTTGCCTCCCGGCGTGCCCAAGCACTTTCGGACGTCGCCGATGGAGGCCCAAAGGCGCTGGCCAACCTCTATTCCGGGCTCGCCGGCGTTCCGTCCCAGGATATCCTCGAAGCGGTGAAGGGGATCAACTCCATCCCTGACGCGGAGCTCTCTCCGCGTGACCGCGCGTTGCGTGAGGCCGCAACAGTCGTCGCACAGGAAGTGTTGCGTGCGCCCGATCCAGAAAGCCTGGCACAAGCGTCCGTTTCTAATGTCGCTTCCGAAATCAGTGTGGGGGAAAGCGGACCGGAGACGGGCAGCGGCGAAAGCCCATTTGCTGCACCGGCGTCCGGTGCGGTCTTGAGTGCCGCGCAAGCGGGAGAGACACAGCCGATGACAGCATTAGAAGCGAGCCCGCCCGATCCGGTTCTCGATGCATTTCTGAGCACAGGTCGCTCGAAACTCGACGAGATCGATTCTCTCCTGAAGGGGGAAGACTAGAAATGGCATTTGTGGACGACAGCCTTTTGGGCACGGCCCCGATCCGCTCAGCCAAGTCTGGCGGCAAGCAAAACGAAGCGGACGCGGCGGGTCAGCGTTCGGCTTTCGAAAATGCCTTTGCCGATGCCGGCAAAAAAAAGCAGCCGATGATTTCGATCAGCGGAAAGACGGCGACGGAAACCGGCACGCAGGCGCCGACGACCGCTGTCATCACGACCGATGCCGTGTCCATTGGCGATACCGTCGCGCTCGAGCTGGACAACTCGCTGTCCTTGCCCGGTTCGGAAGGTGACGGTGAGATGAAGTCCGCGCTGGCAAGCACCAATGCCGCTTTCCGTGCTGCTGCGAAGCAGATGCTGATGCCGCAGAGCGGGAAAGAGCCAACCGTTGAACAGGAAGCTCCGGGCCGACAGTTCACTTTGACGCCTTCCGAGGACAAAGCCCGTCTCCTGGCCTCCATCGGTCTAGCCAATCTTGGCGTGGATGCGACAGCCGGTGCCGGTGAGACACTGGATGAGCAGGCTGGCGAAAAGTTGAAGGGCCTCTTGAAGGATCCGAAGGCGCAGCTCTCGAAACGCAGCGATGCCAAGGCAGCGACGTCGGACGAAACATTGCAGGCGAATTCATTCGACAACGCCGATGCGGCGATGGATACCGCGCCCGCCGATGTTAGCCATCTGCTTGCGCTCCTTGGCGCCGCGCAGAAGCCGACGGACGCCGGCACAACGGCGCAGGCGGACACAACGCCGATCCTGTCCGAGTTCCAGGCGCTGGCCGAGAGTGCCGGCAAGACCAAGGCAGCTTCGAAGGACGCCGCGGCGGCGAAAGCGCCGGTCCGCTCGGAGGCTAACGTCAACGCCGTCCAGGACGCTGCGCAGGCAGGGTCAGATCAGCTGTTCCGCTTCGCCCGCGCAGGTGGCAAGGGTCAGGTTCTGTCCATGAATGTGGCGTCGGATGAGGACAAGGCAGGCGCCGCGTCAATGACAACTGCCAAGACAGAAACCGTGACTGTCGTTGAAGCGCGCCGCTATCTCGGCCTGGCACCCACCAGCAATGCGTCGGCGATAACGAGCCAGATCGCTAGCAATCCGGAATGGGTGAACGCACTCCAGCAGAGCACGGCGGCTTCGGCTCCGCTGACGGAGGCTTCTACCGGCAAGGTTCTCAACACGCTGAAGATCCAGATGCATCCGATCGATCTGGGCACAGTGACGGCCACGCTGCGGCTCAAGGACGACGAATTGCAGGTTGAGTTGAAGGTGGAGACCGGCGACGCCTTCCGCCAGCTCCGCGACGATCAGGATGCGATGGTGAAGGCGCTTCGTGCGCAGGGTTTCGCCGTGGATCAGGTCAGCGTTGTCTTCAACAACTCGGATAGCTCCAGCGGCAACAATCCGCAGGAACAGTCCCAGATGGGCCAGCAAGGCCGAGAGGCAGCCGGAGACGGTCCGGCCCCGGGCAGGGAGCAGCGCAACGGTAGTGGCAGCCAGGAACAGGGTGGCGGAAGGTGGACGGGCAATGAAGGTACGAGCGACGGGTCTTCTGGTGCTGAGCCTGGCCGGACTGGCGACGTCTATATGTAACGCTGAAGCCAATACAGGCGCTTGCGAGAGCGAGATCGCGGCCGCCGCCGCGAAATACCGGATTCCGGCCGGTATTCTTTATTCCGTTGGTCTGACGGAAACCGGCCGCAAGGGATCGCTCCAGCCTTTTGCCATGAACATCGAGGGGAGGGCCTATTTCGCCAACAGCGCCGAAGAGGTGTTGCAGCGATTTGCCGCCGCCCGTGCGCAAGGAGCCAAGCTGATCGACCTCGGCTGCATGCAGATCAACTACCATTTCCACGGCGAGAATTTTGCCTCGCCGGACGAGATGCTGAACCCGAGGAAAAACGTCGAATACGCCGCCCGCTTCCTAGCTAATCTCCATGCCAGGCACGAGACCTGGACGATGGCCGTTGCCCGGTATCATGCCGGCCCCAACAATGACCCCGCGCAGAAGAAGTATGTCTGCCGCGTGATCGCAAATCTGGTGGCTACAGGCTATGGAAAGTGGACGCCAAACGCCTCGAATTTCTGCCGTTGACGCAACCTTAAGGAGATTCCCCCTGATCTTTTTATGCGCCGTCTAATTGCGTCAACATTGCGTTCGAAAAATGACCGCAAACGCTTTTCTTAATGAAGCGTTAACGTTTCCTCATAAATTTTAGTGTCCCATTCTGGCGTACGTACTACATATAGATCAAATCGGTACAGAAATCTTAATCTAGTATTAATTTCAGCCATTAACTTCCCATAGTTGTTCAGGAATCCGCCGATTCGTATCTCTTGTCCCATCGAGGCACCATACTGATTCGGAGGCGGACGAATGATCGTAGTGGTTGATGAGCGAGAGCTTGTGAAAGACGGATATACTTCACTGTTTGGACGGGAGGGCGTGCCCTCTACAGGGTTCCATCCAAGTGAATTTGGCGACTGGGTTTCAACAGCGGCGGACACCGATATCGATGCCGTCGAGGCGTTTCTGATCGGCCAGGGCGAGAAGGCGATGAGCCTCCCCCGTGCCATCCGGGACCGGTCTTCGGCGCCGGTGATCGCCATCAGCGATTCTCCCTCGCTGGAGACGACATTGGCGTTCTTCGACTGCGGCGTCGACGACGTGGTGCGCAAGCCGGTTCATCCCCGGGAAATCCTTGCCCGCGCAGCGGCCATCCGCCGCCGCCTCAAGGCCTTGGCGAACTACACCGACATAGGCCCGATCCGGGTTTTCTCCGACGGCCGGGATCCGGAATTGCATGGCGAAGTTTTCGCCCTTCCGCGCCGCGAGCGCCGTATTCTCGAATATCTGGTCTCCAACCGCGGACGGCGTGTGTCCAAGACCCAGATCTTCAACGCCATCTACGGCATTTTCGATGAGGACGTCGAAGAGAACGTCGTGGAAAGCCACATCAGCAAGCTGCGCAAGAAGCTGCGCAAGCGGCTCGGCTTCGATCCGATCGATTCCAAGCGGTTCCTCGGCTATTGCATCGACTGGAGCTGAGGACTGTCATGTCGGCGGTTTCGGATGTGGCGGCATCCGATCCGGCCTCCCAAGACAGGTTCACGCAAGGCCCACTTCCTAGAGTTGCCATAACGACGAAAACGAGGATCGGACATGAGTCTTTTCGGAATGATGCGAACCGGTAGTTCCGGGATGAATGCTCAGGCAAACCGCCTCAGCACCGTCTCTGAAAACATCGCCAACGCCAATACAACCGGTTATAAACGGGCATCGACGGAATTCTCGTCCCTGATCCTGCCATCAAGCAACGGCGCCTACAACTCCGGCGGCGTTGAAACGAAAGTCCGCTACAGCATTTCCGAGCAGGGCCCGACGACCTTTACGACGTCCGGCACCGATATGGCCATTAACGGCGGCGGCTTCTTCATCGTTTCGGGCGAAAACGGCTCGAACTTCCTTACCCGCGCGGGCGCCTTCGTTTCGGATGGCGACGGTAATCTGGTGAATTCCGCCGGCTACACCCTGATGGGTTATGAATACGAAGAAGGCGTCGACCCGACAGTCGTCGTCAACGGCTTCGACGGTTTGACGAAGGTCAATCTTTCGTCCGACGGTCTGATCGCCTCCGGCTCCACCACGGGTTCCATGGGTGCCAACCTCAACTCGGCGGATGTAGTCGGGGTAACGGATCCGTCGACCACATCGCTCAGCGTCTTCGACAGCCAGGGCAATGCGCGTCTGCTTGATTTTACCTACACAAAAACCGCCGACAACACGTGGACGCTGGACGTGGTAGATCGTGAAACCGCAGCGTCGCTCGGCACGGCAAATCTCGTATTTAACGCCGACGGGAGTCTGGCGGCCGCATCCGACACCTCCGTAACGACGACTGCGATAAGCGGTATACCAGGCACCGGCGCCGACCTTGCATCGCTGACCATCGACCTCAGCAAGACCACACAGCTCGGCTACAAGTTCAATCCGGATGGCGGCTCCATTGACGGCAATGCGCCGAGCAAGGTGACTGGCTTCCAGATCGACGACGAAGGCATAGTCTACGTCAAATACGAGAACGGCGATCTCGATCCGCGCTACCGCGTGGCGCTTGCAAACGTTCAGAGCCCCGACAACCTCGTCCCACAGTCGGGCAACGTCTATTCGCAGGGGGTGGATTCGGGCGTCATCGTCACGGGTTTCGCCGGTTCCGGCGATTTCGGCAGCATCCAGTCGGGCGCGCTTGAAGGCTCGAACGTCGACATCGCCAACGAACTGACGGCGATGATCGAATCCCAACGCAGCTACACAGCGAACTCGAAGGTCTTCCAGACTGGCGCCGACCTGCTCGACGTTCTTGTGAACCTGAAGCGGTAATTGAAAGTACAGGCTCTGCCATGTCTCTGTCATCTGCGATAAACACCGCAAATTCGATCTTCAGCAACACGGCGCAGCAGACCGCGATCGTGTCGAAGAACATCGCGAATGCCAGCAATTCGGACTATTCGCGGCGGTTGGCAATGCTCGGCACCAGCCTGAATGGAGCGCAGGTTGTCTCCATTCAGCGGGCGCAGAATGATGCATTGCTCAAGCAGAACATTGTCAGCATCTCCCAGGCTTCCGCGCAGGGCACACTCTTTGCGGGCCTGGAGACGCTGAAATCCTCGCTCGGCGGAAACGACTACGAAACGTCGCCTTCCACCTATCTGGCGACGTTTCGCGACAGCCTGCAGACATTCGCTTCAACGCCGGGCAACACGACGATAGCGGCAACGCTGGTGTCGGATGCAAACGACCTGGCGAACTCGCTTAACAAGACTTCGGCTGCGGTTCAGGACCTGCGGCTGGAAGCCGACAAGGAAATCGCCAGTTCGGTCAATACGCTGAACGGTTTGCTGGCCGATTTTGAACAGGCCAACAACGGCGTCCTGACAGCGACCGCTTCGGGTGCGGATGCCAGCGAAGCGCTCGATCAGCGCGACAAGCTGCTGCGGCAGATTTCTGAGATCGTCGGCATTTCGACAGTGTCGCGGGCAAACAACGACACTGTCATCTACACGTCCGACGGCACGGTTTTGTTCGAAAATACGGCCCGCAGCGTCACATTCGCTTCAACCGCCGGTTTCGGCGCGACGACGGCGGGCCAGAAGATTTTCATCGATGGCGTTCCGGTGGCGGCCGGTACGGGCGGAAACACCTCCGGCGAAGGAAAGCTTTCAGCACTGCTGCAATTGCGTGATGAGATCGCGCCGAAATTCCAGTCGCAGCTGGATGAAGTTGCGCGCGGACTGGTGGAACTGTTCAAGGAAGACGACGGCACGACCGTCTTGCCCGGTCTTTTCACCTGGACGCCGACGACGCCGCCCGCGACCGTGCCCGTCGCCGGAACCGTGGAGCCAGGTATCGCCGCCACGCTCCAGGTCAATGCGCTGGCGCTTTCTGATCCGCTGCTCGTTCGCGACGGTGGTTTCAACGGCGTTACTTATATCCAGAACACGGGTGGCAGCGCGGGCTATTCAGACCTGATCGACAGCTATGTCGCCGCCATGGGCGGTAACCTGGCCTTCGATACGGCGACAGGTCTTGACGGCGATAGCACCATTCTGGATTTCGCAACGTCGTCCGTCGGTTGGCTCGAAGACCTGCGCAGCAGCGCTTCCACCGCGAATGACAACAAAACGGCGCTGCTGTCCCGCACCCAGGAAGCGCTGAACAACGAGACTGGCGTCAGCATGGACGAGGAACTCTCGCTGCTGCTCGACCTGGAACAATCCTATAAGGCATCGGCCAAATTGGTCAGTACCGTGGACGCCATGATGGCGGCCCTGCTGGAAGTTGTGAGGTAATCATGAAGACGTCCTTCGTTTCGAACCTGGCTGTCCAAAATGCGATGCGGCTGACGATCCAGCAGTCGCAGGCGGAAGTGGTCAAGTTGCAGGAGGAAGTCACGACCGGTCGTCACGCCGATGTCGGCGTGGCTCTCGGCGGCTCAACGTCGCGCTCCCTCGACCTCCAGCGCGAAATGGCGCGGATGAAGACGCTGAACACCACCAACGCCGTTGTCACGCAGCGTCTTGCCGCGTCACAGGAGGCACTTGAGACGGTCGCCGATGCGGCCCAGTCCATCAACAAAGTGCTGATCGGCCTGAGCGGAAGCGAAGCGGCCGATCAGTTGGCGATCGCCAAGACGGAGGTCACCAATGCTCTTTCGATCTTCAGCTCGGCGCTGAATACCTCTTTCAACGGAGAATACCTCTTCTCGGGCGTCAATACCGACGTGAAACCAATTGCCGATTACAACGATCCCGCCGTCTCAGCTGCGAAGACAACCTTCGATACCGAACTTGCGACCTACATGTCGGTAAACGGCATCGCATCGATGAGCGACTTTACGCAGTCGCAGATGGACGACTTCATCACGAATACGCTCGAACCCTTATATATGGGGACGCAGTGGACAACCGATTGGTCTCAGGCATCCGACCGGACCATGACGAGCCGTATCTCGACAACTGAGGTTGTATCGAGTTCGACAACCGCCAATTCCGGCGGAATGCGCAAGTTCGCGCTGGCGAGTGTGATTGCCACGGAACTGCTTGGCGCGGCTGTCAGCGCCGAAGTCCGCGCCACCGTCAGCACCGCGGCGATGGGCTATATCGGCGAGGCAATTTCCGGGATCGACGCGCAACGCAGCGATCTCGGTATTTCCGAGGCACGGGTGAAGAAGGCCAATACCGCGCTCGAAGCACAGATCGAACTCGTCACGACGCATATTTCCGATCTTGAGGGGATCGATACCTACGAAGCGTCGACGCGCATGAACACGCTGCTGACGCAGATCGAGACTTCTTACACGCTTACCTCGCGGCTTCAGCAGTTGAGCTTGATCAATTTCCTCTGATGCGGCGGGGACCAGGACAAACATGAAGGATGTCTGAATGTATCAGTTTTCATACGCCGAGATCATGGAGGACGGCGTCGCCGACTCCAAGGATCGCGAACGGCAAGTGCTCGACCGCTCGATTGCGCTGCTGGCAGCAGCAAAACAGCAGAAAGGGTACTCGAGGGAGGCCATCGAGGCGATTTACTACACCCGGCGGGTCTGGATCCGGTTCATCGAGGATCTTCGCGCGTCGGACAATCAGCTGAACGACGAACTGCGCGCCAACCTTATTTCCATCGCCATCTGGATTCTGGGCGAAACGGAAAAGATTCGCAAACGCGAATCCTCCAATTTCCAGGGCATCATAGACATCACAACCATCATCAGGGATGGACTCAAATGAAAAGCACACTGCGTATCTCGCTGAAGTCGGGCGAACGGATTTTTGTCAACGGGGCGGTGTTGCGGGTCGACCGTAAGGTCGCTGTCGAATTCCTGAACGACGTGACATTCCTGCTCGAAAACCATGTTCTGCAGCCGGAAGATGCCAACACGCCGCTGAGGCAACTCTATTTCATCGCCCAGATGATCCTGATCAATCCGGAAGGTGCCGAACAGTCGACCAACATGTTCCGCAAGTCGGTGGTCATGCTGCTGAACTGCTTCAAGAACGAAGACGTCGTGGCGGAACTCAAGCGCATTGACAGCATGGTCACGCAGGGCCGGGCCTTCGACGCCCTGAAGGCGATCCGCGGGCTCTACGCCGTCGAGGATCGCATCCTCAACAACCACGAAATCACCCCGGCAACGGTCGAGCAGATTCGCAAGGAGATCGCACCATGGCGGTAAGCGGCGTAACGTCAACCACCACCACTGCGTCGACGACGACCTCGAGTTCGACCACGGATGCGGCTTCGGCCAGCCTGAACTACGACAGCTTCCTGAAGCTGCTCGTAGCGCAGATGAAAAACCAGGATCCGACCGAGCCGATGGATTCGACCGAGCAGATCGCGCAACTTGCGACCTTCTCGCAGGTCGAGCAGACGATCAAGACCAACACCAACCTCGAAAGCCTCCTGCAGCGCACCTCGCTCAGCGAAGCCAATGCCGTCATCGGCAAGACGGTGACGAGTGCAGACGGCAAGACAACTGGCGTCGTCAAGGAAGTGAAGCTATACTCGGATGGAATCATCGCGGTGCTTGATACCGGCAAGGAGCTTGCCGTCGGCCCGGGTGTTACCGTGAAGTGATAGCTGATGAATGAGGCGGATGCCCTTGATATAGTGCAGGCGGCGATCTGGACGGTCGTCGTCGCTTCCGGGCCTGCCGTTCTCGCCGCCATGGTCGTCGGCGTCGTCATCGCCTTCATTCAGGCGCTGACCCAGGTTCAGGAAATGACCCTGACCTTCGTGCCGAAAATTCTCGCCGTTCTGGTGACGGTTGCGCTTTCGGCTTCCTTTGTCGGCTCGCAGATTTCCATCTTCACCGATATCGTCTTCTCCCGCATCCAGACCGGTTTCTGACGCGCCGCTGGCAAACCTCCGGCAAAACAGGCGTCATGAAAAGCGTCTTTGTCTTTCTTTCCGTCATCGATGCCACCTTCGCGCAAGTTTGAAGCGTTAGGTCTGTTGTCAGTATTGGCAGCAGGTATGAATGCTGCCTGCCTCTCATGAAGAGACGGAACTTCCGATGGCAACACCTCCTGCTCTGGTCATCCCGAAGGTCGCACCGAAAGGCCGTGATATCGGCTTTGCGCTCGGCATCGTGGCGATCCTGTCGATCCTCTTTCTGCCGATACCGCCGTTCCTGATCGACATCGGGCTGGCCTTTTCCATCGCATTCTCCATTCTGATCCTGATGGTTTCCCTGTGGATTCAGAAACCGCTGGATTTCTCGTCCTTCCCGGTCATTCTGCTGATCTCCACCATGACGCGTCTGTCGCTCAACATCGCGACGACGCGCGTCATCCTTTCGCATGGGCATGAAGGACACGACGCAGCCGGTGGCGTCATCGCCGGCTTCGCGGAGCTCGTCATGGGCGGCGATTTCGTCATCGGTCTGATCGTCTTCCTGATCCTGATCACGGTGAACTTCATCGTCATCACCAAGGGCGCGACGCGTATTGCCGAAGTCGGCGCCCGCTTCACCCTCGATGCCATTCCCGGCAAGCAGATGTCGATCGACGCGGACCTCTCCGCCGGCCTGATCGACGAGAAGGAAGCACAACGGCGCCGGCGTGAACTGGAAGAGGAAAGTTCCTTCTTCGGTTCGATGGACGGTGCCTCGAAGTTCGTGCGCGGTGATGCGATTGCCGGATTGCTGATCACCGCCATCAACGTCTTCGGCGGCATCATCATCGGCTATGCCCGCCACGACATGTCCATTGGCGAGGCCGCCGATGTCTTCGTCAAGCTCTCGGTCGGCGACGGTCTGGTGTCGCAGATTCCGGCGCTGATCGTATCGCTGGCCGCAGGTCTGCTCGTATCGCGCGGCGGCACGAGCGGATCGACGGACCAGGCGGTCGTCAACCAGCTCGGCGGCTATCCGCGCGCTCTCATGGTGGCGGCCGGCTTGCTCCTGCTCTTGGCCATGATGCCGGGTCTTCCCTTCATTCCGTTCGCCTTCCTTGGCGGCGGCATGGCTTTCCTCGGCTGGATGATCCCGCGTCAACTCGAAGCGGCCAACAAGCTCAAGCGCGCACAGGAGCAGCAAACCGCCCAGCAGAAGACGGACAGCGAGAAGGACTCGGTCAAATCCGTCCTCAAGACCGCGGAAATCGAGCTTCTGCTCGGCAAGCAGGTCTCCACCCGGCTCCTCGGCGCCCATCAGGAACTGGCCTTCCGCGTCGGCAAGATGCGCCGCAAGTTCGCCGGTCAGTACGGCCTCATCGTTCCGGAAATCAAGGTGTCGGACGATATCGGCATTCCCGACAAGGCCTATCATATCCGTATCCATGGAACGACGATCGCCTCGAACACGGTCCGTGTCGGCGAAGTTATCGTGGTGACCGGCGGCGGCCGTAAACCCAGTGTCCCGGGGGACGACATCCGCGAACCCGCATTCGGCATGCCGGCCGTGTCGATCCTGGAAACCTTCACCGAAGACCTGAAGCGCGAGGGCTTCCATCCGATCGACAACGTCTCGGTAGTGCTGACGCATCTCTCCGAAGTGATCCGCAACAACCTGCCGCAGCTCCTGTCCTACAAGGACGTCAAGATCCTGATCGAGCGCCTCGACCCGGAATATCGCAAGCTGGCGGACGAAATCTGCACCTCGCACATGTCCTATTCGGGTCTGCAGGCGGTGCTGAAGCTCTTGCTCGCCGAGCGCGTCTCGATCCGCAACCTGCATCTCATTCTGGAAGCGGTTGCCGAACTCGCCCCGCATGTCAGGAAGACCGAGCAGATCGTCGAACATGTGCGCGTGCGCATGTCGCAGCAACTTTGCGGCGATCTCGCCGACAACGGCACGTTGCGCGTCCTGCGTCTCGGCAACAAATGGGACATGGTCTTCCACCAGGCGCTGAAGCGTGACGCCAAGGGCGAAGTCGTGGAATTCGACATCGATCCGCGTCATCTGGAAGAATTCAGCGAGCAGGCAACCAAGGTTATCCGCGAACATCTCGATCGCGGCATGCCATTCGTACTGGTAAGTTCGCCCGAATCCCGGTCTTATGTGCGCATGATCATCGAGCGCCTGTTTGCCACATTGCCCGTCCTCAGCCACGTCGAGCTTGCCAAGGGTCTCGAGATAAAGATCATTGGCTCCATCTCATGATCTCCGATCCTGAAGGCACGGTGCTGGCGCTTTTTGCCGCATTCTGCCGGATCGGCGCGTGCATCATGATCATGCCAGGCTTCTCGACGGCGCGCGTCCCCGTGCAGATCCGCCTTTTCGTGGCTGTGGCGATCTCGATGGCCGTGCTGCCGATCATGTGGAACGACATCTATCCGCAGATTTCCGGCAAGGGGCATACCTATATCTACATCATCGCCACCGAAACGGTGGTCGGCAGCGTCATCGGCCTGATCGCGCGTTACTATGTGCTCGGGCTGCAGTTCACCGGAACGGTCATCACGATGATGATCGGTTTCAACGCGCCGCCAACCTCCGACGTTCTCGAAGATACGGCGGAGAACCAGCTGACCAACCTGATCAGCTTTGCAGGCGTGATGGTCCTCTTCATGCTGGATTTCCACCACGTCATCCTGTCGAGCCTCGTCGATTCCTACAAGGTGATGCCGCTCGGGGCCGGCTTTGACCCGCAGGGCGTACTGATAACGCTCACCAATGCGCTCGAAACGACGTTTTACATCATGCTTCGCCTGGCGAGCCCTTTCCTCATTTATGGGTTGTTGTTCAACGTCGCCATCGGCATGGTCAACAAGCTGGCGCCGCAGATGCCGCTCTATTTCATCTCGCTGCCCTATTTGATCATGGGCGGCATGTTCCTTCTCTATCTCGGCATCGCCGCGATGCTGCGCCTGTTCGCCGACGGCTTTGCGCCGGTGATGCAAGGGAGCTAGCCACGGTGAAAAGCCGCTCGGAAAAACTGAAGCGCCTCGTTGCCGTGCAGCGGCATCTCGAGCAGATGGCGGAAAGCGAGCTTGCGGAAACGGCGAGACAGCGCCGCGACCTTGCCGAAACCATCGATGTCGTCGCCGACGCCATGGGATCGGCAAGTCCGCTGCATGCGATGTTCTCCGGGCATTATGCTTCGCAACTCGGCCGCCTTGCCCAGAAGGACCAGATGCTCCTTGGTATCCAGCAGGTCCACGAAACCCGCGTCCTCAAGGAGCGGGCAAAGGGCGACCGGCTGGAGGAAAACATGAAGGAAGCGCGCGTTCTCGAAGATCGCACCGAGGCCGACAATGCCATCTACGATCTCGTCGATCAGCACGTGATGGCCAAGCCACCAGCTTCCGGTAAGGTTGGCCGGTCATAGTGCGGCTTCAGGATCGGCCGTCTCAGCGTCCGCACCGCTTGTTTAAACTGCTGAAATTATGGAGTTATCGCTGGCGCGAAGATCGCGCCGGTTGTGCTCCGTGACCGAGAGGACACCGCATGGCCATTTCTCCTCCAAGCGACCTGGTGTTGGATGTCGTGCGCGCCGCAGATCCGGCCGAAGTGCAGGAGGCGCAAGCGCGGCTAAAGGCCAATCGCGCCGCTTTCCAAGCGACAAGCCTTGCTGAAAACGGAACCGGCTTTGCCAATACGGTTGCGGTCCTGAACCAGGACAGTCCGTCCAACAGCCTTGGCGACATCAACAATCGCGCCGAGGCCAAGAAGATTCCGGAAAGCTACCGCAAGTTCGAAGCCATGGTCCTGCAGAACTTCGTGAAATCGATGTTGCCCGCTGAAAGCGAAGAAGTTTACGGCAAGGGCATCTCCGGAGACATGTGGAAGAGCATGATGGCCGAGCAGATCGGCAACGTGATGGCGCAGGGCGACGGCGTCGGCATCGCGCAGAGCATGGTCACCGACCGGATCGTCGGTTCGGAAGGTCCGGATCGCGTGAACGCATCGCTCGATGGTAACGACAGCAACGTCGCGCTCAGCATGGTGCAGGAATATGAGCGCAAAGCCGTCGCCGATTTCATGGAAACCGGCGGCAAGAACAGACAGGCCTGAGGCTGTTCCGGCGGATTGCCCGGGCCGGCCCGACACATGAGTTTCGCGCAGAGCATCACGACGGCCACAGGACCCGCGTGATGCAAGCGCCAACGGGAGCGAAATGATGGAAGTTGCAGCATCGAGTGACGTGCGTATCCAGAACGTCCTGGGACGCCTGGAAATGATCCTCGATAACGAGAACAGCCGGATCGGGCTCGATCCGAGCTTCGACCTGAAGGCATCGAACGCGCGCAAGAGCCGCTGCCTGTATGAACTGACGATGCTGCATCGCGACGCTTCGCCGAGCGAGATTTCGCCATCCTTCGTTTCCCAGACCCGGCATATCAGGTCCAAGCTGATGGCAAACTCGCAGAAGGTGAAGGCGCACATGGAAGCCTGCCGGTCGGTGGTGGAAATCCTCAAGACCGCCGTGCAGGAAGCGGATGCGGACGGCATCTATTCCGAGCATCAGTTCAGGTATGGCGATTTTTGATGCTGAAGCTTGTTTTCACCGGTGTCTGGGTCTGCGCGGTGACGCTCGGATCGGTCTATTTCTCGATCCAGCATGCTTCGGCACCGGTGGAATCGGATGCGGAGGCGGACCGCCGCGCATTGCAGCAATATGTCCCCGGTGAGCTTATTACGGTACCGGTGATCACCGATGGTGCGGTACAGGGCTATTTCCTGACGAAACTGTCCTTCGCCGTCGACAAAAACAAGATCAAGCACCTGGACGTGCCTCTCAAAGAGACGGTGACGAACGCGCTTTTTGAGATTCTCGTCGGTCAAAAGCTGGTCAACGTTGCCGACAGCAACAGTTTCGACCTTGCCCAGTTCAAGACCGCCGTGAAGGAAGGGTTGAATGAAGACATGCGCGACGAAGTGATATTCGAGGTGCTTGTCGAGCAGCTGGAATATCTGTCGAAGGCGGATGTCGCCCGAATTGCCAAGGGTGCAAGCCAGCCGCAGCAACAGCCTGTGGCGATTGTCGACAAGAACGGAGAAACGGCTCACGATGAAATCCCGGAGGCCGAAAGGCGCGCCGCGGCCGCCGCCCGTTGAGGCGGAACGGCGCCGGTTTCAGTTTTTCTCCGGATTGCGATACTGTTCGTTGACCAGGCCGAATTCCATCATCAGCCGGCCGCACGCCACGTAAAAATGATAAAGCCCGGCCGACGGCAGCTTGGTTGATCGCCATAGGGAAATACCGCGAAAGGGCGAGGCAGCAAGCAGCATCAGCGATTTGGCAATGGTCTTCATCCGGCCGGCAAACCCCGGCGCCGCGCGATGTTCGAGCAGCGCCGAAATCGCGCCATTCCTCAGGCTTCGTGCCCTGATCCAGGACATTTCCGTTCGCCGCGCCGGGATCGTCTCGGCCACCCAGGCCTCCGCCGCCCAGGCGAATGTGAAGCCCTTTTCCTTGCAGCGGCGGTAAAAGTCGCTGTCTCCTCCGCCAATGAAATTGAACACCGGGTCGAGGAACGGCCGCGGCATGGCGTCGAGCACGGGCCGCGTGATCAGTACGTTTCCGGAGGAGTAGAGGATCGGGACTGGGCCGGTCGTCTCGTAGTGGGGCAGGAAGACAGGGTGGCGCTTCTGATCGTTACGCCCCTGGTCTTCGAAATCGGGCAGTTGTGGTCCGCCCACGAGGTCTGCTTGGGTCTGTCTGTGTACCGATATGAGACTATCGAGCCAATCGGGTGCCGCAATCTCGTCGTCATCAATGACGGCGATCGCGCGCAGATTGGTGTAGGTGGCGAGCGCCATCGACCAGCCGGCATTGTAGGCGTGACAATTTCCGCGCTGATGCGCGATCACCACCAGGGCGTTGATCCGATGGGCGGCAAAAAATGCTTTTGCCGCATCGGCCCCTTCAAGGCCGTCCGCCTCATTCTCCATCACCACGATCGCAAAGGGGCTGCCAGGCTCCTGTGAAATCACGGTTTTCAGGGTTTTTAGCAGATGTTCGGGCCGTCGAAATGTCGGCAGGGTGACGACGAACTCGACGCTCTCCGCCGCATCGACCGTCGTTTGGCAGAACACAGTCACATCCGGGGCAGGCGGGGTCATGATCGGAACCTGTTGAAGGCAAAGCTTTGACAAACACTAAAGCAAATCTTCCTAAACAGATACTGAATTTCCAAATTCGCTTTTGAATGAATGATTTAAAGGTCATTTCACGCCGCGTTGCTACAGTTTGGGCAGTTGTTCTCAAGTCTCGTGTGGCAGCATGCATCTGGTTTTGGTTTCCTCTCTGGTGCCGGTGGAGAACCCTTCATCGGGGTTCGATATTGCCAATCGCGCCGTACTCGACGGCCTTTGCGCACTGGGCCACCGGGTGAGCGTGATTGGCTATCTGCAGCCGGGCCAAAGCGTCGCGGCGGATGGCGAGACGTATCTTCTGGGCGAGCTTGAAGTTGCCAACGCGAAGGTTGGTGCCGCAACGAAACTTCGCTGGCTGGCAACGGCTGTCCTCAACCGCACGACCCTGTCTTCGGCCAAGATGCTGAAGGCCGGTCGCCGGCATGTCGAAACGCTGTTGCAGGGCCTGCAGCCGTTCGACGCAATCATCCTCAATTCCGTGCAGCTGCCGGGCGCATTCTCCGCCGTGTTCCAGAAACACCCGACGATCTACGTCGCCCATAACGTCGAAGCCGACTCCGCGCTTGAAAACGCAGCATCGGCATCCGGATTGCTGGAACGGTTTCTGTTCAGGCGTGAGGCACGTCTCCTTGAACAGGTCGAGCGGCAGCTCACACAGACCGCTTCGGCGATCTGGACGTTCGCCGAGGCAGACCGTTTCGGTTTCGGCCACGCGGTCTCGGACCGCGCCGCCGTCCTGCCATTGGTGACGGGTTGGGAACTGCCGGAAAGCGGTGTGGAAAGGCTGCCGGAATACGACCTGGCCCTGATCGGCACGTGGAGCTGGAAACCAAACCGCATCGGGCTCGACTGGTTTCTCTCCGAGGTCATGCCGCTTCTGCCTGCCGATATGTCCATCGGCATTGCCGGTCAGATACCGGATGTGCCCGCGGTTTCCCATCCCGGTCTGCGTTTCCTTGGCCGGGTGCCGGATGCCCGTGCCTTTGTCGAAACGGGCGCCGTTATTCCGTTGATCAGCCGCGGCGGCACGGGCGTCCAGCTGAAAACCATCGAGACCTTCGAACTGGGCATGCCGAGCGTCGCCACGCGCGCCTCCCTGCGCGGCATTGGCGAGATTCCTGCCAATTGTTCAATCGCCGATGAGCCGGTCGAATTCGCGCAGTTGCTGACCGGGAAGGTCGCGCAGGTCCGGGCCGGCAATCGCCAGCGCCTGTCGGGCGCAACCTTCCACCGGGCGCAGAAAGCCAGGTTGCTCGCAACGCTCGAACGGGGTCTTGCCGGGTTGGTAAAGCCCGTGACAGAGCCCGCTCGGCGTCTCTCCAAAGAGCAAGCGGCGCCACCAATGAAAAAGAAATCCGGCACTGCGTCTCATGGGTTTGCCGTGCACGAGGGAGGAAAATCATAATGAATGTCTCCCCGGGCACATCGATCATTGCATCGCAACGGGTGATTCTCGACATGCCGGTCTGCGACTTCGGCTGGGCAGATGCCTTCGCCTTCGCTGACGAGATCGCGTCGCTGCCGATCGGGCAGACGGTGATTTCGTTCCTCAACGCCAACAATGCCAATCTGATGATGCGCGATCCGGAGTACCGGGCCGCTCTCGAACGCCACATCGTCCTGCCCGACGGTCACGGCGTCGATATCGCTTCCTGGCTGTTCCACGGGAAGATCTTTCCGGCCAATCTGAACGGTACCGATTTCGTGCCGGCGCTGATGACCTATATGACGACGCCGAGACGCGTTGCGATGATCGGTGCCCGCCCGGAAATCCTCAAGCGCGCCGCGGAGAATTTCCTAAAGCATTCGCCGTGGCACGAGTTCATCCCCGTCTCCGACGGCTTTTTGGACGTGGCACAATCGGACGAAGCGATGGCGAGGGTTCGCGAACTCCAGCCGGACATCCTGTTGATCGCTATGGGGAGCCCGAAGCAGGAGAAATGGATCGACCGCCACGTTGGTCCTGGCCATGCGCGGCTGGTGATCAGTGTCGGCGCACTCTTTGATTTCATGGCGGACGAAGTGCCGCGCGCCTCAGCGAGCGTCCGACGGTTGCGGCTGGAATGGCTGCACCGGCTGGTTCACGAGCCGAAGCGCCTGTGGCGCCGCTACCTCTTGGGAAATCCGCTGTTTATGTATTACATTGTCCGCCACAAGCTGGGAGGGGGCGCGAAGGCTTTGCCCGTCAGCGGGCACCGTGCCGGATCTCGATCGTTCTGACGGATACCATGATGCGCACCGCTGTCGTGACGGCCTCATATGCCAATGATTTCGAGCGTTGCCGCCTGCTGTGCGAAAGCATGGATATGCGGCTGAAGGGCGATTGGGTTCATTACCTGCTTGTTGCCCCGTTTGACGTTGCCCTGTTTCGCCGGTTGGAAGGCTCTCGCCGTCAGGTCATCAGCGAGAGTGATCTTTTGCCCTGGTGGCTGCGTGCCGTGCCGGATCCGATGTCGGCTGGCCGCCGCAAGCTCTGGATCAGTCCTTACAGCCTTCCCTTGCGCGGCTGGCATGTGCAGCAGTTGCGCCGATTGGCACTGTGCCGTCACATCAAGGAAGAGACGATGTTCGCAGTCGATTCCGATGTGGTTTTCCTGCGTGACTTCGATCCTGCAAACCTCTGGCAGCGAGACCGTTTGACGCTTTACCGCAAGGACGGGGCGATCGGCGAGCGTATACGCTCCAACCATCTCGAATGGCTTGCCCATTCCGACAGGCTGCTCGGCATCGGCCCCTTCAGCTTGCCCGCCAACGATCATATCAACACGTTGATCGCCTGGCGCACCGATAGCTGCCAGTTACTGCTCGATCACATAGAGACGCTGCATGGGCGCGACTGGATCCGTGCGATCGTCCGCTCACGGCAGTTTTCGGAATGCATGATTTACGGCCGTTTTGTAGACGAAGTATTGAAGGGCGAGGGGCATGTGGCGTCATCCGATGGGCTCTGCCACGTCCTCTGGTTCGGCGACAGCTATGCACGCGACATCAGTGGCCTTAGGCATTTCCTCGCCGATATGTCGCCGCATCACATCGGTATTGGCGTGCAATCCTTCGTCGGGCACGATCTCGCCGACATCCGCAACATCGTTCTCGAACGCGCGGCCTGATCTTCCTCAGATCACCCGGGCCGCTTCGCGGCTCAGCGCGCTATAAGCGAGCACGAAAGACGCACCATAGAGCGCCAGATATACGCCGTTGAGCAGGGGCGCCCAATAGGAGGCATCGGTGCTGGCAGTAAAGACTGCGGCGAGCAGGGCGACCTTCACCACGCCTGCAATCACAAGGTTGAACATCCGGCGCACCGTGCGGCCCGTCGCATAGAGCAGTTCCGAGTGATACTCGACCAGATTGCGGAACGAGGGCACCAGAAGCACCGCCATCAGATAGGGTGCCGCCTCCGCGACGTTGTTTCCAAGTCCGCTTGGAAAAATCCAGAGATAGAGGGCCATCGCCGCTATCGCCAGGAAGGACACCGCAGCGACCAGAGCTTCGATCGTCAGTCGCGTCCGCCAGGATGAGATCGTGCCGGGCGTGCGCATGATCTTTTGCACCAGCAGTATGTTGAACGAACGAACGGGCAACGCCGTCAGGTCGGCAAGCCGCATGATGATCGCGTAGATCCCTGAAACCTGAGGGCCGCCGATGGCAAGTACGGCGATCTTGTCGAATTCCGATTGGATGTAGAACAGCACCTCGGCGCCTGCGACCGAGACGGAATCCCCCCAGCGGCGAATATAGAGTTCCGTTCGCCAGCGCAGCCGCACCTTGGGAAAGAACCAGATGATGGCGATCAACAGCGCGAGCCCGTTGGCCGCAAGGTAAAACAGCGACCAAGTTTCGAGCGATGCCCAATGCGAGAATGAAAAGCCGAGCGCTGCGACAGTGCGGATGCCCGTGCCGATGACCACCAGCAGCGCGGCACGGCCGAAGCGCCCGAGCCCATTGAGCACGATGGCCACGACCTCCAGCCCCCGCCAGCAGATGATTTCGGCGGCCATGAGGGCGAGGAAGACGGGAAGCGCCATGTCACGCCCGAAGACGGGATAGTAGATGGCGAGGCAAAGAATTGCGAGCAGCGGTAGCGACAGCAGCGCCCCGGCCATAAACCCGGCGGTATAGGTGCCGACCAGCAAGGGCTTGACGGTGGCGACGCGGTAGAGTGGTGACATGAAGCCGAAGGCGAGCACCCGCGAGATCATGATGCCGGCGGCGGACGCCGTTGCGAACAAGCCGAACTCGGCAATCGAAAGCCCGTTGGCGACGCAGATGAAATAGACCAGCGACAGCACGAGGCGGCCGGCCGACCCGCCCGTCATGGAGAGATAGGCGTGGATCACGCCGCTGTGGCGCGCATAGAGGGTCTTGGCGAAATCGATCACGGGCGGGGTCCAGATGTGCTGTCCCGTTTCTAGCCGCTAAAGCTTAATGAGCAGTTTGAAGCGGTGGGTTCGAAGCATTCACGGTGCGCCGGCGGCCGGGTGTTAACGGTTTGTTTTCCATAAAAACCTAAGCTCCGCTCACAATTTCCTTTTGCCCGATCGCGGGCGCTTGCAGGCCTTGATGTTCGATCCGGATGACAATAAACGCCCTGTGGTTCGCCGCGCCCCGCTTGACGTTTCGTCAAGCGGGGCGGAGGCGTCGCGCCGTTCGCAATCATCCTCCGCTGCGAAACGTCGCGCACCTGTGCATGGCGCCGCTGCCCTGTTGAGCCGGCTGGGCAGCCCGGAGGTCGAACCGCAAACGGCACAGGCCCGCAAAAGCCAGCGGCCCGCGCACCACGAGACCGTATACGAGCCCAAGCAGCCCCGCAGTTTCCTTGCCGGCTGGTTCAGGCGTGGCAGCGGAAAATTGGAGCCGGCACGAGAACCGGAGGCGCAGACCATTGCTGCCGCCTATTCCTCGCCGGCGGTGTCTTCCTCCTTCAGAGTGACACCGGAGGGACCGGATCGGCCGCTGATCGATCTTGCCACGATCCTGCAATCCGTCTGGCAGCTTCGCAAGGTTGTCGTGGCGTTGACGGTCGCCGGTGCCGTAAGTGGCGTGCTGCTCGCCATGTCGACCCCCAGCGTCTATGTCTCGGAGAGCAAGCTCTACATCGATCCGCGCGAGGTGCGGCTGACGGATTCGGATCTGTCCAAGGAAAGCCTTGCGACCGAGGCCATTCTCGCCCTGGTTGATAGCCAGCTCGAAGTGCTGCGATCGCGCACGGTTCTCGAAAAAGTCGCCATTGACCTCGGTCTCGACCGCGATCTGGAATTCGGTGGAAAAGCTGCCAGCACGGGCGGTCTGGCGGCAGGGATCGACGTCGTCCGCGAGATCGTTTCTCCGGGCAAGGGAAAGCCGGCGCCGGCATCGGGCGTCAATCCGCGCGCGCTCGAAAAATTGAGCGAGGCCGTGAGCGTGTCGCGCGATCCGAAGACCTTCATCGTCACCGTCGAAGTGCAGACCCGCGATCCGGGAAAATCGGCGCTGATCGTCAACCGACTTGTCTCCACATTCCTCGCGGAAGAGCAGGCCGCCCAATCCGGCTTCTTCCAGCAGACGACGGCTGCGCTCGACAGCCGGCTGGCCGAGCTGCGCAAGGAACTGGACACTGCCGAAAATGCCGTCGAAAAATACAAGGCCGACCATGACATCGTCGACGCTGACGGCAAGTTGATTTCCGACAAGCAGCTTCTTGCTCTCAACGATCAGGTTGCCGCCGTGCGCAACCGGATAGCCGAGGCCAGAGCCAAGGCGGATGTTGCCACCAAGACCCGGCTCAACGACGTGCTTACCGGCGCGTTTCCGGAGGAGTTGAGTTCGGTTACCCTGCAGGAATTGCGCAAGCAGTATTCGACGGCGCGCGCGCAGCTCGGCGCGCTGGACGCAAGCCTTGGGCCGCGCCATCCCCAGCGGTTGGCCGCTGTTCAGTCGCTCGAGGTTGCGCGTTCGGAAATCGGCAACGAGCTCCGTCGCATCGAGGCAACCGCGCAGACCGAACTGCAGCGCGTGATCCGCACGGAGAAGGATCTCGTCCAGCAATTGGCGGTTCGCAAGGCGCAACAGGTCAATTCGTCTACCGGCTTCATCGAATTGCGCGAACTGCAGCGCAAGGCGAATGCGACCAGAACCATCTACGAATCCTTCCTGAAGCGGGCAAGCGAAACCGGCCAGGAGGAAAAGCTGACCTCGAAGAATATCCGCGTGATCTCTACTGCGGAACCGCCGCTGCAGGCCAAGGGCCCGTCACGCAAGCTGATCGCGATCGGCGGCTTGATTGCAGGGTTCATGGCAGGCGTCGGACTGGGTATCGCGCTCGGCGCCTACCGGAGCCTGAGGGATCTGTTCCAGCGGTCGAATCAACCGGCGAGCCCCTATCCGCAGCGCGATCCACCCCGGAAGGATGATCATCATCCGGACGGCCAGGGATCCTCGGAAGACTTTGAAGACTTGCCCCTGCTGGCGGAACACCGGGCGAGGATGGCGTCGGTGCATCATGCGGCTGCCTCGGCGGCTGCGCTCTCAGCCTTCCCCGCGCGCCAGGACACAGCGCCGTCTATTCTCAGCGATTGTCTGCATCAGCAGGATCGGGGTAGCGGCAACATGGCGCAGTTCCAAGAGGATTTGCGCGCGCTGCGCGCCCGTGTCGAGCGCTATGCGAGATCGCGTGCCGGCGAACAGCGTTAGTCGACTGTTGTACTTTGTAAAACGGATCGGCTCATGGCGAGCGGTCTTCAGCTTCATTCTGCAACAATGATAGAAAATCGCAAGCCGGTCGTGTTTCGGCACCGCGGCCGCCCGATCGGGCTTGAATTTATCTAATCTGGACAGCATAGGACGCATTGAGGCCACTCATATTTTTCACCGAAACTAGAGTGAAACGGAACAAGCGAAAATCTGGGAGAATGCCGTGACGACCGTGATTGATGGCAAGCAAGTTGCAGCTTCGGTAATCGACGCCGTGAAAACCGCGTCGCAGGCGCTGCAGGACGAGACCGGCGTCAAGACCGGTCTGGCCGTCGTCATCGTCGGCAACGATCCGGCAAGCCATGCCTATGTTTCCGCCAAGAGCAGGATGGCGAAGGAATGTGGTTTCACCTCGGTGCAGCATACGCTGTCTGAGGAAACGACGCAGGAAGAGCTTGCGGCGCTGGTTCAGACTTTGAACAAGGACGAGAGCCTGCACGGCATTCTCGTGCAGCTTCCGCTGCCTAAGCACCTCAATTCCGACTCCATCATCCAGTCCATCCTGCCGGAAAAGGACGTCGACGGCCTGCATGTGGTCAATGCAGGAAAGGTCGCGACCGGTGATCTCGATGGCGGTCTCGTGTCCTGCACGCCGGCCGGTGCCATGGTGTTTGTCAGGCGCACGCATGGCGAGGATCTTTCCGGGCTGAATGCTGTTGTCATCGGCCGCTCCAACCTGTTCGGCAAGCCGATGGCGCAGTTGCTGCTTGCGGCCAATGCGACGGTGACGGTTGCGCATTCGCGCACAAAGGATCTGCCTGGCGTCTGCCGTGGCGCCGATATCCTCGTTGCCGCCGTCGGACGCCCGCAAATGGTCAAGGCCGACTGGGTGAAGCCCGGGGCGACCGTCATCGATGTCGGCATCAATCGCATCGCCGCGCCCGAAAGGGGCGAGGGAAAGTTCCGCCTGGTCGGTGATGTCGCCTTCGCGGAGTGCGCTGAAGTTGCCGAGGTCATCACCCCGGTTCCGGGTGGCGTCGGTCCGATGACCATCGCCATGCTGATGGCCAATACGGTCATTGCGGCCTACCGCAAGGCCGGCAAGAAGGCGCCGAAATTCTGACGTGTCGGCCTTTCACCGTTTCGTGGCAGGGCCGGTCGAGGCTCTGACGATCAGTTCCGCCCGCCAGAGTTCCTGTTCCGGATAGTCCCCGGTCTTCAGAATGCGGGAAATCAGCCGGGTTGCGATGCGCGAGCCGGCTGCCCTGAGCGACGAGCGCGTGGTCGTCAACGGAACGCTGAAATTTTCCGGTTTCAGCATCGGCAACACGTCGTCATGGGCGATCAGCGAGATATCGGTGCCGATTTGAAGTCCGGCCTTGTTGATGGCCCTGACGGCGCCGAGCGCGATCACGGTACTGGAACACAGAACGGCGGTCGGCGGCTCTTCGCGTTCGAGAAACAGCTGCATCGCCCGGTGGCCATATTCATCCGTCATCAGCGAATGCTGCGACAGGCTCTCGTCAAATGAGAGGCCGTTTTCCTCCAGTGCGCGCTGCATGCCTTTCTTGCGGCGGATCGAGAACGTCAGATTGGCCGGGCCGTTGATCAGTGCGATCCGCCGGTGCCCGAGCTGGATCAAAAGCCGCGTCGCGTCATGGAAGGCCGCCGTGTTGTCGATGTCGAGGAAGGGGTAGTCGGCCGGTTGCCCAATCGCCCGCCCATGGACGACGAAGGGGATCGACAGCGATTTCAGCATGGCGATGCGCGGATCATTGGCGCGCACATAGGCGAGGAACAGAGCATCGACATTGCCGCTGGCGGCCAACCGCTTGAAGGTTGCCTCCTCGTCGTCGGGGGCGCTCGGATTGATGACGAAATGAAAATCATGCCTGACGGATTCCTCGCCGAGTCCGGCCAGGAACTCGCCGAAATGGACGTCGGAGTCGATACCTTGTGCGATCGGCATGACGAGGCCGATAGAGCCGGCCCGGCCGGTTGCCAGCCTCTGGGCAGCGCGGTTCGGCCTGTATCCTGTTTCGCGCACGGCTCTCAAGACCCGCTGGCGTGTTTCGGCGTTGACTTCCGGATATCCGTTGAGCGCCCGGCTGACCGTCGTTTGCGACAGGCCGAGCATTTCTGCGAGCTGTTTCAAATTCACATTCATGACCAGCGCGTCCTCCCAAAGCGCTTTGATTTCAATTTGGTTCTCACTTCCCATCCACAGCGCGCAGCGGATTTTGTATCATCGGTGGCGGCAATCAACCAGAAAAATCCGCTTCATTGCACTGCAAATGTTCGCTGCAGTGCATAAATTTGGCCTTTCTTCGCCATTTACGGGAAAGGCCTTGACTTCTTCCTAGTCGAAATGATTTGTTAGCAATCTCAAAGCGCTTTGAATTTTGGGCGCAATGATGTCCGCCCGGCGTCAAATGGGCTGGGTCTTTCTTGGGAGGAAATGACGTGAAGAGAACATTCTTGATGGGAGTGGCAGCGATTGCTCTTGTGGCGGGTGCCGCAAATGCAGCTGAGCTGAAATTCAAGCCGGGCGAAGATTCAAAATTCAACTGGGGGAGCTACGAAGAATTCAAGAAGGGTCACGACCTCAAGGGGCAGACGCTGACGATCTTCGGCCCCTGGCGCGGCGAAGACCAGGCGCTGGTCGAGTCGGTGCTTGATTATTTCCGCGAGGCGACCGGCGTGGACGTGAAATACTCGTCCTCGGAAAACTACGAGCAGCAGATCGTCATCGATACGCAGGCCGGCAGCCCGCCGGATGTCGCCGTGCTGCCGCAGCCGGGCCTTATCGCCGATCTCGCTTCGAAGGGCTATCTGACGCCGCTCGGCGAAGAGACCCAGAAGTGGCTTCTCGACAACTACGCTGCCGGCCAGTCCTGGGTCGATCTGTCGACCTATGCCGGCAAGGACGGCAAGAAGGAACTCTACGGGTTTCCCTACAAGATCGACGTGAAGTCGCTCGTCTGGTACGTGCCGGAAAACTTCGAGGATTCGGGCTATGAAGTTCCGAAGACCATGGAAGAGCTGAAGGCGCTGACCGAGAAGATCGTTGCTGACGGCGGCACGCCCTGGTGCATCGGTCTCGGCTCCGGTGGTGCTACCGGCTGGCCGGCAACCGACTGGGTCGAAGACATGATGTTGCGCACGCAGCCGGCCGACGTCTACGACAAGTGGACCACCAACGCCATTCCTTTCACCGATGCGGCCGTAACCGGCGCGATCGATGAATTCGGCTGGTTTGCCAAGAACGACAAGAATGTCGATGGCGGTGCCGCAGCCGTTGCCTCCACCGACTTCCGCGATAGCCCGAAGGGCCTCTTCTCGTCCCCGCCGAAGTGCTACCTGCACCATCAGGCGTCGTTCATCCCGTCCTTCTTCCCGGAAGGCACGGTTGTCGGCGAGGATGCGGACTTCTTCTATATGCCGCCCTACGCAGGCAAGGCCGAACTCGGCAACCCTGTTCTGGGTGCCGGCACGCTCGCCATGATCACCAAGGACACGCCGGCGTCGCGCGCTTTCATCGAGTTCCTGAAGACGCCGATCGCGCATGAAGTCTGGATGGCGCAATCGAGCTTCCTGACCCCGTTCAAGGGTGTCAACAAGGATACCTATGCCAACGGTCCGATGAAGAAGCAGGGCGAAATCCTGCTCAACGCCACGACCTTCCGCTTCGATGGTTCCGATCTGATGCCGGGCAAGATCGGTGCGGGCGCATTCTGGACCGGGATGGTCGACTATGTCGGCGGCAAGTCGTCGGCTGATGTCGCAGCCGACGTCCAGAAGGCCTGGGACGCGATCAAGTAAGACCGAAGCATTTTGGCAGGGTGGCCCGCCAGCCTGCCGACCCGCCAACAAAACGGTGCCGGGATCTGTTCCGGCACCACAATCAAAAAAGACTGGAAGGCCCGAGATTCTGCTTCGATCCGGTATCGGGAAGAGCGGATGTCGAAAGGGCGTCTGTGAACGGACGCGGCCTGCCGGGCGTGTGATGCCACAATCATCGCCGGGCAGCTGACCGTTCAGCCTGTCGCGGGATCCCGGCGATGCTGGTATCGAGCGACACGGGTGGACAGGCCGCGCCGACGGCCATGTATTCCTGGGGAGGGAAGTTGCCATGCAACAATTGCTTTTTGCCGTCACGACGATGACCGCGGGAGTTCTCGCCTGCGTCGGCTATTTTTACGGGGCGAACTGGATTCTTGACCGGATTTTTCCGTCGAAAGGTCTGGCCGGCAAGGTTGCGTCGCGCAACCTGCGCATCACCAACACCATCCGCCCCTGGCTCTTCCTCGGGCCGGCAATGGCGTCGCTGACGATTTACCTGATCTACCCCGTGATCGAATCCGTCTGGCTGAGCTTCCACGGCAAGTCCGGGCAGAACTTCGTCGGCTTGAGTAACTTTCACTGGATGATGAATGATGGCGAATTCCACCAGTCGATCTATAACAATTTCCTCTGGTTGCTCGTCGTTCCGGCAGCGGCCACCTTCTTCGGCCTGATCATCGCGGCGCTGACCGATCGCATCTGGTGGGGCAATATCGCCAAGACGCTGATCTTCATGCCGATGGCGATCTCCTTTGTCGGCGCCTCGGTCATCTGGAAGTTCATCTATGATTTCCGCCCGGAGGGTTCCGAGCAGATCGGTCTTCTGAACGCGCTCGTGGTTGCTTTCGGCGGATCGCCGGAAGCATGGATGACGCTGCCCTTCTGGAACAATTTCTTCCTGATGGTGATCCTGATCTGGATCCAGACCGGTTTCGCCATGGTCATTCTCTCGGCCGCGCTGCGCGGTATTCCGGAAGAAACGATCGAGGCTGCCGTCATCGACGGTGCCAATGGCCTGCAGATCTTCTTCAAGATCATGATTCCGCAGATCTGGGGCACGATCGCCGTCGTCTGGACCACCATCACCATCCTAGTGCTCAAGGTCTTCGATATCGTTCTCGCCATGACCAACGGGCAGTGGCAAAGCCAGGTCCTCGCCAACCTGATGTTCGACTGGATGTTCCGGGGTGGCGGCGACTTCGGGCGAGGTGCTGCGATTGCCGTCGTGATCATGGTGCTGGTGGTGCCGATCATGATCTGGAACATCCGCAACGCTGCCAAGGAAATGGAGGGCCGCTGAGATGATTGCTTCTTCCCGCTCGCCACTTATCTGGCTCGTTCATCTCTCGGTTCTTTTGCTGGTTCTGCTCTGGACGCTGCCGACCGCCGGTCTGCTCATCTCGTCGCTTCGCGACAAGGACCAGCTCGCCGTCTCCGGCTGGTGGACCGCTCTTTCCACCTCGACACAGAGCCTCGTCTACCGCGCACCCGGCGCCGACAAACAGGTGGAGAAGGACGGGAAGTTTGTCATTTCCGGCAATCTGCTCGAAGGCCAGTCGACCGGTCAGGTCTCGGCGTTCGGCTTCAACAGCCGCGAACCGGCGGCATTCCAGCCGGGGCAGACGGCCGATCTCGGCGATGGCGAAAAGCTGACCGTACAGGCTGACGGTACGTTTGAAATCGCCTCCGACAAGGCGATGGAAGGCACGCGCGGCCAGCGCATCTTCTATACCGCAGCCGTTCCACCGCGCTTCACCTTCGACAATTATTTTGAAGTCCTGCGAGCCGAAGGCATCGGAGCCTCCTTCATCAATTCGCTGACGGTGGCCATACCCTCGACGATCATCCCTATCCTGGTCGCCGCGTTTGCCGCCTATGCGCTGGCCTGGATGAAGTTTCCCGGCCGGGCGATCCTGATCGCCGTCGTGGTCGGCCTTCTGGTTGTGCCGCTGCAGATGTCGCTGATCCCGCTTCTGAAGCTCTACAACGGCGTCGGTGCATTCCTGGGCGTTCCGGCCAAGACTTATGTCGGCATCTGGCTGGCGCATATGGGCTTCGGCCTGCCGCTCGCCATCTATCTCTTGCGCAACTATATGGCCGGGCTGCCGCGTGAAATCATGGAATCCGCCCGCGTCGATGGCGCCAGTGACTTCGATATCTTCATCAAGATCATCCTGCCGCTCTCCTTCCCGGCGCTTGCCTCCTTTGCCATCTTCCAGTTCCTCTGGACCTGGAACGACCTGCTGGTCGCCATGGTCTTTCTCGGCACGGGTAACGACTCGCTCGTCCTGACCGGGCGCCTGGTCAATCTGCTTGGCTCGCGCGGCGGTAACTGGGAAATCCTGACGGCTTCCGCCTTCATCACCATCATCGTTCCACTGATCGTCTTCTTCAGCCTGCAGCGTTATCTCGTGCGCGGGCTGCTGGCGGGCTCGGTCAAGGGCGGCTGACCTTTCAAAAATGGGAATTGGACTGAAATGAACATGAGCATGACCCAGGCGGGTGGTTCCATTCTAACGGCCGATCGTGACTGGTGGCGCGGCGCGGTGATCTACCAGATCTATCCGCGCTCCTACCAGGATTCCAATGGCGACGGCATCGGCGACCTGAAGGGCATCACCGCCCGCCTGCCGCATGTCGCTTCGCTCGGCGTCGAAGCCATCTGGATCTCACCGTTCTTCACCTCGCCGATGAAGGATTTCGGTTACGACGTCTCGAACTACAACGGCGTCGATCCGATCTTCGGTCTGCTTGCCGATTTCGACGACCTGATCGCCGAGGCGCACCGCCTCGGCATCCGGGTGATGATCGATCTCGTGCTCTCGCATACCTCGGACCAGCACCCCTGGTTCGTTGAAAGCCGCTCCAGCCGCTTCAATCCGAAAGCGGATTGGTATGTCTGGTCGGATTCCAAGCCCGACGGTACGCCGCCGAACAATTGGATGTCGATCTTCGGTGGCTCGGCCTGGGCATGGGACCCGACGCGGCTGCAATACTACATGCACAACTTCCTGACCTCGCAGCCGGACCTCAACCTGCACAATCCGGAGGTCCAGGACGCGTTGCTTGCCGTCGAGCGTTTCTGGCTGGAACGCGGCGTTGATGGCTTCCGGCTGGATACGATCAATTTCTACTTCCACGACAAGGAGCTACGCGATAACCCGGCGCTGGCGCCGGAACGCCGCAATGCCAACACGGCGCCGGCAGTCAATCCGTATAATTATCAGGAACATCTCTATGACAAGAACCAGCCGGAGAATCTGGAGTTCCTGAAGCGCTTTCGCGCCGTGATGGACGAGTACCCGGCGATCGCCGCCGTCGGCGAGGTCGGTGACAGCCAGATCGGCCTTGAGATCGCCGGGCAGTACACCTCCGGCGGCGACAAGATGCACATGTGCTACGCCTTCGAATTCCTGGCGCCCGATCCGCTGACGCCGGCAGGCGTAGCGCAGGTGCTGCATGATTTTGCGAAGGCGGCGCCGGAAGGTTGGGCCTGCTGGGCGTTTTCCAATCACGACGTGGTGCGTCACATCAGTCGCTGGGGGCTCGATATCGCCGACCACGAGGCGCATGCGAAATTCCTCGCCAGCCTGTTGATGACGCTGCGCGGCTCTGTCTGCATCTATCAGGGCGAGGAACTCGGCCTGACTGAGGCAGACCTTGCTTTCGAGAATCTGCAGGATCCCTACGGCATCCAGTTCTGGCCGGATTTCAAGGGTCGCGACGGTTGCCGCACGCCGATGGTCTGGGACGACAGCGCCGTCAATGGTGGTTTCAGCGACGGCAAGCCGTGGTTGCCGATGCCGCAGGAGCATCTGGCCCGCGCGGTCTCGGTCCAGCAGGCGGATCAGCGCTCGGTGCTCAATCACTACCGGCGCTTCCTTGCCTTCCGCAAGCTGCATCCGGCCTTCGCCAAGGGCGAGATAGAGTTCCGGCCCTATGAGGCGCCGGTGCTCGGTTTCGAGCGCAAATTCGGCAACGAGACGATCCTGTGCCTGTTCAACATGAGCGGCGAGGCAACTGCGATCGATCGGCCGATTGAAAAGCTCGACGTGCTCGAAGGCCACGGTTTCAGATCACATCTGGGTGACGAAAAGATCACGCTGCCGGCCTGGAGCGGCTTTTTCGCCCGGGTCGAATAGTCGGATCAAGCGGGCATCATGAATGCCGAAAATGAGAGAAATGAAGGGGAGGATGACATGTCGGGTTTGCAACTGAAAGATATCCGCAAGTCCTATGGCGCGGTTGACGTCATTCACGGCATTGATCTGGAGATCAAGCAGGGCGAGTTTGTGGTGTTCGTCGGTCCCTCGGGCTGCGGCAAGTCCACGCTCTTGCGCATGATCGCTGGGCTTGAGGAAATCTCCGGCGGCGAAATGTATATTGCCGATCGCCTGGTCAACGACGTGCCGCCCTCACAGCGCGGCATCGCCATGGTCTTCCAGTCCTACGCGCTTTATCCGCATATGACGGTCTACGACAACATGGCCTTCGGCATGCGCATCGCGAAGGAATCGAAGGAGGAGATTGACCGGCGCGTCCGCTCCGCCGCCGATATCCTGCAGCTCACCAAATATCTCGACCGCCTGCCAAAGGCGCTCTCCGGCGGTCAGCGCCAGCGCGTCGCCATCGGCCGCGCCATCTGCCGTGATCCAAAGGTGTTCCTGTTCGACGAGCCCTTGTCGAACCTGGACGCTGCCCTTCGCGTCGCCACCCGCATCGAGATCGCCAAGCTGAACGAGGCCATGGCGGATACGACGATGATCTACGTCACCCACGACCAGGTGGAGGCGATGACCCTCGCCGATCGCATCGTCGTTCTTTCGGCCGGCCACATCGAGCAGGTCGGCCCGCCGCTCGAACTCTATGAGCGCCCCGCCAACCTTTTCGTCGCTCGCTTCATCGGCTCTCCGGCGATGAACATCATTCCGGCGAAGATCGTCGGCACAGGTGCGGAAACGACGGTCGAACTGACCGGCGGCAAGCGGGATGTTCTCGACATCGGGACCCCGGCCTCCGAAAACGGCAAGACGGCAAGTTTCGGCGTCCGGCCGGAAGACCTGCGGGTTTCGCCCGGCGACAACTTTCTGTTCGAGGGTACCGTTGCGATCATCGAAGCGCTGGGCGAAGTCACCCTTCTCTATATCGAGGGCCTGGTTGCCAACGAACCGATCATCGCCAAGATACCCGGCATTCTCGATATCAAGCGTGGCGACAAGGTGCGGTTCACGGCCGACAAGGCCAAGCTGCATCTGTTCGACGCGAACGGCAAAACCTATCGCGTATAGGGCAAGCCAAGCCCTCGGAGGATCCGTCCGGAAGTCCTTTTCGGCCGGATTTTCCTGCAACCGGTACCATTTCCAGCCCCCGACTCACTCTCTGTTAAACCTCCGCCGCTAATCTGTTGGAAACACATTAAGGGAGCAGATCGATGCGGGGACAGGCATCCGATAAACCGACATATCTCAACCGCGAAGAATCCTTCATGTACGATCGGGAAGCCAACTTCCCGATGGAGGAAACCCGCAACGAGGCGCGCATCGAATATACCGAAAACGGTATGCTCAACCTCTCCTCGCGCCGCTGCGAACTGCTGCAAATCTCCAAAAGCAGCGCGATTATCGGCATCGCCACGCAGTTCAAGCTGCCGCAGAATTTCTATCTCGATATCCCGAGCGCCCGCATCGGCATGATCGGCTGCATCGTCAAGCGCGTCCATGCCAACAACATCCTCGAAGCGCGTTTCCTGCGCCTGATGTCGGAGCGAGACCTCAACCGCATCTTTGTCTACAGCACCCATCCCAACCACCGGAACCGTGTGCTCGACATCTATAGCTGATCGTTTCACTTCCGCGCGATTGGCGCGGCCGGTTGTTGCCCGCGCTTGACTCCGCTCGCAAGAGGCGGATTGATAGGCATCGGACACGGCAAAGCGAGATGATCCCTGATGGAACGACCCTATCGCCTATCCTGTCATTGCGGCGATATCTGCCTTGAAGTCGATGAAGAGATTTCCGAGCTGATCGAATGCAATTGTTCGGCGTGCCGGCGCTCCGGCTTCCTCCACTGGAAGGTTCCCGCCAACAAGATAACGCTGCTCAGCGAGCGGCGACGCATGTCCACCTATGTCTGGCGCTGCGTCACCGAAGGCCATCATTTCTGTCCGACATGCGGCGTTGCCCTGATGCGCACCGGCTATCCCGGCGAGCGCGTGTCGATCAATGCCCGCTGCATCGAAGGCATCGATATCTTCGACTTGCAGATCGAGCGTTATGACGGCCGCAGCGATATGCACCCCGGTCCGCTGCCCTGATCAAATTTTCTGGAGAGGAAAGCCCTCGGTTCAACGCCGAGGGCTCCTGCTTTCACTGGAAAAAGACGCTGGCGCCGTGTTCCGCAGCGCCGACCGCGGCGCGAAACGGTGCGAACATTTCCCGGCCCATTCCGAACTCGTTCTGGGACAGGTCGGCTTCGGCCGGCGCGCGACTTTCAAGCTCCGCGGCATCGACAAGCAGCTGGATCGTGCCGTGGATGGCGTCGAGGCGAATGACGTCACCCTCGCGGATACGGGCGATCGGCCCGCCTTCCTTGGCTTCCGGCGTCATGTGGATCGCCGAGGGAACCTTGCCGGAGGCGCCGGACATGCGCCCGTCGGTAACAAGCGCCACGGTCTGGCCGCGGTCTTGCAGGATGCCGAGCACGGTCGTCAGCTTGTGCAGTTCCGGCATGCCGTTGGCCTTCGGCCCCTGGAAGCGGACGACGGCAATGAAATCGCCCTCAAGCTTGCCTTGCTTGAACGCCGCCTGCAGTTCCGACTGGTCGTGGAAGATCTTGGCTGGCGCCTCGATGACGTGGCGTTCCGGCTTGACGGCGGAAATCTTGATAACGGCCTTGCCGAGGTTGCCGGTCAGCATCTTCAGGCCGCCCGACGGCTGGAACGGATGCTCGATCGTCGCGAGCACCTTCGGATCATGGCTCTGCTCCGGTGCCGGTTCGCGGTGCACGGCGCCGTTGGCACCGAGCTTCACGTCGATCGCATAGGCGTCGAGCCCCTGGCCGAAGACGGTGCGCACGTCGCCATGCAGCAGGCCCTTCTTCAGCAGCTGGCCAATCAGGTAGCCCATGCCGCCGGCGGCATGGAAATGGTTCACGTCGGCAAGTCCGTTCGGATAAACGCGGGCAAGCAGCGGGATGATATCGGACAGCTCCGAGATATCCTGCCATGTCAGCGCAATGCCCGCCGCGCGGGCCATGGCGACGAGATGCATGGTGTGATTGGTCGAGCCGCCGGTTGCATGCAGGCCGACCACGCCATTGACGATCGAGCGTTCGTCGATCATTTCGCCGGCCGGCGTGAATTCATTGCCGAGTGCTGTAATCGCCAGGGCCCGTTTGGTTGCTTCCCTGGTCAGCGCATCGCGCAGCGGCGTGCCCGGATTGATGAAGGAGGCGCCGGGCAGGTGGAAGCCCATGATCTCCATCAGCATCTGGTTGGAGTTTGCCGTGCCGTAGAAGGTGCAGGTGCCGGGGCCGTGATAGGACTTCGATTCCGCTTCGAGCAGTTCGTCGCGGCCAACCTTGCCTTCGGCGAACAATTGCCGCACACGCGACTTTTCGTCGTTCGGCAGGCCGGAGGTCATCGGGCCGGCCGGAATGAACACGGCCGGCAGGTGGCCGAAGGTCATGGCGGCAATCATCAGGCCAGGCACGATCTTGTCGCAGACGCCGAGATAGACGGTGCTGTCGAACATGTTGTGCGACAGGCCGACGCCGGCCGCCATGGCAATCAGGTCGCGCGAAAACAGCGAAAGCTCCATGCCCGGCTGGCCCTGGGTAACGCCGTCGCACATGGCCGGCACACCGCCTGCCACCTGCGCGATACCGCCTGCTTCGTGCGCCGCCTCGCGGATCAGGGCAGGGTAGGTCTCGAATGGCTGATGCGCCGACAGCATGTCGTTGTAGGAGGTGATGATGCCCAGATTGGGCACCGTGTCGCCCGAAAGGGCGACCTTCTCGGAGGGGGAACAGACCGCGAAGCCGTGCGCAAGGTTGCCGCAACCGAGAACCGAACGATGCACACCCTTGGCTGCTGCGTTGCGCACGCGCTCGAGATAGGGTTCGCGGAAGGGTTTCGAACGTTCGACAATGCGGGCAGTGATAGCGGCGATGCGGGAATCGGCGGACATGGCATATCCTGTTCCGGAGTCCTTGTGACTCCTCTGGTCAGCATGGTTGCGGTCAATCCGGGCCTTGGGACCCCGGATCCTGGCTTAAAGCATGTCGCGCAAAAGTGTGCAGCGGTTTTGCGAGAACGACATGCGTAAAATCAGAGACCTAAAGCGCGGTTAGCGAATCTGAAAGATCGCGACGTGCTTTAGGGTGCCCAGTAAATCTGAAGCGGAGACGAAGCCCGGCGCAACATCGCCCGGATCGGCATCTCCGCCTCGTCGCCGGGCGCTTCTGCCTTGGCAAGAATATCCTTCTTGCCGTTGCCTTCGATATGGAGCACGAGAAACCGGGCGTCCTGAAGGCTGGAGAATGTGAATGTCAGACGGGGCTCGCCGGCCCCTTCTGCTTCCATCGTCATCACGCCGCGTGGCGTGGCGGGGTCAAGCGCCTCGGCAAGGCGCGAACCGCCGGGAAAGAAGGAAGCGGTGTGGCCATCGCCACCCATGCCGAGGATGACGACATCGAAGGGACAGCCGATGCCGGCCGTCTGCTTCGCGGCAGCCGCAGCCGCTTCTTCGGCGGTCGACGCAGGATAATAGAGCGGTTCAAGCCTGGCCGCCGCGGCTGCATCGACCAAGAGGTTTTCGCGAACGAGCCTCTCATTCGAGCGGTCGCTGTCGGGGTCGACGAAACGTTCGTCCACCAGCGTCACCGTTACCTTGGACCAGTCGATCGCTTTGCCGGACAGGGCCTTGAAGAAGGCCTTCGGGGTCGAGCCGCCCGAGACGGCGATGCAGGCTTGCCCGCGCGTGGCGATGGCCGCCGAGAGCGCTGAGGCCACGGCGCCGGCCAGCCCTTCGGCAAGGGCAGCACCGCTATCGAAAACATGCATCGCAGCCGTCATTCCATCTCCCTCAGATCACTTCATGCCAGGTGCGGCCGTCACGCTCGATCAGTGCGATCGCCTGGCTCGGACCCCAGGTGCCGGCCGTATACGCCTGAACCTGCTGGCCGACGGCTTCCCATGCTTTCAGGATCGGATCGATCCACCGCCAAGCGGCCTCGACCTCGTCGCGCCGCATGAACAGCGTCTGGTTGTTGCGCACCACATCGAGGAGCAGGCGCTCGTAAGCATCGGCGCTGCGGGCCTTGAAAGCCTCCGCGAAGGTCATGTCGAGCGAAACGTTGCGCAGTCGCATGCCGCCCGGACCCGGGTCCTTGATCATCAGCGACTGCTTGACGCCTTCGTCCGGCTGCAGCCGGATGATCAACTGGTTGGCAGCGATGCGGCCCGCTGCCTCGTCGAAGATCGAGTGCGGGATGGGCTTGAAGGTGATGACGATTTCCGACATGCGGCCCGCCATGCGCTTGCCCGTGCGAATGTAGAACGGAACGCCGGCCCAGCGCCAATTGTCGACCTCCGCTTTGATGGCGACGAAAGTCTCCGTGTTGGAGACACCGCCGTCAAGCTCCTCGAGATAACCCTTGACCGCACCGCCGGCGGAAGCACCCGCCTTGTACTGACCGCGCACGGTGAGTTTCTCGACGTTGGTGGGGGTGATCGGCTTCAGCGCGCGCAGCACCTTCAGCTTCTCGTCACGCACGGCTTCCGCATTCATCGACGGCGGCACTTCCATGGCGACAAGGCAGAGAAGCTGCAGGATATGGTTCTGCACCATGTCGCGCAGGGCGCCCGCCTTGTCGTAATAGCCCGCGCGGCTCTCAAGACCGACGGATTCGGCAACCGTGATCTGGATATGGTCGATATAGGAGGAGTTCCACAGCGGCTCATAAAGCGTATTGGCAAAGCGCAACGCCATGAGGTTCTGCACGGTTTCCTTGCCGAGATAGTGGTCGATACGGAAGATCTGCTCTTCCTTGAACACCTTGCCGATTGTGTCGTTGAGTTCGAGCGCCGAAGCAAGGTCTCGGCCGATCGGCTTTTCGACGACGATCCGCGTCGTCTTCGTGATCAGCTTGTGGTCACGAATCCTTTCCGAGATGTCGCCGAAGATGGCCGGAGCAACGGCGAGATAGAAGGCGCGGACCCGATCCTTGCCTTCGTCGAGCAGATGCTTCAACTCGTCCCAGCCATTGTCAGACTTGGCGTCGATGGGAACGTAAAAGAGGCGGTCGGCGAAAATCTTGACCTGAGCCTCGTCATATTCGCCCGGCTTGAGATGCTCCTTGAGCGCGTCCTGGGCAAATTTTCGGTATTCTTCGTGGCTGAGAGCGCTGCGCGATGCGCCGATGATGCGGGTCGGATCGCTCAATTGGCCGTCCAGCTGGCGATGATAGAGGGCGGGAAGCAACTTACGCTCGGCAAGGTCGCCGGTGCCTCCGAAAACCACATAGTCAAAGGGTTCCACAGGGATGATCTGGCTGCTCATGAGAAATCTCGATCTCGTTCTGGTCTGAGGAGTTTATAATCTAATCGATTTAAAAGCGCTAGGGTGCGATGCAATAAAATGACACGGCACGGCTTTTAGAATTTGTCGCGCAAGGCATACCAGCTGAGCGCGAGGAACAAAAGCACGGACCTGAAGCGCGTGCCGCCCGGGAATGCCGGAACGTTCAAGTCCCTGAGAAGGTCGAGATCCGACCGGTTGCCGGTCACGAGATCGGCATAGAGCTTGCCACAGTAGTTCGACAGCATGACGCCATGGCCGGAATAGCCGCCGATCGAGGTGACGCCGGGCATGACTTCGCGCACGAAGGGTTGGCGCGGCATGGTGATGCCGACGGAGCCGCCCCAGGCATGGGTCATGTCGATGTTGGCCAGCGACGGGTAGATTTCCGTGATCTGGCGCCGGATATGATCGGTGATATCGCGCGGATTGTCGGCCGTATAGGCCTCGCGACCGCCAAACAGCAGCCGGCCGTCTTTGGATTTGCGGAAATAGCGCACGACGAAGCGCGAATCGGCAACGGCCTCAGCGCCGGGCAGCACATCCGGGAAATCGGCGAGGACCTTTGTTGCACCGATGAAGGAACGGATCGGCATCACATGTCGCGCCGTCACCGGTTCGAGATTGCCGATATAGCCGTTGCAGGCGATCAGCGCTCTGTCCGCGCGGATATTGCCCCTCTCGGTTTCGATGATGATCCGGCCACTGTTCTGACTGACTTTCAGCGCCTTGGTCTTCTCATGCAGCAAGGCGCCGGCAAGCGCCGCCTGCTTCGCCAGGCCGACGAGCAGCTTCATCGGCTGGATATGGCCGGTGCCGGTGTCGCGGATGCCGAATAAATAGCGCTCCGAACCGAGCCGGGCGACGGTTTCGTCACGATCCATGAAGCTCTGGTGCGGATAGTCGTAGCGAGACGCCGCAATCTCGACGCAGTCGCGGTAATCCTTCTCAAGGCTCTTCCTGTGAGAGACGTTGAGCTGGCCCGGAACATATTCGATGTCGATGCCATGCGTGGAAGCAAAGTCGAGGAGGTATTTCTTCGCATCTTCGGCTAGACCGAACAAAGCCTTCGAACGCTCGAAACCAAGTGAATCCTCCAGGTCCTCCGGCGACCAGCGCTGGCCGGTGCCGAGTTGCCCGCCGTTGCGGCCGGAAGCGCCGTCGCCGAAGCGGCAGGCGTCGATCAGCGTGACGCGAACCCCTTTCAGCGCGAGATTGTAGGCGGCTTGCAGACCGGTGAAACCGCCGCCGACAATCGCGACGTCGGTCTCGACCGAGCCGGACAGCGCCGGATATTCCGGCCGCTCCGGCACGTTGTCTTCATACCAGGAGATTCCCGGCGAGATCGGGCTTTGCCAAGGCATGGCCTCAACCTTTCCGGTCAGACATTGAGAAGCAGGAACTCACGTTCCCAAGGGCTGATCACCTGCATGAAGGTTTCGAACTCGCCACGCTTCACCCCGGCATAGATGGCAATGAATTCACGGCTGAAGACTTCGGCGAAAGCCGGCTCCGACTCAAGCAGGGAAATAGCCTCGAGCAGACCGCGCGGCAGGTCGATTGTGCCGCCGTTTACCGTGTCATCCGACGGCGCCGATGGTTCCAACCCTTCAAGGATGCCAAGATAGCCGCAGCCAAGGGAGGCGGCGAGGGCGAGATAGGGATTGGCGTCCGAACTCGGCAGCCGGTTTTCGACGCGCCGCGCGACCGGCTCCGAAACCGGCACGCGGAAAGCCGTGGTGCGGTTGTCATAGCCCCAGGCGTTGTTGACCGGCGCCGACATGTCGGGCGTCAAACGGCGATAGGAGTTCACATAAGGCGCCATCATCGAGAGCGCCTTCGGGATATATTTCTGCATGCCGCCGATGAACGAGAAGAAATCCTTCGACGCGGAGCCATCGTTGTTGGAGAACAGGTTGCGGCCTGTGTTGATCTCGATGACCGACTGATGGATATGCATGGCCGAACCGGCTTGTCCCTGCATCGGCTTGGCCATGAAGGTGGCGTAGATGCCGTGTTTCAGCGCGGCTTCCCGGATCGTCCGCTTGAACATGAAGACCTGATCGGCCAGTTCGATAGGATCGCCATGGCGAAGGTTGATTTCCAGCTGCGCCGGACCTTCCTCATGAATCAGCGTGTCGATCTCGAGACCTTGCTTTTCGGAGAAATGATAGATGTCGTCGATCAGTTCGTCGAATTCGTTGACGCCGGCGATGGAGTACCCCTGACCGCCAAGGATCGCGCGGCCGGAGCGGCCGGTCGGCGGCTTCAGCGGATAGTCTGGGTCTTCGTTTTTGGCGACCAGGTAGAATTCGATTTCCGGCGCCACCACCGGCTTCCAGCCTTTCTGGTGATAGAGATCGAGCACATGCTTTAGAACGTTGCGCGGCGTATAGGGAACTTTTTCGCCCTGGGAGCCGGCGATGTCGCAGATAACCTGCGCCGTCGGGTCGCTTTCCCAGGGAACGATCGAAAGGGTCGAGAGGTCGGGCACCAGCTTGATGTCGCTGTCGCGGGAATCGTAGCGGAATTCGCCCGTTTCCTCCGGGTATTCACCCGAAATAGTATGGCGGTAAATCGCCGATGGCAGGGCGAGCGAGGTGTTCGAGGTGAATTTCGAGGAAGGCATCATCTTGCCGCGCGGTACCCCGGCAATATCAGGGGTGATGCACTCGATGTCTTCGATGCCGCGGATTCTCAACCAGTCGGCGGCTTCCTTCCAGGTACTGACTCCTCGGGCAGATTGCAGGGCGGGGGGAATTTTTGAAGTCTTGCTGATCTTTGCTGTTTGTCGGGTAATGCTTCTTCTGGCAGGCATAAATCACCGGGTTTGGGTTCGGATAGGCCATCATAGCCGGAGTTTGGCAATTGAACAGGGTGAAAACCGGGACTTTCCAGCCCGCACAGGCTGTATTTGCAAACCCCGGAGCAGTGAGTGATTGACTTTCAAGCCACTGCCCGGAAAAGGAAGTCGAAACAGGACCGGATGCCTTGGCTGAACAATATGACGTGGTGATAATCGGCGCGGGTGCCGCCGGCATGATGGCGGCGATCGAGGCGGGCAAGCGTGGCCGCCGGGTGCTGGTGCTCGACCACGCCAAGGCGCCGGGAGAAAAAATCCGCATTTCGGGCGGCGGGCGTTGCAATTTCACCAATCTTCATGCGGGCCCGAAGAATTTTCTCTCGGCAAACCCGCACTTCTGCAAGTCGGCGCTGGCGCGCTATACGCCGCAGGATTTCATCACGCTCATCGAGCGCCACAGCATCGCCTGGCACGAAAAGGCGCTTGGTCAGCTATTCTGCGACGACAGCGCCAAGGACATCATCCGTATGCTGCTGTCGGAAATGAAAGGAGCCGGCGCCGTGCTGCGGCTGGGGGTGCAGGTCCAATCCGCCGACAAGGGACTTTCCGGTTTTCGCTTGGCAACGACGGACGGCGTGATCGACACCACTGCCCTGATTATTGCCACCGGCGGCAAGTCGATCCCGAAAATGGGGGCAACGGGTTTCGCCTACAGAATTGCCGAGCAGTTTGGCCTGCCGCTGATCGAGACCCGCCCGGCGCTAGTCCCGCTGACGCTCGATCCGGCGCAACTGGAAAGCCTGAGCGCTCTTTCCGGCGTTGCGGTGGAAGCGGAGGCACGCTCCGGCAAGACGGTGTTCGAGGAGGCTGTGCTGATCACTCATCGGGGCCTGAGTGGTCCGGCAGTCCTGCAGATTTCCTCCTATTGGCGCGAGGGTGGCGACATCCGGCTTTGCCTGTTGCCACGTGTCGATATCGCAGCGATGCTTAAAGAGGCGCGCCGCGAAAATGGCCGCCAAGCCTTGCAGACGGCGCTCTCAGAGCATCTGCCGAAACGCTTGGCACAGTTCTTTGCCGAGACCGCCGGCCTGATCAACCGGTCGCTTGCCGATCTCTCCGACAAGGTGATCGACGGTTTTTGCGCCGGTATCAAGGATTGGGCTATCACCCCGGCCGGCTCGGAAGGCTACCGCACCGCAGAGGTCACGCTCGGCGGCGTCGATACCAAGGCGCTCGATTCCCGCACGATGCAGGCGCGTGATCTTCCTGGGCTTTATTTCATTGGCGAATGCGTCGACGTCACCGGCTGGCTCGGCGGCTATAATTTCCAATGGGCCTGGGCATCGGGCTTTTCTGCGGGGCAGACAGCATAGCCAATCCCAAAAGGTCTCGCGAGCCTTCAGCCATTGTTAAGATATCTGGCGGAACCTGTTCCATAAGCTGGCACTACCGGTCCGGACAGAAAAAGATGAGCTTTTCGGAAAATGTATCAGAAAAGCGACATTTTTTCTCTTTCATGTGCAGTTGCAACATGAAGCGGGCTGGCGGTCCGGATCATCCGGGTCTATCGTTGCTTTGTCGAAAGGACATGACGCCATGAACCAGTATCGCAGCCGCTCCACAGCCCGTGCTATCGCCATCGCGAAGGCTGATGAACGCGAAACGCGGAAGAGCATGCTGATCCGCGCCGCCGTCGTCGCGCTCGGTGCTCTCACCGCACTGGCCGCACTTCCCTTGTTCTGGTCCTTCTGAACCTCAAGCGTCAATGCGCAGCGACTGGTAACGCATTTCCAGTTGCGATTGTCCACGCCGTCATCTTCGCGGCGTGTTTGAAACGAATTAAGTCGCATTTATTCAAATATTAATTCTTCCCGTCGAAGAATGCATCACAACGGAGTCTGCCGTGATCTCGCCCATGGGGAGTGGCGGGTCATGCAATGAATGCCTGGCAGGCTGGCGGCGCGACGCCGCATGGATTTCAGTCAAATCATCAGCTTGTCGGCGCACCGGGAAAGTCTGTAGGGCTTCATGGAGGGCGGATGCAGGCTGCGAGCCAAGGTGCATTCATGTTCATCGACAAGATTCTTGCCCGCTTCAAAATCCAGACGAAGGTGCTCTTGTTCATCCTGCCCTTCGTCGTCAGCATCTGCGCCGTCGGTATCACCGGGCTCTACGCGTCGGGATTGTTGCAGGGGCGGATGGAAATCTCCAACAGCGTGCTGCAGTCGCTGAGCGGTTTCAAGGATGTCTATGCCGGCATGAATACCTTCCTCCAGAACACATCGGAGGAAACACGACAGGTGGTTGTCGCGAAACTTGAAGCGCAGCAAGGGGTTCTATCGGACACGCTGTCGCAGGTGGTGGACGATGAGGGCCGGCGGCAGCTGCAACAGGCCGTCGACGGCAGCACGAAGATCAGCGACCGGGTCGGACAGCTCTGGATGCTTTACGAGAATGAAGTGAGCCTGCGCAAATCCATCACCGCAAGCCTTGGCGAGCTGCTGGGCGAGCAGATGAAGGTGCTGGAGGAAGCGACCAAGATGGAGCGCGGTGTCCGCAAGGACGAGGAAGCCGCAAAGTCGTTGCTGCGCGAAGCCGAGCGCCTGACCTCCTCCAGCGATACGCTGGTTGCCTTCAATTCGAATTTCGGCAGGGCCGCCAACGCTGAAGACAAAGTCAAGGTCGCGGCCGAGTCCTATGGTGCCATGACCAAGGTGCTGCGCAAGATCAGCTCCGGCCTGCCGCAAAACCAGAAGGCGGTTGCCGAAACCTTCAAGAAGACGATTGGCGAGATCAAGGCGCTGGTCGACGGTGGCGACAAGAGCGACGAAACGGCGGCCGCGATCGGCAAGCTCATGGCGCGCTTTCGCCAGACGAGCATCCAGCTCCACACTGCCGCGGGCCTGAAGATGCGCGAGGCGACGGCAACCTTCGGCAAGCTCGACGCGCCCCTTGTCAAGGCCGGAGCGGTATTGACGGATACGCGCAAGCTGGTCAATTCGGTCTATTCGATCCGCATCGCCGCCGCGAGTTTCCTTGAAAAATCCGACGAGGAAGGCCGCCAGCGCCTGGCCCGTGAATTTAAGGTCATGGAAGTGGATATACAGAGCCTCGCCGGGACGGCGGGCGATCTGGAGTTCTTCTCGAAACTCGTCAATGCATTGAAGCCGATCATCGAGAAGATGACCAACGATAGCACGGCGCTGGTCAACCTCAGCCAGAAGCGCCAGGCGGAGTTTGCCGCCGCCGCCGCCGAGATCGACAACATCTGGGGCCAGTTGACGGCTTTTGCCGAGGGACAGAAGACGACCGCATCGGTCGAGCGCGACAAAGCTAACCAGGTTTCCGTATTCGCAACTGTTGTCGGCATCCTGATCGCGCTCCTCGCAGGCGGCGCGCTGGTGCTGACGCTGAAAGGCCCGATCGGCCAGATCACTGCGGCGATGCGTCGTCTCGCCGACGGCGCGCTCGATACGTCGATCGACGGCGGCGCGCGCCGCGACGAGATCGGCGACATGGCCCGCGCTCTCGGTGTCTTCAAGGAAAACGCCCTGTCCAAGGTTCGCATCGAATCCGAGAGCGAAGAGCAGCGCGCCTTGGCAGAAGCTGAGCGCATGCGCAATGATGCCGAAAAACGGGCGCTCGACAGCCAGATTGATTTCGCCGTCAGCCAGCTTGCAGCTGGTCTCGGCCGCCTGGCGCAGGGTGATCTTTCCCAGCAGATCGAAACGCCGTTCACCGGCCGCCTCGAGCAGCTGCGCACGGACTTCAACGGCTCGCTGATCCGCCTGCAGGACACGCTCGTGCAGATCCGCAACAACGCGCTTCTGATCCAGCGCAGCGGCAACGACATGCATACCTCCGCCGATTCGCTGTCGAAGCGCACCGAGGCGCAGGCCGCGTCGCTCGAGGAAACGGCTGCCGCCGTCGACCAGATCACCGTCACGGTGCGCTCGTCGGCCGAACGGGCGCACGAGGCCAATGTCGCAGTGACGCATACCAAGAAGAGCGCCGACAGCTCGGCGGTCGTCGTCAGCAATGCGATTGCCGCGATGGGCCGCATCGAGGACGCCTCGCGCCAGATCGAGCAGATCATCGAGGTCATCGACGAGATTGCCTTCCAGACCAACTTGCTGGCGCTGAATGCCGGCATCGAGGCCGCGCGCGCCGGCGATGCGGGCAAGGGCTTCGCGGTGGTTGCCCAAGAAGTGCGCGAACTCGCCCAACGCTCGGCTGGAGCCGCCCGCGAGATCAAGGGGCTGATCAACAAGTCGACCACCGAAGTCAACTCCGGGTCGCAACTGGTTCAGGAAACCGGCGCGGTGCTGGCCTCTATCAGCCAGCAGATCGTCTCGGTCAGCAGCCATGTCGAGATGATCGCGACCGCAAGCCGCGACCAGGCGGCTGCGCTGCACGAGGTGAACGGCTCGGTCAACCAGATGGACCAGATGACCCAGCAGAACGCCAACATGGTCGAGCAGGCGACCAGCGCCAGCCGCGAACTCGCCAACCAGGCCGACACGCTGATGATGCTCGTCGAGCAGTTCCGGCTGGAGCCGGCGAATGCCGCCCGCCAGGTCGGCCGCGCCGCCTGAGCGGCATGTCCTGAAAGACAGAAAGACCCGGCCGACGCCGAAGTGGCGTCGGCCGGGTCTTTGTTTTTGACAACATTACTGCGACCAGCGTACGCGAAACCTCTGAATTGCGGCCGCAAACCGGCCAGGCAGTCGGCTCCGGTTGCGCAATTCCTCGAACTCATGTCGCCTGCGGCCGTCTTTCGACAGCATTTCCGCCAACAGGATTATTCCTATCATCTCCGGCATTGTGCGTTTCCTTGGGGCAACAGGAGACCGGTGCCGGACCGATGTCCTGCATGCAGCCTCCTTCGATTAGGATTGTGCGGCTCTTGGCCGCGCTTGGTTTACGGGCTCAAATCTATGCTTCAAAAATCGATTTATAAACGGAAGAAACTGCTATATGTTTTTCATCAATGAAAGACATCAGCTGGGACGCCTATCAGACATTTCTGGCCGTCGCACGCCATGGCGGATTGACTGGCGCCGCGCAGGCGAGCGGCGTCAGCCCCGCGACGGTCGGCCGACGCGTACTCGATCTCGAGCAGACAATCGGCCGGCAGCTCTTCTTGCGCAGCCAGACGGGTTATCGATTGACTGCGGACGGCCAGGCGCTGTTCGAGCAGCTGCAGGCCATGGATGCCGTGGTTCGAAGGGTGGAGACCTGGCGCCAGGAAGCGCACGGCTCGGCGGTGGTGCGGCTGATGGCCGGGACCTGGGTGACCTGGCTAGTCTGCGAGAATATCCAGGCCATCTGGAGCGAACGCGACGGCTTCCGGCTCGACATGTCCGTTTCCGAGCGGCGGGCGACGCTGGCGCACCGGGAAAGCGATGTCGGCGTCCGGGCCGTCGCGCCGGAGGAGCCCCATCTCACCAGCCGCCATGCCGGCGAGGTCGCCTATGCCCCATACCGTCAGCGCAACGCACCCGATGGGCTGGCAACGGCCTGGCTCGCCGTGTCGGAGGAAGATGCGATCTCGCCTTATTTGCGCTGGCCGCATGAACAGGCGGCGGCCTCGATCGCCGTCGTCGTCAGCCGCCCGCGATCCTTGCTCGATTTGGCGAGAGCAGGCGCGGGGCAGGCGGTTTTGCCATGTTTCGTCGGCGATCTCGATCCGGGCCTCGAGCGAGCCGGCGACGAGCTGAAACAGCTTCGCCACGGACAGTGGATCGTCACCAACAGCGAGGACCGCCATCGGCGCGAGATCCGCACCGTGTCCGAACGTCTCTATCGGTTGGTGAAGAGTCATGCCGATCTCTTCGCCGGAAAAAGGCCGAGCCGGAGTTTCTAGCTCTCAGGTCGCGATTGCGGGCCGGACCGCCAAAAGCAAACCCCGGCGGGATCGGTCCCGCCGGGGTTTGCCTAAGACTGATGACTATCGCTCAGCCGCGACCCTGCGTGACGATGACGGGGATCAGCAGGTCGCCCCAGTTGCCTTCGCCGCCGTGATGGCGGGCCGAGCGGACGAGCTCGACGGAGACGCCGGCGTCCACCGCCTTCATGACGGCCTGGTTGAGCCGGTGCAGGTCGTTGGCGACCATGCGGATCATCGCTTGTTGTTCCGGTGTCATGGCCGACGACTGTTCTTCGGCCCGTTCCTTGACGCGTGTCTGGAGTGTCATGGCATTTCTCCTCTGATGGGGTTCTTGATGTCTATTTCAAAGCCTCTCCCAACCCTTATCCGGGTTGGGAGGGTCTCCTCACTCCGCCGCCGGGCGGAACTGGTCGTGTTCGGTGGATTCGTGCATGGCGGTGGTCGAGGACTTGCCGCCGGTGATGGCCATCGATACGGCGTCGAAATAGCCGGTGCCGACTTCGCGCTGGTGTTTGGTCGCCGTGTATCCGTTGACCTCGGCGGCGAATTCCGCCTCCTGCAGTTCCGAATAGGCGGCCATCTGGCGATCCTTGTAGCCGCGGGCCAGTTCGAACATGCCGAAGTTCAACTGGTGGAAGCCGGCGAGCGTGATGAACTGGAACTTGTAGCCCATCGCGCCCAGCTCGCGCTGGAACTTGGCGATCGTCACGTCGTCGAGGTTCTTCTTCCAGTTGAACGACGGCGAGCAGTTGTAGGCAAGCAGCTTGCCCGGATGCGCCTTGTGCACGCCCTCGGCAAACTTGCGGGCCTGTTCGAGATCCGGCTTCGAGGTCTCGCACCAGATCAGGTCGCAACTCGGCGCATAGGCAATGGCGCGCGCGATGCAGGGTTCGATGCCGTTCCTGACTTGATAGAAGCCCTCGACGGTGCGGCCTGCGTCGTAATCGACAAAGGGCCGATCGCGCTCATCGATGTCGGAGGTGAGGAGCTTGGCGGCTTCCGCATCGGTGCGGGCGATGACCAGCGTCGGCGTGCCCATGACGTCGGCGGCAAGTCGTGCGGCGTTCAAGTTGCGGATGTGGGCGGCGGTCGGGATCAGGACCTTGCCGCCGAGATGGCCGCACTTCTTTTCCGATGCCAGCTGGTCCTCGTAGTGGACGCCGGCCGCACCCGCCTCGATGAAGGCCTTCATGATTTCGAAGGCATTGAGCGGCCCGCCGAAACCGGCTTCCGCGTCGGCAACGATCGGGGCGAACCATGTATCGACGGAAAGGCCCTTGCCTTCCGAGGTTTCGATCTGGTCGGCACGCTGGAGTGTCCGGTTGATGCGCTTGGCAAGCTCGGGCGCGGCATTGGCCGGATAGAGCGACTGGTCGGGATACATGGCGGATGCCGTATTGGCGTCGGCAGCGACCTGCCAGCCGGAGAGGTAGATTGCCTTGAGGCCGGCGCGGACCATCTGCATGGCCTGGTTGCCGGAGAGCGCACCCAGCGCATTGACGAAATCTTCCTCGTGGATGAGTTGCCACAGCCGGTTCGCACCCATTTCGGCCAGCGTGTGCTTGATCTGGACGGAGCCGCGCAGACGCGTGACGTCTTCTGCCGTGTACGGGCGCTCAATGCCGTCGAATCGGCCCTGCGGTGCACCTGGAACGAGATTGTAAAAATCAGTCATAAAGGATCCTCCTGCAAATTTTAGACGGGATTTGACTTTTGTTGAACGCGCATTCAGTCCCCGAATTTGATGTAACTAGTTTTACAGTGCGCTGCACAAAGCCGCTACAGTAAATGGATTTTTGCGCCTGCAAAAAGGGTTATAATGTCTTGTCTTTTACAGCGCGCTTCTGTAATTTTGTAAATTCTGTAAACATTCATTTCTGGCGCGAGTTTGTAAAAGGTATGACAAATGGCTGAAAACAAGATTTTCGCCGGGGCCCGTGTGCGGCGCATCCGCAATGGCCTGTCGCTGACGCAGACGGCGATGGCCGAGGCGCTCGGCATCTCGCCGTCCTATCTCAATCTGATCGAACGCAATCAGCGGCCGTTGACGGTGCAACTGCTCTTGAAACTGGCCTCCGTCTACAAGGTCGACCTCGACGAATTGCAGGGGGAGGCGTCCGGCAGCGTCGCGCAGTTGCGCGAGATGTTCGCTGATCCACTGCTCGCCGGCGAGTTGCCGGGAGATCAGGAACTGATCGAGGTGGCCGAGGCCGCGCCCAACGTGGCGACGGGCATCCTCAAGCTCTATCGTGCCTATCGCGAACAATCCCTACGGCTCAAGGATCTGAGCGGCCTCCTGTCGGGCCAGGGGCATATGGCGGCCTTGTCCGATGCACGATTGCCGATGGACGAAGTGCGCGAGGTCTTCGAAAACCGCCCGCATTTTTTTGCGCGTATCGACGAGGCAGCCGAAGCGTTCCATGCGCGGCTGTCGCCCGGCGATGATCTTGCCGGAGCGCTGAAGGACTGGCTGCGTAAAGAGCACGGCCTCACAGTCCGCGCTCTGCCGCTGCATGTCATGCCCGACCTGCGCCGCCGTTTCGACCGCCACTCCATGCGGCTGTTCCTGTCGGAGAGACTGTCCGCACAGGACCAGTTGCGCGAGATCGCCATGGAAGCGGCCCAGATTGCCCTTCCGGAAGCGATCGCCGCCGATCTCGATCAACTGGCATTCTCAACGGGCGAAGCCCGGCGCATCGGCCGTTTCGAACTGGCGCGCTACGCCGCGCACGCGATCATGATGCCCTATGCTGCATTTCTTGCGGCGGCGCAGCGAGCGAAATACGACCTTGATGTTCTGAGCGTCCGCTTCCAGGTGTCCTTCGAGCAGGCGGCAAGCCGGCTGGTGACACTACAGCGTCCGGGAGCCTCCAGCCTGCCTTTCTTCCTGATGGAGATCGATCATGCCGGATACCGCCTGCGCAAGGCGGGTGCTCAAGGCTTCCCTCAGGCGCGGTTCGGCGGCAACTGTCCGAAGCTCAACATTCACGCGGCATTTGTGCAGGCCGGCCAGATCCTGGCCGATCGCGTGGAGATTTTTGGGGGCGGGGAGTTCCTGGTAATTGCCCGGACGGTCGATGGCCCCCGCGCAAGCTTTCAGGAGCGTGTTCGGCGCACGGCGATCCTGATCGGCTGCGATGCTGCCCATGCGCCGGAAACCGTCTACGGAGAGGCGCCGCTCGCCACCGTTGCCGGTGGCACCGCCTGCCGCCTCTGTGAGCGGCAGGGCTGTCTTGCGCGCGCCGAGCCACCGGTCACCCGGCCGCTCGGGCTCGACGAGATGGTGACCGGCTTGAGCGCCTTCGATTTCCAGTAGCAATAGCTTCCCGGATGACGGGCGGATGCGGCGATGCCCGGTGCTGAAAAGAGCTAGATTTTTGCAGCGCTTCCTAAAATCCAGGCTGATGCATTCATGCCTTCGCCACCGCGTAAAAGCGCTTGTGGTTGCCAGAAAACATGCCTAACTTCCAAACGCATACGGGCTCTGCCGGTGGACGCGCGTCATTGGCGCGCCGCAGCAGGCTCGATAAGAAAAGGGGAATCCATGTCGCGAAAGATCATCACCGCCTTTGCCGCGCTGCTCCTTGGCGGGTCTGCAACTATTGCCACCGCGCAGGAGCGCGTCGTCAACGTCTACAACTGGTCCGATTATATCGACGCCAGCATTCTGGAGGATTTCACCAAGGAGACTGGTATCAAGGTCGTCTATGATGTCTTCGATTCGAACGAGATCGTGGAAACTAAGCTTCTGGCGGGTGGCTCCGGCTACGACGTGGTCGTTCCGAGCGCCGACTTCCTCCAGCGCCAGATTCAGGCGGGTGTGTTCCAGAAGCTCGACAAGTCGAAGCTGCCCAATCTGTCCAATATGTGGGACATGGTGATGGAGCGCACGGCGAAATACGATCCCGGCAACGAATACGCCATCGACTATATGTGGGGCACGAACGGCATCGGCTACAATGTCGCCAAAGTGAAGGAAATCTTAGGGCCGGACGTTCGGCCCGGTCTTGAGGTGATCTTCGATCCTGCGATCGCGGCAAAGTTCAAGGACTGCGGTATCCACGTGCTCGATGCACCAAAGGACGTGCTCCCATCCGCGCTGACCTATCTCGGTCTGCCGCCCGATAGCCATGATCCCGCCGAGCTTGGGAAGGCAGGCGAGCTTCTGGCCGGCGTGCGACCGTTCATTCGCAAGTTCCACTCGTCCGAATATATCAATGCCCTGGCCAATGGCGATATCTGCATCGCCTTCGGTTATTCCGGCGACATCCTTCAGGCCCGTGATCGCGCTGCTGAAGCCAAAGCCGGTGTCGAAGTCAATTACTCCATTCCGTCTCAGGGCGCGCAGATGTGGTTCGACATGATGGCCATTCCGGCAGATGCACCGCATGTCGAGGAGGCCCACGCCTTTTTGAATTATATGATGAAGCCCGAAGTCATCGCCAAGGCGACCGACTACGTCTTCTATGCCAATGGCAACAAGGCGTCACAGCAATTCATCTCCAAGGACGTGCTCCAAGACCCGGCGATCTACCCGGATGAAGCGACGATGCAGAAGCTCTACACGATCTCGCCGTGGGATCCGAAAACGCAGCGCGTGGCGACACGCCTCTGGACCAAGGTGGTCACCGGCCAGTAAAGCCAAACAAATTGCCCGGATATGAAAAATCCGGGCAATTTTCGTATGGGGCACGGACCAACCACACCCGTGCTGTTTGCATGTCATTCGGGGATAGATGATGAAGTCACTTGGCAGTATCCGGCGTTCCTTTGCCCCTTGGGCCGATCCCGCCTCCGTGCCGTTCATTGCCGTCAAGAACGTCACCAAGAAATTCGGTGATTTCGTCGCCGTCGACAATCTGTCGCTCAATATCTATCCCCGCGAGTTCTTCGCCCTGCTTGGCGCCTCCGGCTGCGGCAAGTCCACGCTCCTGCGCATGCTGGCCGGCTTCGAACAGCCGACATCAGGCGAAATCGTGCTGGATGGCCAGAGCCTTGCCGGTATTCCGCCTTATCGGCGGCCGGTGAACATGATGTTCCAGTCCTATGCCCTGTTTCCACATATGACGGTCGAGAACAACGTCGCCTTCGGCCTGAAGCAGGATGGCATGCCGAAGCCCCAGATCGCCGAGCGCGTCGACCAGATGTTGAAGCTCGTCAAGCTCGACAAATTCGCCAAGCGCAAGCCGCATCAACTGTCGGGCGGCCAGCGACAGCGCGTGGCTCTTGCCCGGTCGCTTGCCAAGCGGCCGAAGGTGTTGCTGCTCGACGAACCGCTGGGCGCGCTCGACAAGAAGCTGCGCGAAGAAACCCAGTTCGAACTGATGGACCTGCAGCAGCAACTCGGCCTGACCTTCGTCGTCGTCACCCACGATCAGGAAGAGGCAATGACCATGGCCGACCGCATCGCCGTCATGGCGCATGGCAAGGTCATCCAGGTCGCAACGCCGCCGGAAATCTACGAGGCGCCGAATTCACGCTTCGTCGCCGACTTTATCGGTGACGTGAACATCTTTGATGGCACGGTCTCATCCGCCGGCCCAGGCACGGTCGAGATTGCGACGGAAGCGGGATTGACGGTGCGTCTCGCATCCGCCGAGCCGCCCGGCGTCGGAACGAAGGCCGGACTTGCAATCCGTCCGGAGAAAATCCGCGTTAGCCGCGATAAGCCGGCCTGCGCCCCGCTCAATGCTGCTGAGGGCGAGATCTGGGACATAGGCTATCTCGGCGACATGACGATTTTCCATGTGCGCCTGAAGGACGGCAAGGTGATCAAGGCGTCATCCCTGAATGCGGTGCGCGCGGTCGAGGACCCGCTTGGCTATGATCAGCAGGTCTGGATTTCCTTCGATGAAAGCGCCGGCGTCGTGCTGAGGGATTGAGGCCATGTCAAAATTCGGATCGGCAATCTTCAACCGGCTGGTGATCATCATCCCCTATGTCTGGCTGACGGTCTTTTTCCTCGCACCCTTCTTCATCGTTCTGAGGATATCGCTGTCGGAAACCGCCATCGCGATGCCGCCTTATCTGCCCGTGTTCAACTTGGCGGATGGCATCTCGGGTATCGTCGACAGGCTCGGCGAGTTGTCGGTTGCCAACTACGTATTTCTCGCCGGCGACGCGCTCTACACCAATGCCTATATTTCCAGCCTGAAGATTGCCGTCATCTCGACCATTGTGACATTGCTGATTGCCTATCCGATCGCCTACGGCATGGCAAAGGCGCCGACCTCGATCCGCCCGACGCTGCTGATGCTGGTCATCCTGCCGTTCTGGACGAGCTTCCTGATCCGTGTATACGCCTGGATCGCGATTCTGAAGCCGGAAGGCCTCCTGAACCAGTTTCTGCTGACGCTCGGCGTCATCGACGAGCCGCTGATCATCCTCAATACCAATTGGGCGATCTATATCGGCATTGTCTATTCCTACCTGCCGTTCATGGTGCTGCCGATCTATTCATCTCTGGAAAAGATGGATCACAGCCTGACGGAAGCGGCGCTGGACCTCGGCTGCACGCCGATCAGGGCCTTTTGGCGCGTGACGTTTCCGCTCTCCATGCCCGGCGTGATCGCCGGCTGCATGCTGGTGTTCATCCCGGCGGTCGGCGAATTCGTCATTCCGGATCTGCTTGGCGGGTCGGAGACGCTGATGATCGGCAAGACGCTCTGGAATGAGTTCAACGCCAATCGTGACTGGCCGATCTCCGCGGCGGTGGCGACGATCCTGCTCCTCATCCTCGTCGTGCCGATCATGTTCTTCCAACACGCGCAGGCCAAGGCCGACGGCGAGGGCAAGTAATTATGGTCAAGTGGTCGCGCTTCAACATCGCCTCGATCGTCTTCGGTTTCGCCTTCCTCTATTTGCCGATCGTTCTTCTCGTCATCTTTTCGTTCAACGAATCGAAACTGGTGACCGTCTGGGCGGGGTTCTCGACCAAGTGGTATGTCCAGCTTCTGCATAACCAGGCGCTGCTCGATGCCGCCTGGGTGACGGTGCGGGTCGGCCTGATTTCGGCGACCGTGGCAACGGTGCTCGGCACGCTCGCGGCCCTGGCCATGACGCGCTACACCCGGTTTCGCGGGCGCATGCTGTTTTCCGGCATGATCTACGCGCCGCTCGTCATGCCGGAGGTCATCACCGGCCTGTCGATGCTGCTCTTGTTCGTCGCCATTGGCTTCGATCGCGGTTTCTGGACGCTGACGCTGGCGCACATCACCTTCACCATGTGCTTCGTCGCCGTTGTCGTGCAGTCCCGTTTGCTGAGTTTCGACCGGTCGATCGAGGAAGCTGCGATGGATCTCGGCGCCACCCCGGTCGCCACCTTTCTGCAGGTGACCTTGCCGGTCATCGCGCCGGCCGTTTTTTCTGGCTGGGTTCTCGCCTTCACGCTGTCGCTGGACGACCTCGTGATTTCGAACTTTACCTCAGGGCCGGGAGCCACGACGCTGCCGATGAAGATCTACAGCCAGGTGCGGTTGGGAGTGACACCGGAAATCAACGCAGTCTGCACGCTCCTGATCGGCATCGTTGCCATAGGTGTGCTGATCGCTTCCGTCGTCTCGCGGCGTCGTGAAATCCAGCGGGTCAAGGACGAGCAGGCGGCCTTCGCCCTGTGATCTCCGCGAGCCCCCTGCTTCAGTCGCGCTCGCGCTCCCTTTCGCGTGGCGGCAGGAAGACATAGGTCAAGAGCCAGACGGGCAGCGCGATCATCGAGCCGGGCAGGATGTTTGGCAGCGCCCAGCCGGTCAAGCGCAGAAGGTAGGTCCACAGAACCGCCGGTGTGAGCCCCGCCTGCCGCAGGAGTTGTTGACGAGCGTTAGCGCGGCGCCTGTCAGCAACGATGCCAAGGCGATCTTGAACAGGGCGGCAAGAAAAAGCAGCACGGACACATCTCCTGTGGGCTGATTCGGCAGCTTATTTTAGAAGGCCCTACCGCAATGTGGATGTGATGGATAATGGCAGGGCGGGGATCGTCGCGAGTGGTGAGATGATTGCATTCGGCCAGGAGCCGCCGACAAAGAAGCGAACCGGCGGCACCGTGGCATCATCGGGCCGGATGGCGCCGGCGAGCGCCAGGCTGCCGTTGCGATAGGGAATGAGCCCCGCAAGGGACAGGGTTCGTCCCTCGCCGCGAATATCCGCCTTCGTCAGTTCGGCGACGCCTCCGCGCAGCCTTGCAGTGATTTCCGCCGTGCCAAACGCAAACGAACCGTCGCCGGCCTGGCTGATGTTGAAGAAACCACCTTCCCCCGCAAGCCGTTCGAATTCCGGTCCGTTGAAGCCTGTCAGCGCACCGTCGACTGCGGAATAGTGGATTTCTCCCGAAACGCCGCCCATCGTCATCGACTGCAGCGGTTCGGTGGTCGCAAGATCGATGCTCACGACACCGCGGCCCAGCGGCAGCGGCCCCTGCAGGCCGAGGCTCGCAGCGACAGGGGCAAGATTGGCATTCTTCAGCGAAAGTTGCAGCTGGCCACCATTGGCACCGTCTTTTGCAAGCGCGATGCGGCCACTGAGCGAGCCGCCGGAATAGGTACTGTCGCCGATATCGAGGGAGGCCCGGTCGTTGTTTGTTATGACGCCCGCGGCGATGTCGGTGAGCGTAATCGCGCCGTAGCTGGCTTCCTCAGCCGAAAGCCGGAGATCGAGATCGACCTGCTTGAGAAATGACATGTCCGGCGTGCCGGTGGCGGCGGCTGCCGGATGCGCTGGCAAGAAGGAAGCGAGAAGAGACGTTAGATCGAGCCGTTCGAAGGCAAGTGTGCCATCAATGCGCGGGCTGTGCTGCTGGCGCCAGACAACGTCGAGAACACCCGTTGCACTGGATCCGTTCACTGCGAGAGAGAGGTTGTCCATCTTCAACGTCCCGGCGGACATCGTCACGCTGGTGTCCATGGAGATGGTTCCAGTCGCTGGCGGCAGTGGCGTGGCCGCTCCATACCAACCACTCAATGTTGGAAGGGAATTCGCCGTCAGCTGCAGTTGCCCGGAGGCGAAGGGATGAGTGGAGGCGTTGCCGGTTCCATCAAAACTGAAGCTCAGCGGCGCGGCGGCGAACGATGTCTGGATTGCGCTGTTGTGCCCCGAAAGCAGCATCATCGGCTCATCGCAGACGAACGACCACTCGACCCTCTCGCCATTCATGAGAGCCGAAAGACGTGCACTGATCCCCGCAGCTGGCGATGGCCATTGGATCGAACCGGAAATATCGTTGACCCGATAGACGCCGGCGGTGATGCGGTCGGTCAGTTCGAGCGTGCCGTTTTCAATGTCGATGTCGCCAATCGGCGTGTTGCGCGGTGATGATTTCGTCTTCAACGACGCGCTGGCGATGGCGTCGGCCATCCAGCCGGCTCGACGCCAGTTGAGGCTCCCGTCGATCCTGCGCTCTATTTTGAACACCGGGTTGAGCAGGCGGAAGTCGTAGAAGACCGGCGTGCCGCGCAAGGCGGCGAGGAGATCGAACCCGGCGGCGATGGCGTCGGCTTTCGCCAGCAATTCCGGGGAGGCGGTATCGCCGCCTTCGAAGGTCACGGCGTGTAGCGTCAACACCGGGTGCGGCCAGAAGCTGATATCCGGATCGCTGGCAATGCTGGCGCGTGCCCCAGTCCAGGAGGAAAGCGCTCGCTCCATATTAAGCTTGACGCTGGCCGTTGAAACGAACAACGGCAAGGCGACCTTGAACAGCATCACGAGCGCCAGCACGCCGAAAAGCAGGAAGGCAAGCATGCGCGATAGAAGCAGCCTGCGGAGCCCTGCTTTGTTGTTGGCGATATCGAGGAATTGCTTCATTGCCGTTCGGCGCTCACACGTTCTGAAAGGCCGATGGATAGGCTTTCGCCGGGGAGAAATCAAACGATTGAAGCGGGGAAATGTCGCAACGGCCACAGTCATCATTTGAGCGGCCTGTTTATCTGGCGTCGCAGCATGATATAGAGGCTGGCTTGGGTAGGAGGAAAGCATGCAATCAGATCGCCCCCTTTGGACACCGTCCCGTGAATTCATCGACCAGACGCCGATGAAGGCGTTCATTGATTGGTGTGAACAGCGCTTTTCCAAGAGCTTTGCCGATTATGATGCATTCCATGACTGGTCGATCAGCGAGCCCGCCGATTTCTGGACGGCGGTCTGGGACCATTGCGGTGTCATCGGCGAAAAGGGCGAGCGGGCGCTGATCCATGGCGATCGCATGTTGGAAGCCCGGTTTTTTCCCGACGCGACGCTCAATTTCGCGGAAAACCTGTTGCGGAATACGGGAAGCGGAGACGCACTGGTCTTCCGGGGCGAGGACAAGGCGCAATCGCGCATGTCCTTTGATGAACTGCGGGCGTTGGTGTCCCGGCTGCAACAGGCCTTGAAGGCCGCGGGCATCGGCAAGGGTGATCGCGTTGCCGCAATGATGCCCAACATGCCCGAGACCATCGCACTGATGCTCGCCAGTGCCTCCATCGGAGCGATCTGGTCGTCCTGTTCCCCCGATTTCGGCGAACAGGGCGTGCTCGATCGTTTCGGTCAGATCGAGCCCAAGCTGTTCATCGCCTGCGACGGTTACTGGTATGCCGGCAAGCTGCAGGACGTTTCCACGAAGGTTCAGGCCGTCACGAAGAAACTCGGCGTGCCTGCCCTGATCATTCCCTATGCCGGCAATGCGGATGCGCTCGCAGCATCGATCGAGAACGGCAAAGCCCTCTCTGCCTTCATCGCAGCCTTTGCCGAAAAGCCTCTCGAATTCATGGCGCTGCCCTTCTCGCATCCGCTTTACATTCTCTTTTCCTCCGGCACGACCGGCGTTCCGAAATGCATTGTCCATTCGGCCGGCGGCACGCTGCTGCAGCATCTGAAGGAGCACCGCTTCCATTGCGGCTTGAAAGAGGGTGAGAAGCTCTTCTACTTCACCACCTGCGGCTGGATGATGTGGAACTGGCTGGTGTCCGGTCTCGCCTCGGGCGCGACGCTCTGCCTTTTCGATGGCTCGCCGTTCCATCCAGATGGCAACGTGCTGTTCGACTATGCCCGTGATGAGAAGTTCGCCATCTTCGGCACCTCGGCGAAATATATCGACGCCGTGCGCAAGGGCGGCTTTACGCCGGTCTCGACGCATGATCTCTCGTCGCTGCGCCTGATGACATCAACCGGCTCGCCGTTGTCGCCGGAAGGTTTTTCCTTCGTCTATGAAGGCATCAAGCCTGATATCCAACTGGCCTCCATCTCCGGCGGTACCGATATTGTTTCCTGTTTCGTGCTCGGCAACCCGCTTAAACCCGTCTGGCGCGGCGAAATCCAGGGACCGGGTCTCGGCCTTGCCATGGATGTCTGGAACGACGACGGTCAGCCAGTCCGCCAGGAGAAGGGCGAACTCGTCTGCACCAAGCCATTCCCCTCCATGCCGGTGATGTTCTGGAACGATCCGCAGGGCGTTAAATACAAGGCGGCCTATTTCGAGCGCTTCGACAACGTGTGGTGCCACGGCGATTTCGCCGAATGGACCGAGCATGGCGGCATCATCATTCATGGCCGTTCGGACGCGACGCTCAATCCGGGCGGCGTGCGCATCGGCACGGCGGAAATCTACAATCAGGTCGAGCAGATGGAGGATATCGCCGAGGCGATCTGCATCGGCCAGGAATGGGAAGACGATGTTCGCGTCATCCTGTTCGTGCGCCTGGCAAAGGGCAGGGAACTGACCGACGGACTCGTCAAGGCGATCAAGACCAAGATCCGCACAGGCGCCTCGCCTCGCCACGTGCCGGCGAAAATCATCGCCGTTGCCGACATCCCGCGCACGAAATCGGGCAAGATCGTCGAGCTTGCGGTGCGCGAAGTGGTGCATGGACGGCCGGTCAAGAACAAGGAGGCGCTTGCCAATCCGGAAGCGCTTGACCTCTACGCGAACCTTCCGGAACTGCGGAGTTGACCGGCTCCGTTAAGGATTTCGGACCCGCCGAATTAACCAAGGCTTACGTCTTTGCCGCGAATGCCTAAAATTTGCGGATGTGGCGGAAAGGTTTTGTTTACAAATTGCAGCGAATGTTGTCCTCAACTTGAGGTTACCCGATGTCAGAGTTTCTTTCGGCAGCGATGCCGGCGCGGACAATGGCATCACTACTTCTCGAGCACCTGTTTAGCATTCAAATTATCGAGGCAGCTTTTCAGCTGCCTCTTTTTTTATCTGCTATTCTAGAGGCTTGAGCGTCTGCGGCCGGCTAATTTGCGAGCACCCGCTGCGACGGGAAGGAAATCTCCACAAGCGTGCCTTCGTTCGGTGCCGAACTGATCGAGAACTGGGCCCTGTTGGCTTCCGCCATGGCCTTGGTCAGCGGCAGGCCGAGGCCGGTGCCGTCGCCGCGCTTGCGAGCGCCGGTCGTCACCTGCCGGAAGGGCTTCATCGCCTGCTCGAGCTCCGTGCGGGTCATGCCGACGCCGGTATCGCGGATGCGCAGGATGACGCTTCCATTGGCCTCGTAGGCCGTCGAGACGACGATCTGGCCGCCCGACGGCGTGAAGCGGATGGCGTTCGACAGGATATTGAGGGCAATCTGCTTGATCGAGCGGTTGTCGGCAACCACGTTCGGTACCGAACCCGACAGTGATGTGCGAATGATCACGCGCTGGCTGTTGGCCTGCGGCTGCACCAGCGACACGGCTTCCGAGACCGCATCATTGATCTCGACAGCGGTGAACTCCAGATCCATCTCGCCGGCTTCGATCTTCGAAATATCGAGCAGGTCGTTGACGATGTCGAGCACATGGCGACCGGAGCGGCCGATGTCGCTGGCATATTCGATGTAGCGGGGATTGCCGATCGGGCCGAAATGCTCGCTCGCCATCATGTCGGAAAAACCGATGATCGCGTTCAGCGGCGTGCGGATCTCATGGCTGACGCGGGCAAGAAAATCGCTCTTGTGGGCATTCGCCGTTTCGGCGGCGCGCTTGGCATTGCGCAGTTCCTCTTCCGTCCGCTTCCATTGGGTAATGTCGCGGATGACGGCGCAGAAGCCGTTGGAGGAGGAAAGGCGCCCCATCGTCATGAACAGCGGGATGAAACCACCGGATGCTTCACGGCCAATCACTTCGCGGCCATCATTCAGTACGCTGGCGACACCATGGCCGGAAAGGCCAGAGAGATAGTCGAGCACGGCCTTCTGGCTCTCATGGGCAAACAGCATGGCAAAGGGCTTGCCGCGGATTTCGCCCTCATCATAGTTGAACAACGCGCTCGCCGAGCGGTTCAGTGAGCGGATTTCTCCGTCGGCGCCGACAACGACAACGCCGTCCGTCGCCGTTTCGAGGATCGAGTGCAATTCCTCGGTCTCCATGCGCAGCGCCTGGATTTCCGGGTTATTTTCTGCCTCCGGTGCCGTGTCTGCCGGCGAGGGTTCGGTTGCGACTGGTGTTGACGGCGCATGCACCGCCGAAAGCGCTATCATCAGGGCGCTCTTGCCTTCCCAGCGGATCGATTGTAATCGCGCCGTCACAGGAACCAGATTGCCGTCATTGCGGATGACCATCAAGGCGCCGTCCGGCATGTCGAGGAGGCCATCCTCATCGCCGGCGAAGAGAGCATCGATCCCACCTTCTTCCCGCAATTCGTCCAGGCTGGAATAGCCGGTGAGCTTGAGGAACTCGGAATTGGCATGGAACAGATCGTCGCCGCTGTGAACGAGAAGGGCAATCGGGAGATTATCGAGCAGTTCCGCCGTCAGGCTGCTGTTGCTGCTGGCGCGCGGCGGCACGATTGCGGCAAGCGCGTCGGGCAGGGCGGTCTCGGTGGCCGGGGTCGCCGCGCCATCGATATCAACAAGAGCATCCGTGCCGGTGCCGTCAGCCCCCACTTGTGCTGTCTCGGCAACCGCATCGGCGATCATAGGCTCGTCGGCGACGGGTTTGTCAGTTGCCGGCCTATCTTCGTTCGCGCGCTTTTCGAAGGCTCCGCCCAACTGACGCGCGATCTCGAGGAACGCGGCTTGCTCGCTGCGGCTTAAAGCCTCGGTACCCGGTGGCCGGTGGCTGTTGAGCTCAATCACTTTGTCGGACGCGCGGCGCCTCGGCGTCTCGACCAGCTTCAACGCCGGACGCTCACCACGGAATGGATCTTCTGGCGGAAGCTCTGCTGCAGGCTGCTCGTCTTCCAGCCCGGCAAACAGGTCTTCCTCGTCGGATTCTTTCGGTTCGGCTTCGCCAGCAAGATCAGCGGTAGATTGCGCGGGGTCAGCAGTTTCAACACCGTCGTCGGTGCCGTCGCCCGCGATCCCGTCATCCACGATGGTTTCGTCCAGGGCCAAGCCGTTAACCGCGCCTCCCTGATCGCCGCGACCATCGTCCACGTCCGCCGCATTAACGGTTCCACCGTCAATTTCTGCGGGTGCGTTCTCGTCGATGGAGGAAGCCACCGGCTCGCCGAATGTCAGGCCGATCGCCTGTTCGTCCTCGATCGCATCGGCCACGCGCACGATGCCGAAACCCCGAAAGCCGTCGAATTCGCGATTGCGCGAATAGGTCGGAAGGGCCGCCAAATCGACCGGAACCTGCAGGCTGGTCCCTTCGACCGGCCACAAAATGGTCTTGCCAGACCAGGTATCGCGCCGCTTCAGCAATTCGCCGATCGTGTTGCGGGGATCGAGATGGTACCGAGCCGCCAGCTCGGTGAAGCGCTGGCCGCCGACATTGGCGGATTTCGGCCCGACTGCGGTCGCGAACTCCTCGGAAATTTCACTGAAACGTCCGTCGGAATCGATCTTCCAGACGAAACGCACGGCCCGGCTGTTCGGCTCGAAGACGAAACCCTGCGCCGCACCGTCTGCACTGGGCTCGTCGTGAAATGCCTTTTCCGATGCATTTTCGACCGGCGCTATGGCAGCTTCCTCGTCCAGAGATGCTTCTTCCGGAGCGGCCGCAACCGGCGCAACGGCAGGCGAAGCCGCCTCCTCGTCCGGCGTGTCCTGCTCCGTCTCATTCAACGGTTTATCCGCGACTGTCACGCCCTTTTGTTCGGTAAGGTCCTCGGCCCCTGCGGCGATGGCTTCGCCGACCTCGGCGAGGTCGTCTTGTTCCATCGCGGCGGCGGGGGGCAAGTTCGGCTGCGGTTCGGCATCGGTGTCGTCTGCTTGTGCAATGTCGCGAGGTGCTACGTCACCGTCGATGGAAGGCTGTTCGGTCTCATCGGCAGAAACCAGCGTATCTGCGAGGGCATCGTCTTCCGCTTCCAGCAGATCATCGGCCGACGCTTCCATTTCCGCCGGGATTTCCTCGATCGCTTCAATCTCGTCGATAACATCGTCCGGCAGGCTTGCTGCCGAAAGAAGCGGTGCGGCTGCGGCGGATGGTGCGGGCGCTTCCTCGGCTTCCTCGATTTCGCGGAAATCCGCGCCCGCATCGAGATTGCCGAGAATAGTCTCGACGGCGAAAAGCAGGTGCAGGGGAGGGTTTTCAGACAGTTTGCCGATCGCCGCCGGCAGATGGCCTTTGCCGGTCGGGACCGGGCGCTTGACCAGCCAGTCGCTGTCGCGGCCAACGGCGGAGACCAGCGTCCGGCAGGTCTGCGGCGTCATGGAAAGAGCGTCGAAGCCGGGGGAGGCGGCAAGAAGCGAACCTTCGCCATCGAGGACCGCCATATGCGTATCGGGATCGTCGAAGCCGGAGATCATTCGGGCGGCGCGTTCTTCCGCTGACAGCGGCTTGCCGGTGCGCGGGGCTGCGAAAAGGATTGCGGTTTCGCCCGGCCGCACGGTGATCATCTCCACCGCAGCGTTGACGGAAAGGCGCTGGAAGCCCGAGGCAATGCGCATCAGGAAGGACCGTTTGTCGCCGCTGCGTTCGAGCTGCCGGGCCGCCGTTTCCATCTGGCGGTAGGCGGCATCGTTGCGGTTGGCGCCGTTGTCGATGAAGTCATAGATCGACGGCTGGCCGAACAGGAAAGCGCCCTCGCCATTCGACCACAGCACCCGGCTCATGTCCGGCGAAAACAAGACGGCCGCGTCGCCCCTGGCAAAATGCTCCCGCACCCGCTCGTGAACGGCGATGTCGATGAAGGGATACGATTTTGCGGGCATCGGCTGACCTGGTTTAAAACCGTCACGCGGACGGGATTGTTAACAGTGTATTAATACCTGCCGCGGCGGCAGGGGTCTAGCTTGCAGGCGGCAGGCCACATGCCTTTCGGCGCGAAAGGTTAATGTCCGTCAGTTTTGATTTGTGCGATGCACAAATATATTGCATTGCACAACGAAATCGCCTATATAGACATCATCTCAACGCGGGTGCCTCAGGAGAGGGCCCAAACCAAGGAGCGCATATCATGGCTACCAAGAAAACAGACGATGCCTTTTCGCTGGCTGCATTCGACCCGACCAAGGTGACCGAAACCTTCCGCGATTTCGCGGAAAAGGGTGCCGCCCAGTCGAAGGAAGCCTATGTGAAGGTGAAGACCGCCGCCGAGGACGCGACGAAGACCGTTGAAGCAACGCTCGAAAGCGCCCAGTCCGGCACGGTCGAACTCGGCCTCAAGGCGATCGAAGCCCTGCGCACCAATGCCGAGAACTCGCTCTCGCATCTGGAATCGCTGCTCGGCGTCAAGTCCGTTTCCGAATTCTTCGAACTGCAGACCGCCTTCCTCCGCAAGCAGGCCGAGCTTGCCGTCGAGCAGGCCAAGTCGATGCAGGAAGCCACCCGCAAGGTTGCCGAGAACGTCGCGAAGCCCGGCAAGGACGCCGCCGAGAAGGTCATCTCCGGCTTCAAGAAAAACTGATTTGGCCGGCGCCGGTTAGCCGGTTGAGCCCCCATCACGGAAACCGGGTGACCCGTTCACCCGGTTTTTTCACATCAAACGGCAAGTTATGTCTTGCAAAAAATACGCACTGCCCGTATTTGACCCGGAAAGCGGCACCGGACGATGGTTCGTGTGTCTGTCTTAATGTGCGGTTGTAGCTCAGTTGGTTAGAGCGCAGGTTTGTGGCACCTGAGGTCGGAGGTTCGAGACCCCCCAACCGTACCATTTTCTTCTTCGGAAAATCAGTACCTTAAGAAACTCTAGGGAAGCCACAAAGCCCTAGTTTTACATCCCCTCCGACGAGCGATACCGTCACCATACCAATCGCCGTAGCCCCGATAAAGCCTGCGTTTGTCCACAGAATTGGTTTCGAACTGATTCCCGGATAGGGCCGACGGTATGATACCGAGCCGATCTCAGCATGGTCATCTGCAAGATTCGAGAGTGCGCCGCGATTTGCACGGCGCGCCGGCACCAAGACTTCTATCCCGCGCGGCCGGAATCGTTCAGCCTCAATGCCAGCTTCAGGAAGTCTGAGGTAGGTTTGCTGGTCCAACCTGCTGCGATCTTTGGCGTTAGCTCATGATGTTTTGCGGAGGTAACCATTGTAGGTCATAGCGGCCCGACCTCCTTAGCAGCGGCACAATCTGACATTGTTGTGGGCGCGAAAATTAGCATCAGCTAACGGAGGGTGAGCGACCAGCGCCCCCTTCTGTCCAGCGCCGGAAGAGTGCGCTGGCATTGACCCCGCCAAAACCGAAGCCATTCGATATGGCGTATTCAGCGTCTACGTGTCGCGCTTCGTTCGCGACGAAATCGATACCGGCGGCTTCCGGATCCGGAGCATTCAGGTTCAAGGTCGGTGGTGCGATCTGGTTGCTGAGCGCCAAAATCGTGAAGATAGCTTCCAGCCCTCCGGCCGCGCCGAGCAGGTGTCCCGTTGCTGACTTCGTCCCGCTGACTGCAACGGTCTTGTCGGAACCGAACACACTCTTGATAGCCCTGATTTCACCGAGATCGCCGACCGGCGTCGAGGTCGCGTGTGCGTTCAGATGACCGATCTCAAGCGGAGCGATACCAGCCTGCGCGATGGCGATTTCCATGGCTCTGCGCGCGCCGTTTCCGTCTTCGGGACCGGAGGTGATGTGATGGGCGTCGGCTGTCGTACCGTATCCGACCAGTTCGGCAAGCGGCGTGGCACCGCGAGCAAACGCATGGCTCAACGCTTCGATGACCAACACACCCGCTCCCTCGCCCATGACGAACCCGTCGCGCGACATATCGAAGGGACGCGATGCCCGGCTCGGCGTTTCGTTGAAGCCGGTCGACAGCGACCGCGCGGCGGCAAAGCCACCGAGACTGACGATATTCATGCAGGCTTCTGTTCCGCCGCAGATAGCAATGTCGGCTTCATTGGATCGGATAAGCCTGGCGGCATCGCCGATCGCCTGAACACCGGCAGCGCACGCAGTTACCGGTGCGCCGAGGGGGCCTTTGAAGCCATAGCGGATCGAGACTTGTCCCGCTGCGAGGTTGACGAGAAACGACGGCACGGTGAAGGGCGAAAGACGACGGACACCGCGTTGATCGACGGTGCGAACCGCTTCGGTTATCGCTGGAAAGCCGCCGATGCCCGAAGCGATGATTGTCGCGGTTCGCAGCCGGTCATCATTGGAAATTGGCTTCCAGCTCGCCTGGGCGAGCGCCTCTTCAGCTGCCGCCAGTGCGAAGAGGATGAACCGGTCGACCTTGCGTTGATCCTTCGGAGCCAGGACCCTATCCGGATCGAAGCCTCCTTCGAGGTCTTCAGCGATTGAAGGGACCACTCCCCCTATTTTCGACGGGAGGTCACCGACGACATCGTCCCCCAGTCGCCGGATGCCGCTCTGACCCGCGAGGAGGCGCGACCAGGAGATACCGACATTCGCTCCAAGGGGACTTACAGCGCCCATTCCTGTTACAACGATACGACGCATCTATTTTCCACCTGTCTTCTCATTAAAAATAGGCAAGCCTCAACAGTGCCGGCCGACGATGCGGCCAGTGCCCGTTCTCAAAACATGCAGTTTGCGCAAGGGTTTAAAAGAGGCTGTTGCCCGCACATTCTGGCAGCAGCTCAACTCGGGCCCTCACCGCATCAGGTCATCGAATCCTGCGATAGCCTTCAGGCGACACCTTCACCGCGCGCAATGCGCCTGACTTCGCCAGCGGCTGCGTCGAGGATGCCTTGCGACAGATCCTCGTCCTGCATGATGCGGGATAGCATGACGGCGCCCACCATGAGAGATAGTATAGCCATTGCCTTGTGGCTGGGATTGGAACTCTTGACGCCGTCCACCAGCTCATGCAGGACCTCAAAATGAGCTCGGACCCCATCCTCAAACGGGCGCCTGACCTCCTCACTTTGCCGCGCCGCGTCCGACCCCAATGCCACCAAAGGGCAACCGTCGGCCTTTTCTCCACGATGGCCCGGTGAGAGGTAGAACTCCATGACCGCCTCAAGTGGATCAGAGCTTGTCGCTGCCGCGGTCGACCACCTGCGTGTAGCACTTTCCATTGCGCGCCTGGATGCCTGGGCGGCAAGATCGTCCTTGGACGAGAACTGCTTATAGAACCCACCTTGTGTAAGGCCGGCACCCTTCATCAGATCCTTCAGGCCAATACCATCGAAGCCATGCTCTCGAAACAGACGACTGGCGACGTTGATCACCGTTTCCCGATTTTCCTCGGCCTGTGCTCGGCTCACTCTCATATTGGTCTCCGATTAGATTTCATTTGACATCTATAGCGCAAATAGAGTTAGATCGCAATCTAAATCATCCAGGTCGCTGGTCAAGAAGAGAACTTAAAATGAAACGCAAACATGTCCTGGCTTTCGTGGGTCTCGTGGCAGCGGCGGGGGCCGCCGCCTTTCTCCTCGTTTTCGAAACCACTAAACGGGAAGCCGAGGCTGCAGACCCAAGGACTGCTTCACCACTGGTAAGGGTGGCAGAGGCGACGAAGACTGAAACGGCGGAGCGATCATTTACCGGCACGGTCGCTTCGCGGGTACAGAGCAACCTTGGGTTTCGGGTTCCGGGCAAGATCGTCCAGCGGATGGTGGATGTGGGCCAAGAGGTCAGACAAGGCCAGGCCCTGATGCGCATCGATGAAACCGATCTCCAACTCGCTCTGACAGCGAAGCGCAATACGGTTGCCGCAGCCCGTGCCGTCCTGATCCAGGCAGAGGCGGATGAGAAACGCTACGCAGCCCTGGTGAAAAACGGATTGGCTGCCACTCCACAGCGCTATGAACAGGCAAAGGCGGCTCTCGACACGGCCTCGGCACAACTTGCCGCGGCCGAAGCTGACGCCAAGGTTGCCGAAAACGCAGCCACATATACCGTCCTTGTTGCAAATTCGGATGGAACAGTTGTCGATACTCTTGGAGATTCCGGACAGGTCGTGGCTGCGGGCCAAACTGTCGTTCAACTCGCGCAGTCTGGGCCCCGTGAAGCTGTCGTCTGGCTACCTGAGACTCTGCGGCCCGACATAGGGTCCGAAGCACAGGCCAGTGTCTATGGAGGCGGCGGTCTCAGCGGAAAGGTCCGCTTGCGACAGATCTCCGATGCTGCTGATCCCCAAACACGTACTTACGAGGCACGTTATGTCCTCGATGGCGCCGCCGCATCTGCTCCGCTCGGCTCGACGGTGACGATAAAAATCCTGGACGCGGATCGGCAGTCGGAGGTCGCCGTACCAGTCGGCGCGATCCTGGACGACGGTAGCAAGACAGGCGTGTGGGTTGTCGATCGCGCCACGTCGACGGTGAACTTTTTTCCTGTCGAGATCAAACGGATCGGTGAAGAGACGGCGTTTGTCACCGGAATTGGAATCGGTGAGCAAGTTGTCGCTCTGGGCGCGCATCTACTTGAAAATGGCGCGGCAGTCAGGACCTCAGTGCAGGACGAGGTGACAAAGTAATGAGCTTCAATCTTTCCGCCATCGCGGTTCGCGAACGCGCCGTTACCTTATTCTTTATCGTTCTGCTGGCCGCTGCGGGCGTCTACGCCTTCGTCAAGCTGGGACGCGCCGAAGATCCCTCCTTCACTATCAAAACTATGACGGTCACTTCAGTCTGGCCGGGTGCCACAGCGCGTGAAATGCAGGATCTTGTCGCCGAGCCCCTTGAGAAGCGCATTCAGGAACTCACCTGGTACGACCGTGTCGAAACAACGACGCGGCCAGGCTATGCCTTCCTCACCGTGACACTGAAGGATAATACTCCGGCGAGCGCCGTCGCAGAAGAGTTCTATCAGGCTCGCAAAAAGCTCGGCGACGAAACCCGAAATCTCCCGCCCGGCGTCATGGGCCCCTTTGTCAATGATGAATACTCCGATGTGAGCTTCGGCCTTTACGCACTGAAGGCGAAGGGGATGCCGATGCGCGACCTGGTGCGACAAGCGGAGGTCATCCGTCAGGATCTCCTGCATGTGCCGGGGGTCAAAAAAATCAACATTCTCGGAGAACGCCCCGAACAGATCTTCGTCGAATTTTCCTATGCCAAGCTGGCAACGCTCGGAATATCGGCCCAGGATATCGCCGCAGCCTTGCAAAGACAGAACACGGTCACGCCGGCAGGCTCGATAGACACGCGTGGGCCACAGGTCTTCATCCGTTTCGACGGCGCTTATAACAGCGTGCAGGCAATCGCCGATACGCCGATCGTGGCGGGCGGACGGACGCTAAAGCTCTCCGATCTGGCGGAGGTGCGGCGCGGTTATCAGGATCCCGCAACCTACATCATCCGCCATCAGGGCGAGCCGACAGTCATGCTGGGTGCAGTGATGCAATCGGGTTGGAATGGCCTTGAGCTCGGCAAGGCGCTTGAGGCGCGTTCCGCCGCGATTGCTGAGACACTGCCGCTGGGCATGACGCTTGCCAAAGTCAGCGATCAAGCCGTCAACATCGACGAGGCGGTCGGTGAATTCATGCTCAAGTTCGCCATGGCGCTCGGTGTTGTGCTGTTCGTCAGTTTGGTCGCACTGGGGTGGCGCGTCGGCATCGTGGTTGCGCTTGCTGTGCCGCTGACGCTGGCCGTCGTCTTCCTCATCATGCTGGAAACCGGCCGGTTCTTCGATCGCATCACGCTCGGCGCGTTGATCCTTGCGCTGGGCCTTCTCGTCGACGACGCCATCATCGCGATCGAGGTGATGGTGGTGAAGATGGAGGAGGGCATGGACCGCGTTAAGGCGGCCGCTTATGCCTGGAGCCATACTGCGGCGCCGATGCTGTCCGGCACACTCGTGACAATCATTGGGCTGATGCCCGTTGGCTTTGCAAGATCGACTGCAGGTGAATACGCTGGCAACATTTTCTGGGTCGTGGGCTTCGCGCTGATCGTTTCCTGGTTTGTTGCGGTGATCTTTACGCCGTACCTCGGTGTGAAGATGCTGCCTGACATCAAACCGGTCGAGGGCGGACACCACGCCATCTATGATACGCCGAACTACCGTCGCCTGCGCTCGCTCATCGAGTTTGCGGTTCGCCATAAATTCATGACCTGCGCCGTGGTCGGCATCACGATGGCTGTCTCGGTCGTCGGGATGGGAGGCGTAAAACAACAGTTCTTCCCAACGTCGGATCGGCCCGAGGTGTTGGTCGAAGTTCGCATGCCTGAGGGCACGAGCATCGAAACCACGACAGCCGCAGTGGAGAAAGTCGAAGACTGGCTGCAAACCCAGCCGGAAACCAAAATCGTCACCAGCTATGTAGGGCAGGGTGCGCCGCGCTTCTTCTTCGCCATGGCGCCCGAATTGCCCGACCCTGCCTTCGCCAAAGTCGTTGTGCTGACGCCCGATGCCCATGCTCGCGAGGCATTGAAGCACCGCCTTCGTGCCGCCGTTTCGGATGGGCTTGTTCCCGAGGCGTCCGTGCGCGTAACGCAGCTAGTATTCGGGCCGTACACACCTTTCCCGGTCGAGTTTCGGATCATGGGACCGGATCAGGACGAACTCTACAAGATTTCCGAGCAGGCCCTGGCAATTATGAAAGGTGTGCCCGATGTCCGGCAGGCCAACCGGGATTGGGGTAACCGCACCCCGGTGCTACGCTTCGTCCCCGATCAGGGGCGGCTCAATCTGATCGGTCTGTCACCCTCGGAAGCAGCCCAGCAGATGCAGTTGCTGCTGAGCGGCATCCCAGTCACCCAGGTGCGCGACAACATCCGTAATGTCCCTGTCGTCGCACGAAGTGCTGGCGAAAACCGTCTCGATCCGTCACGGCTCGCCGACTTTTCGCTGATGAGCAGGAACGGCCGTCAGGTTCCACTCGATCAGATCGGGCATTCCGAGATCCGTTTTGAGGAACCGATCCTGAAACGTCGCGATCGAATGCCGGTGATCACGATACGCTCCGATATCAACGAGGCGACGCAACCACCTGAGGTTTCACAGCAGGTCATGAAGGCACTTCAGCCGCTGATCGCATCGCTTCCCGTCGGATACCGGATCGAGATGGGTGGCAATATCGAAGAGTCCCTCAAAGCCAATGTCGCACTCGTCCAGGTCTTCCCGCTTATGATCGCGGCAACGTTGATCGTCATCATCCTGCAGGTTCGCAGTCTGTCGACGATGACGATGGTGATGCTGACCGCACCCCTTGGACTTGCCGGAGTGGTACCAACGTTGCTCCTGTTCAATCAGCCCTTCGGCTTCAATGCCATTCTCGGGTTGATTGGATTGGCGGGTATCCTCATGCGCAACACGCTGATCCTGACAGAGCAAATCAAGGAAAATCAGGCGGCCGGTCTCGATGACTATCACGCTGTGATCGAGGCGACTGTGCAGCGGACACGCCCTGTCATCCTGACCGCGCTCGCAGCGGTCCTGGCCTTCATACCGTTGACCCACTCGGTGTTTTGGGGATCGATGGCCTACACCCTGATTGGCGGAACGGCGGCGGGCACAGTCATGATCCTCCTCTTCCTGCCCGCGCTGTACGCTGTGTGGTTCCGGATCAAGCCAACGGAGGAAGGCAACCATGTAGAAACGATTGAAGAACTGGAACCGCCGAGGGCAATGGCTGCCGAGTAGGGTATCTCGTCTGCAAGACATCCCTCCGGCATTTCAAAGATTCGGTCGTGGCCCGCCCGGTATCCTGCTCTGTCGCGTCCGCGCGGGCACTTGCATGTTCAAACAAAAATGTGATGTTCCGCGGTCACCAGTTCCTGAAGGAAATCGGCTACTGTGCGGACGCGGACGAGATCGCGGGCACTTTCGTGGTAGGTTGTCCAGTAAGCCCTTCTGATCGTCGTGTCGGGCAGGATGCGGATCAACTCGGGATATTGGCGGGCGATGTAATTGTGCAGGATGCCGATCCCGGCGCTGGAGCGCACCGCCTCGGTCTGGCCCATTGCGCTGGAAATCTCGAAGGCTGCGTCCCAGCTGCGCATCACTTCGCCGGTGAAATTGAGCGAGGCCGTGAAGATAAGGTCCTCGACATAACCGATGCGGCGGTGGCTCTTCAGGTCCTCGATGGTTTCAATTATTCCATTGGCCGCCAGATACTCCTGCGAGGCGTAGAGCCCGAGCGTGTAGTCGGTCAGTTTCGAGGAAATCAGCCGGCCCTGTTCCGGCCGCTCCAGCGTGATGGCGATGTCGGCCTCGCGTTGCGACAGCGAAAAAGACCGCGGGATAGGCACGAGTTGGATACGCAGTTCCGGAAAACGCGCCGTCAGCCGGCCAAGGCGCGGCGCGAGGAAGGAGACGCCGAAACCGTCCGGCGCGCCGACGCGCACCGTTCCGGCGATCGCCGTGTCGATGCGGCCGATCTGCGCCTGCGCGGCCAGCATTTCGGTTTCCATCCGCTCGGCGGCGTGCACGAAGATCTCGCCTTCGGCCGTCAACTCGCAGCCATTCGTGCGGCGGATCAGAAGCCGCGACTTCAACGATTCTTCCAGCGCCGTCACCCGCCTGCTTAATGTCGCGTGATTGACGCCGAGTCGCTTCGAGGCGGCGAGGATCTGGCCGGTTCGGGCCACGGCCAGGAACATGCGCACGTCATCCCAGTTCATCTGTTCCCTCGGTTTTCACGATGCGGCAAAGGTGGCCGGCTTCGCGCGCATGGCGATGGGAGCGACGTCAACAAGCGTCAGCGACCTGACCATGCCGGCGGTCAGCTTCTTATATCTGAGAAAATGGGGCGTCTGCAGATGCGCCTCGTAGTCCCGCTGGTTGGCGTAGACTTCCAGGATACGAATCTTTCCTGGCTCATCCTTCAGCGCGACGGCGTGCAGCATCAGGACGCCCGGTTCCAGCGCGACGGAAGCCTCGATTTCTTCGCTGAGCAGCCGACAATAGGCTTCGAGCTTGTCGGGTTCTATGTCGAGTTCCGCCATTCTCGCCATTCTCTCACTGCCTGCTGTCGCCATTTGATCGACACCCTATGTTGTTGAGGTTATTGCGCGCTTACAGCACGATCCGCCTGCATCGAGCTTTAATTCCTGCACAACGGTTCCTGAATATCGCGCATTGATTTGTGTATATTGTAGTGCGACACTCTCGGCATAATCAAGATCAGGAGGATCACCCATGTATGAGATTGGTCATTTCATTGGCGGCAGGCGCATTGCCGGTACCAGCGGCCGCACGAGCAACGTCTATAATCCGGCAACCGGCGAAGTTCAGGCCACCGTGGCGCTTGCAAGCGACGCGGAAGTGGCTGCAGCCGTGCAGAATGCCAAGGCTGCACAGCCAAAGTGGGCCGCGACCAACCCGCAACGCCGCGCCCGCGTCTTCATGAAGTTCGTTCAGCTTCTGAACGAGAACATGAACGAACTGGCTGAAATGCTTTCCAAGGAGCATGGCAAGACCATCGAGGACGCCAAGGGTGACGTTATCCGCGGCCTGGAAGTCTGCGAGTTCGTCATCGGCATTCCGCATCTCGCCAAGAGCGAGTTCACCGAAGGCGCCGGCCCGAACATCGACATGTATTCGATCCGCCAGGCCGTTGGCATCGGCGCGGGCATCACGCCGTTCAACTTCCCTGCCATGATCCCCATGTGGATGTTCGCGCCGGCGATCGCCTGCGGCAACGCCTTCATCCTGAAGCCGTCCGAGCGTGATCCGTCCGTACCTGTCCGCCTTGCCGAACTGATGATCGAAGCGGGTCTGCCGGCAGGTGTCCTCAATGTCGTCAATGGCGACAAGGGCGCGGTTGACGCGATCCTCACCCATCCGGATATTTCCGCCGTTTCCTTCGTCGGCTCGACGCCGATCGCCCGCTACGTCTATGGCACGGCTGCGATGAACGGCAAGCGCGCCCAGTGCTTCGGCGGCGCCAAGAACCACATGGTCATTATGCCGGATGCCGATCTAGACCAGGCCGCCAATGCCCTGATGGGTGCGGGCTACGGTTCCGCCGGCGAGCGCTGCATGGCGATCTCGGTCGCCGTCCCGGTCGGCGAGGAAACCGCCAACCGCCTGATCGCCAAGCTGACCCCCATGGTTGAAAGCCTGCGCATCGGTCCTTATACCGACGAGAAGGCCGATTTGGGTCCGGTCGTCACCAAGGAAGCCCATGAGCGCATTCTGGGATTGATCAACAAGGGTGTCGAACAAGGCGCCAAGCTCGTCGTCGACGGTCGCGATTTCAAGCTGCAGGGCTATGAAAATGGCCATTTCATCGGCGGCTGCCTGTTCGATCACGTGACGCCGGAGATGGACATCTACAAGACCGAGATCTTCGGGCCGGTTCTCTCCGTCGTTCGCGCCAAGAACTACGAGGAAGCCCTCGACCTGCCGATGAAGCATGAATACGGCAATGGTGTCGCGATCTACACCCGCGACGGCGATGCGGCCCGCGATTTCGCAAGCCGCATCAATATCGGCATGGTCGGCGTCAACGTTCCGATCCCGGTTCCGCTCGCCTACCACTCCTTCGGCGGCTGGAAGTCCTCCTCCTTCGGGGACCTCAACCAGCACGGCACGGACTCGATCAAGTTCTGGACCCGCACCAAGACGGTCACGAGCCGCTGGCCGTCGGGTGTCAAGGACGATGCCGAATTCGTCATGCCGACGATGAAATAAGCTTCTTCCTCATCTTCCGCAAATTGGGCCTCCTCTCGGAGGCCCTTTTTCGTTGTGATCGCCTGGGCCTATGGGTTGAACTCCCGGGAAGGTGGCGCGATCGGTCCGAATGCCTTCGCGCAACCGGAGGGAACGCTCACTGATGAACTCGCAAGAAGGCGATCCTCGATTACCAGGCGAAGTTGCGTCAGGAGCAGGTCGCGAATTAGGGTGGCACAGGAATGTTCGCGTTCACTTACCAAGCCTCTCATCTTTGTGGGGCGGGGGTGGGCAGCCCATAAGAAACTGATGATGATCACATTGAGATGATTTTCTGCTTTTTGGAATTGTTCCAAACTGTCATCCGTTCTATATGAGGATTACAGTCATGAAATCACCGGCAGAGTCGCCGCCATAGATTGTGATTTTCGACGTACCGGTAGGGCTCTGCGGTTCGCTTGAACCGGGGGGTGCAGAAATTTAAAGCTTGGAGCAAAGAATGCGCCTGACGAAGCAAACGAACTACGCAGTCCGCATGCTTATGTATTGCGCTGCCAATGATGGCCATTTGAGCCGCATTCCGGAAATCGCCAGGGCTTATGGCGTATCCGAACTCTTTCTATTCAAGATTCTGCAGCCACTCAACAAGGCCGGCCTTGTCGAGACGGTCAGGGGCCGTAACGGCGGTGTACGCCTGCCGAAGCCCGCCGCCGAGATCAGCCTCTTCGACATCGTCAAGGTGACCGAAGACAGCTTTTCCATGGCGGAATGTTTCGAGGCGGGTGAGATCGATTGTCCGCTCGTCGATAGCTGCGGCCTGAACACGGCCTTGCGCAAGGCGCTGAATGCGTTCTTCGAGGTGCTGCAGCAATATTCGATCGACGACCTGGTGAAGGCCCGGCCACAGATCAACTTCCTGCTCGGCCTCGATCAGATCACACATCCGAAAACGGCCGCTTGATGGCCGCTTGAGGCTAACTCTGTCGGAATTATCAAAGCCCGGTTTATCCGGGCTTTTTGCTGGCCCTATTTCGGTGTCACATATTCCCTGAGGATGAACTCGATCGCGGTCGGATCGAGTTCCGCCTTGTCGATACGGAAATCGGCCCCATACTCCTCGAATTTCTGAAAATAGGGGTCGGCGAGGGACGAGGAAATCACCCCGATCGGGCCGATGAAACCCTGTTGGCGTATGACCGGCACGGTTTCGCGAAAATCCGCCTGCGGCTGCAGCCGGTTGTCGATCAGTACCATGGATACGGGCTTCCCGGATTTGATGAAGTCGAGGGCCGCGTCGATCGTCTCGCAATAATGCAGACGGATTTCTGCGCTCGAAACCCTTTTAATCAAGCCTCGCATGATCAGGTTCTCGACCGGATCATCGTCAACGAGCAAGATGTGAATCGGTTCTGTCATGATGATCTGCTGTTCGGCTTGATGGAATGGCTGATGAAGAAGAGTGGCGGTAGGCCCTTCTTTGGTTGCGATCTGGATATCACTGTATGATCTGCTCCCGTATCGCCTTGGCTACCATCTGGGTTCGGTTGACCACATCGAGTTTCTTCAGGATCGTCGCCGTGTGCGAGTTGACCGTGTGTTCGGAGACGGAGACGATCAGGGCAATCTCACTTGCAGTTTTGCCATGCGAGATCCAGCGCAGTATTTCCGTTTCCCTTGGCGTCAGGCCCAAGCCCGCCTTGTTGGAGAGAACCAGCCGGTAAAGATAGTCGAACGCACAGATCGCATCATAACAGAGCTCGAAATGCGCCTGCTGGTCTATGTCCTCACAATCGCCGAGAAACAGCACCGCGTAACGCGCGCCGTTCAGGCCGGTCACCGGCACGCAGACCAGCATTTCGAAACCGAGCTGGTCCACCAGGTTGCTGCCTTGGCCGAGGGGGTCGTCGGCTTTCCATACGGACGGAATGGTTGAGGCATGGAGGCTCTTGGAGGCGGCGGAATCGGCGAAGCGATGACGCTTGTCATACTCCTCCGCGAGGCCTGACGGCAGATCATGCAGTACAAGCCGGTTCGACAGCATGCAGGCATCGCCTTCGTTTCCGAGCTGCAGGATGCCGAAATGGTCGAAGCCGAAACGCAGCGACATCGCGTGGAAAATTCGAAAGAAATCGACCCGATTGAGAGCTTTCTCCAAATCGCTGTCGAAGTGGTATCGCCGGTGGTTTTTCAAAAGGGTTGCCACGACGCCGTCGTCCCCAGTATCCCGCAATAGAAGTGTACCGCGCGGATCACTTTAAGCAACCAGTAGTTCAGCGGAAAAGGCGGTTGCCGGCGGTTTTGACGCATCACGATCGGGAGACCGGCGGGAAGAGGGAGGGCTGCGTTTGGTCGCTTCGTCTATCCCCGCCTGCAGACTTCGGCTTGGCAGTCCTCCCGCCCCACAAAAGGCTCATGCCATGACGGAAGCCTGATCGCTATCCGTGTAACTTGGGATTGACATTGACGGTGAAACGAAATCGATTCGTTTGACGGACGGCGGCGAAAAGAAAGCCGTGCACAGCGTCCTTTTTATCGCATCCGGAAGAATTTTCCAATTGGACAAATTTTTTTGGTCGCTTATTGCATTGCCCGATCAAATGTCGTTCCATCCGGCCTTGACCGGAAGCAATGGTGTTCTGCGTCAGAAAAATATGAGAACAAGAACAAAACTGGGAAACAAGCTGATGAAAAAGCTCTCTACTCTCCTTGCAGCGACCGCAATCGCCACGTTGATGGCCGGCTCTGCATGGTCAAAGACCTTGGTTTATTGCTCCGAAGCATCACCGGAAGGCTTCGATCCGGGCCTCTACACAGGCGGCCAGACGTTCGACGCGTCGTCGCGCACGGTTTACAACCGCCTGGTGGAGTTCAAGCATGGCTCGACGGAACTCGAGCCGGGCCTTGCCGAAAGCTATGAAGTCTCGGCCGACGGCACTGAATACACCTTCAAGCTGCGCCCTGGCGTCAAGTTCCAGACCACCGAATTCTTCACGCCGACGCGTGAACTCAACGCTGACGACGTCATCTTCTCGTTCGAGCGCCAGTACAAGGCCGACAACGCCTGGAACAAGTATGTTGCCGGCGCTTCCTGGGAATATTTCTCGGGCATGGGTTTCCCGGACCTGATCGAGTCGATCACCAAGGCTGATGACCTGACGGTCAAGTTCAAGTTGAAGCGAGCCGAAGCGCCGTTCCTCGCCAACCTCGGCATGGACTTCGCCTCGATCCTGTCGAAGGAATATGCTGACAAGCTCGCCGCCGATGGCAAGATGGAACTGATGAACCAGCAGCCGCTCGGTACCGGTCCGTTCGCCTTCGTCGCCTATCAGACGGACGCGGCGATCCGCTACAAGGCAAACCCGGATTACTGGGCCGGCAAGGAAAAGATCGACGATCTCGTCTTCGCCATCACGACCGATGCCGCAATCCGCGCGCAGAAGCTGAAGGCTGGCGAGTGCCACGTCATGGCTTATCCGAACGCCGCCGACGTTGCCGAGTTGAAGAAGGACGAGAACCTGACGGTTCTGGAGCAGGAAGGCCTGAACGTTTCCTACCTCGCCTACAACACGCTCGTTCCACCGTTCGACAAGGTTGAAGTGCGTAAGGCGCTCAATATGGCCGTCAACAAGCAGGCGATCGTCGACGCCGTGTTCCAGGGGGCCGCAAAGGTCGCCAAGAACCCGATCCCGCCGACAATGTGGTCTTATAACGACGCCATCGAGGACGACAAATACGATCCGGAAGCGGCAAAGAAGATGCTTGAAGACGCTGGCGTCAAGGATCTCAAGATGAAGATTTGGGCCATGCCGGTCGCCCGTCCGTATATGCTGAACGCGCGTCGCGCAGCCGAACTGATGCAGGCCGACTTGGCCGCGATCGGTGTGACTGTCGAAATCGTCTCCTACGAATGGGCCGAATACCTGAAACTCTCCTCCGCCAAGGATCGCGACGGTGCGGCCATCCTCGGCTGGACCGGTGATAACGGCGACCCGGACAACTTCCTTGATACCCTGCTCGGTTGCGACGCCGTCGGCGGCAACAACCGCGCCCAGTGGTGCAACAAGGAGTTCGACGACCTGATGACCAAGGCGAAGGCAACCGCCGATGTCGCAGAGCGGACGAAGTACTATGAAGAAGCCCAGGTGATCTTCAAGAAGGAAGCCCCCTGGAACACGCTCGACCACTCGCTGGTCTTCGTTCCGCTGAGCAAGAAGGTCTCCGGCTTCGTCATGGATCCGCTCGGTATTCACCGCTTCAACGGCGTTGATATCGCAGAATAATCCTTCCATCCTACCTTTGCCGCCGCATGTGCGGTGGCAGTAACCGGCGGCTCGATTTCCTCGGGCCGCCGGTTTCACAACCGGACTAACGCCCATGTTGCGCTTCATTTTCGGACGGCTCGCCGTCCTCATCCCGACGTTTATCGGGGTTTCCATTATCGCTTTCTCGTTCATCCGCCTGCTGCCCGGTGACCCGGTGATGCTGATGTCGGGCGAGCGTGTGATGTCTCCCGAACGCCATGCCCAGCTGATGGCCGACCTTGGTCTCGACCGGCCAATCTACATTCAGTATTTCGACTATCTCCTGAACCTGTTGCAGGGCGATTTCGGAAGTTCGATCGTCACCAAACGCGCGGTGCTCGCCGATTTCCTGCAATTGTTCCCGGCAACCGTCGAACTGTCGCTCTGCGCCATCATTCTGGCGGTCTGTCTCGGCGTTCCGGCCGGCGTCCTGGCGGCGGTCAAGCGTGGCACCTGGCTTGATCAGGCCCTGATGGGAACCGCGCTGGTCGGCTATTCCATGCCGATCTTCTGGTGGGGCCTGCTGCTCGTCATCTTCTTCTCGGGCTATCTCGGCTGGACGCCCGTTTCGGGCCGTATTTCGCTGATGTACTTCTTCCCGCCAGTCACCGGCTTCATGCTGATCGACAGCCTCTTGTCCGGTCAGTCCGGCGCCTTCAAATCGGCGGCGACCTATCTGATCCTGCCGACCATCGTGCTTGCAACCATTCCGCTCGCCGTCATCGCCCGCCAGACGCGCTCGGCGATGCTGGAAGTGCTTGGCGAGGATTATGTCCGCACGGCCCGTTCAAAGGGCTTGTCGCCGTTCCGGGTCATCGGCATCCACGCGCTGCGCAATGCCCTGATCCCGGTCGTCACCACCATCGGACTTCAGGTGGGGGTTCTGCTCGCGGGAGCGATCCTGACCGAAACCATTTTCTCCTGGCCCGGCATTGGCAAGTGGATGGTCGATTCGGTGTTCAAGCGGGACTACCAGGTCGTGCAGGGCGGGCTGATGCTGATTGCCGCCGTGATCATGGTCGTGAACCTCATCGTCGATGTGCTCTACGGGTTCATCAATCCGCGTATCCGGTACTAGGAGGTTCCGATGGCTGTTGTCGAAATCAAAACCATCGCGCCGCCGACCGGTCTCGCCGAGTTCTGGTTCTATTTTTCACGCAACAAGGGCGCCGTGATCGGGTTTGCGATCTTCCTGATCATCCTGTTGCTTGCCATTTTCGCAACGTTCGTTGCGCCGCATAGCCCGAGCATTCAAAACCGCGAGGTCCTGTTGCTGCCGCCGGCCTGGGTCGAAGGCGGCAGGCTGGCCTATTTTCTTGGAACCGACGCCGTCGGCCGCGATATCCTGTCCCGCCTGATCTATGGCGCGCGTTTCTCGCTGTTCATCGGCGTTGTAGTCGTCAGCCTTTCGGTTATATGGGGCGTGCTCGTCGGTCTGATCGCCGGCTATTTTCGCGGCCGCACCGATACGATCATCATGCGCGTGATGGACATCATCCTGGCCTTCCCGTCGCTGCTTCTCGCCCTCGTGCTGGTGGCCGTTCTCGGGCCGGGGCTGCTTAACGCGATGATAGCCATCTCGCTCGTCAACCTGCCGCATTTCGTGCGCCTGACGCGTGCGGCGGTGATGACCGAGCGCACCAAGGATTATGTCATCGCCTCGAAGGTGGCAGGGGCCGGGACGCTGCGGCTGATGTTCCTGACCATCCTGCCCAATTGCCTCGCGCCGCTGATCGTTCAGGCAACGCTTGCTTTCTCGTCTGCGATCCTCGATGCGGCGGCTCTGGGCTTTCTCGGCATGGGCGCCCAGCCGCCGACGCCCGAATGGGGGACGATGCTGGCCGAAGCCCGCGAATTCATCCAGCGCGCCTGGTGGGTCGTCACCTTTCCGGGCCTTGCCATTCTCATTACCGTTCTCGCCATCAACCTGATGGGGGACGGCCTGCGCGATGCGCTTGATCCCAAGTTGAAGAGGTCGTGATGTCCCTTCTTGAAGTCGAAAATCTGGTTGTCGAATTCCAGACGGCGTCCGGTCCTTTCCGCGCCGTGAACGGTGTCTCGCTCAAGGTGGACAAGGGCGAGGTGCTGGCAATCGTCGGCGAGTCCGGCTCGGGCAAGTCCGTCTCCATGCTCGCGGCGATGGGCCTTTTGCCCTGGACCGCGAAGGTGACGGCCGACAAGTTGCTGTTCAACGGCATCGATCTTCTCGGCATGTCGCCGTCGGAACGCCGCAGGATCGTCGGCAAGGACATTGCCATGATCTTCCAGGAGCCGATCGCCAGCCTCAATCCCTGCTTCACGGTTGGCTACCAGATCGAAGAGGTGCTGCGCATCCATCTCGGCCTCGACAAGGCGGCCCGCCGGGCGCGCGCCATCGAGCTTTTCGAACTGGTTGGCATCCCCAATCCCGAGGAACGGCTCTCCCATTTCCCGCACCAGATGTCCGGTGGCCAGTGCCAGCGCGTCATGATCGCGATTGCTCTGTCCTGCAATCCGAAACTATTGATTGCCGACGAGCCGACGACCGCGCTCGACGTGACGATCCAGAAGCAGATTCTGGACCTCCTGATGCGGCTGCAGGCGGAGCAGGGCATGGGGATGATCATCATCACCCATAATATGGGCGTGGTGGCTGAAACCGCCGACCGCGTCATCGTCCAGTACAAGGGCCGCAAGATCGAGGAGGCGGACGTGCTGTCGCTGTTCGAATCCCCGAAAAGCACCTATACGCGCGCGCTCCTTTCGGCCTTGCCGGAGAATGCCACCGGCGACCGGCTGCCGACGATTGCCGAATTTCTCAGCGACGACCAGATTTTTGCAGGAGCTGTATGATGACCCCTGTTCTTGAAGCAAGAAACCTCGTCCGCGATTATCATATCCCGGGTAGCCTACTCAAAAGGGGTAGGATCGTCCATGCCGTCAAGGGCGTGAGCTTCGCGGTCGATCAGGGCAAGACGCTCGCCATCGTCGGCGAGAGTGGTTGCGGCAAGTCGACCTTGGCCCGGATCGTCACGATGATCGACCCGGCCACGTCGGGTGAGATGCTGATCGACGGGGAAAAGGTCGATATTGCCAGGCACGGCCTGACCGCGGAAATGCGCCGCAAGGTACAGATTGTTTTTCAGAACCCCTACGGCACGCTCAACCCGCGCAAGAAGATCGGCGACATTCTCAGTGAGCCGCTGATCATCAACACCAACATGAACGCGGGCGACCGGCGCGACAAGGCCATGGCCATGCTGACGAAGGTCGGGCTTGAGGAAAGACACTACGGGCGCTATCCGCATATGTTCTCCGGCGGCCAACGCCAGCGCATCGCCATTGCCCGCGCCTTGATGCTTAACCCGAGGCTTCTGGTGCTGGACGAGCCGGTTTCGGCGCTCGACCTTTCGGTGCAGGCGCAGGTGCTCAATCTGCTCGCCGATCTGCAGGACGAGTTCCAGCTGACCTATGTCTTCATCAGCCACGACCTGTCGGTGGTGCGCTATATCGCCGACGACGTGATGGTCATGTATTACGGCGAAGCCGTGGAATACGGCAGCCGCGAGGACGTCTTCAGCGATCCGAAGCACAGCTATACCAAGACGCTTTTCGCTGCGACGCCCCGCGCCGATGTCGACAGCATCAAGGCGCGCCTTGCCCGAAAGGCTGCCTGATTTCCAACTGGGCGGAATGGCGCCGACCTTTTTCGCAATGACGGTTTCGCTTGCAGGAAATCTGCGATAAATCGCCTGCGTCACAACAATCACAGATGCGGCCTGCCGCACATCACGAGGACTATGAAGATGGACATCAAACGCTTCGAAACCGGCCCGCGCATGAGTCAGGCTGTCGTGCACAACGGCACGGTCTATCTCGCCGGCCAGGTTGGCAACGCCGGTGACGACGTTGCGACGCAGACCAAGCAGGCGCTTGCCGAAGTTGACCGTCTGCTGGCGCTCGCTGGCACCGACAAGAGCCGTATCCTGTCGGCGACGATCTGGCTTGCCGACATGGTCGATTTCCCGAAGATGAACGCTGTCTGGGACGCCTGGGCATCGCAGGGCAACACCCCGGCGCGCGCCACCGGCGAAGCCAAGCTCGCGAGCCCGGAATACCTCGTCGAAGTTATCGTCATCGCGGCCCTCTAAGGCGCAGGAAATGACGGCGGCCGGCTTGCCGGTGCCGCACGCGGAATTCGAGCCGGCGCTCCTCCAGGACGCCGGCTTTTTTATCTTCGGAAGAGAACAGTCGTCGCCCGGCCATGGCGTTTGACCGTCTTCGCGAGGATCTTTCGTGTCAGTGGCCGGAACAAATCCACGGCTCCCGCGTTAGCCGGTGCGTTTCTCGGGAATGCGCTCGACCGCAAGGGAATGTGCCATGCTGTACTGGCTGCCAAGGCTATGCCTGTTCCTGTTCATTGCTGCGGTTGTGGGCTTTGGTGCCCTGCCCGCAACGTCGGAGGACATTGCCAATACGCTGATCGTGGTGGCCCTCGGCCTTGGTCTGTTCTCGCTGACGCTTCATGTTTTTCCCCCGGGTCGATACTAATGTTGCCCGTGGACATTGACGCATGAAGCGGCATTTTATCCGGCGAACGCTGTACGGTTGCAGCCTGAGCCGTTCATCAAAAATTGGACCTTGATGTCGTTCTCGCTCTTGTTCTCATAGCGGCAGCGAATGGCTCGAGTGAGAGGAGCAGTGGCGGCGAAAGGGCGTTGGAACCTTTGGTCCGGCAAGCCGTTATGAGATGCCAGAGAAAGCGCTGACGGTGGCACACCGCTTCGGCGTTTTGCGCGCAACGGGCAATTGTCAGTCCGGGCCACGCCGGATCCTTGGGAGAGATGAAAGATGAGTCCTGCCTTGCCGGGGAGTGGGATATTCAAGCAACGACAGCACTTGAGGCAGGCTGAAATCGAGACGCAGGCGGCGGAGGCCGATATTCCGGAAACGTCGCTGAAAACCGGGCTCGATCTGGTGGTGGCCTGGAGCATCGTCGGCACATTCATCATCTTCGCCTCGGCGGTGATCTACACGATGGAAGCGATTCTCATGCCGGTCACGCTTGCCATCGTCATCGGCATGGTTCTGGGGCTTGCCGCAGACCGGTTGGCACAATTCGGACTGCCTCCCGTGCTTGGCGGACTTTTGCTCGCCATCATCTTCGTCGTCGGGCTGTTCTTTCTCATCAACGCCCTGATCGAGCCGCTGACATCACTTGCTGGCCAGGCGCCCGGCATCCTCGAACGGGCAATTGAACGGATCCTTCCCTTTATCGAGCGGTTCGAATGGGCAAAGGTGGCGATCGCCGGCACCGATAAAAAAGCCGTAACCGATGCTGCCATCCAGAACGCCGGCGCCATGCTCGGGCTTGTCGCGGCGGGGGTTACGCCAGCCTTCGTCCAGACGTTGATCTTTCTGGCCGCGCTCGGGCTTTTCCTCGTGGGGCGCGCGCATCTGCGCAAGACGATCATTCTTGCCTTTGCAACACGCGATCGCCGCCTTGCTGCGATCCGCATCATGAACGCCACCGAACATGCCGTTGGGTTCTATTTTTCGACCGCAAGCGTGATCTATCTCGTCCTTGGCACGATCACCGCGGTGATCGCATTTGCCGGCGGTCTGGCAGTGGCGCCGCTTTGGGGGCTGTTCGCCTTCGTCTCCAGCTTCATTCCATATCTTGGCGTCACGGCAATGACGATCGCGCTTCTGTCCGCTGGCCTGATGACGCATGACGCGCTGCTATTGGCGCTGGCGCCGGCCGCCGCCTTCTTCATGCTGCATCTGATGATGGAAAACCTGGTGACGCCGGCGATCCTTGGGCACAGGCTGGAGATCAACCCGTTTCTGGTTTTCCTGGCCATTATATTCTGGACGTGGATGTGGGGCGCGGTCGGCGCCATGCTGGCGCTGCCGCTGTCGCTGATCGCAATGACGATTTTCAACGAGGTGCGGTCCAGCCACCCCGAACGGCAGCTTCCAGGATAAGGGCGACAATTGCGTCGTGGATCGCGCGACAGAGGCCGCGGGCGCGATCGACACGTCAGCGTTTGCCCGAGCGGGCGTTTTCGTCGAAGAAGAGCGCCTGGCTGATCAGCGCCTTGACCATCTCCGGATTGAACGGCTTGGTGACAAGAAAGGTCGGCTCCGGTTTCGTGCCGGTCAGCAGACGTTCCGGGAACGCGGTGATGAAGATCACGGGGACCGCAATGCTTTTCAGGATATCGTTGACCGCGTCGATGCCGGAACTGCCATCGGCGAGCTGGATATCGGCAAGAATCATCTTCGGCGTGGTCTTCTCGAAAAGCGCAATGGCTTCGCTATAGGTTCTCGCCACGCCGGCGACCTTGTGACCAAGACTCGTCACCATGTCCTCGATATCCATGGCGATCAGCGGTTCGTCCTCGATGATCAGGATTTCGGTGGCGACCTGGCTGGAAATGTCCTCGGACGCTTCGCGCAACAGCGCGGCGACTTCTGTATCGGTGACGCCAAGGATATCAGCGGCTTCGTCCGGCGTGAACCCTTCGACGGAGACGAGCAGGAACGCCTTGCGAGCGGCGGGTGGCATCGCTGAAAGGTTGGCTGCCGCGCGCTTTTCCCAGGTGTAGGGTGAAGCAGCATCCGGGAGATCTATGTTGATTGTCTCGAACAGCGAGCAAAACAGCTTGAACAGGTTGACCCGGTCATTGGTCCCTTGTGGAAAAAGCGTGATGTCGGCGATTAGCGCCTCCAGAACCGCCGCCACATAGGCGTCGCCCGAAGCCTGCGATCCGGTCACCGCGCGGGAAAAGCGGCGCAGATAGGGAAGATGGGCTGCGATCCGTGTGGAAAGTGACATTTAGGACTTCCTTCAGTATGATGGCGCCGACATTTTCCGGTGCCCAACGCTAATGCGAGTCGAAACGCGGCATTGGTTTGAACATGTTTTATGGTTTATGGGAAGTTTTGAAGTGGGACGAATTATGCACAGGCCGAAGCAAAACCCCTAAAAATTCGTAATATATCAAGGATTTAAGCGTATCAAAAATACGCGTCACCGCCCGGCGATTGCCGCTTTGGTGTCAGGAGTGAGACGTTTATGAGTGACATCCCGGAAAATCGGCGGCGGCCCGGAGGCAGGGCGGGTAGTGGCATGATGGACCCCAACAACCAGATTGCCTCCAAGCTGAGAGCTCTTTACAGCGCAATCGAGCAGGAGCCGATTCCCGACTTGTTTCTTGATCTTCTCGAAAGGCTGGACGGGGCCGAGCAAACCGGCAAATAGCGGCTCTGATACGCGATTTAGCAAGTGACCCTTCGACATGCACAAAAAAACGGGCCGAGGCCCGTTTTTCTGTCTTCATGCTGTGGCCGGTGACGATGGTCAGCAAGCTGCAATGTAGCGACGGCCGTAGCGATCGCGGTAGTAGCATTGGCCAGGCTCACTGGCACTGCCGATCAGCGCGCCGGCGACACCGCCGACCGCGGCTCCCACTGCTGCGCCACGAACTTTGCCGGTTGCAGCGCCGCCGATGATGGCGCCGGATGCTGCGCCGATACCGGCACCTCTTTCCGTCTGGGTGCAGGCTGCAAGGGGAAGGATAAGGGCAACTGCGAGGAGTATCTTTTTCATGATGGCTTCCTTTTCAAGGATCGTTGATAATTTAACAAGGCGTCTAATAAGGCGGCCGATCAGATACGGCCCATCAGCAGGAGAATGAGGATGATGATGACGACCAGCCCCAGGCCTCCCGAGGGCCCATAGCCCCAACCGCGGCTGTAGCCCCAGTTTGGAAGCGCACCGATCAGCAAAAGAATAAGGACGATCAGCAGTATTGTACCGAGCATGATGTTTCCTCTCCAGGTTCGGACTTTGGGGCCACGTAGTGCTGCTTGCGGAAACGTATGTGACGCAATTTTGTTCCAACGAGCGATTGTGAACTAAGATCCGAGCGGAACGGGGAGATGGAGAGGCGCCGGCTTCGCTGGTTTGGCAAGGTCGTTCTTACGGTTTGCCGTCAGTGGGCCGAAGAGGAGGAAGGCGCCGACCAACTGGTCGACGTTTTCGCGGGCCTCCGCCATCGGCAGGTGGCCGACCTTGTCGAGAATGACGGTATGTACACGCGGCAGGCGGCCGGACAGGTGGATCTGATGCGCCGGTGGAACGATCGCGTCACGGGCGCCGATGATATTGAGCACCGGCACGTCGATGAGCGCGAGTTCATCGATGACCGACGCCTGCGACATCCAGGTAACGAAAGCGACGATGTCGTCCGCCCGCGACTTCATGAGGTGCTCGCGGACCTGTTCCATGGTTGTAATGGTTTCTTCCGTCTCCCAGCCGACGCTCTTGTCGAACACGCATTCGAGCGATCCCCAGCGGAAGGTTTCGCGCGTGGCAATCCAGCTGGTGAAGAGCCGGATGAAAAGAATGCGGCCAAGCAGCGGCAGCCTGAGGATGCGGGCCGCCACCCTTTCCTGGCCGACAAACCGGCCGCAGGCGAACGCACCCATGAGAATGACACTGCTGACAAGATCAGGACGGTGGCGCGCCAGCAGCAGCGACACGAAACCGCCGGTCGAGTGGCCGATCAGGGTCACGGGTTGTCCATCGAAATCGCGTTCGATCGCCGCCGCATAGGCATTGACGATATCGGCGGTATTCAGCGCTCCGGAAAGGCCGTCCAGCGTCCAGGGACCGTGCCCGGGCAGAGGATAGGCTGCCGCCTTGCCTTCCCGCACGATACTGGGGGCGAAACAACTCCAGAAGGCCGGCGCCATGACCATTCCGTGGATGAGCACTGTTTTCATGCCCGGATCCTGGGAAAGCCAATGGGCCGAAGGGGGACGTAACATTGCCGACATCCTTGAGCGCGCCAGCAATGATGCCTTGAGGAGTTTGGTTGTCTGAGGCAGGCGCAATCGGGTTTGGATCGCGTATCCGGTGTTCACCAAGTCACGCCAGGCATTCCTTGACGCATTTTCCAAACGCGGCCCGGCAAAAAAGGTTCCGTGTTGGCGCAGCAATGCGGTTCATTTCCTGAAGCGGATTGGAGGCTTTGGTGACCGGATCGATCGTCGGATTGTCCGGGCCGGTCATCTGCGGCGTCGTGCCGGTGGCCGCGCACAATGATTCACTTGCGAGGCAAACGGGCGTGCATAGCCGCCGTTTTTTCGTTTGATCGCGCGGGTCCAATTCATCTTCGGCCACGCGTCTTCGCGGCTTCCTCCGCCGCGTCGAGTTGCTTGAGAAGGTCGGTAAAGGCGTCATTCGTCTTGGGCATCTGTTCAATGGCATAGAGATCGCGCAAAGTCCTGCCGATATGCAGGTTCTTTTCAAGCGTTCGGCCCGGCTGGCGGACCGCCGCTGCCGCGGACTTCCAGATGCTCGATGTAGCTACGGTCATTTTAAGATCTCGCATGGGCTGTGTGCCTTCACAACGTTCCCCACGCCGGGAAGGTTCCGCAATGCGAATGGCTAATCCGTGTCAATTCGGGGCAGTTTTCCGGGTATGGTTAATAAATAGTTTCAATCTTAACGAGAAGCTGCCTCATGCCTTTTGCTGGAACAAAATTATCCTTTCCGCGTTTAAATTCCGACAGCTTAAATCAAGGAGAGTGTCATGCTTTACTATGCTCTTGTCTTCCTCGTCGTCGCTATTATCGCGGGAGTGCTGGGATTTGGCGGTATTGCCGGAGCTTCTGCTGGCATAGCACAGATCCTGTTCTTCCTGTTCCTGGCTTTCCTGATTATTTCGCTGGTGGCTGGCCTGATGCGCAGGACCTGATCCATCAAGTGATGCGGATGAAAGGGAGCGGTGCATGAGCGCTGCTCCCTTTTTCTTGTCTGCGTTCGGCCGCGGCGCGAGGCGTAGCCTGCTTGTGCCTTGCCGAAGGCAATTGGCTTGGCTATGCATGACCAGGATATTTCGCAACGGCACATTCCGGAGCCGCGTGCAGCATGAAGTTGCTGGAACTCAGTGTTGAAAGGATCAGCCTGTCGAGCCGCTGGCTCCGGTTGGTCTATCGGTTCGGTCAGCGCGCTTTTTGTCGATGTCTCATGGCGGCGAGCAATCGATGTTGGTGCCTTCGTGGTCAGCACCGATGCTCGGTTCCTGGGGTAGATCATAGCAGACTGGAGAACAGGCAAAGAAAATGGGGAACCGGCATATGAAGACAGACGTCGTTGTTTTGGGCGCAGGCATCGTCGGCCTGTCGACGGCCATTCACCTGGCTCGGCGGGGGAAATCCGTCATTCTTCTCGACCGCCGTGGCGCCGGCGAGGAAACCTCCTTCGGCAATGCCGGCCTGATCCAGCGTGAAGGCGTGTTCCCCTATGGTTTCCCGCACGACTTCGGCGCCCTGTTTCGCTACGCACTGAACAACACCATCGATGCGAGCTACCACTTCCGCGCGCTGCCGGGCCTCGTACCCTTCCTGCTGCGCTACTGGTGGAACTCCGGCTTCACCCAGCACGAAAACATCGCATCGATGTATGCGCCGCTGATTGAGAATTCTATCGCCGAGCACGATGACCTCATCAAAGCCTCCGGTGCCGGCGACCTTATTCGCAAGGATGGCTGGATGAAGGTGTTCCGCACCGAGGCTGCCCGTGATGCGGCCTACAAGGATGCGGAAAAACTGTCCTCGGCCTTCGGCGTCAATCATCATAAGCTGTCGAGCAGCGAATTGAAGACGATGGAACCGTCGATCACGGCCGAATTGACCGGCGGCCTGCGCTGGACGGATCCCTGGTCGATCCGCGATCCGCACAGCCTCAACAAGGCCTATCTCACCTATTTCCAGTCGCTCGGCGGACGCCTCGTCTCGGGCGACGCTGCCACGTTGGAGCATATTCTCGAAGGCGCCGGCTGGCGCGTCGCGACACCGGAAGGCCCGCTGGAGGCAAAAGAGGTGGTGGTCGCGCTCGGTCCCTGGGCCGATACGGTGACGAAGAAACTCGGTTACCGCTTCCCGCTCGCCGTTAAGCGCGGCTATCACATGCATTACGGTACGGAAGATGGGGCGCAACTCAACAACTGGGTGCTTGATGCAGAGAGGGGCTATTTCCTCGCGCCGATGCTGCGCGGCATCCGCCTGACGACCGGCGCCGAATTCGCCCACCGGGATGCGCCGAAGACGCCGGTGCAGTTGACCCGTGCCGAGCGGGTCGCTCGGGAATTCTTCCCGCTTGCCGAACGTCGCGATGAGGAACCCTGGATGGGCTCACGCCCCTGCACGCCGGACATGATGCCGATCATAGGCAAGGCGCCCCGCCATGAAGGCCTGTGGTTCGCCTTTGGCCACGCCCATCACGGCATGACGCTTGGGCCTGTCACCGGCCGCGCACTTGCGGAAGCGATGACGGGGGAGAAGACAGTGATCGATATCAAGCCCTACAGGCCTCACCGGTTTCTGGCGTGAACATCGCCGTCTGAGGAAGAGTGCCGATCGCACTGGTGATCGTGTTCAGTCGTCCCAATCGCTGGGAATGTTGCCGTCGGCGCCGCGCAGCGTCAGTTCGTTGCGCACATCCGAGATGCCGGGTGTATCGTAGATGAACCGCTCGATACGGCGGCGGTCTTGCGCGGTTTCCACCTCGCCGGTCAGAAGCGCAATGCCGCGCCGGACTTTAAGGTCCATACCCGAAGTGTCTATGTCGCTGTCAATCAGCGCGTTGGCGATCGTGTCCTCCAGCGCATCGTCCTCCACGTCCGCCTCGACATCGTCGTTCAAAAGATCCGGGCCGTCGGCGCTCTCGATTATGGTGTCGCTGCTGCGCTGAAAGCCGGGGTTGCCCGCTTCGTCGAAGTTCTGGTCGGCCTGACCATAGGAAGTGTTTCCGATCTTGATGTCCGATCCGGATGTGGCGTCGGCATACGGCCAGCCTTCATCGAGGTCGCGCTCCTCGTAGTCGCGGTAGTCTTCCTCACGCCCCGTCGTTTTTGTTGTTTTGGGTTTCATCGCTCATTCCTCGTCTTAATATTATCACAAAGAGAAACGGACGGCGCGTTTTTTGGTTCATTTGAGGGAGGTTTTGTGCCTCCCCGCGTATCCGGCATGCTGCGGACGCAAAAATGGCGGAACCGCTGAAGAGGCTCCGCCCTCCCGTCATTTTTCACGCGCAAATCAGTTCTGCGGAGCAGTGCCGGTAGCAGGCGTCTGTGTGTCGGTGCCTGTGGCCGGAGTCTGTGTATCCGGAGTTGCCGGCGTGACATTCGGCGTCGCCGAAGTGCCTGGCGTGGCGCTGGTGTCAGGGGTTGCGGTCCCCGGCGTCGCGCTGTTGTCCGCCGGCGGCGTCGTCGTTTGTTGCGTTGTCGACGGCTGCGTAGCCGCATCATTCGTCTGGTCATTGGAAAGCTCGGCCGGCAGCCAGACGAGCAAGGCCAGAACCAGACCTGCCAAAAGGATGATCAAAATCGGCCAGCTTGAACGCTTAGAACGGGGTTCAATATCTTCCGGCCGGCGCTGGTTTGCCAACGGATCCGTTGCGGGCTGGTTTGCCTTGTCGGCAGGCCATGCCGCCGGATTGACGTTGCGATTTTCACTGGGGTCAAAACGTTGATTCATGACGTTCATGTCCTTTCGAGAAATGGAGCCTCTGCCCGCAAACGTTGAAGGCAACTGCTCCCTAAAACGTCGCATGGGGACGAAAGTTCCGCGAAAGACGATTTGTGCGCACGAAAGAGGCTGAAATTGCAGCTTTTCTTTCCAAATACTGAGAAGAATCTCGCCTGGCAAGGGGCTTGGACGAGGCATCGGTCTGGCGGGGCCGCACAGACGTCAGGATGACGGAAGTTCGGCGATTTCTCCGTATTGCGCCAGAAGGCGGGGGCTCGTCATGTCGCCGGTTTCCTCATCGACCTCGACCGCATAGGCGGCAACGCCGGCAAAGCGGCCTGCCATCGCTGCCGCGATCTTCTCAGCGCTTGCGGCGTTGGACGCCTGACGCATCTCCCCCGGCGCCATCCCACCACGAACCTTGCGATAAGGAACAACGATGAATTTCTCGGCCATGAACGGCGCCTTTCGGGATGCTGGTCCCGGCAAAAGCCGATGCCGGCCGTCTCGGACCAGTTTTCGACAATATGCCAATAACGATGAGGCGCATCGGCGCCCGTGTCCGGCAACCTGTAGCATTGATGCTATGCCCGGTATATGCACCCGCCATGCAAACTGCCCAAGCGCGATGTCGACCGGTTATTCACCCTGGTCGGGGAAACGGCTGCCAAGGTGATGCGCCAGAGCAGGCATCGCGCCAAATTTCGGCGCGACACCCTGGTTTTTAAAGGGAATCGAAAGCCGCGGCCGGCATTTGAAGTGCAGCGGCAATGCGCTTTACCCGGCCGGGATCGAGATCTTCGCCGGTCTCGATCCTGGAAATTTCAACGTCTGTCAGCCCGCAGGTCACGGCAAGGTCCTCGACGCTGTAGCCTGAAGCTTCACGAAAACGCCTGACAGCGTCCCCGATGTCAACGGGCGTCATGCCAGCGTTGCCGGAAACGTCGGCGTTGTTGATTGAGATGGTCATGAAATGACTCCTTCGGTTGTTCACGCCGAGCTGATCTCAGCGCGTGAAGGTGGCTTGCAGCCATTGAGATACTCGCCTTGCAGAGCGAGAGACGAGTGCGGTGCAATATAAGTCGAAACGATGACGATGCAAGGTGTGCTGGCGATCTAGTGTGCCATGGCCCCTGTTGCCTCAATGGCACGCTCTGCGGAAGGCGGTGGTCAAAGGCCTGTTTTTGCCCCATTTAATGGCCGAGGAAACACATTCATGACAGATATCGGTGGCAGGGTGGCTCCCGGGTTGCCGCGTTGTCGGCACGCGAACGGGACACGTTCGGATGGAATTTGTTGCGATGCACAAGATGATGTCCTATGCTGGCGGCGGTGCCAACGGTGAATACGGAGAGCACTCTGAACTTTGACCAGACAGCAGTCTTTCACGTCTGCGCGACCAGATGGAACGAATACCTCGCCGCCGGGAGCGCGTATTCTCGGCTCACCGGTAACGGGAACAAGAGCGCCCTGCCGTTTCCTTCGCAGCGCCGATGCAAAGGCGAGCACGCTTTCGAGGGCCGATCATGAGAGTTGCCAAAGCCAGTCTCGTCAGCCCGGGTGAGAACAGCGGCTATGCCATTGCGGCGGTCGCGTTGTCGCTGTTCGTGTTCGCCTATTCCTCGCGTTTCGGCCAGGTTTCGATCCTCCTCTATTATGCCTTATGGCTTCCATTGGTGCTGGTCGATTACCGGCGCGTCCTTGCCGGCACTGGCCGATACGGATGGATCTTTGCGTTCGCAGTGTTTGCCTGTCTCTCGTTTTCCTGGTCGGCCGCACCGGCGGTGACGGCTAGAGCCGGGCTGCAGTATCTCTCCCATATCATCTGCGCCCTGATCGCAATGCGGGTCGTCGATATCAGGACGCTGACGCTCGGTATGGTCACCGGTATTGGCGTCGTTCTGATGTATTCGTTGTTGTTCGGAGTTTATCATTTCGATCCGCTGGACGGCACCTATAGCTTCGTTGGCGCCTTCGCCTCCAAAAACCAGCTAGGGTTCTATGCCTCCCTCGGGGTCTATTTCGCCTTCGCATCCTTTTTCACGCTTGGCGAAAGGCGAATTTGGCTGGCGCCCGCTGCCGGCGTTGGCCTCATCGCCTGCTATTCGCTCTACGCCGCTCAATCGGCAACGTCAGCGCTGACGACAGTGGCCGTGCTTGGCATTTGCCTAGGCCTGCAGGTCTTGGCGGCGCTTTCGCCGCAAACGCGCAAGACGGTTTTCCTCGCGGTGATCGTGATTGGCGTGATCGCCGTGGTCGGCGCTGTCTATGGCGGCGCGGTGGACAGCGTCCTTGGCATATTCGGCAAGGATTCGACGCTGACGGGCCGGACCTATCTCTGGCAGCAGGGCATCGAAGCTGCTGGCGCATACCCGTTGATCGGCGTCGGCTATCAGGCCTATTGGGTTCAGGGTTTCTCGGAAGCCGAGCGGCTTTGGGAGGAATTCTATATCGGGTCGCGCAGCGGCTTCCACTTTCACAACACCTTCATCGAAACGATGGTGGAGACAGGCGCTATCGGCCTGTTTCTGTTGTGCTCCATCCTCTTGATCACCGTCTGCGGACACCTGAAGCGCTTGCTTTCGCAAGCGCTGGCAACGGAATCGTCGGTGCTTTTCGGTGTGGCCATCCTCCTTCTCATGCGTGCTTTCGTCGAGGTGGATATTCTGAACCCCTACCATGTCGGATCCTTCCTGCTTTATTTTTCAGCCGGGCGGCTCACTGTCAGGGCATCCCGGCCTGCTTTCGCACGACCTTATCGGCAGGCGCACGTTCACGCTCCGGCGTTCATGGATACAGACAGGGCAGGTGAGGTGCGATGAAGACGATTTACGGGATTCAGTATCTTCGGGCCTTTGCTGCGCTGGCGGTTGTCGTGTTTCACGCCGCCGAGAAAACCGGTCATCCATTCGCGATCGGTGCCGCTGGCGTTGATATCTTCTTCGTCATCAGCGGCTTCATCATGTGGGTGATCAGCGACCGGCGTGCGCTGACGCCAGCTGCCTTTCTCTACGAGCGCGTCCGTCGGATCGCCCCCATTTACTGGCTGGCGACGACGGTAATGGTTGCCGGCGGCATTCTCGGCCTCTTTCCAAATCTGGCGCTGACCACGCGGCACATCGTCTCATCCCTGGTCTTCATTCCAGTCCGCTCACCCAGTAGCGGCGAAATCTGGCCGGTGCTGGTGCAAGGCTGGACACTGAACTTCGAAATGTTCTTCTACCTGATCTTTGCGCTTTCACTCTTTCTCGAGCGCAGGCGGCGCCTCGTGGCGGTCGCGGCTGTTTTCACAGCCCTTGTGCTTTCGGGCTTGGTGATGAGCACGCAGAACCCGATATTTCTCACCTATACACGGCCGATCATGCTGGAGTTCATTGCCGGCATGTTCATCGGGCAGGCTTGGCTGAAGGGGAAGGTTCTTGGGCCGCAGTTCGGGCTGTCGCTTGTCACCCTTGCCATCGGCGGCTTTCTGGCGATCCAGGCCTTCAAGCTTCCATTCAACGAGTTCAACTGCGGTCCCCTCGCAATCAGTCTTGTCGCGGGAACACTCTCTCTCGAGGCGGCCGGTAGAATAGGCCGGTGGCGCGTACTCACTTTCCTTGGGAACGCCTCCTACTCGATATATATCTGGCATACGTTCGCGATCTCGGTGATCGCAAAGCTGGGCGGGTCCATTGGCCTACCTCCCGGCATCACATTTGCCGTCGCGGTCGTAGGCGGCGCCGTCCTCGGCTCGTGCGCTTACATCCTGCTCGAGCGCCCGCTCGCAAAACTCTTCAAGTCTGCGAAGCCCACGGCCTGGTCGAAGGCTGTCCCAGCGGAAGAAATCTGATGGCGGACAATCGTCGACGGCATTCTGCATCCCAAATAGGCACAACGCACCGTCCAGGGAAAGATCGCCTGCCTCAAGACGGGATCGGTTACCGTCGTGTTAACGCCCATCGCAGTTTAACGCCGATAAGCACCATTCCGGCCTGAAATTGCTGCGTTGCAATAGTTCCGCTGCAAAGCAGAGTGCTACTCTTGCTTGCGTGTTACCCTTGGCCGGATCAGGCCTGCAACTTTCACGGAGACAGTCGATGCGCAAAAGCGTTCTCAATGCTCTCGGGCAACCCTTGTTCTACAGCGACAGCTCGACAGCGTTTTTTTCGGCGACGGGCTCCGGCCCGACCCTTTACGGCACTGCCGGAAATGATTCCATGTGGGGTGACAGCTCTGTCAACGTGACCATGATCGGCGGCACGGGCGACGACATTTACTACCTCTATTCGTCGATCAACCGCGCGCAGGAGGCTGCCAACGCGGGCATCGACACCATCAGTACCTGGATGAGCTACACCCTGCCGGAGAATTTCGAAAACCTGACGGTGACCGGCAATCTGCGCTATGCGTTCGGCAATTCCGAAGACAATATCATCAAGGGTTCGTCCGGCCGGCAAACGCTGGACGGTCGTGGTGGCAATGATGTGCTGACGGGTGGGGCAGGTGCCGATACCTTCATCTTTAGCAAGGGCAACGGCAGCGACCTGATCACGGATCTCGGCACGGATGACATCGTCCGGCTGAATGGCTACTCGCTCACATCCTTCGATCAGCTCCTCGACAACATAACGCAGGAAGGCGCAAATCTGCGGCTTGATCTCGGGGACGGGGAAAGCCTGGTCTTTGCCAATGAGGCAATCGGCGATCTTCATGCCGGTCAATTCGAGCTGAGCCTTGATCGCTCGGCTCTCACGCAGACGTTTGGCGACGACTTCAATACGCTCCAACTGTACAATGGCACGACCGGGGTATGGGAAGCGAAATACTGGTGGGCGCCGGAAAAGGGCGCTACGTTGTCTGGAGAACTGCAGTGGTATATCAATCCGTCCTATGCGCCGACCGCGGTCGCCAATCCCTTTTCCATCAACAACGGCGTGCTGACGATCACGGCCAAAGAGACGCCGGACTCGATCAGTGCCGAGGTCAACGGCTATGACTACACCTCCGGCATGCTGACGACACACGCGTCCTTTGCCCAGACCTACGGTTATTTCGAAATTCGTGCCGACATGCCCAACGACCAGGGCGCTTGGCCGGCCTTCTGGCTGCTTCCCGAAGATGGCTCTTGGCCGCCGGAACTGGACGTCGTGGAAATGCGCGGCCAGGATCAAAATACGGTGCATGTCACTGTGCACTCGAACGAAACCGGGCAACAGACCTCTGTCACGAGCGCCGTCAACGTCGCCAGCACCGACGGGTTTCACACTTACGGAGTGTCGTGGCAGGAAGACGAGATTGTCTGGTATTTCGATGACGTCGCCGTCGCGCACGCCGATACGCCGTCGGACATGCATAAGCCGATGTATATGCTGGTCAACCTGGCGGTCGGCGGCACGGCCGGCACCCCCGGCACTGATTTCGCCGATGGATCGCAGATGAAGATCGATTACATCCGCGCCTACACGCTGGACGATCTGGCTTAAGCCGAGGCACGGCGACGACCGCACGGCTTGCCGGGCCCGCTGCGGGTGCAAGGGGTCGGCAGCCGTTCGGATCGTGAAATTTTCTGGCCACCGCGTGCTTCGCGTGTGCGCTCGCGCGGTGGCTGGGATATTCGGCCAAACCATTTTCCCGCATTTGCGCGCTGTGCTGCTCGGCTGATTGCGCCGGTCCGCCGTTTTGGTATTATCTTAACGTGAGGCAACTCGCGGAGCGATACGGATGACGTATATCGCGCGACGTTTCGAGAACTTCCGGCAAAACGGCATGCATGGCTGGGCGCGCGCTCAACCCGCCTATTTGCGGGTCTTGCTTTTCATGCCCTGCTTCGTCGAATATCTCGTTTTCAGTCTTCTGTACCTGGCCGGGTTCGTTGCCTTCGTCATTCTCATGGCACTGGTGGCCATTTTCAGGCTCGATCGCGAGCCTGATGGGCGACACAGGCGTTAGGATCCCGATCCTGAAGGCAGAGGGTTACCGGGCCGCCTCAACGGCTGTTCGATGTAGTATTTCTCATAGCTCTTGCGATATTTTTCGGCTGCGCCGAAGTCGCTGTATTTGCCAAGCTCATCCATATCGGTCTTGTTCAGCATCACGCCGAGGATCTTGGCGTTGAACTGCGGATCGGATTGCAACACATCCCGCACCAGGCGAGACGGCGTCTTGCCCCATTCCACCACCATCAGAAAGCCATCGGCGTAGGGCGAAAAGGCCTTGGCGTCGATGACCGGCGCAAGGGGGGCGAGATCGACGACGATATAGTCGAAGGCCTTGCGCGCATTGGCGATGAGCGCCTCCATGCCCGGCGAGGCAAGCAGTTCGTTGGTGTGATAAAGCTGTTCGCGCGGTGCAATCGGCAGGATCGCCAGCCGCGTCTGCGGATCGACCCTGAGACCCGCCGTCCACTCGCTCTCGCCAAGCACGGCTTCCAACAGCCCGGTTTTCGGCGGCGGGGAAATCATCCGGCTGATTGCCGGGTTCCTGAGGTCCGCGTCGACCAGCAGCGTTCGCTTGCCGCTGGCTGCAAGCAACCCGGCAAAGTTCGCGGCAATCGTCGATTTTCCTTCTCCCGGCAAAGCTGAGACAATGCCGATCACCCGGTTTGGCCGGCCTTGCAGCATGACGTCGCTGGCAAGTTTGGCGTTGCGCAACGTCTCGGCAAAGGCCGAGCGCGGCGATTCCACGGCAATCCGGGTCATGCGCGTCAGGGGAATGTCGGTTTCGGGCTCGGGTTTGTTTATGTCCTCCTTTGCAAGGCGGCTGCGCGTCTTGTCCCAAAGGGTGCTGGTCTTTTTCCCGATCAGCGGCAGATAACCGAGCGATTTGTGTCCGAGGATGGAGCGGACTTCCTCCTCCAGGCGGAAAAAGCGTTCGCGGAACTCCTGAACGCCTGCAATTGCGGCACCCACCATGAAGCCAAGCACGATGGAAAGAGCAAGAACCATCGTCTTCTTCGGGCTTGACGGCGATGTGGGAACACCGGCATCCGAGATGATGCGGGCTTTGGCGATTGGGAAGGAACGCTGCTGTGCGGCTTCCTCATAGCGGCCGAGATAGGATTCATAAAGCGTCTTGAGCGCTGTCGCCCGCTGTTCCATTTCGCGCAGCTCAATCAGCGACCTGTTGGCTTCCGAATTGTTGCCGACGACACCTTCGATGCTCTGGCGCAGCGACGCCTCGCGGGACTTCGCCACTTCGAATTCGTTGCGGTAGCTTGCCGTAATCTGCTCCAGTTCACGGAAAATCTGGCCGGCAAGCTCCGCTTTCTCGGTCCTGAGGCTCACCGCTTGAGGATGATCAGCCCCGAAGTTCTGGGCAACAGCCTGCTCGCGCTTGGTCACGGCCAGGTAGCGGGTTCGCAAATCCTGAATGACCGTATTGTCGGTCTCCTTCGAAGAAATGGTAGCATTGTTCACGGCATTGTCGGGACCCTGTTCAACGATCGACTTGAACTGATCGTAGCGGGCGGACGCGCTTGCAGTGTCTGCCTGCGCGACGATCAGCTGGCTGTTGAGGTCGGAAAGCTGCTGTTCCGACATCAATTCACCACGCGTCGAGGTCAGGCCGTGTTCCGTCTTGAATTTTTCCGCTTCCAGCGAGGCTGCCTGCGCGCGCTGGCGAAGATCGGTCAGGCGTTCCTGCAGCCAGACGGAGGCGCGTTCGGTGGCATCGAAGTTGGCGTTCAGCTGATCGGTCAGATAGGCATTCGCATAAGCCCTGGTGATCTTGGCCGCGAGCTGCGGGTCTATCGATTTATAGGAAAGCGCGACGACAGAGCTTCGGGCCACCCGCTCGACCGTTATTGCCTGCTGGATATAGGCGGCGGCCGTTTCGCGCCTGCTGTTGCGCACCGCGGCGTCGGATATCTCGGGCGTGCCGCTGAAGACGCCGGTGACGGATCTGATCGTGGATTTCAGCATCGACATCAGCGATTGCGGCGGATTGAGGATGGTATCGTTTTCCCAAAGCTTCTCGGAATCGGCGACATGCAAGGCAAGTTCGCCGGATTTCAGAATTTCGACGGCGCTGGAAATTTGCGTGTCGGCTTGCTGCGTGCTCTGCGGCGAAGGCGCTTCTTCCGCATATTTCGATAGATTATCATCGAGCAGGATCTGCGTCTGCGACGTGTAGACCGGCGTCGCCGTCAGGAGGTAAATCGCCCCGAGCAGGAAGCACACGACAACACAGACGGCCACGACCCTTGAACGCCGCGCCGCAATCGCGGTCAGCCGGTTCAAATCGATGAACGAGTCGGAATCATCGCTCCGGAGCGATGGAACAGTGTTCAACGGAAGGGGTCTTGGATTCATGGGCCGCTTTGTCTCCGGATGCCTTTTGGATTCATATCTCACCCCCAAATCACGTCAGGGGTGAGACCAGATTTTTCCCCGGTGCTAAGTCACCGGAAAATCGTCTTTTTTATGCTGCCTGAATTGCCTGTTCGTGCGACAGCACCATCTCGCGAACGGATTCGAACACGAGATTGCCGATATCCGCGCGCGCCAGCGCAAAGGCGACGTTGGCCTCGATGAAGCCCTGCTTGGAGCCGCAATCGAAGGTCCGGCCTTCGTAAGGATGGGCGTGGAACGGCTGGGTGACCGAAAGGCGCAGCATGCCGTCGGTTAGCTGGATCTCATTGCCGGCGCCGCGCTGCTGGTGCGCGAGGATCGAGAAGATCTCGGGCTGAAGGATGTAACGGCCATTCAGGTAATAGGTCGACGGCGCTTCGGACACAGGCGGCTTCTCGACCATCTGCGTGACTTCGAAGCCATGCCGTGTTTTGGCTCCCATGCCGACGATACCGTATTTCGAGGTTTCCTCCGGCGCGCATTCCTCGACGGCGACGACGTTGCCGCCGACGTCGTTGTAAAGGTCCATCAGGCCGGCCATGCAGCCACGGGCGCCATAGGAGATCATATCGGGCAAAAGCAGCGCGAACGGCTCGTCGCCGATCAGGTCGCGGGCACACCAGACGGCATGGCCAAGGCCAAGCGGCGCCTGCTGACGCGTGAAGCTGACGGAGCCGGCAGCCGGCAGCATGCGCGCGAGCTCGGAAATCTGGGCATCCTTGCCCGATCGCGTCAGCGACGAAATCAGCTCGGGCACGTCGTCAAAGTGATCTTCAATCGCCTGCTTGTTGCGGCCCGTCACGAAAACGATGTGCTCGATGCCTGCCTGCATTGCTTCTTCGACGGCGTATTGCACGACGGGCCGGTCGACGATGGTCAGCATTTCCTTCGGCATTGCCTTGGTTGCAGGCAGAAACCGCGTGCCGTTTCCGGCCACGGGGATAACGGCTTTGCGAACGGATTTGACAGGAGCCATAGAACTATCCTTTGCTTTTGTGCGGGCTGTTGCCCGGGGTGGTTCTACTCATCGTCTTCGGCGAACTGCCGAAACGGCGAAGTGCAGTGAACGGCGCCATCAGGCGCCGCAATCTGACGGCAATCGGCATGCGCAGATGCCGAATGGCCGCCGGATTTCCCCACGCGGTTCTCACCGCGCCGGAGAGGGACCGGGCCTTGATCTGATTGACAAGGATGATGAACGACCGTGCGTCTTCGATGCTGCGGTGACGCCGGATCTGGGCGGCCATCGATGCCTCGTCCAGCCGATGGGTTTTCAAGAACGCGGCGTCGGCGGCCAGCATGGCATCCACCTGATGCAGTTTCAGCACCCGGGAGATGGAGCCGGTTCTGATGTAATAGGTATAGCCGGCGCTCGGCTCGACGGCGCAGCGGCCGCCCTTGGCAAGGGCCGAGGCCAGAAGCAGATAGTCCTCGCCGATCGGCAAGGTCTCGTCGAAGCGAAGCCCGTGCTCTTCCAGGAAACGGCGCTCGAAGATCGGTTTCATGTAGCCGTAATTGTGCTCGGACTGAAACAGCACGTTCGATCCGATGAAGGCCGGAAGCGTCAGCGTCTCCAGTTTGGAAAGCTCCGCCTCCTCAAACATCCTCTTCGTTTCCCCATCGAGTGTAATGACGTCGAGATTGTCGACGACGATCTGGGCGCCGGCACGCTTCGCCCGGGCAATCATCCGCGCCGTGCGGCCGGGGGAAATCGCGTCGTCGGAATCGAGGATGACGATCCAGTCTCCGCGTGCGGCCGCAAGGCCCGCATTGCGCGCGCCGCCGGGACCGCGGTTCTTCTCGAGCCGGATCAGCCGGACACGCGGATCGGTATAAGCATTGACGATCTCGGCCGTGTCGTCGGGCGAACAATCATCGATGACGATGACTTCGACACTGATGCCGGTCTGCGCCAGCGCGCTGTCGATGGCGCGCTCGATGGTATCGCTCGATTTGAACGCAGCCAGGATGAATGTCGCTTGCGGATGATGTTCCATCAGGACGAGCTGACCTCCGCCGCACCGTACTGCTCGATTTCCCGCATGCCGAGGAGCCCTGTAACGACGCCGGCATGCATCGAGCAACGCAAGATATATTGATTCCGGCGAACCGGAGAGAAGAGGAAGACGGCGCTGGCAAGCGCGCAATAACCGCTCTTGGCCGCTGCAAGCGCCAATTGGCGCATCTTGCCCGCCAAGCCGGATCCCGCCTCGATCAGGCGGCCATGCGTCTGGCCGAAGCGGAATTTCCGCTTGGCGAGCCATGAAAAGGCTGCGCGCTTGGCAGGAACAGGTTCCTGAACCCAAGCCGCCGGCGCATAGGCGATCGTGCCGCCCATCCGGTGCATATGCGTGAAGAACTCGGTATCCTCTCCACCGCTGCGGCCGAGCGCCAGGCTGAAGCGCCGTCCGGCGAGCGAGGGCGCTGCGAGACGCAGAAGGGCGTTACAGGTGTAACCGGTGATGATCCGGTCGCCAATCCAGACCGGAAACGTCGAATGAAAATCGCCCCGGCGCATCCAGTGCGGCGCGTCCTGGTCGTAGACGGCCTTGACCGGACCGAGCACCACATCCGCCGCGGTCGCCTCTACCGTTTCAATCAACCTGACGAGCCAGTCTTCGCTGGCCGTCTCGTCGTCGTCGATGAAGGCAAGGAAATCCCCAGTGGCATTATCGAGGCAAGCATTGCGGGCGATCGAGATATTCGAGGATGGGCAATGCACATAGACGATCTGGTGCGGCACCAAGGCGCGCAAGGCGTTCACCCGTTCTTCGGCGCTGGGGACATCGTCATTATCGGCCACGATGATGCGGATTTCCGCGTCGTTGGGAACGGCGATCGCGCCCAGCGATCGCAGCGTCTGTTCAAGCTCCGTTCGCCGATAGGTGCACACACCGACGTCGATGCGGAGAAGGGGCTCTTTCCGGTCCATCTGCATTGTCATGAGGCGACCCGTCGATTGCGGACGTCGAGAAGCTCGCGCCAGAACCCGGCCGACCAGGCGAAATGCATCACCATGGCGGAGACGGCAGCGAGCGGCCCATAGGGATTCCTCTGCCCCAGCGCCATCCAGGCGCCGTAGCCAAGGCATGCGACGGCCCAAAGAACGAAGGGAATGGCCGCGGCCCAATTAATCACGGCAAGCAGGGCACCGACTGCGACCGGCACCACAGCAAGCGGCAGCATCTGACGGATGCTCGGCATGGCGCGATGCTTCAGAAAATTCTTTGCGCGCCCGCGGCCGTAGCCGAAATACTGGCGAAACAGCGTTCCGGCCGTGCTGCGCGGATAATAGATCATGCTCGTCTTGTCGGTCATCCAGATTCGATATCCAGCCTTGTGCAGGCGGTAGTCGAATTCCGCGTCCTCATTATGGCTGAACATTTCGTCATAGCCGCCGACGGCCTGAAAGGCGGAAATCCGCATCAGCGCGTGATGGCCGTGATCCGCCCAATGGCCGGCCGCACCCGTGCGGTGCTTCGAACCACCATTGCCAAGCTTGGAGTTCTGCGCGAAGGCCGTGGCTTTCTGGAACGTGCTGATGCCGACGGTCTTCATGGCGACCACCACAGAATCGGCACCGGTCGCGATCGCGTCTTCCATCAGGCGCTGGCAATAATCCACCGGATATTCGCCATGCGCGTCGATGCGGATCATGTAGTCGTAGTTCGCACCCAGCGTCGCGACCGCGAGGTTGACAGCCGCGCTTTGGATTTTCTTCGGGTTGTCGAGCAGCTTGACCTTCGGATTGACGCCGGCGATCCGCTGGACAATATCGCGCGTGCCGTCGGTGCTCCCGCCGTCGACCACGACGAGATCGGCGTCGAGGTCCTGCAAGGCGCCTCTGAGCCTGGCGATCAGGGGTTCGATGTATTTCGCCTCGTTGAGGCAGGGAATGACGATAAGGCTACGGCCATGTTTCAGATCATCGGCTTTCATAGCAGTCCACCCTTATTGCTTTGCGTTTGGGAAGGCTCTTGCATCAATGCGTGTTGTGCGTCGTTCGCGCGCAGGGCCGTAAGCCGGTTGACGAGCCGCTGGCAGTCGGCCCTGTCGAAGACCCAGCTCTCCGAGCCGGTGGCGGCAACACGGTCGAATTCTGTGAGGTACCGCGCGGGCGCCATGTCGCCCAGGAGGCTGGCGAGCACGGCGCTTTCGGCACGATCCAGCAACAGGCCGATATGTTTTGCCGAGAGGAAGCGGGCCGTCTCCGTGCCTTTCATGGCGATCGGGACCGCCCCATACCGGCATCCCTCATAGAGGCGGTTCGGCAACAGCCAGCTGGAGTTCAGCCCTTCCTCGAAGAAGTCGATGCCCCAGGAGAAATGGACCTCATGGTAGATGGCAGCGAGGTCCTCGGGGTTTTTATATGGTCCGTGAAATGTCATGAAGGGTTCGCTTTTCACGAAGCCATCGAAATCGTCGAATTCGGAATAGGCCGGCCGGCCACGCAATACGATTTCGAACTTTCCGTCCATGGCGCGCGAGAATTCTGCGAGAAGTCTCAGGGATTTCCGGCAGCGCAGGGCGCCGAACCAGCCGATCTTCCAGGGTGCGCCGGGCTTGGGCGGCCGCGGCAAAGCTGGTTTTGCTGCCGTTCCATCGCCAAGGTCGATAACCTTGTTTTCCAGAAGCAGTGTCGGGGCTTTCAGTTGCGAGATCGGCCGGAAATAATTCTCGATGAAGGCAGGCGAGCTGGTGACCAGCAGGCTGACATTGCGCCCGAGATATTGTTCGGCAGCACGCAAGGCCCGGCCCGCGAAGTCCTTGCGCAGCAGGAGACGGTGAATGTCCAGGCATTCGTAGACAATCGGGATGTCGCCGCCGAAGATCGCATTCGCCCTGTTGGCAAGGGCGAGCATCTCGAGATTGCGGGCAATGATGATGCCGGGCCTGGTGACCCCGCGAAGCTTGCCGCCAAGGACCATCGCAGCCTTGCCCACCGCGGCGATCCGCTGGGCAAACTTTCCGTCCCTGGTGATGCCAAGCTCGATGACGCCATTTGCGGGAGGAGCGTCCCCACCGCGCCGGAACCCCGCCACTGTCACCTTGGCGCCACCTGCTTCAAGCGTCAGGGTCCTGCGCCTGATGGCCGGGTCCGCCACATCATGTGCCAGGTACAATACGTCCAGCATGAAAATTTCCTGTTTTCCGCTCAGCCCTAACCGAGCCTAGTTCAGCTTTTTGTGCGTCGCAACATTCATATTGCGAGTGCGAACAAGACTTAATCAAGCTTGCAGGTGATGGATTCCGGAAACTGGCACTTGTCACCGGGCGCGGTGTAGGCGAAGCGGTCGATCTGCATCTTTGCCGGCCCCTGGTAGTCGAACTTGCCCATCCAGTCGCTCAAGGTGTCGGTTCCCCAGAGACTGAAGAAGATTTTCTGGTCGTTGACGGGGATCTTCGCCGGGTCGGTAATCTCCTGCACCAGCGTCCCATTGACGTAATACCGGAGGCGGTCCTTTTCCCAGACAAAGGCGTAATCGTTGAACGCCGCATTCGCGCCGCCCTCGACATCGACCAGTCTCTCGTTGCCGCCCTTGGCCGAAATATACTGGTTGACCTGAACCTTGCCGGAATCCTTGCCGAGGACCTCGAAGTCGATCTCGTCATGCGGCTTCTTGTCGGTCGGTCCGATATAAGTGAAGAAGGCGGAGTTCAGGCCGGAGCCTTCAGCGGTCCTGATGCGCGCCTCATAGGTGCCATAGCCGAAGCGCTTCAGGGTCTGGATCTCGCCGCAGACATAGTCTCGCTTGCCGGCCTTGCGCTGTTCGAAGGTCAGTTCGAGCACGCCATTTTGAACCGTGACCTGTTTCTTCGACCAGGTGCAGTTCTGGTGGGCACCATTGTCCCAGCCGTCCGAAACGTACCAGATCTTTCGATCGATCTTGTCGAAATTCTCGACAAAGGATGTCCCTGTGTTCGCCCCTTGTGCAAGGGCGGCCGCAGGAAGGCTGGCGGAAAGAGCGGCAAGAATGGTCAGTGTTTTCGAGATCGGTTTTGTCATCGTGTCGCTTTTTCCTCTGCGGAATAGGTTTCGGGCCACCCCTTCTGGTTCACTCCGCTTTGCGTCGCGCGCTTCGGCGCGGAACCGGGCCGGCCCGCCCGGCTGCCGGTCAGGACAGCGTGCAGCCGTGGCGTCATGCGCTTGGCCGCATTGTGCGAGGCGATGAGAATGAGAAGGGCAAGAAGCGGTGTTGAGAAATAGAAGAGCGGGTAGAGCTCCGGCTCCGCCGCCTTGTTCCAGAACATCCAGAAGCCGACCAGCAGCGGGTAGTGGGCGCAGAAGATCCAGAAGCTGAGACCTTCCGTCTGGGAAAGCCGCATGCCAAGGCGTGAGCGCACCAGGATCGCCGAAATTGCCCAGGAACCGAAAATGCCGCCGATCGCCGTCAGGTTGCGCAGGATGTCGATCACGGCGGGGAAATCCGGGCCGGTCCAATAGAGTGCGGTCGCCAGCAATACGGCAGCCGTCAGAAACAGCGCAGAAATTTTCTCCGCATGCGGGTCCAGCATGCGGACATCGATCTTGTGGAGGCTCGCATAGATGCCGCAGCTGAAGCCGAACAGGATCGATTTCTTCAGAAAAAGGCCGTTGGGGATCGGCAAGACGGCATAGATGAAGAAAATCGCCAGCGTCGCCAGCGGGTATCGCTTGATCAGCCGCCCGAGAACCGGCGCAAGCAGGATGCAGAGAAGCAGGTCGCGCAGGAAATAGAGCGGAATGTTGATCGGCGGCGCTTCGCTTGCAAAGGCAAGGGTCGCCAACTCGCGCGGCGCCGCATTGATCGCATCCGGAAGATAGCCGAAGCCTACGCCCTGTCCCTGTGCAATATAGACGAATGCCAGGAAAGCGAGATTCCAGATCAGGAACGGTAAGAGAACCGTCCGCGCCTTGGAGCGGATCGTCTTGCCATAGTCGAAGGCATCAAGCCCGCGGCGGAACAGGAGATAACCGGAAATCGCGCTCAGGCACGGAACGCCGACGCGGAAAAGACTATCCCCCAGGAAAACACGGATCCAATCGATGAAGCCATTGGCACCGAGATATGGGCTGGTCTGCGGATCATAGGGAACGTGGACAAAGACGATCCCCGAGATGAGCAAGATGCGCATCAGATTGATCCGCGATGATATGTTCGCGTCGATAACCAAGACGACATCCCCTGTTTGGGCCACTCCCCCCAAAGCGGCCGTTTCAACCAGAGCAGACTTGAACCTGCGTCGTGGAAGATAGGGCAGTGCGGGTCAAAAAATATGGCACCGCAGCAGAAAAATGACCTGTCATGCTGCAATGCACGCAGCTTGGAGGGGAAAAAATACCCGCCAGGGGAGCAATCTTTGCCCCGATGTTTCCGAAAAATGATCGAGTCACAGCGGTTTGAAGAATATGCGAATATTCCGATAAGAGCCGCTCGGCACATATTTTTGCCGGAAAAATTTTATTCAAAAATACACGAATATGCACGTTAAGGTTTATGAGCCCGCTCTGCTCGGTGCGGATGTGTCCCGAATTAAGGCGCTCCCACAACCTTGAAGAGACGAATTATCAGAGTTCACGCTCCGGTATTTTCCGCTTCGGTTCTGCGACGCCTGTTCTTGACGAGTTCGTAGATCTTTTTAAGCAGCGACCGTTCCGTAAGGGCCACCAACGCGGTGTAGACAAGCCCGCCGATCACCGCACCGGCAACGATCTGCAGCACCGGATTGGGCAAGAGAGAGCCGAACGTATCGAGGAGGTAGCGTATGAGGAGCGCCATCACCAGCGCCATCAGCATGGGGCGGCTGCTGACATAGAGGCCCTTGACGAAAGGTGTCCCGTCCGCGCGAAAGACCGCCCAGGAATAGGCGACCAGCGTTACGGCATTGACGATGCAAAGCCAGATCATCGCGTCGATCAGCTTACCGGTGCTCGCACCATAGGCGACCGCCGCGCAGGTAGCGATCGCGCGAACGACGGCGGACCAGAACAGCGAGCGGCCGTGCCCGACGCCCTTCAGATAGGGTATGAAGGTGCTGCAAGGCGTCAGAATGCCTTTCGAAAGCGCAAGCAGCCCCAGCACCGGCCAGGCATAGGCCCATTGCTGGCCGAAGAGAACGCGCATCGAAGGTTCGGCGAGGGCCCAGAGACCGAACATCATCGGAGCGAGCAGGACGGTCGTCACCTGGGTGCTGAACATCAGCGCCTGCGACCGGCGCTGCTTGTCATCCATCATGCCGCTGAAGGCCGGGAAAAGGACGCCCATGACGGCCGAAAGAACGACCTGGTTCGGGATGCTGGCAAACCGGTTGGCGGCCGAATAGGCGCCCGCGTCGGCAAGGCCGAGGTAACGCGAAATGATCACCATCGGCGACTGGAAGGTGATGAAGTTGGCGATTTCCGAGCCCATCATGCCAAGGCTGAAACGGCTCAATCCGACGACCCGGCCGGGGTGGAAAACGAAGCGCGGCCTATAGTGCGAGACGGCATAAAGGCCGCAAACGCGCACCAGTGCCGACACGAAAAGCTGCGCGATCAATGCCCATACGCCCCAGCCGAGAAGCGCCATCACGACGGCGACGACGGCACCAAGCGATTCGGAGATCATGCTCCAGACGGCATCCTTGCTGAAGTTCATCCGCCGGGCAAGGAGCGAATAGGCAACGTCGCCGCCAAGTTGAAGGGGGATGAGAAAACTCATGATTCTCAAGAGGTAAGCGGCTTCGGGAGCGCCAAGCAGGGCCGCAAAGAAATCCGCGTAGACATAGAGCCCAAGCGCCATGAGGCAGGAAATCGCCAGGTTTGCCCAGAAGACGGAATGAACCGTTTCCATGTCCTCTTCTCGCTGAATGACGAGCGCCGAGGTCAGTCCCGCACCGCCGATCATGGCGAGAAACTGGACGACGGTGAGCGCCACGGCAACGGCACCGAACTCTTGCGGCGTGAGGATACGGGCAAGAATCGGCACGGTGACAAACTTAAGCCCGAATGTGCTTGTCTTGGATAAAATGCTCCAACCGACATTGCTCGTGACGGATTTGACGTTCACTCTAGGGGGCATGGCGTAAATCCTGTGTGTCGATGGGAGGATCAAGGCAGAGGAGTGGCGCTGAGGCGGGGCGCAGCCTGAGGGAGGAAACCAGCAACATCTTCTAGACAAACCGCAAGGACGAAAAGATGGCGAAATTTACGGTTATCATTCCTTACTACCAGAAACAGGCTGGAATTCTGCGACGGGCGCTGGAGTCCGTTTTCGCGCAGAGTTACCAGAATTTCGATATCATCATCGTCGATGATCAGTCTCCCTTCCCGGTGGAAGTCGATCTCGACAGCCTGCCGGAGGAGCAACGCGCGCGCATCAAGGTGATCAAACAGCCGAACGCCGGGCCGGGCGGAGCGCGCAACACGGGTCTTAACAATGTTGCGGCGCAAACGGATTTCGTCGCCTTTCTCGATTCCGACGACGTTTGGATCAAGGATCATCTCACGAACGCCCACGACGCGATGACGCGCTTCGGATCGGATTGCTACTGGGCCTCGATCACCGGCGGAGACGCCTTTTACTATCATTTCGGCGTGGCCGAGCTGCAGAAATCCGAGACGGTCATCCGACTTTCCGAGAGCCCGCTGGTTCTTGAAGTTCCCGAATTCCCCAAGGTCATGCTCCGGGATTGGAGCTTCCTGCATCTGTCCTGCATGGTTATAGGGCGAAAACTGTTCGAGGCCCTTCGCTTTGAAGCGGAGCTTCGCCTGGCAGCGGAAGACGTGCTGTTCTTTTGCGACTGCGCGATCACCGCCGAGCGGGTCGTCCTTTGCAGTGACCCTGGCGCGGTACGGGGCGAGGGCGTCAATATCTTCCACAGTATCGATAGCGATTCTCCGCAGTTTCTCTCGCAGCAATTCAACACCTGGGTTGCACTCGATACGTTGGAGGGGCGATTTGCGCGCAAGACAGCGGAAGCCGCTTCCATCCACTCCTACAAGCATACCGCAAGGAAACAGGCCCTCTGGAGTCAGGCGCGTCGGGTCAAGCGGCGGAAGATGCCGCAGTTCGATCTCCTCGCACGCTGGGTCTGGCGCGATCCGAGACTTTTGCAAAGTGCGCTTCAGCTTGCCGTCGGCAAATTATCACGTTAGCCTTCGCAGGTGCAGCATTTTTTTGCCGCGCACACTGACATGCGCGACCTGCCTGAGGCATGTCGTGTCCTTTCAAGTCCCTTGGCGATGCACACAGGAGATGTCATGGACCCTTATTACTGGGAATCGCAGCACGGAAACTTCGGCGACGACCTCAATCTGTGGCTATGGGACTTTTTGATCCCGGGCTTTCGTGAAGTCCACGCGGAAACCCTTCTCGTCGGCGTCGGTACGGTCCTCAATCGCGCGCTTCTGCCGGAGGGCCGGCACAAGCTGGTGCTGGGAAGCGGCTTCGGCTACGGCACGCTGCCGGATATGAGCGATAGACGCGAATGGGACATCCGTTGCGTGCGCGGTCCCCTGACGGCGCAGAAGGTGGGCATCGATCCAAGACTCGGCATCATCGACCCGGCCGTCATGGTTGCCGAAATGCCCGAATTCAAAAATCTGCCGAAGAAACACAAGAAGAGCTTCGTTCCCCACTGGGAATCGGCAGCTGCCGGCATATGGCCAGTCATTTGCGGAACCGTCGGCCTGCATTACATCGATCCGCGTGGCGACGCCAAGGAGGTCATTCGCGAGATCGCCCAATCGGAGCTGATCATCGCTGAATCGATGCATGGCGCCATTCTCTCCGACGCGTTTCGCGTGCCATGGGTAGCGGTTACGACGTCCAACAGCATCAACAGCTTCAAATGGAACGACTGGGCTGAGACCGTCGGCGTTACCTATCGTCCGCGTCATGTCCCCGTATCGACCCGTGCCGAAGCGATCGCCAAGGGCGCGCGCTTCTGGGGCATCGGCTTCCACGCCCGGCAACCCGCGCTGGAAGACCCGAACAAGCGGCAGATCGACGACAGTGCGATGGTCGCGGTGCGCGACCCCACGCAGACCTCGCTGCGTGTTGCCGCAAAGCAGCTGCTCGCCGCACCATCGGCGCTGTCGCTGTGGCAGGCGGCGCGCGCCACCCCGCAGCTGAGCGCCGATCATGTTCTGGCGGAGCGCAAGGAGCGCTTTCTGGACGTTATCGACAGCGTGCGCCGCGCCTATTTATAAGCCGCGGCCTCGACGATCGAGCCGCCATCGATGCCAGCTTCAGGCTGCAGTTGATGGCGGCTGCAGGAGGTAGCGCAAAGCGCCCGATCCGCCAAGCGCCACCGGCGCCTCTTCAGGCTGCCGGCGAAAACGTTCGGTCTTGTCGGCAAGGATGCCACCGGCAATCGCCGGGATCGCGGCTGGCTTGCCGAGCGCGTAGAGCAGGGCGGCCTTCGGGCCGGATTGCCGCTTGATATCGAGGAATTCCCGAAGCTCGTATCGTCCGCGAATATGGCGCTCGTGCCGGCCGATCAGCGCTCTTGCCTGGTCGGAAAGGCCGGCCTGCGACAGGATTGCCCTGTCCGCCTCGTAGAGCCGCTTCAAATCGACTGTGCGGTGGCTGCCGCTCAGCGAATTGCCGCGAACGACCGCGCCATAGCCGCAGCTGTGAATGATCTTGTAGCGTGCGCCCTTCGTCAACGCACGGGCGTAGAGGTCGTAGTCCTCGCCCAGCCGCAGGCTTTCCTGATAGCGAAGCTTGTGCGCATCCAGAAAATCACGCCGCATCAGCGGTTTAAGAAATCCGATCTCGCCGCGTCGCACACCACGTTTTGAGATATTGCCCTCGATGAATTCGCTGAGATCAAGCGTACGCGGCGCGGCCGGGAAGGCTTCAAGCGCCAGATGCGCGCTCGATGCCCGTTCCTCGTCGACAAAGGCTATGTTGTCGGCAATGAAATCCCAGTCCGTCTGCGACAGAAGGTTTTTCAGTCGGCCGGCAAAGAAAAAATCATCGGCGTCGAGGATCGCAAGCACTGGCGCCTTCGAGAGCGAGATGGCGTGATTGCGGGCGGCAGCCGGTCCCTTGTTGATGTCGAAGCTTGCGACGGTCAGCCGGCCCGTACCATCGTCCAGTTGCCGGGAAACGTCCGCAGTGCCGTCGCTCGAGCCGTCGTCGACGACGATCACCTGCGCGGTTTCAGGTTCCGCCAGCGCTGACTGGATCGCGCGGCCGATCGTCCCGGCCGCATTTTTCGCGGCGATGATGACGCAGACATCGGCATTCGGTTTCATGATCGTCTTCCTCTATCGCTGTCATGCCGAAACTAGGCCGGCTTTGAACAGGCGACAAGGCACGATGTTGCAGTTGCGAAGCTTTGGCTGTCTTCGGTGCCTCGAGGAGATGCAGAGAACGAGAAAAATCAGGGCGTTCTGTCGTCGCGTTCAGGAGTTGAAGTGGCGCGGATTGTGTGGAACGTGAAGGGTTTTCGGCTCTTTGTCGTCAGCGGTCGATGCCGAAGCAGCAGACTGGCCCTGTGCGACTGTCCGGCGATCCCTGCCTTCTTTTGTTACCAGCGCCAGGACGGCGATGAAGTATCCTGCCTGCAACAGAACGGCGCAGGCCAGTGTCTGCCAGGCAGTTGTCCATGCCGAGCCAGTCAGAATGTAGGTACCTATGGCAAAAACGCCCAAGGCTCCCACCATGCTGACAAAAACACGTGGTGCAAACATCAGGATACCCTCAAAGCTACATCTTGATTTGCGAGCATCATGGAAAAAGCCACCTTCTCCTCTTAGGCAATTATTAACATATCGAACGTGGCCCGCAGATTCAACCGCCGCCAGAACACTATGTTCATCCTGGTCAGGACCATTTACCGCATCAAATCTTAGCCCGCATTTAAATTCATCTGTAGATTGCGCGACAATGGGAAACATTTTTGGTGCCGTCAGACAGGAAGACATATCCGCCGACCACCTGACATCGACGTGCGGCTACCACTGACCGCAAATCAGTGCACGGAGCAGGATTTCGCCACATTTCCGCCGGGCTCTCTTCCGGAGATACAATCAAGGGTAAAAGTATGCAATTTAGGTACGTGTCAGGTTGCATAAAAATAGCTTAATTGGTCAACTTTTGTTACAAAATTAGCTATTTTTAATAAAACCATGTGCAGTGCAAAATAATGGTGCACCGCAAAAAACAAGCGAAAAAACGCGAACAAATTAAGTGTAATATTGAAAATTTTAAGAGTGGTGAACTATAAATGCGGGCGCCTGAAACGCTTAAAATAAGAATAAATCCTCGGTATTGCTCCAGATAAATTTTGTCTAAATTTGGAATTCCCGGATAATGCTTTATCTGGCGATGTGTACGTGTCGATTTGACGAAGTAATAACCGATATTTTCATTTTTAAGTTAAGCGTAGACCCATGGTGGAGCGAAATGCGGCATGAAATCTGCCTTTAAAAATCAAAATCTGCCTCTACACTCCCTCGTGTAATTGATGCCATGCGCCCCAAGGGGACCCGACCAATCGCCAAACGCAAATGGAGTTACCTCCCATGAAGTCTGCGACTCGATCGGCAAGTTCGCCGTATTTTACGACCATCGAAGCCGGGGCACACCGGCCGATAGGGGGAATATCAAAGAGGGGGTTCGACATCGCTGCAGCGTCTCTGGCGCTCGTCGTCTTTAGTCCGATTTTTCTGCTTCTCATGGCTCTGGTGAAGTTTTCGGATGGCGGGAGTGTCTTTTATGGACACCGCCGCGTCGGTCACAATGGCCGCTTCTTCAAGTGCCTGAAGTTCCGCACCATGGCGCCGGACGCAGACAGGATTCTGCAGGACCACCTGCGCAAAAACCCCAAAGCCTATGAGGAATGGCAGGCGACCCGCAAACTGCAGGACGACCCGCGCGTCACGGTTGTCGGCAGCGTGCTGCGCAAATTGAGTCTTGATGAGCTGCCGCAACTCCTCAACATCATCCGCGGTGACATGAGCGTCGTCGGCCCGCGTCCCGTCGTGGAAGACGAGCTTGAACTTTATGAAAACTCGGCCGTCTACTATCTGAAGTCACGCCCCGGTCTGACCGGACTGTGGCAAGTCAGCGGTCGCAACGATGTTTCCTATGCTGCACGGATCGCCTTCGATACGCACTACGTCACAAACTGGTCGCTGATCAACGATGTCGTCATCGTTGCAAAGACAATTCCGGCCGTCTGCTTGTCCCGAGGCAGCTACTGACCTCAGCCTTCTGTCTCGTAATACGCCGCTTCCGTCTTCACGCCGGGATCGGCTTTGTTAATTAAGTGAGGGATTTTTATGAAAAGAAGTCTAAGTCTTGGACTTCCTGCCCTTGGCAAGCGAGCCGCAGGTGCGGCGCGCCTTTCCATATTGGCGCTCGCAATCAGCGCTTCGGGTCTCCAGCTGGCTTTTGCCGACGATTACACGCTCGGCGCCATGGACAAGTTGAGAATCCGCGTTGCGGAGTGGCAGACTGCCGAAGGAACCGTCAGGGATTGGTCTGCCATCAGTGGCGACTATACGGTCGGCGCTTCGGGCGGCATTTCCCTGCCGTTTCTGGGGACCCTGCCTGCCTCGGGGAAAACGACGACCGAGATCGCCGATGAAGTCGGGCTGCAGCTTCAAAAACTGTTCGGCTTGCCGGATCGTCCCTCCGCCTCGGTCGAACTTGCCCAATACCGCCCAATCTATCTGGCCGGCGACGTCCAGACGCCTGGAGAATATCCGTTCGCGCCGGAGATGACTGTGCTGAAGGCGGTGAGCCTTGGCGGCGGACTGCGGCGGGCCGAAAGCGGTCAGCGTTTCGCGCGCGATTTCATCACGGCTCAGGGCGAATCCTCCGTGCGGATCGCCGAGAGAAACAGGCTTCTCGTCCGGCGCGCGCGGCTTCAGGCGGAGATCGCCGAAAAGACCGACATTGCCGTTCCCCCGGAACTAAAAAATGCCGCCGATGCCGCAAGTCTCGTCGAGAGCGAAAAGGCCCTGATGGTCTCGCGCGACAAACGCCTGAAGCTTCAACTGACGCAGTTGGCGGAGCTGAAATCCCTGCTGCAGAACGAAATCGAGTCCCTCGGCAAGAAGTCCGTCACCCAGAACCGGCAACTGGAACTGGTCATGGAAGACAAGGACAAGGTCGATACGCTGGCGGAAAAGGGGCTTGCGCTCAGTGCGCGCAAGCTCACCGTCGAACAAAGGGCCGCGGAACTGCAGGCGGCCCTGCTTGACATCGACACGGCCTCGTTGAAAGCCAAGCAGGACGTCAGCAAGGCAAGTCAGGACGAAACCAATCTCCGAAATGATTGGGATGCGCAACTTGCCCAGGAACTGCAGAATACCGAAGCGGAACTGGATACGCTGGACCTGAAGCTCACCACCAGTCGCGATCTCATGACCGAAGCACTCCTGCAATCGGCCGACGCGGCCCAGACGCCGCAAGCCGGGGCGGCTGCGAGCATCACCTATTCCATCGTCCGGCAAAAGGATGGAAAGTCGACGAAGATACCGGCAGACGAAGGGACGCTGGTCTTGCCGGGCGACGTCGTCAAGGTCGAGCCCGTGGCTGTAACCCAGTGACGAGGCCCGACTGGTGCCGATCGTGCAACAGTGAAGCTGGAGAATACTGGCAGAAGGGCTTCCCATGACCAAGGCACCAGCCCGAAATCACGGGCCAAGTCTGAACGTCGATGGCGACGCAACCGATGCGGAGATAAATCGGAAACTGACGGAGCATTTGAGAGCGAATGCAATCAAGGTCACGCCAGATGTGGATATGGTGACAACTGCGCAACAGCCTGCAGTCTTTGGCCGGAGATCTGCCCTGATCCCAGTGAGGGCTTTTGCCATGGCAATCGCCCAGATCTTCGGCCTGGTGGTGCTCATTATCCTTATGATCTTCGCCTCGATCCATGCCCACCTCTATGAAAAAGAGGCGCGGTAAGGGGTCGATTTTGACAACGCCCTTCCGGTTTCGGCCGCGTTAACGCCTCCTGGCTGCGGGATGGCGCCGGTCGCCGCCATCCTTGTGGGCGCGAGGAATACACTGCTTTTCTGAAAGGCCGGGCTTGCCGGTTTCAGGTCCGCAGCGACACGGCCATTTACGCTGCGGAAAATTTGCGATACGCCCCGCGGCACATCTCCAAGGGCATCGCAACGTTTTGGACCTCGCGCGCATATGATCCGCATCGACAATATCAGCAAGCAGAACAGCCACCGGCTGCTCTTCATCGAGGCCTCCGCGGCGCTCAACAGGGGTGAGAAGATCGGCCTCGTCGGCCCCAATGGGGCCGGCAAGACAACGCTCTTCCGGATGATCACTGGCGAGGAGCAGCCCGACGAGGGCCAGGTGTCCGTCGATAAGGGCATGACCATCGGCTATTTCAACCAGGATGTTGGCGAGATGGCGGGGCACAGCGCCGTCTCCGAAGTGATGAACGGTGCCGGCCCGGTAAGCGACGTTGCCGCGGAATTGCACGAACTCGAGGCCGCCATGTCGGACCCCGCCCGCGCCGGCGAGATGGACGCGATCATCGAGCGCTACGGCGAGGTGCAGGCGCGCTACGAGGAACTGGACGGCTATGCCCTGGAAGGCCGCGCACGCGAGGTTCTGGCGGGCCTGAGTTTCAGCCAGGAGATGATGGACGGCGATGTCGGCAAACTGTCGGGCGGCTGGAAGATGCGCGTGGCGCTGGCCCGCATTCTGCTGATGCGGCCGGATGCCATGCTTCTCGACGAGCCGAGCAACCACCTGGATCTCGAAAGCCTGATCTGGCTGGAGGAGTTCCTGAGAGGCTACGAGGGTGCGCTTCTGATGACCTCGCACGACCGCGAGTTCATGAACCGCATCGTCACCAAGATCATCGAGATCGATGGCGGATCGCTGACGACCTATTCGGGCGACTATGCCTTCTATGAGCAGCAGCGGGCGCAGAACGAGAAGCACCAGCAGGCCCAGTTCGAGCGCCAGCAGGCGATGCTCGCCAAGGAAATCAAGTTCATCGAACGCTTCAAGGCGCGTGCCTCGCATGCCGCCCAGGTACAGAGCCGCGTAAAGAAGCTGGACAAGATCGAACGGGTGGAGCCGCCCAGGCGCCGCCAGGCGGTGGCGTTCGAGTTTCAGCCGGCGCCGCGTTCGGGCGAGGACGTGATCAACTTGAAGAACGTGCACAAGAGCTATGGCAGCCGCAGCATCTATGAGGGGCTGGACTTCATGGTGCGCCGCCGTGAGCGCTGGTGCATCATGGGCATCAACGGCGCCGGCAAATCCACGCTTCTGAAGCTGGTGGCAGGCTCGGCCGAGCCGGATCAGGGCAGAGTCGCCCTGGGCGCCAGCGTCAAGATGGGCTATTTCGCGCAGCACGCGATGGATATCCTGGACGGCGAGCGCACGGTGTTCCAGTCGCTGGAAGACGCGTTCCCGAAGGCGGGGCAGGGGCCATTGCGGGCGCTGGCGGGCTGTTTCGGCTTTTCCGGTGACGATGTAGAGAAGAAGTGCCGGGTGCTGTCGGGCGGCGAGAAGGCGCGGCTGGTGATGGCGATCATGCTGTTCGACCCGCCGAACCTCCTGGTGCTGGACGAGCCGACCAACCACCTCGATCTCGACACCAAGGAGATGCTGATCAAGGCGCTGTCCGAATACGAGGGCACCATGCTGTTCGTTTCCCACGACCGGCATTTCCTCGCGGCGCTCTCCAACCGGGTGCTGGAACTGACGCCCGATGGCATCCACCAATATGGCGGAGGCTACACGGAATATGTGGCCCGCACCGGCCAGGAGGCGCCGGGCCTGCGCGGTTGAGCGGCTGGCACTCAGCCGCTGTTTTCAAGTGGTGTTCATGTATAATGTCGTAAGCGCCTCTGGCGCTTGCCGCGTCTTAAAATGCCCGGGGCTGGATGCACGATGTCATCGACCGAGTTTCATCTTGTTACGGAATGGATCGTCGATTCATCGGTTGAAGATGTCTGGCGGGTGCTCAATACGCCTGAGGCCTGGCCTGACTGGTGGCCGTCCGTAAAGCAGGTCGATCTTTTGCGCGAAGGCGACGAGGCGGGCGTCGGTTCCGTCCATCGGATGCGATGGTCCACCGCGCTGCCCTACGAGCTCACGTTCGAGATGCAGACGATCAGGGTGGAGCCGTTTGTCACTATCGAGGGCCGGGCCTCCGGCGAGCTTGAGGGCATCGGCCGGTGGACGTTGCGACCCGAAGGCCCCAAATGTCATGTGCGCTACGATTGGATCGTCAAGGTGACAAAGCCCTGGATGGTCGAATTTTCATTCATTCTGAAGCCGATCTTCCGCTGGAATCATAACGTGGTCATGGAGCGCGGCAGGCGCGGTCTCGTGCGTCACCTTGCCCGAACGAGCTGAAGTCTTGTTGTCAATCGGCCGACGGTCACTGTTGGCTAAGCGCGTTCTTCCCAGATTTTCGCCAGTTCGACGAGCGTCTTGACGGCGTTTTCCATGTCCTGTCGGCTGACCCATTCGAGCGGCGAGTGAAACGCGTGGCCGCCGGCGAAGATATTGGGGCAGGGCAGGCCCATGAAGGATAGGCGCGAACCGTCGGTGCCGCCGCGGATACTGCCGCGCACGGGCTCCATGCCGGCGCGGCGGATTGCCTCGATGGCGTTTTCGATGAGTTGCGGATGACGGTCCAGGATGGCCTTCATGTTACGATATTGCTGTTTGACCTCGAAGGTGTAGGACGAGCCCGGATACTCCGCCATCACGCCCCTGACGAGCGCCTCCAGCATGGCTTCCTTTGCGGCAAGGCCCTCATCGTCAAAATCGCGGACAATGAAATTCAGGACTGCCTTTTCCATCGAGCCGGTCACACCGGTCGGGTGAACGAAACCCTCCCGGCCGGCGGTCGTCTCGGCCGCTATGTTCTTCGGCAGCCGGGCGAGAATTGCGCCGGCGATCTTGGCCGCATTCTCCATCTTGCCCTTGGCGAAGCCGGGGTGGATCGCGACGCCCTGGATGGTGATCTCGACGCCATCGGCCGAGAAGGTCTCATCTTCGATATGCCCGGCTGTTTCCCCGTCGACCGTATAGGCGAACGCGGCGCCCAGCTTTCCGAGATCGACCTTGTCGACGCCGCGGCCTATTTCCTCGTCCGGCGTGAAGAGGATTTTGATCGTGCCATGCCGGATGTCCGGATTGTCGACCAGGACCTGCGCGGCCGTCATGATCTCGGCAAGGCCGGCCTTGTCGTCGGCGCCGAGCAGGGTGGTGCCATCAGTCGTGATGATATCGTTGCCGACCTGGTCGCGCAGCGCCGGATTATCGCTGACGCGAATGATCTGCTGCGGATCGCCTGAAAGCTGGATGTCGCCACCTTTGTAGTCCTGGACAATTTGCGGCTTGACGTTTGTTCCCGTAAAATCGGGAGCGGTATCCATGTGCGAGCAAAAGCAGATCACCGGTACAGGCTTGTCGACATTGGACGGAATGGTCGCATAGACGTAGCCATGCTCGTCCATATGCGCGTCGGTCAGGCCGATTGCCTGCAATTCCGCAACCAGCACGCGGCCGAGGTTCTTCTGCTTCCCGGTCGAGGGTTGCGCGGATGACTTGGGATCCGATTGCGTATCGATGACGACATAGCGAAGGAAACGATCGACAACGGTGTCCGTCATGGGCTCAGGTCCATTTTTATAGCTCGTGACAAACGGCTATAGCCTTCGCCGGCCGCGCCGTGAATGGAATTTTCGATTTGTCGAGGAAATCGCCAAGCGCGGGGCCACAAGTTCCCCAACACGTGTGCCCGCAAGCGGCCGTTCGGAAATCGAAACAGCAGGCGGTTCTTCGTCAGGGGACGAGAACGGCCGCGCCGCTGATCCTGCCTGCCCGAAGGTCGGAAAGAGCGGTATTGGCGTTTTCGAGTGGATAGACAGTTGTGTGCGTGCGTACTCCGGCTTGCTTGGCCACCGCAAAAAACTCCCGTGCATCCTGACGCGTCAGGTTCGCCACGGAAACGAGTTCCCGCTCGCCCCAAAGCACGGCGTAAGGCATGGCGGGGATGTCGCTCATGTGGATGCCTGCGCAGACCACGCGCCCGCCTTTGCGCACCGCCTTGAGCGCTAGCGGCACGAGGCTGCCGACCGGCGCAAAGATGATTGCGGCATCGAGTGGGTCCGGCGCCGGCTCATCCGAACCACCGGCCCAGGTGACACCAAGCTCGAGGGCGAAGCGCTTGGCCGCCGCGTCATCGGGACGGGTAAATGCATAGACGTTCCGCCCCTGCCAGATGCAGACCTGAGCGATGATGTGTGCCGCCGCGCCGAAACCGTAAATCCCGACCTTTCGACCGTCACCGGCCCGCTTCAGTGAGCGCCAGCCGATCAGGCCGGCGCAGAGCAGGGGCGCTACCGATACGGCATCGGCTTCGAGGTCGAGATCGAACGCATAGTCCGCGTCCGCAATGGCGTGCGTGGCGAAGCCGCCATCGCGGGTGTAGCCGGTGAACAAAGGATCATCACAGAGATTTTCCGCATCCGATCGGCAATAGGAACATGTCCCGCAGGTATGGCCGAGCCAGGGCACGCCGACGCGGCGGCCGATTCTCATCGCGTCAACATCGCCACCGACCGCCTCGACGATGCCGACGATCTCGTGGCCCGGTATCAGCGGCAGTTTGGGTTGAGGCAGATCGCCATCAATCACGTGAAGGTCCGTGCGGCAAACGGCGCAGGCTTCGATCCTTATTCGGATCTCACCGGCATGCGGCAACGGCCGCGGCCGCTCGACCGCCAGCAGCGGCCCGCCAATTGCTTCAAGGACCATCGCTCGCATTGGCATGGGCCTTTCGTTGATTTCGGCAGAAGGCCTGCCCGGAAGGGGCGATGGCCTTCTATCTGATAGTGCCTTGTACGCCGTTCTTTCGTTTCAAGCGAGATTTCTGGAGGTTCCGGCGGTCTCGATTTCGATCAGGCGGCGTTACGCGAGCATTCCACGCAATAAGGCGTGAAAGGCAGAGCTTCGAGCCGCTGCTCACCAATTTCCGCTCCGCAAAGGACGCATCGGCCATAGGCGCCACTGTTTATACGATCAAGCGCGGATAAAATCGCCTTCAATTCGTCGTGGCCGGTCCGTTTCATGGTCATGAGAACTTCGTCGTTCTCGGTTTCGATCGCCCGGTCGGCACTGTCGGCGTCCAGTTTTTTTCCCAGGTCGCTTTCAATCGCCGCCAGCCGCCGCTCAATGCCGCCACGCCGATCTTCGAGACCCCTTTTGATCTCTGCAATATTCATTTTTCTTCTCACTCGGTCGACTGAACCTGCGATACCTTCCGCATGCGATGGCTGCGACCGTCCAATTGCTATTCTAGCATATGTATCGCCGGGAATTGCCTATTGACCTGGATCAAAAACGCGCACCTCGTTTTTAATTGGCAACGCACTCTTCCGTCTGTCATGGCCCCGCTTGGTCAGGTGTCGCGATCAACAGAGCAGAGAATCTTGAGCTGCGTTTCTTCGTCCTGCTGGCCGAGTGCAGCGAGCAGGTCTCGCATGGTGCGCCGCAGGCTGTGAAGCTGATCCACGAGCTCCATGACAAGATCCACGCCTGCCTCGTTGACACCCATGTCGCGGGTCATCTCGACGATCAGCCGGCCGCGTGCGAAATCCGCATCGCGAAATTGCGGCTCGGAGCCCGTCGTCTCGGGAACAAGCCACCCCTGCTTGATCCATACTGCAAGCACTGGCGCGTCGATCTTCAGCTTCAGGCAAAATTCAAGCTCGTTCATGGTGCCGTCCCCATGCTCTTTCTCGGATCCTGTCTGCTTGCCTCGGACCACTCTTTTATGAAGGCGGTGAGGCGCGGATCGGGCGTGTCGGGCAACACGATCTTCAGGGTTACAAAGAGATCGCCACGGCCGCCGCCCCGCTTCGGCGCGCCTTTATCCTTCAGACGCAAGACCTTCCCGCTGTTGGAATACGGGGGGACCGTCAGCGTCACCGGACCGGTTGGGGTCGGCGCGCGGATCTTGGCGCCCAGGACCGCTTCGTTCAGCGTAATCGGCAGTTCCAGGCGAATGTCGTCGCCGTCGCGCTGGAAGAAGCGGTGCGGCCGCACATGAACCTCTATGAGCGCATCGCCGGGAGGCCCGCCGCCAACTCCCGGCTCTCCCTTGCCGCCAAGACGCAACGTCTGTCCATCACGTGTCCCTGCCGGGATTTGAACCTCAAGGGCGGTACCGTCCGGCAGCATCACGTGGTTTTTGGCGCCGTTTACGGCATCGAGAAAATCGACCGCCATGGAAAAATAACGATCTTGCCCTTTCGAACGGAATTGCCCACCGCTCGTGCGACGAGAAAAGAAGGCGGAAAAGGGATCTTCGGTTTCGCCAAAATCGGCAAAGCTGGCGCTGTTATGATAAGGATCGCTGGGACCACTCGCCGACGCATAATCACGGTAATAGTGGCGCGGGGCCTGCTCGGCACCTGATATATCGATCTCGCCGCGATCAAATCGAGCACGTTTCTCCTCGTCGCTCAAAAGCTCATAGGCCGTGGAGATTTCCTTGAAACGCTCCTCCGCAGGTCTGTCGCCCGGATTGAGGTCTGGGTGATGTTTCTTCGCAAGCTTGCGGAATGCGCTTTGGATATCCTTTTGTGTGGCGTCCCGCTTCACGCCCAAAATGTCATAAGGGTCGTGTCTCATTCAACCTCTCCATGGAATAGCGTTATCGGGGCATCAACCGAATATAGGCTTTGCCCGCGTTGCACGCCAATCCGAACTCGAGCCTGCGAGACGACGTGCGTTGGCCGAGAGGGCCGCATTGTGCGTCTCAGCCCTCGCCGCCAACGTTTCAAGCATTGGGATTATGTCGTAATTTATTGAAATTTAACAATGAAAGCCGGCTGGGAACCTGGATTTTTTCAAAGGCTTAGAAAAATGACCTTTGAATTCCCTATGTTTTTCCATCGCGAGCGCGCCGCCGATGACCGCGACCCTGCAGCCGATTCCGCATTGGGCAGCCGTCGTTCGCGGCGAGGATATCCTGATTTTCAACATGGCAGCCTTCCTTCCGTTTCTCGGGGGTCGGTTTAGGCATATTTTCTATAAAATATATGGAGAATAAAAATGCTTGTCTACAGGTTCCGTTCCACGGTTGTTATCCCTTGCTCAGGTCATCAAGAGGAATGGAGAGGAAGGCATGGGCAGTTTCATCGCTTCAGAGTTCGCGGAGCCTCAGATCCGCCCGGTGTTTGATAGGCCGGCAGACGCGAGCAATCTGAAAAAGGCCTTGAGAACATTGGGTGGTGGCGTCAGCGTCATCACCGCTGGCGAGGGGGAATTGAGGTCTGGGGCGACCGTCACCTCTGCCACGGCCTTGTCCGTCGATCCCCCGCGCATGCTCGTTTCCCTCAACAGGTCCTCGTCTACCTGGCCGGTGGTGGACCGATTCCGTCACTTTGCCGTCAATGTGATCGGATCTCAGCACGAAGCCCTGGCGGGCCGCTTCGCGGGCTTGGGCGGACTGAAGGGAAGCGAACGCTATCGAGGCGCCGAGTGGACACGGCTTGCCAGCGGGGCGCCGGTCCTGGAGGATGCGGTGGCGGCGTTGGACTGCGAGGTGGAGGAAGCGATCGAAAGGCACAGCCATGTCATCGTTATCGGCAAAGTTCTCGCCATCCGCCTTGGCCGGGGAAGCTCCCTGCTATATCAGAACGGGCGGTACCACGCGGTCGATTGACGATGCCACATGCTCCCGCGCCGAGGTCATCAATGATGACGTAGATCGCTGACCGATAGGGTCCCGTGCCGGCCGCGTTGTCTACCGAAAGCCAGGTCCCCGCCACGATCGAGGCAGTCGTCCAATCCGTACCCCCAGATGTACAAAGCATGATCGGTGTTCTGGCGAAGTCGGGCCTGTTGGCAATTTCCATTCCCGCGGAGTTTCGTGGAGCCGACATTTCCAATGCGGTGGTCGCGGACACGGCAGCTGACTATCGTCTTGGCATCCCCAGACGGCCGATCGTCTGGTCGAACATCTCATTGCTCAACACGGGCACGACGGAGCAGCGCCGGGCAATCTATAGCCGGGTCATGCTGGGAGATCTGGTCATCCGATGTCGCGGCTGACACGTTCAGGACTTTCTTTTACGGCCTTTCTTCGAACGTAAGAACCCGCTGTTGCGCAGCTCGAGCAGAATTGTGTCCAGGAACTTCTTCGGGATGTTATTGCGCCTCGCGATGTCGGTCGCGAACGCGGTCTGCCCCGGCTCCAACCCTGCCAGGTCGACCAGAGCTCTCAGCCCGTATTTACCTTTGTTGGTGAGCATTGAGGAAATCCGGGGGAGGCCATCGCGATTGAATTGATGCCAAATTACAGAGTTTTTCTGAATTAACCGTTCAAGCTCGATTTCCGCTAAGCGTTGTCCCTCATCCGGCGCTGAGACACATGCAGTATGCCGTGTTCGGCTTCATGCCGTCGATCAGAAATCAATTCGCCTGTCTCATGAATCTTTGCAATTCTGTTTCTCTATATAAATTATAGACAAAGTAGGCTGACTTCATTCGATCGAGCGAAGAGAGAGGACCAGCCATGACACGGAAAATCAGACTCGGCGCGTTTCTACCCGGTGGTGGACAGCACATTGCCTCCTGGAGGCATCCCGAGCAGCCGGTTGACGGAGCCGTCAGCTTCGAGTTTCACAAGCAGCTTGCTCAGACGGCGGAACGAGGGCTGTTCGACGCCTACTTCCTAGCGGACGGCTTGGCGGTTGGGTTTGGCGGTGCTCGCGAAGGAGGCAATGCAAGGGTTGCCGGCTTCGAACCGGTGACGCTCTTCTCCGGCCTTGCTCCTTTCACCACCCATCTGGGCTTCATCGCTACGGCTTCTACCACCTACGAGGAGCCCTACACGACTGCGCGCAAGTTTGCCTCGCTTGATCTCATCTCCGACGGCCGTGCCGGCTGGAATGTCGTCACGACCACGGGCGATGCCACCGCCCAGAATTTCAATCGAGACACGCAGCTTCCCCACGCGGAACGCTATCGCCGTGCCGCCGAGCATGTTGAGGTCGTCAAGAAGTTGTGGGACAGCTTCGAAGACGACGCCTTCGTCCGCGACAAGGAAAGCGGCGTCTTCTTCGATCCGGCCAGGTTGCATGATACCGATCACCAAGGCGAGCATTTCAAGGTTCGCGGTCCATTGAACGTGTCGCGCTCGCGCCAGGGCCATCCGGTTATCGTCCAGGCCGGGCAATCCGACGATGGCCGTGGGCTTGCCGCAGCAACGGCGGAGGTCATCTTTACGGCGCATCAGCACATCGAAACGGCCCAGGAATTCTATCGCGACATCAAGGCCCGCGCCCGTGGGCTCGGTCGCAATCGCGATCACGTCCTGGTCATGCCCGGCGTATCGCCCTTCGTCGGCCGCACCGAAGCCGAGGCGCGCGAGAAATACGATCGTCTTACCTCGCTGATCCTCAAGGAAGACGGTATCGGTCTGCTCAATGGTTTGACGGGCGGCACACTCGACTTGCGTGGTTACGATCTGGATGGACCTCTGCCTCCGGCCCCACCGACGGAAGGCATGAAAAGCCGCCAGGCGCTCATCCGCCAGATCGCCGACGAAAACAATTTCTCCATTCGCCAGCTCTATCAGTGGGTCGCATCGGCCCGCGGCCACTACACGATTGTCGGCACCGCCGAACAGATCGCCGATACACTGCAGGAATGGTTCGAGAATGAGGCGGCCGATGGCTTCAACATCCTGCCACCATGGTTGCCGACCGGGCTCGACGACTTCGTCGACCTGGTGATCCCGGAACTCCAGCGCCGCGGACTATTCCGCACCGAATATGAGGGCCGCACGCTGCGCGAAAACCTCGGCCTGCCATTTCCCGTCAACCGCTGGACAGCCGCGCGCTCGGTCGTCCAGGCAGCGGAGTGAGGTCAGCCATGTCGTATGAAGATATCGATCACGGTCGTGCCTATGGCATGGGCCGTGCCCGGGCCAACCCTTTGCCGTTACGGATCTGGCCGCAAGTCTCGGCCGCCCTGTCACCTGTCCTGTCCCGCTACGGACTGGTGATCGGCTTTCTTGTGCTCTGGCAGGTGTCGACGAAGCTGGGCTGGGTCAATGCTGCAGTGTTCCCCCCTCTGGATCAGATCGTGTCGGCTCTCTGGAAGGGGATATCTACAGGCGCGCTCGTTGACGACATCGCTATCAGCTTGCAGCGTTCCGGCATCGCGTTCCTCGCAGCCGTCGCGATCGGGATTCCGCTCGGTCTGTTCATGGGGCAGGGACGTGCCATCGAGCAGGCGCTCGATCCGCTCCTGCAGTTTTTCCGGCAGACCTCGGCACTTGCGCTTTATCCGGTCTTCATCCTGCTGCTTGGCCTGGGCGAAGCTTCGAAGGTCTTCGTGATCTTCTGGGCCACGCTCTTCCCGATACTGCTGTCTACGATCGGCGGCGTGAAGGAGGTGGATCGCAAGCTGATCGAGATGGCGCGCACCTACGGAGCCGGCTCGCTCGCCGTCTTCCGGCGCGTCGTCCTGCCTGCCTCGGTGCCGGCAATCTTCGTCGGTCTGCGACTGTCGGCGACTACCGCCCTGCTGCTGCTGATCGCCGCAGAAATGATCGGGGCGAATAAGGGCATCGGCTTCCAAGTCATGAATGCGCAGTACAACTTCCAGATACCGCTGATGTTTGCCGCCATCCTGCTGCTCGCTTTGCTCGGTCTCGCTGCCAACGCAGCCCTCGTTCTCCTGCAGCGAAAGCTCTGCCGTTGGGCTCAACCTCAAGCTTGATACCAGCCCACTCACTCAACCCAGTCTCTGAAAGGACACGCTCCATGACACTCCATTCCCGTAAGCTCCTCTTGTCAGCAGCCATCGCCATCGGTCTGTCCGGCTCTGCCTTCGCCGCCGAAGAGGTCAAGTTCCGCTATCTCGCAGGCCAGGGTGGACTCTCCGCTCACGAACTGGCAGCCGCACTCGGCTACTTCGAGGGCACCGGCATCACGGTCGAGAATGTCGGCTATGCGACGGGTGGCCCCGCTTCCCTGATCGCGCTCGCCTCAGGCGACGTGGAGATCGGCAGCGCCGCAACGTCCGCGGTCCTGAACTCGATCATCGGCGGCAACGATTTCATCGCCGCCTATCCGTCCAACGGCATCAACGACGAAGTCCAGTCCATCTTCTACGTGCTCGAAGACAGCCCGATCAAGAGCATCAAGGACATCGCCGGCAAGAGCATTGCCGTGAATACGCTGGGTGCTCACCTCGACTACACCATCCGCGAAGCGCTTCATTCGGTTGGATTGCCGACCGACGCGGCCAACCAGGTAGTCGTGCCGGGACCGCAACTCGAGCAGGTGCTGCGCACTGGCCAAGTGGATGTGTCCGCATTCGGCTATTGGCAGACGACCTTCGCAGGTGCGGCCAAAGAGAATGGCGGGATCCGCGCCGTGTTCGACGACACCGATGTCCTCGGGGAAATCGCCGGCGGCTTCATCGTTCTGCGGCGAGATTTCATTGAGGCGCATCAGGACGCAGCCAAGGTCTTCGTCGAGCAGTCCCAGCGCGCCCTCGACTACGCCCGCGAGCATCCGGAGGAGACGAAGAAGATCTTCGCCAAGGCCCTCGCGGAACGCGGTGAAAATCCCGAAATCGCCCAGTACTTCCGCGGCTACGGCGTGCGGCCAGGTGGCCAGGCGGTCGAACGCGATCTGCAATTCTGGATCGACGTTCTGGTGCGCGAGGGGAAGCTGAAGGAGGGCCAGTTGGCTGCCAAGGACATCCTCTACTCCGCTGACACGGCCAGCAACTGAGGCGGGACCATGGCTTCTTCACAAGACATCCGCGGAGAGGTGACGGTCCGTCACCTCTCCAAGTCCTTCACCCTGAACGGCGAGCCTCTATCGGTCCTCAAGGACCTCAACCTTACCATCCGGTCGGGCGAGAGCCTCGCCATTGTCGGCGCGAGCGGGTCCGGCAAGACGACCCTGCTCAGGATCCTGGCGGGTCTCGAAGATGCCGATGGCGGCGACGTCCTGATTGATGGTCGTCGTGTGCGCGGCGTCGGCACAGAGCGCGCGGTGATTTTCCAGGAGCCCCGGCTCCTGCCGTGGCTCTCGGTCATCGACAATGTCGGCTTCGGCCTGGAGACCCAAGGCCTGTCGCGCGAGGAAGCCCGGGGCCAGGCCCGCCGCTATGTGGAGCTGGTCGGCCTGAAGGCCTTCGAGACGGCCTATCCCCGCCAGTTGTCGGGCGGCATGGCCCAGCGCGTTGGCATCGCGCGGGCGCTCGCCGTCCAGCCGGAAATCCTGTTGCTTGATGAGCCGCTCGGCGCGCTCGACGCCATGACCAAGATCGGCATGCAGCAGGAACTGGCGCGCATCTGGAAGGATGAAGACGTGACGACGGTGCTTGTCACCCATGACCTCGAGGAAGCGATCTTCCTTGCCGATCGCATCCTCATCCTCCCGCGTGAAAGGGGAGGAGAACCACAGCTCATCGATGTGGACTTGCCCCGGCCGAGGGACCGCAGCGCGCCGGGCTTCGTCCGCCAACGCGAGGAACTGCTGGGACTGTTCGGGCTGCATTGAAGCAGGCCGCCCGAGGCGGCTTCATGGACGCCAGCGCGCTCGTTTGGCTAACATAGAGCGCATGGCTCTCATTCTGGTGTTGAACGCTATGTGAGAACGGAAAGGCTCGCCTAGGCTTGCACATTTACGATGCATTAGTCGGAGCTAAAAATACGTCCGCTTCTGACGGATACTGTTGATTTAGGCTAACGCCCCGATACTATTGATTAAGGCTACGTCTCAGCTCGACTTTGTACACTATGCGGCGAAGCAAAGGGCTTGTCTCATGCGCCAGAGGCGGTCTGGTTGAATTTCAGGAACGTCCCATCGCCATCCACCAACACCACATCGCCCAGAAGATGTTGCGGACGTGGCCTTCACGGATCTTCCAGTCGAGGCCGTTCACCGCGGCGGCCATGACTTGGACCAACACCTTCCCAGGACCCGGCTCAGGCGCCAGTACCCGATCGACCGTCAGAGATTCGGGGCCACCATAGGCTTGAAGACGTTAGGGCACGGCCGTAGGTTTGCGGTTCGAATATGGAATCGGCGCGCTTGAAGTCATTGGATTTGTTCATGTGTTTCTCCTTCCCGGCAGAAGGTATTCGTTCCAAATCGCGCTACAAGTCGTTGAGATGAGACAGTCCGTCTCATGAAAGAGACGCTTGATGGAGCTCCCAAGCTAGCTCCGATTTTGTCGATGGGACCGCTGTATCTGTGCATGGCTTTTAGACAGAAAGCAGCCTCAATCATCATCTGCCGATGTAGGCGGCCAGCTCGTCCGGTGTCCCATTTGGGAAGGCCTGTTTTAGAAAATCCAGGAACGCAGACACTCGTGCACTGAGCAACCGACGAGATGGATAGAGCGTCCAAAGAGCGATTTCGGGACCGTCAATATCTCCCCAATTCACCAGTGTTCCTTCCGCCAGGTCATGGGCCACCAGCGAAATGGGAAGACGTGCCGCACCGACTCCGATCCGCGCCGCATCCCTGACCATGATGAGGGATGCCAGACCAAGGACAGGTTCGATTAAAATTGTGGCCGCGCCGGTTGGTGCCCTCACGCGCCATGTTTGTCGCTCGCCTGCGCCACGCACCACGCCAGGAGCAGCAACATCTTTTGTCGGACGGGGAAGATCGGGGCTCGCCACCACAACAAGCCGGTCGCGGAGAAACGCTCGCCCGATTAGGCTTTCGTCAGGATCCGGATTAACCCGGATTACCAGATCGTAGCCTTCCTCGATCATGTCTACAGGACGATCCTCAGTCGTGACCTCCAGTCTGACCTCTGGATACATCAGGGCAAACGCTGCTGCGATCTTGCCCATCGCGCTCTGAGAGAAAAGCACCGGCGCACTGATGCGCAGCTTTCCCCTAGGCGTGTGGCCACCAGATGCAATGGCTGCAGCCGTCTCGTCGAGTTCGGCGAGCAACCTCCCTGTCCGCTCAAAGAGAGCCCGGCCTTCTTCGGTCAGCTTCAGGGTCCGCGCGCCACGCTCAAACAGGCGCAGATCAAGACTGCTTTCCAATTCTCCAACGCGCCGGGACAGGGTCGCCTTAGGCCGGCCGGTGGCCCTTGCCGCTTTGCCGAAGCCACCATGGCGGGCAACGAGGTTAAAATCGGCGAGGGCAAGAAGATCCATGCGTGTTCCACCAGCGAGACGGTGTGTCTAAAATTTCCGTCTATTGGACTGTCAGTGAACCACACATATTAGACGTGTCAAGCAACCCGACACGGAGAAATTCATGACCATTTTAGTTACCGGCGCTACAGGCAATGTTGGCCGCCAAATCGTCGAACACCTCGTCAAGCGCGGCGCTGATGTACGTGCTCTCGTCCGCGATCCGTCGAAAGCCAACGTCCAGGCAGGCGTATCCGTCGTGCAAGGCGACTTTCTCGATGTCGATTCGCTGCGCAAGGCCATGTCTGGAGTTTCCACTCTGTTTCTCTTGAACGCCGTGGTCCCGGACGAATTCACCCAGGCTTTGGTTGCGCTGAACGTCGCCAGATCGGCCGGCATCGAACGGATCGTCTATCTGTCGGTGATCCACGCTGACGTCTACGTGAACGTGCCGCATTTCGCGGGCAAGTTCGGCGTCGAGCGCATGATCGAGCAGATGGACTTCAAGGCCACGATCTTGCGCCCTGCCTACTTCATGCAGAACGATCTCATGGTCAAAGACGTGATCACCGGCTACGGCGCTTACACGATGCCTATCGGGGCGAAGGGCCTTGCCATGATCGACGTCCGTGATATCGCCGAAATCGCCGCCTTTGAGTTGCTGCGCCGCGAACAGGCTGCAGCGCCGCTTGCGCTCGACCGGATCAACCTCGTCGGTCCAGAGGCACTGACTGGGACGGATATTGCCGCTATCTGGTCAGACGTGCTCGCCCGCCAGATCAGCTACGGCGGCAATAATACCGAAGGCTTTGAGCAAAATCTCAAGCAGTTCGTGCCCGCCTGGATGGCCTACGACATGCGTCTGATGGGCGAACGCTTCTTGATCGACGGTATGCTTCCCGAAGCTGGCGACGTCGAGCGCCTGACCACGCTCCTTGGCCGCCCGCTGCGCCAATATCGTGACTTCGCCTCGGAAACTGTTGCTTCCGCCTGACGAAAGCAACAGCACTCACGAAAGGTCTATCACCATGATCTATTCAACCGCCACTGTTCCGGTTAACCCGGAAGGCGAACCTCGGTTGACGCGCGCTCAGGCGTGGAAGGGGCTTGAGCTCAAAGCACGCGACGCGCGCTTGTTCCTCGCACCAGGTCTCTGCAGCCGTTGTGAGGTTGTCGAGGAAAGTGCGACCCACTTGGTGCGCGAAGCCACGATCGGTGGTAACGATCTGCGCGAAATCGTCACGCTTGAGCCGGGAAGCAAGATCACCTTCTTCCAGGCAGCCGGCCCTCGTGAGGGCGCTATTATCAACGAGCTGTTCGAAGATGAGGAAGGTGCGCTGCAGTTTCGTTTCTATTGCTACATGGGCATGCGCGGCAAAGAGCCAAATGCCCTTGAGGAGCAGGCCCAGCAGGCTCGGCTCAACGGCGAAAACGGCTACAAGGCCGCCCTGTTGTCGACGCTGAAGCGGACACGCGAACTGCTCGGAAGCTCTAATCATCCCAAAAACAGACTAACAGGGCGGCCCATTAGGAGACGCCCTGCCTTTGCCATATACTGATCCGTTAGCGGCTGGATTGCGAGGACGAGTTACCCAACGCAATCCCCCTTCTGCCAGCAATCAGCAGGAGCGGAAGAAGGAATGATCGCTGGCGCAACAATTGGGTCCCCAGCCAGTTTTCGTACACCTGTAGAATGTGTTTTCCGGTCTACGAAATCGCCGAGCGGCTTGCCACGAAATTTTCGTCAGGAGATTTGTCGGTCTAAAGGCAGGGTCTGCAGGCGTAAAATACGCCTGCCTGTGACCTTGGATTAATACCCTCTGTTTTAGATAGTTCTCCGAATTGACAGTTCGTGTCGGATAAGAGTCGGATTTGGTTTCATACGATTGCGAAGGTCAGCGTCGAATCTAGCGCTCGATAACCAGATCGCTAAGTGGTTTCGAACAGCATGGCAGGAAAAATCCAGCATCTATTTCGCGCTGCCGGATACCCCCGTTGTGTTTCATATCGACTGTTCCGCTGGCGAGTTTCGACTTGCAAGTGCCGCACAGTCCATTTGAACAGGAAGACGGAATTTTCACTCCAGCCTTCTTTGCGCACGAGAGCACCGTCTGATCAGGCGTCACGTCGATCGTACGGCTCTGCATTGCGAACTCGACTTTGAAGGATTTGTGCTCTGCTTGCTCAGTTGAGGGAAGCGGCGCGTCCTCGGTCACCACGGCATCGAAGCTCTCTTCAATGTAGTTCTCCGTTGGAACACCAAGCTCTGCGGAAATCTTTCGAGCAGCCGCCATGAATGGGGCTGGACCACAGCACATGACGACCCTTTCCGAAATGTCCGGAATGATGAGCTGGAACAAGTCGCGCGATATCCGGCCACTTAGACCGGACCATGACGTCTCTCCAGTCAGGGTCTCCGGCAGAAAGTAAAGGCGAAATCCCTTGAGCCTCGTCGCCAGGTTTATCAGTTCGCTACGGAAAACAAGGTCACCCGGAGACCGGCCGGCGTGCAGAAAGATCACATCTACCGGCAGTGCTGCATCTGCGAGTTCCCGCGCCATGGACATGACAGGTGTGATTCCAGACCCACCGCTCAGGAACAGATATTTCTGGTTAGGCCGGGCCGGCCGGATGAACACACCCAGTGGTCCGCTTGTCTGGACAATGGTGCCCGGAGCAAGATTGTCGTGAAGCCAGTTGGAAACCTTGCCGCCCACGACACGCTTCACGGTGATCGAAATCGCGTTTGTCCGGAGCGGTGAGGAAGAAATGCTATAGCACCGCGTTTCCAAGTCATCGCGTAGTCCGACATCTAGGGCGAAGTACTGACCGGCTGCAAATGCGATGTGCTTCCCATCCCTTGAGATAAAGGTGAAGGTTTTCACATCATGTGTTTCCTGGTGGACATCGATGCAGAGAAGCTCGTTGTCGATGTCCGGATTCCAATATGTCCGATCAATGGGCAAGCCGGCGGAATTTGTGACCTTAGTATCCATTGGCGCGCATCCGCTCGACATACCAGGTTGCGAACTCGTCCAACTGCCCCTCGGTGAAACGCGAGTATGGGCCAGGGTCATACGCAGGGTCTTCGACGCCCAACTGCGAGCGGCTGACGAGCTCTGCGTCCTGATCGGTCGTTGCAATCCAGACATTGGTGAGCTTTTCCAGATCGTAGTCGACGCCTTCGACCGCATCCTTGTGCACGAGCCACCTCGTGCGAACGAGCGTGCGGTTTGCCGAAAGCGGAATAACCATGGCGGTCACAGCGTGGTCGCCCATGAAATGGTTCCAGCAGTTATGGCCCCAGAGATGGGTGTCGCCGAGGTCTTTTCGCGTCATCGTACCGAGAAGTTTTGCCGATGCAGCGGTTGCGTCCGGCGTCTGGGATTCCCCCGCCCCTGAGATAATCAATCGCTGCGTTCGGAAGTTTGTCTCATAGCCGGACAACTGCTCCACACGCGATGAAGGACAGCCATCCGCTTCCCATGCCGCTGTACGCTCGGCATACAGCCGCTGATGCTCCTCTGCTTCCGCGCGATCCTCCTCGCTGAGCGTTGCAGGGTCGAAGCCAAAGTCGAGATCGATGAACGAGACACAAAGCTCCGGATGATTTGCCGCGCAGTGGTAGCACTCGCGATTGTTCTCCATCGTCAGCTTCCAGTTTCCGGCCTCGATAACATCCGTTTGATAGGCGATCTTGGCATTACGGATGTCGTACGGCGCGAGGCGCTCTTCCATCACCCGTTCGAGATTGCCGATATCTTCCGGCGGTGTGTCGGAGAGACAGACGTAGATCAGCCCGCCGATCGACTTGAAATTCACTGGCTTCAAATTACGGCAGGACCTGTCGAAATCCGTGCCCATGTGGGGCGCATGGATGAGTTCGCCGGAAAGTTCGTAAGTCCACTGGTGATAGGGACAAACCAGTTTCGAGATGACAGTTGGACCGCCGTCAAGAAGCCGGGTGCCTCGATGCCGACAGACGTTGTGCACCACACGAATCTGTTCGTCATCGTCCCTCAAAAGGATCAGGCTCGTCGTGCCAATGTCGATGACGGTCGCGTCGCCGGCTTCGGGGGCATCACATTCGAGGCCGACATAAATCCAGTGCTTGCGAAAGAAGACGTCGAGATCAGCCTGGAAGACGTCATCGCGCGTGTAAAGACCTGCGGGAAGCGAATAGCCCTCGGCGCGAGAATCGAGGATGGCGGAGATTGAAGACGGAAATTTGTTTAGCATGATATCCTCTTATGCTACTGGCATAGAGAATGCGGCAAAATCCCTTGTTTTCAACGGCATAAATTATTGGGTATGGCATAATTAAATATCATGCGAAACGTGCTTGGAGTCTCCTGATATGCAATTCCGCAAGAAACTACCCTCGCTCACTGCGCTTGTGGCCCTCGAGGCAGCCATCAGACATCGCAGCTTTACCGCGGCGGCCAACGAACTAGGAGTAACCCAGGCTGCGGTGAGTCGTATGATTGCCCTTCTCGAAGACGATTTCGGAAGGCCTCTGTTTAATCGCGGGCATCGATCGATTGAGCCGACGCCTGCCTGTCTTATTCTTGGCGCGACGCTGGCAGACAGTTTCTCCAATATTGCAGATAGCGTGGATGCCGTGCGCGCAAGCGTGACCGACCTGGTGACGATAGGCGCCACGATTGCATTTTCATCGTTTTGGCTGCTTCCCAAGATAGCGGAATTCCGTCAGCTCAATCCCGAGATTCAGATTCGTGTCGTTTCACAAGATAGCAAACTTGATCTGGGCAATGGCGGCATCGACATCGCGATCAGATATGGAGTGCCGCCTTTCAACGATGGGACAGTGCTGGCGTCCTGCGGCGATAGACTTTACCCAGTCTGCTCTCCCCATTACGCCGCCTCTCATCGCGTCCCGGATTTCCCCACTGGGGACTATGAGCTGATCGAAACCGAGGTTCCGAATAGAAGCTGGTACAGATGGGAGGACTGGTTTGCCCGCCTCGGGCGTAAGCCGGACAATTTGCGATCGATGCTCCGCTTCAGCCACTACACGGAAACGGTCTATGCCGCGAGGGCCGGTCAGGGCGTCGCTCTGGGGTGGGATACGCTCATTAAAACATTCCTTGCAGACGGTAGCCTCGTCAAGGTCGGAGACACCGAGTTTGAGGCGGAAGGCCGATATAACATCCTGGTGCCGGTCGACGCCAAACGATCCGCAGTCGCGGACTTTACTGCCAGCTGGTTGACACAGGCTCTTCAACGATAACAGCCGTGCTCAATCGAGCACCGTACCGCTGACGGTCAATGCCGCTTTTTCCGCTGCGTGCTTCGACGAGTTTGCGCCGTGTGGGACGACATTGTCCAACGCCCCAATGCCTGTCGTTGGATGGCTACCCAACCTCGATAAGAGCTCTATCCAACAAACACTTAGCCACCGTGCTGCAACGCTCGTCGCAAACTGAGCGGCCATGTCAGTCACGCAATTTTCATGTCCTTCAAAGCCGAGGTGCATGGGGCGAGAAGCAGTGTTTGCCTAAATGGATTGTATTTCTGTCGTGTAATTATTGTTACGCAGAAAATACAATTTCATTGACTCCCGAAAGAGCAATCGCCTTCGAGGGTAAGATCCCTGCTCGTGCCGAATTTGGCCAATAGCTGGTAGGCCCAGCCAGCCTCCAGGTCGAGTTCCATCTCGACGACATCGCTCGCGCGACCATTCCGCTTGGCCATCGTGCTGATATCATCGAGCTTCGCCAGCATCTCGTCGCGGACATGCTCAAACAGTTTCTGAAGCCGTTCCCTGTCGGCCATAACGTTCTTCGGTTTCAATTTCAGTTCGGCGAGCCGCATGTTGAGCTGCCGGGCAATGATCTTTGCCTTCTTATGATCGGAAGACTGAAGACTGAGTGAAAGGCGGCTTCCGGACTCGCAGTTGATGAAGCACTTGGGAAGACGCGCCCGCCAGTAGAAGATGTTTCCGCGGCGGATCAGATTTTCGACTTCGTGGCGGATCGCCATCACATTGACGGCCTTCGCTGAGCCACTGATGATTCCGGTTTCAAAACCGTGGGCATCACCTGTGGGCTACAGTTCTGGGCATCAGGTCGCCGAAGATGCCAAAACGGGATCCGGCACGACTGGAAAATCAAGGAATTACGGGGATTTAGGGAGAATTGGCCGGGGAACCTGGATTCTCACATGATTTCAATAACTTACCGAAATCGCCTTTGAATTCTCTATAATTTTCCTGCCGCGAGCGACCGTGGATGCCACCTTTGTGCCCTGGCTTTGGGCCTCAGTCAACAGGCGGGATTTCGCGGCAATTATTTCCGCTATCGACGCCTGATCCGAACGCCGGACCAGCACGCCGCCGCTTCCCGGATATCATCTGTACCATCCCAGCAGGCGGCATTCATGCCAAGTGTTCAGCCTCTTTGTCGAGACTGTGCGGTACCGGTCTTTAAATATCATGGCCGCAATCGGCGTAGGCGGAAGAGGGAGAAGCGTAGATAGGCGCCCGCATTCTGTCGCAGGCGCCGTATCTGGATCACGCCAGATGTTCACCGAAGAACGACTGCAGCTTGTCGAAGGGGATGACGTCCATCCGGTCGTAGAGAGCGACGTGGTCGACCCCTGGGATGATCATCAGCTCCTTGGATTCCCCTGCGGCCTTGTAGGCATCCTCGCTGAAATACCGTGAATGGGCGTTTTCGCCAGCGATGATCAGCATCGGCCGCGGCGAGATTTCCTTGATGTAGGTGAGGAGCGGCATGTTCATGAACGACAGCGGCGTGGTCACGGTCCAGCCGGTGGTCGAGTTCACGGAGCGGGGATGGAAGCCGCGTGGTGTCTTGTAATAGTCGAAGTACATGCGGATGACGGGATTCTCGACGCCATCGAGCGTATCTGGCAGTCCGCCGGCGAGTTTCGGAGCAGCCTTGCTCTCGGCATCGGCCCAGCGCTGCCGGCTCATCTGCTCGAGGGATTGGGTGCGCTGTTCCGGTGTCAGGCCGTCGTAGTAGCCGCGTGCCATGACGCGCGACATATCGTACATGCTGGTGGTCGCGATCGCCTTGACGCGCTTGTCGGCGGCGACAGCATTCAAGGCCATCCCGGCGAAGCCACAGATGCCGATGATGCCGATGCGCTCGCGATCGACGGCCTCGTGAGTGCCGAGATAATCGACGGCGGCCATGAAGTCTTCAGTGTTGATGTCCGGCGACGCGACGCTCCGGGGCTCCCCACCGCTTTCACCGACATAGGACGGATCGAAGGCGACAGTGACATAGCCGCGCTCGGCCATGGTCTGGGCATAGAGGCCGGCGGATTGTTCCTTGACCGCGCCGAAGGGGCCGGCGACCGCGATTGCGGGTAGCTTGCCGTTCGCACGGTTCTTTGGAAGGTAGATATCCCCTGAAAGCGTAATGCCGTAGCGATTGCGGAAGGTAACCTTCTCGTGGTCGACGCTTTCACTTTTGGGGAAAGTCTTGTCCCAGGTCTCGGAGCTCTGGGCCATGGCGATGTCTCCTGCTGCCGCTGCGACGCTCAATGCAGCAACGCCGATGCCCGTCATCTTGAGGAAGGTGCGGCGACCCGTATCCGGCTGGTCAAATGTATCGAATTGATCTTGTTCACTCATTTAAAGCTCTCCTTTCGCTCTCATTGGTCCTGGTATTGTTGGTCAGTGACCTTTTCCATCCAGTCCACGACCTTGCCGTCGAGGTTTTCCTGAATGGCGACATGGGTCATGGCGACGGTAGGCGAGGCGCCATGCCAGTGCTTCTCGCCGGGCTCGAACCAGACGACATCGCCCGGACGGATTTCCTCGATCAGACCACCCTCGCGCTGAACCCGGCCGAGACCGGCCGTGACGATCAGGGTCTGTCCCAGGGGATGGGTGTGCCATGCGGTTCGCGCACCGGGCTCGAAGGTGACGGCCGCCGCCGCACCCCTTCGCGCCGCGTTTGCTGCAAAAAGCGGATCGATGCGCACGGTTCCGGTGAACCAGTCTTCAGGGCCCTTGCCTGAGGGCTGGGTGCCAAGTCTTACGATGTCCATTTCTGAACTCCTTCTGTTCGATGGAACTTGGTTGCTGCGGGTGAGCGTGGGGGCCTCTTCAGGAGCCGTGGGGCGCAATGCCCGATGACTGCGAAGAGCCCGATCACGCCTGTCCAATGGGCGAAAAACGGTGATACGGAGCTGGTGAAATCCCAGAATTCCAGGCTGTAGGCGAAGGTGAGCTTCGTCCAGACGCCGAGGGCAGTGAAGCTCCACGCTCCGCAGATTGCCAGCAGGACGGCGAGCAGTCGTAGCGAAATCTCACCCAAAGGCGACGCTTTGAGCCGCAGCGACGTTGCCACGAGCGCCATGATCCGGCGCCAGTGCACGCCGATATGGAGGCCGACGATCACGATCAACCAGTAGGCGGAAAACCAATGGATCTCGCGCAGGTAGGCGATGTCTGCCAGCGGCAGCCAAGCAACTACCGATTGCGAAATCGCCAGGCTCGTGACCAAAAGCACGGTCATGTTGACGATCAAGACCGCGTGCAGAACGAGGATGGCCAGTCGGCGCGCATCGTACCGGCCGCGACCGAGATTCCGGAACCAGGCCCAGTTGGCGACGAGATGCCGGATCAGCAGCGCGTACAGCGCCGTGCCGAACAGCTCGTGCCGCAGGTTATCGAGCCACCAGTAGGCGAGCGCCAGCATCAGCAGACAGGCCATTGCCGCCGGGATTGCCAGTCTATCGACGAGCACACGCGTCATTGGAAGCTCACGGCGTCGTCGAAGGTGAACAGGAACTGGTTGTCCACCCGCGACCGATGGCAGGAATAACACTGGGCGACGTTTTCATCGGCTTTCACCGCGCGATCCGGCCAGAACCACTGATATTGCCAGTCCTCCGCGCCGTCACCCATCTTCTGGGCGACGAGATAGCGTGTCAGAACATCGCTCTGGTAGTCGACAAGCACAACATGCGTGCCTGGCGGCATCGGCTGGCCGGCCTCGATCGCGTTGAGTGCCGCGCGGCTGGTGAGCATGTGTTCGCGGGTTACCCCGCGACGCACGGTGGTATAGTGTTCCAGATCGTCAAGCGGCGGGAAGCTGACCTGGTTGGCTTCTGCGAAGGCGGGCATCGGAGCGAACGAACTCGGCGAAAACGTTGCGGTTGCAGTGGCGATGCTTGTGGCCGCGACAATCACGGCAGAACAACCCCAGAATTTCGGGCTCATGCTTCAAACCTTTCGTTAGGCGTGGGAACGCCGTGGGCGGAAAGCAGCGCTTCCTCCATGCTGTTTCACGAGTGTTTTCCGGTCAGTGACCGTACGGATATTTCCCCGTGCGCCGTCTAAGGACCGCGCGCAGTAACTCCTCCTAATCCGGATAATACGGCCTCATACGCGCAGCAGCGTCTTGATTGCCCTTCGCTCGTCCATTGCGCGATAGCCTACCGCCACGTCCTCAAGCGGCAGTTCGAGATCAAAGACCTTGCCGGGATTGATTTTCCGGCTGAGTATCAGGTCGAAGAAATGGGGCAGGTAGCGGCGCACCGGGGCAGGGCCGCCGAGCAGGTTCTTCTGAGCAAAGAACAGCATCTGCCCATCAAGCGATACACCATGGGGAACTCCGACGAAGCCGATAGAGCCACCCGGCCGGCACGCGTTGATCGCCTGCATCATTGATTCCTGCGTGCCGACGCATTCCAGTACCGAGTCCGCCCCGATACTGTTGGTCAATTCGCGGATCTTCGCCACGCCCACGTCGCCACGCTCCGTGACGATATGCGTCGCGCCATATTCCAGCGCCAGTTCCTGACGGGATTTGTGTCGACTCATGGCGATGATCCGTTCCGCGCCCAGTTGCTTGGCAGCCAGAACGCCCATCAGACCAACGGCGCCGTCACCTACGACGACTGCCGTGCAACCGGGCTGGATGCGCGCCGCATCTGCTGCGAACCAGCCGGTGCCGAGCACGTCAGACGCGGCAAGCAGGCTCGGGATCAGGTCTTCGGGAGGCATTTCGGGGGTGGCCAGCAGCGTGCCGTCAGCAAAGGGAACGCGCGCAAACGGCGCCTGCCCGCCGGACATGAACTGGCGATTAACACAGGACGACGGCCAGCCGCCCAGGCAATTGGCGCAGGTCCCGCAGGAGATCACAAACGAACCGACGACGAACTGGCCGGGTTTGACCGTCTTTACGGCACTGCCGACTTCCGTCACCACTCCGCAATATTCGTGCCCCATATGGGCTGGTTCATTAACGGGCTGAAGACCGCGGTAGGGCCAGAGGTCGGAGCCGCAGATGCATGTCGCGGTAAGCTTGATGATCGCGTCCGTGGGTTCGATGATTTTCGGGTCTGCGACTTCGACGCAGCGGACGTCGCCGGGGCTGTAGAGAACGGTTGCACGCATGGGAATTACCTTCCTTTCAGATCATTCGGCACGCTCGATGCGCAGTGGGAATTCGCCGCGCGTGAGCAGGGGCTGGATATCGCCATCGAGGCGGCCAAGTCGGATCAGGCCGGACGAGTAACGGTAGGGGGCATAGAAGAAGACCACGTCGCCCCAGGGCGCATAGTAGCAGAGGTCGCCGGGCCGCTCGTTGTCGAAGGGGCGGCTGCCCTCCGTGGTCAGTTTGCGGGGCAGGTAGGTGATCTTTTCGTTGTTGGAATAGTCTTCGATCTTAAGGTCGAGTGGCAGCATGGAAGCGAGGTCCCGCGCCGAGGGATTGTCGAAGAGCGATGCCGTGAAGCTGTGGCCCTCGAACGTGACTTTGATTTTCATAAAGGTCTCCTTTGCATAGGCATGTTCGGACGACCCCATGATACCGGGGCCGATGAGGCCGATGGCTGCGGCCCGCAGAAATGCGCGACGTTCAAGCAGTTTCGGTTGCATCGCCATTCTCCCATTCGAACCAGGCTGCGAGCGCGATTGCCGACGATCCGGTTAGCAGGACCGCGGCAAGTAGGAAGGGGCTCCACCAGCCAGCACCGTCGAAGAGGAGCCCGCCGATAGCGGCGCCCATGGTGATGGCGAACTGGATGACGGCAACTTGCAGGCCGCCGCCCGCCTCCGCATCGTGGCGCAGCACACGGCTTAGCCATGTTCCCCAGCCCACAGGGGCGGCCGTGCCGAAAAATCCCCAGGCAACGAGCAGAGCAGCGACGACCCATCGATATGCGCTGAACTCGATCAACAGCGCCGCAATTCCGGCCATCATCAGCGGGATGGCGATCAGGATCGGGTAGAGTTTTTCCGCTAGCAGGCGGCTAATGCACCATGTCCCGACGACACCGGCCAATCCCATGAGAAGCAATGCCAGAGACAATGCGGGGATCGAATAGCCTGAGACGGTTCCGAGGTAAGGGCGCAGGTACGTGAAGAGCGAAAACTGCCCCATGAAGAGCAGCAGGATCGCCGTCATGCCAAACGCGACCTGACGATTGCCCAGAAGGCGGAAGACATTGCCTTGCGCATGGCGTCGGCACGGGGGCAGGGACGGCAGGCGGATCATCTGCCAGACCAGCGCGAGTACCGCGAGCGGCACCACGAAGAAGAACGCGCCGCGCCAGCCGATATAATCGCCCAGCAGGCTTCCGAGCGGCGCCGAAATGGTTGCGGCCACGGCATTGCCGGCGTTAAGCATGGCAAGACCGCGCGGCACGTCTTTTTCAGGTACAAGCCGCATGACGACGGCTGTCGACATCGACCAGAAACCGCCGATCGCCATGCCGAGCAGGGCGCGACCGAACATCAACACCGGATAGTTGGGAGCGAAAGCGACGATTGTCCCGGACACGATGAGCAATGCGGAAAAGCCAAGCACCACCTGACGACGATCGATGTTGCGGGTCAGGCCGGCTATGAACAGGCTTGTAAGGACGGCGAAGAGGCCGGAGATCGAGATTGCCTGCCCTGCCTGTCCTTCCGTCAACTGCAGGTCTGCCGCGATCGGCGTCAGCAGGCTTACGGGCATGAATTCCGAGGCAATCAGGACGGCGACGCAGAGTGTCATGGACAACACGGCACCCCAGGCGGCCGGGAATGTTTTTTCGATCCTTGCGCTGGTGTCGGGCATGGCTCCCTCAATCTCGGCTTTTGTCATGCCCTGAAATTAGCAGCGGGGTGTTCCAAAGATTAGATGCTCCAATCCGCTTGCATTTATCGATCTGCGGCATAAATTGCGGAACATGGACAGAAAGGATCTCAACGATCTCCTGTGGTTTTTGTCGGTGGCCGAGGAGCGCAGCTTCACCCGGTCAGCTGCCAAGATCGGCATCGCACAATCCACCCTCAGCCATACGATCAAGCGGCTGGAAACCCGCCTAGGACTGCGGTTGCTCACGCGCACGACGCGCAATGTCGGGCTGACCGAGGCGGGTGAGCGGCTCCGGCAGAGCCTTGCGCCGAGGATGCTTGAGATCGAAACCGATCTCGCCGCGCTGATGTCGCTGCGCGACACGCCATCCGGCACAATCCGGATCACCTTGTCCGATCACGCCTATGAAAGTCTGGTCTGGCCGAAATTGCGGGATGTTCTATCCCAATATCCCGACATCAAGGTCGAGCTTGATCGGGACAACGGCTTTCGAAACATCATCGAAGACGGTTACGACGCGGGCGTGCGACTGGGCGAGAGCCTGGAAAAGGACATGATCGGCGTCCGCATCGGGCCGGACTGGCGGCTGCTTGCGGTGGCATCCCCATCGTACTTCGAGAGCCACTCCAAGCCGCTCCATCCGCAAGAACTTATCCAGCACGTCTGCATCCGGATTCGGCAGGCAAGGGCAGGCGGTACCTATGCCTGGGAGTTCGAAAAGGACGGCCAGGAATTGCGTGTACGTGTTGATGGTCAGTTGACGCTCAACAGCTCTCTCCCGATGGTTGACGCGGCATTGGCTGGCTACGGCATTGCCTATGTCCCGGATGATCTCGTCAACCATCACGTTGAAGCCGGTCGGCTCGTAGCCGTCCTTGAGGACTGGTCGCCGCCCTTTCCGGGCTACTATCTTTACTACCCAAGCCGACACCAGAATTCGCCCGCGTTCAGAGTGGTCGTAGACGCCCTGCGGCTGCGATCGGTCGGTTGATTGGTTGGTGTAGGTCTGTTGGTGTTGCCTCGCACCAACAAGGCCCGATCACGGTGCGCAACGTAGAAGAGGTTCTGGAATCGGGTCCCCAGCTATTTTCGTATACGCTCTTAGATTGCGGTTCTTACCCGCAACAGAATGTTGCGACCAGCAAGGGCGAAGCAGTAAGTAGCTGCAAAATCGAGAGAATCTGCACGACTTCAGAGATTCAGAAAATCAAGCGCTACAGGCATAAATTGCGTCTGCCTGGGTAACCTGGATTATCACATGATTTCAATGGCTTAACGAATTTGCCTTGAAATCCTCTCGTTTTTCCCATCGCGAGCGACCGTGGATGCCCCCTTTGTGCCCTGCCTTGGGGCCTCAGTCAACCGGAGAGGTATAGCGGCAATTATTTCCGCTATCGGGGCCAAAGGCGCCGTCTGGCGGATCACCGCATGCATGACCGCTTTGCGCCTTCTCATAGTGGTCATCGAGCCACCGGCCGCCGTTGCAGCAAAACGGACATGACGCAGTGACAACGCGGGTCGCAGTTGCGCCAAGCCATTCCGCCCCATGCGGGTGATTAGATCACGAATTCCTCGTCGTACGTCTGTGGCTCGGGAACGACCGTAACCTCCACCGGAACGATCCAATTGGCCGCGTAGCTCTCGCAGTCGGAACACTGGAGGTCGGGCTGCACGCACCCCGCCCCATCGATCGCGCGACATCGCAGTTTATATCGCCCCACTTCTTCAGGGGTCCACATGTACTCCCACAAGCGCCATGCAAAGGGACGTTCTGTTTCGAGGAGCCTTCCCTCGCGCCAGCCCCTGCCATCTCCGGTGCAGACCTGCACCTGCCGGATAACAGTCTCTCCGCTCCAGGCGGCTCCGAAAATCCGATACGGTTGGCCGGCGATGAGCCGCGCCCCCTGCACGGGCCGCGCGATCTGCGCTTTGACCTCCATCTCCGCGAGGGGGACCAGCCTGGGTTCCCCGAGGCTGCGCTCCCAACGGAAATAGTCGCGCGCCTGCCAGTAGCCAAGGAACGGTTGCTCCACAACCGTGATATGCGTGATCCACTTGACCCAAGCCATGCCGAACCAGCCACCCACAACCGCGCGTAGCGGGTAGCCGTGATCGCGCGTCAACGGCTCCTCGTTCATCGAATAGGCAAGGATCGTGCTGTCAGCGAGAGCCTTCTCAAGCGGTAAACTGCGCGCAAACGCGATGGGGCCGGGAGAAGCCGTTTTCCTGTTCGTGTCGACGACGCCGCTGTCTGCGCCTACGAGCAGAACCTCACGTGCGGTTCGCTTAACGCCCGCCATTTCTAAAATCTCGCGCAGAAGAACACCTGTCCAGGCGGCATTGCCGACGGCTCCGTTCTGCCACTGCAACCCCTCCTTCGGTGGCACATAGTAGACGCGGCCGTTCCCTGCGCACTCGACGACGGCGGTGAAAGTCGTGCTCCGCATCGCCTTGATGCTGTCGAGGTCAAGTTCGATCGGCCGCTCCACCGCCCCGCCAACGCGCAATCTCCAGTCTCGCGCATCGAGGTCCGGCGACGGGAAATGGTTTCGTACGAAGAACAGCTCGGTTGGGATCAGCCAATCGGAGAGCGACGCAAATGGAAACTCGATGTTCTGTGGGGATTTCTGTCGAACTATTAGACTGGGTTGCTCTGGCATCGTCCTCGTCTCCCCTTCCAAGAGCACAACGTCGGCACTCGGTCGCGCGAATTCCGGTTCGATCACACCGCCCCTCGCAGTGCGTCTGTCGCGTTCCGCCTTCGGCCGCATTCTAGCACATACCGCACGTTCCTCGGATCGACCTCGAACGGCAGCAAAGGGCCCGAATGCTGCTATAGGCCCACGTCTCTTTCGCGCCCGCTTGTCGTTCAGGCACTACCGCTGGAGAAGACCAGCAACATATTGTTGGTAGGCATCTCGATCGTCTCGCGGAGATTAAGTCCAGCGGCCTCACCCACTTGTTCAAGATCAGCGATATCACGCACACCCCAGGATGGGTTGCGCTCCTTTAGAGCCGCGTCGAAAGCAGCGTTCGAGGGGGCGTTGTGTGCCCCGTCGCGCATGAATGGGCCGTAGAGAAGAAGAAGCCCACCAGCGTGAAGCAAACGGCCAGCTCCTGCGAACAATCCTAAGCTTGCCGCCCATGGCGCGATATGGATCATATTGATCGACACGATGGCGTCAAAATGCCCCGTTTGTTCGACGCCCCATTGTCCTGAGCACACATCAATATCCCGCGGTGCCAGCACATTCTTCAGCCCTGCGAATTTGATCCAGCTAGACGTGCTGGTGCGGGCGTCGGCATCCGGATCGCTCGGCTGCCAGGTGAGGTTGGGCATTGCTCCCGCAAAACACACGGCGTGCTCGCCGGTCCCGCATCCAATCTCCAGCACGGCGCCACGTGTTGGAAGGACACGTTTTAGGACCGCGAGGATCGGCGCCGAATTTCGCGCAACGGAAGGTGAGAACATGCGCTGGTCGGCGCTTATGTCACGCTGTTCCAGCGCAACAGGCGAACGGTCCTTTTTCTCTGGGGGCATTGGCCTTGAATCCCCTTTGGGCGATGTCTCCCACCTTATAGCTGAAATGATGGGACTGAAACCAAGGATTTCGGACTTACGAAGGGGGTCGTCGGCGCGTGCGTTCGGCCGAGGGCGACCGAACGTCCACTTCGCGTCAGATCACGCGCCCGCCAGGCTCAAGCTCTGCTTTCGAAAATCGGAGCCCGGAAGCCGACAACGGCTTTCGGCCCCGTACCCGCCAGCAGCCGAGAGCGGAAATTATTTCCTCTTTGCACCCTCATCTCGGTCATTGGGTGTGTTTTGGACGGTTTCCAAGGGCTGACATTACGGACGCGGTTGCGGTTGTGATCTCGACTGTCTGGCGAACGAGACAGATTGCGCCAGCGCGTCCGAGGCAAATGCGGTCATTTGCCTGCGGCGGGATTCATTTTTTCTGGTGAGCGCGACCGCGGCCCACAGACCGCGTTACGGAGACCGCCTCAAAACCCGGTCCCACTGGCCATCTCTCTATCAGCCATTCGTCGGTCGGCAGGAGATCCTCAAGCGGGGGCATACCGGAAACTGCCGCCAGGTCGCAAGGCGCGAAGGACGTCCATATGCCAGGGAACCTCAAACCAACCTGCCTGGATGAGCGGGCCCGCGGTCTCACAAAGACGGTCGAAGCCGAACGCATCCGAACGCCCGAGGGTGTGAAGGTGGAAAACAAGATCGCCTCGTTCGCCGCATCCCATGTCGAGCAAGGGGCCTGGCGCTTCCGAAGGCTCGAGCCGGAGAATACGGATTTGCAGGTCTGGACTGTAATTGGCGCAAAGCGGCTCATCGTCGCTCCCGCCGATGCCTTCCTGCTGCTGTATTGCGTTCCTGAGTCTCAATTGATGCTTGGCGACCGCGTTCTCCAGCGGAACTTCGAACGGCCCAGCTTTCAAAGCTTCTGCACGGAACTCCTCGTAGAGTAATCTGCCGATTTCTTCCCAGGTCGCCTCGGCGGCAAAATATTGATTTCGAAGCATAAGATCGCGCGACAGGCCCTTCCCCATCAGGTGCGCGGCTCGTCAGTCACCGCCCGCCATCATTTCCCGTTCGAACCCCGACTAGTTCGCCTTGAAGTGAGACATCAGCCGATCGTCAATCCTCTCCAGTGCGGCAGCGCCTTTTCGAAGATCAGCCAGCGCCAAGTGTGCCGTATTCTCAAGGCGAATAGAGAGCAGCTCGGCGGTCGTCGGGCACGTCAGCCCTAAGCGCTCGAGATAAGGCAGATTCGCTCGGTTCATTCGACGACTCTCGCCATTTTGGATTTCTCCATGAAGCAGTCGAGCTGCGCGTGACTTTCTCAGAGACGAATTGCCGGGCAGTCGATTTATCGAGAATGCGGGGTCTAACCGGCGGCAACTGCAATGTTGCCGCCAGCCGATCGCGAACCAACTGTTTCCGCGACCGGCTGATCATTTCGCGCAGGATTCCTCACGCGGCCATGGTGAGCGGCTCGATGCCGTGGCGCCGCATGGCCGCGCCGATCTTCGCGAAGTCGGGTTCGCCCTGTGGTTCGGCTGCGCCGATCTCGCGGAAGAAGTCGATCATCGTCTTTTCGATCAGCACCAGCATGCGCACTGGCCCGCCACTATCGTTGGAATAGTTGTGCGGCAGCATTGACGGAATGCGCACCGCCGTGCCGGGACCTGCCAGCACCGCCTGCGGCGCGCCTCCGGCGCCGAATTCGCGGACGGTGAGTTCGCCCTCAAGAATATGAAACATTTCGGGCGAGACATGAGTATGAGGTGGCGTACCAGAGCCCGGGGGCACCTCGATATCGAGTAATTCAAGGTTTGAACCCGGAAGGCCGCCGAGGAAGCGAATGCGGTCGGCGACAACCCACAGGGTTTCGCCTCCGTTCGCGGGGATGACGTCGAGATTCATCGCTTTTTCTCCTTTGTTTGCGATGGGACGTCCGCCTTTGCATGGCTCGGGTCGACCGCGGACAGGATCAACTCGAGCGCCCAGGATGCGGTCTCGCCGGCCTGGGCACCGGTGAGACCGCCGTAGTCCTTCAGGACCTCCCAAGCGGAGGCCGAGAAGAGCAGGTGCGCCAGCGCCTCGACCTTGCGGGCCGTGGCTGGCGGAAGTTGAGAGAGGACGGGCTCCAACGCACCGGCGAACAGCGCGCGTCGTCCGGTGACGGTATCCATGCGCATCTCGCGCCCGGTACGCGAGTGGAGCGCAGCACGCATCGCCGCCTCATGCGCATCAAAGCGCGGGAAGGCTTCGCGCGGGCCGTCGACCACGTCGCGCACGCTGTGCGGGGCTGGGGAAGCCCCGATCCTCGCATTGAGCCACGGCCAGAATGCGCAAAGCAGTTCCTCCCTGGTGGCGAAGTGACGGAAGATCGTGCGCCGCTGCACGCCAGCTTTCTGCGCGATCGCCTCCATGCCGATCTCGTCGGGTGCATCAGTGTCGCCCATCAGCGCATAGAGCGCAGCAAGGATCGACTCGCGCGTCTGCCGCGCCTTCTTCTCTCGCAAAGGGCTGTTGTAGGCTCGTGTGGTACCGGACATGGCAGGCTTTCCAAATTTAGCGACACGCCATGTGCCACCAAAATCAAGGCCTGTCAATCGGTGTCACTATAGATGACATCAATTTATCGGCGGGACGCAACACCGTCAGCCGAAGAGGTCAGTGCGGTCATGGGTGCGTGTCAGCGTCACCGTATCGGGGTTCTCACCGGCGGTGAACATGGTCTAGGCCGAGGCTGCCGTGAGATTGCTGCAGCGAATGTCAGCAAAGGCGGAAATGAAACTGTAATCCTCAGGGTTAAAAGTCCGCTATCGTTTTGCGGTCGCCAAGAGTTGACGGTCGGCTCACGTGAAGAGTTTCGGGCGCCGGCAGGCGTACGAAAGTCCCCGAGGAAGGAACCCGCGGTCCACAGGCGATGGCGATGGCTATGGGGATTTCAGATTTCCGCCAGTGGCGTCGGTGGCGCGAGCGCCGTCAGGAAGGACCAGGTGGATGGGGACAGACGATTTTGTTGTGCCCTTGCGCCGTGTTGTTGGCACGTCGCGCGGCGGGACGCGCCTGCTTCAATGTCGATCATCGGCATAGACTCGTGTGGGTTCGTTGCCTGAGGCTGAGTGCCTGCGGCTGGAGGCCGGATCATTTCATGCCGGGTCATGGGGTGGTCTCCCGGTTCGGTGTGGTTTTGTCCGGCGGTCCACGCGGCTGCCTCCACCGTTCGAACATCTCGATGATAATCATGCGTCCGCCGCAGCATGGGCATGGCGGGCGGAAGTCGTCCGGTTCGTCTGGGGTATCGTCATCAGGTGGCGCGGCGACGTTCAGCAGTTCGCGCCGGGTGGCGGCATCGCGTCAGACGGAAGCCGATGGGTATCGTCGCGCCCGGCCTTCCTGCTTGAACACGACGTGGAAGTAGCCGACCGGCAGCAGGTCGGCCTCGCGCTCGGCAAGCCATGTCCGCGCCGCGGCACCCTGACACTTCGGACAGTGCCGGTTGCGGCAGGAGTTATAGGCGATCCGCCACTGGCCGCAGTCCTCGCAAGCCTCGACGTGACCACCGAGGGCCGCGGTGCGACACTGCTCGATCGCCGACATGACCTTGAGTTGGGTGAGGCTCAGGTGTCCTGCATGGTCGGCCCGGTAGGCGGGGCCCGCCGCGCGGAAGATGTCGGCGACCTCGACAGAGGCGCGCACGGCTCAGCCGTCGGGCGATATCTCTCCCCGCTTGAACAGGCCGAGCTTGTCGAGCGGGCTTGTCACCGTTCGCACCGTGCGGGTCGCGACCTTGGTATAGAAAGCGGTGTTGTTCAGCTTGGCGTGCCCGAGCAGGACCTGGATGATCCGGATGTCCGTGCCGTCCTCCAGCAGGTGGGTGGCGAAGCTGTGGCGCAGCGTATGCGGCCCGACCCGCTTGGCGATGTCGGCGGCCTGGGCCGCCTCAACGACGATGCGATAGAGCTGCCGCGTGCTGATCGGCTTCATCGTGTGCTGTCCGGGGAACAGCCAGCCATCGCGGTGCATCACGCCCTGCTGCCGCCCGACCCGCCACCACTGGCGCAGCAATAAGAGCAGGTCTTGCGACAGCATGGCGTTGCGATACCGGCCGCCCTTGCCGCGCTCGACCCTGAGCAGCATGCGCTCACTGTCAATGTCGGCGACCTTCAGCATCGACACTTCGGCGACGCGAAGACCCGCACCATAGGCGACTGACAATGCGGCCTGGTGTTTCAGGCAGGTGGTGGCGTTTAGGAGGCGGGCAACCTCGTCGCGGCTGAGCACTACTGGCAGCGTGCGTGGGTGCGCCAGTCGAACGAGCTTGCGCGCCAGATCGGGACGATCAACCGTATGAGTGAAGAAGAAGCGTAGCGCCGACACGATGCTGTTCATGGTCGGCACGGGAACGCCGTCCTTCTGCTGCTCGATCTGGAACCGGCGCAGGTCGTCGGAGGTCGCTGTGCCTGGTGAGCGCCCAAGGAACGTCGCCAGGCGCCCGATATCGCGGAGATAGTTGCGCTGTGTCTCCCGTGAGAAACGCCGCATGTTCATGTCGTCGATCAGCCTCTGGCGCAGCGGGCTGATGGGTGCATCAAGAACTGAATGGGACATGGTCAGGCTCCTTGTTGAAGAAGCCCGTCATGGTCTGCTCACACCGAACGACGCTCAATGCATGCGCCACGACCGGTTGTTGATCTCTACCTCAACTGCGGGCGCCCTCCCGCGCAGCGGGTTCGTTCTTCGGCCCAACACCGTCGTCGGTCACGGCCTGTTTGAGGCAGCCGAACACGGTCCCCAGCCGCCTTTTACAGGCTCTAGGCATTCTAACGATCCGGAGAAGGTAACAAAGTTTATAACTCGAAATAGCGCCAAGTAGCTGCAAAGACGTCACTTTTTCCGGCGGGGACGTGGATTCTCACATGATTTCAAAGGCTTAACGAAATCACCTTGAAATTCCCTATGTATTCTCATCGCGAGCGACCGTGGATGTCACCTTTGTGCCCTGGCTTTGAGCCTCAGTCAACAGGTGTGCAAAACGGCAATAATTTCCGCTTCTGGCCCCAAAAGGTGCCGCCCTCTACAGAGACGCTTCGAAAGTCCGGACCACATTGCCTTGTTATATCGACGCAAATTTTGGCGGAAGCGGTGATAGTCGAGCAACTTGAGGGACTCGGTTTGGGCAAGCGCGACTAGGTGCTCCAGCGGGCCGCGCCCCGCCTAAAGTGTCCACTCCGCGCAGTAATAGACCCGGCATCGAATTTATAAAAGCAAGGCTGGTTGTTGCTAATTCGGAGGCGCTGCCTACCCATTATCCAGGGGCCATGTTATTTTAGCAATCTCAGAGGTTCACTCATGCGCGGGTTGCTGGCATCGGTAGTATTGATTTTCGCGGCGACAATGGCGGTCGCGGGTGATCCCTTGTTCGATGCCGTTGTGGCCGGAGAAACCGCCGCGGTTGAGCAGGCTCTGGCAGCGGGTGCCGATGTGGACAGCCGGACACGCGACCAGGCAACGCCCCTCATAACCGCCGCTCTCGCAGACCAAGTCGCCATAGCCGAACTGCTGATCGGCAAAGGTGCCGACGTCATGGCGCGCAACTCGGGAGGCTTTACGCCGCTTCATGCCGCGGCATTTTCCGGCAGCGTGCCGATCAGCAAGCTACTCATTGGCCGCGGTGCGACGCTCGACGACGCCGCCAATAAAGCGGGTGTCACGCCACTGATGGTGGCGGGGGAGGAAAACCATGTCACGCTTGCCGAGTTTCTGATCGCCAAGGGGGCCGATGTCGGTCACGCGGAGGTTCACGGCTACACGCCGATCACGCGGGCATTCTGGAAGGGTAACACGGACATAGTCCGGCTGTTCAAGCGGCATGGCGCGACGTGCGCTTCGGCCAGCCTCCTCGGCGACGAGGGTTATGCGAAATGCATGGAAATCCACGATTGAACAGGAGGCACAGATGGATGCGGTAATCACAGGAGGCTTTCCACGAGGGATTTCTGGCTTTGCGGCGCTGTTCGCCCTGCTCGCGGGAACGGCTGCGCCTGGGCCGTCCGCCTTCGCCGATGACTCGGTGAACACGGGTTACTTCGGCGGTGTGGCGATCATGGGATACGACACTGTCGCCTATTTCACCGCAGGCAAGGCGATGAAGGGATCAGAGAAATTCTCCTACGAATGGCTGGGGACGCCGTGGCATTTCGCCAACGCCGAACACCGCGACATGTTTATAAGTGAGCCTCTCAAATACGCGCCTCAGTATGGTGGCTACTGCGCGGGCGAGGTGATCAATGGGTCGGTCACGGTCAACATCGATCCGGAAGCCTTCAAGATCATCGACGGCAAGCTTTACCTGATCTACGACAAGAAGCATGCGGAGGGGTTCGCCGCCCACGCGGAAGACGCCGTGGCGAAGGCAGACGGCAATTGGCCGAAGGTCGCGGCCGATCTCGAAATGGATCAGTATCACTGACCGAAGATCGACCGCATCTATTTCACGGGTGAGAAATAGAAGACCTTGGTCGAGTTCACATAGGCATAGATGGTCTCGTCGGGCGAGTTGGCACGTCTGTAGACCGGACCGCAATCTGCTTGACCGAATGCATTCTCGCTTTGCTCGCAGAGCATGTCTCCATTGATGGAAACCGTTTCGGTCATCAACTGCGTCGCCGAGCGGAATGCCGCGTTGCCATCGAGGCCGATTTGCATGAGTGCCGGGCTTCCCGAGGGCTCGGTCTTACCCCGCAGCAGTTTGCCTATGACGGTGCTTGCGATTTCTTCCCCGTTCAGCCGGTCACGCTCGTCGCCTTTGAAACCAAACGGCCACTCCGCCAAGCCGGCCTCGCGCAAGCCATCGAGGATAAACGCAAGATCCTGCTTGCGGAAGTGGGCGTGGCTGAGCCGCCAGCCTGCCAGGCAATCGCGCCCGGCCTGAAGGCGGACTCCCTCGGCGACAGCCGCGCGGGCGTCATGAAGGCGGCCGGCACGGACATATGCCATGGCGAGAGGGGTAACGAGCTCGCCATTTCCCGGCGAACCATCTCTGGCGCGCTCGAAATTGTCGATGGCCTTCGCGTAGTCGCGCAGCAGATAAAAAACCAGACCAGCAGTGTATCGGTCGATGGCAGAGAGGTTCGGATCATGCTGGAGCGCCGTCTCGACGGCCGCAGCGGCTCCGTCATGATTACCGGAGACCAGTTGAACGTATGCGAGCGCCATATAAGCTTCAGCATCGGCGGATCCAAGTGATACCGCCTTCTGCGCTGAGGTGATTGCCTGTTCGTAACGGCGGTCCACGACCTGCATGACGGCAAGGACAGCGTACGGTGATGGAAGTTCTGGGTCGAGAGCCAAGGCGCGACTTGCCTTGTCGTAGGCCCTTTTTCGCGCCGGCGCGCTTTGGAGAACGTCGTCGTAGGCGCTGCGCCAGACATAGGCGGTAGCGTGCGCGTCGGCGGCGAAGGCCTCGGCAAAACCGGGATCGAGCGCCTCCGCCTTGTCAAAGAGCGCCAGCGCCTCCAGCAGCCGGGAGCGGCGGCCGTTCCGCGTCGCCTGCTCGGCACGCAGGTAGTAGTCGTAGGCTTCGAGATTGGCGGTCGGCGGCCGGGCAATCCGCTCGGCTTCGGACGGAGTCAGTTCCAGGCCGAGCGCTTCGGCGATCTGCCGGCTCAGTTCGTCCTGGATGGCAAACACGTCGGCCCCGCCGCGGGCAAACCGGTTGGCCCACAGATTGTCGCCACTTGCTGCGTCGATCAGTTGCGCATTCACACGGATTTGGTCGCCGGCCCGCCGCACGCTTCCCTCGACGATAAAACTCACACCGAGATCGCGTTTGATGTCTGACAAAACGTGGGGCTTGCCTTTGTAGGCAAACACCGAATTCTGGGAGATGACATCGAGGTCCGAAAGTTTGGCGAGATCGGTGATCAGGTTGTCGGTGATACCATCGGTGAAATAGTCTTGGCCGGGGTCGCCACTCAAGTTGATGAAAGGAAGCACCGCGATGGATGGAGGTTGCGGCGCAAACGCCCGTTGCCAACCGACGGCAATGACAGCGGCCGCGATCAGCAGCGCTGCGAACGTTGCCAGGATCATGGCCCGTCGGCTGGGCCTGCGGGCGACGGCGACGACCTTGCCCGTCTCCCCGGGGTCGAGCAGAACGCGATAGACGCGAACGGGATCGGCTATGTTCTTCAGATGCTGCTCACCGAGCGCTGAGAAGCCGACCTCGGCCTTGTGCGCGGCGTGATCGAACGCGGTGCCGGATATGCAAATCCCGCTGGGCTGGGCAATACCCTGCAGGCGCGCGGCGATGTTGACGCCGTCGCCGTAGATGTCATCCCCTTCGACGATGATGTCGCCGAGATTGACGCCGATGCGAAACTGAATTCGCTGGGTCTCGGATACTCCCTGATCGCGGCTAGCCATTTTCCGCTGGATCGAGGCGGCACACTGGACGGCGTCAACAACGCTCGCGAACTCAACTAGCGCACCATCGCCCATGAGCTTGATGATGCGGCCGTGGAACTCCTTGATCGTGGGATCGACCAACTCCCGGCGGCAGGCCTTCAGCCGCTCCAGCGTGCCGCCCTCATCCACTCCCATGAGGCGGCTATAGCCGACCACATCGGCAGAAAGTATCGCGGTGAGCCGCCTCTCCATATCTCTGCCCGCCCTTTCGGTGTCGTACGGGGACCGCCGCCGCTTATTCTACCACGTAGAGGGCGCGCAGGCAGCGCAGCTTCTCGCATGTCGCGTTAAACCTGCTTGTTTTAGGCCGGGGGAAGCCGACAAGTGGTCCCAGTCAGCACGGGTTGCGATCGCAGATTGAAAAAGACGAAACTGCTGTCGAGCAATTGCGGGCGACCAGATCGGTAGTCAACCTGAAGAGAATCGTGGGATGCCGAGAACTTATGCAGGCAAAAATTGCATGTGCTTGGGAGACATGGATTCTCACATGATTTCAATGGCTTATCAAAATCGCCTTTGAATTCCCTCTGTTTTTCCGTCGCGAGCGACAGTGGATGCCATCTGCGCCCTGGCTTCGGGCCTCAGTCAACAGGAGGCCTTAGCGGCAATTATTTCCGTTTTCAGCCCCCGAAGGTGCCTGGCCCCACCTGCCCTGGCAGGGATGGGGTTCCGGCCGGAAACCCTGGAGGTTGGTGATGGGAGCCTTTTTTCGCACAGCCACGCCGACCAAGGTGACGCGAGACTGATCGGCGGCTAACACAACTACCGACGGTATTAGCGCGTTGAGATGTTTGATAAATCTGTTCACCTTTAAACATTCATTAACCAAAAATCTGGTTGTATGGATGCAACCCTCACGCCCATGATAGGCAGCAAATCAATTTTAATAAGATCTAATATGACCAGTATTCTTAACAATGCGGGTGCAATTTCTGCGCTCCAGACTCTACGATCTATCGGCTCCAGCATCGCCACCACCCAAGGCCAGGTGAGTTCCGGCTGGAGAATACAGACAGCCAGCGACAATGCCGCGTACTGGTCGATTTCGACAACGATGCGGTCTGACAGTATGGCGATTTCGGCCGTCGCGGACGCGCTCAGCTTTGCCGCGGCAAAAGCCGATACCGCCTATGCAGCTCTGGATGCCGTCATTGATGTACTCGGTGAATTCAAGTCCAAATTGGTGATGGCAAGGGAGGGCGGGGTAGACAAAGGAAAAATCCAGAAGGAGCTGGAACAGCTCAAGCGGGAGGTTCAAAGCATTGCCCACTCGGCCAGCTTCAGCGGCGAGAACTGGCTGAACACCGACATAGCCAACATATACGATTTCGATCTCAACAAGGCCTCCAGCGCATCCGCATTCGTGCGCGCGGCATCGGGAGGTGTCGCTGTCCGCGCCATGGATTTTCACCTCTCGGCTGTTTCGCGCTTCAATAGCACGGGCGGAGGACTGCTGCAGGCGGACGCGCGAGACCTTGAGACACTTGGCGGCATGCGACGGTTCAGCTCTGACGAGCCTCTTACATCGGACTCAACTGTGTATGACGGCAGCCATGGTTCAGGTTGGATGCTTCCCGAAGGCAGCGCAGGCGGTCCGGGCATCTTCTACTTGGACGATTTCCCTGTAGGGTCGCCGCTGGACTTCACTGTGCCCGGCGCGCAGATCAGCTTCAATATCATTCTGGATAAGGAAGCGTCGAATCCCAACAACTACAGCGGTACTGCTGCAGAATTGGAAGAACTGCCGGGGCCATACTAATATCCCAAGCTGATCACTATCACCAAGGCGGATGTGGACGCTTTCGATCCAAGCCTTGGCGGAGTTATAACGACGAACACGGAGTTTGCGGCGGTTCTTAATTCCGTGCTGAATGTAGAGGGCGCGTACGTCTCTGCTAACTATGGTCATTATGTTCCGCCCGGTTCCGGCAACTGGATCCACGATCCCAAAATGATGAGCATCCAGACGCTCCAGGCCCACGGCGACGGGTCGTACGTCGAGATAGCCAATCTCAGCAGCGTCGGCGTAAGCGCCGGCGGCCTTAAAGAATCTTTCGACTTCGGGTCCAGAGGTTCGGGTATGGAGCTGTATTTCGAGGATTTCATTGTCCATGAGGACGGCGAGAATCTCGATGGCGTGGAGATAAACTTTACCTTTTCGGTCAATGGCGGCCCGGCAACGAGCCATTCCTTCAATCGCACTTATGTGAACGAGCTACTGGGAAAAGATAGCGGTAAGATCGAGACGGCCGAGGAAATGGCGATCCTACTTCACTCGTTGATCGACGCCGACTGGCCTGACCTCATCATTGAGGCGACATCTCCTAGCACAATCATGATGAAGTCCGATCCGGCAACGGATCGCAAATGGGGAAGTGGAACGCGTATCGAGTTCGACAGCATTCGTGTCAATATCGAGCCGATCCCGACGATAAATTTCTTGGCAATCGATATCGCGACAAACTCGAATAAGCTCTCGACCTACATCGACTACATCGAGATCGCCACAGAGAGGATAATCGAGGGAGCCGCGACCCTCGGTGCGTTCCAGAATCGCATCGATATGCAGTCCGCCTTTACCAGCAAACTCATGTTCAGCTTCGACAAAAGCATCGGACGCCTAGTCGATGCAGATATGAACGAGGCATCCACCCGGCTAAAGGCGCTACAGACGCAGGAGCAACTTGGTATTCAATCGCTGCAAATCGCGAACTCAAACTCCGAAAACGTCGTGTTGCTGTTCCGCTAATTGCGTGGGAGCTGGGAGGCCGCTTGTGGCGGGAAGCGGAAACGGTTGCTGCTGTTCAAAACAGGGTCCCCAGCCAACATTTTGTGCGATCGTAGATTGCAACAGCGAGAAGCGTGACGCGGTAAGTATTGGGGTGAAAATGTGAGTAAATAGCTGTAAAAATTACAGAATTTTTGAGACGATAGTCCGTCCGGAAAAGAGCGTTACAGGCCTAAATTGCGCCTGCCTGGAGAACCTGGATTCTCACATGATTTCAATGACTTAACGAAAAATCCTTGAAATTCCCTCTGTTTTCCCGCCGAGAGCGACCGTGGATGCCACCCTTGTGCCCTGGCTTTGGGTATCAGTCAACAGGAGGGGTATAGCGGCAATTATTTCCGCTTCTGGACCCAGAGCGCGCCTTCGCTGGCTGGTTAGCATCAGCAAAGATGGATGGAAGGTCTAAGCCGCTCGCGTGGCGATGGCGCGTGTGGCTAGCGGTGTCTTGTCCAATATCGACGCCATCGCCGTCTCGTCGTCCGCATTGGAATACTTTCGCGATTCCGTCGGATGGTGGCAAAGTCGCCGCGCGCCACGCAGATCATCTTCATGCAATCCGAAGGCGCGACGATCGGACGCCGGATCGCCGCTTGCGGCAGACTCGTTAACCTCATGCTCAATCATGCCACCTGTATACGAATGCCTTTGCCGCCGTTGAGTAGCCGCCTCAAATGATAGCTGGCGAGCGGATCATCGGAGTGCATTCCAACCAGCGCGGCGAAAGCCGGCATGGCGGCGGCGCAATTCTGCTCGAGCTTGGTAAAGGCTGTCATATACTGCGCCGTGACCGGCGCATCGAACTGCGCCGCCGACAAGGGCTCGTGAGCGCGCAACGGCTCGTTGCGTCCGCGCAGGACAAGATCGCCTATCGGCCGCCCACTGAATTTCCTTGCCCCGCTCGCGACACTGTCGCTGACGCAAATCCGCGTGCCCAGCGTCTTGTTCGCGGCTTCTAACCTCGCGGCAGTGTTGATTGTGTCGCCATAGGCGGTGAAATCGAAGAAGCGATCGCCGCCGAAATTGCCGACCAGCGCGGGGCCTGCGTGAACGCCAATACGTGTGGTCCCGAAACCAACGCCTTTCTGCTTCCAGCGCTCGCGAAACGCCTCTGCCCATTGGTCGAGCGCTTGTGCGCAGGCGATCGCGCGGGTTGCATAATCGGCCTGGTCGCCAGGTGCATTGAACAGCACCTGAACGGCATCGCCGATCACTTTGGCCACCGTTCCTTCATGCGCGAAGACGACATCCGTCAGGCCGCCGATATATTCGTTGAGCAATTCCGCCAGCACCTCGGGAACGGCTGTCTCGACGAGCGAGGTGAAGCCCGTGATGTCCGTGAAGATCACAGCGATGTCGCGCCAGCGTACCTGCATGTCATCGTCATCGCCGCCGGCGGCAAGGCGCCTAGCAAGTTCGGGCGAAAAATAGCGCGACAACGACGCATGCGCGCGCTCCGCTTCCGCCTGGCGGCGCCGTGCCTCACGCAAGACCTCGACGTGACGGATGGTCTTCAGGATCGTTGCTTCGAGATCGGCGAAATCGATCGGTTTGGTTAGGAAGTCGAACGCACCGCGATTCATCGCGGTGCGTATATTACTCATATCACTGTAGGCCGAGACGATGATGGCCGACTTCTTGTCCTCTCGCTCCTGCAATTTCGCCAGCAGTGAGAGCCCATCCATCCGCGGCATGTTGATGTCCATGATCACAAGATCAACATGGGGATGCTGCTCGATCGCGTGGAGCGCCTCTACACCGTCAAGCGCGAACACGAAACTGATGCGCCCGTCGCGAACCTGCCTTCGGAATTTCCGCAGAATAAGCGTCACCAGGTCTGGCTCGTCATCGACCACGAGAATAGTTGCAGTCATGCGGCCGGTCCCAGTCTCGCATCGATGACCTGGCGGAGATGGCCGAAGTCGATCGGCTTGGTCAGCAGGCCCTCCGCGCCTCGATCCAGCGCAGTCCTGCGCGTCTCGGCAACTCCATAGGCGGTGATCATGATGACTGGAACATCTGGCCGCCGTGCGCGCATCTCCGACAGCATGTCGAGACCGTTCATCCCAGGCATGTTAATGTCGGAGAAAATCAGAACCAGTGTTTGCTCGCCAGTGTCGGCAATTCGGGTCAGGGCCTGCGCTGCTGAGGCGGCAAAATCCATCACGAAGCGTCGGGCGCGAAGGTCGCGGCGGAATTGCTGACGGAACAAGACCTCGACGTCCGCTTCGTCATCCACCACCAGAACCAATTCAGTCACGGCTCACCTCTCCTAATGTGCGAAAAATTGCTCCCGCGCGGCAGCAGGATGGTGAACTCGGTAAACACACCTGGCTCGGTCTCGACATCGATGCTGCCGCCGTGTTGCTTCACGATGATGTCGTGGCTCATGGAAAGCCCGAGGCCAGTGCCTTCGCCAGGCGGCTTGGTCGTGAAAAATGGATCGAACATCTTCTCCTTGACCTCTGGCGGAATGCCGACGCCGTTGTCGCGGATGCGGATTTCGACATGTTCGCCACGGTTGCGTGTGCTGGCGCTGAGCTCGGCTTCAAAGCTGAGGCTGTTTTCGCCACTGCGCTTGGCCACGGCATAGAAGCCATTGGACATCAGGTTCAGCAGCACGCGCGTGATCTCCTGCGGGAACATCTCGGCGATGCCGGCGTCGGGATCGAACTCGCGTCGAAGGGTCACGTTGAACAGCGGCTTCTCGGCGCGCGCGCCGTGATAAGCGAGGTTGAGGCTCTCTTCGACCAGAGCATTCACGTCCGTTGGCCGGTGTTCGCCGCCGCCTCCGCGCGAATGCAAGAGCATGTTCGTGACGATGGAATCGGCTCGCTTGCCGTGCTGCACGATCTTTTGCAGATTGTCCTTCAAGAGCCCGCGTAGTTCGTCGAGTTCGTCGCGAACATCATCCGGGAGCGCGAGGGGCGCGAGCGCATCATTCAACTCATCCGTCAGTTCGGCTGAGAGGGCTGCGAAATTGTTGACGAAGTTGAGCGGGTTCTTGATCTCGTGCGCGATGCCTGCAGTGAGCTGGCCGAGCGAGGTCAGCTTTTCGGTCTGCACCAGACGGTCCTGTGCGGCGCGCAGATCGTCAAGAGACTTGGCGAGCAGCGCGGTCCGCGCCTGGACTTCTTCGAACAGCCGCGCGTTCTCGATCGCGATTACGGCCTGATCGGCGAACGTGTTGAGAAGGTTGATCTGGCTGTCGCTGAAGGTCCCCGGCTCGACACGCGAAACACCGATCGTGCCGACAGCGATGCCCTCGCGAAGCATGGGCACTACGATGATGCTTCGGTATCCCCTGATGCGCGCCATCTCCTTGACCGCTTGAGAGACGCCGGGTTCGGTTTCGATATCGGAGCGGAACGCCATGGCCGAGTTCATTGCGGCTCGGCTGTGGATCCCTGAGGATGTCAGCGGGGTAGGAAATGAGGCCCGGATCTCCTCGTGGCTGGCCCAGCTTCCCGCCGTGCATGCCGCCAGATGAAGCATGCCACCTACGACGCGCGTCACAAGCGCCGTTTGACCGCCGAGTAGCCGCCGGGAGCTCTCAGAAATGACGTCGAAAACCGGTTGCACGTCGGTTCGCGACATGGAGATGACGTTGAGAATTTGCGCGGTGACGGTCTGGCGTTCCAGCGCAATCGCAAGCTTCAATTGCAGGTTGGCATTCTCGGCCGCTGCGGAGCGCAGTTGCTGCTCAAGCTCGTCAATCCTGCGTCTCAGTTCGATGTCCATGGCTGATCATTTATAGTCTGAAGCACGCGCATTGCCGGATGAGAGCGGCCTGACGATAGCTGCGGGCTCACCGCCCGTAACGGCTGGCCCCCAGAGCAGGCTCTCGGGCGGCATTGCCAGAGAAAGGCCGTTCGTCTCGCAATCGCGATAGACGAGATCGATGACCTCATTTTTGGCCGGCATTCGGCTCGCCGGGCTCGCCACGCAGAACTGCAGCTCAACCTCGATAGCCATCGCATCAATCGCTTTGAGCGCGATGGCCGGCGGCGGAACCTTGACGATTCGCTCGCAGTCCCGCAGAACGCCCAGCATGACCTCTTCAACGACGGACGGCGCGTGAGTGGCGGCAATGTGCACGGTAAACGCAATCCAGTGCGTTTCGTCAGGACGGCTGAGATTGGTTACCCCTTGCTTCGCCAGGACGCCGTTGGGTACCACCACCACATTGTGCGCGCCGGTCAGCAGATTCGTCGAGCGCCAGTTGGTTTCGGCGACGCGCCCTTCCGTGCCGTCGCTGAGTCGGATCCAGTCGCCGATGACATAAGCCCGCCCGAGCGTGAGCGCGATCCCCGAAAAGACGTCGGCAAGCGTATTCTGCAGCGCCAGGCCGATGATGACGGCGACCACGCCCGAGGTGGCAACCAATGGGCCTATTGGCGCGCCAAAGACGAAGCCAATGATCGACAGCGCCACGCCGAGATAAACGACGGCGACGATCAGATCCTGCAGGAGATGTGCCTCCCGCGGCCTACGGTTGAGACCGATATAGATGTGCACGAAGCCGATGATCGTCCACGCAAGATGGGTCCACCAGAGGATCCTTGCCGACTTGGCAATCAATAGGCCGGTGCCCACAAGCTCGGTCTGGTCGAGCTGGTAAGGTGAAATTCCGCCCAGCCCGAGCACGAGGCTCATCGTGGCGAAGAAAAGAATTTGCACGATCAGCCGTCCGGTCGGACGGCTGCGTCCCTGAATGTGCCATATGAGAATGCCGGCGAGCCCCAGAATATTGATTAGGACAAGCGGCAGGAAATGATCTTCGCCGAACATGGCCGAGCTCACCAGCGGTGATTTTTAACGATGGGGAAAGGGCCGGATGCCGCGACGACCGCTGGCCCTTTCGCCTACTTCTTGATCGGGAAAGTCAGTTCCTTCTCGCTGCTGTCGACGACGAAAACAGCCAACAGCTTGGCAGGCTTGGTCGTGCTGGCATTTTCGCTGACGCCATGCCGATCGCCCGGCATCTCGGAGAAGCTTTCACCCGCCTTGTAGACCTTTACAGGACCGTCATTGACTTGGCTGCGGATGGCACCCTCTAGGACAGTCGCATAGATGAAGGCGGAGCTTGGGTGAGTGTGGGCCGAGGAAAAGCCGCCTGGACCATATTCAACGAGAACACTTTTCATGCTTTTGCCCGGGGCGTTCGGCAATTCGTGCTCGTAGACTAGGGTGACTTTGGCGTCCTTCTCACCGGCATCGTGGGCAGTAGCCGTCGTAGACAAGAGGGCAGCTACGGCAAGGGCAAGGATTGGCTTCATCATGTCGAATTCCTTTCTTGAGGGCTGGATGGTGCACCGCATGGGGCGGCACACCGTCATCCATTCATTTGCGGGCAGAGGTTGCGAACCACTGCTCGAAGGTGATCCGGCCGAGGAGAGGATTGTTGTCGGAAACGAGCGAGCCATCTTCCAGTTTGGCGCCGAAGTAGCGCGCCTCCGGATCTGCCTCGACCTTGCGGGCATCGCCCATTGCTTTGAGGTAGCGGGCGACGAGCTCGTTCAGCCGGACACGCTCCGGCCCCGAGATCTCCACAACGCCATTGATCGGCGCGACCGTCGCAATGGCGGCCATGTTGTCGGCCACATCGTCCGAGGCGATGGGCTGGACGTAGGCTGGCGACAGATGCACCGTGTCGCCGATCGTGCCGGACTGGGCGATGCCGCTGAGAAATTCCATGAATTGCGTCGAGTGGACGATCGTATAGGGGACGCCGGATTCCCGGATGATCTTTTCCTGGGCGACCTTGGCCCGCATGTAGCCGCTGTCCGGCAACCGATCGACGCCGACGATGGAAAGCGCGATGTGGTGCTTTACGCCGGCTGCCTTTTCCGCAGCCATCAGATTGCGGCCCGACGTCTCAAAGAATTCGAGCACGGCCTTATCTTCAAAGGACGGCGAGTTTGCGAGGTCGATAACGACGGAAGCCCCGGCGAGCGCCTCGGCGAGACCTTCACCCGTGATCGTGTTGACGCCGGTGTTCGGAGCGGCGGCAATGACTTCATGGCCTTGCTTGCGAAGGCGGTCGGCTGTCTTTGAACCGATCAGTCCGGTTCCGCCGATGATGACGATTTTCATGAGCTTCTCCATGCGCGGCCACTCGGTGCGCCGCTTTGTTTGTTCGTTTTCGAAGGTCTTTGGTCCAGGCCGGCCCTGCGAAGCCGTGGATCTGTCGGCAGAGCCGGGCGCGCTCTGAACCAATAAGCGGTCAGTAATCCCAGAAGACCGGAACCCAGCGAAACGCATCGCCGTCGATCGCCACCCGGCCAACGGACGGGAACGGCAGGTGAGTGGCGACGAGCTGCTCGCCAGTCCGTGCCAGCTCCGTCAGAAGACGGACGCGAACGCGAGCCGCTTCCTCGGGATCGTGCTCGAAACCGTTGAACCAGTCGGGGTGATCGAAGCCGACCGTGAAAACGGCATCGCCAGCAAATGTCAGCCGGTCACCACCAGATGCCAGACGAACTACGCTGTGCCCCGGCGTATGGCCGCCGGTGCGCTGGACGACCACGCCTGGTGCCACCTCGTGTAGTTCATCGAACTGCCGCAGATGGCTCCGGTATTCGTCCATGAAACGCTTGGCGGTTGCCGAAAGCGCGTCCGGGAATCCCTGCGGCATATGGACGTGGGTAAAGTCGGGCGCCTCCCAAAACTTGACCTCGGCGGCTGCCACGTGAATCTGCAGATCTGGTCTCAGCCGGTCCTTCACACCTTCGACGAGGAGACCGCCGATATGGTCCATGTGCAAATGGGTAAGCACAATATCGGTCACAGACCCAAGATCAATGCCGGCTGAGTCCAGTCGCCTCACCAACTGGCCAGCCCGCGGGAGGTTCAAATTCGGATCCAGTCCCAACCCGGCGTCGATCAGGATGGTCCGATCCCCGCTGCGCACCAGGGCGACGTTGAGCGACCAGTCGAAAGCATCCGCTGGCAAGAACATCTCGCCCAGCCAGGCCGCCCGGGCGGCTGGATCAGCGTTGTGTCCCAGCATTTCAGTTGGGAGCGGTAGCACCCCATCGCTGACCACCAGCACGTCAATCTCGCCGACCCGCACAGCGTAGCGCGACGGGACCAACTCTTCGGGTCCCGTTCTGCCGAGTTGTGAGTTGTTGTCCAAGCTCATGTTGGTCTCCTGCTGAGCAATCGAATGGGGTTTCGTTTCTGTCTGCGACATAATGCGCTCCTGTTTTGGGTGATTGAAACGTGTCGGTTACAAGCCACGGCGCAGATTTTATGTTGAGGCGCGTTTGGCGGTCGATCCGGCCAAGGAAGAGGAAAGGCCATACCTGAGGATAGGGTAGCCTATGCTCTCAATGCGGCCGCAGCGGAGATTTGGCAGTGAAGAGGCTGGCACGAAGGAGCAGAGCTTTGCATTGGACCTTGCCGGGCGGATGAATCCGCCCGGCGCGTTCGCGTCTGCTCGGCGATCAAGCGGCGCGCTTGTGGTCTGCCGGATGCTGCAGCCGAAAGCCGATCGCCAGCCGGTTCCAGGCATTGATCATGGCGATGCCGATAGACAGCGCCAGGAGTTCGTCTTCCGAGAAGGTGCTTTTGGCAACTTCATAATCCGCATCCGGCGCACGGCTCTCGGCGATATTGGTCAGCGACTCGGCCCAGGCGAGTGCTGCGCGCTCCCGGTCGCTGTAGAGCTGCGATTCGCGCCAGGCGCTCAGAAGAAGCATACGCTCTTCCGTCTCGCCCTGTTTCAGCGCGTCATGACGATGCATGTGCAGGCAATGAGCGCAGCCGTTGATCTGCGACACCCGCACCTTGACGAGCTCCATCAGTTTGGAATCGAAGCTCTTGGCAATCCAGGCCTCGACGGCAACGAGGCCATCGATGCCGTCATTCTTCCTGGCCAATATGTTCAAGCGTTTGGTCATCCTGCTCTCCGTGGATTGATTGCGATCGGGTCGAAGCTACGCGCGTCGCCCCGATCACCAACTATCCCCGGCATCGCGGATCATCCATCTGTCCGGAAGGCACGCCCGGTTAACATCTGATGGAGCTGAGCCTTGCCGACCGATCAGGTTTCTCGCCGTTTGGGCCAGCTCCTCCTATACTTCGGCAGTGGATAGGCGCGTCCCACGTAGAATGGTTTGCGACCGCAAACCCCTGCATTCTCCGGCATAGGCAACCGCAGCGTTAGGAGAAAGCAGATGCTCAAAATTATCAAGGTCTTGGCGCTTGGCGCCGCGATCGCCACGCTGACTGTCGCAAGCGCACAGTCCCAAGATCACGATCTCAAGCCGACAGTCGTTCTCGTTCATGGCGCTTTTGCCGAATCATCGAGCTGGGATGCTGTGATTGCCCGCCTGACCAAGGATGGCTATGTTGCGATCGCGGCGGCCAACCCGCTTCGCAGCGTCGCGTCGGACGCAGCATCCGTCGCAGCCGTCGTTCGCGCCATCCATGGACCGGTGGTTCTGGTGGGCCATTCCTATGGTGGACCGGTCATCACCGAAGCCGCAAACGGCAATCCGAACGTGAAGGCCCTGGTTTATGTTGCAGGTTTCATGCCGGATACCGGCGAATCCAGCCTCACCCTGTCGGGCAAATTTCCGGGCGGTACGCTTGCCAGCGCTCTTGCGCCCGTGACGCTGCCGGATGGCACGCAGGACCTCTATATCCAGCCGTCCAAATTTCATCTCCAGTTCGCCGCCGACGTTTCAGATGACAAGGCGGCGCTGATGGCCTCGGCGCAGCGTCCGGTCGCCCACGCGGCGCTCGCCGAATCCTCCGGCGCCGCATCGTGGAAGCTGCTGCCCTCCTACGTGATCTACGGGTCCGCCGACCGCAACATTCCGCCAGCAGTCATGCAGTTCATGGCCGAGCGGGCACACGCCGCAAGGACTGTCGTGGTCGACGGGGCCTCGCACGCGCTCATGGTCTCGCATCCCGGCGAGGTCACCGCTCTCATCGAAGAAGCCGCATCCGCCCGGTGAACCGTCGCATTGTCGGTCCGCAGACGTTCCGCCTCTAAACTTTCGCACAGTCCGCAGATGCCTTCGGCCAATAGTCTTCCGGGCGGGCGGTCGCCATCCTCGTTCGCATTTCAACCATCGTGAAGGATAAAATATGCAGGACATTTCAAACCCATCGATTGTCGGCGTCTCACGCCGCGACGCTCTGCTCGGAAGCCTCACCGCCGGTATCGCAGCGGGCTTGCCCGCGGTTGCCGCCGCAAAGACACCGAAGCAGCCTCTCCCCGCCACCATCAATCACGGAAAGCAAGCAATGAGCACGATCACCACCAAGGACGGCACAGAAATCTATTACAAGGACTGGGGCACCGGCCCGGTCGTCACCTTCTCGCACGGCTGGCCGCTGAGCTCCGATGCCTGGGACAGCCAGATGCTCTTCCTCGCCCAGCACGGCTTCCGCGTCGTGGCGCACGATCGCCGCGGCCATGGACGCTCCAGCCAGCCGACGTCGGGGAACGACATGAACGGCTACGCCGACGATCTGGCCGCCGTTATCGAGGCGCTGGACCTCAGGGACGCAACGCTGGTCGGCCACTCCACCGGCGGCGGCGAGGTCGCCCGCTATATCGGCCGGCATGGCACGAAGCGCGTCGCCAAGGCCGTCCTCATCGCCGCCGTGCCACCGGTCATGGTGAAATCGGCGGCCAATCCGGAAGGCTTGCCTATCGAGGCGTTTGACGCGATCCGCGCCGGCCTCGTCAAGGATCGCTCGCAATTCTACCGTGACCTTGCCCCGCAATTCTACGGCGCCAATCGATCCGGCTCGAACGTTTCCCAAGGCACCCTCGACCAATTCTGGCTCTGGAGCATGCAGGCGGGTCTCGTGAACGCCTATGAATGCGTCAAGGCATTCTCGGAAACCGACTTCACCGAAGATCTAAAGAAGTTCGATGTGCCGACGCTCGTCCTGCACGGGGAGGACGACCAGATCGTTCCGGTCAAGGATTCCGCCGTCAAGTCTGCCCGGCTGATCAAGGGCGCCAAGGACATCTACTATCCCGGCGCGCCGCACGGCATCACCGCCACGCATCAGGACCAGGTCAACGCCGACCTGCTCGCCTTCCTCAAGGCCTGACCCCCACGGTTGCGGAGCAGACCGCCGTGCTCCGCATCCCGCCAGGAAGTGGCGCGGCAAGGCCGCGCCACTTCCTCAAGCTTTTCCATCATCGCCTTTTTATAGGACATCCAAAATGCCGAAGACTTGGCTCATAACCGGCAGCGCCAGCGGAATCGGCCGTAGCACGGCCGAACTCGTGCTCGCACGCGGCGACAACCTTGTCGCGACAGCCCGAGACGTCAACCACCTCCTCGACCTTGCGCGCCGCTACGCCAAGCAGGCTGTCCTCATTGAACTCGATGTGACGGACATGTCGGCGTCGCGCGGCGCAGTCGAAACCGCGATGGAACAGTTCGGACGCCTCGACGTGCTACTGAACAATGCCGGCTATGCGCATCTCAGCCCTTTCGAACAGGTCTCTGAGGATGATTTCAAGGCGGAGATCGACACCAATTTCTACGGCGTGGTCAATCTGACCCGCGCAGCACTCCCGGTGATGCGTAGGCAAAGATCAGGACATATTATCAATATCTCGTCCAGCTCGGCGCGCTTCGGCAGTCCCGGCTCCGCCGCCTATACCGCCGCCAAATGGGCGGTGAGTGGTTTCACCGCTTCGCTCGCCAAGGAAGTCAAGCCGTTCGGCGTCAAAGCCGTCGCCATCGAGCCGGGCAGCATCCGCACGAACTGGACACGGGTCGCCCGCAGCCACGTCCCGCCGCTGCTGCCGGAATACGAGCCAACCATCGGCGCGATCATGCGGATGACGGAGGGCTATGCCGGTACCGAGCCCGGCGACCCCGACAAGGTGGCCGCCGTCATCTTCGATCTTTCACGCCTGGACGATCCGCCGGAGCAGCTCGTCCTCGGAAGCGACGCGCTGGCGCGAATTGCCCAGAACGACGTGGTCCGATCGACAGCCGCGCTCCAGTGGAAGGAGGTCAGCCGGTCGACGGACTTCGGCGAGAATGCCACTCCCCTGCGGCTTTTGGACTGAGACAGGGACCATCCAAGCGGATGTTCTACCAGGGCGGCCAAGCGACGGCATCACCGCCAATTCATGGATTTCCATAAGTTGCGGCCGTACAGTGGCGCGAATAGTGTACGACGCGGGACCGCTGACGCTGATATCGAGGCTAGCCACTCGATATGCTGGCGGCACCTAAGCTTTATTTTCCCTGCAGGAGCCGCCGATGACGCGCGTCTGGTCGTACCGCCCCCAACTCCTGCACCTGGGTCTGTTTTTTGCGGCCTATGTGCTGAGTTGCGGCTTCGCACAGGCACTTGCAATCGTACCCGGAACAGGCATTTCCATATGGCCTCCGAGTGGGCTTTTCATTGCAACCCTAATCCTCGCACCCAAGCAGAGCTGGCCGTGGTGGGTGCTGGTCGGCTGCCTCGGCGAGCTGGTCGGCAATGCCCTGTGGTTCCACAGCCCGCTGCCTGCCGCCCTCCTGATTTATGCCGGCAACGCGCTCGAAGCCATGGTCGGCGCGTGGCTCGTAAACCGGGCTTTGGGTCGGCCGGTTCGGCTCGAAACCTTGGGGGAGGTTCTTGTATTCGTCGTATTGGGCGCTGGAGCTGCCCCGGCGGTGAGCGCGACGGTCGGAAGTGCGACGCTTGCCTGGTTCGGCATATTGTCGCAAACCTTCTTAGGGGCCTGGCCTCTCTGGTGGATCGGGGATGCCACTGGGGTCCTGATCGTCGCGCCGCTCGCGCTGGTCGTGCTCCAGAACTGGAACGGCAAGGCTGAGCTATCGGCTGCGCGATGGATAGAAGCGTGTGCCGTCGGACTTATCCTTCTCGGCGTCGCGGCCCTTTCGCTGAGCGGCTACCTGCCCTTTGCCTATATCATCATGCCTCCGCTGCTTTGGGCTGCTGTGCGTTTCGAATTCAAGGGGGCTGCCGTTACCCTCGCCCTCCTCGCGCTCATAACCGCGGTCTTTACAATCTCCGGCGCCAACCAGTTTGCCGGCAATGCCGAGAATCAGCGCCACAACCAGATCATGCTGCAACTCTTCCTGGCGATCTCGGCATTTTCGGCCTTGGTCGTGGCCGCCATATCCCGGCAGCACCAGCTCGCGTTGCTGACGTTGCGCCAAAGCATGGAGGCGCTGCGCGACCGAGAGCGGGAGCTTTCGCAGATCGTGAACATGGTCCCAGTCCACATCAGACGGCTCACGCCCGAAGGCGAGCCGACCTTCTTCAACAAGCGCCTGGTGGATTTTTTCGGGCTTGATCTGCAACAGTTGAACAGGCCGGGCACAAGCCAACTGGTGACAAACATTGAGACTCTTGTCCATCCAGATGATGCGCTCAGTCTATTGCAGGAGGTGCGCCATGCTGTCGCCACAGGCGAACCATACTCGATGAAATATCGCATGCGCCGCGCGGACGGCGTGTATCGCTGGGTTGATGGCCGGGCGGAACCACTGCGAGACGAAGGCGGGAAGATCTTGCAATGGTACGCAATCTCCATCGACATCGATGATGAGGTGCGCGCGCAGGAGGCCTTGCGCGACCGGGAGCGGGAGCTCTCGCAGCTTGTGGACGCCTTGCCAGTCCACATCTGGAGCTGGACGCCTGCTGGCGAGCTGGCCTACGTCAACAAGCGATCTTTAGAGGATCTCGGCCTTTCCAAGGCGAACTTCGAAGATACCGTCCGGGTGGCGCAAAAGCTGGTTCATCCCGAAGATGCCCCCGAGGTGCTGCGAGCGTCAGCCAGCTCTCTTAAAACTGGCGACGCCTTCATGATGCGGTATCGCCGGCGTTGGAAAGATGGCAACTATCGCTGGATAGAGGCGCGCGCGCAGCCTTTGCGCGATCGAGATGGAGCGATCGTGCAATGGTATCAGGTGTCCATCGACATCGACGATCAGGTGCAGGCCGAAGAAGCGCTGAAGAGCAGCAAGCGGCAATTGGAGCAAATGATCGACGCCTTGCCCATCAACGTCCTGAGTTTCTCTCCTTCGCGCAGAATGACCTACGCCAGCAAGCGATATCTGGACAGCGTTGGTTCACCGACGCCCGACATCGAGGACTTCGATGCGCTGGCTCGGGACGTGGCTCACCCTGAAGATTTTCCAACCATGTTTCGAAGAGCAACGAATGGCTTCGCGACCGGCCAGCCTTTCGTGAATCGGTTTCGCGGGCGCACGAAGGATGGCGTGTATCGCTGGATAGAAGCGCGCGCCCAGCCGCTGCGCGCTGCCGACGGCGCGATTGTGCAATGGTATATCGCGTCAATCGACATCGAAGACGAAATGCAGGCGCAGGAGGCGTTGCGCAACCGTGAACGAGAGTTCTCGCAGCTCGTGGACATGGTGCCGAGCCTTCTCTGGCGGCTTAGTCCTACCGGCGAGCCGACCTTCTTCAACAAACGCATGATGGACTTCTTCGGCGTCGACCCGAGGGAAGCGGACAAGCTGGACACAAGCGGGAGGGTAGCCATCATCGAATCGGCCATCCATCCCGACGACTCGGCGGAAATGGCGAAAGCGCTCAACCGCAGCTTGGCGACCGGCAAGCGATTTTCCATGCGCTATCGGTTGCGAAGGGCGGACGGCGTCTATCGCTGGGTGGACGGTAGCGCCGAACTGCTGCGCGACGAAAGCGGGCGGATCGTCCAGTGGTACGGCCTTTCGCACGACATCGACGATCAGCTCCGCGCAGAGGAAACCCTGCGAGAGAGCGAGAGGCAGCTTCGGAGGCTCGTTGATGCGCTGCCGACATTAATCTGGGCCGCCGCTGCGGATGGAGAGCCAACCTATTTGAACAGGCGACTGGCGGAATATGTGGGTTTGACATTGGTCGATCTCGATTCGCCCGACGCCAGCCGGTTACAGATGGCGATCCAGAACTCCGTCCATCCCGACGATGCCGCCTCCGTCGGCCAGGCTCTCGCTCACTCGTTCACGACAGGCGAAACCTTCACCATGAAATATCGGCATCGTCGGGCCGATGGCACTTACCGCTGGATCATCGGTCGCGCAGAACCGCTCCGCGATACGGATGGCACCATCCTGCAGTGGTACGGAGTGAGCTTCGACATCGACGACGACGTGCGCACGCAGGAGGAATTGCGCCGGACGCAGGAGAGACTTGCGGTCGCGTCGCAGGCGGCAAGCCTCGCGGAACTCTCCGCATCGATCGCCCATGAGGTGAACCAACCGCTGGCCGCCATCGTCGCCAATTCGCATGCATGCCATCGCTGGCTGTCGGTCGAGCCTCCGAACGTGGAGCGCGCGACGACCGTCGCCGAGCGTATTATCCGGGACGCCAACGCGGCGGCCGATATCGTGAGCCGCATCCGCGCGCTTTTCAGGCAATCCACGGAGACCAGGAACAGCACGACGCTTGCGAGTGTCATTACCGAGGCTGGCGGCCTTATGGCCGAGGAAGGGGCTCGGCGTCGCGTTCGGATGGACATTTCCGTCGAAAACGACCTTCCTCCCGTCACGCTGGATTCCGTCCAGATTCAGCAGGTCCTGATCAATCTCATCCGCAACGGCATGGATGCGATGGATCTTATTGCAGGTGAAAAGGTTCTTGAGGTGCAGGCGCGTAGAGTGGGCAGCGAGGTTCAGACGGAAATCATCGACTGTGGACGCGGCATCGGCTCTCCCGACCGCATCTTCGAGCCCTTCTTCACGACGAAACAGCACGGAATGGGAATGGGTCTCGCCATATGCCGATCGATCGTTGAGGCACATGGCGGGCGATTATGGGCCGAAGAAAATGAGCCGCGCGGCGCGCGGTTCATTTTCACCTTGCCGATCGCAACGAAAGCGGCGCCATGACGACGGATGACCATGTTGTGTTCATCGTGGACGATGACGGACGCATCCGGGAGGCGCTCGGCGAACTCCTGGAGGCCCATAGTATGCGCGCCATCGCCTTCGGGTCTGCGGGCGAATATGTAAAGGCCGAGAAGCCGGATGTTCCCGCCTGCCTTATCCTCGACGTCGAATTGCCCGATATCAATGGCCTCGAACTGCAGCGGCAGATCGCCGAGGGCGATCACCCGCCGATCGTCTTCATCACCGGGCACGGCGATATTCCGTCCTCGGTACGTGCGATCAAGCGTGGCGCGGTGGATTTCCTCACCAAGCCGTTCAGCGATGGGGACCTCATGGTGGCAGTTCACACGGCGATTTCGGAGGATCGGAAAAAACGATCGGAACGCGCTGAACTGAGCCAGCTCAGACAACGATATCTGGAACTTACACCCAGGGAACGCGAGGTTCTGCCGCTCGTGGTCAGCGGGCTCCTCAACAAGCAGGCAGCGTCTGAACTGGGGATCAGCGAAGTTACGCTGCAAATTCATCGAAGGAATGTGATGCAGAAAATGGGAACAGCATCGCTCGCCGATCTCGTACGTATTGCAGAGAGATTGGAGATACCGATCACCCACTCGCGTCGAGGGGGAGGAAATTAGGCATGAAGAAGACAAGACCGATCGTCGCCGTGGTCGATGATGATCCAAGGCTGCTCGAGTCGCTGGAAGAGCTGCTGGAATCCGCCGGCTATGCGGCCTCCTGCTTTCCGTCGGCGGGGCATCTGCTTGTCCGCGGACTGGCGGATCTGGATGTGCTCATAACAGATATCGGCATGCCCGGAACAGACGGTTTTGAACTTCGTGAAATTGTGAAGAAGGCGCGTCCGGAACTGCCGGTTTTCCTGGTTACTGGCCGCCACGAAATTGCGGACCAGGGTCGCGCCCAGGGCATTAGCGGCTTTTTCCGCAAGCCTTTCGACGCTCCTACCCTGCTTGCAGCCATCGCAGAGACCTTGCAAAAATCGAAAAATGGAGGGTGACATGAGAATGGAACAACAGCCCCGGAAATTTGCGCCGCTTCTAGCGCAGCACAGGAATGATGCAGAGCAGCCCACCGTCATTATTGTCGATGACGATGCAGCCGTGCGGGAGGCTTTGTCGGAGTTAATTCTCTCGGCAGGCTTCCAGCCGGTCAGTTTTGCCTCGACCCAGGAAGTGCTCCACGCTGGCGTACTGGACAGCCCAGGCTGTCTGATCCTCGACGTGCGCATGCCCGGGGCGAGCGGACTGCATCTGCAACACCATCTGGCACGAAGCGGTAATCTCAAGCCGATCATTTTTCTGACCGGCCACGGTGACATTCCGATGACGGTCGAGGCGATGAAAGCCGGCGCTGTGGACTTCCTCACCAAGCCGGTGCGGGACCAGACGCTGCTCGACGCTGTGATAGCCGGCATCGCGCTCGACGCGACGCGACGGGCCAGCGCCGTGGTCGTCAGGCGCAATATCGAACGCCTGGAGACGCTGACGCACCGCGAGCGCGAGATCCTGCGCGAAGTGGCGCGGGGGCGACTCAACAAGCAGATCGCCTTCGATCTCGGGATAAGCGAGGTCACGGTCAAGCTGCACCGTGCCAATGTCATGCGCAAGATGGAGGCCGGGTCGATCGGGGAGTTGATCAGGTCTTGGGAGACGCTGCCCATGGCGATGCGCGAGACCGGCGCCTGGTTCTGACGGGATCGATCCTGCCCAAGGATACCGATGTCGCCGATGATGTTGTACTCACATCGTTTCGATGGCTCTCGCCTCACGGGCTATGAAGTCGCAGAACAGTTTGACGCGCGAGGGCACCGTGCGGCCGAAGGCGTGTAGCGCATTGAATGGCAGTCTCGGAAGTGCGATCTTCGGCGCGGGCGTGACAAGCACGCCGGCTTGCAGTTCCTTCGCCACCAAGCACCGCAGCAGATAGGCGGCGCCCAACCCAGCAAGCGCCGCTTGGATGAGTGCGGCGCCCGAATCGCAATCGACGCGGCCGGCGGGCACAAAGCTACTCCCGTCTGCCAGGCGTACGGGCTGAATCAAGCCGCCGAGCGCGTAGCGGGCAAAGGGCATGGCTTCCAAGCCTTTAACCGGCAGCGGATTGCCCCAGGTCTCAAGAAAAGCCGGAGATGCCACGATCGCCATCGGTAGATCGGCCAGATGGCGGACGATCAAATCCCCTTGCGTCGGATTGCCAGCGCGCAACACTACATCGTAGTCCTCCCGGATCAGATCGACGAATCGGTCGGTAAGGCCGATATCGAGATGTAAGTTGGGATTGTCAGCCGCAAAGCCTGTAAACAGCCGCGGCAGCAGCAGGGGCGCCAGCTCACTTGGCATGCTGACGCGCAGGCGGCCGGAGAGTGCGGCATCGGACCCGATCCCCTCGTCGCTCGAATCCAGATCCCGCAAGAGCGGTGCGACGCGCTCGAAGAAAATCTGGCCGTCCTGTGTCAACGTCAGGGCCCGGGTGGAGCGCAGGAAGAGACGCGCGCCGATCTTCTTTTCAAGCCTCGCCACGCTCTTCGACACCGCCGATGGCGTAGTACCGAGATCGCGCGCCGCGGCGCTGAAGGAACCCACCTCGACCGTTCGCACAAAGGCCATCAATCCAGAAGTCTCGTTCAGCAGGTTCGGCATTTGCAACTCCGCAGCATAGATCATGTGCCGGCCCATGATCTAGTGGATGACAGTGCCGGCGTTTATCTCAAGCTCAGTTGAAAGGAGATAAACAATGCAACATCTCAAAGACAAGGTCGCCGTTATCACCGGTGGCAATAGCGGCATCGGCAGGGCGACCGCCAAGCTTTTCGCCGAGGAAGGCGCGCGGGTCATCATCACCGGTCGGCGCCAGGATGTCGTCGAGCAGGCGATGCGCGACATCGGCCATCATGCCATGGGCATCGTGGGTGACGTCTCTGACCTCGAACATCACCAAAGGGTGGCGGACATGATCCAGAACCGCTTCGGCGGCCTCGACATCTACATGGCCAATGCCGGCATCATTAATCTCACCGCATCCGGTGCTGTGACGTCGGAAGACTACGACCGGCATTTCGCCATCAACACGCGCGGCGTGTTCTTCGGCGTCCAGACGATCGCGCCTCTAATCCGCAATAGCGGCAGCATCATCGTCACGAGTTCGCTGGCGGCGACAAAGGTGTTGCCGGACCACGCGGTTTACGCCGGCTCGAAGGCCGCCGTCGCCGCCTTCGCTAAGAATTGGGCGATCGAATTCAAGGCACGGCGCATCCGCGTCAACATACTTAGTCCGGGGCCGGTCGAGACGGAAATCCTCGGTAAGCTCGGCGTATCCGAGGCCGAACGCCCCGCATTCGAGGATCACATGGCGTCGCTCATCCCGGCAGGGCGGATGGGGCGGCCGGAGGAGCTGGCGCGCGCCGCGCTCTTCCTCGCCTCAGACGCGGGCAGCTTCGTCAACGGGATCGAACTTCATGCCGACGGCGGCATGACCCTGGCTTGAAAGCTCGGTGGCTGTTACACCCAATCCGCGCCTGTAATACCACGGTGCGACCGTGCGACGCGCCGAGAGCGAGTGAACGATACCGCCCGATCGCTGAAGCCGTGCCGGCGACCAAGGTGGAGCGAACCAATCGTTCTCCGGCGAGAACGTCTGGTTGCGCGCCATCACCGGAAATTACGATAGTCATTCGTGAATGGCAGTCGTGGGTCGAAACGAGCCTGCGCCGACCGGCTTGCGGATGACAGTTCTTGGCGCGAAGCGGAAGATCGTGTTTTAGGGAACCGGGTCCCAGCTAATTCTTGTGCGATCGTAGATTGCAGTTCCCGCATGACAACAAAATGGGGCCACCTGCCAGAAAGAAGTGGAAGTAACTGCAAAATCGGGGGAATCCGAAAGACGTCGGTGATCCAGAAAATCGAGCGTTACAAGTCCAAATTGTGCCTGCCTGGGGACCTTGGATTCTCACATGATTTCAATGGCTTAGCGAAACAGCCTTTGAATTCCCTACATTTTCCCGCCGCGAGCGACCGTGGATGCCACCTTTGTGCCCTGGCTTTGGGCCACAGTCAACTGCACGGGCGAGCGGCAATAATTTCCGCTGTCCGACTTCGAACTAGCTGCCTGTCGGCCATAACGCGCCCGGCTACATCGCGTCCACCCGTCGGTCATACAGAGCGCCGTAGCGGTTGCCTGGATTCAGTGTCGTCTTAGGCTCGGCCACATCCACAGCGCGCTATGAAGCGGACGGCGCTACGCCGGGGCCAGATGACCGATAAGGGGCCGGGGAACAGAAGGGCGGCTTTCAGTCGCTAGATTCAAAGGGCGGGCGTTTCTGGATCGATCGGCACCGTGTCCGATCGCGGCATTCAGCCGTTTGAGAGGTCCCATGGATACTTGCCCTGCAGGTGCTCCTGCACGAGCGGAAGCTGGTCCTCAAACCTCACCGTCCAGTAGCCGTCGCCGTCGCGTGGATTTGTGATCTCGTAGCTCTTGCCGCCGATCGCGACCAGGCGGGTTCCGAAGACGTCCGACAGGTAGCGGCTGGCGCGACGCGCATACGCGGCGGCCTCTGCGCGGACATCGATCGGCGCCTCATCGAGGTCTTCGGCCTCGTGCTTAGCCTTGTCGAGGTCGCGGTAGAGTGACCCGAAGTCGTAAAGGAATGGGGTGGTGATGCGATCGGCAACCTCGACCTCGCCGCACGCGCTGCAGATATTGACCAGCAGTTGGTCGTTCGACCATTGGCTGTCGCCGTGCCGATTGTGGTTCTCCTCCATCAGCACGGCGGTCGGCAGGATACGGCCGCCTTGGCAGTGCTCGCAAAATGGGAAGTTGATGTCCACGAGGTCGAAGCGGCCCTGATCGAACACGGCGACCTTATAGAGTGCACCGTCCAACTGTAGGGGCTCGTAGGAGGCCAGTCGCTTGAAAGCGATATTGGTCGTGACGTCAATCAGGTGCATGGCGCCGTCCACGACGCCGACAAAGTCGGTCGCGTCGCCGATGTCGGCCGCGACAATTAGATTGAGGTCCTTGCAGTGCTGTTCGAAGAACGCGACCTCCGCCTTCAGCCCCGCATAACCCGCCGGACCGAGCGTGTTGCGGTAGCCGTCGAGCCAGGTCTTGGCGACCGCTGGGTCCTTCTGCATCTGGGCGAAGATGATCCGCCGCTTCTCAGTATAGACCTCGGCAGGGTTGCGGGCCTTGGCTGCCTTCCACATCTTTCCGGCCATAATCAGGACACCCTACCCTTGGAGGCGAAGTTCGCAGCGACGTAGTCGATCACCTCCGACGCCTGCGTGCCTCTGCGGAATTCCTTCTGCGCCTCAAAATCGAGGTCCGGGAGCATATGGATCAATTGATCATCCTTGAAGAGAGGCAGGAGGGCATCTGGGTCGAGGCCTTCCGTGCGCTGGCCGGTCATGATGTTGCCCGCCTCGAGCACGGCACCGATCATGATGTCCGCCAACTGGATAGCGGGGCTGGTCTTGGAGTTGACCTGGGTCACCTCCGTCAGTTTCAAGGGGAACTTGAAGCTTGCGATCGCCGTCTGCCGCAGCTCGACTTCATCAGTGTGATTGATGAAGGCCTGCAGTAGGTCATGGTAGGTGGCTAGATTTTTCGACTCGTCGTGCTCAACGCGATAGGGGCCGTCAGCCATAACTTCCATCCGGCTGATCAACGCCTGCATGACCACCATGGCGAGGTCAGTCGAGATACCCGGCGTGGCGATCGCTCTCAGGCAGTCCGGGCACGCATCTCTCGCCAGGGGCCCAATCGCTTCGGGAAACGCCCGCCAGTTGGTACGGCGCGCCGCGGCGACGAGGGCGTTGATACTCTCGGGAGTCTTCTCTTTCATCGCGCGCTGGAAGACCGCCAGCATGGCCTCGAACGGCTCAGCCCCCAGCATCGTCGGTCCCATGACGCTCAGCAGCGATCCCATCGCGTAGTTCTGGCCGTCAGCGTAGAAGTTGGCCCCGCGCTCATAGTACCAGGGCTCCACGGCGTAGTCGCAGAACATCAGGATCAGCATGTAGCGCTTGTCCAAGACGTGGGTGACGCACTTGTAGCTCTGCAGTAGATCTCGCAGCAGCGCCAGCAGATGGGGTCGGCTGCTAGGGCGCCGCGACAGGGCGCGGTATTTCAACTCCGGGGCTTGGCGGCGCGGAAAGTGTTCCTCGATCAGGCGGGCGGCGTCCTCGTCGCTGATCGCGATCGCTGCGGCACCTTGGAGACGCTGCTGAGGGTTGAGCAGGTCGAACCCGGTGTAACCGCTTTCATCGATCCGGAAACATTCCATGGTTACGCCCCGTCCCCCACTCATATATAGGGCCGCATCCTAGCCGACCCGGGTGATCGCCGCGGTGTTGGCGATACTGATCGAGCGTCGAGCGCTCTAGGCCTGCGTTGGTGCCGGTCTCAAGCCACTTCTTCCCGGCCTCCTTGACGGTCAGCGTGGCGCTGTCGGCAACGTGCACGCCCTCGCGGACCTCAACTTTCGCCTTTTGAGTGAAGGCGTCAGCCTCCTTTTTCTTGGTGAAGGTCTTCCGGTGCCGGACGCCTTTCGCGTCCGTATAATCGGCGAGCCATGCTTCCTTTTCAGCCCCGTTCGGACCTGTCCATTTCCGCTTGCGTACCGACATGATCAGTCCTCCTTCGCAGCGTTGCGGGCGCGCATAGCGGCAACCCGGCATCGGTCAGAACAATATTTTGCGTGAGATCGCCTGCCAGTGAGCGGGCCGGTCAGGAAAATACGGTCGCAGTGCTCACAGGTGGTCGCAACTGCTCCGGCCTCGTGGATAGCTATAAACTCCATCGCCATGAAATGGCTGAGTGAGGTCGCTTGCATAACAAGCCGCCCTCGGCCGCTCGCTTCGGAATATACGTAGGATGGCCGCAAGGAAACGTCGCGCACTAGCCTGTTGATGAAGTTTGCCCCGGTTTCACGGTGCGCGCGCTTGTCAATCGTAAATAGCGCTCGGGTTTTGATGTTCTCGGCCATTGTCCTGATAACGGACAAGACCGTCTTGTTACTCATTCGCATCACGGGGCCGAAGCGGCTGACGAATGCGATGTAATCTTCGTCGGCTTGGCAGTTCATCAGATGCAGGACGACCGGATTTTCCAGGTCGGCAAGTTCATAGGTCACAGGATCAGTCCGCTCGCTTCGGGCATGCAAGATATCGGGCTTCGCTGCATCTCGCTCAAATCCATCAACGCAACGTTTCCAGTGCAGTTTGATCGGTATCATGCGCGCCCTCGTTGTTACGGACTTTTTGGTAAGTTCGCTATATGGAGAAAATAACGGACCTTTACGCTTGGCGCAACCTGCTTTCGTACGTTACGATCTTCTGCATAAATCACGGACAAAAAAGGAAACAAATCTGACCGAGAGAGTTCGTGTTCCGGTTAGCGTGGTTCAGGACGGAAAGGATCACGCAGATGATGCAGGTAATGACCGAGACGGAATTGAAGGATGATCTAGTGTGGGGCGGACCCGCCATCGCCCTGCAAATTGGGCGCAGTGACCGTCAGACATACTACATGTTGGAGAAGGGCGAACTGCCTGCCCAGAAGGTCTGCGGGACTTGGGTCGCCTCGAAAACGAAGCTGCGCACGCGTCTAGCGGGCGAACAGTCCTAACGAGACCGCCGCGAAGGGCGCGGCGCCTCGATAGAGACTTGCGACATCGGGAAGTGCCCAGAATTTAGTCTCATCTAGGCCCACGCGCAAGATCGCGGCGGTTTCCCCGTGAGGAAGCCGCAAATGACCACTAAAGCAAACCACACAATCGTTCTTCCGAAGCGCGCGCCGGGCCGCAAGAGAGCCTCTCCCAAGCCGCAGGCTTTCGGCCTCGACCGACAGACCACCATTTCCCTGCCGGAATGGCGGCCGCCGCACGACGCCAACGGTATGACCGACCCCGAGGTCGCGCAATGGTGCCTTGATCATGGCGCTGGGAGGGTCTCACGAGACGATCGCGGTTTCCTATTCTTCGTGTCGAAACTGTCTGGACCGCTAACGCCCAAGCAGCGCCAACGACTTGCCGACCTCCACGACCGGCTGGCGATCCGGACCTAGGCGGAGGGCGCGACATGAAAGGTTTTGGCGCTTGGAAATTCGCTCTGCTCGACAAGCTGTCGGCTGATCGCCGCTTGTCGGCGACTGATTTCAGGGTGGGCTACCGCCTGCTCCATTACATGGACGCGGCTACAGGCGATTGTTTTCCTATGCAGGAAACAATCATTGCTGAAACGGGACTGAGCGAGCGCACGGTTCGTAACGCGATTACCAGCCTATGCGCCTGCGGCTGGTTATGGATCGAGCGAACCGGATCGAGAAAGCGCGGGCGACCGAAAAACCACTATCGCTTTGCGGGCCGTGACTACCGGCAGCCTGATGCAGCCAAAGCGGACGCGACTACCGGCATACCGGCACGAATGTACCGGCAGTCAGATGCCGGTACCTCTCTTATTGAACACTTTGGAAAAGGGAACACGGAAAAGGAGGAGGCGCGCAAGCACGCCACCACCGAGCGCGGCACCCGCATCCCTGAGAATTTCAGCCCAGATATCGCCGTGGCCCTGTCCGAAGGCATGTCCTCTCAGGAGGCGAGGCGAAGCGCCGCAAATTTCGTCGACTATTGGAAAGGCAGGCCCGGCGCCGCTGGTCGGAAGCTCGATTGGGCCGCAACCTGGAGAATTTGGGCGCGGAACGATGCCGCCAAAGCGGCGGGGCGGAAAGGGTCGGATCGCAGGGACATTGCCGCGCAGTTTAAGGAAGACGCACGCCAGACCCACGAGAGAGAACAGAACGGGAGGATTGACCGTTGACGAACCCACCGAAGATCGGGCCGGATGTATCTCGCGCGGCCAGTGAGGCTCAAAAACTTGCTGTCCTTGCCTGCCTGTTCGCGGCATATCCCAGCCGAGCGCCAAACGACTTTACGCTCGTCAGGCGCGCCTACCTGATGTCGCTTGAAGGCACCACCGAATGGGGCCTATTCGAGGCAGAAAGAGCTATTTATCAGGGCTCACTTGGCCATCCCTACATGCCAACGCCATCGGAATTGCGACGCGAAATCGACCGCCTGACGAAGCCGCACCTAGAGCGCCAGCGGCGGGCGCAGATGGAGCAAAGGCGATACGCATGGCCGGAAGAACTCGGCGCGCCCCATGATGACGCGGCTCGGGCGCGGATCGCCGAAGGATTTCGGAAGCTGCGGGCGAACTTTCCGGCCCCAGCAAGAACGCAACCACTGCCAAGGCCGCCACCAGACTATTCGCAGGAGCGGGTCGAAGTTTCCGACGCCTTACGGCAGACCCTGAGGGAAAAGCAATCCTGACGCTGAAACGTAGAAGAAACCGGGCGCAATCCCGCGCCCGGTCACGAAAGGAGTAAAGCAATGACTGACGACCTAGAGAAAGCCACCTACTTCATCGTCGGCTACATCGACGGCAATTTCGCCGCCATCGGGCTACGTGATCCATTCGGCGAGGGCACGACCGATGAGGACGAGATTGACGCGGATGAGGGCAAGCGGCTCGACGCGGCGATGCGCCTTCGCATCCGTGCACAGTTCCCGTCGCTCAGTGACGAGGACATCGAGACTGCCTTCAACAGAGCCTCGATGAACACCATCGCCTACATCCCGTCGCCTGCTAAGAAGGCCGAGATGCGGGCCAAATACCCCTCGTTGCCCTGGAGTAGCTGATTAATGCCGGAGCCGGGCGACGGGCTTCTCGCCGCCCGGCCTCATGCGGGAAAGGAGGATGAATTGCCATGATCACGACAATTCCAATTGAACAGATCGAAGTTGAACGTCGCCTGCGCGATATCAGCGAGGCACAGGTTGAAACGCTCACGGCGAGCATCGCCGTTGTCGGTCTCCTCAATCCGATTACCGTCTATGAAAGCAAGCTCATCCACAATGGCCGTCCGGTCGAAGGCTATGGGCTCGTCGCTGGTGCTCATCGGATTGAGGCGTGCAAGCGGCTGGGGATGCTGGAGATACCGGCCTATGTCGTTGCGCTTTCCGACCTGGAGCGGCAGATTGCCGAATGTGATGAAAACCTGTGCGGACCCGCGCTGACGCAATCCGAAAAGGCTTTGTTCACCCGTCGTCGCAAGGACGCCTATGAAGCGCTGCACCCGGAAGCCAAGGCGCAAGTCAGACAAGGGCACCTCCGGCAAGGCGCAGCCGACGACAAGTTGGCGGCGGCTTTCACCACCGACACCGCCGCGAAGACCGGGGAGAGCGAGCGCTCCATTCAGCGCAGTGCCGAACGCGGGGCAAAGATCATCGACCAGGCACTTGCCGCCGTCCGCGGCACGAAGCTCGATACCGGCGCTTATCTCGACAGTCTGAGGCATGTTCCCAAAGCGGAGCAACTTTCCAAGGTCAAGAGCGACCTAGCGGCGCAGAAGCCGCTCAAGGCGCGCCCTCCTGCATCGCCGCCGCTTCAACTCTCCAGTGGTCCCATCAACCCCATCAACCGCTGTGTAATGCGTCACCGTGAATTCGTTTTTGAACTCGCACGCGCGGTACCGGCCGAAAGCTGGCCGGATTTGGTCGCGGAATTGCGGCGTGACCTCGCTGATATCGAGGGGGTCCTCGAACGGCGACGCCATGACGGATAACACGCTCAGCCAGATCGAGCAGTTGCGCGCGGAGCAAAGGCGCACAGCCGAGCGGGTTGACCGCATCGAGCAGAAGCTCCGGCTGATGGCCGAGCGCGCAGGGGCGCAGAGCATCGACGAGGCCGATACTGTTTCGATGTTGCGGATGGCATGCGCCGAGCGCGGAATGATCCTTACGGCTGATGGCCGCGTCGGCGAAAACGACGCCGCCGCGCTTCTCGGCAAAGCGCCGACGACCCTCCGCAATTGGCGCTCGGGCGCGCGCCCGTTGCGGTTTAGCCACCTTGGCGGACGGGTGTTCTACAAGATTACCGATCTGGCGGCGTTTTTGGACCGCGAAAGTGACGACTGACCGCCCGAAACCGCCCGAAACCGACTTTCCAGCAGGCGCTGCTCGGGCCGATACTTCCGGCGTCACCAAATGTTCAGCAAGGGACGCCGCCTATGTCGTCAATTTCGCTCCAACCGAAGGGTTCGGCTTTCATCCGCTTTGCGATGGCGCTCGCCATCACGAAAGGCGACTTGTCCGACGCAGCCGAGGTTGCTTCTGCGCGTTGGGGTCCGATGTCGCCCGCAGCGCGCGTCGTGAAAGATGCCATCGGCGCTGGCCAGCTGGGTGGCGGTTCCGGCACTTGGGGCAGTGAACTTGCAGGTGATCTCGCGACAGCCTCGATGGAGTTCTTCAATCTCGTGGCCGAGCGCAGCATTATCGGACGCATGGCCGGGCTGCGGCGAATGCCGCTGCTGACTCGCGCGATCTCGGTCATCGGCGGCAGCACCGCGCACTGGGTCGGGGAAGGCAAGCCAAAGCCGGTTAGCGCCATGATATTCGGCGACTCGCTGCTGCCGTCGCGCAAGGTGATCGCGCTCTCGATCGTCACGCGCGAACTGCTCGAAAGCTCTGATCCAGCAGCGGAATCCGTAATCAGGACCGATCTCGTCCGCGCCATGACCGATGCACTCGACGGTGCGTTTATTGATCCGGCGAACGCTGGCGTCGCCGATGTGATGCCAGCTTCGGTGGTTAACGGTCTGACGCCGTCCGCCGATCTTCCGGGGTTGGTGGCCGACTTCGGCGGAGACCTTGGTAGCGCCGTGTTTGTGATGAACCCGGCGACGGCGGCTGGCTTGTCGAGCGCCGACCGTCCGAACATCGGAGCCCGAGGCGGCGAGATGCTGGGCGTGCCGACCATCTGTTCGAGGAACGTGCCCGAAGGCGTCATCGTGCTGGTCGATCCGAGCGGGGTTGCGTTGGGCGAAGGCACTGCCGCCGTCAGCATCTCGACTTCGGCTTCGGTCGAAATGCTGGATAGTTCGCTCCAGCAGGACGCCACGGACGGCACCGGCACCACGATGGTCAATTCTTGGCAAGCCAACGCGGTCGGAATCCTCGCTGAGCGGGCCATAAACTGGCAGGTCGCTCGACCGGGTAGCGTCGGCTTCATCGCCGCCAGCAGCGGCTAATAGGAGACACAAATGGCTTTCAATGGTGAAAAATTTGGCAAGGAAGTCGTTGAAATCGTTAAGGATTACCTCCGCCGTCAGATTGAGCCGCTGGAGGAGCGCATCACCTTTCTGGAGGCGCAGGCAGGCATCGCCAAGGCGAGCAAGACTGTCGTCCGCATCGTGGCACCCACACGGCAGGCACGACCATGACCACGACCACGACCATCTCCTTCAGCCGCGCGGAGATCAAAGCTACCTGCGAGAATGTCGTTGCCGCATTTTACGGCAGCTTCGGACGCGCCCCGACCCTGCGAGAGCGTGAGCTAATTATCGACGCCCTTTTCAGGTTTTTCATCGAACCCCATGCGCCTTCGAACAGGTTGCACTGAACTCTTATCTGGTGCTGGGTCCGAATCCCTAAGCTGAAAGCATCAGTTTTAGTTTCTAAAACTGGGGGGGGAGGGTTCAAGCCAAGAGTGACGCCGCCGTAAGACCCGCGCCGATCTCACGCCCGGATTTTTTTTCTGGCGTCAGAAAAATCATTTGAGAGGTTTTTCCCTACCGTCCATGGAAACGCCAAAAAGCATAGGTGGACGACCCGCGCACCACGCTAATCCAACCCGCCGCCGTCTTGTCGAACTACTTGCTGCCAACGGCATTTCGCAGGCGGAAATCTCCCGCGTGCTTCAGATCGACCCGAAAACTTTGAGGCTACGCTATCGGCGCGAACTCGACAAAGGTGCCGCTCGGCTTGAAGCCGCGCTAGCTTGGCGGCTCTATCAGATTGCCGGAGGCGATGATGATGTGGCACTGCGGGCGGTCGAATTCGTGCTTCGGTGCAAATTCGGCTGGAGCAAATACGCGCCGAGACCAAGGGAAGCCGCGTAAGGGGCATGAGCGCGGGAAACTGTCCCAAGATCGGTATACAGAAATCAAAGCACTTTGCTCTTGGACCTTCGCTTTCGTGCGAATCTCCGAATAGGCCGCCTCGACGGACTTTGTGCCAGCCATGACTTCCATGGCGAGTTGACGGTTTTCGCGGTTGACAGTGCGGGCCTGTGACAGCGTCGTAGCGCTCAAATCTTTGGCCGCCAAAGGACTGCCTCCGCGCTTATACTTCACCGGCTCTGGATGGGCGAACGCCACTGCCATCGCCCGCTGGCTGGGTGTGAGATGACGGCGGTTTGAATTCTCACTGGTGATCAGGGCCTCCTGATAGACGACGTCGAGCGGCTTCAACCCGGCGAGCACGGCATCGGCCAGCGGCTTTGAATGATCGAGGACGGTGCGGGCTTGGGAGAGAAGGGCTTCGCTGAATGCTTTAGTTTCTAAAGCGTTTCTGACTGCCTTTATTTGTTTCCTGTCGCGCCCGCCCTTTTCCGGCTCAGGATAAAGCATCGCCCGAGCCATCGCGCTCGTCGCCCTGCTTGATCGCCTCGATATCGCCCGGCGCATATTTGACGATTGCCCGCGCGTCCGCGATGCGTTGCGTAGGAATTTCCCCATTTGTGGGGAAACTCTGGCCCACAGCTTTCGGCCCCGGCTTTTCCTTCTCAGGATACAGCAACGCATAGGCGAGCGCCTTTTGCCCGGTGGTCAAATCCCGGCGGGCGCTGTTCTTGTCGAAGATCAGCTGCGCCCCGACGAGCAGCGGCAGGTCGGGAATAAATCGTCCGTCAGAAGCGTCTGTGGGTAGTAAACCAGAGGAGGAACTCACAATGCGCGTTGCCGCTCTGACACTTGCCATGCTTGCCCTTGCGTTGCCCGCCTATGCCGCCGGTCACGCCGTCCAAATCAAGGGCATGAAATTCAATCCGGCCAGGCTGAATGTTGCCGTCGGCGACACGATCACCTTCACCAACGGCGATTCCAGACGCCATACCGCCACGGCGCTGGACGGCTCCTTCGACACCGGGCGGCTTGCCACGGGCAAGAATGCCACCGTGAGGATCGCCACCGCTGGTAAGCATGATTTCAAATGCATGATTCACCCCTCGATGAAAGGCAGTGTCTCTGCGAAATAGTGCGCGAGCGGCTGAACGGCGTCGATGTGGCCTCGCTGATCCTGGCCGAGAACGGAGGAAACCTGTCCGCCGAACATCGCTTTGCTCTTGCGCCTTGGCCTTCGACCGAATCTCCGAATAGGCCGCCTCGACCGACATTGCCCGCCATGACCACGATAGCGAGTTGGCGGTTTTCGCGGCGGACAGCGCGGGCGCGGGATGCGCCGGGCGTTCGTCCCCAGGGGGTGAGCTTCGCGTCCTCATCGTCAATCGAAAGAACCGTTTTACCCTCCGGCCACCCCCGAAGTGACTAATTGCCAAACGGCGGCGGTAGGAGGACGATTCGTTTCGGTTCCGATGCCGTTGGAAGGAGAACCTCAAGTGAGACAACACCTTGCCACGGCAGTCGCGGCGATGCTCATCATGCTGACTTCGTCCACACATTCCGACGCGGAAACGCGCAGGCAACCCGACACAACGACTTCATCGCCGCAAAAGCAGTTTTGCGACGAAGTTCTCAATATGTGTGTGAGCGATTGCTACGAGGCCCTTGGCACAAAACAGCAGGTAACGAGGACCTGCACGAAGAACTGCACCAACCAATACCATAGGTGCAAGAGGACAGGCAAAATCTAGAACGGGCCCTTCGCCCACGATAGGCAGCTCAGTTATGCGCGCAAGCGCATGATCTTTTTGTCGCCGGACTATCAGGTGGGGCCACTCGTATTCACGTAGGATCGGCGATGGAGGTCACCATGCAGTTTCATAAATACTCGGTCCCTGTGGCATTGTGCGTTGGAGGGCTTCTCTGGGGCGGGGTCGCTTTGGCTCTTGATAGTGGTCCGCCGCATACCCTCACCCGGGCTAATTACTGCAAGGAGAAGCTGGCACAATGCAACGCGACAACCAAAGGTTGGTGCACGGGGGCGGCGGAGGGAAAAAAAATTAGTTGCGCTTTATCAGTTATGGGTGAGTGTTCTGGAAAGTACGGAAGTGGTTCGACCTGTATGTCGAGGACGATTAAGCAGTGACATAAGACTATCGTTCTGCCGCAGGCGGGTGCTTTTGTCGGCGTTCTACGCGGCCATTTTCACGGCGGGTATCTTTCCCTGGGCTATACCCACAAATCGCGCTGACGGTGCCCTCAGGCGGCAAAGCGGGCCATCAGCGCCGGGTCGCTAGGTTCCACATTTCACAGAGCATATCGAGGGAGGAGCGGAGATCATTAGCGGCGTTGAGTTTCGCCCGTTTGCTGGAACCAGGGCGGACGACTTCCCCCAAGGAATACCCTTCGCCACAGATCCGCGATACCAGCCAGTAACCCTGCTCGCCAAGCAGAGGGCGGACGCGCCGAAGCTGGTCGGCAGCGTGCATCTGCCGCTCTCCTATGGGATCAGCGCGCCTGCCGCCGTCTACGGGTTCCCGTCCGTAATCGATTGCCCGCGTGCCCCGACATACCGCTTCCCACAGCGCCCGGAATTTGGTGGCGGCGGCGAGCTGAGCGTCGTCTAGGCGACCGCGCGAATACAGCATCGTGATTGCGCTTTCCTTGATGTTGATGATAGCCGGTATCACACGCGGGTTTGTGGCGTTACCGGCATGGGCGCGGCTGTAATAGGGATTTTCCACGGAGACGGCGCGCAAGGTGCGGTGCGGATCAGCGATGGGTTTTCGTTTCGACGGCGCGGGCATGGCGCAAAGGATGCCAGATCGGTGGGGGAACGTCCACCATGGCCCCTTCTAGTGCATTTTCATGTCTTTACGGCGGGCTCTATGTGCCATTCATGTGCCACGGAGCTGCCGGCACCATGTGGGAGCCGTTGTAATTATTGGGAAATTCGTGGTATGTTGCGCGATCGAAAATCCGCTACCACAAGGACGCAGGCCGGCTTATAAGTGATTGTTTTTCTTTAGGAAAAGTTTGGCTGGGGAACCTGGATTCGAACCAGGACTAACGGAGTCAGAGTCCGTGGGTCTACCGTTAACCTATTCCCCAACGCTGCGTGGGCGATCGTGCCGTCCAGCCGGTGAGGCGGGCTTATAAACAAAAGATCGGCGGATGCAAATAGATTTTGGGAAAAAATGTAGTTCGCCCCTGCAATTCGCAGCGGTGCGATCCATGCGATGACGCGGGAATTTAGGCATTGGGGCGTGGCGCAAAAAGAATTTGGCGAAAGCGGACGGCGCTGGTAAAGTCTACCCAACGAAAATCAAGAGAGCGCCTTGAGCGGCTATCGTTCCGCGCGGCGCAATGGACAGACACGTGAGAGACCCCGACAGCGGCGAACAGCCGTCCGTTTCCGGGGCGTCGGCAGCAGGCCGCAACGAGGGGCACACACCGTCCCGTTCCGGCAAAGGAAAGCGCAGACGGGGAAAACCGTCGCGCATGGCCTCTGCGAATGCCAGTTCCTCCGGCCATTCCGGAGAAACAGGGCGTCCCGAAGTGAAAGATGCGTCCGGGGAACCGGTGCGCAAACGCAAGCGCAGGCGCCGCTCCAAATCCGGGCAGGTTCAGCAGGCGGCTGCCGCAAATCGCATCACCGATGTTTCCGCGGCGAAGCAGCCCGCGGGTTCCGTCGTCGAATACCACCCAAGCCGGAAGCATAGCAAGAAGGACCGGCAGCGCCGCGTTCTGCAGGGACGTCCCCTTGCATCTGCCGACAAGGCGCGGCCCGTTGCCGACGTCGCATCCAGACCGCAGCCACAGGGTCCCGCCTCCGCCGCGCGGCCGGTGGAGCGTCCGGCCTTTTCCCAGAAAGGGCAAGACGATCGCTTTGGCGGCGGCCAGGCCTCGCCCCACGGCTTTGATTCGGCATCGCAACTCTATGCAGCGCTCGACCTCGGCACCAACAATTGCCGCCTGTTGATTGCGCAGCCGACGCGGCCGGGCCAGTTCCGCGTCGTCGACGCCTTTTCGCGCATCGTGCGGCTTGGCGAAGGGCTCGGTGCCTCCGGCCGCCTGTCTGAGGATGCCATGGACCGTTCGATCGAGGCGTTGAAGGTCTGCGCCGCGAAGCTGAAAAACCGCGAGATTCGCAAAACCCGGCTCATCGCCACCGAGGCGACCCGCGCTGCCGAAAACGGCGAGGCCTTTCTTGAACGGGTGTTGGCCGAAACCGGACTGGAACTTGAGATCATCACGCGCGAGACGGAGGCGCGGCTTGCGGTGTCCGGCTGCTCGTCTCTGGTCGGGCGCGAGACGAAATCAGTGGTGCTGTTCGATATCGGCGGCGGCTCGTCAGAGATCGCCGTCATCAAGATCGGCGAGAACCGCTCCAGCCGCCTTGCCAACCACATCACCCACTGGACGTCGCTGCCGGTCGGCGTCGTGACTTTGTCGGAACGTCATGGCGGCCAGCATGTCACACCGGAAAGTTTCGAGGCGATGGTCGTCGAAGTTCAGGGCATGCTCGCCAAATTCGACTGCCCGGAAATCCACGCGCTCGACAATCCCGGCGACGAGAACGGCTTCCACCTGATCGGCACGTCCGGCACGGTGACGACACTCGCCGGCGTCCATCTCGATCTGCCGCGTTATGACCGGCGCAAGGTGGATGGGCTGTGGCTGTCGGATGACGAGGTTTCGGCCATGCAGGCACGCCTTCTGTCATGGGATTTCTCGGCGCGAGCCGCCAATCCCTGCATCGGCCCGGACCGCGCCGATCTGGTGCTTGCCGGCTGTGCCATTCTCGAAGCCATTCGCCGCCGCTGGCCGTCGGAGCGCATGCGCGTTGCCGACCGCGGCTTACGCGAAGGCTTGCTCACCGACATGATGGCCGATGACGGCGTCTGGCGCCGCGGCCGCGCGCGCCGGCATACGCGCGGGCCGCACGGTTCCCACGAAGGAAATACGCAATGACCAAACCCCCGATCGGCGGAAACCGCACCGGGCGCAAGCTTGGCCAGAAGGTCAAGAAGGGCAAGCTGAAGGCGTCGTCGCGGCGCTGGATCGAGCGACATATCAACGATCCCTATGTGCAGCGGGCGCAGCTCGAGGGCTATCGCGCCCGCGCGGCGTTCAAGTTGCTCGAGATCGACGAGAAGCACAAGATTCTTTCAGGCGCGCGGCGCATCATCGATCTGGGGGCGGCTCCCGGAAGCTGGTCGCAGATTGCCGCCAACGTGACGCGCTCGACCGACGCGGAGCCGAAAGTCGTCGCCATCGATTTCCTCGAGATGGATCCGTTGCCGGGCGTCCACATCTTGCAGCTCGATTTTCTCGATCCGGCGGCGCCGGACAAGATCATGGAGGCCCTGGGCGGCACGCCGGACCTCGTTCTTTCCGACATGGCTGCGCCGACGACGGGCCACCGCCAGACCGACCATATCCGCACCATGCATCTCTGCGAGGTCGCGGCCCATTTCGCCGTCGACGTCCTGGCGCCGGGCGGGCATTTTCTCGCAAAGACCTTCCAGGGCGGAACCGAGCGCGAACTTCTCAATCTCCTGAAGCAGAATTTCAAGCAGGTTATCCATGTGAAACCTGCCTCGTCGCGGGCCGAATCGGTCGAAATGTTCCTGCTCGCCAAGGGGTTCAAGGGACGCCGAGCGGGTGTTGCAGCGACCCGGGAAGACATACCGGACAATCTCGACGAAGCGCCGGCGGAGTGATCGCATGCTGCTCTACGTGACCATCGGCACCAATGACCTGGAGCGGGCGCGAATTTTCTATGACGCGGCGCTTGCCCCGCTCGGCCTGAAGCGCCGCAAGCAGGACGATGTCGAGATCGGCTATGGGGCCGGACATGATACGCGCTGCCGGCTGTGGGTCGTCACGCCCTACGACCAGAATGCCGCGACTATCGGCAACGGTTCGATGGTGGCGCTTGACGCCGAGAGCCGGGCGGACGTCGATGCGTTCTATGAGGCGGCACTCGCCCATGGCGGCACCGATGAGGGCGCACCGGGCCTCAGACCTTTCCACGCAAATTTCTATGCGGCCTATGTCCGCGATCCCGACGGCAACAAGCTCTCCGCAGTCTGCGAGCGTCCGGAATAGTTCACGCCCAAGCTATTTGACGGCGATCGTTTCCGTTTCCGGCTCCGGCGCATCCGGTGACGGGAAACGAGGCGCCCGCTGCCTTCGACGTGCCGATCAGCGGGATGACCGCCGACAGCGTGCTGGCCGAAATCAGCAAATGAAGATCGCCGGCGATACCATGTAGGAGGTCAGCGCCAGCTTCAACGTGATCGGACGTAGCCGTCGAGCCCTTTGTCGGTTATTACATGCCGTTCCCCGCGGTCGGCTTCATCGAAAAGCTCGATCAGGGTTATCGATTCTTGGCAGACCCGGCGTTTTCGCCGGGTCTTTGCACTTTCCATCCCGTCATATCCGTGTTACGAGCCCTCGCCAACTTCCAAGAAACTCTTGCAAGTCTTTCGCCGGACCGTTTCCCAAGACCGTCCGCGAAGCGTTTCATCTATCGAAGGGATTGGCCATGGCTCGCATCATTGAAACGGCAACCGGTCTGGAGGCTCTGACCTTCGACGACGTGCTCCTTCAACCGGGACATTCCGAGGTCATGCCGGGGCAGACCAACATCGCCACCCGCATCGCCCAGGATATCGAACTCAACCTTCCGATCCTCTCCTCCGCCATGGATACCGTCACCGAAGGGCGCCTCGCAATTGCCATGGCGCAGGCCGGCGGCATCGGCGTCATCCACCGCAATCTGACGCCGGTCGAGCAGGCCGAGCAGGTTCGCCAGGTCAAGAAGTTCGAAAGCGGCATGGTCGTCAATCCCGTGACGATCGGCCCGGACGCCACCCTCGCCGACGCGCTCTCGCTGATGAAGATGTACTCGATCTCCGGCATTCCGGTCGTTGAAAACGCAAGCGGCGGCAAGCCTGGTCGGCTCGTGGGCATCGTCACCAATCGCGACGTTCGTTTCGCATCGGACCCGACGCAGAAGATCTATGAACTGATGACCCGGGAAGACCTGATTACGGTCAAGGAGAACGTCGACCAGCAGGAAGCCAAGCGTCTGCTTCATACGCACCGCATCGAAAAGCTGCTGGTGGTGGATGGCGACGGACGCTGCGTCGGCCTGATCACGGTCAAGGACATCGAGAAGTCGCAGCTCAATCCGAATGCTTCCAAGGACGCGCAGGGCCGCCTGCGTGCCGCAGCCGCCATCAGCGTCGGCGATGATGGCGTCGAACGGGCCGAGCGGCTGATCGAGGCCGGCGTCGATCTGATCGTCGTCGATACCGCGCATGGCCATTCGCAGCGAGTTCTCGATGCGGTGACCAAGGTCAAGACGATGTCGAACTCGGTGCGCATCATGGCTGGAAACGTCGCCACCGCCGATGGCACCAAGGCACTTATCGATGCCGGCGCGGATGCGGTCAAGGTCGGTATCGGCCCGGGTTCGATCTGCACCACCCGCATCGTTGCCGGTGTCGGCGTGCCGCAGCTCGCGGCAATCATGGCAGCGGTCGAAGCCGCCCAGGCGTCCGATATTCCGGTCATTGCCGATGGCGGCATCAAGTTCTCCGGCGACCTGGCGAAAGCCATCGCCGCCGGCGCCTCCGCCTGCATGATCGGCTCGCTGCTGGCAGGCACCGACGAAAGCCCGGGCGAAGTGTTCCTCTATCAGGGACGCTCCTTCAAGGCCTATCGCGGCATGGGGTCTGTCGGCGCCATGGCGCGCGGCTCGGCAGATCGCTATTTCCAGGCGGAAGTGCGCGATACGCTGAAGCTGGTACCGGAAGGCATCGAAGGCCAGGTGCCCTACAAGGGCCCGGTCTCCGGCGTGCTGCACCAGCTGGCCGGCGGTCTCAAGGCGTCGATGGGCTATGTCGGCGGCAAGACGATCAGGGACTTCCAGGAACGCGCCACCTTCGTGCGCATCTCCGGCGCGGGCCTGCGCGAAAGCCATACCCATGATGTGACGATCACGCGCGAAAGCCCGAACTATCCCGGCGGCGCTTGAAAATAGCGCGTCATGTCTCAAGTTGACGAAGCGGCGGAGATGTCTTCGCCGCTTTTCTTTTATTGGCTGGGTTTCCAGCGATCGTAACCATCATATCGCCGGTGTCTGAGGTGGTTGTCCTGTCACATTCTGTTGCATTGCATGCTCTCGGAAGCTGCACTATCATCCGGTTCCGGCGGCAGGAACGGCACGCCGTCCGTATGTCCAAGTCCTTGAATTGAATTGAACATCGTCCCTCTCAACGCTTTTCCGCATTACCAAAACGTAATCTGCCTGCATGGAACCTGATAGCCGTCTGGCCGTTATCGCTTCGCACTTGCAGCATCTGAAGGGAAGCATCCGGTGAGCACCATACCGACAGAGAAAACCGTGCTGGTATTTCAGGGCGGCGGTGCTCTCGGCGCCTATCAGGCTGGCGCCTATGAAGCCCTGCACGAAGCGGGAATCCGGCCCGATTGGCTTGCCGGCATCTCGATCGGCTCAATCAATTCGGCGATCATTGCCGGCAGCCCGGTAAATCGCCGCATCGACAATCTGCGCACCTTCTGGCACCGGGTCTCCTCCGGCCTGTCCGGTCATTTCCTCGGAAACGGCGACATGATGCGGAAGTGGTTCAACGAATCCTCCGCCCTTCTCGGCTCACTGACAGGCGTCCCTGGCTTCTTCAAGCCGCGCGTCTTCAAGCCGTGGAACATTCCAGGCGATCCGATGGCGGTCATCAGTCTCTATGATACCGGGCCGCTGCAGGAAACGCTTGCCGATCTCGTCGATTTCGACCTGATCAATTCCGGCGCCGTCCGCCTCAGCCTCGGCGCTGTCGACGTGGTGAGCGGAAACTTCAACTATTTCGACAACAACCACTGCACCTTTTCGGCCAAGCACGTGGCCGCCTCGGGTGCATTGCCGCCGGGCTTCGCACCGGTCGAGATCGACGGCCGTTACTATTGGGACGGCGGCATCGTTTCCAATACGCCGCTCCAGCGGATTCTCTCGGGGCCTGAACTGGAAAGTGATCTCTGCATCTTCCAAGTCGACCTGTTCAGCGCGACGGGTCAGTTGCCGAAGGATCTTTTCGACGTCCAGGCACGGGAAAAGGAAATCCGTTTTTCCAGCCGCACGCGCTTGAACACCGATCAATTCCGCAAGTTGCAGGGCATCCGCATGGCCGCCAAGCGGCTAATGGAAAAGCTTCCGGAAGAGTTGAAGGACGATCCCGACGCGCGGCTCCTGGAAAAGATCGGAAATGATTGCGCCGTGACCATGGTGCACCTGATCTATCGCCACGCTGCCTATGAGGGCCAGTCCAAGGACTACGAGTTTTCAAGGCTCTCCGTCGAGGAACACTGGAAGGCCGGGCACGACGATGTGGTCGAGACACTGAACCACCCGGACTGGCAGGGCCGAACCCGGCCCAAGAATGGAATCCGTGTATTCGACCTTGCCGAACAACGGCTGCGCAGGAGTAAACCATGAAGATCGAAGATGTGGTCCGCAATGCCTTCGCTATGCCGCTGACCAGCCCGTCCTATCCGCCGGGGCCTTACCGCTTCGTCAATCGCGAGTACATGATCATTACCTACCGCACCGATCCGGAGGCTTTGCGCCGCGTGGTGCCGGAGCCGCTACAATTCGATGAACCGCTGGTGAAATACGAGTTCATCCGCATGCCGGATTCGACGGGCTTTGGCGATTACACGGAATCCGGCCAGGTCATTCCCGTCAGTTTCAACGGCATGCATGGCGGTTATGTCCACTCCATGTACCTCAATGACGACGCGCCGATCGCCGGCGGCCGTGAGATCTGGGGCTTTCCGAAGAAGCTCGCGGAACCCTCGCTGGCATCGGTGAAGGATGCACTGGTCGGCACGCTCGACTATGGCGGCCAACGGGTTGCGACGGCGACGATGGGTTTCAAGCACCGCACGCTCGACAAGGCGAAGGTTCTGGAGACGCTGAAGCAGCCGAACTTCATGCTGAAAATCATGCCGCATGTCGATTGCACGCCGCGCATCTGCGAACTGGTTCGATACTATCTCGAGGATCTGACCGTGAAGGGCGCCTGGGAGGGGCCGGGCGCGCTGGCACTGTTTCCGCATGCACTGGCGCCGGTTGCCGACCTGCCGGTGCTCGAAGTCAAGTCCGCCGTCCATATCCTCTCCGACCTGACGCTTGGTCTCGGCGAAGTGGTCCATGATTATCTTGCAAAATAGGGAGTCCCATCCATGAAACTCAAGGACAAGGTCTGCATCGTTACCGGCTCTGCCAGTGGTATCGGCCTGGCAATTGCCAAGAAATACGTCTCCGAAGGCGCCAGGGTCGTCATCGCCGACCTCAAGCTCGAGGCGGCGGAAGCGACGGCCAAAGATCTGACGGCGGCGGGGCCAGGCGAGGCGATCGGCCTTGCCATGGATGTCACCAGCGAGGAAGCCGTCAATTCAGGCGTCGCTGCCACCATCGAAAAATGGGGCAGGGTGGATGTCCTCGTCTCCAATGCCGGCATCCAGATCGTCAACAAGATAGAGGACTACGCGTTTTCCGACTGGAAGAAGATGCTGGCCATCCATCTCGACGGCGCCTTTCTGACCACCAAGGCCTGCATCCCGCATATGAAGGCGCAGAAGGGCGGCGCGATCATCTATATGGGTTCGGTGCATTCGCACGAGGCCTCGCCGCTGAAATCGGCCTATGTCACCGCCAAGCACGGCCTGCTCGGCCTTGCCCGCGTTGTCGCGAAGGAGGGCGGACCGGACGGGGTGCGCGCCAACGTCATCTGCCCAGGCTTCGTCAAGACGCCGCTCGTTGAGAAGCAGATCCCCGAGCAGTCCAAGGCGCTCGGCATCTCCGAGGAAGAAGTCGTCAAGAAGATGATGCTCGGCGGCACGGTCGACACGCAGTTCACCACGGTTGATGACGTCGCGGAGGTGGCGCTGCTGTTTGCCGGTTTCGAGACCAATGCGCTGACCGGCCAGTCGCTCGTCGTCAGCCACGGCTGGTACATGCAGTAAGACCGGAGGCCGGAAGCGCGGAGCCTGCCGCGGTTCCGATTTGTCGCGGTTCTTGGTACATCTTGAAGATGCATTTTTCGCATCTTTCTCGCAGTTCTGACTTTAATCAATGTCGCGCCGCTCATTCCGATCCACGGTCGCCTGCCACTGCAGATGCGTTTTGCGAACAGTTGGCTGTGGGCTGCCGCCGTCAATCACTTTCGCGTCAATCCACTCCCCATGACCTTGACCCTTGAACCGATGACACAGTTCTCTTGTCATCGGTTCAAGCATCAGGAGGAAGTCATGGATAAGCCCGCCATTACCCAGGCGATGATCAATGCTTACGACGACTACACCCATCTCTCTCTCGACAGACGATCCTTCATGCGGAAGTTGACGGCGCTGACCGGATCGGCGGCAAGTGCGGCGGCCATCGCGCCCTTGCTTGCGGCCAACAGCGCGCAGGCGGAAATCGTGCCCGAAGCGGACCCGCGACTGAAGGGCGAGGACATCACCTATCCCGGCGCTGCCGGCGACATGAAGGGCTATCTGGTGCGCCCGGCCGATGCTGCAGGCAAACTGCCCGCCGTCATCGTCATTCACGAGAACCGCGGTCTCAATCCGCATATCCGCGACGTCGCCCGCCGCGTCGCGCTGGAGGGTTTCGTGGCTCTAGCACCGGATCTTCTGTCACCAGCGGGTGGCACGCCGGCCGATGAGGACAAGGCGCGCGAAATGATCAGCGCACTGGATGAAAAGCAGACGGTAGACAATGCGGTGGCGACCGTGGCCTTCCTTGAAGGCAATGACGCAACGACCGGCAAGGTTGGCGCGGTCGGCTTCTGCTGGGGCGGCGGTTTGGTCAACAACCTGGCGGTCGCCTCGCCTGATCTTAAAGCAGGCGTCGTCTATTATGGCGCCCAGCCACCGGCCGAAGATGTGCCGAAGATCAAGGCGGCGCTGCTCCTGCACTATGCCGGCTTGGACGAGCGCATCAATGCCGGCATCGAGGCCTATAAGAAGGCACTGACCGGCAATGACAAGGATTTCAGCATCCATGTTTATGAGGGCGTCAACCATGCCTTCAACAACGATACCTCTGCTGCCCGCTATGACAAGAAGGCGGCCGATCTTGCCTGGCGCCGGACCGTGGAGTTCCTGAAGGCAAAGCTGGCTTAAGAACTGGCCAGCGGTGGCGCGGCAGGAGATGACCTTCGCCAAGGCCTTTGGTTGCTCCCGAGAGGTGTAACTGACCCAAAAATGGTCATCCTCTCCATCTTTGGCGGCTCGCCAGATTGGAGTATAGGATTCCAGTCGGCTCGTTGGGGACGGCTAAATGACCAAATCATATTGCATCAGTTTTAACGGCTAATTTTATGGCCGGAAATTATATTGGGGAATACAAAAAGGCCGCGCTTCGAAGGGAAGCACGGCCTTTTTGTTTACTGTAGCGCATGTGTGGCTTACCAGCCCGGCAGCATATGGCTTTGCCGCAGTCGCGGGTAGCGCGGGAAGTTCTTGATATCGCCGTCGAGGTCGTCAGTCGCGGTCGTCGGCGTGATGTTGTCGAGACAGGCCGTGATGTGATTGGTGATGGCATTCGACAGCGACGGCGACAGGCCGGGCCGCTTCATGATGCCGATCTGCACCGGAGCCAGCGCGGGGAACCCGTCGGCCTGGGTCAGCACCTTCATGCCGGTGCGCAGCGCCGATTCCGGCAGCACTGAAACGGCCATGCCGGCGAGAACCGCAGCGGCGACGACGGTCGACGACCAACTGGTGAACAGGATCTGGTATTCCTTGCCGGTCGCGTCGAGCGCCGCGCAGGCGGCCTGCCGCCACTGACAATCGCGCTTGCCGACGGCGAGCGGCACGGGTGCGTTCTCCGGCAGCGGGTGGTTGATCGAGCATACCCAGCAGAGCGGCTCGGTCCGTACCACATCCGAGGCGCGTGCACGCGGGTTGTGCGTGACGAGCGCAATGTCGAGATCGCCCTTCGCCATCTTCTCGGCAAGGTCCACCGAAGGCTCGCAGACGATAAAGAGCTCGACGTTCGGATGGGTCTTGGCGAAGCGGACGATGATCTCTGGCATATAGCGGTCGGCGTAGTCGTCGGGCGTGCCGATCCGCAGCGTGCCTTCGAGCCGATTGTCGTCGAAGGAGGCGATCGCCTCGTTGTTGAGACGGATCATCCGCCGCGCGAAGTTCAGGAGCCGGTCACCCTCCGTCGTCAGCCGGTTGCCACGGCCGTCCTTTGCAAAGAGCTGCTTGCCAATCCGTTCCTCCAGCCGGCGCATCTGCATCGAGACGGCTGACTGGGTCTTGAATACCCGGTCGGCCGCTTTGGTGAAGCTGCCGGTATCGGCGATGGCAACGAAAGTCTGAAGCTGGTCGATATCGAGCGGTGCGGACATGGTCCAAGTCCCCAAAAGGTTACCCATAAAATTGTTTGATGAATATCATTAGAAACATTCGTTGGACTGATCAATACGGATTTGCGAATTTGGTCCTGCAAAACACACCAATCATCGCTCCGGTCCGCATTTGGCGCGCCGGATCGTCATCAAGTCTCGACCCTCCTCCGCGCCGACCTCCCTGCGGCGGGACGGGTCGCCTTGCATAATTCCTTAAATCGGGAACGATTTAAGGAAAAATTATGCAAAATTTTTAATCGCAGCGACCTTGGCACGTCTGAAAGACGTGCCGCGCTGTCGTGCCTGAAAAAAGGAGTAGTCTCATGCGCACGACCGACCACACCCTCGATCTCACCCTTACCGGGAAGCTGTCCGCGACGTCCCGCCAGACGGGGCTGACGGGCGTGCTGAAATCGGTTTGGCGCCTGCTGCGAAACCGAAAAGCGATCGGCAGCTTGCACGACCTCGATGATCATCAATTGCTGGATATCGGGCTTTGCCGTGAAGAAGTACGCGAGGCGCTGACCTCGTCGTTTTTCGATGATCCGGGCCGTCACTTGACCCGGGCGTCGCGCAACCGGACGGACACGTTCTACAGGAGTGTGCGCCTCGATTGACGTACGCTTTTGCTGTGCAGGTTCTTGAGCAACCGGTCCAGGAATTTCGCAGCAACTGAGAGTTCTGTTGCGCACCAGTTGAAAGACGTTCCGCGCAACAGGGACGCGCAGCCGCCTCTGCGCGTTACCGTTCCCCGCAGGGTTAGAGCCAATATGCCCTGCTGCTTGCCCGGTGTACGGTCTCGAGGATCGGCACCGGGCTTTTTTGTTCATTGAGCAAAAGGGCGATGCCTCCCGGGAACTGATCAGGCAGTCGTATTCTTCCGATACGTCTCGAAAAGACTGTCGATGCTCTTCTGATATTCCTTCTGCGCTTCGATGCCGCTGTCGAACATCGTGTTGAGCATCTCGGTAAAGGGCGCCGTCGGGTCCTTTTCCACCGGCTTCGGTTCGGGCTCCTTCGCTGCCGCACCGCCGCTCATCATGTCCTGGAAAGCCTTGATGAAGGGGTTTGCGGCAAACATGTCGGGTGCGGCCTGCGGCTTTTCCTCGGGCTTGCTCATGCCGAAAAAGCCCTGCATGGCTTGCGTGAAGGGGTTGTCGAACGGATTTGGCGCCGGTTGCGGTTTCTTGATAAATCCGGAGGCTTCCAACCAAGGCTTCATCATGGCTTCCATCGGCGTGTTGGCGAAGGGGTTCTGCATGCCGCTCATCTGCCCGGAGGCCTGCTTGACCAGGCCGCCCATGATCGCGCTCGCCATTACCGGCAACATCTGCTTGTAGATTTCCTGGCCGACGCCGGTCATCTGGGCCGCTTGCACGGAGACCGCCTGCAACATTTCCTTGGAGCCGAAAAGCTGGTCGAGAACACTGTTGCCGTCAGCCATGCCCTGCGGCGTGAAGGCCTTGCTCATGTCCTCGAAATACTGCGCATAGTTGCCGCTCGACATGGCGGTCAGGAAAGCGCCGAAATCATAAGGGTTTGCGGCATTGCGTTTGAGCGCGGTGGAGAAGGCCGGCATCAGCGCGGCAGTCGCCTTGGCCATCTGTTCCTGGGCAAGGCCGAATTGCTTGGCCATCACGTCCATGGCATTGCCATTCTGCGCCTGCATCATCATGTCAAAAAGCGGGATCATGTCCGGTCCTCTCCTGCAGACAGCATAACGCATGTCGTTGCACTATAACGGGAAAAGGCCGCGTGGAAACGCTTTTTATTGGCCGGGACAAAAGGGGGAGAGGCGCCCCGGTGTGAAGACCTATTGCCACTTCCCAAGCTGTCGATGGGCGCTTATGCTGATTGCTGTTTTGAAATCGGAAATACGCATGAAAACGCCCATCATCGATATCATTGCCGAAAATCCTGACCCGGAGCACCGCGCAGCAATCGTTGCGCCACTGGCCGCCTATAACGAGGCGAGCAAGGGTGCGGTCGAGGACAAGGCTGATTTCGCGATCCTGATCCGTGAACCGGACACCGGCAAGGTCGTCGGCGGGCTCTACGGCATCGACGGTTACGGCTGGGCCTTCGTGAAATATCTCGCAGTACCGGAGGAGTACCGTGGCCAGGGCCTTGGTTCGCGCCTGATAGAGGAAGCGGAAGCTATTGCCCGCGCCCGCGACTATCTCGGTGTCTGGCTGGATACCTTCGAATTTCAGGCCAGGCCCTTTTACGAAAAGCTTGGCTACAAGGTGTTCGGCGAGCTCGAAGGCGGGTCGAATGCCATTCCAAGATATTTTCTGAAAAAGCGCTTCTAGCCTAATACTGGTACTCAGTGAAAACCGGATCGACGGACCCGTTCCAGCGGCCGTTGTAAAGCGACAGCAGGTCTTCGGCGAGTGTCGCCTTCTTTGCCAGCACTTCGTCCAGCGGCGCAAGGAAGATGCTTTCGTCGACCTCATCGCCGTTCAGCCGGTTGCGGTTCTTCAGGCCAAGACGCGAAATCGACAGGACCTCGCGGGCAATGTCGAACAGCGGCGTGCCCCGGTGCTTGGCTGCAAGTGCCTGTGCCGGCACGGCGTCGCGCATGGCGATCGTGTCCTCGTAGGTCCAGGAGCGGGTCAGGTCCTCGGCGGCGTCAAGCGCTGCATCGTCGTAGAGCAGGCCAACCCAGAAGGCCGGCAGCGCACAGATCCGGCGCCACGGGCCGCCGTCGGCGCCGCGCATTTCGAGGAAGCGTTTCAGCCGTACATCGGGGAACAGCGTCGAAAGATGGTTGGTCCAGTCGCCCATATTGGGCTCCCAGTCGGCAAGTTCGCGCTTCAGAGCGCCGGTCATGAACTGGCGGAAGGTGACGTGCGTACAGTCATGGTAGTGGCCGTCGCGCACGACAAAATACATCGGCACGTCGAGTGCCCATTCGACATAGTCTTCGAAGCCGAAATCCGCGTTGAAGGCGACTGGCAACACGCCGGCGCGCTGGTTGTCCGTGTCGCGCCAGATACTGCCGCGCCAGGAGAGCAGCCCGTTCGGCTTGCCGTCGGTAAAGGGCGAGCTTGCAAACAGGGCCGTCGACAGCGGCTGTAGCTTCAGCGACACCTGCATCTTGCGGCGCATGTCTTCTTCCGAAGAGAAATCGAGGTTCACCTGGATCGTGCAGGTGCGGTACATCATGTCGAGCCCCTGGCTGCCGACCTTCGGCATGTAGCGGCTCATGATGTCGTAGCGGGATTTCGGCATGCGCGGTGTTTCGGCGAACGTCCATTTCGGCGAACCGCCGATGCCGAGGAAACGGATGCCGAGCGGCTCGGCGACTTCGCGCAGCACGGCCAAGTGCTGGTTGGATTCCTTGCAGGTCTGGTGCAGGTTTTCGAGTGGGGCGCCCGAAAGCTCGAACTGGCCGCCGGGCTCGAGCGAGATCGCGCCCTGGCCGGATTGCTCGGCAAGGCCGATGATATTGCCGGCGTCGATGATCGGCTCCCAGCCGCTTTTTTCCGCCATCCCGTTCAGGAGCGCCGAGATGCTGGCCTCGCCGAAATAGGGGACAGGGCTGTTGTCCGCTCTGAAGAAGGCAAACTTCTCATGCTCCGTCCCGATGCGGAACCGCTCCTTCGGCTTGTTGCCCTGAGCCAGGTATTCGGTGAGGTCTGCGACGGAGGTAACCGGCGTCTGGTCGGTGGTATCTCTGGCCATGGGCGTCTTCTTTTGAACAGGCGGAACCTGCCGGGCGGCAGATGTCAGGAGGGTGATTGAACCGGATTGAGGTGGCGTGCAAGTGAAATTGTTTCAAGGCCGGTTCAAATTTTCAACACCTTATCGGCACTGAAATGACACAGCCGCTACCGCCAATCGCCGATCGTTGCCTGGATCACCGCCATGGCAGCGACGGCGGCAGTATCGGCTCGGAGGATGCGCGGTCCGAGCGGGATGGCGGTGACGAAATCGCGACTGCGCAGCAAGGTGCGCTCCGCATCGGAGAAGCCACCCTCGGGACCGATCAGCAGGGCCAGCTTGCGCTCTTTCACGCCGGCAAGAACCGGCAACGGATTTTGTCCCGCTTCGCCCTCGTCGCAGAAGATGATGCGCCGGTCCTCGGGCCAGGTTCCCAGAACGTCGTCCAGCCGGCGCGGCTCCGCCACCTGCGGAATGCCGAGAACGCCGCATTGCTCGGAGGCCTCGATGACATTGGCCCGGACCCGGTCCATGCTGGTGATCTTGCCCTGCACATGCTGCGTCATCACCGGCTGCAACAGCCCGGCGCCCATTTCGACGGCCTTTTGCACGAGATAGTCGAGCCTGCCGACCTTCAGCGGCGCGAACAGGTAGTGAAGGTCACAGGGAGCGGGCTGCGGCCGCGTCTGCTCGGTCGCGGTCAAGTGCAGGCGCTTCTTGCTCGGAAAGGAAAGCTCCGCCCGCCATTCGCCATCGTGGCCATTGAAGACGAGAACGGCGTCGCCCTCTTGGAAACGCAACACGTTGACGAGGTAGTTGAACTGTTCCTTGCCGGTTTCGTAAACGGCGCCGGCGGAAAGTGGCGTGTCGATGAAGAGCCGCTGCATACGGAAATTGGCGCGCATTCAAAGTCCTCAGATAAACAGCGCCGAAAAGACGGAATAGACGGCAGCCGAAAGCAGTGCTGAAACCGGAACGGTAATAACCCATGCGGCGACGATCGTCATGAAATGCGATCGTCTCACCAACCGGCGCCGGTTCGATTCCTCCGGGCTGTGTGCGACGCGTCGTTCGAACTCCGCCTGCCCGCTCTTCTGGCGAACATATTCAAGGCGTCGCACGGAGTTGCGGGTATACCATTCACGGAAAAAGCCAATGCCGAACACCGCCCCGACCGCCGTATGCGTGGTCGAGACCGGCAGGCCGAGCGAGGTTGCCAGAATGACGGTGATCGCCGTTGCCAGCGCGACGCAATAGGCGCGCATCGGATTGAGCTTGGTAATCTCCTCACCGACGACGCGGATCAGTTTCGGCCCGAACAGAAGCAGGCCGCAGGAAATACCGGATGCGCCGATCAGCATGACCCAGAGGGGGACATGCGTTGTCTTCAGGATCGCCAAACCATTGACGTTTGCCACGATCGCCGAAAGTGGACCTACCGCGTTCGAAACGTCATTGGCGCCATGGGCGAAGGACAACAGCGCTGCCGAGAGGATCAGCGGCATCCGGAACAGCTTGCGCAGCGACTGGTTGCGGTTATCGAGCCCCTGGGCCTGGCGGACGATCCATGGCCTGGCCGCGACGATGGTGAGGACGAACACGACCAAGCCCGTCAGGATGCCGTTGACCACCGAGACGTCGACGATTTTTTCCAGCCCGATCACCGCCAGATAAGCGGCAAAGGCCCCCGTCATCGTGGCGATCAGGATGGGGGTCCAGAAGATCGCCGCATCAATCTTGTCTTCACGGTAGATGATAAACGTCTTGACGAAGGCAAGAAGCAGCGCTGCGATGCCGCCGCCGAGGATAGGGGAAACCATCCAGCTTGCCGTTATTCCTGCAAGCGATACCCAATGCACGGCAGCAAAGCCTGCAGCCGCGACACCGGATCCGAGGATGCTGCCGACGATCGAGTGGGTGGTCGAAATCGGTGCGCCGGACCATGTGGCGATGTTGATCCAGACCGCAGCCGAGACCAGCGCCGCCATCATCACCCAGACGAAGGACGGGCCTGTCGGTATCTGGGCTGCATCGACGATGCCGGCCTCGATGGTCGCGACGACGCGGCCTCCAGCGAACACAGCGCCGGCGACCTCGAAGATGGCGGCGATGACAAGCGCCGTCGTCATGGTGATTGCCCGCGATCCCACTGCTGCGCCGACATTGTTGGTGACGTCGTTGGCGCCGATATTCATCGCCATGTAGCCGGCGACCGCGGCTGCGGCTATGATGATCAGGTAACCCGGCTGCTCGGACACATAGGCAGCGGCAAAAATCATGCTGACGATAAGGAAGAGAATGCCAAGGCCAACGCCCGCCCATGGCTTCAGGACATGCTGCGTGGCCTGTTCAGTAAGCGTTACCTTGTCCAGATATTCGTCGAGCGTCGATTTTTCGAGGCGCGGGCGCGGCTTTGCCACCGTCTGTTCTCCAGTTCATGCATCGAGGCGCTAAAAGGCGCAGCGGGATCAGACGTAGCTTGCGTCAAGCTATCCATGTGATGTCGGGAGCTTATCGTGCCACGGCCTGCGGGGCCGGGTTCATGGTGGCAAGCAGACGCTGTTCGAAGCTCAGAATGATATCCTTGAGCATCGGCTCGACGACGCGATTGGCGCCTTCTGCGAAGCTTACCCATTCCATCGTCCGCGTGCCCTTTTCCGGGAAGTTCTTCAGCATGTCCAGAACCACCAGCGGATAAACCTGGACCATGCACTCGATTTTCAGGCCGTGATCCATGGCCTTGTCGTACATGTAGAAGCCGATGCGTTCTGCCCCGGCTTCGCCCTTGACGCCAGCTTCCTCATAGGCTTCGCGTGCGGCGGCTTCATGACACATCTTGCCTTCCATCGGCCATCCTTTGGGAATGACCCAGCGGCCGGTGTCGCGGCTGGTGATAAGCAGCATTTCAGGCACCGCGCTCTTCTTCTTGAATCGATAGCACAGTGCGGCACATTGCATTCTCACCGGACGGCGGAACATCAGGCGGACGTCTGCGGCTATGCGATTCAGAATGTTCAACGTCGGGGCATCCTTTCAAAACAAGAGAATCAATCTATCTGCAATATCGCTTGATTATGCTCGCATTATGCGGCCTGTAAACGCACAGATTTTATCAAACACATATAGTATTTCGCGGCGCCCAGAAGAAGAGGGCGGAGGCGCGGAAGACGGCAATTTAGTAGGATTGGACTGTAAAAAAAATGTGCCGTTCGCGCCGCTTTAGAACTTGTTTGCGGCATGGCGCCATGCGCACCGAAATTTGTTCAGCGGCCGGACGGATCGGGGTCACGGCTGGTAAGATGTCTCCGGGTTTAGGCGCCTGTTGTCTGGCCGCCCCGCTGTTGCAGCCTCAGTTGCGAAATGCGGGCCCATTCTCCCGTCCGTTCTGCCTCTCGGGTTGCGGTGATGATGAAATCGATATGGGCCTGCGCCGCCTCCCGCGCGGCCTGCGCATCACCAGCCATGATGGCCTGGTAGATGGCTTCATGCTGGGCGAGCAGCTTGTCACCCGCGCCGGGCGCGGCAAACAGCATCTCGCGGCTGAAGAAGATACCGCCGCTCAAGAGCCGGTAGCAGGCCCGCAGCGTATGCAGCAGGATGATATTGTGCGCACATTCGCCGATGGCGCTGTGCAGTTCGACATCGGTCTTCAGCCCGCCTTCCGCCGAACCTGCGAGATGCGCGGCGCGCATCTCTTCCATGATGCGCGTCAACATTTCCTTGTCGAAGCGGGTGGCACGCCGGGCGGCAAACTCGGCCGTCATGCCCTCCAGTTCGCGGCGATATTCGAGATAGTCCTGTGTCGCCTTCTGGTGCCGCGCGATCAGTTCGATCACCGGCTTGGAAAAGATCTGGCCGATGACATCGGCCACGAAGGTGCCGCCGCCGTGATGGCTGATCAGCAATCCACGTGCTTCCAGTTCCTTCAGCGCCTCGCGTAAAATGGGCCGGGAAACGTCGAACCGGCGCGACAACTCCCTTTCGCTTGGCAGCCGCTCGTTGTCGCGCAACACGCCTTCGAGGATCAGGAGCTCGATCTGCTGGATGATTTCGGCGGATGTCCGGCTGTGAGGGATGCGGGCATAGGCATCAAGGGTGTCGTCAGTCACGGCGGGCTTTCTCCTTGGCGCCAATCTAGTCATCTGCGCCAAAGTGGTCAATTTCTTTAGCCACTTTGTGAAATGCTGTTGGCAAACAAAGTTGTAACTGCGTCAAAGCGTCCTTTCCCTTTTGCTCAGCCTGTTGATAAGAGGGTTCTGATTGACGCGTGAGAGGGGAAAACGCCTCATGGGCAAGGGTAGTTTTGCATTTCCGTCGGCACCGGCCCGCGCGCAGGCGCTGGGCGAGATCCATTCGCGTCCCTATGCGCTGGTCACATCGCCTCGCGTCATCTTCCAGCTCGCCTTCATGACGGACGGCGGCTCTGCCGTCGATCATGCCGTCCTGTCCGAACTGTCGCGCGCCCGCGGCGTCTCGCCGCCGAGTCGCGAAGCCAACCATCATGCCGTGTCCTGGGGGCAGGGCACGCTACGCTGGGAGCGGCATACCGAATTCTCGACCTATTTCTGGGACGGCGTCATTCCCGACCGTTTCGGCGGCGAGGTGACCACCCATCCTTTCGGCGATGGTTTTTCCCCACCGGGAAACCTGATTTCCGGCATCCGCCTCGAAATCCGGCCGGATACCGAAGAGACCCGCGCGGCAATGAGCGCGTTTGATCCCACCAGCCTGTGTTACAGCGACGTCAAAAATGGCCAGGCGGTGGTGCTCACCGATTTCCGCCAGAATGGTGACGGCCTGACGCAGATCCTCGTTATCGACCGGGGCATGACGGAGGCGGGAACGGGCGCGCTGGTGCAGCGGCTGCTTGACATCGAGACTTACCGGACGCTCGCCATGCTCGGCCTGCCTTTGGCACAATCGCTGTCGCCGGATATCCGCCGCATCGAGGACGGCCTGACCGGCGTCACCCAGAAGATGCGCGGCAGCGTCCGCGAAAAGGCCGATGAGATGCTCGCCGAGATCACGCTGCTCGCGGCCGAACTGGAGGCGGGCGCAGCCCTCAGCCTGTACCGGTTCGGCGCCAGCCGTGCCTATTACGGCATCGTCCAGGAGCGTATCCGCTCGCTGACGGAAACCGGTGTACCGGGTTACGAAACCCTCGGCACCTTCCTCGAAAGGCGGCTGGCGCCAGCCATGCGCACCTGTCAGTCAGTCGAAGAACGTCAGGCCAACCTGTCGCGGAAATTGACGCGTGCCACCGCTCTGCTCAGAAGCTGGGTCGACGTTGAACTCGAACGGCAAAACGGCGTTTTGCTCAACTCCATGGATCGGCGCGCCAAGCTGCAACTGCGCCTGCAGCAGACCGTCGAAGGCCTGTCTGTCGCCGCCATTTCCTATTATGTCGTCGGACTGTTTGGCTACCTCGCTAAAGCCTTGGAAAGCGAGGGCCTGCCGGTGAAATCCAGCGTGCTCACCGGTCTCTTCGTCCCCGTCGCCGTGATCTCCATGTGGCTCGTCGTCCGCTCGATCCGCAAGCACCATGCAGACGAGGACCGTGAAAGCCTCTAAGTCTAAGCCATATTGAAAAAGATTCGGTCTGTTCGGAACCATGGCGAAAGCGGCAAAGAAGGCGAAACTGGACCGGGATGGGCTGACTGTGCTCGGCCTTGAAAGGCTCGTGCAGATCGCGCTGGATGAAGCGGCGCTCAATCCGTCCTTCAAGAAGCGGTTGAATGCGGCGCTGGCCGGCATCGGCGGTGCTGCGGGCGTCGCGAAATTGATCGACAACCGTTTGGCCATGCTGGAAAAAGCCCGCGCGCGCATCCGCTGGCAAAAGGAACGCGCCTTCGGCAACGATCTCGAAAGTATCTCGGCAAGCATCGTCAAGGAGTTCGGCGCAGTTGACCCCGGCATGGCGCTGGAGCGGTTGATCCGGTTCGTGCTCGGCTATGAGGGTATCGCCGAGCGCGTCAACGATTCCAGCGGCCGCATCGCCGGAATTTACGGCCAGGCCTGCGAAGCTGCCGGGCGATTGGCGCAGGCGGCATCTGCCGAGCAGCAGGCGCAGATCCCCATGCTGATTACGCCGGCCCTTGGTGGGATGGACTATCACGGCTTCAAGACGCTGCTTGCGGTGCGGATTGCCGCCGTGCTGTCGCCGGACGTGCTGAAATCATGGGACGAAACGCTTGCCGCGACCATGGAGATACCGGCCGGAACGGCCTTTCTGCCGGCTTTCGTTTACGTGCGCCGCGCCATTGCCGATGCGCGCGGTGATCTCGACAGCTATGTGGCGATCGAGGAAGCCCTGCCGGAACCGCTGCGCGAACCGACTGTCATTGCCGAACGGCTCTTTACCGCTGGCCGCCATGCGGAAGCGTTGATCTGGGTTCGCAAGCACCGCAAATCCCGAATTGGCTTTGCCCGCCGCGCCGATATCCTCAGCGGCGATCTGAAGCCGCTCCCGGACAGGGAACGCCTTGAGGCCGCCATTCTCGATGGTCTGAAGGATCGTCCGGCTTCACAAGCACTGCGCTGGCAGGCCTTCGAACAGCGGCTCGATGTCGAGATGCTGCGCGAATACATCGCCAAGGCCGGTGACTTCGAGGAATTCGAGGCTCTCGACAAGGCCTTCGCCTTCGTTGAACGCCATAGCAATCCCCATGCGGCGCTGCGGTTCTATCTGGCATGGCCAAGGCTCGATCTTGCTGCGCGCTATGTCGTCGCAAGAGCCGACATTTGGGAGGGGGAGTTCTATGAATTTCTGCTGCCTGCCGCCAGGGCTTTCGAAGAGGATCATCCGGCTGCGGCAACCGTTCTCTACAGGGCTCTGCTCGACCGCATCATCGAGCGAGGCCTGTCTCAGGCCTATGGGTACGGCGCAGACTATCTTGCAACGCTCTTCACGCTTGCCGCGCGTCCCGGTGGCAATGACGGATTGATATCACATGATGCCTATGTTGCCGCCTTGCGGAAGGAGCACGGCCGCAAATACGGTTTCTGGGAGTTCGTCCCGCCGGAAATTTACCGCTCCCAATAGGGCTGCGGCCCGTAGAGCCCGGCCAGATAGTCGATGAACAGCCGGACCTTGGCCGGCAGGAACTGGCGGCTGGGGTAGAGGGCGGAGACGAAGAGATTGCTTGAACCTTCCCAGGCGGGCAGGACCTGCATCAGCCTCCCCGACTTCAAGTCACTACCGATATCCCAGGTCGAGCGCAGGGCGATGCCGGCGCCGGAGAGCACCGCTTCGCGCACGACTTCCGACGAATTGGTGATCAGCCGGCCCTGCGGCTTGTAGCTCAGCGATCCCTGCCGACTTTCCAGCTTCCATGTGTCGTGGTTGTGCTGGCGCAGGCAGACGTGGCGGCTGAGATCATCGACGGTTTCCGGTACGCCGTAGCGCTCGATATAGGTGGGCGAGGCGCAGAGGATGCGTCGTACCGGCACCAGTTTCCGTGCCACGAGGCTGGAATCGTCGAGTTCGCCGATGCGGATCGCCAGATCGAAACCTTCCGCGACGATGTCGGTGAAGTCGTCCGAGAGAACGATGTTGACGACAAGCTCGGTATGCTTCTCGATGAAGCGGGCCAGATGCGGCGCGACATGCATGCGACCGAAGGAGGTCGGCGCCGTGACACGGAGCGTACCCTGTGGCTGGGCCGAGCGGCCGGAGGCGAAGGCTTCGGCGTCCTCGACGCCGGCCAGAACGCCGAGCACGCGATCGTAAAAACCTTGTCCCGCTTCGGTGAGCGAAATCTGCCGCGTCGTCCGCTGCAGCAATCGCGTGCCAAGCCGGTCCTCCAGCCGCTTGATCCGCTTGGAAATGACTGCAGGCGAAAAACCGAGCGCTCGGCCGGCGGCCGACATGCTGCCCGTCGACACGACGCGGGTGAAGACCTCGAGATCGCCCAGATTTGTCATCAATCTTGACCATTGTTTCGAAAACGGAAAAACTGATTAACATTTGCTCCATTATGACGATAGTGGTAAAGAAAAAATACCAATTTTCGCGTGAAGTGCGGGTCGGAGGGACGAAATGCCGGAGACGATCGCCTTTCTGGAGCCAAAACAAAGCGTCCTTTCCCGCCGCGCAGCCATCGTCGAAGACCTCGCGGACCTCCTGCCTCCTGGCTGCCTGATCAGTGAGATACGCGAGCTGGTACCGTTCGAAACGGATGCTTTCATCGCCTATCGCCAGGTTCCGCTTGCTGTCGCCCTGCCGGAAACGACGGCTCAGGTGGCGGCCGTCCTGAAATATTGCAGCCGCTACGGCATTCCCGTCGTGCCGCGCGGTGCCGGCACGTCGCTGTCCGGCGGCGCGATCCCGCAGGCGGATGCAGTGGTGATCGGCCTGTCGAAGATGTCGCGTATTCTCGATATCGATTTTGCCAACCGCACCGCGACGGTTCAGGCAGGCGTCACCAACCTCAACATTTCCGAAGCGGTCTCGGCCGATGGCTTCTTCTATGCGCCGGATCCGAGCTCGCAGCTTGCCTGCACCATCGGCGGCAATATCGGCATGAATTCCGGCGGCGCCCATTGCCTGAAATACGGGGTGACGACCAACAACCTGCTCGGTGTCACGATGGTGCTGTTCGACGGCACGGTAATCGAACTCGGCGGCAAGGCGCTGGATGCGCCAGGCTATGACCTGCTCGGCCTCGTCTGTGGTTCGGAAGGCCAGCTGGGCATCGTGACGCAGGCGACAGTGCGGCTGATTGCCAAGCCGGAAGGCGCACGACCGGTTCTTTTCGGCTTCCCTTCCTCGGAAGAAGCCGGCTCCTGCGTCGCCGAAATCATCGGCTCCGGTATCATCCCGGTTGCCATAGAATTCATGGACAAGCCTGCCATCAGCATCTGCGAGGCCTTCGCGCATGCAGGCTATCCGATGGATGTCGAGGCGCTGCTGATCATCGAGGTCGAGGGCTCGGACGCGGAGATGGAGGCGATGCTTTCGAGCATCATCGAGATCGCCCGTCGCCACGGTGTCTCGACGATCAGGGAGAGCCAGTCGGCGACCGAGGCAGCGCTGATCTGGAAGGGCCGCAAGTCGGCTTTCGGCGCCACCGGCCGCATCGCCGATTATATCTGCATGGATGGAACGGTGCCGCTCGGTCAGCTCTCTTATGTGCTGAAGAAAACCAGCGAGATCATCGACGGCTACGGCCTGCGTGTGGCCAATGTCTTCCATGCCGGCGACGGCAACATGCATCCGCTCATCCTCTACAACATCAACGATCCGGCAGATGCCGCGCGCGCGGAAGCTGCGGGCAATGATATCCTCAAGTTGTGCGTCGATGCCGGCGGCTGCCTGACCGGCGAACATGGCGTCGGTATCGAAAAACGCGATCTGATGCTGCATCAGTTCAGCCGAGTCGACCTCGACCAGCAGATGGCCGCCCGCGCCGCCTTCGACCCGCAATGGATCATGAACCCGTCCAAGGTCTTTCCGCTCGAGGGGCGCCCTGCCGCATGATCCCGATATTCGAGCCGGAAACCGAAACAGAAGCGGCCGGTATCGTCGCCACCATCTCCCGCAATGACCTGACGCTGAAGATCGAGGGCGGCGCGACGCGTGCGGGCCTCGGCAATCCGGTGGCCGCTGACCGGGTCCTCTCGACGCGAAAACTCTCGGGGGTGGTTTCGTATAATCCGGCCGAAATGACCATGACGGCAATGGCCGGAACGCCGGTCGTCGAAATCGAGGCGGCGCTTCGTGAAAACCGTCAGATGCTCGCCTTCGAGCCGCTCGACTATCGCGGCGTCATGGCGACTGCCGGCGAGCCGACGATCGGCGGCGTCTTCGCCACCAACGCCTCCGGCCCCCGCCGCCTCGTGGCGGGCGCGGCGCGCGATCACCTGCTCGGCATCCGGTTCATCAATGGCGCCGGCGAGGTCATCAAGTCCGGCGGCAGGGTGATGAAGAACGTCACTGGCCTCGATCTCGTCAAGCTGCTCTGCGGTTCGCACGGCACTTTAGGGCTTCTGACGGAGGTCACGTTCAAGGTTCTGCCGCTGCCGCCGGCCTCGGCGACGATCGTCGTGTCCGGGCTGGATGATGGAGAAGCCGCAGCCGCCATGGCGAGGGCAATGGCCCTGCCGGTCGAGGTTTCGGGTGCTGCGCATTTGCCGGAAAGCGTGAAGGGCAGGTTTGTCGGCGGCGCCCTGCCGGACGGCGCGGCAACGATGCTCAGGCTCGAGGGGCTGGCCGCTTCCGTCACCGTCCGCCGCGAAAAGCTCGTTGCCGCCTTCGCGTCGATCGCCCCTGTAACCGTCCTCGATCATGACGCGACAACGTCCTTCTGGCGGGAGGTCCGCGATGTCAAACCCTATGCCGACGGCACACAAAAGCCGCTCTGGCGTGTTTCCGTCGCCCCCTCCGCCGGGCATCGACTGGTGGCTGCCCTCCGGCTGGAGGCAGGTGTCGATGCCTTCTACGACTGGCAAGGCGGTCTCGTCTGGTTGCGCATGGAAGCCGACGCCGAAGCCAATCTGCTGCGCCGTTACATCAGGGGTCTGGGCGGCGGACATGCGACGCTGGTGCGGGCTTCGGATGTCATCCGCGCCGTGACGCCGGCGTTCGAACCGGAAGCTTCGTCCGTTGCCGCGTTGTCGGCACGATTGAGGGAAAAGTTCGATCCGAAAGGGATTTTCAATCCGGGAAAGATGGGTATTTGAGTATGACGCGCGTTACCCCCCTCTGTCACTTCGTGACATCTCCCCCTCAAGGGGGGAGATCGTTCTTTTCCCACGCGGCGTTTGTAGGGGAGGGCCAAAGCATGCGGCCAATCTCCCCCCTTGAGGGGGAGATGTCCCAGAGGGGCAGAGGGGCGTATGCTTCCGCACCCACGGAGCCTCACGCCTGATGCAAACCAACTTCACCCCGGCCCAGCTCTCCGATCCGCATGTCGCAGAATCCGAATCGATCCTGCGCAAATGCGTGCATTGCGGCTTCTGCACCGCCACCTGTCCGACCTATGTGACGCTCGGCAACGAGCTCGACAGCCCGCGCGGGCGCATCTATCTCATCAAGGACATGCTGGAAAACGGCCGGCCGGCAGATGAAGAAGTGGTCACCCACATCGACCGCTGCCTCTCTTGCCTTGCGTGCATGACCACCTGTCCCTCCGGCGTGGACTATATGCATCTGGTCGATCACGCCCGCGTCCATATCGAAAACACCTACAAAAGGCCGCTGAAGGATCGGCTGGTGCGGGCCACGCTGGCGGCGGTGCTTCCCTATCCCCAACGCTTCCGTCTGGCGCTCAAGGCTGCCCGCCTCGGCAGACCCTTTGCGGGGTTGATGAAGGGGATGCCGTTCCTGAAGACGTTCGGCGTCATGCTCGATCTGGCACCACGTCTCCTTGCGCCACCGTCCAACGCAGCCCAACCGGGAACACGGGCCGCAGACGCAGAAAAGCGCGGCCGAGTCGCCATTCTCACCGGCTGCGCCCAACCGGTCCTGAGGCCGGAGATCAACGAGGCGACGATCCGGCTTCTGACGCGGCTCGGTGTCGAGGTCGTGGTGCCGGAAGGCGAGGGGTGTTGCGGGGCGCTCGTCCATCACATGGGCCGCGAGGAACAGGCGCTCGTCGCCGCTCGCCGCAATGTCGATGTCTGGATCAAGGCGGCCGACGAAGGCGGGCTGGACGCGATTATCATCACAGCCTCCGGCTGCGGCACGACGATCAAGGACTACGGCCATATGCTGCGTCTCGACCCGGCCTACGCGGAAAAGGCCGCCCGCGTGTCGGCGCTGGCAAAGGACATCACCGAATATCTGGCAAGTCTCGACCTGCCGCGGCAGGAGGCGAGAAACATGACGGTCGCCTACCACTCGGCCTGCTCGATGCAGCACGGCCAGAAGATCACCGTGGCGCCGAAGCTATTGTTAAGGAACGCCGGCTTTACCGTTCGCGATCCGGCGGAAGGGCATCTCTGTTGTGGTTCGGCCGGGACCTACAACATCCTGCAGCCGGAGATTTCGGCAACGCTGAAGGCGCGCAAGGTCAAGAACATCGAGGCGACCAAGGCAGATATCATCGCCACCGGCAATATCGGCTGCATCACCCAGATCGCCACCGGTACGAAGATGCCGATCCTGCACACGGTGGAACTGCTCGACTGGGCCTATGGCGGCGAAAAACCGGCTGCTGTTTCACCCTCCCCTTGAGGGGGAGGGGCGTTGTGCAGCGACGGGTGGGGGTGGCTGACCGTCAACCGCCGAAGATGGTGCGCAGGATATCCACGCCACGATCGTCATAGGAAACATCACCCTGCTTGTTGCCGGGACCGATGACGATGACCTTGGTGCCGACACCGGCACGTTCATAAAGGTGCTCGACATCCTTGTTCATCATGCGGATGCAGCCGGAAGACATGTTCTGGCCGATCGTCCAAGGCTGGTTGGTGCCATGGATGCGGAAACCGGAATCGCTCCTGCCCTTGTAGAGGTAAAGCGCCCGGGCGCCGAGCGGATTGTCGATGCCGCCTTCCTGAAAGGCCGGAAGGATGCGCCCCTTCTTGCGTTCGCGGATGATCATTTCCGGCGGCGGCGTCCACCCCGGCCACTCCGCCTTGCGCTGCACCTTGACGACGCCCGACCAGCCGAAGCCCTCGCGACCGACGCCGATGCCATAGCGGGTCGCCCTGTTCGGGCCCTCAATATAATAGAGATACTTGTTGTTGGTATCGACGATGATCGTGCCCGGCGCCTCGTCGGTACTCAGCCGCACCTTGGTGCGCCAGAATTGCTTTGCCGGTTTCTTCTCCATCGCCACCAGCGTGATATCCGGCGTGGACTTCACGGTTTCAGCCGGCATGAAAGCCGAAGCGCTCGACGCGCCAAATGTAACAGCGGCCGCAAAACCGATTGCGGCCAATGTCTTCAAGGCATATTTCATCTAAAAGATTCCCTCTCCAGCCCCAGGCTGCGAAACGCTATTCAATATTGCGTTTTACGCAAGTCTAACGGCTCTTGGATAGAGTAAATGTGACCGACAGGACTGTAACCCCGGGAACCCCTGTTGCTGAAAGGCCACGCTATGGCCCTTCAGCGGGCAGCGGTGGCTTAGATCACGAGGACCTTGGTGCCGATTTTCACGCGTTCATAGAGATCGACCACGTCCTCGTTGCGCATGCGGATGCAGCCGGACGAGACGGCAAAGCCGATCGTCCAGGGGGCGTTGGTGCCGTGGATGCGGTAGAGCGTCGAGCCGAGATACATGGCGCGCGCGCCGAGAGGGTTGGCCGGGCCACCTTCCATGCTGGCAGGCAGGTAATGCCCCTTGGTCGCCTCGCGGGCGATCATTTCGGATGGTGGTGTCCAGACAGGCCATTCGGACTTGCGAGTCACCTTGTGGACGCCAGCCCATTCGAAGCCCGGCTTGCCGACGCCGACGCCGTAACGCCGTGCTTGCCCATTGCCGGTAACGAGATAGAGGAAACGACTGTTGGTATCGATGACGATCGTGCCCGGTCTTTCCTGCGTTTCATAAGCGACCGTTTGCGGCAGGAACCGCGGATCGAGCTGGCGCTGGGCCGGCTTCTGTGCCCGCGTCATGGCGACGGGTTGCGCGACGGCAGTGCCGGAGCGCTTGACACGGCGCTGGAACAGATACTGTTTTCGGGTGGCGCGCTCGCCCTGAACGTCTATAGCGCGCTGCTGACGGTAGACGACCGGCTGCACGCTGCCGCCGAGTTGGGTCACCCAGGGGGCCGTAAGGTCCGGGCTGATGATGACCGGCGGGCGGTTCTGATAGCGGTCCTGCGCTTCCGCAAGGCTGGAAAATGCAACGAGCAGGGACGTCGCAAGGATCAGGGTTTTCTTCATCATCGGACGGTTACGCTACCTTTCGCCGGTACTGTCTCATAGCTTCGCCGTCCGCAGACTAGGCGAAGGGCGGGCTGGATATGAACGCCAAGAAGCTTGGCGGGATGGGACGATGGTGGCATCGGGGGACGACCGAATGGTAAATGCCGGTTCATTAAAAGGCATTCGGCGGGGTAAAGCTTTGGGTAGGGTTATTGCTCGCTTTAGGACTATGGTTGGCAAATGGTAAAGCCCGGAAAAACAGGGAGAATTGCGTGACGGCAAAGGGAATCATCACCGGCGGGGACGGTCGCGACCGTTGCGCCTGGCATGCCAATCTGGAGGATTATCAGCGTTATCATGACGAAGAGTGGGGCAGGCCGATGGCCGACGACATCCGGTTGTTCGAGAAGATCTGTCTCGAAGGGTTCCAGTCCGGCCTGTCCTGGCTGACCATCCTCAGAAAGCGTGAAGCCTTCCGCGCCTCCTTCGCCGGCTTCGATTTCGAAGTGGTCGCCACCTTCGGCGATGCCGATATCGAGCGCTGCCTTGCCGACCCCGGCATTGTCCGCCATCGGGGCAAGATCGTCTCGACGATCAACAATGCGAGGCGGGCGCAGGAATTGAAAGCCGAATTCGGCACGCTCGCCCGCTATTTCTGGAGCCACGAGCCAGGCACGAACGAGCGCCCGAAGGCCGCGACCTACGAAGCGATACACGCCAATCCGACGACGCCGACCTCGGTACTGATATCGAAGGATCTGAAAAAGCGCGGCTGGACCTTTGTCGGTCCGACGACGGTCTACGCCTTCATGCAGGCGATGGGACTGGTCAACGACCATATCGAGGGGTGTTATTGCCGAGCAAAGGTTGAGCAGTTGCGCGCGTCATTCGCGCGCCCATGAAATATTACCGGGCCCATGAAATAGCTGGGCATCGCGTCAGTACGTTGGCGCCGCTGGCCTGTTGTTCATGTAAAGAAGCACCGCACCGAAGATCACCAGGATAGCGCCGATCACCAGCCATTCCTTGTTATCGGACATAGGGCTGCCGGTAATGATATTGGACCCCTGCAACATCCAGATCCCGCCGAGCAATATGGCGAAGATGCCGGCGATATTCTTGAAGATCTTCATGACGTCCTCCCACGCACTGGTTGAAATTATGTGCCGGCGGCGGTTTTCGGTCAATGTGGGGTGAACAGGGCTGTCAAGAAGGCGCCGGAGACAAACTCCGGCGCCTCTTGTCATCTCGACGACGGATCAGCCGCCGTTCCTGGCAAGCCATACCTTCATCATCTTGATCTCCGCTTCCTGGGCGGAAATGATGTTTTCGGCGAGTTTGCGAAGGTCTTCGTCCTTGCCGTATTCGAGCTCGATCTTCGCCATGTCGATCGCGCCCTGATGATGGGCGATCATGCCGCGCACGAAGTCGGCATCGGCATTGCCGCTGAAGGCAATGTCCATCGCCGCATGCATCGTCGCATTGGCTTCGGCGAACGCCTGGCTGGAGGGGCCTGTATCGCCCTTGGGCTGCGCCATGCCTTGCATGGATCCGTGGTCCATCATCTCCTGCGCGGCGGCAGGGGCGGTGAAGGTTAGGGCCAGCATCGCGGCGGCCATGATTGGTCTCAGGGACATCCTGTCCTCTCTTTCGTTTCTGAAATTCGTGATGTGCGGAGACGGTCCGCGTTCAGGAAACCGAGGGGACTATCTTGGGAGGCGGGAACTGCGGCTCGGGGGCCGTCTCCTGCAGCGGCTTCTGCGGCAGCGGGCGAATGACCGCGTTGGCAACGCCGTCGCGGCCGAGGCTGGGCGTCTCGAGGACAACGGCGAAACAGGCAGCACAAAGCAGCGGATGCACCGTCTGCGGATGATGATCGCAGTTCGTCGTATCCGGCGCGCAGCGATCATGGCCAAAGGGCGAGGATGTGCCACGGCCCGCGGCTGCGCCTCTATGATGCATGGTCACCATGCCATCCAGATTCTGCACCCGGGCGAGCGAAGCCGTCCAGCCGCTGATCAGGGCACAGAAGAGGGCGGTGACGAGGATGACGGCGCGCATGGCCGTCAAGATAGGAGTGTGGCTGACCGAAGAAAAGACAGGCGGCGCGTTTTCCTGAAAAGATGTTCAGCCGTCTGCCGGTGCGAAGGCGAAGATGCCCTGCATGCGACCGCCGGCCGGGGAGGCGCCCACGGTCGAGGTCCCGACGCAGAACACCGGCAGGGCGCTGCCATCCTCTTCCTGCAGCATCGTGCAGAAGCAGAAGGAGGACGCCGCAGCGGTGGCCTCTTCGAGGATGTTGAGCACCGTCTTGTGATGGTCCTCATGATAGTTGCGGATGATATCCAGCAATCCGCAGAGCCTGTCGCCAAGACAGTGCCGCGTTTTGGTTGTCTCACCGACGGAAAATATGCCGGTCGAAAGGTCGCACTGCCATCTTTCGATAACGTAGTCCCGCCCCACCAGCGCCGCGACCCATTCTTCGTGGGCGCGGCTGTCGCCTGGCAGGATCGTGCCGAATCCCGGTTTCATCAACTGCAGCATGTCGTCTTCCGCTCCTTGCTCTCCCGCCGCACGGGCGGCTTTTGCAAAAACGAGACCGTTTTTGCCATCAAGGCGGTTGCGCCTATGAAATAGGGCTTTACCCGCCGGGAAAAAAGAATTGTTCTTGTGTTTCATCGTTCCGCTTCGGACTGCCGGAAACGCCTGTGGATTTGAAAATACTGCACAAAAACCGCAACTTAAATGCCATGGATTGATCATTTACTGACCTTTTGGTTTTGATTCTGTAAGCTACTCAATCCTGGATTTTGGAAAACACGGCATGTCGACGATTTTGGTGCAGGGTGAGTTGGTCAGGCAGCTTCGGGATTACCGGCTGAAGGCGGGCCTCAGCCAGGGCGATATCGCCTGGAAGCTCGGCTTTTCCCTGCCGACGGTTTCGCGCTGGGAGCGCGGCATCTCCACACCCGACCTGCGCGCCACTGGCGCGATCGTCGATTTCCTGCGCCGGGCCGATGTCTATGCAGGAAACGTGCTTTTGCGGTCGATCGTCAATGCGCGTGATAGCCGCAACCTCTGGGAAGGCGAGGATATCCGCTATCTCGCCGGCTCGCGGCAGGAGTTTGCTGAAACGCCGCTGATGCGGGAGATGGTCGGCAAGAGCATCCGTCGCTACATTATCGGGCTCTACCACGATTTCCTCGAAGACCGCGCCATCGTTTCGAGCCTCAAGGCGGGCGAGCTTGCCAGTATCGATTTCTACGGCGGGGCCTCAATGTCGGTGACGACCATTCCGGACGGCTTCGTGCAGTTCAAGCGGATGAGCTTCCAGTCAGAACTCAAAGGCGTCATCCGTGGCGATACCCATTCGATCCTCATCCCGCAGACCGAGGCGCCGATGGCCGAGGGCGCGGTGGTCCATAACTGGGATACGCTGTCGCGGCCGCTTTAAAGCAAATGTCGCCCCAGCCAAAGCGCGCCGGACGATGCGCTTGAAGCCGTTCGAAAGCGCGCAGAGACTTGCCGCCTTGGCCTTGATCGGATAGGGAAAGCGCCAATTCCCCTGACCGATCAAAATGACCGATCAACCATGACCGATCGACGCTGAAAGTGCGGACCTCCATGAACGACAAAAAGAATAAGCCCCAGAAGCTGAAAGCCCGCCTGCCGCGCGGCTTCGTCGATCGCTCCGCCGCCGATATCCGCGCCGTCGACGAGATGACGGGCAAGATCCGCGAAGTCTACGAGCGCTACGGCTTCGATCCGGTCGAGACGCCGCTGTTCGAATATACCGATGCGCTGGGAAAATTCCTGCCCGACGCCGACCGCCCGAATGAAGGCGTCTTTTCGCTGCAGGACGATGACGAGCAGTGGATGAGCCTGCGCTACGACCTGACCGCGCCGCTCGCCCGCCATGTCGCGGAAAATTTCAACGAGATCCAGCTGCCCTACCGCACCTACCGCGCCGGCTACGTCTTCCGCAACGAGAAGCCCGGCCCCGGCCGATTCCGCCAGTTCATGCAGTTCGACGCCGACACGGTCGGCGCCGCCGGCGTCCAGGCCGATGCCGAAATGTGCATGATGATGGCCGACACGATGGAAGCGCTCGGCATCAAGCGCGGCGATTATGTGATCCGGGTGAACAACCGCAAGGTGCTTGATGGTGTGCTGGAGGCGATCGGGCTTGGCGGCGATGAGAATGCCAATGCGCGGTTGGCGGTTCTGCGCGCGATTGACAAGCTCGACAAGTTTGGTCCCGACGGCGTCAAGCTGCTGCTCGGCCCAGGCCGCAAGGATGAATCCGGTGACTTCACCAAGGGGGCCGGACTCGATCAGAACCAAATACAGGCGGTCATTCAGTATCTTAGCTGGAAGTCTCTGCAATATGCTCCAGTGGCTGGTTTTGAAAAGTCCCGCCTTGAAACTAATATGACCTCGTCCAACGAAGAGGTCGTGAATGGGTTTGCCGAAGCTTTTCGAAGTTCCAGCACGCGTCTTGCGGAAGGAATTGAGGAGCTTCGCACTATTGCAAAGTTGACCGATGCTGCCGGATACGGCCGCAATCAAATCCAAATCGACCCCTCAGTCGTCCGCGGCCTCGAATACTACACCGGCCCCGTCTTCGAAGCCGAACTCCAGTTCGCCGTCACCAACGAAAAAGGCGAAAAGGTCGTCTTCGGCTCCGTCGGCGGCGGCGGCCGTTACGATGGCCTCGTCTCGCGCTTCATGGGGCAGCCGGTGCCGGCGACCGGTTTCTCGATCGGCGTCTCGCGCCTGATGACGGCGCTGAAGAACCTTGGCAAGCTCGGAATGGAGGAGGTGATCGCGCCGGTCGTCGTCTGCGTCATGGACCGCGATACCGAAAGCCTCGGCAAGTACCAGCAGTTCACGCAGGCATTGCGCCACGCCGGGATCCGCGCCGAAATGTACCAGGGCAACAAGAAGAATTTTGGCGACCAGCTGAAATATGCCGACCGCCGCGGCTCGCCGCTCGCCATCATCCAGGGCGGCGACGAGCGCTCGCAGGGTGTCGTCCAGATCAAGGACCTGATCGAGGGCAAGCGCCTGTCCGGCGAGATCGAGGACAACGTCGCGTGGCGCGAAGCCCGTGTCGCGCAGGTCTCGGTGCCGGAAGGCGACCTTGTCGCCAAGGTCCGCGAGATGCTGGCGGCGCAGGCCGAGGACCGGTCGCGGAACGGCAAGGACGCTTGAGCGTGCGGAGGGTTTACCCCCCTCTGTCAGCGTTGCTGACATCTCCCCCTCAAGGGGGGAGATTGTTCTTTTCCCATGCTGGCCTTTTTCGGCAGGATGGAGTGCAGGATCGAAGCGGCTCTCTCCCGATCTCCCCCCTTGAGGGGGAGATGTCACGCAGTGACAGAGGGGGGTATGCTTGCCCAGTCCACGAGGGTCTCACATCATGCCCCTGATCAACCTCCCAGCCTTTGCCGCCGATCTGCTCGCCGATTTCGAGCGGCTGGGGACGCTGCGCGTCGATACGCCGGTGATCCAGCCGGCCGAACCATTCCTCGACATGGCGGGCGAAGACCTGCGCCGCCGCATCTTCATGACCGAAAGCGAGACGGGAAAAAGCCTGTGCCTGCGCCCGGAATTCACCATTCCCGTCTGCCTGCGCCATATCGAGACTGCGACCGGCACGCCGCAGCGTTATTCCTATCTCGGCGAGATCTTTCGCCAGCGTCGGGAAGGCGCCAACGAATTTTATCAGGCTGGCATCGAGGACCTGGGCGAAACGGATGTGGCCGGCGCCGATGCCCGTGCCATCAGTAACGCCGTCGAAATCCTCGCCGCCCGTCTGCCCGGGAAGCCCCTGAGGGTGACGCTCGGTGACCAGTCCGTCTTCGAAGCCGTGGTCGCCGCCTGCGGCCTGCCCGCCGGCTGGCAGAAGCGGCTGATCCACGCGTTCGGCAATTCGGCGCAGATCGACGGGCTACTGACGCGGCTCTCGAACCCGCAGCCGGTGACGGGCCTCAACCCCGAGATCGAGGCGCTGCTCGCCTCTGGCGATGACGCGACGCTGATCGCCCATCTCGACGAGACCATGCAAGCAACCGGCTATTCCACCAATGCCAGCCGCAGTCCGAAGGAAATTGCTGCGCGGCTGAAGGAGAAGCGGGCGCTGGAAAAGACTGCGCTTGATAGCCGCACGCTCGGCCTCCTGCGGGAATTCTTGTCGGTCAGCATACCGCTTGCCGACGCCCCGGCGGCGCTGTTTGCTTTCGCGAAAAAATCCGGCCTGACGCTGGACGGCGCCCTGTCGCGCTTCGATGCGCGGGTCGCGGCGCTCGGCAATGCCGGTGTCGATCCGGCGCTCCTCACCTACCGCGCCGCCTTCGGCCGTCCGCTCGATTATTATACCGGTCTCGTCTTCGAGATCGTCATCGACGGCTCTACGGCGGTGCTGGCCGGTGGCGGCCGTTTTGACCGGTTGATGACGCTGCTCGGCGCCAGGACGCGCATCCCGGCCGTCGGCTTCGCGCTCTGGCTCGACCGGATCGAACGGGCGCTGGCGCAGCGCGAAGGGGAGGCCACCCGATGACCATCACCATCGCTCTGCCTTCCAAGGGCCGGATGAAGGACGACGCCTCGGCCATCTTCGAAAAGGCGGGTTTGAAGATCGTCGCCGTCGGCAACGAGCGCTCCTATCGCGGCCGCGTCGAAGGTCTGGATGACGTCGAGATCGCCTTCCTGTCGGCTTCCGAAATCTCCCGCGAGATCGGCAACGGCTCGATCGATTTCGGCGTCACCGGCGAAGACCTGATCCGCGAAGGATTATCCGAGGTGGATTCGCGCGTCGAATTCTGCGCCAGGCTCGGTTTTGGCCATGCCGATGTCGTCGTCGCCGTTCCGGAAATCTGGCTCGATGTCGATACCATGGCCGATCTCGGCGACGTCGCCGCCGATTTCCGCGCCCGCCACGGGCGCCGGCTGGCGATCGCGACTAAATACTGGCGGCTGACGCAGCAGTTCTTTTCCGCGAAGCACGGCATCCAGCTCTACCGCATCGTCGAAAGCTTGGGCGCCACCGAAGGTGCGCCCGCCTCAGGCTCCGCCGATATCATCGTCGACATCACCTCGACTGGCTCGACGCTCAAGGCCAATCACCTGAAAATCCTGTCGGACGGCGTCATGCTTAGGTCCGAGGCTTGCCTGGTGCGAGCGCGCAAGCCGGAGCATGAGGGTGATCCGCTGGTGGCGAGGATCATCGATGCGGTGCGCGGGGCTCTCGGATAGGTTTACAGTCGGAAGGGTCTGTTGGAGAAGCGCGCTGCAAAAACTGGAACAAGTTACACCCGTTAGTCTAACATTTTGGACACGACTGTCCTATATGGTAACTCCCACTTCAAGGAGTTCTCCATGGCCGATCTTTCTTCCTTCGCGATCACCACCCGCTGGCCCGCCAAAAATCCCGATATCATTCAGCTTTATTCCCTGCCGACGCCGAACGGCGTGAAGATTTCCATCGCCTTGGAAGAACTTGGTCTGCCCTATGAGCCGCACCGCATCGATTTCGGCAATAACGACCAGAAGACGCCGGAGTTCGTTTCCCTCAATCCGAACGGTCGAATCCCGGCGATCATCGACCCCAATGGTCCGGACGGAAAGCCGATCGGCCTGTTCGAATCCGGCGCCATCCTCGTCTATCTGGCGGAAAAGACCGGCAAGCTGATCCCGGCCGATGCCGCCGGACGCTACGAGACGCTCTCTTGGGTGATGTTCCAGATGGGCGGCGTCGGGCCGATGTTGGGCCAGTTCGGCCATTTCTTCAAATTCGCCGCCGACAAGGTCGCCAACAATTCCTATCCGATGGAGCGCTACCGCGACGAAGCCAAGCGCCTGCTCGGCGTTCTTGAAGGCCGGCTGACGGGCCGCCAGTGGCTGATGGGCGACGAATATACCATCGCCGATATCGCTACCTATCCCTGGATCGAGGGTGCCCGCAAGTTCTATGGCGGCGCCGATGTGCTGGAATATTCGAACTTCCCGAATGTGATGGCCTGGGTCGATCGCGGCCTTGCACGCCCGGCCACGCAGAAGGGCATGGAAATCCCCGGGCGCGAATGATCGCGCTTGTCCATCCGTCCGCCCGAGTTGACGGGGCCTGTGTTGACGTGACTTGGGCGGACAGGCTACCTCTCGGGAAATGAAGCTTTCTCGACGGGTGGAACAGACGTGGCAGGTAGACTTGTTGTTGCAGGCGGCGGTCAGACGGCCTTTGCCCTCGTAGCCAAGCTTCGGGCGTTGAAGGACGAACGTCCGGTGACGATCGTCGCCGCGGAAGCCAGTCTTCCCTACCAGCGCCCGCCGCTGTCGAAAAAATATCTGCTGCGCGAAATGAACCTCGACCGGCTGCTGTACCGGCCGGAGAGCTGGTACCCCGAGCACAACGTCGATGTGCGTCTTTCGACGACGGTCATAGCCATCGATCGCGCCGCCAAGACCGTGAGGCTCAGCGACGGCTCCAAACTCGATTATGATGTGCTGGCGCTTGCGACGGGCTCGACCCCGCGGAAACTGCCCGCCAGCATCGGTGGTGATCTCGAGGGCGTGTTCGTCTTGCGCGATTTCACCGATGCCGACCGCCTGGCGGATGAATTGAAGCCCGGCAGGCACGCCCTGATCATCGGCGGGGGCTATATCGGCCTGGAAGCCGCAGCCATCGCGCGCTCGAGCGGGCTCGAAGTCACGGTTATCGAGATGGCGGATCGCATCCTGCAACGCGTCGCCTCGGCCGCGACCTCTCATCTGGTGCGTGATATCCACAAGACACGCGGCGTCGATATTCGCGAAGGCACCGGGCTTGTCCAGCTGACCGGCACGAATGGACACGTGACCGCCGCCCAATTGACCGACGGCTCGACCATTCCGGTCGATCTGGTGATCGTCGGTATCGGCGTGACGGCCAATGACGCGCTGGCCCACGACGCCGGCCTCGAGGTTGCCAATGGCATCGTCGTCGACCAATTCGGCCGCACCTCTGATCCCTCGATCCGCGCCATGGGCGACTGCGCCGTGCTGCCGTGGAAGGGGATGCGCATCCGGCTTGAATCGGTCCAGAACGCCGTCGATCAGGCGGAGGCGGTGGCTGCCCTGCTCGCCGGCGGCGAGGCACCCTATGATCCGAAACCCTGGTTCTGGTCCGATCAGTACGACGTCAAGCTGCAGATCGCCGGCTTCGGTCTCGGCCACGACGAAACGATCGTACGCAGGGGCCAGCGCGAGGGCAGCGTCTCCGTCTGGTATTTCATGCAGGGCAAGCTGATCGCGGTCGATGCGCTCAATGATGCGAAGGCCTATGTGACGGGCAAGAAACTGCTCGAGCAGGGGCTGACGCCGGACCGCGCCATCCTCGAAAATCCTGAAGCGGACTTGAAGTCGCTGTTGCCTTGAGCGGCCACCACCCTACGAGTGGTGGCTGAAAATCCGTCCCTTTGTTTCCAGTTGGAAACGGGGAAAGAAGAAGACGCCGAGCATCGACCCGGAATAGCGCTGTGCGAGCCCGCTCGATTCACCAATGCAGAAAACCGGCTGCTTCTGGCCGGACGTCAGCATGATGGTGGTTGAGAAGCAAAAGGACGAGGACGTCGTTGCCGCCTGTTCGAAAAGCCGGAAGACATGATCGCGGTCGGCGTTGTCATAACAGCGCACGAGATTGAGCAGGCCGCATTCGGGCTGACGCAGGCCGTGCATCGCCGCGGCGGTTTCACCGAGCCGAAACAGTCCGCTCGAGAGATTGCCGGCCCATTCGTCTGAAAAGCAGAACTGGTTCAGCAACTTCTGCCCGCTTTCGCCAAGGGCAAAGGAATCTGCGTCTGGAAGTGAAGAAAGACCCGTTGTTGCAATCTTAAACACGGGCGGCTCCAGAATATGCGCAACGTCCGAAGTTCATTCGCTGCTCCCGTCAAAGGTTTGAAAGAAACTATTTCCAATTTTCAATAAAGTAAAAGTGACGCGTAAAATACGTTAACAGTTCTGTAACCTGCGATCGGCAAGAGACGTAAGTTTAAATCCCTATCGCCATCGCGTTCATGATGAAGTAAATTATAATGCAATGAAAATATATCAGAATATATTTGCGTTATTATTTGGATAAAAGCGATTTAGGCGCATCGTTATTGTAGAAAAATGAGTAACCCTGTTGTCTATTTTTCCAGTTTCTTGCATTCAGGTCTGTGGTTCGCTTGTAGCTTCAATGGTCTTTCTGGCAAACTTTTTGCGGCCTGAAGCATATATCTGCGATTGCATTCGTTTCGATCTGTGCAATCAGAACATGATTCGCATGTGACTAGGCAATGGGTCAAATGCCGTAGATGCGGACCTTTCCTGGGGACATCCATCAACTTTTGTATCGTGATCGAAAAAGGGCGGACCTTGCGGCCCGCCCTTTCTCAATCCGGAAACCCGGAAAGCCTTGTGGTCGTCACTCGTGATAAGGCAGACGCCGCCCATGCCGCCACTTCAGCGCGCTTGGCGCGCTGAAGCACTTTGGATCATGGGCGAAGCTGTATGGTCGTCACTCGTGATAAGGCGGACGCCTTATCACATCATGCCGCCCATGCCGCCCATGCCGCCCATGTCAGGCATGCCGCCGCCGGCAGATTCCTTCTTCGGAAGCTCTGCAATCATGGCTTCGGTGGTGACGAGCAGACCGGCAACCGAAGCTGCGTTCTGCAGGGCCGTGCGGACAACCTTGACCGGATCGACGATACCCATGGCGATCATGTCGCCATATTCGCCGGTCTGGGCATTGTAGCCGTAGTTGTCGGTGTTGCTTTCGAGGATCTTGCCGACCACGATCGAACCTTCGTCACCGGCGTTCTCAGCGATCTGGCGAACCAGCGACTGCAGCGCCTTGCGGACGATGTTGATACCGGCCGTCTGGTCGTCGTTCGCACCCTTGATGTTGAGAACGATCGAGGCACGCAGCAGAGCCGTACCACCGCCAGGAACGATGCCTTCCTGAACGGCAGCGCGCGTTGCGTTGAGGGCGTCGTCGATACGGTCCTTCTTTTCCTTGACTTCGACTTCAGTCGCACCGCCGACGCGGATGACCGCAACGCCGCCAGCGAGCTTGGCAAGGCGTTCCTGCAGCTTTTCGCGGTCGTAGTCGGAGGTGGTTTCCTCGATCTGCCCCTTGATCTGGGCAACGCGGCCTTCGATCTCGGACTTCTGGCCATGACCGTCGACGATCGTGGTGTTTTCCTTGGAGATCGAGATCTTCTTCGCACGGCCGAGCATTTCGAGCGTGACGTTTTCGAGCTTGATGCCGATGTCTTCGGAAATGACCTGGCCACCAGTCAGGATCGCGATGTCTTCGAGCATGGCCTTGCGGCGATCGCCGAAGCCCGGAGCCTTGACGGCAGCGATCTTCAGGCCGCCACGCAGTTTGTTGACGACGAGGGTCGCAAGCGCTTCGCCTTCGACGTCTTCCGAGATGATGAGGAGCGGCTTGCCGGTCTGAACGACAGCTTCGAGAACCGGAAGCATCGCCTGCAGGTTGGAGAGCTTCTTCTCATGGAGAAGGATGTAGGCGTCGTCCAGTTCGGCAACCATCTTTTCCGGGTTGGTCACGAAGTAAGGGCTGAGGTAGCCGCGGTCGAACTGCATGCCTTCGACGACTTCGAGCTCGGTTTCGGCGGTCTTGGCTTCTTCAACCGTGATGACGCCTTCATTGCCGACTTTCTGCATCGCGTCAGCGATGTACTGGCCGATTTCCGTCTCGCCGTTGGCAGAGATCGTGCCGACCTGGGCAACTTCTTCCGAAGTGCTGATCGTCTTGGACTTGGCAACGATGTCCTTGACGATGGCAGTAACAGCGAGGTCGATACCGCGCTTCAGGTCCATCGGGTTCATGCCGGCGGCTACGCTCTTGGCGCCTTCGCGAACGATGGCCTGAGCGAGAACCGTTGCAGTCGTCGTGCCGTCGCCGGCGATGTCGTTGGTCTTCGAAGCAACTTCGCGGACCATCTGCGCGCCCATGTTCTCGAACTTGTCTTCGAGTTCGATTTCCTTGGCGACGGAAACGCCGTCCTTGGTGATGCGCGGTGCGCCGAACGACTTGTCGATGATGACGTTACGGCCCTTTGGGCCGAGCGTTACCTTGACTGCGTCAGCGAGGATGTCGACGCCACGCAGCATCTTTTCGCGCGCGGTGCGGCCGAACTTGATTTCTTTGGCTGCCATTTTAAAAACTCCCGGGCTGGTGCCCAATTGGTTTTATGGAATTGAGAAGAAGGGAACCGGCTAGGATCAGCCGATAACGCCCATGATGTCGGCTTCCTTCATGATCAGAAGGTCTTCGCCGTTGAGCTTGACTTCGGTGCCCGACCACTTGCCGAATAGAACGCGGTCGCCAGCCTTGACGTCGAGAGCGATGAGAGCGCCCTTGTCGTCACGGGTGCCGGTGCCGACGGCGACGATTTCGCCTTCCTGCGGCTTTTCCTTGGCGGTGTCCGGAATGATGATGCCGCCCTTGGTCTTGGCTTCAGACTCGACGCGGCGTACGACGACGCGGTCATGCAGAGGACGGAAATTGGTGCTTGTCATTGTCTAATCCCTCGATCAAATGACTTCACGGATCGTGAACCGACCCGATGGATGGATGTTAGCACTCCTGTTGCGTGAGTGCTAGCGACCCGGAGATAAGGATGGCTGTCGATTGAGTCAAGAATGGGCCGGCAAGATTCTTTGCAGCGGGAAATTGATTGACTTGGTTTCGGCTTTTTTGTCTAATTTCTGCATGGGGTTGCGAACTGCCCCACGAGGCGTCATGCCATCACTTCGCGTCCAATCCCACGAAAAGGACGTAAACCATGGCCTCGTATAATGCTATTTCCACCGAAAAACTTGTCCGCCTGATCGGCACCCCCGGGGGGCCGGTGGTCATCGATGCGCGCGACAATGAGGATTTCGCCGCAGCCGCTTCTTCTGCCCGCGTCTTTCCGGCGGTCCTATGCCGAGGTGCGGCAATGGGCGGTGGATTATCGCGGCCGCTGGTCGTTGTGTGGTCTGCCAGAAAGGCAAGAAGCTCAGCGAAGGAGCCGCCGCCTTGGCTGCGGAATGCCGGCGTCGCTCGGTCTCTCGCGGATGTTTGCCGACGATCTGGAGCAACTGGAAGCGGGCATGATGCTCTACGATCCTTCTATCGCTGGGCACGTGACGCCATGCAGGAAAAACACGAATGGATGTCGCACGTCGCGAAGAAGGTCAAAGACAATGAATGAGGCGGTGCAGATTGAGGCGCCACCGGCGCATCCGACATTCGCCGAGGCCATCAGGGTCTGGGCGAAGATCGGGCTCTTGAGTTTCGGAGGCCCGGCGGGCCAGATCGCCCTGATGCACAGGGAACTGGTGGAGGAACGCCGCTGGATTTCCGAGAGCCGGTTCCTGCATGCGCTGAATTTCTGCATGCTCCTGCCGGGTCCCGAAGCGCAGCAGCTTGCCATCTATGTCGGCTGGCTGCTGCACGGCACGCGTGGCGGCATCGTGGCCGGCACGCTGTTCGTGTTGCCGGGCTTCTTCGTCATCCTTGGCCTGTCGTCGGCCTATGCGCTGTTCCAGGAGACGCATTGGCTCGCCGCTGTGTTTTTCGGATTGAAGGCGGCGGTGTTGGCGATCGTCGTCGAAGCGGTCATCCGCATCGGCCGCCGGGGGGTGAAAACCCGCTTTGCCGTGATCGTCGCGGCCCTCGCCTTCGCTGCGCTTTTCTTTTTCGATCTACCGTTTCCGCTGGTCGTCCTGGCGGCGGGTGTGGCCGGCTACGTCGCCACCCACGCGCAATCGGTGGAACGGAGAACCATGGCGGCGGCAAAGCAGGCCCTGGCCGACCAGCCCTCGGTCATCGACAGCAATTTCCCGGACGTCGTCTCGTCCTGGGGCCGGGCGGTCCGGGTTTTCGGCGTCTGGGCGGCGCTCTGGGTCGCGCCGTTCGTCGTCATCGGCGCAATGCTCGGCTTCGACAATGTCTATACTGCCATCGGCCTGTTCTTCTCCAAGATGGCGGTGGTGACCTTCGGCGGCGCCTATGCCGTGCTTGCCTATGTCGCCCAGCAGGCGGTCGAGACCTATCACTGGCTGAGGCCCGGTGAAATGCTCGATGGTCTGGCCTTGGCCGAAACGACGCCTGGCCCTCTGGTGCTGGTGCTCTCCTTCGTCGGCTTCATGGCCGCTTTTCGCGCGCCGCTCGGGCTCGATCCTCTCTGGACCGGCATTCTCGGAGCGATGCTTGCCACCTGGGTCACGTTCATTCCCTGCTTCCTTTGGATTTTCCTCGGTGCGCCCTATGTCGAGACCGTGCGTAACAACAGGGCGCTTTCGGGTGCGCTGGCGGCGATCTCGGCGGCGGTCACCGGCGTCATCCTCAACCTGGCGCTCTGGTTCGGCCTGCACATCCTTTTTGCAGAGGTAAGCCGGCATGTGGCCGGGCCGCTGTCGATGCCGCTTCCGGTTTGGCAGACGTTCCAGCCGGCAGCATTGCTGCTGACGCTTCTGGCGGTTCTCATGCTTTTCAAGCTGAAACGCGGGATCGTAACCACGCTTGTCGTCTGCGCCGGCGCTGGCTGGCTGATCAGCAGCTTTTAAAAGGCCCATCCATATTTTACGGCCGAATCCTTGGGATTCGGCCGCCAATTTCCGCAGGGAGTCTTGTATTTTCGGCGCCTGCCTGCGATGTCACGCCGGATATTTTTTCTGCGGGAAACCAGCATGGCCGTTCGGATCAACAGTTTTCGCGACATCGCCAACCGTTACGATGTCGTTCTGTGCGATGTCTGGGGCGTGCTGCACAATGGTGTTGCGGCCTTCAAGCAAGCCTGCGAGGCGTTGACGGAAGCCCGGGCCAGGGGCCTGACCGTCGTCCTCATTACCAATTCTCCGCGCCCGCATCCCGGCGTCATCACGCAGATCCGCGGCCTCGGCGTGCCCGATACCGCCTATGACCGCATCGTTACCTCCGGCGACGTCACCCGCGCACTGATCGCCGCTGGCCCGAAAAAGATCTATTTCATCGGCGCCGAACGCGACCTGCCGCTGCTCGATGGCCTCGGTGTCGAAATGGTTTCTTCCGAGGATGCCGAGATCATCGTCTGCGCCGGCTTTTTCGACGATGAGACCGAAACTCCGGACGACTACCGCGCAACACTTACCGGCATGGCCAAACGCAAGCTGCCCTTCATCTGCGCCAACCCCGACCTTGTCGTCGAACGCGGCCACAGGCTGATCCCCTGCGCCGGTGCCATCGCCAAGGTCTATGCGGAACTCGGCGGCGAGACCCGGATTTCCGGAAAGCCCTACGTGCCGATCTACCGCGCCTCGCTGTCGGAGGCCAAGGCCGTTCGCGGGGGGCTCGATCTGTCGCGGGTGATCGCCGTCGGCGACGGCATGCCGACCGATGTCAAGGGTGCGCAGGATTTCGGCCTTGATATTCTCTATATCAGCGCCGGAATTCATGCGCTCGAATATATGAATGCTGAAAAGACGGACGAGACGAAACTTGCAGCTTTCCTGAAAGACGAGGGTGCCGCGCCGAAATGGTGGATGCCCAGATTGGCTTAAAGGACGGGCTTGATCGTATTGGCCCAGAGACGAGACTGGTTTGACGGACATGACGGTTTTCCATCGCAACGAGACGCGCGAACCATTGCCGCAAGCCTTGAGGGGCGGCGTCATTGCCATCGGCAATTTCGACGGCGTGCACCGAGGCCACCAGTCGGTGTTGAATCGGGCGCTGGAGGAGGCGCGGGCGCGCGGCGTTCCGGCCCTGGTGCTGACCTTCGAGCCGCATCCGCGCACGGTCTTTCGCCCGGACCATCCGGTCTTCCGTCTGACGCCGGCGCCGCTCAAGGCCCGCATCCTCGAAGGCATGGGCTTCTCCGCCGTCATCGAATATCCGTTCGACCGCACGTTTTCTGAGCTTTCCGCCTCCGATTTCATTCGCTCCGTGCTGATGGACTGGCTGCACGCCGGCCACGTCGTGACCGGCTTCGATTTCCATTTCGGCAAGGGCAGGGAAGGTGGCCCCGCCTTCCTGATGGCGGCCGGCGGCGAAAACGGTTTTGGCGTCACGCTGGTCGATGCCTTTCGCGACGAAAACGCCTCGGTGATCTCTTCCAGCCATATCCGCGGGCTGCTCGGCGAGGGTGACGTCGCAGAGGCAGCCGGAATGCTGGGCTATCGCTATACGGTGGAATCCGAAGTGATCGGCGGCAAGAAGCTCGGCCGCACGCTTGGCTATCCCACCGCCAACATGCAATTGCCCCCCGAAGTCGAACTGCGCAACGGCATCTACGCCGTGCGCTTCCGCCGCGCCGACGGCAGTCTCCATGACGGCGTTGCCAGTTTCGGCAAGCGCCCGACGGTCGACAGCGATGGCGTCCCCCTGCTCGAAACCTTCGTCTTCGACTTTGCCGGCGATCTCTACGGCGAAATCTGTTCCGTCTCCTTCTTCGGTCACCTTCGCGACGAGCTCAAATTCGACGGCCTCGATCCGCTGGTGGTGCAGATGAAGCGGGATGAGGCGGAGGCGCGGGCGTTGCTCTCGGGCGTGCGGCCGCTCAGCGAGATCGACCTGCAGATTGCGTTTTAAGCCGTGACCTGGTTGACGTTCGGACTAAATTGGTCGCGTACTGTGCCTGACCAAAGTCACAAAACCCAACAGGAATGAGAGTTCGATGGCTACTACGCCGCGCCGACCCGTAAATCCGATGGATGCCGCTGAAGCATTGTTCAAGCCGGCCAAAAAGCCGGTAGCGCCTGCAGTCGAACGGCGCGCGTTGCCGGAGACCAAGGAGCTTGTGTCGATCAAGATCGACAGCGCCGTGCTCGAATATTTTCAGAAGGATGGGCCGGGCTGGCAGGATCGCATCAACGACGCGTTGCGAGCAGTGATGCAGAGCAAACCCGGCGCGTAAATAGCGTCGAGCCCGAATAAACAGGAAGCACGCTGACGTGGCACGGCAACGGGGGTGCGCAAACCTGCAGCGCCAGCTGCAAGCCTCTTCCTTTTCGGCTGAAAACGTCTTAAACAACCGGCCACCATGACCCGATATCGTCAATTGATGATAGATCAGCGAATTATTGGCCCGGCCTTCCCAGCGCTTTGAATGTCGCCGGAAGGTCCGGGTTTTCGGCGTTTGAAATAAACGCCTCCGCTATCCCTTGAAGATATCCCGTTCGCATGCGCGGCGAAACGCGCTCAGAGACGATTGCAAAAGCCATGACCGATACCGCTGAAAAGCTCGACTATTCGAAGACCCTTTATCTGCCGGAAACCGAATTCCCGATGCGCGCCGGTTTGCCGCAGAAGGAACCGGAAACGGTCGCCCGCTGGCAGAAGATGGAGCTCTACAAGAAGCTCCGCGCCTCGGCTGCCGGCCGTGAAAAATTCGTGCTGCATGACGGCCCGCCCTATGCCAATGGCAACATCCACATCGGCCATGCGCTGAACAAGATCCTGAAGGACATCATCAACCGCTCGTTCCAGATGCGCGGCTATGACGCCAACTATGTTCCGGGCTGGGACTGCCACGGCCTGCCGATCGAATGGAAGATCGAGGAGGCCTATCGCGCCAAGGGCAAGAACAAGGACGAGGTTCCGGTCAACGAGTTCCGTAAGGAGTGCCGCGAATTCGCCGCCAACTGGATCAAGATCCAGTCGGAAGAGTTCAAGCGCCTCGGCATCGAGGGCGATTTCGACAATCCCTATACGACGATGGCCTTCCACGCCGAAGCCCGCATCGCCGGCGAACTCCTGAAGATCGCCAAGTCCGGCCAGCTCTATCGCGGCTCGAAGCCGATCATGTGGTCGGTCGTCGAGCGTACGGCGCTGGCGGAAGCCGAGGTCGAGTACCAGGACGTCGAGAGCGACATGATCTGGGTGAAGTTCCCGGTGATGGACGCTATGCGTGATGCTGAAGTTAAAGACGGCAAGTTCGAGTTTCCGGATATGTTGGCTGGGCAGGCGTCCGTCGTCATCTGGACCACGACCCCCTGGACGATCCCCGGTAACCGCGCGATCGCCTATTCCTCGCGCTACCCCTACGGCCTCTTTGAGGTCGCAAGCGCGGAGAACGACTTCGGGCCGCAGCCGGGCGAAAAACTGATCTTCGCCAGGCGTCTTGCCGACGAAGCCGCAACCAAAGCCAAGGTCACGTTCAAATTTGTTCGCGAAGTCGGCGCCGACGAACTGGCGGCCATGACCTGCGCCCATCCGCTGCACGGCCTCGGTGGCGGCTATGACTTCCAGGTGCCGCTGCTCGACGGTGACCACGTCACCGACGACGCCGGTACCGGTTTCGTCCATACGGCTCCCAGCCACGGCCGCGAGGACTTCGACGCCTGGATGGAGAATGCCCGGGCGCTCGAAGCGCGCGGCATCTCCTCGACGATCCCGTTTCCCGTCGACGACGCTGGTTTTTATACCGTCGATGCGCCGGGCTTCGGCCCGGACGCCGAAGGTGGGGCCGCCCGTGTCATCGATGACACGGGCAAGAAGGGCGATGCCAACGATCGTGTGATCAAGGCGCTGATCGCCCGCCACACGCTGTTTGCCCGCGGCCGCTTGAAGCATACCTATCCGCATAGCTGGCGCTCGAAGAAGCCGGTGATCTTCCGCAACACGCCGCAGTGGTTCGTCTATATGGACAAGGAGCTTGCCGACGGTAAGACGCTGCGTTCGCGCGCCCTGAAAGCCATCGACGAGACCCGCTTCGTGCCCGCAGCCGGCCAGAACCGCCTGCGTGCGATGATCGAGAACCGTCCGGATTGGGTGCTTTCCCGTCAGCGGGCCTGGGGCGTGCCGATCGCCGTCTTTGCCGACGAAAAGGGCGAAGTGCTGGTCGATGAGGCCGTCAACGCCCGCATCCTCCACGCCTTCGAACAGGAAGGTGCGGATGCCTGGTTCGCCGAAGGCGCCAAGGATCGGTTCCTTGGGCCTGATCATGATCATGCCCGCTGGACGCAGGTGATGGACATCCTCGACGTCTGGTTCGATTCGGGCTCGACGCACACCTTCACGCTGGAGGATCGCCCTGACCTGAAATGGCCGGCGGATGTCTATCTCGAAGGCTCCGACCAGCATCGCGGCTGGTTCCATTCCTCACTGCTCGAAAGTGCAGCGACACGTGGCCGCGCACCCTACAACGCCGTCATCACCCATGGCTTCACCATGGACGAGAAGGGCGAGAAGATGTCGAAGTCCAAGGGCAATGTCACATCGCCCCAGGAGGTCATGAAGGACGCCGGAGCCGATATCTTGCGTCTCTGGGTGGCGACGTCGGACTATGCGGAAGACCTGCGCGTCGGCAAGACGATCATCCAGACCAACATCGACGCCTATCGCAAGCTCAGAAACACCATCCGCTGGATGCTCGGCACGCTGGCGCATGACAGGCAAGAAGACATCGCCTTCAACGACATGCCCGAACTTGAGCGGCTGATGCTGCATCGCCTCTCCGAACTGGACCAGATCGTCCGCGAAGGTTATGACGCCTTCGACTTCAAGCGCATCGCCCGTGCGCTGATCGATTTCTCGAATGTCGAGCTTTCGGCCTTCTATTTCGATATCCGCAAGGACGCGCTCTATTGCGATGCGCCGTCGAGCCTGCGCCGCCGCGCCAGCCTCGCGGTCATCCGCAAGCTGTTCGAATGCCTGGTGACCTGGCTTGCACCGGTTCTGCCCTTCACGGCCGAAGAGGCCTGGCTGTCGCGCGATCCGTCGGCGGTTTCCGTCCACCTGGAACAGTTCCCGATCGTGCCGGCCGAATGGCGCGACGAGGCGCTGGCAGAGAAGTGGAAGAAGGTCCGCGACGTACGTCGGGCGGTCACCGGTGCACTGGAGGTCGAGCGTCGCGACAAGCGCATCGGCTCCTCGCTGGAAGCGGCTCCGGTCGTCCACATCGCCGACGCCGGTCTGCTGCAGGCGCTGGAAGGCCAGGATTTCGCTGAAATCTGCATCACTTCCGGCATCGCGGTCGTCGATGGCAAGGGGCCGCAAGGCGCCTTCCGCCTGGATGACCTGTCGACAGTCAGCGTCGAGCCCAGACTGGCGGAAGGCGTCAAATGCGCCCGCTCCTGGCGGATTACCGCCGATGTCGGTTCCGATCCTGCTTTCCCGGATGTGTCCGCCCGCGATGCGGCGGCGCTGCGCGAGCTTGGCTTCGCCTGTTGATGGATAGTCTGCCGGGTGAATTGCTCTTTTGCCGCTCATCCGGTAGAACCTGCCTGAAAATCGGCGGATTTATCCGTCAAGGGCGCAGCAATGCCGCCTCAGAGATCGATCGTGCCGGCGCCGCTGGAAGGGTTTTCATGGGAATGACGCGAGAGTTTCGAGTGTATGCCGGTATTTTCGGCGTTGTGGCTGGCAGCCTCGTCCTGACCGGCTGCATTGGCGGCCCGACCTACGGCACGGACAAGACCGCCGGTGAACACCTGATGGACGACCTCGGCAGTGCCGTCAGCATTGGCGAGACGACCAAGTCCAAGAACCTCAAATATCAACCGCGGCCCGGCCTCGTCCTGCCTCCATCAAGCGAGACCGCCGCGCTGGTGCAGCCACAGCAGAGCCTTGCCAAGGACAATCCGCAGTGGCTTGAGTCGCCGGAAGAAACGCGTCAGCGCCTGCGCGACGAAGCCGATGCCAATGCCGACAGCCCGACCTACGTTTCGCCACTGGCCAAATCAAGCGCCAATAGCCGTCGCCTGACCGCCAAGGAACAGCAGGAAGCCTATCGCGAAGCCCGCAAGCTCCAGATGGGCGCCTATGCCGACAAGCGCCGTTTCCTGAGTGACCCGCCGCTCGAATACCGCAAGATGCCGGAAGAGGCCGTGGCGGATCTCGGCGAACCGGAGCAGGTCAAGGCGCGCCGCCGCAAGAAGGAAGCCGCGATTGCCGGCAGCGGCAAGAAGTGGTGGGACATTTTCTGATCGGCGATGTTTGATATTCGAGAGGCGACGCCAGCCGACGCGGGAACTATCCTGCGCTTCATCACCGAACTGGCAATTTATGAAAAAGCCGGCCACGAAGTCGAGGCGACGGTCGAATCCATCACCGAATCCCTGTTCGGCCCGAATTCCGTTTCGCATGCGGCGATCTGCGAGCGCGACGGCGTTCCCGTCGGTTTTGCCGTCTGGTTCTTCAGCTATTCGACTTGGCAGGCTCGCAACGGCCTTTATCTCGAAGACCTCTACGTCACGCCTGAACAGCGCGGAACCGGCGCCGGACGCCTGATGCTGCGCTATCTGGCGCGGATCGCGGTGGAAAAGGGATGCGGCCGGTTCGAGTGGAGCGTGCTCGACTGGAACGAGCCGGCGATCAAGGCCTATCAGGCGATCGGTGCCGAGCCGCTGACCGAATGGACCCGCTATCGTCTGTCCGGAGCCGCGCTCGAAAGCTTTGCCGCCGGCTGAGCCGCCTTTCAACGCTTCTCTACAAAAAACTGCTTGAGGATATCCGCCGCCGCTTGGGCTGAAAAACCCGAATAAACCTCGGGCGCGTGATGGCAGGTCGGCTGGCTGAAAAAGCGCACGCCGTTGTCGACGCCGCCGCCTTTCGGATCCTCGGCACCATAGTAGAGCCGCCGCAGCCGGGCAAACGAGATGGCCGCGGCGCACATGGTGCAGGGTTCGAGCGTTACATAGAGGTCGGCGCCGGGAAGCCGCTCGTCGCCGACAATGCGGCAGCCTTCGCGGATCACCTCGATCTCGGCATGGGCGGTGATGTCGTTGAGTTCCCGGGTCCGGTTTCCGGCACTGGCAATGACCTCGCCATTGAGGACAAGCACGGCGCCGACCGGGACTTCGCCGCGTGCCGCCGCCAGCCGGGCCTCTGCCAAGGCCAAATCCATGAAGCGGTTCGTTTCAGCCATCGTTGGAACCCGCGATAATTTCTCTTAACCCTTGGGCTGCGACCTGATAGGACAGCCTCAAAAGGCAGGCAACACAAATGACATTCAAAGACAAGCCCCAGCGGCCCGGCGGCAAGCCGGCCGGCCGCGATAAGAAGCCCTACACCGGCGCCCGCAAGGCCGCAGCCGCGCATTCCGGTGCTGAAAAGACCGAAGCGGAAAAGCCGCGCGAGCCGAGAGCGGCCGCGGTGGAAACCGTCGAGGCGGACGTGCCGCAGCGCATTTCCAAGATTCTGGCGCGGGCCGGCGTCGCCTCGCGGCGCGATATCGAGCGCATGATCATGGAAGGCCGCGTCAGTCTCAACGGCACGGTGTTGGACACGCCGGTTGTCAACGCGACGCTCGCCGACACGATCGAGGTCGATGGCCAGCCGATCCGCGGCATCGAGCGCACCAGGCTCTGGCTCTATCACAAGCCGTCCGGCCTGGTGACCACCAATTCCGATCCGGAAGGACGTCCGACCGTATTCGACAACCTGCCGGACGACCTGCCGCGCGTGCTGTCGATCGGCCGCCTCGACATCAATACCGAAGGCCTGCTGCTCCTCACCAATGACGGTGGTCTGGCGCGCGTTCTCGAACTGCCGTCGACCGGCTGGCTGCGCCGCTACCGCGTGCGCGCCCATGGAGCCATCGACCAGGCGGCACTCGACAAGCTGAAGGACGGCATTGCCGTCGACGGGGTGCTCTATGGCTCGATCGAGGCGACGCTGGACAAGGTCCAGGGCTCGAACGTCTGGATCACGATGGGCCTGCGCGAAGGCAAGAACCGTGAAATCAAAAACGTCATGGGCGCGCTCGGCCTCGACGTGAACCGGCTGATCCGCATTTCCTACGGTCCGTTCCAATTGGGCGAACTGCCGGAAGGCCACGCCCAGGAAATCCGCGGTCGCACGCTGCGCGACCAGCTCGGCCCGCGCCTGATCGAGGACGCCAAGGCGAATTTCGACGCGCCGATCTTCGACGCCGCAGCTGCTGAGGAAGAAAAACCGCAGAAAAACGAATGGTCGGCTGGAAAGGCTGAAGCCAGGGAACGTGGCGGCTTCCGCGAAAAGGCAGGCGACAAGCGCGAGCGGGCACTCTCCCGCCTCGATACCAAGCGCGACGACAGAAGCGGCGGACGTGGCGACCACAAGGACCGTGGCGGGGAGGCGAAATTCGACGACCGTCCGAGGCGCGAACCCGCCCAGCGCCCGCGCAAGGCCAATGTCTGGATGGCGCCGGGTGCCCGGCCGATCGCCGAAAAGAAACCCAAGGATGCGCAGGCGGCGGATGTGGCTGAAAAGCCCGTACGCCGTGAGCGACCCGAAGGCGCACCTGCGACCAAGCGCTACGGCCGGACCAAGGACGGTCTGCCGATGAAGTCCAACAAGAAATTCGACCCGGACCGCAAGAAGTCTACGGTTTACGATCGCCCAGATCGCGGACCGCGCGTCGTGGTCAACCGAGCCGATGACGATGGTGACTGGATTAGGGCCAGCGAAGAGACGAGTAGGGACGAAGGCCGCGGCGGCGACCGCAAGCGTGGCGGCGACCGCGATTCACGCGGCTTCGGTGATCGTCCGGCCCGGCGTGAAGGCGGTGACCGCCCACCGCGCCGAGACGGTGACAAGCCGTTTGGCGATCGCAAGCCCCGTGCTGAAGGCGCTCGCTCTTTCTCCGATCGGCCGAGAAGCGCCAAGGCCCAAGGTGATAGGCCGCCAGGCGATCGTCCACAGGGTGACCGCCCGCGCAAGCCGTTCGGCGAGAAGTCTTTCTCCCGCGAGGATGGTGACCGCAAGCCGCGGGACTTCGGCGACCGTCCACCGCGTGGAGATCGCCCGGCCGGTGATAAACCACGCGGAAAGTCCTTTGGCGGCAAGCCGGGCGGCGGCAAGTCCTTCGGTGCGAAATCGGGCGGCCCGCGTGGTGGCAAACCGGGGGGCGGCAAGCCTTCCGGCGGACGCCCGGCGGGTGGCGGCAAGCCGCGCGGACGCGGGAACTAAGCGAACGTGCGGATCGTCGGTGGTGAGTTTCGCGGGCGCGGGCTCGCAACGCCCAAATCCAATGACATCCGGCCGACGACGGACCGGACGCGCGAAAGCCTGTTCAACATTCTGAGCCATGCCTATGCGGATGCCCTTGACGGCACCCGCATCCTCGATCTCTTCGCCGGCACCGGCGCGGTTGGCCTGGAAGCCCTGTCGCGCGGCTGCCGCCAGGCGCTGTTCGTCGAGCAGAGCGCCGAGGGCAGGGGCCTGTTGCGCACCAATATCGAGGCGTTCGGCCTGACCGGCCGGGCGCGCATCTTCCGGCGCGATGCGACCGATCTTGGACCGGCCGGCACCGTCGAGCCGTTCCACCTCGTCTTTGCCGATCCGCCCTATGGCAAGGGCCTTGGTGAAAAAGCGCTCGCCTCGGCCGCCAAAGGCGGATGGCTGGTGCCGGGCGCTCTTGCCATTCTCGAAGAGCGGGCCGATGTTCAACCGGTGCTGCAGGATGGTTTCGAAGTGATCGACGACCGCCTGTTCGGCGATACGAAGATGCATTTCTACCGTTACCGCGCCGCGTGGTACCGGAAAGGCGCTGAGCATGACGCAAGGCCTCGAAACAGTGATGAAATCAGCTGACCCGACTGTTGCAGTCGCCTTCGGTGGCGGCGGCGCGCGGGGTCTCGCGCATATCCATGTCATTGAGGCGCTGGACGAACTCGGCATCCGCCCGGTCGCGATCGCCGGCTCCTCGATCGGTGCGATCATCGGGGCGGGCATGGCGGCCGGCCTTAGCGGCCAGGAAATCCGCGATCACACGCTGGCAACGGTCGGGCGCCGCAAGGAGGTCGTCAATCGGCTATGGAGCCTGCGGCCATCGAGTTTTTCCCAGGCGGTTGCGAACGGCTTTCGTGTCGGCCAGTTCAATATCGAGCGCATCCTTCCCGCTTTCCTGCCTGAGAGCGTGCCGAAGGATTTCTCTGGCCTGGACATCCCGCTGAAGGTGATGACCACCGATTATTACGGTCAGACCGAGCGCGTCTGCCAGTCCGGCGACCTGCATCGGGCGCTGGCGGCCTCGGCCGCGCTTCCGGTCCTGTTCAAGCCGGTTCGGATCGATGGCCGCGTGATGATCGACGGCGGCATCTACAATCCGGTGCCCTTCGATCATCTCACAGGTCTGGCCGATATCGTCATCGGCGTCGACGTCGTCGGCGGGCCGGATGGCGACGGTGAAACCATGCCGAGCTGGATCGATAGCCTGTTCGGCGCCAGCCAGCTGATGATGCAGTCGATCATCGCCATGAAGATGAAGGCGCATCCGCCGGACATTCTCCTGCGGCCCGAGGTGAACCGCTTCCGGGTAATGGACTTCCTCAAGGCGCAGGACGTGCTGGCCGCGACGGCGCCGGTCAAGGACCAGCTCAAGGCTGCACTTGACACAGCCTTTGAGGCGAAAAGCCGGGCCTGAGCGGGATCAGTCCGCGTCGGCCAAGACGTCGTTTTCCGGGCTGGCTTTGATGTTTGCCGTGGCCGAAAGGATATCATCGCCCGGTTCCAGCGAAGGTGCCGCCTCGCGTCTCGGCTTTATCAGCGGCTCCGGCTTGACCGGTTCGAAATGCAGCATGTCGCGGCCGGCGCTGATGCCTTCGGCTTCCTGCACCGAAAGGCGCGCCTCGTCGCGCCGGCGGATATCGTCCATGATCTCTTGCGCCGCATTGTCGCCGACCCCCAGCCCTTCCAGCGTCTTGCGACCGAACACGAGACCGGACTCGAAGGTCTCGCGCAGCTCGTAGTCAACGCCGCGCGCCCGCAGTGACAGCGTGTGCAGCCGGTCGTAGGCGCGGGCATAGATGCGGACGTTCGGATATTCCGCCCGCACCATATCGATGATGCGATCGGTGATCTCCATCTTCTGGGTGCAGACCGCGACGATCTTGGCGCGCTCGATGCCGGCAGCGCGCAGCACGTCGAGCCGCGTGCCGTCGCCGAAATAGATGCGGAATCCGAAGGTCGCGGCCTGGCGAACGCGGGCAGCGGAATGATCGATGATCGTCACGTTGCGGCCGCCAGCAAGCAGGATCTGCGACGCGATCTGGCCGAAGCGGGAGAAGCCGATCATCAGCACATCGGCGCCGGCGCCGTCGAAGTCCTCCTCGAGTTCTTCAGTCATCTCCTCGTGCGCATGCATGAGCAATCCGGCGAGCGCCGCGGCGGCAGGCGTCAACGCCATGGAGAGCGTGATAATGACGATCAGCAGCGATGCCCAGCCGGCGGAAAACACGCCGGCTGCGGCAGCGGCGGTGAAGAGAACGAAGCCGAATTCGCCACCCTGCGGCAAGAGCAGCCCGATGCGCACCGCGTCATTGTGCGGCGAGCCCGTTACGCGGCACAGCGTATAGATGACCACCGCCTTGATCAGCATCAGCGCCGGCACGGCGAACAGGATCAGCAGATAGTTCTGAAGGATGACGTCGATCTCCAGCGAAAGGCCAACGGCCATGAAGAACAGGGCGAGTAACAGCCCGCGGAACGGCTCGATATCGGCTTCCAGCTCATGCCGGTAGGAGGACTCGGCGAGCAGGACGCCAGCGAGAAAGGCGCCCATCGCCATCGAGAGACCGGCAAGCTGCATCATTGTCGCTGCGCCGAGCACGATCAGCAGCGCAGCGGCGATCATGACTTCGCGCGCACCCGTGCGGGCGATGATCTGGAATAGGGGATTGAGCAGATAGCGGCCGGCAACCACCATGATCAGGATTGCGCCGACAGCGATGCCGAAGTCCTGGAGTGGCGGGCTGGTATCTTCGGGCGCTTGCAGGGCGAGCAACGGGATCAGCGCCAAAAGCGGCACGATTGCCAGATCCTGCAGCAAGAGCAGAGAAAATGCCCGCTGGCCGTAGCGCGTATTGGTGTCGCCGTTCTCATCGAGGATCTGCAATGCGAAGGCCGTCGATGATAGCGCCAGCCCGAACCCGGTGACGACACTGCCGCTCCAGTCGAGCAGTCCAAGCTCGTAGAGGATCGCCGAGACAGCCGCGCCGGTCAGAAGCACCTGCGCGGTGCCGAGCCCGAAGATGTCGCGCCGCATCTGCCAAAGGCGCGATGGCTTTAGCTCAAGGCCGATGATGAACAGCAGGAAGACGACGCCAAGTTCTGCAAAACCGAGGATCTGCTCGCCCTCTGTGATCTGGTGCAGCAGCGGGCCGATGATGACGCCGGCGGCCAGATAGCCGAGAACCGTGCCGAGCCCGAGCTTCTTGAAGATCGGGGCTGCCACGACGGCGCCGCCGAGCAGCAGCAGGGCCTGGGAGATGAGGACGGGTGTCGTCGACATGTCTGCTCTTTCCTGCCCGTTGCTGTGCAAACGGGCTATCTCATCTTCTTCATGGGCAAGAGATTGCCCGTGATCGGGTATTTCGCCGGGGCGGCGGCCAAGAATCAGGGTATGCCCTTGATGCTCGTCCCAGTGCACAATAAATGGGGCAGGAATGAAAGGCTAAATCATGTCCGATATTATCGATTCCGGCGTTCTCCAGAAGCGTGCGGCCGAGCTTGTCGATCTGGCGCTGAAGGCTGGCGCCGACCAGGCGGATGCCGTGGCGATTCGCTCCCGGTCCCGCTCCGTCTCGGTGCGGCTGGGAAAGGTCGAGGGAACAGAGGCGTCGGAAGGCGACGATTTTTCGCTCCGCGTCTTCGTCGGCCGCCGCGTCGCCAGCGTTTCGGCCAATCCGGGCTTCGACCTCAAGGTCCTGGCCGAGCGCGCGGTGGCCATGGCCAAGGCCTCGCCGGAGGATCCCTTCGCCAGCCTCGCCGATGCCGCGCGCCTGGCGAAATCCTATCCCGATCTCGATCTCTTCGATCCGACCGAAATATCGACCGAGACCCTGACGGCGGCGGCGCTGGAGGCGGAAGAGGCAGCCCTTGCCGTGAACGGCGTCACCAATTCCAGTGGCGCCGGCGCGTCCGCCGGCATGGGCGGGATGGTTTTGGTGACCTCGCACGGTTTTTCCGGCGCCTATATGGGCACGCGCTTCGGCTGTTCCGTCAGCGTCATTGCCGGCGACGGCACGAAGATGGAGCGCGACTATGATTTCGACAGCCGGCTCTTTTTCGCCGACCTGAAACCGGCCGCCGAGATCGGTCGCACCGCCGGTGAAAGGGCGGTTGCCCGTATCGGTCCGCGCCAGGTGCCGACCCAGAAGAATGTCACCGTCGTTTTCGACCCGCGCATGGCGCGCGGCTTTGCCGGGCACATCGCCGGCGCGATCAACGGCGCGGCGGTTGCCCGCAAGACGAGCTTCCTGCGCGACGTGATGGGAAAGCCGGTCATGAAGGCGGGTATTCATGTCACCGACGATCCGCTGGTGGTGCGCGGCGCCTCGTCGCGCCCGTTCGATGGGGAAGGCGTGACTGGTGAGAGGCTGTCGATGATCGAGAATGGCGTGCTCAAGCAATGGTTCCTGTCCACGTCGACCGGCAGGGAACTTGGGCTGGAAACCAACGGACGCGGCGTGCGCGGCGGCCCTGCGGTGTCGCCCTCGTCGACGAACTTCGCGCTGGAGCCCGGAGATATCTCCCGCGAGGACCTGATCCGCAATGTTGGCACCGGCTTTTATGTCACCGAGCTGATCGGCCATGGCGTCAACATGCTGACGGGCGAGTACAGCCGTGGCGCCTCGGGCTTCTGGATCGAGAACGGCGAGTTGACCTTCCCCGTATCGGAAGTCACCATTGCCTCGAACCTCAAGCAGATGTTCTTTGGCCTCACGCTGGCAGACGACATCGATCGCAAGTTCGGTATCGCCGCGCCGACGCTTGCCATCGAGGGCATGACACTCGCGGGCAAGTGAGCCGCGATCCGCTTATCGATCTTCAACGCGGCTGGCGGCCGCGGGAAATGGAAAGACTGAATGACTGCCGTTCGTCCATCGCCGGATCAATGGATCACCGATCTGGAACTCATCACGATAGCGGCGAAGGCCGCAGGTGAAAAGGCGCTGTCCTATTTCCGCAAGAATCCGGACGTCCAATGGAAGAATGAAGGCCGCTCGCCCGTCAGCGAAGCGGATTATGCCGCCAATGACATCCTGAAGGAAAAGCTCCTGACGGCCCGCCCCAATTACGGCTGGCTGTCGGAGGAGACCGATGACGATGAGGCAAGGCTCGGCTGCGATACCGTCTTCGTCGTCGATCCGATCGACGGAACCCGCGCCTTCATTGCCGGCAAGGATGTCTGGTGCGTCAGCGTCGCCGTGGTGCATGTTGGCCGCCCGGTGGCCGGCGTGCTGTTTGCGCCGGCTCTTGATGAACTGTTCCAGGCGACGTTGACGGGTGATGCGCAAAAGAACGGAGCGGCGATCAACGTCAGGGCAGGCGTGGACTCGACGCTCAGGATTGCCTTGGCCGAAGACGCCGTTGGATTACTGGAATACGGCTACCGGACAAGCGTTTCGCGCATTGCCCATGTGCCTTCCCTTGCCTATAGGATCGCCATGATCGCTGATGGGCGGATCGACGGCACCATTGTCAAGAAAAATTCCCACGACTGGGATCTCGCCGCCGCCGACCTCATCCTGGAGCGAGCCGGTGGCGCGCTTTTCGGCCTCGACGGGCAGCCGCTTTCCTACAATCGCCCCAATGTTCGCCATACCATCCTGTGCGCCGCTGCAATGCCCGCTTTGCCGGCGCTGATTGCCGCGTCACAGGGGCTGGAGGGCCATTGACCTTTCCGGCTGAATGCCGCAAACACGGGGCAAAATACGTCAAGAAAATCGGAAGGTCAGATGGCTCAGAACTCGGAACAGAAACAGCGGCTCCATCTCGTGTTCGGCGGTGAACTGACGACGCTGACCGGCGTTGAGTTCCGCGATCTGGAAAAGCTCGACGTCGTCGGCATCTTCCCCGATTACGACAGCGCCCTGACCGCCTGGAAATCCAAGGCGCAGTTGACCGTCGATAACGCCCATATGCGCTATTTCATCGTGCACATGCACCGGCTGCTCGATCCGGAACAGGCTTGATGCCGGTCCGGTCCGCACAGGCCACGCCTTCAACGCGTGCTGCCGGAAGCGCTTGGCTTTCAAAGCCTGAACGCGAAAGCGGAGACGTCTTCTCATGAGCCGCATCCTTGCTCGGCTGGCGCTGTCCAGCTACCGCTGGATCGGCACGGCCATCTATCCGCTCGTCTGGTCCTATCTTGCCGCTCGCGCCGTCAAGGGCAAGGAGGATTCCACCCGCCGCCAGGAACGCTACGGCCACGCCAGCGCGCCGCGTCCGCAGGGGCCGCTGGTCTGGTTCCATGCCGCCAGCGTCGGCGAGACCACGGCAGTCATTCCGCTGATCAGGGAAGTATCGCGCCGCGGCATCGCCATCGTGCTGACGACGGGAACAACGACGTCGGCGCGTCTGGCCGCAGACCGCCTTGGACCCGGCATCATCCATCAATATGTGCCGCTCGATTTCAAGCCGGCCGTCGCCCGCTTCCTCGATTATTGGGAGCCGGATCTGGCGATCATCGCAGAATCGGAAATCTGGCCGATGACCATCGTCGAACTCGGTCAGCGCCATATTCCCCAGGTGCTGGTCAACGGCCGCCTGTCCGATCGCACCTTCGGCCGCTGGAAGAAGCGTCCGTGGCTTGCCGATGCCTTATTCGAAAACCTGGCGCTGGTCATTGCCCAGTCGGACCTCGATGCCGAGCGGTTCCGCACGCTGGGCGCGCTGCCGGTGATGGTGTCGGGCAATCTGAAGGTCGATACCGATGCGCCGCCGCATGACGGGCAGGTCCTCAAGCACTATCGCCAGCAGGTCCGCGACCGCAAGACCTGGGCCGCGATCTCGACCTTCGAAGGCGAGGAGAATGCCGCAGGCGTCGTCCATCGCGCGCTGAAGGAGCGCACCGGACTGCTGACCATCATCGTGCCGCGCCACCCCGAGCGCTGTGACGCGATCGAGGCGATGCTGAACGCCAAGGGGCTAACGGTCGCGCGGCGCACGCGCAATGATCCGATCACGCCGGAGACGGACATCTTCCTTGGTGATACCATTGGCGAAATGGGACTTTATCTGCGCTTGACCGAAGTTGCCTTTGTCGGCCGATCGCTGTTTGCCGAGGGCGGACAGAACCCGCTGGAGCCGGCGATGCTCGGCTGCGCCATCCTGTCCGGCGGCAATGTCCAGAATTTCCGCGACACCTACCAGATGCTCGCGAAGAACGGCAGCGCCAAGATCATTCGCGATGTCGAGATGCTGGCCAAGGGCGTCAATTATCTGCTCGTCAACGACGAGGTGCGTCGCAAGATGATCGATGCCGGGCTCGAAACCGTGCATGAAATGCGTGGAGCACTGTCGGCGACGATCAGGGGGCTCGAGCCCTATATCAATCCGCTGACGGTGAAGGCGCGGCTGCAGCCCCGCGGCGAGACCTGATTTTCCGGGGGAAAGTCCGATGACGCGTGAAAAAGTGATATCCGGAATCCTCTTCGACAAGGACGGGACGCTGCTCGATTATGTCAAAAGCTGGGTTCCGGTGAATTACGAGGTTGCCAGCATCGCTGCTGATGGTGATCAGGACCTTGCGCGCCGCCTGCTGGCTGCTGGCGGCATGGATCCCGATACGGGCTATGTGACGCCGGACAGCCTTCTGGCGGCCGGCAACACGGTGGAGATCGCCACCGGCATGGTCGCCGCCGGCGCCCGTTACACGGTGGAAGAACTGACGGCGAAGCTCGACGGGCTCTTTTCCAATTCGGCCGCCTTTGCCGTGCCGGTTACCGATCTCGCCGTCTTTTTTGCCGGACTGCACGCCAAGGGCTATTGGCTCGGTGTCGCCTCCAGCGATAACGAGCGCTCGATCCGCGAGACCGCGAAGCGTTTCGGCTTCGACGGCTATCTGCACTACGTCGCGGGCTACGACAGCGGCTTCGGCACCAAACCTGAGCCCGGCATGGTCCATGGCTTCTGCGCCGCGACCGGGCTTGAGCCGCATCAGGTGGCGGTTGTCGGCGACAACAACCACGATCTGCATATGGGCCGCAGCGCCGGCGCCGGCCTCACGGTGGCGGTTCTGACCGGCACCGGCTCACCACAGTCGCTCGCGGCGGCGTCAGATCATTGCCTCAACGATATCACCGAGCTCGAGACCGTTCTGATCTGACGTTCGGCTGACCTGCTCGCTTACTGGAACATGCATCAGCAGCGACGGTGCGGTGTTTGCGATGTTCAGCGCCTGGACGGCGAGTTGAACCTGTGACGGCTTTCAGCCTGGTCAAAGCTCCTCATATCGGCATCCACCAGGCGTCCGACGCCGTTGACTTTCGCCGGTGCCAGTCGCGCGTTTCGACGGGTCACGAGGCCTGTTCATTTGCCACGGCGGACAGCGCGACGGCTTGCAATTCCCGGCAATCTGCCGTTTTGTGTCGCCAGCCAAAGCGGTTTTCCGCAAGAAATATCTGTTTCGGCAACGGGAAAAAATTTTTACCGCGTCGCAAAAGGCGGCAACCGGTGGGCTGGGAGGCCTGGAAAGACTGATGGTTTCTGAAGCACCGCCGTTCTGGTGGACCAAAGCGGATTGGCGCGCCTATGGCCTCTGGCCCTTCTCCTGGATTTATGGCCGCATTTCCGGTTGGCGCATGGACCATGCACGGCGCGCCTCCGTCCCGGTTCCCATCATCTGCGTCGGCAATTTTACCGTTGGCGGGGCAGGCAAGACGCCGACAGCGATTGCGCTTGCCCGGGCCGCCCGCAAGCGTGGCCTGAAGCCGGGGTTCCTCAGCCGTGGCTATGGCGGCTCGCTCGACGTGACGACGGTGGTCGACCTTTCCCACCACCGCGCCCGCGATGTCGGCGATGAGCCGCTGCTTCTGGCCCGCGAGGGCCTTGCTGTGGTCTGCCGCAGGCGGGTCGAGGGCGCCCGCCGATTGGTGGGGGAAGGGGCCGATCTGATCATCATGGACGATGGGTTCCAGAGCGCCCGGCTGGCCTTCGATTTTTCGCTGCTGGTGATCGACAGCCGAAGGGGGATCGGCAACGGGTTCCTGATCCCCTCCGGCCCGGTCCGCGCGCCGATCCGCCAGCAGATACGCCACGCCTCGGCGCTTCTGAAGATCGGCAACGGTGATCGTGCTGATGGGCTGATCCGCAGGGCGGCCCGCGCCGGCAAGCAGATCTACGAAGCCAATGTCATGCATCTCGACGATGGCGGCCTGAAGGACGTGCCGGTTCTCGCTTGGGCGGGCATTGCAGATCCGGAAAAATTCTTCCGCACGGTGCGAGAGACCGGGGCGGTCCTCGCTGAAAGTCGCAGCTTTCCCGATCATCACCATTTTTCCGAGGACGAGATTGCCGATCTGCTCGATCACGCCCATGCCAAGGGCCACCAGCTCGTGACGACGGCAAAGGACATGGTGCGGCTTGAACCAGGTCATGGCCGGGCTGTGGAACTGATGGAAAGGAGCCGGGTGATCGATGTCGAAGTCCGTTTCGACGATCCGGCCTCGCCTGGCAAGATCATCGATGCGGCGTTGATGGCCGCCCGGGCGCGCAGCCTGCGCAAGGGCAGGAAATAAGGACGGGCGACCTTATGATTTCTGGTTCGGCAGGATCCCGGCGCGTTTGTCGGCTTGATACGACGCCTCTGCATCGGCATAGGCTTCCTGCCGCGCGACGCTCCAGTAACGCAGTTCGTCGATGGGGATTGCAGCGCCGGTCACCGCGCAGGTGACATATGATCCGGGCAGGACGATCTGGAAGTCGCCATCGAGATAGCGGATCTTGGCTTCCCTGTTACCGTTGCCTTCAAACCGGTTCATTGTCCTTCGACCTCGCATTTTTGTCGTCCACTGTCGCAGTGCATGCTGGCCGGCATCCTTGGATGCGCCTAAGGCCTCGAGCAACTGCTTATCCAGGCGCTACCTGTTGTAGTCATGCTCTAGCGCGCAGAACACCAAATTTCCAGCGCAATTGACGTGTCGCATCGTCAACTGCGTCCGAACAGCCGCTCGATATCGGACAGCTTCAACTCGATATAGGTCGGCCGGCCATGATTGCACTGGCCGGAGCCGGGCGTTGCCTCCATCTGCCTGAGCAGTGCATTCATCTCCTCCGGCCTGAGCCGCCTGCCGGAGCGCACGGAACCGTGGCAGGCCATGGTCGCCGCCAGATAGTCGAGCCGGCCTGCAAGCCCATTTGCCGTATCCCATTCGGCAAGCTCGTCGGCCAGTTGCCGCACCAGTCCGATGGCATCCATTTCGCCGAGCATCGACGGTGTTTCGCGGATGGCGATGGCGCCGGGGCCGAAGCGCTCGATGCCGAGCCCCAGCCGTGAAAATTCGCCGGCATGGCCGATCAGCCGGTCGCAATCGTCTTCCGGCAGATCGACGATTTCCGGAATGAGCAGCGCCTGCGCCGGGATCGGCCTTGAATTCAGTCCCTTGCGGAGTTCCTCGAACACCAGACGCTCATGGGCTGCGTGCTGATCGACGATGACAAGGCCATCCTCGGTCTGGGCGACGATGTAGTTCTCGTGCAGCTGCGCCCGGGCCGCGCCGAGCGGATGGGACTTTTCCGGTTGCGAAACGGCTATCGCTTCTTGTTCAAATGTTGGCGCGCGGGCCGATGGCGTTGTCATCTCGGCAAAGGCAGCCTGCGGCGCCTCTCCAAATCCGCGCGGTGTCACATCGAATGCCATCGGCCGGTAGGGAGATGAGGAAGCGCTCCAGCCGCCGCTCGGCCGCGGCGGTTCCGGCCGGAACGCCCGCATCAGCCCGCTGGCGCCGGTCGTCGAGGCTCGGTCTCCGCCCTCGGCCATCGCCTGCCGGATGGCGCCGATAATCAGGCCGCGAATGAGCCCCGGGTCGCGGAAGCGGACATCCGATTTCGCCGGATGCACATTGACATCGACGACGTCGGGATCGACGGTCAGCGCCAGCACCGCGACTGGATAGCGGCCCTGAGGAATGGTCTCGGCATAGGCGGCACGCAGTGCCGACCAGATCAGCTTGTCCTGTACCGGGCGGCCGTTGACGAAGGCATATTGCTGCAGCGAGTTGCCGCGATTGAAGGTCGGTACACCGGCAAAGCCGCTGAGCCGCGCGCCTTCGCGTTCTGCGTCAATCTCGATGGCGTTGTCGCGGAAATCGCGGCCGAGCACCTGGGCGATGCGGGCAAGCCGGTCGTCGCCGGTGGACGGAAATTCGAGCGTTGTCCGGTCTGAGCCGGACAGCACGAAGCGAACGCCCGGAAAGGCGATCGCCATGCGTCGGACGACGTCGGAGATCGCCGAGGCTTCGGCCCGCTCCGTCTTCATGAAGTTCAACCGTGCCGGGGTGGCGAAGAACAGATCGCGTACCTCGACCACGGTGCCCTGATTGACGGCCGCGGGCTTCACCGGCTGCAGCTTTCCGCCGATCACTCCGATCTCGGCACCATGGCTTGCGCCGGCCGGTCGGCTGGCAATCGCCAACCGCGCGACGGAACCGATCGAGGGCAGGGCCTCGCCGCGAAAACCGAGCGTCCGGATATCGAGAAGATTGTTGTCGAGCTTGGAGGTGCAGTGACGGCGCACCGCCAGTTCGAGATCGTCCGGCCCCATGCCGCAGCCATTGTCGATGACCCGAAGCAGCGTCTTGCCGCCGCCTGCCGTGGTGATCTCGATGCGCGTCGCGCCGGCGTCGAGCGCATTCTCGATAAGCTCCTTGGCAGCACTCGCCGGCCGTTCGATGACTTCGCCGGCAGCGATCTGGTTGATGAGGGTCTCGGAGAGTTGTTTGATGGGCATGGCCTATTGTCCGGGATTCGGCGCCGCATGGAAAGTAGGTCGTGCATTCTATCCCCGAATGTCATCCAAGGCGGTGTGCCCGATAATGTCAGGCGGGTTTAATCAGGCCTTAATACAAAGCTGCGACTTTCGCCAAGAACCTGAATGAACACGGGTTTTGTCATTTGGTGCTTGTGGCGCAGCTGGCCGCCCAAGGCTTCCATCCCAGATACGGCCCCCAAAGAGGCACGTTCGTCAGCATGTCCGGAAAGAGAAGCCACCAAGGTATATGAGGGCTATGCAATGATTGATGTAGCGTCTTTCGGCGCGAACATCCAGAAAACGGTGCTCGAAGCGACGTCCGACGCGCTCGGCCTAGCTATTCTTGTCTGCGACAAGAATGATGAGATCATTTTTGCAAGCCGGCCCATTCTCCAGTTCTATCCCATCCCGGCGCAGTTCCTGGAAACCGGAACGCGGCTCAAGGATTTTCTCGGCGCCGTCTTCGATTCCGGCGTCCGCAGCGGCACTGCCCCGGAAACGAGCCGCAGGCATGCCAATCGCGACGAATGGATTTCCGAACATCTCTCCCATCATTGGCGCGAGCGCTTCGAAGTGGTGGAGCGCATTGGCCGCCATCGCTGGATCAGCTTGCGCAAACGGCGGCTTTCCAACGGCCTCGGCATCGTCTGGATCAGCGACGTTTCGGAGCAGAAAAAGCGCGAAGAACAGATGCAGCTCGATCTTGAACGGATCGAACTGACCGAGGGCATCCTCGATTGCCTGCCCAATCCGATCTGCGTGAAAGACCGTAACCTGAACTATGTGGCCGTCAACAAGGCATTCTGCGCCATCCATGGCATGGCGGCAGAGGCCATCCTGGGGCGCTCCGTATGGGACCTGCTAGAGCCGGAACTCGCCGAAAAATTCGAACGCTCAGACCGCGCGACGCTGGAAACCGGGGTCATCCATTCGTTGCCCGAGCAGATCGTTCAGGCCGATGGCGAGGACCTCTGGGTCGTCACCTGCAAGTTCCGCGTCGGTGATCCGGGAAAATATCTGCTCGTCACCTGCATGAACGATGTGACCGGTCTGGTCGTCGGCTACAAAGACCTTGACGGCATCGCGTCGGGTCGCTCGCCTCTGGACGTCAGGGATTACGGCGCCTTTACCCCGGCCCAGAATTGCTACGACCCGTTCCGGTCGATCGATATGCAGCACCTCGTTGAAGCCGGTGCGATCATCGAGCCGGTTTCCGCAATCAGGCACCGGGTCCTGCTGATGACGCCTGCGGTTGCTCTCGAGCAGAGCCTTGTGCCGCAATTGCGCCGATGGGGCCTCGATGCATGTGCGGTCAGAAACAGAGCGGAACTGACAGCGTTCAAAGACATCTGCGCGGCGCGCCGTATTGAGATTGCAGCACTGATTGTCGATGGCGCGATGGCTGGGGCGCAAGACGTCATCACCAACTGGAACGCGTCGCCATCCCTGCAATTGGCAAGGAATTGGAAAGTATCCGAGCTGCGCGCAAGCCTGCTAGCGCTTTGCGGCGACGGATCAGGCCGTGGTGGCGCGGATACGGTCGATTACCCGGCCGATTGGGACATCATCGTGCCGGATGGCGGGCTTGCCGCCCGGCCCGTGCCGGAAGTCGAAGTCGTCGTCGCCGAAGACAATGAGATCAACCAGTTCGTCTTCGCCCAGATCCTCGAGGGTCTCGGCATCTCCTATCGCATCGCGGCCAATGGCGAGGAAGCCGTTCGGCTCTGGCAGCAATACCGGCCAGCTCTCGTCCTGATGGATATTTCGATGCCGGTGATGAACGGCTTCGATGCGGCGCGAGCGATTCGCGCAGCTGAAAAATCGGTCGCTTTCCAAACGGCGATCATTGCCGTGACGGCCCAGGCGCTCGATATCGATATCGAACTGAGCAAGGCGGCGGGCATGGACGACCACATCACCAAGCCGATCAGCCCGGACATGATAGAGGCCGTCTACCGCAAGTTCGTGGTCACCAGACCCGAACGCATGGCGGGCTGACATCGGCTACCGGTTCGAGCAGCCGTGGGTGACCAGGAAATGGAAGGAGCCGGACAGATTTCGCCGATATCCCGTGTCAATTCCCAGGAATTGGGGAGGGCACTGTGGAAACTGGTAAGGCGATGCTTTCGAAATCTTAACCCTCGCTGTCCATCGTCTATTCCTGACAATGCCTTAGAGCCAAGCCCGGGAATGCGTTATGAATTCTGCTGAAACATCGTCTCAGCACGTAAGCCAGAATGATCTGCATGCCATGGCCTATACCGATCCGCTGACCGGTCTGGGCAATTCATACAGGATGCGCGACAAGGTGCGCCAAATCGCTGCCGACCGCGCCAGCGATCCCGCGCCCTTTACCATCGGCCTTGCCAATCTCGACGGGTTCAAGCCGATCAACGATCTCTTTGGGCCGCATGCCGGCGACGAAATCCTCTGCCAAGTCGCCAGCCGGCTGCTCGCCTGCGTTCCCGATGGTGCGACCGTCATTCGCGCAGGCGGCGACGAGTTCGCCTTCGTGCTGCCGCTGGTATTCGAGCGAAAGGCGGCCGAGAAGGTCGGCAATATGCTGAAGGAGGTGCTGTCGGCCCCCTTCGATCTCGGCGAGCGCAACGTCCGCCTGTCTGCCTCCTTCGGTTTTGCCGTTTATCCTTTCGCCGGCGAGGAGTTCGAGGATCTTCTGAAAAGCGCCGACACGGCACTCTATCGCTCGAAGCGCCGAGGCCGCGGACAGATCACAGTCTACTCCCAGGAAATCGCCCAGGAGATGAGGCGCGCGACGCAGCTCGAGCAGGCGCTGCGCAACGCCATCATCGCCGACGAGGTCGATGTGCATTTCCAGCCGATCGTCAATCTGAAGACGGACACGGTGGTCGGTTTCGAGGCTTTGGCGCGCTGGTGCGATCCAGATCTCGGCTACGTTTCTCCGGCCGTCTTCGTGCCGCTCGCCGAAGAGCGTGGTTTCATCGATTCCCTCTCGGAAACGCTGCTGCGCAAGGCTGCCGAGACCGCGCTGCAGTGGCCGAAGGAACTCTTTCTCTCGTTCAACCTGTCTTCGGCGCAACTGATGGACCCGTCGACGAGCGCCGACGTATTGGCGATCATCAATCGCGTCGGCCTCGACCCTCGTCGCCTTGAGCTGGAAATCACTGAAACCGCCGTCATGACCGATGCCGACGTGGCCCAGAAGATCGTCACGGAACTCAGGGCCGCCGGCGTGCGCATCTCGCTCGACGATTTCGGCACCGGCCAGTCCAGCCTCGGCCGCCTGCGTGATTTTTCCTTCGACAAGGTGAAGGTCGACCGCGCCTTCGTCTCGCGCATTGCCGCCGATCGCGCGTCGGAACATATCGTCAAGGCGATCATTGCCATGTGCGAGGGTCTCGATCTCGAGGTGGTTGCCGAGGGCATCGAGAATTTGGCCGAAGCTTCGAAACTGAAGGATCTCGGCTGCGGCATGGGGCAGGGGTATTTCTATGGAAAGCCGGCCGACGCGGTCACGACGCTTCGCTTTCTCGCGGAAAAATATCACGAGCCGACGCCATCGCTGTCCGTATCCATCTGAAGCAAGCCATCGTCGCTGTTGCGCATTTCCCGGCCCCCTTCCGCAAGAAGCCAGTCGCGCACCCGCCGGGCCTGCTGGTTGAGTTCGCGCGAGCGAGGCCAGACCACGTAGAATGCCAGATCCGTCTTCAGCACATGATTGCCGACCGGAACAAGTGCGCCGGAGCGAACCTGCCGCTCGATCAGATGGTTCCAGCCGAGAGCGATGCCTTCGCCGGCAAGCACCGCCTGGATAACAAGCACATAGTCGTTGAGCGTCAGCCGCCGCGACTGGGCCGGGTAGGATATCCCGGCGCTGGCAAACCATTCCTGCCAGCTATAGGCGCGCCTGACCGGCTCTTCCAGATGGATCAGAGGGTGGTTCAGTAGATCGGCGGGCCGCTGCGGCATGCCGTGAGCCTCGACGAAAGCGGGTGAGGCGACGGCGCTGATTACCTCCGGCGCAAGCAGGGCCGAGTGATAGCGCGGCCAGTTGGCGGGATCACCGCCGCCGCGCACGCCAAGCGGGATCGGCTCCTCCTCCAGATCGAGATCGCGCACGCTGGTCTGGATGCGCAGATCGATCTCGGGCAGGTCCTCGCGCAGCTTCGTCAGCCGCGGCAGCATCCACATCGAGGCAAAAGCGGTCGAGGCGGCCAGCGTCACGTTGCTCTCGCGCCGTTTTGCCCGGATGTCCTCGGCGGATTTCTGAATCCGCGACAGCCCGAGTGACACGTCGGCATGGAATTTCTCTCCAGCTTCCGTCAACTGGACGGCACGGTGGACCCGGTGAAACAGCGGCACGCCAAGCTGCTCCTCCAACCCCCGGATGGCATAGGAGACGGCGGCCTGCGTCATTGCCAGCTCATGGGCGGCGCGGGTAAAATTCTGATGCCGCCCCGCCGCCTCGAAGACGATCAGGCTGGAAGCGGAGGGGAGTAGGCGGCGCAGGGTTTCCATAAATTCAGCTTATATCATGTGTTGAATTTTTCCAGCGTTACAGTGACCTTTTTCACCGGTAGCCTCGACTGAGACAATGGGAGGAAACGAATGACAACGCTTGTGGCAGAAGCAGAACCGGCAAGACGCACACGGTCGGCGCGCCCGGCGCGGCGCGACAATGCGGCAAAGATTGCGGGCGTTCCCTACATCGTCCGCAACATTCCGACCTACGATATCCTGAGTGAGGAAAATCTCGTCAGGATCGAGCGCGTCGCCGACCGGATCCTGTCGGAGGTCGGCATCGAGTTTCGCGACGATCCGGCATCGCTCGATCATTGGAAGCGGGCAGGAGCGAAGGTCGAGGGCGTGCTCGTGCGCTTCGAGCCGGGCATGCTGAACGAAATCGTTTCGACCGCGCCTTCGCAGTTCACCCAGCATGCGCGCAACCCGGCCCGCAATGTCGAGATCGGCGGTAGCAATGTCGTCTTTTCTCCGGCCTACGGCTCGCCCTTCGTCATGGATCTCGACAAGGGCCGACGCTACGGCACGCTGGAGGATTTTCGCAATTTCATCAAGCTCGCCCAGTCGAGCCCGTGGCTGCACCATTCCGGCGGCACGATCTGCGAGCCGGTGGATATTCCGGTCAACAAGCGCCATCTCGACATGGTCTACAGCCACATCAAATATTCCGACCGCGCCTTCATGGGTTCGATCACGGCGGAAGAGCGGGCGGAAGATTCGATCGACATGACGCGCCTCGTCTTCGGCCGCGATTTCGTCGACAGGAACTGCGTCATACTCGGCAATGTCAACGTCAACTCGCCGCTCGTCTGGGATGGCACGATGACGAAGTCGCTGCGCGCCTACGCCCGCGCCAACCAGGCGGCGGTCATCGTGCCCTTCATCCTCGGCGGTGCCATGGGGCCGGTCACCAATGCCGGCGCGATCGCGCAATCCTATGCCGAAACGCTGGCGGGCTGTGCGCTGACCCAGTTGGAGCGAAAGGGGGCACCGGTCATTTTCGGCAATTTCCTCTCCTCCATGTCGCTGCGCTCGGGCTCGCCGACGTTTGGTACGCCGGAGCCTGCCATCGGCTCGATGGTGATCGGCCAACTGGCCCGGCGGCTGAAGCTGCCGCTGCGCTGTGCCGGCAACTTCTCCAACTCCAAGCGGCCGGATGCCCAGGCGATGCAGGAAGGCGTCATGTCGATGCTGTCGGCGGTGCATTGCGGCGCCAATTTCATCCTGCATTCGGCCGGCTTCCTCGATGGCTTGCTGGCAATGTCTTACGAGAAATTCGTGATGGACACGGATTTCTGCGGCGCGCTGCATTCCTATCTCGCAGGCGTCGTTGTCGATGACAACACGCTTGCCATGGATGCTTTCCTGCAGGTCGGGCCGGGTAGCCACTTCCTCGGCTGCGATCATACGATGCGCAACTATCAGACGGCCTTCTGGGATTCGGCGCTCTCGGACAACGAGCCTTTTGAAAAATGGAGCGAGGAGGGCGGTTCGACGGACATGGCGGCGCGCGCCAACAAGCGGTGGAAAAAGACGCTGGCCGAATACGAAGCGCCGCCTCTGGATGTGGCAACCGACGAGGCGCTGATGGACTATATTGCGAGACGCAAGAACAGCATGGCGGATGCCTGGTATTAAGCCCAGTATCGATCCTGCCGGGGAAACAGCATGACCCTTTCGAAAGACCCGCTGCTCCAGCCCTACCAGTTGAAGCACCTGACGCTGAAAAACCGGATCATGTCGACCGCGCATGAGCCGGCCTATTCCGAAGACGGCATGCCGAAGGACCGCTACCGGCTTTACCACGTCGAAAAAGCCAAGGGCGGCATTGCACTGACCATGACGGCGGGCTCGGCGATCGTCTCGGAGGATTCGCCGCCTGCCTTCGGCAATCTCTATGCCTATTCAGACGAGATCGTGCCCTGGCTGAAGAAGATCGCCGACGACTGTCACGAGCACGGCGCCGCCGTGATGATCCAGCTCACCCATCTCGGCCGCCGAACCGGCTGGAACAAGGGTGACTGGCTGCCGGTTCTCAGCGCCTCTCCCGTTCGAGAGGCGGCGCACCGTTCTTTTCCCAAGGAAATCGAGGACTGGGACATCGAGCGCATCGTCGGCGACTATGCGAGCGCTGCGCAACGCATGCAGGCAGCGGGGCTCGATGGTATCGAGATAGAGGCATACGGTCATCTGCTGGACGGCTTCTGGTCGCCCGCTACCAATCACCGCGATGACGAATATGGCGGCTCGCTGGAAAACCGCACGCGCTTCTCGAACATGGTGCTGGACGCGGTGCGCAAGGCCGTCGGCCCGGATTTCATCGTCGGCATCCGCATGGTGGCCGACGAGCAATGGGATATCGGCCTTTCGAAGGAGGAGGGCATCGAAATCGCCAAACGGCTAGCCGGTTCCGGCAGGGTCGATTTCCTCAATATCATCCGTGGCCATATCGATCATGACGCGCATCTGACCAATGTCATCCCGATCCAGGGCATGGCGTCATCGCCGCATCTGGATTTTGCCGGCGAAGTCCGTGCCGCAACGAAGTTCCCGGTCTTCCATGCCGCCCGCATTGCCGATGTCGCCACCGCCCGGCATGCGATCGCCGAGGGCAAGCTCGACATGGTCGGCATGACGCGCGCCCACATTGCCGATCCGCATATCGTCAAGAAGATCATCGAAGGCCGCGAAAGCCAGATTCGTCCTTGCGTCGGCGCGACCTACTGCCTCGACCGGATCTATGAAGGCGGCGGTGCGCTCTGTATTCACAATGCGGCGACGGGCCGCGAGGCGACCATTCCGCACGTGATCTCGAAAACGACCGGTCCCATCCGCAAAACCGTTGTGGTGGGGGCGGGACCGGCCGGACTGGAAGCGGCGCGGGTGCTTGCTGAACGCGGGCATTCCGTGGAAGTTCTGGAGGCAACCGGCGAAGCCGGCGGGCAAATTCTTCTCGCAGCCCGCAACCCGCGCCGCAGGGAAATGATCGGCATCGTCGATTGGCGCCTGTCCGAACTCGAACGGCTCGGCGTTCCCATTCATTACAATGTCTTTGCCGAGGCAAGTGACGTGCTTGAACGCAAGCCCGATCTGGTCGTGATCGCCACCGGCGGCATTGCGCAAAATCCGGTGCTTGAGGCGGGCGATGAACTGGTGGTCTCGAGCTGGGATATCATCGCGGGAGCGATCAAGCCCGAGGGACCGGTGCTGCTCTACGACGATAATGGGGCCCACACGGGGATGACAGCGGCTGAAATGATCGCGGCGACCGGAGCGGAGTTGGAAATCGTTTCGCCCGAGCGCATGTTTGCCCCGGAAATCGGCGGCATGAACCATGTGCCATATGCCAAGGCCTTTGCTGAGAAGAATGTCCGGGTGACGATCAACACGCGGCTGAAATCGGTCCGCCGCGAGGGCAACCAGTTGGTGGCGGTGCTTGGCTCGGATTTCTCCGAAACAGCTTCGGTCGAACGGCGCGTCTCCCAGGTCGTGGTCGAGCACGGTACTCTGCCGATGGCCGATCTCTATCTCGAGCTGAAACCCCTGTCGCGCAATCTCGGCGCGGTGGATTACAAGGCGCTGATCCGCCAGGAAAACCCGATCCGGATGCGCAATCCGGAAGGACGATTCGACCTGTTCCGCATCGGCGATGCCGTGGCAAGCCGCAACATCCATGCAGGAATCTATGATGCGCTTCGCTATGGCGTGCTGTTCTAAGGAAGAAACGGCGGCGCTTTCGCACCGCCGTCTCTCAAACCATAGAGACGGTTAGTTGTTGGTCGCGGGCTTTTCAGCCGGCTGTACATCCGTTGCCGGTGCCGTGGACGACGTGGTGGTCGTATCGACCGGCGCATTGACGTTCTGCTCGGCGATCTTCTGCGCCTTGGTCTTGAATTCCGGTGCAGCGTTCAGCGTGTCGGCAGTTTCCTGCGTCGTCAGCTTCAGATCGGTGGAATTCGGAACCTCGGAAACCGCGATGGTGTCGAGCGGCACGGCGACGTTCTTTTCGCCTATGCCAAGGAAGCCGCCGACGCCGATCACAGCCGCCTCAACCGAGCCGTCCATGGTAAAGATAATGTCGTTGATGTCGCCGATGCTTTCATCGGCCGCATTGTAGACCGGCTGGCCGATATAGGTGTTGGCCGAAATCTGGCCTTCAGCCTGTTCGGTCAAATAGCCGGAACCCGCGGCAGGTGCCTGCGCTGCCTCTACAGGCTTTTTGACCGCGTCAGCCGGCTGCTCGCCGGTCATCGGCTGTGTTTCCATGGTTTTCGGCTGGGTAGCCGGCTGGTCCTGTGCGAAGCCGAGCGGCGCAAAGGCGGTCACGCCTGCAAAAAGTGCGCCCGCGGCGACGGAAGCTACGAGTTTTCTGGTCATGTCAAAACCTACCTTTTCGTTCCTTGTCGATCAGGGCGCGGGGTTCAATACGGTTCCGCCGCACCGGTGACATCTAAAAAACGTCCAAGGCCGCCAGTAGTTCCCTAAAAAGATATGCAACGCGCGATGGAACTTTACGCGCCGCGCTTTGTCGAACGTGCAATGCCGGCGATAGGTTAGTGGTCGTAGATTTCGGCTCGGAATGGTTGCTTTTAAAAGAGAGCCGGACGGCGAACCCCTGCCTCTAACGGAAATGTGGAATACTTGCTTGTAGCAAAAATTGATCGCATCCCTTCGAATTTTGCGATTGAGTTTTGCTGCAGAAATCATCGTGAGTTTTCAGAGCCGGTGATTCTGTTGCGAAGGTTAGGATTTTTCCGCTCCTTTTGCTTGTTTTCTGGTTGGCTTCATTAGGAGGCTTGACGGATTTAGGACAAATGACCTAATAGTCCTTCTAGGACAAATGACCTAGAGAGGAACATTCATGGCCGTCGATCTGTTCAGTGCCTTCCAGCTCAATGATTTGAGTATGTGCAAAACAGGCAATCGCAAATGGTGATGCCGATCTCGTGGCATTCGGCCTGCCCTTCCTCGCCAACCCCGACTTCGTGCGGCGTTATCGGCAGGGGTTGCCGTTGAACACGGCTGAACCGGCGACTTTCTATGGTGGGGACGAGGCCGGATATACTGATTATCCGTTCTTCACGGGCGAAGAGGCCTCTGCTGCCTAAAAGGCACCGAAAGACCAACAGGGAAACACTACGATGGGAAATCGGGCGACACGCGAGGAGATTGTCGGCGTAGCGGACGATCTGTTCTACCGCCGGGGATTTGATCACACATCCTTTGCAGACATCGCCGAGCTCGTGAAGATTTCGCGTGGCAACTTCTATCATCATTTCAAGACGAAGGACGACATTCTCGAAGCGGTGATCCAGAAACGCCTGACGGACCGCAAGGCGATGCTGGAGCGATGGGAGATAGAGGGCAAGACACCGGTAGAGCGGATCACCAGCTTCATCGACATCCTGATCGTGAATGGGGATAATATCAAACTGTATGGATGCCCAATCGGAACGCTAACGAGCGAGCTTGCGAAGCTAAGCCATGCAGCGCAGGCAGACGCCAGCAGGTTGTTCATGCTGTTCCGGACTTGGCTTCGCCGTCAGTTCGTCGCACTCGGCCGAGAAGCTGATGCGGATGCGCTTGCCATGCATCTTCTCTCCCGTAGCCAAGGCGCCGCGACCCTTTTCAATGCTTTTCGGGATACAGACTTCGTTCAGCGCGAGGTTGATCAGATGAAGGACTGGCTGAAGGATATCGCGGCCGAGGGCTCCAAAACTGACCGGGGGCAAGCTGCCTTCGAATAAACCGGTCGACGCGTCAGAGCGCGGCGAGGCCTTTCTCTTTCCATCACTGCTCAAAAAACGGGACAGTTCATGTTTATCGTATTTCTCAGGTTTTCGGACAACAAGACGCGGGCCTCCCAATTCCTTGAGGGACACAATGCCTGGATCAAAAGAGGCTTCGATAGCGGGACTTTTCTTCTTGCAGGCAGCCTCCAGCCGAACGCGGGCGGGACACTCCTCGCCCACAATATTGATCGGAAAAATCTTGATGCGCTCGTGCAGGAAGATCCGTTCGTGGCAGAGCGTGTGGTGAGTGCCGAGATCCATGAAGTCACGCCAGGCCGCGTTGATGAACGACTTGTCTTCCTGAAAGGATGATCGATGGGCGAAACCTTCCAGGGCCATGACGGGCGGCTGCGCTGCCGCTGGTGCGCGGCCGCGCAGCTTCAATTGCGCTATCGAACGATTTGAAAAGGCGTGGCTGGTCCTTCGTTGGCCCAGCCACCGTCTACGCCTTCATGCAGGCGATCGGGCTCATCAACGATCACGTGTGGCGATGCGATATCAGGGCTGCAAGCGGATTCGGCACCATTGTTCTACTTTGATTCCACATTTCAGTTTGGGGGCCGGGCGACGAACCCGGCTCTTCATTTCGTTCATCTGACCCGGTCAGTGGCTTTCGCGGAAGACTTCGCTGCCGCTTGCGCCGACCAGGAAGTCGAGGTCAGCTCCCTTGTCGGCCTGCAGAACGGTGTCGTGATAGAGCTTGTAGTAGCCGCGTGTCCATTTCTGTTCGGGCACCTTCCAGGCGGCCATGCGCGAGGCGAACTCCTCTTCGCCGATCAGAAGGTTGAGTTCGCCCTTCATCGCGTCGAGGCGGATGCGGTCGCCGGTCTTGACGATGGCGAGCGGCCCGCCTGCATTGGCCTCCGGGCTTACATGCAGGACCACGGTGCCGAAGGCGGTGCCGGACATGCGGGCGTCGGAGATACGCACCATATCGCGCACGCCCTTTTCCACGAGACGCCGCGGGATCGGCATGTTGCCGACTTCGGCCATGCCCGGATACCCCTTCGGGCCGCAGCCCTTGAGCACCAGGATCGTGTCCTCGGTCACCGGCAGGTCCGGGTCGTCGATCTTCGCCTTCAGATCCTCGATGGTCTCGAACACATAGGCCGGGCCCTCGTGCGCAAGCAGATGCTCGCTCGCGGCAGACGGCTTGATAACGGCGCCGTTCGGCGCAAGGTTGCCCTTCAGCACACGGATGCCGGCGCGTTCACGCAGCGGGTTGTCGAGGGGACGGATGACGTCGTCGTTGTAGACTTCGGCGTCCTTCCAGTATTCGGAGATCGGCGCGCCCATGACGGTCGGTGCATCGGCGTGCATCATGTCCTGGATCCGGTTCATGACAGCGGGCAGGCCGCCGGCATAGGCAAGATCCTCGATGAGGTACTTGCCCGACGGCATACAGTTGACGATGCAGGGGATCTGGCCGCCGACGCGGTCGAAGTCATCGAGCGTCAGGTCGACACCGGCGCGGCCGGCGATGGCGAGCAGATGTACGACCGCATTGGTCGAGCCACCGACGGCGGCGTTGGCGATGATGCCGTTTTCAAAGTTCTTCTTGGTCAGCACCATCGACAGGCGCAGGTCCTCATGCACCATCTGCACGATGCGCTTGCCGGTCATGTGCGAAAGCGCCATGCGGCGGGCGTCGACCGCGGGAAGCGCCGCGTTGGTCGGCAGCGAAAGGCCCATCGCCTCGACGACGGAGGCCATCGTGGTCGCGGTTCCCATGGTCATGCAGACGCCGGGCGAGCGCGACATGCCGCTTTCGGCCGCCATGAATTCCTGCACGCTCATCTTGCCACCGCGCACGTCCTCGGAGAATTTCCAGACGTCGGTGCCCGAGCCGATATCCTTGCCTTTCCACTTGCCGTTCAGCATCGGACCGGAGGAAACAACGATGGTCGGCAGGTCGACCGAGGCCGCACCCATCAGCTGGCCGGGCGTGGTCTTGTCGCAGCCGCCGAGCAGCACGACGCCGTCGATGCCATAGGCGCGGATCGCCTCCTCGACATCCATGGCAAGCAGGTTGCGGAACAGCATCGCCGTCGGCCGCATCTGCGTCTCGCCGAGCGAGGAAACCGGAAATTCGACGGGAAAGCCGCCCGCTTCCCAGACGCCGCGCTTCACGCCTTCGGCGAGGATGCGCAGGTGGCTGTTGCAGGGCGTCAGCTCCGACCAGGTGTTACAGATGCCGATGATTGGCCGCCCGTCGAAGACGTGATCCGGAAAACCCTGGTTCTTCATCCACGAACGGTGAATGAAACCATCCTTGTCGGTCCCGCCGTACCAGTGCCGACTTCTCAGTTCTTTTTTCTTGTTGTCGCTCATCGGAGCACTCCCTTGGGTCAGGCAATCCGCGCCTGAAGTCAATTGTATTACTTTTTGCGGCAATACCTGTAAACCGGTTCCATGTGGCGGTTTCAGGGCCGGTAGATGGGCTCGAAACGGCCCTTCACGAGGGCGCCGAGTTCGAAGGTCTTGCCTGCATTCGGGTCGGCTGCGCGCGCCTTCGCGTCCATGTCCTGCCACGCGGATGTCACCAGCAGCCGGTCGGCCTTAGCGCCGATGAAAGCCGGGCAGCTCGATTGCGTCGCCGGCACGGCGTAGCGGGCCACCCGCATGCCATCCGGCGTGTACACATCAACGGCCCCCTGGCCCCAGCGGGCATTCCAGATCAGGCCGTCGGCATCGCAGACGGAACCATCGACATCGCCGGGGTTGCCGCTCTGGTCGCTGAGTACGGCGGCATCACCGGTCGGCAGCCCGGTTTCGGGGTCGAGAGCCACCTTCATGATGTAATTGACCGCCGAATCAACGAAATATCCTGTCGAGCCGTCCGGAGAGAAACAGATACCGTTCGGGATGCTGATATTGCTGTAGAGCTTCGTCACGGTTCCCTTGGCGACATGATAGATCGCGCCGGCGCCTTTTTCCGCGCGCCTGCCCATGGTGCCGATCCAGAGACTTCCCGACGGATGCATGCGCCCGTCGTTGGAACGGTTTTCCGGGTTGTCTTCAAGGGTCGCGTATGCCTTGAAAGCCCCCGTTTGCGTGTTGCGAATGAACAGCCCTTGATCCGACGCGATGAGCTGCTGCTCAGGGTCGATGATGGCCATCACGCTGCCCATGAAGGGAAGCGGATGAACCGTTTTGCGGCCGCTTTCGAGATGCAGCGCGTGCAGCTCCTTGCCCTTGATGTTGAACCACCAGGCGGTGCCGGTGGCCGGATCGAAGGTCGGTCCTTCGCCGAGTTCAAGCGTGGCTTCGCACAGGATTTTGCCGGAAAAGGCGATGGTCTCGGTCATGGTCACGCTCCGTAGACGGCATCATAGGCCTTGATCGTCGCCTGTGCACGCTTGGTGACCTCAGTGGCATCCATGCCGGCCTTGTACAGGCTGGAGCCGAGGCCGAAACTTTTGACGCCGATCTTGGCGTAGTCGGCGAAATTGGCCTCCGAAACACCGCCCACGGCGGCGATTTCCAGTTCCGGCGGCAGCACGGCGCGGATCGCCGAAATGCCGGACGGACCGAGCACGCTGGCGGGAAAGAACTTGAGCCCCGTCGCGCCGGCATGGGCGGCCGCCAGCGCTTCGGTGGGGGTGAAGACGCCGGGCATGGTGACCATGCCGCGGGCGGCGGCCAGCGCGATCACGTCCGTTTCGACATTCGGGCTTACCATCAGCCTGCCGCCGACGCCGTCCAGCCGTTCGACCTGCTCGGTGGTCAACACCGTGCCCGCGCCGATCAGGCAGCCGGCCGGCGCCATCTTCACGGCGGTCTCGATCGACCGGAACGGATCGGGCGAATTGAGCGGGATCTCGATAGCGGTGAAGCCTGCCTCGATCAGGGCGCCGACGACGCGCTGCGTTTCCTCCGGCTTCACCCCGCGCAGGATGGCGATCAACGGATATTTCATCTGCGGGAAGGGGATGCGGTGCATGACGTCTCTTTCTTCAGGCAGGCCAGATGGCGTTGGCCGCAGCGGCAAGGCCATGGCGAACGGCTTCATCGGCATCGATGATGACGGGTTTGAGGTCGAGGGCCGACAGGGCGGAGTGATAAAGCCCCGCAAGCGCCCCGGAGGCGACAAGACAGACACTGCTGCCGGGTCTGGCGGTCGAGAGCGCGCCGGCAATTTCAAGGCCGATCAATGTGCCGGAGAGCCGCGCCTTGGCGGCCCTGGCGCTCAGACCGTGCAGCAACTGGCCGCTGCGCACGGTAAACACCAGGTTGGTGGCGAGCGCCGGGCTTTTCGCGGCTGTTGTGACAGCACCCAGAAACACGGGATCATCGGCTTCAAAAGAGCCGCCATCGGCAACCGCGTGACTGAGGATCGAATTTTTGGAGATCACGTCGAACAGTTCGCCGGTCATGAAGGTCGAGAACCCGTCGACGATGCCGCCGGTGACGCGCACCCATTTGCTGTGCGTTCCGGGCATGCAGACGAGATGGCTGCCGCTTCCGAGCCGCGATATGGCGCCGAGCAGTTGCGTTTCCTCGCCGCGCATCACGTCGGGTGCGGCCTCGCTGCGTTGGGCAAGCCCCGGCAGGATGCGGATATCGCGATTGGCGTCAGTCACGGTGACCGCCGCCTTGACGATGCCGGTCAAGGGTGCCGGGGTATCGAGATAGCCCGCTTCGACCCAGCCCTGACGTGCCCCGGCCATGCCGCAGATCACTACGGGCAGGTGCGGCGGTGCCGAAACGGCGGCGAGATGTGTTTCGAGGATCGGCGAGAAGCCGGTCTTTGCCGCCGTCGTCATGCCTTCGCCGCTGCGGCGCTCGGCCAAGACTTCGCCGCTCTCGCTGACGACCCACAGGCGGAAGCTCGATGTCCCCCAGTCCACCGCCGCATAGCAAGCTGCCGTCATTAAAATACGCCCCCGTCAATGATCATCGTCTGTGCCGTCATCCGCGCCGAGCAATCGGAGGCGAGGTAAAGGCAAGGCCCCACCATATCCTCCGCGACGAGCGTGTGCTTCAGGCATTGTTTTTCCAGCATGCCGGAAATTGCGGCCTCGTCCAGCCAGAGCTTCTTCTGCCGTTCGGTCACGACCATGCCCGGCAGGAGGGCATTGACGCGGATTTCCTCCGGCCCGAGCTTGCCGGCAAGCGATTTGGTCAGGCCAATGATGCCGGCCTTGGCCGTCGCATAGGCAGGAATCTCGCCCATGTTGAGCATGAAGGCGATCGACGAGAAATTGATGATCGAACCGCCGCCCGCCCGGCGCATATGCGGCACTGCTGCCTGGCTCATGAAGAAGACGTGCCGCAGGTTGACGGCCAGGCTTTCATTCCAGCTTGCTTCCGTGACATCCTCCAGCGGCTGCCGGTCATCACGCGCGGCGTTGTTGACGAGAACGCTGAGTGAGCCGACCGTTTCAGCGGCCTGATCGACAATGGAGGTGATACCCTGCGCGTCTCGAAGATCGGCCCGAACAAAAACCGGAGCGTGCGCGACAACCGGTGCGAGCTGCTCCACCAGCGCCCGGCTTTCCGCTTCGGCGATGTCGACGAAGGCGACCCGTGCACCTTGCCGGGAAAAGCCCTCGACGAGGGCGGCGCCGATGCCCGAGCCGCCGCCGGTGATCAGGACGCCGCGACCCTTGAGGTCGGGAAACTGTGCGGCTGGCAAGGCCATTGTGTATTGCTCTCCCTGATGCGCCGCATCCCGAAAACCGGCTTGCATTTGCATCCATGTCGTTCCATTATATGGAACATACTCCTATTATTTGGAATTATCGCGCCGTCGTTGATCGCTTGTCAAGATCGCGCCGGCGGCGACCGGTGAACGAAACGGAAATCATGGATCGCGAAGGCTCTCCTCCAGGGACTGAGAATAGCGGCACCGGCACGCTGGGCAAGGCTCTGTCCGTGCTTGAGGTCGTGGTTAGTTCGGACCGGCCGCTTCGGTTTAGCGAAATCCTCGCCTTGTGTGACCAGCCGCGCGGCACGCTGCATCGCCAGCTCTCGCATCTGGTCGAGGAGGGACTTCTCATCCAGGGCCGCGACCTCTGCTACGAGCCGGGCCTGCGGCTGTTGAAATTCGCCTACCGGTCCTGGTCGAAAAACCAGTTCCGGGCGGTCGCGGCGCCGCATTTGCGCAAGCTGCACGAGGAAACTGGCGAGACGGTTCATCTGGGCGTCCTGCGCGGCACGGAAATCATCTACGTGGACAAGGTCGAGAGCCGGCAGACGGTTCGGATGGAATCGCAGATCGGCAATGCATCACCCGTTTATTGCACCGGGCTTGGCAAGGCGGCGCTCTCCGTGCTGCCGCAAGACCGCCTCGCCGAGACGCTGAACAAGCTGACATTTCATCGGTTTACCGCCAATACACACCTTTCCGTTGCTTCCTTGAAACGTGATCTGGACGAGGCGCGACTGCGCGGTTATGCCTTTGATCGCGAAGAACATGAAACGGAAATTCGCTGTGTTGCCGCCCCTATCCACGATGCCGGTTTCGATCTCGTCGGCGGTATTTCCGTGACGGGACCGGCTTACCGGGTAACGATGGAACAACTTGAGATATGGGCCCAACTTGTCCGCCAGGCGGCGATGGCCATTCGTGAAGATGTGGAGGTTCGTCTGGGACCGGGGCGGTAGTCTCGATCATCCCTGTTCGGTTAAATTAGGCAAATCGGCTGGACGCAGGGAAAGCGGAGTTGTAGCTTCAACAAATCAGATTCGGTGCTTGCTGACGTTCGATTGCCGCTTCGAAATGGCTTCGCCGGGATCGCCCGGTAAACGAACGCAGCGGCAGCGGAATGGTTTCTTACGAACGTCGAGCCGATAGGCCGCGAGTCTGGAAGAGTGAAAATGGTCGATTTCAGGGGGCATCTCTCATCCGTCGCGCTCTCCGCCGATTCGCGGATCGGCGGAACAATGAAGCGGGAAGCAGATGTCCGCCAGGCGCTGCAGCAGGTCACGGACGCTTACGGATTTCATGGATTTGTGGTCATGATCGTTCCGGCCAGGAGCTCCAGCAGGCTGTCGGAATCGGTGGTCATGACCAATTGGCCGAAGGATTTCCTGGCCAGCTACGATGCCGCCAGCCTGATGGCCGGCAGCCCGGTGATCAAGCAGCTGCGCCGCAGCACCATTCCATTTACCTATGATACGGAATTGGAGTCTCGCCAGCGGCCGGACGGCAAGGGCAATGCCGTGCAAGGCCTGTTCGAACGCGCCCAGCTCCGGCGGGGGGTCTACATCCCGGTTCACGATGTGCACGGAACCTGCGGCGCCGTTGGTTTCGGCGGCGACCGCGAGGTGGTCGGCGCTGGCGAATTGAAAGAACTGACCTTCGCCGCCGCCTATCTGTTCAGCCGCCTCAGCGAGATACGGGAAATCCGCAACCGGGCACCCGGAGGCTTGTCGCGCCGCGAGATCGAATGCCTGCACTGGGCAGCGGCAGGCAAGACCACCACGGAAATGGCAAAAATTCTGGATCTCTCCGAATATACCGTCAATCACTATCTGAGCCGTGCAACCCGCAAGCTTGATTCCGTCAATCGTGTGCAGACCGTGGCGAAGGCGATCCGCGCCGGACTGATCAACTGAGAAAATGCAATATGGATACGAGCAGGAAAACCGGCATCGTGGGTGGAGTGCACGACAGGCACAGCGGACGACTGGTCGACACGCAATGCGCCCGACGGTGCGGCGGAGACTGTGAATGCGTGACAACGTGATGGCGGAGCCGGTGGAAAAAGAGCCGCCGCGGGGCGGCGATTTCGCATCCGAGATCGCTGCGCTGGAAACGCAGTTCGACGCGATCCGCTATATGAAGAGAACGACCCAGGCTTTCGGCTTCAAGACGTTCCTCGTTTGCATGGTGCCCTCTTTCGACGCGGAGAAACTGGCCAGCGCCTCGATCCTGTCGAATATGCCGGCAGACTTGATGAGCAAGTACGACAGCATCTCCGTCCTCAAGCACTCAACCGGCATCCGCCGGTTGCGCGAAACCACGACGCCGTTTCAATTGACGGTCGAGGATTGGGAGAAGGAGAGCGGCAGGCCAGCGCAGACAAACGAATACATCGCGATGCTGCGGGAGCATGGGATCTTCCAGGCCAACTATTTCCCGGTTCACGACGCTGACGGCAGCCGCGCCACTGTCATCTGGATGGGAAAACGCGTCGATCTGCCAATGACGGCGATGATGGAACTGCAGATGATCGCCATCCATGTCTATAACCGTCTGACGGAGATCGGCTCGTTCTGGAAAGACCCCAGCGTCGCCCTGTCGGAGCGAGAGATCCAATGCCTCAACTGGACGGCGGCGGGCAAGACCAGTTCGGAGATCGCCGGAATTCTCGGATTGTCCGAGCACACCGTTAATCACTATCTCAACCATGTCAGCAAGAAGCTCGACGCCGTCAACCGCACCCAGGCCGTCGTCAAGGCGATGAAGAAGGGCTATATCAGCTGATCTCATGTGGTGGATTTCCGGCGCCGAGACGCGCATGTGCGTTTGTCCGGGCGAAACGGTTGGACGATATCTGCAACCGCAGATGCACTTGTCCTAAAATTCGGCAATCCGGCAGGAACGCAACGCATTTGCACAATAACTATGCGGCTCGGATGGTGCTTTGCAGCAATCCATGTCGCGAACCGTTGCATTTCAGGGATTTTCTCAACTGGCACGGTTCCTGCTTTCCAAGAAGCAGGTCCAGAGGGGACTGCAATAATAAAACTGCGCCCATGAAGGTCGCGACAAACAAGGCCGCTTTCAGCCTGAGGTGATCCCGGATGTACGGACACCACACGGCCGGAAGCGGCTTTTTCTTTGCAGCCTGTTTTTCTCGGTGACCGCATTGGCGAAACACTCCCGCTCGACTATCTAAATGTCACGCATCACGGTTGAATACAGGCGGCAGGCAGACCCAGCCGCGCCGGCGGCAGGAGTGAATGAGATGGCAGACGTCACCAAGGAACAGGTCCTTGAGAAATTGAAGGGTGTGCTGGGGCCGGATATGGAGGGCAATATCGTCGACTTGGGGCTCGTCTCCGACGTCTTTATCTCCGACGCCAAAGTCTATTTCTCGATCACCGTACCGGCTGAACGCGCGCGCGAACTCGATCCCCTGCGCGCCGCCGCCGAGCGCGTGGTCAAGGAGATCCCCGGCGTCAAAGGCGCCATGGTGGCGCTGACCGCCGACAGGAAGGCTACGCCCTCCTCCGCGCCGGTGCAGAGGCCCGCCGCAGCGCCGGCGCATGCTGGACATTCCCATGCGGAGCATGCGCATCCGGCACCTTCCGGACAGCGCCCGGCCAAGGCCGGCATTCCGGGCGTCGGCGCGATCATCGCTGTCGCATCAGGCAAGGGCGGCGTCGGCAAATCGACGACTTCGGTCAACCTGGCCCTGGCGCTGAAAGCCAACGGTCTGCGCGTCGGCATTCTCGATGCCGATATCTACGGCCCGTCCATGCCGCGCCTTCTGAAGATTTCCGGCCGCCCGCAGCAGATCGAGGGCCGGATGATCCGGCCGATGGAAAACTACGGCCTGAAGGTCATGTCGATGGGCTTCCTCGTCGACGAGGAGGTCGCAATGATCTGGCGCGGCCCGATGATCCAGTCGGCACTGCTGCAAATGCTGCGCGAAGTGGCTTGGGGCGATCTCGACGTGCTCGTTGTCGATATGCCGCCAGGCACCGGCGACGCACAGCTGACCATGGCCCAGCAGGTGCCGCTCGCCGGCGCCGTCATCGTCTCGACACCGCAGGACCTGGCGCTGGTCGATGCCCGCAAGGGGCTCGCGATGTTCCGCAAGGTCGAGGTGCCGGTATTCGGCATCGTCGAGAACATGAGCTATTTCATCGCCCCCGATACCGGCAGGCGCTACGACATCTTCGGACATGGCGGCGCCCGCAAGGAGGCCGAGCGCATCGGCGTGCCGTTCCTCGGCGAAGTGCCGCTGACGATCGGCATCCGCGAAACCTCCGACGCCGGCACGCCGGTGGTGGCCTCCGAGCCGGACAGCGAAATTACCGGGGTCTACCGCGACATCGCCCGAAAAGTCTGGGATCAGATCTTGGCGCAGAAGGCCGACACGTCGCGCGCCATGCCCAGCATCGTCTTCGAGTAGCTACGGCATAATTCCTTAAATCGGGATTTAAGGATAAAATTATCCAGCAGACTTAAATGTTACAGCGTCCTTTGCGCGTCATAATGTGACCCGCGGCGCTGTAACCGCACCTCGCTATGCATCCATTGCATTTCGGAAATGCACCGCATCCGCGGTGACAAATGGCAATCGATCGGTTAGCGTCGTTAAGTCTTTGGGCGACAATGTGGCGCTTTGCCACTTTCTCCATTGATTTTGAATGTGCCTTGTTCCATATGCCTCCCCGCGTCCGCAAGGATGTACCAGCGGCGCTGCCCTCCGTCGGGATCCGCATGACAATGATGACTGTTTGAGGTTTTGTCGTAAACGACGAGAGTTTCCATATGGATCTGCCGCGCGCAGCTTTGATGTCATACCGCCGGGTTTGTCCGGTTCGCTACAGTCAGGACCTGATTTCCTCCCGTGCGCACGTCAGTGTGTCGGTCGATTGCGGCGGCTGCGATGGCGCGCTTGCAAGGGCGGCGGAATGATCACTGTCTATCGTGACAATGGCGAAGCCGTTGTGGTGAGCGCGGTGAAGCCGCCTGCTGCCCTGCCGTCCGATATCGTCTGGATCGACATGCTGCGTCCGGACAAGGCGGAGGATTTTCTGGTCGAAAGTTTCCTCGGCATCGAAGTGCCGACACGCGAAGACATGAAGGACATCGAACCTTCCAGCCGCCTCTACACGGCAAAGGATGCTGTGTTCATGACGGCGTCACTCGTCTGCAAGGCCGACAGCAGTCGTCCGGAATTGACGGATGTCGCCTTCGTCCTGGCGCGGGGGATGCTGATCACGGTCCGTTACGAGGAGCCGAGGGCGTTCGACCTGTTCACGGCTGCGATGCACCGGATTCCCGGCGGCTGTGCAACCGGGACGATCCTGGCGACGCGCCTCTTTGAGACCATCACCGATCGCACGGCGGAGATCCTCGAGACCGCGGTTGCGAAAATCGATGCCTTGTCACTGCAGGTTTTTGGCGATCGTCCAGTCGGACAACGCCGCCCGCCCCATTATCTGGAAGCCAGGTTGATGGACGTCGCCTCGCATCACCGGTTGGTGGCAAAGACGCGTGACAGCTTGGCCTCGCTCTCTCGCGTTCTGACGTTTCTCTATACGGTTCCGTCCATCCAGGAAAACAGGGAGGCAACGGAACTCTGCCGCGCGATTTCGCGCGATATCCAGTCCCTGTCGGAGCACGCCTCATTCATCTCGGGAAACATCACCTTTCTGCTCGACGCTTCTCTCGGGCTGATCAACGTCGAGCAGAACGCCATCATCAAGATTTTTTCGATCGCGGCCGTTGTATTTCTGCCACCGACCCTGGTTGCCTCGCTGTACGGCATGAATTTCGATGTCATGCCTGAACTGAAATGGACCTTAGGTTATCCCATGGCGGTCGTTGCCATGGTGATTTCCGCAATCGTCCCTTACTACTTCTTTCGCTGGAAAGGCTGGCTCTAGGAGCCTGAGGAATTCACATGTCCCACTCGGTAGCTCAACCTGCAAGCCGCGAAAACGAATTGCGCAAATTTCTGTTGCTCGCACTTGGTTCGGTCGGCGTTGTCTACGGCGATATTGGCACAAGCCCGCTCTATGCCTTCCGTGAAGCGCTGCGCCCGGTGGCGGCCGACGGCGTCACCCGCTTCGAGGTGATCGGCCTGATCTCGCTGATGATCTGGACGCTGACGATCATCGTCACGTTCAAATATGTGCTGTTCCTGCTGCGCGCCGACAACCAGGGTGAAGGCGGTACGCTGTCGCTGCTTGCTCTGTTGATGAAAACAGCCAACGGCCACGCCTCCCGTCTTTTTTTCATGGGCATTGCGGGCGCTGCTCTCTTCATCGGCGACGCAATGATCACGCCGGCTCTATCGGTGCTGTCGGCTGTGGAAGGCCTGAAATTGGTTACGCCGGCGCTGACCGAATATGTGGTGCCGATTTCCGTGGTCATCCTTGTGGTGCTTTTCGCGGTCCAGTCGAAAGGCACGGCAGCAGTATCGAACTTCTTTGGGCCCATTACCGTCGTTTGGTTCCTGGTCATAGCCGCTGCCGGGATCGATCACATCCGTGACGATTTCGGCATTCTGTCTGCCTTCAATCCCTACTACGCCGTCTACTTCCTGTTTCACGCCGGCTTTGTCGGCATCGTCGTCCTCGGCGCGGTATTCCTGACGGTGACGGGCGCCGAGGCGCTTTATGCGGACCTCGGCCATTTCGGCCGCAAGCCGATCCAGTGGGCCTGGATTTGTCTGGTCTTTCCGGCGCTGGCGCTCAACTATCTCGGGCAGGGCGCGCTTGTGCTGAAGAATCCGGCAACCATGTCCGATCCGTTCTTCCTGATGTTTCCGGAATGGGCACTGCTGCCGGTGGTCATTCTTGCGACGGCAGCCACGATCATCGCCAGCCAGGCGGTCATTACCGGCGCCTTCTCGCTGACGCGCCAGGCGATCCATCTCGGCTTCCTGCCGCGCATGGCGATCTTCCATACCTCCGAGACCCAGACTGGCCAGATTTATCTCCCCAACGTCAATACGCTGCTTCTGTTCGGCGTGATGACGCTGGTCTTCATGTTCGGCTCGTCGGAATCGCTCGCCACCGCCTATGGTGTCTCCGTCACCGGCGCGATGGTCGTGACGACGATGCTCGCCTTCGAATTCGTTCGTCTGCACTGGCGCTGGCCGCTCTATGCAGCCTGCCTGGTCCTTCTGCCGCTCCTTTTGCTGGAACTGGTATTCCTTGGTGCTAATCTTCTGAAAATTCATGACGGCGGTTATGTGCCGATATTGATTGCTGTCACCTTCATCGTTCTGATGTGGACCTGGAAGCGGGGCACCAAACTCCTGCATGACAAGACGCGCCATACCGACATTCCGCTTATATCCTTCGTGAAATCGATCGAGCGTAAGAGCGAGCACGCGCCGGTCTCCGTGCCCGGCACTGCCGTCTTCCTGACCAGCGACCCGGAATCGACTCCGGCGGCGCTCCTGCACAACATCAAGCACAACCACGTCCTCCATGCGCAGAACTTCATCCTGACGATCCGCACGGCGAGCATTCCGATTGTGCCGAAGGACCAGCGCGTCTCGGCGAGCAGCATTTCCGAGCGCTTCAGCCTCCTGGAAATGCATTTCGGTTTTATGGAAACTCAAAACGTCTCGCAGGCGCTCGGCCTGTTCCGCAAGACCGGCCTGAAGTTCGACATCATGTCGACCTCGTTCTATCTCGGGCGGCGCAAGCTGGTGCCGGATGCGCAGTCCGGGATGCCTTATTGGCAGGACAAGCTGTTCATCGCGCTTGCCAACGCCGCAATCGATCCCTCCGATTATTTCCGCCTGCCGACCAACCGTGTGGTGGAACTGGGTTCGCACGTTATCATCTGACACGGCTGCGTCGACGCGAACGCCTCCTGCTGCCAGAGCGCCGCGGGAGGCGTTTTGCGTTCCATTCCCCAAATTCCCGGCGGCCGTCATTAACCAAGCATCAAGGTTAATGCTTCATTGTCGAACCATGTTGAAGCGGCAAAGGCGCGGACGAGTGCCGGCTTGCCGCTTGTCCGATTCACATTCGCGGGGAAATGCGTTCCGGAGCCGTTTTGCCGGATGAAGACCCGTGTCTGCCGGTGCGTGGAGCAGGGTTGGTGCGTATGAGTATGAAGTTCCGTTTGACGCCCGCGCGCTGGACCGCCCCCTTGATCCTCGGCATCGGTCTTTTCGCCGGCTTCCCTTCGGTCTCGGCCCATTCGGATCTCGCAACCTTCCTCTCCGGCATCAATCGCGGCGGCGAACGCTGGCGCATGTACATGACCCGCTCGCCGGCAGGTTCGCTGCACGAAGTGGAGATGGTGTTCAACGACCCGGTCACCACCGGCGCGGTTGCAGACGGGGCAGGGGTCGTCATGCCGGACGGCGCAAAGGTATCGCTGACGGCGGCCGAAAAACAGGCCGATCCGCGCACAGACGAGGAGCGCGTAAACCGCAAGGACAAGAAAGGCCGTATCGTCGCCGTGGCGCCGATGACGCCGCCGAAGGATTTTACCGCAGGCTCGATCCTGCAGCGCACCAGTTCGCTGACGCCCCCGCTGTTCGACATCGAGGCGCGCATGGTGTTTTCCAAGCCCAGGATCAAGGGCAAGGAAATCGAGATTGCCACGGTCTTCTACAAGAAGCAGGCGCCGAAGCGGGACTCCGCCATTTCGCCGATGCTGGCAAGCCTGGTGACCAACAATTCGGCAGACGTGCTTGCGACCGCCTATGCACCGGCCGAGCCGGATTATGCCCGCCATTCGCCGTTCGATTCCATCCTGCGTGACGACAGGACCGGCGGCCGCTTCATTCCCGAAATATCGCCGCAAGACCACGCCTGGGCGGCAAACCCGCTGCCGGCATGGGTGTTTTCCGAAGCCGAGCAGAAATGCCTGACCTCTGGCATCTATTTCGAATCCCGCGGCGAATCGGTCAAGGGCCAGGCGGCGGTGGCACAGGTCATTCTTAACCGTGTCCGCAATCCCGCCTATCCAGATACGATCTGCGCGGTCGTCTACCAGAACAAGGGCTGGTACAACCGCTGCCAGTTCTCGTTCGCCTGCGACCGCATTCCCGATATCGTCTGGTCGCGCTCGCACTGGCAGACGGCCAGGGAGATCGCCCTTGCGGTTACGGCCGGCAAGATCTGGCTGCCGGAAGTCGGCTCCGCCACGCATTACCACGCGACCTATGTAAAGCCGGACTGGGGGCCGACGATGAAACGGGTCGCCAAGATCGGTAAGCACGTCTTCTACCGCACCTATGGCGGCGGATGGAGCTGAAATCGTTCGGGGATTGGCTATGGCCGGCCAAACGCCGGCCATTTACGGTTCTCGGGAAGTGCGTCGCGATTCCCCACGATTTCCGCGCCAGCTCCCTGGAAATTGTATAAGATATTGTTTTTATGTGATAATATTGTGCCCTAACAAGGGCCTTTGGTGCCTTGACTATAGCGGCACCTAAAACTATGTTGCGGCCGACTTCAAACGGGCCGAAACGTGGCTTCAAATCCGGCCTTTGTGTGACCAAGCTCACGGTTTATCGCCGCGAGAGGAAACAAAAAGGAGGGTGCCACATGACGGACCACCGGAAAGAAGGTCTGGAAGAACGGCTGAAACGCCTCGGTTCGGAACTGTCGGAAAAGCGCAAGGAAGATCCGAAGTATGCTGCGGACGAGGCGCGGGCGGCGGAGAACCGCAGGGGCTATCAGGTCGCAGTGAAGCTTTCGAGCGAATTTGTGGCAGCCATCATCGTCGGTGCGCTTCTGGGCTATCTTTTGGATCATTTTGCGGGTACAGGGCCGTGGGGGATGATCGTACTCCTCCTCCTTGGTTTTTGTGCCGGTGTGCTGAACGTCCTGCGTTCGGCGGGCATGGTGGCAGCGCCCCATCCCGCGGATCGGCCGGGCAGGGGCGGCGATAACGAGGGTGACGGCGCGTAAGCGGCTGTTGCAAAGACAGGGATGTCCGCCACATTGGCGGTCCAGAACGAGAGAGAGCGGCTGTGGCAGGCGACAAGGTAGATCCGGTACACCAGTTTGTGGTCAACAAGATCGTTCCGATCGAAATTGGCGGTATTGATTTCTCCTTCACCAATTCGTCGCTCTTCATGGTCGCAACCCTCGCCGTTGCCGCTGGCTTCCTCTATTTCACGACGTCGACGCGCAGCCTGGTTCCCGGCCGCTTGCAGTCCGTCTCCGAGCTTTCCTATGAATTCATCGCCTCCATGCTGCGCGAAGGCGCCGGCTCCCACGGCATGAAATTCTTCCCGATGGTGTTCTCGCTGTTCATGTTCATCCTGACGGCAAACATGCTCGGCATGGTTCCCTACTTTTTCACCATTACCAGCCAGATCATCGTGACCTTTGCGCTTGCGATCTTCGTCATTGGCACGGTTCTGGTTTACGGTTTCTATAAGCACGGCCTTGGCTTCCTCAACGTGTTCGTGCCCGCTGGCGTACCCGGCATTCTTTTGCCGCTCGTGATTTCCATCGAAATCATCTCCTTCCTGTCCCGCCCGATCAGCCTTTCCGTTCGTCTCTTTGCGAACATGCTGGCCGGTCACATCACGCTGAAAGTGTTCGCGGGCTTCGTCGCCTCGCTCGGAACGCTCGGCGCACTGGGTATCGGAGGGGCGGTTCTGCCGCTAATCATGACCGTGGCCCTCACGGGTCTCGAATTCCTCGTCGCCTTCCTCCAGGCCTATGTCTTTGCGGTGCTGACGTGCATGTACCTCAACGACGCAGTGCATCCGGGTGGCCACTAAGGAATAAAGTCGTGGGCTTTTCCGGTCTTGACCGGTGAAGCCGCCAACGTCAGCCGCAACAACCATTTCGAAGGAGAAAATCATGGAAGCGGAAGCAGCAAAGTTCATCGGTGCAGGCCTCGCTTGCCTCGGCATGGCCGGCACGGCTCTCGGCCTCGGCAACATCTTCGGCAGCTACCTGTCCGGCGCTCTGCGCAACCCGTCGGCTGCTGACAGCCAGTTCGGCCGCCTCGTATTCGGCTTCGCCGTTACGGAAGCTCTGGGCATCTTCTCGCTGCTCGTAGCCCTGCTGCTCCTTTTCGCCGTCTAAGATCGGCTTGAAGGCAGGGTCGCGGTTTAAGCCGCGGCCCGCATCTTTTCTGAATGCACCTGGAGGTGAGCATGTTTGTGACCGCGGCCTACGCCCAGTCAACCACCACCGAAGGCGCAGAGACCCACGACGCCGCCGCCGGCGAGGTCCACACCGAGACCGGTGTAGCCCATGAAGGCGAACATGGCTCGGGAGTGTTCCCGCCCTTCGATTCTTCGACATTCGCTTCGCAGCTCCTGTGGCTGGCGATCAGCTTCGGTCTTTTCTACCTTCTGATGTCGAGGGTCGTCATGCCGCGCATCGGCAGCATTCTCGAAACGCGCCACGACACGATCGCCCGCGATCTCGATGACGCCGCTCGCTCGAAGGCCGAGGCAGACGCTGCAGTTGCCGCTTACGAGCAGGAACTGACAACAGCCAAGGCCAAGGGCAACGCAATTGCCGCGACCGCCCGCGAAGCCGCCAAGACAAAGGCTGCGGCCGACCGCACCGCGGTCGAAACCAGCCTGAACGACAAGATTTCCGCCGCTGAAGCCCGCATCGCCGATATCAAGGCGAAGGCGCTGGCCGACGTCGGCTCGATCGCCGAGGAAACGGCAAGCGCCGTCGTCGAGCAGCTGATCGGCGGCAAGGTATCGAAGGCCGAGATCGCATCCGCGGTCAAGGCATCGGCGAAGTAAGGAGAGCACCATGGATATGACCTCACTGGCCACATTCTGGGCCTTCGTCGGCCTCGTGCTTTTCCTCGCGCTGATCGTCTATCTCAAGGTTCCGGGCATGCTGGCCAAGTCGCTCGACGACCGCGCCGCCCGCATCACCCATGAACTCGACGAAGCCAAGCGCCTGCGCGCCGAAGCCCAGTCGCTGCTGGCCGAATACCAGGGCAAGCGCAAGGAAGCCGAAGCGGAAGCAGCCCACATCGTCGCAGCCGCCGAACGCGAAGCCGAAATGCTGACCGCCGAAGCCAAGCAGAAGACCGAGGAGTTCGTTGCCCGCCGCACGGCTCTGTCGGAACAGAAGATCAAGCAGGCCGAAACCGACGCCATCAACTCGGTCCGCGCGATCGCTGTCGACATCGCGATTGCCGCCGCTGAAAGCGTCATCACCGAGAAGTCGGACGCCGCAACGCAGGCGACCCTGTTCGCCAAGGCTGTCAACGACGTGAAAACCCGCCTCAACTGAGCGGTTGTTTTACAAGGAATGGAAGAAGGCCGGCTCGCGCCGGCCTTTTTTGTTGTGCGTGGCGCCTGCAAGAGCCAAAGACGACCACGGCAGACTGTCCGACTTCAACCGGCTCGCAGGCCCCGGAAATGGCAGCAACTCGGCGGGTCTTGACGCACTCAAAGCGAACGAGGCCAGGAGACCTCGTGGGAGCTTCAAATTGCACAGTCCTGTCCTTATTGCGCACGCAAACGCCGCGGCCTGTGCATAATTCGCCGCCCGACTGCAGAAATCCTTGGTGTCCTTGAAATGCGCTGCTAAGTATTGAGAATCATAGTAAACTTTTGGGCCGCGGCAGCGCCTTCGCGCGTTGCAGCGGACGAAGTGTGTGTACGGTTTTCCTTGATATGAAGCGGATCAAAACCTGCCAGCCTTCACCGCACGACTCAAAGCTTTTGCGAGCGAGATAGCGTTTGCGTCGTCAGCAATCGGGTATCTCCTTCAAACTCTAGGATACTCCGAAACCTGCACGGATGGGGATACTGACAGCTTCTATGTTGGAGCAATGTTCAGCGCTCCCCTCCTCATGCTTTCTATTCTAGTCCTATCCGGCAAGGTCTTTCGTTCCGCAACGCGAGAGCGGCTTGCAAAGGACGCGGTGTGGGGCATGGCGATCCTCGCTGTACTCGTGTTGTTTTTCTACACGAACAGATCTCTCGCATGGGGTGTTTTGGCAACAGGGGAGACGCCCTGCTTCATTACATACGATTTTACTGACTACCGCTTGCCGCCTCTCTTTTCGGGAGAGTACGAGCCTACACACGTCCTAATCGGATTCATCTACGGGGTGTTGCCGGTCCTGCTCGCACTCTTGGCAATCGGCAATCTCTTGAAAAGGATACTTCAACGATAGTCCAAAAGGGCGTTCACGCTATTGACGGTGATATTGCCGCTGCATGTCTTGATCATCCATAGCGAAAAATGGGTTAGCTGACGAGCGCATTTAGAAATGCGAGACGTCGACGATCCGTATTGTTCCTGGGGCAAAGTTCCGTTGGAGGCGGTCGTGGATGATACAGCGGGAATGATGATTGTTATGGACGCGGGGGTTTCCCGCCCATCACACGGTTCCGCACGGCGAAAGCGGGAAGGCGTTTAGTTGCCGTTGATTGCCGTTGGCGCAAGCGTGAGGCAGGCTTCCTCGAACTCCCGCATCGTTTCCGGCGCGTTGTCAGCCGGCAGGACTGCGTCCGTGGCAACGTCGGTTGCGTCATCCGTCGATTGACCGTCGTAGACATAGGACTGGATGTAATAGGCCAGCCCGCCCTTCCAGACCTTGCGGCCATCGATTTCCTTGCAGGCATAGGCTGTCTGCAGGTCGGCTTGGAGGGCATCCGCGGTCGGCGAGGGGGCTGCCGACGCATCCGTCGCAGCGGTGATTGCCAACATCATCAGGCCAAAGATCAAGATCCCGATCCTTTCGAGTGATTCGCGAGCCAGAAGCACGGAGTCTATAACGCAGCAGACCGCCGGTTTGTTACAGCGGAAACGTGTGGCAGAGAAGATATCGGGGTTTTCCGCAGGTATTTATGAGTGGTGTCTAAAATCCGCGATGCGCGGGTGACTTTGTAGTCCCGCCCGGTAAAAGTTGCGGTCAGAAGGCAAAGTCGTCGTCTGGCGCCTCTTCCCCATTCTGCCGCAGCGGACGGAAGCTCATGCGATGGAGAGGGCAGGGGCCGTGGTGATCGATGGCCTTGCGGTGGCGGGCGGTGGCATAGCCGACATGCATGGCAAAGCCATAGGCGGGGAATACGAGGTCGGCCCTGATCATCATCCTGTCGCGCGCCACCTTGGCAACGATCGAGGCAGCGGCGATCGACAGCGATCGCGCGTCGCCCTTGACGACGGCCTTGCCCCGGCAGGGAAGCCCCGGCGGCACGTCAAGGCCATCGGCGAGCACCAGGGCCGGGCGCGTCGACAGCCCGAGAACCGCACGGCGCATGGCATCGAGGCTGGCTTTGCGGATATCCGTTTCGTCGATTCGGCCCGCTGCCGAGGAGGCGATCGACACGACGGCCGAGGAAAGGATGATGTCGAACAGTTCCTCGCGCCGGGACACCGAGAGCTGTTTGCTGTCGTTCAGCCCCTCCGGAATGTTGTCCGGATCGAGGATCACCGCAGCCGCAACCACCGGGCCTGCAAGCGGTCCGCGCCCGGCCTCGTCCGTTCCGGCCACCGGCCAGAGACCATCTCGCCGGGCGCTGGCCTCGAAGCTGAAGTCGGGTCCTTCGATGGTTTCGAAAAGCAAGGGGGAATCGGGCGGTGTGCTTCGTGACATGCGGCGAAACTCGCACACAAGCCCGATTCCCTGCAAGCCCTCCGGCAATGAGGCGGGCTGCCGGAGGATGGACCGATCGTGCCTCGGGGCGGAAACAGGATCGGTATTTCGATATCCGGGAGACGCCCGGACAAAACATCAAGACATCATCAGAGCAGCGACAGTTGAACGCCGGTGCCAAGTGGCGGAACGAACAGGTCGCAGTTCAGCGGGCGCTTTGCCACGTTGAGTTCCAGCCGCTTGGCTGCCAGTTCAAAGCGCCGGCCGATTTGCCAGGCATAGGGTCCGGCACCCTTCATGCGCTTGCCGAACTCGGCGTCGTAGTCCTTGCCGCCGCGCATCGAGCGCACCAGCGACATGACATGGCGGTAGCGGTCCGGATAGTGGCGCAGCAGCCAGTCGCGAAACAATGGGCTGACTTCGAGCGGCAGGCGCAGGAGCACGTAGCTTGCATGCGTGGCGCCGGCGGCCTTGCCGGAATCCAGCACCCGTTCGATCTCGTGGTCGTTGAGGGCCGGAATGACCGGCGCCATCATCACCGTAGAGGGAATACCGGCCTCCGATAGCGCCTTGATCGCGTCCAGTCGCTTTGCCGGCGTCGACGTGCGCGGTTCCATCAGGCGGGCGAGCTTGCGGTCGAGCGTCGTTACGGATAGGCCGACCTTTGCCAGGCCCTTCTCGGCCATCGGTGCGAGAAGATCGATATCGCGCATGACCATCGCCGATTTGGTGACGATCATCACCGGATGGTCGCAGGCCTTCAGCACTTCGAGGACCTGGCGCATGATCCGCCATTCCTTCTCGATCGGCTGGTAGGGATCGGTGTTGGTGCCGATCGCGATCGGACGCACCTTGTAGCCCGGCTTTGCCAGTTCTCGCTCAAGCAGCTTTGCCGCATCCGGCTTGGCAAAGAGCTTGGTCTCGAAATCGAGCCCCGGCGACAGGCCCATATAGGCGTGGGTCGGCCGCGCGAAGCAATAGATGCACCCATGCTCGCAGCCCCGATAGGGATTGACCGAGCGATCAAAAGGCAGGTCGGGAGAATCGTTGCGGCTGATGATCGCGCGCGGCTTTTCGACCTGAACATCGGTCTTGAAAGCCGGCAGATCCTCCAGAGAGTCCCAGCCGTCATCCTCAAGCACGCGGGAGGTCGGTTCAAAACGTCCTGACGTATTGAGGGCGGCACCGCGGCCACGCCTGCGGTCGATCTCGATCCGCAGCCCGGAACCGGCAATCATCGCCTCGGCCATATCTGCCGTGTTGCCGGGCGCAAGGGCGCCCTGCCTGATCTGAGACAGCTCGTTCATGGGGTTCTCCGGGGACTGCCCTTGCGGACGATCCATTATCCTCTGATTATTTTCCTAGCCCAAAAAAGAGAACAAGACAAGAACAAAATTGTGGAAACGGCGTCGTGAGCGCGTGGCGGGGCTGAGGCGGACAGCCAATTCCACCTTCGTTCGCGCGCGGATTCATCATGAATGAAAAGTTAATCGGCGGAAAACGAAGGGTTTATGGAAATTGCCAGTGCGATGCGGTATGGACGGCGATGCTGACGATCATCATGGAAACCCGCAACAACGAAGCCGAACTGGCGCAGACGCTGTCGGCGCTGGTCGCAGGTGCCGTTGAAGGCCTGGTGAGCGACGTGATCATCCTCGATCACGGCTCCCGGGACGGTTCGAGCCGTGTCGCCGATGCCGCCGGTGCGCGTTTCTGCACGAGCTGGGATATGAAGGACATTGTTCGCTCCGCGCGAGGCGACTGGTTGTTGCTGCTGGAGGCGGGTGCAAGACCGGCAGGCCGCTGGATTGATGACTTGGCGGAATATATGTCCCTTAGCAAGACACCGGCGCGTTTTTCACCCTCGCGGCTGCATCGCCGGCCGTTCCTGAAACGCGTCGTGACCCGCCTGGCGCCGCTCGAACTTGGTTTCCTCTTGTCGCGGCAGCAGGCGACGGCGATCGCAAAATCGGGCATGCGGCTCAGCGATTTCGCGACCGGCCGGGCGGTGCGCCGCCTCGGCAGCGAACTCGTGCCTGCCTGGGTCGCGATCGGCAATCGTCCCGGCGCGGACGACTGCTAGAGGCAAGACAGCAGCGCCGCCTTCACGACAGCAGCGCGTCGAGCTTGCCCAGAATGCCATTCCATCCCTTCTCGTGGTTGTCGCGGCTTTCCTCGGACATGAACCTGACGTGGGTCAGCACCACTTCCGTGCCGTCCGCGATCGGGTTCAGCACCAGTTCGACCTGCGTATCAGGGGCTGACCAGGGCGCCTCCCAGGTAAAGACGATCCGCGAGAACGGGGTCAGTTCCTTGTAGGTACCTTCATGCGGATATTCCTTGTCACCCACCATCAGCACGAAGAACCGCCCTCCCTCGCGGGCATCCGAGCGGGCCTCGGCGACATGCATGTCCGGGCGCGGCGACATGAAACGGGTCATCATCGCGGGATCGAGCCAGGCATTATACACCTGCTCGGGGCTGGCTTTGATGGTGCGGCGGCAGGTGAGGCTAAGGTCAGTCATTGTCCGGCTCCTTTGTCAACAGTGTTCCAAGGGTTTCGAGGCGGAGGTCCCAGATCGACCGCAGCCCCGAAAACCACTGGTCGATCTCGGCCAGCGGCGCCATCTGCACTTCGATCAGGTGTTCGCGCCACTGGGTGCGGCGGCAGACCAGCCCGGCTCTTTCCAAGACCATGATGTGCTTTGACACGGCGTTCAGGCTCATATCGAAACGGGCGGCAATATCCGTCACGCGCGCGGGGCCTTCCTGCGCGAGGTGCGTCAGTATCGCGCGGCGCGTGACATCGCCTGCGGCCTTGAGGATCAGGGTTAGCTGGTCGGAGTCGGATCGTTCAACCATATGGATGAATTATCATGCAGCAGGTCATCAGTCAACTATATGGATGAATGATGTACGAAGACATTTGTCTTTTGGTTCCTGACCCTGGAAACAGCAAAAAGAGCAGGCCCTTTCAGGCCTGCCCGGACTTGATGAAAATGAATGGCTGAAAAGGCCTTGCCGAGCGGCCGAAGCCGCGCCGTCATATACTTCCCGCAGTATTCCGGTCTGCAGCTTTTGCGCAGCAGGAGTGGATCGGTCGTTGCGTCTCGGTGCGATGTGCGGTTTCCTCACCCCGTGTTAACGATGAGGAGAGTTCTATAGCAGGGCGCGCGCAGGCGCTGTTCCGGATGGAACAGGGAGAGCAGCGGGCGAAGGGAGAGGCGTCTCAGCTGCGCTTCAAATGTTCGCCGAGCCTGGGCATGATCTCGACGAAATTGCAGGGCATGTGCCGGTAGTCGAGTTGCTGTTTCAGAATGCCGTCCCACGCGTCGCGACAGGCGCCGGGCGATCCCGGCAGCACGAAGATGAAGGTGGCATTGGCGACGCCGCCGGTTGCGCGAGACTGGATCGTCGACGTGCCGATCTTCTCGTAGGAGATGCGGTGGAAGACGGCGGAAAAGCCATCCATGCGCTTCTCGAATAGCGGCTCTAGCGCCTCCGGCGTGACGTCGCGGCCGGTAAAGCCCGTGCCACCCGTGGTGATCACGACATCGATCGTGTCGTCCAGTGTCCATGCTTCGACCTGAGCGGCAATCCGCGCCTTGTCGTCAGGCACGATGGCGCGCGCTTCCAGCCGGTGACCGCCATCGATGATGCGGGCCGCGAGCGTATCGCCCGAGCGGTCGTCGGCGAGCGTGCGGGTATCGGAAACCGTCAGCACGGCGATGCCGAGGGGAACGAAGGGCCTCGTCTCGTCAATGCCGGCCATGATCCACTCCACTGACGCTGTTGCAGGCAAGAATGTACCAGTTCGGGTTCTGCGTTGAAAGGACGGCGGCAGCGGCGTCTCTTTCGGCAGTCGTCGCAAACAGCCCGAAGCAGGTGGCGCCGGAGCCGGACATGCGGACGAATGCAGCGCCGGCGCTAAGAAGTGCATCTGACACCGCGGTGATCGCCGGCTCCAGCAGTCGGGCAGGTGGCTCAAGGTCGTTGCGCGTGCATTTCAAAGCTTCGATCCAGCCGCTCGCAGCGACGGCACCACGGGGAATATCAAGCGTTGCATTGGCCTTGTTCGTCAACATCCGGAAAATCAACGGTGTCGATAGGGCAACGAGCGGGTTGACGAGAAGCATGGGAAAGCATGGCAACGGTATCGGCTCAAGTTTTTCACCGATGCCGCTTGCGATGACCGGCCGGCCCGCCAGGCACATCGGTACGTCCGCGCCCAGTTTCAGCGCCATTTCCTGCAAGCTGCCGCGATCCGCAGAAGCGCCCCACAGCTCCTGCAATCCGAGAAGCGCCGCTGCGGCATCCGCCGAGCCGCCACCGATGCCGGAGGCGACCGGCAGGTTTTTTTCGAGATGGAGATGAACCGGCCCCGCCGCGATATCTCTTTCGACCAGATGCGCCCGCAAGAGGTCCCGTGCCCGGAGCACCAGATTGCCGGACGCGCCTTCACCCGTCAGCGGCAGGTCGGTGGAAAATCGGCCCGAGACGGTGAAGCGATCGTCCGTCGCATGGGAGAAGCCGACGCGGTCTCCCGCATCGGCGAATGTCACGAGGCTTTCGAGCAGATGATAGCCATCAGGCCGCTGGCCGACGACATGCAGCGCGAGATTAACCTTCGCCGGCGCAAGCCGCGTCAGCGCGAAACCTGGAATGCCATTTTCACGTGCCATGGGCAGGCAGGATCAGGATTTTTTGCCCGATGCCGCGTCCGGCGTCACCTTCTCGGGCTGGGTTTCGGCAGCTGCCGGAACCTTGGCCTCGACCGGCGGCAGGCCGTTTTCGATCTTCGCCTTGATCTTCGGGATCTCTGCCCCTTCCGGCTTCAGCGCCAGCGCCTGGTTCCACTGGAACACGGCTTCGAGCTTGCGCCCGACGCGCCAGTAGGCATCGCCGAGATGATCGTTGATCGTCGCATCGCCGGCCATCAGTTCGGCTGCACGCTCGAGTTCGACGACGGCATCATCGAAGCGGTTCATCCGGTAATAGGCCCAGCCGAGCGAATCGACGATGTAGCCGTCATCCGGCTTCAGATCGACCGCCTTGCGGATCATGCCGAGACCTTCATCGAGGTTGATGTTCATATCGACCCAGGAATAGCCGAGGTAGTTCAGAACCTGCGGCTGGTCAGGGTTGAGCTCAAGCGCCTTCTTGAAGCTCGGTTCGGCCTTGTCCCAGATTTTCTGGCGCTCGTAGGCGATACCGCGCTGGAAGAAGATCGTCCAGTCGCCGCGCTGCGGCACCGGCCCGATCGCCTCGACGGCGCGGTCGTAAACCAGGCCCATCTCCTTGTAATCCTTGGCGTCGGACAACACGCTGCCATAGGCGATATAGCTGCGCACGTCTTTCGGATCGAGCTCGATCAGCGCCTTCAGGTGCTTCTTGGCTTCGTCCACCTTGCCGATCGAGGCGAGGCTCAAGCCGAGTTGCATCTCGGAAATCCGCCGCATCGGCGAATTTTCCGGCACGCTCCTGTAGAGCGCGATTGCCCGTTCCGGCTTCTTCAGGTTTTCGGCAATGCCGCCGAGCATGAGGAGGATATCGGCGCTTTCCGGATCGAGCGCCCGGGCTGTTTGCAGATAGAGCGAAACGATGTCTTCCGCGCCGTCGCGGTTAAGGGCTGCACCGATCGAGAAGAGCACCGCAGCCGCACCCTGGGCCGCACTACGCACCTGCTGCTCCTGCGGCTTGCCATCTTCGATATTCTTGCGCAGCGCCTTCAGCGGCGCATAGTTGCTGATGAAACCCTCGCCGACCGAAATGGCGTCGAGCGCCTTGCGCTTGTTGCCGTCGCGCGCTTCGAGTTTCGCCAGCGCGATGACGGCGCGCATGAAGGTATCCGGAGCTGCACTGCCGCCTTCGCGGTCAAGAACGGCATCGTTCAGCTTCGAACGCGCCGTGGACTTGTCGCCGGCGGCAAGCGCGATGGCACCTGCATGATAGGACTTGAAGATCTTGAACCACTCGGGGCCGTCCATGGCGCTGATCGCGGCGATCGCGTCCTTCGGCTTGCCTTCGCCGGCCTTGGACCAGCCGAGCAGCAGGCCGTTCATCAGCCGGTCGAGATCGTTCGGGCCGTCATAGTTGAGGATCTTCTGCGCATGGCGGTACTCGCGCTTGCGGATCGCTTCGACCGCGCGGGCGATCGTCGTGATGCGCTCGACGGAACTGTCGGACTTCAAATCTTCGGCGATCTTCACACCTTCATCGAAGTCACCGTTCATCAGGAGCGTGATCATCAAGCGCTGCTTGACCTCGACATTATCCGGCTCGAATTCGAGCGCCGTCCGGTAGAGCTTGGTCGCAGTATCGAGATCGTGATCGACATCGGCGGTCCGGGCGGCGAGGAAGGAGCCGGAGAAGCTGTTGACCGAATCCACGTCGAAGGGCTTGCTTTCCTCCACGGCAGCCGTTTCCTCGGCAAAGCTCTGGGAAGCGCCGGAAAACGACGCCAGGGCCAGGAACGCTGCGCCGCTGAGCAGGCGAAGAAGGTGTGTTTGCCGCATGACAGGCCTTTCGTTACGGGCGGCGCCCCTTGGCGCCGGCGCCGGATTCGCGCGGAATCAGTTCTAAATCATTAGCGCATAACCGCTTAAACCGGAATCGGTTTGAACGCGGAGCAAAACGCAATTCGACATGCCGCCCCAGTTTCACCGCCTTTGGCGACGCGGCAACGATGCCATCATGGACGTACAGAATGGCTTTTTTGGCGCGGTGCGGCAAGAATTTCCTCCAAGGCCTCCGCCGCAGCGGCGATCGCCGGATCAGCTCACCCGCTCGATGCAGAAATCGATCACCTCGAGAAGCGCCGCTTTCCACGGGGACTGCGGCAGGGGCGCCAGCGCATCGCGGGCGATGGTGCCGTAGTGCTGCGCCCGGGCGATCGTATCGCTCAAGCCGCCGTAACGGGTGATCAGGCCAAGCGCTTTTTCCAGGTTCTGGTCGTCGCTCTTGCCGCCCTCGATCGCCTCGCGCCAGAAGCTGCGTTCGTCAGAGGTGCCGCGGCGATAGGAGAGAATGACCGGCAGCGTGATCTTGCCCTCGCGGAAATCGTCGCCGACATTCTTGCCGAGATCGGCGGCCTTGCCGCCATAGTCGAGCACGTCATCGACCAGCTGGAAGGCGAGGCCGAGATTCATGCCGTAGGATTTCAGCGCGTTGCGGCTCGCCTTGTCGGTCTTGGCGACGATCGGGCCGACCTCGGCGGCAGCAGCAAACAGTGCCGCCGTCTTGGCGCGAATGACCGAGAGATAGTCGTCTTCGGTCGTCTCCATGTTCTTGGCGACGGAAAGCTGCAGCACCTCGCCCTCGGCGATCACCGAAGCAGCCGTCGAAAGCACGTCGAGCGCCTCCAGCGAGCCGACATCGACCATCATGCGGAAAGCCTGGCCGAGCAGGAAGTCGCCGACGAGAACGCTCGCCTGGTTGCCCCAGATCATCCGCGCCGTCGATTTTCCGCGTCTGAGATCGCTTTCATCGACGACATCGTCATGCAGCAGGGTGGCGGTGTGCATGAACTCGACGCTGGTTGCGAGCTTTACATGCGCATCGCCGTTAAAGCCGAACATCGAGGCGGAAGCGAGTGTCAGCATCGGCCGCAGGCGCTTGCCGCCCGATGAAATCAGGTGGTTAGCCACTTCCGGGATCATCTGGACGTCGGAACCGGCCTTGGACAGGATCAACTGGTTGACGCGTTCCATGTCCGCCTTCGTCAAGTCGACGAGCGGCTTCACAGATGCCTGTTTGTTTTTGCTGTCTTCCAGCGGTATCACTACGCCCAACGCAAGGGACTCCTGTTCAAATTCCAGTTCGGACAATAGAAAGGGGGACTTGTGGCGGCAAGAGGCGAATTGTCCCGCTTGTTCAAATAAGGCAGGAAAACGACCCGGAATGAAGGAATTGATCCGCACCAACGACGCCGTCGTCCTGTCTTTCGCCGAAAGCCTGATGAAAGAAGCAGGCATCGGCTGTTTCATCGCCGACCAGGGCATGAGTATCCTCGAAGGCTCGCTCGGCCTTCTGCCCCGCCGTTTTCTGGTGGCCGACGAGGAGGCCGACGAGGCTCGGCAGATCCTCATCGATGCGGGGTTGGCCGCGGAATTGCGGGATTGAGTCCTATAATGCTCCTCTCGCCCAGTAACCCCCCTCTGTCAGCGTTGCTGACATCTCCCCCAGAAGGAGGGAGATGGTTCTTTTCCCTCGCCGATCTGGAGTTGGAGTTGGGTGTGCTGGCCGCGGTTGTGGCGATCTTCCCCCTTGTTGGGGAGATATCCCGGAGGGACAGAGGGGGGGGTGTCAACCACAAATGCGGATGTGCCAGGGGCCTTCCGGCATGAGCAACGAAACCATTGATTCTTTCCATCGCGGCAAATTCCGCGTGATCCAGCCGCTGGGGCAGGGGCACCGGTCCGGCATGGACGCGATGCTGCTCGCCTCGCTGGTTGCCTCGGACAAGCCGTGCCGGGTTGCCGACCTCGGCGCAGGCGCGGGCGCTGCCGGCATGGCCGTTGCCTCGCGACTGGAAAATGCCGAGGTGCTGCTGGTCGAACGCTCGCCGCTGATGGCCGATTTCGCCCGCAAGAGCCTTGCGCTCGTAGAGAACGAGCGGTTCAGTTCCCGCGTGTCCGTGCTTGAAGCCGATGTCGCGCTCACCGGCCGGGCGCGGGTCGCTGCCGGCCTCGCCGACGATTATTTCGACCACGTCATCATGAACCCTCCCTTCAACGATGCATCCGACCGCAAGACCCCCGACGCCCTGAAGGCCGAGGCGCATGCAATGATCGATGGTCTGCTCGACATGTGGGTCCGCACCGCGGGCGCGATCATGAAACCCGGCGGGCAACTGTCGCTGATCGCCCGGCCGGAATCGATCGCTACGATCATTTCCGCCTGCGGCCGCCGGTTCGGCGGCATCGAGATCACCGCCCTGCATCCGCGAACGGGCGAAAACGCGGTGCGCATCCTCGTGACCGCCATCAAGCAGAGCCGCGCCCGGTTGACGCTGCGGGCACCGCTGATCATGCACGAGGAGGATACCCACAAATTCTCCGCATTCGTGGATGATCTGAACAACGGCCGCGCCGCCTATCGCCGGCGGCGATGATTTTCGTAGCGGCGCCATTGCGTTTGGCCTGTCAATGCATACATGCCATCACGCAACCAGAGAATGATGCAGGGAATTGAGATGGCCGGATTTTTCAGGAAGCTGTTGCCGAGGCGTTTTCGCCAGGAGGGTATGACGATCCCGGTCGTCCGGCTGCACGGTGTGATCATGGCTGGTGGCAGCCAGTTTCGCCCGCTGCTCAACCTTGCCTCGGTTGCTCCGGTGCTTGACAAGGCCTTTTCGATGACCGACACGCCGGCGGTCGCCATCTCGATCAACTCTCCTGGAGGATCGCCTGTCCAGTCGCGGCTGATCTACCAGCGCATCCGCGATCTCGCCGAAGAGAAGAAGAAGCGCGTCATCATCTTCGTCGAGGACGTCGCGGCGTCCGGCGGCTATATGATCGCGCTGGCCGGCGACGAGATCATCGCCGACCCGACCTCGATTGTCGGGTCCATCGGCGTCGTCTCCGGCGGCTTCGGTTTTCCGGAGCTTCTGAAGAAGATCGGGGTCGAGCGGCGCGTCTACACGGCCGGCACCAACAAGGCGATGCTCGATCCCTTCCAGCCGGAAAAGGAACAGGACATCGAGTATCTGAAGGGCCTGCAGCTCGAAATCCACGACATCTTCATCAGCATGGTCAAAGCGCGGCGCGGCCATCTGCTTGCCGATACGCCGGATATCTTCTCCGGCCTGTTCTGGACGGGCAAGCGCGGCCAGGAACTCGGCCTTGTCGATAGTCTTGGCGACATGCGCGGCGAGTTGAAGAAGCGTTTCGGCGAGAAAACCCAGTTGCAGCTCGTCTCCGCGTCGCGCGGCCTGTTCGGCAGGCGGCTGCCCGGAGCGTCTGTTGCGGGCGGAATAGCCGAGCACGTCGCGGCTTCTGCCATTTCCGGTCTTGCGGAGGTGGCCGAAGAAAGAGCATTATGGGCTCGCTTCGGCCTTTGATCACCTGAGGAGGGAGAAGCGAATGCCGCAAATCATCCTTCTGCTGCTGTTTGCAGCCATCGCCTGGATCGGCTACCGCAAGTTCGTTGCCGACGCCGAAAAGCTCGCCCGCAACCAGCAGGACGTCCGCCGCCGGAAAGAAACCGGCACCCAAGGCACGCTGGTCAAGGACCCGGTGACGGGGGAATACAGGCTGAAGAAGCCGGAGGCGTAATTGCGCGATGAAGCTAGCAGCCGCGACTTGAACGGCGGTCTCAGCGACGTTCAAGTATGCGTGCCTGCCAGTCTGCTCCGCCGTAGGTGATGCAGATGACGTCCACTACTTTTCTTTCATCGTCGACCGTAAAGCAGATGACGGCCTTACCCGAGGCGGGAATGACGCGAAGTCCCGGATAGATTTCGTTGCGGATGGTGCCGATACGCGGAAAGTCGGTTAAGGAGAGAAGACTGCCTTCGATCTCGTCAACTTTTTCTTCGGCAATGTCGTATCCGGCATAGTCACCGATGAAAATGGTTATCTTGAAAAGATCGCTTTTGACGAGTGGATGGCGGATAACCTTATACGCCATTCTGCTTTTCAGCCTTTTTTTGGCGGATAAGAGCGCGAACCTCCTCAAACATCCTGTCACCCTCTAGGGGAATCCACTGGTCCTTAGGCAGTTCCATCCGCCGCCGGATTTCGTCCGCCATTCCGGCCAAGGCATCCGCGGGAACCTCGTCATTCAGCATCATCTGCTCGATGCCGGCCTGAACGACGCTGGAAATCGACGGATATACGCCGTCCTTCACCATCTTTTCGGCGAACTCACGGTGGCTCTCATCCAGTTCGATGGAGATTTTGACGGTCATGCGCAGATCCTCGTTTCAATGCAAGCCTATCACAGGCGGCAAACCTGCTGCAACGGAACAGGCGAGGAGAGCGCTGATCCGCCCCGCGCCACCCACCACGCCCCTTGACCCCTCCGACCCGGCATGGCACCAGACAGCCAGCACATTTCAACCTGGACTGACGCCATGACGACCGCCGCCCTGCCGGACCATATGAACCCCAAGCGCTCCTTTCAGGCGCTGATCCTGACGCTGCACAATTACTGGGCAGACAAGGGTTGCGCGGTTCTGCAGCCCTACGACATGGAAGTCGGCGCCGGTACCTTTCACCCGGCAACGACGCTGCGGGCGCTTGGGCCGAAGCCCTGGCGGGCGGCCTACGTGCAGCCGTCGCGCCGCCCGACCGACGGACGCTACGGCGAAAACCCGAACCGCCTACAGCATTATTACCAGTATCAAGTGATCCTGAAGCCCAACCCGTCGAACCTGCAGGAACTCTATCTCGGCTCGCTCGCGGCAATCGGGCTCGACCCGCTGCTGCACGACATCCGCTTCGTCGAGGACGACTGGGAAAGCCCGACGCTCGGCGCCTGGGGGCTGGGCTGGGAATGCTGGTGCGACGGCATGGAAGTCTCGCAATTCACCTATTTCCAGCAGGTCTGCGGCATCGAATGCTCGCCGGTCTCGGGCGAACTCACCTACGGCCTCGAGCGCCTTGCCATGTATGTGCAGGGCGTCGACAACGTCTACGATCTCAATTTCAACGGCCGCGAAGGCGACGAGAAGATCAGCTATGGTGACGTCTTCCTGCAGGCTGAGCAGGAATATTCGCGCCACAATTTCGAATATGCCAACACCGCCATGTTGCAGCAGCATTTCATCGACGCGGAAAAGGAATGTCTGGCTCTCCTGGCTGCGGGCGCGCCTGATGCCGGCTCGAACGCGACGCTGCACAAATGCGTTTTCCCGGCCTACGACCAGTGCATCAAGGCCAGCCACGTCTTCAACCTGCTCGACGCACGCGGCGTGATCTCGGTGACCGAGCGCCAGAGCTATATCCTGCGGGTGCGCACGCTGTCCAAAGCCTGCGGCGAGGCGTTTCTGTTGACGGATGCAGGCGGCGTGAACCTCGCGGAAACGGCCGCTTGATTGGCAGCTTCAACGCCTACAGCGCCGCGCGTCAAACCTGACGCGCAAAGGACGCTGTAGAGCTTTGAAACTGCTGCATAATCTTATCCTTAAATCGATTCCGATTTAAGGAATTATGCAGTAGCCGATCGAGGCCGGGTGGCCTCGGCGGTCTACGCCAAGGATCGGAGGCTGACGGCAGCCTTGGGTGTACTCAGCGCCTGCCCTTATGGATGTGCACCGGCACGAGGCTCTTCTGCCGTTGGTCCAGTTTCTGCGCCCGGCTGGCTGCCATGTGGCTCAGGCCGATGAGAACCAGTGCCGAGAGGGTGATCATGGAGATAATGGTCATGGTTCATGTCGCACTTCATTAAGACTTTGGCGACGCTTTTGCCCTGCGTTGCGCCGTAAGGTTTTCGGCGGCCATCCTTGCCGGGGCCACAATTGGCCGTGTATGCGCAAAATATCGGTTAAGGATACGCCTTACCCGGCGGCCTGCAATCGCGAGTTATAACTAGATTGTTCGCCGGCTCATCTGTTGCGCACGCTGTGGTAGTCGATTCGCCGATGAACCGCGTGTGCCTTTTTTCAGAAAATTGACGGTCGCGCTCTTGACCTCAACTTTGCTTGAGGTCGTAGGCATTCCGGCGTCGGGCCGCGATGTGTGGCCGCGAGCCAATGGAGACGCAGATGAGCATCCAGCAATCCGACCAAGCGCCGCTTTATCGCATCAACAAATTCTCGGTACCCTTAGAAAGCCGCGACGACTTTCTGGATCTGATCGCCAGAACGCATGCGGTCCTGCGCAAGCAGGAGGGTTTCGTCGCGGACCAGATCCTCGAGCAGCAGTCCGGCCCCGGCGTGTTCAATTTCGTGACCACGATCGAGTTCAGTGGACCGGAGGTGATCGAGAACATCGTTTCCGCCCTTGCCGCGTTCGATCACCAGGAAGGCATCGATCGCCAGCAGGCGATGGCCGGTCTCGGCATCAAGGCCGATATGGGGCTTTATCGCAGCCTGGACATTTGATCGTCGGCGAGTGCGTCTGCACGTAAGCCGGCCGTCAAAATCGCTCCGATTGCGATTTGCGGCCCGTCCTTTATCGGTCGGTGTTTGGTGCGTGCAGAGCGTTCAGACCAGATCGCTGGCATCGACGCCGATCTTCCACACCGGCTTCAGGGTCGGATAGGCGCCGGTCGAAAGCTGGCCGGAATAGGTCTGCAGGGCGCGGCGGACGCCGGTCGGCTTTTCAACTGGCGTGACGCTCGCATAGGCGACGAACAAGGCCGAGAAGGCGATGACGTTGATGAAGGTTGCGAGCGTTTTCATGGTGCCGTTCTTTTCGGGTTTGGCGTTGATCTGATGCGCCTACTATCGATCAAACGGTGCCGCGGCGCGGTTCCCGGAGGAACAGGGAGGGCGTGATGGCAGTGCGAGAAGCGGGTGAAGAAACGGCAGCAGAAAATTGTCTTCCAACGGCGGCGGACGATCTTTAAGTTGCGGAAAACATATGTTTGCGGAAGGAAATCTCGATGATCGTTCTTGCCATCGCTGCGGTCGTGATCCTGTACCTGATTTTGATCTATAACGGCCTGGTCAAGGCGCGGCAGGTGAAGGAGGAGGCCTGGTCCGGCATCGACGTACAGTTGAAGCGCCGCGCCGATCTCATTCCCAATTTAATCGAGACCGTCAAAGGCTATGCCGCCCACGAGAAGGGCACGCTGCAGGAGATCGTCGAACTGCGAAACAAGGCGCAGGCCGTGCCCTCGGGCGATGTCGCCGGGCGGGCGGCCGTCGAAGGCATGCTCGGCCAGGCGCTCGCCAAGCTCTTTGCGCTGGCGGAAGCCTATCCGGACCTCAAGGCCAACCAGAATTTCGCCGAGTTGCAGCAATCGCTGGAGGAAATCGAGAGTGAAGTGCAGATGGCCCGCCGCTACTACAATGGCGCGGCCCGCGACCTGAACGTCAAGGTGGAGAGCTTTCCGTCGAATTTGATCGCTGGCCCCTTCGGTTTCGTCAAGGCCGCCTTTTTCGAGATCACCAACGAAGCAGACCGCACTGTCCCGGTCGTGAAGTTTTGATCTATCCCGAAACGTCGTTCCGTCGTAGACGGCTGTTGATAATCGATAGAGGGCGCGCCGCCGGGATGAGGCGGTGTGCCGCAGGCATCAAGAGATACGAGCATGAGCAACGCTGACCAGAAATTGACCATCCTCCCGCCAGGCCGTCCGCTTGAAGGCCGCGTCAGCCCGCCCGGGTCGAAGTCGATTACCAACCGGGCGCTGCTGCTCGCCGGGCTCGCCAAGGGCACGAGCCGGCTGACCGGCGCGCTGAAGAGCGACGACACGCGGTACATGGCAGACGCCCTGCGCGCCATGGGTGTCGCGATTTCCGAGCCGGACGATACGACCTTCATCGTCACCAGTGAAGGCAAGCTGCTGCCGCCGGAAAAGCCGCTCTTCCTCGGCAATGCCGGCACGGCGACACGCTTCCTGACGGCGGCCTTGGCTCTGGTCGATGGCACGGTGGTGGTCGATGGCGATCAGCATATGCGCAAGCGGCCGATCGCGCCGCTGGTTACGGCGCTCCGCTCGCTCGGCGTGGCTATCGAGGCCGAAACGGGCTGCCCGCCGGTCACGGTTTCCGGCACCGGCGATTTCGCTACCGATCGCGTCACCATCGATGCCGGCCTGTCCAGCCAGTATGTCTCTGCCTTGTTGATGGCGGCAGCCGGAGGCTCTCGCCCGGTCAATATCGAGCTGGCCGGCGAAGAGATCGGCGCGCGCGGGTACATCGATCTCACCGTTGCCGCCATGCGTGCCTTCGGCGCCGAGGTCCGCCAAATAAGCCCGTCGATCTGGCAGGTCGCCCCGACCGGATATCGCGCTACCGACTATGTCATCGAGCCGGACGCCTCGGCTGCCACCTATCTTTGGGCGGCGGAAGTGCTGACCGGCGGCCGCATCGATCTCGGTGTTGCCGCGACCTCGTTCTCGCAGCCCGACGCCAAGTCCTATGAGGTGATCGCCAGCTTTCCGCACATGCCGGCCATCATCGACGGCTCACAGATGCAGGACGCGGTGCCGACGCTTGCCGTGCTTTCTGCCTTCAACGAGACGCCGGTGCGTTTCACCGGGCTTGCCAATCTGCGCGTCAAGGAATGCGATCGGGTGCGGGCGCTTTCCACCGGCCTGTCGAACATCCGCCCGGGACTCGGCATCGAGGAGGGCGACGACCTGCTGGTGGCCTCCGATCCGAAGCTCGCCGGCCAGACGCTGCCCGCCGACATTGACACCTTCGCCGATCACCGCATCGCCATGAGCTTTGCGCTGGCGGGGCTGAAGATCAACGGCATCTCCATCCTCGATCCCGGCTGTGTGGCGAAAACCTATCCGCGCTATTGGGACGAGCTCGCCTCGCTCGGCGTCGAATTTGAGGGCGACCGGCCGTGAGCGTCGCGTTCAACGTCAGCTACAGCGCAGCGCGTCTTATCAGACGCGCAAAGGTCGCTGTAGCACTTTGAATTGCTGGATAATTTTATCCCTAGATCGAATACGGTCTAAGGAATTATGCAGTAGCCCTATCGGAAGGTCGTTCGCATGAAACGTCTCTGCGCTGCGCTTGGCATCATCTGGCTGTTTCTGGCCATGGCCGGCGCTGCACGGCCGGAGGAGTTCTTCGCGTCCTATCATTCGGCGATCGACGTCGCCAAAAGCGGCACGCTGACGGTATCGGAGACGATCAAGGCCAATGTCGAGGGCGACCAGATCAAACGCGGCATCTATCGCGATTTTCCGCTGACCTTCACCGATGCCAAAGGCCGCACCGCCAAGGTCGATTTCACGCTCGTCTCGGTCGAGCGCGATGGCAATGCAGAGTCTTATCGCACCGAGAGCATCAAGGGCGGCATCCGCATCTATACCGGCGATGCCGACGTTTTCCTGCCGCGCGGTGAGCACACCTTCCAGTTCACCTATGAGACCGCCCGCCAGATCCGATTTTTCGACGATCATGATGAACTCTACTGGAACGTCACCGGCACGCAATGGGCTTTTCCGATCGAGGAAGTATCTGTGACCGTAACCCTCCCGGGGGACGTGAAGGCGCAGGCGCTCGATGTTTTCACGGGGCGCCATGGGGCGACCGACAAGAATGCCCGCGCGCTCGAGGATGGCGATCGGCTGGTGTTCACCACGACGCGCCGCCTCGAACCGGGCGAGGGACTGACCATCGCCGTCAAGATGCCGAAAGGCAGCATCGATCCGCCATCCGCGTCACAGGAAAAGCTCTGGTGGTTCAAAGACAACCTGGCGCCGGCCCTTGCCATTGCCGGGCTTGTCATTGTCGCGCTCTACTATTCGCGCATGTGGCTGAAGCTCGGTCGAGATCCGGCCCGTGGGGTAATGGTGCCGCGCTGGGACGCGCCGGACGGCATCTCGCCGGCGCTGGTCAACTATGTCGATAACAAGGGCTTTTCCGGCGAGGGCTGGACGGCGCTGTCTGCCGCAGCGCTCAATCTCGCCGTCGGCGGCCATGTTGTCCTGGAGGACCTGAAGAATGCGCTGGTCATCACGAAGACGGGCAAAGCAAAAGCAACCGGGCTGCCGACCGGCGAGGCGACGCTTCTGAAGGCCGTCGAAGGGCAGGGCGGCACGCTCGTGATCGACAAGGCAAACGGCAAGATCGTCCAGAAGGCCGGCGCCGATTTCCGCAGCGCCATGGAGCGCGAGCATCGCGGCAAATATTACAGGGCCAATACGGCCTATGTGGTTGGTGGCGTCGTCCTGTCGCTCCTGTTTCTCGCCGCCATCTTCCTCTTCGGCAATCTGGATGAGGAGAACATCGGCCTCGTGATCGTGCCTGTCGCCGCCGCGTTCTTCGTCTCGGTCTTCGCCGTCGGTTTCGGCAAATCCTTCCGCAGGCAGGCGAGCCTTGCCGCGCGCATCCTCTCCATCCTGGTGATCGGCTTCATCGGCTTCGTCGCAGTCTCGGTGTTTTCCGGCGTCTTCGCCTTCCTCGTTTTCGAGGCGGTGTCTTCGCATCAGCTGCCGCTTCTGATCGCCGTCGGCGGCATCGTTCTGGTCAATCTCCTGTTCTTCTTCCTCATCGGCGCGCCAACCCCGCTTGGTGCCAAGCTGACGGATGGCATCGACGGTCTTCGGCAATATCTGACGCTCGCCGAAAAGGAGCGGATGAACATGGCCGGCGCGCCGGAGATGTCGCCGCAGCATTTCGAAAAGCTGCTTCCCTACGCCGTTGCCCTCGGCGTTGAAAAGCCCTGGTCGGAAACCTTCGACCGCTGGCTGCTCACCGCTGCCGCCGGCGCCGCCGCCTACCAACCCGCCTGGTACCACGGCGACCGCTTCACCGCCGGCTCCTTCGGTGACCGCATGGGCGGCTTTGCCGGCTCGATGGCCGATACCATGACCTCCTCGCTCCCCCCGCCACCGAAGAGCTCCTCCTCCGCATTTTCGAGCAGCGGCGGCTCCGGCGGCGGATTCTCAGGCGGAGGTGGCGGTGGCGGGGGTGGGGGAGGGTGGTAAGTGGCCGCCCCATTTCAGGAAAAGCGGATCACTCGAAGGATACTTGACGCTTCCAGTTTGATGTACTTTTCGGCATCATGCTCTAAGGCTGAGGAAAATTCAGATGAGCGATATCGGCCTGCCGGCAATCCATCCGGGCGAAATCTTGAAGGACCTCTATCTCGATCCATTGGGAATGAGTGCCGGTACGCTGGCAAAGAAGCTGAATGTTCCAAGGACCCGCATCGAACGTATCGTCACTGGCAAGACCGGGATAACCTCCGACACCGCGTTGCGCCTTGCGAGATTCTTCGACACGACACCCGAACTCTGGATGAATCTGCAAATGAGTTACGATCTGAAGATCGAGGCCGAGCGAAAGCGCGACGAGATAGAACGCATTCCTGTACGTGACGCCGCCTGAGTGCTGACTTTTCCGCCATTGACTGGATGACTTTTGCTGGCGGGCTTGCTAAGTCCCCCGCAGTCAATCGATCCCTTAGAAAAGCATCCATTCCATGCCTGATCTTCTGCTTGAACTCCGCTCCGAGGAAATCCCGGCTCGCATGCAGCGCAAGGCTGCCGGCGACCTGAAGAAGCTCTTGACCGATGCACTGGTCGAGGCGGGGCTGACCTATGAGGGGGCGCGGGAATACTGGACGCCGCGACGGCTGACGCTCGATATCCGCGGTCTGAATGCCCGCTCGGCCGATGTACGCGAAGAGCGCAAGGGCCCGCGCACCGACGCCAACGAAAAGGCGATCGAAGGCTTTTTGCGCGGCGCCGGGCTGACGTCGATCGATCAGGCGCATGTGCACAGCGATCCGAAGAAAGGCGATTTCTATGTCGCCCATATCGTCAAGCCCGGCCGCCCGGCGGAAGAGATCATCGCCGAGGTGATGCCCGGCATCATCCGCAATTTCGCCTGGCCGAAATCGATGCGCTCGGGTGCCGCCTCGGCCAAGGCCGGCGCCATGCGCTGGGTCAGGCCGCTGCAGTCGATTATCTGCCTGTTTGGCCCGGAAAACGAGGAAACGCAGGTCATCCCGTTCGAAGTTGACGGCATCGCCGCCTCCAACGTCACCTACGGCCACCGCTTCCACGCGCCGGAAGCGATCACCGTGCGCCGTTTTGCCGATTACGCCGAGAAGCTGGAAAAGGCCAACGTCGTGCTCGATGCCGAGCGCCGCAAGGATATCATCCTCCATGACGCCCGCGACATCGCCTTCGCCAACGGCCTTGAACTGGTCGAGGACGAGGCGCTGCTGGAAGAGGTCTCCGGCCTCGTCGAATGGCCACGCGTGCTGATGGGCACCTTCGAGGAGGACTATCTGGCGATCCCGTCGGAAATCATCCGCCTGACGATCAAGACCAACCAGAAATGTTTCGTCACGCGCGTGCTTGGCTCCCACCTTCCCCTTGAGGGGGGAGGTCGCAGCGAAGCTGCGGGTGGGGGTGACCCGTTGGGTGTTGTGGAAGATCACCCCACCCCGTCGCTGCGCGCCGACCCTCCCCCTCAAGGGGAGGGTGTGCTCTCGAACAAGTTCATCCTTATCGCCAATATCGAGGCGAAGGACGGCGGCAAGGAAATCGTCCACGGCAACGGCAAGGTCGTGCGCGCCCGCCTGTCGGATGCCAAGCATTTCTGGACCCGCGACCAGGGCAACCTGCCGGACCTCGAAACGCTCGAAGCCTCGGCTGCGAAATTCGACCTCGACCTGAAAAAGCCGCTCGACCAGCGCATGGCCAAGCTCGACGCGCTGAACGTGACGTTTCATGCTAAGTTGGGAACGCAGGGCGATCGGGTTCAGCGCATCCGCTCACTCGCCGCCGAATTGGCGAAGGTGACAGGGGCCGACGCCGCATTGGTTGATCGCGCAGTCGTGCTTTCCAAAGCCGACCTGCGCACCGAGGCCGTTGGCGAGTTCCCCGAGCTTCAGGGCATCATGGGCCACAAATATGCGCTCCTGCAGGGCGAGCATGCCTCTGTTGCTGCGGCGATCGAGGATCATTACAAGCCGCAGGGCCCTTCGGACCGGGTGCCGGACGACAAGGTGGCCATCACCGTGGCGCTTGCCGACAAGCTCGACACGCTCATAGCCTTCTGGGCGATTAGTGAAAAACCGACGGGCTCGAAGGACCCCTTTGCGCTCCGTCGCGCTGCGTTAGGTTCCATCCGCATTGTCTTAGAAAGAGGCGTGCGCATCGACTTATCCAGCCTGTTCTTTCGACTCATCGGTCGGCAATGGTCTCATAATCTGGTCAACGGCTTCGTTGTGCCTCTCCAAACTATGCGGGCGCTGGAGGAACGCGGCTTTCTTGAAGCCGGTGAAGCCAATTCGCAGATTGATCGTCTTTCTGAAAATGCCGAGGCTTGGGCAGATGCAACTTTCCCCGCCGCCATTAAGGAGGGAGCAGACCTCCTCGCCTTCTTCCACGACCGCCTGAAAGTCTACCTCCGCGATCTCGGCGCCCGCTACGATCTGATCGACGCGGTGCTGGCTGCGCCCCCCTCATCCGGCCCTTCGGGCCACCTTCTCCCCGTCGGGGAGAAGAGGGAGCAAAGGATTGCGGCAGAGACCTCTTCTCCCCAGCGGGGAGAAGGTGCCCGAAGGGCGGATGAGGGGGGCGCAGCCACAATTGCAAACGATGACCTGCTTATGGTCGCGCGTCGCGTCGAGGCGCTGACCGCCTTCATCACGTCGGAAGACGGCCTGAACCTGCTTTCCGGCACCAAGCGCGCCACGCAGATCCTCGCGGCCGAGGAAAAGAAGGGCACGGAAGTCGCGGAGGCAGTCGATCCGTCGCTCTTCAGGCTCGATCAGGAAAAAGCGCTCTACAAAGCCGTCACCGAGGCGTCGCAGGAAGCGGCTGCCGCCATCGCCGGGGAAGATTTCCGCTCGGCCATGGCAGCCCTGTCGAAGCTGCGCGGCCCGGTGGACCAGTTCTTCGACGACGTCCTCGTCAACGACGAAGACCCGGTAATCCGCGCCAACCGCCTGGCCTTGCTCGGCCTGATCCGCTCGGCAACGGGAACGGTTGCGGATTTCTCGAAGATCAGCGGCTGAGGGAACGGGCCGATGGGGGCGAAAATCCTCGTCAGCGCCTGCCTCATGGGCCATGCCGTCCGCTATGACGGGCAGGCAAAGCCGCTTGTGCATCCGGCGCTCGATCGTTGGCGCGCGGAAGGGCGGCTGGTGACGATCTGTCCGGAAATGTCGGCCGGCATGCCGGTGCCGCGGCTGCCGGCGGAGATCCAGCCGGGAAAATCGGCTGACGAGGTTCTCGCCAGTGATGCCCGCGTGCTGGAGAGCAACGGCGGCGATGTGACGGCCGAGTTCCGCCAAGGGGCGGAAAATGCCCTGGCGCTGGCAATCGAGGCCGGCTGCGCCTATGCGCTCCTGATCGACGGCAGCCCGTCCTGCGGCTCAAGTTTCGTCTATGACGGCAGGTTTTCCGGTGACCGCCAGCCGGGCGAGGGGGTGACGGCAGCCCTTCTCAGGAAAAACGGCATTAAGGTCTTTTCCGATCGCGATATCGACGCTCTCGTCGAGGCAATAACCCGTTCCGACTGAACGTTACCGGGCCGCCCGAAATAAAAAGGCAGCGCCCACGAGCGCTGCCTTTCCTTTCGTATCTTGGGCGGATCAACCCGCCTTGCGCCATTGGGGTTGCCGGCGGGTCTCAGTGGGTACGCCGCGATCGGAGATGCGGAATCCGCGGATGAGGTTCAGGAGCTCTTCCGTATCGTCGGCCAGTACCTGGGCCGACGCCGTCGTTTCTTCCGCCATCGCGGCGTTCTGCTGCGTGGCGACGTCGAGCTGGTTCATTGAGCCGTTGATGCTGCGCAGGGTCGTATCCTGTTCCGAAGCGCTGTAGGCGATCTTGGCGACGATTTCGTTGGCCGCCTGGATCTGGCTGGCAATCCGCTTCAACGCCTCCCCGGCCTCGCCGACCAGCTTGACGCCGTTGACCACCTGGGCGGAGGAACGGGAAATCTGTTCCTTGATCTCCTTGGCGGCGGCGGCAGAGCGTTGCGCCAGTTCGCGCACTTCCTGCGCCACAACGGCGAAACCCTTGCCGCTTTCGCCCGCCCGCGCCGCCTCGACGCCGGCATTCAGCGCGAGCAGGTTGGTCTGGAAGGCGATTTCGTCGATCACGCCGATGATCTTGGAGATCTCGTCGGAGGATTTTTCGATGCCGCTCATCGCCTCGATCGCCTGGGAGACGATGGCGTCGCTGCGGGACGCGTCGGCGCTGACGGCCTGCACCCGCTTGCTCGCCTCGCTGGCACCCTCGGCCGTGTGGCGCACGGAGACCGACAGTTCGTCGACCGCGGCGACGGTTTCTTCGAGATTGGCCGCCTGCTGCTCGGTGCGGCGGGCGAGTTCCAGCGATGCGTTGCGGATTTCTTCCTTGCTGCCGCCGATATCGGCACCCTTGCCGTTGACCCTCGACATGGCAGCCTCGAGCCGCACCAGTGCATTGTTGAAGTGTTCGCGCAAGGTCGAATAGCTGGGGCCGAGATCGCCGCAACGGATGGTCAGGTCGCCGGTCGCCAGAACCTCCATGGCCTCGCCGATCGTCGCCACCACATGCGCCTGCAGTTCCGCTTCCTCGCGCTGAAGGTCGAGATTGTGCTGGCGCTCGGCGTTGATCTCGGCCTGCTGTTCGGCCTGGCGGCGGGTCATCTCGTGCCGTTCGCGGACCTTCTGTTGCAGCGATTGCGTCGCCGTCGCCATCAGACCCACTTCGTTGCGCAGGTTCGTATGCGGGATGTCGATCGAAACATCCTCGTCGGCAACGGCCTGGAGCGCCGTGTGGATCGCCTGCAGCGGCTTGGTGATGCCGCGAATGACGTACCAGGCGGCGCCGATGCCAAAGCCGAAAACGATCAGGCCGATGGACAGGGCCTTCCAGATGGTGGCGCTGACCTGCGCATCGAGGTCGTCGATATAAAGGCCGGTGACGACAACCACCTGCCAGGGCTCGAAGGCTTCGGCATAGCCGCTCTTGCGAAAGAACGCGTCGTCCGGCTCGCCAGGCTTGCTGGCATAGAAGTTTGTCTGGCCGCCGCCGGCGCGTCCAAGCCTGACCAGTTCGTCGCGGAACTTGTAGCCCTTTGGATCGGCAGCGCCCTTGGCGCTCTTGCCGACCTTGCGGGCGTCGGGGTGGAATTTCATGACGACATCGTAGTCGTAGCCGAAGAAATATCCGTCCGGATCGAACTTCATAGCCGTCAGGGTCTTGAAGGCCTGCGCCTGTGCCTCTTCGCGGGTCAGTTCACCTGCCGTCTCCCGTTCGTGGAAAGCCTTGAGCACCGATACGGCCGACTGCACCTGCGTGCGCAGCGTGTCATAGCGGGCCTGGTAGAGCGCTTCGCTCGAGGCCGATATCTGAAAATAGACGGCCGCTGCGAAAGCAACGAAAAGGCCGGTAACCAGCAGCAGAAGCTGCCGCGAAATCCTGAGATTCTTCATGGTGTTCACGCGATCCAAACACCGGCAGCCAAGGGATCGCCGGCAAATCTATTTAAACGATGCAGGGTTAAGGGCAGGTCGCACGCCGCGGCCACCGGAAATCATTTCCAAGATTAGTTAATCTGAACGTGCTTAAGAAAAGCCTATCCGCCAGCCGACAAATGCCGCTTTCTTGCAGCGCTCAAAAAAAATTACGCCCCTGCTTCTCTCAGGGGCGCAATTTCTCGCCTTGGAAGGCGAATGCCCGATCAGCCGTTTCGGCTGGCTAGGGCAGGGACAGGGAACTCCCGGATTATTTTAGCCGAAGTTGGAAATTTTCCAGATCAACTTCTTGTGAAGGGCTGTCTTGCGGCGTTATCGCGGCCATGCCGGCCATCGACGCGGTGGAGACCGCGCTGGTCTTTACCGTGTCGTCGACGATGGAAAGGGCGGCGGCTGCCTCGGCTTTGGCCGGCAGCCCATCGGCGGTTGCGGCCTCCGCCAGATGCTCGGCCGGCGCCATTTCCAGTTGCGCCGCCTTGATGGCTTCCTCCGAAGCCTTGGTGATGAAGACGACCGGCGAGCCGCCGAGCCAGGCCTCGGTTCGCATCAGCTTCATCTCGCCGTTGATTTGCTTGAGTTCCAGCCGTTCCGTGCCGAGAGCGACGTCGGGAACGACATAACTCGACTTCTTCGTGACCACCGGGGGCGGGCAATGGGCGCAGGAAAGCTGCGAAATGCTGTTGTTAGCGTCCTGTCCGGTCTTCACGACTTCAACCGACGATGCGCTGGCTGAACCGGCGGCAATCAGGCTGGTGACTGTGAACAACAGGGTGCGCATCGGCATTCTCCTCGATAATCCGTGCGAGGAGAATATTCATTCTCCGTTACGTTCCCGTCAGGAGAATTGGTAAAAATTGAGTGAGTTTTTCGATTTCCGCCGTCAGGCCTTCTCGCGCTCGACCGCCTGCCAGCCGATATCGCGGCGGCAGAAGCCGTTGTCCCACTCGACCCGGTCGAGAACGGCATAGGCCGTCTCCTGGGCTGCGCTGACGGTCGCGCCCATGGCGGTGACGTTCAGCACGCGGCCGCCGGTCGCCACCAGTTGCCCGTCCTTCAGTGCCGTTCCGGCATGGAAGACCTTGGTCGCGGCGTCTTCAGGGGGCAATGCCCTGATCGGCGTGTTCTTCTCGTAGGAACCCGGATAGCCCTTCGACGCCATCACCACCGTCAGCGCCACCTCGTCGCGCCATTTTGCACTGACATTGGCCAGCGTTCCCGTCGCGGCGGCATAAAGCAGGGGCAAAAGATCGCTCGTCAGCCGCATCATCAGCACCTGGCATTCCGGATCGCCGAAGCGGACATTGTATTCGATCAGTTCGGGGCCCTTGGCCGTGATCATCAGCCCGGCGAACAAGACGCCGGTAAAGGCATGGCCGCTGTCGGCCATGCCGGCGATGGTCGGCTCGATGACCTCGCGCATCGTCCGCTCGACCATCTCCGCCGTCATCACGGGGGCAGGGGAATAGGCGCCCATGCCGCCGGTGTTCGGTCCGGTATCGCCATCGCCGACGCGCTTATGGTCCTGCGCCGAGGCGAGCGGCAAGGCGGACTTGCCGTCGCAGAGGCAGAAGAAGCTCGCCTCCTCGCCATCAAGATAGGCTTCAACCACGACCTCGGCACCGGCGGCGCCGAAGGCGCCGGAAAAACAGCTGTCGACGGCGTCAAGCGCTTCGTCGAGCGTCATCGCCACCGTCACGCCCTTGCCGGCGGCAAGCCCATCGGCCTTGATGACGATCGGCACGCCTTGTTCGCGTACATAGGCCTTGGCCGGTTGCGCGGACGTGAAGCGCTGATAGGCGCCGGTCGGAATATTGTATTTGGCGCAGATGTCCTTGGTGAAGCCCTTGGAGCCCTCGAGCTGGGCCGCGGCCGCCGAAGGGCCGAAGACGGCAATGCCGCCCGCGCGCAGCGTATCGGCAAGCCCCGCCACCAGCGGCGCTTCGGGGCCAACAACAACGAAATCGATCGCCTTGTCGCGGCAGAAGGCAATTACGGCGCCGTTGTCGGCGGTATCGAGGTCGGCAAGCTCTGCATGTTCGGCAATGCCGGGATTGCCAGGCGCCGCGTAAAGCGCGGTCAGCAACGGCGATTGCGCCAGTTTCCATGCCAGCGCATGCTCGCGTCCGCCCGACCCGATCAACAGAACTCTCATCGCCTACTCCCGCAGCCCGAAGTGTTGAGGTGCGGTTAAGGCGAGGGCCGCTGAAGGTCAAGGTAAAATCGGAATTATGCGCGATTGACTGGCGGTTCAGAGCAGGCTGGAGGATCCCGCGCGGCGCCTGCCGCTGCTGAGGAACACGCGGTCTTCATCGCGGCCAGCGATTTCCGCTGCCTGCTTCAGCGCCCAGATCGAAAGGTCAGGCAGCGCAAGCGGCTTGCTGATCAGGTAGCCCTGGAAATGGTCGCAGCCGGCCACCGTCAGCAAAGCGAGCTTTTCATAGCTGTCGACGCCTTCGCCGATTACCGACATCTCCTGCGCGTGGCAGAGCGCGATCATTGCCTTCAGCGCCGGCAGCGATTCTTCGTTGGCAAGGGTTTCCACCAGTGCCCGGTCGAGCTTGATCGTATCGGCGGTGTATTCGATGATCTGCTGCACCGAGGTATAGCCGGCGCCGAAATCGTCGATGGAGATGCGGAAACCTTTTTCACGCAGGGCCTCGATATTTCGGTGCAACTGATCACCGAGCTTGACAGCATAGGTCTCCGTCAACTCGATCTCGATCGTCCGCGCATCCAGCCGGTGCCGTTCCAGGCAATCGCTGAAATAGTCGCCGATCGATTTCGAATGCAGTTCCGCCGACGAGATGTTGATGGCGAGCACGGTTTCTTGTCCGAACAGCGCTTTCAGGCGCTGGTGGTCCGACATCGCCCGGTTGATCACCCACCAGTCGATCTTGGTGAACTGGCCGGTACTTTCCGCGATCGGCACGAATTCGTCCGGCGTGATGTTGCCAAGCGTCGGGGAAACCCAGCGCAACAGCGCCTCGCAGCCGGTCACCTTGCCGCGGGTATCGACGATCGGCATGTAGACGAGGTGGAACTCTTCGTCCGGATCGACCAGCCGCAGTTCTTCCTGAATGTGGCGGATCCGGTCGCGCTTGTCCTGGAGGGCACGCGAGAAGCGGGACGAGCGGTTCTTGCCGTTGGTCTTGGCCTGGTACATGGCCGCATCGGCATTCGAAATCAGCTCGGCAAGGTTTGTTGCATCCGTCGGACAGACGGCAACGCCGATGCTGGCGGTGATCGGGTAGTGTTTGCCGAGCACTTCAAAACCGTCGGAAAACAGTGCCAGGATGACGGTGCACATTTCACGGATCGTGCCGTCGCCGGATGGCGATTGTACCAGAACGGCAAACTCATCGCCGGAGAGACGCGCAAAGATGACCTGTGGAAGCGACCGGCGCATGATGATCTCGCTGGCGGCGCTTTCTATCCTGAGCGCGAGCATCTTCAGGAGCTCGTCGCCGACCTCATGGCCGTATTTGTCATTGACGAACTTGAAGTTGTCGATGTCGATGAAGAGCAGGCTGCAATGCCCGCCCTCGGCCGTGACCTTGCGGACGACATCTGCTGCGCGCATGTTGAAGTGACCGCGGTTGCTGATGCCGGTCAACGTGTCGGTCCAGGAGGCATGCTGAACCAGGTGCAGCGCGCGCTGGGACTGGTCGTGCAGTTGCTTGATGTTTCCCGTCAACCGGCCAATTTCGCCGGCCGCGCCTGTTTCCGTGATGCCGTCGTTCTCGCCGCTCATCACCGCCGTGACCTGCTGGTCGAGCGCTGAGATCGGATTGGTGATGAAACGGCGGATCAGGATGATCATCAGGCCGACGGAGACGAGACTCATGGCGAGCGCGCCAAGGCTCAGGAGCAGCTTCAACCGGCCCATTTGACCTGCATCGTGAGACGGCGGAACTGCCAGCGTCGCAAACAGCGACGGTGCCAGCCGCACGGATGCCGAAAGGTCGCCGGGTACCGGTTGCTGTGGCGTGGTGGTGAAGGCGATTGCGGTTTGATACTCATCCTGCAGCTTACGTTGCATGCCGAGAAACTGGGTCGGCTCGACCGCCACCTGAACCTGAAGCGCGCCTTTCTTGGCGCTCGGCAGCGGGCGGCTGAAGGTCACAGGGTCGATGAATTCGGAATAGACGATCAGCGGGCGGGCCTGTCCGTCATGAAGATAGGTCCAGTCCCGGAGCTGGCTGCCGCCGGCGAGCCTGCGCGCCAGCGCAAATTGCGCCTTGCCGATTTCAGCAAAGGGGTCGTCGCTGTTTTCGAAATAGTAACCGGGCGTCAAGTCCGGATTGAGAATGGCGAAGGAGATGAACTTCTCCGGATCGTCGGAGAGCGAGCGGATGCTCTGCTGCAGCCTGAGCCCAAGCGCATTGTTGCGGTAGGCTTCATCGGTTTCGGAGACGAACAACCGGACGGCGTTGCCCTCAAGGAGTGAATAGAGGAAGCTCCGGCTCTGGTTGACTTCGTTTCGGAACAGGGCAGCGATATGGTCGAGTTGCTGCGACAGTCGCGCGCGCTCCAGCGCCAGCACCGAATGGCTTTGCGCGATATAGACCGACAGCGCCGCGAGCAGATATCCCGTCAGCACTACAGGAAATATCAGGAAAAATGCACGTTTTCCGAGCGTCACTGGAAACTTGCCATCGAGCTGATGATGCGCCGGCGGGTCTGGATCGACTGGACGGAGAGTTCCTTCTGATACTGGCTCTTCTTGAGGATTTCTGCGGGCGGATAGATTTCCGTGTTCGAACGCATCTCGGCCGGAATAAGCTTCAGCGCCGCTTCGCTTGCCGTCGGCATGGTCAGCGCCTCGGCATTGGCCGCGGCACTTTCCGGCGAGCTGATAAAATCGAGCAGCTTCAGTGCGATCTGCTTGCGCGGCGACGCTGCCGTCACGGCCATGCAGTCGAGCCAGGAGAACGTGCCTTCCTTCGGCACCGCGTAGCGCCAGACGCCGGGCGTGCCGGCCTTGTCGTTGAGCACATGCTGGTCGCCGCTATAGGCGATCGCCATGTAGATGTCCTTGCCGAGGTCGGGGTTCTGGACCGAGGTGATGACGTAATCATAGGTCAGCACAAACGGTGCCTGTTTCTTCATCAACTCAAAGGCTTGCTTCAGCGTCTCGTTGTCGTTGGCGTTGATCGACTTGCCGAGCAGCACCAGAGGCGCGATGAACGCCTCGTTGTGATCGTCATACATGGCGATGTGCTTTTTCAGCGCCGGCGCCGGCGACATCAGGTCGTTCCAGGAGGCGGGCACTGTCGTGACCATGTCGGAGCGATAGGCGATGCCCATCGTCCCCCACAGATAGGGCATGGCGTAGCCGGCGCATCGTGATGTCCACTCGGGTTTGTAGTCTTTAAGCGCAGGAAGGTTCTTTTCCGTCAGCGGCTCCAGAATGCCGCGTTTTCCGAAAAGCTCTGCGCCGTTCTCGCCGATGACAACGAGATCGATGTTGCTGTTCGGGTCTGAAAGAAGTTCGTCGCGCGCGTCGCCGCTATCGTAATAGGTCTGGTTGACGGCAACGCCGGACTTCTCCGTCCAGCGGTCGAGGATCTTCTGGTCGATATAGGATTCCCAGATCAACAGGTTCAGCGTTTCCGCGTGTGCTGGGCAAGCAACGACCGGCGCGACCAACGCGACGGAAACGGCAATAAACGTCTTGCGCATCAATGTTACCCCGAAAGTCCCCGAGGTGAACCTTAGCTCGCAATGCTTGATGAATACTTACAAGGGGATGCGGTGGGTTGGTACTGGTTGGCGGCTCGGATATTCCCCTACCGATGGCTGGGGAGCTTCGGCAGAAAGATCGTCAGGAGGCCGAGCAGCGGCATGTAGGAGCAGATCGTGTAGACTAACGAAATGCCCTTGTGATCGGCAACCACACCGAGCACGGCAGCACCTATGCCGCCGAAGCCGAAGGCAAAGCCGAAGAACATGCCGGCGATCAGGCCGACACGGCCCGGCACGAGTTCCTGCGCAAAAACGACGATGGCCGAAAACGCGGAGGAGAAGATGAAGCCGATGATGATGACGAGCGCGGCGGTCCAGAACAGGTTGGCGTAGGGCAAGAGCAGTGCGAAGGGAATGACACCGAGGATCGAGAACCAGATGACGAAACGCGCACCGAAACGATCGCCGATCGGCCCGCCGAAGATCACGCCGGCTGCGGATGCGCCGAGAAATAGGAACAGGAGCAGTTGGGCGTCCTGAAGGCCGAGGCCGAATTTCTCGATGGTGAAGAAGGTGAAGTAGCTGGAAAGGCTGGAGAGATAGGCATTCTTCGTTGCTGTCAGGATGACGAGGATGATCAACGTCGAGATGACCTGATTGCGCGGCAGGGGCAGCGTGCGGCTGACAATCTTGCGGCCCGCCGAATTGCGGCGATGGCGCGTATACCAGACGCTGACCCAGGACAATACCATGAAGCCGGTCAGAGCAATGATCGAGAACCAGCTGAGGCTGCCCTGGCCGCGCGGGATGACGATGAAGGCTGCCAGCAGCGGCCCGATCGCCGTACCGGTATTGCCGCCCACCTGAAACAGCGACTGCGCAAGGCCGTGCCGGCCGCCGGAAGCAAGGCGCGCGACACGCGACGCCTCCGGATGGAATATCGCAGAGCCGATGCCGATCAGGCATGCCCCGACGACCAGGACATAGAAGTGCTGGGCATTTGCGAGCGTGATCAGCCCGGCGCAGGTGGAAAGCATGGCCGCGGGCAGCGAAAAGGGCATTGGCCAGCGGTCGGTGACGACGCCGACGGCAGGCTGCAGCAAGGATGCGGTCACCTGAAACGCGAAGGTCAGAAGGCCGATCTGCACGAAGTCGAGCGCGTAGTTCTCTTTCAGGAGCGGATAGAGCGAGGTCAGCAGCGACTGCATGATGTCGTTCAGCATATGGCAGAAACTGGCGGCGACGATGACGGAGAAAGCCGTCTTTTCCACACTGATGCCGTTGACCGATGATACGCTCGCCATGTGTCTTCCTCGCCCGTCGAATACCGTATTGTGATTGTGCCCTGTCTTTACACGGCTTGAGTCTGGCCTGCTTTTGTGTTCTGGTCGCAATCTTTCGAGGGTGGGCCAAATGCGGATCGTCGATCTCACGGGGCAGGACAAAGAAGGCGATGATGAGCATTTCGCCAGCCTTTCGTGGATAGAAAGCTCCGATGAGCCGGTCCTTGCGCTCGGCCGTGTCTATGCCGCGCGCTTTCGCGGACAGCCTCACAGCCATACGAAGACGCAACTCTGGTGCGCGCGCCACGGCGTCGTTCTCGTCAGCACCGCCGACGGCCGCTGGATGATCCCGCCTGGCCACGGTCTGCTGATCCCGGCCGGACTTGAGCATTCGAGCGAGATGATCAGTGAAGTGCGGATGCATTCCATTTATGTCGATCCGTCGGCTGTCACGGCGGATGTGCCGCGCGTGCTGGCAATCACGGCGCTTGCCGGCAGCCTGATCGAGGAACTGGTGCAATCGGATGAAAAGCCACTCTCGCCACGGCGTAAACGCCTGATCATGGAGTTGCTGCTCGATGAGATCGGCCAATTGCCGGAGCGGCCGCTCGGCCTGCCGTTTCCGGGCGATGCGCGGCTCGGCCGCCTTTGCCGCCATTTCCTGAAGTCGCCGGATGCTAATGCCGGCATAGACGATTGGGCGCGGACACTTGGTATGAGCCGTCGTTCCTTCACCCGGCTGTTTCGCGCCGAAACCGGCGTCAGCTTCGTCACCTGGCGGCAGCAGGCCTGCATCTTCGCCTCGCTTCCACGCCTGGCCGAAGGCGAGCCGGTGACCAATGTTGCGCTCGATGCCGGTTACGAAAACATTGCGGCCTTCACCACGATGTTTCGCCGCATGCTCGGCAGTCCGCCCAGCAGCTATCTGAAATCGCGCACTGCCTGACGATGCAATTCTGCCACTCCGCGCCCTGAATCCGGAAATCGCAGTGTTTCTATCATTTTGTAAATAAACGGTTCTTTATATCGCGTTGCGCGAATATGGAAAAGAAAGCCTGAAGGTCTCTGGTTAACGGAATGGTAGTGAGATAAGGCCTACAACCGCGCCGAAACGAACCGTTTCAGTTTGCCCCGTCTCCGCCGCCGGTGTTGCGCTGGTGTCTGGCCTCGAAGGGGTTTTGTATCCGGAGTTCCGACTTGTCCCGCCGATTTGCCCTTTCCCTTTCCGTTGGTGTTGTTCTTGGTCTCGCTTCCGCCGCCCAGGCTCAGGATGGCCAGCATTTCTGGTCGGGCGACTGGTATCTGAAAGTCGGTGCGGCGGGCTTCCTCGGACCGAAATATGACGGCGGCTCCGACCGCCTGTTCCAGGCCGCACCGCTGATCTCGCTCGGGCGCGCCGGCAGCACCGTGCGCTTCTCCTCGCGCAACGACAACCCGTCCTTTGCTTTCGTAGACAAGGGTGCCTTCCGCGCCGGCGTCGTCGGCAAGCTGATTTTCGAGCGCGACGAGGATACTTCCTCCAAGCTCGAGGGTCTCGACCCCGTCCGCTTCGGCGGCGAACTCGGCGGCTTCGCCGAAGTCTACCCGACCGACTGGCTGCGCATCCGTGCCGAACTGCGCCAGGGTATTCGCAGCCATCACGGCCTGGTCGCCGATGTCGCAGCGGATGGCTTCGTCGATGTCAGCGACAATGTCCGTGTCTCCGCCGGTCCCCGCCTGTCGGCGGCGACGAGCGATTATTTCGATGCCTATTACGGTGTGAGCTCATCGGAAGCGGCAAAATCCGGCTACTCGAAATATACGCCGTCCGGCGGATTGAACTCGGTGGGCGCCGGAGCCGCCATCACCTGGCAGGCAACCGAAAAGCTCGAGACCAGCGCCTTTGCCGAATACAAGCGGCTGATGGGCCCTGCCGCGGATTCGAGCATCGTCAAGGAAGGCGGTAGCCGCAACCAGTTCATGGTCGGCCTTTCCGCCACCTATCGTTTCGATTTCACGCTGGATTGAGTTTACGGCTCTCGACCAAAGCTCGTGATCGCTTGACCGCAGACGGCTGGCGCTGCAAACACATCGTATGAGCACCAGTCCAGCCGATTCCGGGCGCGTCCACGATGCGCCGTCCAACAATTGGGTCTACCGCGTCCTGCCGAGGCGGCTCTGGCCCTATGCGCAGCTTGCCCGCTGGGACCGGCCAATCGGCTGGCAATTGCTGATGTGGCCCTGCTTCTGGTCGGCGGCACTGGCGGCGAACGCGGCGGCTTCGGCCGGCACGTTCTCGTTCAGTCGTTTCGTCCTTCATCTCATGCTGTTCTTCATCGGCGCGCTCGCCATGCGCGGGGCCGGCTGCACCTATAATGACATCGTTGACCACGACATCGACATGGAAGTGGCGCGCACCCGCTCGCGGCCGCTACCGTCGGGCCGTGTGACGCGGCCACAGGCGAAGATATTCATGGCGCTGCAGGCTCTCGCCGGCCTTCTCGTGCTCCTGCAGTTCAACGGCTTTTCGATCTTCCTCGGCGTCTTCTCGCTGGTCTTCGTCGCGGTTTATCCCTTTGCCAAGCGTTTTACCGATTGGCCGCAATTCTTCCTCGGCCTCGCTTTTTCCTGGGGTGCCGTGATGGGGTGGTCCGCCGAATTCGGCGGGGTAGGGATGGCCGCGATCATTCTCTATCTTGGCGCGATCGCCTGGACGGTCGGCTATGATACGATCTATGCTTATCAGGACCGGGAAGACGACGAACTGATCGGGGTGCGCTCGACGGCGCGGCGCTTCGGCGAGAATCCTCGGCCTTGGCTGTTCGGTCTTTACGGCCTGACAGTGCTGCTTTTGTTTGTTTCGTTCGCGATCGCCGGCGCGGGAATTCTCGCCTATGCAGGCCTGCTCGTCGCAGCAGTGATGCTGTTCTATCAGATCCTCGTGCTGGACATCCACGACGCGACGCAGTGCCTTGCCCTGTTCAAGTTCAACAGTGTTGTCGGATTGATCGTCTTTACGGGGCTTTGTGCCGCGCTGCTGGTGCGGTTGTTATAAAAAACCCTCCGGATCACCGGAGGGCAAGGGTCCACCGCAGCAAACGAAATTTCAGGCCCAGCTCAATTCCGCGTCGCGGTTGTTCTTCTTCTTGGCCAGGCGGGCGGAAAGAGCGGTGATGGCCCCTACAGCGCCGCGCGTCAAAAGACGCGCAACGGACGCTGTAGCACTTTGAATTTGCTGCATAATTTTACCCTTAAATCGATTTCGATTTAAGGAATTATGCAGCGGGATGAATTTGCGCATGGGTGTCTCCTTCTCGTGCCGGCAATGTGCAAGTTGCATACGGCATCAAAAAGGCATTCCCCGCGTCTTCCAAAAAAAATCGTTGATAACGGCCTGAAAACAAAAGCAAAAAACCGGCCGCAGGGACGGCCGGTTTTTCGCGCTGGAGGAACACGCGGAAATTGTGTCGAAAATTAGCTGCGGGCGATAATTTCCCGGCCGTCGATCTTCATGTTGACGCCGAGACTGCGGGTGGAGCGGCGCATCAGGAAGCGCGGGCGGCGATCGTTGAAAAGCGAATGGCGGCGGCGCGGCTTGATCTCGCGGGTGCGCACTTCGCCGAGATGCTCTTCCAGAGGTCGGGCAACACCGTCGGCCTCCACCATCAACATCGGGGTGCGGTAAGCTTCCGACCATGCGCGCCAATCGGCGGCGATGTCGGATAGGTCATGTGCGACCAGAAGCGGAATGCAGAGATCCGGGTCGTCATGATGAAGTTCCAGCGTCACGGTTACTTCTCCGTCTCCATGGTCTATCGCACGGGCTGCAACGCCCTTGAAGGCGCGTGCCGGCAGCGCGATCGAGAGGGGCAGTCCGCTTGACGGCAGGACCTTGCGCAAAACCGCTCCGCGCTCGTCCAGACTGATGGTGACATTGCTTGACTGTCCGTGCAAGCAGTAGCTTGCCTGCTGAGGGAAGCGTTTGGGATCCAGTCGCAGCGTGGTTTCAACCCAAGCCGGTTGGGAAAGTGTCTTCAGCATGTCAATCGCCCTTGTTTTCCTTGAGAGCCGGTTCCCGGTCTTCTCTTTGGGACTTTTCGTCCTCTATGGCTGGAGCATAGGCGGCGGCCGTTTGAGACCGCTTAAAAATTGCAGTTAAAAAACTTTGCATTTCCTGATGGTTAGCAAAGACCAACGCGGTAGGGTTTCCCAAATCTGAAGAAAATCAGCGGCATTCTGCCGATCCGCAGGCGCGACGCCGCGGCTCCGCGGAAAAGCCACGCACAAGGCTTAAAGGCCATGGTGCCGCAGATTATGGCCGCATTGCGCGGCGTTGCGTCCCGCCCGGACGGCATTCCGTCAGGCATTTCAGGCGATCGGCAGAGCGGCAATGGTTTCCACCTTTATCGACTACAACCTCATTACCCGCGATATGAAGACGAGCATTCGGCGCACTGCCGAGCAGGTTCTGGTTGCCCGCGAAACCGAGTACTACAAAGAGAATATCGGCAAAGTCACCTCGATTGACGCGTTCCTCGACGACTACCGGCTCTATTCCTATGCCATGAAGGCGCATGGCCTCGAAGACATGACCTATGCCAAGGCCTTCATGCGCAAGGTCATGGAAAGCGACCTCACCGACGAAAATAGCTACGCCAACATGCTGACGGATGAACGCTACCGCAATTTCGCGATGGCCTTCAGCTTCTCGCAGTCCACCGAGGTGGTCCAAAGTGACGCACAGGAAGATGCGCTTATCGGCCTCTACAACCAGAGCATCGCCAATCTCGATGATGCAGTTGCGGCCGACACGAACTATTTTAACGCAGCGATCGACACGGTCACGACCGCCGATCAACTCTGGCAGAACGAGAAGCTTAAGAATTACGTCCTGACGGCGCTCGGCTTCGACCCGGACTATATGTCCTATGCGCATTTCAAAGGCGTGGTGACCAGCGATGTCAGCGACTCGAACAGCTATGTGAATACGGCGGCGGCGGCCTATGAGCAGGGCTACCAGGATAAGATCGATGCCGTGACAGCCAGCGCGACGGCCGCGGAGCTTGCAGACAGCACGAGCACGGCGAGCAAGCTGATCGCCCAATATCAATCAGCGATCGACAATGCACCCGACTATACACCGCTTGCCGCCGCCTTCAATTTCCAGGGCGATGGGACGCTGGCCGCCGGCGATCTGCCGATGACGGACAGCCAGAAGGCATCGGTCAGCGAGGCCTATGCTTTCGCGCAGCCGCGGCTTTCCTCGTCCGCTGCCCAGCTCAACAAGGAATATTATGGTTCGACCATAGGAAGCGTGACAACGGTCGACGATATTCTGGGCAATAGCCGGTTGTTCGCCTATATCCGCATCGCCTACGGCCTGCCGTCGAGCCTCCTGACGTCGACGATGGAGAACATCCTGACCAGCGATCTTGGCGATTCGACGAGCTACGCCAATACGCAAGGCGGCGAAAACAACGCCGCTTACAAGGAACTCGCCGCAGCATTCAACTTCCAGACCGACGGAACGCTTGCCTCCGGCGACACGGCGCAGACGGCGGAGCAGACCGCAACCACCTCCGCTTACTGGACCGATCGCTATAACGACGCGGACGAAGCCGCCGATGAGAGTCTGATCGCCTCCTACAAGACCCTGATCGGCGTCGTGGCGGATGTCGACGATCTGCTTGCTGACACCAAGATCATGAAACTGGCGCTGACAGCGGTCGGCCTTCACGATGAAGGCGATACGACGCGTAAGCTGAAGAAGGTGCTGACCAGCGACCTCGCAGATCCGGACAGCTATGTCTATACCCTGAAGGATGACCGCTACGTCGAACTGGCCAAGGCATTCAGCTTCAACACCGACGGAACGCTCGGGGTGCCGATGCTGGCGCAGTCGGAATCGGAAATCCTCAACACCGCCAAGTCCTATGTCGTCGAAAAGAGCCGCTTCGGCACCGAGGAGGACAAGACCAAGGCGACGAAGGAATCACAGTACTACAGTGCCGAGATCGCGAAGATCGAATCTCTGGGCGATCTGCTGTCGAACCGGCGCCTGGTCGATTTCATTCTCGTCTCCGCCGGCCTCGATCCGGAGGAGTACACCTCGGACGATGTCCGGCAGATGTTCGAATCCGATTTCGACGATCCCAAGAGCTTCATCAACACCGGGCCGAACACGGTGATCTTCAAGGAAATCGTCGCCTCCTACAATTTTGACAGCGAAGGCAATCTGGCAAAGCCGGCAAGCGGGATACAGACCAGGCGTGGCCTGCTCGAGACGGAGGATCTCTACCTCAACCAGACGCTGGAAGAACAGGAGGGCGAGGATAATGCAGGCGTGCGCCTTGCGCTCTACTTCCGCCGCATGGCCTCCGGCGTCAGCACGGCTTACGATCTTTTGGCCGACAGCGCGCTGCTTCAGGTCATCCAGACGACGTTCAGCATCCCGGACGAAATGTCGAGCGCCGATGTGGATATCCAATATGCCTATATCAATCGGGTCCTCGATGTTGAAGACCTGCACGATCCGGAAAAACTGGAAAAACTGCTCGTGCGCTTCACCGCGCTTTATGACGTCGAGAACAACAGCGATGTCTCGGCCGCTGAATTGATCATGTCGGGAAGCGGCCGCAACGGCATCAGTGCCGATACGCTTCTGAGCCTCTCGCAACTGCGCAGCGGCGGCGCCTGATTCCGTTCGTCAGGCTTTCAGCACCTTGTCGGGATTCATGATCCCGGCTGGGTCGAAGGCGCGCTTGATGCGCTGCATCAGGTCGATCTCGATCGGCGAACGGACCTTTGCAAGTTCGTCGCGCTTCAACTGGCCGATGCCGTGTTCCGCCGAGATCGAGCCGTTATATTTCATGACGATGCCATGCACGATGGCGTTCATCTCGGGCCAGCGGGAAATGAAGGTGTCCTTGTCGGCGCTGACCGGCTGGGAGATGTTGTAATGGATGTTGCCGTCGCCCATGTGGCCGAAGGCGCAGATGCGGGCGCCGGGAATGGCCGCCACCACCGCCGCATCCGCCTCCGCCATGAAGGCCGGGATGCTCGATACCGGCACCGAGACATCATGCTTGATCGAGCCACCCTCCGGCTTCTGGGCCGGCGACATGCTTTCGCGCATGTGCCAGAGGCTCTTGCGCTGGGCCTCGTTGGCGGCCACCACTGCATTTTCAACGAGGCCGCCTGAAATCGCCGTCTCCAGCAGTTCGCTCATCATCCGCTCGGCAGTTTCTGCCGAATCCGAAGTCGAGATGTCGATCAGCACATACCAGGCATGCACCGTGTCCAGCGGGTCGCGGACGCCGGGAATGTGTTTCGCCGTGAACTCGACGCCAAGCCGCGGCATCAGCTCGAAGCCTGTCAGGGCAGCGCCGCAGAGGCTCGATGCCTTGTCGAAAAGAGGAAGTGCGTCGGCAACGCTTTTCAGTCCGGCAAAGCCGACCTGATGGCCAAGCGGTTGCGGAAACAGCTTCAGCACCGCGCCGGTGATGACGCCGAGCGTTCCCTCGGCGCCGATGAACAGGTCGCGCAGGTCGTAGCCGGTATTGTCCTTCTTGAGGCGGCGGAGACCGTCCCAGATCTCGCCGGTCGGCAAAACGACTTCGAGGCCGAGGCACAGTTGCCGCATGTTGCCATAGGCAAGAACGGCGGTGCCGCCGGCATTGGTGGAGAGGTTGCCGCCGATCCGGCAGGAGCCCTGCGAGCCGAGCGAAAGCGGAAACAGCCTGTTGTGCGCTTCCGCTACCTTCTGGATGTCAGCAAGGATACACCCTGCGTCGGCGACAATGACGTTGCCGATCGGATCGATATCGCGAATACGGTTCAGCCGCTCCAGCGACAGGACGATATCGGCCGCGCCGGTGCGCGGGATCTGGCCGGCGACATGGCCGGTATTGCCACCCTGCGGCACGATCGCAGCGCCGGTTTCGCTGGCGAGCTTGAGGATCTGCGAGACCTCGTCGACGCTGCCCGGCTTCAGCACCAGCGGCGTGTTGCCTTTGTAGAGGCCGCGGGATTCGATGAGATAGGGTGCAATCTCCGCCTGACCTGTCAGCGCATAGCGGTCGCCGACGATGGCGGCAAGGCGGGCGATGAGGTCGGGCGAGGGGAGAATGTTGGTCATGATGCCGAAACTTATAAGGCATGCTCTGCGAAACGCCACCATTCCTTGCCTTGCGATGATGCGATCCTGATTACGTCACCGGGGCGTATCCCACGCGCCTTCAGGTCGGTTGGCTGTCTCCCTTGCATTTCTTCTTTTCCGTAAACGTGTCGCCTTTCCATTTACGGACAATCTTGCAATTGCCCCGCTTGATCTTCTCGATCCGTTTGTCCTGTGCCACCAGATCGCTGTCGCCTCTCACGAGGACGTGGTCGCTGTAGGGAGCGGCCGGCAGGCTATTTGCAAACCCTGACACGGCTATGCTCATCACGCAGATCCATGCCGGCGCCATCATGCCCATGCCCTCCCTGTTTTCGTAAAAGGCCAACCGGGAAAATATATCAGTGAAGTTGAATATAGAGAAGCCGAGTCGGTCCAATGCCTCGACCGGAGCTATGTGGCGGCTTCCGGAATATCCCTTGGCGCAGCTGCCCTTTCAATCCGGTCGATGATCGCTTCGCCGAGCCCCTCACTCGGAATGGGTCCGAAGGCAATCGTCGTGGCGCCGCATGCATCGGCCTTTTTCATATAAGCAAACAGATTGGCAGCCGCCTCGCGCAGGCTGGCGGACGGGCTGAGATCAAGTACCACAGCGGCCTTTTCTTCCCCGGGCAGAGCCGCGCCGCCGAAGCGGATCAATGCTTCGCCCGGCTTCACATCGGCCGCGTTCAACCGCACCGCGGCCGCCGGTGCGTAGTGGGAGGCGAGCATGCCCGGCGCCTCGATTGCCGCCCCTGCGGTTTCCGGTCGCAGCAGGGTCTTTCCGGTCAGTTTTTCGATATCGGCGACATCGAGCCCGCCCGGCCGCAGCAGCCGGATTTCGTCGCCGTCGACCTTGATAATTGTCGATTCCAGGCCGATTTCGGCCGGCCCGGCATCGAGGATCAGCGCCAGTTTGCCGCCAAGATCGGTGGCGACATGCTCGGCGCTGGTGGGGCTGATCTTGCCGGAGGTGTTGGCGCTCGGGGCTGCCAGCGGCTTGCCATAGCGCTTGATCACCGCGCGCGAAAACCCTTCGGGCATGCGGATGCCGAGCGTGTCGAGACCGGCGGAGGCAAGCGGGTGAACGCCGCTCCTCGGCTTCATCGGCAGGATCAGCGTCAGCGGTCCCGGCCAGAAGGCTTGCGCCAGCTTTTGCGAGATCGGGTCGAAGTCGACATAACACCGTGCCATGTCAAAATCGGCGACATGGCAGATCAACGGGTTGAAGCGGGGCCGCCCCTTCATTTCGTAGATGCGGCTGATGGCGTCCGGGTTCGTCGCGTCGGCTGCCAGGCCATAGACCGTCTCCGTCGGGATCGCGACCGGCAAGCCTTGGGCCAGCGTCTCGCAAGCCACCGCCAATGCGCGCTCCGGTTCGGTCCTTGTGTCGATGATGAGGGTCATGCAGCTTCCAAAAAATCGAGGGCCGTCCGTGAGGGCAGGGCTTTGCGGTTTCTATTACAGGGCTCGGCGGGATATTGCCAAGCGCATTCGGCTGGTCGCCCTGACTGTGCCCGATCGATACAGCCCCCTTCAAGTTTCTTAAAATGCGACAGCTTCGATTAGCGGAGCTGAAAGTTGGGCATGCTAGATGTTGCGTTCTACACCCTGCCGGAGCGCAAATGGCCAACAAGAAATCCATGCCGAACGACCTTGCCTTGCGCATCGCCACCGCCATGCACCAGATGGGCATCGACGCTGTCCCGAGAAACTACGAACTGGTCTACGAGGCCTATGCCGGCGCCAATCCCGAGCTGGTGCGGGACTTCATCGCGCTCGGCAAATACAAGTCGCAGGCCGCACTCGACGAACTCGGCCGCAAATACCTGCCGCACCACCACGAAGCAAGCGTCCTTGCGCGCTCGACGACGATCGTGCGCGACGAGATGAGCAACTTCATGAATTTGCTCTCGCGCGAAAAGAACTCGCTCGACGATTATGGCCGTCTGATCGGCGAGGCGTCGAAGGCGCTCGTCGTTTCGGACGAGGCAAGCCAGGCGGCGTTAAAGAACTCGATCCAGGCCCTGAAACGGGCAACCGAGCGGCAGGTCACGCACAATGCCGAGTTGGAACAAAGTGTCACGGCGCAATCCAACGTCATCGTCGGCGTCCAGAAGGAGCTTGCCGATTTCGAGGCGACGAAATTCTCGGATGCGGTCACGGGCCTGGCCAACCGCCGCGCCTTCAACAAGGCGCTCGCCAAGGTCTATGCCGATTCCAACCTGCCGCTGTCCTGCGCCGTCGCAATTGCCGAGCCGGACACCAGCCAGCGGCTGTCCGGCGAACAGGCCGCCGCGATCGCCGATCATCTCGCCCGCCATATCGGCGGCATCGCTCAGCAGGCCTTTCCGCCGAGCGAGCTCGCCGCGCGTTTCGACGGCGTCCGCTTCGGCTTTTTGATCAACGCGGGCGAGGAGCGGGAAGTTGTCCGCCTGATGGCGCTGCTGCGATCGGCTTTGCGCGGTGTCCATTTCAAGCACCCGAAAACCGGCCGCAGCCTTGGCAGTGTTACGCTCTCGGTCGGTGTGTGCATGTCGCATGGTGCCGGCAATGCGTTCGATCTCGTCGGAGCGGCCGAAAAGGCGCTGGCCAAGGCACAGGCCAAGGGTGGCGACTACACTGTCGTTCATGGAGGCGAGGACGAGCAGCCGACAGGGCGGGACTGGCTGATCTACAAGCGATAGGCGGCTGCCGCTACTGCATAATTCCTTAAATCGGATTCGATTTAAGGATAGAATTATGCAGCACTCTCAATGTGCTACAGCGTCCTTTGCGCGTCAGGTTTGACGCGCGGCGCTGTAAGGCGTCAAAGACTGCTGATGATCTTGCGAAGCGGTTCGTTGCAGGCGCCGAGCAAAAGCACGTTCTTCAAGGCTTCTTTCGGATCGCGGGTGCGAAACAGGAGACCGTTGTCGTGAATGGTACGGTTGAGCGTCAGCTTGCCTTCTTCCGCATCAAGTTCGGTCGCGACGGCAAAATACATCCGCGAATAGCCCAGCTTGATCTTCTCGAAGAAATGCTCGTTGGCGCCGATGTCGGAGAAGAAGTTGGCGATATAGAACGACCACCGGACATCGTCGAACTTGGCGAACTTCGTCCGTGCCGTGGTCACATGGCAATAGCCGAGATGCGGCCTGCCTGAAAGCGTGCGATGGAAGATCAGCTTCGGGAAGCGGATGGAGGCATGGAAGCCGTTGATGCGTTCGTGCGTCACCGTTCCAGCAGCCTCAAGCCTGCGGCCGGTGCGGGTGGCCACTTCCTGATGGGTCAGGTAGCGCTTTTCCTCGGCACTCCATTGCTGCTGGTGCCGGTCGATGCGTCCGGTGCGCAGGAACTCTGTGTGAACAGCTGATTTCGGCGATTGAACCCGTTTCTTGACGGTAGCAGCGTCGAAATATCTCAAGTTTGGCATCGGCCTGCACCAGATTGCGCCAGCGTGCTGGATGCACTGTCGGCGGAAATATCTATGAGGAACTATATTACGAGGGTTAACGCAGTCTTTCCAAGCATTACCGGCGCGCCATGGTGCGAGGCTTGCGCTTTCAACCGGGCTGTGGCGCCGCAATATGTCGCAAAGAGACCGTCTCTGCACAGAATTTGACGGTGCGTGGCGGAAAAGGCGTCATCTGCCGAAAAAACAGGAGACGCCATTGTTTCTGCTTATAAAATAGCCATGTGGCCGTCTGGAAACGCAGCTGTGCATGTGTCGTCATTCTGGAAACGGATGTCGCTAATCGGCGGCTGTCCGGCCGCGTCGGAAGATTAGATGAAGACACTCAAGGTGCCGCCTTTATAGGGAGGGCGGAGAATTGGGAAGCCGGTCGAAATCCGGCGCTGCCCCCGCAACGGTGGTGGAGCGAAACCTCGGCAAAAGGCCACTGGAGAGATCCGGGAAGGCGCCGCGATGGTCCGAAAGGACAGCTCCTGAGCCCGGAAACCAGCCTTGTGGCGAAATTGATGTCTTGGTTGCGGCGGGCAGCCGGAAGGCGAACCAGCATATCCACGCGCATTCCCGGCGCGGTGGTGGTTCCTTTCCTGTCCGCTCAACCGAAAAGTGGCGAGCACAAGGAAACGAACATGGATCTCCGCAGCGAAGTCCTCCGCAAACTCAAGACCCGCCGCGACGGGCACAGCCTGGAACAGGCATTCTACACCGACCCCGATCTCTACAAGCTCGACATGGAGCAGATCTGGTACAAGGACTGGCTGTTCATCGGCCATGACTGTGAAATCCCGAAGGCCGGCAACTATTTCACCGTCCAGGTCGGCGATTATCCGGTCGTCGTCGTCCGCGATCGCCAGGGCGCTGTCCGGGCGCTCCACAATTCCTGCCGCCACCGCGGTTCGCGCGTCTGCGCCGGCCAGAAGGGCTCGTCGGCCAAGCTCGTCTGTCCCTATCACCAGTGGACCTACGAGCTTGACGGTAAGCTACTCTTCGCCCGCCAGATGGGCGAGGATTTCGACAAGACGCAGCACAGCCTGAAGCCGATCCATTGCGAAACGATCGGCGGCTATATCTTCATCTGCCTCGCCGACGAGCCGATGGATTTCCAGCCGGTGCGCGACATGGTGTCGTCCTATGTCACGCCGCACAATCTGAAAGACACCAAGGTCGCCTTCGAAAGCACGATCATCGAGAAGGGCAACTGGAAGCTCGTCTGGGAAAACAACCGCGAGTGCTACCACTGCGCCGCCAACCATCCCGAACTCTGCCGCACTTATCCGGAAGCGCCGACCGCGACCGGCGTGCAGGGCGCCAAGGACGATCCGATCATCGCTGCCCATTGGGCGAAATGCGAAGCCGAAGGCCTGCCAAGCGAATTCAAAATGTCGCCGACCGGCCAGTTCCGCATCGCCCGCATGCCGCTGATCCAGGAGGCCGAGAGCTACACGATCTCCGGCAAGCGAGCCGTCAAGCGCCAGCTCTCCGACGATGTCAGCCAGAGCCATATCGGCACGCTGCTGATGTTCCACTATCCAAGCACCTGGAACCACATCCTGGCCGACCACGCCATCACCTTCCGCGTCCTGCCGCTCGGCCCTGAACTGACCCAGGTCACGACGAAATGGCTGGTGCACAAGGATGCCGTCGAAGGTGTCGACTATAACCTCGAGGAACTGACTCATGTCTGGACCGAGACCAACGACCAGGATCGCCAGATCGTTGAGGAAAACGCCTTCGGCATCCGTTCGCCCGCCTATCAGCCCGGCCCTTATTCGCCGGAGCATGAAGGCGGCGTGATGCAGTTCGTCGAATGGTACGTCAATTTCATGCAGGATCGCCTGCATGGAGCCTCCACCCCTCTGGTCCGGGTCGCCTGACATGACGATTGCTTCATCCTTCCGGCACTTCGACGAATTGCTGCCGTTCAACGACCGGCAGCATCTCCTGGAATGCATCTCCGTCACCGCCGAGGCTCCGGATGTGATGACCTTCGGCTTCAAGGCCGACAAGGACAGCTGGTTCCGCTACCTGCCGGGCCAGTTCGTCACGCTCGAGCTGCCGGTTAAGCCGGACGATCCGGTGATGCGCACCTACACGCTGTCTTCGACGCCGTCGCGGCCCTTCTCGGTGGCCGTGACCGTCAAGGCGCAGGCATCGAGCATCGGCACGCGCTGGATGTTCGAGAACCTGAAGCCCGGCATGAAACTGAAGGCCTTCGGCCCGCTCGGTGATTTCTCGTTCGTGCGTCATCCGGGCGAAAAGTACCTGTTCATCTCAGCGGGCTCCGGCATCACGCCGATGATGTCGATGACCCGCTGGATGGCTGATTGCGCGCCACAGACCGACGTGACCTTCCTCTCCTGCGCCCGCCAGCCGGACGATCTGCTGTTCCGTGACGAGCTCGAGAACATCTCGCGCAACATGCCGAAGCTCAATCTCGGCTTCATCGTCGAGACGCATGCACCGCGCCACGGCTGGCATGGTCTGCGCGGCCGCATCGAAACCTCGAAGCTCGCTCTGCTTGCGCCGGATTTCCGCGACCGCACCGTCTTCTGTTGCGGGCCGGAACCTTTCATGCGCGGCGTGAAGTCGATGCTGGAAAGCGTCGGCTTCGACATGAACCGCTATCACGAGGAAAGCTTCCAGCCGGCGACGGCACCGGCGGCTGAAGACTTCGTGATCGGGGGAGGGACCGAGGTCGATGCCGCCGCCGCCACCGTCACCTTCACGATGGCTGGCAAGGAGGCCAGGTGCCAGCCCGGCCAGACCATCCTGCAGACGGCTCGCGCTGCAGGCGTTCGCATCGGTGCCGCCTGCGAAGGCGGCCTCTGCGGCACCTGCCGCGTCATGAAGGTCTCCGGCGAGGTCGAGATGCACCACAATGGCGGCATCCTCGACGACGAAATCGATGAAGGTTATATCCTCGCCTGCTGTTCGCGGCCATTGGGGGATGTGCAGATCGAGGCGTGAGGGCAGGCTTGACCGGATGGACATGTGAGGGTGGTGCCCCGGCATGGGGCATCAACACCAATCCATGAACCAGCCTGGCAGGAAAAAGGGCGTGCCGCTGACGAAGCCCCGAAATCAGGCTGAGGACACGGCTTACCTCGCCACCAGCGGAACGTCGCCGCACCGCAACGAAATCCCATTCCGGCATCTTCAGTAACGGACAGAACACCCTCTGTCGGAAAACGTTACTTGTTGAAGCGCGACGATAGAGTAAAATCCGATATGCAAGAGACACGTATCTTGCGCCGATTTCAGAACGTATGCCTTTGGCCCCTTCCTGGTAGGAGGGGGCCTTCGATTGTCTGGTCCCGGCAGTTCCGGACCGCTGAAGAGCCCCTTGAAAGGTCTGATTTCGTTACCAATATTATCCTCCGATACCCGCGAAGAGGTAGCCAAAAAGGAGGAAAAAAGATGACTATTCGCGATGTCCCGTGGAACCATCCACTGAAAGTTACCTTACGCTCCGGTTTGGAACGGACGTTCGGCAGCGTCTATGAAGCCCTTGATTTCCTGGAAAACGAATGGCCGTTGAAGCGAGGAGAGCGCTACGATTGCGCCGTCTCCTCCTGCAGGCGGGCGCTGAACCGGATGACGCCGGCGGCGGTGGCACGAGAGGCGTTCATTGCCGCATGCCTGGAGGCAAGCATGCCGGCAATCATGGCAGCGCCGCTTCCCTACGGTCGATCACATCAACGCGGGGCCTCGGCGGCCGTGTAGTATCGAGCAAACGGCGGTGGCAACGGCCGCCGCCGCCAATGCCCCATCGAGGAGAGATCGCCGAGGGGGATGAGAGACTGAGGGAGATGAGCCTCGTGCCACCCCGTTCGACAACTGCATAATTCCTTAAATCGGAATCGATTTAAGGACAAAATTATGCAGCAGGTTCAAAGTGCTACAGCGTCCTTTGCGCGTCATGTTTGACGCGCGGCGCTGTAGCGGCTGGAAAATCGCCCGTGTCCTACCGCAAAGCCAGGGCGCCTGAAACCCGGTGGATTGATCCCGTCAGAGTCAGATCGACGCCAATGCCTGCGCCTGCGGAGATGCTGCCTTTGCCGGTGGCGATCAGTAACGGCTTGTCGAGCGGTTTTGCCGGCAGGAGTTCACCCTTCGCCCATACGGCCTTGAGGGCCTTGGCAGTCATCGCTGCCACGTTGACGTCGATGTCGGTCAGGGTTCCGGCGACGCGGTAGGGGCAGCGCCGCTTGCCGCAATTCGCCGCCGAGGAGAACTGCCAGAGCGCGTAACCGTCCCAGTTTCCCATCGGGAAGACATTGCGGATGCCAGGCTTGTAGCGGGCATACCAGAGCGGCAGGCGCGACAGGATCGGGAAACGGTCGCGGTTGGCGGCGATGTATTTGGCGGTCGCGTGGTTGGTATAGAGCATCGGATAGCGGCCGGTGCGGGTCCTGATATGGCCGGCAAAAATGGCGGCATCCTCCAAGGACATGTATCTTTCCGTGTCGATGCCTTCGATGTCGAGCACCATCAATTCGTCGTCGCGGGGGTCGGCATAGTCGAGGAAATGATTGGCCTGATCGATCGGATTGCCGGGGCGGGCGAGGTGATAGGCACCCCAGAGCAAGCCGTTTGCACGGGCAATGAGCCGCCGTGTCTGGTAGAGCTCGCGGCTGACCGCATATTTCCGCCACATCGTCTTGCAGTGGGCGACGGTATCGCCGCCATGATCTCCCGTGCAGGCGAAACTCTCCGGCAGGCCGTCCGACGCCTTGGAGATGAAGCCGGCGATGCGCTTGTCCCTCAGCATCTCATCCCAGTCGATGATGTTCATCTCGTAGGCGTCGATGACGAGCGCATTGTCCCTGGACTTCCACGGCATGATGTCGCGCGCTTCAACCCCGAGAGAAAACAGCGCGACGCCGAGGATAGCGGCGAGGCGGAAAAACATGCCCAAGCTGATAGACCGGCGCTTTTCCATCACAAGAGGGTGCTGAAACAGGGTTAACCGAGTGTTAATGCCTCGAGCCTTGCGGGCGATTTTCGCCTCGACGCCCTTCGATTGCGCCGTTCGGAAATCGCCGGCAAGTCAAAAGCCCCTGCGACTGGCCGCATAGGAGTGAATGCTTGGAGTTGCAACACGTCTCTCGCGAATTCGGCGGACGTGCTTATCTGTGGTAGTTCGCGGAACAAAAAAGCCCGCGGACCGTTCATTGCGCAAGACGATCTTGTCGACAACAAAATCGAATGGAGAAACCCATGGGTGTTTTCGGATTAAAAATGGCGTCGGTGGCCCTCTCGGCCATGATGCTGGCGACGTCTTTCACTCCATCGCAGGCTTTCCCCCAGATTCCGGTACCGGTAAAGGCAGAGCGCGCAAGTGATGTCCAGGCCGTGCAGTATTATCGCGGTGACGAGGAACGGTGGCGTGATCGCGACGGCCAGCGTCGCCGCGGCTACGATGGATATTACCGCCGCGGCGGTTACAGCTACTACCGCGGTCATCGCGGCTATCGCTACTACCGCCCGGGCTACCGCGAATACAACGGCTTCTGGTTCCCGCTCGCAGCTTTCACGGCCGGCGCGATCATCGGCGGCGCCATTGCCCGGCCGCCTGTGCGCTACGGCGGCAGCCATGTCGAATGGTGCTACAACCGTTATCGCAGCTACCGCGCTTACGACAACACGTATCAGCCATATGGCGGCCCGCGCAGGCAGTGCATTTCGCCGTATTGATGTCGCCTACACGCACCAACTGGCCGGAGGCATTTGTCTCCGGCTTTTTTTGCGCGTGTCAGAGAATTCCGATCCGCCTGAGGATCGTCCAGGCAAGGCCCATCGAGAGCAGGATGAACAACCCGGCGAGCAATGTGCCGTGCGCGCCGCCCGCAAACGGCAGGCTGCTGGTGTTCATGCCGAAGAAGCCGGTGACCAGCGTCGGCGGCAGCAGGAACGCCGTCATCAGCGACAGGATGTAGAGATGGCGGTTGGTTTCCGAGGACAGCTTGCTGTCGATTTCTTCATGCAGCAGGCGGGCGCGTTCCTGCAGTGCAAAAACATCGCGATCGACGGATTCCAGCCGGTCTGACAGGCGCTCCGCGACGTCGCTGAAGCCCGGCGGCACTTCATCCTCCTCCGAGGTTCCGGCGCGCCGCAACAAGGCCAGCAGCGTGCGCAGATGCCGGTGCAGGCGCACGGCCGTTCGCCGCAGCGGGGCCAGCCGCGGCTGGTGGTTGTGGCCCGCCTCGCCATAGACGTCGTCCTCGATGACGTTGAGGTCTTCGGTCAGCTCCAGCACGAGGCTGATCAGGGTGCGCTGGAACTCGACCACCATCATTTCGAACAGATCGATCGGCCGGGCGCAGCGGGCGTTCTTCTCGACGGCGACCTTGACCCGGTCGATGCTGCGCAGCGGATGCAGCCGCGTGGTGATGATGATCTTTTCGGTCACGGCGAAATGCAGCCAGCCGATGGTCTTCGTCTCGGCGTCGAAGGTGCGCTCGAAATCGACCAGCGTGCCATAGACCATGTCGTCTGAGACGGTGACGGCCGCCTGCGTGTCATGGCTGGCCAGCGTCGAAAGCGCGCTCTGCGGCAGGGTGGTGGTGATACGTTCGATAAGGGCAGGGGTACGGGCATCGCTGAGCGCCAGATGCAGCCAGACCCACCCTTCGCCTTCCATCAGCGCATCGATGGAGGAATCGGTGGCGATCCGCAGGCAGCGGCTGTCGCGCGGCAGAAAACGATAGCCCCAGACGAGGCCTGGGATTTCCGAGGAGATGAGATTCATTTAGGCGTGATCCCGGGAGGAGGCCGGACTTCGCTTTATTCAGGTTTCATGACAGTTTTGTTACGGGCCGGCCATTGCGTCCTCCATTCGCTGAACAATCGAATATTGACGTTTACGTAAAAATCAATAATTTCTCGAGCCAACGAACATGCCATTGCTGGACTGTCGGGCGGCCATGTTGTCATGTGATTGCAGGAGGAGACGACAATGTACAAGGCACCGGTGGACGACGTTCTGTTCACGCTCAAGCAGGTGGCCGGCCTTAGCGAGGACTTGGCCGAGGGCGTTTTCGGCGATCTGGACGAGGACCTCGTTGATGCCATTGTTGGTGAGGCCGGCCGCTTCGCCAACGAGGAAGTGGCGCCGCTCGCCGATATCGGCGACAAGCAGGGTTCGAAGCTGATCGATGGCAAGGTCAGGGCGCCGGATGGCTGGAGCGATCTCTACCGTAACTGGGCAGCAGGCGGCTGGAACAGCCTGACGGCACCGGAGGAGTTCGGCGGCCAGGGCTTGCCGCATATGCTGCATATCGCCACGATGGAATTCTGGAATGCTGGCTCCATGGCCTTCGCGCTCGCGCCGATGCTGACCATGGGCGCCGTCGATGCGCTGGAAAAGCACGGTTCCGATGCGCTGAAATCGATGTTCCTCGCCAAGATGATTTCCGGTGAATGGACCGGTACGATGAACCTGACGGAGCCGCATGCCGGCTCCGATCTCGGCGTCCTGAAAACCCGCGCCGAACGCCGCGACGACGGCACCTACCGCATTTTCGGCCAGAAGATTTTCATCACCTGGGGTGAGCACGAGATGACCGGCAACATCGTCCATCTGGTGCTTGCCCGCCTTGCCGGCGCGCCGGACGGTACGCGCGGCATCTCGTTGTTCCTCGTGCCGAAATTTCTCGTCAATGAGGATGGCTCGCTTGGCCCGCGCAACGATCTGTTCTGCCATTCGCTCGAACACAAGCTCGGCATCCATGCCTCGCCGACCTGCACCATGGTCTATGGCGACGGCAGGTTTGGCGACGAGAAGGGCGCTATCGGCTATCTGGTCGGCGAAGAGAACAAGGGCCTCAACTGCATGTTCACGATGATGAACAACGCGCGCCTTGCCGTTGGCATCCAGGGTGTTGCGATGGCGGATGCGGCAACCCAGCACGCGCTCAACTATGCCCGCGAACGCACGCAGGGCAAGGCGCCTGGCTGGAAGGGAACGGGCATGAGCCAGATCATCGAACATCCGGATATCGCCCGCACGCTTTTGACCATGAAGGCGCTGACGCAGGGTGCGCGCGCCATCGCTTTCGTCTGCGCCCGCGCTGTCGACCGGGCGCATGTATCGGAAGGCGAGGTCGCGCGTTACTGGCAGGAACGCTCCAGCCTCTTGACGCCGATTGCCAAGTCTTTCGGCACCGATGTCGGCGTCGATGTCGCCTCGATGGGCATCCAGGTCCATGGCGGCATGGGCTTCATCGAGGAGACCGGTGCTGCGCGCTATCTGCGCGACGCCCGGATCGCGCCGATCTACGAGGGCACCAACGGCATCCAGGCCATCGATCTTGTGACCCGCAAACTGCCTTTGTCCGATGGCGGTCACGTGCGCGGCTTCATCCGGGAACTGAAGACGGTTGCCGAGGCGGTAGGCGCCTCGAACCTTGCCGGTTTCGGCGAGACCGGCCGCTGCCTCAATGACGCGATCACTGATCTTGAAGCGGCGACCGAGTGGCTGCTCGCCCGTCTGGCCGAAGGCAAATCCGCCGAGGCGCTCGCCGGCGCCACGGCCTATCAGCGGCTGTTCGGCCTGGCATTGACCGGTATCTACCTCGCCAAGGGCGGTCTGGCGGAGGCGGGCGAGGGCAGCCGCGATGCCCGCATCGCTCTCTGCCGTTTCGCCGCCGAGAACCTGCTGTCCGAAACTGCAGCACTCAGGAGCAGCATTATCAACGGCGCGGCAAGCCTTGCCGCCGCCCGCATCGCCCTTGCCTGACCACCTGGCCTGACCACTGGCCCGACCAACTTGCCTGATCACTTGGCCTGACCACTTGGCCCCCGAACACGTGGCCTGAACATTTGGCCCTGAAGGAGACTGCCATGACCGACGACGTTCTGATCGAGCGGCCGCAAGACTATCCCGGCGTTCAGCTCATCCGCTTCAACCGGCCGGCCAAGAAGAATGCCATCACCAGGGCGATGTACGCCAAGATGGCCAATGCGCTGACCGTCGCCGGCACCGATAACGCCGTCCGCGTCACCGCCTTTCTCGGAACCGAAGGCTGCTTTTCGGCCGGCAACGACATGGCCGATTTCATGGCCTTTGCCATGGGCGGAACCATGGGGCAGGAGGTGCTCGATTTCCTGCGCGCGCTGGCAGGGGCCGCCAAGCCCGTCGTCTCCGGTGTCGATGGCCTGGCGATCGGCATCGGCGCCACCATTCACCTCCACTGCGACCTGACGATCGCCTCTGCACGCTCTGTCTTCAAGACGCCCTTCGTCGATCTGGCGCTGGTGCCGGAGGCAGCCTCCAGCCTCATCGTGCCGCGCATCGCCGGCCACCAGCGCGCCTTTGCGCTTCTGGCCGCGGGCGAGCCGTTTACGGCCGAGGAAGCGCAGGAGGCCGGCCTGATCTGGAAGATTACCGGCGCCGACGCGATCGAGGGCGAGGTTCTGGCGCTCGCCGCGAACCTCGCCAGGAAACCGCCGGAAGCTCTGCGCATTGCCCGCCAATTGATTCGCGGAGATCGGTCCGACGTGCTTGCGCGTATTGACGAAGAGGCAAGACACTTTTCCGCGCAACTGAAGAGCGCCGAAGCGCGCGCCGCCTTCGAGGCTTTCATGCGCCGCTGAGTGACGCGCGACGATTGGTCCAAGGCGATTATCTGCGGCCCTGCCTTGCCGGATGCCGGGATGAGCCCCATATTGCAGCCTGTTGCGTGGAGGAATTTCGGCATGGGAGGCGTGCCGGCAAATCAAGGATTCGTCCATGCGGTCTCGTTTCAACCTTTCCCTCACCGACATGCTCAGGCAGCACCGGCGCTGGGAAAGGACCCTCGCCAAGGCTGTCAAGGTCACGCGCAAGGCGCTTGTCTCTGCCACGTCGGCACCGGCATCGTCGCCAGTCCCGGCAATGGTAAAGCCGAGATCGGCCGGCAGGCTGGAAGAGGTCAAGGCATTCGGCAGCAATCCCGGCCATTTGCGCATGTTGCGCTATGTCCCTGCAGGCCTGCCGAAGACATCGCCGCTCGTCGTCGTTCTGCACGGCTGCCATCAGTCGGCTGAAGCCTATGATCAGGGCAGCGGCTGGTCGACGCTGGCGCGGGAACGCGGCTTTGCCGTCGTTTATGCCGAACAGAAGCGTTCCAACAACCCCAATCTCTGTTTCAACTGGTTCCGCCCGAGCAATGTCGCGCGCGATCGCGGCGAGGTGATGTCGATCCACCAGATGGTCGCCAAGATGGCATCGACCCACGGCATCGACCGCAAGCGCGTGTTCGTCACCGGCCTCTCGGCTGGTGGCGCGATGACGGCGGCGATGCTCGCTGCCTATCCCGAAGTGTTTCGCGCCGGTGGCATCATTGCCGGCCTGCCCTATGGCGCAGCCCGTGACGTGCAGCGGGCGCTTGACGCCATGAAGAATGCGCCGGAGCGGACACCGCAGGAATGGGGTAATCTCGTGCGCGCCGCATCGCCTGTAAATCGCGATTTTCCCACGGTTTCCATCTGGCACGGGACGCGGGATCACACCGTCTCGCTGTCGAATGCAGAGGCGCTGCTGCAGCAATGGCTCGATGTGCATGGTTTGGAACGCGATGCTTTCACGCAGAGTGCGGTCGATGGTCACATCCGCCGCGTCTGGAAGACGGCTACCGGGAAGGTCGCGGTCGAATTCTACCTGATCGAGGGGATGGGGCATGGCACGCCGTTGAAGCCGAGACCCGCCTCACGGATGATGGCGGATACACCGGGTCCCTTCATGCTTGATGCCGGCATTTCCTCGTCGATGCATCTCGCGACCGCCTGGGGGCTGAAAAAACCGGTCCTGCTGTCGGCCCTGAGACAGGCAGCCGAATAGGCGAAATATCCTTGAAATCCTCGTTTTTCCGGCCATGAAAATTTAACGGTGCCTTAAGTACGGCCCGATATGGTCGAGCTATCACGGGTCCCGGCACGTCCGGTTCCTGCCAGGCCGCATGACGCGTGCTGCCCCTCGCCCTTTCGGGCATGTCTTCACTTTGCAAATCTCCTGCATAATTCCTTAGATCCTATTCGATCTAAGGATAAAATCATGCAGCAATTCAAAGCGCTACAGCGACCTTTGCGCGTCTGATAAGACGCGCGGCGCTGTAGGAATGACTCCGCGCTATCGCTCCGGTGGCGATTCCGCTTGCACAAAAGCCGCACCGCAATAAGGAAGCCTGCCTTGTCCAAAAGATCGAACCTGATGACGCGCATCCTCGTCGCCGCGTCCTTCGTTGTCGTCGCCGCCTTTGCCGGCTTCTCCGTTTATATCGACAGTCTCCAGCATGATGTGACGACACGTGCGGTCGAGGAAAACATCTCATCCTCCGGCAAGCAGGCGGCCCAGAGCGTTGCCAACTGGCTGAACGGCCGCGTCACGCTGACGGCGATGGCAGCCAACGCTGCCGGCAACGCCGCCGATCAGGCAGGCCTCGAAGGCGCGCTCAAGAATGGTGTTCTGGAGAAGGAATTCCTCAGCACCTATGTCGGCGATGAGACCGGAAAATTCACCAGCTGGCCGGATTTGCCGCTGCCGGCGGATTATGATCCGCGCAAGCGCCCGTGGTATCAGCAGGCCGCCAAGGCCGATAGCAGCGTGCTGACCGATCCCTATATCGACGCATCGAGCGGCGACCTCATCATCAGCGCGGCCACTCCGGTCAAGCGCGATGGCAAGCTGTTTGGCATCGCAGGCAGCGATTTTTCGCTCAAGACCCTCGTCGACATGATCAAGTCCGTCGATGTCGGCGGCGAAGGTTTTGCCTTCCTCGTCAACAAGTCGGGCCAGATCCTCGTTCACCCGGAGGCGAAGCTCGTTACCAAGACGCTCGCCGACGCCTTCCCGGCGACCACGCCATCGATCGGCTCTTCGATCACGCAAACCGAGCTTGACGGCAAGCCGATGCTCGTCAGCTTCGTGCCGGTTGCGGGCCTGCCCTCGGTCGAATGGTATGTCGGTTTCGCTGTCGATGCTGATGTCGCCTATTCCGCCATTGGCCAGTTCCGGATCGCCGCCGCCATTGCAACGCTTCTCGCCGTCGCCGTGATGATCGGCTTCCTTGCGACGTTGCTCAGCCGTCTCGTTATCCGCCCGGTCACCGATATGACCGGCGCGATGGAGCGGCTTGCCAGCGGCGACCTGAAGGCTGAAATCCCCGGCCAGGAACGTCGCGACCAGATCGGCTCAATGGCTGCCGCCGTCGCCGTCTTCCGCACAAATGCCATCGAGCGCGTGCGTCTCGAAGGTGAAGCCGAAGCCGGCCGTTCGCTATCCGAACAGGAGCGCCGCGAGCGTGAAGCGCTGAAGGCGAAGGAAACCGCTGACATCCAGCAGGCCGTCGAAGCGCTGGCAACCGGTCTCGGCCGTCTTGCCGATGGTGACCTCGGTTACCGCATCTCCGTCCCCTTCGTCTCGCATCTCGACCGCCTGCGCGCCGACTTCAATAACTCCGTCGCCAAGCTCCACGACGCGCTTCAGGCTGTCGGAACCAACGCCCGGGCAATCGATGCCGGCGCCAGTGAAATCCGCCATGCCGCCGACGATCTCGCCCGCCGCACCGAGCAGCAGGCCGCCTCCGTCGAGGAAACCGCCGCGGCGCTTGAGGAGATCACCACGACGGTCAAAGATTCGGCCCGCCGCGCCGAGGAAGTCGGCCAGCTGGTCGCCCGCACCCGCGCCGGAGCTGAAAAGTCCGGTGAAGTGGTTCGCAACGCCGTCAGCGCCATGCAGGGCATCGAGAAGTCCTCCGGCGAGATCAGCAACATCATCGGTGTGATCGACGACATCGCCTTCCAGACCAATCTGCTGGCGCTCAATGCAGGTGTCGAGGCAGCCCGGGCCGGAGATGCAGGCAAGGGTTTTGCCGTCGTCGCCCAGGAAGTGCGTGAACTCGCCCAGCGCTCGGCCAATGCCGCCAAGGAGATCAAGGCGCTGATCACCACGTCCGGCCAGCAGGTTCGTGCCGGCGTGACGCTCGTCGGCGAAACCGGCAAGTCGCTGCAGGCGATCGTCTCCGAGGTTCAGGAGATCAATACCCATATCAGCGCCATCGTGACCGCAACCCGCGAACAGTCGACCGGCCTTCAGGAAATCAACACGGCTGTCAACACCATGGACCAGGGCACCCAGCAGAATGCTGCCATGGTGGAAGAACAGACGGCCGCCAGCCACGGCCTGGCCTCTGAGGCTGCGGCGCTCAACGAACTGCTCTCGCAGTTCAATCTGGGTGATGGCCAGGTGGCACCTGTTGCGAGGCAACAGGTATATGGTCGCCGCGCGGCCTGACAGGCGGAATAAACGGATCGCGAGGGGCCGCCAAAAATCCTAACCACTAGGATAAATGGGGAAATCTGATCCGAATAACAACGGAATCCACCCGCAGCGACCCTGCTGCGGGTGAATTCCGTTGTTGCAACAATCAGGCGAAAACATCGCCTACAATCGGGTTTCTTTGAAAATCGCTTCCTTAAAAATGTTCTTTATTTGTTCTGGATTTTGCGTCATGTTCTGACGAAATTGGGAATATGAAGATTGGGAGAAGTGATGACAGATCAAGGCAGGACATTTCGAATGCTACACGAGGACGCTGGAGCATTCATCATCCCCAATCCTTGGGATGTCGGGACGGCGCGCATTTTAGCCGCTTTGGGTTTTCGTGCGCTTGCAACTACCAGCGCTGGCATGGCATTTTCCTTTGGCGTGGCGGAAGGCCGCGTGTCCCCAGAGGAAACCCTCAGTCACTGCCGCGCCATCGTTTCGGCAACGCCGCTGCCGGTTTCCGCTGATCTCGAAAAGGGTTTTGGTGATAGTCCAGAAAGTGCGGCGGCGACGATCCGCGCCGCTGCTGAAATCGGTTTGGCTGGCGGCTCGCTCGAAGATCACACCGGCCGCCCTAATGATCCAATCTACGATTTTTCCTTGGCGGTCGAACGGATCGAGGCCGCCGTAGAGGCACGTCGATCCTTGCCGCATGATTTTGTGCTGACGGCAAGGTGTGAGAATTTCTTGTGGGGCCGCACCGATCTGGATGACACGATTCGAAGGTTACTGGCATTCGAAAAGGCCGGAGCCGACGTATTGTATGCTCCGGGACTGCACGACCTCGCCACGATAAAGGCAGTATGTCGCGCTGTGACAAAGCCAGTCAACGTTGTGATGGGCATGCCTGGGGCAACGTTCAGCGTAACGGAACTGGCGGAGGCCGGTGTCAAACGTATCAGTGTCGGTTCCGCCTTGGTGAGACTCGCATTCGGAGCATTCGTGAATGCCGCGCGGGAAATGAAATCGGGGGGCACCTTTCGGTTCTCCGACGCAGCGATGGGTTTTGCGGAGCTGGAAGGCTTTTTTTCCGGCGCGACGAAAGCTTAGTGGTGAAAGCCGTGCCTTCTATTTCTGGGGCGTTGAGGGGCTTCAATAGAAAGTGAACATTGCCAGGAGAGCTTCGAGTGCCGTTATCTCTCCAGCGTCGCCACCAGCTCGACATGCGACGACCAGAGAAACTGGTCGATCGGCGTGACGGAGGTGATCCTGTAGCCGGCATCGACGAGGATGCGCAGGTCGCGCACCAGCGTCACCGGATTGCAGGAGACGGCGACGACCTTCTTGGCGCCGGAACGGGCGATTTCCTTCGTCTGGACTTCGGCGCCGGCGCGTGGCGGGTCGAAGACGATGGCGTCATAGACCTTCAATTCCGAGGCCATCATCGGCCGGCGGAAAAGGTCGCGTTTCTCCACCGTGACCGGCTTCAAGCCTTGCGTGTTGCGGGCAGCGAAATCAAGCGCTTTCAACGCCTTGTCATCGCCATCGACTGCAAGAACGCGGGCTTTTCTGGCCATGCGCAGCGAGAAGGTTCCGGAACCGGCAAAAAGGTCTGCGACGCGCTTGGCCTTGCCGAGATGGGCCATCACCAGCTCCGCCATCGCCTCTTCCGCGGGCTTTGTCGCCTGGGTGAAGCTTCCGGGAGGCGGCGAGACTGAAACGCCGCCGAAATCGATGACGGGCTTGACCGGCTCGACCAGAATTTCGCCGTTGAGGCTGAGCCGGGCCACGCCCTTTTGCTTAAGAACGGTTTCGATCGCCATGCGCCGCTGCCGGTCGTCCATCGCCTTGATGCCCTCGAAGGCGAGGTCGAGGCCGGAGAGGGTTTCCAGCACGATGATGCGGAACGGCTCGGCGTTGACGGCCATGGCATCGGCGATCGTCCGGATGGTTGCAAGCCGCGACACGATGCCGGGGCTTGCGATGGGACATTCTGAGATCGAGACGATGTGGTGGCTTTCGGCTTGGTTGTAGCCGAGCAGCAGTTCCTTCTCGGTGCGCCGTGCCGTGAACACCGTGCGCCGCCGTTCGCCGGGATAGGCGAGCACAAGCGGTGCGACCTCGGCCTGCAGCGCCTTCGATTTCAGCGCATCGACGACCAATTGCCGCTTGAAATCCTGATAGAGGCTGTCGCTGGCATGCTGCAGGCTGCAGCCGCCGCAGGCGCCGTTTTCGCCATCCGGCCCGAAATGCCGGCACTTCGGCTCGACACGATCAGGCGAGAGATGGGACATCGACATCACCGTGCCCCTGTCCTTGTTGACCGCCAGCGCCACCGTTTCGCCAGGCAGCGTGAAGGACACGTAGACCGGCCCGAACGGGCCGCGGGTCACGCCGTCGCCGGACATGCCGAGCTTCTCGATGGTAAGCGTCTCGGTGCTCATACGTCATCGTCCAACGGGGCGTCTTCGTCCAAGGGGGCGTCGTCGTCCAGCGGCTTGCGGCCGGCCAGAAGGTATTCCTCATTGCCATCGCCGCCGGAGATCGGCGAGGGGATAAGGCCGAGGCTTTCCCACCCCATGTCCTCGGTGAGCCAGCGCTCCAGTTCGGCAGCGACGGCCGGCGCGCTGTCCGGATCCTTGAGCAGGCCCGCCTTGCTGACGGCCTCGCGACCGGCCTCGAACTGCGGCTTGACGAGCAGGATGCAGTGGGCGCCCGGCTCGGCAAGATCGAGCGCCGGCGGCAAGGCAAGCTTCAGCGAGATGAACGAGACGTCCGAAACAACGAAGGAAATGGCATGGCCATCGAGATGGTCCTCGTCCAGCACCCGGGCATTCAGCCCCTCGATATTGGTGACGCGTGGATCAGCTTCCAGCCGCGGATGGAATTGACCATGGCCGACGTCGATCGAGATGACATGCGCCGCGCCGTTATGCAGCAGGATTTCGGTGAAGCCGCCGGTCGAGGCGCCGATGTCGAGACAGTCCAGCCCCTCGGGCGACAGCTGGAAATGCTCGAGACCAGCCTTCAGCTTCAGCGCCGCGCGCGAAACATAGGCCTGGACCGGGTCGTCGATGCCGATCGTCACATCCTCGGGAAAGGTGGAGCTCGGTTTGGTGACCGTGCGGCCATTGACGGTGACGGTGCCGCGCTGGATCGCATCGCGGGCGCGCGAACGGCTGGCGACAAGCCCCAGGTTCAAGAGCAGCTGGTCGAGGCGGACGGTTGTTTTGGGTTCGTTTGACATGGCCCGTCATGGCGCGTCGAGGCCCGTATGGCAAGGCTTTTGGGCTGTTTAACGGCAAATAATGCCGGATAGCAGGCCCGCGCGGCGGGTCAGGGTGATCTCGGTGCCGGAGTGGACCGTCAGCCCGCCGCGCCGACGCCGATTTCCTTCTGGCCGAGAGCGCGGAACACCGTCGAGACGATGCCGGCGCGGTCGAGGCCGGCCTTGGCATACATGGCCTCGGGCTTGGCCTGTTCCATCCAGATGTCCGGCAAAACCATCGGCCGGATTTTCAAACCATTGTCGAGCAGACCCTCATGCGCGAGGAATTGCAGCACATGGCTGCCGAAGCCACCGACGGCGCCTTCCTCAACGGTGATCAGCACCTCGTGATGGCGGGCAAGCTGGCGGATCAGGTCGTGGTCGAGCGGCTTGGCGAAGCGGGCGTCGACGACCGTCGTCGAAAGACCCGCGGCATCGAGATCTTCGGCGGCAAGCAGACAGTCGGCAAGGCGCGTGCCGAAGGAAAGCAGCGCCACCTTCGAGCCCTGTTTCATTATCCGGCCCTTGCCAATTTCGAGAATCTGGCCGCGCTCGGGCATCTCGACGCCGATGCCTTCGCCGCGCGGGTAGCGGAACGAGACCGGCCCCTGGTCGTAGGCGGCGGCCGTGCGCACCATATGCTTCAGTTCTGCCTCGTCGGCCGCCGCCATGACGACGAAGCCGGGCAGGGTGGCGAGATAGGTCGTATCGAACGAGCCCGCATGCGTCGGCCCGTCGGCGCCGACGAAACCGGCGCGGTCGATCGGGAAGCGGACGGCCAACCCTTGAATCGCGACGTCGTGCACGACCTGGTCGTAGCCGCGCTGCAGGAAGGTCGAGTACAGCGCGCAGAACGGCTTGTAGCCCTCGGAGGCGAGGCCGGCCGCGAAGGTCACCGCATGTTGCTCGGCGATACCGACATCGAAGCAGCGCGAGGGGTGTGCGAGCGCGAATTTGTCGAGCCCGGTGCCCGTTGGCATGGCGGCGGTGATGGCGACGATCTTGTCGTCGTAGCCCGCTTCCTGCGTCAGAGCTTCGGCAAAGACCGAGGTATAGGCGGGTGCGTTCGGCTTGGCCTTGGCCTGCGCGCCGGTGATGACGTCGAAGGTGTTGACACCGTGATACTTGTCGGCGGCAGCCTCCGCCGGCGGATAGCCCTTGCCCTTCTGCGTCACCACGTGGATGAGCACCGGACCCTTGGAATTGTCGCGCACATTGCGCAGCACCGGCAGCAGATGATCGAAGGAATGACCGTCGATCGGGCCGATATGATAGAAGCCCATCTCCTCGAACAGCGTGCCGCCGGTCACATAACCGCGCGCATGCTCGACGGCGCGGGTGATCGCCCGGTCCACCGACTTGCCGAGATAGGCCGTCAGCTTCTTGCCGAGTTCGCGGAAGCCCATATAGGTGCGGCCGGAGGCAAGCCGCGCCAGATAGGCGCTCATCGCGCCCGTCGGCGGGGCGATCGACATGTCATTGTCGTTGAGGATGACGATAAGCCGCGCATCGAGCGCACCGGCATTGTTGAGCGCTTCATAGGCCATGCCGGCCGACATCGCGCCGTCGCCGATGACGGCGATGACATTGCGCGGCTCGCCGGAAAGATCGGCCGCAACCGCCATGCCGAGGCCGGCGGAGATCGAGGTCGAGGAATGGGCGGCGCCAAAGGGGTCGTATTCGCTTTCCGCCCGGCGGGTGAAGCCGGAAAGGCCGTTTTCCTGCCGCAGCGTCCGGATGCGGTCGCGGCGGCCGGTCAGGATCTTGTGCGGATAACACTGGTGGCCGACGTCGAAGATCAGCCGGTCATGCGGTGTGTTGAAGACCTTGTGGATGGCGATCGTCAGTTCGACGACGCCGAGGCCCGCGCCCAGATGACCGCCGGTGCGCGAGACCGCATCGACCATTTCGGCGCGCAGTTCGGTCGCCAGTTGCGGCAGATCCTTGTCGTCGATCTTCTTCAGATCATCGGGATAGGTCACCTGATCGAGAAGGGGAGTCGCCGGCATGGGATTGACTGGCAGTTGTGTCACGCTGAAGGCCTTCGTTCCCGCGGCCGTCGAAGAGCCGCGATATCAAATGTGGGTGTCCGCAGGAACCCGCGTCTTTAAACGGAATCGTTATGGATTGCAAAAACGGGTTTTCTTGCGGCGCAAACAAGGAGTTTAGCGAATATTACCGTTCCGGCAAAGGGATAAACTCCTGGCTGTCCCCCGGCACAATGTCGAAGCGGCCGGTGCGCCACTCCTCCTTGGCCTGTTCGATCCGCTCCTTCGACGAGGAAACGAAGTTCCACCAGATATGCCGCGCCGAGCCCAGCGCCGCGCCCCCGAACAGCATGACATGACAACCCTTGGGGCCGGCCGTGACGGTGATCGCGTCGCCCGCCCGGAAAACCAGCAGCTGGTTGTCGGCGAAATGATCGCCGGCGATGATCGCTTCACCTTCGAGGATATAGAGCGCACGTTCTTCCCAGTCCGCCCCGAACGGTGCGCTCTTGCCCGGCTCGATCCTCAGGTCGACATAGATCGTGTCGGAAAACACCGAGACCGGTGACCGCATGCCTTCGAATGTACCGATCACGACGCGGCCTTCCATGCCGTCCGCGTTGAAGGACGGCAGGTCGCGCTTTTCGGTGTGGGTGAAGATCGGATCGATTTCCTCGTATTGATCCGGCAGCGCCAGCCAGGTCTGCATCCCCGAGATCGACTGCGGTTTGCCACGCAGATTTTCCGGCGAGCGTTCCGAATGCACGATGCCGCGACCGGCCGTCATCAGGTTGAGGTCGCCAGGCTCGATGACCATTTCGGTGCCGAGGCTGTCGCGGTGCTTGATCTCACCGTCGAAGAGATAAGTGACGGTCGAAAGCCCGATATGCGGATGCGGCCGCACGTCGAGCGCCTCACCGGCCTTGAGCAGCGCCGGGCCCATGCGGTCGAAGAAGATGAACGGCCCGACCAGCCGCCGCTTTGCCGTCGGCAGCGCGCGGCGCACCTCAAGATTGCCGATGTCGCTGGTGCGCGGAATGATCAGATGCTCGATCGCATCACACGCCGGCGCATCACCGACGAGGGGGTCTGGTCCGGGAAAGAAGCTCATGGCGTGGCACTCTCTCTATGGATCGAGCCTGGCGGAGTTCTGACAGCCGCTCCGTTATCTCGTATGGCCAGATGATGGGACGCCGTTGCGCCTTGGGTCAACTGTTGTTTGCCGAAATCAGCCTGCGATTTGATTGGGCGACTTGGCAGATATAGCAAAGGGCTTGAAATCTTTGAGATTGTTGGTGATGACCGTCAAGCCATGGGCCTTTGCCGTGCCCGCGATCATGGCGTCCGCTGCACCGGGGGCGTGGCCTGCCGACACGGCAATAGCCTCCAATTCCCCCGAAATTCTAGCAACGGTAGCATCGAGAGGCAGGATATTTTCAGCATAGGCGGATGTGAGGCCAAGAAGCCAGATGCCGAGAACCTCGGCTTTCGATTTGGCTCCCCTGTGCTCCAATATCGTGATGCCCTTTTTGATTTCATGGATTGTTATGGCAGAAAGGTAAATGCCATTTAACCGTTCCTGCTCGTCCATCCATGCCGCGAAAGCCTCCGATGGCTCTGTTCTGGAAGGGGCGAACACCGAGATTGCGTTCGTGTCCAGAAGGAAGCCGCTCACAGGTCCACCTCTCTCGTCGGGGCAGAGTTGCGAGCGAACACATCGTCACCAAGGTCAAGATCGATCGGGAACGTCTTGAGGTAGCGGACAAGGCTCGGCCGGTCGGTTCCGAGCGCTTTCTTTGCGGCTTCCGCAGCCCCTACGCTGACCAGCACCGCCGCCGCGCGACCATGCCGCGTAATCGTCACAAATTCACCAGACGCCGCCTTGTCGATGACGTTGGAAAAGGTCGCTTTCGCGTCTTTCAGACTGATTGTCGACATAGAACCTTCCATTAAGGGGGTCATATATGACCTTTTTAGGCTCCAGCGTCTGAGAAATCAAGTTCAGAATTCAGGCCTCACTCCCCATCCAGCGGCTCAACCCCTTGCGGCTTGCCGGCGCGATCGAGCCTGATCTTTTCGATGCGGTTTTCGGCAGCACTCAGCAGCGCCTCGCAATGCTTCTTCAGCGCCTCGCCGCGCTCATAGATCTCGATCGACTTGTCGAGCGCCACGTCGCCGCGTTCGAGCGCCGACACGATCGCTTCCAGTTCTTCGACCGCTTTTTCGAAGGAGAGAGAGGAAACGTCGGTCGCGGCGGGTTGCGGGGCGGTGTTCATGGTCATCCTCTCATCAGGCGATAGATGTGGGTGCCGGCCGATTCGGCCAGGCCCTGGAGATCGTAGCCGCCTTCGAGCAGGCTGACGATGCGATTGTTGGCGGTCTTGCCGGCGGCATCGAGCAGCCGCCCGGTCGCCCAGTCGAAATCCTCGGCAACCAGGTTGATCTGCGCCAGCGGATCGCGGTGATGGGCATCGAAGCCGGCGGAGATCAGGATGAAATCCGGGCGGAATTCTTCGAGCGCGGGGAGCACGCGCGATTTGAAGGCCTCGCGGAAATGCTCGCTGCCGGTATCGGGCGAGAGCGGCGCATTGACGATGTTGCCGGCGCCCGTCTCGGTCTTGGCGCCCGTGCCGGGGTAGAGCGGCATCTGATGGGTCGAGCAGAACAGCACCGACGGATCGTCCCAGAAAATATCCTGCGTGCCGTTGCCGTGATGCACGTCCCAATCGACGATGGCGACCCGCTCGGCGCCGTGTCTTTGCTGCGCATAGCGGGCGGCGATGGCGATCGTGTTGAAGAAGCAGAAGCCCATTGCCTTGTTTCTCTCGGCATGGTGGCCGGGGGGGCGGGCGGCGACGAAGGCATTGTCGGCCTTGCCGGAAAACACCGCATCGACGGCAGCGACCGCACCGCCGACCGCGGTCAATGCGGCCTGAAGGCTGGCGGGGCTTGCAAAGGTGTCGGCCTCGAAGCCATTGATGCCTTCCTCGGGAATGACGGACATCACCGCGCGAAGATGTTCTTCCGGATGGGCAAGCAGCACCAGATCCTCATTGCCCTGCGGCGCCTCGAGCCGCGAGAGCGACGAAAAACGCTCGTGCTCCAGCGCCAGATTGAGCGCCTTCAGCCGGTCGGGCCGTTCCGGGTGACCTTCTGGAACCTTGTGCTCCAGAAAGATCGGGTTTTCGAACAGGATCGTGGTCATGGCGGAAACCTATGGCTTCGGTGGGGCAAGGTCCATGGCATAGGTAGGGCGATTGCGGCGTTTTCAACAGCGGGGATCGGCAAATCCCCCGCTGCCGTGCTTGCGGGATTGCCAAAGGCAGATCAGGCGCGGTGCGGCAGGAGCGGATAGCCCATGAGGACCGCACGGGCGGCAAGCGCCGCGATGCCGGCCTTCAGGAGATCGCCGGGGATGAAGGCAAGCGAACCGGTCGCGACATCGGCAAGCGGCGTGCCGGTCGTCATGCTCACCCACGGCATGCCGATGGCGTAGAGCACCACGATGCCACCGACGACGGAGGCGATGAAGAAGGCCGCGAACTGCCTGATCTCGTTCTGCCCGTCCTTCACCAGCCGCTCGGCGATCAGGCCGGTGACGTAGGTGGCGGCGATCCAGCCGAGAATGAAGCCGCCGGTCGGTCCCTGGATGATGGCAAGACCACCTCTGCCGCCGGAAAGCACGGGCAGGCCGGCTGCCACGAGCAGCACGAACAGGACATAGGCGAGTGCGCCGCGCTTGGCGCCGATGATGCAGCCGGCCAGCATCACGCCCATCGACTGGGCGGTAATCGGCACCGGGATGAAGCCAAGCGTGATGGGCGGGATGACGCCGAGAACCACGATGATTGCGGTGAAGAGGGCAACAAGCACAAGGTCTCTGGTTTTCATGACGGGTCCTTTGTCTCCTAGAGCCTTGGATCTAAAGCGCCTTCCCTTCCAAGGGAAGCCGGCAGCGCAACAAAAGCTGCGCAAATCATCCGTTCGGGCCGGCGCGGTCCCGGCGAAAGCCGCGCGCGTCGATCGCCATGGCGATCGTATCGGCGTCCTTGAGCGTCAGGATGATCAATGGGGCAAGGATCGTCAATGGCCGGACCTTCAGGCCGCGCGCCCGGTGCGCCTCGCGAATCGCCTGGTAGTGGTTGAAGATATCGGGCACGAAGCGCAGCACCAGGCCGAAGGCGAGGCCGATATCGGCAGCCCGCACCAAGCCAAGCCGGTCGAGCGGCTGCAGCAGCCGCGTGATCTCGTCGATGAAGTCGCCGGTCGCCGTCGTCGCAGTCACGGCACCCGCAAACAGGACGATTGCCATCAGCCGGAAGAAAGCCTCAGTCGCCTCGCGGATCGAGGCGAGGTAAGCCGTCGCGATCAGCAGGATCAGGAGGGTAAAAAGGATGGGTTTCAGGCGGCTGAGGCCATCGCGGACGGGTAGGCCGGTTGTGAAATAGGTGCCGGCGGCGAGCACAAAAGCTGGGACAAGCACGAAAAAGGACGAGACGAAATAAAGCGCCAGGCCGAGAACGAGCAGGATGGCGAGCTTCATGCGCACCGACATCCGATGCAGCGGCGTATTGCCCTCGACATTCAGCCCGTTCAGCATTCGGCCGCCTCGCGATAGGCGCAGATGGTCTCCTGCGCCGGGCCATCGGCGACAAGCTGGCCGTCATGGAACCAAAGCACACGCTCGAAATGCTCGATCAGCGGCAGGTCGTGGCTGATGACGATGGTGTGCTCATCAAGGCCGGCAATGGTGTTTTCGATCAGCCGGCGGTTCCTCAGATCCAGCTGGTTGGTCGGTTCGTCGAGGATGAGGATCCCGGGGCCGGTCACGACGACGCTGGAAATGGCGACGAGTTGCGTTTCGCCACCCGAGAGTTCGTGGACCCGCCGCCTGGCCAGATGCGTGATGCCGAACCGCGCGAGCACGGCGGCGGTCTTCCGCTCGATCTCGTCGTTCTTCAGGCCGCGATTCTTCAGGCCGAAGGCGATGTCCTCGTGCACGATCGGCATGATGATCTGGTGCTGCGGGTTCTGGAAGATGAAGCCGGCGGCCGCGAGCACGGCGCCATCGTCATGCACCGTGTCGAGCCCATTGACGGAAACGGTACCGGTTGTCGGCTTGACGAGGCCGTTGATCAGCCGCGCGAAGGTGGTCTTGCCGGATCCGTTGAGGCCGATGATGCCGATGCGCCGCTCGGTGAGCGTCAGGGTCAGAGGCCGGAGAACCGTGCGCTCGCCAAAGCTGACGGATGCGCCGGAAAAGCGTATGTCCAATCCGCGTCCTCCGCTTGTCGATAGGCCGGCTCTATAGGACGAATTCCTGTCCGTTGAAAAGAGGCGTTCGGTTGGGGACTTGAACAAAGTGTGAACATTCGCTTAGATTGTCGTTATGGCGATTCTCGTTTCAAACCGCGATGCGCGGCGCATTTTCCTGAACAAGCAGGGTCTGGCCGCGCCGCCGCACCGGGCACTCGGCAAGGACGGACTGCTCGATCTCATCCACGATATCGGCTTCGTCCAGGTGGACAGCATCTCGACGGTCGAACGCGCCCATCACCAGATTCTCTTCTCGCGTAACCAGACCTACCGGCCGGAACACCTGGCGGCATTGATCGAGAAGGACCGGGCGCTGTTCGAGCACTGGACGCATGACGCCTCGATCATTCCTGCGGCCTTTTTCCCATATTGGAAGCATCGCTTCGTGCGGCGCGAAGCCAAGATCCGCGAGAACTGGCGAAAATGGCAGGGAGAGGGCTTTGATCAGGCCTTCGAGGAAACCTATGAGCGGATCAGGGCGAACGGTCCGGTCATGGCGCGGGACGTGAAAGCCGAGGATCACAAGTCGGGCGGCTGGTGGAACTGGCATCCTTCGAAGACGGCGCTCGAATTCCTCTGGCATACCGGCAAACTCTCGATCGCGGGGCGCGACAATTTCCAGAAGATCTATGACCTGACCGAGCGGGTGATCCCGAAGGAGCATTACGAGGCCGAAGTCGATCACGACACCTTCGCCGACTTTGCTTGCCGCGAGGCGCTGAAGCGGCTCGGCTTTGCCACGTCCGGCGAGATCGCCGCCTTTTTCGATCTGGTGACGCCGCAGGAAGCCAGGCAATGGGTGGAAAGCCATCGCGAAGAGCTGGAGGAGGTTGCGATCGAAACGGTCGACGGCAAGCCGCGCACTTCCTTCGCCTTCGCAGATGGCCTCGACGCACTGCGCGACCTGCCGGAACCGCCCGCCCGCCTGCGCGTGCTCAGCCCCTTCGATCCGCTGATCCGCGACCGCAACCGCACGGAGCGGCTGTTCGGCTTCTATTACCGCATCGAAGTCTTCGTTCCTGAGCCCAAGCGTGAATACGGCTATTACGTCTTCCCGCTGCTCGAAGGCGACCGCCTCGTCGGCCGCATCGACATGAAGGCCGACCGCAAGGCGGGCACGCTCGACGTCAAGCGGATCTGGTGGGAAAAGGGCGTGCGGACGTCATCGGGCCGGATGGAGCGGCTGGAAGCGGAACTTGCACGGGTGGCGAAGTTCGCGGGCGTCGAGAAGATGGTGTTTCTGGATGGGTGGGAGGCCCGCTGAGCGCGGATGCCCGCTTGACCTGAAGCGGACTCGTATTCGCTTCCGAATTCTGCAACCACAGACATCATTGTCGGACCAGCGGAGGCGCCATGAATCAAGCTATTGCACTTATCGCGATTGTCGTTCGCGACTACGATGAAGCAATCGACTTTTACGTCAACAAATTGGGGTTCACTCTGATTGAGGACACCTACCAGCCAGAGCAGGACAAGCGCTGGGTTGTCGTCAGGCCCGCAGGCGAGGGCAGCACCTCATTGCTTCTCGCACGCGCGTCCTCCGCCCATCAGGAAACGTTCATAGGTAACCAGGCCGGTGGTCGGGTCTTCCTGTTCTTGCGGACTGACGATTTCAGCAGAGATTATGCGGCCATGCTCGAAGCGGGCATCCGATTTACACGCGAGCCGAAGCGAGCCCCATACGGCATTGTCGCTGTGTTTGAGGACCTCTATGGAAATTTATGGGATCTCGTGCAGTTCACGGATGGACGATAGGGGGCGCAGTCGTTGACCAGCTGTTCGCTCGCGCCAAATGGCCGCCGGACGCGGCCGTACTTCAAGGGAAGCGACCCGTCTTGGCCATCGTTGTTTCTAAATCGTTGCGCCCCTGACGCTGCTTGACAGTCCAAGTTATAGGGCGTTCCGTGAAGCGACGTGGACGGATTTTGGCACTCCTGGTTGACGCCAGACGTTCACGTCGCAAGAGGGAGGATACAATGCCGACAATTGTTGCCTACCACAAGATCACAAAGGGCGCCGAACATTGGCTCAAATCGCCAAAGCGCAAAGAGCTTTTTGGTCCACTTGGCGTGACCAACATTCGAACATTCGTTGACGCGCAGGACTCGACACGGGTTGCCGTTCTTATGGACGTTCCGGACATGGACGTCCTCAAGAAGGCGCTGGAGAGCACGGCAGCTGCTGAAGCGATGGCTTATGATGGCGTGGTGCCGGAGTCCATCGTGATCCTTGTCGAATCATGAGTTTGGTTGCTCGGCAAGCCATCCCGCAAGAGGCGGTCGATTATTGCAGGCCGGTTTCGGCCATTCTGGAAAATACCAGGTTCAGATAGATACTTTTCGCTGGCCGATGGAGCAAGCGGTGCAGGTGAGTTCGCGCCTGACCGGGATTGGTCGAAGTGCGAGCTCCGACGCCTCTCGGTTAAAGGGCCGCACAGAAGCGTGCCGTCACGGTAAAAAGACACCGGCACGAACAGCCGGTGCCCCTTATTGCCGCGCGCTTACAAAATCTCCGTCGCCGCGATCTGGATGCCAAAACCTTCGAGGCCGACATAGTGGCGTTCGCGCGAGGAAATCAGCTTGATCGAGGTGATGCCGAGATCTTTCAGGATCTGTGCGCCAAGGCCGATTTCCAGCCATTCGCTTTGTCGCGCCTGCGCCTCGTCATGGCCCTCGCGGTCATGATTGCCCTTGCGCGCAGTCTGTGAAACGCCGACACCGACGGAGCCTTCGCGCAGGTAGACGATGACGCCGCGGCCCTGTTCGGCCATGCGTTTCATGATGTCATCGAGCGCGCAATCCTTGCCGAACACGTCGGCCGCGACATTTTCCAGATGCAGCCTGACCGGAATGTCGACGCCGTCGCGGATGTCGCCGAAGACCACCGCGAGGTGCTGCATCGGGTCCCACGGCAGCGAATAGGCATGGGCCTTGGCCTTGCCGTAGGGCGTGTCGACGTCGAAGCTCGTCTCGAGCTGGATCAGCGTTTCCTTGCGCTGGCGATAGGCGATGAGGTCGGCGACGGAAACCAGCTTCAGGCCATGTTTTTCCGCAAATTCAGTGACCTGCGGGCCGCGCGTGACCGTACCGTCGTCGTTGACCAGTTCGCAGATGACGCCGATGGGCGGCAGGCTGGCAAGCCTGCAGAGGTCGACGGCCGCTTCGGTATGGCCGGATCGCATGAGCACGCCGCCTTCACGGGCAACGAGCGGGAAAATATGGCCGGGACGCGTGAAATCGGCCGCGCCGACATTCGGGTTGGCGAGGTTGCGCACCGTCAGCGTCCGGTCGTCGGCCGATATGCCGGTGGTCGTGCCATGCTTGAAGTCGATGGATACGGTAAAGGCAGTGGTATGGGCCGAATCGTTTTCCGCCACCATGGCGTTGAGGTTGAGGCGCTTGGCCTCTTGCCTCGGCATCGGCGCGCAGACGATGCCCGAGGTGTGGCGGACGATGAAGGCCATCTTTTCCGGCGTGCAGTGAACGGCGGCTACAATCAGGTCGCCTTCGTTCTCGCGGCCGTCGTCGTCGATGACGACAACGATCTCGCCGGCCTCGAAGGCCCGGATGGCATCGGCAACGCGCTTCTGGTCAAAGGGCATGGAATTCTTCCTTGGATGGTTACTTGAGGCGTCCGGTCATTTCAGTCGACCAGGTCATTTCAGTCGACCGGTCTGGCCGCGGTCGCGCAGGTAGTGGTCGGCGATCGTGCAGGCAAGCATGGCCTCGCCGATCGGCACGGCGCGGATGCCGACGCAGGGGTCGTGACGGCCCTTGGTCCGGACATCGACATTGTTGCCGTCCGCATCGATCGACCGGCGCTGGGTCAGGATCGAGGAGGTCGGCTTGATGGCGAAGCGGGCGATCACCGGCTGGCCGGTCGAAATGCCGCCCAGGATGCCGCCGGCATGGTTCGACAGGAAGATCGGCTTGCCGTCATTGCCCATGCGCATCTCGTCGGCATTTTCCTCGCCGGTGATTTCGGCGGCGCCAAAACCGTTGCCGATCTCGACGCCCTTGACGGCGTTGATCGACATCAGGTTCGCGGCGATGTCCTGGTCGAGCTTGGCATAGATCGGCGCACCGATGCCGGCCGGGACGCCCTCGGCGATCACTTCGACGACCGCGCCGATCGAAGAGCCGGCCTTGCGGATGCCGTCGAGATACTCCTCCCAGACCGGCACGATGGCCGGGTCGGGTGCGAAGAAAGGGTTGTTGCCGACTTCATTCCAGTCCCAGTTGTTGCGGTTGATCTTGTGCTTGCCGATCTGAACGAGCGCGCCGCGTACCAGAAGCCCCGGCACGACCTTGCGCGCAAGGCCGCCGGCGGCGACCCGCGCCGCCGTCTCACGGGCCGACGAGCGGCCGCCGCCGCGATAGTCGCGGATGCCGTATTTGAGGTCGTAGGTGTAGTCGGCATGGCCCGGCCGGTAGCTCTTGGCGATCTCGGAATAATCCTTGGAGCGCTGGTCGGTATTCTCGATCATCATCGAGACCGGCGTGCCGGTGGTGATCATCGTCTCGCCGTCGGTATCCAGCATGACGCCGGAGAGCACCTTGACCAGATCATCCTCGCGGCGCTGGGTAACGAAGCGCGACTGGCCGGGCTTGCGCTTGTCGAGCCAGGCCTGAAGCTCGGAAAGCGTGAAGCGAATGCCGGGCGGGCAGCCGTCGATGACGCAGCCGAGCGCTGGTCCATGGCTTTCGCCCCAGGTGGTGACGCGGAAAAGGTGACCGAAGGTGTTGTGCGACATGTCCAGAACCGATGTGTAAACCGCCGGCGTTCAAGGCGCCGGATTGCGACATTCATTCGGCCGTGACTATTAGTTGGAAAATGCCCGAAAGGGAAAACCTTTCTGGCAAAATATGGCAATTGGCGCGTGAACAGTGTGTCTCGTCAGGGAGGGAACGATCAGGACGCCAGTTGCAGGGCTTCATTGGTGGCGAACGCGACGAATTTCTCGAAGGTCAGCGGCTTGGCGAAGGCATAGCCCTGCAGCAGATCGCAACCGAGCAGCCCGAGCATTTCCGCATGCGCCATGGTCTCCACGCCTTCGGCCACGGTTTCGATACCGAGCGAGCGGCCGATCTCGATGATCGAGCGGATCAGCGCCTGCTCGCTGCGGGCCTTCAGAACCGGAGCGACGAGCTGCCGGTCGATCTTCAGCCGCTTCGGCTTGATCTTCAACAGGCTGACAATCGAGGTGTGGCCGGTGCCGAAGTCATCGATCTCGATATCGATACCGAGCCTCTTGATGCCTTCGATATTGGCCGTGACGATGTCGTCGCTCTCATCGAGGAAGATCGATTCCACCAGTTCAAAGGAGAGCTGGCCCGGCTTGAACGAAAGGCCCCGCAGCGAATTCAACAGCGTGTCGTCGCTCAATCGCTTGGCCGAGACGTTGACCGAGACCTTCGGCACATCGATGCCCATCGCAGCCCAGCGCATGGCGTCGATCAAGGCCCGGTCAAGGACGATCCGGTCGAGCGTGGCGACAACGTTGAGCTCTTCGGCAATGCCAAGGAACTTGTCGGGGGTGAGCACGCCGTCGCGCGGATGGTTCCAGCGGATCAGCGCTTCGACGCCGGAGAGCTTCAGGGTGCCCGCCTCGAACTGCGGCTGGTACCAGGCGACGAACTGGTTCTTCTCGATGCCTTCAAGGATTTCGTCGGCAATGCGCTTGGTGGTGATGATTTCCGCCTGCAGCGCTTCGGTAAAGAATTCGCAGCGATTGCGGCCGTTTTCCTTGGCCCGGTAGAGCGCGATATCGGCATTGACCAGAAGCTGCCGTTCGTCGATTGCCATGTCGCCGGCCACCGCAATGCCGATGCTGACGCCGAAGCGGCAGGAAAAGCCGTTGTAATCGACCGGCTGGCGCATCTCGGCGATAATGCGTTCCGCGAGGTTCGAGAGAGAGGCCTTGTCCGGCGGATCGGCCACCAGGACGACGAACTCGTCGCCGCCGATGCGGGCGACCATGTCGCCGGCGCGCATATTGGAACGGAGGATTTTCGACGCATGCACCAGCATCGCGTCGCCGGCCGCATGGCCAAGCGTGTCGTTGATCTGTTTGAAGCGGTCGAGGTCGATATGCAGGATGGAGATGTTCTGCAGGCCGTCCTTGCGCGCAGCCGACAACGTTTCCAGCTCCTTGTCGAGCATGCGGCGATTGCCAAGCCCGGTCAGCGGATCGTGCAGCGCGTTGTGCTCGATGCGGTCCTTGGCTTCGGCGAGCTCGCCATTCTTGGCTTCCGCCAGCGCCTTCGCGGTTCTGAGCTGCTCGGTCATCAGCACGTCGTCGGTGACGTCCCAGCTGATGCCAGTGATCTTCGCCTTGCCGTCGGCGCCGGTATGCGTCGAGCCGGCATTGCGCACATGGCGGACGCTGCCGTCCGGCATGATGACGCGATATTGCGACCGGTATTCGAGGTCCTCGTCCAGCGCCTTGAACAAGGTGAGCGAGGCCGTGGTGATGTCGTCGGAATGAATGGTTCGCCGCCAGTCTGCGTAGCCTGGTGCGCCATCGCCGGGCGGCATGCCGTGCAGGTGATACATCCGCTTGTCCCAGGATCGGTGCTGCGTGTCGAGGTCGATCTCCCAGATGCCGATCTTGGAGGATTCGAGCGCCAGGTTGAGCCGGTGCGATACGGTCAGGAGTTCTCGTTCGCGCGACCGCAGCGTGGCAATGTTGCGCTGGCGTTCGTTGACGAGGCCGCCGGTCAGCAAAATAGGAACAATGATGATCGTCGTAGCGATAAGGATGGCGATGTCCAGCCAACTGCTGTTGGCCGGCTGCTGCGCCCAGCCACCCGATGGGATCGCCGCAAGTTCCCAGGTGCCGCCGGGAAGATCGAGCTGGCGAATGACCGGCTCCTTCGAGAAGATGTAGGTGTCGCCGAAAAAGGCATCCTGGATATTGTTCTTCACCGAGATGTCGCGGATTGCCAACTGGATATCCGTATGCCGGTGCCCGCGACTGGCTTCCTCTTCGGGATTGCCGTCATGAAAGAGCCGCGCGTTGCGATAGATCTCCTTTTCGTCGATGACGGCTTCCATGAAACCCCAGAAGGCCACCGTTTCATTGCTCTTCGTGAAGACGGGAGAGAAGAGGTTGAAGCCGGTGCGACCGCTCGGCAGCCTCACCGGGCCGGCGATGATCGGCTTTGCTTTCGATTGGGCGCGATCGACGGCGACCCTGGAGGAACGGAATTTCTTGAAATCAGTGCCGATCATCCGCTCGTTGCCGATGAGCGGAAATGTCCTGCGGATGACGGCATCGGGCGCGGCGCTGACACGCACCATCTGGGGATTCTGCAGGAGCAGCTTGGTCGCCAACTGGTCGAAAACCGGTTGCGGCATGTCGGGGGCGACGGAGATATTATTGGCAAAGCCGCGAAGGGCGGTGATGTTGTTGTTGATCTCGCTCTGCAGCCGGGTGGAAATCAGGTTGAGCTCGCTCTCGACGTTGCTCTTCAGTTCGCTGTGGAAGTTTTGACGGTTCTGCTCTTTAAAGAAATAGCCGCCGGTGAAGACGACGGCGGCAGCGATGACGGCGGGAAAAAGCGACGGTTTCGCCAGCCTCGCGAGCGTCGAGGCGCGGTGACGGATTGTAGCGCTTTTGGTCAACGTTCAAGAACCCCATATTCCCCGGCGTGACGGTAAACATGGAGTCTTAAGATTGGCTTTAGAGACTGATCCTGCTATCAAATCGCCGTTTCGCCGTTCAGATGGTGTACGTCGGTCAAGAATGGCCCGCCATGAAAATTCCGATCGGCTAAACTTTTAAAAGTCATGGCAGCGGGCGATTTTTGCCACAATCGAGGGTCAAATAGTGGGCATTACCAAATTGAATGAATCACTGAAGAGGGCAAGACAGATGCGTTTCATCGTTGCTGCATTGATGGCCGCAGCCAGTTTCTTTTCGCCGCTCGCCGTGTTTGCCGAGAGTGCGGATGTCGAAGCTGTCATTACGAGCGTCGATACCGACAAGCTGAGCCTTTCCCTCGATGACGGCAGGAGCTACCAGGCGCCCGAGGAATTCAACTTCGATGGCTTGAAAGAAGGCGTCAAGGTTCTGGTGTTCTACACCGAAGTCGATGGCAAGCGCGTCATCAACGATTTGGAAATTGTTCAGTAATTTCCGTTTCTTCCGTCGTAATCCGATGCTTTTACCGTGACGGCGCAGGCTTTCTCAAAGCCAACCGATCGCGCCGTTCTCAATCTTCAAAATCCGGTCCTGAGGAATGGCGCCAAGGGCGGCTTCTTCTGCGTCCATCGCGCCGCACATCTTGAACAGCGTGCGGATCACGCCCCCATGGCTGACGCAGATGGTGGGCGCAGAAACGCTGGAGAGCCAGGCGCCGACGCGCCAGGAGAGGATCTCGTAACTCTCTGCATCCGGGCCCGGTGGAATGAAATCCCATTTCGACAGCTCACGCTCGGCCACGCGCTCCGGCATTTCCAGTTCCAGTTCCGCCAGCGTATAGCCTTCCCAGTCGCCGAAGGAGACTTCCTTCAGCCGTTCATCCGTGCGGTAGCCGGAACGGGGAAGGCCCATGGCTTCCCGCGCCAGTTCCATGGTCTCGCGGGTCCGATGCAGCGGGCTTGCGACGAAATCGAAATTTTCCGCTTGCCTGCCGAGAAGAGAAAGAAGCGCACGGCCATTGCCGCTAGCCTGCCGCCGGCCGGTGTCGTTGAGGGGAATGTCCTTCTGGCCCTGGAGGCGGATCTGCGCGTTCCAGTCGGTTTGTCCGTGGCGGATCATGTAAATGAGCACGGAGTGACTCCGGGGCAGGGACCATCGGCCCTTATGCAAGTGAGCCGGGGCACGGGCGCATGGCCGGAGCCCCGGAATTCTTTCGTGTCGCTTCAGTCCTTGATGACGGCGATGTCAGGCGCGTCGACGGCCTTCATGCCAACGACGTGATAGCCGCTGTCGGCGTGATGCACTTCGCCGGTCACCGAACGGGAGAGATCAGACAGCATGTAGAGGCCGACATCGCCCACTTCCTCGATGGTGACGGTACGGCGCAGCGGTGCGTTGTACTCGTTCCACTTGAGGATGTAGCGGAAGTCGCCGATGCCGGAGGCAGCCAGCGTCTTGATCGGGCCGGCGGAGATTGCATTCACCCGGATGTTCTGCGGGCCGAGGTCGACAGCCAGATATTTGACACTGGCTTCGAGAGCTGCCTTGGCAACGCCCATGACGTTGTAGTTCGGCATGACCTTCTCGGCGCCGTAGTAGGTCAGCGTCAGCATCGAGCCGCCATCCGTCATCAGCTTTTCCGCGCGGCGTGCGACCGAGGTGAACGAATAGACAGAGATCTGCATCGTCTTGGCGAAGTTTTCAGCCGATGTATCGACGTAGCGGCCCGTCAGTTCGTCCTTGTCGGAAAAACCGATCGCGTGAACGAGAAAGTCGATCTTGCCCCAGGTCCTTTCGAGTTCGTCGAAGACGGCATCGATGGTGGCTTCGTCGCTCACGTCGCAATGACCCGCCAGGAAGCCGCCGACTTCGGCGACGAGCGGCTCCACGCGCTTCTTCAGCGCTTCGCCCTGATAGGTGAACGCGATCTCGCCGCCCTGCGCGTGGATTGCCCTTGCAATGCCCCATGCGATCGACCGGTTGTTTGCGACGCCCATGATAAGGCCGCGTTTACCCTTCATCAGACCGGATGTTTGCGACATGATGTTATGTCCCCAATATTGCCTGTGTTTCCCTCAGCAGTTGCCGGTGGAAATTCCGCATCGTTAAACCTGCCGGAACCCGCGCCGCCGTTTGGTCGCGCCGATCCTGAATTTTCGAGCAATGGCTATGGCATAGCCGCCATTGTGGTTCAAGCGTGGTGCAGATCAGGAACTGTTAGTCCCGGTAATAATGGGTCAGCGTCCACCGGGATTGTTACAAATACAGTCCGTTGCGCAGGCTGCGCATAAGGTCGGTGACTTTCTCGTCCGGTTTTTCCCACAGCATAAGCCGCAACTCGACCAGTAGATCGCCGCGTTTGCCATCGGCAGATGGTAGTCCGTGGCCTTCGAGGCGGATCACATGGTCCGAGCCAGACCAGGCCGGAACCATCACCTTGGCAGGGCCCGTCAGGGTTTCCACCGTGGTCTCGCATCCGAGCACGGCGTCCTGGATGTTTACCGGCAGCGTCGTGCGCAGGTCGATGCCATCCGGCCGGAATGTGCCATCCTGGGCAATACGGACGGTCACGACGACGTCGCCGCGCAGCATGCCGTTCAGCCGGTAGCCCTGTTCCTTGAGACGAATGACGCTGCCGTCGGTCGTGCCGGCCGGCAGGCTGACCTTCAGGGTCTGACCGTCCGGCAGCTCTGCCGTTGCCTTCTCGCGGCGAAAAATGTCCTCGACAGAGACGGAGACGTCGCAAAAGATTTCCGGCACCTTGTCGGCGGTTTTGTTCGCCGTGCCGCGAATGCGCCGGACGATGGCCGAGACCAGTTCGGCGGCAGGCGCCGCAGCGCGGGGAAAACCGCCGAAGCCTGCCGGTTTTTCCGCTGTTTCTGCCTTCGCTTCCGGCTTTGCGTCAGGTTCGGTCACCGCCTCGCCTTTTGGTTCGGCCTTCGCTTCCGGCTTCGGCTCGGCCTTGGCTTGCGGTGCGGCCGCGGCCGGCTTTCTCTCCTGCGGCTTGGCGGTCTCCTGCGGCTTGACGCGATTGTCAGCGCCGAAGATCCGCGAAATCATCTCCTCGGCCGTTTCCGGATCGATGGTTTCTTCCTCGGTTGCGCCGCGCCTCCTGCGCTTCATCTCTTCCATGCGGCGCAGTTCTGCCTCGCGGCGTGCATAGTCGTAGCGGTTGCGCAGCTTCGGGTCCTTCAGCACCTCGTAGGCGCGGCCAGCTTCGGCAAAGCGCTGGGTCGCCAGCGGATCGTCCTTGTTCTGGTCGGGATGCACGGCCTTCGCCACCGCCCGCCAGGCGGCCTTGATCTCGTCCGGTCCGGCATTGCGTCTGACGCCGAGCACTGAATAGGGATCACGCATGCATGTCACCGCTTTTGAGGACCGAGGCACCGCATCCAGCGGTCCGTTCCAGCCCTGTTGAAACAACGAGGAAACCGCGCCGCGCCGGGCACGCCCCTGATGGTTGCGATGATGGGAAGCCGCTTCTTAAATATCGGTTAGCCGCCTGGCCGCAATGGCATTGCGCGGCCCTGCGGCGCGCGCCTTTGTCGAAGCGTGGTTAATGGCAGGTAGCGGAATTCAGCGATTTCGGCTTAGCTGCGCGGGCCGAAACTGGTGAGATACCATTCGCCGGTTCCAAGCATGCAGGTCTTGCCGTCGAATTTGGCGATGCCCTGGTAGGAATGGCGGGTCGTGGTAAAGCTGCGGCAGACGGTGCCGTTCACCTCTTCCTCGGCGATGCTGCTGATGACACCGGCGCTGCCGGAGCTTGAATTCGCCCAGGGGATCGGGTTGCCGGTAATCGTCGTCACATCGGCGGAGGAGACGGCGTTGCGCACCGTAATGGCGTCGGCGCTGTCCTCGTCATTTTGCGGCTGCGGCACGGAGCCGGTCGCAACGGTCCTGTCGACATCCGACGAGCCCGCAAGGCCAAGGCCGGCACCCATGCATCCCGACAAGGCGCCAGCCGCGAGACACAGGGCGGCCAATCCCGTCGACCGGGAGAAAACCTTTGTGTCCTTGATCCACTTTGCTATGTCTTGCACGGTATACCTGTCAGACTCGAAAGAGCGGCTTCGATGTCCAAGGACGCATCGGCAGGCTCTGACACTTTATTCTTGGCGGGCGGGACCTTCGGGCTCTGTCCGCGCCACACATCAAGGCACTGGAAGACAATATGAGCGAGACTGGGTTAACAACCGGTGACTTCACGGAAGAGAACGAGCCCTTTTCCCTTTTCGGCACATGGCTGAAAGAGGCCGAGGCATCGGAGATCAACGATCCCACTGCCGTGGCGCTGGCAACGGTCGATGCGGATGGCCTGCCGGATGTGCGCATGGTCCTCCTGAAGGACTTCGATCAGCGGGGCTTCACGTTCTACACAAATTTCGAGAGCAGGAAGGGCCAGGAACTCCTCGGCAATATGAAGGCGGCGATGTGCTTTCACTGGAAGACCTTGCGCCGTCAGGTGCGGGTGCGCGGTCCCGTCGAGATTGTCAGCAACGAAGAGGCGGACGAGTATTTCAAGAGCCGCGCCCGCGGCAGCCGCATCGGCGCCTGGGCGTCGAAACAATCGCGGCCGCTCGAAAGCCGCTTCGCGCTGGAAAAGGCGGTGGCCGAATATACCGCCCGCTATGTCATCGGTGAAATCCCCCGCCCGGACTACTGGTCCGGCTTCAGGATCAAGCCGACGTCGATCGAATTCTGGAAAGACGGCGCCTTCCGCCTGCACGACCGCATCGAGTTCTGCCGCGATGCGCCGGAGGGCAACTGGAGCAAGGTCAGGATGTATCCGTGATCGCGGCTACCTGCCGCCCATCAGCCTGAAGGCAGTGCCGGAGGCAAGCGCGCTGACATAGCCCGCCTTCTGGAAATGGCCGTTCAGCGAGATGCGGGGCAGTGCGGCTGTTTCAATGTCATCGGTCAGCGTGCCCGGCTGCGTGGTAACGGCGGTCGCGAAGCCGAGGTCTTTCGCGATCCGGTGATCGCGTGGCGAAACGGTGCCGGTATAGCCGTAGGGATAGGCAAATGATGCCGGCCGGCAACCGGTGATCCGCTCGACGCGCATGGCCGAGCGTTCCATCTCTGTTCGTGCAGCATCGTCGGTCAGACGCGCGAGCGCCCGATGCGTGATCGTGTGGGCGCCAAGGCTGGCCAAGGGGTTTTCAATGAGTGTCCTCAGGCCGGCTTCGTCCAGCGTGAGGTCGGCCGTCAGCTGCAGTGCATCGACGTCCTGTAGGCTGGCCAAGACTTTCAGCCGGTCCACCGCCACCGTTTCATCGATCGCATGGATGAAGGCGGCGACACGATCAAAGGCGGCCTGCTTCTGCTGCCGCGTTGCGGCTGGCAGCGTCTCGATCTGCTTGTCGAACTGGAACTTGAGGCTCGTCTGCTGCTGCAAAAGGTCGGCAAGCACCTCCCACCAGAGGATTTCGGTCCGATCGATAAAACCGCCGGCGACGAAGACGGTAAAGGGCACGCCATGGCTGGAAAAGATCGGGGCCGCATATTCGAGATTGTTACAATAGCCGTCATCCAGCGTGAACGCCGCAACGGGCTGAGGATCGCTCGAGGCGAGGTGGGCGGGGAGCGCGTCGAGCGCAACGAACCGGTATCCATCGCGCTTCAGCCGGGTGATCGCCATGTCGAGAAACTCCGGCGTGATCTCCAGGTGGGCGTTGGGATCGAATAGACGCGGCTTTTTCGGCCGAACATGATGAAGCGTGAAGATCGCTCCGCGCCCGCGCGCCCGCCGCATCACGCCGGCGGCATTCACCAGCCGCGCGGTTTCGAGCCCCCCGGTGATGGCGGCGCGCTTGACGAATCTTCGCAACATGGCTTTCACGGGCTTTTCCGGCGATTGGCGATCGAGTTTAGACGACCGGACTGTAGCGGCAGCGGCGTTAACACCTGTTGAATCCGCGACTAGGCGTTACAAAAAGAGAGAGCCCGGTCTTCACGCGATGTGTCTACTTATGTGACAGGCGCATCGGCAGCAGTGGCGCGGGTGATGATTGTCTGAGCCGCGGTGGCGGGGCCTGCCGTCAGGCCTGCGTGCCGCCGACGGTCATCTCGTTCATCCTCAGATGCGGCTGGCCGACGCCGACTGGCACCCACTGGCCGCCCTTGCCGCAATTGCCCATGCCGGTGTCGAGCTTCATGTCGTTGCCGATCATGGCGATGCGCTGCATCGCATCCGGCCCGTTGCCGATCAGCATCGCACCCTTCACCGGCGCGCCGATCTTGCCGTTGTCGATCAGGTAGGCCTCGGTGCAGCCGAAGACGAATTTGCCGGACGTGATATCGACCTGGCCGCCGCCGAAGGAGACGGCATAGATGCCCTTCTTCACCGAGGCGATGATCTCTTCGGGTGTCTTGTCGCCGGAAAGCATATAGGTGTTGGTCATGCGCGGCATCGGCACATGCGCATAGGATTCGCGCCGTCCGTTGCCGGTCGGCTTCATGCCCATCAACCGGGCGTTCTGGCGGTCCTGCATGTAACCGACCAGCTTGCCGTCATCGATCAGCACGTTGTAACCGGACGGCGTGCCCTCATCGTCGATGGTCAGCGATCCGCGCCGGGCTTCGATCGTGCCGTCATCGACGACGGTCACGCCCTTCGCAGCGACCTGGCTGCCCATCAGTCCGGCAAAAGCCGATGTCTTCTTGCGATTGAAATCGCCCTCGAGGCCATGGCCGACGGCTTCATGCAGCATCACGCCCGGCCAGCCGGAGGAAAGCACCACATCCATGGCGCCGGCCGGCGCGTCGATGGCGCTCAGGTTGACCAGCGCCTGCCGCAAAGCCTCGTCGGCGCCGCGTTGCCAGTTGTCGGTGGCGACGAAATCGCCGAAGCCGCGGCGGCCGCCGACGCCGTAGGTGCCGGATTCCTGCCGGTCGCCTTCGCCGACGACGACGGAGATATTGAGGCGCGTCATCGGCCGGATGTCGTGCATGCGTTCACCGTCGGCGCGCAGGATGTCGACCACCTGCCAACTGGCGGCGATCGAAGCGGTCACCTGCCGCACCTTCGATTCCTTGCTCCGCAGATAGGCGTCGATCTCGGCAAGCAGCGAGACCTTGGCCTCGAAGCTCGGTTCGCCGATCGGGTTCTCGTCGCCGTAGAGTTTCTTGTTGGTGCGCTGTGGCGCTGCAGCATAGGTGCCGGAATAGCCGCGCGTTACCGCGCCGACCGCATCGGCCGCCCGCTTCAGCGCGGAGAGGGAAAGATCGCCCGCATGCGCATAGCCGACCGCTTCCCCGGCAACAGCGCGCAGGCCAAAGCCCTGATCGGTATTGAAGCTGCCGCCCTTCAGGCGGCCATTGTCAAACGACAAACTTTCCGACTGGCTGTGCTCGATGAACAGTTCGCCGTCGTCGGCACCGGAAAGCGTCTTAGCCAGCACCTCGCGCACAGCCGCCTCGTCGCTGTCGAACAGTTTGATGAGATCGGTGTTCATGGGCTAGGGCTCCAGATGCTTAAGGATATGGTGCTTTATGTAGGGACAGGTTCGGGGAGGGGCAAGCGGAGATGTACGCCAATGATGGTAGGCGGCGCTACATCGCTCTGGTCGTCTGTGATGAACACGCAAGGAGCCCGTTGCACCTCTTCTCCCCAGCGGGGAGAAGGTGGCGCCCCCGGGTCTTGCCTTCGGCAAGCCCGAGGACAGGCTGCGCGCCGGATGAGGGGGGCCCCAACTGCAGAATGTGTCGTTAGACCCCCTCATCGCCTCACTGCGTTCGGCACTTCTCCCCGCTGGGGAGAAGAGGAAGGTGCGCACTTACGGCAGCGCGTCATACCCCTCGCCAAAACCCTTGAGGTCGACCGGGATGCCTATGCCTTCTTCCGGTGACTGGAAGACGATGAAGGTGGCGGTCGCGCCGCTTCGGAAGGTCTTCAACAGTTCCTCTTCCAGAACCACTTCGGCATAGCAGCCGTCGGAAAAACAGCGGACGAAATAGGCGCGGCCGATATCCTTGCCATCGACATTGAGGCCGAGGCCGTTGGGCAGCAGAACCCCGAGAGGCGCAAGCACGCGCAGGATCTTCGCCTTGCGATCGGCGGTCTTCAGCACCACGACCGACAAACCGACTTCCGGACGATCCTCGGCAATGACGTTCTGCATCAGGGCGCATTGCTCGGCGGTTGCACCCGCCGGCTGATCGCAGACGATCGACCATGCGCCATGGTTTGACTTTACAGTACCGGGTGTGCCTGGCTGTTGCGCTCCGGTCTGCTGGGCCGCCGCCGTATAGGACAGAAGAGTGGCGGCAAGTCCGAACGCCGCGATCGGCAGCCGGGAAAGGAGGGGCAGGCCCATGTAAACCTCAAACTTAAGAATCAGTCCGGCTATTCTTGAAGTGCGTGCAGGCAAATGAAAAGCCCCGGTGCGGTACATTCCAGCCCGGTGTGGCGGAAATGGGGCTCCTGCAGGCGGCGCAGGCGGCAAGACGCGTGGTGAAGCCTCAATATAAGATGGCATCGGCGTAGTGCCGGCTGAGGTAAATATGGTATAGGGTCCGGCATCGACATGAAATGCCGGATGGTGCCGGTGCGGTCTTCTCCGCCGCGCGCCTTTGAAAGACCGCATCGCTCAAGAGCCTGTGCGAAAAGCACGGTTTGCGCAAAAATGCCGCATGGGCTTGAATGGACAGATGTTGCGGCGCTCATCAAACTGTGGTTTGAAGCGCTTCAGTATCGCAGGATTCTGCGTTTTGGTTTGATCCTGATCAAGCGCCCAGGGAGACATATTGTGAAAAACAAGGCTTATGCAGTTCTGGCATCCATTGCCTGTCTGCTTTTTGCTACGAACGCCTTTGCCGACAAGCCGGTCGCTTGGCAGACCAATTTTCAGACGGCAGCAACTGGAATCATGGAAGAAATCACATGGTTCGAGCACTATACGCTCTGGTTCATCATCCCGATCACGCTGTTCGTCCTGGCGCTGCTGATCTGGATCGTGCTCCGCTTCCGTGAAAAGGCCAATCCGGTTCCGTCCACGACCAGCCACAACACGATGATCGAGATCGCCTGGACGGTCGGCCCGGTCCTCGTCCTGCTCTTCCTGGCGATTCCCTCCTTCCAGCTCCTGACGGCGGAGCTCACGCCGCCGCAGAATCCGGATTTGACGGTGAAGGCGACCGGCAATCAGTGGTACTGGTCCTATGAATATGAAGTCGGCGACAGCCCGCTTACCTTTGACAGCCTGTTGATGAAGGAAGATGACCGCGCTTCGCTCGGCAAGGAAGACAAGACGGAATATCCGCGTCTTCTTGCGGTCGACAACGAAGTCGTCGTGCCGGTGGGCAAGACCGTGCGCGTTCTCGTGACTGCTGCTGACGTCATCCACGCCTTCGCCATGCCGGCGTTCGGCGTCAAGATCGATGCCGTTCCCGGCCGCCTCAATGAAACCTGGTTCAAGGCGGACCGCGAAGGCCTCTATTATGGCCAGTGTTCCGAGCTCTGCGGCAAGGATCATGCCTATATGCCGATCGCCATCCGCGTGGTCAGCGAAGACAAGTACAACACTTGGCTTGCTGCCGCCGCCACCAATATCGGTGACGCGAACAAGGCACTCATGGCTTCCATCGACGGCGCGGAAAAGACCGTAGACGTCGCTGCAAACGCTGCACAGTAATTCGCCCTACAGAATTCGAAGGGGAACTCGACCCATGGCCGGAACAACCGCGCAACACGATCACCTTCATGATCACGCCCCCAGCGCCCATCAGGGACACGGGCACGACCATGATCACGCCCATAAGCCGCTGAGCTTCTTTCAGCGCTGGTTCCTCTCGACCAACCACAAGGATATCGGCACGCTCTACCTGATCTTCGCGATCATCGCGGGTATCATCGGCGGTACGCTGTCGGTGTTCATGCGCGCCGAACTGCAGGAGCCGGGCATCCAGATATTCCACGGTCTGGCCTCCATGGTCTACGGCTTCGAGGGCGAGGCTGCCATCGACGGCGGCAAGCACATGTTCAACGTGTTCACGACTGCGCACGCGCTGATCATGATCTTCTTCATGGTCATGCCGGCGCTGATCGGCGGCTTCGCCAACTGGATGGTGCCGATCATGATCGGCGCGCCGGACATGGCCTTCCCGCGCATGAACAACATCTCCTTCTGGCTGATCGTTCCGGCCTTCCTGCTCGTGCTTCTGTCGATGTTCGTCGAAGGTCCGGCGGGTGCCTATGGTTCGGGCGGCGGCTGGACGATCTATCCGCCTTATTCGACATCGGGCCAACCCGGGCCGGCCATGGATATGGTGATCCTCGGCCTGCACATCGCCGGCGCCTCGTCGATCCTCGGCGCGATAAACTTCATCACCACCATCCTCAACATGCGCGCTCCGGGCATGACGCTGCACAAGATGCCGCTGTTTGCCTGGTCGGTTCTGATCACCGCCTTCCTCCTCCTGCTCTCGCTGCCGGTTCTGGCAGGCGGCATCACGATGCTCCTGACCGACCGCAACTTCGGCACGGCCTTCTTCGCGCCTGAAGGCGGCGGCGACCCAATCCTGTTCCAGCACCTGTTCTGGTTCTTTGGTCACCCGGAAGTGTACATTCTGATCCTGCCCGGCTTCGGCATCGTCAGCCACATCATCTCCACGTTCTCGCGCAAGCCGATCTTCGGTTACCTCGGCATGGCCTATGCCATGGTCGCCATCGGCGCCGTCGGCTTCATTGTCTGGGCGCACCACATGTATACGGTCGGCATGTCGCTCGACACGCAGCGCTACTTCGTCTTCGCGACGATGGTCATCGCGGTTCCGACGGGCGTAAAGATCTTCTCCTGGATCGCGACGATGTGGGGCGGCTCGGTCCGCTTCACCACGCCAATGATCTGGGCGATCGGCTTCATCTTCCTGTTCACCGTCGGCGGCGTCACGGGCGTTCAGCTCGCCAATGCCGGACTCGACCGTTCGCTGCATGACACCTACTATGTGGTCGCCCACTTCCACTACGTTCTGTCGCTCGGCGCCGTCTTCGCCATCTTTGCCGCCTGGTACTACTGGTTCCCGAAGATGACCGGCTACATGTATTCGGAATTCCTCGGCAAGCTGCACTTCTGGGTGATGTTCGTTGGTGTGAACCTCGTGTTCTTCCCGCAGCACTTCCTCGGCCTTGCCGGCATGCCGCGCCGATACATCGACTATCCGGATGCCTATGCCGGCTGGAACATGGTATCGTCCTACGGCTCCTACATCTCTGCCGTTGGCGTCCTGATCTTCCTGTTCAGCGTGTTCGAGGCCTTCGCCAGGAAGCGCGTTGCCGGCGACAATCCGTGGGGCGAGGGTGCGAACACGCTGGAATGGCAGCTGACGTCGCCGCCGCCGTTCCACCAGTGGGAACAGCTGCCGCGCATCAAGTAAGCGCCGCTTTCAATCCGAAGCCGCCGGTAACGGCGGCTTCGCTCCACGCCGGGGACAACGGCAAGACGGCGCAGGATAAGTGCCGAAACGATCCAAGGATGAGATATGACGGTCATCGAAAATCACGAAGCAATGGGTCCGGAGGGCGGCGTTCGTCTCTCGGAAGCCTCTGCGCGCGATTTCTTTGAGCTCTTGAAGCCGCGCGTCATGTCGCTGGTGGTATTCACCGCGCTTGCCGGCATGGTGCTGGCGCCGGGCCACATCCATCCCTTCATCGGCTTCATCGCGATCCTCTGTATCGCCGTGGGCGCCGGAGCCTCCGGTGCCCTCAACATGTGGTACGACGCCGATATCGATGCGGTGATGACCCGCACGGCAAAGCGGCCGATCCCGGCGGGAAAGATCCTGCCGAAGGAAGCGCTCGCCTTCGGCCTGACGCTCTCGGCCTTCTCCGTCTGCATTCTCGGCATCGTCGTCAACTGGCTGTCGGCCGGGCTGCTCGCCTTCACCATTTTCTTCTACGTCGTCATCTATACGATGTGGTTGAAGCGCTCGACGCCGCAGAACATCGTCATCGGCGGAGCCGCCGGCGCATTCCCGCCGATGATCGGCTGGGCCTGCGTGACGAATGGAATTTCGATCGAAAGCATCGTGCTTTTCCTCATCACCTTCCTGTGGACACCCGCCCATTTCTGGGCGCTCGCGCTGTTCAAGATGCGCGACTATGGCGCAGTCGGCGTGCCGATGATGCCGAATGTCTGCGGCGAGGCGGCGACCAAGAACCAGATCGTCATCTATGCCGTGCTGACCGCCGTAATCGGCGTCGTGCCCACCACGCTTGGTTTCGCCAGCAACGCTTACGGCGCGATCGCTCTCTGTTTGGGCCTCGGCTTCATCTGGTATTCGATCGGCGTTCACCGCATGCCGGAGGGTGACGAGAAGATGATCCCGGCCAAGAAACTCTTCGCCTTCTCGATCCTTTATCTCTTCGCGATCTTCTCCGCGTTGATGGTCGATCATCTGATTGCCACGCTGTGGCTCACTGTCGGAAAGGTTGCCTGATGGAACTCGTGAGACTGACGGACGCCCAGAAGAAATCGCGCCGCGGCCGCAACATCGCGCTCGGCCTCGTGCTCTTCGGTCTCGTTGCTGCCTTCTATGTCGTGACGCTGATCAAATTCACCAGCGGCATGGCTCACTAGGATCGAACGGCCATGGCTACGGCGAACAACACAGACCAGAAGAAGGACCGGGCAAACGGCGTCATCGTCGCGTCCTGTCTCGCCTTCGCGTTCGGTATGGTCGGCATGGCCTATGCCGCCGTTCCGCTCTACGACGTGTTCTGCAAGGTCACCGGCTACAACGGCACGACGAAGCGCGTCGAGCAAGCGTCCGACGTCATCCTCGACAGGACCATCAAGGTGACGTTTGACGCCAACACGGCGCCGGGCCTGCCCTGGGACTTCAAGCCGGTTCAGCGCGAGATCGAGCTGAAGATCGGCGAAACGGTGCAGGTCGAGTTCGAGGCGACGAACCTGTCGAAGAAGCCGACGACGGGACAGGCGGTGTTCAACGTCACGCCGATGGCAGCCGGCGCCTATTTCAACAAGGTGCAGTGCTTCTGCTTTACCGAGACGACGCTGCAGCCCGGCGAAAAGATGACGATGCCGGTGGTGTTCTTCGTCGATCCGGAAATCGTCAATACGGTCGAGACCAAGGGCATCAACACGCTGACGCTTTCCTACACCTTCTACGCCCGCGAACCGTCGAAGCCGATTGCCGGCCTGACGGTGAAGCCGGCCGAGACTGACAACACACTTTGACAGATCACCGTTTTCGGCTAAGCCGGAAACGACACGAGAAAGACTTATCGGGGATACTTCACATGGCCGATGCGCACCAGAAAAACCACGACTACCACATCATCGACCCGAGTCCCTGGCCGCTTCTGGCCTCGATCGGTGCCTTCATCATGGCCTTCGGCGGCGTTGCCTACATGCGCTACCTGGCCGGTGGTTCGTTCAAGATGTTCGGTCTCGAACTTGCCAATCCATGGGTGTTCTTCATCGGGCTTGCCGTCGTTCTCTACACGATGTTCGGCTGGTGGTCGGACACGATCAAGGAAGCGCATGAGGGCCATCATACCCGCGTCGTGTCGCTGCATCTGCGCTATGGCATGATCATGTTCATCGCTTCGGAAGTGATGTTCTTCGTCGCCTGGTTCTGGGCCTTCTTCGACGCAAGCCTCTTTTCGGGCGAAGCCATCCAGGCGACCCGCGCCGCCTATACCGGCGGCGTCTGGCCACCGAAGGGAATCGAAGTTCTCGATCCCTGGCATCTGCCGCTCTACAACACCGTGATCCTGCTGCTCTCTGGCACCTGCGTTACCTGGGCGCACCATGCGCTGCTGCACAACGACCGCAAGGGTCTTGTCAGCGGCCTGACGCTGACCGTGCTGCTCGGCATCCTGTTCTCGACTGTCCAGGCCTACGAATATGCCCACGCACCGTTCGCCTTCAAGGATTCGATCTACGGCGCGACCTTCTTCATGGCGACCGGCTTCCACGGTTTCCACGTGCTGGTCGGCACGATCTTCCTGCTTGTCTGCCTCCTGCGCGCGCTGAAGGGCGATTTCACCCCGAAGCACCATTTCGGCTTCGAGGCCGCCGCCTGGTACTGGCACTTCGTCGACGTGGTCTGGCTCTTCCTGTTCTTCTCGATCTACGTCTGGGGCGGCTGGGGCGCCCCGCTCGCCCACGGCTGATCGGGTCTGGATTCGAATATCTGAGGCGGGTGCAACGGCGCCCGCCTTTTTTATTGCAACGCCGTCGTGAGCGATCGAATGAGCCCAAAGGTCGCGGTGGCCGATATATCCCTTGCGCAACGAATGCGTTATGGAAAGTGGACGGCAAACAGGACGTAAAACCATGAACGAAGACAGCGCACATTTTCCACCCGTCGATCCGGTCAAGGCCGGGCTCAAGGGGCTTTGCCCGCGATGCGGCCAGGGCAAGCTGTTCGACGGGTTCCTGAAGATGAGACCGGCCTGCACGAGCTGTGGCCTCGACTACACGTTCGCCGATTCCGGCGATGGTCCAGTGGTCTTCGTCATCCTGATCGTCGGTTTCATCGTGGTTGGCGCGGCTCTGTGGATGGAGGTCAACATCAACCCGCCGCTCTGGCTGCATTTCCTTCTCTGGATACCGCTCGCCACAATCTTCAGCCTCGCCCTCATGCGCATGCTCAAGGGTATTCTGATCAACCTGCAATACCGCAACAATGCGCGGCAGGGCGAGATCGATCGTGGCTGAGACGGCCAGCGGAAGAGAGGGCGGCGGCCTACTCGGCCGCGCCGTGGGCATTGTGCTCGTCCTGATCGCGCTCGCCATCCTTTTGTCGCTCGGCACATGGCAGATGCAGCGGCTCCACTGGAAAGAAGGCCTGCTGGCAGCAATTACCGAGCGCCGCGCAGCACCGCCGGTCGATCTGGAGACGATCGAGGCAATGGCCAAGGCCGGCGAGGACATCGACTACCGCACGGTGCGCGTCACCGGCACCTACATCAACAACAAGGAACGGCACTTCTTCGCAACCTATGAAGGCCGGACCGGCTACTACGTCTACACGCCATTGCAGCGTGCCGATGGCCGCGTCCTCCTCGTCAATCGCGGCTTCGTCTCCTTCGAGCGCAAGGAGCCGGAGATGCGCAAGCAGGGGCAGTTGACCGGCGAACAGACCGTCACCGGCCTTGCCCGCGTCAAGCTCACCGAAAAGCCGTCCTGGGCGGTGCCGAACAACGATGTCGCCAAGAATATCTTCTATTGGAAGGATCTCGACGCCATGGCCGCGAGTGTCGGTCTTGACCCTGCCCGCACGGTCCAGTTCTTCGTCGATGCGGATGCAGCGCCTAATCCCGGCGGCATGCCGATCGGCGGCGTCACGCAATTCGATCTGCCGAACAACCATCTGCAATATGCGGTGACATGGTACGGCCTGGCCGCGGCGCTGGTCGCAGTCACCGGCGTGTTCATCTTCCGGCGAAAGCGATAAATCGGGCGGGTTGCCTTGAATGACTGCCGGGGGAGCTCATGACCATCATCGCCATTCTATTGATTGCCGTAACAGCCCTGCTGCATATCGGCTTTCTCGTGCTCGAAATGTTTCTCTGGACCGCGCCGCAAGGCCGAAAGGTCTTCCGCATGTCTCAAGAACGCGCGGAAGCGACGAAGGTGCTGGCGGCCAATCAGGGGGTTTACAACGGCTTTCTCGCCGCCGGCCTCCTCTGGTCGCTGATTGCGTCGCCGCCGGAATTTGCCTTTCAGCTGAAGCTGTTCTTCCTTGTGTGCGTGATCGTTGCCGCTATATATGGCGCATGGTCGGTCAAGCCGCGCATCCTTTTGGTGCAGGGCGGCCCGGCGATCCTGGCACTCTTGTTCACTGTTCTGGCATCCTGATCCATGGCATCCTCCTTAGCAAAGAAACCGATCACCATTCGCCTCTGCGGTCCGCGCGGCTTTTGCGCCGGCGTCGACCGGGCGATCCAGATCGTCGTTCTGGCGCTGAAGGAATACGGCGCACCGGTCTATGTCCGCCACGAGATCGTTCACAACCGCTATGTCGTCGAGGGTCTGGAAGCCAAGGGCGCAATCTTCGTCGAGGAACTCGACGAGATTCCCGAAGAACATCGCAAGCAGCCGGTGGTGTTCTCCGCTCATGGTGTACCGAAGTCGGTGCCCGCCGATGCAGAGAGCCGCAATCTGTTTTATCTCGATGCCACGTGTCCGCTGGTTTCCAAGGTCCACAAGCAGGCCATGCGTCACCAGCGCCTCGGCCGGCACGTCGTGCTGATCGGCCATGCCGGTCACCCGGAAGTTATCGGCACCATGGGGCAATTGCCGGAAGGTGCCGTTTCGCTGATCGAGACCATCGAGGACGCGGACAATTACGTGCCGTCGGATCCGGACAATCTCGGCTTCGTCACCCAGACGACGCTGTCGGTCGATGACACGGCCGGCGTCATCAAGCGGCTGCATGAGCGTTTTCCCAATCTGACGGCACCCGCCGCCGATTCGATCTGCTATGCCACGACAAATCGCCAGGAAGCAGTGAAGCAGGCTGCTCCCGGCTGCGACCTCTTCCTTGTCGTCGGTGCGCCGAATTCGTCCAATTCCAAGCGGCTGGTCGAGGTTGCGCTTCGGGCCGGTGCAAGGAAATCGGTGCTTGTCCAGCGCGCCTCGGAAATCGACTGGGATGACATCGGCGATATCTCCAGCGTCGGCCTGTCGGCCGGTGCGTCGGCGCCGGAAGTCATCGTCAACGAAATCATCGAGGCTTTTCGCGAGCGCTACGATGCTTCGGTTGAGCTTGCCGATACGGTCGAGGAAACCGAGAACTTCCTCGTCAACCGCGAGCTTCGCCACGTGCCGCTGACGGCGCAGGACATGGCGTTCGTGAATGGAGATTAGAGGTATGAGGGCAGTGGCGTTGGTCCTCGGCCCTGGGATGACGACCTTGGGTTTCCTGCCATTCTGAAGCCTGCTGTCGCCGTTGCGATTGCTCCCTCTCTCCGTCATCCTCGGGCCTGGCCCGAGGATCCATATCCCGGCTGAACAATTTCAACACTTACAACCGCGAGAACAGACTTGGCAGTTTACACCGACATCACGGAAGACGACCTTTCCCGTTTTCTGACTGCCTATGACGTCGGCATGCTGACGTCATACAAGGGCATTGCCGAGGGCGTGGAAAATACCAATTTCCTGCTGCACACCGCCAAGGGCGCCTACATCCTGACGCTTTACGAAAAGCGCGTGGACCAAGACGACCTGCCGTTCTTCCTGGGACTGATGCACCATCTGGCGGACAAGGGCCTGTCCTGCCCGCTACCTTTGCCGCGCGCCGACGGTAAACTGCTCGGCGAACTTTCCGGCCGGCCGGCTGCTGTCATCTCGTTTCTCGAAGGCATGTGGCTGCGCAAGCCTGACGCCAATCATTGCCGCGAGGTCGGCAAGGCCTTAGCGGCGATGCACGTGGCGGCCGAGGGCTTCGAGATCCGCCGCCGCAATGCCCTGTCGGTCGATGGCTGGCGGCCGCTGTGGAACAATTCGCGCGACCGCGCCGACGAGGTGCAGCCGGGCCTCAAGGCCGAGATCGCCGCCGAGCTCGATTTCCTCGAAGCCAATTGGCCGAAGGACCTGCCGGAGGGCGTCATCCACGCCGATCTGTTCCCGGACAATGTCTTTTTCCTCGGCAAAACGCTCTCCGGCCTGATCGATTTCTATTTCGCCTGCAACGATTTCCTCGCCTATGACGTCTCCGTCTGCTTGAACGCCTGGTGCTTCGAAAAGGACGGCGCCTTCAACATGACCAAGGGCATGGCGCTCTTGTCCGGTTACCAGAGCGTGCGGCCGCTGACAGCAGCCGAGATTGAGGCTCTGCCCCTTCTCGCGCGCGGCTCGGCGCTGCGCTTTTTCCTGACCAGGCTCTACGACTGGCTGACGACGCCACCTGGGGCCCTGGTGGTGAAGAAGGACCCGCTCGAATATCTGAAGAAACTGCAGTTCCATCGCTCTGTTGCAACTGCAGCCGAATATGGCCTGACTGAAGAGGCCCGGCCCGCATGAAACATGTCGATATCTTCACCGACGGCGCCTGCTCCGGCAACCCCGGACCGGGCGGTTGGGGCGCGGTGCTGCGCTATGGCGAAGTCGAGAAGGACCTGTGCGGCGGCGAGCCCGACACCACCAACAACCGCATGGAGCTTCTGGCCGCGATCACGGCGCTCAACACGCTGAAGCAGCCCTGCGAGGTCGATCTCTACACCGACAGCAAATATGTCATGGACGGCATCGGCAAATGGATCCATGGCTGGAAGCGGAACGGTTGGAAAACGGGCGAGAAGAAGCCGGTGAAGAACGGCGAACTCTGGCAGGCGCTCGATGCCGCCAACCAGCGCCACAAGGTCACCTGGCATTGGGTGAGGGGGCATGCCGGCCACCCGGAAAACGAACGCGCCGACGAACTCGCCCGCAAGGGCATGGAGCCGTTCAAGAAGAAGCGGTGAGGGTAGGGTGGAGGATTTCACCCTGCTACAGCGTCCCTTGCGCGTCATGTTTGACGCGCGGCGCTGTAGATGGCCGAAGTGAGACCGGGCTATTTTCCAATGGAACGCTCCTGCATCTCTTCGCCGATAAAACAATTATAGGGCTGAGGATATTCAACCTTCACCAGCCCCGTTTGGCGCTGCGGAGGGCCGCTGACCTCCAATCCGGAAATCTCAATGACGAGCTTGCGCAGGATAGCTTCGGCAAATTGGGACACATCCTTGACCTTCAACAAAAATGCCCCACCTCCGCCGATGACGCATTCCTGATAATAGACATCGAGGTCCGGGATTGATGCCGAATCCGGCGCGGTCTTCAACATAATCGGAAGGCCGTCAATGACGATGCCCTGAGCGATGGTCGTATTTCTGCCGACAGGCGCCGGGACCCCGGCATTGTTGGGTCCGTCGCCGGATACATCGATCACGCGCCGGCCCCCTCGAAATGGGCTGGTTTGAAAGAGCTTTCGGGCAAACGCAAGCGCGTTGGAGATCGACGTGAAGGAGATGCGCCTGATCGGCTGTTGGCGCAACGCTTCAGAAAACTGAGCCGCGGTCTCCCGGCCGTCAATTAGCGTCCAGGGCACGACTTGGACAGCCGAGCCGCCCCACTCGATATAGGTGACCGCAATGCTGCCGCGCGCTCCGCTCCGTACGGCTTTGACGATCTCCGGCCTGCGGAATGCGTCCACGTAGCCTTTTCGTTGGATACGCTGTTCATCGATTTCCATTGAGTAAGAGACATCAACGGCAATAACCAGTTCCAGATCAACAGGATATTGTTCAGCGGACGCGTTTCCCCCCAGAAGACAGAAGGAAACAAAAAGCGCCCATAACGGTTTCATTGCGGCAATCCACCTACAGCGCCGCACGTCAACCTGACGCGCAAAGGACGCTGTAGCACTTTGAAACTGCTGCATAATTTTATCCTTAAATCGATTTCGATTTAAGGAATTATGCAGTAGCCACTCAGTCGCGCCGGCGAGGCGTCCATCGCGCATCACTCTCGGTAGTCGTTCCGACTGAAGCAGGTTAACATAGGTCCGAAGTTTCGCGAGAGCCGCTGTGGAGGTTTTGTGGGAAGAGATGATGTCATGATCGCCATCGACCGGCAAACGCATTGGGAAGATGTTTACACGACCAAGGCTGAGACCGACGTCAGTTGGTTTGAGGACACGCCCGACCTATCGCTCGCCCTGTTGCGCGAAGCTGGGTTGACGCCGGAAATGTCCGTTATCGATATCGGCGGCGGCACGTCGCGGCTGGTGGATGCTTTGGAGGCGTCTGGTCAGGCCCATGTCACGGTCCTTGATCTGTCGGCCGCCGCGCTCAAGACGGCGAAAGCCAGATTGGCAAATGCCGATCGGGTGCAGTGGGTCGTATCGGATGTGACCGCATGGACGCCCGACCGCCGGTATGACCTTTGGCACGACCGCGCCGCCTTTCATTTCCTGACGGCGGTGGAGGATCAACAGGCCTATGTTCGCGTGCTGGTGCAGGCTCTCAAGGACGGTGGCAAGGCCGTGATCGGCACCTTTGCGCCGGACGGACCGGAGAAATGCAGCGGCTTGCCTGTTGCTCGCTACGATGCGGAAAGCCTGCGGGCCGTTCTTGGCGAACAGTTCAAGCTCGCTGCAACGCGGCGCCATCAACACACAACCCCATGGGGATCCGTGCAGAAATTCCAATTCAGCACTTTCGAAAAGGTCGCGGAGCCTGAACGCCTTGGCATAAGAGACCTCAAGCTTCCGGGTTGAGGGAGACCGCTGCTTTTCTGCTTATCGGACCACTGGCCCGTTCGCCTTCTTCCAGGCGTCGATGCCGCCCTCGATGTGGCAGGCGCTCGTCAGGCCGGCATCCTGCGCGGCCTCGACCGCCATCGCCGAACGCTCGCCGAAGGCGCAATAGAAGACGATCCGCTTGCCGGTGGCTGCCGCCAGTTCATGCAGCATGCCGCCCGCACCGATGTTTTCCTGCAGCTCCGGATAGGGCGCATGCAGCGCGCCCGGAATGGTTCCATGCTTTTCCCGTTCGGCCTTCTCGCGCAGGTCGACGATCGCAATGTCGGGGCGGCCGCTGAGCGCCACTGCCTCGGCCGCCGAAACGGCCCAGCCCTTTCGCGCGATCTCCTCCTGGTGAAGGCCGACATGGATGTTGGCCGGCACGGCCACATCCATCATCTTCGGGTTCGGCAGGTTGAGATTGTTCATGATGTCGACATACTCGTCGACTGATCGAACCCTGAGCCGCGGGTTGAACCGTTTCTCCTCGCCGATGGTCGAGACGGTATCGCCCTTGTAGTCGTGGGCCGGAAAGACAAGCGTTTCGTCCGGCAGTTTGAGCAGCCTGTTGAAGATCGAATCATATTGCTGGCGCGGGTCGCCGTTCTGGAAATCGGTGCGCCCGGTACCGCGAATGAGCAGCGTGTCACCGGTGAAGACACGCCCGCCCAGCAGGAAGGAATAGGAATCATCCGTATGGCCGGGCGTATAGAGCACGTCGAGGCTCAGGCCCTCGATCGCGACGCGGTCGCCTTCGGCCACGCGCATCGAGACCACATCGGCCTGCGTCTGCTCGCCCATCACCGTGATGCAGTGGGTGCGGTCACGCAGCGCGCCGAGCCCGGTGATGTGATCGGCGTGCAGATGCGTATCGACGGCCTTGACCAGCTTGAGATCGAGCTCGCGCACCAGCTGCAGGTAGCGGTCGACCTTTTCCAGCACCGGGTCGATGATCAGCGCCTCGCCTCCATGCCGGCTGGCAATGAGATAGGTATAGGTGCCGGAAACGCTGTCGAACAGCTGACGGAAGATCATCACCGGCTCCTTTGCGCATCTCTTCGGTCGGCGCGGAGCATCGACGCTATTCCTGCGGCTGCGGCACGATCCGGATATAGGGTTTGGGCGCGCGCCAGCCTTGCGGGTATTGCTTCTTCGCGTCCTCGTCCGTGACCGAGCCGGCGATGATTACGTCGTCACCCTGCTTCCAGTTTACCGGCGTGGCGACCTTGTGTTTGGCGGTGAGTTGCAGCGAGTCGATCACGCGCAGCACCTCGTCAAAATTGCGGCCGGTGGTCATCGGATAGACGAGGATCAGCTTGATCTTCTTGTCCGGTCCGATGACAAAGACGTTGCGCACGGTCTGATTGTCGGCCGGAGTGCGCTGGGTCGGATCGCCGGATATCGCGGCCGGCAGCATGCCATAGAGCTTCGACACGGTGTAGTCCGTGTCGGCAATCATCGGGAAGTTCGGCGCGAACCCTTGTGTTTCCTCGATGTCCTTCACCCACCCGGAATGACGGTCCAGCGGATCGACCGACAGGCCGATGATCTTGACGCCACGCCTGTCGAATTCGGGCTTGATCCGGGCCATGTATCCCAGCTCGGTGGTGCAGACCGGCGTAAAATCCTTGGGATGCGAGAAAAGCACCGCCCAGGAATCGCCAATCCAGTCGTGGAACCTTATGTCCCCTTCAGTGGTCGTTGCCGTGAAATCCGGCGCGAGATCATTGATTGCAAGTGTCACGATACCCCCCATAGCTTTGAGGAGATGCTCACCAAAAGCATCCACGGCGCGCAGTTTGCTCCTTTTGATAAATCAGGAAAAGCGAAATATCGGACACGGCGCCTACCTTTTCCAGCCGCCGTTACCAAAACCCGATCCGCACACCACATACTTAGCTCTTGCGCTAAGTGTGTTGTGATGATACTTAGCCTTATGGAACAGTATTCAGATCGACTTGACGGCATTTTTCAGGCGCTGGCCGACCCAACCCGGCGCGCTGTGCTGGCGCGGCTGGGCCGGGGGCCGGCAAGCATCAGCGATCTCGCAAGGCCGTTCGAGATGACTTTGCCATCGTTCATGAAACACATCCATTTTCTTGAAGGCAGCGGTTTGATCCGGACGCGCAAGGAAGGCCGCGTCAGGACCTGCGTCATCGAGAAGAAGCAGTTTGCCGCGGTCGAAGCGTGGCTCACCGAACAGCGCGCCCTCTGGGAGGGCCGCACAGACAGGCTTGAGCAGTTTGTCATCGCCGCTCAAAAGAAGGGAGAAACCCAATGACCCGATCTTTCAATGCCGATCTCGACCTGACGATTTCGCGCGTCATCAGGGCACCGCGTTCGCTCGTCTGGAGCGCCTGGACCGATCCCGCCAGCTTTGAACAATGGTGGATACCGGCGCCGGCCAGATGCAAGGTCGTGGACATGGAGATGCGCCCCGGCGGCGCGTTCGTCACCCGCATGAGCGAGCACGGCGGCGACTTCACGCCGCATCTGGACGCCTGCTTCCTCGACATCGCCAATGGCGAGCGGATCGTCTTTACCAATGCGCTGGTCGGCGGATGGCGGCCTGCCGAACAGCCGTTCATGACGGCGATTATCACACTGCAGGACCATCCGGACGGCACGGATTATACCGCCCACGTGATGCACAGGAACAATGCGGACCGGAACATGCACGCGGAAATGGGCTTCTACGACGGCTGGGGCACCGTCATTGAGCAGCTTGCCAAACTCGTCGAACACCGCGCGGTCTGAGGGTCGGCGGGCCGGCGGCGCTCGTGCTTTATTTTGGGCGCCGCTCCGGCCAGGTCGTCAATAGGACATGATCTTTGCCAAAAGCCCCGGAAAGCGGGCTTCGAGATCATCGAGGCGGACCACGTTGATATTCTCGACACCCTTCTTGGTGGTCTGAATAACGCCTGATTCCCGCAGGACCCGAAAGTGGCCCGAAAGGGTCGAACGTGCCATGTCGGGAAAAGGTGCTGCCGCTTCGCCGCAATTCCTGCCGTCCGCTGAACAATAGAGCGTCTTTACGATCGCCAGCCGCGTCGGGTCTCCGAGCGCGGTCATGACGCCTGTTAGGGTTATGTCGTCTCGCGACGGATGAAAGAACTGGCTCATCCACCGCAGATAACACATCGATTGACAGACTTCAATATTTCGGTAATGTCGAAATACCGTAATACGGAAATAAGGAAGGACTGTTTATGACGAAGAGATTTGATGATCAGGTGGTGGTTGTAACGGGTGGCTCGACCGGTATCGGTCTGGCGACGGCGAGTGCCTTTCTGAAAGAAGGGGCAAGGCGCGTCTATATCACCGGGCGCACCCGCAAAAGCCTCGATGCCGCGGTGGAGGCACTCGGCGAGCGTGCCGTTCCGGTGGTCTCGGATGTCTCGAAAATCGGCGATATCGAGAAGCTCAAGGCGGAAATCGAGGAGCGCGGCGACAATGTCGATGTGCTTTTCGCCAACGCCGGCATAGCGGAAAAGAACAGCTTCGGCGCAACGACCGAAGCCGAATTCGACAAGACCTTCGATATCAACGTCAAAGGCCTGTTTTTCACCGTCCAGACCCTACTGCCGCTCGTTCCGGATGGCGGGGCCGTCGTACTCAACGCCTCGATCGTTGCCAACAAGGGGATGGCGGAACTCAGCCTCTACAATGCATCGAAGGCGGCTGTGCGCTCCTTTGCCCGAACGCTTGCCAATGATCTCAAGGAGCGAAAAATCCGCGTCAACGCCGTCAGCCCCGGTTTGACGCGCACGCCAATCCTGGAAAACGGCCTGAAGATGGACGAAGAGCAGATCGCCGCACTGCACAGCCATGCCGAACAGGCAGTGCCCCTTGGCTACGTCGCTCAGCCGGAAGAGATCGCGACCACGATTACGTTTCTCGCCTCGGCTGATGCCGGCTATGTCAACGGCATCGAACTGAGCGTCGATGGCGGTATGACCCAGATATGAACTGAAAACGGCCGGCTCCGATGCCGGAGTCGGCCGTTTTGCCTCAGATCTGTTCCAGCATGGCCGCGGCGGCCGAGACGGTTGCCTGGCCGGGGCTTTCCTCGACGTTCAGCGTCTTCACGACGCCGTCTTCCACCAGCATCGAATAGCGCTTCGAGCGCACTCCGAGCGTGGCGGCGGAGAGGTCGATGTCCATGCCGAGTGCCTTGGTGAAGGCGGCGTTCCAGTCGGAGAGGAAGTGGATCTTGCCGATGCCGCCGGATGCGGTCGCCCAGGCGCCCATGACATGCAGGTCGTTGACGGCGACGACCGCGATGTCGTCGATGCCGCGGGCCAGGATCGCATCGCGGTTTTCCAGATAGCCGGGCAGGTGATTGAGCGAGCAGGTCGGCGTGAAGGCGCCGGGAACCGCGAACAGCACGACCTTCCTGCCGGCAAACAGCTGATCGGTGGTGATCTCGACCGGGCCGTCGGCGGTCTTTTCCTTGAAGGTGGCGGCAGGCAGCTTGTCTCCGACAGAAATTGTCACGGTCTTACTCCTTGAGGCTTTTCGGAAAGGCAAAAGCGCAGTCGCTCCGTTGGATCGGGCGCTCCGTTGGGTCGGGAAGGAATATAGAATTGCCTCAGTCAAAGGCAAGCGGGGTTTCCATGCTGCGCTCGCCGGACCGGACGACGAGCAGGACCGATCCGCTCTTCAGCGCGCCGCCTTTTGCCGGAACCCGCACCGGAACATCCGCCGTAAGCGCGCCGTTTGCGACTCCGATGTTTTCGGGCTTGCCGAAGCTGTAGCCGGGCGGGCCGGCGAGGAAGAGTTCGGGCGGTGTTTCGGCTGACGCGCCGGGCATCACCAGCGAGAGACGAAGGCGCTTGCCGGCGGCATCGAAGGACGCGGCCCTGACCTTGAACGTCTCGGAGGGTTGCGCCGGCAAGGCGGCAACGGCATCGTCAATCCGCGCCTTGTCGAGCGGATTGTCCGCGGCACCTTCGATCAGCGAAAGGCTAAGCTCGGCCTGGACGGGGATGCAGATGTCCTGGCAGATGCCGAGGAAAACCGAGGCCTTGAGAAACAGGTCGCCGCTCTTCTTGCTCTTCAATAGGAGCGGAAAAGCCACGGATTTATCATAGCCGGTGTACTGCCCCACACCGTCGCCGAAGCTCTTCGGTGCCGGAAAGCGCATGCCGGAAAAGGAGATGCCATCCTTCGGGTCGATGCTCACTTGCGGCGGGATGCCGCTTGCCCCGGGGGCTTGCCAATAGGTCTTCCAGCCGGGTTTCAGGCGGATGTCGAGGATGGCCGGGATCGTCCCGTCCGGCTGCGGCCTGCCAGCCACGATGCGGATAGCGCCACCTTCCGAATGCGCCCAGTCGCTCTGCGCGGCGTCCGCACTGAACGCAATAAAAAAATATCCGGCAAGGCTTGCCAGCGCCGCCAAATGAGTCACATTCTCTAGGAGACGATAATGTTTCATGTGGATGAGGCTTACCGGTTTTGGCGTGTGGTTTAAAGATGCCCGCTTTCACCTCCGATCATTTTCTCTTGATGGGAGCGAAACGGGGAAACCCGGGAAAAGCCTCAAAACCAGAGACGAGGGTGGAAAATTTTTCATTCGACCCACAAGGCTGATACCATGATGGCGACTTTCCAGAAGAAACGCGAGCGCGGTTTGCTAGACGGTCAGTTCCTGATCGCCATGCCCGGCATGTTCGACAGCAATTTTGCCCGCACGGTCATCTTCGTCTGCGCCCATTCCAGTGACGGCGCCATGGGTTTCGTGCTCAACCGTCCGCAGCAACTGACCTTTCCGGATGTGCTTCTTCACCTGCAGATCATCGATCAGGCCGAAGCCATCCGTTTGCCGCCGCTCACCCGCAATTTCCAGATCCAGACCGGCGGGCCTGTTGAAACCGGCCGCGGCTTCGTCCTGCATTCCGACGACTACCTGAGCGAATCCAGCATTCCGGTCAGCGATGACATCTGCCTGACGGCGACGCTCGATATCGTGCGGGCCATCTCGCGCGGCGAGGGGCCGTCCAAGGCGATGATGATGCTGGGTTATGCCGGCTGGGGTGCCGGCCAGCTGGAAAGCGAGATCGCCAGCAATGGCTGGCTGAATTGCCCGGCGAGCGAGGAACTGATCTTCGACCGCGATCTCGGCGACAAATATGATCGGGCGCTGGCGCTGATGGGCGTTTCTCCAGCCATGCTCTCCCCGGATGCCGGCCACGCCTGACCGGCCGATTTTTCCGCTTTGGTTTTTTGCCGGAACAATTTCATGTGCCCACCGTTTCCTGAACGCAAGGACATGACGCTTGTCCTCGCCGACAAGAATTCCCGGCGGTCAAGGCGCCGTGAAGGGCGACCGCGTGTAGTCCGGTTTGTTGTCCTGGCGTGTTATAAAGCCGGGACAGCTTCAAGGTGCGCGGATCGACTGTCCTGACGGGTTCAACTGGATGGAAGATTTTAGCGCCGATGCCCGCTGTGCTTCGCGCCGGCGGGCATTCCTTTGGGGGTGTGTGTTTTGTTTTTTTGAATAGGGCATTCGATGTCTTCGACATTCCATGCCCACCACTGGACGGACGTCTTTCATGAGACTTTACGAATGCGGCAATTGCGGAAACCCGGTCCATTTCGACAATCGTGTCTGTATCAACTGTGGCTCTCGGCTCGGCTTCCTGCCGGAGGCCATGGCGATGCAGGCGCTGATGCCGGCAGGTGGCGACCTGTGGCAGCTGCCGGCGCGCCAGGAGGCCGACGTCCGGTTCTGCGCCAATGCAGCCCACGATACATGCAACTGGCTGATCTCCACCAATGACAATCATGCCTATTGCCAGGCTTGCCGCTACAACCGCATCGTGCCGGTCACCGATAACCCGGAAGGGCTGGCGCGCTGGCAGAAGATCGGCCAGGCGCAGCGGCATCTGTTTTATTCCCTGTTGCGCTGGAATCTGCCGCGGCCGGGCCGTGACGTTGACCCGCAGGCCGGGCTTGTCTTCGATTTTCTCGCCGACGAGGTTGATGCCTATGGCAATCTGGTGCCGGCCATCACCGGTCATGAAGACGGCCTGATCAGCCTGCGCGCGGCGGAAGCCAATGATGCCACGCGCGAAAGCGTGCGTGTGTCGATGAACGAGCCCTACCGCACGCTGCTCGGCCATTTCCGCCACGAGATCGGCCACTTCTATTGGGCGCAGCTTGTCCGTGACGACCAGACGCTGAACGAAGCCCGGCAGTTGTTCGGGGACGAGCGGACGGATTACGCGGAGGCGCTTCGCCGCAATTATGAGGAGGGGCCTCCGGCAGACTGGCAGGCCAGTTTCATCAGTACCTACGCCAGCGCCCATCCGGCAGAAGATTTCGCCGAATGCTGGGCACATTTTTTCCACATCGTCGATGCGCTGGAAACGGCGCATTCCTTCGGCTTGTCTACCGATCCGCGCCGCCACCAGGGCATGGCGGCAGAGGTCGATTTCGATCCCTATCGTGGTGCCGCGAGCGCCCAGGCGCTGGTCGATGCCTGGATCCCCTTGAGCATGGCGCTGAACAGCATCCAGCGCAGCATGGGCCAGCCCGACAGCTACCCTTTCGTGCTCTCGCCGCCGGTGGTGCAGAAGCTGGATTTTATCAACCGGCTGATAGCGCGGGCAGGCAATAGGCAATGGCAATAGGCAATAGGCAATAGGCAATAGGCAATAGGCAATAGCTGTCGCCTTCCAGGCCAAGGCCGCGATATTCTAATGCCTACGGCCTACGGCCTACTGCCTACTGCCTACGAGTTACGCCCGCTTCATCAGCGGAAAGCGTTCCTTCAACAGCCGCAGGATCGATTCCGAGCCGATCGGCGGGCCGAAGAGGAAGCTCTGGCCGAAATCGCAGCCCATCTGGGCCAACTGAATGGCATCTTCCTCGGATTCGATGCCTTCGGCGACGACCTGCATGTCGAGTTCGCGCGCCATGGTGATGACGGAGCGGAGCAGGATCGCGCGCTTGTCGCTCGGATCCTTGACCAGCGCCTTGTCGATCTTGATCGTATCGAAGGGGAAGCGGGTGAGATAGGCAAGCGAGGAATGGCCGGTGCCGAAGTCGTCGAGGGCCAGTTTCAGGCCGGAATCCTTGAGCTTCTCCAGCACGAGACGGGCCTGCTCCGGGTTTTCCATCACGAGGCTTTCGGTGAGTTCCACCTTCACCTTCCTTGGATCGCAGTGGTTCTTGTTCAAGACCGCCCGGACATCATCATGCAGGTCGTTGTTGAGCAGTTGCGCGCTCGACAGGTTGACGGAAACGAAGATCGGCAGGTCACCGGTTTGCAGCTGCCATTCGGTCAGGTCGCTGGTCGCCTTCTCGAAGGCGAACATGCCGAGCTGGTTGATGAGATCGGAGCCTTCGGCGATCGGGATGAACTCCGATGGCGAGATGCTGCCGCGTTTCGGATGCTCCCAGCGCATCAGGGCTTCGAACCCGGCAATCTCGGCATCCACCAGGCGCACGATCGGCTGATAGACGAGGCTTAGTTCCTTGCGCTCGATGGCGCGGCGCAGGTCGTTTTCCAGCTGCAGGCGATCGGTGCCGGAGGCGCGGAAGGCCGGACGGAAGGGTTCGACGCGGTTGCCGCCCGCCTTTTTGGCCCGGAACATCGCAAGCTCGGCATCGTCGAGCAGCCCGGCGGCATTTTCCTGCTGATCAACCCAGGAAACGAGGCCGATCGAGGCGGTGAGGTTGATTTCGCGATTGCCGAAATTGAGCGGCACCATGATCGCCTTGGAAACCGCATCGGCGAAATCGGCGACCTTGGCGGGATCGCGCTCGGATATCAGGATCAGGCCGAACTCGTCGCCGCCGAGGCGGGCCAGCGTGTCCTGCGGCTTCATCAGCCGGCGCAGGCGGCGGGTCAGCGCGATCAGGATGTTGTCGCCAGCGGCGATGCCGAGCACGTCATTGACCTGCTTGTAGCGGTCGATATCGATCGTCAGCACGGTCGGCCGGACAACGCTTGAGCCCGGCGCCAGCGACAGGATGGATTGCAGCCGGTCGAGGAAGATGTGACGGTTCGGCAATCCCGTCAGATTGTCGTGCAGCGCGTTGTGCAGCAGGCGATCGACGGAGTTCTTCTGTTCGGTGATATCGACGATGGTGCCGACGCAGCGGATGATTTCGCCATTGGCGCCAAGCACCGGCCGGGCGCGGATCGATAGCCAGTGGTAATGTCCGTCCTCGGCGCGAACGCGGAATTCGTGATTGAGCCGCCCCTTGCGATGCTCCAGCAGCACGTCGAGTGTTGCGCGGAACCGGTCGCGGTCGTCGGGGTGCAGGCGCGGCAGCCAGTTGCGCGCAGCGCCGTGCATGGTGCCGGGCGAGAGCCCGAGTTGCGCCGAGATGTCGGGAATGGTGACGACGCGATCGCGCGCCACGTCCCAGTCCCAGACGGTGTCGCCCGAGCCCGTCAGGGCCAGCGACTGGCGCTCGAGGTCGGAGAACAGACCCTGGCTATAGGCGCCGCCGGCAAAGGCGTGCTGCATCACCGTGAAGCCGATCAGCAGCACGATCAGCACCAGGCCGCCGCCGAGTGCAGGCTGGACGATGTCATTGGCAAGTTGGCCGGTGACGGTCAGCCACGCGCCGAACAGCCAGACGAGGATCAGGAGCCAGGCCGGCACGAGCAGGATGGCGCGGTCGTAGCGATTGAAGCCGAGATAGGCGATGAGCACGATGCCGCAGGTGCCGGTCAGCGCGAAGGAGAGCCGCGCGATGCCCGATGCGATCGCCGGGTCGTAGATGGCGACGCCGAACAGGAGGCCGAGACCGAGGATCCAGGCGAGCGTCGCATAGCTCAGATGCTGGTGCCAGCGGTTGAGGTTGAGATAGGTGAACAGGAAGATGACGAGGCCGGCGGCGAGAAACACCTCCGTTCCCGCCCGCCATACGCGTTCATCGCCCGCGGTAATGCTGATCAGCTTCGACAGGAAACCGAAATCGACGCAGATATAGCCGAGCACCGCCCAGGCAAGTGCGGCTGTCGCCGGCAGCATCGAGGTTCCCTTGACGACGAAGAGGATCGTCAGGAACACTGCAAGCAGGCCGGCAATACCCAGCACGATGCCGCGGTAGAGGGTAAAGGCGTTGACCGTGTCCTTGTAGGCGTCCGGCTGCCAGAGATAGATCTGCGGCAGGTCTGGTCCCGCCAGTTCGGCAACGAAGGTGATGACCGAGCCCGGGTTCAGCGTGATGCGAAAGACGTCCGCTTCGTCGCTCGGCTGCCGGTCGAGCGCAAAGCCTTCGCTCGGGGTGATCGAGAGGATGCGCTGCGAACCGAGGTCCGGCCAGAACAGTTTGGAATTCACCAAACGGAAATGCGGCGCGACGATGACGCGTTCCAGCTGCTCTTCCGAAACATTGGCGAGCGCGAAAACGGCCCAGTCGCCCTGGTGGTTCTCGGCACTCGATCGCACCTCGATGCGCCGGACGATACCGTCCGTGCCGGGGGCGGTCGAGACCTGGAAGGCTTCGCCACGGCCCGTATAGATTTCCGTCGTCGCCGTCAGGTCGAGCGCCGTGTCCTCGCGCGAAATCTTGACGGGCTCCGTGGCAAACGCCGCGCCGCTACCCATCAGGCAGATCATGGCCATCACGGCGGCCAGAAGCGCCAGAAGCCTTCGTGCTGAGGGGTGAAGCGGCAGGCAGTTCAAAGACATCAATCACTCAAATTCTTAGGTTGCACGCAGTCCTGCGAGAGAAGGGAAAACATCAAGTGATCCCGCCATTGCCCGTTGATTTTCAGGTATTCCCGCAAATAGCCTTCGCGCTTAAACCCGGCCTTTTCAAGGAGCCGGATGCTTCTGTGGTTCTCGGGAATACAGGCTGCTTCGATACGGTGCAACTGAAGGGTCGAAAAGATGTAGGGAATAGCCAGTTTGACGGCCTGCGCCATATGGCCGTTGCCGGCATATCGCTCGCCCATCCAGTAGCCGATCATGCAGCACTGGGCGGCTCCACGGCGGATATAGCCGATGGTCAGCCCGCCGATCAGTTGGTCCTCGGCGCGCAGGAAAACGAACAGCGGCACGGCCTGGCCGGAGGCAAATTCCTGCTCGTTACGAATGACGCGGTTGCGAAAAGCGCTCTCGGTCATCTCGTCGGCGCGCCAGGTCGGCTCCCACGGCTCGAGAAAGGCGCGGCTTTCGCTGCGCAGCCGATACCATTGCCGGTAGTCGGATGTCTTCGGCAAACGCAGCAAATACGCGGCATTGGCAATCTCGACCGGGTCCGGCTGCCGTGACAGAAACCGAAAGACCGATCGTGTCATATAAGCCTCCGCAGGGCGTAAGTGTTGCCGTGATGCGAGAGTGCCGGGCGCTCGAAGAACGCCCGGAGGTCGCCCTTCAAAATAAGAATTAACCGTTGGCGGCGCGAGCTTGAACGGTCTTGTTGGAAAGTGCGCCGAGAATGTCGTCCATCGGCGCCAGCTTTTCGACCGGTCCGATCGCCGAAAGCGTCGGGGCCGTGTCGAAGAACAGCCGCCCTGCAAGATCCGTCAGGCGCTCGATGGTAATGCCGGACAGGCGCTCCATCAGTTCCTCGTTCGGGATCGGCCGGCCGTAGAGCATCATCTGACGAGCGATCTGGCCGGCGCGGGCCGCAGGGCTTTCCTGGCCCATCAGAAGCTGGGCGCGGATCTGGGCGCGGGCGCGGTCGATTTCCTGCTGCTCGATCTTCATCGACGACTTGCGCAGTTCATCGATGATGACCGGCATCAGTTCCGGCAGGTTTTCACCGCCGGTGGCGGCATGAACGCCGAAGATGCCGGTGTCGGAAAAGCCCCAGTGGAAGGCATAGACCGAATAGCAGAGACCACGATGCTCACGTACTTCCTGGAAGAGGCGCGAAGACATGCCGCCGCCAAGGATATTGGCGAGAATCTGCGAACAGTAGAAATCGCGCGCGTGATAGGCCTTGCCTTCGAAACCGAGCAGGACCTGCGCGTCCATCAGGTCGCGATCCTCGCGCACGTCACCGCCGGTATAGCGGGCGGCATCGGTAACCGGCGCTGTGGCCGGCTTTTGCGGAAGGCTCGAAAAGCGGTCTTCAACCTGCCGCACAAAACTATCATGATCAAGCGCACCAGCCCCGACGACGAACATGCGGTCGGTGGTGTAGTTGCGGCCGAGATAGGTGCGGATCTGTTGCGGCGTGAAGGAAAGAACCGTTTCCGGCGTGCCGAGGATCGGGCGGCCGATCGTCTGGTTGATAAAGGCGGCTTCGGCGAACTTGTCGAAGACGACGTCGTCGGGCGTGTCGTTGGCGGCGCCGATCTCCTGCAGGATCACATGTTTTTCGCGCTGCAGCTCCTCTTCCTCGAAGGAAGATTCCGTCAGGATGTCGGCAAGGATATCGACGGCGAGCGGAACATCGTCCTGCAGGATGCGGGCGTAATAGGACGTGGTTTCCGTTGAAGTCGCTGCGTTGACTTCGCCGCCGACATTTTCGATCTGCTCGGCAATTTCGCGGGCGGTTCGCCGCGCTGTGCCCTTGAATGCCATATGTTCCAGCAGATGGGCAATTCCGTGCTCGTCCGTGGTTTCATCGCGTGAACCGGATTTGATCCAGACACCGAGTGCCACGCTTTCAAGATGCGGCATGTTCTCGGTGACGACGGTCAACCCGGATTGGAGCCGGGTGCACTCAACTTTCATCATACGTCTTTCTGCGTCCTTAGCTCCGAATGCGGGCGTGCTCGCTGATGAAGTTTTCAACGATTTTCAGTTCCGGCTCCAGAATATCGAAACGCTCCTCCCTGACCATCAGATCAGCAAGCCACGTTGGAAGCGCCGGGTCAATACCACTGGCCGATTTTACTGCGGCCGGGAATTTTGCCGGATGGGCGGTTGAAAGCGTCACCATCGGCGTATTCGGCTTTTCATGCTTGCCGGCGACGAAAACGCCGATCGCCGTATGCGGGTCGAGAAGATAGCCGGTTGCCTCGAGCGTCGAGCGGATGGTCTTGGCGACGTCTTTTTCGGTCGCACGGCCGGCGCGGAACACCTTGCGGATGGTCTTCAGCGCCTTTTCCTCGATCTCGAAGGCGCCGGACTGCCCCAGGCTCGCCATGGCGCCGCGCACCTTGGAAGCGTCGCGATCATAGGCTTCGAATAGCAGCCGCTCGAAATTCGAGGAGATCTGGATGTCCATCGAAGGCGAGGTGGTCGCCTTGACGTCGCGCATCTCGTAGCGGCCGGTCTTCAGCGTGCGGGCGAGGATATCGTTCTCATTGGTGGCGACGATCAGCTTGTCGATCGGCAGTCCCATCTGCATGGCGACGTAGCCGGCAAAGATATCGCCGAAATTGCCTGTGGGAACGGTGAAGGAGATTTTGCGGTCCGGCCCGCCGAGCACAAGGGCGGTGGTGAAGTAGTAGACGATCTGGGCCATGATGCGCGCCCAATTGATCGAGTTGACGCCGGAAAGCGCCACGCGATCGCGGAAGGCAACGTCGTTGAACATGGCTTTGACGAGGTTCTGGCAGTCGTCGAAATTGCCCTTGATCGCCAGCGCATGCACGTTGGTAGCCTTCGAGGTCGTCATCTGGTGCTGCTGCACCGGCGAGACCTTGCCATGCGGAAACAGGATGAAGATGTCCGCGCGGTCGCGTCCGGCAAAGGCATCGATCGCGGCACCGCCGGTATCGCCGGAAGTCGCTCCGACGATGGTGGCACGCTGGTTTCGCTCGGTAAGGACATGATCCATCAGCCGCCCGAGCAGCTGCATGGCGACGTCCTTGAAGGCCAGCGTCGAGCCGTGGAACAGTTCCATGATGAAGGCGTTCGGCCCCGTCTGGACGAGCGGCGCGATTGCCGGGTGACGGAACGTGGCATAGGCCTCGTCGATCATCGCCTTGAACTTGTCGTCGGGGATTTCGCCGTCAACGAAGGGCGAAAGAACGGTGAAGGCTATCTCCTGATAGGATTTGCCGCGCAGCGCCCGGATTTCCTTCTTGGAAAAACGCGGCCATTCCTTCGGCACGTAGAGGCCGCCATCGCGGGCAAGACCCGCCAGAAGCGCATCGCAAAAACTGAGCGAAGGGGCTTCGCCCCGCGTCGAGACATACTTCACCGTGACCATCCTTCGTCGTCTGTGTTGCCGCAGAGGATGCGGCGAGAATTGATCGGCACCCTATTCGAACCGGATGGAAATCGCGGTTCTTTTTGCGTCGGCCCTTGGCGAAGCCGACGGAAATATCGCATTGCAGCTCCGCCGTTGGTCGTTTCCAGCCGCCTCCCGTCGCGTTTTGACGGGTGCTGAAAAATTGACCTTGCGCTTTGAGACTCCAATCGATTTTTCGATGCGTCGCTGCTATAGACCATCGCCAAGGGTCTTGAAAGGCCTGAGTTGCAGGGGGAAGCGACGGAAAAAATCCTTATTTTCCGGTCAGTCCTGTCCCGCGACATCAATTGTGCAAGGCAGAGGGTCAACTCAGGTGTTTGGTAAAATCTCCAGCCGTCTTCTCGGAATTTCACTTCTCGTCGTCATAGCAGGCTGCAACAAAACGGATACCGGCGGAGCGATCGATGCCGGCGGCAGCGCGGCCGCACCAACGCCCGCCGTCATCCAGGGCGCCTGCCCGCAGGTCTACTTGCTCGACGGAACGGCGAACTACCGCACCTATGCCAAGGGCGCCAAGGATGATCCGACCAAGATCGTCTACCAGGCGTCGCTGGCCGACACGACCCGCCAGTGCGTCCAGAACGAAAGCCAGCTGGTGATGACCGTCGTCGTCCAGGGCCGCGTGGTTGCCGGCCCCGCCGGCGGCGCCGGCAGCGTCACCCTGCCGATCCGCGTCGCCGCGACCGATGGCAAGAACACGCTCTATTCCGAACTGACGCAATATCCGGTCGAAGTTCCGGCCGGCGTTGGCACCACCCAGTTCATCTTCACCAAGACGAACGTCGCGCTGCCCGGCGGCGCCGGCGATTTTGCCAAGGTCTATGTCGGCTTCGACGAAGGTCCGGTGAAGAAGAAGAAATAAACCGGATTTTTGCTGCTGCATTAAGAGAGCCGGCACGGTTTTTTCGTGCCGGCTTTTTGTTGTCAGCGTCGCAGGGCTCGAAGTCGTCTATTTTCGGGAGCCGCACTCCAAACTCCGTCATCCTCGGGCTTGACCGAGGATGACGGAGAAGGGGATGGCCTTCAGCCTCTCAACTCTCGAAACGGCGCGAGAATGCCGTCATCAAGCGATCAGCGTTTCCGACCATTCCGACAATGCGGCAATCACGCCCGGCAGGGCGCTCATGCGCGAGATCACGGTCTCCGCACCCGCCTCGGTCAGCTTGTCGGCATGCGAGGGGTAGCTGTGCGACGCGCCGGTGAAGCCGACCACGCGCATGCCGGCGGCGGTGGCGCCATGGATGCCGTGGACGGAATCCTCGATCACCAGCACGCGAGACGGCTCGATGCCGAACTGCCTGGCGCCGTGCAGGAAGATGTCCGGCTTCGGCTTCACCTTGTCTTCGCCGAGATCGCGGGCCGAATAGATATGCGTGCCGAAATGATCCTTGATGCCGACCTTCCCGAGCATCAGCGAGAGACGCTTCGAAGTCGAGTTGGAGCAGATGCAGTGCGGCAGGGTGAGCTGTGCCAGCACCGGCTTGACGCCGTCAATGAGCTGCACGTCGCTTGCCAGCCGTTTGTCGAGGATGGCCTCGTTCTTTGTGAGAAGCTGGGCCGAAAACGGGATGTCGGCTTCCTTCTCGATGGCAAGAAGCGTGTTGTGCCAGGTCATGCCGGCAAAACGCTCGGCCATTTCCTCGGTGCTGATCGGATAGCCGGCTTCGGTCAGGAGTTCCGCCTCGACCTCGCTGGCGATGATTTCCGAGTCGACCAATACGCCGTCGCAGTCGAAGATGATGAGATCAATGCTGTTCATGTCGGGAAGGCCTTTGGGGGAGGAGATCGTGGCGATGTACACGATACGCCTCGAAAGCTCAACCGCGCGGCATGGGAAGCTGTCATGCAGGAAGGGCGGGATTGGGCATTTTGGGCGCCGGCGAGGCGGCGGAAACCGAAATTGTTGCGTCCAGCGTATATGCGGGCTAGGTAAAACACGCTTCTGCACCTGTTTTCCTCCGGCACCAAGGCCTCCATGACCGTCCGCCTGCGCCCGCATCATCTGCTCTGCATGCTGACCTTCATCGGCAAGGGATACACGCCGGCTTTCACCGAGAACTACATCCGCATCGCCACCCGCCTCTCCGCAGGCGAGGATATTCTTGTGGTCGACGGTCCGGACGATATCTGTGCGCCGATGCTTGACAAGGTCGACAACCACTGTCTGTGCGACACCGTGACGGAACGGGATCGCAGCGCAAGTGCCGCGGTGGAAGGCCTGCTCGGGATGTCGGCGGGCGCCGGCCAGTCGATCCTCCCGGATGCGAATTTTCTCCGGCGGATGCGCGAGGCTTTCAGCGCCGGCACCATCCGCGAGGGATGCGTCCGCTGCGAATGGTCGCCGCTGTGCACCAGCATTGCCGCTTCAGGCTTCGACGGCGTGCTGATCGCGTCGCCCAGTTGCTGATCAGGCCGGCAGGGGAAAGAGCTTTGCGAATTCCTTTTCGCCGGTGTCGGTGAAGCGCATGGCGCGGCTGTCGGTCTCGCGCCTGGCCCAGCCCTTGTCGAGAAACAGTGTGAGCAGCGCCTGGCCGAGCGAGCCGGAGAGATGCGAGCGGCGTTCGCTCCAGTCGAGACACGTGCGGCAGACCGGGCGCCGCGATCTGGTGAGCGCCGAAAGGTCGATGCCGAGCGCCGTCATTTTTTCTGCGCCGGTCTCTGTCAGCGACAGGTCGTCGCCCGCACCGGTGATCACCTCCTCGGCGACAAGACTGTCGAGCAAACGCACGCCGTAGTCGCCGGCGAGATGATTGTAGCAGACGCGCGCCTTGCGCAGCGCCGGGTCCTTGGGGCCGGTGCGGTGTCGGGTGAAACCGCGATGGGCGGCAAACCCCATCAGGCTTTCGAGCAAAAGACCGACATCGTCGTCGGCAAGGGCGAAATAGCGGTGCCGGCCCTGCTTGCGCTGGCTGATCAGCCCGCCGGCCTCCAGTTTCGACAGATGCGAACTCGCCGTCTGCAGCGTGATCCCCGCCGTTCCGGCAAGCTCGGTCGCCGTCAACGCCTTGCCGCCCATCAGGGCGGTCAACATGTTGGCGCGGGCGGGATCGCCGATCAGCGACCCGATCTGGGCAATGTCTGGTCCTTCTTTCATACTTCGATGCTAACCGAAGCATCGAGCGCATTCAAGGTGGCAAAAAGGTTCATCGAAGGTCACGAGGCCGGGAAACATCGAGAGAAAAGACAATGATCACCTGCTTCATCCGCTACGAGATCGATCCGTTCAAGAAAGAGGAATTCGCCACCTACGCCCGCAACTGGGGTCAGGCCATCCCGCGCAACGGCGCCGACCTGATCGGCTATTTCGCTCCGCATGAAGGCTCGGCCACGACCGCCTATGGCGTCTACAACATCGAAAGCCTTGCCGCCTACGAGGCCTATCGCGCAAGGCTTGCAGCCGATCCGCTCGGTGCCGAGAACTATCAACTTGCCAAGAGGGAGCGCTTCATCCTCAAGGAAGACCGGATTTTCCTGAAGAACGTTTCGCTGCCGCATGCCAGGGGAGTCTCGCCGTGATCGCCGTCATCTTCGAAGTCACGCCGGCCGATAACCGGCGCAGCGCCTATCTCGATCTTGCTGCGCAACTGCATGCGCGCCTCGACAAGATCGACGGCTTCCTGTCGATCGAGCGGTTCGAAAGCCTGAAGATGCCGGGCAAGATCCTGTCCCTGTCGTTCTGGCGCGACGAGGCGGCGATCGCCAGATGGCGCAACGGCACCGAGCACCGCGCGGCCCAGCATGCCGGCCGCAACGGCACCTTCGCCGATTACCGCCTCCGCATCGCCTCCGTCATCCGCGACTATGGAATGACGGAGCGCGACGAGGCGCCCGAGGACAGCCGGGCGTTTCATGAGGATGTGGGACGTACGCGCTGGCGTATCATTCCAAAGGCCGACCTTAATGTGTCTTGAATTTCTCGTTCAGAGCCGCGACAGCGATTTTCAAGGCTGGCAGTTCGTCAACGACAACGCCCCAAATAATCCTGTCAGAAAGCCCATGATATTCGTGCCGGAGGACATTGCCGATTGTGAGCACCTGCGGCCAGGGAATTTCAGGACGGAGTTCTTTGACGTCATCAGGAAGCGCGCGGCTTGCCTCTGATATTATTTCTATTGCTCGTTGCACGGCATGTTTCAGAAGCCAGTCGCTTTGATGGTCCGCCAACGTCCTGCCCGCGACCGACCGCTCGATGCCCGCGATGGCATCGAGCATGTCGCCAAGCGCGTGACGAAACTCCCGAGCCATCAAAAAACCTGTACAGCGGACTTTTCGATCTCGGATTTCAGCACCGGATGCAACCCGTCCCGCGTGGTGATATCAACCGGTACCGCAAGTTCCGACTCCAAAAGTAATTTTATCCCGATCAGATCGAAGGCATTGAATCGGCTCTCTTGATCGTAGTCGATGAACAGGTCGAGATCGCTGGCGGCATGCGCCCCGTTCCGCACCGTCGAGCCGTAAAGATAAAGCGCGGTTGCACCCATCCCGCGAACGGTATCGGCTTGCTCCCGCAATCTTGCTATGGCGTCGCTTTTGATCATGAAAACAAGATACCGTATCGGCGATGGACTTTCCATCCTCGTGTACCATCTCGCAGATTTCGCGCCCGCCTTCAGCATTTGGTAACCAAGTTCGGTAACCATAAGCACTGATCAGTTCCGAGTAAGCGTAGGTGCGAGTTGTCCATGTCATCAGTTGTTTCGTTGGCCGAAATCTCCCGCGGCGTCAGCCCCTCCGGCTGGCTCGATTCCATCATCAAGGGCGATTGCGTCGCAGCCCTTGAGGCGCTTCCCGACAATTCCGTCGATGTCGTCTTCGCCGATCCGCCGTACAACCTCCAGCTAGGCGGTGCGCTCACCCGGCCCGACCAGTCGCTGGTCGATGCGGTCGATGACGAGTGGGACCAGTTCGTCTCCTTCGAGGCCTATGACGCCTTCACCCGCGCCTGGCTGCTCGCCTGCCGCCGCGTCCTGAAGCCGACCGGCACGCTCTGGGTCATCGGCTCCTATCACAACATCTTCCGCGTCGGCGCGACGCTGCAGGACCTGAATTTCTGGATCCTCAACGACATCATCTGGCGCAAGACCAATCCGATGCCGAACTTCAAGGGCCGGCGGTTCCAGAACGCCCATGAGACGTTGATCTGGGCGAGCCCCAGCGCCAAGGGCAAGGGCTACACCTTCAACTACGACGCCATGAAGGCCGCCAATGACGACGTGCAGATGCGCTCCGACTGGTTGTTTCCGATCTGCTCGGGCGGCGAGCGGCTGAAGGGCGACGACGGCAAGAAGGTGCATCCGACGCAGAAGCCGGAAGCGCTGCTCGCCCGCATACTGATGGCCTCGACCAAGCCGGGCGACGTGGTGCTCGATCCGTTCTTCGGTTCCGGCACGACGGGCGCCGTGGCCAAGCGCCTCGGTCGCCATTTCGTCGGCATCGAGCGCGAGCAGAGCTATATCGATGCCGCCGCCGAGCGCATCGCCGCCGTCGAGCCGCTCGGCAAGGCAACGCTGTCGGTCATGACCGGCAAGAAGGCCGAACCGCGCGTCGCCTTCAACACGCTGATCGAAAGCGGCATGATCAAGCCCGGCACGGTGCTGACCGATGCCAGGCGCCGCTACAGCGCCATTGTGCGCGCCGACGGCACCATCGCCAGCGGCGGCGAGGCAGGCTCGATCCACCGTCTTGGCGCCAGGGTTCAGGGGCTCGACGCCTGCAACGGCTGGACCTTCTGGCACTATGACGACGGCACGGCGCTGCGTCCGATCGACGACCTGCGCGCCGTCATCCGCGCCGATATGGCCAAGCTGAACTGAGCGGATAAGCAAGAACCACGGAAAAGCATTCCTGACGCCGCGCTATCCGCAAGGAGGCGCGGCGTTTGCGTCCTGCATCGGCGGTTCTGGCGACCCGATGCAGAACGCCCGTGGCCCCCGCGCATGCGATCGCCAACCGCAAATTTCTGACGGATAATCCGGAGAATTCGCAGCCGAAAACTATTGGCGCTCGCATGTCCTTTAGAACAATTTAACCATCCCGCGGATACTCTGATGGCAGGCAGGACGACCGCGTGATCAACCACGCGAGGCGCGCGGGGCAAACCCGCAAATTGCCCGGTAGGACAGCCTCCGAGGCTGCCCGGTTCAGAGATAGTTTTCGTCCGGTTTCGTACCTTCAGTCCCGGAGGGAGACTTAAACGCCCAGGATCCGAAAAGGTCCTGGGCGTTTCTGTTTGCGGACTTTCGCAATGGTGCAAAGCAAAAGGGCTCCGCAGTGGAGCCCTTCGATGTTTGACGAATTGCCGCCGGCTTAAAGAAAGAAGTCGTCGGCGTACATCTTGGTGACGCCGCTCATCTTGATTTGAAAGTCGGAAACGCCGTCGCCGTTGGTATCGCCGGAGATGACGCCGTTGCTGAACCGAAGTTCACCTGCCTTGTCGTGGAACGACTGGGCGCCGATGAATGTGAACTTCTGGTTGCCGCTGCTCCGTGTGTTGGCGTCGATGGTCGAAAGATCGACGACGTCAAATTCCGAGCGGTGGAAGTCGGTGATGACATCGCGCTTGGTACCGACAGCGGATTCCTTGATCGAGTTGAAGTCGAACGTATCCTCGCCGGTACCGCCGGTCAGGTAGTCGAAGCCCGTGCCACCGACCAGGAGATCGTCGTCCGAGCCGCCGTCGAGATCGTCGTTTCCGGTGCCACCATAGAGATCGTCGGCGCCGCCAAGGCCGTCGATGATGTCGCTGCCGCCAAGGCCCTTCAGGATGTTGCCCGCCGAGCTGCCGGTGATGTCGTCGTCGCCATAGTTCGTGCCGATCGCATTTTCGATGCTGATCAGGTCTTCGACATGGCCGCTGCCGGTCGTGGCCTCCTGTCCGCCGAGGTCGACCGTGACACCCTTGCCGCGCTGCGAATCATATTCGTCCTGCAACTGGTAGCTGATCGTGTCGGTGCCGGTGCCGCCGTTGAAATAGTTGTCGACACCAATCGACTTGAAGGTGTCGTTGCCGGATTCGCCGTAATATTTGCTGGCTTCGGTATCGACGACGAACTTGTCGTTGCCGGTGCCGCCCTTGACGACGTCGTAGTCGCTCGCATCGCCTGCACGGATGTCGGCGACATAGAGGTCATTGCCATCGCCGAGGAAGATGTCGTTGCCGCCTTCGAAGTAGTTCAGCACGTAGTCATGGCCGGTTCCGGCGTTGACATAGTTAAAGCCGCCCAGATCGTCGGTGCGATTGAGATAGATATCGTCATCGCCGCCGTAGGTATAGATCTCCACGTCGACATCGCTGTCCTGCTGGTAGAAATCGTCGCCACTGGTGCCATTGATAATTGTCGCCATAACGCTGGGCCTTTCGGTTAAACCGCTGAATTCTGAAGCGGATCATGCAGCCGACAAGGTGAATGATGGCTGAACCAATTGCGGCGATTTGGTGATATGAAAAAGGGCTTTTGGTGTCAGCGGTCGGTCACGTCGACGCTGACGATCCTGCCGCCCTGGTCGAAGGTGATGATCTCTTCGCCCTGCCGCCGAAGCTGTTTTCCGGTGAGCGCACTGGTGGCCGTCAGGTGCCAGATCGAGCGTGCCGAAACGGCGGACAGCGGTTCAATCAGACAGTCTTCGGCGACCTGGTCACGGTACTCGGCGAAATAGCGCCGGAATGCCGCCATGATCTCGGCACGCCCCTTGAGGCCGCCGACTTTGCCAGAAGAATAGGTGGCATCTTCCGTGAAGAAATCCTCGATCGCGGCGAAATCGAGCGCGCTGATGGCGGCATGAAACCGCCGCACCAGCGCGACGGGATCAAGGGCTGGCTGCACACCCATTCTCACACATTGACCCCATAGGCCAAAAGATCGGCCTGCAACGTCTGCGGGTCGGTGAAAAGCACGGCATGCCATCCGGCCGCCCGGGCGCCTTCGACATTGACCATGTTGTCGTCGATGAACAGTGTCGCGGAAGGATCAAGGCCGAAGGCTTCGGCATGTGCCTGGTAGATCGCCACGTCGGGCTTGATCAGCTGCGCATCTGCCGAGACCGTGACGCCGCGCGGCAGCGTCAGGAACGGAAACAGCTTTTGCGCCTCCTTGAAGGTATCGGAGGCGAAATTGGTCAAGAGCGTCACGTCATAGCCCTTGGCGATCAGGCACTCCATGATCGAGACGCATTCGACATAGGCATGCGGCACCATCTCGTGCCAGTGCCTGCGAAAGGCGCGGATGTTTTCTTCCTGCGCCGGATGCTCGGCGATCAAAAGGTCTTCCGCCTCGCGCCAGCCGCGGCCGCGGTCCTGCTCGATGTTCCAGTCATGCGTGCAGACATTGGCAAAAAACCATTTGCGCTCGGCCTCGTCCGGAATGATCCGGCTGAAGGGAATATCGGGATCGTAGTGGATCAGCACCTTGCCGATGTCGAAGACGATGTGGCGGATCGCGACGCTGCTCATCAGACGTTCCTCTGTTCCCGGCCTCTATCACTCTTGCCGCGGAAAGCATGCGGTATAGCCTGGGCGATTGCTTTTTTCATGACGGTCGGCAGCGCTTGCGCCTCCAGCGAGGCGAGCGGCTCCCACCAGCCGTTTCCGCTTTTGTTCCGGTTGGCGACATTCGCGCGATAGACCGACAAGCGCAATTCAAAATGCGTAAAAACATGCGTGATCGCGCCGCAAGGTTCCCAGCTCGCGGCAAAAGGCTGCGCCTCGACCGAGGTTTCGCCGTCGATGCGCGCTGTCCAGGCTGTGCCCGGCACCTCCGTCATGCCGCCGAGCAGGCCGGTTTCGGCCCGTTTGCGCAGATAGACCGCGCCTTCCGGACAGCTGGCGACGAAGGCCGCGCCGACGCGCAGCGGCTTGTCCTTCTTGGCGGCCTTGCGCGGAAAGGTTTCGGGATCGGCGGTCTTCAGCGCCAGGCAGAGATCGTTGAACGGACAGAGCGCGCAGGCTGGCCGTTTCGGCGTGCAGATCGTGGCGCCGAGATCCATCATCCCTTGGGCGAAATCGCCCGGCCGGCCGACTGGGGTCATCTCGGCCACCAGCGCCCGCATCTGCGGTTTGGCCGTGGGCAGTGGCGTCTCGATCGCATGCAGCCGGGAAATCACCCGCTCGACATTGCCGTCGAGCACGGCGCTTGGACGGTTGAAGGCGATGGCCGCAACAGCCGCGGCTGTATAGTCGCCGATCCCCGGCAGCGCCTTCAGCCCTTCCTCGGTGCCGGGAAACACGCCCTGATGATCGCGGGAGACCGCTTCGGCGCATTTCTTCAGGTTTCGTGCCCGGGCGTAATAGCCGAGCCCTGCCCAGGCCTTCATCACCTCTTCGGTGTCCGCCGCCGCCAAGTCCGTAACCTTGGGCCAGAGCGACAGGAACTTGTGGAAATAGGGTTTGACCGCCTGCACGGTGGTCTGCTGCAGCATCACTTCCGACAACCAGACGTGATAGGGATGGGCGACAACGCCGTCCCTTGCCATCGGCGGTGAGACGCGCCAGGGAAGATCGCGGTGGTGCCGGTCGTACCAGGCAAGAAGCCGGTTGGCCGCATCGGCCGCGTTGAACATGTGCTGCATCATTTGCCGGAAGGTTGGTTGGGTCCTATACTTGGCGGAGTGTTCGCCATCCTTCAAGGCGAAATCGAGAACTGAAAGCCGTTCTGTTGAAACAACCTTATACCCGCAAGGGCGTCGTGCAGATCAGCGAGGTCGCCAACGGCCTGATCGACCCGGTGCTTGCCAAGCGCGCCGGCATCAACACGCTGCTGCTCGGCTCCTGGGACGAGATCGCCGGCGAGGAGTTTGCCGATTGCACCCGCCCAGAAAAGATCGCCTGGCCGCGGCGGGCCTCGGAAATGGCGGGCGAGGGCGGCTATCAGCCCGGTGTCCTGACGGTCGCCTGCGAGGGCGCGCGCGCCCTGTTTCTCACCCATGCGCAGGGCGAACTGATCCAGCGGATCAACGGCTTCTTCGGTTTTCCGGCAATCAGCCAGATGCGGATCGTGCAGAAACCGGTCGCGCCGCCGCCGAAGCACAATCGCAAGCCCAAACCGCTGACCGGCGCTCGGGCGCGGCATCTGGAAGAACTGGTCGGTGGTATCGAGAGCGAGGCGCTGAAGGCGGCGTTGACGCGGCTTGGCACCGCTGTCATGTCCGACCGAAAGAAATGATGGCGGCGGTCACGATTGTTTGAATATTGGTGAGCGGCAGGCCCTTGTCGCCCAAGGCAAGGCAAGTTATCGAATTTTCGACCGTTTTCATTCATCCCCTTACACAGGTGAAACCATGTCCTTTTCTGAACTGAGCCCTTTCAAGCGCCTCCTGAGCGGCGTCGCCGTGGCCGCCATTGCCGTGACGCTTGTCGCCTGCAGCGACGAGAAAAAGGACGCGGCTTCCAACGCTCCGGCAACGGAAACGACGGCGGCGAAGACCGAGGTCAAGCCGGCTGACGGCGGTTCCATGATGTCGTCGGCAACGGCGATGAAACCCGCCGACGGTGGCTCGATGATGGCCGCCACGACGACGCAAGCCAAGCCCGTCGACGGCACGACGACCTCGTCCACCATGTCGTCGGCGATGAAGCCCGCGACTGCCGACGCCAATCAGACGCAGATGGCTCAAGCCGCCGCGCCGGCAACGAAGGTCGAGCTGCCCGAGGTTCAGGGCGAAGTCGATGTCGCCAAGCTGATGGAGCCAGGCCCGCTGCCGGAAATGGCGATCGGCAAGGCCGATGCGCCGGTGACCATCGTCGAATATATGTCGATGACCTGCCCGCACTGCGCGCGCTTCCACAACGAGACCTTCGACGCCATCAAGGCGAAATATGTCGACAGCGGCAAGGTTCGTTTCGTCGTTCGCGAATTCCCGTTCGATCCGCGGGCAGCCGCTGCCTTCATGCTGGCGCGCTGCGCGCCGGAAGGCCAGTATTTCCCGATGGTCTCGATGCTGTTCAAGCAGCAGGAAACCTGGGCTGCCGCCCCGAACGGCCGCGATGCGCTGCTGCAGATGTCGAAACTCGCCGGTTTTACACAGGAGAGCTTCGAGGCCTGCTTGACGAACCAGAAACTTCTCGATGATGTGCAGGCAACGATGCAGAAGGGCGAGAAGGAATACGGGGTAAAGGCCACCCCGACCTTCTTCATCAACGGCAAGCAATATTCCGGAGAAATGTCGGTTGACACCATGTCGGCCCTTATCGACACGATGCTCTGATCCTTCGCGCTCTTTGAGAACGACCGGCGGGCGCCTCAGTGCGCCCGTTTTTCCTTACCTCCCCCTTGAGGGGGGAGGTCGCGCGGAACGCGCGGGTGGGGGTGAACTTTGGGTGTCGCAAGAGGCCACCCCACCCCGGAGCTCCGCTCCGACCCTCCCCCTCAAGGGGAGGGTGGCTCCATGAAATTCACAAAACTCCGTCTTCTCGGCTTCAAGTCCTTCGTCGAACCCTCCGAATTCGTCATCGAGCGCGGGCTGACCGGCGTTGTCGGGCCGAATGGCTGCGGCAAGTCCAATCTGGTCGAAGCGCTGCGCTGGGTGATGGGGGAAAACTCCTACAAGAACATGCGCGCGTCCGGCATGGACGACGTAATCTTTTCCGGTTCCGGCAAGCGCCCGGCCCGCAACACCGCCGAAGTCGGCCTCTACCTCGACAATTCCGACCGCACCGCGCCCGCCGCCTTCAACGACAGCGATGAAATCCAGGTGACGCGGCGGATCGAGCGGGAAAACGGCTCGGTCTATCGCATCAACGGCAAGGAAGCGCGCGCCAAGGACGTGCAACTCCTGTTCGCCGACGCCTCGACCGGCGCCCGCTCGCCGTCGATGGTCGGGCAGGGGCGGATCGGCGAATTGATCGCCGCCAAGCCGCAGGCCCGCCGGCAACTGCTGGAAGAAGCCGCGGGCATTTCCGGGCTGCATTCGCGGCGGCACGAGGCCGAGCTGCGCCTCAGGGGCGCCGAAACCAATCTGGAGCGGTTGGAGGACGTGACATCCCAGCTTGAAAGCCAGATCGAAAGCCTGAAGCGCCAGTCGCGCCAGGCAAATCGCTTCAAGATGCTGTCGGCGGATATCCGCCGTCACGAGGCGACGCTTCTGCATATCCGCTGGGCGCAGGCGAAGGAGGCCGAAGCCGAAGCCGACAGCCACCTCAACCAGGCGACATCGCTGGTTGCCGAAAAGGCGCAAGGCCAGATGGAGGCGGCCAAGGCGCAAGGCATCGCCAGTCTGAAGCTGCCGGAATTGCGCGAAGGTGAGGCCCGCGCGGCGGCCGCCCTGCAGCGGCTGCAGATCGCCAAGGCGCAGCTCGAGGAAGATGCCGGTCGCATCCTGCGCCGCCGCGACGAGCTGCAGCGCCGCCTGTCGCAGCTCGCCGAGGACATCATTCGCGAGGAGCGCCTCGTGGCCGACAATGCCGGTATTCTGGCCCGATTGGACGAAGAGGAGAGAGAGCTCCGCGATCTCCTCTCCGAAGCCGGCGAGCGGGCGCAAGAGGCGCGCGAGCGGCTGGTCGAGGCGAGCGAAGCACTGGGCGAAAGCGAGCGGCAACTGGGGCTTCTGACCGCCGAGAAGGCCGAGGCACAGGCGGCGCGCAACCAGCTTGAAAAGACCATCCGTGATCTCGCCGAGCGGCAGGCGCGGCTTGCCCGGCAATTGTCGGACCAGAAAGGCGATCTGGACGACCTCGACCGGCAGATTTCGGCCCTTCCCGACCCGCAGGAAAAGCGCGAGGAGGTCGAGGCGGCCGAAGCGGCGCTGGAGCAGGCGGAAACTGCGATCGCCGATATCGAGGATGCGCTGAATGCCGCGCGTCTCGCCGAAGTCGAGGCCCGCCCGCCTGTCGAGGCGGCCCGCGCCCGGCTGAACGGCATCGAGACGGAAGCACGCACCATCCGGCGCATGCTCGAAGCCACGGTGATACAGGGCACGGCCCCTCCGATTGTCGATGACATGCAAGTTGATCGCGGCTTTGAGACCGCGCTGGGCGCTGCCCTTGGCGAAGACCTTGAATCTCCGCTCGATCCGAGCGCGCCCGCGCATTGGCGCCTGCCGGCTGATGGATCGGACGATCCGCGATTACCGAACGGCGCGGTGCCGTTGGCCGGGCATGTGCGTGCCCCGCAGGCGCTCGATCGTGGTCTGCGCCAGATCGGCATCGTCGACAGCGATGCGATGGCCGAGGCGCTTTTGCCGATGCTCAAGGCCGGCCAGCGGCTGGTGACGCGCCAGGGTGCCGTCTGGCGCTGGGACGGTCACGTGACCGGTGCCGATGCGCCGAGCGCGGCTGCCTTGCGGCTGGAGCAGAAGAACCGGCTGGCTGAACTCGAAACCGAACTTGTCGATGCCCGCCATCAGCTGGAGTTGCACGCGGCGGAGCTTACCGCCGCCGCCGCGCGCATTCGCGCCGGGGACGAACGCCTGCGGCTGTCGCGGGAAGAGCAGCGCATGGTCATGCGCAAGCTTGCCGAGGCGCGCGATGCGCTGGCGGCAGCCGAGCGGGCATCCGGTGATCTCGTCCGCCGCCGTGCGGTCCTTTCTGAGACGGGCAGCCAGCTGGCCTTGCAGGTCGAGGAAATCGGCGAGCAGATGGAAGGTGCGCGCGAGGCGCTGGAGGATGCGCCGGATCTCGCTGAGCTGGAGCGCAGGCTGAACGGCCAGATGACGACTGTCGCGACCGATCGGGCGCGGGTTGCCGAAACGCGTGCGATCAACGACGGCCTGGCTCGCGAAAACGAGGCGCGTGAGCGCCGCATCGGGGCAATCACCGTCGAGCGGCAGACCTGGAATGCGCGGGCGGCAAGCGCGCAGGAGCATATCGAAACGCTGCGCGAGCGCGAAAGCGAGGCACGCGAGGAGGCGGAAGAACTTCTTGAGGCGCCGGACGAATTCGACGAGAAACGTCGCGCGCTGATGAACGAGTTGTCGAAGGCGGAAGAGGCGCGCCGGCAGGCGGCGGACCTTCTGGCTGCGGCTGAAACCCGCCAGCGCGATGCCGACCGGGTGGCTGCGACGGCGCTGTCGGAGCTTGCCGAAACGCGTGAAAAACGCGGACGCGCCGAAGAGCGCCTCGTTTCCGCCCGCGAAAAGCGCATCGAGATTGAAGCCCGAATTCGCGAGGCGCTGAATTGCGCCCCGCATGAGGTGATGCGCCTCACCGGCCTTCCGGTCGATGGCGATTTGCCGGACATGCGCCAGATCGAGCGTGATCTGGAGCGGCTGAAGATCGAGCGCGAGCGTCTGGGCGCGGTCAATCTCAGGGCCGAGGAAGAGCAGAAGGAACTGTCGGACAAGCTCGACGCCATGCTCAAGGAGCGCGAGGACGTCATCGACGCGATCCGCAAGCTGCGGTCGGCAATCCAGAACCTCAATCGAGAAGGCCGCGAGCGCCTTCTCGCCGCCTTCGACGTGGTCAACGCCCAGTTCCAGCGGCTGTTTACCCATCTCTTCGGCGGCGGTACGGCCGAACTGCAGCTGATCGAAAGCGACGATCCGCTCGATGCCGGTCTCGAAATCCTCGCCCGGCCGCCCGGCAAGAAGCCGCAGACCATGACGCTTCTGTCCGGCGGCGAACAGGCGCTGACGGCGATGGCGCTCATCTTTGCCGTGTTCCTCACCAACCCGGCGCCGATCTGCGTACTCGATGAGGTGGATGCGCCGCTCGACGACCACAATGTCGAGCGCTACTGCAACCTGATGGACGAGATGGCCGCCTCGACGGAGACCCGCTTCGTCATCATCACCCACAATCCGATCACCATGGCCCGCATGAACCGCCTGTTCGGCGTCACCATGGGCGAGCAGGGTGTCTCCCAGCTTGTCTCGGTTGATCTGCAGACGGCAGAGCAACTGCGCGAAGCGGTGTGATCATTCGAATTCGATGACGAAGCTATGGGTGCTATTGGTCTCGCCCATATCGTCCCACGCATCGACGTACACAGCTCCAAGATCCGCTTTTCCGCGCCGATGTGCGTAGAACATCGCGTAGTCGTCGCCGGGCTTGTATTCGTTCGGGATGTCGTTGTACCACTTGGCGTAGCTCATGGGCTCGCGGCTTTCCCATTGCCAACCGCCGCGCGGCTCCCGGCCTGCGGGATCCTGGATCAAGCCGATCCAGGGACCCATCTTGTAAGAAGTGTTTGTGGATGCGTCGTAGCCGGATTGGAATAGACGTGAATCCTTGTTGAAAAGAGATGCAATGAAATTGTTCTCCGCCTCGGATGTCACAGTTGCCAGATATCCCCCGCAGCGCTTGGCCGCCAGTGCCGCCGATTTCCACGTCGTCCATTGCGCGCGTATCACCACGTACATATGCCCCTCGAAGGAGCCGTAGACCTTTTCCTGCCACGGATCGCAGTCGACTGCCTTCAAGACGCGTGCATCGGTTTCCAACCCTGCGAAATCCTTCGGCATGTACAGCCGCGCCATGGGCGAGGAGTAAAGGCCGTCCTCGGCCTTGCTCACATCAATCCCGAGCGCCTTCGCCGTCTTTTCATTGAAGTAGCCGGTACCGGTAATGCTGGCGGATTTCTGGTAGTCGGTGATGGCCCTGCGGGTCTGCGCGCCAAACACGCCATCCGCGTTTCCCGCACCGAAGCCCTTTGCGGCAAGAGCCAGCTGAATCTTGCTTCTATCAGTCCTGTTGAGGGCAAGTTCGTTCTCGGCTTGCTCAGGCGTCGGGAACAGGGGGGAAAGTGCTGTCGGCTCCATGACTGACAGGATCTGCCGGGCGAGGTTAGACTGCTCCCCGCTGCGATGCTTGGCGAGAAAGAATTTCCAGATGCGCGGTGTATTGATCCGCAGCGCCTTTTCAAAATCCGCCTCGGCCTCCACCTTTTCCGGATCGATGGCGGGTGTAGCGGCTGGCAGCTGCGCCTCCACCTCCGGCAACGCGGTGTTGAAATAGAATTCCAGTGCCAGCGACGACAAAATCTGCGGCGACTGCTTGCCATCGGTCGCCTTTCGAACATCGCGGATCACCCGCTTGAAGGCGGTGCCGATCTCGAGGCCGGGGCCTGCGAGATGGCCGATCAGCGCTACGGTGAAGGGAGAGTTCTTGCCGCTGCCGTCGGACGCGACCTGTCCGGGTGCCGCCGCGAACGCGACCATGGTGCCCGCGCTCTCGGTTTCGACAGGTGCCAGTCCGCGTGTGGCGATGCTTCTGGTGGCGCCTTCGACCTCTTGGTTGAGCCGGTTAGCGAGCGGATTGTTGCGACATGCGTCGAGGAAGAAGAGCGCGATCTTCGACTTTTTCTCGATTGCCCCGATGACATCCGTCAGCGCCAGCGTCTCGGCCGCGACATCGAATTCGCTCGCAAGCCGTGCATCAGTGCCGACGAGATAGTTTTCGCCGCGAAGCTGCATGCCATGGCCGGCGAAGTAGAACAGGGCGACGTCGTCGGCGCCTATCTTGCGTGCAAAGCGCGACACGGCGTCCGCCATCTCCCTGCGGTCGGCGTCGGTGACGATATCCGTGTCAAATCCCTGGCTGGAGAGGAATGCGCCGAATTGCCTTGCGTCGGACACGGCATTGGGCAGGTTGCCGGCTGCCTCATAGGCGGAGCTGCCGATAACCAGGGCGAGCCGCCGGCCGTCTGCCGCGTGAGAAGTCGAAACACCCGCCCACAAGACGAACGCCAGCGCCATCAATAGCCTTTTTGCGATCTCCTGCATTTTGAAACGCTCCCATCCATCAGGAAACGGGCGGCCGGAAGTTTTATCGTTCCTTGCACAAGGACAAAAGCGCAGTCGAAACAGTAATCGATCGCCTTCCGGCGATCTGCCTCCGGCATTCATCTTAAACACTTCGTCACCTGATAAGAAGATTTTTCATATATCGGGCGTACGGTATCGGCTACGCCTTTCGGATGGGTGGGCTGTCGAGGACTTGAAGCTTGACGGATTTCACAAGCCGCATGTGAAATGGCTGGCGCCGGCCGATCCTTGCCCGAACGCCGGTTTCGCGGCTCCTGTCGGAATGACTTGGCGCCGCCGCCGGGTCGCGGCTTGATCCCTTTCTTCTTTCGTCCCTCACACTTTTGTCTCAAGATTTGTTGCAATGCAGCAAATTTCCGCCACCGATGCATTTTAAACGTGAAGAGGATAATGTAGCGTCAGGTGGGAGCCTTATGGGTGGGAGAATGAATATGACGAAATGGGTTTACACCTTCGGCGGGGGAGAAGCCGAAGGCAGTGCAGGCGATCGCGATCACCTGGGTGGCAAGGGCGCCAATCTGGCGGAGATGTGCAATCTCGGCCTGCCGGTGCCTCCGGGACTGACGATCGTGACCGATGCCTGCGCGCGCTATTATGACGACGGCCGCATCATTCCCGTGGAATTGAAGAGCCAGGTTAAAGCCGGCATCGAGAAGATGGAGGCGATTACCGGCCGCGTCTTCGGCGACACGCAACACCCGCTGCTGCTTTCCGTGCGCTCCGGCGCGCGCGCCTCGATGCCGGGCATGATGGATACCGTCCTCAATCTCGGTCTCAACGACCACACGGTGGAGGCGCTCGGCCACGATGCCGGCGATGCCCGCTTCGCCTGGGACAGTTACCGACGCTTCATCCAGATGTATGCCGATGTGGTGATGGGGCTCGATCACGAGGTTTTCGAGGAAATCCTCGAGGACGAGAAGGGGCGCCTCGGCCATGAAAACGATACCGAGCTTTCCGCCGTCGAATGGCAGCATGTCATCTCGCTCTATAAGCGCATGATCGAGGAGGAACTCGGCGAACCCTTTCCGCAGGATCCGGAAGTGCAACTCTGGGGCGCGATCGGCGCTGTCTTTGCCAGCTGGATGAATCCGCGCGCCATCACCTATCGTCATCTGCACAATATTCCAGCCGGATGGGGCACCGCCGTCAGCGTGCAGGCCATGGTCTTCGGCAATCTCGGCAACACGTCGGCAACCGGCGTTGCCTTTACCCGCAACCCTTCGACCGGCGAGAACGAGCTTTATGGCGAGTTTCTCGTCAATGCGCAGGGCGAGGACGTCGTCGCCGGCATCCGCACGCCGCAGAACATCACCGAGGCTGCGCGCATCGCCTCCGGCTCCGACAAGCCCTCGCTGGAAAAGCTGATGCCGGAAGCCTTCGAGGAGTTCCAGGCCATCTGCAACAAGCTGGAAGCGCACTATCGCGACATGCAGGATCTGGAGTTCACCATAGAACGCGGCAAGCTCTGGATGCTGCAGACCCGCGCGGGCAAGCGCACCGCCAAGGCGGCGCTGAAGATCGCCGTCGATATGGCCGAAGCGAAAATGATCACCAAGGAGCAGGCGGTCGCCCGCATCGATGCGGCTTCGCTCGACCAGCTGCTGCACCCGACCATCGATCCGCATGCCCGGCGCGATATCATCGGCTCCGGCCTGCCCGCCTCGCCGGGAGCGGCGACGGGCGAAATCGTCTTTACCTCGGAGGAGGCAGTGATGGCGCAAAAGGAAGGCCGCAAGGTCATCCTGGTGCGCGTCGAGACGAGCCCCGAAGATATTCACGGCATGCACGCGGCCGAGGGCATTTTGACATCGCGCGGCGGCATGACCAGCCATGCGGCCGTCGTGGCACGCGGCATGGGCATTCCGTGCGTCTCCGGCGCCGGAAACCTGCGTGTCGATGCGCGCAACGAATTGCTGATCGCTCCCTCCATTACGCTGAAGAAGGGCGACGTCATCACCATCGACGGTTCCTCAGGGCAGGTGCTGAAGGGCGAAATCCCGATGCTGCAACCGGAGCTTTCCGGCGACTTCGGCAAGATCATGGCCTGGGCCGACGCCAGTCGCCGCATGACCGTGCGCACCAACGCCGAGACGCCGGCGGATGCGCGTGCCGCCCGTTCCTTCGGTGCCGAAGGGATCGGGCTCTGCCGCACCGAGCACATGTTCTTCGAGGGTGACCGCATCAACGTCATGCGCGAAATGATCCTTGCCACTGACGAGGCCGGACGGCGCACGTCGCTTGCCAAGCTCCTGCCGATGCAGCGCTCGGACTTCACCGAACTCTTCGAGATCATGCACGGACTGCCGGTAACGATCCGCCTGCTCGACCCGCCGCTGCATGAATTCCTGCCGAAGACCGACGAGGAGATCGCCGATGTCGCGGCCGTGCTCGACCTGAAGCCGTCGGAACTGCGCGAGCGTGTCGACGAACTGCACGAGTTCAATCCGATGCTCGGCCATCGCGGCTGCCGGCTGGCGATCTCCTATCCCGAGATCGCCGAGATGCAGGCCCGTGCCATCTTCGAGGCGGCGGTGCAGGCTGCCCGTGAGACGGGCGCTGCGGTCGTTCCGGAAATCATGGTGCCGCTGGTCGGCCTCAAGACCGAACTCGATTACGTCAAGGCGTGCATCGATGCGGTGGCCAAGGAGGTGATCGGCGAATCGGGCATGGAGATCGAATATCTCGTCGGCACCATGATCGAGCTGCCGCGCTCGGCCTTGCGCGCCCATGTGATCGCCGAATCCGCCGATTTCTTCTCCTTCGGCACCAACGACCTGACGCAGACCACCTTCGGCATCTCCCGCGACGACGCCGCACAGTTCCTCAATACCTATATCCAGAAAGGCATCGTCGAGAAGGACCCCTTCGTCTCGCTCGACTTTGACGGCGTCGGAGAACTCATCCAGATCGCCGCCGAACGCGGCCGCCGCACCAAGAACGGCCTGAAGCTCGGCATCTGCGGCGAACACGGCGGTGATCCGGAATCCATCCGCTTCTGCGAGGAAACCGGCCTCGACTACGTCTCCTGCTCGCCCTTCCGCGTGCCGATCGCAAGGCTTGCAGCCGCGCAGGCGGCGATCAACGGCAAGGGGTGAACGGCCGATCCGGTTATCCGGCGGGGGCCAAGCCCGCCGGCTCTGCCGATTTACTTACTGATCGATGAAGTCCCGCACCGCTTTGCTGTAGCCTTCCGGATCCTGCAGCATGGCGAAATGGCTGGCATTTTCGAGGATCACCAGTTTGGCGCCAGGGATGGTCTTTGCCAGATAGTCCGTGTGCTCGCGGCTGATCGCCTCGTCATGATCGCCCAGCACGATCGCGGTCGGCGTCGTGATCTTCTTCAGGTCTTCGTCGCTCCAGTTGGGCTGGCTTGCCCACATGTTGCTGATCTGGATGACGAAGGCGTCGTATTCCGCCGGTGTCGGCGAGATATTCTTGTACACCTCGCCGGCCTCCTCGACATAGGCGGCAAAGGTCTTGTCCTCCATCACGGTCGGAATGACCCCGCCCACCTTGGAATTGGCGGCTTGGGCGAAGAGCTTCGTCAGCCGTTCGGGATGATGGATGGCGATGTCGAGGCCGATGATGCCGCCGTCACTCCAGCCGACCAGCGCCGTCTTCTCGATCTTCAGATAGTCGAGCAGGGCAAGATAGTCCGACGACATCAACTCGTAGCTGTAGGGTTCGGCATTGCGGGTCGAGCGGCCGTGGCCGCGGCTATCGGCGACGATGACGGTATGGTCCCTCGAGAGGTCGGCAACCTGCGCGCCCCAGACCTCGCTGTAGCCAAGCCCGCCATGGATCAAGAGGACAGGCGGTCCGGAGCCGTAGATAGCATAATGGAGTTCTATGTCGTTGACAGGGGCCTTGCCCGTCTTCGCCGCGTGCGGCAGCGGGGCAGGTTCGGGCAGTTCCTGCCAGCGTTCCGCAGCAAGTGCAGGCGCTGCGGAGAGAAAGAAGAGGGCGCAGAATATTTTCAGTACGGCTGTCATGAAAAATCTCCCGTCGATGTCGCGTGCATAATAGGCGCGATTTGCGCTTGCCAAAGCAAGCGCCTTTTCGCGTTGAACGGGAAATTTTCTTGTTGGTAGATATCGCCTAAATTATCGGCGGACGACGACCGGCCTGTCCCAGCCCCATATCATGGCATCGTTTCCATAGCGGAAGGCACGCGATTCGGCCCGGCGGTCCAGATCGATGCGCTGCAGGCAGGTTGCAAGGGCGTCGGTATTGCGGCGGAAGCCGTAGGACAGGCAGGTCTTCTCGTCGGCGGCGCGGCGCTCTTCCGGCGTCATCGTCGCGCAACCGGAGAGGACCGCTCCAAGAGCGGCCAGCAACACTAGTCTCCGAATATGCATGATCAGTCCCTGTGATGTGCTGCGAGATCCGATCAACTATCAGATGCGCTGCAGCACATCCACAAAAGCTTCCGCGAAATTTTTCAGGTCTGCCGTCTCCTCATTCGGCTTTTCGATGCGGATCGTCGTTCCGTCGCTCTCCAGGCAGGCAAAGACGGTGGTCGTCGCTGCAGTGCCATCCTGTGGAATGCGCAGGACGGCGATCCGGTCGCAATCGGCAATGAGGCCTGATGCCGGCAGTTCAAAGAGCAATGCGCCGTCGATCGCGGCGGCAGCGGCACGGACATGGGCCGCAAAACCCTCGGCGCCCGTGGTAAATCCGTCCAGCGAGAGTTCAAGCTCCAGCAGTTCCATCGTCAGGCTCGCATCCGATGGCGGCACGGTAACCTGGGCAGCGGTGGATGCCTGTTTGGGTTCGGATGACAGCATGCTCTCTCTCCTTTCAAGCGCCGGAAAGCGGTCGCTTCCCGGGTGCTTTGAAAATTTGATGTCTGTGCAAACCGGTCCGGTGGCTTGAGGACCGGGAAACACGCCTGATCCCCGTTCCCAAGACATGGTTAACGAGAATGGCGAATTTGCGGCGCGAGCGGCGATCCCAGTACTTGCAAGCACTTGGCAGGCACTTGGCAGGCACTTGGCAGGCACTTGCCCGCTTCATTCGCTGCTGCGATGTGATCTTGCCGAAAACCGCTTCCCACTTTTCTCCATCATGCTCTAAACAGGAGAAGAAGTTGCCGCGTCCGGGTCAAGGGATTGATTCTGCCAGATGATGATCAAGTATGAGCGCCCCACGTCTCATGCCGCCCGCTGGGCGCGCAGGACCGCCCGCTTTGCCTTCGGTCTCTTCGCCGTGGCGCTGCTGGCGCATCGCTTCGGCCCGCTGATCACGCCGCATTTCGTGGCGCTTATGGTGTTTTCGGCGGGATTGGCGGCTCTTGCCGTGGTGCTTGCCGCCATCGGCTTCGTTCGGCTCTGGCAGGTCGCGGCCGTCGGCGGCGTCGCCTCCTTCGTCGCGCTTGTGTATGCGGCTATCCCGATCGCCGCCGCCGGCTTCGCGCTCAACGAATATCTCTCCAAGCCGGCGATCTACGATGTCAGCACCGACACCGTGACGCCGCCTGCCTGGATCAAGCCGCCGGATACGATGCAGGGCTGGCTCGAACGCCCGGCCGTCGTGACGCCGGAGGACCGTGAAGCGCAGATATCCGCCTATCCGGGGCTCACCGGCCGCCGCTATGACGGTGCCCTTGACCGCGTCTACCGGGGCGTGAAGATCGTTGCCGAAAAAACCGGCATCGGCATCGTCGATGAGGAGGGCGTCGAAAACGCTAAGCCTGACCTGGAGGACATGGCGGTCAAGCCGGACGATGCAGCGCCAACCGACAGCGAGCCGGGCGACGTGCCGATCCCGCTGTCGCGCCCGCAGACGATGCCGGGCGAGATGAGCACCGGGCGACGCTCGTCCGATATCCTGCTGCAGGGCGAATGGCGCACGCTGATCGCCGGCTTCCGCTTCGATGTGCTGATCAGGCTGCGCGAAGAGGCCGAGACGACCTTTGTCGACATGCGCGTGGCCTCCCGCTACGGCCCGCACGACCTTGGCCTCGGCGCCGCGTTTGCTAACCAATTCCTGCATGCGCTCGACGCGGAATTGCTCGGCATTGCGGGGGATTGACGGTTCGGCGGCCTATCAGGCAAGCCGGCGCCAGAAACAGCGGCGGCGGCATGCAGAGGAAGCGGCAGCCGCAGCAGCGTCAGCCGCGGGTCGTCGCAAGGCAGCCACCCCAGCCGGCGCCAAACGTGCCGCAGCCGCCGAGGATGCGCAACCGCTTGGCGCTCATGCAATGAACCGGCTGCGATGCTCCGGTGTCGGTACGAAGCAGGCATTGCGCCTTCCTGCGATGCGGTAGCGGTTGCGCGCCACCAATTCATAAAGCGGGTCACGCAGCGCCCGGGGAATGAGGCGTAGCGCGGAAACGAGGCTGAAGGGCAAGCCGAGACCCGCCGCCATGCGCAGCGAACCCTGCGATTTCACAAGGGCAGATCCGTTTTCGATCAGCATGTTGGTCTCGTAGTAGCGGCTGTCGAGGCCGTAATGTTGGTAGAGCGCTTCGCCGAGCGGCGATTGCGCGGTGATGAAACGGTAGCGGCCCTTTTTGTCATGCCGGAGCACGAAGTTCGCCCAGCCGGAGCAGAAGATGCATTCGCCGTCGAAGACGATGATCGGGTGATCGTCGGCAAAGGCGGGCACGGCCGGATCGCTGCGATAGCTGTAGGCCGGACGCGACAGCATCAGGCGGCACCGCCGGGCGCCAGCCGATAGATGCGGTCAAGCGACGGTGGGCCGTCGGTCTCGACCTGACCGCGCTCGACCAGGTCTTCGATATGGGCAAGGACCGAAAGAGCGGCTGCGCCATGCAGCCGCGGGTCGGTGGTCTGGTAGATCACCTTGACCATGTCGGCGATCAGCCTGTCGCCGGCCCGCAGCCGTTCCATAACGGCGCGCTCGCGCATCCGCCGGTGCGCGCGCAGGCCCCGGAGAAAGGCGGCAGGCTCCGTCACCGGGCCGCCATGGCCGGGCAGATAGAGCCGGTCGTCGCGGCCAAGCAGCTTTTCGAGCGATGCCATATAGTCGGTCATCGATCCATCCGGCGGTGCGACGATCGAGGTCGCCCAGGCCATGACGTGATCGGCGGAAAAGACGATGCCGGTGTCCCCCGGAACCGTGCCACCGAGCGCAAAGGCGGCGTGGTTGGCGGTGTGGCCGGGGGTGAGCAGCGCCGTCAGCGACCAGCCGTCGCCTTCCACCGTGTCGCCATCGGCAAGCGCGATATCGGGCACAAAATCGATGTCGGAGCTTTCGGCGAACGGGTTGATCTCGCCCTCGTGCAGGAGCCTTGCCGCCCGGTGCGGCCCTTCCGCGACAATCAGCGCGCCGGTCCTGGCCTTCAGGCGGCGGGCAAGCGGCGAGTGGTCGCGATGGGTGTGGCTGACGGCGATATGGGTGACTTCGCGGCCCTTCAGCGCCGTCATCAGCGCCTGGAAATGCGCCTCATCCTCCGGCCCCGGATCGATCACCGCGACGGACTTGCCGCCGACGATATAGGAGTTGGTGCCGTGGAAGGTGAACGGGCCGGGATTGTTGACGGTGATGCGCTGGACACCGGCCGCCACCGTCACCGCCTCGCCATGGGCGGGTTGAAAATCAAGGTTGAAATCCGGGCCGTCCATGCGCCGTCTCTTCACTTGTACTCGATTTCGATGAAGGACATGAACTCGCGGCCGGCATTGATGACATTGTGCTCGACACCCGCCTCGCGCCGGTAGGCCGCGCCCTTGGCGATATCCACCCGCCGCTCGCCGCCCGGCTCCTCGAGCAGGAAGCGGCAATCGGTCATCGGGATCACGACATAGCCCATGCCGTGCACATGATGGCCGGTATCGGCCCCCGGCTCGAAATCCCATCGCGTGATCCGCACCATCTCGTCATCGAGAAGCAGCGTCGGCTTGGCAGGCGGGCGGGCGCGAAAAATGCTCATGAGGGTCTCCAGATTGCCACCGGACCCTAGCGCAGAAAACCGGCGACAGGAATGGATTTCCCTCACCGAGCTTCACGTCTTTTCATCGCGTTGCTATACTTCCATGAACGGCCTCGACGCGGGTCGAGAACGGCCCCTCACCCTAACCCTCTCCCCGCAAGCGGGGAGAGGGGACGACAGAGGTTGCCGCATATCCCTTCTCCCCGTTCACGGGGAGAAGGTGGCCGGCAGGCCGGATGAGGGGCTTTCCCCGGATGCCAAGGCACGAAAAATCCGCCCAAAGCCCAACTTAGCCGTTGTCGCCTGCGTGCGGCTTTGCTAAACCGGCTCTCGATTTGGCCGGGCGATTTGCCGAGCGCCAAGCGTTGGGGCGTAGCCAAGCGGTAAGGCAGTGGTTTTTGGTACCGCCATCCCTGGTTCGAATCCAGGCGCCCCAGCCATTCGATGTCTCTCAATTCCGCGCCTTGCGCCAACCCGCCGCCCAGGCCTCGGCCTCCGAACAGAACCACCGCTCGCCATATTGCGGGCTGATCTTCGTCGCGGCGTAGTATTCCTGTCCGGGAACATGGAAAATCCGTTCCCCGGTCTCGATGCTGATATTGCCCTTGATATTGCAGTCCTTCGCAGTACCGCTGAGGGACAAAAGCAGATCGTCGGCGCTCATGATGCCGGCCGCCCCGAATGCGACAAGGCTGAGCGCGATCCCCGGCGCGGCTGCCATGGACGCGAGCAGGGAGCGGCGCTGCGGCTTTCGATCGAACTGGTGATGACGCATGATCCTTCCCCCAAAGGTCTGCGCCAAATAGTAACCGAAGGCTTATATTAGTTAAATCTCTACTATTGGTGAAGGCAACAGGGCCGGCGATACTCCGAACGGTCCATGGATGGGGGCGACCTGCCTTGATCCACTTGATCCACTATCTTTCACCCCTCCCGCGCCATCTTCGCCCGCCGCTCGATTTCCGCCGCCGAGGGTTCCTCCTGCGCAAACGACCCCGTCTTGATCTCGCCGTTACGCACGTAGGTGTTGATCGTCACGCCGGTGGTCGCCACCTTCGAGCCCGTCAGTTTCAGCGCAACCGGCATGGCGCCGTTGCCGAACAGGCGCTTGCCGCGGCCGAGCACGAGCGGGAAGATCAGCAGCCTGAATTCGTCGATCAGGTCGGCGGCAAGCAGGGTCTGGATGAGGTCGCTCGATCCCTGCAGCAGGAGGACCGGTCCGTCGCCGTGCTTCAGTTTCTTCACCTCGGCGGTGACATCACCCTTGATCGCGACGGAATTCTGCCAGGCAAGCGGCTGCCTCGATCGGCTGGCGACATATTTGGTCGCCGGGTTGAACAACGAGCCGATCGCGTCGTCTTTATCGACATAGGGCCAGTACGCGGCGAAGATTTCGTAGGTCTTGCGGCCGAGCAGAAGGTCGAAGGGCTCGGAGAAGGTCTCGGCTATCGCCTCGCGCGTTACTGCGTCCCAGTAGGGGACGGTCCAGCCGCCATGGGTAAAACCACCGGTCGGGTCCTCCTGCGGCCCGCCGGGGGCCTGCATGACGCCGTCGATGCTCAGGAATGTTGCAGCAACAACCTTTCTCATCTTCCTCTCCTTGGATTACTCCTTGAGCGGAGAGGTGGGCCGGATATCCGCCCGGTCAAGGGCAATCGCGGCATGCCGGATGAAAATGCCGGACAAAAACGAACCCGCCGGGAGGAGGGCCGGCGGGCGCATCGTATCACCCTGTTTGTGCGAGGTGGCGCTACTTCGCCTTGTCGCCAGCCAGGAACTCGTCGCACCAGCTCGGGCCGGTCGAGGTCTTGCGGTCGCCGAGCACATGCATCGAGCGGATGACATAGTCGGAGGAGACCGTCAGCTGGACGGAACAGCTGAGGAACTCGGTGCGGGCAGAGGCGATCTTCTTGCCCTTCTTGCCGTCCTTGGCCTCGGCATACTGCGCCGGAACGGTGCGCTTCTTGTAGCCGCCCTTCCAGGAATAGACCGTCATGTCGCCGCTCTCGGCGTCGGACTGCGGCGGGCCGAACTGGGCGAAGAAGGTGCCGGCCGGCTGGCCGTTCCAGCGCGATTCGACGGCATTGCGAGCCGGCCCCGTGGTCGTGCAGCCGGCAAGCGCCAGCACAAGGCCGGCGACGGTCATCAAGCGGAAATTCATGTCTCAAGTCCCTTTGGCGTTCGTTCTGAAATGGGCGCGGCCAAGGCGGCGCAACATGCGAGCAGCCAAGGCTTTCGACCTTGCCTCTAGCGCCAAAGCTTATGAAAGAAAATCGCCAGAATGACTTATAGGCGCAGGTCCGCGCATAAATTCGCAAGCGTTGCCGAAACGCCCCAGCGAGCAGGCGTTTCACCACGGGCGGCGATATTCCTGTTGGCGTCATCCTGCCCTCCTTGTTTAAGAAAAAGGGGCTAGGGTGAGGGAGGGGGAGGGCCAGCTCGGGGGATGGCGTGCCGGCACAGTACACGACAGTGGCCATCTCACCCCCCTCTGCCCTGCCGGGCATCTTCAAGGGGGGAGATTGGCGCCGGGCGGGCCTCCAGCTCCCGATCTCCCCCCTTGAGGGGGAGATGTCACGAAGTGACAGAGGGGGTATTTCCGATGCTATCGTGTCCTTTGGCGCGCCGGAGTTGGTCACAGCCAAGGCCGGCCTTACCGCATTGTTTTTAGCCAACTTTGCGTTTTTTCGATTTTGCCGCTTGTCCAAACGAAAATGCTGTTCTATAGAGGCGCCGCTGGTCACGGAGTGTAGCGCAGCCTGGTAGCGCACGTCGTTCGGGACGACGGGGTCGGAGGTTCGAATCCTCTCACTCCGACCAGCTTGAAATTCCCGGAAATCCTTGAATGATCTCGAAAATCCATCGCCGGATTGGCGACTGGACGTTTGCAAGCCGTGCGGTTTCAGCAGGCGCGCGGCATACTGCCGGAACGCCGGATTATTGTGCGCAATCCCGGCAGCCCGAACAATCGAGCAGTATCAAGTGGGCGAGCAGTATCAATTGGGATGAAAATCTGCCAAAAGGCTCTCGCCTGCAAGGGCCGGACGCGGCCGCTATTAAATTTAGAATAGGGCCGGGTGGGCAGATTGACGTCTCTCCCGCTGTCACGAAAGAACGTGACCGTCCTTATTCCGCATGTCTCTCGTTGACGGCGCAACCGTCCCGCCACGGCAGCAGCGTCTTTGCCCGGCAAAAGTCTCTACAGTGTCAACCGTGCCCGGCGCGAAGCCCTCGATCCCCGTAGCTCTGCATGAACCCCATGCGGTGGCATGCCGTGCGCACCTGTTTTTCCGATATACAGGACCATCGGTGCCGGCATTACTTGCCGACGTCGTCTTTCTTGACCGAAAAACCAGAGATGAACTACAACGGCTTTGCAGCTGCAGTTCAGGCCTGCCCGCAGATGCGCACCTTCATTTTCGCGCGGCTCACGTAGCACCTTCAGACAGGTGGCTCGCGTGCCCGGCGCACTGACCAGGAGCCGGGTTGCACATGTTCGATATCCTATTGCGTAGCGTGGCCATCGGTCTTGGAGGCACGGTTCTCATGGATCTCTGGGCCATCCTGTTGTCCGTCCTGCCCGGTCAGCGATGGCCGAACTGGGCGCCGGTCGGACGGTGGTTCTGGCATCTCCGCTCCGGAAAGATCTTCCACGAGGATATCGGCAAGGCCCCACCCTATGAGCATGAACTGGCACTGGGCTGGATCAGCCACTATGCTGTCGGCATCCTCTACGGCATCCTTCTGATCGTCTTCACAGGCCCATCCTGGCTTGCTGCGCCGGCATTTCTGCCGGCCTGGATCCTCGGCATCGCCACGGTGGGCGCGGGCTGGTTCCTGCTGCAGCCCGGTCTCGGGCTCGGCTGGGCGGCTTCGAAACTTCCGAATGCCAACCGGGTGCGCGTGCTCAATCTTGTCAGCCACACGATTTTTGCGGCGGGCATGTTCGGGACGGCGCTTCTCATCCGTTAGGAAGATTTCTCACGGCCGAGATGCTATGGCTTCGTGCACCGCCGTTCGAGGACATGCATTGAAAAAGATAGACGACCTGATCGCCTCCGCCAAAAGCATCCACGACCGCTACCATGCCGGCCGCATGGAGCGCGAAACCGTGCGCGAATGGGCCCTTGGCCTTGGCGAATACCCGCCGCCCTATGCCGCCCCGATGCGCGAGGCTGCGGCCTGGTTCAAGCCGGTGCGCGACATGGAGCCGGACGCGTTGAAAGCCGCCGATATCGAGAAGCTGAAGGCGATTGTCGAGGCGCATCGGCCGGATTTCAAAGCTGAATGAAAAGGCTTGCCCCTTTCGGCGGCGGCTTGTGCAGCAAACGGTTGCGCAGGAAACGAAAAAGGGCCAGTCAGAACGACTGGCCCTTTTCATAGGCGTATCGGAAACGCTGCGATCAGCCGTCGATGTCGTCGAACACTTCGCTTGCCTTTCCGGCGGAAACGCGGCGGATTTCGGCTTCCTCGCGGCGGTTGGCGAAGAGTTCGGTCGCCATCAACTGATCGGCGAGATCGGCCGGCAGCGAGAGGATGACGCGGCGCTCCTCGGTGTGGATGCCACCGAGCGAGGAGCGCTTGGCCGTGATCATGCCGCCGGCCACCGTGTTGTTGGTGTCGGGGTCGATCAGGATGAAAGCGCCGGTAGTGCGGTTCTGCTCATAACTGTCGAACACCGCCTGCTCGTCGAAGGAGAGGTGCACCTTGCCGATGGCGTTCATGGCGAGCGCATCGGCGTAGTGGTTCCACTTGCCGCTCTTCAGGTCCAGCAGGCTGGACGGCTGCACGGTGACGCGCTGGCGGCGCGAGCCGCTCTTCAGCCAGTAGCGCTTGCCGGGCTGGATGCCATCCGGCTGCAGGGCAACGAGCTGCGCATCGAAGGCAAGGCCCGTCTGCGGCTGGCTTTCGAGCGAAACGATCATGTCGCCGCGCGAGACGTCGACCTGACGGTCGAGAACGAGCGTGATAGCGTCGCCCGCGACGGCGGCGTTGCGCACCAGGTCGAAGGTGACGATCTTGGTCACGTTGGCAACCATGCCCGAAGGCAGGATGACGACACTGTCGCCGGGCTTCACCGAACCGCCGGCAACGGTGCCCTGATAGCCGCGAAAACTTTCGCCGGGGCGCGAGACGCGCTGCACCGGCAGGCGGAAGCCGACCGTCTGGGCGGAGCGCACGGTTGCGAGTTCCAGGACCTCGACAAGCGTCGGGCCGTCATACCAGGGCATGGAGGCCTTGCCGTCGTAAACGACGTTCTCGCCCTTCAGCGCCGAAACCGGGATGGCGGTGATCTGGCGAACGCCGAGAGACAGGGCCAGTTCCTTGAATTCATGCGAAATCTGGTCGAAGCGGGCGCGGTCGTAACCGGTGAGGTCGATCTTGTTGACGGCGAGCACGAACTGCTTGATGCCCATCAGCGTCGCGATCGTCGCGTGCCGGCGGGTCTGTTCGAGCAGGCCCGTGCGGGCATCGACGAGCAGCACGGCGAGATCGGCTGTCGAGGCGCCGGTTGCCATGTTGCGGGTATACTGCTCGTGGCCGGGGGTGTCGGCAACGATGAAGGAGCGCTTGTCGGTGGCGAAATAGCGATAGGCGACATCGATGGTGATGCCCTGTTCGCGCTCGGCCTGGAGACCATCGAGCAAGAGCGCGAAATCGGGCAGGCCGAGATCGTTCTGCTTGCCTGAGTCACGGCGCAGGGTCGCTGCCTGGTCTTCCTTGACAGCCTTGGTGTCCCAAAGCAGGCGGCCGATCAGCGTGGACTTGCCGTCGTCGACGCTGCCGCAGGTGATGAGGCGCAGCGGACGCGTGTCGCGCGGCAGGCGCGCGGGCTCGATCGCCGGGAAGGCGGTCACGGTGCCGATGCCTGCCTCGGCGAGTGCGGCCTGTGCGATTGCGGAAACGGTCATCAGAAATATCCTTCGCGCTTCTTCTTTTCCATCGAACCGGACTGGTCGCGGTCGATGGCGCGGCCCTGCCGTTCGGAAACCGTGGCGATTTCCAGTTCGGCAATGACCTCTTCAAGGTTTATGGCCTTAGATGGGATCGCGCCCGTCAGCGGAAAGTCGCCGAGGGTGCGGAATCGGATGGAGCCTTCCTTGCGCATTTCGCCGGGCAGGAGCTCCAGACGCGGGTCTTCGGCCAGGATCATCATGCCGTCGCGTTCGACGTAGGGCCGGTTCTTGGCATAGTAGAGCGGCACCAGCGGAATTTCTTCCACCTGGATGTAGCGCCAGATATCGACTTCCGTCCAGTTCGACAGCGGGAAGGCGCGAACGCTTTCGCCCTTGCGGATCATGCCGTTGTAGACGTTCCAGAGTTCCGGACGCTGGTTACGCGGGTCCCAGCGATGCTCCGGTGTGCGGAACGAGTAGATGCGTTCCTTGGCGCGGCTTGCCTCTTCATCGCGACGGGCGCCGCCGAAAGCGGCATCGAAGCCGCCGGCGTCGAGCGCCTGGCGCAGCCCTTCCGTCTTCATGATGTCGGTGAACAGCGCCGAACCATGCGTGAACGGGGTGACGTTTTCAGCCGCACCGCGCGGATTGATATGCTCGATGAAGTCGAGATCGTACTTCTTCACGGTCTCGTCGCGAAACGCGATCATCTCGGCGAATTTCCAGCCCGTGTTGACATGCAGGAGCGGGAAGGGCACGCGGCCGGGATAGAAGGCCTTGCGCGCCAGGTGCAGCAGCACGGAACTATCCTTGCCGACCGAATAGAGCATCACCGGCTTGTCGAACTCGGCGGCGACTTCGCGGAAGATGTGGATCGCTTCGTTCTCGAGCGCCTTCAGATGCGGATCGAGCGGCGTCTTGGCCGACTGCGGATTGTGGAGTTCCGTTTCCGGAAGGGTATGAGGCATTTCAAGTCTCCGGGGTATCTGTGAGGCAAGCCGCGCGGGTTATCGCGCCCTAATTGCCGGTAAGGGGGCTGCTTGCAAGAGGTGTCGATTGCGGAATGGCCGAGGCGGCGGTCTCCGCTACGTGCAGGCCGCATTCGCGCTTCTCGTCGTTTTCCCACCACCAGCGGCCGGCCCGCTCGGGCTCGCCCGGCTTGATGGCACGGGTGCAGGGTTCGCAGCCGATCGAGGGATAACCGCGGGCATGCAGCGGATTGACCGGGATCGCTTGCCGCGCCACGTGGGCGCGGATCGTCTCGATATCCCAGTCGGCCAGCGGGTTGATCTTGATCAGGCCACGGTCGGGGTCGGCTTCGGCAAACGGCGTATCGGCGCGATTGCCCGACTGGCCGCGACGCAGGCCGGTGATCCAGAAGGCTGTCCCTTCGAGTGCGCGCGCAAGAGGCTTCACCTTGCGCGCGCCACAACAGGCGTGCCTGGCTTCAACGCTGTCGTAGAAGCCGTTCATGCCGTATTTGGCGGCAAAGGCGTCGATGTCGTCCTGCTCGGGGTAGAAGCGCTTGATCAGCAGGCCGTAGGTTTCTTCGGTCTCGTCGATCAACGCGACGGTCTCGCTGAAGAGACGACCGGTCTCGAGCGTCGAGACCTCGATGCCGAGCTTGCTCGTGCCGATCGCGGCGGTGATCACCTGATCCTCGATACCGAGGCTGGTGGTGAAGACCGCTTTGCCCTCGAGGCCGGCGACCAGAGCCAGCCGGCCGGCAAGGTCGAGGCTTTCGAGCTGCTTGTTGAGCGCTGAGGCGCGATTTTCGAGTGACGCGGATGTCATGGGAGGAAATCCTGGTTTTGTTGTCCGGAATATCGCAGCCCTCTATGACAAAAGACAGAAAAACGGATTTCTAAACGCGGCGGATCAGAGCAAATATCTCTCCGAAGCGGAAAATTCTAAGAAAACCTAGTAATTTAATAGATTATTCTCGCATCGCGGCCCGACCGGAGATGGATGCGTCGAAGGCGTGCGCGGCGGCCATGCTCGGTCGCGGCATCTTCCATTCAAAAATCGGTGATCTTCCCTTTCCCTTTCCCTTTTCATCGCCAGCGCCAGTTTTGCCGCAATCGCCTGTCGCAAGGAGGAGACATGAGATGGATGGAACATTTCTCGCGCGCGTTTTTGCGGGCGGCCTGATCGCGATGATGTTTGCCGCCAGCGCCTATGCCCATCACGGCTGGTCCTGGGCGGAGGCCGACCAGATCGAGCTCAAAGGCACGATCCGCGAAATCTCGATGGCGCCGCCGCATCCGACGCTGCATGTCGCCACGGAAACGGACGGCGTCTGGCTGGTCGAACTGGGCAACCCGGGGCGGACCGAACAATCGGGCTTCGTCGAGGGGATAGCCAAGATAGGCGACCCGATCGTCGCCCTGGGCAATCGCTCGCTCGATCCCAAGGAAAAGAGAATGAAAGCGGTGCGGATCACGGTGTCGGGCAAGGTCTATGACATCTATCCGGAGCGGATACGGACGAATTGATGAGCGGGCCGGATCTGCTGCAATGGCTGGCGGGGTGGCCGGGCGCGGTGTTCCTGCGCCGCTCCAGTGTCGCCTATCTGTTTGTGAATGCCGCGCATATCCTCGGCATCGGGCTGATCCTCGGCGCTATCTTACCGCTTGACCTGCGGCTGATGGGCCTCGTGCGCTCGCCGCCCGTCGCAGCGGTCGGACCTTTCCTGTCGCGTGCGGCGGCCTGCGGCGTCATGCTTGCCGTTCTTTCCGGTTTTTGGCTCTTTACCGTGCGCCCGGTCGCCTACATCGCCAATCAGGCCTTTCTCATCAAGATCATGCTGCTCGCCGCCGCCATCGCCAATTTCGGCTTCCTGCATATGAGCGGTGCGTGGCATGCCGTCGCATCCGGCGCACCCGTAGGCGGTGTCGTCCGGCTCTGTGCCTTCCTGTCCTTTTCCCTCTGGCTCGCCGCGCTGCTTGCTGGCCGCTGGATCGGCTTCTTGTGAGCAATGCCCGCACGTCATATTAACTTTCGTCGGTTGAATGTCTTTCATTCCCGGGCTATCATGCATCGCAATTGCAACGCATGGAGCATCCCATGAAAACTGCCACCATTCCCTCGTTGCGTGTCGATCCGGAATTGCGCGCCGCCGCCGAAAGCGTGCTGAAAGAGGGAGAGACGCTCTCCGCCTTCGTCGAAAACTCGCTGCGGTCGCAGATTCACTATCGCAGGACACAGGCGGAGTTTATTGCGCGGGGTCTGAGGGCGCGCGAGGAGGCGAAGCGCACGGGAGTGTACTACAGTTCTGAAGATGTCTTGGCTCATCTGGAAGCTAAGATTGCTGCGGCCAAGGCGAAACCTGACAAATGAGCTTTCGCCTGCAGTTCACCCGGGAAGCGTTGGATGACCTTGATCGACACTATGACTATCTTCTGCCTTTAGACATAGCACTTGCCGAGCGCGCCACCTTGGCAATTCGCAAGGCGGTTGCAGCGCTTGCTGATTTTCCGTTTTCTGCTCGCAAGCCGGACCCGGACAATTCTTTTCTGCGGGAATTACTGATTCCATTCGGATCATCGGGGTATGTCGCTCTCTTCGAAATAGACGAGAGCGACACTGTGACCATCCTCGCCGTCCGTCACCAGCGCGAGGATGATTACCACTGAGCCGCCGCTACCGGTCGCTCACCGCCCAGCGCGGATTGACCCACGGTTCCTGGTTCGAACGCGCCAGCATGCCCTTGCCGAGAATGTGGTCGGCGGCTTTCTCACCGGTCATGATCGAGGGCGCGTTGAGGTTGCCGTAGGTGACGTGCGGGAAGATCGAACTGTCGGCGACGCGCAGACCATCGACGCCGATGACGCGGGTTTCCGGGTCGACCACGGCCATCGGATCGTTGCGCGAGCCCATCTTGCAGGTGCCGCAGGGGTGGTAGGCGCTTTCCAGATGCTCACGCAGGAAGTCGTCGATCTGCTCGTCGCTCTGGATCGCTTCGCCCGGCTGGATCTCCGGCCCGCGATAGTGGTCGAAAGCCTTCTGACCAAAGATCTCGCGGGTAAGCCGCACGCAATGGCGGAATTTCTCCCAGTCTTCCGGATGGCTCATATAGTTGAAGCGGATGACCGGATCGGCCATCGGATCGGAGGAGCGCAGGGTGACATTGCCGCGCGATTTCGACAGGTTGTAGCCGACATGCGCCTGGAAGCCGTGCGTGTTGGCGGCCGCCTTGCCGTCATAGCTGATGGCAACGGGCAGGAAGTGATACTGGATATCCGGCTGCTTGACGCCGGGCGCCGAGCGCAGGAAGGCACAGGCCTCGAACTGGTTGGAGATGCCGAGACCCTGCTTGAGGAGCAGCCACTGCGCGCCCGCAACGCCCTGCCAGAACCAGGGCAGCCAGGAATAGAGCGAGACCGGCTTGGTCGAGACCTGCTGGAAATAGAACTCCATGTGGTCCTGCAGGTTGGCGCCGACGCCCGGCCGGTCGACCTTCACCTCGATGCCCATGTCCCGCAGATGCTGGGCAGGACCGATGCCGGAGAGCATCAGCAGCTTCGGCGAGTTGAAGGAGGAGGCTGAGACGATCACCTCGCGGTTGGCCTTCATCACTTCGATCCGGCCAGCCCGCTCGATCTCGACGCCGGTGGCGCGGCCGTTTTCGATGACGATCTTGCGGGCGAAGCAGCGGACGAGCTCAACGTTCGGCCGCTTCATCGCCGGTTTCAGATAGGCGTTGGCAGCCGACCAGCGGCGCCCCTGCCAGACGGTCTGCTCCATATGACCGAAGCCTTCCTGCTTGGAACCGTTATAGTCGTCCGTCAGCTCGAAGCCAGCCTGCTTGCCGGCCTCGATGAAGGCGTGAAACAGCGGGTTCTTTACCGGCCCGCGCTTGACATGCAGCGGGCCGTCGGTGCCGCGCCAGCCAGCCTCACCGCCCTGGGAGGTCTCCTGCCGCTTGAAATAGGGCAGCACGTCGGCATAGGCCCAGCCCTGCGCGCCAAGCTCCTCCCAGCGGTTGTAGTCTTCCGCATGGCCGCGCACATAGACCAGCCCGTTGATCGAGGACGAGCCGCCGATCACCTTGCCGCGGGGGGCGGTGATGCGCCGGTTGTTGAGGTTCGGCTCAGGCTCGGAGAGATAGCCCCAGTTGTAGCGCTTCATGCTCATCGGCCAGGCGAGGGCCGCCGGCATCTGGATGAACGGCCCGAAATCCGAGCCGCCATATTCCAGCACCATGACAGTGTTCCTCCCATCCTCGGAGAGGCGGTAGGCGAGGGCGGAGCCGGCGGAGCCCGAGCCGATGATGATGTAGTCTGCCTGTTGCATGACGTGTTCCCAGTTCAAAAAGATTGCCCCTCACCCTAGCCCTCTCCCCGCAAGCGGGGAGAGGGGACGACCGAGGTTGCGGCATGTCCCTTCTCTCCGTTTACGGGGAGAAGGTGGCCGACAGGCCGGATGAGGGGCCTTGTTCACCCTACCGGTCGGACCGCAGGTCCGGGGTGGGGTGATGCTCTGAGCAAAATAGTGGATCACCCCCACCCGCAGCTTCGCTGCGACTTCCACTCAAGGGAGAGGTAAAGGTCAATACGGCGACTCGACCTTGCCCATCGCCACATAAACACTCTTCAGCTCGGTATAGTGGTTCAGCGCCGCCAGCGAGTTCTCCCGCCCGAAACCGGATTGCTTCGAGCCGCCGAACGGCATTTCGACCGGTGCCAGATTATAGGTGTTGATCCACAGCGTGCCAGCTTCCAGCTGATCGACGACGCGGTGCGCGCGGGTGAGGTCGCTCGTGAACACGCCGGCCGAAAGGCCGAACTCGGTGCCGTTGGCGCGGGCGATCACCTCGTCCTCACGTTCGAAGTCGAGCACGCACATCACCGGACCGAAGATTTCCTCGCGGGCAATGGTCATCTCGTCGGTGACGTCGGCAAACACCGTCGGCTGGATATAGGTGCCTTGCGCCGAGACCGAATTCGGAATGCCGCCGCCGGTCACCAGCGTCGCACCCTCCGCCTTGCCCTTCTCGACATAGGAAAAGACCTTGTCGAGCTGGGCGCGCGACACCATCGGACCGAGCTGCGTCGCCTCGTCCATCGGATCGCCGATGATGATCTTCTCGGTGCGTTCCTTGAGGCGCGACAGGAACTTGTCCTTGATGCCCTTCTGCACGAAGACGCGGGTGCCGTTGGAGCAGACCTGGCCGGTCGAGTAGAAATTGCCGAGCATCGCTCCGCCGATCGCGCTTTCGAGATCGGCATCCTCGAAAATGATCAGCGGCGACTTGCCGCCGAGTTCCATGGTGACGTGCTTCAATTGCGCGGCAGCAGCACCCGCCACCTTGCGGCCCGTCTCGACCGAGCCCGTCAGCGACACCTTGGCAACGTCTTTGTGGTTGACGAGCAGCGGCCCCGTCGTCCGGTCGCCCTGTATGACGTTGTAGAGACCCTTCGGCAGGCCGGCCTCAAACAGGATCTCGGCGATCTTCAACGCGCCGAGCGGGGTATTTTCTGACGGCTTGAACACCATGGCGTTGCCGGCAACGAGCGCCGGCGCACCCTTCCAACAGGCGATCTGCTGCGGATAGTTCCAGGCGCCGATGCCGACGCAAACGCCGAGCGGCACGCGCTTGGTGAAGGCAAAATCGCCTCCAAGCGGAATATAGTCGCCGTTCAGCGCCGCCGCCGCGACGCCACCGAAGAATTCGAAGGCGTCGGCGCCGGAGGTCGGATCGGCGACGATGGTTTCCTGGATCGGTTTGCCGGTGTCGAGCGTCTCGAGCTCCGAGAGTTCGCGGTTGCGCTCGCGCATGATCCCGGCCGCGCGCGTGAGGATGCGGCCGCGCGCTGTCGGGCTCATTGCCGCCCATTCGCCCTGGGCGCGCTTGGCCGCAGCAATTGCCTTTTCGACGATGGCGGGCGTTGCCGCATGCAGGCGGGCGATGACTTCGCCGGTCGCCGGATAGATGCTGTCGAATGGCGTGCCCGCGGTGTCCTCGACATATTCGCCGTCGATGAAGTGGGAGGCTGGCGGTTGGGCTTTCATCTTATTCCCCTCGCGGAAAGCGTTTGGATTCTTCGAGATTATCGAGATTCATGTGGTTGCGCATGTAGCGTTCGGACGCCTTTTGCAGTGGCTGGTGGTCCCACGGATAGTAAGCGCCGTTGCGCAAAGCCTCATAAACCACCCAGCGCCGCGCCTGGCTTTCGCGGACGGCCGCATCGAAGGCGTCCATGTCCCAGCGCGCCTCGCGCATCTGCCGGAAGGCGTCGAGCGTCGTCTTGACCACCGGATCGATGGGATCCCTGGCGAGATTGGTGAGTTCCAGCGGATCGGCATCGAGGTCGAAAAGCTGGTCCGGATCGAGCGTGCAATGGACATATTTCCATTTACCCTCGCGGATTGAGACGAGCGGCGCATAGGAGCCTTCCGCGGCATATTCCATCAGGACCGGCGCGGTGCGCTCGGCGCCGTTGATAACGGGCACGAGGCTCTCGCCGTCCGTCCAGGGCATGATCTCGTCCATCGAAATGCCGGCGAGGTCACAGAGCGTCGGGGTGACATCGAGATTGGAGACCGGTGCCAGATGCAGGCCGGGGGTAATGCCGGGGCCGGCGATCATCAACGGCACGCGAGCCGAGCCTTCGAAGAAATTCATCTTGAACCACAAGCCGCGTTCGCCGAGCATGTCGCCATGGTCCGAGCAGAACAGGATCAGCGTGTCATCCAGCATCCGCGTCCGGGTCAGCGTGTCGACCAGTTCGCCGACCTTCTCGTCGAGATAGGATAAATTGGCGAAATAGGCCTGGCGCGAAAGGCGGATGTTTTCCTCCGTCAGGGCGAAGCTCTCGTAGTCGCAGGCGAGCATCAGGCGCTGCGAATGCGGATCCTGTTCGGCAAAGGAAATCGCGCCAAGCTCGGGCGTGAGGTACTCGCAGCTCTCGTGGAGATCCCAGAATTTGCGGCGCGCCACATAGGGGTCGTGCGGATGGGTGAACGAAACGGTCACCGCCCAGGGGCGCCGGTTCGCATCGTCCTGTTCGCGCGAAAGCTGATAGAGCTTCTGGTTGGCGAGGAAGGCGACCTCGTCGTCATACTCCATCTGGTTGGTGATTTCGGCGACGCCGGCGCCGGTGACGGAGCCGAGATTGTGATACCACCAGTCGATCCGCTCGCCCGGCTTGCGATAATCCGGCGTCCAGCCGAAATCGGCCGGGTAAATGTCGGTCGTCAGCCGTTCCTCGAAGCCGTGCAGCTGGTCCGGGCCAACGAAATGCATCTTGCCGGACAGCGCCGTGTAATAGCCGGCGCGGCGCAGGTGATGCGCAAAGGTCGGGATCGAGGAGGCGTATTCGGCCGCGTTGTCATAGACCTGCGTGCGGCTCGGCAATTGCCCGGCCATGAAGGAGGCACGGGCGGGGGCGCAGAGCGGTGAGGAAGTGTAGTTGTTGCGAAAACGGGCCGAGCGGGCGGCGAGCGCCTTCAAATGCGGCGCTACCAGGAACTCCGCCGGGCCGTCCGGAAAGAACTTTCCGTTCAGCTGGTCGACCATGATGATCAGGATGTTCGGCCGGCGAGCAGTCATGCAGCATATCCTTGCCAAGCAAGTGCGTTCAGGTTGAGCGTGATATAATCGTCGGTCAGCGCGATCGAGGCGTCCGCCGTCACCGGCGAGGAACCGAGCGCGCGGCGAATATAGAGCCCGTCGATCATCGCTGCCGTACCCTCGGCGACGCGCACGGCATCATCCGCGTCACAAAGCGCTTTTAGGTTGGCGACGAGATTGGAGCGCAGCCGGCGGGCATAGATGACAAGGAAACGCCGGGTTTCATCCGAGCACTGGGCTTCGGAATAGAAGGCGAGCCAGGCGGCGATCGTTTCCGGCGCGAACTGGTCGGCCTGGAAGCTGACGCGCACGATGGCCGAAAGCCGTTCGCGAGCGGTTTTGGCCGCCGTGAGCGCCGTCACCGCATCGTCGCGCAACTGCCTTAAGAGCGAGCGGATGGTTTCGATCAGCAGCTGCTCCTTGCTGCCGAAATAGTGATGCGCAAGTGCTGCCGAAACCCCGGCGTTGCGGGCAATGTCGGACATCGTCACCGACAGCGTGCCCTGATCGCCGATCACGCGAAGTGCGGCGTCCACCAGCGCCTTGCGGCGCACCGGTTCCATCCCGATTTTCGGCATTTTCGATCCCTCTAATGAAGGCAGTGTATTTTTGATTGATCCATCAATCAATAAAAATATTCCAAATCTTTCCTTTGATTTCATCGTAGAGTGAATTTCTATTCACACTCGAAGATTGTCCATAGGGAATTGGAGGTTGCGTCATGACCCAGGCATTCGATCCCGCCGGAAAACCCAGCGACAAATGGGGATGGTTCGTGGCGCTCGGCGTGCTGATGATCATGGGCGGCGGGATCGCCTTCGGCAACGTGCTTGCTGCCACCGTCGCCTCCGTCTACACCGTCGGCATCGTCATGCTGGCAGGCGGCCTGCTGCATCTTGCCCATGCCTCCCGCGTCAGGGGATGGGAGCGGCTGGCGTATTGGAGCCTGAGCGGCGCATGCTACACCGCAGCCGGCATTTTCGCCGTTCTCAATCCACTCCTGGCGTCCGCTATCCTGACCTTGCTGATGGCGGTCGCGCTGATGATTGCCGGTGCCTTCCGCATCTGGTCCGCCTACAACCTGCGGCCTCTCAAAGGCTGGGGCTGGATTGCCCTTGGCGGCGTGGTCACAGCACTTGCGGGCCTCGTCATCGCCGCCCGTTGGCCGGTCGACAGCCTGTGGATCCTCGGCCTGTTCCTCGCCATCGACCTGGTGATGCAGGGCCTTGCGCTGATCGCCTTCGGCGTTCTCGCCAAGGGCTGATGCCCCCAAGCAGGCTGATCAAAAGCCGTTGAACAGCGGCTACGTAGTCAATAATTTCCTCTCCAGTTTAAACGCAATGAACAGTGCAAGCCCAAACGTGGATGACATAACCCAAGCGGTTATGGCGAGCTCAATGTAGCCTGGGTCAACAATAAATCTGTTCGCATAGTAATTGAAGATTGTGTGCCCGATGGTTCCTGTAATCAGAGATGCGATCGCGCATGCCGAATTTTTATAATAAAGACTCGTGTATAAGTGAATTATACTTGATCCAATAGAAATGAACGCTGCGCCACCATATACGATCAGTCGTTCTTCGACCCTAAGGAGACGTCCGCTCTCCAAACAACAACACCAACGACAAGAGAAGGCCAAAGGATACGGCCGCGCTCGTCCATGCGCCGAAAGACAATCTGCGTAGCGACCGAAACTCGTCGCCGACAAAAAACCTATTGAAGCGGCTGAACTTGCGCCCCTGCCGTTCACCCCAATTAAGGCCTTGATCTTCTGCCCGATTGATTAACACCCCGGTCCTGCTGATCACGAGGAGGTTGGCATAGAGAGCCGTAAAGAAGCCTACGACGAAAACGATGACGCAAGCCCACACCGCAAACTGTAAGAGAAAGGGCTGCCCCTCCATCTTGAGCGTCATTCTCCAGTTCTCCGCCTCGGATAATCCCGGGAATCGTAGTATTGCCCAGAAGCGTTAACCTCCGCTTTCATCGCGGGACGAATCTGATTTCGTGGTTCCTACAAGTCATAGCTCCAGCCATGTTGCTATCTAAGGTTCTAGCCGTGTCCCAAAGGACAGAGAATTAAGCATCGCTAATATAACGATATCCGGTGTGTCCCTGTGCAAACGGGATAAGCCTTTTATGTTACATGACTGGCCATGATCGCGGTGGCGAAACGAAGATCTTCCCCCACGCCGGAAGGCTTCGTCATTTCGATGCCCAGGCCATCAGCGCGCTGATCGCCTTCGTGTTCTCCCCAAGGGCTGACGGCGGTTTTTTGCTGCTTGGAAAAAGTGGTTGTGCCCTGCGGCTAACTCCTGCCAGTCATTGAACTTTCACAAATCTGTCACGCTGGGGAAACGGAAAATTTAAGCCCGGAAGCGATCTTTCGTGCAATCTCATTATCCGTATCCGGAGTTTACGCATGTCCGCCGCTGCCGAAATGCTCTCCCTGCGCCGCTTCGGCGATGACCAGATCGTCACGCTCGCCAAGCTGGTGATCGAGAATGCCTTCCAGCCGATCGTCGAGATCGCGACGGGTGCTGTTTTCGGCTATGAGACGCTGATGCGCGGCTTCGAGCGGCTCGGCTTCCAGTCGCCGCTCGAACTTCTCGACAAGGCCGAGGAGGCGGGGCAACTGATGGCGCTGGAGCATATGGTCAATAGCCGCGCCTTTGCCGCTTTTGCCAGCCTGCCGGATTTCGCCTCACGCACGCTGTTCGTCAATTTCGACAGCCGCCTGATCGGGTTGGAAGGCGGTGTCGTCGAGCGGCTCTGCAATCACCTGAAGCGCTCGAACATTCCGCCGTCGTCGATCTGCTTCGAACTCTCCGAGCGTTTCGACAGCGGCAAGATGCCGGACTTTTCCGGCCTCGTGAAGCGGTTGCGGCTCGCCGGTTTCAAGCTGGCGATCGACGACTTCGGCGTCGGGTTCAACGGACTGAAGCTGCTCTGCGACCAGCCGGTGGATTATGTGAAGATCGATCGGCATTTCATCTCCGGCATCGAAGCCAGCCCGCGCAAGCGCCATCTCGTCCGCCACACGGTCAACACCGCCCATGTGCTCGGCACCCGCGTCATTGCCGAGGGCGTCGAGACGGAGGCCGAATTCGCCACCTGTCGCGACCTCGGTTGCGACCTTGTCCAGGGTTATTTCATCGCCCGCCCGACGGTGCATTTCGCCGACCTGCAGCCCGCCTATCCGCATCTGGAGCAGACCGCCGGCGCCCGGCGCCAGTCGGCCTCGCTCGATAGCATCCTGATCCGCAAGCAGATCGAGCAGGTTCCGGCGGTCAAGGAAAACGACGACCTGGATTCAGTGTTCGAACTGTTCCGCCGCTCGCCGCAGCGCAGCTTCTTTCCGGTGCTCAACGCCAATGGCGAGCCGCGCGGCGTGCTGCACGAATATCACGTCAAGGAGATGATCTATCATCCCTTCGGCCGCGATCTCCTGAAGAACCACATGTACCAGCGGCACATCTCGCATTTCGTCAGCCCGGCGCCGATCGCCGACCTCGAGACGCCGGCCGACGAGATGCTGAAGATCTTTGCCGGCATGGATGGCAGCGACTGCGTCATCCTGACGGAGAACATGCGTTATGCCGGCATCCTGTCGGCTTCCTCGTTGCTGAAGATCATCAGCGAAAAGCAATTGAAGAGTGCCCAGGAGCAGAACCCGCTGACCGGCCTGCCCGGCAACCGCGCTATCCGCGACTACGTGCAGGACGCCGCGCTCGACGGCGATGAGGCCCGCTATTTCTGCTATTGCGATTTCGACAGCTTCAAACCCTTCAACGACCATTACGGTTTCCAGAAGGGTGATCTGGCCATCTCGCTGTTTGCAGCCCTGATGCGCCGGCATTTCATCGGCGAGGAAAAGTTTCTCGGCCATGTCGGCGGCGACGATTTTTTCATCGGCGTCAGCGGCTGGACGCAGGAGGATGTCGCTGCTGTGCTGACCCGGGTTCTCTCCGAATTCTGCAGCGATGTCCGTAAGCTCTATTCCCGGGAGCATCAGACGGCGGGCTGCATGACCGGCCATGGCCGCAGCGGCGAAGCGACGCGCTTCCCGCTGATGCGCTGTTCGATCGCGGTGCTGATCCTGCCGGAAGGCTTCGTCTTTTCCGATGCCCAGGCCGTCAGCGCCCGCATTGCCGAAATCAAGAGCCAGGCAAAGGAAAGCGAAACTGGCCTGGTCTTCGACACGTTTGGCCGGGTGCCACGGTAATCGCCGCAGCCGTGCACGGAAAAGAAAACGGGCTGGAACCCCTGATGGATTCCAGCCCGTTGCATGAGCCCAAAGCGTCTAGCCGTGATCGGGAAACCTCATGCGACGATCCGCGCGTCACTGCACCGGCGTGACAGCCGTTGCCTGATGCTTCTTGCCGATCATTTCATAGGCAACCGTGACCTTTTCGCCGACCTTGAGGCCCGGACCCTTGAAGCCGGCAGGCAGCCTGTAGCTGGTGCCGTCCTTCAGCGTCAGCGTCATCGCCTTGGTGTCGAGGGCGCGGATCGTGCTGCTTGTGGTGCTGGCCGCAAAAGCGGCTGACGAGAGGGAAATTGCGGAGATGATGGTCAATGAGGTCAGAAGAGCACGCATGGGTGTCGTCCTTGTTTGGTCCCTACATTGTGGACCGTCTGTCGTGAAACCGTCCGGAGCCGTCGCGTCGCGGCTGGGAAAACCGCCGGCGTCTCCCGGTTTCGAGGATGAAGCTAGACCCAGTTTCCGCGCCGTTCAAATTAAAGAAACTTAATTTTTGCAGGGCCTTGGATGACCTATTTTTGCCATGATGCAGCGCAGCATCTGCCGCGCCGATATCGTTTTGCCACATCGTTCACGTGCGCCATGCCTGGCGGCCAAAACACAGCTTTGCCCTTCTCGCCCGCCGCGCTAGATAACCGGTATTCTTGCAAACGAGGAGAACGCCCGTGACCCTTCCGACTGAAATGACCTATGTCGATCTTCCGTCTCCCGGCGGGCCGGAAAAGATGGTGCTGGCACGAGGCCCGCTGCCTGGGATCAAGCCCGGCGATATCCTGATCTGGGTCGAGGCTGCCGGTGTCAATCGCCCGGACGTGCTGCAGCGGCAGGGCCACTATCCGCCGCCGCCGGGCGCAAGCCCGATCCTCGGGCTCGAGGTTGCCGGTGAAGTGGTGGCCCTGGGCGAGGGCGCCAAGGGTTTTACGATCGGAGACAAGGTCTGCGGCTTGGCTAATGGCGGCGGCTATGCCGAATTCTGCGCCCTGCCGGCGACACAGGCCTTGCCTTGGCCGAGGGGCTATGACGCGGCCCGCGCTGCGGCCTTGCCGGAAACCTTCTTCACCGTCTGGGCCAACGTCTTCCAGATGGCCGATCTGATGGAGGGCGAGAAGATCCTCGTCCATGGCGGCTCGAGCGGCATCGGCACCACGGCCATCCAGCTTGCCCGTGCCTTCGGCGCCGAGGTTTTCGTCACCGCCGGCGCCAAGGACAAGTGTGACGCCTGCGTGTCGCTGGGTGCGAGGAGAGCGATCAACTACCGCGAAGAGGATTTCAAGGCGGTCATCCTGGAGGAAACCGGAGGCTACGGCGTCGATGTCATTCTCGACATGGTCGGCGCGCCCTATTTTGATCGCAACATCGCTTCGCTCGCCAAGGACGGCCGCCTGTCGATCATTGCTTTCCTCGGTGGCGCCACAGTGGAAAAGGCCAATATCGCGCCGATTCTCGCCAAGCGCCTGCATGTCATGGGCTCTGCCATGCGGCCGCGCACGGCGGTCGAGAAAGAGGCGATCCGCGACGATCTCCTGGACAATGTCTGGCCGCTCCTGGACGAGGGCAACGTTCACCCGGTCATGCACGCCGTGGTGCCGTTCTCGAATGTTGCCGAGGCGCATCGCCTGATGGAAGCCGGCGATCACATCGGCAAGATCGTCATGGCATTCTAAAGTCTAAGACCGTCATCCTTGCAATCGCCAGGAATCGGATTTACCTTCAGCCTATCTTCAACGTAAAGAAAGGAAGGTGATCCAGTGTCTAATGAGCTTTCGAACCTCGTAACGGACATGGGAATTGTGGTGGCAGAGACGAGGCAGCCCTCGATCTGAACCCAACCTTCCTGCGGGTCGCACCTTCAACGGATGCGGTCCGGGCCTGTTACCTGGCCAAGACTCATGGAGGGCCGCCCCTAGGGTGGCCCTTTTTGTTTGTCTGAGGAGCAGTCTGTGAGGAAATTTCATGCGCGGGTCCGGGGTTTTGTGTTGCGCGATCTTGGTCTAAAGACACGGGCAGAAATTGGATTTTTGAGGGCATAGGCATGTCGAACCCGGTACTTGTTGAGGTCACCCGTGGCAATTTGGTGGAGAGTCGTCATCGCGGCATGGTAATAGCCGTCGATGGCTCCGGTAAAACCGTCTTTTCGTTGGGTGACACCGATGCGGCGGTCTTCCCGCGCTCGGCCTGCAAGGCGATGCAGGCCCTGCCGTTGATGGAGACGGGCGCCGCCGACGCCTATGGATTCGGCAACAGGGAACTGGCGCTTGCCTGCTCGTCGCACAATGGCGAGCCGGAGCATGTGGCGCTCGCCGCCGCGATGCTGGCGGCCGCCGGCAGGGACGTCGCGACGCTCGAATGCGGCGCACACTGGTCGCCCAGTCAGGAAACGCTCATCGCCCAAGCCCGGTCGCTCCAGCACCCGACGCAGCTCCACAACAATTGCTCGGGCAAGCATGCGGGCTTCGTCTGTGCCTGCTGCCATAGCGGCGAGGAAACGGCCGGTTACGTCACCTACGATCATCCGCTGCAGCGGGAAATTCGCGGCGTGATGGAAAGTCTGACCGGGGCAGCGCTCGCGCACGACAATTGCGGCATCGACGGTTGCTCGATCCCGACCTATGCCGTGCCGTTGAAGAGCCTTGCCCATGGCTTTGCCAAGATGATCACGGGCCAAGGGCTGGAGCCGGTCCGCGCCAGGGCGTCAAAACGGTTGATAGAGGCCTGCACGGCCGAACCTTTCTATGTCGCCGGCAGCAAACGTGCCTGTACCCGCCTGATGCAGACGGCACCCGGCCGCATTTTTGCCAAGACCGGCGCCGAGGGCGTGTTCTGCGCAGCCATCCCGGAAATGGGGATCGCCATAGCGCTCAAATGCGAGGACGGCACCACCCGCGCCGCCGAGGCGATGGTCGCCGCCACGCTTGCCCGCTTCTTCCGCGATGAGCCCGCGCTGCACGCCACCCTGATGGCTGAGGCCAACCATTCGATGAGGAACTGGAACGGCATCCATGTCGGCGATGTCCGGGTGACGGATGCCTTTTCCCACTGAACCGAATTGCCTTGACGATCGGCCCCAAGCGACAGGACAATGATCGATGATCGCCTTGCGGCCCATGAAAGCCACCGAATTTGCCGCTTATCTGGCCTATTTCATCCGGGATTATGCTGCTGAAATCGCGGCGAACTACGGGCTTTCGGAGACAGAAGGCTTCGCGCGGGCAAGCCGCGAGATCGCCGACCATTTGCCCGACGGGCCGCAGACGCCGGGCGAGGTGCTGCTCTGCATTGTGAACGAGGCGGACGACCATGTCGGCTATCTCTGGTATCGGCCGGCTCCGGGTGAGCGCTCGGCCTTCATCAGCGATTTCCATATCCTCGCCGCGCATCAGGGACGGGGCTACGGCCGGCAGGCCCTGAACGCGCTCGAAACGCACCTCGCCGAGAGCGGCATCGCGGAAATCCGCCTGCGTGTCGCTGCTGACAACGAGCGCGCCCAGCACGTCTACAAGACATCAGGCTTCCAGACCACGGGCATCAACATGAGCAAGCGGATAGGCGAGCCGTAGTATCCGGTCGTCGCGATTATTTTACGCCTCGATAAGTTGCACGTTCTGACCTCTGTAGGGGGCAAGGACGTGCGGATCCATGCCGGCCGGCACGATCAGTCCAGCCATCTCGTCGATGCCGGCGATATGGTGCGGCGAGACGGCACCGAATTTCTCCTCCGTCAGCAACGTGATGGTTTCGGCCGATCGCGCCGCAATGGCGCGCTTGATGGCCGCTTCCTCGTAGTCGCCGGTCGAGAGCCCGTGGGCGGGATGGATTGCGGTCGCTCCGAGGAAGAAGATGTCAGGGCGAAGCATGCCGATTGCGGCGAGCGCCGCAGCACCCGTCGCCACCATCGAGTGTTTGTAGAGGCTGCCACCAATCAGGATCACCTCGGCGCGGTGTTTCGCCAGCAGCGATGCGATTGCCGGGCTGTGCGTTGCGATCGTCACCTTCATCTCGCGGGGCAGGGCGCGGACGATCTCGGCATTGGTGGTGCCGCCGTCTAGGAAGATAAGCTGCCCGGTGCGGATCAGTTCTACCGCCTTGCGCCCCAGGCGCTTCTTGACATCGGCGGAAATCGTCTGCCGGGCCTCCAAGTCGGGGAGTGGCGGCGCGATCGGCAGTGCTCCGCCGTGTACCCGTTTCAGAAGACCGGCCGCTGCCATGTCGCGCAAATCGCGCCTGATCGTGTCTTCCGAGAGGTTCAGTTCCGCCGCCAGTTCCCCGGCAACAACTTGCCCGTCATTGGCAAGCCGCGCGGAAATTAGCGCGCGCCGCTGCGAAGTCAGCATTTCGATCTCCAAATCATTCTTGACTCTTCACGATATTGCATGTTTATCACGAAATATCCCAGATAAAACGGGAATGTTCGTGCGATTGTGGAGGAAAACATGCTTATTCTGATTGCGGGCCCATATCGCTCCGGCACTGGTGACGAGCCTGAAAAAATGGCGGCCAATCTGGAGCGTCTGGAGGCGCCGTCTCATGCGCTGTTTCAGGCGGGCCATGTGCCGATGATCGGCGAATGGGTGGCGTTGCCGGTCTGGCGCACGGCGGGAGGCCGCGAGGTGGGGGATGATCTCTATGAGAAGATCTTTCATCCCGTCGCTGGGCGGCTTCTGCAGCTTTGCGATGCCGTCTTGCGCTTGCCCGGCGACTCCAGGGGAGCGAACAATGATGTTCGCATCGCCAGGGAGCGCGGAATTCCGGTCTATTTCCGGCTGGAAGACGTGCCGGGCTGCGCCGTGACCACAATGGCGTGATCGGCGCTGAACCGGCTGGCAAACATCCGGCGTGATTGTTATTACTTGCGCGGAAAGCTCGCCTGCCGTGGCGAGCGATGGAGATTGAGATGCTGAAGCTTTATTTCACGCCGGCCACCTGCTCGCTGGCCTCGCATATCGCGCTTGAAGAATCGGGCGCACGTTATGAAGCACAAAGCATTGATTTCTCAAAGCAGGAACAGCGTTCGCCCGAGTTCCTGCGCGTCAATCCGAAAGGCCGGGTGCCGGCGCTGGTGACGGATCGCGGCGTGCTCACTGAAACCCCGGCGATCCTTGCCTATCTCGGCCAGTGTTTTCCGGGATCGCCGATCGGCGTACCGGCCGATCCGTTCGCGTTCGCCCGCATCCAGTCCTTCAATTCCTACCTCTGCTCGACGGTGCATGTGGCCCATGCGCACAAGCGCCGCGCCAGCCGCTGGGCTGATGATCCTGCGGCGATCGAGGCGATGACGCAGAAGGTCGCGAGCAATATGGGCGACTGTTTCGACCTGATCGAAACCAGCATGTCCGCCGGTCCGTGGGTGATGGGCGAAACCTATTCGATCGCCGATCCCTACCTGTTTACCGTTGCCGGCTGGCTGGAGGGCGACGGTGTCGATTCCGCGCGCTTCCCGAAGGTGCTGGATCATCGCCGGCGCATGGCCGAGCGCCCGGCCGTCAAGAAGGTTTTGAGCGTCGTAAACGCCTGAGTTTACGGGCTGGCGGGGCCAGGGAAGCTGGCGGCAAGCCGCTTCGGCGCCTTTTGCCGCCAGGCGGCGATCAGTCTTTGCGTCAGTTCCAGATCGCTGATGACACCAAGGCGGACCAGCATGGCCGGCCAGCCCTTGTAGTGGCCGGTCTCGAAATAGAGCTCGGGCGCCAGTTCGATCAGCATTTCCTTTTCCTCTCTGGCGCACATCACGACGAGAATGCCCGCCTCCTTCATCCGCGCGAAGGTCTTGCCCCGGACGGCAAGGGCAGGCGTTCCGTAACATGTGCCGGTCATCACCTCGGCAAGGCCCGCCGCTTGGGCGAGCCTCACGATCCGCTCGAAATCCGTCTCATGGCTGCCGGTCATGGTCACGCTCGCGATATCCGGGAGCTTCGAACGAAACGACCCTCAAGGCAAGTATCAGGCGCCGCAGCGATCTCCCGGGAGTTGCGTCGCTCGGATAACCGGGCCGGGAAAGGGCAGGTCGCCGAGTTCGCGCGTGTCCATGCGGGCGATGTCCGGGTGGCGCAGCAAGTCGCAGACCCAGGCCGTGTCTGTGTCTTCGTTTGCCGCTGCGGAGCCGGAAAGCAACTGGCCGAAACTGGAGAAAATCTTCAACATGGCATCACCATCCTTCGTCGGTGAGGTGATAGTCCTCTCGTATGGTGCAATTTTCAATTGAGATTGCCGCGATGGCAATATAGGAAAGCTATATGAAGAATCTGAACGCCGTTCATCTCAACGGATTGCGCGCCGTCGAAGCTGCCGGTCGGCTCGGTTCGCTGCAGGCGGCGGCTGAAGAATTGGGCGTCACCATCGGCGCGGTCAGTCAGCAGATCATCAAGACGGAGAAACAACTTGGCCGCATCCTTTTCGAACGCAGCCCGCGCGGCCTCGTGCCGACCCTTTTCGGCGAGGGCTTCCTGCCGCGGCTGACCGGCGGTTTCGAAATGCTGGATCACGCGGTCGCCTCGGCCCGCAGGCGCGACGAGACAATCCTGACGATCTCGGTCGCCCCGGTTTTCGCGGCACGCTGGCTGGTTCACCGGCTGGATCATTTCACCGAGAAACATCCCGACATCCGCCTGCGCATCGATGCGACGACGGCTCTCGCCAATCTCGAAACATCCGGCGTCGATGTCGGCATCCGCGTCGGCTCGGGCAACTGGCCGGGCGTCAGGGCCGAATTGCTGCTGGAACAGGAGATATTTCCGGTCTGTTGCCCGGCCATTGCAGAAAAACTAAAGGAGCCGAAGGATATTCTGGACGTTCCGGCGGTGATCGACGGCCGCTCGATGTTCAGTTGGGAAACCTGGCTGCGCGAAGTTAGTCTTTCCGGAAAACAGATGACCGCGCGGCATGTGTTCAACGATGCCTCGCTCTGCCTCGACGCGGCGATTGCCGGCCAGGGCGTGATGCTCGCCTGGCAGACGCTCGCCGGTTATTCGATCGTCGAGGGGCGATTGGTCATGCCATACCCCATCCGGGTGAAGACCGGGTTCGCGCATTATTTCGTGACCCCGCCGTCGCGCCGTGAAACGAAGACGGTTTCCGCCTTCAAGCAGTGGGTGCGCGACGAGATCGCCGAGAGCATGCAGCGTCTCGGCTTTGTCTGAGCGAGCGTGCAGGCTCAGGCGGCCTCCGCCTCCTTGCGCCGGCCCGCCATCATCTTCTCGAAGGCTGGCCGCGCATGGCAACGGGAAAGCCAGGCTTTTACGCGTGGATGCCTGTCGAACAGATAGGTTTCGCTCATGGCGTAGCGCAGCACTTCGGCAAGGTTGAGGTCGGCGACGGTGAAGCGGTTGCCGACGATGCAATCCCGCGCCTGAAGATGCGCTTCCAGCCGTGCGAGCGGCCTTTCCAGCCCCTTGACCGAAGCCTCAATGACCGCCTTGCCCTCCGGCGTATTTTCCGCGGCATTGTCATAGGTCAATACGATCTTGACCGTATGGGGTTCGACCTCCGTCGCCGCCCACAGCGTCCATGTCAGCATCTCGCCTTCTTCGCTGATGTCAGTGGCGGCAAGCGGTCCGCCATGCTTGCGGGCGAGGTAGAGATTGTTGGCCAGTGATTCCGTCAGCACCAGCCCGTCATCGTCGATCGCCGGGATCTGGCCCATCGGATTGACGACGAGGAAGGAGGGCGATTTGGTGTTGAGCCGGGCGTCGGGTGCCAGCGGGTCGACAAGCAGCCGCGCCTGGATCACCGGCACGGATTTGAACGGAATACCCAGTTCCTCCGCCATCCAATAGTTGCGCGAGGCACGCGAGCAGTAGACGCCATAGATCGTCAGCATGGTTGTTCCCCTTTCGCCGAAAATGCCCCGCAGGCTACGGCAGGCGCGGCAGCGGTTGAAGCCGAGACCGTTGATATCAGCCATGAAATCTTTTGATGTTTAGCTGAGGCGATTGCCGGAAAGGGTGAGGTGGGCGAAGGCTTCGCTTCCGCTCGTCATGAGGTCCCCGGTGACCTTCTCGTTCCAGCGATAGCCGAGAATGGCGCCGTCCCGGACGTCCTGAAACAGGTTGTTGGCGATCAGCGCGGTGCCCGAGCCTTCGACGACCGTCACCGCACAACCGCCGCCGGCGTTCCTCACCAGATTGCCGGTCGCGACGGCATTGCGCATGTAAGGTCCCCAGCCGAGCATCAGCCCCCATTTCGGCGCGTTCTCGATGACGTTGCCGGTCACGGCCGTATCCGCCTCCACGGCGATGCCGAAGCCGAAACCGGCGCCGTCATGGATATAGGGGCCATCGATATGCAGGTTGCGTACGATGTTGTTGCTGACGGTCGCCAGCCGCCCACCCTCGTCGAAGTTGACGATCAGGATGCCGTTGGCGGCGCCGTCGATCAGGTTGCCGGTGACGAGCGCGCCCTGAAAACCGAATTCCGCGTAGATGGCCGTTTCGCCGGAGCGCTGGCACTGGTTGTTGGCGATTTGCACGTCCGTCGCGCTGTTGGCGCGGATGGCGGAAAAGGCGCAGTCGGAGACATGGTTGTCCGTCACCATGACGTTTGCCGCGCGGAAAATACTGATGCCGTTGCCGTTCTCGCCGGTGCCGCCGTCCTTGGCGGCGATCCGGAAGATACGGTTGCCGCTGACCATCGTCCGGTCTTCCGCGGCCTCCCAGCGATGCACGAGGATGCCGCCATTGCCACAGTCGAACACGGTATTGGCCGCAATCGAGAGATTTTCGCTTTCCACCGCATAGATGCCGCCGGCGGCGGATTGCGAGATGCTGTTGCGTTCGATCCGGCCGCCGCAATGCTCGGCATTGATGCCGTGTTTCGGCGAGCCGGTGATGGTACAGTTTTCGATCGCCAGATTGGCGACGCCGCGCAGGTTGAGAAGCCCTTGGGCATTGTCACCGAGTTCCTTGCCGCCGCCGTCAAGAACGAGATCCGATAACGTCAGGCGCTCCAGCCCTTCGCCGCTCAGAAACCCGCCGCCACCGGCATAGGTCAGCCGCGTCCGGCCGGGAACGCCGCTCAGCCGGAGATTGTCGGGCAGCGTGATGCCGGAAAGCAGATAGTCGCCGGCAGGCAGGAAGACCGGCATGCCCGTTTGTGCCGCATCCTCGAAAAGACGGCTGAGGGCCTTGCCTTGATCTGCGGCAGCATCGGGACCGACGCCGTAGCCGGAGATATCGATCGTACCGCGCATGCCATCCGGCACCGGTTTTGCAGCCATGGCGGTTCCGGCTGCCGGGCAACAAAACATCGAGGCGATCGAAGACAGAAGCAGGCGCCGGTTCAACATGGCAAATCTCTTGCGTTTACAAGCGTCAATCATGCCAATGTCCGATGTGCCGAAATGATACGAAATGTTGCCGGCAAACTGGATGAGGCATTGGAATTCAGAAGGGCAGCGGCAGTATTCGTCTATTTACAAGTACTTCTTTAGCAAAGAATAACCTCTGGCTGGTAGAAATCTGGGCAGGAAATCAGGAAAGACAGCTTGAACGGGCAAACTGTCTCCGGAGGCTTGCTTGACAAAGAACTTGGACTACTCTTGGAGGGATAGCCGAACCAAGGTCGTCGGCAACGACGACACGCAGCGCCTGATGGCCGCAGGCCAGCGCCTGGCGACGGAAGTCTCGCGCATGTTGGCGTCCGAGCCAGACATCGCCGATCGCCATTATTGGCTCGAGACGATGGTCAACCACATTCCTGATTACATCTACGCCAAGGACCTTGAAGGTCGTTTCCTGGTCGCCAACCAGGCGACAGTGACGGAAAACGGATTCCGGGAAGCCCATGAAATCGTCGGCAAGACTGACTTTGATATCCATACGCCGGAAAACGCCCGTCACTTTGCCGAAGCTGAGCGCCGGGTGATCGAAACCGGTGAACCCATGTTCGGGATAGAGGAGTTGAATGCGGTCAGCAAGGAAGAGCGCTGGCTGATGACGTCGAAGGTGCCGCTGCGCAACAAGCAGGGCGCAACCATCGGCATCGTCGGCGTCTCGCGCGATATAACCGATCGCAAGAAGGCAGAGCGCCTTCTCATCGGCCAGGCCCGGCTGCTGGAACTGATCGCCAAGAGCACACCGCTCACCGAGTTCTTCCGCGAATTGATCCTGATGATCGAGGGGCATCTGCCCGGCATTGTCGGCTCGATCCTGCTTCTTTCGCCGGACGGACAGCATCTGTTGATGGGGGCAGCCCCCAGCCTCGCCGAGGCTTATAATGCGGCGGTTCATGGCATCGCCATAGGTCCCAAGGCCGGCTCATGTGGCACGGCCGCCTGGCGCGGCGAGCCGGTCGTGGTCGCCGACGTCCTCTCCGATCCCCTCTGGGAGGATGCTGTCGATATCGTCCGACCGTTCGGCTATCGCTCCTGCTGGTCGACGCCGATCCACTCCTATCAAGGCAAGGTGCTTGGAACATTCGCGCTCTATTCGCGCGAGGTCGGCCTTCCTTCGGCGGAACAGACCGAACTGATTTCGATGGCTGCGCATCTGGCGGGCATCGCCATCGAGCGTCGGCAATCGGAAGAGCGCATCCAGTTCATGGCGCATCACGACGCGCTGACCGGGTTGCCGAACCGGGTGCTGTTCGATGAATGTGTCGCCGGCGCGCTGCAGCAGGCGCGGGCAAGCGGTCAGTGGGTGGCGCTCGCCTTTCTCGATCTGGACAATTTCAAGCTGATCAATGATACGCTGGGTCATCACGCCGGTGATGAACTCCTGCGTCTCGTCGCAGGCCGCATGCTGGCTTGCGTGCGCAACTCGGACATGATCGTGCGGGTCGGCGGCGACGAGTTCATCATTCTCCTGACCTGCCTGCCGCCGGATAGCGGCGTCGTCACCTCCCGGCTTGAGGATATTCGCACGGCGATCGGCGCGCCGCTCGCTCTGTCGGGGCGCAGCCTGCAGGTCAGTTGCAGCATGGGCGTGGTCTGTTATCCCGACCATGGCCAGACGGCGACCGAGTTGCTGGCTAGTGCCGACTCGGCCATGTACAGGGCCAAGGAAGTGGGCCGCAACAATCTGCAACTGTTTGACGCTGAAATGGCGGCGAAGGCGCGTGAAAAGCTGCAGCGCTATGAGGAACTGCGTGATGCGGTCGCTCGCGGTGAATTCGTGCTGCACTATCAACCGCAGATGAATCTGAAAACCGGCAGGGTTTTCGCTGCTGAATCGCTCCTGCGTTGGCAACATCCTGAGCGCGGCCTGGTCTCACCCGCGGAAATCATCCCGCTGGCCGAGGAAACAGGCTTGATCGTGCCGATCGGCGATTGGGTGCTGAACGAGGCCTGCCGGCAGAACAAGGCCTGGCAGGAGGCCGGCCTGCCGCCGATCGTCGTCAGCGTCAACGTATCCGCCCGCCAGTTCCGGGAGCGCAACTGGGTGTCGAGGGTCGCGGAAGCGCTGGCGGAAAGCGGGCTGGAAGCCTGTTATCTCGAGTTGGAGCTGACCGAAAGTCTGATCATGCAGGATGTCGGCGCGGCGATCGCCACAATGCACGAGCTACAGGTGCTCGGCGTCCATCTCGCCATCGACGATTTCGGTACCGGTTATTCGAGCCTCAGCGCGCTCAAGAGCTTTCCCGTCCGGCGATTGAAGATCGACCGGTCCTTCATTCAGGATATTCCGGGCGACGACGACGACAAGGCGATCACCGGCGCGATCATTTCACTCGCGCAAAAGCTGCAGATCGAGGTGATTGCCGAAGGGGTGGAGACCCAGGCGCAGGTCGATTTCCTGCAGGCGAGCGGCTGCCATGACGTGCAGGGGTATTTCGTCAGCCGGCCGGTGACACCCGCCGCCTTTGCCGCCCTCCTGGCGTGACCGCGCCGCCGGACTGTTGCGCACTGGACACGGTCGATGCGCACTCTCATAGTCGTGAACAGCCTTGATCGGCGCAAGCCCCGATCCAGCCGCAATTGCCATACTTGTGGCGGGGACCGGTGCATAGCTGCCGGAGCAATTTTTTGCGTGGCGTCTTCGGCCGCGTGTTCGCCAATCCGCGTCAACGACATATATAGAGTTCAATGATACTGTCCAAATCACTCTCCCGCCGGCAGTTCCTCAATATCTCCGGGCTTGCCATGGCCTCGGCCGGCCTTGCCGGATGCACCTCCTCGATGAACACCGACCGGTTCCGTGCCGAAACAGCGCCCTATTTTCGCAATCCGGCGCTGGAAGGCCGTTTCAGTGACCCGCGCTATGGAGCGGAACTGGAGGGGCCGGTCTATGGCGGGGAGCCGAGCGGTCTGCCGCTGCAATCGGCCTACTATGCCGAGATGTACGGGCCAAAGATCGATGATGGTTTCAACATACCGGCGGTGCCGTATGAGCAGATCGATGCGCGCTTCTATCGCCAGGAGGTGCCCAACACCTTCGGCGAAAAGCCGGGCACGATCATCGTCGATACCGGCGAACGCTTCCTCTATCTCATCCTGTCCAATGGTTCGGCCATGCGCTACGGCGTCGGTATCGGCCGCGAGGGCTTTGCCTGGTCGGGCAGGGGCGTGATCCAGTGGAAGCAGAAATGGCCGCGCTGGAAGCCGCCGAACGAGATGGTCGCCCGCCAGCCGCAGCTGGTACAATATTCGATCGCCAATGGCGGCATGGCCCCTGGCATCGACAATCCGCTCGGCGCGCGGGCGATGTACATCTTCCAGAACGGCGAAGACACGCTTTATCGCCTGCACGGATCGCCGGAATGGCAATCGATCGGCAAGGCAGTGTCCTCCGGCTGCGTGCGCCTGATCAACCAGGACGTCATCGATCTCTACGACCGCGTCCGTAACGGCGCGCCGATCCTGGTGATTTGAAACTTTTCGCGCCCGGCCATGCGCGCCTGCCGCCGCTCGTGGCGCGCGGTAGAGATTTGAAATTGCAACATAATTCCTCGGAATTGTGTAGAAGACGCTAAACCCCGTTGTGCTCGTCGAGATGCCGGTTGAGGTCGTGCAGCGCCGAGCGCAGGGCGGCGGCTTCCTTCATGCTGCATCCGGTTGCCTTGCCGATTTCCATCAGGACCCCGAAGGCATCGGTCTTCAGCGTCACGCCTCTTTTCGTCAGCGCGACGATCACCTGCCGCTCGTCGCCCTTGTCGCGCGTGCGGCTGACGAAGCCGGCCGTTTCGAGCCGCTTGAGCAGCGGCGACAGCGTGCCGGAATCCAGCCCCAGTTCCTCGCCAATGCCTTTGACCGTCATATTGTCGTGCTGCCAGAGCGCCAGAAGCACGAGATATTGCGGATAGGTGAGCCCGAAGCGGTCGAGCAGCGGCTTGTAGGTGCGGTTGAACGCGTGCGCCACGGAATAGACCGCAAAGCAAAGCTGCTGGCCGAGCGCCAGGGCCTCGCCGTCCTTGAGATCGTCCTTATGGGTGTCACTATCGTCGGTCATAGCTCGCATCTTCGCAGTTTTGTCGCCGTTTTGCAATTTGCAAAATTATATTGTGTCCGATTAAATTATACGCTATTGATAATTCCGCAGCAAATTGCTCCCGTAATCAACCACCTGGAACCAAGGAGACAGACCATGCCCATTCTTTACACCACCAAGGCATCCGCAACCGGTGGCCGCGCCGGCCGCGCCGTCAGCGAAAACGGTGTCCTCGATGTGACGCTCACCGTTCCCAAGGAACTCGGCGGCGATGGTGCCACCGGCACCAATCCGGAACAGCTCTTCGCAGCCGGCTATTCCGCCTGCTTCCTCGGCGCGTTGAAATTCGTCGCCGGTAAGGAAAAGGTTACGATCCCGGCTGACGCGACCGTAACCGCAACCGTCGGCATCGGCCCGCGCGAGGATGGTACCGGCTTCTACATCAGCCCCTCGATTTCCGTGAACCTGCCGGGCGTCGAGCGCGACGTCGCCGAAAAGCTGGTCGCCGCCGCCCACATCGTCTGCCCCTACAGCCACGCGCTGCGCACCTCGACGGAAATCCCGGCAACCCTTGCCTGAGGGAACCACCGTCTCGAACCGACAAGCCCGGTGGAGCGATCCGCCGGGCTTTTTTCGTGGAGAGAGACACCTTCCGGAAAAGTTGAAAACGATGACAACGACCTGGGATGCAGCGATGCAATGCGACGGGCGGATGGTGCGGTCCCTTCGGCGGCGTCCCCGGTTAATATCAGGAAAATCCACGGAAGTCCGACTCTGTCCATTGACTGCAACCAGTCAAATAGCTACCCATGGTTGAATAAATCGTCGGGACAGTTCAAGAGAATTCTTCGCATAGCCGTTCTGGCGCTCTGCCGATCGAGCGGTTTTCGCAGGCCAGGGCGGAATCCGTGGGGTGGCGGCCGCAGGATGGCCAGGTGTAATAACGATCTGATTCAAGTGGGGGATCGTTCATGAAGTGCTTTTCCAGCGGGTTTCAGACCCGCATTCTCAGCCTGCTGCTCATTTGCAGCATGCTGTCCGTGTCCTTCGGCTCGGCGGCAAATGCCCGCTTTATTTCACCGGACACCATGGACCCGACAATGTCGGGCGTGGGCACCAACCGCTATGCCTATTCCGGCAATGACCCGGTCAATAAAAGCGATCCGAATGGCCATCAGATGGGCCACAATGGCGGTCCGCCCCTCGACCCTACGGACCTTGACGGGGATAATATCCCTGACTTTTTGGACTCACACCCCGGCATAAATGATCAAGAAATACAAATTCATGATGTCAGTCCGAACTTAGGCCACCCCGGTATTGGAGGGTTGGCAGCTACCATGGCTGGAGCGGCGATCATGGGTGCGGCCGCCCGTCAGGAGGGCATAAGAGCCAGAGCAGACACTCTTTTGAAAGACAACATCGGGTACAATATTTCGCCAAGAAGCTACGATAAAGATTTCGATAAGATCGGCCGATATGAAACGTTCGTAACCGACAGAAAAGCACTAGAAGATGTCTTGGGGCCGCTCAATAAATTGGATTCGTCTCGGCTGGATTCAAGAACGGTTGCGCGACTGGAGGACGCTTTAGGATTGGAATCCGGAAGTCTTCGGAAAAGCGGCTTTAAAATCAATACGGTTCACTTAGAGTAAAATTAACATTCAGTTAACGATGGCTGTGAATCAATGCCCACCTGCGAATCGGGGGTGGGATTGATGGGGCGTACGGTGGCGGGGCTTGCGGCGGGACGCCGGATCACGGATTTCATCGGTCTGGGGGTGATCGCCAAGACATTTCCGATCGGCAAGGTGCATGAGGTTCTGGCCGCGTCGGGCAAGACCAGCATCCGCCAGCGCGATCTGCCGGCTCATGTGGTGGTTTACTACGTCATCGCCCTGGCGCTGTTCATGAACGCCTCCTGTAAAGAGGTGCTGCGGTGCATGCTGGAGGGCGTCCAATGGCTGAGCGGGCCGGGGGCTGCGCTCAAGGTGGCGGGAAAATCGGGTATTTCCCAAGCCCGCACGCGGCTCGGCTTCGAGGCGGTGCAGCGCCTGCATGACGCGATGGTGCAGCCCATCGCGACACGGGGGACCAAGGGGGCCTGGTTCGGGGCGTGGCGTCTGGTCAGCCTCGACGGCAGCACGTTCGACGTCGCCGACGATCCGGCTCTCGAGGCCGCCTTCGGTCGGCCGGGCGCGGGTCATGGCGAAAGCGCCTTCCCGCAAGTCCGCTTCGTCTCCTTGGTGGAGAACGGCACGCATGTCTTGTTCGGCACGAAGATGGCTGGCTGCACCACCAGCGAGATCGCCTTGACCAAAGAGGTTCTGCCAGCCCTGCGCCAAGGCATGCTTTGCTTGGCGGATCGCAATTTCTTTGGCTACGCGATGTGGACCCAGGCCAGCGCCACCGGAGCCGACCTGCTCTGGAGGATCAAGCAGAATGCGCGCCTGAAAGACGAGCAACGGCTGCCCGACGGCTCCTATCTGAGCCACATCTATCCGTCCGAGACCGATCGCCGGCGCAAGACCAAGGGCGTCGCAGTTCGCGTCATCGATTACCGCCTGGACGGCGTCGAGGGTGCCGAGCCCATCTATCGCCTGGCCACCACGGTTCTCGACCACGCCAAGGCCGGCGCCGAAGACCTGGCCGCGCTCTATCACGAGCGCTGGGAAATCGAGACCGCCCTGGGCGAACTCAAGACCCACCTGCGCGGCGCCAAGATCGTCTTGCGCAGCAAAACCCCCGACCTGGTGCGCCAGGAGGTCTTCGGCCTGTTGATGGCCCACTTCGCCATTCGCGGTCTCATGCATGAAGCCGCCCTCCAGGCCGACGAGGACCCCGATCGGCTCTCCTTTCTGCACGCAGTTCGCGTCATCCGCCGAAAGCTCCCCGCCTTCGGCGCTATTCCCCCCTCGGCGTCGAGCCGCCCTGCATAGCGCCATCCTCGCCGAGATCCTCCAGGAGCGCGTCCCACCCCGCGCTCATCGCCGAAACAAACGCGGCGTCAAACGCAAGATGAGTAACTTCCCTGTCCGACGAAAAGCCGACAGGCCACCACCGCCCGTCAACATCAAAAACGCCATCAGAGTCGTTATGTGAACCGTATTGGCTTTAAAATACGCGAAATTAGTGACCTAAAATCCAGAGGCGTCGGCTCGCCTGTCCAAGGAAACCAGAGCTTCTGAGAGGCTGCCTCAAAAAGATTTGAGTGATTTCAGTCAGTTGTGATTCCGTCGGATTTGCAAAGATTCGATGGAGATCACGATGGCCTGGACTGAAACCACCCGGCGCAATTATGTCCGGCGGACGAGCGGATATGCAAGCGATGTCACGGATCGGGAATGGGATTTTGTTGCGCCGTTCATGCCTGCGCCACGGCGTCTGGGCCGTCCGCGCAAGACTGATTTGCGCGATGTTTTAAACGCCCTTCTCTATATCGCTTCGACAGGCTGCCAGTGGCGGATGCTGCCGAAGGACTTTCCGCCCTGTTCGACGGTGCAGCGGTATTTCTATGAATGGCGGGCAATGGGTCTTTGGCCACGGATCAACCATCACCTCGTCATGGAGGCGCGGGAACTGGAGGGGAAAGAAGCCTCGCCGACAGCAGGCGTGATCGACAGCCAAAGCGTTAAAACGACTGAAAGCGGTGGTATCCGTGGCTTTGATGCTGGGAAGAAGATCAAGGGCCGCAAGCGCCACATCATTGTAGACACGCTCGGGCTGATGGTCGGCCTCATGGTGCACAGCGCCGATATCCAGGATCGCGACGGCGCTCCCGATCTCCTGAAATCCGTCAAAAACCGGTGGCCGTGGTTGCTTCATGTCTTCGCTGATGGCGGCTATGCGGGCGACAAGCTCAAAAAGCGGCTACAGAAAATCGGGAAATGGACACTCGAAATCATCAAACGTTCCGACAAGGCCAAGGGTTTTGAAATCCTGCCGCGCCGCTGGGTCGTCGAGCGGACCTTCGCCTGGCTGGGGCGATGCCGCAGGCTGGCCAAGGACTTCGAAAAATCCGTCGCTTCAGCAGAAGCGTGGATAACCATCGCCCACATCCGCATGCTCACAAGACGCCTTGCAAGATATGGATATCGTTGAAGCCTTTTCGAGTCCGACTCTTAGGAGGAAATAAGGGCTTGCCAGGCGGAGGACCGGAGTTGACGATTAGCGATCGAGCATCGACCAAAGACAGGGGCGGAGTAAAGACTCTCGGAGAATATTTTGGTTGGAGTAATTAAAAATGGGCAAACCGACTCGTGTAACTATAGTTAGCTCAGAATATATAGGTATAAAATTCTCAAGTGAGACTGATTTAAGGATGTTTGAAAAATTAGGATTTAAAAAAGACAACATTGACAGAAATTTACTATTTTTTGACGCCAAAAATAGCCAATCTTTATTCTCTATGCTCGAAAAATTACGTGATATGAAAATCCCATTTTCTACACACCGGACTGGTGGAGCCGATTATGCTGTCGAAACGTTCAGAGAACGAGGGCATTTGAGCGGCGCATTTAAGCGCATTAACTTCTTCGGCAACGACACTGACGAGAACGCACCATTCGTGATCGAGGATTTTTGATCCAGACTATATCGCTACTACCTATCTCTCTCGCTCATCCTTGCCGGACCGCTCTTTTCCTGCCGGACCCCGATTCGTACCGAGCAGCTTGTCACGCTGCTCGGGCGTGAACTGTGGCTGCTCGACCGGCCCTTGACGGACTTCCCCGTCTCGTTCATCGCCCTTTCAAACCTCTCCCATAGTTCTTCGAGCCGCAGTCCGCGTACCGCGATCCACCCGCTGAACCGATCCAGATTCCGGCCAACGACCGCGCGCTAGAGCTGGCCGCGCTCGCTTGGCCCGCCCGGCGCTCCAGCGCCATGGCGATAGCGCCGATCTTCGCCTCCGGATCGCGGTCGAGCCGGGCGGTGGCAAGATCGAACACGCGGGCCTGAACATTGTCATTGGCGGCACGGGGTTCCTCGGCCTTCACAATCGTCTCGGCCCTCTGCTCGCTGCGCCTGCCCCGCCCGCTCCAGCGCCCGGTTGACGACGTTGCCCATTTCCTCATGCCACTGCTCGATCAAGGCCGTCTCGCCCGTTACCGCTTCAAGCTCCCCAGGATCCCGCGCACCAGCGCACGGCCGAGCGAGGAGGCGACTGTGCGGGCGACGGATTTCATCGCCGCCTCGGCGACGGTTTCGCGCTGGTAGCCGGAGCGGGCTCTCGGCCTTGCCTGCGTCGATGCCGGTTCGTCGTCGCCGAAGCCGGGCAGGGTCCAGCGGCTGCCGCCGGGGGAGGCCGGGGCCTCTTCGGTCTCGCGCGCAGCTTCAGCCTGTTCGGCCGCCTTGGCGGCGCGCTTGGCGAGCAGTTCGTAGGCCGATTCCCGGTCGAAATCCTCATCGTAGAGCCCGGCCACCGGGCTGATCTTCATGATGTTGGCGCGTTCGGCCTCGGTCAGCGGGCCGACGCGGCTTGACGGCGGACGGATCAGCGTGCGCTCGACCATCGACGGTGAGCCCTTGCCTTCGAGCGTCGAGACGAGCGCCTCGCCGGTGCCGAGATTGGTGATAACCGTTGCGCAGTCGAAATCCGGGTTGGGCCGGAAGGTATCGGCCGCCGTCTTCACCGCCTTCTGCTCGCGCGGCGTATAGGCGCGCAGCGCATGCTGGACGCGGTTGCCGAGCTGCGCCAGCACCGTGTCCGGCACGTCGAGCGGGTTCTGGGTGACGAAATAGACGCCGACGCCCTTGGAGCGGATCAGCCGCACCACCTGCTCGATGCGCTCGAGCAGCACTTTTGGCGCGTCATTGAAAAGCAGATGAGCCTCGTCGAAGAAGAAGACCAGCTTCGGCTTGTCGGGATCGCCGACCTCCGGCAGTTCCTCGAACAGTTCCGACATCAGCCACAGCAGGAACGTGCCGTAGAGACGCGGGTTCATCATCAGCTTGTCGGCGGAAAGCACCGAGATCGCGCCGCGGCCGTCGCGGGTCGTGCGCATGATGTCGGAAACCTTGAGCGCCGGCTCGCCAAAGAAGTGCTCGGCGCCCTGCTGTTCGAGGATCAAGAGTTCGCGCTGGATCGAGCCGGTCGAGGATTTCGAGATGAAACCGTATCTGTTGGAAAGCTCGGAAGCGTTCTCGCCCATGTAGGTGAGCAGCGCCTGGAAATCCTTGAGGTCGAGCAGCGGCAGGCCGCCGTCATCGGCGATCTTGAAGGCGATGTTGATCACCCCTTCCTGCGCATCGCTGGCGTTCATCAGGCGCGACAGCAGCAGCGGCCCCATTTCCGAGACGGTGGCGCGGACGCGGTGGCCTTTTTCACCATAGAGATCCCAGAAGATCACCGGGAATTCCTGGAAACTGAAATCGGTAAAGCCGATCTGCTCGACCCGCTTCCTCACCCAGTCCTTCTCCTCGCCGATCGCGCCGATGCCGGAAAGGTCGCCCTTGACGTCAGCGCAAAAGACCGGCACGCCGGCATTGGAGAAGCTTTCCGCAAGGATCTGCAGCGTCACGGTCTTACCGGTGCCGGTCGCCCCGGTAATCAGGCCATGGCGGTTGCCGAACTTGAAATCGAGATATTCCGGCTTGTTGATCGTGTCGTCCGGCTTCCGGCTCGTGCCGATATAGAGCTTCCCGTCCTCAAGCATGGGGCCTTGTCTCCGTTTTGACAATGAAAGCCGCGGCTCGCTGACCGGCGCAGGGTTTTCATCACATTGTTTTCCAAGGGATGTTATAGGAGCAGTGCGTGCCACCGGCAACAGGAGGATTGGGCCACACGGCGCGGTTGCCGTGCCCGATAGCCGCATTGTAATCGCTCCTGATGCATGAAACGATGGTCGGGTTCGCGCTGTGGACAGCCGGTTCGAACGGCGCTTGAGTCTCAAGCCGAGATAATTTACGTTGACGTCAACGTCAAAATACGAGGAGAATCACCCATGAACGAACTGGTCACCCGCGTTGCGGAAAACGTCGGCATCGACCCGGCAACGGCTGAAAAGGCCATCGGCATGATGCTCGGCTTCCTGCAGCGCGAAGCAGCCGACGGCCCGGTCGCCAGGATGATCGAAGCCATTCCCGGCGCTTCCGAAATGGTCGCCAAGTTCAATGGCGAAGGCTCGGGCAATGGCGGCGGCCTGCTGGGTGGACTGCTCAGCGCCGTCGGTGCCGGCGGCGGCGTCATGGCGCTCGGCCAGCAGCTGATGTCGCAAGGCCTCGGCATGGGCGAAATCACCGCACTCGCCAAGGAAACCATCGGCTATGCCAAGGAAAAGGCCGGCGACGACGTCGTTGACGAAGTGGTCGCTTCGGTACCAGGCCTCAGCCAGTTCGTCTGATATCTGAATGAAACCGTTCATGGCCGCGTCGCCGAGGCGAAGGCGGCCGTGAACACCACCGGTGCCGGCGCTGATCAGTTCTGCCAGGCCTTGACGGTCTCGGCGATCCATTCGGCCGTCAGCGCCACCGCCGGCACCTTGGCGCGCTCCGGATGCGTCAGCAGGAATAGCGGGCGCTCTGCGGTGGCGTTCGGCTCCACGACAAGATCGAATCGCGCGTCCTGGCGTGCAAAACTCTCCGGCAGCATGAGATCGGCACCCAAAGCCAGCGAGGCGGCAATCAGCACGTCGAGGCGGGTCGATGTCAACGCCGTGCGGGCATGCGGCCGCAATCGGTCCAGCGCCTGCATCTCCGGAACATGCGCCAGGCGCTCGCCATAGCGCACCACAACCTGCCCAGCCGTTTGTTCGTCGACGCCAGATGGGCGGCAGAGATGGAAACGCAGGGTTCCGAGGCTGCGGATCTTCGTGTCCTGCTCTGCCGTCCTGCCAAAACGTAGCGCGATGTCGGCCTCGCGCCGCTCGAAGCTCAGGGCTTGATCGTCAGCGACAAAATCAAGGCTGATGCCGGGATTCTGCCTGACGAAAATATCGAGCGCCGGAGCGAGAAAGGCTGAAAGGACGAAGCCGACGCTGGTGACGCGGACATGATCCTTCAATTCTGCAGTCGCCCGCATCAGCGAGGAGATCGACAGCGAAGCCTCCTGAGAGATCGTCCGCAGCCGGTCGATGATGCCGGAAAGCGGCGGGGTGGCAACGAGCTTGCCGTCGATGCGGTCGAAAAGCGCGCTGCCGATGCGGCGCTCGAGTGCTGCGAGCCGGCGTGACACTGTCGTCTGGTCGACGCCGAGAGCAGCGGCAGCACCGGATAAGGTGCGATGCCGCAAAATGTGATCGAGAAGTTCCAGATCGGCCCAGTATGAACCTGCATTCATGCAGCTTTGTCCTTGAAAATTTCGGGTATGCCTGTGTCCGTGCAGATTGGTAGTCTTGGCCATTCCAATCTGCAAGGGAGTTTTTCATGACCGACACGACGATGCCCGCCACCACAATCCTCTCGCTCGCCGGTGTGGTTTTGATGCCACCTGTCCTTTCGGACGCGACCCTGATCCTGATCGATTACCAGAATGAATATCTCTCCGGACCGCTGGCGCTGGTTGGGGCGGAGGTTGCGGTGGAGCGGGCGGCGATCCTTTTGCAGGCCGCACGCGCGGCGGGGTCGCGGATCATCCATGTGGCCCATCGGGGCGAGGCGGACGGTCTCTTCGACCGGGGCGCGTTCAGGGGTGCCTTTATCCCGGCTGTCGCGCCTGTGGAAGGCGAGGCGGTCGTTGAAAAGACCCGGGCCAATGCCTTTGCCGAAACCCGGCTTGAAGCGCTCATCGGACCGGCCGGCCGGAAGATCGTCGTCGCGGGCTTCATGACCCACAATTGCGTCTCGTCCACCGTCCGGGCCGCGCGTGATCGCGACTATTCGATCACGGTCGCGGGCGACGCCTGCGCCACGCGCGACCTGCCGCTGCCGTCGGGCGTCGTACATGCAGCTAACCTGCATCGGGCGACGCTGGCAGCCCTGGCCGATACGCACGGCTTGATTGCCGATGTCGCCGATCTGGTCCGCTAGAGTCTGGGAAAACGGCCGCCGGATCATACCCGGCGGCCGCAACGTTTTGCCGTTCAGGCGGCTTCGTCCCAGACCGGGGCGAGACCCTGCGGATTGGCGATGCGGCCGTCCGGCGTGGCAAGCAGGTGGATCGCCTTCATCTCGTCTGCCGACAGCACGAAATCGAAGATATCGAAGTTTTCGGCAAGCCGCGATTGCGTCGCGGTCTTCGTCAGGGCGACAACGCCGTACTGCTGGATCAGCCAGCGCAACGCGACCTGAGCGGCGGTCTTGCCGTGGTGGCTGCCGATATCGTTGAGTACCGGATCCCTCGGCGCGCGACCATCGGCCATCGCATAATAGGCCGTGATCGACATGCCGAGCCGTTCGGCGTCCTCAAGCACCTTCAACTGATCGAGATAGGGATGATATTCGACCTGGTTGGTGACCAGTGGCGCTACGCTCAGCCGTGCGGCCTCGTCCATCTGGTGGGTATTGAAGTTGCTGAGGCCGATATGGCGAACCTTGCCGTCCTGCTGGACGGCGTTGAGGCGCTCGATCTGCTCGGCGAGTGGCACGGGGCTTCCGGGCCAGTGGAGGAGCAGGAGATCAATATAGTCGGTCTTGAGCTTCTGCAGGCTTTCATCGACCGAAGCGGAAAAGGCGCCTTGCCTGTAGTTGTCGACCCAGACCTTGGTGGTGAGGAAGATATCGGAACGGGGGATGTCCGATTGCCCGATGGCGGTGCCGACTTCCGCTTCGTTGCCGTAGACCTGCGCGGTATCGATATGGCGGAAGCCGATGTTCAGGGCTTCCGGTACGATGCGCAGCACGTCGGGGCCTGACATGCGGAAGGTGCCGAAACCGAGGGCCGGAATGATGGCGCCGTTGGCGTTGACAATCGGTTGCATGAAACTCTCCTTTTCGAGGCTGCCCGGCGAGCGCTGCCGGGCGTTTGAAAGGCTCAAATCTATAGATGTGGCACGCTGGGGCCGGGTCAAGCCGCCTTTGGATCAAGCGGCCCTTGGATCTAGCGGCCGGATCATGCGGCCGGATCATGCGGTTTGAGCGATGGCGCCCGGTCGGCGGTCCAGCGCACTACTGACCATCGTCAGAACCAAAGCACCGGCAACCAGACCTGCCCCCACCCATGGCGTCGCCTGCAGGCCGAGCGGCGAGGCGACCACCAGGCCGCCGATCCAGGCGCCGGCAGCAATGCCAAGGTTGAAGGCGGCGATGTTGAGTGCCGAGGCGACGTCGACGGCGCCGGGGCGGTGTTGCTTGGCAAGCTGCACGACATAGAGCTGCAGGCCGGGCACGTTGGCAAAGGACAGGAAGCCGAGGGCCGCAAGCGTGATCAGGGCAGGGATCGCCGAGACCGAGGTGAAGGTGAAGATCACCAGCACGGCGGCCTGCGCCGCAAACAGCCCGGTCAGCGCCTTCACCGGACTGCGGTCGGCAATGCGGCCGCCGATGATGTTGCCGGCCGCGATCGCCAGGCCGTAGAGCACGAGCACCAGGCTGACCGAAGAGGCGGCAAAGCCGGTGATTTCCTCAAGCATCGGCGCAAGGAAGGTGAAGGTGACGAAGGTGCCGCCATAGCCGAGTGCCGTCATGCCGAAGACGAGAAGCAAGCGCCCCGAGCCGAGCACGCGAACCTGGTCGAGAATGCTGGCCGGGGCCGCCTTGGACAGCGCGGACGGAAGAAGCACGCCAATCGCGGTGAGCGCGATGGCACCGAGGCCGGCAACCGCCCAGAAGGTGGCACGCCAACCGAAGGTCTGGCCGATGAAGGTGCCGAGCGGAACGCCGGTGACGATGGCGACCGTGAGCCCCGTGAACATCAGCGCGATGGCCGAGGCACGGCGGTTTGCCGGCACGAGATCGGCGGCAATGGTCGCGCCGACGGAGAAGAACACGCCGTGCGCGAAGGCGGTGAGGATGCGGGCGACCAGCAGCATCTGGTAGGAGGAGCTCAAGCCCGCCAGCGCGTTGCCGGCAATGAACAGCATCATCAGGCTAAGAAGCAGCGGCTTGCGCTCGATCCGGCCGGTCAACGCGGTGAGGATCGGCGCACCGAAGGTGACGCCGAGCGCATAGATCGACACGATCAGCCCGGCGAGGGGCAGCGTGATGCCGAGATCGACAGCAACCGTCGGTAACAGGCCGACAATGACGAATTCGGTGGTTCCGATCGCATAGGCGGCGATCGTCAGTGCATAGAGGGCAAGAGGCATGGGAACACCTTTGGTTGCCCGTGGGAGGCCGGGCGGGTTGGTGGCGGCACACAGGATCTCCGGGCCGTCGCTGGGTTTCGTTGGGCGGACTATGGGCCAAAGGCACTTGCGCGATAATTGTGATGAATGGATAAATACCTGTGAAACCAATTCACATGGAGCGGCGATGGATAACCGGGCAGGGGAAATGGAGGTTTTCGTCACGGCGGCGCAGCTGAAGAGCTTTTCCGCAGCCGGGCGGCGGCTGAAGCTGTCGCCGTCAGCCGTCAGCAAGCTCGTCACCCGCATCGAAGACCGGCTCGGCACGCGCCTTTTGGTGCGCACGACCCGCTCGCTGCTCCTGACGCCGGAAGGGGAAATCTACCTCAACCGGGCGCAACGCATCCTGGCAGACATCGCCGAGACCGAGCGGCTTGTCGCCGAGGGCGGCCAGGCAACGCCGCGCGGCCTGCTGCGCGTTAATGCTTCGGTCGGTTTCGGCGAATGCTACATCCTGCCGCTTGCCGGCGAATTCCTGGCGCTCTATCCGGAGGTCCGGCTCGAACTTTCGCTATCGGACAGCCTCATTGATCTGATCGAGGAGAGAACCGACGTGGCGATCCGCGTTGGTCCGATGCGCGATTCATCCCTGAAAGCGAGGAAGCTGCTCGACAGCCATCGCATCACCGTCGCCACGCCCGGCTATCTCGCGCGTCGCGGCGAGCCGAAGACGCCCGCTGATCTGGCCGGCCACAACTGCATCACGTTCGCCTTCGGCAGGACGCCCGGCGAATGGCCGTTCCGTGACCCCGGCGGCAGCTCGGTGTATCTGAGCCCGGTTTCGGGCAATGTGCAGGCGGCGAGCGGCTCGATTGCCCGCCATCTCTGCCTGCAGGGGCTCGGCATCGCCCGCATCGGCAAGTTCCACGTCGAGCGGGACCTCGAAAAAGGCGCTCTGGTCGAGGTGCTGAAGGACTACAACCCGATCGAGCCGGAACAGTTTTACGCGGTCTTTGCGGGCCACGAACATCTCGCGGCCCGCATCCGGGCGTTCATCGACTTTCTGGCCGAGCGGGTATGACGAAAAAGGCGGACGCCCACCGCCCGCCGGAGGTTCAATCGCCTATTCGGCAGCCTTCAGGGATGTGATGATCGCCTGGAGTTCGGGGCCATGCTGTTCCTGCATTCCCTTCGTACCCCAATAGGTAATGACCAGAAGCTTGCCCGCCTTCGGCGACAGGAACGAAAGGCCGACGCTGACGTCGCCATCATTGTCGCTACCTGACCAGTCGAGATTGGTCATCTCCATGCCGTTGAGCTTCTCGCTGCTTTCCTTCTGTGTCGACGCGTCGATCTTGACGCCATTCTTCTCAAGGAAGGCGACGGCATCTTCGACCACCTTGTCGCTCGTTTCGCCGTCGGCGACGTCGATGGAAATATAGATGGCGTTATCGTCCGATGTGGCGTCGATACCCGTCTCGGTCTCCTTCGGCCCCCAGTCGTCGGGGATCGTGATCGATGCGACGGGTGCATCGCTCGGAAAATTCAGGGTCGCGGCGTGCGAAATTGCCGGCAGGAATGCGGCGATGACGGCCGCGGCAAAGGTCTTTTTCATCAGGTGCTTCCTTAAGGGTTCAGCGTTTGATGCTGAAAAATGTCCGTTGTCAGTTTGGTTCGAAAAAAGCGCCTGGCTGAGCGCGGCTGCAGAGCATCGCAACGCCTCTTCCCGTCTCCCCAGAGCCCGGCAATCGTATGTTTCGCAGCCTTAGAAATACGTGAAACCCGTAAAGACATGCTCTCCAAATTTCGGTCAATTTGCGCCTTTCACGATGCATCTCGCTCATGGCTTGACTGGCAGGATGGCTCTGGCAATTTGACGCGGTACGATCCACCCCATGCTTCCTTGCCGATGCCGAGTCCCGACGACATGCCCAAGCTGCGAGAAATGTCCCTGACGCCCGATCTGGTGGCGCTCTGTCACCGCGACATTGTCGATCCCGGTCCTGACGGACGCTGGACCGCCATCAGCGATGAAGGCTATGGGGAACTCGCCGGACGGCTCGATCGGGAAAGCCTGGGGCAGCCGCTTTGGGTGTTCGCCTATGGCTCGCTAATCTGGAAGCCGGAGTTCGAGGCGATCGACAGGCAACGGGCGACCGCGTTCGGCTGGCATCGATCCTTCTGTCTGCACATCAATCGCTGGCGCGGCTCGCGCGAGCAGCCGGGGCTGATGATGGCGCTGGAGCGCGGCGGGCGGTGCGACGGCGTCATCTATCGTTTGCCGGACGGTGATCGCGTCGGGCAGATCGAGCGCATGCTGCGGCGGGAAGTCAGTTCTTTCGAGAATATCGATGCTGTCCAGTGGCTGCCGTTAAAATCCGAGAGCGGCCCCTGCCGGGCACTGGGGTTCTGGGTCGGGGCGACGGGCGAGCGCATCCTCTCCCGCCGGCCACTGGATGAGGTCGCAGGCATCCTTGCGCGCGCCTGCGGTCATCTCGGATCCTGCGCGGAATATCTCTACAACACCGTCTCTCATCTCGAGGATTTCGGCATTCGCGACCGCAATCTCTGGCGCCTGCAACAGCTTGTGGCCGACGAGATCAGGTCGATCCATCGATAAACCGACGCGTCGTCATTGTGGCGAGCTGGAGGGAGACGTCATGCCGAACAATCAATCCGACCTGCCTGTGTTGGCCTTTAGGACCGCCGGGGAATGGGAGAGTTGGCTTGCAAGCCAGCCCGTCTCCGCGAATGGGCTATGGCTCAAATTCGCAAAGAAGGCCTCTGGCGTGCCGAGTGTCTCGAAGCCGGAGGCCATCGACGTGGCCCTCTGCCATGGTTGGATCGACGGCCAGCTCAAGCCCTTCGACGAGAACTACTGGCTGATCCGGTTCACGCCGCGCCGGCCCAAAAGCAAGTGGTCGGCGATCAATTGCAAGCGGGCACAGGCGTTGATCAAGGAGGGCCGGATGGGTCCGACTGGGCTTGCGGAGATCGAAAAGGCCAAGGCGGACGGACGCTGGGAGGCGGCCTATGATTCCCAAGGTAACGCTACGGTGCCGAATGATCTGCAACAGGCACTCGATGAAAACGAAAGCGCAAAGAACCTGTTCGACACGTTGGATAGCGCTAACCGCTATGCCGTGCTCTACCGCGTCCAGACTGCGACGAAATCGGAAACACGCGAGCGGACCATCGAGAAACTGGTCGCCATGCTCGCCCGCGGCGAAACCATCCACCCGCGCAGAGGGAAGGTGTCGTAGCGTTTGATGCCGTCGCTTCAGTGCTCGGCGCGCTGCATACCGTGCGTCTTGACGATGGCGTCCGCTTCCTTGCCGTAGAGCTCCTCGAAATGATCGAAGGTCTTGGAAAAATAACCGATCCCTTGCGTCGCCGAGCGTAGCGCCCGGGCCAGTTCGTCGAGCGCGCCGCCGGGAACGAGAGCCCGGAAGATGTCCCATCCCTTGGCGGTTTCATCCCGGTCGAAACCGAGCACCTGCCCCTTGAGGGCGGAGACGATCTGCACGAGGTTGCCCGAATAGACCGACGGAATGTGGATTTCGCTGCGGAAGACCGGCTGCATCAAGACGGCCGATCCTTCCGACAACGCCTGCCGCACCCCCATTTTCGCCGCCGTCCGGAAAGCATATTCCGAACTGTCGACGGTGTGGTGCTGCCCATCGGTCAGCGTCACGCCGACATCGATGACCTGGAAGCCGAGCGGGCCTTTGTCCATCGCCTCGCGCGCGCCCGCTTCGACGGCCGGGATGTAATTGCGCGGAACGACGCCACCCTTGACGGTTTCACCGAAGGTGAACCCCTGGCCGCGCCCGTTGGGATGGATGCTCAGTTTCACGTCCGCGAATTGCCCGGCGCCGCCGGTCTGCTTGCGATGGCGGTAGTGAACCTCCGATGGTTTCGATATCGTCTCGCGGTAGATCGGGCTGGGTGTCCGGTCGGTGACGGCGATGTGAAACACGTCGGACAGGGTCCGGCAGAGATCGCGCAGGTGCACCGGTCCCTGGGCGCAGACGAGCTGGGCACCGGTCCCTTCCTCCTGGCGGACTTTGAGGCCGCGGTCCGCCTCGGAAAGCTTTGCCAGTGTTTCGGAGAGCTTGTTCTCGTCCCGTTCGCTGCCCGGCACGAGGATTCTTTCCAGCATCGGCGTCGGTGGTTCCGTCCACTCCGGTGCGGCCACAGCCGCGTCGGAGGTCAGAAGCGATGGAACGGGCAGGTGGTCGGACTTGACGGTTGCGAAAACCTCCCCCGGCGCTGGCAAGACGACCGAGTTGGACCGGCCGTTTGCAGGATCCTGCACAGCGCCCAGACTGGCGCCGCCCAGTGATACGCCTTGCCTCAAGCCCTCGCCAAGGGCGCGCACGAGCACCGTCTTGCCGACATTCTGACGATGGTAGGCGTGGAAGCTCACGGCCGTCAGCTTGCCTTCGTCGACAGTTCCGGCGCTGGCAAGGCGCTTGCGAAGCATGTCGATAGGCGGCGCCTCATGGCGCAACGCCTTCATCAGCCGCATCATGCCGTTGCCATGGCTTGCGGCACCGATCAGCACCGGGATGATCCGGTTTTCCTTCAGGACCCGCGAGGAGATGGCGTAGAGTGCGTCACTTTGCGGCTCGCGGTCTTCGATCAGTTCCTCAAGAAGCCAGTCATCGAATTCGGACAGGTGTTCCAGGAGTTCGGTACGCGCCTCGCTTTCGCGCTCCGCTGCACTTTCGGGGATAGCGATCAGCGCCGACGTCTGGCCTTCCCGGTAGCGCCATGCCCGTTCCGAAATCAGGTCGCAACTGCCAACGATCCTGTCATCTTCGCGGATCGGAATCTGGCGAAGGAGAAGTGTGTGGCCGGCATAGTCCTGGAGCGCCGCGATCACGTCCCTGAGCCGCCCCCTCGGCTCATCCATGCGGTTGACGAAAAGGATGCACGGCGTCCCCGAGGCTTCGATCACCCGCAGATAGGGCGCCGCGAGCACGGCCTCGTCGGGCGCTGGCGAAACGCATAGGATGCAGGCGTCGCTGGCAAGAAGCGCATGCTGCGCATGCACCAGCGCTTCGTTTCCCCCGGGCGCATCGAGCGCACACCACGCTTCGTTTCCGAAACTGAATTCCGTCAGGTTCAATCCATAGGGGGAATTGGATTTTCTCGGCGCTCCCTCCAACGAGCCGAGCTTCTCCACGATCGTCGATTTTCCGGTTTGCGAGGGTCCAAGTACAGTAAAGCAGCGCATGGGCGGTCCTCCACCTGCCATAACTACAATTCTCGGCCCTCACAGGATGCCCTGATACGGCCCGCCGCGCCAGAGGGACAATTTTTCTTATTGGTTAAAGCGCGACACCTACCGCCTGACCGCGACGAGAAACAGCCTCGGGAATTTCAAAAGCACATGACCGTCCGCGAGCGGCGGATAGACTTCCCGGATCCGTCGGAGATAGGCGGCAAGATAGGCCTCACGCACATCAGGCGGCAGAACGTCGAGATAGGGGCGCAGACCGGTGCCCTTCACCCATTCGACGATCGCTTCGGCATCGGCGAGGCGATGATAATAGATCGTGTGCCAGACATCGATCTTGATCGACTTCGGCGCCAGCCGGTCGAGATAGACGGCGGGGGCGGCAAGGGCGTTGCGGCGCCCGCGGTTGACGTAGAATTCGCAAAAGCGGCGATCGTCGGCCAGTTCCCGCATCAAGGCATGCGCCGGTTCGTCGAGATTGTCCGGCATCTGCACGGCAAGCGTGCCGCCGGGGACCAGGTCATCCATCAGCCGGTCGAAGACATCAAGGTGGTCCGGCAGCCAGTGGAAGACGGCGTTGGCGAAGAACAGCGCGGCCGGTTCGCGCGGTGTCCATCGCGCCAGATCGCCTTTTTCGAAGCGGGTATGGGTCATCCGCTTTCGCGCTGCCGCCAGCATGTTCTCGTCGGCGTCGACGCCGGTCAGCAAATAGGCTGGAAAGCGGTCCTGGACGAGCTCGGTCGAATTGCCGGGCCCGCAGCCGAGATCGTAGAGGGCCCCCTCGGGCAGATTGGGCACGTGTCCCAGAAGGTCGCGCGCCGGCCAGGTGCGTTCGTCCTCGAATTTCATGTATTGTTCGGCGGACCAGGCCATCGGCTGTCTCCTCTGGCGCTAACGCATGTTGCCCAAGTCTGCGGCGGTTTTGGGGTCACGGACATGCGCAAGACAAAAATAAAATGCGCCTTGCGCCTTTAAAGGCTTTCCAGCGACGGCAGGATCAGCGCCGGACCGAAATCGGCATATTCGTCGGGCATGTCGCCGCGATTGATCCAGACGGTGCGGAAGCCGAATTTGGTGGCGCCCGCAACGTCCCAGCGGTTGGAAGATTGGAACGAGACGGCGTTCGGATAGAGCCGGTAAGTGGTCGTCACCATGTCGTAGACCGCGGGCGAGGTCTTGAACGCCCGCACCGTCTCGACAGAGAAGATGTCGTCGATGATAAGGTCGAGGCCGGCCTTCTTGACCGCCGATTGCAGCATCTGCGGCGTGCCGTTCGACAGGATGGCGATGCGCGCCCCGCGATGCTTCAGGTTCTTCAGCACGGCCGGCACTTCCGGATAGCAGTCGAGATGCCAGTAGGCGTCGAGCAGTGCGGCCCTAAGCTTGCGGTCAGCCGAGGGAAACCGGGCAAAAGCGTAGTCCAGCGACTGTTCTGTCAACGTCCAGAAATCGGTGTGCGTGCCCATCAGGGTGCGGATCCAGGAATATTCGAGCTGCTTGGCGCGCCAGAGATCGGAAAACGCCTGGCCGTCCGGCCCCATCGCGCCCGCATGTTTGCGCACGGCCGCGTGGACGTCGAACAGTGTGCCATAGGCATCAAAGACATAGGCCGCATGAGACATCAAAACCTCCCGTCATTCCCTTCGCGCCGGTCCCTTTCAAGATGTGAAAGAGGCGGCAGCACCCTGATCGCCGCTTGCATACGGTTCTTTGCCGGGATCATGTCAAAAATTTGTGCATTGCACAATCATTCTGATGTCAATCATTCTGACGAAGTGGATCAACCTGATGACGAGGTGGATCTCTTTGCGGGCTTCCACACCTTGGCCGGAAACCGCAGCGCCTGCTTGGCCAGGCGCCCCTTGAGCCCGAGCGCCGTGTCGCAGAGGCCGGTCACATGCCGGTTCGGCTTTGCTTCCGGCCTTAAGCCATGCAGCGCCGCCGCGGCCTCCTCGGGCTCCATGTAGCGGGCAAGAATGCCGAGCGTCAAAGCCGTCGAGCGGCCGATGCCGCGCAGGCAGTGGATCAAGAGATGCGCATCCTCCGGCAGCCCGTCGATGAAGGCGAAGGTCCGCTCAATCGCGTCTGGCCGCGCCGCATCCGGCTCGTCCGGATCGGTGACATCGCCAAACAGCAATTCCAGATGCCGCTCAGCCGGCAGGTCGATCATCGACAGAAGCTTGGTTCCCGGCGCCCGGATCGAGATCAGGTGGCTCGGCGCCCAGGGCGCGCGATTGTGCCGCGCCTCGGTCTGCGACGCGACGATCAGCCTGATCGGCCAGCCATTCGGATGGGGCGGATTGGTGTCGAGCAAGGGTGTGTAAAGCGCATCCGCCTGCCTCTCAGCCGCCCGCCTTTCAACTGCAAGTGCCATGGTCGCCTCGTTGATTCCGTTGCCCATATGAAAATAGCGGCGCGTGCGGGAAGGGGAAAGCGAAAAAACCGGATCATCGCGCAAGGGTAGTGGGCTGCGGGGTCGTCATCCACCGAAGCGGATACGCGACGGCGTCCCTGGTATGGCAAATTGCGCATTGCAATAATTCTGTTGTGCATTGCAATATGCATGCTCTCCGCTATTGTGACGGGATGATGACAGGTAAGTTTTTCAAGTGGCTGGCATGGGCCGTGCTGGCGGCCCTGGTGTTTGTGACCGTCTCGCCCATCGGGCTTCGCCCTCAAACGATAATGACGGTCGGCTTGGATCGCGGGTTCGCGTTTTTCCTGGCAGGCGCGGTCTTTGCCGTCGCCTACCCCAAGAGATGGATGTCGCTGGCGCTGTTTCTCGTCGCCTCGTCGTTCGCAATTGAAATACTGCAGGAACTCTCCCCGACCCGGCATGCGCGTTTCGACGACGCCCTGGTCAAGGCCGTGGGGGCCGTGACCGGCATCCTCGCCGGCAAGATCGCTTTGACCGTTCGGCGCGGCATTCTTTCGCGCCGGCCCTTTGGCCAGGTCCTGCCCCCGGCTGAGATGGCGGCAAGCACGCCTTCAAAATAGCGTTCGCCTGTAGAGCCCGTCGATCGGGGACATGCACGCCGTCTGGTGATCTCGCGCGCCGCCGACATTGCGGACGTTTTGCCGCTTGCAAGATCGCCAGCCCGATTTAAAAAGGATGGCGACAGGGGAGCATGGCATTCATTGACGCACGTAGTCGAGACGTTCATCACGCGCTGGCAGGGGCAGGAAGGCGGGCAGGAGCGGGCGAACTACGCGCTGTTCCAATACTCTAGAGAACATACTGCGTCAGCCACCAAAGCCGAGGTGATAGAGGGTTTTCTTGTCGAAATAGTCAGGCTCAATCATTTGCTTGTATTCGAGAATGAGCCCAGATCGATCATATCGAAGGCGAATGCAGGGTACCGTATCAGTCCCCGACCAAGGCGCCTCCAGCCTGTCTTCACGCGCCATATCGCTGGCTATCTGCCGCCTTACCGTCCGCTGGCTGCGCCCGGACTATCAGATCCCCCGCTTCGGCTCGGAAAAGGAAAAGGCTAAGCAGCTGGAAGCCGATTTCGGCATCGCCGCGCAACCGACCGAAAAGGCCGGCCCCAAGCCCGCCTTCCCGCCTGACGATATCGCCCAGACGGGCCTCGTCATGAACGGGCTCATCTCGTCGGGCGCAGCGCTTGATGCCGGCACCATCGCTTCCTCCTTCAAGCAGGGCCGCAAGGTCATGCCCGCCGTCTCCAGCGTGCTCGTCTCGCTTTACCGCATGGGCCTGATCTCGACCGCCGACGGCGGCAAGACCTTCGCGTATCGCCGGGCGGCGTAATTTACCCCGGCAGACCGGTCTGCGGCTTGCTCCCTCTTCTCCCCAGCGGGGAGAAGGTGGCCCGCAAGGCCAGATGAGGGGGGCGGCTGGCGCCGAAATCGCTTAAGAAAACCCCCTCATCGCCTCGCATGCGCTCGGCACTTCTCCCCGCCGGGGAGAAGAGGGAGATTTGTCGTAAATCGCCTTCGATCCATCGACCCGACGTCTGCGCGCCGTGGACACGGCGCACTTCAGAAATAGGGGAAATCAATTGCTGTGACCGGCGCTCTGGAAAGGCGGGAAAAACCTCACTTCTTTTTCTTTTTCGCGGCGGCCTTTTTGACCGGCTTTGCCGCGATGGGCTCCTGTGCGAGCCGCAAGGCTTTCAGCATGGCTGTCTTCTTGTTTCGCGCCACCAGTTCCGCCTTGATGATTGCAAGGGCGGCCGCGGAGGTTTCGTCCTGGCTGCGTCGCACCGAGACCTTGCCGGGAGCCTTGATGTCGGTTTTATCGGTCAATCCATGAACTCGCTTTGCAATGCTGATGGCAGGGAGAGGAGATTGCTCTCCGCCGCCGTTAAAAGACCGCGAGGTATTTCAACAGCGACACAATGCCGATGATGATCACGACGATCTGGACGAGCTGCTTGATCCGGCCGTCGATCGGCAGCCGTTCGACAAGATAGAGGACAAGCACAATGACGAGAACCGTGACCACAAGACTGATCAGCATGGATAATGCCATTTATCACACTCCATGAGCAACGACGCGTTGCAACCACCATGGTTAAATAGGGAGCTTCGCGCCGAATGTAAGCCGTGAAGGCCGCATTGGCCGCCGGGGACCATACACGCCGCCCGATAGCCCGCTCTGCCCTTTGAGCTAAAACTGCGTGATCACGCTGATCCCCAGATCCTGCGCCGTGTCCATCGTCATCAGCGCCGGCACCGCCTCTTCGAGGCTGATGTGGCGGCCGATCAGTTTTTGCGGGTTGAGCTTGCCGGTTTCGAGCATCGCCATCATCGCCTCATAGCGCCAGGCCTGCATGCCGTGGCTGCCGTAGATTTCGAGTTCGTGGCCGATCACCTGCGCCATCGGGATCTGCGGCGCCGCATGTTCGCCGAGCATCAGGCCGACCTGAACATGGCGGCCGCGGCGGCGGAGATTCTTGATCGAGTTGAAGCAGGTGACCGGCGAGCCGAGCGCGTCGATCGAGACATGCGCGCCGCCCTTGGTGATCTCGCGCACCGCCTCAGCGATATCGCCGGTGACGCTGCCGTCGATGGTGGCGACGGCGCCGACCTCGCGGGCGAAGGAAAGCTTCGTCTCGGAAATGTCGATGCCGATGACATTGGCGCCGAGCGCAGACGCAATCATGATCGCCGACAGGCCGACGCCGCCGCAGCCATGCACAGCCACCCACTCGCCGCCGCGCACCCGGCCCTGGTCGACGATGGCGCGGAACGAGGTGGCAAAGCGACAGCCAAGGCTGGCGGCCGTGGCGTAATCGAGGTTTTCGGGCAGGTGCACGAGGTTCTGGTCGGCAAAGTCGATCGCGACATATTCGGCGAACGAGCCCCAATGGGTAAAGCCGGGCTGGAACTGGTTGGGGCAAACCTGGGCGTTGCCGGAATGACACTCGCCGCAGCGGCCGCAGCCGGAGACGAAGGGAACGGTCACCCGGTCGCCAACCTTGTAGCGCAGCACTTGCCTGCCGGTGGCGGCAACGGTGCCGGCCAGTTCGTGGCCCGGCACATGCGGCAGGGCGATGTCCGGGTCATGCCCCATCCAGCCATGCCAGTCGCTGCGGCAAAGCCCGGTCGCCTCGACCTTGATGACGACGCCGTCCTTGCTCGGTGTCGGGTCGGGCAGCATGCGGATATCGGGCGTCGTGCCGAAGGCGTCGTAATACATGGCTTTCATCGGATGGTCCTTTGTGCTTTGGGCGGCAGCCGTAGTCGTTCCTATCTCCCCCTCGGTGGGGGAGAAAGCAATTTCAGCATCTTAGCTTTAGCTAAGTGCTAGAAATTGCAAGAGAGGGGGTTGGTCCGGGAAACAGAGATATCCCCTCACCAGCAAAATCTAACACTTAGCCTACGGCTAAGATGTTGATTTTGCGTCCTCTCCCACAAGGGGAGAGGTATGCGTTGCGCTCCATTGCCTGACATGACTTTTTTTGATGTACCTATTTACCCCACTTCTCGATTTTCCGGCTATTGCGGATATCAGACAAAAACAGGAGACCGTCATGGCCGTCGATACATCCCCGCGCAGCACCACCTGGACCTATGTCGATGGCGAATGGCTTTCCGGCAATCCGCCGCTGATCGGCCCGGCCTCGCATGCCATGTGGCTCGGCTCGACCGTGTTCGACGGCGCCCGCTGGTTCGACGGCATCGCGCCCGATCTCGACCTGCATTGCCAGCGCGTCAACCGCTCGGCGCTGGCGCTCGGCCTCAAGCCCGTGGTGACCGCCGAGGATATCGAAAACCTTGCCTGGGAGGGTTGCAAGAAATTCGATGGCAAGACCGCCCTCTATATCAAGCCGATGTACTGGGCCGAGCACGGCTCGTCCGGCAGCGTTGTCGCCGCCGATCCGGAATCGACCCGCTTTGCGCTCTGCCTGTTCGAGGCTCCGATGGGCAACGGTCATGGCGGCTCCTCGCTTACCGTTTCGCCTTTCCGCCGGCCGACGATGGAATGCATGCCGACGGACGCCAAGGCCGGCTGCCTCTATCCCAACAACGGCCGCATCATCCGCGAGGCGCAATCGCGCGGTTTCGACAATGCGCTGGTGCGCGACATGCTCGGCAACATCGCCGAAACCGGCTCCTCCAACGTCTTCATGGTGAAAGACGGCGTCGTCTTTACCCCGGCCGCCAACAAGACCTTCCTTGCCGGCATCACCCGCCTGCGCGTCATGGGGCTGTTGCGTGACGCCGGCTTTGAGGTAGTCGAGACGACGATGACCGTCTCCGATTTCGAAACCGCCGACGAAATCTTCACCACCGGCAACTATTCCAAGGTCCTGCCCGTCACCCGCCTCGAAGACCGCGACCTGCAATCCGGCCCGATCGCCGCCAAGGCGAAGGATGCCTATATGGACTGGGCGCATTCGACAGGCCGGCAGGATTTGTAAGGACGCTGCAGATCAGCCATCCGCCCGGAAAGCGGATGGCTCTTGGCGGCAGGACAAGGGGGGTGTTTTGCCCCTTTAACAAGCCTCTAATTGATCAGGTCGATGCGGATGCCAAACCTAATTAGGTTGTGGCCTCGACTGCGACCGTCTCTGCACTCGATATAGCCCGATCAGGTGGTGGCGTCGGTGCTAGTTGGGTTGTGGATGATTTCCCACAGGTGTCCGTCGAGGTCGCGGAAGTAGCCGGAGTAGATGCCCCAGGGCCGGTCGTGTAGGGCGGTGACGGGCGCCCCCGCCGCCCTGGCATTGGCCAAGAGCGCGTCCACCTCGTCGCGAGTCGCGACAATGTGACCGAGACTGAACTCGCCGCTCTGCGCTGGCCCCTGCGTGATGCCTGCGTCTTTCGCGAGTTCGCTGCGCGGATAGAGGGCGAGGATCTGCCCCCCGTTGAGGCGGAACATGACTACTGCCCCCGCGGGGTGAGTGTCGTCGCCAGCGAATTCGGTTGCTGTCACACCGGGCGACTCGAGCCCAAGCGCCCGGTAGAAGGCAAGCGCCCGCTCTAAGTTCTCTACGGCCAGCGTGATCACGTCGATCTGAGGTTTCATTGGTCCTCCTTTCGCGGATCTCATACCCTTGCATGATAGCACGGCCGTTAGTCTTCGGCACGGTCGTGAGCACGCGGGAATCGGGCCGCGGCGAATTTCTAAGACAGGCGATCCGATCCCCGCCTGGCCCTCGCGCTGAGTGAGCTCGCTGCGTCAATGTTCCGGTCATACCTTCCGGCAATTTCAACATTTTTGAATTATGCACCGGATCGGACTTCCGCTTTGCGCCGTGGAACGAACCCGCTGCGCGGGAGGGCGCCCGCAGTTGAGGTAGAGATCAACAACCGGTCGTGGCGCATGCATTGAGCGTCGTTCGGTGTGAGCAGACCATGACGGGCTTCTTCAACAAGGAGCCTGACCATGTCCCATTCAGTTCTTGATGCACCCATCAGCCCGCTGCGCCAGAGGCTGATCGACGACATGAACATGCGGCGTTTCTCACGGGAGACACAGCGCAACTATCTCCGCGATATCGGGCGCCTGGCGACGTTCCTTGGGCGCTCACCAGGCACAGCGACCTCCGACGACCTGCGCCGGTTCCAGATCGAGCAGCAGAAGGACGGCGTTCCCGTGCCGACCATGAACAGCATCGTGTCGGCGCTACGCTTCTTCTTCACTCATACGGTTGATCGTCCCGATCTGGCGCGCAAGCTCGTTCGACTGGCGCACCCACGCACGCTGCCAGTAGTGCTCAGCCGCGACGAGGTTGCCCGCCTCCTAAACGCCACCACCTGCCTGAAACACCAGGCCGCATTGTCAGTCGCCTATGGTGCGGGTCTTCGCGTCGCCGAAGTGTCGATGCTGAAGGTCGCCGACATTGACAGTGAGCGCATGCTGCTCAGGGTCGAGCGCGGCAAGGGCGGCCGGTATCGCAACGCCATGCTGTCGCAAGACCTGCTCTTATTGCTGCGCCAGTGGTGGCGGGTCGGGCGGCAGCAGGGCGTGATGCACCGCGATGGCTGGCTGTTCCCCGGACAGCACGCGATGAAGCCGATCAGCACGCGGCAGCTCTATCGCATCGTCGTTGAGGCGGCCCAGGCCGCCGACATCGCCAAGCGGGTCGGGCCGCATACGCTGCGCCACAGCTTCGCCACCCACCTGCTGGAGGACGGCACGGACATCCGGATCATCCAGGTCCTGCTCGGGCACGCCAAGCTGAACAACACCGCTTTCTATACCAAGGTCGCGACCCGCACGGTGCGAACGGTGACAAGCCCGCTCGACAAGCTCGGCCTGTTCAAGCGGGGAGAGATATCGCCCGACGGCTGAGCCGTGCGCGCCTCTGTCGAGGTCGCCGACATCTTCCGCGCGGCGGGCCCCGCCTACCGGGCCGACCATGCAGGACACCTGAGCCTCACCCAACTCAAGGTCATGTCGGCGATCGAGCAGTGTCGCACCGCGGCCCTCGGTGGTCACGTCGAGGCTTGCGAGGACTGCGGCCAGTGGCGGATCGCCTATAACTCCTGCCGCAACCGGCACTGTCCGAAGTGTCAGGGTGCCGCGGCGCGGACATGGCTTGCCGAGCGCGAGGCCGACCTGCTGCCGGTCGGCTACTTCCACGTCGTGTTCACGCTGCCCGCCGAGGTCGCCCACATCGGGTTCCAGAACATAGCGGCAGTCTACGACCTGCTGTTCAAGGCGGCATCGGAGACGATGCTGACCATCGCGGCGGATCCAAAGCATCTCGGCGCGCGCATCGGCATCACCGCCGTGCTCCACACATGGGGATCGGCGATGACGCACCATCCGCATGTCCACATGATCGTGCCGGGTGGCGGCATCGCGTCAGACGGAAGCCGATGGGTATCGTCGCGCCCGGCCTTCCTGCTCCCGGTACGGGTACTAGGCAAGCTGTTCCGCCGGCTGTTCCTCACTCGGTTGCTCGGGCTGCACGATACCGGCAGGCTTACCTTCTTCGGATCGATGGCGCACTTCACCGACCGGCGGGCATTTCAGCGGCACCTGGCCCCCGTCCGGAAGAAGCGCTGGGTGGTTTATGCCAAGGCGCCCTTCGCCGGGCCTCAAGCCGTGCTTGCCTATCTGTCGCGCTACACCCATCGGGTCGCGATCTCCAACAGCCGCCTCATCCGCTTCGACAAGGACAGCATCACCTTCCGCTACAAGGACTATCGCCGCCACAGCGCCGACCGTCAGCAGGTGATGACGCTCGCAACCGACGAGTTCATCCGCCGCTTCCTCATCCATGTCCTGCCGCGTGGCTTCCACCGCATTCGGCACTACGGCCTCCTCGCCGGCTCCGCCCGCAAGGCCAGCCTCGCGCTCGCTCGCGAACTGCTGAACGTCGCCGCGCCACCTGATGACGATACCCCAGACGAACCGGACGACTTCCGCCCGCCATGCCCATGCTGCGGCGGACGCATGATTATCATCGAGATGTTCGAACGGTGGAGGCAGCCGCGTGGACCGCCGGACAAAACCACACCGAACCGGGAGACCACCCCATGACCCGGCATGAAATGATCCGGCCTCCAGCCGCAGGCACTCAGCCTCAGGCAACGAACCCACACGAGTCTATGCCGATGATCGACATTGAAGCAGGCGCGTCCCGCCGCGCGACGTGCCAACAACACGGCGCAAGGGCACAACAAAATCGTCTGTCCCCATCCACCTGGTCCTTCCTGACGGCGCTCGCGCCACCGACGCCACTGGCGGAAATCTGAAATCCCCATAGCCATCGCCATCGCCTGTGGACCGCGGGTTCCTTCCTCGGGGACTTTCGTACGCCTGCCGGCGCCCGAAACTCTTCACGATTCCAGCCGCCAGCCTCGAAATGCGCTGCGTCGGCTTCTGGGCGCCAGTTGCCACCTGCGTTCGCAGGAAAGTCTCCGCTAAGCACACCGAACGCAAAAGACGGGTTGAGATGGCATCCCGCAATGGTTATCTGGTGCCCATCACCAGCGGCCCCCGCAAGCAACAAGGCGCATCCAGGCATGATCCCAGAATTCCTCGTCACCCATTCCGGTGGCTTCCATGCCGACGAGCTGTTGTCCAGCGTTATCCTCACCCGGCTTTTCCCGCAGGCGCGTCTCATCCGCAGCCGGGCGCCGGAATGGCTCGCACCCGGTGCAGACCGCATCATTTACGATGTCGGCGGCGCCTATGATCCTGATGCGCGCATCTTCGATCACCATCAGCGCGGTGCGCCGCTGCGCGACGACGGCCAGCCCTACAGTTCGTTCGGATTGATCTGGAAGCACTATGGCCGCGACTACCTCGCCGCTTCCGGCGTTCCGGAAGCGCATGTCGAGACGATCCATGGCTCTTTCGATGCCAGCTTCGTGCTGCCGGTTGATCTGGTGGACAATGGAGCGCTCAGCCCCGCCGTTGCCGGGAAGCTGGCGGGGCTCACCTTGCCTGCACTACTGGAAACCTTGAAGCCCGTTTTCGACGAGACCGATCCTGAAGCCGACGATCACGCTTTCCACGCGGCATTCGCCATTGCCCGCAGTTTTGTCGAGGCAAGGATCGCCCAAAGTGCTGCAAAGCTGCGGGCCGAGGCGCTGGTGCACCAGGCCATTGTGGATGCGGGCGAAGCGCGCATCCTGGAGCTGCCGATGGGAATGCCGTTCCGTCCCGCCATCGTCAAGGCGGGCGCCGATCACCTGCTGTTCGTCGTTCATCCGCGCGACAAGGATTGGTGCCTGACCACCATCCGCCGCGCCGACGAAGGCTTTGAGGCGCGGGCCGATCTGCCGGCCGCCTGGGCTGGTCTGACCAATGGTGATCTGGAGGCGGCGTGCGGGGTGAAGGGGGCGAGCTTCTGCCATAACGGCCGCTTCGTTGCCGCCGCCCGGACCCGCGAGGCTGCTCTCGCCATGGCCGAACTGGCGGTAGATGAGGCTGTTTCCGCTGGTTCCGTCGAGGTGGCGGCGGCCGAGTAAGAAGCGCAGGCAAGCGCCTCGGCTACCTCGCCTTCGCCACCGCCCCGACCCCATCTGTCACCAGCGCAAAGTCCTTCATCTCCTCCGCCGTCAGATAATACAGCCGGTCCGGCGGCGTCTCGAGCGCGTGCAGCCATACGCCGGATTTGATGCCCATCTGTTCCAGATGGCGGCTGACGTCGGCGGTCGTGCGTTGCGCCTCGGACATCGCCTGTTCGGCCGAGAGTTTTTCCTTCGAGCCGTTGAAGATCTGGTGCACGCCGATGACGGCCCCTTGTTCGGCTTCGCGGATGACGCCGCCGGCCATGATGATCGGGCAGGAGGAGGCGCAGAGCGCGCCGCTTGCGACCTTGGTGCCGAGCTTCTTGTCGCGGATCAGCTTCGAGATCGCCAGCGCATCGCCGACAGCGCCGCCGGGGGAGTTGAGCAGCACGGTCTTGACATATTCGCCGCGCGCCTCGATCTCCGTGGCGAAACGTCCGGCGGCGCCCGGTTCGATCGAACCCTGCGCCGAGAGGATGCCGCCCGGCTGCAGCTCGAAGCGGATGGCTTGCTTCAGCGTTTGCGGATCGGCGGTAAGCTCGGACGGCGCATTCTGCGGCTCGCCGTCGGTCAGCGCCGGTGGCAGCACGGGGATGGTTTCCGGCGGGTCGAAACCGGACAGGTCCCGGTTGGCGGCGCTCAGTTCGTTCCAGTCGATGAGGATGAAGACGACGGCTGTGGCCAGCAACGCCTGGAAGACATGGCGCATCAGCGTGCCGTCATCGGCAGATAGCAGATAGGTTTTCAGCCTCTGCCCAAGACCCTCCAGTCGTGCGCGCGTCGTCATTTGCGCGATCCTTTCATTTACGCGGCCCCTTGCCGGAGAGGTCGAAGCTGGCGATGTTGGATTGCGCATCCGCTTCCGCAACGGCGGCTTCGATATCGATCCCATTTGCCCGCAATGCCTTCTGTACCTGCAGCGCTTCCAGCAACTCGGCTGCGGTGATGCGCTCGGCAAAGGGCAGCTTCTGCTCCTGCCGTCGCAGCGCGCCATGGGCGATCGACAGCATGAAGACGAGGACGGCGGGCAAAAGATCGATGGAGATGGCGCCGGCCCAGCTCGGAATGAAATCAGAGGCATAGCGCAGCACGGCGGCGGCCGACGAGAGCGGCACGAAGCGGCGTTCGTCGACCGGTTCGCGCGTCAGGATCTGGTCGGCTGCCTCCGACAGCACCTTGGACTGGGCGGCGACCGAGGTGCGGATGGTTTCCATCACCTGGTCCTGCCGGTTGGCGAGATCGGCCTCGGCGCCGCTTGCGACGGGGGCAATGAAGCCGAGCGACAGGTCTTCCGCCGCCCGTTTGACCGAGGCGGCGATGGAGGTCTGCTCCAGCGAGGTGATGGTGCCGGTCAGTGCCACGGCTTCGGCTGCGAATTGCTCGGCGCGCGGATCGATCGCGCCGGGCGCCGAGACCAGCGTGCGCATGGTGGCAAGATGGGCGCGGCCTTCGTCGAAGAGGGAGGTGACCCGCTCGCGCGAGGCCGAGATGCCGGTTTCGAGCTCCTTGAGCTGCGCCGCCATCTGGCCGAGAAGCTGGACGACGCTGCCGGCGCCGGTCGTGCCGGTCAGTGCGCCGCTTTCGCGCTCCTGATCCGACAGGCGCTGAAAGCGCTCGGAAGTGCGCTGGATGTCGGGCAAGAGGCTTTGCGCGGCAAGGGCATTCTGGTGCGCCCGGTCGAGATCGGCAGTGTAGTCCTCGACCGTTTCGGCCAGATGCTGTTCGAGCGCTGCCGAGCCGGCAAGGGCGGCGGCATTCAGCCAGCTTGCCATGGCGATGATCATCAGGCAGCCGAGCGCCATGATGCCGAGCATCGCGGTGCGTGCCGAAGCGCCGGTGATATGCGGATAGAACCGCGCCATATAGGTCCAGAAGGCGTAGATGGCGACGGAGACGGCGCTGGAATAGATCAGCGCCGCGAAGAAGACGGCGGTGGCCGAGCCGTCGAGGATGGAGCGGACCCCGAGATAGGTGTAGACGCCTGATGCGAGCGCCAGCACCGCCAGCGCAAAACGGGTCATGGTTTCGACGGCATCGATCCCGTCCTGCAAGCGATGCGATGCGCCAAGCGCCATGGAATTTCTCCGGCTGGTTTGGCTTAACAAACCCTTAAAATACCGGCGAAATCAAGGCTGCCGAATGGGCGGATTCCGCACCATTCGGCGACGGACGGGTGACGGTCGCTGATGCCCGACGCATGGCTTCCCGCGCTCCGGGCGTTGCTGAAGACCGTCAGGCCGGCATCGCCATGCCTCCGCGGCGGTGCATCGCCCAGGCCTGAAGACAGATGGCGATCAGGAAGATCACCGCCCAAATGGCCGTCACCGTTTGCACCGGGGCCGAGTCCGGGCCGTTGCCGATCGGGTTTGCGGGCGGCACGCGCGACAGCGTCTCGTTGATCGCCGGCACCAGCAGCAGGAAGAAGGTGAACGACATCGACAGCGCCTGCAGATAGCGGTTGAGGCGACCGAACCAGCCGATCCAGGCGATGATTAGCGAGAAGGCGACGGACAGCAGGGCAAGGATGCCGATCGCATGCCCCGCATTGAAGCCGCCGGTGCTCGACAGGCCGAAGGCGGTGAGGGCTGAAAGCACGAGCGTGATGACATAGATCCGCCCCGAGTCGGTTTTTGGAAGGATTGCCCCGTATTTTGAAAAGCCGTAGAGGCCGGCGACAACAGGCACGACGCTGATGACGGTATGGATAATGCCGAGCGTGGACAACGGATTGGCCATGGAAATTCCCCTCGCGTGATTGAACGATCTTCGAACGCCGAATGAAATATGCAGACCTGAAAACGCTTGGCGCCGGGACCTCGCGCATCGAAGCGATGCCGGCCGGAACCGCATAGAACTTATATGTCCAAGGCGTTTGCGCAATCGAAATTGGAGCAGCACCCGCGCAAATGGTAGCGCGCCGGCAATCTTTTTCCGGCCAGAGCGTGACTGACGGCGCTGCTAGACCGGCGACAACGTGTCGAGCGCTGCCTTCACCCTCTGCCGATCGGCCGGCGAAAGCGGCAGGATCGGTCTTGGCGGGTCGAAGTGGCTGAGATCGAGCAGATTTGCCGCGGCGTGAACGACGCGGTAGCTGCTCAATTCCCGAAACAGTGCCCAGAACGGCTCGAAAAGGCTGTTGATGCGCTGTGTTTCTGCGCGATCGCCGGCTTGCGCCGCCCGCATCAGCTTGACGGCCGGCTCAGGCAGCAGCCCGGCGATGACGCTGTACCAGGCAACGCCGCCGGACAGGACCGCATCGGCCGCGAGCCAGTCGCCGCTGTAGCCGATCGCGAAATCGGCGGGAAGCGCACTTTGCGTCGCCCGATGAGCGGCGGGCATGTCCGCGGCCGGCAGCGCAGGGTTTTTCACCGCAACGATGGTCGGGATCTCGGCGAGGCGCCTCAGAAGCACATTGCTGACGGAAAAATGCGTCGTGCCCGGATTGTTGTAGACGCAGACGGGCAGGTCTGTCGCTGCCGCGACCGCAGCGAAGTGCTCGAAGACTTCGTCGTCACCAAGCGGTGTGTAGGATACCGGCGCGAGCAGAAGCCCCTGCGCACCGGCATCCCGCGCGTCTCGGGCAAGGGCGATCGATTCGTCGGTGCGCAGAGCCCCGACGCCGACGATGATGGGGGTGCGCCCGCCAAGGCAATCAACAGCCGTTTTAATGGCCCGGCGTCTCTCCCCACGGCTGAGAAACATATAGGAGCCGGTGCTCCCAAGCAGGCCGACGGAATCGGCGCCTGCATCGGCGATGCGGCGAAGTAAGGCGCTGAGAGCGGCGCCATCGACGCGTCCATGGGGGTCGGCAGGCGTGATCGGGAAGGCGGAGAGACCACGGAACAACATGTATCATTCTCCTTGGAGAGGGCACCGCCGTCAGACATGACGGTTTGCCACGCTGGCGTCAACACGGGTGCTACGCCTGTGTCCACGCGGGATGGAACAATCACGCGCGAGAAGTATTTTCCATGGCTGTAGCGAAATTTGGCATGGCGGCGGTTGCCTGTTTCAGCGGTGGTCCCTATGTTCCGCCTCACCGATTTCTTTCATGAATTCCAGCCCGGCTTTCATGGACCCAGCCACGAAGAGGAGATACCATCATGGCTTTCGAATTGCCGAACCTGCCTTACGACTACGACGCGCTTGCGCCCTACATGTCGCGCGAAACGCTCGAGTATCACCACGACAAGCATCACCTCGCTTACGTGACCAACGGCAACAAGCTTGCCGAGGAAGCCGGTCTCTCCGGTCTGTCGCTGGAAGAAATCGTCAAGAAGTCCTACGGCACCAACCAGCCGCTGTTCAACAATGCCGGCCAGCATTATAACCACGTGCATTTCTGGAAGTGGATGAAGAAGGGCGGCGGCGGCACCGCGCTTCCGGCCAAGCTCGACGCGGCCATCAAGTCCGATCTCGGCGGCTACGACAAGTTCCGCGCCGATTTGATCGCAGCCGGCACCGGCCAGTTCGGCTCGGGTTGGGCCTGGCTCTCGGTCAAGAACGGCAAGCTTGAAATCTCCAAAACGCCGAACGGCGAAAACCCGCTGGTTCACGGTGCCTCGCCGATCCTCGGCGTCGATGTCTGGGAACATTCCTACTACATCGACTACCGCAACGCCCGTCCGAAGTACCTCGAAGCCTTCGTCGACAGCCTGATCAACTGGGACTACGTGCTCGAGCTTTACGAAGCCGCTGCATAAGTTTTCCGTTACGACGGACACGAAACCCGGCAGCGATGCCGGGTTTTTTTCCGGTCTCCATCAGCAACGTGGCGCCGCAAGCCCGGTGGCAAACGCTGTCAAAAGGTTCCTGCCAACCGGCCAGTCGCCGAGGCCGCTTTGGCCGTTAACGTGACCGGCCGCACCGATGCCGACGAGGCCGCTCCCCCACACTTCGGCCCGTTCTCTCGCATGGCCCGTCGTGCCGAAAGGATCGTTGCTGCTGGCAACGATCAACGAGCGCATGCGCAACGGACCGTCTGGTGGATCGGCGAAGCCGCGCGCCTCCTCAGGGAAGGCTTGCGTGCGGGGATCGGGAACCGCGACCAGAAACGCTCCGGCGACAGGCAGGGCGGATGCCTGCTGCCAATGCGCGACAAGAAGGCAGGCGAGGCTGTGCGCCACCAGTAACGGCGGAGCCGCCGACAGCTTGACCTCGCGCTCCAGCGCGGCGATCCAGTCCTCGAGGTCCGGCCGGTCCCAATCCGATGGCCGGAAGCGCCGCATCCGCGGATTTATCTTCTCCCAATGCGTTTGCCAGTGGCCTTCGCCCGATCCGCCGATCCCCGGCAGAATGATGATGTCCGTCATGGTCTCTCCTTGAAATATCTGGCCTTGAAATATCTGGCCTTGAAATATCTGGGCCAGTGCGAAGATGATGGACACGCGGGTGGTTTTGAATGAGAACCCATCGGAAAACGCTGCCGATTGACGATGGATTGAAGGTGAAACATGGGAACTGCCGAAACGGACCGGTCCGCGCTCGATCCGACCGACATCGCCATCATCGAAGTGATGCAGGAGAACGGACGCATCGCGATTTCGGAATTGGGGCGCCGGGTCGGGCTATCCCAGCCGGCGACATCGGAGCGGGTCAAGCGGCTGGAGGAGAAGGGCGTCATCTCCGGCTACGGGGCGCGCATCGACGCGGCGGCCCTGGGGCTCGGGATGATGGCGGTCATTCGCTTGCGCACGACGCATGAACATATTCGCGCCTGCCTAAAGCTGTTCGCCGAAATGCCGCACGTCATGGAGGTTCTGCGCCTGACCGGCGAGGATTGCTTTCTCCTGAAGGTGCTGGTTCCGACACCGGGAGAACTGGAGACGATCGTCGACACGATCGCCAGATACGGGGCGGTGACGACATCGCTCGTCCTGCGCAGCGAACCACCAAAAACCATCGGCCGCGCCTTGCTGCAACGGCTTTGAGCGCGCCGCCGATTGGTCGATACAGCCTCCCATGTGTCGATGGCGACGACACGTCCCGCATAAGGTGTCGATAAAATTCGATTCCATCGACATATTGTTCGGGACGAAAGGATCGTCGCGGTCCCCGCCGCCTTGGACCGATCAGCGCTCTTCGTATATCCGTTTCAGGGCGGCCAGCAACGCGTCCATCTCCGCGAGCGAAAAAAGGTCGACGAAACGCTGTTCATGGATGTCGATGAGCTTGCGCGCCCGGGTCAGCATTGCGCGTCCTTCTTTCGTCAGGTGAAGCTCCTGACGCCGGCGGTCGGCCGATGAGGGGCGGCGCTCGATCAGGTCGCGGGCTGCCAGCCGATTGACGAGTGCCATCATCGTCGCCCGGTCGGTTCCGAGCGTATGGGCGAGGTCGATTTGCGAGGTGCCCGGATTGGCTGCGACCAGTTCCATCACGGCGAGTTGCTTCTGCGTCAGGGCGAGGTCCGCCGTGGTTTCGGCAAAGTCGCGGTAGATGGCGACATGCGCCATGCGCAGATGAAAACCCAAGAGGTCGCCAAGCCGGCCGACGTCAAGCCTCGGCATTGCGTGAGCGTCGTCGCTCTCGACACCGTCCTGCGGTTTTTTGCTCATCGTTCTGCCCTCGCCTTGCCAGCCATCATAACCATCAAAACGAGCGGTTTCGTCAATAACCTATCGAGACGGGCAGGAATGTTTCCCGGCTGCATCCAGCAGCCCCTTGCATTCCGTCCAAAAAATATTAGTATGTGTTACATACAAATTAAATGCCTGGCGCGGAGGGGCGGCGGGCATGGGAGGAGAAAATGGCACAATCCTTCTTCGGGATGGCTTCGCCGGTGGAGTGCGGACTGGTAAAGGACGATCCAATCCTTTATCGCGCCCGCGTCGGGCCGGATCGTCCGGCCCTTTACGAGATCGCCACCGGCCGGCAGCTTACCTATGCCGGGCTCGATGCGCGCATCGCCCGTTGTGCTGGCTTCTTGACAGAGGTGCTCGGGCCGCGTCGGGACGGTGCGCGTGTCGCCATGCTGGCGCGCAACTCGCTGGAGTCGATCGTGCTTGCCTTTGCCTGCCAGCGCGCCGGCGCCGTTTACGTGCCGCTCAACTGGCGCCTCAACGCCGCCGAGCTGCGGCCGATCCTTGCCGATTGTACGCCTGCTCTGCTGGTCCATGACGAGGAATTTGCGGCAATGGCGGCGAGCGTTGCGAGCGCCGTTCCGCAGATGACGACGATATCCACCGCCGACGGGCCGGAGGGTCTCGCCGCGCGGATCGAGGCAAGTCATCCGGCCGTACCGGTGCCCGGCGATGGCGATGCGGCCTGCATCCTTCTCTACACGTCGGGCACGACGGGACAGCCGAAGGGCGTCATCATCACCCGCCGCAACGCCTTTTTCGCCGCCGTCAATTTTTCCTTCGTCGGAGAGATCGGTCCCGGTTCGGTTGCCCTGTGCGACCTGCCGTTCTTCCACACCATCGGGCTGATCGCGGTTGCCCGCACCACCTTGATGCTGGGCGGCACGCTTGTCATCTCCGACCGCTTCACGCCGGCCAGGACGCTCGCGGCGCTTGCCGACCGGGAGCTTGCCATTACCCACTATTTCGCCGTGCCGCAGATCGCGCTCGCGCTGCGCAACGATCCCGCCTATAGCGCCGCGGCACTGGCCGGCCTTCACGCGCTGTTCGTCGGCGGCGCGCCGCTCACGCAGGCGCTGATCGAAAGCTATCTCGCCGACGGCGTGGCCCTGGTCAACGGCTACGGCATGAGCGAGGCCGGAACCGTGCTGCATGTGCCGATCGACCGGCGCGCGGTTAAGGACAACCCCGGTAGCGCTGGTCTTCCGGCGCCATTGCTCGACATTCGCCTCGTCGACGAAGTGGGCCGCGAGGTCAAGCAAGGCGAGATCGGCGAGCTCTGGCTGCGCGGGCCGGCGGTGACGCCCGGCTACTGGAACAAGCCAGGGGAAACGGCCGCCGCCTTTACCGACGGTTGGTATCGCACCGGCGATCTCGGCCGGCGCGAGGCAAACGGCTTCTACCGCATCGTCGACCGGCTGAAGGACATGTATATCAGCGGCGGCGAGAATGTTTTCCCCGCCGAGGTCGAGGCAGTGCTCGCAAGCCATCCGGCCGTGCTCGACGCCGTCGTGGTTGGAATTCCCGACAGTCGCTGGGGCGAGTGCGGCTTGGCCTACATCGTGCTGCGGCCCGGCGCGACGGCAACGGGCGACGAGATTGCCGGTCATTGCGCGGCCCGGCTCGCCGCCTTCAAGCGCCCGGCCCGCATCCTCTTTGTCGAGACAATTCCCCGCACGGCCTCCGGCAAGGTGCAGAAACATGTTCTGCGCCAGTCCCATTCCGACGAAATCCTTCAACGACAAGCTTTGTGAAGCGGCTCCGGCCATTCACCCCGAAACCTATGGAGTAACCTTATGACTGAAGTGAAATCGCCGGTTCTGGTCGAATTCGACAATGGCATTGCCTTTGTGACCCTCAACCGCCCGGAAAAGCGCAATGCGATGAACCCGGCCCTGAACGCCCGGATGCTCGAAGTGCTCGACGAGCTCGAGGGTGACGACCGCTGCGGCGTTCTCGTCCTGCGGGGTGCCGGCGAATCCTGGTCGGCCGGCATGGATCTCAAGGAATATTTCCGCGACAACGACGGCAAGCCGCGCGACGCCACGCTGAAGGCGCGGCGGCAATCGGGCGGCTGGTGGAGCCGGCTGATGTATTTTGAAAAGCCGACGATCGCCATGGTCAACGGCTGGTGCTTCGGCGGCGCGTTCACGCCGCTTGTTTCCTGCGATCTCGCCATCGCCGCCGAGGAGGCGAATTTCGGCCTCTCCGAAATCAATTGGGGCATCCTGCCGGGCGGCAACGTCACCCGTGCGGTCGCCGAAGTCATGCGCCATCGCGACGCTCTCTACTACATCATGACAGGTGAACTCTTCGATGGGCGCAAGGCCGCCGAGATGGGCCTCGTCAACGAAGCCGTGCCGCTTGCAGACCTCGAAACCAGGGTCCGCAAGATCTGCGCCAGCCTGCTCGAAAAGAACCCGGTGACCCTGAAGGCCGCCAAGGACACCTACAAGCGCGTGCGCGACCTGCCGTGGGATCTCGCCGACGACTACATCTACGCCAAGCTGGAGCAGATGCTTTATCTCGACAAGACCAAAGGGCGCGACGAGGGGCTGAAGCAGTTCCTCGACGACAAGACCTATCAGCCGGGGCTCGGCGCCTACAAACGCGCCCGCTGAGAGAACGGGCCCGGCTCGCCGGGCCGTTCGCGGGCTGACCATCGGGAGGAGGAAAACAATGAAAATCCATGCCGCGGTGGCGCGTGCGCCGCATATGCCGTTTTCCCTGGAAAGGCTCGACCTCGAGGAACCGCGCGAGGGGGAAATCCTCGTCCGCGTCGTGGCGACCGGGGTTTGCCACACCGATATCGTCATGCGCGACCAGCATCTGCCGGTGCCGCAGCCGGTCGTGCTCGGCCATGAAGGTGCCGGCATCGTCGAGCGCGTCGGGCCGGGCGTTGCCAAGGTGAAGCCGGGTGATCACGTGGTCATGACCTTCAATTCCTGCGGTCATTGCCCGAGCTGCAACGATCACGAGGAGACCTATTGTCACGAATTCTTCCCGCGCAATTTCTTCGGGTCGCGCGCCGACGGTTCGAGCGGGATCTCCTGCGAGGGCGTGCCGGTCCATGGCAATATTTTCGGACAATCCTCCTTCGCCAGCCACGCTCTCTGCCATGAACGCAATGTTGTGAAAGTGCCTGAGGATGCCGACCTGGCGCTGCTCGGACCGCTCGCCTGCGGCATCCAGACAGGCGCTGGCGCGGTGATGAACGCCCTCAAGGTCGAGCCGGGCAAGGTGCTGGCGGTCTTCGGCATGGGCTCGGTTGGGCTTGCCGCGGTGATGGCGGCGCGGGTCGTCGGCGCGTCACGGATCATCGCCGTCGATGTCAACGAGACGCGGCTTGCGCTGGCCGCAGAGATTGGCGCGACCGACATCGTCAACGGCAGGGCAGGCGATGCGGTCGCCGCCATCATGGCGCTCACCGGCGCGGGTGTCGACTATTCCATCGATGCCTCCGGCGTGCCGGCCGTGATCGACCAGTGCGTGCGCGTGCTGGCGCCGCGCGGCACCTGCGGCATTGTCGGCGCTTCGCCCGCCGGTGCGACGCTGACGCTCGACCTCACGCATATCCTGTCCGGCGGACGCCGTGTCCGCGGCATCGTCGAGGGCGATTCCAATCCGGATGTGCTGATCCCGCTGTTGATCGATCTTAACCGGCAGGGCCGCTTCCCCTTCGACAGGCTCGTCACATTCTATGATTTCGCCGACATCAACCAGGCGGTCGAGGATTCGGAGAAAGGCATCGTGCTGAAACCGGTCGTGCGCCAGCCGGCCGTCTGATACCGTTCAAGGGAGGAAACAATGAACACCGTCACCCCGATCACTGCCGCCGACACCAGTCCCGAAGCCATGAAGGCGCTGCTTGCCCGGCAGAGGGCGTCCTTCCTCAACGATGGCCCACCAAGCATCGAAACCCGCGTCGACCGCATCGACCGCGTCATCGCCCTGCTCGTCGACAACAAGGACGCGATTTCCACGGCCCTTTCGCAGGATTTCGGCAGCCGCAGCGTCGAGGCGAGCCTGCTTCTCGACGTCTTCACCTGCGTCGGCTCGCTGAAATATGCCAAGGCCCATGTCGCCGAATGGCTGGAGCCGGAAAAGCACGAGGCATTGTTCCCGGACGCGGTGGCCGAGGTCGTCTATCAGCCGAAAGGGATCGTCGGGATCCTCAGCCCCTGGAATTTCCCCTATCAGCTCGCTTTGGCGCCGCTCGCCGGCATTCTCGCCGCCGGCAACCGCGCCATGATCAAGCCGTCGGAGGTGACACCGGCCTCGGCAGCGCTGATGGCGGAGCTGATCGCCGGCGCCTTCGATGAAACCGAAATCGCCGTCGTTCAAGGCGGCCCTGCCACGGGCACGGCCTTTACCAGCCTTGCCTTCGACCACCTGATCTTCACCGGCGGGACGGCGATCGCCCACCATGTCATGCGCGCGGCGGCGGACAACCTGACGCCGCTGACGCTTGAACTCGGCGGCAAGTCGCCCGTCGTCATTGGCCGCTCGGCCGATCTCGCCGATGCGGCGCGCCGCGTCATGACGGTCAAGACGCTGAACGCCGGCCAGATCTGCCTTGCGCCGGACCATGTCTATGTGCCCGAGGAAAGCGTCGAGGCCTTTGCCGAACACGCGGTCGCAGCGGTTGGCGCGATGTACCCGGCGCTGAAGGAAAATCCGGACTACACCTCGATCGTCAACGCCCGCCACCACGCCCGCGTCGTGGGCCTGATCGACGATGCCAGCGCCAAGGGCGCGCGCGTCGTCGAGATCAATCCCGCGGGTGAGAATTTCTCGCAGCAATCCGCCCACCGCATGCCTCCGACCCTGATCCTCGACCCCACGGAGGAGATGCGCGTGCTGCAGGAGGAAATCTTCGGGCCTGTTCTGCCGGTCGTTCCCTATCGCGACATCGCCGACGTCATCGACCGCATCAATGCCAAGCCGCGGCCGCTCGCTCTCTATTATTTCAGCCAGGATCAGGAAGAGGAGGCCCGCGTCCTCAACAATACGACCTCCGGCGGCGTGACGGTCAACGACTGCATGAGCCACGTCACGGCCGAAGGCCTGCCCTTCGGTGGCGTCGGCCATTCCGGCATGGGCGCCTATCACGGCAAGTTCGGTTTCCTGACGTTCTCGCATCCGCGCGCGGTCTATCACCAGAGCAAGATGGTGGAGGCGGAATATATGATGCGTCCGCCCTTCGGCGATGCCATGCGCGGCTTCCTGGCCGCGGCGATCTGCAAGTAACCGGAAAATACGCGCCGGACATTGACGCCGCTTGGCTGAGGTCCGGCGCGGCGGAGCTTCTTTCTCACTGGATTTGCGGTTTTCTCCCTCTTCTCCCCAGCGGGGAGAAGGTGGCCCGCAGGGCCGGATGAGGGGGCGGCTGGCACCGAAATCGCGGAGAAAGCCCCCTCATCGCCTCGCATACGCTCGGCACTTCTCCCCGCCGGGGAGAAGAGGGAGTTTGTCGCAGTCGCCTTCGCTCCATATGCGATAGCCCTGTCCTTGGGGGGAGATGTCACAAAGTGCTGGATGTTTTTATCCTGGGTCGGCTCCGATCCAAGGAAACATGAGTTGGTCCCTGCCGGCATCTCGCGGATAATCGCGTACCGTTTCAGGCGGCCAATGTACGACTAAAACTTGCATTCCGCTCAGGCTGAATATACACGTATTCCGAGTATATTTTTGATGCAGTGCAGCGACGAACTTGCCTTGACGTGGCAGGCTTTTGGCAGTTCTATCGCAACTGATCTGCTGGACCAACCAGTAGGTCAGTTGGAGCCGGCGATGGAACCGATACTCACCCAGGTGCCGAAGGTCGGGCAGAGCCTTGACCGGCGCACGGCGCGCGATGTCATCGTCGACAAGCTGATGGTGCTGATCGCTACCAACATGCTGCGCCCGGGCGACGTCCTGCCGGGTGAACGCGAACTCGCCCATGTGCTTCATGTCAGCCGCGAGACGGTGCGTGGCGCCATCCAGACGCTGGCCGCGCGGGGCATCGTCGAGGTGTCCCACGGCAGCCGCACGCGGGTCTGCAATGTTGATCTCAGCCATCTCACCGTTACCATCGCTTCGCCCAATGCCATCGACAGCTACGATCTCGAGGACGTTCATGCGGCCCGGCTGCATATAGAGCTGAAGGTCGTCGGCGATGCGGCCGAGAGGATCGATGAAGACACCGTGAGCAAACTCAGAAGCCTGCTCGACGCGCAGAAGCTCTGTGGCGATGACGCCATGCGCTTCCTGATCTGCGACCGCGAATTCCATGTGGCGATCTACCGGGCCTGCGGAAACCCGCTGCTCTCCGATTTCGTCACCGATCTCTATACCTACATGATGAACTACCGGCGCAGCGCCATGTCACGGCCGGGCGCCATCGATGCCAGCTATGACGATCACACCGAGATCGTCGAGGCGCTGGAGCGGCGCGACCGGGATGCGGTGGTCGCCGCATTTCGTCGGCATCTCACGCGGATCCACGACACGACGAAGGAGCTGCTCGCATGAGCGGGCAGCCGAAGCGGGAAAAGAGCGGGACGACAAGTTGAGACGGCATACTGCATAATTCCGTTCGATTTGAGGACAAAATTATGCAGCAGTTTCAAAGTGCTACAGCGACTTTTGCGCGTCATGTCTGACGCGCGGCGCTGTAGCCGAATGGCAGACAGGGAGGTTCGCCGACAATGCATGTCATGGTAATAGGAGCGGCCGGGATGGTCGGCCGCAAGCTGGTGGAAAAGTTCGCCGCGGAGGAGGGCGCGCTTGGCTACGATATTTCCAGTCTGACGCTGGTCGATGTCATCGAGCCGCCGGTGCCGCAGGCGCTGTCTGCCGTTGCGACGACGTTTGCGCTTGATCTTTCAAAGGATGGCGCCGCCGAGAAACTCGTCAATTTGCGGCCCGGCGTGATCTTCCATCTCGCGGCGATCGTTTCCGGCGAGGCGGAGGCTGATTTCGACAAGGGCTACAAGGTCAATCTTGACGGAACACGAGCGCTCTTCGAGGCGATCCGCCATGAGGGGCTGCGGGAGCCCTACATTCCGCGCGTCATCTTTGCCTCATCGATCGCCGTTTTCGGCCAGCCGTTCCCCGAGAAGATCGGCGACGAGTTCTTCACCACGCCGCTGACGAGCTACGGTACGCAAAAGGCGATCTGCGAACTGCTTCTCGCCGACTATTCGAGGCGCGATATTTTCGACGGCGTCGGCATTCGCCTGCCAACGATCTGCGTCCGCCCGGGCAAGCCCAACAAGGCGGCATCCGGCTTCTTCTCCAACATTCTCCGCGAGCCGCTCGCCGGTCATGAGGCGGTGTTGCCGGTGGACGAGGATGTGCGCCACTGGTTTGCAAGCCCGCGTTCTGCGGTCGGCTTCTTCGTCCATGCGGCGCGGATGGATACGTCCCTGATCGGACCGAGGCGCAATCTCACCATGCCCGGCCTTTCCGCCCTCGTTGGCGAGGAGATCGAGGCGCTGCGGCGCGCCGCCGGCGACAAGGCCGTCAAGTTGATCCGCCGCAAGCCCGACCCGGTTATCCGCTCCATCGTGTCAGGATGGCCGGCCGATTTCGATGCGCGCCGCGCGGCCGAACTCGGTTTCAAGGCCGAGACCACGTTCGACGAGATCATCAGGATCCATATCGAAGACGAGCTCGGAGGGCAGATCTGAAATGGCGCGTGGTTCTAAGCCCGGCGAGGGCAAGATCGCATTGGTTACGGGCGGCGGCACGGGCGTCGGACGCGGCATCGCGCAAGCCCTGAGCGAGGAGGGCTATACCGTCGTCATCACCGGCCGGCGTGCCGACGTGCTCGAGAAAGCCGCAAGCGACATGGCATCGCAAACGGGTGGTACCGTGCGTGCGGTCAGGGCCGATATCGGCGATCCCAATGCGGTCGCCCGCCTTTTCGAAGCGATCCATACAGAGTTCGGCCGGCTCGACCTGCTGGTAAACAATGCCGGCTCCAACGTCCCGCCCGTGCCGCTGGAGGAGGTCACGTTCGACCAGTGGAGTGGCATTATTGCCGCAAACCTGACGGGCGCCTTCCTCTGCACGCAGCAGGCGTTCCGGCTGATGAAGGCGCAGACGCCGCGCGGTGGGAGGATCATCAACAACGGTTCGATCTCGGCCCAGACGCCGCGGCCGAACTCCGCTCCTTATACTGCGACGAAGCATGCGATCAGCGGGCTGACCAAGTCGACCGCCCTCGACGGGCGGGAATATGATATCGCCGGCGGCCAGATCGACATCGGCAACGCCGCGACCGACATGACGTCGAAGATGAATTCCGGGGTGTTGCAGGCGAATGGCGAGACCGCCAGCGAGCCGACGATCCCCGTCGCGCATATCGCCGACGCCGTCGTCTACATGGCGAGCCTGCCGCTCGACGCCAACGTGCTGACGATGACGGTGATGGCAACGAAGATGCCGCTGGTCGGGCGGGGGTAAGGGCAGGGAATCGGCGGTCGTCCGGAAACGGCATAAGGAAAGGCCGCCGGACGACCGCCGATTTCAGATGAAATTCCTATGGGAGGAAAGCATATGGCAGGCGTTGATTTCGTCGATGTCAAAAAATCATTCGGAGCCTTTCCCGTCATCAAGGGCGTGAACATCGAAATCGAGGACGGCGAATTCGTCATCCTTGTCGGCCCGTCCGGCTGCGGGAAATCGACGCTTCTGCGAATGCTGGCGGGTCTCGAAAACATTTCGGCCGGCGAAATCCGCATTGGCGACAAGGTGGTCAACGCCCTGCCGCCCAAGGATCGCGATATCGCCATGGTGTTCCAGAACTATGCGCTTTACCCGCATATGACGGTCGCCGACAACATGGCCTTCTCGCTGATGCTGAACGGCTCGCCGAAAGCCGAGATCGACAAGCGTGTCGGCACGGCAGCGGGCATTCTCGGGCTTTCCAAGCTGCTCGACCGCTATCCGCGCCAGCTCTCCGGCGGCCAGCGCCAGCGCGTGGCGATGGGCAGGGCGATCGTGCGCGATCCGCAGGTGTTTCTGTTCGACGAACCGCTGTCCAATCTTGACGCGAAACTGCGCGTGGCGATGCGCGCCGAGATCAAGGAACTGCACCAACGGCTGAAGACGACCACCGTCTATGTCACGCATGACCAGATCGAAGCGATGACCATGGCCGACAAGATCGTCGTCATGCATGACGGCATTGTCGAGCAGATCGGCGCGCCGCTCGACCTTTACGACAATCCTGCCAATCTTTTCGTCGCCGGTTTCATCGGCTCGCCGGCGATGAACATGATCAAGGGCAGGCTGGACCCGCAAAATCCGAACAGCTTCATCGCAACCGACGGCATGGCGCTGCCGGTCGCGCGGCCGCCCTCGGCGGCAAGGGGGCGCGATCTAATCTACGGTCTGCGGCCGGAATATATGTCGCTCGACCCGAACGGGTTTCCCGTGACCGTCGCCGTGATCGAGCCCACCGGTTACGAGACGCAGTTGATCGTGCGCTTCGGTGGCACCGACGTCACCTGCGTTTTCCGCGAGCGCGTGACCGCGAAACCGGGGGAGGCGATCCATCTGTCGATCGATGCCGATCATGTCCACCTGTTCGACGCAGAAACCGGCGTGCGGCTGATCGACTGATACCGCCCCGTTTTACGGCTGCGTCGGGAGAGGAGCCCTGACGCATCCCGTTTCGGGTCGGCGTTTCCGGCGGTGCCGGAAGCCCTTGTTGCAGCATTCGCCAAACGGGACGGCGAGTGCCGAAAGGACCAGGTCCCGTGTCACCAGGAGGAGCATTATGACTTTCAAGAGACGTGATTTTCTCACCGCATCGGCCGCGCTGGCGGGGATAGCCGGCCTTTCGCCCTTCGGCATCCGTCCGTCTTTCGCGCAAGGTGCGGAGCCGGCCTACAAGCCGGAGGAAGGGGCGAGCCTCAGGCTGTTGCGCTGGACACCCTTCGTCAAGGGCGACGAGGATGCATGGCTGGCGAACACCGCGAAATTCACTGAAGCGACCGGCGTCGAGGTCCGCATCGACAAGGAAAGCTGGGAGGACATTCGCCCGAAGGCGGCCGTCGCCGCCAATGTCGGTTCCGGGCCGGATCTGGTGATGTGCTGGTTCGACGACGCCCATCAATATCCCGACAAGCTCGTGGATCTGACCGAGCTCGCCAATTATCTCGGCGGCAAATATGGCGGCTGGTATGACGGCCTGAAGGGCTATGCGACGCGCGACGACAAGTTCATCGCCATGCCGCTGACGGCCATCGGCAACGCCGTCTGCTACCGTGACAGTCACATGAAGGCGGCCGGCTTCAGCGAATTTCCGAAGGACACCGACGGCTTCCTCGAACTCTGCAAGGCCATGAAGGCCAAGGGAACGCCGGCCGGTTTCCCGCACGGCAAGGCCGTTGGCGACGGCAACAACTATGCCCATTGGCTGCTCTGGAGCCACGGCGGCAAGATGGTCGACGAAGGCAGCAAAGTCGTCATCAACAGCCCTGAAACGCTGAAGGCGGTCAACTACGCCAAGTCGCTTTACGAGACCTTCATTCCGGGTACCGAGAGCTGGCTCGACATCAACAACAACCGCGCCTTCCTGGCGGGCCAGATATCGCTGACGGCAAACGGCGTCTCGCTCTACTACGCGTCGAAAAAAGACCCGGCGATGGCGGAACTCTCGGCCGATATCCGTACGACGAACTTCCCGATAGGCCCGGTCGGCCAGAGCGTCGAGCTGCACCAGACGAGTTCGCTGCTGTTGTTCAACCACACGAAATATCCGGAAGCGGCCAAGGCCTATATCAAGTTCATGATGGAGGCCGATCAGATGAACGCCTGGATCACGGGCTCCAGCGCCTATTGCTGCCAGCCGCTCAAGGCTTTCGCCGACAATCCCGTCTGGACGTCCGATCCGATCCACGCGCCCTATGCGCGTGCCTCGGAAACGCTACGTCCTAACGGCTATGCCGGACCGCTCGGCTATGCGTCCGCCGGCGTGATGGCCGATTATGTGCTGGTCGACATGTTCGCCAGCGCCGTCACGGGGCAGATGACGCCGGAAGAGGCGATTGTCGAGGCTGAGCGCCGAGCAAACCGCTACTACCGGGTCTAGATCCCAAAGCGGCTCGCACGGGTCGCTGAGACGGGCTATCGGCGGAAATGCCGCCGATAGCCGTTCCCCAATTCGCTTTACGGGAGATGTCCGATGTCCTCAGTGTCATCCAGGAAGCCGCCATCGGCGATGGCCTCGCTCATGCAGAACAGGAACATGATCGGTTTCCTCTTCATGCTTCCGGCTGCCGTCTTCCTCGTCTGCTTCCTGACCTATCCGCTCGGTCTCGGCGTCTGGCTCGGCTTCACCGATACGCGCATCGGCCGCGACGGGGTGTTCATCGGGCTCGAGAACTACGTGTTCCTTGCCGAGGACTCGGTCTTCTGGCTCTCGGTCTTCAACACGCTTCTCTACACGGTCGTGGCATCGATCCTGAAATTCGTCTTCGGGCTCTGGCTGGCACTCCTGTTGAATGAAAACCTGCCGTTCAAGTCGTTCTTCCGGGCGATCGTGCTCTTGCCCTGGGTGGTTCCGACCGTGCTTTCGGCACTTGCCTTCTGGTGGATCTACGATGCGCAGTTCTCGATCATCTCCTGGTCGCTGATGCAGCTCGGCGTGATCGACAGCCCGATCAACTTCCTCGGCGATCCGGTCAATGCCCGGGCCTCGGTGATCGCAGCCAATGTCTGGCGCGGCATTCCCTTCGTCGCCATTTCGTTGCTGGCTGGTCTGCAGACCATTCCGGCCTCGCTGCAGGAGGCGGCGTCGCTGGACGGTGCGACGAGCTGGCAACGCTTCCGCTATGTGACGCTGCCGATGCTGACGCCGATCATTGCCGTCGTCATGACCTTCTCGGTGCTGTTCACCTTCACCGACTTCCAGCTCATTTATGTGCTCACCAAGGGCGGGCCGGTCAACGCGACGCATCTGATGGCGACGCTCTCCTTCCAGCGCGGCATTCCCGGCGGGCAGCTGGGCGAGGGGGCGGCGATCGCGGTGGCGATGATCCCCTTCCTGCTTGCCGCCATCATGTTCAGCTTCTTCGGTCTGCAACGCCGCAAATGGCAGCAGGGCGGCCAGGATTGATTGGGGAGAATGACGATGACCGTGAAATCCGAAGATGCCGTTCTGACCGACGACGTACAGGGCATGACCTATCTCAACCGCCTGCCGCGCAGGATCGTGATGGTTTATCTGCCGATGGCGGTGTTTGTCTTCGTGCTGCTCTTTCCATTCTACTGGATGGCGATCACGGCGATTAAGCCGAATTCGCAGCTGACCGACTACAACAATTACAGCCCCTTCTGGGTGGTCGGGCCGACGCTCGATCATATCAAGTACCTGCTGTTCGAGACTTCCTATCCGGGCTGGCTGTGGAACACGATGCTGGTGGCGACCTGCGCGACATTCCTGTCGCTGGCGGCATCCGTGTTTGCGGCCTACGCGATCGAGCGGGTGCGGTTTTCGGGCTCGCGGCCGGTGGGCCTGATGATCTTTCTCGCCTATCTCGTGCCGCCTTCGATCCTCTTCATCCCGCTGGCGTTCATCGTCTTCAAGTTCGGCATCTACGATTCCAGGCTGGCGCTGATCTTCACCTATCCGACCTTCCTCATCCCCTTCTGCACCTGGCTGCTGATGGGCTATTTCCGGTCGATCCCGTTCGAGCTCGAGGAGAGCGCGCTGGTGGACGGCGCGACGCGCTGGCAGATCCTGATCAAGATCATCCTGCCGCTTGCCGTCCCCGGACTGATATCGGCCGGCATCTTTGCCTTCACGCTGTCCTGGAACGAATTCATCTATGCGCTGACCTTCATCCAGTCTTCGGAAAACAAGACCGTGCCCGTCGGCGTGCTGACGGAACTGGTGCGCGGCGACGTGTTCGAATGGGGCGCGCTGATGGCCGGTGCGCTGTTCGGCTCGCTGCCGGTGGTGATCCTCTATTCCTTCTTCGTCGATTATTACGTGTCGTCCATGACCGGGGCGGTGAAGGAATGAGTGCCCGTTTCAGGCTATACGGCGGCGCGCGTCATGGAGTTGGCCCCTCCTGCTCCCGATCTCCCCTTGAGGGCAAGGCTATCGCATAGGGATTTGCAGCTTGCTCCCTCTTCTCCCCGGCGGGGAGAAGGTGGCGCCCCCGGGTCTTGCCTTCGGCAAGCCCGAGGACAGGCTGCGGGCCGGATGAGGGGGGCGGCTGGCACCGAAATTGCCGAGAACCCCCCTCATCGCCTCGCATACGCTCGGTACTTCTCCCCGCGGGGGAGAAGAGGGAGCTTGTCGCAACCGCCTTCGCTCCTGGCGATAGTCCTGCCCCAAAGGGATTCCGATTTAAGGAACAATGCAGCAGCGCGTTCAATCGTGGTCGTGGCCGTGATGCGACGGCAGGTCGAGGCCGAAGGTCTTGGTGAGATCGCTGACCTGCGCCGGGCTGAGATAGCGGGGGTTGAGATTGCGCAGCAGCAGATAGAGCTTCGCGGTCTCCTCCAACTCCTCGGTCGCGAACACTGCCGCCTCCAGGCTGTCGCCGGCGACAACCGGTCCGTGATTGGCCAGAAGCACCGACGAATATTTTCCCGCCAGCCCGCGGATCGCGTCGGCCACTGCCGGATCACCGGGACGATAATAGGGGACCAGCGCGGTCTCGCCGGCACGCATGAGATAATAAGGCGTCATCGGCGGCAGGGCGGCGCGCGGATCGATTTCCGGCAGCATGGTCAGCGCCACCGCATGGGTGGAGTGAAGATGGACGATGGCGCGGGCGCTGCCGCGCGTGTCGTAGAGCGCAGTGTGAAGCGGAATTTCCTTGGTCGGCTTGTCACCGGACAGGAGCCGGCCTCCAGCATCCAGCCGTGAGATCCGGGCCGGGTCGAGAAAACCGAGCGAGGCGTTGGTCGGCGTGACCAGCCAGCCGCCGTCCTCCAGCCGCAGCGATATATTGCCCGACGAACCGGGCGTCAGCCCGCGCTCGAACAGCGAGCGGCCGTAGCGGCAGATTTCCTCACGCAGACGCGCGTCGGACATGACAATTCCTCCAGTATCAGAGCGGTTCAGTTCACAATACACGACAGTAGCCTTCGGGCATCTCTCCTTAAAGGGCAGGTTTATGCATATGGAGTTGCGGCTTGCTGCCTCTTCTCCCCGGCGGGGAGAAGGTGGCGCCCCCGGGTCTTGCCGTCGGCAAGCCCGAGGACAGGCTGCGCGCCGGATGAGGGGGCGGCTGGCGACCGAAATCGCCGAGAAGCCCCCCTCATCGCCTCGCATACGCTCGGCACTTCTCCCCGCGGAGGAGAAGAGGGAACTTATCGCACTAGGCGGTTGCCCCTTCGATCAGTTCGAAGCCGAGATCGACAACCTGGGGTGGCGCGTTGGTGACGACAAGCTGTGCCGCCACCTGACCGGTCGCCACGCGCGGCGTGCGGATGGTCGAAAGCGGCTGCGGCGTCGCGCGGCCGATATCGAGGCCGTTATAGCCGAATATGGCAAGCTCGGAAGGGATCGAAATCCCCCGCGCCAGGCAGTGAAAATAACCGCCCAGTGCCATGTCGTCGTTCGAGAAATAAACCGCATCGAGCCCGGGCGTCCGGGCACGCAACCGCTCCAGCCCCAGCCTGCCGTTCTCCACGGATGATGCCCCCACGAGGATTTCGCGGTCGGCGAGGGGGGCGCCGCCCGCGCCGAGCGTTTCGCAAAAGCCGGAAAACCGCTTGCCGGCGCGGGTATCGCGGTTCAGGTCGTGGCCGACATAGCCGATCCGGCGATAGCCCCGCTTGAGCAGGAAGGCGGCACTTTCGCGTCCGGCCGCACGGTTGGAGAAGCCGACCGCCAGATCCAGCGCATCACCGTCCACATCGAGCAGTTCGACGATCCGGCAACCGCTTGCCCGCAGCATCTTCACGGTGCCGTTTGTGTGCTCGTATCCCGCCAGCATGACGGCCGCCGGCCGCCAGGCGAGCATCGCGGCGGCAAGCGCTTCCTCCTTGCCCGGATCATAGTCGGTGACGGAGAAAACCGCCTGGTACCGGTTTTCCTCCAGAATGGCGCTGGCGCCGCGCAGCACATCGGGAAAGACGATGTTGGACAGCGAGGGAATGACGAAGGCAACAAGACGCGAAGAGGTGGAGGCCAGCGTTCCCGCGATCCGGTTCGGCACATAGCCCAGCCGCTCGACCGCAGCCATCACCCGGTCCCGCGTCTTGCCGGAAAACGAGCCGTGGTTGCGCAGCACGCGCGACACCGTGCTCTCGCCGACGCCGGCCGCTTCGGCGACCTCGGCAAGCGTCACTGTCGCCTGGTGTTTGAATTCCATCGTCACTTTTGACCCAGCCTTGGGGCGCACGCTTCAGCCACTAAGCAATCATCCGTTCGATGACGCTCGCCGCGCTGCCCTCATTTTTCACCGCTCGCGCCAAGAAGCAAGAATTTTTTGGCAGCGCTACCAATTTTGTATTGGCAGCGCTGCCAAAATGCGTTAAAGAAAATGGCAGCGCTGCCAAAAGATGGCTTGGCGTGCCGCGGGAGGACCTTCGGGAGCCGCGGCAACAACTGGAGGAGAAAATCATGACGCTGCAAACGCAGGCGCCAGTCGATGGCGTGTACGCCGCACAGGCGGTGGAAGATCGTGCCTATGGCAAGGTATTTTGGCGGATCGTGCCATTTTTGATGCTGTGCTACGTGGTCGCCTATCTCGACCGCGTCAATGTCGGCTTCGCCAAGCTGCAGATGTCGAGCGAACTCGGCCTCTCGGAAGCGGCCTATGGCATCGGCGCAGGCATTTTCTTCATCGGCTATTTTCTGTTCGAAGTGCCGAGCAACGTCATCATGAACAAGGTCGGCGCGCGGGTGTGGATCGCCCGTATCATGCTGACCTGGGGCATCATTTCCGCAGCCTTCATGTTCACCTCGTCGGAAACCGTGTTCTATGTCCTGCGTTTTCTGCTGGGCGTTGCCGAAGCCGGATTTTTCCCCGGCATCATTCTCTACCTGACCGCCTGGTATCCGGCTAATCGCCGCGCCAGGATCATCACCACCTTCATGTCCGCGATCCCGATATCCGCCATTTTCGGCAATCCGCTTTCGGGCCTCTTGATGGACAGTTTCCACGGCACGCACGGCCTTTCCGGCTGGCAGTGGATGTTCCTCATCGAAGCCATTCCGGCCATCCTTTTCGGCGTCGCCACGTTCTTCTACCTCGACGATACGATCCGTGCCGCGAAATGGCTGGACGATGAGGAAAAGGCTGTGCTGACGGCGAATATCGAGGCGGAGAACAAGGCCAAGGTCGCAAGCCCCCACAGCATTGCTGGAACGCTGACCGACCGCCGTGTCTGGCTGATGTGCCTGATCTACTTCTGCTTCGTGCTCGGGCAATATGGCTTGAATTTCTGGATGCCGTCCATCGTCAAGGCCTCCGGCGTCACCGGAAACGTGAATATCGGCCTGATTTCCGCGATCCCCTATATCTGCACGTTCGTCGCCATGCTGGCGCTCGGACGCTCCGCCGACAGGTTGCGCGAGCGCCGGTGGCACCTCGTCATTCCCGCGCTCATCGCCGCCGGCGGCTTTGTCGCCGCGACCATGGCAACGAGCACGACGGCCTCGATCGTCTGCCTCTCGCTGGCCGCTGCCGGCGCCATCAGCTGCGCGCCGCTCTTCTGGTCGCTTCCGACGGCTTTTCTCGCCGGCGCGGGGGCTGCGGCCGGCATCGCCTGGATCAATTCGGTCGGCAACCTCGCCGGATTTCTCGGGCCGTTCCTGGTAGGCTATCTGAAAGACCTTACCGGCACCAACAGCGCCGGCATGTATCTTCTGGCGGCAGCTCTGGTCATTGGTTCGGTGGCCGTGTTGAAGGTTCCGGCGAAAACCGTCAATCGCTAGACATCTGCCCCTCCGGATGGCCACATCCGGAGGGGCAGCTCTTCCCATCACAAGACAGGAGAACAACGTCATGTCACCGTTTGCTGAAAGCTCAGGCACCGTCGTCGCCGCCGTCATCGGTCTCGGTTCCATGGGGCTTGGCATGGCCCGGTCGATGAAGCGCGCGGGTCTCGACGTCGTCGGCTATGACATCACGCCCGCGGCGGTGGACCGCTTCGTCGCCGAGGGTGGTCGTGGCGCAGCCACCCCCGCCGGTGTGGCAGAGGGGGCCGATATCGTTGTTTCCGTGGTCGTCAACGGTGCCCAGACCGAGGCCGTGCTGTTCGGCCCCGAGGGTATTGCGAGCACGATGAAGCCCGGTGCCGTCTTCATCTCCTCGGCAACCATGGATCCCGCCGTCGCACGCGACCTGTCGCAGCGGACGGAGGCTCTCGGCCTCTATTACCTCGATGCGCCGATTTCGGGCGGCGCGGCCAAGGCGACGAGCGGCCAACTGACGATCATGGCATCCGGCTCCAGACAGGCGTTCGACACGGCCCGCCCGGCGCTCGACGCCATGGCCGGCAAGGTCTACGAACTCGGCGACGCGGCCGGTACCGGTGCCGCCTTCAAGATGATCAACCAGCTTCTTGCCGGGGTGCATATCGCAGCCGCCTGCGAGGCGATAACCTTCGCCGCCAAGCAGGGCCTTGATCTCGACAAGGTCTATGAGGTGATCACCGCCTCGGCCGGCAATTCGTGGATGTTCGAAAACCGCGTGCCGCATGTGCTGGCCGGAGACTATACTCCGCTCAGCAGCATCGAGATTTTCGTCAAGGATCTTGGCATCGTTCAGGACATGGCCCGCTCCGAGCGCTATCCGGTGCCGCTCGCGGCCGCGGCCCTGCAGATGTATCTCGCCGCCTCCGGCGCGGGCATGGGCCGTGATGACGATTCCTCGCTAGCGCGCCTCTATGCCCAGCTCTCGGGCGCAGCGTTGCCCGGTGCGGCCGAAGAGCCGCAGAAGCCGTAAAGGAACCCCACCATGCCGGTTTTCGCCGCCAACCTGACGATGATGTTCAACGAATGGGCGTTTCTCGACCGCTTCGACGCCGCGGCCGATGCCGGCTTTGCCGCCGTCGAATATCTCTTTCCCTATGAAGCCGAACCGGAGGCAATCGCCGAGCGGCTTGCCCGCAACAATCTGCAGCAAGCGCTGTTCAACTTGCCGCCGGGTGACTGGGCAGGAGGCGAGCGGGGTATCGCGGCGCTTCCCGGCCGGTTCGATGCGTTGAAAGTCGATGTCGAGCGCGCTCTCGACTATGCGGCGGCGACAGACGTGAAGCGGTTGCACCTGATGGCAGGCCTTGCCGATCCCCATGACCAGGACGCCGCCTTATCTTACCGGCGCTCCGTCGCCTATACCGCCGGGCGGCTTGCGGAAAAAGGCATCGATCTTCTGCTTGAGCCGATCAACGGGCGAAACATGCCGGGATATTTCCTCAATGATTTCGGCGCCGCCGAGCGGCTGATCGCGGAACTCGGCCTGCCCAACCTGAAGCTCCAGTTCGACATCTATCACCGCCAGATCCTTCATGGCGACGTCGTCATGGCCTTGCGCCGCCTCCTGCCGATCACCGGCCATATCCAGATCGCCAGCGTGCCGTCACGCAACGAGCCGGACGGGGAGGAGTTGAACTATCCCTATCTGTTTGAGGAAATCGACAGGCTCGGTTACAGCGGCTTTGTCGGCTGCGAATACATCCCCCGGGGTCACACGCTGGACGGCCTCGACTGGTTCAGACCTTTTGCACGGAGCTAGCTGATGACCATTCTGCTTGGATCGATTGCCGACGATTACACCGGCGCGTCAGACCTTGCCAACACGCTGACGAGGAACGGCCTTCGCACCGTGCAGACGGTCGGCATTCCCGATTCGTCCCTGGCGTTGCCTGATGTCGACGCGGTCGTCGTCTCCTTGAAAATCCGCTCGGTTGCGGCCGCCGACGCCGTGGCTGCGGCGACGCAAGCCGACCGATGGCTGCGCGAGCGGGGCGCGACCCATGTGCTGTACAAGATCTGCTCGACCTTCGATTCCACCGATGCCGGCAATATCGGTCCGGTGACGGAGGCCCTGAGCGCTGCTGCCGGTGGCGGATTGGTGCTGGCGACACCTGCCTTTCCGGAAACGGGCCGCACCGTCTATCTCGGCCATCTCTTCGTCGGCGGACAGCCGCTGAATGAAAGCCCGCTCAAGGACCACCCGCTCAATCCGATGCACGACGCCAATCTCGTGCGGGTTCTCGCCCGACAATCACAAGGCGCCATCGGGCTTGTCGATCTTGCTGCCGTCGCGGCCGGACCCGGCGCCGTCAAGGCGAGGCTCGATGCCCTGCGTGAGGCGGGCGTCACCGCGGCCATCGCCGATGCGATCTTCGAACGGGATCTTGAAACGCTCGGCGAGATCGCGCTTGAAACTGCGGTATCCACCGGCGCATCGGGCCTTGGCCTCGGCCTTGCCCGCGCGCTCGTCCGCTCCGGCCAGGTACCTTCTGGAGCCGCAAACACGGCCGACGCCATTCGCCCCGTCGGCGGGCTTTCGGCGATCGTTGCCGGCAGTTGCTCCAGAGCGACGCTGCGGCAGCTCGAAGTGGCCGAACGCTCGATGCCCGTCCTGCGGCTCGACCCGGAAAAGCTGCTTGCCGGCCCGGACGAGATTTCCGCGGCGATTTCCTGGGCTGGAGACCGCATTTCCGCCGGCCCCGTCGTCGTTGCCGCGAGCGCGTCGCCGGAGACGGTTTCGCGGCTGCAATCGCAATATGGACGGGAAGCCTCGGGTCACGCGATCGAAGCCGCGACGTCGATCATCGCCGCCGAACTGGTGGCAAGAGGCGTGCGGCGCCTGGTGATCGCCGGTGGCGAAACCTCCGGCGCCGCGGTCGACAGGCTCGCCATTCCCGCCTTCCTGATCGGCCCGGAGATCGCGCCCGGCGTGCCGGTATTGCGAACGGTCGGCAATGCGCAGGGCGACATGCTCCTGGCGCTGAAATCCGGAAACTTCGGCGGCGAGGATTTCTTCACGGCCGCGCTGGCGATGATGCACTGAGGGGGGACTCAGCCGGCACTCCGCGGCGGTCTGGGGGCATTCTCATCCGGCGTGGGAAGGCCGCTGCCTCCGTCATCCTCGGGTCAAGCCCGAGGATGACGACATTGGGGGAGCGGCAGCGGGAGCCCCCCGTGTCAGGGCACCGCACTGTTCACCCGCCATCCCCTGATCCACAAATCCCGCAAGCCGTCGCCTTCGCCGCGAAAATGACTGTCCGTCATCTCGCAACGTTCCACCCGGTCGGCCCGGAAATTGCGGATAGCGGTGCGCAGCTCGCACCAGGCGACCACTACGGCGGTCGCGGAATAATAGATCAGCGCCAGCGGCCGGACCGTGCGCGTGCTTGGCCTTCCGAATTCGTCGCGATAATCGATGCGCAGTTTCTGCTCGTCGCGGATCGCCCGGCGCACCATGGCGAAGTCGAGACCCGAGGGTGGCGGCGCAATCGTGCCCCAGGCATGCAGCGCGTTGGAGCGCATGGCTTGCCTGAGCGGCGCGGGCATGGCGCCGGCGATCTTCTGGTTGACGCGCTTGGCAGCGTCCTTCAATTCGTCGTCGCCGGTGCGCTCCAGAAGCGCCAGCGCCAGCACGATCGCCTCCGTCTCCTCGATGGAAAACATCAGCGGCGGCAGGTCGAAGCCGGGCCTCAAGATATAGCCGATGCCACGCCCGCCCTCGATCGGCACCCGCATTGCCTGAAGCGCCGCGATGTCGCGGTAGATCGAGCGGACGGTGACTTCGAGGTTCTCGGCGATTTGTGCCGCGGTCACCGGCTTCGTCGCCAGCCGCAGGATCTGGATGATCTCGAACAGTCGCGATGCCTTGCGCACGGTTTTCCTCATGCCACGAAACGCTCCTGACAGAACCCTGTCAGTTGGGTGACGCTATAGCATGTCCGCAAGTGCTTGAAAAACAAACAGTGCGCCAATTGCGCACATCTCCTGACGGACGGAACAACTGACATGACCTACGCGGAAAATCTCTGGCTCTTCTTCACCCTTCTCTTCGGCATCATCATCGTGCCCGGCATGGACATGGTCTTCGTCATGGCCAATGCGCTGACGGGCGGCCGGGCGTCTGGCCTGACGGCGACGGCGGGCATCATGGCAGGCGGTGTCTTCCACACGCTTTATGCGGCGCTCGGCGTCGGCCTGCTGCTGCACATGGTGCCGCAACTCTTCAACGTGCTGCTGCTGCTCGGGGCCGCCTATATCGGCTGGATCGGCTTTTCCTTGGTGAGAAGCAGCATCGCCATCGCCTCGGTCGAACCGGGTGCCCGGCTGTCGCTGTGGACGAGCTTTCGCCGCGGTGCCTTGACCAGCATCCTCAATCCCAAGGCCTACCTGTTCATGCTGGCCGTCTATCCGCAGTTCCTGAAACCGCAGTTTGGTCCCCTGTGGTCGCAGGCGCTGATCATGGCGGTGATGATTTCGGTCACACAGCTGGCGGTCTATGGCAGCCTTGCACTTGCTGCCGGGCGCAGCCGCGACATGCTGGTCGCCAGCCCGCGTGGAACGGCGCTGATCGGGAAGATGGCCGGCGTGGTCCTGATTGTCGTCGCGGCTCTGACCGCCTGGCAGGGCTGGAGGTCCATTGCTTAAGGCAACGTCAAAAAAACATGAGTGAGAAACTCCCGTTAATTCAATCTGTTGCGGCAACCCGTCATAAACTCGGTCTCAAAAAAATGTTACTTCCTTCGTGAACGCAAAATGCAATCATGCCGGCGCATTGAGAGGAATGGCCGAGGCGGAATCCGTTGCGGCCGCGTCGGACCAGGAGAATTTCATGAAACTGAGAACCGTGTTTATTGCCATTGCGATCGCTGGCTGCGGCATGTCCGCAGTGATGGCGGCCGGAGAGCCGCAGGAGGTCCGCCAGGGTCTGATGAAGGGGGTCGGTCAATCGGTGGGCGCGCTTGTCGCCATCGCCAAGGGGGAAAAACCCTACGACGGCGCCGTGGTCACGGCGTCGCTGGAAACGATCAGCAAGAACGTCAAGGCCTTCCCCGATCAGTTCCCGGCAGGCTCGGAAACCGGCATGGAGACGGAAGCCAGCCCGAAGATCTGGGAAAACATGGCCGACTTCAAGGCCAAGGCCGCCAAGCTTGGCAGCGACATCGATGCGACGCTCGCCCAGCTTCCGGCCGATCAGGCGGCTGTCGGCGCAGCCCTCGGCGTCATCGGCAAGAATTGCGGCGACTGTCATCAGACCTACCGCCTCAAGAAGTGAGACGCGCGTCGCATCCCCCCGAATATATAATCCTTTGGCGCGCCGGGTCTGAGCCTGGCGCGCCAAAGGTGTTTTCCGGATGAAGCAGGGGGCAGGGTTTATGGGCGCACGGGTTCGCAAATTGATATCGGCGGTGGTGCTGTTCGGCGCGATGACCGGTGGTGTCACCTGGTTCCTGATGAAGCCCGAGCCCTGGCCGGCCGCCCATTGGGAAAGCCTCGGCGAACCGGATCTTGCCAATGGCGAACAGGTCTTCTGGGCGGGCGGCTGCGCCAGTTGCCACGCGGCGCCGAAATCGGAAGGCGACGCCAAGCTGGTTCTGACCGGCGGGCTGCCGCTGAAGAGCCCGTTCGGCACCTTCCACGTTCCCAATATCTCCCCGGACGAAACCGCCGGCATCGGCAGCTGGACGCTCGCCGATTTCGGCAATGCGATGACACGCGGCGTCGGCAGGAACGGCGAACATCTCTATCCATCCTTTCCCTATGGCTCCTATGCCCGGCTGCCGCAGAAGGACATCAACGATCTCTGGGGTTTCATGAAGACCCTGCCGAAGAGCGCCAATATTACGCCGCCGCACGAGCTGCCGTTTCCTTACGATATTCGCGTGGTCCTCGGCGGCTGGAAGCTCCTGTTCTTCACCGACAAGCCGCGCGCGACGGTTGACACCGGCAATCCGAAGCTCGCCCGCGGCCAGTATCTCGTCGAAGGCCCAGGCCATTGCGGCGAATGCCACACCCCGCGCAACGCCCTCGGCGGCTTCGAAACCGACCAGTGGCTGGCCGGTGCGCCAAACCCGGAAGGTCAAGGCCGCATTCCCAACATCACGCCGGGCTCGAAGAGCATCGGCGCTTGGAGCGAAAGCGATATCGTCAACTACCTCGAAACCGGCTTCACGCCGGATTTCGATTCGGTCGGCGGGACGATGGTCGAGGTGCAGAAGAACATGGCCAAACTGCCCGCCAGCGACCGCGAGGCGATTGGGGCCTATTTGAAGGCGGTGCCGGGGAGGGAGTAGTGAAGCGCTTGCGATTATTGCTAGCATTCATTAAAGTGATAGCATGAACAGCAAGCACAGGAAGACGCTTGCCGCGATCTTCAAGGAACCGGTATCCGGCACGATCGACTGGGCAGACATCGAAAGCCTTCTTGTGGCTGTCGGATGTACCGTCATCGAGGGCAACGGATCGCGTGTAAGATTTTCCTTCGCAACTGATGTGGAGAGTTTTCACCGTCCGCATCCAGCGAAGGAAGCCAAGCGCTATCAAGTGCGCGCGGCGCGGGACTTGCTGCTTCGCATAGGAGTAAACCCATGAACACTATGTCCTACAAGGGCTATGCAGCCCGTATCGAATATGATGCGGAGGACGAGATTTTCTTCGGAAAGCTTGCGGGCATTACCGATGGCATCAGTTTCCACGCCGACACGGTGGCAGACCTGAAGGCAGCATTTCATGAGGCGGTGGACGATTATATCGAAACCTGCGCGAAGATCGGCAAGGACCCGCAGAAGCCCTATTCCGGCAAGATGATGTTCCGTGTCGATCCGGAGGTGCATGCCCAGGCAGCCAAGGCGGCGGAACTCTCGGGAAAAAGCCTCAATCAATGGGCGGCAGAGGTGCTGGCAAAAGCCGCGGCGTCGAAAGCGGCTTGAACTGGGCCTTCCTCTGTCGTGACTGCAAGGCGCGACCTTGCGGACGCGCCTATCGCCTTGGAGCCTCGAAACCGCGCTTCCTCACGCCAGCGTCTGCAGATAGCGCATGCCGGTCACCGGACCAGGCGTGAAATTTTCCGATTCGTAGAAGCGGTGCGCCTGGAAATTGCCGGTGGCGGCGCTGACGGAGAGGTAGGTGGCGCCTGCCATGCGGGCATGCTCGCGGGCCTTTGCGACGAGATGGCGGCCGATGCCGGTGCCGCGGTGGGCCGGGCGGACGTAGAGCTGATGCAATTCCATGCCGCGCGCGCCCTGCTGGGCGCGGTAGAGCGGCACGAGGATGGCGTAACCGATGAGTTCGCCCGCGGCTTCGGCGACCAGCGCGGTGATCCACGGCATGCGGCCGAACAGGTCGCGTTCCAGATGTTCCGGGGTGACAGCAGCGGCATCGCCGTGATGAGCGGCAAGCTCGGTGATCATCTCGCGGAGCTCGGCCAAGTCGCGCGGCTTGGCGGTGCGGATGGTCACCATCGGCGCGCGCGTGGCGGGATGGGCATGATGTGTCGGGATGGCGGTCTGCAGCATGTCGAGGCTCCTGAAGGGCTTCCCGCCATCAGGTGCCGTCCAAAAACAAAAGCCGCCTGATGGCGGCTTGTTGAACGAGATCAGTCAGCCGCACCTATGGGAGCAGCGTAAAATACCAACGGGCGATGTTTACGGTTCTGATCATGGCGGGCAATTTCGTCTTTTCCGGAATTTTGTCAACCGGAAATCGAGCCGCTGTTAATTTTTATGGTCGAAACAAGATCGGCAGGCGCCATCCAGCAAAGAGCAGCCACATTCGCGGCCTACCGATCGTTGACCAGCGACAGCGTCGTGCATTGAGAAGTGCCTAATATTCATACTTCTTATCAATGGCTTGCCGTCGCTTCCAGATTCATCACGGGAGAACCCATCGCATGTCGTTCACGCTCAGCCGCCGGTCCTTCGTCATCGGTTCCGGTTTGTTTCTTCCCGCCGTCGGCCTCGATGCCGGCACCGCCTTTTCCGCCGAAAACGACATCACTCTGCAGCTTGCGAGCCTGGAAAAGCGCACCGGCGGTCGTCTCGGCGTTTCCGTCCTCGATACGAAGAGCAATGCTTCCTTCGTTCATCGCCAGGACGAGCGCTTTGCAATGTGCTCGACCTTCAAGGCGCTTGCTGCCGCCTTCGTGCTGGCGCGTGTCGACAAGGGCGAGGAGATGCTCGGCCGGCGCATCGCCGTTGCGAAGGCGGATCTCCACTCCCATTCGCCGGTCGCCGAAAAACATGTCGGCGACACAATGACGGTCGGCGAGCTCTGCGACGCAGCCGTCACCTACAGCGACAATGCCGCCGCCAACCTCATTCTGGCGAGTTTCGGCGGGCCGGACGGGCTGACGGCCTGGCTGCGGTCGATCGGCGACGAAACGACGCGGCTCGACCGCACCGAACCCGCCCTCAACGAGGCAAAGCCGGGCGATCCGCGCGATACGACGACGCCGGCTGCGATGATGCGAACACTGGGAAAACTGCTGCTCGAAGACGTGCTTTCGCCGCCATCCCGCGACCAGTTCGCCGCCTGGCTCGTCGCCAACAGGACAGGCGACCGGCGGCTGAGGGCAGGGCTTCCCGCCAACTGGACGATCGGCGAGAAGACCGGCACCAGCGGCCATGGGGAAGCGGGAGATGTCGGCTTCATGCGGCCGCGCGAGGGCCACACGATTTTGGCCTCGGTCTATATCGCCGAGGCGACGAGGAAGGTGAAGGAGCTCGAGCCGATCTTCGCCGAGGTCGGCAAACTGATCGTCGCGATGGCGTGACGGGCCGCCCCGGGAAATTTCCTGTACCTATGGGCAACACGGGCCTCGTGTGCTCCGTGCATTGATGGAACAATCGAGCGCGCCAGCCGGTTTTCTTCGAACGTCATCGAAGGAGCGGACAATGCCGAAAAAGAAGCAGAAGAAATGGTCCAAACACGTGACCGAGACCAGCAACGCCCTGGATCTGGAAAAGGACGTGTTCCGGTCGCATGATCCCGAAGAAATCGCGCGATCCCTGAAGCATTCGGCCGAGGAGAGCGACCGGCGCAAATCGAACCCGTTTCGATCCGCCATGTCGATGCTGAATTTCTACATCAACCGGGCCGGCAAGAACCTGCCGAAGAAGCAGAAGAAGGTTCTGGAAGACGCCAAGGGCGAATTGCGGAAGGATTTTGGCCGCGATCCGAAATAGGATACAGCGCCGCGCCGTATGAGGTGTAAAGGGCGCTGTAGCACTTTGAAACAGCCGCGTAACGCCTTAAATCGATTCCGATTTTGGAAGTTATGCAGTAAATCGTCGGCATCGTGATTCACAACGAGGCTGATATGAAGAGATTGCTGTTTGTTCTTTTGGTTGCAGTTGTTGCCGTTGTCGCGGTGATCGGGGCGCGCTGGTGGATCTATGTCACCAATACCAGCGACCCGCTGGACGAAGTCGGCATCGAGCTGAACAGCCGCATGCCGGAACCATTGCGCAAATGGGGCTGCGCCCAGTTGAAGGCGAATTTCCACGACCGCCTGCCGCCCTATGGCTGCACGGCAATCGGAAGCACGGACTGGGAATAGGCTTTCAATGGGCATCACGTGCCGCAGAACGTCCTCACCACTTCCTCGGAGGGCGTTGGCGGCGCGGCATAGGCTGCGAAGCCCTGCTGATCCTCGTAGGGCTTCGCAAGGACCTTCAATAGCGCCTCGAACAGCGAGAAATCGCCTTCGTCCTCGGCAGCGCGGATGGCCTGCTCGATCCGGTGGTTGCGCGGAATATAGGCCGGATTGACCAGCCGCATCGCCTGTGCCCGTTCATGCGGCGTCTGCGCCTCGCGCGACAGCCGGGCGCGCCAGTCGGCAAGCCAGGGCGTCACCGCCGCCGGGTCGCGGAAGCTCGTTGTAAATGCCTTCTGTGCCGCTTCGCTTTCGGCCGCGTCGGCAAGCCGCCGGAAGGTCAGGGTGAAATCCGCCTGTCCGTCCTTCATCAGCGACAGCAGGCCCTGGACGAGATCGAGGTCGCCGTCTTCGTCTTGCGTCAGGCCGATCTTGGCCTTCATGCCGGTGAGCCAATGGGTCTGGAAGCGTGGGCCATAGCCGGCGATCACGTCATTGGCGAGATTGACGGCCTCGGAAGCGTCGGGGTCGAACAGCGGCAACAGCGTTTCGGCCAGCCGCGCCAGGTTCCACTGGCCGATCGCCGGCTGGCTGGCATAGGCATAGCGCCCGCCCTGGTCGATCGAGGAGAACACCTTGGCCGGATCATAGGCGTCGAGAAAGGCGCAGGGGCCGAAATCGACCGTCTCGCCGGAGACGGCGCAATTGTCGGTGTTCATCACCCCATGGATGAAGCCGATATGCAGCCAGCGGGCAATCAGCGAAGCCTGCCGCTCGGCGACGGTCTCAAGCAGCGCCAGGTAGGGGCGCTCCTGTCCCTTGATTTCCGGATAGTGTCGGTCGATCACATAGTCGGCCAGCGTCCTGATGCCCTCGGCGTCACCGCGTGCGGCGAAAAACTGGAAGGTGCCGACGCGGATATGGCTTGCCGCGACGCGGGTGAAGACAGCACCAGGCAGCACTCGCTCGCGATAGACCGGCTCGCCGGTGACGACGGCCGCCAGCGCCCGGGTCGCCGGGATGCCGAGCGCATGCATCGCCTCGCTGACGATATATTCCCGCAGCACCGGTCCGAGCGCCGCGCGTCCGTCGCCGCGGCGTGAATAGGGCGTCTTGCCGGCGCCCTTCAACTGGATATCGCGACGCACGCCGTTTCTGTCGATCACCTCGCCGAGCAGGATCGCCCGCCCGTCGCCGAGCAGCGGCACGAACTGGCCGAACTGGTGACCGGCATAGGCCATGCCCAGCGGCTCGGCGCCTTCGGGAACACTGTTGCCGGAAAAGATCGCAGCACCATCGCGCTCCAGCGCATCCGCATCAAGGCCAAGCTCTTCAGCCAGCGGCCGGTTGAACTTGATCAGCCACGGTTCCGCCACCGGCGTCGGATGGACGCGCGCGAAAAAACGCTCCGGCAGCCGCGCATAGCTGTTGTCGAAGGGGATCGGCGCAATCGCGGCGGTTCTCTCGGATTTCGGTTGGCTATGGTCCATGCTGTCCTCTACACCGAATACCGTCTCGGTCAGCGGCTTGCCGATGATATCGCATCCGCTAACGGTTGGTGAGCCGGATATCGTGCGTGCGGGCTTGCATTGCAAGGCCTTGTTTTCCGCCGCTGTTCGATGGAGTCATGCCCCGTGTGCCTGACTGCTCAGGGCTGGCGTGTCGGCGTCCCGCCGAGCGTGCGGTCCAGCCCCTCGATGTCGAGAGGCTGGCACTGCCGCGCCTTTGTCATTGCACGAGGCGGATCGCACCCGGGTTGTTGATTGTCGTATTTGCCAGCTCCGGGTCGCAGTTCATTTTAAAATAGCTGTTTCCGGTCAGGGTGATCTCCTGCGCGACCAGGCGAATACACTCTCCGCCCGTGGCGCCGTTCCCGGAATACTGGATCTCCTGCGTGTCCGGCATGTAGACGATCCCGGTCAGCGAGGACGAGCTGTTGCCGTTGATCACGGCTGATTGCGTGTTTCCATGCTCCGCAACGATCGAAAACCCGGCCCAGTCTCCCAAGAGCGATGGCGAGATATCGAATGTGGCGCCGCCGTGAATGAGGAGGCTGGCGCCGTTCATCAGGAAAAACGTGACACCGTGACCGGTCACCACCGATTGGCTGGTCAATTGCAGGGAGCCGCCATCGATGAGGTAGGAGCCTGGCTCGAGATTTATTTTGCCCTTGAGGTCGAGGCCGCCATAGGTTCCCGGCTTCAAGGTGACGACATAACCGGCATTGTTTCCGTTCGGGGTCCGTCCGGTGCCGTTGCAATTTCCATTGCCGCCACCGCCGCCGACGAAATTCTGGCCGCAGCCCGAGAGGCTGATCCACGAACTGGCCGGCGGGAGTTTCTTGTACTTGAATGGATCCGGAACCCTTGACGATTTCTCATGCGGTTCGGGACAGGCCAGTTGTACCGCATTGGGATCGATCGATATGCCGCCGGCAGAATAGAGGCACTCGGCTTTCAAGCGGCCCGAGCCGCCGACATAGATCGCCTGTGCGTCGGTGGAGTTTGCCGTGATGGTACAGCCGCTCATATCGATATCCGCGCTGCCGCTCACCTCGAATGACCTGTATTGCGTCGGGTGGAGGGCAAGGATGCACGCTTCTATTCCGGGCACCCGGGCGGCAACGGCGCGTTTACTGATTTCGAAGGGAAGCCGCTCTAGGAACATGGGTTTGTAGTTGAAACCGTAGGCCGCGGTTGCCGTATCCTCGAACGCGCCGTGAGCGAGCGTCAGGCTGAAACTCGACAAGCCGTCTTCCTCGGGCAACGGCTCGGAATTTGCCGGAACAGTGAAATTGCCAAAGAAGATGTCACTTGCTTCCTTGGTCGTTTCGTCTTCGCTGGAGCCTTCACCGAAGGAGCGGACTGCCGAAAGGGCCGCGCTGTCCAGCGCCGCTTGCAGTTTCGCTGCTTCGACGTGGGCGGCTCCAAGATCAATCACCACAGCAGCGGCTCCGATGACCGGAACGAATGCAATGGCAGTCAGAGTGGCAAAATTACCCGATTCGTCACCAAGGAAATGATCGATATACGCTTTGAATGGCCCCCGCATAGCTACCCCCTCTATATGGACTGGCAATTAAGAGGGAATGTTACTGATCTCTAATGTTAGAAAGATGAAAGAAACCATTAAGATTTTATGGGTTTTCGCAAACGCTTCTTTGCGGATTTCGCCTTCCATCGTCTGTTGCCGGGCAGGCGCTGCAATTTCCCATCTGGTCCGCAGCGCCTGAGACCCAGGCGCCGGAACAACATCGCCTCTCAGCCGCCGGCGCCTTCCATCTCCGCCGCAAGCTCCGCCAGTTTCCGCACCGTATTGAGATTGCGCGATGTTGCATGCTTCAGCGCCGGCAGTTTCAGTTTCGAGCGCCCGGAGCCATTGGGATAATGCACGTAGATCTCTCGGCCCGCCACGTGCACCTCTTCGCCATCAGGCGCGACGAGTTTGTCGAGGGCATTGGCAGGCGCGGCCTCCGGCAGAAAGTTGACCATCAGGTAGTTCGGTTTGGCATCCGGAAAGGGATTGTTCTCAGCGATCGCTTCCAGTTGGCTGCGGCTGCGCACCATCACGCCCGGTGCCTTGCCCATGAATTCGGCGAGCGCCTTATCCAGAACGCTCGCGGCATCAGTGGCGGAGAGATCGGAGCAGAACAGCACATTGCCGCTCTGTATAAAGGTCTTCACGTCCAAGAAGCCGGCCTTCTCGCAAAGCGCCTTCAGGTCGCTCATGGCAAGCTTGCCGGTTCCACCGACATTGACGGCGCGCAGAAGGGCGATATGGACAGGCATATGATCTCTCTTTCCATTACTATGTCGGGTGCAGATTAATGCGGAGAGGCGCCCTTGCCAATCAAGCAGCACAGGCCCCAGGCGGTGCTTCTTGATCAGGCCGTACCGCCGGATGCGGCCTCGGTCTGCTCACAAGCCGCCGCAGTCGGTTCCCGAAATTGTTGCTGAAGAATTGCCAACTTGTCACGCTCGCCTTACTTTGGCTGTCGGGTTTGGAGATCGGCCATGAACGAGATATTGAAGATATCATTGCCGTCCGAGATGGTGGACGCTATTGAGAGCCGGGTGAAGGCTGGCGGCTATGCCTCCACCAGTGATGTGCTGCAGGAGGCCGTGGAACTGTTGCTTCAACGTGAAAGTGACGATGAGCTCAGGCTGGTATCGATCCGGTCGAAAATTGCCGGGTCGCTGGGGGATGGCTCTGCGGACATCAGTATGGACGAGATGGATGATTGGCTGGAAAAACTGGCCGAAGAAAATCGCCATTGATGAAGCCGCACAAAGTGGTTTTCAGAAAAACCGCTCATGCGGATTTGCGCATGATCTTCTCGTATGTTCTGGAAAAAAGCGGCAGTAGTGACACCGCGCTGAACTATGTGCGACGCATCCGAAGGAAATGCGAAGAGATCGGTATCGCGCCACTTGCCCATGTGGAGCGTCCTGACATCTGGCCGGGATTGCGGATGGCTGTCTTCGAGCATCGTATCGTCATTCTCTACGTCGTTCAAAACGAAACCATCCGCATCACGAACATCCTGTCGGGAAGCCGGGACTATGAGGCCTTGATGCGTACGCCTACATCTTCCCCGCAACCTTGATCGCAAACGCATATTCGAACGCGATCTCCTCCAGCCGCTGGAAGCGCCCGGAGGCGCCGCCGTGGCCGGCGTCCATGTTGGTCTTCATCAGGATCGGCTGGGAGCCGGTGGTCTTTTCGCGCAGCTTGGCCACCCATTTGGCCGGCTCCCAATAGGTGACGCGCGGATCGGTGAGCCCACCGAGCGCCAGGATGGCCGGGTAGGGCTTTGCCGAAACATTGTCGTAAGGGGAATAGGCCGCCATGCGCTCATAGGCCGTCTTGCTCTCGATCGGATTGCCCCATTCCGGCCATTCCGGCGGGGTGAGCGGCAACGTGTCGTCGAGCATGGTGTTGAGCACATCGACGAAGGGCACGGCGGCGATGATGCCCCTGAACTTCTCCGGCGCCATGTTGGCGATCGCGCCCATCAGCATGCCGCCGGCCGATCCGCCTTCGGCGACGATGTTTGCGTAAGAGGTGAACTTCTGTTGATTCAGATAGTCGGCCGCTGCGATGAAGTCCTTGAAGGTATTGGTCTTCTTCTCCATCTTGCCGTCTTCGTACCACTGGAAACCCTTGTCCTTGCCGCCGCGGATATGGGCGATGGCATAGACGAAGCCGCGATCGGCAAGCGACAGGCAGTTGGTGTTGAAGCCGGCCGGAATGCTGATGCCATAGGCGCCGTAGCCATAGAGCAGGCAAGGTGCCGAGCCGTCGAGCGGCGTATCCCGACGATAGAGCAGGGTGACCGGAACCTCCGCACCATCCCATGACGGCGCCATGACGCGGCGGGTGACGTAGTCATCCGCATTGTGGCCGGACGGCACTTCCTGCGTCTTCAGCAGCGTGCGCTCGCGCGTCGCCATGTTGTAGTCGTAGAGCTGGCTCGGCGTCGTCATCGAGGAGTAGGAGAAGCGGATCACGTCGGTGTCGTATTCGCCGGCACCGGACAAGCCCAGCGAATAGGCTTCCTCGGCAAAGGCGATCGCGTGTTCCTCGCCGCTCCTGCGGTCGCGGATCTTGATCTGAGGCAGGCCGTTTTCTCGCTCCAGCCAGATGAGGTGACGGGCAAAGGCCATGTGCGAGAGGATCAGCCGGCCCGGCGTGTGCGGTACCACGTCGGTCCAGTTTTCGCGGCCGGGTTTGTCAACCGGCGTCTGCATGATCTTGAAATCCTTGGCGCCGTCCGCATTGGTCAGGATATAGAAAACATCGCCGCCCTCGGTCAGCGAATATTCGAGACCCGTTTCGCGCGACGCGACAAGCTTAGGTTTGGCCATCAGGTCCGACGTCGGCAAGAGCCAGTATTCGCTGGTCTCGTGGTCGTGGATGTCGATGTAGATGAAATCATCGAGCATCGAACCGCCGACGCCCATGAAGAAGCCCGGATCCTCCTCCTCGTAGACCAGCCGGTCGTCGCTCTGCGGTGTGCCGATGATGTGGTGGAAGATCTTCGATGGTCGATGGTTGTCGTCGAGCACGGTGTAGAAGAAGCTCTTGCCATCCGGCGCCCAGGCGCCGCCGCCGCCGGTGTTCTCGATGACGTCGGTTAGGTCCTCGCCGGTTGCAAGATCGCGGATGCGCAGCGTGTAATATTCCGATCCCTTGTCGTCATAGCCCCAGAGGCCGCGGCTATGGTCGGTCGAGTGGTCGATGCCGGCCAGCCGGAAATAGGCCTTGCCGTCGCCCTCCTTGTCGCCGTCGAGAAGGACCTTCCGTTCGCCGCCATCGCGGGGGATGCGGAAATAACGGGGTTGCTCGCCGCCGGTGACGAAGAACGTGCCATAGGCAAAAGGTCCGTCCTTCATCGGCACGGAACTGTCGTCTTCCTTGATGCGGCCCTTCATTTCGGCAAACAGCGTCTTCTGCAGCGCCTCGGTATCGGCCATCGCCGCCTTCATATAGGCGTTCTCGGCTTCGAGGTGCTTGCGGATGTCCGGATCGAGGATCGAGGGGTCCTTGAACATCGCCTGCCAGTTGTCGGCGCGCAGCCAGGCATAGTCGTCCGTCCGGGTGATGCCATGACGGGTGTCCGTGACCGGCTTTTTTTGAGCGGCGGGAGCGGCGGGCAGATTCTTGAAAATGGACAAGGATGACTCCGGGGAAAATGCGAGGGTTGTACACCGGAGATAGAGGCCGGGTGCGCAAGGTTCAAGGAAAAAGCGCGCGCTGTTGCAGAGATCTGCGTGGGCGGCCTCCTTGCGCCAATCTCCCCCGGTTGAGGGCGGGGCCTGTCACATATGGATTTACGGCTTGCTGCCTCTTCTCCCCGGGGGGAGAAGGTGGCGCAAAGCGCCGGATGAGGGGGCGGCTGGCGCCGAGATCGCCGAGAAAACCCCCTCATCGCCTCGCATGCGCTCGGCACTTCTCCCCGCGGGGGAGAAGAGGGAGTTCGTCGCAATCGCCTTCGCCCCCATGCGTTCCCCACAAGCGGGAGAGGGGATCACGGAGGCCGCCGCCTGTCTCTTCTCCCCAGTGGGGAGAAGGTGGCCCGAAGGGCCGGATGAGGGGGGCGGCTGGCACCGAATTTGCCGAAAGACCCCCTCATCGCCTCGCATACGCTCGGCACTTCTCCCCGCCGGGGAGAAGAGGGAGTTTGTCGCAAACATCTTCGATCCGCAGGCCGCGATTTCACATAGAAAAGCTTTAACCGTACGTTAGCGCAATTCCTTCAGATTGCGCCTCAGGCGCGATGTCGGTTTCCCCCAGCGCTCTGTCAGAGGCATCATGCCTTGAACCTCCCATTTTTTCGTTCAGCTTGCGGGCCGTCGGCCCTGCCGGAGTTCCGTCATGACCTTTCGCAATCTCTCCATTCTCCAGAAGATCGGCCTCGTCGTGTTCGTCATGGGGCTGTCCTCGCTGGTCATCGCCTTTGTCGGCGCGAAAGGAATCTCCGCACTGGAGCGGGCCATCGTGTCGGTCGGCGCGAAAGAGGAAGTCGCGCGCGAGGCGATGGACCTGCGTGTCGATATCATCGCCATCAGCCGCATGACCTACCAGCTCGCCGCAGAGCCTGAAAAGGCGGCCGATTTCCGCGCGGAAACGGAGAAACGCTCGAAGGAAATGCTGGAGCGTTTGCCGAAGATCGAAGCGGCGGCCGATGAAACGGAACTCAAGCAGCTGCAGACGATCCGCGCGACGCTCGAGACTTATTTCGGCGAAATCCGCGCCATGGTCGATGTGGCCGAAAAGAGCGGCAAGGACGGCGCTGCGATCAAGGCCGGGCTCGACAAGGCGCTCGTCGCCCAAAAGACCGTCACCAGCGCCGTCAAGGAATACAGCGCCTATTCGGGCAACACGCTTGCCACGGCCCGCGCGGACGCTCTCCAGTCCTCGTCGCTGGCACTGGTCATCGCCCTCGCATCGGCCGCGGCCTGCATCGTGCTGGGCGCAGTGGCGAGCCTTCTCGTCGCGCGCCGGGGGATCGCCGCACCTGTGCGCAGCCTGACGGCGGCCATGAGCCGCCTTGCCGAGGGCAACCTCGACAACACGGGCACGGATGCCGAACGCAAGGACGAGATCGGCGAAATGGCCCGCGCCGTCGAAGTCTTCCGCCGCAATGCGCTGGCGATGCGCGACATGAAGGCTCAGGAAGCAGCCCTTCATGCGCTCAGCAGCGATCTGCAATCGAGCATCAGCGCCGTCGTGGCGGCCGCCGTTGCCGGCGATTTCACCGGCCGTATTGGCAAGGACTACCAGAACGACGATCTCAACCGCTTCGCCGGCAGCGTCAACGAACTGGTCGGCAGCATCGACCAGGCCGTCAGCGAAGTGCGCCGCGTCATTGCGGCCCTTGCCGATGCGGACCTGTCGCAGAGCATGGAAGGCCAGTTCCTCGGCGCGTTTGCCGAGCTGCAGCAGAACGTCAATGCGACGATGCTGACGCTGCGTTCGACCATGCACAATGTCCGTGGCGCCGCCGGTACCATCAAGGAAAGCTCCGCCGAGCTGAGTTCCGCCGCAAACGACCTGTCGAAGCGCACCGAGCAGCAGGCTGCAGCCCTGGAAGAAACCGCCGCAGCCCTCGACGAGATCACCGCCACCGTCCGCGCCTCCTCCTCGCGCGCCAACGAAGCCCGCGACATGGTGCGCGAAACCAAGGAGAGCGCCGGCAAGTCGGGCGAGATCGTCCGCGATGCCGTCAGCGCCATGAGCCGCATCGAGGGTTCGTCGAGCCGGATCAGCCAGATCATCGGCGTCATCGACGAAATTGCCTTCCAGACCAACCTGCTTGCCCTCAACGCCGGCGTCGAAGCGGCGCGGGCAGGGGAAGCCGGCCGCGGCTTTGCCGTCGTCGCCCAGGAAGTCCGTGAACTGGCGCAGCGCTCCGCCAATGCCGCCAAGGAGATCAAGACGCTGATCAGCGCGTCTGCCTCGGAAGTCGAAGGCGGCGTCTCGCTGGTGCGGGCAACGGGCGATGCCCTGCTGGAAATCGAGAAGCTCGTCCTGCGCGTCAACGACCATGTCGACAGCATCGCGACCGCGGCGCGCGAACAGGCAACTGCGCTTGCCGAAATCAACACCTCGGTCAACCACATGGACCAGATGACCCAGAAGAACGCCGCCATGGTCGAGGAGACGACGGCCGCCAGCGAGACGCTCGCCGACGAAAGCCGCCAGCTGCAGACCCTGCTTGCCCGCTTCAAGCTGGAGGAAACAGGCAGGTCGTCGCAGCCGCAGCAGCGTACCCGTTACGCGGCCTGAACCTCCGGCCAAGGCACCACATCTGGAAACGGCCGCATGTCGATGGACCTGCGGCCGTTTTCGCGCGCTGGATCGGTTCCAGGATCAGTCCATTGTGCCCATCTTTCCCTCAGGCTCGCCCCGGCGTCGCCGATGAAGGCGCGGATTTCGGTGTCTGCGCCCGCCTCCTCCATCAGGACGCGTTCAGGTGGGTGTCAGTTTTTTGGTTTCCTCTCCATCATCTGTGCGGCCAGGCGGCCGTGCCGGGCCTGTCGGGACAGAGGGACAACATGACGAAGAACGCACTGCATATTGTCCTTGAGACCGAGCGGAGGGACACTGTCTTCGGTCAGGACGAGCCGCCGGTCGGCGATTTTTCCTTCAATGCCAAGGTGGCTGACGTGTTTGACGACATGGTCAGCCGCTCGGTGCCGCACTACGAAGAAATGCAGCGGATGGTCTGCGAACTGGCGCTGGATTTTGCCAGCCCCAATACCAGCTTGTACGATATCGGCTGCTCGACTGCGACCACGCTGCTGGCCCTCGATCCCGTTCTGGATCCCAGTGTCAAGTTCATTGGCGTCGACAACGCCCCCGACATGCTGGAGAAGGCACGGCAGAAGATCGCCCAGACCGGGACGCAAAGGCCGATCGAGCTGCAGACGGCCGATTTGCACAAGGGCCTTTATATGGAGAATGCCAGCGTCGTCACGATGCTGCTGACGCTTCAGTTCATTCGTCCGCTCTACCGAGAGCGAATGATGAAGATGATCTACTCCGGTTTGAACGAACAGGGTTGCGTGATCCTGATCGAAAAGCTGACGAGCGAAGACACGACCTTCAACCGCCTGTTCATCCAGCATTACTACGACTTCAAGCGGCGAAACGGATATTCGGAGATCGAGATATCGAAGAAACGGGAAGCGCTGGAAAATGTTCTCATCCCGTACCGGCTGGAAGAGAATATCCAGCTTCTCAGGGAAACAGGATTCAAGCACGTCGAGGTGTTTTTCCGCTGGTACAATTTCTGCGGCATCATAGCGGTCAAATAGCTGAGAAAAAAATGAAATCCTTGATGATCTCCATCGGCAACTTTCTGTTCAGGTATCGAAACCAGCTATTTCCCGTCATCATCGTCGCGCTCTTTCTCTCCGCCGCGCCGGAAACGGAAATGTTTGGCAGCAAGCAGCTCGAAAATGCCAAGGACATGGTCGCATGGCTGATCACCTTTTGCGGGCTGGCGTTCCGCGCGGTCGTTATCGGCTACGCCTACATTCAGCGGGGCGGCCTAAATAAGAAGGTCTACGCCAAAAATCTTGTCACCGAAGGCATGTTCAGCATCTGCCGCAATCCTTTGTATGTCGGCAACGTCCTGATCTACAGCGCGGTCTTCCTCCTGCATGGCAACCCGGTGGTGACTGTCATCGGTATCCTGTTGTTCTGCTTCATGTACCAGTGCATCGTCTACGCCGAAGAGGCGTTCCTTGAGGGGAAATTCGGGGAAGGCTACAAGGTCTACTGCGCCGATGTCCCGCGCTGGCTACCGCGCTTCGGCAAATTTTCCGAGGCTACTGAGGGCATGGACTTCAATTTCAAGCGGGTCATTGCCAAGGATTATTCAACCGCATCGGCCGCACTGATCACCTTGCTGCTGGCGGAAATGTACGAGCACGTTGGCGGCTCGGTTCAGATCCCCGATGCCCGGTATGTGGCCATCCTCGCAACACTCATTGTTCTGACCGGCATCGCCACCGCATTCATCAGTCAGCTGAAGAAACGCGGGGTCTTCAGCGAGAAGAAAACGGTTTGAATGGAGACGTTCGGGCTCCCTGGACTGGAGCCCGACCGCCATCGGCAGCCGCATACCTGCCTGACGGCAATGATCCTTGACGCCGGCTGCAGCCCATTGCAACTGCGTCGCTACTTTCCTTGAAAATAATTTCTCCGGCATGTCGATTTTCCTGACACGCGTTCGTCGTATGATCAGAAAGCCATTGTGGCTTCCGTCAATCAGAGGAGAAAGACGATGCGCGTCATGGTTATGGTGAAGGCGACAAAGGAGTCAGAAGCGGGGATCATGCCCACGACCGAGCTTCTGGAGGCGATGGGCAAGTTCAACGAGCAACTGATCAATGCCGGCGTCATGCTGGCGGGCGAGGGGCTGCATCCCTCCTCGAAAGGCAAGCGTATCGCCTTCGACGGCCCCGGCCGTACCGTTATCGACGGCCCCTTTGCCGAGACCCGCGAACTGGTCGCCGGCTTCTGGATCTGGGAAGTGAAGGACATGGCCGAGGCGGTCGAATGGGCGAAGCGTTGCCCCAATCCGATGCCAGGCCCGAGCGAACTCGAGATCCGCCCGGTGTTCGAGGCCGCCGACTTCGGCGATGCGCTGACGCCGGAGCTCGCCGAACGGGAGGAGCGTCAGCGCGAGAAGCTGGCCGGCCATTAGAGCGGGATGATTTTAGGTCGAATCGACCTGAAATATGAATCCGCTCTGGAATCAAAGAAGTAGAGCATGATGTCGTCCGAAAGCCGCTTACACTTTTCGGCATCATGCTCTAACGCTGCGCCGCCTTGCGTCGCCACTGCCGCTTGACGCGGCCCTCGCATCTCCCGTAAGCGGGAAACATGGCGGCGACTGAAACCCACCAGACGATCGAGACGGTCTTCCGGATCGAACAGGCCAGGCTCATCGCGGGCCTGGTCCGGATGGTGCGGGACGTCGGTCTCGCCGAAGACCTGGCGCAGGACGCCCTCGTGGCTGCCCTCTCCGAATGGCCGAAGACCGGGGTTCCGAGAAACCCAGACGCCTGGTTGATGGCCGCTGCCAAGCGCCGGGCCATCGACGGGTTCCGCCGCAAGAAAATGTTGGCGCGCAAGCATGCCGAGATCGGCCGGGATCTCGAGGGCGAAAGTGTCGATCCTGTCGCGGATATCGTGACGGCCATGGATGACGACCTTGGCGATGAGCTGCTCGGCCTGATCTTCACCGCCTGCCACCCGGTGCTCTCGCCCGAGGCGCGCGCGGCGCTGACGCTGCGCCTGATCGGCGGGCTGACGACGGACGAGATCGCCCGCGCTTTCCTCTCCAGCGAAGCGACCATCGCCCAGCGCATCGTCCGGGCCAAGAAGACGCTCGGCAAGGCCGGCCTGACCTATGAGGTGCCGCGCGGGCCGGAACGAAAGGAACGCCTCGCCTCGGTGCTCGAGGTCATCTACCTGATCTTCAACGAGGGTTATGCGGCCACCGCCGGCGAAGACCTGATCCGTCCGGCCCTGTGCGCCGAGGCCCAGCGCCTGGGCCGCATCCTCTCCGGGCTGGCACCGGGCGAAGCCGAGGTCTTCGGCCTTCTGGCGCTGATGGAAATCCAGGCCTCGCGCCTCAACACCCGAACGGCGCCGGACGGCTCGCCGGTTCCCTTGACCGAACAGAACCGCGCCCGTTGGGACCAGCTGCTGATCCGCCGGGGTTTAGCTGCATTGGCGCGTGCCGAAGCGCTCGGCGGTGCGGGCGGCCCCTACGCCCTGCAGGCAGCACTCGCCGCCTGCCATGCACGGGCGCGCAAGGCGGACGAGACGGACTGGCAGAGGATCGCCGCGCTCTACGACACGCTGCTTGAGGTGATGCCGTCACCGGTCGTCGATCTTAATCGGGCCGTGGCCCACAGCATGGCCTTCGGGCCAGAAGCCGGCCTCGCCCTCGTCAAAGAGATCGAGCGGGCAGGGACCTTGCGCGACTATGCCCCGATGCCGGCGGCCAAGGGGGACTTCCTGTTCCGGGCGGGCCGGCTGACTGAAGCCAGGGCCGAGTTCGAGCGCGCGGCCGCGCTCACGCGCAACGAGCGCGAAAAGGCCTTCCTGCTTCGCCGGGCGGCCGCCTGCGGCGGCGCATTCTAGCGCGCTGTCCGGCGCACTCTGGCAAGTTCACTGGCCTCCGCAAATCCAACCGTCTGCTCAAGGCTGGCTGCAAGCTTCAGGCCGTTTCATCACCCCACCAGCTTCAGCCCGATGCCCCAGGGATCGACGAGCGAGACGGTGGCGCCGTTGCGCGTCACCGGAATTTCCAGCTCGTCGAGCTTGGCGACTGCCGCCTGCAGCTTGGCCGGATCGTTGAAATGCACGGTGTAGTCGGCAAGGCCGGTCATGTTGCCCTGCCGCTTCGGAGCACCGCGCGAATTCCAGATATTGGCGCCGACATGGTGGTGGTACTTGCCCGAGGCAAAGAAGCTGGCGCCGGGATAGGTCGCCATCAGGTCGAGCCCGAGCACGTCGCGGAAGAAGGCGTTGGCCTGCGGAATGTCCGACACCTGCAGGTGGATATGGCCGATCGCCGTCCCGTCCGCCATGCCGTCCCACTTGTCCTTCTGCGCCTCGTCGTAGATCGCCTGCAGGTCGAGCGGCAGCGTCGCCATTTTCACCATGCCGTCCTCGACATAGGTCCATTCCTCGCGCGGACGGTCGCGATAGACCTCGATACCGTTGCCTTCGGGGTCGCCGAGATAGATCGCCTCGCTTACCAGATGATCCGACGCGCCCTGCAGCGGCACGTTGTTGTGGGCGACATGGGCGAGCCAGCGGCCAAGCTCGGTGCGATCCGGAACGAGGAAGGCGGTGTGGAACAGACCCGGCACGTTGCGCGGCGCCACGGCGGCATTGCCTTCGGTCGTCAGCGTCAGAAGCGGACGTCCGGCAACGCCAAGCGTCTCTCCGCTCGCCGTCTTTTCCATCGGCGCCAGGCCCATGATCTGCTGATACCATGACGATACCATGGCCAAGTCGCGCACCACCAGATGCGAGTGATCGATATAGGCCGGCATGCGCACGGCGTGGGTTAAGGCGTGCTCTGTCATCGTCATGCTTTCTGCCTTGGCTGTGGCGGCTCCCGTTGCCAGCGCTGTCGCCGATAACTTCATGAAGGTGCGTCTGTCGAAGCTGGCCATGGCGCGTTCCCGTTTGAAACTCTTGCAGAACTATATGGCGCGCCTGCGGCGTCCACGAAAGGGGGCGTATTGAGGAAGTACCGTTCTCAGCCTGTTGACAATCGCTTGCGGCCGCATGGCGGGTTGTGACTTTTTCCCGCGCACATCTATATTCTATTTATCCGCGCCAGGCAGGTTGGCGAAAACAACGGCTAAGGAGGCAGGACATCTTGTCTCTCTGCCGGCACGGCGAACCCGAGGAGACAGTCATGTATTCGAGAATTATCGTCCCGATTGCCATGGACCAGCTGGAGCATGGCGAAAAGGTCCTGGAGCGCGCCAAGTCGCTGCTCGACGAGGGCGGCGAAATCATCCTGCTGAATGTGGTCGAGGATCTGAACGCCTATGCGCAGGGCTACATGATTGTCGACTTTCCGCTGGAAATGATCGAGGCCTCGCGCAAGCATGCGGCCCAGACGCTGACCGATCTCAAGCGAAAACATGGCGTCAAGGGCCGCGTCGAAGTCCGCGTCGGCGGCGCGGCCGGCATCATCAACGCCTTTGCCGAGGAGATGGAGGGCGACCTGGTCATCATCGCTTCGCACCGGCCGGGCCTGATCGACTATTTCATCGGCTCCACCGCAAGCCGCGTCGCCAGCCATTGCAAATGCGCGGTGCTGATCGATCGCTGAGGCGAGATTTGGAACGTGATGGCGAGCGAAAGCTGCAGGCGGCGGCTGCGGGTGTGCTCGGCATCTCGCTCGGCAGATTGTCGCAGCAGTGTCGGCCCGGCAGAACAGGCTCCCGCGCAGGAACAGGGCAGACTAAGGCAGCCCACAACAGCGCAGCCAACTTCCTCGCATCGCAATAGTCGCGAATCTAGGATTTTTGCGAACGATCGATGTTGCGGGACATGATCAGGCAGTTCGCGTGAACGGTGGGCATGATCTCGGTCTCTTCATGGCCTGTGATCTTAAAACCTTGCTTGGTGTAAAAGCTCCGTGCTGGCTCGATGTTCGACAATACGCGAATTTCAAGACGATCGCTGTTTGAAGCGGATGAAACGGCTTCCAGCAAAAGGGTCCCGACCCCTCCTCGTTGACGGAGAGGGCTAACGTACATGCCCCAAAGGTAGGCCGTGCCGGCTCGATCCGCAAAGATCGCACTCCCAACGATCTCATCTTCCACAACCGCGCAGTAACCGTGCTCACCATTGTCTGGCAACAATGCAGAAGCACCATGGGCGTCAAGGTTGGATAGCATGGCTTCCAAAGCATCCGCGCCAAGGCTTTCCGTGTAGGTAGCAATCCATGTTTGTCGCCAGAGCCGAACCAGATTTTCAGTGTCTTTCTTTAGAATGGGTCGCGCAGAATACATTTTACTTCTTTGGCCCCCTCTGAGAACCGACGGGGCGAGCGGCAGATCGCACCGACGTGTTCAGTGCCACGGCGGCGCGAATGAGCGCCTTCAACGCCTCTTCGTCGATCTTGTCGCCCTCATGGAAATCGATGGCACGTCTGGTGTTGCCTTCGAGGCTGGAGTTGAAGAGGCCTGAAGGGTCCGCCAGCGAAGCGCCCTTGGCGAAGGTCAACTTCACGGCAGTCTTGTAGGTCTCACCGGTGCAGATTATCCCGGCGTGCGACCACACCGGAACCCCTCGCCACTTCCACTCCTCGATCACTTCGGGGTCGGCCTGCTTGATGAGACTTCGGACCCGAGCGAGCGTCTCGCCCCGCCAATCACTCAGCTCCTTGATTCTTGCATCTATCAGTTGAGAGGGCGAATCGCCTCCTTTTACTTCCTTCGGTTCGCTCATGGCCGTTGTCGCTTTCTACATGGTTGTTTGTCGCGCCTGTGAGTATCGCTCGTCAGCACGTGGTTAGCAGCGTGGCGGGCAAGGGCCTGGATGTGCGATTTGATTTAACGCCATGCCTGGTCTGCCGGAACATCTTTGCGGGTTTCATTCTGTTGAAAAGCGGTGCTTTCGCAAGTCTCCCGGGAACAACGCACGTGGCCGCCAAAATGTCGATCTGTTGCAAAGTTTGATCTTTCCGGCCCTTTTTTCGCTCGCCTGCCTATGTCAAATTGTCAGGCTGCCACGCTCTCGCGGTAGCGGTATGGTGTTGCGAAATATGGTGGGCATTTGCTGGCAGCATCGTGAAACCGAATTGAAATGAAGTGTCGAGGGGGGCTCTGGTGGAAATCAAGGGCGTCAACTGGAACTATGATCGCTCTGAGCTGATCGCCGATGGCGTCGTCCACGGGATCGGCCTTGCTTTTGCGCTGATCGGCGTCACGGCGATGATCTTCTATGCGACCCTCTGGAGCACGTCCGGCCAGCTGGTCGCTGCCTGGATCTACGGCGCCGGGCTGGTTACGACGCTGTCGATCTCCTTCCTCTACAATCTCTATCCGGTGTCGAAGACGAAATGGTTCCTGCGCCGCTTCGACCATTCGTCGATCTTCGTGCTGATCGCCGCCACCTATACGCCGTTCCTGCAGCGTGGCTGGGACGATCCCTATCTGTTCGGCATGCTGATCGGCATCTGGGCGATCGCCTTTGTCGGCGTTTTGATCAAATGCGTCTTTCCCGGCCGCTTCGACAAGGTGGCGATCCTGCTTTATCTCGCCATGGGCTGGAGCGGCGTGTTTGCCGCCGGCCCGCTGCTGTCGCAGCTGACGGAAACGACGCTGATCCTCATCCTGATCGGCGGCATCATCTATTCCTGCGGCGTGATCTTCCATGTCTGGGAAAAGCTGCGCTTCCAGAACGCCATCTGGCACGGCTTCGTGGTAACGGCGTCCGCCGTGCACTATTCCGCGGTCCTGACTTGCATCAGTAGCGCTTCGGCCTGAGCCGCCGTCTCACCGGATGTCAGTTCGGCGCAGCGCCGGGAGCCTGCCGTGGCGCCTGATCGCATCCCGTGGCGGGCCGCAGCGATTTCACCATCCGGCCGATCACGCCGTTGAACGTTTTCAGCGCGTCGCGCGGATAGCGAAGGTGGAAATAGGCGGCGTTTCCATCGCAGAGAGCGATGCCGCGGACATAGAGAACATCTGCCACCCGCGAGCCGGAATAGCTCGCCCAGCCCTCTGTAACCTTGTCATAGGTGATCGTCCATCCGTCAGCCCTGTCCCGGTCGATGCGATTGCGTGCCGCGCCGGCAAATTCCCCATCCTCGATCATCGTGCCGTAGATCAAAAGCTCGGAACGCCCATCGTCGGAGCGGAAGGTCGCACCGTCGCCGTTGTCGGCTTCCTGCTGACGCGTGAACCCCGGCGGTACGGCCGCGCTGTATGCGAAACGGGGATTGGAATAGCGCGTCCAATCGTCCGCGGCGAGGGCGGGCGAGCTTGAAAAAAGGGCTGCTGTCAGCAACAGCGCATGTCTCAAGGCCGCCTCCGTTGTTGCAGTACGCCGCCAGGCGGCCATTGTGTTCTCATTTGAGACGGAGCGCGCCGGAAAAGTATTCACGGCGAATCGCAAGAAAAAAACAAGGGGTTGAAAAACCATCTTTCGACTGGAACCGTAGAGGGCACCTGGGGTAACTGTGGTAAGGCTTAAGCGACCAACGCTGTATATTAGTGCTATAGAACACCTTGCCGGAAGACATGCATTCTTGAGTCAAAACGGTGGAGACGCACCGAGAAAGAGGGCGAATGTCTGAGCCACGCAATGCCGCAAACCGCAACATCTCAAGTGAGCGCCCGGACTACGGCGTTGATGACAAGGGCGTTCCCCTGTGGAGCGAGGCGGACGAAGAGATGACGTCGGGCCGCAACTGGTCGGTCATCCTTGTCTTCCTGTTCGTGCCCTTGATGGCGCTGGTCGTCCTGGTGCTCTGTCTTTACGCTCTGTTTGCCCATGTCTTCGGCCTGCCGTCCGCGTCGGAGACTGTCATTGAAAGCACCAGGCTACCATCGTGATATGCGCGGCCCTGTTCTGAGCCGCGCCCGGCGGGCAAATTCATTCCTGTTCGAAGGTCAGGGCCACTCCGTTCATGCAGTAGCGCAGACCGGTCGGCGGCGGCCCGTCGGGGAAGACGTGGCCGAGATGCGCGTCGCAATCGGCGCAGCGGATTTCCGTCCGGCTCATCCCATAGGACGTGTCGTGGTGTTTCGTCACGGCGTTGGGCGAGATCGGTTCGTAGAAACTCGGCCAGCCGGTACCGGAATTGAACTTTGCCTGCGAGCGATAGAGCGGCCGGTTGCAGCAGACGCAGTGATAGACACCCTTCTTGCTCAAGTCGAAATCCGGGCTCGAGAAGGCGCGCTCGGTGCCGTGCTGACGGGTGATGCGGTACTGTTCCGGCGTCAGCTGCGCGCGCCATTCCTCATCGGTCTTGAATATTTTCAAGGTGCTGGTGTCGCTCATCGGTCTCTCCCTGATTTGCTGCAAAGATATAGGAGGGATGGGGCGTTCCGGCAATCACCCCGTCTGCGGCGTGCAATCGCGCGCCAGCCCGTGGCAATCTGGGGAGAAGGGCCGTTTTTCCGGCCATAAGCTTGAGTTCGTTGCTCGCTTGGCTTATCCCCAAGAGTGTTCGCCATCAACATTCGTTCGCCGGGCTTCCTTGCCGTCTCCTGCCACGCCGCAGCCCGCAACCCTTGAAAGGAACAACCGGAACCATGAATGTCGCCGATCTGACATTTCTGGCTCTCCTTTTGCCGTTCCTGGGCGCAATCGTGGCACCGCTCCTGACCCGCATCCTCGGTCACAATGCCGCCTGGGTGCTGGCACTCATTCCCGTGGCGATCCTCCTGCATTTTTGCGGCTTCTCGGCTGAGATTGCGCGCGGCGAGGTGGTGACGGGCGGCTATGTCTGGGTGCCGTCCTTCAATGTCAGCTTTTCCTGGCTGGTCGACGGGCTGTCGCTGACCTTCATCCTGTTGATTTCCGGCATCGGCGCGCTGATCGTGCTTTATTCCGGCGGTTACCTGAAGGGGCACCCGCATCAGGGCCGGTTCTTCTCGTTCCTCCTGATGTTCATGGGCTCGATGCTGGGACTGGTGGCATCCAACAGTTTCCTGATGCTGTTCGTCTTCTGGGAGCTGACCTCGATCACCTCGTTCCTGCTGATCGGTTTCGATCATGAGCGCGAAGCGGCCCGCCGCGCAGCCCTTCAGGCGCTGGTGGTGACGGGCGGCGGGGGGCTGTTCCTGCTCGCCGGGCTGCTCCTCCTGTGGAACATCACCGGCATCACCCAGTTTTCGCTGCTCACCGCCTTCGGCCCGGCGGTCAAGGCAAGCCCGCTCTATCTCGCTGCGCTGATCCTCGTGCTTGGCGGCGCCTTCACCAAATCGGCGCAGTTTCCCTTCCATTTCTGGCTGCCGAACGCCATGGAAGCGCCGACACCGGTCTCGGCCTATCTGCATTCGGCGACCATGGTGAAAGCCGGGGTCTATCTGTTGATGCGGCTTTACCCGGTGCTGGGCGGCACGGCTGAGTGGCAGGTCATCCTGCCGGTTTTCGGCGCCGCGACGCTCGTCGTCGGGGCGCTTTTGGCGGTGCGCCAGACAGATCTGAAACTGATGCTCGCCTATACGACGATGTCGTCGCTCGGGCTTCTGGTTCTCTTGACCGGTTTCGGGGCGCCCCACGCGATCGAGGCGGCAGCGCTCTACCTGGTGGCCCATGCCCTGTTCAAGGGGGCGCTGTTCATGGTCGCCGGTATCATCGATCACGAAACGGGAGGGCGAGACGTCACCCGGCTCGGCGGTCTGCGTTCCGCCATGCCACTGACATTTGCCATCGCACTCGCCGCCGCCATGTCGATGGGTGGCCTGCCGCCGTTCTCCGGCTTCCTGGCGAAGGAAGAAATCTATATGGCGCTGTCGTCCTTCGACGGGCGCGCGATCATTTTCGCGGCGCTGGCTGTTGTCGGCAATGCCCTGATGTTCGCCGTCGCCTTCGCGGTGGCGCTGAAGCCGTTCGTCGGCAAACAGGTGAAAACGCCGACGGCTCCCCATGAGGCTCCCATATTGCTCTGGCTCGGCCCTGCCGTTCTGGCGGTGAAGGGGCTGACGGTCGCACTCTTTTCCGGCACCGTCCATGAACTGATTACGTCGCCGATGGCATCCGCCATTGCCGGCGAGGCGCGGGTGGTGACCATCTCGCTGGTGCCGCATATCGGCGTTCCGCTGGCGCTCTCGACCCTTACCGTTCTGCTCGGGATCGGCATCTATCTTGCGCTTGCGCGTTTTCGTGGCGGGATCGCTGCCGTTCTCGCCGCGATCGGCTGGGGGCCGGACCGCGGCTTCGATCAGGCGATAAGCGGCCTCATCCGCCTGGCCGCGACGGTGACGCGGCGGCTGCAGACCGGCCGGCTCGACACCTATATGACAGCCACCTTCCTTCTACTGGCGGTCGTCCTCATCGCACCGCCCTTCCTCTACGGCGAACTGGCCCGGGCGCCGGTCTTCCCGCAGGACATTCCGCTGCATGAACTCGCCATCATGGTCATCGCGGCGATCGGGCTCGTCGCGGTCGTTTTGGCGCAGGACCGTCTGACGGCCATCGTTTCGCTCGGCATCCAGGGCTTTTCGGTCGCCGTGATCTTCCTGCTCTTCGGTGCGCCGGACCTCGCCTTCACCCAGTTCATGGTCGAAACGCTCGCTGTCGTCATCCTGGCGCTGGTCATGACGCGGCTCAGGCTGTCGCCGTCCGATCATCGTCCGCGTCGCGAGACCCTGCCGGATATGGCAATCGCACTGGCCTGCGGGCTCGGTGCGACGCTCTTTCTGCTCAAGGTGACGGAAGCGCCGTTCGACACGGCGCTCAGCGATTTCTTCAACCAGTATTCGAAGACGATCGCCCATGGCGCCAATGTCGTGAACGTCATCATCGTCGATTTCCGCGGCACGGATACGCTGGGCGAAATCACCGTGGTGATGATCGCCGCGCTGGCGATCCTGTCGCTGGTGCGGCTGAGGGCCGGCTCGCTCAGGCGCATCGCCGACAATGATCCCGATGCGGAGGATGCGAGCCGATGAAATCGCTGATCTTGCGCACGGTGGCGCCGCTGATCGTCGGGCTGATGGTGCTGTTTTCGATCTTCGTGCTCCTGCGCGGCCACAACGAGCCAGGCGGCGGCTTCATCGGCGGGCTGATCGCGGTTGCCGCCCTGTCGATCTACGGCATCGCCTTCGGCGTCGAAACCGTGCGCCGGGCGATCGTCTTTCATCCGCTGGCCATTGCCGGGGCAGGGCTGTTGCTTTCGACGCTGTCCGGCCTCGTGTCGATGGTGTTCCATGTGCCGTTCATGTCGGGGCTTTGGACCTACCCCGTCATCCTCGGCGAAGAGGTGCCGCTGTCGAGCGTCATGACCTTCGATATCGGCGTCTATCTGGTCGTCGTCGGCGCGGTGACCTCCGTCGCCCTGTCGCTCGAGGAAAGGGGAGAGGATTGATGGAACCCATTTTCGCGCTCCTGACCGGCATCTTCCTGACGATCGCCATCTATCTCATGATGTCGAAGTTCATCATCCGCATGCTGATGGGCGTCGCCATCCTCGGCAATGCCGTCAACCTTCTGATCTTCACCAGCGGCCGGATCATGCGAGAAGTGCCGCCCGTGATCGGGCCGGGTCTCGACGTGCCGGCCGGGCCGGTCGCCAATCCGCTGCCGCAGGCCCTGATCCTGACGGCGATCGTGATTTCCTTCTCGTTCTTCGCCTTCCTGCTGGTGCTCTCGTGGCGCGCTTACAGCACGCTTGGCACCGACAACACCGATGAGATGCGGGTGGCCGAGCCGCAAGACGCCGCACTGCCGCCGCTGGGATACTGACGCAACCATGGCCGTTTCCTCGCCCCCCGCCGATCTGTCCGCAGCGCTGGTTCTTGAGCCGGTGGCAGCGCTCGACTGGCTGGTGATCCTGCCCGTCGCCTGGTGCATCGGCACCGGAGCGGTGCTGATGATGGTTCGGCCACGGACCTTTCTCCAGCCGCTGATCGCCATTGCGGCACTTTGCGTTCTGGCCGGGCTTGATGCTGCGCTCCTGTGGCATGTCTCTCAAAGCGGCCCGGTGACGATGGTCATGGGCCGTTGGCTGCCGCCCTTCGGCATCGCCTTTACGGTCGATCTGACCGGCGCGCTGTTTGCGCTCATGGCGGCCCTGGTGGCGCTCGCCGGCGCCGTTGCCGCCGTCACCGATATCAACGACAGCGGCCGCCGCTACGGCTTCTATCCCTTTCTGATGCTCCTGATGGCCGGCGTCAGCGGTGCCTTCCTGACCGGCGACATCTTCAACCTCTATGTCTGGTTCGAGGTGCTGCTGATCTCGTCCTTCGGGCTCCTGGTGCTCGGCTCGGAGCGTGCGCAGATCGACGGGGCGGTGAAATACGGCTTCCTCAACCTGGTCGCCACCACGCTGTTCCTGATCGCCACCGGCTATCTCTACGGCATTTTTGGCACGCTCAACATGGCCGATATCGCGGCCAAGGCCGGCGAGTTGCAGGGCACCGCGCCGCTGACGACGCTGGTTGCGCTCTACAGTCTTGCCTTCTGCATGAAGGCCGCTGCCTTTCCGGTGAACTTCTGGCTGCCCGCCTCTTACCATACGCCGCGCGTCGTCGTCTCGGCGCTGTTTGCCGGTCTGCTCACCAAGGTCGGTATCTACGCGCTGATCCGCGTTTCCGTCATGCTGTTCCCGGTAGAGCGGCAAGAGCTCAGCTTCGTCATTGCGCTTGTCGGCGCGCTGACGATGATCACCGGCGCGCTCGGGGCGCTGGCGCAGACCGACACGCGGCGCCTGCTCGGTTACCTCGTCATCGCCGGCATCGGCTCCATGCTGGCCGGTATTGCCGTCGGCGGCCCTGGCGGCGTCGGCGGTGCGGTCTTCTACGCACTGCATTCCATGGTGGTGATGACGGCGCTCTATCTGGCGGCAGGGCTTGCCGCCCGTCTCGGCGGCGGCTTTTCGCTGGCCTCGCTCGGTGGGCTCTATACACGTCATACGCTGTTTTCAGCGGTATCGCTGATGCTGTTCTTCGCAGTCTCCGGCCTGCCGCCGTTTTCCGGCTTCTGGCCGAAGGTGATGCTGGTCAAGTCGGCCCTCGACGTCGGCGCCTGGTGGCTGGCGGCGGCGCTGCTTTCCACCGGCTTTCTGACGACGATCGCCACGGGGCGCCTGTTCCTGCTCGCCTACTGGCGGCCGGCCGGCGCGGGCGCACCGTCGGGGGAGGCCGCCTTGCCAGCAACGGCGCTGTTGCCGCTGATTGCCCTGACGACGGTGAGCATCCTGGTCGGACTGTTTCCAGAGACCTTGCTCGGCCTCGTCCAGAAGGCCGCCTTGACGCTCAACGAGCCGTCCGCCTATCTCCATTCCGTCTTTCCGGCCGGGAGCGCGCCATGAGGTTCCTCATCGTCAATGTGCTGCTGACCCTGGTCTGGGCGGTCGTCACCGGCAGCTTCACCCTTCACAATCTGGCGCTCGGCTTCCTGATCGGCGCATTGTCGCTCGTGCTGGTGCGCGAGCGGCTGCCGGCCAGCCTGCATCGCGTCCGCCCGGTGAAGGTGCTGTTGCTGGCAGGATTGTTTTTCAAGGAACTGACGCTGTCGGCAATCAAGGTCGCGGTCATGGTGCTCAGGCCGAACATGCGGCTGCGGCCGGGCATTTTCGCCTTTCCGCTGACGATCACGCGCGATTTCGAAATCACCCTCCTCGCCAATCTGATCACGCTTACGCCCGGCACCTTGTCGGTCGATGTCTCGGACGACCGAAAGATGCTCTATGTGCACGCGCTCGATTGCCATGATCCGGCGGCCGAAAGGCGGGCGATCTCCAGCGGCTTCGAACGCCGCATCCGGGAGGCTTTTCCGGCATGAGCGCGTCCGCCATCCTTTCCTTCTCGACCACCTTCGCGCTTGTCACCCTGTCGCTCGGCCTGTTGCTGACGGTGGGCCGGATCGTGCGTGGCCCGACCCTGCCGGACCGGGTGCTGGGGCTAGACATGCTGGTCGCCATCGCCATCGGGTTCATTGCCGTTATTGCCATCCGCAGCGGCTTCAATCTCTATATCGACATCGCCATTGCGCTGAGCCTTGTCGGCTTTCTTGCCACCGTCGCCTTTGCCCGCTTCATTCTGGCCCGCGGCCTGTCGCCGGAATCCGAGAGCCGCCTCGGGACCGACCGCCGTGCGGTGCCGGCACCGAAGCGCGGCAAGGCCTTGGCACCGGCGCGGCGCCAGAAAAAGCGAGGCCGCCGATGAGCGCCGGTCCGGATATGCCCGTGGCGATTGCCGTCAGCGTGCTCATGGTGGTCGGCTCGATCTTCAGCTTGCTGGCAGCGCTTGGAATTCTGCGCTTTCCGGACCTCTACACGCGCATGCATGCGGCCTCGAAGGCAGGCACCGTCGGCTCCGGGCTGCTGTTGCTGGCGGCGGGGCTGCATGCGCTCGATATCGCCATTCTGCTTAGAGCGCTCGCCGGATTCGCCTTTTTTGTTTTGACGGCGCCGATTTCCGCCCATCTTCTCGCCAAGGCCGCCCATCAGGCGGGATACAAGCTCACCAATCTTTCGGTCACCGACCAATTACCATTGGAAAAGCGGAAGTCCGATAAGCTCTGATGTCCGCAAGAAATTGCAGCAGATTGGACGAAGAGAACCGCTCGTCCATCGACACGACGTTACGTCTTTTTGCGACGTAACGTAATGTTTCCATCAAGGTGAGGATCTTCGCCGCATTTCAAGATGAATAGGCTAGATCTCGCGCAAATTATTATTGGACTTTTCTTCGATCAGTGTTAATCGAGTAAAAGCAAAGTGTCCATTTCCATATTAATTCGTTCTAAATTTCCAGCATGGGTTGTGAATATTGATTGTTGCTTTGAGGAGCCGGTATGTCCCGGCGCTTTGGCGATGTATTCAAACCCCGGAATTTGGAGTAATATGAGAGCTTGTCGCGGTTTTACGGTTTCTGTCGAGGGAAAACTTCGGATCAGAGTCGTTTAACGCGGTTTTCGGACATTTTCTTCGCATGTTTTGGTTGTGCACGCGATTCCCGTCGCGTGCATGTTGGAAGAATTCCGATAGGAGAAAGAAAGAATGACGGATCTAACGCTTGGCTCGGGCCACGATCTTCTGGTCGAACTCACCGCAGAGATCGTTGCAGCCTATGTCAGCAATCATGTCGTACCGGTCGCCGAACTCTCGACGCTGATCGGCGATGTGCATGCCGCCCTGAACAATACCAGCAGCCCGGCTCCGGTCGTTGTCGCCGTTGAAAAGCCGAAGCCGGCCGTTTCCGTGCGCAAGTCGGTTCAGGATGACCAGATCACATGTCTGGAATGCGGCGGCACCTTCAAGTCGCTGAAACGCCACCTGATGACGCACCATAGCCTGTCGCCGGAAGAGTACCGCGAGAAGTGGGACCTGCCGTCCGATTATCCGATGGTGGCTCCGGCCTATGCCGAAGCGCGTTCGCGCCTCGCCAAGGAAATGGGTCTCGGCCAGCGCCGCAAGCGTCGCGGCAAGTAAGGGCAGGGCCGCCTGCACTTTGAACAGCAAACCGGCCCGGCGAGACCAGGCCGGTTTTTTATCACCCGCGAGCGGCAAGAACCCGACATCAGATTCGCGGCAAGAGGAAAATATACCTATTTTTTTCGGATAAATAACGAGAAACATCAAAAAAACAACGCTTGATTGCGGAAAGGCCGTTCCTTTCATCCCCGCAATCACACTAGGGTGTATGAATTATTTCCTATTCAAAGGAGTAAATCATGCGCCTCGGCAAAATTGTCCCCTTTTCCGCCTATCAGTTTACGCCGCCGAGCACCCGTGCGGCGGCCGGCCAGCGCCCGCCACCGGAAATCAAGTTGACGTCGCCATCGCCATTGGGCGATGCGATCAACATTGCCGAGCCCTGGGGGCCGGTCCTGCCCGTCGCCGTCCATCTGCGCTGCCGCGTCGTGCGTCAGCTGACGGCGGAGATGGTGATGCTGGTCGGTGAGCGCGTACCGCTCAGGCGCGACCGCCGGCGCACCAGCTGCCATGTCCGGCAGGTATCCATGTATGTCTGCCATGTGGTGCTGCAGATTTCGCTCACCGATATCGGCTACGCTTTCGGCCGCGACCGGACGACCGTCAGCCATGCCTGCAATGTCGTCGAGGACCGCCGCGACGACCCGGCCTTCGATGATTTCATCGCCTCGATCGAGCGTGTCGTCATTTCGGTCTTCGGTGCGCCGGGAGGCCGCGAGCATGAGTGATGCCGGTCACAAGATCATCGTCCGCCTTGTCCGGTATGCCGCAAGTCATCCGGCAGTCTTCATGGCGCCCTTGCATGGGGGCGTGGCGCTCTCTTCCGGTGCTGGCCAGCCGCCGCGGCATTTCCCGCAAGCCGCGCTGGAGCGGGCCTGCGCCCTGGGCCTCGTCGTCCGCGACGGCGACCGCATTCGCGCCACCTCCGAGGCGCAGGCCTTCTTGCGCCGGGCTCTGCTGGCGCCGGAAGAGGCATTTCAGGAGCAACATCGGGACACTGAAAACCGCACCGTTTCCGTCGATGGCATCCGCCAGACCGTGCGGGTCAACGCGCTGGAATCACCGCTCGGCGCCATTGCCCGGCTGAAGGAGAAATCCGGCCAGGCCTTCCTGCCCCCCGAAGCGCTTGCCGCGGGAGAGCGGCTGCATGCCGATTTCACCCGGGCGCAATTGCAGCCGCGCCTGACCATGGCCTACGAGCCGCGGCTTGCGTCGAAGGCCAGGGGAGGTGCCGGCGGCACGGCCGATCTCTGCGACACGGCGCTTGCCGCGCGGATGCGCGTCGCCAAGGCGATGGAGGCGATCGGGCCGGAGCTCTGCGGCGTCGCACTCGACGTCTGCTGCTTTCAGAAGGGGTTGGAGCTTGTCGAGCGGGAGCGGCAATGGCCGGCGCGCTCCGCCAAACTGATGTTGCGCGCCGCCTTGATGGCGCTTGCCCGTCACTATGCGCCACCGCGTTCCGCGAGCAGGCACAGCCATGCCTGGGGAGCGGAGGGGTATCGGCCGGATGGCAGCGGCCTGGTGACCGGTATCTGACCGGTCCTAGGCCGCCAGCCGCCGGGCAGCCTCGTCCTTGATTCGCTTGACCATCGAGCGCAGGCCGTTGGCGCGCTGGGCAGTCAGGTATTCGATCAGGCCCATACGGCCGAACAGGTCGAGCGCGTCGATCTTGAGGATATCCGAGGCAGGCTTGCCGGAGAAGATCGACAGCACGATGGCGACGAGGCCGCGCACGATATGCGCGTCCGACTCGCCTTCGAAAGTAAGGATCGGATCGCGGCTTGCGCCATCGGCATGGGTGACCAGCCAGACCTGGCTGGCGCAGCCATGCACCTTGGTCTCGGCCGTCCGCTTCTCCTCAGGCATCTCCGGCAGCTTGCGGCCAAGCTCGATGACATAGCTCATCCGGTCCTGCCAATCGTCCAGGAAGGAGCAATTGTCGACGATCTCGGCAAGCGGCGTGATCCGCGATATGTTCATCTGATCCATGCCCTTCATATAGGCGTGATGCCGGGGAGTGTGAAGTGTTTTTGCGCAATACAGCGCGTTGTTGGTGTCGCGCCGTCGGAAAATTGTCCCCGAAGTCTGTGTCGCGGCCAAGCAAATGCTACAAAAAATGGGAGCTACCGTGATTCTCGCCATCATCATCGCCGCTGGCAATCCCAGGCCTTGACTGTATCGCAGTTGAGATACATATAGGTTGACCATTAGCTGACCAATCGCCACTGAGGTGAGTGGCCGACAGGTAGCTAATCACGGCATGGGAGTCCTAATATGGCTGCTAACACAAAAATGATTCACGTTCGGGTCGATGACGACATCCGCGAAGAAGCTGCGTCGGTTCTTGGATCGTTCGGTCTTTCGGTTTCAGAGGCCGTTCGAGTGTTTCTCCATCGTGTCGTCGTAAGCCAGAGCTTTCCGCTTGAACTCAAGGTCCCCAACGAAACGACCCGTGCCGCTCTTGCAGAGGCTCGTGAGATCAGGAAAGCTCGCAAGGCCCGCTTTGCGACGCCAGAGGAGCTTTTCGCCGATCTCGATGGCAAGAAGGAACTAGCCTCGACTCCAAGTTCTGCGAGAAAGCAACTTGAAAAAATCAGGCGCCGCTAGACGAGCCTCTCTTCCGAGAGCCTCTGAGTATACCAAGCAATTTCGAAAAGACTGGGACCGGTACAACAAGGCCGGCAAAATGGACATGAATCGCGTCATCGAACTGATGACTGAGATTATTCTGAAAAAGCCGCTTGGAGCGGAGTGGGCTGATCATGAGCTTTCCGGTAACGAGTGGAAAGGCGCAAGGGAAGCCCATATCGGAGGTGATTTTCTCCTCGTCTATGATGCAGATGACGACTTCGTCGAATTCGTCAGGCTGGGCACGCATTCTGAGCTGTTCGGACGGTAAAAAGGACGGTCGTAAGACCGCCCCCGGCATGAAAACGGCAGCGCCATCTATTCAATGGTTCGGCTGTCCAATAGGTCCGGGAAGACGTACGCTCGGTGTCTGTCTGCTTTCAATTATGTTTTACTGCGCAACCGCCGCCTTCGGATCGAGGCGCTTTTCCGGCACAGGCACCTTGTTGAAGAGCGGCTCGGCTTCGGTGGAGGCGGGTTCTTCAGTCGTGACGGCGGCTGCCGGGACGGGAGCGATGATGGTGCCGGTTGTTACCGTGTCGCTTGGTTCGGCGAATTGCTGGTCGAGGAAGAGATAGGCGATCTTTGCGCCTTCGCGGGCCCGGTGGCCGAGCGCCACGAAGGTCTCGGCGCCCTTTTCGCAGACGTCCGGCTTCTGCACGCAGAGCGCGCCGATATAGCCGAACGCCTCTGTCGCGGCCGACATCGTGTCGCCGACATCCACCTTCGGACCCTTGTCAAGCGTCGCGCTGCTCGACGGGTCGAGGAACGGCAAGAGCACCAGCACCAGCGAAAACCAGAATGTTCCCTTGATCAGAAACCACATTGTTTTGCCCAATCCTTTGGTCCGGCCTTTGGTCCGGCATTTGGTCCGGCGCCTGGCGTCCGGTCTTTGCCGGTTTCGCTTCCTGGCGCCTTGTCATCACACCTTAGGCGGGGATTCGGAACATGCCTTTGCCAAAACCGTTCGCATTTGCACCGTCTTTTCGTAAAATTGTCGATATCGGCATTTGAACTGCATTTTACGTGCAATTTAACAGACGCCATTAAGGATCATGGCGAGGGCCTGTCCGGCTGTCCCGCAAACGCTGGGTCGCGGTCAGGGTGGTGTTGCCACAAAGGTTAATGTCGTGGGAAAAACCGCCTGAAATCCGTTGCTTACGCCCCATTAACCACAAAAGACGAAGCCGTTGCGATTTGTCCCGGAATGGGACTTTCGGGCGATTCCGCGGGGTTTGCAGCAATTTGATTTATCCTTTCATTAAGCCGCCGGTGCGAAATTCGGATAGGTGAAGTCATCTTCCGGCCAGCCCGTTTTCGGGCCCGAGATGACGGCCTCGCATAAGGACGGAACCATGACGGATTCCGCGAAAAAACGAGCGTACAGGGTTAAACGTGAGCGTATTGCGTAACATTGCTGGCAGGATGGCGTCCCGCGTGGACGACGCTGCACGCCTGTGGCTGCCGCGTCAGGTGGCCGGCGAGCCGGAGAGAAGCCGTGAACTCGCCGTTGTTCGCGCCGTTGCCGCGACCGCTCTTGTTGCCTTCCCCTCGGTGCCGCTGGCGCTGTCGGCTGCGCTGCCGGTTTCGCTGGCTTTGCCCGTCGGTGCGGCACTCGTCGCCGCTACCGCGCTGATGACGGTGGCAGGCGGTATCGCCTATGTGCACAACCGTCCGGTTGTCCTGCCGGCGGCCGGATCCGAGCCTGCGCCTGCCGACAACGGCGCGCGGCATTACGATTGCTTCGCCGGTCTCGTCACGATCCACGATGTCAGGGGCTCGGTGACCGCCATTCACGGGCGGGATGCGGAGGGCTATCTTGCCTGGATGCGCAATCCGCTGGGGCGCGGCTTTATCGAGCAGATCCACGTTTCCGACCGCATCCTGTTGCTGCAGGCGATCGATGAATTGCGTCAGGGCAGCCGCGAGGCGACGATCGACATCCGGTTCGAGCGGCCAAATGTCTTTGCCGAGGGCGAGCAGTTCGTCCATATGCGCTGCGAGATGACCGCGCTCGGTAATGAACGGCACCGACTTTCTTCCATTCTTGTCCAGTCGCGCGACGTCTCCGAGGAGGCGCGCCTGCGTGCCGAGGCCGTGCAGAAGACCCGGCTCGCAGAAACCGCCAACGACGCCAAGACCCGTTTCCTGGCCGCCGTCAGCCACGAGCTGCGCACGCCGCTCAATGCCATCCTCGGTTTTTCCGACATCCTTGCCGGCGAATATTTCGGCAAGCTCGAAAACGACCGCCAGCGGGAGTATGTGGCGCTGATCAACCAGTCGGGCGCCCATCTCCTGTCGGTCGTCAACACCATGCTCGACATGAGCAAGATCGAAGCGGGCCGCTACGAACTGATGCCGGAACCGTTCCGGGTATCGGAGGTGGTCAATGCCTGCGAAGCGATGCTCGGCCTTCAGGCGCGTGAAAAGGGCGTGCAGCTGACCAGCCGCATCATGCGCACGGTGGGTGAGGTCAATGCCGACCAGCGCGCCCTCCAGCAGATCCTCATCAACCTTGTCGGCAATGCGATCAAGTTCACCGACCGCGGCGGCCTCGTCACCATCGACGCGGAGGTTTCCGGCAGCGACCTGAAGCTGACCGTCAGCGACACCGGCATCGGCATCGCCGAGAGTAAGCTCGCGACGCTCGGCGAGCCCTTCGTGCAGATCCAGAACGACTATACCCGCAAATATGAGGGAACCGGCCTCGGCTTGTCGCTGGTCAAGGGACTGGTGGCGCTGCATGGCGGCCAGTTCGACCTGGCCAGCCGTGCCGGCGAGGGTACGGTGATCGCGGTCACAATTCCGCTTGACGGCTCCGGCATCCGTGTCGCCGACGAGCGTGAAGTCATGGGACAGACAATGGTGGACTTTCCGCCGCGCCTGAAGGAGCGCACGGGTAAGACGACGAACGGCCGGGCGCTTGCGGAAGCGGACCGGGCGGAAGTTGACGTGACGATTGGAGGCGCTGGCCATGACGGCTCGCAAGCGAAAACAGCCTGAGCGGAAAAAGAAGGCGCAGCGCGGGCCTGGTCTTGTAGTGCTCGGCCTTGCGACGCGCGGTCTCACCGCCGCCGGTCGCCTCGCGGTGCGCAATCCCGGGATTTTCGGCGGCTCTGCGGCTTTCGTTGTGGCGTTCAGTTTCGTCGCGGCGAATGCGATGTGGTACCAGCCGGGTGCCCATCCGTCGCCGCTCCTGCGCACCCGCCTGCCGTTCACCCATCCGCAGACCGCCGGTCTGGACGAGGAACCGGCCGGCGCTTCGCCGCGCAAGGTGACGACCTTCGTCATCCAGCGGGAGGATGACACCGCGGCGGCGCCGATCGATAAGCAGAAGCCGGAACCTGCAGCGGAAGCGGCGCAAGTCCAGCCGGCAGCAACGCCGGTGACGGGCTCGGCGCTGGTGGCGGGCATCCAGAAGGAACTGGCCCGGCGTGGCCTCTATGACGGCCCCGCTGACGGCAAGACCGGCCCGAAGACCTCAGCCGCGATCCTGCGCTTCGAAAAGCAGGCCGGCCGCCCGGAAACCGGCGTTGCGAACGAAACGCTGTTCGCCGCCTTGCAGAAGGAGCCGGCCAAGGGCAGGGCGCTGACTGCTGCCCGGCCTGCCGATCGGCCCTATCAGAACATCAAGGGCGGCAAGGGTGAGCTCGACCCGGTTGCCGCCGCGATCCGCAATGCCGAGATCGATCCTCAGTTCATTCCAAAGGTCGATATCCCGGCCTCGAGCGAACTGGTGATGAACATCCAGAAGGGCCTGAGCAACCTTGCCTATACCGACGTCTCGATCGACGGCGTGGCCGGCGAACAGACCCGCTCGGCCATCCGCCATTTCGAGAAGCACTACCGCCTGCCCGAAACCGGCCAGCCGAGCGACAAGGTGCTGAAGAAGATGAAGGAAATCGGCGCGCTCTGAGGAGGGTATAAGTCACGAAAATTCCCGGCTCGCTTTGCCCCTCACCCTAGCCCTCTCCCCGCAAGCGGGGAGAGGGGATGACGGAGCTTGCCGCTCGTCCCTTCTCCCCCGTTAAACGGGGAGAAGGTGCCCGACAGGGCGGATGAGGGGCATTGCACGCCGCTTCGTATGTTTTCACCACGACCTGTCGCGACATTTGCGCTGCAACCTGCGTCGGTGTATCTGCCTGCCATGCGTCTGAAATCCGAACTCTTCGTTTCCGCTCTGCTTCGCCGGGTGTTCAACCTCGGGGGTTATGCCGCCGTACTGCGAAAAGGCGCCGAAGACGCCGGGGCGATTTTCATCCGGCAGCGGTCGCGGCTTGGCCACGAAACGCTTTATGCCCCCGCACCTCAAAGTTTCTTTGATGATCGCGCACCTGGCCGGCTGTTCGAGATCCGGCTTGAGCAAGCCGATGGTGAGGCTGTCGATCAAGCAATTGCCCGCGAGGTCCGCTTCGATCCGGATTGCTGGGTGGTGGAAATCGAGGTCGATGGCCGCGGCGATCTGTTCGATGTCGTCGCCGAAAGGGAAAGCTGACGCCGGATTTCAGCGTCCGCGACCGAAGGCCCGGTTCGGTTGGGTGACAGCGCCGTCGCGCACGGTCGTTTCCTTGGCGACAGGCGTCCGGCGCGGATCTGTGCCGCGTTCGGGCGCAAGATAGGGCTGGTGTTCGGGCTTGGTCGCCGTTTCGTCCTGCACCGCGCGCAGCCAGGATTGAAGGCTGGCGCGGCTTGTCTCTGGCGTGAGCGAAGCGATGAGGGCATCGCCGCGCGTGGCACCGCCGAAGCGTTCGGCAAGATCCGGATAGAGCGCGCCAAGCACGAAGAGGGTATCGGCGTGTCGCATGCCAAGCGCCGTGAGCGCAATGGCGAGATGCTGGCCGGATATGTCGAGGAGGATGCGTTCACCGAACTCCGGGCTGGTCGACAGGGCGGCGGCAAGGCTGGCGGCGAAAAGATTGGCCTCGCCGGAGCGGGCGAAGCGCACAAGAAGCGCCTCGTGCAGCGGGCTTAGCGGTTCGATGGCCGGATCGGCCGGCAGGTCCTGTTTGGTCACGCGGGCAAGCGCCCTGATATCGCCGCGCAATTTTTCTTCACGCAACCGTTTCGCCGCATCCGGTGCAACGGTTTCCGGCGGGCGTTTTTCCGCAGCGGCAGGGATGTCAACCGCTTTTGCCGGTGCACTGGCCGTCTGGCGGCGCTCGACCAGCGCATCGACGATGTGAACCGACAAATTCTCGCGGCGGGCAATTGCGGTGGCATGGGCCGGACCCTGGGCGCGGATGATCTGCGACAGCGTTGTGTCGCTGATCGAGGTCGAGCGGGTGAGGAAAATCGCCGCAATGGAAATGGGCGCGTTGCCGATCACGAGCGCCACCGATTGCGGTAGGTGCTGGCATTGCGAGAGAGCGGCTGCCGCCTGGCGGCGGGCCTCGTCGCTGGAGGCGCCAAACAGCGGCTCGAACAACTCGGCAAATTGCTTGAGGTCGGACCGGCGCGGATGGCGCAATCCCTCGAAACCGGTCACGGTCGCCATCAGGACGACGTCCTTCAGCCGTCCTGCCTGCGGCCTTTCCAACTCACGAAACCGGTCCGCCACGGATACACCCACTCGTACGCACACCACACTGTCCCGATTTCGGACCGGCGGTCTGCCCGGTTATCCGAAGGGAGCTCGAAATCTCAGGCAAAATCGGGAGGGATTGCTTCGAACGTCGTGGCCGACACCAGTGTCAATACCGTTAAAGCACTGAAAACATTGGCACCTGCACAGTTCATGCCGACCCTGCCGATCATGGCTGAATGATTGGGAGAGAGTACGGCGACGTGGTTAACATTCCGTTTACCGATCGGGAAGGACGGTGTCGGCAGACATCCCCCAGAAGGCAGGGCTATGGCATTGGAGCGCAGGTGCTTGCGACAAGCTCCCCTCTTCTCCCCAGCGGGGAGAAGTGCCGAGCGCATGCGAGGCGATGAGGGGGGCCGCGATCTCGGCGCCAGCGCCCCCCTCATCCGGCCCTGCGGGCCACCTTCTCCCCGCTGGGGAGAAGAGGGGGAGAAGCGCAAGTCCGAATGCGATTTCCCCTGCCCTAAAGGGAGGAGATGCCGATAGGAGTGAGACGGCAACTGTCGTGTACTGTGCGACATCCTCTACGCAGATGCCTGCCACGGCCTGTCGGCCGGAGGGTTGCGTTGAAACGCAGAACGGGCGGCACCATGCCGCCCGTCGTCATGTTCGCGGGAACCCAGATCAGTTGCAACGGTCGTCGCCGGGCCGGCAGCGGCGGCGGCTATCCCGTTTCCGGATCTGGTCGTTGTCGGTGTCACGGCGCTGCACGCGCGGGCCAACCCTGTCCCTGTCACGTTCGCGGCTGCCGCGGAATTCCCGGGCGTCATCGCCGCGCCGGCGCTCGGCGCGGTCCCGATCCCGGCGTGGACGCTCGATATTGCCATCGTCACGACGCAGGCGGTCGATGCGATCCCTGTCGCGGTCACGGCGCTCGATACGGTCGCGATCACGGCGGGGCCGCTCGATGAATATCCCGTCGTCATCGCCGCGGCGCATGCGGTCGAAGTTGTCGTAGTCGCGGCGTATGCGGCGATCGCGATCATAGCGATCCCCGTCGGTATCACGGCGGTAGTAGTCGCGGTTCCGGTAGTAGCGATCGCCGCGATAATAGTCCCGCTGCCTGTAGAAGTCGCGGTTGCGGTAGTGGCGATCCCAATAGCTTCCGATCTCGAAGGTGACAAACGGAATGCCGAGCGTGTCGTAATAATCGGGCTCCAGGTAGACGCGGCTCTGCCGGTACTCTACCTGGACGTAGCGGGCGGCGACCCAGCCGCGACCGTAGTAGAAGGACACGTCGCACCAGGGGATGTCGGCAAGGCAGCCATGGATTTCCACCGACGTGCCGACGGGAATGACGGCGACTGCCGGATATCGCGTGCTCGGTCCTGACCGCATGTTGACGTTGGCGGTAGCAAAGCCTGCTGCCGCGTGTGCAGCGGCGGGCAGCAGAAACGCAGCTATCGCTAGAAAAGCGGCCTTCAATGCGTATTTTCGATGTGTCGTCATCAACTATCCATCCCTATCGATGCGGCGTCGGTCTGCTCTCGCGGCCGCGCCATTCCTCGCACACACCTTTGTTTTTATGTCTTTTTTGAGATGACACCTATTAAAGGCCGTGCGCGTTTCACGGAGAAACGCGAAAGCCAGGCCCTTCGTTCCGGGGAGGGGCGCGAGGAGAGGGCGAATGGCGCCTGCCGGGAACGGGGCAGCTGAAAAAAACGGGAACCAAAGACAGGCTGGCGCGTTGAAGCGACGTTGGAAGAGGAGCCCTGACATGGTCGAAAAGAAATTCGCATCCGTACCGAACGAAGTCGACGTCGAGGCGAGTGCCGCACGGGTCGATCTCGACAACCAGATCGCCGAATTGCGCGCCGAGATTGCCCGGCTGACAGAAACTGTTTCAGCCATCGGCACGGGCGCGAGGGCCGTCGTGACGTCCGAAGCCGAAGTGCTGACCGAGCGTCTGCGCGAGCGTGTCCGCGAGGAGCCCGTATCGACCCTGCTGGCGATCGCCGGGGTCGCTTTCGTCATCGGATTGTTGGCAAGGCGGTGACCCGTCCGGGTGTTGCCCTGTTCCCTTCGGAACGGCGGCGCTTCAATTGCTCGTCTATTGTCGTTTTTGAAAGCGCAAGGCTCTGTCCGGTGGTATCGTCCGGGCAAAGTTGGTCAGATCACCGGCAACAGCGATTTCTATCGCTAGGATTAGGGTTTTGACGGTTAAGGAGCTATTAACTATCGTATGGCTCAATCGGACAGCCTGGCAGATCACTCGATCCAGGCGACTCGCTTTCACGAATGGCATGAGATCCGGGTGTCCCGGAAGAAGGAGCAAACGAGAAAGGCGCAGATGTCCGGGCGAAAGCTTGAAGGAACGCGTCGGCCCGCAGAACGGGCAGGGTGAGATAAACGATAGTTCATCCGTCTCAACCAGATTTTTGGAGACGAGCATGGCAGAAGTTATTCGAATAGAGGACCGTCTCACGCGGGCACCGCCAAAACCGGCGATGGGTTCCGTTGCGCCGAGCAACGCCGTCGTCCTGTTGTTTACCGGCATCCGCTACGAGCGGCTGGAGGGCGATCACGCCGCAATGCCGCCGCAACCGGTTCCCGACCATACCAAGAAACACTGAGATACCAAGAAATAGCGAGATGTTTCAGGCCGGTGCCGCTCATCCCCGCCGTGGCACTTTTTCTGGCACATGCCCTGCGATGAGAGACAACCGCTGGATATTCGACAGCGGCCGCGGCATTTGCGGCTCGATCGGCGGCATGAGCCACGATCAAGCGACTTTCGACTTTTTGCGCCTCAGCGCCAGGCCTCAGCGCCAGGGCTCAGCGCCGGAATGGCTCGCAGCTCGACTCGGCGAGAAAGTTGCGCACCGGCTCTTCGAAACTGCCGCTTGGGGCGAGCGCCCGCAAGACGGCATAACCTTCCTCATCCGGCATCTCGACCACGATCGACTGGGCAAGGCTTTCGGGCGGCGTTTTTCTAAGATCGACCAGCTGGATCGGCGTCGCCATCACCAGATCGAGATTGCCGTTGACCGCCGTGTGGTCGTTCATGCTGAAAATCTCATTGGAATCAGCGTCATAAATCGACAGAGACCAGAACGGGACCGCGCCCTTGGCGATGAAACGGGCGGGGCCGGTGCTGACTGAAAAGCCGCAGACGGCGACGCGCAGAAACGGATCCTCATTGGCAAGGCCGGTCGGGCCCGGCTCGCTGGTGAGCGGGAAGAAACTGTCCATCTCGTAGAGGCCGAGCACCCGGCTATAGGCATCCTTGCCGGTGAACTGCGGCAGCGCAAGGATGATGACGATGTGCAGGAGTGCCGCGCCGACGAGGCCGACGAGGATGGCGAAGAGAATGCTACGCATCCGGGCACCCCGTCTTGACGATCTTCGGCATGGTAAGATCGATGAGGCCGGAGGAGCCGGCGGTCGGGGTATCGAGCAGCGTCAGCACCAGCTTGAAGGCACCGACGCGGCGGATTGCCAGCCAGTTGTCGGGCTCAGCGACTGGGGAGACGTGGATGATGAAAGAACTGTCCGGCTGTCTGAGCACGGTCCAGGCATTGATCGCGCCCGGAAGCGCCGGATCGGCTTTCATCGGCTGATCGTTGGCATTGGTGGCATAGAGCGTCCAGAATCGGGCGGGCGGGGTGATGCCGGTGATGTCGTAGGAGCAGCCGGAGGAAAGCTTTTTACCGTCGCTGTCGATGGCGGCGGTGAACTGCAGGCCTTCGGCGCTGCCGTAAAGAAGTTTGCCCGCGCGCGCCCGGTGCGCCTTGGCATAAGGGTCGGTGTTTTCTGTCTGCACATCCGGAAAGGCGACCCAGGGCCCAAGCGCGATCGCCCCGAAACCGACAGTCGCCTTCAAGGCGGAGACGGTCGAGGCGATACCGACGCCGAAGGCGACGGACAGGGCAAGGGCGACGAGGAACGGGATGCGGAACAAGAGGGTTACCTTGGGGATGAAGGTTGGATGGCAGGCGAACGGCGCTTTGAGTTCGTCGCGGCGTACCCCCCTCTGTCCCTCCGGGACATCTCCCCCCTGAGGGGGGAGGTCGCAGCGAAGCCGCGGGTGGGGGTGATCGTCAGGAACGCACAAGGGGTCACCCCACCCCGTCGCTTCGCGCCGACCCTCCCCCTCAAGGGGAGGGTGGACCTGCAAACATCAGCGTCCCGCATTCCGCCCTCCCTTGACGATCTCGCCGGTACGCTGGGGATCGATCACGGCGACCTTGCCGGGTAGGTCGGGCGGGATTTTCAGGGGCGGCGCGCTGTTGAATTTCTCGGCAATCGATTTCAACAGGCGGGTGACGTTGGACGAGAGCGAGCGGGGGCGCACGAGGGGCGGGAGCGCGTTTTCGTCCTCGGGCTTGGCGGCGGCGGTCTCGGCCTCCTTCTTCCTGGCGTCCGGGCCCGGGAGCGGGTTTTCGATGCCGGGGATGGCGCGATGCTCGATGCCCTGCTCGGCGTAATCCATCAACCGCTTGAAGGTCATGGCCGGCAGCGAGCCGCCGGTCATGTTGTTGGTCGAGGTATAGTCGTCATTGCCAAACCAGACGGCGGTCGTGTAGTCGCCGGTGAAGCCGACGAACCAGGCGTCGCGATAGGCCTGCGTCGTGCCGGTCTTGCCGCCGACGACGATGCCGTTGTCGAGCGCCGCCTTGCGGGCGGTGCCGATAATCGGGATCTGGGTCAGCATGGAGTTCATATTGGCGTTGGCTTTCTCGCTCACGACGCGTTTGGCCGGTGGCGCGTCGCGGCCGAAATCGTAGAGGATATCGCCGTCGTAATTGAGGATCTGGCTGACGCCGTGGCGGCGGGCCTCAAGGCCGCCGGCCGGGAAGACGGCGTAGGCTGTCGCCTGGTCAAGCACCGTCACTTCCGACGTGCCGAGCGGCATGGTCTTGTCGGTGCGGATCGGGGTTTCGATGCCCATCTTCTTTGCCGTGGCGGCGATGATCTCGGTGCCGAGTTCATCCTTGGCGAGGCGGACCGGAACCGTGTTGATCGATTTGGCGATGGCGGTCAGAAGCGTGACGCGGCCGGAATAGCTGCGGCGGTAATTCTGCGGCGACCAGCCGCGCCAGGTGATCGGCGCGTCGCTGATCACCGATTCCGGCGTGAAGCCTTTTTCCATGGCGGCCGTGTAGGTGTAGACCTTGAAGGACGAGCCCGGCTGGCGCAGCGCCTTGGTGGCGCGGTTGAACTGGCTTTCGCCGTAGTCCCTTCCGCCGACCATGGCGCGCAGGGCGCCGCCATTCTCGACCATCACCAACGCGCCCTGCTTGACCTTGTAGCTTTCGCCATATTGCCGAAGGCTCGATTCAACCGATTCCTCAGCGGCCTGCTGCAGGCCCATGTCGATCGTGGTGCGCACAACGAGGGAGTGCTGGGCAAAGGGGGCGGCAATGCGCTGCACCTCGTCGAAGGCCCAGTCGAGGAAGAAATCGGGGGCACGGACCTGCGCCCGATCGATGACGGTCGCGGGGTTGAGGCGGGCGGCGATCACCTGTCCTTCGGTCATCAGGCCGCCCTGGACGAGGTTGGTCAGGACCTCGTTGGCGCGGGCGCGGGCAGCCGGCAGGTTGACATGCGGTGCGTAGCGCGCCGGCGCCTTGAACAGGCCGGCGAGCATGGCGCTTTCGGCGAGATTGATATCGGTGATCGCCTTGCCGAAATAGAACTGCGAGGCCGCGGCCGCGCCAAACGTGCCGCCGCCCATGTAAGCGCGGTCGAGATAGAGCCGCAGGATTTCCTTTTTCGACAGGTTGCTTTCCAGCCAGACGGCAAGGAAGGCCTCCTTGATCTTGCGCTCGATGGTGCGCTCGTTCGACAAAAACAGGTTCTTGGCCAGCTGCTGCGTCAGCGTCGAGCCGCCCTGGACGACGCCGCCGGCGCGGGCATTTTCCGAGATGGCGCGCGACAGGCCGAGGAAGTCGATGCCGTAGTGGTCGAAGAAGCGGCGGTCTTCCGTTGCCAGCACCGCCTTGATCAGCGTGTCCGGCAGCTCGTCGATCGGCACGGAATCTTCATGGATTATGCCGCGATGGCCGATCTCGTTGCCGTAGCGATCAAGGAAGGTGACGGCGAAATCGCTCTGGGCGCGCCAGTTGCCCTTGGTCTCCTCGAAGGCGGGCAACGCCAGCGCCAGCATCAGCACGGAGCCGGCGGTGCCCCAGGTCATGCACTCGCCGAGCACCTCGAACAGCGCCTTTTTCCAGCCGCGCACGGTAAAGCGGCGGAAGAAGATGGTGATGTCCTCCCACCAGACGCCGAGGCTAAAGCCGGCGTTCCAGACGGTCGAATCGATCCAGCTGTCGATGCGCAGCAGGATATGGCGCTTCCGCGGGCGGTCATCCGGCGGGCCGCTGTCCTCCTCCGTCCGGTTGTCGTCTTGGCGTGGATCCTGCACGGCGGTCTCGCGTCCTGATGGCTCGGCATCTCCGGCCGATATTTGCATGGGGCGGGTTTCTATTCTATGGCGATATCGATAATGAGCCTTAAAAAACCGGCAATCTTTTGTAAAATTGTCGCTGAAATCCAACACCTGAAAGTGTGAAAATCATGGGCGCCGAGCCCTTCTGGAAGACGAAAAGCCTGGCTGAGATGACGACTGCGGAGTGGGAAAGCCTCTGTGACGGCTGCGGGCTCTGTTGTCTGAACAAGCTTGAAGACTGGGAGACGGGCGAGATCGCCTGGACCAATATCGGCTGCACGCTGCTCGATGGCGAGAGCTGTCGCTGCAAGGACTATGCGAACCGGCAGGCGACGGTGCCCGATTGCATCCGGCTGACGCCGGAGGAGGTCGAGACGCTCGCCTGGCTGCCGCCGACCTGCGGCTACCGGCTGGTGCGCGACGGGCATGATCTCTACTGGTGGCACCCGCTTGTGTCCGGCGACCCGGAGACGGTGCATCAGGCGGGCATTTCCGTGCGCGGCCGCACGGTGAGCGAGGATAATGTCGATGTCGAGGATTTCGAGGACTATCTGGTGGAGTGGCCGCTGATGGTAGGCGCAAAAGGCTGAAGCGCGGGGTTATTCGGCAGGCTCCTCGGATTTCTGCAGGGTTACCTCGTTTTTCTGCAGGTTTTTTGGGGCGACGTTGCGCCAGGCGGTTTCCATCACGTGGTCGATGATGTCCTCTTCGGCATCGGTGAACCAGACGGAGGTCCAACCCTTTTCGCCCCAGCCGCCGGGGACGGCGGCGCAGACGCCGGGCTCGGTTTCGATCAGCATCCTCTGCTGATCGGGCGTGAACTTGAAGACGGCACGGCCGGCCTCCGGCAGGGACATGAAGATGCGATTGCCAACGCGAAAATCGCGTTTGCCGAAATGGTCGCTTTCCACCGCGCCCGGCAGGCTCAAAGCCCGCTTTTCCAAGTCTTCGGCTCTCATGGCGGAAGATTACCACGCATCGCTAAATGTACAAAATTAAGAAAATTATCCCGTATAGGAAAATAATCCTTGAAGCCGTGACGGTGGTTTGATAGGGTTATGGCACAGTCGGAAAAGTGCGGGTGGGGTGGCGGTTTCGCCCTCTCTTCGAAAGGGTCACCCCACCCCGGAGCTTCGCTCCGACCCTCCCTCTCAAGGGGAGGGGTGATATCCGGCGCCTGCATCATCGGCGTAACGATACGCTGCTCTCAAGGACATTGCGATGACATCTGATCTGGATTTCGATCCGGAGTTCTTTGGTTTCTGGCCGAAGGCGCCGGTTTATGATGGCTTGCGGCCGGGCGGCGAGGCGGAACTCGAGGCCATGGCGCGGCACGTCATTCTCGACACGAAGGCCGAGCGCACCTCGCTCGACGATCTGCAGGACATGCTGAACGGCATGACCAAGGAACTGCGCGAGCAGATGCAGCAGTTCCAGCGGCTGCGCGAGGCGGCGCGTGAACGGGAGGCGGAGGCCGAGGGGGACATCGATCGCAAGCTGATCCAGGCCGACGCCAAGGCGAGCATCGAGGCGATGTCGCTGATCGTGCGGACACTCGAAAAGATCGACAGCCTGCAGAGGACGATCGTCCGCGACCGGGAACTGCAGGCGGAGCAGAATTTGGATGAAGAAGGGTACGACGCTCTTGTGCGCGAATTCAACAACCGCGTCGAGGAGCGGGCCATCCGGTTGTCGCGAGAGCGCCAAGAAGCTGAAGGCGCGGCAAAGAATGCTGCGGCAGAGCACCCGCCTGCTACGGACGCCGTCGGCGTGCCGCGAGGCGGCGGACCCTCCTGAGCCGTGGCTCGTCGACGCGGCGCGGCAGTTTTTCGAGCTGGAAGATGATCTCGATCGGGAAATGGGCAAAGTGCTGGAAGGGCGAAACAATGGCCGGCAACTGATCGAGGCACTCGACGCTGGACTTACGCCGCCGCTAACGACTTCCAAAGCGGTGGATGACGGCGTGGCGGTTGAGGCTCCCTCATACGATGCAGCGCCAGACGGCGACGATAGGGGGCCGAAAGTGGCGGACGAGGGCGGCCCGTTGCCGAGCACTGCGGAGCCGCTGGCCGGAGTTGGCAGCGCCACGGTCGAGGAGACTGTGGGAAAACCAATCCATACAGGACCGAACCTCTTCAGGTTCATGCGGTGCTGGACGGAAAATGCGCGCGACGAACAGATGCCGCCCTCCGGCAACTGGCGGGTCTGGCTTTTGATGGGCGGGCGCGGATCGGGCAAGACGCGGGCGGGCGCCGAATGGGTGCAGCAACTGGCGGCGGGCAAAACCGCTCGGTCGGGCTTGCGGATCGCGCTGGTGGCCGAGACGCTGGGGGATGCGCGCGAGGTGATGATCGACGGCGTTTCCGGCATCTGCCGGATCGCCTGGAAAAACCGGCCGGAGTTCGAGGCGTCGCGGCGCAGGCTCGTCTGGCCGAACGGCACGGTGGCGCAGATCTTTTCCTCCGAGGACCCGGAAAGCCTGCGCGGGCCGCAGTTCGACTATGCCTGGTGCGACGAACTCGGCAAATGGAAACATGGGCAGGAAACATGGGACATGCTGCAGTTTGCGCTGAGGCTTGGCGACGATCCGCGGGCGCTGGTGACGACGACGCCGCGGCCGGTGCCGGTCCTGAAGGCGCTGATCGCCGATCCCGGCACGCTGACGCGCACAATCCGCACGAGCGACAATGCGAAGAATCTGGCGCCCGGATTTCTCGACGCCATGGCCGGGCGCTATGGCGGCACGCGGCTCGGGCGGCAGGAACTCGACGGCGAGATGATCGAGGACCGCGAGGATGCGCTCTGGTCGCGGGCTGCGATCGAGGCGTTGAAGCTGCGCGACGCCGGGCCGCTCGGCCGCATCGTCGTCGCGGTCGATCCGCCGTCTGGCATGGGACGGGAATCCTGTTGTGGTATCATTGTGGCAGGCCTCGACCGGACCGGGCGCGGCGTCGTTTTGGCGGACTGCTCGGTCGAGGGCGCGAGCCCGGCCGGATGGGCGGGTGCCGTGGTCAAGGCTTATCGGCGGTTTGATGCCGACCGGATCGTTGCCGAGGTTAACCAGGGCGGCGACATGGTGCAGGCGGTATTGAAGGGCATCGACGCGCAACTGCCGGTGACGGCGGTGAGGGCCTCGCGCGGAAAATGGCTGCGGGCAGAACCGGTCGCCGCGCTCTACGAGCAGGGGCGGGTTGTGCATGCCGGCTCGTTTCCGGTGCTTGAGGACCAGATGTGCGATTTCGGCCCGGACGGGCTATCATCGGGACGCTCGCCGGACCGGCTGGACGCGCTGGTCTGGGCGCTGACGGCGCTGATGCTGGAAGGCGGCGGCGAGCCGCGGGTCAGGGGGATTTGATCTACCTCCCCCTTGAAGGGGGAGGTCGCGGCGAAGTCGCGGGTGGGGGTGATCCATTTGCGTGTCGCGGAAAGTCACCCCACCCCGGAGCTTTCGCTCCGACCCTCCCCCTCAAGAGGAGCGCACGCTCGGCTATTTGCGCGGCGTGGAAGGGGAAGGTTTTGGGGTTTCGGAAGCGCTTTCGCGCATCTGGCGCCATTCGTTTTCGAGGCGTTCGAACTGGGCCTGGGAGATTTGCTGGGCCGGCATGGGCGATCCTCTCTTTGGTTTTGCAGCCACCGGTGGCGTCGAGGCGCCGAAACGTCGGGCCGGACGAGGCAATGCGGTGGAAGAAATCAGGATGGGATGATCAGCGTTTGTCGTCGGTACTGGTGGACGGCTTTTGGGCGGAGGAGGCGTTGAGGCGCATCTGCTGCCATGCGTTTTCGAAGCGGTCGAGGATGTGCTGGGGGACAGTGGCGCGGGTGGGGTCGGCTTGTATCTTCGTCTCTGCGTTCATGCGATCCTCCTCGATGAAAGGGCAATGTCATATTACTGTCTTCAAGTTCCACATCCGAAAGACAAAGTAAATCAGCAGATTAAATATTTTAAACGATTTAAATCGGTTAAATCGATTTAGAGACACGACTTTTTTCCGACCTGGTGAACGGCAGTGGAGGAAGAACAGCGATGGATAGGGCAATCTTTTTCAAAGCGGTACGTGCATCACTTTTCGACGAAGTCCTGAAGCAGGGCCAGGTCGACGGGTTGACGGCGATTCTCGATCGCTGGGCACGGATGCCGGCGCCGGCGGACAGGCGCTGGCTCGCCTATATGCTGGCGACCGCGCATCACGAGACGGGGCGGACGATGCAGCCTTTGCGCGAGACCTTTGCCAGGAGCGACGAGCGGGCGATCGCCATTCTCGAGGCTCAGTTCCACAAGGGCCGGCTGCCGTCGGTGTCCACGCCCTACTGGCGGCGGGACGCGGACGGCAAAAGCTGGCTCGGGCGCGGGCTGGTGCAACTGACGCACAGGCAGAACTACGCGAAGATGGCGGCGGCGACGGGGATCGACCTGGTGGCGCATCCGGAGCGGGCGATGGAGCTTGCGGTCGCTGTCGATATCCTGTTTGCGGGCATGCAGGGCGGCGCCTTCACCGGCAAGAGACTCGGCGACTATTTCTCTCTTTCCCGCGAGAGCTGGACGGGCGCCCGGCGGATCATCAACGGCCGCGACAAGGCGGAGCTGGTGGCGAGCTACGGCAAACAGTATCTCGCAGCGCTCAGGCTGGCATCGGGCGCGCCGCCGGCGGTCGGCCGGTCTGCCGCTTAAGCGCTGTGTTCGAATGATGCCACTCTTTGTTTGAGAAGAAGGCCGGCCACTTCTCCCCGGTCAACGGAAGGGCTGGCGTCGCATTGTGGATCGAAGGCGCTGCGACAGGCACCCTCTTCTCCCCAGCGGGGAGAAGTGCCGAGCGCATGCGAGGCGATGAGGGGTTTTTCTCGGCAACTTCGGAGCCAGCCGACCCCCTCATACGGTGCTTCGCGCCACCTTCTCCCCGCGGGGAGAAGAGGTAGCAAGCCGCAATATCGATATGCAATGTTCTGCCCCTTGAGGGGGACATCGGAAACACGAGTCCCCCAATCTCCATCCTTGTGGGGGAGATGCTATTGCGGTTTCAGACCCACCCACTGGTGCATTCGAGGATCGAGACAATGAAAAATCCATTTCGTCTGCCGTGGCGGCGCCCGGCGGAGAGTGAGCGCTTGCGCGAAACAAAGGCTGCTTCCGGCTTCATCGCGATCGCGCATGAGGGGCGGGCGCACTGGACCGGGCGGTCCTATGCGGCGCTGGCGCGCGAGGGCTTCATGAAGAATCCGGTGGCGCACCGGGCCGTCAGGCTGATTTCGGAAGCGGCGGCAGCGGTGCCGCTGCTGCTCTACGAGGGGACCGAGGAGCGCAGTGAGCACCCGCTGCTTGCGCTGCTCTCGCGGCCGAATGGCCGCATGGCCGGCGTCGATTTCCTGGAGACGCTCTATGGCCATCTGCTGCTCTCGGGCAATGCCTATGTCGATGCGGTCAATATCGGCGAGGACCTGCGCGAGCTGCATCTGCTGCGGCCGGACCGGGTGAGCATTCGCGAGGGACGCGACGGCTGGCCGGAGGCCTATGACTACCGAGTCGGCAATCATGTGCGGCGGATCGCGGCGGGCGAGGGCGGGTTGCTGCACTTGCGGCTTTTTCATCCGCTCGACGATCACTTAGGATTTCCGCCGCTGGCGGCAGCACAGATGGCGCTTGATCTCTCCAATGCGGCGGCGACCTGGAACAAGGCGCTGCTCGACAATTCGGCCCGGCCTTCGGGCGCGCTCGTCTATCAGCCGAAGGAGGGCGGCAATCTTTCGGCCGACCAGTACGACCGGCTGAAGACGGAGCTCGACGAGGGCTATTCAGGGCCGATGCGGGCGGGCCGCCCGTTGCTGCTCGAAGGCGGGCTCGACTGGAAGGCGATGGGGCTTTCGCCGAAGGACATGGATTTCGTCGAGGCGAAGAACGGGGCGGCGCGCGACGTGGCGCTCGCCTTCGGCGTGCCGCCGATGCTGATCGGCATTCCCGGCGACAACACCTATGCCAACTACCAGGAGGCCAACCGGGCCTTCTATCGTCTGACGGTGCTGCCGCTGATCGGCCGCACGGCCTCGTCGCTGTCCGGCTGGCTGTCGGCGCGTTTCGGCGAGGCGCTGAAGCTGGTGCCGGACCTCGACCAGGTGACCGGGTTGACGGGAGAGCGCAGCGAGGTCTGGGCACGGATGAAGGACGCGGATTTCCTGACGGACGAAGAGAAGCGGCAGGCGGTGGGGTATTGAGGACTGCCGCGAGGCTGAATTGCACAATGGTTCAGAGGTTTGACGGGCGATCCGGACTCAATCTCCCACGGCTTTGAATCAAATTCTGAGCGCCGTGAATCTCTCTTCGAAGAGGGGTGGCCAAGCGATTCAAAAGACTCGGGAATTTCCGTGGCTGACGCAGCGTCAAGCGATCCCTGACCCTCGGTGAGAAGGTTGCGGTTGCGTCAGCAATGATCAATTCCAACAGTAGCATCAAGGGCTTAACAAATGGCTGATTTTGGCAATGATGCGAGCCTCTGGGCGGCCAAGGGCATCGGCTCTGCGGCAGGCGCTGCCGTGTCGCTTGTTTACATGCTGCCGAAGGGCAAGCGCGAGGCGGGCTCTCGTTTCTTTAGCGGCCTGCTCTGCGGGCTGATCTTCGGCGGGCCCGTGGGCCTGTGGATTGTGACCAAGCTCGGCATTGCCGGCAGTCTGTCCGGCACCGAGGTCATGCTGACCGGATCGGCGGCTGCCAGCCTGTCGGCCTGGTGGGTGCTCGGCGCCGTGGCGCGGGTAGCGGAACGCTACGGCAGAAGATAACGGCGGCAACCGGCGCCGCATTCCAGATATCGGAGACATCACATGACGACCGACAGCTTGCCTGTCTGGCGAACGAAGAAGTTTGCCAATCTGACGCTTGCCGGGGTGACCGGCGAGGGGCGTTTTTCCGGCTATGCCAGCATCTTCGGCGAGGTCGACCTCGGCAAGGATGCGATCGAGCCGGGGGCCTTTGCGCAGTCTCTTGCCCGGCGTGGCGCCGCGGGCGTGCGCATGCTGTTCCAGCACGATCCGGGCGAGCCGCTCGGCGCCTGGAAGACGATCCGCGAGGATGGACGCGGGCTCTATGTCGAGGGGCTGCTTTCGCCCGGCGTCACCCGCGCCAAGGAGGTGCACCAGCTGATGAAGGCGGGCGCGCTCGACGGGCTGTCGATCGGCTTCCAGACCGTGAAGGCGAAAACCGACAGGAGCGGCGTGCGCCGCATCCTCGAAGCCGACCTCTGGGAAATCTCGATCGTGACCTTTCCGATGCTGCCATCGGCCAGGGTCTCGAACGTCAAGAATGCGCGGTTCTTCCGCGACAAGGAAACGGAGCTCGTGCGCACCATGCGGCGGGCGGCCCGGATGATGAAGCTCTGAAACAAGGATATGCCAATGAATAAGACGAGCAGTGTGGCGCCCGAGATCAAGGGTGCGCCTGAGATCAAGATAGCCCCTGAGATCAAGACGGGGCCGCCGGAGACGATGACCGCCGCCTTCGAGGATTTCATGGGTGCCTTCGAGGCGTTCAAGGAAACCAATGACCGGCGGCTGGGGGAGCTGGAAAGCAAGCTGACGGCCGATGTCGTCACCCGCGACAAGATGGACCGCATCTCGCGTAGCATGGACGAGCAGAAGCGGCTGATCGACCAGATGGCGCTGAAAAAGGCACGCCCGGCCCTCGGCCGCAGCGGCGAGACGAGTCTCGAAGCGGCGGAGCACAAGGCGGCTTTCGAAAGCTACATCCGCCGCGGCGACGAGCAGGCGCTGCGTGAGCTGGAGGCCAAGGCGCTTTCGATCGGCTCGGCGAGCGATGGCGGCTACCTGGTGCCGAACGAGACCGACAGCGAGATCGGCCGCCGCCTTTCGGTGGTTTCGCCGATCCGGGGTATGGCGACGGTCCGGCAGGTTTCGGGCGCGGTGCTGAAAAAGCCGTTTGCGCTTGCCGGCATGGCGACCGGATGGGTGGCGGAGACGGCGGCGCGGCCGCAGACGACGACACCGCAGCTGGCCGAGCTGTCCTTCCCGACGATGGAGCTCTACGCCATGCCGGCGGCGACGGCTGCACTGCTCGACGACGCGGCGGTCGATATCGAGAACTGGATCGCCTCCGAGGTCGATATCGCTTTCGGCGAGCAGGAGGGCACGGCCTTCGTTACCGGCGATGGCACCAACAAGCCGAAGGGGTTCCTCAGCTATACCAACGTCGCCGAGGCGAGCTGGAGCTGGGGCAATATCGGCTATATCGCCACGGGTGCCGCCGGCGCTTTCAAGGCGAGCGGCCCCTCCGACACGCTGATCGACGTGATCTATGCGCTGAAGGCCGGGCACCGGCAGAATGCCTCGTTCGTGATGAACCGCAAGACGCAAGCCGAAATCCGCAAGTTCAAGGATGCCGACGGCAATTATCTCTGGCACCCGCCGGCGGCTGCGGGCCAGCAGGCCTCGCTGATGGGCTTCCCGATCGCCGAGGCCGAGGACATGCCTGATATTGCCGCCAACAGCACCTCGATCGCCTTCGGCAATTTTGCTGCGGGTTATCTCATCGTCGACCGGACCGGGGTGCGGGTGCTGCGTGATCCCTATTCCGCCAAGCCTTACGTACTGTTCTACACGACCAAGCGCGTCGGCGGCGGGGTGCAAAATTTCGAGGCTATCAAGCTCGTCAAATTCGCGACATCTTGAAAAAGGCGCAAGGCGACCCTTTCTCAGAAGGATGTCGATCATTCGCGCCGGCGGCCTTCCCTGCCGCATGGCGCGAGGGCGGACGCGGCTCCCTCCCGCCGCGTCCGCCCATTTCCCCGACGCACGACGGAGATCCCCATGACGATTACGGAACTGGCGCCGTCTGCAGGCGAGCCGCTGACGCTGGCCGAGGCGAAGGCGCATCTGCGCATCGACGGCAGCGCCGAGGACGACCTGATTTCATCCCTGATGCGCACGGTGCGCGAGCACCTGGAGCGGGAGACGGGGCTGGCGCTCTTGACCCGCACCTTCCGGCTTTATCTCGACGACTGGCCCCGGTCGCGCGTGATTCAGATTTTCAGAGGGCCGGTGCAAACGATTGAAGCGGTTACGGTTTACGATGCGGACGGCATGCCGGGCGAGATCGACGTTTCCGGCTTCGTGCTTGACGGGCAGGCGCGTCCGGCGCGGCTTGTCCTGCCCGAGCATCCTAAGCCGGGACGGGCGATCAATGGCATCGAGATCGATTTTTCCGCCGGTTTCGGCGCGACCGGCGCCGACGTGCCGGACACGCTGAAGCGGGCGATGCTGTTGCATCTGGCGCTGCTCTACGAGTTCCGTGGCGCGGTGGCGCTGGACGACCAGCCGGCGGCGGTGCCTGCCGGATATGACCGGCTGATTGCGCCGTTTCGCCGGCGGGGGCTGTGACCATGCGGGCGACCACCCTCGATCCCGGGCAGCTGTCGGCGCGGCTTACCCTGGAGATACGCGAGGACGTAAGCGACGGGCAGGGCGGTATCGTGTCCGGTTTTGCACCCGTTGCATCTCTCTGGGCGCGGATCGAACCGGTCTCGGTCAAGCAGGAGGAGCGCGGCGCTGAGGAGATTTTCGCGGTGACGCACCGCCTCTGGATCCGCTTTCGTGACGACCTCGCGACGGGCATGCGGTTTCGCAAGGGGCTGCGGATTTTCGTCGTGCGGGCTTTTTACGACCCGGACGAGATGAGGCGGTATCTCATTTGCCAGTGCACGGAGGAGGGACAATGAGCGCTGCGGCGGCCTTGCAGAAGGCGATTTTTGAGAGGTTGGCAGGCGACGCCGCGTTGATCGCGCTGATCGGGGAAGGCGGCGTGCGGGATCATCTGCAGACGGCGTCGCACCGGCCCGGCGTCTGGATTGTCAGCCTGGAGAGCCGCGATGCCTCGACCGCGAGCGAAGCGGGCGAAGAGCATCTTGTGACGCTGGAGGTTCGCACCGGCGAAGGCGGCAACCGGTCGGCGCAGCAGATTTCGGCACGCGTTCGGGTTCTGCTGGATGACGCCGAACTTGTGCTCGACGGCTTCGCGTTCGTCAGCCTGTTTCACCGGCGCACCCGGATTGGCAGGAACGCCAAGGTTAAGGGGCATATTGCGGAGATGGTGTTTCGGGCGGTGACGGAGTGACGTTTCGCTGAGGAGCATGTTGTCGGCGCCCCATCGGGCGCTTTTTTCGTTTCAGGAAGGATCAAGGCATGGTGGCGCAGAAGGGGAAGGATCTTCTGTTGAAGATCGACAATGGCGGCAGCTACGTGACGGTGGCGGGACTTCGCTCCAAGCGGCTGGCGTTCAATGCCGAAACGGTCGATGCGACGGACGCGGAATCGGCCGGACGGTGGCGGGAACTGCTGGGCGGGGCGGGCGTGCAGCGGGCTTCCGTCTCGGGTGCCGGTATTTTCAAGGACCAGAGTTCGGATGCTTTGGTGCGCGCAGCCTTCTTCAACGGATCGATCCTCAACTGGCAGATCGTCATTCCGGATTTCGGCACGCTGACGGGGGCCTTCCAGGTGGCGGCGCTTGAATATTCCGGCCAGTACAATGGCGAGATCTTGTTCGAGACCGCGCTCGAATCCGCCGGCGCGCTGACCTTTACGGCGCTCTGACGATGGCGCGGCACAATATGGCTACGGGCCGGGCCAACCGGCATCGCGGCGAGGTGGAGGCGGTGATCGGTGGCGAGCGGCGGATTCTCTGCCTGACGCTGGGCAGCCTGGCCGAATTGGAAACAGCATTCGCGGCCGACAATCTGATGGCGCTTGCGGTTCGTTTTTCCTCCGGCCGGCTGAAGGCGGAAGATATGATCCGCATCCTCGGCGCCGGTTTGCGTGGCGGCGGCAATCTGGTCTCCGACGAGGACGTGGCGGTGATGAGCGTCGAGGGCGGCATTGCCGGGCTGGCTCGCCTGACGGCCGAATTGCTGACGGCGACCTTCGGCGGGGCGGAGGAACTGCCAAACCCTTGAGGGCCGCAGCGGGCGAGCGGGATCATCGGCCTCAACCCTTTCCATGGGGCGCGGCGATGCATGCCGGGCTTTGCCTGCTGCGGCTTCCAGCGAAGGACTTCTGGGCGATGACGCCGCGCGAGCTGCAGGCGGCGCTGGGCGGGTTGCGGCCGCGTGCTTCAGTGCCGGAGCGCGCCGGGCTTGAGGCGCTGATGGGGGCGTTTCCGGATCGGGCAGCGAATAGCGAATAGTGAGTAGTGAGTAGTGAGCAGGGAATTTTGTCGCCAAGGCAGAAGCAGGAGAGACACGATGACCAACGAGACGGATTTTTCCGCAGCGGCGGACGATGCGGAGGCTTTGAAGGATGTGCTCGACGATCTGGAGCGGCGCTCGCGCTCGTTCGGCTCGGCACTGACGGGTGCTCTGGCTTCGGCGACGCGCGGCGGCAAGGGTCTGGAAGATGTCTTGCGCAGCGCTGGCCTCAGGCTGACGGAGATCGCGCTTTCGGCGGGCTTGAAGCCGCTGGAGGGGCTGCTTGGCTCGGCCTTGTCGGGGCTCGCGGGGAGCTTGGGTGGAACGACAGCCTTTGCCGATGGCGGGGTGCCGGGGCGGGTGACGCCTTTTGCCGCCGGCGGTGTCGTTTCGGCGCCCACTTATTTTCCGATGGGCGGAGAGATGGGGCTGATGGGCGAGGCGGGGTCGGAGGCGATCTTGCCGTTGAAACGCGGATCCGATGGTTCGCTTGGTGTGGCCGCTTCGGGCGGTGCGGCACCGATGAATGTCGTCTTCAACGTCACCGCATCCGACGCGCAGAGTTTTCGCAAATCCGAGGGCCAGATCGCCGCGATGTTGACGCGGACGGTCGGGCGCGGGCGGCGGGGGCTTTGAGATTGTTTCTGATGCCTTGTCGTCCTCGGATGCCCCTCACCCTAGCCCTCTCCCCGTGAACGGGGAGAGGGGACGACCGAGCTTGCTGTCCTCCGCAGGCGGATATGCAACGACGGAGATTGCCGCTTGTCCCTTCGCCCCGTTTACGGGGAGAAGGTGGCCGATAGGCCGGATGAGGGGCATTCCACGGCGCTGCATCCAGTGATCCCTGAAGACTTCCAGCCAACCGATTCAAGACACAACGGGAAACATCATGGCGACAGGATTTCACGAGGTCCGGTTTCCCTTGCGCCTGGCGCTCGGGACGAGCGGCGGGCCGGTCAGGCGGACGGATATCGTCAGCCTTTCGAACGGGCGGGAAAACCGCAACCGGCGCTGGCGCGATGCACGCCGGCACTATGATGCGGGGTCGGGGATCAAGTCGATCGCAGACCTCTATGCGGTGCTTGAATTTTTCGAGGCGCGGGCGGGGCAGCTTTATGGCTTCCGGTTTCGTGATCCGCTTGATTTCAAATCCTGTCGGCCCGGCGACACGGTGACAGCGAACGACGCGGGGATCGGGACGGGGGACGGTGTGACCGCAACCTTCCAGCTGATCAAGACCTATGGCGATGCGGGCGGCGCGAGCGTCCGCGAGATCGCAAAGCCGGTGGCGGGGAGCGTGGCCGTTTCTGTGGGCGGCGTCCTGGCGGGGCCGGGCGATTTTGCGCTCGATGCCACGACCGGCAGGGTGACGTTCATACCCGCCAAAATTCCGGCAAGCGGCGCGGCAATTCACGCCGGTTACGAATTCGATGTGCCGGTGCGCTTCGATACCGACCGGATCGAGGTCGATCTGGCGCAATTCCAGGCGGGGCGTATTCCGTCGATTCCTCTGGTGGAGATCAAGCCATGAGAACGCTTCCAACGGCGCTTGCCGCGCATCTTTCGGGCGACGCCACGACAATGTGCCATTGCTGGCGGGTGACGCGGCGGGATGGCGTTGTGCTTGGATTTACCGAGCATGACCATGATCTCACTTTCGCCGGGACAAATTTTCTGGCCGCAAGCGGTTTCCAGGCGGCCGACAGCGAGGCGGCGAACGGGCTTTCGGTCGAGGCGGGCGAGGTTACGGGCGGATTTTCGAGTGCGGCGATCAGCGAGGCGGATGTGCTCGCCGGCCGTTATGACGGCGCCAAAGTCGAGGTGTTCCAGGTGAACTGGCAGGCGCCGGAGCAGCATGTCCTGCTGCGTGTGCAGGACATCGGCGATGTCGTCAGGGCAGGAGGGGCGTTCCGGGCTGAATTGCGGCGGATGACGCATCGGCTGGATCAGGTGCAGGGGCGGATTTACGGGCGCCGTTGCGACGCGGTGCTTGGCGACGGGCGCTGCAAGGTCAATCTCGATAATCCAGCTTATCGCGGCCAGGGTGCGGTTGCGACCGTTCTTGGCGAGACGTGGGTGCGGGTGACGGGGCTTAATGCGGCAACAGCGGGGTTCTACCGATACGGGGTGTTTCGGTTCGCGACGGGGGCGAATACGGGGCATGTCTGCGATATCGAGGACCACCGGAAGGACGATGGCGCAGTGACGCTGTCGCTCTGGCTGCCGCCGCCGCTGCCGCTTGCCGCGGGGGATGCGTTTACGGTGACGGCCGGGTGCGACAAGAGCTTTGCCACCTGTCGCCGGAAATTTTCCAACTCATTGAATTTTCAGGGGTTTCCTCATATGCCCGGAACGGATTTCGCGTTCGGCTATGCGGATGGGGAAACGGTGCATGACGGGCGGGCGCTCTATGAGTGAGATGAGTTCGGCGGATCACCCCACCCCGACGCTTTGCGCCGACCCTCGAGGCGATGAGGGGGCTTTGTCTGCGATTTCGGTGCAAACCGCCCCCCTCATCCGGCCCTTCGGGCCACGTTATCCCCGCCGGGGAGAAGAGGGAGATAGCCGCAAAACCGCCTGCGATAGCCCTGTCCTTCAAGTATCGTCGGCATTTGCGGATCGGATTGTCGAGACTGCGCGAAGCTGGATCGGGACGCCGTATCGGCATCAGGCGAGCCTCAAGGGTGTCGGCTGCGATTGCCTGGGGCGGGTGCGGGGCGTCTGGCGCGAGATCCATGGTGGCGAGCCGGAACTGCCGCCGGCCTATCAGCCGGATTGGGCCGAACGCAGCGGCGAGGATCGGCTGCGGGACGCGGCGCGGCGGCATTTCGGGGCGGAGATCGCGGTGGCTGAGATGCGGCCGGGCGATCTCGTGCTGTTTTGCTGGCGGCCGGAGCTGCCGGCCAAACATGCCGGAATTTTGAGCGCCTCCGACCGTTTCATTCACGCCTATGAGCAGGCGGCAGTGATCGAATCCGCGCTCGTGCCGTCGTGGCGGCGGCGCATCGGCGGGATTTTTCGTTTTCCCGAAAAGGTCTGACATCGATGGCAACCATCCTTCTGCAGGCAGCGGGCGCGGCACTCGGCAGCGTGTTCGGTCCGGTCGGCGCGGTGCTGGGCCGCGCTGCCGGTGCACTTGCCGGGTCGGTCATTGACCGCTCGATCATCAACGGGATGACGACGATCTCCGGTACGCGCCTCGGTGACGCGCGCATACCGGGGGCGGAGGAAGGAACGGCGATCACGCGGGCCTATGGAACCGTGCGGATCGGCGGCACGCTGATCTGGGCGACGCGGTTCGAAGAGGAGGTGCGCGTCGAGCGGCAGGGCGGCAAGGCGAGCGGGCCACGGGTCGAAACCTTCAGGTATTATGCCAATTTCGCGCTCGGCATTTGCGAGGGCGAGATCGCCTGCGTGCGGCGGGTCTGGGCGGACGGGCGCGAGATCGACCTGAGCGGGGTCGAGATGCGGCTCTATCGCGGGACGCAGGACCAGCTCCCCGATCCGCTGATCGAGGCCAAGCAGGGAACTGGCAAGGTGCCGGCCTATCGGGGGCTTGCCTATGTGGTGTTCGAGCGCTTTCCGCTGGACGGCTACGGCAACCGCATTCCGGTGATCCAGTTCGAGGTGCTGAGGCCGGTTGGTGCGCTGGAAAGGGCGATCCGGGCGGTGACGATCATTCCGGGCTCGAGCGAGCATGGCTACGATCCGGCCGTCGTCAAGGAAAAGACGGGTGCCGGCGCGAGCCGGCTGATTAACCGCAATGTTTTCCATGCGAGTTCGGACTGGCGCGCGTCGATCGACGAGTTGCAGGCGCTCTGCCCCAATCTTGAGCGCGTGGCCTTGGTGGTCTCCTGGTTCGGGACGGATCTGAGGACGGGTCATTGCCGAATTTTGCCGGGCGTCGAGACGGCGGCGCGCGACGACGAAAGCCGGCCGTGGTCGGTCTCGGGAACAGCGCGAAGCAAGGCGATGGTGGTCAGCCGGAATAACGGCGGGCCGGCCTATGGTGGCACGCCGAGCGATGCCAGCGTTGCGGCGGCAATCGCCGACCTGAAGGCGCGGGGCCTGAAGGTCTATCTCTATCCTTTTGTGATGATGGACATTCCGGCCGGCAACACGCTGCCGAACCCCTACGGCGGGACGGGCCAGCCGGCTTATCCGTGGCGCGGGCGCATCACGTCGCATCCGGCGCCGGGACTGCCGGGGACCGCCGATCAGTCGGCTGCGGCGCGGGTGCAGGTCGAGGCATTCTGCGGGGCGACGGACGCCGGGGATTTTTCGGTATCCGGGTCTTCGGTGACGTCGGCGGCTGCCGACGAGGGGTATCGGCGTCTGATCCTTCATTATGCTTTACTGGCGCAGGTGGCGGGCGGCGTCGATGGTTTCATCATCGGTTCGGAGTTGCGCGGGCTGACACAGTTGCGCGATGGGGCAGGCGCCTTTCCATTCGTCGAGCAGCTGATTGCGCTGGCAGGCGATGTCCGGGCCATTCTCGGCGCAGGGACCAAGCTGACCTACGGGGCCGACTGGAGCGAGTATTTCGGCTATCACCCGGCCGATGGCTCGGGCAACGTCCACTACAATCTCGATCCGCTCTGGGCATCGGCCGGTATCGACGCGATCGGTATCGACAATTACATGCCGCTTTCCGATTGGCGCGATAGCGATCTTTCCGAAGGCAATCCGGATGGATTTGCGCTTGCGGAAGACGCCGACGCGATGCGGGCGATGGTCGCGTCCGGCGAAGGTTATGACTGGTATTATGCGGATGATGCGGATCGCCGGGATCGGGTCCGCACGCCGATCACGGATGGGCTGGCGGGCAAGCCGTGGGTCTATCGTTACAAGGACATCGCCAACTGGTGGGGGCGGGCGCATCGCAACCGGGTGGGCGGCGCAGAGCAGACGACGCCGACGTCATGGGTTCCGGCCTCCAAACCTGTCTGGTTCACCGAGCTTGGCTGCCCGGCGATCGACAAGGGGGCCAATCAGCCGAATGTCTTCACCGATCCGAAATCGTCGGAGACGGCGGTTCCGTATTTTTCGAATGGCGCCCGATGTGACGCTATGCAGCGACGTTTTCTGGAGGCGCAGCATGCATTCTGGCAGGGGCCGGATGCGCCTGATGGCGTCGATCCGGATCATATGTTCGTCTGGACCTGGGACGCGCGGCCGGTGCCGGCCTTTCCGGAGAATACGGACCTCTGGTCCGATGGCGGCAACTGGCAGACCGGGCACTGGCTGAACGGACGGCTCGGGGCATCGACAGCAGCGGACGTGATTGCCGCCATCCTTGCCGATCATGGCTTTAAGACTGGCGACACGCGGCTCGTCAGCGGCGATCTTAGCGGCTATGTGCAATCGGAGCAGGCCTCGGCCCGGGACGTGCTGGAACCGCTGATGGCGGCACTGCAGATCGATGCGGTGGAAGAGGGTGCGACCCTGCGGTTTCGTTCGCGCATGAAGCAGGCGTCACAAGCGCGGCCGATTTCGGTGCTGGCGGACATCGACAAGCAGCCGCTGTTCGAGGAGATGCGCGGCCATGACAGCGATTTCGGCAGCGAGGCGATTCTCGATCATCTTGATCCGGCGAATGCCTATGAGCGGACAACGACCCGGTCGCGGCGCGTGACGCCTGCGAATGACCGGGTCTTGCGCCTTTCCGTGCCCGGCGCCATGCATGACGGCGCGGCCGCATCTGCCGTCGAGGATGCACTTCGGGATCATCAGATTTCGCGCCGCAGTATCCGTTTTTCGCTTTCGCCGGCGGCGATCGACCTCGAGCCGGGCGATGTCGTTGCGTTCGAGGGTGGGGCGCTCGATGACGGGCCTGCAGGAAACTTCATCGTCGGCCGGATCGAGGACGGGGCGGTGCGCTCCGTCGAGGCACGGGCCTTCGTGCCGTCGAGCGGTGGCGGAGGACCGAGCCCGCAAGCGCGCTCTGTCGATCGGCCGCGCACGCCCTCGGACGGGTTTTCGCCGGTCGTGCATCTGATGGATCTGCCGCAATACGAGGCCGGCGAGGTGGCCAGTTTTGCCCGGGGCGCCGTCTTCGCGCGGCCCTGGCGCACCGCTTTGCTCTCGTCGTCTGCGACCACGGAAGGATATCAAGCGCGCGCGAGGCTGGACCAGCCGGCGCAGACGGGCGCGCTGACAGAGGCTTTGGCTGAAGGGGTGCTGGGCCGGTTCGACGCGGCCCGGACGATCACGCTCGACCTGCATTTCGGCGGCCTGTCTTCAGCGGGCCGACTGTCCGTGCTGAACGGGCAGAACCGCATCGCGATCCTTGCCGAGAACGGCGTCTGGGAGGTGATCGGCTTCAGCGTTGCGGAGGAAATCGCTGCCGGGCGCTGGCGGCTATCGAAGCTTCTGCGCGGGCTCAACGGGACGAGTGATGCGACGATGGCGGGTTCCAGCGTCGGCGCGCCCTGCGTCGTACTCAATGCGGCGCTCAAACCGCTCGGGCTGAGTGCCGACGAGGCTGGGCGCATGATCAATTGGATCGTGGAGGCGGGCGGGCAGACGACCGGGCCGGCCGGGCCGTTCGCATTCGCCGGTGGCTTGAGGGCCGAAACGCCGGTTGCGCCGGTGCACCTGCGGGCGCGACGTCTGGAAAGCGGCGGCATCCGGATCAACTGGACCCGTTGCGCCCGGCGCGATGCCGATCACTGGCTGGACGGCGACGTTGCGCTGGACGAACCGCTAGAGCGCTATCGGATCGAAATTCTCGATGGCTTGACGGTGAAGCGGGCCGTGGATGTGTCCGAACCGGTGTTCGCCTACGCGGCCGCGTTTGAAATGGACGATTTCGGCACACAGCAGACGGTCTTGTCGGTCCGCGTGCGGCAGAAAGGGCAGAAGGTTGCCTTTGGGGTACCGGCGCAGGCCACGCTGAACCTGTGACGGAAACAAGCAGCAAACGGAAAGGGACAATGCGATGGGTGAATTGAAGAACTGGTATATGTCGAAGACCGTGTGGGGTGGCGTGGTTGCGATCCTTGCTTCGTGCAGTCATCTTCTCGGGGTGGAGATAGGCTTGGACGACCAGAGTGGATTGGTGGACGGCCTGACCGCACTTGCTACCGCGGCGGGCGGGCTGGTGGCAATCTGGGGCCGAATTTCGGCGACAAAGCGATTGCGCTAGAGATATGCCCGATGAGGGGCAAATCGCGGCGTTAGAAGGACATTCATTTGCCATTCAGACTGTATCGTCTATTAAATTTGCAATGATGCTTCCCAAGTCGAAAGTGCGTCCATGTCCTCACCCTTGATCATAGCAACGCTAGCCGCGGGCCTTTCCGGATTCGCGCCGCCAGCGATTGATGTGCCATCGGCGGTTGTCGAGGTGGACGGCGATTGCGGCCAGGCTGCCGCTGAGGTGGTGGCAAAGACCGGCGGCGAACTTCTGTCTGCGCAGCCGACCAGCGACGGTCAATGTGTCGTGACCGTTCTCATTCCCGGCAATGGCGGCCGGCCGAAGAAGGTGACGATGCGGGTGCCGATGTAACGGAGCCGCAGGCGCACATCGAAAATGTTCTCGAACCGGATCGAATAGGATATTCATTGAGTCTCGTGTGGCAGCGCGCAGCTCGATCCGGCGGACGGGCGCTCGCTGAAAGGGAAAAGGTCTGTTCATGCGCATTCTGGTGGTCGAAGACGACGTCAACCTCAACCGTCAGCTGACGGATACGTTGAAGGAGGCGGGTTACGTCGTCGATCAGGCCTTTGACGGCGAAGAAGGCCATTATCTCGGTGATGGCGAGCCTTATGACGCGGTCATACTCGATATCGGCCTGCCGGAAATGGACGGTGTCACCGTGCTTGAAAAATGGCGTGGCGCCGGTAAGGCAATGCCGGTTCTGATCCTGACGGCGCGCGACCGCTGGAGCGACAAGGTCGCTGGTATCGATGCGGGTGCCGACGATTATGTTACGAAACCGTTCCACGTCGAAGAGGTCCTGGCGCGTATCCGGGCGCTGATCCGGCGGGCCGCCGGGCATGCAAGCTCGGAGATCGTCTGCGGGGCGGTCCGCCTGGATACCAAAGGTTCCAAGGCGACTGTCGACGGCGTGGCGCTGAAGCTCACCTCGCACGAGTTCCGGCTGCTCTCCTATCTGATGCACCATATGGGACAGGTGGTTTCGCGCACCGAACTGGTCGAGCATATGTATGACCAGGATTTCGACCGCGATTCCAACACGATCGAGGTTTTTGTCGGCAGGCTGCGCAAGAAGATCGGCAATGATCTGATCGAGACCGTGCGCGGCCTCGGCTATCGTATGCAGCCGCCGGGCATGGCCAGCAAGGAAGCGAAATCCTGAGCGGGATCGACATGACCGAAACCAACGGGCTTTTCACATTCGCTACGCCGAAGCATGCCATGCGTGCATGCGCTGGCCCGGCGCGCGAAACGTTTCGCCCCGAGCCGCATCGATCTTATCCATGAGGCTGCGACCGCAATCGCTCACCGCGCGCGTACTGCTCGTCTCCACCGTCTGGGCGGTGGCGGCGCTGGTGGTGATCGGCTTGGTGATTTCGGCGCTTTACCGGCAGGGCTCCGAGCGCGGCTTTCAGGACCTGTTGCGCGCGCAGCTCTACAACGTCATCAATTCGATTGTCGTCAACGACAAGTCGGAGCTGGCCGGCAGCCCGCAGTTGGGCGACCTGCGGTTTTCGCAGCCGCAGACCGGCTGGTACTGGATCGTCGAGCCAATCGGCGAATTCAATACGCCGCCCTTAATGTCGACCTCGCTGGGGTCCGGCAAGCTGCCGATTGCCAGCCTCGATGACGTTCCGTTCGATATCCGCTACGAGCGCTTCTATACAACGGTCGATTCCTTCAATAACGAAGTCGAAGTGGCCGAGACGGAAGTCGTGCTCGACATCCAGGGGCATACGGCCCGCTTCCGGGTTGCGGGCAATCGAGACGTGCTGGAAGCCGACATCAACGATTTCAACCGTAATCTCTATCTGGCCCTGTCGATCTTCGGTTTTGGCGGCCTCGGCATGAATGCGCTGGCGATCCTCTTCGGCCTCAGACCGCTCGATCAGGCGCGCCGCTCGCTCGAAAAGATCCGTGCCGGCGAGAGCGAGCGGCTGGACGGCGAGTTTCCGCGCGAAATTCAGCCGCTTGCAAGCGAAGTCAACGCCCTTATCGACAGCAATCGCCGTATCATCGAGCGTGCCCGCATGCAGGTCGGCAATCTCGCCCATTCGCTGAAGACGCCGATTGCAGTTCTCATGAACGAGGCGCGGGTGCTGGAGGCGCCGCATGGCGATCTCGTCAAGGCGCAGGCCGGGGCGATGCAGATGCAAGTTCAATCCTATCTCAACCGGGCGCGGATCGCCGCCCAGCGCGAGTCGGTGCTGGCGCGCACCGAGGTCGAGCCGGTGCTGGAGCGGCTGGTGCGGGTGATGCGCCGGCTGCATCCGGAAAAGACCTTCCTGCTGACAGTCTCGACGCCCGGGTTGGTCCTTGCGATGGAGCAGCAGGATGTCGAGGAAACGGTCGGCAACCTCCTGGACAATGCCGCGCGTTACACCTCCGGCCAGGTGCGCGTCACGGCGCAGATTGCGCCGGAGGGATTGCAGGGCAGGGACCCGGGGCGGCGGAGCTGGATCGCCATCGAGGTCGACGATGATGGTCCCGGTCTTGACCCGGACCAGATCGCCGTGGCGATCAAGCGCGGCAGGCGGCTGGACGAAAGCAAGCCTGGCACGGGGCTCGGACTTTCGATTGTCAGCGAGATCGCCGGGGAATATCAGGGGACGCTCGATCTGTCACGCGGTCCGCGCGGCGGGCTGAATGCGCGGATCCTGCTACCGGCTGTCTCATGATGGGACGCCCCGTTCATGTGTGGCGTGACTTTTTTGACTGAGTTACGGGCAAAATCTCGAAACGGTTCAGCTTTGGGCTCGCTCTTTGTTGCCTGGCCAGCCGCGGAATGTAAAAAGGTGGTCAGCCACGGAATCGGTGTCTCGCCGGCCATGGCGAGCCGATACAACGGAAATCGCGAGAGCAGCCCCGCACGATGAAGAACCAGGCCCGTTTCACCACGCTCTTTTCCGCTCCCGCAGCCGCGTGCCTGATTGCCTCGTCGCTGCTCACTGGTTGCGCCACGCGTGATGCCGGCAAGACTGCTGGCGCCATGACGCCGGAAACGTCGGCTTCCTATATCGCGGCGCTGGGCGACGGTGTGATCGGGCGAACGGCCGGTCTTTCGATCAGCAAGGCCGACCGACAGCGCGCGCTGGAAGCGGAATACCGCGCCTTGGAAGCGGCGCGCGGCGGACAGCCGGTCGTCTGGGAGGGATCGGGCATCAGCGGTACCGTCGTGGCCGCGGCACCCTATCAGGTCGGTTCGCAAAACTGCCGCCAGTACAGCCATACGGTGACGATCAAGGGCCTGGCCAGCATCGCGCGCGGTGCCGCCTGCCGCAACCCGAACGGCACCTGGACGCCGCTGACGTGACATCTGCCTCGCATTGCGGCGAAACGCCTCAAATTTCCGTCATTTAGCGTTTTCCGATTGGAATGGCGTGTCGCGCATAGTAATTGAGCGCACATGCTGTTCTGGATCCTTGTTGCCACCCTGACGGCGGCTGTTGCCGTTGTCCTGCTGCTCCCGCTGCTCCGTGCTGCCGCCGGCGCAGAGGTTCCGCAATCCCATGACGTCGAAGTCTATCGCGACCAGCTCGAGGAGCTGAAGCGCGACGAGAAGAACGGCCTGATTTCTGGCGAGGATGCGGAGTTTGCCCGCGCCGAAGTGGCGCGCCGGCTGCTGGCGGCGACGGATGCGGTGAAGGCCGCGGGAACCGCCCAGCCTGCGCGGAGGAGCAACCGGCTGACGCAGATCGCTGTCGTTCTCGTCCTGCCCGCCATCGGCCTCTGTCTTTACCTGAGGACGGGAAATCCGGACCTGCCGGATGCGCCGCTGGCGGCGCGGTTGGCGAATCCGGGCGACGACATCAATATTCTGATCGCGCGGGCCGAACAGCAGCTCGTCTCCAACCCCGAAGACGGCGCAGGGTGGGATGTTCTGGCGCCGATCTACTATCGCAGCGGCCGGATCGAGGATGCTGCCGCCGCTTTTCGCAATGCCCTCCGTATTCTCGGGCCGACGCCCGCGCGCCTCGGCGGCTATGCCGAGAGCCTGATTGCGCTTTCCGGCGGCTTGATCACGAACGAGGCGCAGGAGGCACTGCGGAAATCGCTTGCGATCGAGCCGAACGATCCGCGCGCGCAATTCTATCTGGCGCTGGCCTTGAAACAGCAAGGCATGGCCGCGGAAGCGCTCGCTGCGTTCCAGGAGATCGTCAGGGCATCCCCGGCGGACGCGCCCTGGCTGCCGCTCGTCAACGAGCATATCGCCAGCCTCAAGGCTGACGGCGCTGTCCCCTCCGGGGATCAGGTGGGTACCGCGTTGGGTGGTCCTACGGCCGATGACGTCGCCGCAGCGCAGATCATCAATGCCGGCGATCGCAACGCCATGATCGAAGGCATGGTCGCGAGCCTTTCCGAAAAACTGAAGAACGATCCGAAAAACTTCGATGGATGGATGCGGATCATCCGTTCCTATTCCGTGCTTGGGCAGAAAGACAAGGCTGCCGAGGCCTTGAAACATGGTTTGAGCGCCTTTCCGGCCGAAGGCGAACAGGGCAAACAATTGCTGGCTCTGGCAGGCGAACTCGGCCTGACGGTGGATGGAGGCGTGAAGTGACCCGTAAGCAGAAGCGTCTGGCAATCATCGGCGGCGGCGTCAGCTTCATCGTCGCCGCCGTGCTCCTGGTAATGTTCGCCTTCAGCCAGGCCGTTGCCTATTTTTATGTTCCCGGCGATCTTGCCAAGGCGCATCTGGCGCCGGGCACCCGCATCCGGCTGGGCGGGCTGGTCGAGGCGGGATCGGTCAAACGCGGCGACGGCATGACGGTGAGCTTCAGCGTGACCGATACCCTGGATCGCGTGCCGGTGACTTACACGGGCATTCTTCCGGATCTCTTCCGCGAGGGGCAGGGCGTTGTTGCCGAAGGAGCCTTCGTGGCAGGCAGCCCGGTCTTCGTGGCCGATACAGTGCTCGCCAAGCATGACGAGACCTATATGCCGAAGGACGTGGCGGACCGGCTGAAGGCACAGGGCGTATCGCTCGGGGGCAAGGAAAACATCCAATGATCATCGAGCTCGGTCATTACGCGCTGGTGTTGGCGCTTGGCGTGTCGGTCCTGCAGGCGATCATGCCCGTCTTCGGTGCGGCGCGTGGCGACCGGGCGCTGATGGAGATCGGCACGGTCGCGGCGAAGGCGACCTTCCTGCTCGTCGCGCTTTCCTTCGGCGTTCTCACCTATGCCCATGTGACCTCGGATTTTTCCGTGCAGAACGTCTGGGAAAATTCGCATTCGCAGATTCCGCTGATCTACAAGTTCTCCGGCGTTTGGGGCAATCATGAAGGCTCCATGCTGCTCTGGATGCTGATCCTGACCTTCTTTTCGGCGCTCGTCGCGATGTTCGGGGAAAATCTGCCGGATACGCTGAAAGCCAATGTGCTTGCCGTTCAGGCCTGGATCGCGAGCGCATTTTCGCTGTTTATTCTCTTGACGTCGAACCCGTTCAACCGGCTCGTCGACGTGCCGGGCGAGGGACGCGACCTCAACCCGGTGCTGCAGGATATCGGGCTGGCCATCCATCCGCCGTTGCTTTACCTCGGCTATGTCGGATTTTCCGTCTGTTTCTCCTTTGCCGTTGCGGCGCTGATCGAGGGCCGCATCGATGCGGCCTGGGCGCGCTGGGTGCGGCCCTGGACGCTCGCCGCCTGGACCTGCCTGACGGCGGGCATCGCGATGGGATCGTACTGGGCCTATTACGAGCTTGGCTGGGGCGGCTGGTGGTTCTGGGACCCGGTCGAGAACGCCTCCTTCATTCCCTGGCTTGCCGGGACCGCGCTGCTTCACTCGGCGCTGGTGATGGAGAAGCGCGAGGCACTGAAGATCTGGACCGTGCTGCTTGCGATCATGACCTTCTCGATGTCGCTGCTCGGCACGTTCCTCGTCCGCTCCGGCGTGCTCACCTCGGTTCATGCCTTTGCGACCGATCCGACGCGCGGAGTCTTCATTCTGATGATCCTGATCCTCTTCATCGGTGGCGCCTTCTCGCTGTTCGCGTTCCGTGCTGCGCATCTCAAGGCGGGCGGGCTGTTCGCGCCGATTTCGCGCGAGGGGGCGCTGGTTCTCAATAACCTGATCCTGACGACCGCGGCGGCCACCGTGTTGACCGGTACGCTCTATCCGCTCGTGCTGGAAGCGCTGACCGGTGCCAAGATTTCGGTTGGCGCGCCCTTCTTCAACATGACCTTCGGGCTGTTGATGCTGCCGCTGCTGCTGGCGGTGCCGTTCGGACCGTTGCTGGCCTGGAAGCGCGGCGACCTGCTCGGGGCTGGCCAACGGCTGTTCGTGGCAGTGGCGATCGGTCTGGTTGCCGGCTGTGCGATCTACTATGCGCAGCATGGCGGGCCGGTCATGGCACTGTTCGGGCTGGCGCTGGGAGCCTACATGATCGCCGGTTCGCTGACGGAACTGTTTCTGCGGTCCGGTGTCGGCAAAGTGGCGGGATCGGTGGCGCTGCGGCGTCTTGCGGGATTGCCGCGCTCGGTTTTCGGAACTGCGCTGGCGCATATCGGGCTTGGCGTCACGCTGATCGGGATTGTCGCAGTCACCGCCTTCCAGACCGAGCATATTGTCGAAATGAAGCCGGGCATGATGGCCGACGCTGGCGGATATACGTTGCGCTTCGACGGATTGCGGGACGGCAAGGGGCCTAATTACACCGAGCAGTCCGGGCATTTCACCGTCATGCGCGCGGGCGTCGTTGTGACCGAGGTCTGGTCGTCAAAGCGCCTTTATACGGCACGGCGGATGCCGACCACCGAAGCGGGCATCAAGACGTTCGGTTTGAGCCAGCTTTACGTTTCGCTTGGTGATGGTATGGCGGACGGCGGCGTTGTCGTGCGGATCTGGTGGAAACCGATGATCCTTTGCATCTGGGGCGGCGCGCTTGTGATGATGATGGGTGGCGCGGTCTCGCTGAGCGACCGGCGCCTGCGGATCGGCGCGCCGTCGCGGGCGAAGAAAGTGAAAAAGCCCGTTCTGGAGCCTGCGCAATGATCCGACGGCTGGTCCTCGTTCTGCTACTGTTGCTGTCGGCGTCGCCGGTTTTTGCCGTCAATCCCGATGAAGTCCTGGCTGAGCCGGCGCTCGAGGCGCGCGCCCGGGCGCTCTCGGCGCAATTGCGCTGCATGGTCTGCCAGAACCAGTCGATCGACGATTCGAACGCGGAATTGGCCAAGGATTTGCGCCTTCTTGTGCGTGAGCGGATCACCGCCGGGGACAGCGACGAGGCGGTCATCACCTATCTCGTTTCTCGCTACGGCGAATTCGTGCTGCTCAAGCCCCGCTTCGAGACAAAGACGCTGCTTTTGTGGGGCGCACCGATCGTTCTGCTTCTGGCGGGTGCTGTGGCGATGATTGTCTCCGCCCGGCGACGGAGCGGCAAGGCGACCGGAACGCCGCTGTCGGACGAAGAGCGGGCAAAGCTGGATGCGGTCTTGAGGGACAGTGAGTAGTTGCAGGGCTGTGGCGATTGAACGCCAATTTCTCCGACTACCGACTACCGACCCCAACATTACCAAAAGTTCATTTTTCAGACACAAGTCAGTAAGGTGCGTTCGGCTATTCCTTTCTCAACGGCTGTTCCTCCAGTCAGCCAGACACATGAAGAGAAAAGGCAAATCGAATGTTTACGACAAACGCACTGCGTCCCTCCCTCAAGACCATTCTGAAGACCTCGACCGTTGCGGGCATCACGGCTGTCATGCTTTCGACCGGCATTCCCGCCGCCGTCACCCATTCCTTTGCCGCTCCGGTGAAGATCGAAGCGCCGCAGGTTCCGAGCTTCGCCAACGTGGTCGACGCTGTTTCGCCTGCTGTCGTTTCCGTTCGTGTTCAGTCGCGCGCCAACCCAGTTTCCGACGAAGTCAGCAACGGCTTCAGCTTCGATTTCGGCGGCCGCGGCCTGGACGAACTTCCGGATGACCATCCGCTGAAGCGCTTCTTCAAGGAATTCGGCGGCCCGAACGGCGGCCCGGATAACGACAAGCGCGCCGAACGGGGCCATGGCCCTCGCGACGGCAAGCCTGGCCGCCTGCGCCCGACATCGCAGGGATCCGGCTTCTTCATCTCTGAGGATGGTTATCTCGTCACCAACAACCACGTCGTTTCCGACGGTTCGGCTTTCACCGTTATCCTGAACGACGGTTCCGAGCTCGATGCCAAGCTGGTGGGTAAGGACAGCCGCACCGATCTCGCCGTGCTGAAGGTCGATGACAAGCGCAAGTTCTCCTATGTCAACTGGGCCGACGACAGCAAGGTACGCGTCGGCGATTGGGTCGTCGCTGTCGGTAATCCGTTCGGTCTCGGCGGTACGGTGACTGCCGGCATCATTTCGGCCCGTGGCCGCGACATCGGCTCTGGTCCCTATGACGATTATCTGCAGGTCGATGCTGCGGTGAACCGCGGCAACTCGGGCGGCCCGACCTTCAACCTCAATGGCGAAGTGGTCGGCATCAACACCGCGATCTTCTCGCCGTCCGGTGGTAACGTCGGTATCGCCTTTGCTATCCCGGCATCCGTCGCCAAGGATGTCGTAGCCGATCTGATAAAGGACGGCGAAGTCTCCCGCGGCTGGCTTGGTGTGCAGATTCAGCCGGTCGACAAGGACGTTGCCGAATCGCTCGGCCTTGCCGAGGCAAGCGGTGCGCTGGTTGTCGAACCGCAGGCTGGATCGCCGGGTGAAAAGGCCGGAATCAGGAAGGGTGACGTGATCACTGCCGTCAACGGCGACACGATCAAGGGCCCGCGGGAACTGGCGCGCACGATCGCCAGGATGCGCCCCGGCACGAGCGTTGACGTTGAGCTGTGGCGCGATGGCAAGGCCGAAAGCGTCAAGCTGGAAATCGGCACGCTGCCGGCCGAAACCAAGGAAGCCTCCGCCGGTCCCGACCAGCAGCAGCAGGAAGAGCAGCTGCCTTCGAGCGAGAAGGCGCTGGCTGATCTCGGCGTCACGGTGACGCCGTCCGAGGACGGCAACGGCGTGACCATCTCCTCGGTCGATCCGGACTCCGACGCCAGTGATCGCGGGTTGAAGGAAGGCGAGAAGATCGTTTCCGTCAACAACCAGGAGGTCAAGTCGGCTGACGACATCCTCAAGGTGATCGAGGAAGCCAGGAAGGACGGCCGCACCAAGGCGCTGTTCCAGATCGAGGCCGATAACGCCAGCCGCTTCGTGGCGCTGCCGATCAGCCAGGGCTAACCCGGTCCATCGAACAACCGGGCGCCGCGGACCTCTTGACAAGGTTTTCGCGGCGCCCGGCGTTTCGGGCCAGGCTTGCCTGCTGCACGACGCAGCAGGCGGACACGAGTTCCCGAAGGCAACGGTTGTGGAAGACAGGGGTCCGGGACTATGGTCATCCGCATGAAGATTCTGATTATTGAAGATGACCTGGAGGCCGCCGCCTACCTGGCCAAGGCGTTTCGCGAGGCGGGGATCGTCTCGGATCAGGCCAGCGACGGCGAAAGCGGCCTGTTCATGGCCACCGAGAATAGCTACGACGTGCTGGTCATCGACCGGATGCTGCCGCGCCGCGACGGGCTTTCCGTCATTTCCGAGTTGCGCCGCAAGGGCGTTCATACGCCTGTGCTGATCCTGTCAGCTCTTGGTCAGGTCGATGACCGCGTGACCGGCCTGCGCGCCGGCGGTGATGACTACCTGCCGAAACCCTATGCGTTCAACGAGCTTCTGGCCCGTGTCGAGGTGCTCGGCCGCCGCAAAGGCGCGCCGGAGCAGGACATGGTTTATCGCGTCGGCGATCTGGAGCTCGACCGGCTTTCGCACACGGTACGCCGCCAGGGGCGCGAGCTTCTCCTGCAACCCCGTGAATTCCGGTTGCTCGAATATCTGATGAAGAATGCCGGCCAGGTCGTGACGCGCACGATGCTCTTGGAGAATGTCTGGGACTATCATTTCGATCCGCAGACCAACGTCATCGACGTGCATGTGTCGCGATTGCGTTCGAAGATCGAAAAGGACTTCGACCAGCCGCTGCTGCGCACGGTTCGCGGTGCCGGCTACATGATCAAGGAAGATGGACGCACCGAGGCATGAGCAGACTGCGCGTTCTCTTCCGCACGACCGCGCTGCGCCTTTCGGCGCTCTATCTCCTGCTTTTTTCGCTGTGCGCAGCCTTTCTCGTCTTTTACGTCACGGCCATGTCGCAGCGGCTGTTGGAGCAGCAGACGCAGGATGCGGTGGCGACGGAAGTTTCCCAGATCGAGGAGATCTACAGCCGGGCGGGCGTCAATGGGTTGTTGCGGACGCTCGAACGTCGCGCGCGCCAGCCAGGCGCCAATCTCTACGTTATCGCCGGGCCGACCGGTGAAATTCTTGCCGGCAACGTAGCTTCTCTGCAGCCTGGGCTTCTGGATCAGGAGGGCTGGACGGGCGAAGCCTTCCGCTATCAGCGCTACACCGACGAAAGCCGCAAGGAGACCCATGTGGCGCTTGCGCATGTCCTGGTGCTCGACAACGGGCTGCGCATCCTCGTTGGCCGCGACCTGCAGGAGCCGGAGAAATTTCGGGTGCTTGTGCGCCAGGCGCTGGTCGTTGCCCTCGGCATCATGGGTGTCGGCGCGCTGATCATCTGGTTTGCCATCGGCCGGAACGCGCTGAGGCGGATCGACCGCATGTCGGATGCCAGCACGCGGATCATGGCCGGCGACCTGTCGCAGCGGCTGCCGATGAGCGGCTCCGGCGACGAGTTCGACCGGCTCTCGGAATCGCTCAACGCCATGCTCGGCCGGATCGAAAAGCTGAACGAGGGCTTGCGGCAGGTTTCCGACAACATTGCCCACGACCTGAAGACGCCGTTGGCGCGCCTGCGCAACAAGGCGGAGGCGGCACTGGCACACAAGGCGACGAATGCCGGTTACCGCTCTTCACTGGAAGAGATCATCGGCGAATCCGATCAACTCATCCGCACGTTCAACGCGCTCTTGATGATTTCGCGCGTCGAGGCGGGGTCGGCGGCTGCGGAAATGAGCGATGTCGATCTTTCACAGAGCGTTGCCGATTGCGTCGAGCTCTACGAACCGCTGGCCGACGAACAGGCGCTGAAGCTGGAAGCCGATGTGCCGCCCGATATCCACGTGTCCGGTAATCGCGAGCTGATCGGGCAGGCGCTCGGCAATCTGATCGACAATGCCATCAAATATTCAGAGGGAAGTGACCATCCGCTGATCAAGGTCAGCCTTGCGAAACGTAATGGGACGATCGTGGTATCGGTGGCAGACCATGGACCCGGCATTCCGGCGGACAAGCGCGGCGATGTCGTAGCTCGTTTCGTGCGGCTGGACGAAAGCCGCAGCAAGCCGGGAACAGGGCTTGGCATGTCACTGGTCGAGGCCGTCATGGAGATGCATCAGGGGCGCCTGGAATTGAGCGATACGGTGCCGGATGCTGAAAACAATCATGGTTTGACCGCCAGCATGGTTTTCGCGAAGCCCGCCGGCTGATAGGCATGGGAGCCGAAGTCGAAACCTGCTTAGGAGGGCGACGATGCAGACGGATATGCGGCGTTTGGCGGATATTGCCACATGCACCTTGCGGCCGATGAGCCAGACGGATGCGAAGTCCGTCCTCTCCAGTCTCAAGGATATCGGCAAACAGCATCCGGAAATTGCCGATCTGTTAACCTCGCAAACGCCGCTGAAGGACTTCATCGTCGCGGCTCTGTCCCTGTCGCCTTATCTGCGGGATACCGTGGTCTCGCATCCACAGGTGCTCGTTCGGGCTCTGGCCGAGCCTATCGCGCTGCACCTGGAAAGATGCATTCAAACGGCAAGGGACGCCTGGAGAGGCGCTGAGGCCGGCAAACCCTTGTCGGATGCCGAGATCATGGCGCGGCTCAGGAACGCCAAGCGTGATATCGCATTCGCCATTGCGCTGGCCGATCTCTCACGCTTGTTCGATGCGCGCGAAACGACGCGCTGGCTCAGCGATTTCGCCGGTGTCGCCGTCTCGGCAACGATGGATCACCTGCTGCTCAGCGCGCATGACGCCGGCAAGCTCAAGGTCGTCGATGGGGAACAACCGAGCGAAAGCTCCGGCGTCGTGGTTCTCGGCATGGGCAAGCTTGGTGCCTTTGAGCTGAACTACTCTTCCGATATTGATCTCGTCGTCTTCTACGAGCCGCAGGCGCCGCTGATCATCGATCCACAGGAAGCGCCCGAAACATTCGGCCGGCTGCTGCGCCGGCTGATCCGCATCCTGCAGGAGAGAACCGGTGACGGCTATGTCTTTCGTACCGACCTGCGCCTGCGGCCAGATCCCGGGGCGACGCCGCTCGCGATCTCCGTAGAGGCGGCGATGCTCTATTACGAGAGCAGGGGACAGAACTGGGAGCGGGCGGCGTTCATCAAGGCCCGCCCAGTTGCCGGGGACCTGAAGGCCGGCGAGGCCTTCCTGCGCGAACTCACGCCATTCGTGTTCCGCAAATATCTCGACTATGCCGCGATTGCCGACATCCACTCGATCAAACGGCAGATCCACGCCCATAAGGGGCATGGTGAGATTGCCGTGAAAGGCCACAACATCAAGCTCGGCCGCGGTGGCATCCGCGAGATCGAGTTCTTCGTCCAGACGCAGCAGTTGATCGCTGGCGGCCGGATGCCGGAACTAAGGCTGTGCGCGACCGAGCCGATGCTCGAGGGATTGGAGCGGGCCAAGTGGATCGATGCGAAAACCGCAGATGAGCTGATTTCCGCCTATTGGTTCCTGCGCGATGTCGAGCATCGGGTGCAGATGGTGCGCGACGAGCAGACGCATGTGTTGCCGGCGACGGAGGCGGAGCTCAAGCGTATCGCCTATATGATGAGTTTTGCCGACGTCACATCGTTCTCGGCGGAATTGTCGCGTGTGCTGAAGACGGTGGAGCGCCGCTATGCCCAGCTTTTCGAGCAGGAGGCGAAACTTTCGGCGGAGACGGGCAACCTCGTCTTCACTGGACAGAAGGATGATCCGGACACCCTGGAAACCTTGAGTAAACTCGGCTTCGAGCGGCCGCAGGATATTTCGCGAACCATCCGCACCTGGCACTATGGCCGTTACCGCGCAACGCAATCTGTGGAGGCGCGCGAGCGGCTGACGGAACTGACGCCGCAACTTCTGCACGTATTCGGGGAAAACAAGCGGGCCGACGAGGCGCTGCTCCGGTTCGACCAGTTCATCGCAGGCCTGCCAGCCGGCATCCAGCTTTTCTCGCTGCTCGGCAATAATCCCGGGTTGCTTTCGCTGATCGTCAACATCATGTCGTCGGCGCCGAGGCTTGCTGACATCATCGCCAGCAAGCCGCATGTCTTCGACGGCATGCTGGATCCGCGCCTGCTCGTGGAGTTGCCGACGCGTGCGTATCTGGCTGATCGCATCAACAGCTTCCTTTCCGGCGCGCGGCACTACGAGGACATTCTCGACCGATTGCGTATTACGGCTTCCGAGCAGCGGTTTCTGATAGGCATCCGGCTCCTGACGGGGGTGATCACCGGGGTGCAGGCGGGGTATGCGCTTACCGATCTCGCCGACCTGATCATTGCGGCAGCACTGGACGCCGTGCTGCGTGAGGTTGATGCCGCGCACGGAAAGTTTCCCGGTGGGCGTGTCGCCGTCATCGGCATGGGCAAGCTCGGCAGCCACGAACTGACCGCCGGCTCCGATGTCGATCTGATCGTCCTCTACGATCACGACAGCGACGCGGCGGAATCCGACGGCGCGAAACCGCTTGATCCGACGCGCTATTTCACCCGCATTACCCAACGATTGATTTCCGCTCTCGCCGCGCCCACCTCGGAGGGTGTTCTTTACGCCGTCGACATGCGGCTGAGACCCTCCGGGAACAAGGGGCCGGTTGCGACCCGCATCAACGCCTTCGCCAAATATCAGCGGGAAGAGGCGTGGACCTGGGAGCACATGGCGCTGACGCGGGCGCGGTGCGTCTGCGGCGATGCCGGTCTGGTCGCCGAGGCGGAGGCGATCTTCGCGGAAATCCTTGGGAAGACACGTGATGTGGCGAAAGTCGCTGCCGACGTTATCGAAATGCGCGAACTGATCGACAAGGAAAAGCCGCCGAATCAAATCTGGGACTTCAAGCTTATTCCGGGCGGGCTCGTCGACATCGAGTTCGTGGCGCAGTACCTCGCGCTGGTCGCACCGGCGAGGGGCATTTCGCCGCCGCTGTCCGGAACGCATACCGCCGATGTCCTGAAGGCCATGGGCGGCGCATTGATGGATCCGAACGATCTCGGTACGGCGATCGAAGCGCTGACGCTCTTTACGGAGTTGTCGCAGATCATCCGGCTCTGCGTCGACGGCGATTTTGATCCGCAAGCGCCTTCCGGGCTGATCGACCTCGTTTGCCGGGCTGGGGATTCTCCGGACCTGAAACATCTGGAAGCAGACGTTCGACGCTTGTCCAAGGCGGTGCGGCGGATATTTCAGGCGACCGTGATCAACACATAGGGAAGATCGCCGGCCACCAGGTATTCCGCCATGGCTGCAAGCCTTGCGAAAGCGCCTGTGCTTATCCAAGTTGCGCAGCTTTTTTCGCTTTTGCGAACATTTTCTCGTACTTCGTTCCTGGGGAATTGACAGTGCGGTCCTTACTTGAAAGATGCCGCTCCGGGGCTGGTTTTATAACTGCATGAATTCTTGTATCCGCACTGGCTCAAGAACTGAATCATGCAGAAATTCAACGCGTTGCGGTTTCCTGCACATTTGAGGATGCAGAGCGCCGTGAGTTTCAATTCCTAAAGGATTAGACATGGAAAGACGCAGTTTCCTACGCGGATTGGCCTTGCTGGCCGCCTGCCCGCTCTGCACGAAAGGGGCCTTCGCGGCCGAGGGCGCGCATTGGAGCTATGAAGGCCAGGCGGGGCCTGAGCATTGGGGCGAACTGAGCGCCGAGAATGCCGCTTGCTCGGCAGGCTCGCAGCAGTCGCCGCTCGATATTACCGGTGCGATCAAGGCCGATATGCCGGATATCAGGACGGAATGGAAGAAGGGCGGAACCGTCCTAAACAACGGGCACACGATCCAGGTCAAGGTGCCGGCTGGCAGCAAGCTTCGCCGGGGCGACAAGATCTATGAACTCGTGCAGTATCATTTCCACGCGCCAAGCGAGCATCTTGTTGATGGAAGGCATTTCCCGATGGAGGCGCATTTCGTGCACAAGAATGAGAAAAATGGTGCGCTTGGCGTGCTTGGCGTGTTCATTGTTCCGGGCGCGGCAAACAACACCTTTGCGAAGCTCGCCGCTGCCTTTCCGGCGAAGGCGGGAGAGGAAGCGGCGGTCGACGATACCGATCCGAGCGGCCTGCTGCCCGCGTCGCTCAGATACTGGGCCTATGAGGGCTCGCTGACCACGCCGCCTTGCTCCGAAATCGTCGACTGGATGGTGGCGAAGGACCCGATCGAGGTCGCAGCAGCCGATATCAAGAAATTCACGGCGCTCTATTCGATGAATGCGCGCCCGGCGCTCACCACCAATCGACGCTATATCCTGAGTTCCAGTTAGCACATCCGAAACGATACTCGCTGCCATGAATTTGGACTGAAGTTCGATCCCGGAGGCGCCGTTTCCGGGATCACTCGCTGTCCTTATCGGCCTGGTCTTGCCCTGTGCTTTTTTTAGCAGAGCTCTCGCTTCCGGTGCGGTTAGTGGCCGCGTCGGGAATCCTGACCGAAATGATCGTGCCGATGTTTTCCAACGACTGAATCCTCATCGCCCCGCCATGCAGATCGGTCAGCGACCGTGAAATGGCCAGACCGAGGCCGGAGCCGCCCTTGCTCTTGGCATACTGGCTCTGTACCTGCTCGAAGGGCTGGCCAATCTTCTGGAGTGCCGCCCGCGGGATGCCGATGCCGGTATCGGCGATGGTGAGCGTCACCGCCCCGGCCACTTTGCGGGCCCTGAGCGAAATCTTGCCACCCTCATTGGTGAACTTGACGGCATTCGACAGGAGATTGAGCAATATCTGCTTCATCGCGCGCCGGTCGGCAACCAGCGTCAGGCCGGAGGAGACCTGCTGGTCGACACAGATGTTCTTCTGCTTCGCCGGGATGGTGGTGAAACGCAGCGTCTCCTCGATCAGCGGTGCAAGATCGATCGTCTCACGGTTGATCTTCATCTGCCCGGCCTCGATCTTCGACATGTCGAGGATGTCGTTGATGACGTTCAGCAGATGTTTGCCGCTGTCATGGATGTCGTGGGAATATTCGTCGTATTTCTCGGAGCCGAGCGGGCCGAACATCTTGTTCTGAAGGATTTCGGAGAAGCCGAGAATGGCGTTCAGCGGCGTGCGCAGTTCATGCGACATGTTGGCAAGGAATTCGGACTTTGCCCGGTTGGCCGCTTCGGCCCGTTCCTTCTCGGCCTGATAATTGGCGTTGGCAATCGAGAGTTCGGCCTTCTGACGCTCAAGCGTGATGCGGGAGGTCGAGAGGTCGCCAATGGTCGCCATGAGACGGCGCTCGGATTCACGCAACCGCACCTGATGGCGCTTCAGCAGCGTGATATCCGTGCCAACGGAAACCAGCCCGCCATCGCGGGTACGCCGGTCGTTGATCTGAAGCCAGCGCTGGTCGGCGAGCTGGACTTCGGATGTCTGCGAATGATTGGAGCGGTCGGGATCGGCAATCCGCCTCTCGATGATCGGGCGGGCTGCGGCCGCGTTGACGACGGAGCGCTCGGTGCCGGGCACGAGAACGTGGTCCGGCAGCTTGTAGGCCTGCTGATAGTGGGTGTTGCACATAACCAGGCGATCGTTCTTGTCCCAGAGCACGAAAGCCTCGGAGGTGCACTCGATGGCGTCAGCCAGTCGCTGATCGGCCTCGGCATAACGCTGCGCCAGGCGGTGTTGCTCGGTCACATCCATGGCGATGCCGATCAGGTGCACGCGGCCGGATGCGGTGCGGATCACCTGCGCACGGGCGCGCATCCAGACATAGTGACCTTCCGCATGGCGCATCCGGAAGACCTGGTCGATCTGCCGGGCATCGCCCTTGGCGATGGTGCGCGCGACCTTGTAGATACTGCCGTCATCCGGATGCATCAGCCGGGCGGCGTCGCCGAAGGAAAGGACGCTGCTCTGCGGAGCCATGCCGAGCATTTCGTACATCGACCGCGACCAGAAGAGGCGCCGGTTCGGCATGTCGAAATCCCAAAGACCACAGCGGCCGCGCGACAGCGCCGTTTCGACGCGCAGGTTGGATTCAGCAAAAATCTGGTCCGCGTCGCGGGCGCGCTTTGCCTGGATGTAATAGGCATAGAGCACGACGAGCAGGATGGCCGAGATGCCGGCAAACAGCGTGACGTTCAACGATACCTCGTCGCGCCAAAGCTTTTCGATCCGCGCCAGCGGCGTCGCAACGAGCAATGTTCCGGCACCGCCAGGCACCTGCATCAGCGCGACGACATGTTCGACGTCGCCGATGAAGGTTTTCATCACTGTCGACCGCTCGCCAAAATATTGAAAGGCGGCGACTTCCGGCGCGACAGCCGCAAGCGTGCGCCCGGTATAGGCGACGCCCTCCGCGGAACTTGCGAAAATTCGCCCGTCATTGCGAATGGTCAAAACGAACGCGCCGGGCTCAAGCATATCTGGCGGCAGGAAGGTGCTGAGGCGCTGCTCTACATCCCACCTTTGAGCCTTGTCGAAAAGGGTCGCGGCGTTTCCCTGCAGGGCCGCACTTGCGGTCGCGGCGGCAAGAACCGTTGTCTGGCGCGAACTTGCCTCCATGCGGGCATGTTCGACCATGATGCCGTTGACGCGGGAAATCGCGACGACGAGCAGGAAGGCGGTGATCAGGATCGGGATGGAACGCTTCAGCAGCGGCTCGGCGCGCGCAAGGCGCAGCGCTGCCGGCTCCCTAAAAATCCGCGCGTGCTGGATGACGTCCTTCTCCAGGTTCAGGAAACCTGGAAATTTTGGCCGCAACCGCTCGCCGGCCGCGCGTCCCCGCTGCGCTTCCGCCATCTTCGTCAATTCTGTAAGTCCTCATGTGATTCGATGCGCCGCTCGCTCGAACCTGACCCAATGAATCAATTGTGATTCGGCTTGTCCAGCGGAAAATGTAAAACTTTATTAACCATTTATCGTCATTGGAAAATCATACTGCTGCGGACGGCGCGCACACAAAAGACGAAAAAACCCCGCAATCGCGGGGTGTTCGGCGGCATCCGCTTGATAATTCCTAGCCTTTCAGCATCCGCTCGACGATGTCGCTGACATCGACGGACAGCTTCGGCGCGGCGGCGATCTCGCGCAGCGCGTTGCGCGCATGCTCGGCTCGGACGTCCTCCAGCGACCGCCACGAGCGCATCGAGGTCAGGATGCGCGCGGCCAACTGCGGATTGCGCGCGTCGATATCAAGGATCTGGCGCGCGAGGAAACGATAGCCTTCGCCGTCGGCCCGGTTGAAGCCGGTGGGATTGGAGAAGGCGAAGGTGCCGACGAGTGCCCGGACCCGGTTCGGGTTGGAGCTGTTGAACAGCGGATCGGCCATCAGCGTCTTGACGCGGCCGAGCGCATCCGCCCCGGGAATCGTCGCCTGGATGGTGAACCACTTGTCTATGACCAGCGCATTGTCGGCAAAGCGTGTCTTGAACGCGAAGAGCGCTTCGACCGTCTCCCTGTCATCGGGGAAGCGGTGGGCGAGGATGGTCAGCGCCTGGCTGAGATCGGTCATGTTGTTGGCCGACTTGAATGCTCCCAGCGCCCGGCCGGGTCGGTTTTCGGCATAGACAAGATAGGAAAGGGCGGTATTGCGCAGTGCCCGGCGCCCGGCACTTGCCGCATCCGGGCTGAAGGGGCCATCGACCACCATTTCGTCCGCGAGGGTCGTAAAGATATCCCGGCCCGCTTTCGCGATCGCCGTCATGATCTGCTGACGTCCCGCGTGGATGGCATCCGGGTTGTTGTTGCTGCCGATCTCCCGCGCAACGTCGGCCTCGCTTGGCAAGGCCAGTGCCTGAGCCCGGAAGGCGGGCTCGAGCCGCGCATCGGCCGCCGTAGCGAGCAACGCGTCGATCAGCGCCCGGTCGCATCTTGCCTTTGCGCCTTCCCTGGCTATGGCAGTCGCTGCCACCAGGTTCGGCAGGGCGAGGTCGTTCAAAGCCTGCCAGCGGGCGAACAGGTCGCTTTCATGCCGGGCGATATGGGCGCGGTCGGTCGGTGTCTGCTCGAAATGCAGGTTGATCGGCGCGGAGAAGCCGCGGTTGAGCGACAGCACTGGGCGCGAGACGATGCCGGTGAAGGTGACGGTCTGCTTGCGTTCGACGAGGTGCAGAACGTCGCCCGTGATTTCGGCGCCGGTGGCGGAAGAAAGGGCGGCCTCGGAGCCGTCTTCCAACAACAGCCCGAGCCTGAGCGGGACATGCATCGGCTCCTTGGCGTTCTGCCCGGGCGTCGCCGGCACCATCTGCTCAAGCGACAGCGTGAAGATCTGCTTGGCCGCGTCATAAGCGGTCGAAGCGGTGACGAGCGGCGTGCCGGCCTGATGATACCAGAGCGAGAACTGCGTCATGTCGCGCTTGCTGACCTCGGCAAAGCAGGCGACGAAATCCTCGATCGTCACCGCCTGCCCGTCGTGGCGGTCGAAATAGAGGTCCATGCCCTCCTTGAAGAGGTCCGCTCCAAGCACCGTCGCCATCATGCGCGTGACTTCGCTGCCTTTTTCGTAGACCGTCGTCGTATAGAAGTTGTTGATTTCACGGTATTTTGTCGGGCGAACCGGATGGGCGAGGGGGCCGGCGTCCTCCGGGAACTGCTCGGCCTTCAGATGGCGAACTTCGGCGACCCGCTTGACCGTGCGCGAGCGCTGGTCGGCCGAGAATTCGTGGTCGCGATAGACGGTCAGGCCTTCCTTCAAGCACAGTTGGAACCAGTCGCGGCAGGTGATGCGGTTGCCGGTCCAGTTGTGGAAATATTCATGCGCGATGATTGCCTCGATATTGGCGTAATCGGCATCGGTCGCGGTCTCGGGATCGGCAAGCACGTACTTGTCGTTGAAGACATTCAGCCCCTTATTCTCCATCGCGCCCATGTTGAAGTCGGAAACGGCGACGATCATGAAGATGTCGAGATCGTATTCGCGGCCGAAGACCTCTTCGTCCCACTTCATCGAGCGCTTCAGCGCATCCATGGCGTAGATCGCGCGCGGCTCCTTACCATGCTCGACATAGATTTTCAGCGCAACCTCGCGGCCGGACATCGTCGTGAAGGTGTCTTCGACGACGCCGAGATCACCGGCGACCAGTGCAAACAGGTAGCTCGGCTTGGGGTGCGGATCGAACCAGGCGGCGAAATGCCGGCCGTCGCCCATATTGGCGCCGCCGAGATAATTGCCGTTGGACAGAAGCAGCGGCGCTGTTTCCTTGTCGGCGATGATGTTGACCGTGTAGACCGCGAGCACGTCGGGACGGTCCGGGAAATAGGTGATGCGGCGGAAACCCTCCGCCTCGCACTGGGTGCAATAGATATTGCTCGTGCGGTAAAGCCCCATCAGCTTGGTGTTGGCTTCCGGGTTGAGTTCCGTTGTGACCGTGATCTCGAAAGGCGCTGTTGGCGGCAGGTTGCGGATGGTCAGGCTGTCTTCGGTCACTTCGTAATTTGCCGCCGGAATCTCTTCCTGGTCGAACAGCAGGCCTGTCATCTTCAGTTCGTCGCCATCGAGGATCAGCGGCGCTTCCGCGCTGACGCCCTCGCGCCGGTGGAAGATCAGCCGCGTTTCGACCTTGGTTTCCTTCGGGTCGAGTTCAAAGGTGAGATCCACTCTCTCGAGGACGAAATCCGTTGGCCGGTAGTCTTCCAGATGAATGATTTCGCCCGTATCTGTTCGCATTGTCTGTCCCGCTGGCATCTCCCGCTATATCATGCTCGGGAAGAGGCTTGGTCATCGTGAAGAGGCTGCGCATTCTGCGGAGCTTCGGCGTGGTAGGATAGGTCCTTTTCGGTGGCCGGCGCTGTGTTCCCGTCCGTCCGATCTGTCCCGCTCCCAAATCTTGCATCAGAGACTTACGAAATTCGCCCTAACAATATTTAAATCGGGCGTGTCTTTTTGGCACAGATTGCGCAAATTCCCGGCGGACGTTCATGTTTGTTGACCCGCCGACGATCGCAGCGCTTTCTGCCGCTGGTTCCAGCGTAGGACATTGACGCGGAGGCATCAAATATTTCCGCCTCACATCAAGAAAATTGATCGCCCTTTCCGTTCATCACGCGCTAGACTAATCCCGCCTGAGCGACGGATTCTCCGCTCGCATCCTCCCCGCAGCCCGTCGTGCTTTTGCTTTCGGCTCGCTGCCGTCTTGTCCGCTGAGCGTGCCGCATATGGATGCCGAATTTTCCCACCCGATGAAGGGCATTGCCCTCAAGGTCCTGTCCGTACTGGTTTTCGTCTGCATGTCGACGCTGATCAAGGCGGCCGGCACGGGGATCGCCACGGGCCAGATCACCTTTTACCGCTCGGCCTTCGCCATGGTGCCGATCCTCGCCTACCTCGCCTTCAAGGGCCATCTGCGCACCGCCTTTCACACCAAGGATATTTTCGGCCATCTGGCTCGCGGCTTCATCGGCATTCTCGCCATGAGCTTCGGCTTTTACGGCCTGGTGCATCTGCCTCTGCCGGAGGCGATCGCCATCGGCTATGCGATGCCGCTGCTCGCTGTTGTCTTTGCGGCGGTCTTTCTCAAGGAAACGGTGCGGGTCTACCGTTGGTCGGCGGTCCTGATCGGCCTTGTCGGCGTGATGATCATCACCTGGCCGCGCCTGACATTGCTGCGCGATGGCGGCTTCGGATCCGGGGAAGCGCTCGGCGCGCTGGCGGTGCTTTTATCGGCAACATTTGGCGCTGTCGCGATGGTGCTGGTGCGAAAACTCGTCGCCAAGGAGCGCACGCACACGATCGTGCTTTATTTCTCCCTTTCGGCCTCCTGCTTCTCGCTGCTGACGCTGCCCTTCGGTTGGCAGCCGCTGTCATGGAATTCCTTCCTGCTTCTGATGGGGGCCGGTTTCTGCGGCGGTGTCGCGCAGATCCTGCTGACGCAGAGCTATCGCTATGCCGACATGTCGACCATCGCGCCCTTCGAATACACGTCGATTATCCTCGGCCTGATCATCGGCTATTTCCTCTTCGACGATGTTCCGACCGGTGTCATGCTGATCGGTACGGCGATCGTGGTCGGCGCCGGCATCTTCATCATTTTCCGGGAACATCGGCTGGGTCTCGAGCGCCGAGGCGCGCGCAAGCACGTCACGCCACAGGGATAGAAGCAAGGATGGCAGGGTCAGGATGATGTTGCCGGAGCCGTGTCGTCTTCGACGAGGCCGGCGGGGCGTATCGCCTGGTTCATCGCATTCACTGCCTCCATGCCCGGCGTCGGCACGGTGTTTGCCTGGAAGTCGGTCTTCGCGACCAGGCCGTCCTTTTGGCTGCGCCGGGCGATGCGTAGCGTTGCATAGGCCGCGTAGAGCGCGAAATAGAGCGCAAGCACCACGAAAAGAGCAGGGGGACCGAACCTGTCCATCACCGGACCCACCATCAACGGGCCTGAAATCGTGCCGATGCCATAGGTGATCATCATGCCCGAGGAGACCTCGACATATTCGTTCGGCCGGGCAAGGTCGTTGGCATGGGCGACATTGAGGGCATAGATCGGAAACAGCACCGAGCCGACGAAGGCGGCGATCATGTAAAGCGCCATCGGGCTTGCATCGACGAAAGCGACCATGGCGAGGCAGGACGCGACCCCGACGATACCGCAGGCGACCATGACGATGCGGCGGTCCATTCTGTCGGACGCCCGGCCGATCGGGATCTGCGAGATCGCGCTGCCGGTGAGAAGGGCTGCCAGCAAGGTCGCCCCTTCGGCGGTGGAAAGGCCGATTTTCTGCGTGAAGACGCCGCCGAGATTGAGCCAGGCGCCGGCCATGGCCCCGGCAAGAAAGGCGCCGACGACCGCGACCGGTGAGCGGCGGAAAAGGCCCGGCACATCGAAATCGGCCTGGGCAGGCGGTGCCGGCATGGCGGACGAGGATAGCGCTGTCGGCAAAAGCGCGAGCGAAAACAGGACGCCGCAGAGAATGAAGAGCGAGGAATTCGTGGGGTCGCCCAAGGGCACGAGATACTGCCCGCCGATCGTGCCGACCATGGTGGTGATCAGATAGACCGAAAACAGCATGCCGCGATTTTCATTGGTCACCCGTTCGTTGAGCCAGCTCTCGATGACGAGGTAGCTTCCCGAGATGGCAAAGCCGGAAATAGCGCGGAAGAAGATCCAGGCGCGCCAGTCGACCACCAGTCCGCACATCAGGATGGCGATGCTGAGCAAGGTGATCAGCGCGGCAAAGACCCGGACATGGCCGACACGCGCGACAAATTTCGGAGTGACGATGCAGGAGAGGGTGAAGCCGAGCGTATAGCCGGTGGCGATCAGCGAGATGATCAGCGTTGACCAACCCTCGACCACCGAGCGCACCGGCAGCACATAGCTCGCCAACCCGAAGCCGACCATCATCAGCAGCGTCGACAGGATCAGGCTGAACACGGATCTGAGGCTGGCCAGCATGGACGCTCCCGGGGGCCGTATCTGCCGGAGGCTTGATGGGGATCAAGCGGTCAGGCAGGTGCTGAAAACTGGTTGGAGCGGTTGCGCGGTCAGAACTGTCGGGATTGCACGGCATGCCGCCCTTGGAATCGAAGGACGAGTGTCGCTCTATACAATCTGTCCTGCCTTGTCGATTGCGACAGGGCGTGGCGCAAAGGTGCCGCGAGGGCAATGCGGCGGCTCATTTGACCCGCTGTCTTGCCGTTTATGCATTCGCCGGGGAACTTGCAATTGGAGCCAATCCTTCACTAACCATGTAGAGGTTGGACAGCACAACAGCGGCGTAGGTCACGCTGAAGGCCTGGATGGAAAGGTTGAATGCGACGACAAGGATCAATGGGATGTTCGGCATGCCGTTGACGATAACGGTAGCCGAAGACAAGACGATGCTTCCCGCCGTTGCTACAGCAAGCGATGCAATTTGCAAAACGAGAATCCCGAAAAACAACCGCCCGAAAGTTGAAAAAAACGTAGGTAATCCGCGTTTCGCTGCGTTCAAGATGGACTTTCCGGTGCCGTAGATCGCCGCTGGAAGCCATGTACCCAAAAATGAAAGGATCAAAACGTAGACGAACGAGCTTAGCAAGATAAACAACAGGACCGGCCCAGTGGATGATCCCGCCGATTTTCGCATCGTCATGAAAAGGACGGGTGAGGTGATCACGATACTCAATATCATCAGCGCGACGACCTTAAGTCCGAAGGCAAGAAAGTACGTCCCGAACTTCCGGTCCCTGAAATTGAGTTCACCAAACTTTCCGTTGAAGAGCACCGCCATGTGGACAAATCGCGCCAGCATCACCCACAAACAGAATGTTGCGCCGCCGGACGTCGATTTCCCGTCGATTTCATCGAATGCATAGGCGCCGAGCAATATCAGGATGAAAGTCAGGTAATATTGCCAGTTGCCGCGCATAATGAAAATCGATTGAAACAGCATGGATTTGCAAACTCCGGGAAATCGTGATTGAAGAATCGACCAAGGGTTGAAGGAAATTCCATCAATCAAATTCCGGAAATGGTGTCAAAGGGCGCTGTGGCCTTTTTCACCATGACGTGAGTTATTTGCCATGTAGGGGCGGAAGAATTTCCGGACGTAAACCCGCGTTACTTCGGCAGCAAGGCACTGTTGGCGAGCCTGTCCGCCTGTTTCGCCGGCGCATTCAAGCTGAGGCAGCTATATTCGCGCGAGGCGCGCACCGCCGTGCCGATGTCATCGAGGAGAACCCGGAGCGAGCGGATGGATGCTGACATGATCGGATTCCCTTAAAACCTGAAAATGCTGCAAGGGCGCATGAAGCGACGCGCACCCTTGACTATCAACGCTGGATGAATTCGGAAAAGATTTGCGCCGGGCGCGTGGTGCGGCCGTAACCTGCGGCAGTCATCTGTTCGTTCGCCGCCGAGCCGAAGCTGGCGAAGGGGGTGCGAAGCGCCGAACCGGCGTAGCGGAGCGTCTCAAAGCCGCTGTGCAGAGGACGAAAACGGGCGGTCATGGTTCAATTCCTTATTCCAGTCCTCCCGTGACCGTATATTGCGATGCAGCATCGATTCTGCAATGCATCATTTCGCGTTGCTGATATGCGTAGGCCGCATGTCTCTCTTCATTGTTTGTTCATAAATCAGGCAGATAGGCGTTGAGACGCTCTTAACCACGAATCCGGGCACGAAACGCCAGCAAGTCCTGCCAGGCGAGGCGCTTGCTCGCCGGGGCTGACATCAGGTCCTGCGGATGGAGCGTGGCGAAGGCGGGGATGGTCAGTCCGCCGACCGGGACGTCGCGCCATTCTCCGCGCATATGATGGATCGTGTCAGTGCCACCAAAGAAGAAGCGGCCGGCGAAATTGCCGAGAACAAGCATAAGCCGAGGCTCCGCCAGGACGATCTGGCGCTCGATGAAGGGCCGGCAGATATCGGTCTCGCGCGGCGAGGGCACCCGGTTTCCCGGCGGCCGCCAGGGAATGACGTTGGTAAGCAGCACCGAGGCCCGGTCAAGCCCGATTGCCGCCAGCATGCGGTCGAGCATCTGCCCCTGCTTTCCGGAAAAGGGAACGCCTTCCCGGTCGTCATCGCCATTCGGCATCGGGCCGATCACCATGATGCCGGACGACGGGTTTCCGTCGGCAAACACCATGTTGCGGGCGCTGTTTCTGAGGTTGCAGCCCGAAAACACCTCCATGGCGCTCTTCAATTCAGCAAGCGAGGAGGCCGATTCGGCCGCAAAACGTGCCTCGACGATGGCCTGCTCGTCCGGGATGGCCATTTGCGGGACGGCGGCCGCTGACGTGGCCATGCGACTGCCAGACGGGTTGGAAGTGTCCCGATTTGTTGACGGACGTGGCGTATCGTTCTGTACAAAGGTCTGCGTTTTTTGCACGGCTTGCGAGCCGATGTTGCCACGCGCCGCTTTTGCCTGCACGAACTCGGCGAAACGATCGACCGGATCCTGTTCCAGCAGCCATTCGACGCCTGCTTCCGCATGGAAATGCAGAAGGGCGGCAAGTTCGGCCGGTGTCATCCTGTCGCTGGAGATCATGCTCTACCTTCTACAGAACGGCCGATCGCCGGGAAAGCGGAAAAGTCGCCGCGTCCTCTGCCATTTCACGCAGCCATGGCCGTCCAGCGCTCGATATCGTCGCGCTCGCCGATCAGAGCCAGTCCGTGGGCGATCGACAGCAACTCGCCGCCGCTTTCGATGCGATCGCCGGCGAAACGGTTTTCGAAAAGCCGGCGGATGGCGGGCACGAAGGATGTGCCGCCGGTCAGAAACACCTTGTCGATACCGCCGGCTGGCGTATTCGTTGTCGCCAGCACCTCGTCAAGCGCCTCCTCGATCCGGGCCAGATCGGGCGCGATCCAGCGTTCGAAATCGCTGCGGCGCACGGTCCGCCGGCTCTTTTCGCCAAGCGGCGCGAAGTAGAACTCGGTTTCCTCCTCGCGCGACAGCCGCATCTTGGTGGCAGAGACTGCCTGATACAGCGGATAGCCCTCATCGTGCTCGACGAGATCGATGAAGGTTTCGAGCTTTTCCGGCTCGACGGCCGAGCGCACCAACTGCTTCAGGTCGGCAAAATCCTTCAGCGTCTTGAAGATCGACAGCTGGTTCCAGCGGCCGAAGTTGGCGTAGTAGCTGGAGGGCACGTCGAGCAGCTTGTCGAAGCTCTTGAACTGGCTGCCCTTGCCGATCAGTGGCGAAACGACGTTGTCGATGATGCGGAAGTCGAAATGATCGCCGGCGACGCCGACGCCGGAATGGCCGACCGGAACCGCCGTCAGCTCGCCCGCATGGCTTTCAAAGCGGATGATCGAATAGTCCGTCGTACCGCCGCCGAAATCGGCGACCAGCACGGTCGCGTCCTTCTTCAGGTTTTGGGCGAAATAGAAGGCGGCTGCCACCGGTTCATAGACGTAGTGAATTTCCGGAAAGTCGAACGACGACAGCGCCCGGTCGTAACGTTCGAGCGCCAGTTTTTCGTCCGGATTGCTGCCGGCAAACCGCACCGGTCGACCGACGACGATGCGGCCGTATTCCTGCTTCCAGCCATCACCGGCGTAGTCCGCGATCCGTGTCAGGAAGGAGCGCATCAGGTCCTCGAAGCCATGGCGCCGGGCAAAGATAAGCGTGCCCTGGAAGAGGGGGCTTGCCGCAAAGGTCTTGATCGATTGCAGGAAGCGTGCTTCGCCGGGATTGTCGATGAACTGCTGGATCGCCGCCTGTCCGGCCTCGATCTTCACGGCCGCAGCACCCAACTGCGCGTGCTTCATGAAGGACAGGGCCGTGCGCATGGAGTCATTGGTTCCGGCGGTGCTGGTAAAACTCAGCGATTGGGTTGTGTCGCCATGCGAGGCGGCGAGCACCGAATTGGTCGTGCCGAAATCGAAGCCGAGGGCCTTGGTCATAAGTGTCTCCAGTGCTCATCAGTGCATGTTCTTCAGTCCCACGCGTCGAAACGCCGCATCGTCAATTGACGCCGGACATCGCACGCAGGGGTCGGGGTAGGGGGCATTCGCAGATGGCGAATGCGTTACGCGTTTTGAGGCGCGCCTCCTCGCACGGGGAGAGGGCAAAAGCAAGGCGTGGTTGGATTTTGCGGCCTGGAAGATCGACTTCGGCAACAGGGCTGGCGGCGGCGTAAGGTAAGCCGCATCATCCCACAGTGCACCAACAAATTTTGACGTTTACGTACACGTTATATATTATGGTGCGCAGTGCATGACCTCATGCGCAATTCGCAGGCCCGCTGTCGCAGACCGGCTCGACAAGGTTTCCTGTATTTGTCATGACGGAATTCAAGAATTGGGAACAAACCGGGTAAACGCCGGGACAGGACTGGAGACAATCAAATGACCGAGGCGATGGAACTGCCCGAGCGCGAAAGCATGGAATTCGACGTGGTGATCGTCGGCGCCGGTCCGGCGGGCCTATCAGCGGCCATCCGTCTGAAGCAGGTCAATCCGGAGCTGTCGGTCGTCGTCCTGGAAAAGGGCGCCGAAGTCGGCGCGCATATCCTGTCGGGCGCCGTCGTCGATCCGATCGGCATCGACCGGTTGCTGCCGGGCTGGCGCGAGGAGGAGGGGCATCCCTTCAAGACCGAAGTAACGGACGACCAGTTCCTGCTGCTCGGTCCCGCCGGGTCGCTGCGCCTGCCGAACTTCGCCATGCCGCCCTTGATGAACAATCACGGCAATTACATCGTCTCGCTTGGTCTCGTCTGTCGGTGGCTGGCCGAAAAGGCCGAGGCGCTCGGCGTCGAGATCTATCCGGGTTTTGCCGCGACCGAAGTGCTCTACAATGATGCGGGTGCAGTGATCGGCGTTGCGACCGGGGACATGGGCATCGAGAGGAACGGCGAGCCTGGCCCGAATTTCGCCCGCGGCATGGAACTCATCGGCAAATACGTGCTGATCGGCGAAGGCGTGCGCGGTTCACTCGCCAAAGAACTGATCGCCAGATTCGATCTGCAGAAGGGCCGCGAGCCGCAAAAATTCGGCATCGGCATCAAGGAACTCTGGCAGGTGAAGCCGGAGAACCACAAACAGGGCCTGGTGCAGCACTCCTTCGGCTGGCCGCTCGGCATGAAGACCGGCGGTGGCTCGTTCCTCTATCATCTCGAGGACAACCTGGTCGCCGTCGGCTTCGTCGTTCACCTCAACTACAAGAACCCCTATCTCAATCCGTTTGAGGAATTCCAGCGCTTCAAGACGCATCCGGCGATCCGCGGCACCTTCGAGGGCGGCAAGCGCCTGTCCTATGGCGCCCGCGCCATCACCGAAGGCGGCTACCAGTCGGTGCCGAAGCTGTCCTTCCCCGGCGGCGCGCTGATCGGCTGTTCCGCCGGCTTCGTCAACGTGCCGCGCATCAAGGGCAGCCACAACGCGGTGCTGTCCGGCATTCTCGCCGCCGAGAAGCTCGCCGCGGCGATCGCCGCCGGCCGGGCCAATGACGAGGTCATCGAGATCGAGAACGGCTGGCGCGACAGTGCCATCGGCCAGGACCTGAAGAAGGTGAGGAACGTCAAGCCGCTGTGGTCGAAGTTCGGAACGGCGATCGGCGTGGCGCTCGGCGGCCTCGACATGTGGACGAACACGCTGCTCGGCTTCTCCTTCTTCGGCACGCTGAAGCACGGCAAGACCGACGCGCAATCGCTGGAACCGGCATCGCAGCACAAGCCGATCGCCTATCCGAAACCGGACGGCGTCTTGACCTTCGACCGTCTCTCCTCGGTGTTTTTGTCGAACACCAATCACGAGGAAGACCAGCCGGTACACCTCAAGGTCAAGGACATGGAGCTGCAGAAGCGCTCCGAATACGACGTCTATGCCGGGCCGTCAGCGCGCTACTGTCCGGCCGGCGTCTACGAATGGGTGGAGAAGGATGGCCAGCCCACCTTCGTCATCAACGCCCAGAACTGCGTCCACTGCAAGACCTGCGACATCAAGGACCCCAACGAGAACATCAACTGGGTGCCGCCGCAGGGCGGCGAAGGGCCGGTCTATCCGAATATGTGACCATCGGACGGGCGGAGCCAAGGAAGATGCCGGCAACCTTCGCAGGGCTTAACCGGCCATTAACCATGTTTTCCGTAATTTCGGTTGTATCAACCGGATATTAAGGAACGCCTCATGTCGCTTACCCGCCGTGGCCTGCTTCTGGGCATATCTGGTCTTCTTGCCGGCTGTGCCGGCAGCGGACCGAACCATGCGGCCAACTACGCTGCCCTGTCGGACGAACGGTTTCCGTTGCCTGCCATGCCGCTTGCAAGGATCAAGCCGGAACTGCGGCGGCGGGAGGTGGCTTACGAGACCCAATATGATGCCGGCACCATTGTCATCGATACGCCGGCGCGCCGGCTCTATTATGTTCTCGGCGAGGGAAGGGCGATGCGCTACGGCATTGGCGTGGGGCGCGAGGGCTATGCGCTCGCAGGTTCGGCCTATGTCGGCCGCAAGGCGCAATGGCCGAGCTGGACGCCAACGGGAAACATGATCCGCCGCGATTCCCGAAACCTCAGATATGCCGGCGGCGTGTCCGGTGGGCCGCACAATCCGCTCGGCGCCCGCGCCATCTATCTCTACCGGAACGGCAACGACACCATGTTCCGCATCCACGGCACCAATCAGCCTCAGACCATAGGACGGGCCGTGTCGAGCGGCTGTGTCCGCATGCTCAATCATGATGTTATCGATCTCTATGAACGTGTCACGGTCGGCGGACGGGTCGTCGTGCTGCAGGCCTGACCGCCGGGGTAAAATTTAATCGTTCCAAAAGATTAGCGAGCGTCGATCTGCGCCCGTGCGCCATTGTTTTTGTACCCTGCCGCCATAAATCTCACTGGAATGGCGCAGGTGGAGCAGGCGCAGGCGCAGTCTGAGCGGCATTCCTCTCCGCAGCTGCAAAATTTGACAATGGAGGCATGCGGGAACCTATCCCGCCTGTCGTCTGGATCATGGGCCCGACTGCGGCGGTGCTGGCGGGTCTCGTGGGCGTCATACACCGCCTTATAAAGAGGGAACCGATAATGAAACATCTCCTTGCAACGACCAGCCTTGCCTTCGGCCTGCTGGCGCTCGGCAATGTCGCTTCGGCGGCCGACTGCGGCGACGTGACGATCGCCAGCATGAACTGGCAGAGCGCCGAGGTTCTGGCGAGCCTCGACAAGTTCATTCTTACCGAAGGCTACGGCTGCAACGCGGACATCATCGTCGGTGACACCGTGCCGACGATCACCTCGATGATCGAAAAGGGCGAGCCGGATGTCGCGCCGGAGGGCTGGATCGACCTGCTCCCCGACGTCGTCAATCGCGGTCTCAAGGAGGGAAAGATTGTCGGCGCAGCGATGGCGTTGTCCGACGGCGGTGTGCAGGGTTGGTGGATTCCGAAATACATCGCCGACACCCATCCCGATATCAAGACGATTGACGACGCGTTGAAGCATCCTGAACTCTTCCCGGACCCGGAGGACAAGAGCAAGGGCGCGGTGCACAACGGTCCGCAGGGCTGGGGCGGCACGGTCGTCACCTCGCAGCTCTACAAGGCTTATGGTGGTGAAGCCGCCAACTTCAGCCTGATCGACACCGGCTCCGCCGCCGGCCTCGATGGTTCGATCGCCAAGGCTTACGAAGGCAAGGAAGGCTGGGTCGGTTACTACTGGGCGCCGACGGCGCTCCTTGGCAAATATGAGATGGTCAAGCTTGAGCACGGCGTTCCGGCGGATCCGGCCGAATGGAAACGCTGCAATACGGTTGCCGAGTGCCCGGATCCGAAGAAGAACGACTGGCCGAAGGACAAGGTCCAGACCCTGGTTACCAAGGGCTTTGCCGACCGCGCCGGCGAGGATGTCATGGCCTATCTCAATAAACGCTCCTGGACGAACGATACGGTCAACGGTCTTATGGCCTGGATGACCGACAACCAGGCAAGCGGTGAAGACGGCGCCAAGCATTTCCTGCAGGAAAACGAAGCGCTCTGGACGCCGTGGGTCTCTCCGGAAGCTGCCGAGAAGATCAAGGCTGCGCTCTGATCATGTGACGGGCCGGCGCGCCGCGCCGGCCTTCTGTTCTGCGGCGCCGGTTTCAGGAAAGGCCGGCGTCGATGCATAACAAATAAGGGGACCGGCATGGATTGGCTCACCAAATTTCCGCACATGAACGACGATTCGCTGCGCAATCTGAAAAAGGCGATCGATGAAGGCTTTCGCGCCTTCACCCGCGCCTATGGCGATGTGATCGAGGGGTTCTTCGAGCCGCTGCAGTTCTTCCTTATCCACTCCGAACGCTTTATGACGCGCACGCCCTGGCCGATCATCCTGGTCTTGGTCGCCTTGGTCGCATGGTTTGCGAGCCGGAACTGGAAGATCGTCGCCGCCTGCATCGCGACGCTCCTGGCCATCGGCTATTTCGACATGTGGGACGACACGATGAAGACCATATCGATGATTTTCGTCTGTACGGTACTCTCGATCGCGATCGGCATCCCGATCGGCATTGCCATGTCGCGGTCCGACCGGCTGCAGAACGCGGTCAATCCGGTGCTCGATGTGATGCAGACCATGCCCAGCTTCGTCTATCTGATCCCCGTCGTCATGCTCCTCGGCATTGGCAAGGTCCCCGGCCTTATCGCCGTCGTCATCTATGCGATCCCGCCGATGATCAGGCTCACCAATCTCGGCATTCGCCTTGTCGACAAGGATGTACTCGAGGCCGCCGACGCCTTCGGTTCCTCCAATTGGCAGAAGCTGAAGAACGTGCAGATGCCGCTTGCGCTGCCCACCATCATGGCCGGCATCAACCAGACGATCATGATGGCGCTTGCGATGGTGGTCATCGCTTCGATGATCGGGGTGCAGGGCCTCGGCCAGCCGGTTCTCAAGGCCATCGCCAATCAGTATTTCACGCTCGGCATTTTCAATGGTCTGGCGATTGTCGGCATCGCGATCATCTTCGATCGGGTGAGCCAGGCGTATGGACAAAGGCTGCAACGCCACCGCGAAATCATTCACGGTTGATAGCGGAAATCACCTGCCGGGGAATGTCCGGCAGGTGATTTCAATCGGGCCGAGGCCTGCAGCGTTACGCGTTGAGTTCCGCGAAATTCGGCCGGGATGCAGGCGCGCTCTCGCGCTTTGGGGCTGATTTCCAGGCGACCACCATCAGGCCGCCGATCACCGTGACATGCTCCATGACCACGTAGAACTCGAGGGTCCTGATCGGCTCCTGCATGGTCCAGAAGGTATGAGCGATCGGAATGGTGAGCAGGGTGAAGACGGCAAGAGCGCCGGCGCCAAGCCAGGCACAGCGATTGGCGATGATCAGCGCGGAGCCGCCAAGCTGGGTGAAGATTACCGCTATGTTGAAGAGCGGTGCCGGCTCTAGCCCGAAGTGCGACATCTCGGCGACGCCGGCGTTGAAATCGAGGAGTTTGGCAAGGCCGCTTGCCCAGAACATGTAAGTGAGGATAGCCCGGGCGAGGTAGCCGAACGGGTGGGAACCGACGATGGAATCAATGAAGGATTGCATTTTCTTCTCCGGTGACAGGTGATGAAACTGCCCCGGAACCGGTCTCCTGTCGCGGGCTTTGGACCGGTTCCCGGGGCAGCGCGGCCTCACCGGTTCGGGAGGCTCCCCGGTGTGCCGCGCTGTCTCCTGTTTACTGGCCACAGAGAGGAAGCGAGGTTCCTGCGGGAACTGCGGAGAAGCTCGCTTGGAGCGCAACCGGAATCCGGCGGGCCCAGCCGAATGGCACCAGGGTCAGGGTTTGTGAACCCAGGCATAACCGAAGCGGAAGAGATCGCCGTCGCTGCCATAGATGAAGGGCAGGGCGATCGTTTGCGGTTGCAGCGGCGGAACGGTGGCGACGCGCTGCTTGAGGCGGCTTTCCAGACGCTCGGGCACGTGAGCGTCACCCTTATCGCGCCAGAGTAGAAGAATCGGGCTTTCCTTCGACCAGGAGAAAGGCGGGCTATAGAGCCGGTAGGTCTGTGTATCAACCGGCGTGTGCGGCAGTTGCATGCGGATATTTCCCGCCATGAAGGCGTCTTCAGCGATCACAAGGGCGGGGGTGATGGCCGGTTTCTTGACGGTTTCCTCGATGAATGCCTGGTAGGGCACAGTCAGTTTCGGATGGGAGTTCGTCACGCCCGCAGCCGTGATGCGCAACACCAGCGACGTTGGAATGAGGATCATCAGCAGCAGAATGACCGGCATGAAACGCCGCAGAAAGTCACCGATCGGAGCCCCTGAGACATCGATCTTCATGCAGAGATACATCGGCAGCAGGAACAGCACCGGCGACACCCAACGGACCTTCAACTGCGCTGTGCCCATGAACAGCACCATGAAAAGCAAAAAGACGAGCAGGACAAGGAACATCGTCTCGATCAATCGCGTCTTTGCATTCCCCGCCAGCAGTGACCGCCAGAAACCGGCGCGAAAGGTTGAAGCATAAACGATGACGGTCAGCGCGCAGAAGCTCAGGAGTGTCAGCGGAAGTTCCGCGAGACCACGGGCGATCTGCATCAGCGTGCCGCCCTCGGCATCCGAGGCCATCTTGTCGACGGTATCGTGCGAGGCGATCTCGAAATTCTGGAACAGCCAGACCGCGTGCGGCAGAGCAATCGCCAGCGCCACCGCGGCGGTGATGAGAATGCGCGGATCGAGCAGCCGCTGGCGATAGGACGGACTGGCAAGCACGGCGACGAAGGCGCAGAGGCAGAGAATCGAGAAATTATATTTCGACAGCAACCCGATACCGATGGCGATGCCGGTCACAAGATAGGTGGCGATCGCCGGCCGGTCGAGCGTGCGAAACAACCCGTAGACAAACAGGCAGGCGGCGAAGAGCGAGGCGTTCGAATGGGTGAGATCACGCTGTGCCAGCCAGCCGATTTCCGGAATGGTGAGAAGCCCTAGCGCTGCGGCAACGGCGAGCGACCTGTTTGCAAGCACCTGCCGGGCGGCAAGGTAATAGAAGAGGTAGCTCAGGAACAGGAAGAGGTTCTTGACCAGGCTCAGCGCCAACAGGGACTGTCCGATGCCGTCGATGACCGCATGCTGCACCCAATTGAAGAATGGTGGCTGCGTATCGTATCCGAGAGCGTACCATTGGCTCATCAGGATCTGCCCGGCCTCGTCCATTTCGAGCGAATTCGGCAGGCAGATGCGAACGATCAGATTGAGCAGGAAATAGGCGCCGATCAGCAGGATGAACGTGTTGGGTCGCGTTTCAAGTTTTTCGGCGAGCGAAGTCATGCTGGGTGGCCTTTGCGCTTGGATTGCGCGGGTTCTACCACACGGCGTTACCGTGACAACAGCCGGTGCGCTTTGCGTATCTGCGATTGATGAACCGCTCGATCCGGTCTTCAATCGCCGCGGTTCGCCCTCATGCCCTGACAATTTATAGCGTGCGCCCCATATGATGGTTGCCGGCATGGCGCTGTCAGAAAGACGATGTATGAAGATCAAGGCCATTTTCAATCGGGATGGGGGGACCTTCCGCACGACGGATATGGGGGCCTATAGCCGGAAGGCCGAAGAGGTTTTTCGCGCAAGGGGCCATGAGATCGAAATCGCGGTCGTCTCCGGCCGCGAGATGGGCGATACCCTTGAAAAAGCAGCAAAACGCGGCGACCTCGATGCCATGATTGCAGGCGGCGGGGATGGCACGATATCCGGGGCGGCCGGCGTCGCCTGGAAGAACGGCATGCCGCTCGGCGTCATTCCCGCCGGAACGATGAACCTCTTTGCCCGGTCACTAAAACTGCCGCTCGATATCTGGAAGGTGCTGGATGTGCTTGCCGACGGCAGGATCATCGATGCCGATATCGGCAGCGCCGACGGCCGGGCTTTCGTGCATCAGTTTTCCATGGGGTTGCATGCCCGCATGGTGCGTTACCGCGAAGCCTACACCTTCGCCTCACGGCTCGGAAAAATTCGTGCCACCATGCGCGCGGCGGTCGGTGTGATCTTCAATCCGCCTGAATTCGAGATCGAATTCGATGTGGATGGCGTTCATGAAAGGCGTGCCGTTTCGGCCATTTCCGTTTCCAACAACCATTTTGGCCCGAATGCGCTGATGTATGCCGATGACCTGACTGGCGGGCATCTGGGATTCTATACGGCGCCGCCCCTGAAGCCGGCTGGTGTCGCCAAGCTGGCCTTCGATGTCCTGCGCGGAAAATTTCGCGAAAGTCCGCTCATAACCGAAATGAGCGTAACGGCAGTCGACCTGCATTTCCCCACCGCGCGTCACAAGACAAACTGCGTCATTGACGGCGAATTGCTGCCGATCGGCCGCACTGTCGCCCTGCGTATCCACCCGGGCGAATTGAAAGTGCTTGTCGGACAATAGCCTGCCGCGTTCAGGTGCTTGAATCGTCGCTGCCGAAGACCTTGCGCACAATGTAGGGCGGCGTGTCGTTTTCGCCCGAATAGATGCGCGCCATCATCTCCGCCAGAATGCCGGTGGTAATGAGCTGGACGGAGGAGAGAAACAGCATGACGCCGACAATCAGCATCGGCCTGCCGCCGATATCGTTGCCAAGCACGAACTTGTCGATGAAGAGGTAGAGCAGGATAAGCGCGCTGAGCGCTCCGGCCGCGAGGCCAATCGAGCCGAAGAAATGCCCCGGCCGTGCCTTGTAGCGCATGAAGAACAGCACGGAGAGCAGGTCGAGAATGACGCGGAAGGTCCGCGAGATCCCGTATTTCGATGTCCCGTGCTGGCGGGCGTGATGAGTGACCGGCATCTCGCCGATTCGGCTGCTCGGCACCACGCCGGCGACCCAGGCCGGAATGAACCGGTGCATTTCGCCCATCAGCTTGACCTGCTTGATGATTGATGCCCGGTAGATCTTCAGGCTGCAGCCATAATCGTGCAGCTTCACACCGGTGATCTTGCCGATAAGGTAGTTGGCGCACCAGGAGGGGATCTTGCGCAGGAAAAGCCCGTCCTGCCGGTTCTTGCGCCAGCCGACCAGAAGGTCGAGTTCGCGCGCCTCGATCGCTGCAACCATGGCAGGGATATCACGCGGATCGTTCTGAAGATCGCCGTCCAGCGTCGCGATCAGCCTTCCCGCGGCAGTATCAATGCCGGCCTGCATGGCGGCGGTCTGGCCGAAATTGCGCTGCAACTCCACGATCCTCAAGCGCAGGCTGGAATCGGCAAGTTCCTTGCGGGCATTCACCAGCGTCGCGTCGGTGCTTCCGTCGTCAACGAGAATCAGCTCCCAGCTGCGTCCGAAATCGGCCATGGCGTCGCGGATGCGCGCGATCAGCGGACCGACGCTTTCCTCTTCGTTATAGATCGGCACGACAACGGACAATTCTATCGCGTCAGCGACGACAGTTTCTGTCCTGTTTGCTTGCAAGATGGGATCCAATGTCAAAGCCTCTGAAAAACGCTGCCGGTTCTCTTGCCCGGATTCTCGTGATAACAGCCATGATCCCATAGCACCGGACAGGAAAGTAGCAAATATATGAATGCAAAAGGGGATGCCAGCCGGGGCTCGTGGCTTGTCCGCAACCGGATGACGGTGGTTTCCCTGGTCGCCGTGATCGCCTATGCCGCATTCGTTCAGTGGATCTGGGGCTGGCCCGCGCTTTTTCGGCAGTGGGCGGAGATCGGCTTCCTGCCGGTGCTTTCGGCGCTGGCGCTGCTGGTCGGCACCTATTTCATCCGCTGCTACCGGATCTACGATTATTTCCCGGGCGAGACCCGCGGCCGCTTCCTTCTGCTCCTGCGCGTGACGCAGGTCCACAATCTTCTGAACATCATGCTGCCTTTCCGCGCCGGTGAGACCAGCTTTCCTATCCTGATGCGCTCGGAATTCGCCATTCCCCTGGCGCGCAGCACGTCGGCGCTGCTGCTCATGCGCGTGCTCGACCTGCATGCGCTGTTTGCTGCCGCCGGCATCGGCCTTGTGCTCGAACACGATAATCAGCGTCTCGGCTGGCTTCTCTGGGCCCTCTTCCTCGTCTCGCCACTGCTTTTGTTTTTCCTGAAGGGCAGCGCCCTTGCGTTTGTCGAGCGCCGGCTTCCGGACAAGCTCGGCAGGTTGCTCGAGGAAATAGAGGCCGGCCTGCCGGCGAATGCGATGGTCTTCGTGCGGGCATGGCTGATGACTGTTCTCAACTGGTCGACCAAGGTCGCGGTGCTTGCCTGGGTGCTGTTCACTATGGGCGTCGTGCCGTTCGGCGCCTGTTTCGGCGGCGCGCTGGGCGGCGAGTTGTCGTCAGTGCTGCCGGTTCACGCTCCGGCTGGGGTCGGCACCTATCCAGCCGGCATCACTGCGGGCGCGATCTCGTTCGGTGCCTCGGCGAAGGGCACCACTTTCGATCTGCTCGCCAGCGCCAGCGTCAACGCCCACCTGATGATCGTCGTGTCGGCGGTTGCGGGCACGCTGCTGTCGATTGCGCTGTCGCCGCGACGCTGAGGATTACTGGAAAGCCGTCTCGAAGAAGCTGCGAAGCTTGCGCGAATGCAGCTTTTCCTTCGGCATGGCGGCGAGTTTCTGCAGCGCCAGAATGCCAATCTGCAGATGCTGGCTGACTTGCGTCTTGTAGAAGGCTGTGGCCATGCCCGGCAGCTTCAATTCGCCGTGCAGCGGCTTGTCGGAGACGCAGAGTAGGGTTCCGTACGGTACGCGGAAGCGGAAGCCGTTTGCCGCGACCGTGGCCGATTCCATGTCGAGCGCGATGGCGCGCGACTGTGACAGCCGCTTCACCGGGCCGCGCTGGTCGCGCAGTTCCCAGTTGCGGTTGTCGATTGTTGCAACTGTCCCCGTCCGCATGATCCGTTTCAGGTCGTAGCCCTCGTAACCGGTGATTTCCGCCACCGCGTCCTGCATCGCCACCTGAACTTCCGCCAGTGCCGGGATCGGCACCCAGACCGGCAGATCGTCGTCCAGCACGTGATCTTCGCGCACGTAGGCATGCGCCAGCACATAGTCGCCGAGCGTCTGGCTGTTGCGCAGGCCCGCGCAATGGCCAAGCATCAGCCAGGCATGTGGCCTGAGCACCGCGATATGATCGGTAATGGTCTTGGCATTGGATGGGCCCACGCCGATATTGACGACGGTAATGCCGCCATGGCCCTTTTTCTTCAGATGATAGGCCGGCATCTGCGGCATCCGCACCAGCGAAAGATCCGATTCCGGCTTGTCAGATCCGGCCTGCGTGATGATGTTGCCCGGTTCCACGAAGGAGGCATAGCCATTGCCTCCCTCCGCCATCTGCTTGCGCGCCCAGGCGCAGAATTCATCGACGTAGAACTGGTAGTTGGTGAAAAGCACGAAGTTCTGGAAATGCGTCGCACTGGTTGCCGTGTAGTGGCTGAGGCGGGCGAGCGAATAGTCGATGCGCTGGGCGGTGAACGGCGCCAGCGGGGAGGGATCGCCCGGACCGGGCTCGTAGGAGCCGTTGGCGATCTCGTCGTCGGTGGTCGTCAGGTCGGGTGCGTCGAACAGGTCGCGCAGCGGCACGTCGATGTTTTCCGCCATCGACGCCTCTACATGGGCGCCTTCTCCGAAAGCGAAATGCAGCGGGATCGGTGTTGCCGATTCGGAGACAGTGACACCGACGCCGTGGCTGCGGATCAGGAGGCCGAGCTGTTCCTTGAGGTAGTGGCGGAACAGCTTCGGCCGGGTGACCGTCGTCGTATAGACGCCCGGCGCGCTGACATAGCCATAGGACAGGCGCGAATCGATATGGCTGAAACTGCTGGTCTCGATGCTGACCTGGGGATAGCAGGCGCGATAGCGCGACATCGGCGTGCCCGTGCGACCGAGTTCGGTAAAGGCATCGACCAGGAATTTGGTGTTGCGCTCGTAGAGCGCCGACAAGGCATCAACCGCTGCGGCTGGGTCATCGAACGTCTGCGGCTCGAAAGTGTCCGGCGTGGCGACGGAAAGGGCGGAGAGGGAAAAGATTCGTTTGTTCATGCGACATTATAGGATGGCGTCTTTTACAAGCAAACGACAAGATTTGAATGCACAGGCATCGTTCGGAGAAAGCCACTCAGCGCGGGCCGGCAAGGATGACGACTGTGCCTGCAATGGCAAGCGCGACGCCGCTTATATCCCAGCATCCGGACAAACATCTTCGACAATCCAGAGCCAGGTCAGCGACGCAGCGATATAGATGCCGCCATAGGCCGCGTAGGCGCGCCCGGCAGCAGTCGTATCGGTCAGCGTGAGAAGCCAGGCGAAGAGCGCGAGGCTTGCCATGCCGGGAATGAGCCACCAGATCGGCTTATCCAGCTTGAGCCATGTCCAGAACGCGAAGCAGCCGGCGATTTCCGCGAGGGCGGCAAGGGCATAGATGGCGAATGCGGAGATGGGCATGGTGTTCCTTCCTTGGCGGTGCATACAGCGCCGCGCGTCTTTTCAGAGGCGCAAAGGTGTCGCTGTAACACTTTGATCTGCTGCATAATTTTGTTCTTAAATCGATTCCGATTTATGGAATTATGCAGTAGGAAGGCAGCAGATTTAAATGCGCAAGTGCGTCGCTTGCTTCGACAGCATCAGCTCATGGACTGGCGCTGAAGCGTCACGAAAAGAACGAAGCCGGCTCCCTGCTTGCTGATGCCAAGGCCAGAGGCCTTGTTGTAGGCAATCGCACCCATCGGCGCCATCAGCAGGGCTGCAAGCGTCAGCATGCGCAGAGCGATGATTGCGGAATGGGCGAGGGAAGACATCGTTTCTGACCTTTAGAGCTTGGCTTGTTCGCAGAACTGGGCGGTGTGCACGGTGCAGTCGGCGATCGAGCCTGCATAATTGTGGCGGCGGCGCTGCGTGTCGGCACTGACGGCGGCCGCAAGCGTGATCGCGAAGACGACCATGAGCATGCTGATGATGGTGAGGCGGCGTGCGAGAATGTCCATGGCTTTGTCCGTCTGGGTTTGTCGGTCGGGTTCAACGCGATGATGGCTTTTTCGCATGGGCAAACTGAACTGTTGCTGAGACCCCGGTTCATCTCCCGTTCATCTTCGCGGCTTTCACCCTTGCAACGGTGGGGGGGTGCCCCTTAAGTCTTCGGTCGAGTTACCCAACTGGAGATTGCCGATGACTGCGCCGATCGAACTCTACTACTGGCCGACCCCGAACGGCTGGAAGATCACCGTCATGCTTGAGGAACTCGGCGTTCCCTATGAGGTGAAATACGTCAATATCGGCAAGGGCGAGCAGTTCACGCCGGACTTTCTGACGATCGCTCCCAACAACCGCATGCCGGCAATCATCGATCCCGACGGCCCGGGCGGCGAGCCGATCTCGGTGTTTGAATCCGGCGCCATCCTGCAATATCTCGGCCGCAAGTTCGGCAAGTTCTATCCCACCGACGAGCGCGCTCGCGTCGATGTCGATCAATGGCTGTTCTGGCAGATGGGCGGGCTGGGGCCGATGGCCGGCCAGGCAAACCATTTCCGCAATTATGCGCCCGAGAAGATCGAATACGGCATCACCCGCTACACCAACGAGGTCAATCGCCTCTACGGCGTGATGAACAAGCGGCTGGCGTACCGACCGTTCCTCGCCGGTGAATATTCGATCGCCGACATGGCCTGCCTTGGCTGGGTGCGCCAGTACGAAGGAAATGGCCAGGACCTTAACGAATTCCCCAACCTGAAACGCTGGTTCGAGACGCTGACGGCCCGCCCGGCGGTTCAGAGGGGCTTTGATGTCGGCAGGCAGGAGCGGGAGCGGCAGAAGCACCTTTCGGAAGACAAGGAAGCGCAGAAAATCCTGTTCGGCCAGACCGCTCGCTGAAGGTGAAAACATGGTCCGGCCGGCATGCCCGCTGGACCATTCCCGCAGCTACATACGGCTCCAGGTCTGAGACTTGCAGAGGATCTTCAGCACGCAGCCTTGCATTTTGAGCGAACTGCCCTCGATTGACGCCGATCCGCTATAGGTCTTGTCGTTGGCGGGATCGGTGATCTCGCCCCTATAGCTGTCGCCGCTGCCATTCATGCTGCCGATGTGCTTGCCTGCATGTTTTCCCGTTTTCAAGGTGATGCAGTAGCCGCCGCCGCAGGAGGCGATGGCTGCCGTCTCGCCGCTCGCGGTCTTCCAGTTGCCGACGATCGGTTCGGCGGAAAAACCTGCGGTGGTCGTGACCAGCGTCATGGCTGCGGCCAGGATGAATGCGCGGATCATATAGTTCCTCCCATAAAGTTCGCCGGATAATCATGCTTTGCCGCATGGTTCGGTTGAAATGTTGCCAGAGCTGGTCTCCTCACCGCTCAACACGCGGAAAATAGCTTACGCGAACGTAAACGTAAATATGTGTTTCCCCCATTTTCCGCTGAAAAATCCCGGCAAAACAGCCCCTTCGTGCCCTCACTCTTTTCGAAATGGAGCGTGTCACCGTTTCATGTGGTTAGCGATTGGTTGAAATCGAGAATTGAATTTTCCGTAAAGATCGAGGCAAAAGCCAGCGTTTCAAGGCGGTCCGATGTTTAACAAAAACCCAAGTTTACCAATCGTTTGAACTTTGTTTGTCGCACATTAATCATGCATTTTAAGCGTGTATTGAAACCGCTGCGGCATACTCAAGCCCATAAGACGAGCAGGGAAAAACACCCCGCCGGAACCCCTTGGGGACCGAAAGCCGCACAAGACGGCCGGCCCCCAAGGAGCCTCAAAAAAGGCAAGCAAAACAGGGACTGCGCTGCTGCACAATTTCTTAAATCGGAATCGATTTAAGAACAGGATTCTGCAGCAGATCAAAGTTTTACAGCGATTTTTGCGCGTCTGAAAGGCGCGCTGCGCTGTAGTAACCAACCGGCAAACAGGGACATAGACAATGGCACGCTTTGACATTCAAAATGCTTCGGATGCCACGATGGGTGGCGAAAACCGCGCGGACGTATTCTGCGAAATGGGCTTGATGTATGCAACCGGACGTGGTTGCGACATTGATCTCGTCGCTGCACACAAGTGGCTCAACATCGCGGCGATCAAAGGCTCCGACCGGGCTGCCGCGCTGCGTGCGGATCTTACGATGACCATGAGCAAGACCGACCTTGCCACGGCCCTGCGCGCCGCCCGCGAATGGATGACCATGCACTGAGGCGATAGGCAACAGGTCCTGCTTACTGCCTATTAACTACTGCCTCGATAACCTTCGGCAGCGCCTCTTCCAGAAGCGCCATATCCGCCTCCGGGCCGGTGCTGATGCGGATGCAGCGGTTGAGCGGCGCAACCCCCGGCATGCGGATGAACACGCCGTGATCCTGCATCAGCCGATCGACGATCGCGCGCGCAAAAATCGCGTCTCTGCCGCCATCGACGGTGACGAAATTCGTTGCCGACGGCAGGGGCTCCAGCCCGTTCCTGATGGCAATCGCAGCGATCCTTTCGCGCGAGGCAGCGATGTTCCCAAGCACCTCTGTCAAATATGCGCCGTCGGCCAGCGCCGCGATCGCTGCCGCCGTGCCGATCCTGTTCATGCCGAAATGGTTGCGGATCTTGTCGAAGGCTTGCGCGGTTCCCGGCGTGCTGATGGCATAGCCGATGCGCGCGCCTGCCAGACCGTAGGCCTTGGAGAATGTGCGGGTGCGGATCACGTTCGGCATGTCGATCAGCGATGCGATCGGCGGGATCGTGCTCCCCGGCGCGGTTTCGCCGTAGGCTTCGTCGAGCACCAGCAGGCATGTCTCCGGCAGCGCCTTGGCAAACCTGACGACACTGTCGGCGTCCCACCAGCTCCCCATCGGATTGTCGGGATTGGCGAAGTAGACGAGCGGCGCATCTTCCCGCTTGACCGCCGCCAGGAGACCGTCGAGGTCCTCGCGGTCGTTGACGTAAGGCACCGTTACCAGCCGGCCACCATGACCTGCGACATGGAAGTTGAACGTCGGATAACCGCCGAGCGAGGTAACGACCGGCAGACCGGGCTCGATCACCATCCGGACGATCTGTCCGAGAAGACCGTCGATGCCCTCGCCGACAGCCAGGTTCGCCGGCAAAGTGCCGAGATGGCTGGCCAGCGCCTGCTTCAGCTCGAAATTTTCCGGATCGTTGTATTTCCAGACGCCGGTCCCCGCCTCGGCCATGGCCTTGAGAACCGAGGGGGCAGGGCCAAAACCGCTTTCATTGGCACCGATCCGCGCCTTGATCGGACGGCCGCGCTGTCGCTCGATCGCTTCGGGGCCGACAAAGGGAATGGTGGAGGGAAGGGAGGAAACCAGGGGCGTAAAGCGGGAAAATGCGGACATGCTGTTGATCGAGCCTGACAATGGATGAAACCGCAGCGGACACTAGCGATGTTTGATCGTCATGGAAACCGAATCCCATTCGCGAAATGCACCTGCCCGCCCTCGATCGCTTGGGAAGGTGTCAATGTTTTTTCGACTCGTTCCCGGTGAAGAACTCGTAGCGGACGATCTCGTGAAGGAACTCCTCGTCGATCGGCTTGATGAAATGCACCTGGATACGATGGTCGTTGCGGAAAATTTCAGCGCAGCCGATTCGCCTCTTGGTGCCGACGATGGTCAGATAATAGTGCTGCGGCAGGCCGATCGTGGTGTTGACGGTGAAGGCGGCGCCGCCACGTGAAATTTCCAGCATTTTGCAAGTGCGGGTCGAAACGCCGCCAAGGGCTGGCCGAACCGCCATCAGGGTGCCGGCCTGCCCGATCGTGAAACGCTCGAAGCGCTCCTCATAAAGCTTGGAGCTGACCACGGAGTACATCGTCGAGTTCTGCATCACCACTCCTCGGTAGCGATGGGCGGCGGATCGCTCGATCCCCACACTGCTCGCCGTCAACATCTTCCCGCTCTTGCCCTCCTCCTGACGACGGCAAGCGATCCATTGAGAATCGATCATGGATATTGCAATCCTTTGAAAGCTTTCCCTAAAAATTTAATGAGGACTTAAATCGCTAAAACGCCTCGTTTTTTGGCGTGGCGATTCAAGGCGCCGACCCACGGCATTGGCAGGCGGCCGGATCGCAGGCGCAAGGGAAATCGTGTGGTCGGCTCAGATCAGCCCGCTGGTAAAGTCCATCCGGATCAGCCGGCTGATGAATTCGGGCGCCAACGGCATGTTGAAGCGCACGCCGAGCTCGAAATTGTGCCGGTGTACCTGCGAACAGCCGATTTCTTCCCGGAAGCCGTCGATCTCCAGGAAGAAATGTTTCGGCAAAAGGATATTGGCGTTGAAATCCAGCATGGCACCGCCGATGGAAATGTGACGCAGCAGGCACTGGTATTTCGTCTTCGTCTTCAGGTGCTGCCCGACGACAAGGATGCGGCAGGGGCGCTCGATATAATAATGCTTGTACCTGGTGGTCGGTTGACCCGGCTTTGCCTCGGCGAGATGCATCACCATCGACATCGGAAACTCCGGAAAAAATGACGGCGCTGCGCCGCTTGTGCTGGATTGTGCAACGTCTGACGAAGGCGCGCGTCACGCTTTGATCGCGCGCCACATTGCTGTGACAGCAGTTTTAGCCACCAGGCTTGTCCTGAGCTTGTGCTGCCCTGTCTTCTGGCTTGCTTAAAAAAGCACAAAAGCGGACATTGAAACCGGCTGGGCCATACGTAATACTTTCATGAAAAGCGCGCGGGGGAAAAACTGCGCGGAAATTAGGGATCATGTTTGTGCGGTTTGCGGGGGGCGCGAAACGTCCCGGCCCGCTGCGCAAGCGCGGAGGGAAAATCATGTTCAAAGCCTATTCCCGGCACTGGGTGCCGATCTTCGTTCTGTCACTATCAGTTTTCGCGTTTCAGGCTGGCGCGGCCGAGGCCGCGAAACGCGTCGCTCTCCTGATCGGCAATGAAAAATATGAGGCGACATCGCAGCTGAACAACCCGGCCAATGACGTCGACCTGATGAAGGCCTCCTTCGAGGACGCCGGTTTCGATACGGTGACGACCGTCCATGATCTCGACCGCGCCTCGATGGTGCGGGCGCTCCGCGATTTCGAGGATGCGGCGACAGGCGCCGAAGTCGCGATCATCTATTATTCCGGCCACGGCATGGAGATGAACGGCCAGAATTTCCTGTTGCCCGTCGATGTCGCTTTGAAGACCGACAAGGATGTGGAAGACGAGGCCGTTCCGCTCGATCGCGTGCAGCGTTCGCTGGAAGGCGCGACCCGGCTGAAGCTGGTCATTCTCGATGCCTGCCGCAACAATCCGTTCGAGCAATCGATGACGCGGTCGATCTCGACCCGCGCCGTCAGCCGCGGTCTCGCCCGCGTCGAGCCCGAATCGGCCGATCTGCTGGTTGCCTTCGCCTCGAAGGCCGGCACGGTCGCCATGGACGGCGAGGGCAAGAACAGCCCATTTGCAACGGCGCTGTCCAAATATCTGACGGAGCCCGGCGTCGATGTGCGCATCGCGCTTGGCAAGGTCCGCGACGAAGTGGTGGCCGCGACCAACCGCAGCCAGGAACCCTTCGTCTACGGCTCGCTCGGCGGCGCCCAGATCTTCCTCAACATCAGGGAGGTCAACGTCAACGTCACCAACAACGGCAACACGGAAGAAGTCTCGCCGAACGGCCAATCGGCCGCTGCCGCCGACTGGCAGAACATCCGCGATCTCGCCGACAAGGACCTGATCGAGGTTTTCCTCGCCAAGCATGGCTCCGACCCCGTCTACAAGATGTTGGCCGAGAAGAAGCTTAAACTTTTGACCGAAGCGGAACAGAACTCCGTAAGCAGCCCCGACGAGATCGCCTGGGACGCGCTGAAGCAGTCGACCGATGCCGCCGCACTCACCCGTTTCATGGAGCGTTATCCTGACAGCAAGCACAAGGCGGAAGCCGAAACCCAGATCGCGGCGCTCGAGCCGAAGAAGGGGCTCAACATCTCCCAGACCGGCAAGGACACGCAGGCATCGCGCGACTGTTACCTGCTGGCCGGTGAACCACAGTCGATGCCGGGCTTCCTCGGCGTCAATTTCCTGAAGATCGATTCGGCCCGCGCGCTGACCGCCTGCGCCCAGGCCGTCAATGAAAACCCCGACGACATGATGCTCGTCAACATGCTCGGGCGGGCGCAGGATGCCGGCCGCAACTATGTCGAGGCGCGGCGCAACTACCAGAAGGCGGCTGACGGCGGCAACATGTACGGGCTGACGAACCTCGCCTGGTTCTCGATTTACGGCACGGATGGTCCGGTCGACATCGAGAAAGGCAAGCAGATGTTCGAGCAGGCCGCCAATGCAGGCAATTCCTATGCCCAGGCATCGCTCGGCTGGCTCTATCGCGAGGGCTACGGCGGCGTTCCCCAGGATTATGCAGAGGCGCTGAAATGGTATCAGCTCTCGGCCAACCAGGGTTATGCCAATGCCATGGCGACGATCGGCTGGTTCTACCGTGAAGGAAACGGCGTCGCGAAGGACTTCAACCAGTCGCTTTCCTGGTACCAGAAGGCGGCTGAAGGCGGCGATGCCAATGCCATGTCCTCGCTCGGCTGGGCCTACCAGAACGGTCTCGGCACGGCGCAGGATTATGCGGAAGCCAAGAAATGGTACGAAAAGGCCGCCAATGTCGGCGATTCCTATTCGATGGCGCTGCTCGGCTGGTTCTACGACGTCGGCAACGGCGTGCCGCAGGACTATGTTCAGGCCCGCAATTGGTATGAAACGGCAGCGAACGCCGGGAGCGCCTATGCCATGGGCAATCTGAGCCGCCTCTATGATTTCGGCCTCGGCACGAAGGCGGACCCGAAGGAAGCTGCCCGCTGGGCAGCGGCCAGCGTCGAGGGCGGCGACCCGGCGAAGCTCCAGGAGATGAAGACCTCGCCGAACAACTTCACGCCCGCCTTCCGCAAGGAAATCCAGGCGCTACTTCGGGAGCGCGGCTATTATAGCGGACCGCTCGACGGTGACTTTGGCGCAGCCACCCAGAATGCGATGGACCGGCTGGCGAAAAAGAGCTGACCGATATCAAACTGCATTGAAAAACGAAGGCCGGGCCTGTGGCAGCAGGCCGGCTTTCGCGATCTGGTGACGATGCGCGACTGGCTAACGCTTGTTTTCCAGGGCTTTGAGCGCCATCTGACCGGCGGCATGCGCCTGCAACTGGCTGATAAACTGGCCGCCGGCAGGATAGACAACGGTGCCGCGCTTGATGACGAAAGCCCAGCGCCCGTTGCGAAGCTTTTCGATCGTCACTTGAGTTTCCGGTTTGCTGTTGCTGTTCACTCTCTGCTCCCAAAGCTATCTTGCGCCGCCCGCAGCGGCGGGCAAGGGCGGATTCAAGGGCACAGGACTACTGCAAAATGCCCATAGCGGGCAATCGGTGAGTATGGCGCAAAGGCGATCGGGAAGTTGGCCGGGAACGGGGCGGCAAGACAGCAGATCCGCCCGTAACAGGCTTGATCGGCTCTTGTCAGGGACTGAAGGTGCGCCGTCGTACAGGATGGAAAATTCAACTTTGTAGCGGGTAACCGCAAAAATCCCTTGCAATGAAGGGCTCCTGACTCTAGTCAGGCGCTAACGGAGAGGTGGCCGAGTGGTCGAAGGCGCTCCCCTGCTAAGGGAGTATACCCGGAAGGGTATCGAGGGTTCGAATCCCTTCTTCTCCGCCACTTTCCTGTTTGTCCGATTGTAGCTCCGCGCCTTTCCGGAATTTGACGGGGCGAATCGGAATTTTTGTTTTCCACCGTGTCAAACTGATCAGCCTTGCGCCGCTTTGGGTGTGATAATCACCTCCCTTGTAGTTGACGCCAGATTTTGCATTTTCTGTCACCGGGTCTTGCAGCAAAGCAACCTTTTCGGCCTGTACGGCTTGCAGGGCGAGATGACACCTCTTTCGCTGTGGATTGAACACGGACTAGTGAACCCTTCCGTTTGTGGACAAAAATACCGAACGGTCGTACCGTTCACGCGTTTTTCAACCAACGAGGGTCCCCTATGTTTTTTAGAACTCTTCTTTTAACAACAGTATTTTTCAGCATCACTGCAGCTTCAGTATTCGCACAAACAAACCCTGCGCCAGACACCAAACATCTCAGATCGATTGTGCGTAACGGCGGCGATTCTCCTGAAATCAAGTCGGCCGTCACAATGCTTGAAGGCCTAGCGTCCAAGGGCGATCAAACCGCCGCGTTAGCTCTGGGTGAGTTTTATTGGCGGGCTTCCGAGGTCGCTCTCAGGGGTAAGGCGGTCAGCTACTTCGAGCAAGCCGCCGCAAAGGGTGATCCTTCGGCTCTGATTGCCCTTGGTGACATTTACAAGGACGGCAAAATCGTCCCGCAAGACGTGCCAAAGGCCGTCTCACTGTACGAACAGGCGCTAGCTAAGAATAATACGTCAGCTTATTTCAAGCTCGGCAGCCTATATAAGCAAGGCGACCGCATGGGTTTAGATCCAGCCAACGCCGCCCCTCTCCTTGAAAAGGGCGTGGCAGCTGGCGACAGTTGGGCAATGATAGCTCTGGGCGACATGTATCGGGAGGGCACTGTCTTACCGCAGGATGCCCAAAAGGCTGTTTCACTCTATGAACAGGCCCTGCAGAAAGACAACCCGACGGCGGCAGGCAAACTTGGCAACATCTACCGCCTCGGTGATCGCTACGGCCTGGATACCGCGCAAGCCATCAAATACCTGCAGCAGGGCGTCGATGCCGACGATCCCGGCGCAATGGTTGGGTTGGGAGACGTCTACAAGGATGGCATTCTTGCCGATCGCGACGTTAACAAAGCGATCGATCTTTACGAAAAGGCGCTTGCTCTGGGAAACATGGGAGCAGCGTGGAAACTCGGATCTGTGTACCAGCGCGGCCTTTCCGCTGGGCTGGATGTGACGAAGGCTATGGAGTTCTACCAGGTCGGGGTCGACGCGAACGATCCATGGGCCATCGCCGGCATGGGGGACATCTACCGCGAAGGTACGATAGCGGCGCGCGATCTCGACAAGGCCATCGATCTGTATTTGACTTCGTATAAGGGTGGCAACAAGGACGCGCTTGTAAAGGCCGCAAATCTTCTTTCCCGCGGAACCAAAAAACAGCAGGCGCGCGCGATAGAACTGATTAACGAAGGCATGGCAAAGAACATTCCCGGGATAACCGTCGTGAGCGCCGAAACATACCTCTATGGCCGGGGCGTGCCACGCAATCCAGCGCGGGCAATCAAAATTCTTGGCAAAGCGGCTGCAGGGGGCGATGGTGAGGCCGGCGTTCGCCTAGCCGGGCTTTACTCAATGGGCTCCGGTGTTGCCGTTCCTAAGAGCATTACGCGCGCACGACAGGCACTTGAAACGGTCAAGGGTTCACTACCCGATGAACGATATCAAACGGAAAAACTCTACCTCGACGGCTCCTCTGCATCATCTCGTTCAGCGGTTGCCGCAATCGTCCAAGAAGTGAAAACGATGAAGCCTGACACTCAGGTCGGCATCATTGATCGCTTGAGCTACACCAACCCCAACGTCTATGTTTACTATCTGCAAGAGTTTTTGCGCGAGAAAGGCTTATACTCAGGCAGCACTAACGGTATGTTGACGGCCTCAACGATCAGGGCCATCAATTCGATATGCTCGTCAGAATCGCAGGAATGCTCGAACGGACCGCTGAGCCCTGAAGCTCGCGCCGCCCTAAAGTACATCTTGCTGTCCGACATCGGAAAGATGAACTAAGCGACGATCATATCCAAGGTAAACAAAAGACATGTCGGCCATCTCAGCTTTTGCAGTTCCATCTGATGAAACGAAGCCAACGGCCGTATTGGCCGGCACGTCGCAACGTTCGATCGTATTAAAGTTCAGCTTTTTTATTTTGTTCGCGCTGCCTGGCCTTTTTAACGGTCAGGAACTTTCGCCTTATATCGGTGCAGGGCTGATCGCCATCCCCTGCGCGTTTTTGGTGCTACTCTTTGCTTCTGGAATGGTCTGGAAAAGGCAATGGCCGTTCGACGCAGGCATGTTCTTGGTGACGCTAATCTTTGTCTTCAACGTCATCCTCTTCGGAACGGCGATGATCTCCGATATGGAGTTGGTGAGATCGACCGCATCAAAACTGCTTGTGTCGACGGCGATGCAAGGCGCGCTCCTCGTCGCGATCGTCACCATTCTCCTGTCAGTCAAAGATGATCAGCGGCAAGAGGTTCTGCAACGATCGCTGGTTTCCGCGCTGGTGTGGTTCTGCCTGGCGCAACTTCTTCTAAACAGCCTTGGCATCGAGCATGCTGATAAGGCGCAAATTCCGCAAACGCAGCGTCCTGCGCTCTTCCTCTCTTATGTCGGAATTGATTTCAATCGCTTCCTGTTCCCTATTTCAACAGGGATGACCAATGCCTGCGTTTACCCACTTCTCCTTGCATCGCTCTCGTTGTTTCGTCTGCGCTCATCCGGTTGGTCACTCATTTGGTTTCTGCTCGCGGCCGCCTTACTGTTGATGAACGACTCTCGAACCTACCAAATGGCGTTGCCCATCGCCTTTGCCTTCTGGTGGATGGCTCGGCGTTTTGGTGCTGCTATGGTTGTGGTTGCTGCCTGCCTGCCTCTTGCTTTGTTCCTGGCAGTTATCCTCAAAAATTCCAACCTGATCGACATCGCTAGCGATCGGTACGATACCTATGGCCTTTTCTCTGGCCGCGAATACCTCTGGACGATCTTTCTCAGCTATTGGAACGGCGCCTCGTTCGCGCAGTTGTTTTTTGGCAATGGCGTTTACGGACAGGTGGCGTCGGGAATATCCAGTAGCTATTCGTTTGTCTTTGCTGGGTGGAACGATGCCGGTCAAAATCTGGCGTCGCTTCACAATTCGTATCTGCAGTTCTTGATCGACGGCGGCCTGATTAGTGCTGTGCTGTACATCGGATTGATCGTGTTGGTGCTTGGGCGGTTGCGGCTTTATGCCAGAGTTCAAGGAAGACACCAGCCCCTCTGGAGGGGGCTGATGGTGTTCCTTATCGCTCTACTGACGGTATGCGGTACTGAGGTCACGATCACCTTTTATGGCCGCGAGGGCTTCACGGTGTTTTTCCTGGTCTGCCTGCTTGCTTTGACCTGCGGCCCAGAGGTTAAACAAGAGAAAGTTCCGATGACCGAGACGCCGGCAAACTAGCCGCTCGCGTTGACCTTGGTGAAGCATCTCTTGAGAGCAAATGCGCGTGAATTCGGTAGGTTTTGCCTGACACCGGTGTCCCAAGAAACGTCAGCGTGAGCATTCCCTCGTCAGGACGCAGCGGTCGCGCCTTTGCAGAATGTGAGCATAACAATGGCGAGCGGTTTGGCGGCGCGCTCTTTTACGCCGGCGTCATTCAAGATGCGGAATCGTTCGATAGGCCCGTTGCGACCTGATTCTGCGAATCTCTTCGTCACTCGCCAGATGCGCATCGTGATTCCATCTCCGAGGCATGGAATTGACCGGGTAGGAGGTCGCCACGCGGCTCCTGCCGGGGCGCGAATCTGCGCTCCGGCTCTCGTTTTGCCCCATTTTTGCCTCGTTATGACACGGACAGGCGGTTGGCGGGACCGGCTAAGCTCTGATGAATAAAGGGTTTCTTAAGGTCTTGTTAACACCTTCCGGCCGCTTAAGGCGATTTTGTGTCGTTTCAGCAACAGCGCAGGGGGAAGGGGGTATCAAACTGCGTGAACTCGCAAGTTGGTGATTGCGCAGACGGTCCGGTCTTGTATTTTCAACTCCGGAAGCAAGGGCGGTTGATCGTCCGACTTCTTAAATGTTGGGGATGGGGCAGGGAACGCTGTCCTTCAGCAAAATACCCAGACCCGTTTGAAACTTTTGACTGGAGGTCAGAAATGAACATCAAGAGCCTTCTTCTCGGCTCCGCTGCGGCTCTCGCAGTAGTATCCGGCGCCCAGGCAGCTGACGCTATCGTAGCTGCTGAGCCGGAGCCCATGGAATACGTTCGCGTTTGCGACGCTTTCGGCACTGGCTACTTCTACATCCCGGGCACGGAAACCTGCCTCAAGGTCGGCGGTTACGTTCGTACCCAGCTGGAATATGATGAAAACTGGACGCGTGGTGGCGCTGACTGGGATGCGTATACCCGCGGTTACCTGACGTTTGCTGCCAAGAGCGACACCGAATTCGGCGCGCTTTCCGGCTACATCAACCTGCAGGCTGACAGCGACTCCGACACCTTCCTCGATGGTGCCTGGATCAACATCGCTGGCTTCGACGTTGGTTACTTCTACAACTGGTGGGACGATTTCGGCCTCAGCGGCGAAACCGACGTAGCCGGCGGCAACCTGACCAACTCGGTTCGTTACACCTACGACGGTGGCTCGTTCCAGGTCGGCGCTTCGGTTGAAGAAATCGCTGGTGACGGCACGAACGACGACGTCGGCGTATCCGGCCTCATTCGCGGCACGGTTGGCGGCGTTGATGCTCTGCTCATCGCTTCCTACGACTTCGACGCTGAAGAAACCGCTCTCAAGGCTCGCCTGACCGCCGAACTCGGCCCGGGCACCTTCGGCCTGATGGGTATCTATGCGACCGACCCGAACTTCTACTGGGACGTGTCTGAATGGTCGGTTGCTGCCGAATACAAGATCCAGGCAACTGAAAAGTTCTTCATCACCCCGGCTGCTCAGTACTTCGGCGACTACGGTATTGCTGCTGACGGTTCCTTCGCTGGCGACGACGCCTGGAAGGTTGGCGTAACGGCTGGTTACCAGATCACGGAAGGCCTGCGTACGCTCGCTACCGTCAACTACCTCGATGTTGACGGCGCCGATGACGCTACCTGGACTGGCTTCCTCCGCCTGCAGCGCGACTTCTAATTTGATCTGACTTCGGTCAGTGATGGAAAGCCCGGCCTTTCGGCCGGGCTTTTTCCGTTGCGGTGCTTCTCTTGTGTCGGCGCGTGGCGGCATGACGCGCCTATGAAATTCCGTTGATGAACCCCAGGATTTCGGCGAGCAAATCCGGGCGGTGCAAGAGCGGGGCGTGGCCCTGGCCTGCGGCGGCGACCGACCTCATGCGTGGATGCCGCTCAGCCATCTCCGCGAATGTCGCTGGCGAGAGGATCGCGGAGTTTTCTCCCCGGATCGCCATCAAGGGCACCGGTTTCAGCCCTTCGTAGAGCGTCCAGAGATCGGCCATCGGGCTGTCTTCGCTGATGCTTCTCAGCGGCTCGATCAGGGCAGGATCGAAATCCGCGACGATCGCGCCGTCCTTTTCCCTGAAGATCGCTTCTGCCATGTCATCCCAATCGGCTTGACCAAGGGCCGGGAACGAAGCGCCGTGCACGCGCTTCAGACTTTCGGCTGCCTCATCCCAGGATCGCAGCAGCGGCTGTGCCTCAAGATATTGGCGTATCAGGAGCAGGCCGCTGGTCTCGACGACCGGTCCGATGTCGTTGAGAATGACGCCGCGCAACAGTGTCGGGCGCATGGCGGCAAGCAGGTGGAGGATCAGGCCGCCACGGGATGTCCCGATGAAAATCGCCTGCTGGACATCGAGCACCGCGCATGCCGTGAGCACATCTTCTGCCTCGATCGGAAGCTGATAGTGGCTCTTATCCGGATCCCAGGCGGAAAAGCCGCGGCCGCGATAGTCGAGCGCGACGACGCGGTGCGGTTTCTCGGGGTGGGTGGAGAGTTGTTCCGCCAGAAGGTGAAAGTCGCGGCTGTTGCGGCTGAGGCCGGCCAGGCAAACGATCGGTAGCGTTCCCTTCGCCTGCGGGTTGTCATGGCCGTAGTCCCGGGCATAGAGCGGCAATCCGTCGCTTGCCGAAAAATAACGTTCCGCAAAATTGGTCCTGGTCGCGCGCGTCACGGGTTGTCCCTTCATTTCTGATTGGAGAACCATAGCGGATCGCGGCGCCGCGTGAAGGGCGGCCGGCCTTGATCTTCACGCGATCCGCGTCCCAATGGGCGGTGTGCTTTAACGCCCTATGCGCAGGTCATGGACGATATCGGCTGTCTGCCCGAGTCGAGACTTGTAGACCTGGTAGTTCTCCATCACCCGCTGCACATAGTTGCGGGTCTCGGCGAAGGGTATGCGTTCGATCCAATCAACGACATCGTCCATCGACTTGCCGCGCGGATCGCCATAGCGGCCGATCCATTCGGGCACGCGGCGGGGGCCGGCATTATAGGCGATGAAGGTGAGGATGTATGAGCCGCCGAAATCATCGATCTGTTCGCCAAGATAGTGTGCCCCGAGCGTAGCGTTGTAGGCGGTATCGGTGGTCAACCGCTCCTTGGAATAGGCAAGGCCATGGCGTCCGGCGACGCCTTTTGCCGTGCCGGGCAGGATCTGCAACAGTCCGCGCGCGTTGGCCGGCGAAATGGCCGCAGGGTTGAAGGCGCTTTCCTGCCGCGCGATTGCATAGGCAAGCGCCTTTCCGGATCCGCCGATGTTCGCGGTCGCCGGAATGACGCCGATCGGGAAGGCGAGCGCTGCGACATCGATGCCGCGGCCGACGGCGAGCTTGCCGATCTGCAGTGACAGTTGATGACCACCGGTTTTTTCCGCGCGGGCGCAGAGGATTGCAAGTTCTCCCGGGCTTGTCAGTTCCGCGGCCAGCGCCCGATAGAGGCTGTCGGCGCGCCAGCCGTGTCCGGCCGCTTCGAGGCGGGCAATTGCGCGAACCGCCTCGCGGCTCTCGAACCGTGAACGATCATCGGCGCTCGGTGACGGATAGGTGACATTCAGTGACTTCCGGCCGAGACGGGCGGCCGCAAGCTGGCCGTAAAACGTGCCGGGCAGGGTCGCTGCCTTGGCATAATAATCGTCCGCATTGCCCGGCGCACCCGCCTCGGCGGCGCGGCCCAGCCAGTACCAGGCACGGGAAACCGAGATCGGCCTGTTGGACGCCTGCAGGATACGCTGGAAATGCCGGGCCGCCGTTGCCGCATCCTCAAGACCGCGCAGCGCATACCAGCCGGCATGAAATTCGGCATCGACGATATCCACCGGATCGGTTGCGACGTGGTTCGCCGCGATCCGGTAGGCGGCCTTGAACTTGCCCTGGTCGAGCAGTCCCCGACTGATGATCCGCTGCTCGACCCACCATTCTGCGGGGTTGACGAGCGCATCCTGGTCCTTCGGCAGACCGGCGAGCAGCTTCGCCGCTTCCTCATATTTTTCTTGGGCGCGCAAATATTCGACGCGGATGAACAGGTAGGCCGGTTCCTTGGCCCATGAAGGATCGACGGCCGCGATGAGCGCTGCGGCATTTCTGGCTTTTTTCGCAACGGCCACCCAGGCACGATAGAGAGACTGGGCCTTACCGAGATCACTGAAGCGGGCAGCCTGATCCAGACGGCTTCGATAGAGCAGCATTTCCATTCGCCGTTTGTGATCGGCAGTCGTGAGCAGGCTTGGAAATTCTGCAAGAATCCTGGTTTCGGTCGCCTTGTCGAGAGCCTCTTTCGACCAAAGGGCATGCAGCAGTTTCGCGGCGGCGGCCTTGTCTCCGTTCGCCTGCAAAGCGCGGGCGAGGATAATGGTGCCATCGGCGGTTTCCGGCCGTGTCGTGCCAAAGGCCGAGAGCACGTCCGATGCGGGCGGATTCTCGCGGTAAAGGGCGCGTTCGGAGTTGGCGCGCAGCGCGCCAAGCCCCGGCCAGCCCTTCAATTCCCGCTGAGCCTCGGCAATTTCATAGGAGGGAACGCCTTTCTGGCCGGAAACGGCGATTGCCCAGGTGAGGACGTGGCGATCGAGCGTGCCCTTGACCATGGCATTGCGGGCCACGATGGCGCGCCCGGCGTCCTTGTTGGAAAGGGCGTCGAGCCCGGCCTTGAGGTTCGAATTGACCGGCAGGGCAGCGATCACCGGGACGATCGAGCCGGTGACACCCTGAGATTGTGATCGGTTGGTTTTGGCGAAGGCCTGGGGTTTGAGGCGCGGCAGGGGGACTTGGTTTTCCTGCGCATATCCGGTGACAGTCGAGAACGCGATCACGGATGCGCCGAGCATCGCAATCATCCGGCGAGACTTGTGTCCACGCATCAAGAACCCCACGCTTGCCCGTGTCAGTCTCTCATTTGGCGATGCAATTGTTAACGAAAGGTTACTCGCGTCCATTCAATCCCATAAATATCGGCGCATCCACGCCAGCGGGTGGTTGCGCCCTGAAATGCATAAAAACGCCGCTGATGCCGGGGAAATAGACGGGAACCGGCGATGAATGGCGTGATAGAGTGCTTGCCGCAGGCACCTCACATGATTATGGTGCGCCAGTTTTCTAACCATGAAATGCGGCCAAAGCGTGGGTTGGTTTCAAGCTTCCCGGGCGCCGTCAGGAGTCGTGCATGTTCAAGGGGTCCATTCCCGCTCTCGTCACCCCGTTCACCGCTTCCGGAGCAGTCGATACGGATAGTTTTGCCGCGCATGTCGAATGGCAGATCAGCGAAGGCAGCCACGGCCTCGTGCCGGTCGGCACCACCGGTGAATCGCCGACTCTGTCGCATCCCGAGCATAAACGCGTGGTTGAGCTGTGCATCGAAATCGCGGCAAAGCGCGTGCCGGTGATCGCAGGTGCTGGCTCCAACAATACGACGGAGGCTGTCGAACTGGCGCACCACGCCGAAAAGGCCGGTGCTGATGCCGTTCTGGTGGTCACCCCCTACTACAACAAGCCGACCCAGAAGGGTCTTTTCGCGCACTATGCCGCGATCGCCGAGAGCGTGAAACTGCCGATCGTCATCTACAATATTCCCGGCCGTTCGGTGGTGGATATGAGCGTCGAGACGATGGCAGCCCTTCACAGGGCCTATCCGTCGATCATGGGTGTCAAGGATGCGACCGGCAAGATCGAGCGCGTTTCCGAGCAGCGCATGGCCTGCGGGGCCGGCTTCGTCCAGCTTTCGGGCGAGGACGCAACGGCGCTTGGCTTCAACGCCCATGGCGGCGTCGGCTGCATTTCCGTGACCGCCAACGTCGCGCCGCGTCTTTGTGCCGAATTCCAGGAGGCGACACTTGCTGGCGATTATGCCAAGGCTCTGGAATATCAGGATAAGCTGATGCCGCTGCACAAGGCGATCTTTATGGAGCCCGGTCTCTGCGGCGCCAAATATGCGCTGAACCGGCTGCGCCAGATGAGCCGCACCGTCCGCTCGCCTCTGCTGTCGACGCTCGAGCCGTCGACGGAAGCCGCGATCGATGCAGCGCTTGGCCATGCAGGGCTGACGAACTGATGGCACCCAAGGGCAGCCAGCGCGTGGTCAAGAGAATTGTCGCGGAAAACCGGAAGGCCCGCTTCAACTACGAGATCATCGACACCTACGAGGCCGGTCTGGTTCTGACCGGCACCGAGGTCAAGTCGCTGCGCGAGGGCAAGGCCAATATTGCAGAGTCCTACGCCACCGACGAAGGCGGCGAGATGTGGCTGATCAATTCCTATCTGCCGGAATATCTGCAGGCAAACCGCTTCAATCACGAGCCGCGCCGCCGCCGCAAGCTGCTTTTGTCGAAACGGGAGGCCCACCGGCTCCAGAGCGCGATCAATCGCGAGGGCATGACGCTCATTCCGCTCAAGATCTATTTCAACGATCAGGGCAGGGCGAAGCTCGAGCTGGCGCTCGGCAAGGGCAAGAAGCTGCACGACAAGCGTGAGACCGAGAAGGAGCGCGACTGGAACCGGCAGAAGAGCAGGCTCCTCAAGGAGCACTGATCTTGACGCAGCTCTCAAAAATCAAAGGACCGGTCGCAAGCGGCCGGTCCTTTTGGTTTCATTCGCTGGTGTCTTCGATGACCGGTTCGGTGACGCGGGGCGCTCGCTCGGAGGGATCGCGACCGACTTCGGCCTTGAGACTGACCAGTTCGATGAAGTGATCGGCCTGGCGGCGCAGGTCGTCGGCGATCATTGGCGGCTGCGTCGACATGGTCGAGACCACCGAGACCTTGCGTCCCTTGCGCTGCAGCGCTTCCACCAGCGTCGTGAAGTCTCCGTCGCCGGAGAAGATGACAAGGTGATCGACCGTTTCGGATTGTTCCATCGCGTCGATGGCCAGTTCGATGTCCATGTTACCTTTGATCTTCCGCCGCCCGAGCGAATCAGTGAATTCCTTCGCGGGCTTTGTCACAACCTTGTAACCATTGTAGTCTAGCCAGTCGATCAGCGGACGGATCGACGAGTATTCCTGGTCTTCGATCAGCGCCGTGTAATAGTAGGCGCGAAGAAGATAACCGCGCTTCTGGAAAGCCTTGAGCAGCTTGCGATAATCAATGTCGAAACCAAGGCTTTTCGAGGCCGCGTAGAGGTTCGCGCCGTCGATGAACAGGGCGATTTTTTCGCGGGGGTCGAACATCGTTTTATCCTTTTTGTTGTCTCAGTGTTTTTTGATTTTCAACCTGACGCGCGCGAATAGGCACCAGTGGCGGAATAATCCCGCTTACATTAAGATTTCTTCATATGCTAGCCATCTAAAAGATTTCTTCATATGCCAGCCATCTACACCGCAATTTGCTTTAGTCTAAGAAAATCCCGGTTGAAATAGCTATTTTTCGCACTTTTTTGCTAACAATGAGAAGTTTGTGGCTTTATTTGGAATTATTTTTGCCGACATTGTATCGGTCCACGCCGTTTTAGCCAATATCCATCTTCTAGAACGATAATAGGCTTTAGTGGCATTCAATCATCATTTGTGAGGATGTCAAAGCCTGTCGATTGACCGCAATGGCATCGCGTCGGCAGGGCAATCGCGCCGCTAGCGGGCATCGCGCGGATATATTTTGTTGAAGTGCAGGAAAAACTTGAATTTGTCCGCTTTTGATTGTATCGGGCAGGTTAATTCCTGAAATCGGAGCCACGCATGGCGTCAGGCCGACGGCTGGCCGGGTTCCGATGTTGTTAATCAGCGCACGCGACGGATCATTTCAGGGTATCTGTGATTGAAGCTGCGCTCTTGAGACCCAAAGGACAGGCAATGGCCCGCGTCACTGTTGAAGATTGCATCGACAAAGTCGATAACCGTTTCGAACTCGTCCTTCTGGCAAGCCATCGCGCCCGCCTGATCTCGCAGGGTGCTGCGATCACCATCGACCGTGACAACGACAAGAATCCGGTCGTTGCCCTTCGCGAGATTGCAGATGAAACGCTGTCTCCTGGCGACTTGAAGGAAGACCTGATCCACTCGCTGCAGAAGCATGTCGAAGTGGACGAGCCTGAGCCCGATCCATCGTCGATGATCAGCGGCGATGCCGCTGCGGCCTTCGCTGAAACGGCTGAAGACGATGATCAGCCGGAGCCGATCACCTTCGACCGCATGTCGGAAGAAGAGTTGCTGGCCGGCATCGAAGGCCTGGTTCCGCCGGAAAAAAGCGACGACTATTGAGCCATTGCTCTTCCGGCTTGTCGCCGGATGCGACGCTCTGACGCAATGCCGCGTTTTCGTTCGGAAATCGCGTAAAGCCGGTATTTGCAAAGCGGTGCGCCACTCCTATGATTGGCGCACTTTTTCTTTTCCGGATACCCCTGGAGCCGCTAGCGGATGATGCGCCAATACGAGCTCGTTGAGCGCGTTCAAAAATACAAGCCCGATGTAAACGAGGCGCTGCTGAACAAGGCCTATGTTTACGCCATGCAGAAACATGGCCAGCAGAAGCGGGCGAGCGGCGACCCCTATATCTCCCACCCTCTCGAAGTGGCCGCGATCCTCACCGAGATGCATCTCGATGAATCGACCATCGCGGTGGCACTTCTGCACGATACGATCGAGGATACGACGGCGACGCGCGCCGAGATCGACGATCTGTTCGGCGAGGATATCGGCGCGCTGGTCGAGGGGCTCACCAAGATCAAGAAGCTCGATCTGGTGACGAAGAAGGCCAAGCAGGCGGAAAATCTGCGCAAACTGCTTCTGGCGATTTCCGACGACGTGCGCGTACTTCTCGTCAAGCTTGCCGACCGGCTGCACAACATGCGCACGCTCGATCATATGTCGGCGGAAAAGCGCGCCCGGATTTCCGAGGAGACGATGGATATCTATGCGCCGCTTGCTGGCCGCATGGGTATGCAGGATATGCGCGAGGAACTGGAGAACCTCTCGTTCCGCCACATCAATCCCGAAGCTTTCGAGACGGTCACCCGCCGCCTGAACGAATTGTCAACGCGCAACGAAGGGCTGATCAAGAAGATCGAGGACGAACTGGGCGAACTCATTCTGGCACGGGGGCTGGTGGGCGCCATCGTCAAGGGGCGGCAGAAGAAACCCTATTCGGTCTTCAAGAAGATGCAATCGAAGTCGCTTTCCTTCGAGCAACTGTCCGACGTCTGGGGCTTCCGCATCATCGTTGCCGACATCCCGGACTGTTACCGGGCGCTCGGCATCGTCCATACCCGCTGGCGCGTCGTGCCTGGACGGTTCAAGGACTACATCTCGACGCCGAAGCAGAACGACTATCAGTCGATCCACACGACAATCGTCGGACCATCCCGCCAGCGCATCGAGCTGCAGATCCGCACGCGCCACATGCACGAGATCGCCGAATACGGGATTGCCGCCCATACGCTCTACAAGGACAGTGTCGAGCCCGCCGGGGACGTCAAGCTGTCGCCGAAGTCGAATGCCTATTCCTGGCTGCGCCGGACGATCGAATCCTTGGCTGAAGGCGACAATCCGGAAGAATTCCTTGAGCATACCAAGCTCGAACTGTTCCAGGATCAGGTTTTCTGTTTCACCCCGAAAGGCCAACTGATCGCCTTGCCGCGTGGCGCGACGCCGATCGATTTCGCCTATGCCGTCCACACCAATATCGGCGACACCTGTGTCGGCGCGAAAATCAATGGCCGGATCATGCCGCTGGTCACCCGGCTGAACAATGGCGACGAGGTCGAGATCGTCCGCTCCGGCATCCAGGTGCCGCCGCCGGCCTGGGAAGAAATCGTCGTCACCGGCAAGGCGCGCGCAGCGATTCGGCGCGCGACCCGGGCTGCCGTTCGCAAGCAATATTCCGGGCTTGGCTACCGCATTCTCGAGCGCACGTTCGAGCGGGCGGGCAAGTCGTTTACCCGCGAGGCGATGAAGCCGGTCCTGCATCGTCTCGGCCACAAGGATATCGAGGATGCGATTGCAGCAGTCGGCCGCGGCGAACTGTCGTCACTCGATGTGCTGCGCGCCGTATTCCCTGATCATCAGGACGAGCGCGTCACGATAAAGCCGCAGGACGAAGGCTGGTTCAACATGCGCAGTGCCGCCGGCATGGTGTTCAAGCTGCCGAACCGGCCCAAGGACATGTTCGACATGCTTGAGGGGGAGGGCCCGGAAGCTCTGCCTATTCGCGGGCTGTCCGGCAACGCCGAAGTTCATTTCAGCGCCTCCGGCGCCGTGCCTGGTGACCGCATCGTCGGCATCATGGAAAAGGACCGCGGCATCACGATCTATCCGATCCAGTCGCCCAGCCTGCAGAAATTCGACGACGAGTCCGAGCGCTGGATCGATGTGCGCTGGGATCTCGACGAAGCGAACAACACCCGCTTCATGGCCCGCATACAGATCAATGCGCTGAACGAGCCGGGCACGCTTGCCGAAATCGCCCAGTCGATCGCCACCAGCGACATCAATATCCGTACCCTGTCGATGGGCCGGGTGGCTGCCGATTTCAGCGAGTTCCAGCTCGATCTGGAAGTCTGGGATCTGCGTCAGCTCAATCATCTAATCACGCAAATCCGCGAATTGCCGAGTGTTTCCACGGTCAAGCGCGTCTTCGAGTGATGCGCATGTGCGGCATTGCCGGATGAGGACGAGAGCGCGCGTCGTTCGCATCGCCCAGCTTCCGGCCGCGGGCTACGCCGGTCACGATTGACGATATTTTCGCATAGCCGGGCGGCAATTGCTCTGGAAATGTGCACTTTGTGGGGAGAAGATGTGCATGCCATGCATCTTGCGCATGGCTGCCGCGTCTTTGTGGCTCTGGTGAATAAGCGCAGCCTCAACTATCTTCAGCGTCGGGAGGTAAACGAAAGAGGTTTACCATGTTTAAGCAACTGAAGACTATCACCCGCGCTTTGCGCGTACCGTCCGTCGAAGAGCGCGAAATGAACTATCTCAATGGTTCGCTCGATCGGATCGATCTGGAATACCGTCAGCGTCAGGTTGATCGCGGCCTGTTCCGCAACTCCTTCTAAGTCAAGCTGCCGTCCGGCTGCCTGTTTCCGCAGGCTGCCTGGACCTATGCAAATGTTGCATGCCTGACCGGCTCACCGCGCATGAGGTGCAGGCGCCCTCAGGTGTCCTGGCATGATGGCCAGATATGCTGTGTCGGAATGCTGATTTTCCCGCGGCCGCCATTGAACAGCCATATCCGCATGTCTATCAGGACAGCATGTTGTTCAGACGCAAGAAGCCGGCAACCTTGTCGGGAAGGCTCCGTGAGTTTCTGTGGCCGCGAAAGGGCTTTTCGCGTGGCGTGCGGTATTTGTCGATGCGCGTCCTGCGACTGTCGTCCTCGCCGCACTCCATCGCCGTCGGCGTTGCCGCCGGGGCGGCGTCTTCCGCAACGCCGTTTATCGGCTTTCACATCCTCATCGCGCTTGCTCTTGCCTATCTCTTGTCGGGCAATCTGATCGCAGCCGGCATAACCACCGCGCTTGCCAATCCGCTGACCATCCCGGTCATTCTCGTTGCGACCTACGAGGTTGGCGTGATGATCCTCGGCACGGGCGGCAGCGGTGCTCTGACGGGGGAAAACATCCTCCATATGCTGGGCCATCTTGAACTCATGCATCTATGGGAGCCTGTGTTGAAGCCGCTGCTGATCGGTTCGGTGCCGGTTGCGGCCGGCAGTGCCGCTGCCTTCTATTTCGTGGCCTTCCAAGCCGTCAAACTGTTCCAGTCCCGCCGCCAGGTCCGGCGCTCCAGCAAGGTGCAGCCGCGCACGGCGGGATCGGCGAATGGTCTTTGATCGCGAATTTTTAACTTGGCAGGCGGCCGTCTGTTTGCTCTTGTCCGGTGAGGCGCGCCTCAACTCTCATAAGGTATTTTCGTTTCGATGATTATCGGCATCGGCAGTGACCTGATCGACATCAGGCGTATCGAAAGCTCGCTTGAACGCTTCGGCGAGAGGTTCAGCCAGCGCTGTTTCACCGAAATAGAGATCCGGAAATCCGAAGGCCGGAAAAACCGGGCCGAATCCTATGCCAAGCGGTTCGCGGCGAAGGAAGCCTGTTGCAAGGCACTTGGGACGGGCATGGCGCGGGGCGTGTTCTGGAAGGACATGGGCGTCGTCAACCTGCCGGGCGGCAAGCCGACCATGCAGTTGACGGGCGGCGCTGCCGAAAGGCTCAGCGAAATCCTGCCTCCCGGGCATCGCGGCGTCATTCACCTAACGATCACCGATGACTTCCCCCTGGCGCAGGCCTTCGTGATAATCGAAGCTCTGCCCGTTGCCCCGGATAAAGGAAGCGTTTAGAGCATGTCCGCATGAAGCGGACCGGAAAACGGGCGTGGTTCATTTGAAAAGCGGCGCCGGGCGCAATATGTCCGGACGGCCTGTGATCAAATCCCCGTCAGGATATAGACCGCAAGTAATATCTTCGTTCGACACGGAGCGGTGCGAGCAATGACCAGATCAAGGAACGACGGCGTGGCAGAAAAGATAGAAAAGAAGCAGAGTGGCCTTTGGGAAAATGTCAAGGTCATTATCCAGGCGCTTCTCTTGGCTGTGGTGATTCGCACCATTTTCTTCCAGCCCTTTACCATTCCCTCCGGCTCCATGATGCCAACGCTTCTCGTCGGCGACTATATCTTCGTTAACAAGTTCGCCTATGGCTATTCAAAATACTCGCTGCCGTTCGCGCCGGACCTGTTCAGCGGCCGCATCTTTGCGAGTGAGCCGAAGCGCGGCGATGTCGTCGTATTCCGTTTCCCGCCGAACCCGGACATCGACTACATCAAGCGCCTGATCGGTCTGCCGGGCGACAGGATCCAGGTTCGCGACAGTATTCTTTATGTCAACGACAAGCCTGTTCCGCGTGTGCAGGATGGTGCCTTCCGCGCCGACGATCAGTATGACACCGGCGCTGAAATTCCGGTCTATCGTGAGACGTTGGACACCGGCGCCACGTTCGACACGCTCGACCAGTTTCCGGATTCGCGTGGCGACAACACCCGCGAGTTCATCGTCCCCGAAGGCCATTATTTCATGATGGGCGACAACCGCGACAACTCGGCCGACAGCCGTTTCGACGTAGGTTTCGTGCCTGCCCAGAACCTTGTCGGCCGCGCCAGCATGATCTTCTTCTCGCTCGGCAACGACACGTCATTCCGTGAAGTGTGGAAGTGGCCGACGAACCTGCGCTACGACCGCCTTTTCAAGGCCGTTGAATGAGTAAGGGCCGTTCGCTGAACACGGAGGACCGGGAGCGCCTTGAAGCTGCGATCGGCTACAGCTTCGCTCAGAAGGAGCGGCTCGACCGGGCGCTGACCCATGCGAGCGCCCGCAACGCCAAAGGCTCGAACTATGAGCGGTTGGAATTCCTCGGGGACCGCGTGCTCGGCCTCTGTGTCGCCGAGTTGCTGTTCCAGACCTTCAAGGAGGCTGACGAAGGCGAACTCTCCGTTCGCCTGAACCAGTTGGTCAGCGCCGAAAGCTGTGCTCTTGTTGCCGATGCGCTGTCACTGCACCTCTTCATCCGCACCGGCGCTGACGTGAAAAAGCTCACCGGAAAACACATGCTGAATGTGCGCGCCGATGTGGTAGAGTCGCTGATCGCGGCGATCTATCTTGATGGCGGACTGGAAGCGGCGCGGGGGTTTATTCAGCGCCACTGGTCGGCGCGGGCAAGCCGGGTCGATGGTGCGCGCCGCGACGCCAAGACGGAATTGCAGGAATGGGCACACGCCAAGTTCGGCGTGACACCGAACTATCGCATCGACGACCGGTCGGGGCCTGATCACGATCCGCGCTTCACGGTGACGGTGGAGATACCGGGCATTGCGCCGGCAACCGGCATCGATCGCTCCAAGCGAGCCGCCGAACAGGTAGCCGCCACGAAAATCCTGGAGCGGGAAGGCATCTGGAAGACAGCGATGACGGCCTGACCTGTCCGGAGGCAAAGATCCTCCCGAAAGATCAGGCAATCTTTTGATAGACATGCGATCCTGCGCCACCGGCGCCCGGCGCACAATCGGAATTACGGACACTATGAGCCAAGATGATGTAAAGACGGCACCGCCCGAAAGCGCTGCCACCCGCTCCGGCTTCGTGGCGCTGATCGGCGCCACCAATGCCGGCAAGTCCACGCTGGTCAACCGCCTGGTCGGCGCCAAGGTGTCGATTGTCAGCCACAAGGTGCAGACGACGCGTGCAATCGTCCGCGGCATCGCCATTCACAAACAAGCCCAGATCGTCTTCATGGATACGCCCGGCATCTTCAAGCCGCGCCGCCGCCTCGATCGCGCCATGGTGACGAGCGCCTGGGGCGGCGCTAAGGATGCGGACGCCATCATGATGCTGATCGACAGCGAGCGCGGCCTGAAGGGCGACGCCGAGACCATTCTCGAAGGGCTGAAGGAAGTTGAGCAGCCCAAGATGCTAGTCCTCAACAAGATCGACCAGGTTTCGCGCGAGGAGCTGCTCAAGCTTGCGACCGCGGCAAACGAATATGTCGATTTCGAGCGTACCTTCATGATCTCGGCACTGACCGGCTCGGGCTGCGACGATGTGCTCGACTATCTCGCCATGAAGCTGCCGGAAGGCCCCTGGTACTATCCTGAAGACCAGATTTCTGATCTGCCGATGCGTCAGCTCGCCGCTGAAATCACCCGCGAAAAGCTCTTTCTGCGGCTGCATCAGGAACTTCCCTATTCCTCGCATGTCGAAACGGAGAAATGGGAGGAGCGCAAGGACGGCTCGGTGCGCATCGAGCAGGTGATCTATGTCGAGCGCGACAGCCAGAAGAAGATCGCGCTCGGCAAGAACGGCGAGGCGATCAAGGCGATCTCCATGGCCTCGCGCAAGGAACTCTCCGAGATCCTCGAACAGCCGGTCCACCTGTTCCTGTTCGTCAAGGTCCGCGAGAACTGGGGCGACGACCCCGAGCGGTTCCGCGAAATGGGGCTGGAGTTTCCGAAGTAAAAGAAAGGCGCTGGCAACGGCGCCTTTTTTTTGTGGCTCATATGGCCTTCAAGCCGACACGCTGCTCGAGTTTCTCCGCATCTTCCTTGCGCTCGCTGTAGCGGTCGGTCAGATAGCCCGAGATGTCGCGCGTCAGCAGAGTGAATTTCACCAGTTCCTCCGTCACATCGACGACGCGATCATAGTAGGAGGATGGTTTCATCCGGCCATTCGCATCGAATTCCTGAAAGGCCTTGGCGACGGACGACTGGTTGGGAATGGTGATCATCCGCATCCAGCGCCCGAGAATGCGCATCTGGTTGACGGCATTGAAGCTCTGCGAGCCGCCCGAGACCTGCATGACGGCAAGCGTGCGGCCCTGCGTCGGGCGGACTGAACCGACCGAAAGCGGAATCCAGTCGATCTGCGCCTTCATGACACCGCTCATGGCACCATGCCGCTCGGGGCTGACCCAGACCTGGCCTTCCGACCATTGCGACAGGTCCCTGAGTTCCTGCACCTTGGGATGGCTGGCCGGAGCCGCATCGGGCAGGGGCAGGCCTTCCGGATTGAAGAAACGGACCTCCGCACCGAAATGCGTAAGCAGACGGCCGGCTTCCTCGGCCAGCAAGCGGCTGTAGGATACGGTCCGAAGCGAGCCGTAGAGAATGAGGATGCGCGGCGGATGGGCCGAGAGCGGCGTACGCAAAGCCTCGACGTCTGGCAGGCGCAGGTGCTGTGCATGTGCTGCGGGCAGATCATGCAAGTCGCTTTCCCTCCGCGTCGAGCACCTGCTCGCCGTCTTCCTTGGCAAAAGGCCCCTTGTGCGTCTGCGGCAGGATGTCGAGAACGATCTCGGACGGCCGGCAGAGCCGTGTCCCCATCGGTGTGACGACGAAGGGCCGGTTGATCAGGATCGGATGCGCCAGCATTGCAGCCAGAAGCTGGTCGTCGGTCAAGGCCGGATCGGCAAGGCCGAGTTCGTCGAAGGGCGTGCCCTTTTCGCGGATCGCCTCGCGGACACTGAGCCCGGCATCCGCGATCATCGTTTTCAAAGCGTCCCGGCTTGGCTGGTTGTGGAGATATTCGACTACTACAGGTTCGATCCCGGCATTGCGGATCATAGCGAGCGTATTGCGTGAGGTGCCGCAGTCGGGGTTGTGATAAATGGTAACGGTCATATCGAGGCCTTTGATGCAAGGGGGTCGGAGGAGGGGGAGCGTAGCAACCAGCTCATCAGGACAAATGCAAGAACTGCTCCCAGAATTTCGGCGATGACGAAACCCGGGAGGTCGACCGGGCGGATGCCCGAGAAGGTATTTGTCAGCGATCGCGCCAGCGCCACAGCAGGATTGGCGAAGGATGTGGAGGCGGTGAACCAATAGGCGGCGGTGATATAGAGCCCGACCAGCCATGGCACGCTTTTCGGATCAGATCGGATGCCGCCGAGGATCATGGCGACGAGGCCGAAGGCGGCCACGCCCTCGGAAAACCATTGTGCCGCCCCGGTTCGTACCTTCAGCGACGCTTCGATCGGAGCCAGATCGAACATCAGATGGGCTGCGACCGTTCCGGCGATGCCGCCCAGGCATTGCGCGACGATATAGAGTGCCAGATCGCGCCGTGGCAGCTCGCGTTTCAGAGCGAAAACCAACGATACGGCCGGATTGAAATGCGCGCCGGAGACCGGTCCGAAGATGGTGATCAGCACCACTAGAATGGCACCGGTCGCGAGCGTATTGCCAAGCAGAGATAGCGCGACATCATCTGTCAGCCTATCGGCCATGATGCCCGATCCAACCACGGTCGCGACCAGCAGGCAGGTTCCGAGCGCTTCGGCAAAGACGCGGCGTTGTAAGTCGAATGCTGACATCACCCTGCCTTCACCGGGCTGATTGTTGCCCCTTCCATGGCGCCGATCTGGCGCAGATGCGTTTCCATCGCCAGCTTGTCGATCGAGCTGTGCGGCAGGGCGAGAAACGCCATGATGCGGTTTTTCAGGAACCGGGCGGCTTGCGAGAAGGCGCGCTCCTTTTCGAACTCGCTGCCTTCGACGGCTGCAGGGTCCTTGACGCCCCAATGCGCCGTCATCGGATGTCCGAGCCAGACAGGGCAGGCCTCGCCGGCCGCATTGTCGCAAACCGTAAATATGAAATCCATCTGCGGCGCGCCGTCTGCGGCAAAGACCTCCCAGCTCTTGGAACTGAAGCCGGTTGATGGGTAGCCCAGGGCGCTGAGTTCCCTCAGGGCCAGGGGATGAACGGTCCCCTTCGGATAGCTCCCCGCCGAATAGGCCTTGAAGCGGCCTTTTCCTTCGGCATTCAGAATGGCCTCGGCGAGAATGGAGCGGGCTGAGTTTCCGGTGCACAGGAAGAGCACATTGTAGACACGGTCAGGCATTGATTTTTTCCTTTGGACTACAGCAGGGGACGAGGTCTGCAATCAGCGGCGCGCAGATATCGGGGTGGCCGGAACAGCAATCTTTGAGAAGAAACGTCACGACATTGCGCAGGCTGTCGAGGCTGACGCGGTAGACGATGGACCGGCTTTGCCGCTCCGCCGTAACGAGGCCGACCCGCTGAAGCGTCGCCAGATGCGTCGACATGGTGTTGTGCGGAACGCCGAGCAGCCGGGCGATTTCCCCGGCGGGCAGGCCACCCGGTTCGTGGGAGACGAGCAGCCGGAAGGCATCCAGGCGGGTACCCTGGGCGAGAGCGGCAAAAGCATTGACTGCGTTATTATTGTCCATATGTCGAGAGTTATCGACATAATGGCGCTGCGTCAAGACGGAACCACCATCCCGCCCCCAGCGCCGATCGTCGAACAGTCTGTCGAGGAAACGCCGTCTTGCCGTTCCCGAAGGTCCATGGGATTTCCGAACAAAATGAAGCGCTCTGCGTTTCGGGTTTGAATGGGATGGACACGATGCCGCAACTGGTCGATGGAAAATGGGAAAAGGGCGATGTCGCCGCCAGCGAGATGAAGGATGGTGTCTTTCATCGCGAACGTACCAGCTTCCACAACTGGATCACCCCAGATGGCACACCGGGGCCGGATGGCCAGGCGGCACTTCCCACTGAGGCCGGACGCTATCAGCTATTCGTCGCCTTCACCTGCCCCTGGGCGTCCCGCACGCTGATGATGCGCAATCTGAAGGGCCTGCAGGACATTATCTCCGTTTCCATCGCTCAACCGGAACTGGGCGAAAACGGCTGGACCTATGCCGAGCCGCAGGATGCCGGCCCGCGCATCGGGAAGATCCGTTATCAGCACGAGCTCTACACGGCATCCGACCCGCATTATACCGGCAAGGTCTCCGTCCCGGTGCTCTGGGACCGAAGGGAAGGCCGCATCGTCAACAACGAATCCGCCGATATCATTCGCATCCTCAACACGGCCTTCAATCATCTGACGGGCAACAGGCTTGATTTCTACCCTGAGACGCTGCGCCCGGAGATCGACCGCTGGAACGCGCCGATCTATGAGAACGTCAACAACGGCGTCTACCGGGCTGGTTTTGCCAAAACGCAACATGCCTACGACGAGGCCGTGACCAGCCTCTTTGACATGCTCGATACGCTCGAAGCGCACCTGTCGCAACACCGCTACATCGCCGGAACTCACTTCACCGAGGCCGACATCCGGCTGTTCGTGACGCTGATCCGCTTCGATGCCGCCTATCACGGCGCCTTCAAATGCAATCTGCGGCGGCTGGAGGATTATCCTAGCCTGTCGCACTATCTGCGCGAGATCTACCAGTGGCCGGGCATCCGCGCGACCGTGCGGATCGATCACATCAAGCGCGGTTATTATTCCATCGCTCATATCAACCCGACGCGAATTGTCCCCGTCGGCCCTGCGCTGGACCTCGACCGGCCGCACGACAGGGCACGTCTCGACGGGCGGGGCGTAGTTACCCTTTGATTTTGCTAATTTTACCAAGCAAATAAATCTTGAGGGCCCAGCCGAAGGCCATTGCGGAAAAGCGAAATCGCGCTAGTTTAATACCCGTTCTGATGGTTCCCGATCGGGAGCGCCAAGACGATCTGCCCGGCATGCCGACTGGCGGTATCACTGTTCTTCCAGCAAGGCTTGGTTTTGGCGGCCCCTGGCGTTCCAGCTCCGGCTTTCCCGTCACCGGATTTTCCGGCGACATGTCGAGACCGGCAGCCGCGCGGGTATCCAGCGGAACGATCCGATGGGCTGTGGCTGAGGTCTGGAATGAGCACAACATTTCTGAAACTACTTCGCCGGCTGGTTCAAAAAGGCAATCTGCGCATTGCCCTCTCGTCTGGAGAACAGGCTGTCCTGGGGGACGGCTCCGGTCAGCCCGTTGCGCTCCGGACGCTCGATGAAGACGCGGAAAAGGCGATCTTGCGCGATCCGGGCCTGAAATTCGGAGAGATGTATGTCGACGGGCGCCTCGTCATCGATGAGGGCAACATTTTCGATGTCATTTCGATGATGAAGGCCAATGGCCTCGAACGGGCGGCGACCGTCAGCAACACCGTCACCGCCCTTCTGCACGTTGCCGAGCAGCAGATCAAAAGCCGTCTGCCGGTCAATCGCAACAAGCCCAATGTCGCCCATCACTACGATCTCGATGGCAAGCTGTTCGATCTGTTTCTCGATAGCGACTGGCAATACTCCTGCGCCTATTTCGATCCGCCCGGCATCAGCCTCGATGAGGCGCAGACGGCGAAGAAGCGCCACATCGCGGCAAAGCTGCTGCTGGAGCCCGGCCAAAGCGTGCTGGATGTGGGCTCGGGCTGGGGCGGCATGGGGATGTACCTTGCCGAATCCTCGGACGTTGAAGTTACCGGCATTACGCTCAGCGAAGAGCAATTGAAGGTCTCCCGCGGGCGAGCGGCAAAGCGCGGGCTTGCGGGGCGGGTTCGTTTCGAACTGCAGGACTACATGACCATGGCGAACCAAAGGTTCGACCGCATCGTCTCCGTCGGCATGTTCGAGCATGTCGGCATGGCCAATTACGGCAATTTCTTCAACAAGATGGCAGACCTGCTTGCCCCTAAGGGTGTGATGCTGCTGCATTCGATCGGCCAGGCGGAAAAGCCCTGGGCGACCAATCCCTGGATCGAGAAATACATCTTTCCCGGCGGCTACATGCCGGCGCTGACGGAAGTCTTGCCGGCGATCGAAAAGGCGCGGCTGATGATCAGGGACATCGAGATCCTGCCGATGCATTATGCCCACACGCTGCGGGCCTGGCGCGACCGCTTCACGGCGCGCAAGGAGGAAGCGATCCGGCTTTATGACGAGCGCTTCTTCCGCATGTGGGAGTTCTATCTTGCGGCGTCCGAGACCGCGTTTCTTTACGACAAGCTGTTGATCTTCCAGATCCAGCTTTCGCGTGAGCAGGATGCCGTGCCTTATACTCGAAACTACATTGGCGAGCGCGAGGCGGCGCTGCGGGAATTCGAAAAGACTCGCCCGCCGCTGGAGCCGGTCGAGTTCTGAGTCGACTGCTGGCAAGGACGGCATGATCCTTCTGTGGACGCTCATTAACCGGTGGAGCACTTGGCCTTGATGGCATGTGCCTCTATGGTGCCTGCCACATCATCATCATCATCATCAAGACACGGAATGCCATGCCCCTGCCTTCAAAGCCCATTGCGGTCCTCATCGCCCAGGAAATCAAGGCGACGCCTGCGCAGGTGATTGCAGCCATCGAGTTGCTTGACGAGGGCGCCACCGTTCCCTTCATCGCGCGCTATCGCAAGGAAGTGACCGGCGGTCTGGACGACACGCAGTTGCGCGATCTGGCCGAACGTCTCGTCTATCTGCGCGAACTGGAAGCCCGCCGGGTCTCGATCCTCGATTCGATCCGCAGTCAGGAGAAGCTGACGGAGGAGCTGGAAGCCAAGATCGCCGCCGTCGCCACGAAGGCGGAACTGGAAGATATCTATCTGCCCTACAAGCCGAAGCGGCGAACCAAGGCGGAAATCGCCCGTGAGCGCGGACTGGCGCCCTTGGCCGAGGCCACTCTTCTCGACCGCTCCATCGCGCCGGCAGACCGCGCAACGGCCTTCATCACGGCGGAGGTGCCGGACGTCAAGACAGCGCTCGATGGCGCCCGCGACATCATTGCCGAGGGCATCACCGAGAATGCCGACCTGCTCGGGCGGCTGCGCGCTCATATGCGGCAGGTCGCATTCCTGCGCGCCAAGGTGGTCGACGGCAAGCAGGAGGCCGGCGCCAAATTCTCCGACTATTTCGACCATTCCGAACGCTGGGCAACCGTCGCTGGCCACCGGGCACTTGCCATGTTGCGCGGTTGGAACGAGGAGTTTCTCTCCGTCGATATCGTCGTCGATCAGGACGACACGTCGCCGGTCAAGCCGGTCGAGCGCACCATCGCCGCCGTCTACAACGTTGGCGGCACGCTGCCGGCCGACAAATGGCTGATGGAGGTGATCGGCTGGACCTGGCGCGTCAAGCTGTCGATGTCGCTGACGCTCGATCTGATGCGCGAAATGCGTGAACGGGCTGAAGAAGAGGCGATCCATGTTTTCGCGCGCAATCTGAAGGACCTGCTTCTGGCCGCTCCCGCCGGCTCACGCGCGACGATGGGGCTCGATCCCGGCATTCGCACCGGCGTCAAGGTCGCGGTCGTCGACGGCACCGGCAAGCTGCTTGAGACGACCACGGTCTATCCGTTCCCACCGAAGAATGACATTCGCGGCACGCAGGCCGAACTTGCAAGCCTCGTTCGCAAACATAAGATAGAACTGATCGCCATCGGCAACGGCACAGGCAGCCGCGAGACGGAACGCCTCGTCGCCGACATGCTGGGCCACCTGCCGGCCGGACCGAAGCCCACCAAGGTGATCGTCTCGGAAGCCGGCGCCTCGGTCTATTCCGCCTCGCAAACGGCGGCTGACGAATTCCCCGGCCTCGACGTATCCCTGCGCGGTGCCGTCTCTATTGCCCGCCGTCTGCAGGATCCACTGGCAGAACTGGTCAAGATCGAGCCGAAATCGATCGGCGTCGGCCAATACCAGCACGATGTCGACCAGGGCCGTCTCAACCGCTCGCTCGACGCCGTCGTCGAAGACGCGGTGAACGCCGTCGGGGTTGATCTCAACACTGCGTCGGCGCCGCTGCTCGCCCGTGTTTCCGGACTTGGAAAATCGTCCGCCGAGGCGATTGTTGCCCATCGCGATGCGACGGGCCCCTTCGAAAGCCGCAAGCAACTGATGAAGGTGCCGCGGCTCGGCGCCCGCACCTTCGAGCAATGCGCCGGCTTCCTGCGCATCCCGAACGGCAAGGAGCCGCTGGATGCATCTTCCGTGCATCCGGAAGCCTACGGCGTGGCGAAGAAGATCGTCGCCGCCTGCGGCCGCGACGTGCGCGCCATCATGGGCGACAGCGCCATCCTGAAAAGTCTCGATCCGCGCACCTTCGTCGATGAGCGGTTCGGCCTGCCAACGGTCAAGGACATTCTTGCCGAACTCGAAAAGCCCGGCCGCGACCCGCGCCCGAGCTTCAAGACGGCGACCTTCGCCGATGGTATCGACGACATCAAGGACCTGAAGCCCGGCATGCTGCTCGAAGGCACCGTCACCAACGTCGCGGCCTTCGGCGCCTTCGTCGACATCGGCGTACACCAGGACGGGCTCGTCCACGTCTCCCAGCTCGCCGATCGCTTCGTCAAGGACCCGCATGAGGTGGTGAAAGCCGGCGATGTCGTCAAGGTGCGCGTCACAGAGGTCGATGTCCCGCGCAAGCGCATCGGGCTTACCATGCGTAAGGATGGCGGCGCAGAGCAAGGCGGGCACGAGGCGAGGGGCGACGCAAAGGCGGCCCATCAGAGCCGCCAGAACCAGGCTCGCGCGCCACAGCCGAAGCCGCAGGCCCCGTCGCAGGGCGCCTTCGGGGCGGCCCTGGCCGAGGCGATGAAGCGGAAATAGCGGTCCGACGTTCACCGCCCGGGATAGCGTGCACAACGTGGCACTTCGTGCAACTGCGGCGGAAAGTCGGGCGTTTGAAGCTCCATTTTTATGCCGCGCAAACGTGCTTGTTCTAAAGCCAGAAGCGTCTCGCCGTTGTCTTCATCGGTCGCCAAGGGTAGAACAGTTCCATGCAGTGGAGCGATCAGGCCATCATCATCGGCGTCAAGCGGCATGGCGAAACCTCCGTCATTGCCGAGCTCATGACCCGTGCGCACGGGCGTCATCTTGGGCTCGTGCGTGGCGGCCGTTCGCGGACGATGCAGCCGGTCTTGCAGCCCGGAAACGAGGTCGAGGTCGTCTGGCGGGCGCGGCTCGATGAGCATCTCGGTGAATTCCGCGTCGAGCCGGTGCGCCTGCGTGCGGCACGCCTGATGGAGGCGGCGACATCGGTCTACGGCGTCCAGGCCATGGGGGCGCTTCTGAGGCTTCTCCCGGAACGTGATCCGCATCCGCATCTCTATGAAGCGCTTGATGTCATCCTCGAAAATCTTCACGATCCGCGCGATGCCGGCGAATTGTTCGTGCGCTTCGAGATCGCCGTGCTCAATGATCTCGGCTTCGGGCTTGATCTGGCGGAATGTGTTGCAACCGGTGAGCGCTCCGATCTGATCTATGTTTCTCCGAAATCCGGCCGCGCCGTTAGCCGCACGGCGGGCGCCCCCTATGCCGACAGGATGCTGGCGCTGCCTGCTTTTCTGACCGAAGGTGGAGCCGCCGACTACGACAGCCTGCTGGCGGCCTTCCGCATGACGGCCTTTTTTCTTCATCGCCATGTCTATGAGCCGCGTGGCATTGCCCTCTCGACGGCGCGTGACGGTTTCGTCCAGGCCGCCCTGAAGGCGCTGAAGCCTCAAGATACCGTCGCGCGCTCATAAGGAATCCCCGGACCGGCATGGGCAAGGTGTTCTGCGAAGGCAGGATCGTCCCCTGCGGCTGCGCAACAACGAAAAATGGCGCCGCGAATGCAGCGCCATTTCTCCCTTCAGGAAAGTATCAGCCGATCTTGCCGCCGCCCTGTTTGGTGATGGCGATCACGGCCGGGCGCACCGGCATGTCGTCTTTGAAGTCCGGCCAGCGTGTGGCGGGATTTTCAAAGGTTGCAAGACCCGCGTCACCCGGATGCTGGACCGCGACGAAGAACGTGTCTGACGTCGGGTTGAAGCTCGGTCCGCACATTTCGGCGCCGACCGGCACACGGAAGAACAGCTTCGACGTGCCTCGGGCATCGCCCTCGGTATCGACGGCCCAGATGCCATCGGTGCGGCCCGTGTCCTTCTCATTGTTGCCGTCGGTTGCGACCCAGAGGCGGCCGTCGGCGTCGATGGCGCAGTTGTCCGGCATGCCGAACCAGCCGTTCTTCGTCGTCGCTGTCGAGAAGGAGGCGCCGACCTCGGCCACCGAAGGATCGCCGCATTTCAGGAGAACGTCCCACTTCGATTTGGTCGAGGTATAGTCACCGTCGGTCTCGGTGATCTCGACGATGTGACCGAAGGCGTTTTTGGCGCGCGGGTTGGCAGCGTCGATCTGGTCGTCCTTGCGCTTGGTATTGTTGGTCAGCATCACATAGACCTTGCCGGTCTTCGGGTTAGGCTGGATATCTTCCGGCCGGTCCATCTTGGTGGCGCCGAGCGCGTCGGAGGCAAGACGCGTGTTGATCAGAACGTCGGCCTGCGAGGCAAAGCCGTTCGCTTCGGTCAGCGGACCTTCGCCATGGATGAGCGGCATCCACTCGACGGTGCCGTCGGCATCGAACTTGGCGACATAGAGGGTGCCCTCGTCGAGAATGTCCATGTTGGCGGCGCGATCGTTCGGATTGAAGGCAGCCTTGGTCACGAACTTGTAGACATAGTCGAAACGCTCGTCGTCGCCGGAATAGAGCACGACGCGACCATCCTTGTTGACGATCGATTCGCAGCCCTCATGCTTAAAGCGGCCGATCGCGGTGCGCTTCTTCGGCAGCGAATTCGGGTCCATGACGTCGACTTCGACGATCCAGCCGAAGCGGTTGGCTTCGGTCGGCTCCTTTGAAACGTCAAAACGTTCGTAGAACTTCGACCACTCATAACTGCCGCCCGGAGCACCGAGGCGCTTCAGCTGCTTGAATTCCGGATGGTCCTCGGCGATCTCGCCGCCGAAATAGCCATTGAAGTTCTCTTCCGACATCAGATACGTGCCCCATGCGGTGACGCCGCCGGCGCAGTTGTTGATCGTGCCGAAGACCTGTTTGCCGGTCGGGTCGGACGGCGTCTTCGCCCGCTCGTGACCGGCAACCGGGCCGGAAAGGTGCATTTCGGTCGTGGCGGTGATGCGGCGATTGTACTTGCCGTCGAGCACCGGCTGCCATTTGCCATCGACCTTGCGGATTTCGACGATCGTGCCGCCATGCGCGGCCATTTCGATATCGACCAGCTCTTTGGTGTATTCGCCGAGTTGGACCTTCTCGACTTCCTTGCCATCCTTCGTTTCCTTCACGATGGACGTGAACTTCGGAAACATGATTTCGGCATTGGTATATTCGTGGTTGACGACGAGCAGGCCGTGATCGGGATTGCCCTCGAGCGGAATGAAGCCGACATAGTCATTGTTGTAGCCGAACAGCTTTTCCTGCGCCGCGGCCGTCTGGTTCAGCGGATCGAAATCCGGGCTGTCGGCAAACAGCTTGTCGCCCCAGCGCAGGAGGATATCGGCGTCATAGCCTTCGGCGACGTGATGGGTTTCATCGACGCCGGCCTCGATCTCGGTGAAATCGAAACCGGACAGGCGGCCGTTGGCGCGTGCATCCTCTGCCGTCAGGATCGCGAGCGGGCTGACGGTGGTAGAGATCGCCGCCACGGCAAGCGAACCGGCCATGAACGACCGGCGCGAAAAGCGGCGGTTGATGATGTCGCCCATCGTCGGGTTGGTGGAACAGTTCTGGCCGATATCTTCGAGCGCTTCGCGCCGGTCGGTCAGCGTCTCGATTTCGGGCGCGGTTGTGGGGGCAGCAACATGATCCATCGTTCATTCTCCTCTTGGTCCGGAAACTGCGCAGAGACGCATCGAAACATGCATAGCCGCTGGACAATGACAGGTTCGCGACAATCTGGCGAAGAGATTGCTTTCTTCAACCGTGTTGGATTTTGACTGCGGGTGAAAAGCTGTATGCTCGGTGCCGCTGCGCCACACCCCGGCCGGAGGAGAAAACATGATCGAAGTCATTGCTTTCGTTGCCTTTGGCATCGCGTTGGCGGCGCTTCTCAACGGACGCAAGACAGCCGAGCGGCTGGAGACGGAGATTGCGGCACTCAAGGAAGAGTTGAAACGGATCGAGGAACTGCGGCCCGCTCTTTCAGCCGCTGCGGGGACGGAGCGCGCCGCGCAATCCGAACCGGCGGAATCCCAGCAAGCGGTTCGGACCGCAACCGTCGAGCGGAAGCGCCTCGCCGAAATCAGCAAGGGCGACGCGATCTTCGGCGGGCCGCCGCCCAGCCAGGATATCGTCGAAAAGGCCTCGCGCGGTGAGCCGGTGGCGGCGAGATCCGCACCAGCGTCCGTGATCGACGCGGTCGCACCGCGGCCGAAGGAAAGCCTGGAAAGCCGCCTCGGCGCGCGCTGGGCCGTTTGGGTCGGCGGCATCGCGCTGGCGCTTGGCGGCGTCTTCATGGTCAAATATTCGATCGACGCGGGTTTGCTCAGCCCCGCGGTGCGGCTGCTCATGGCGGCCATCTTCGGTCTCCTGCTGATGGGGATCGGGGAACTGGTCCGCCGCCGCGCCGTGCCGCTGGTCGCCGACACGTTCCAGAATGCGATGATCCCCGGCATCCTGACGGCAGCGGGCGCGGTGACCCTGTTCGGCGTCTGCTATGCCGCGCACGGCATCTACGGCTTCATCGGCCCGGCCGCTGCCTTCGCGCTGCTGGCACTGGTGTCGCTCGCGACGGTCGGCCTTTCCCTGCTGCATGGCCAGGCACTTGCCGGGCTCGGCCTTCTCGCCTCGCTCGTCACCCCGGCACTGGTGTCGTCCGAAAGCCCCAGCCCCTGGAGCCTGTTCGGCTTCCTTGCCATCGCCTGGAGCGCGACGCTACTTGCGGCCCGTATTCGCCGCTGGGCGATCGTTCCCTCGCTCGCCAATATCGGCCTTTGCCTCTGGGCGCTCGCCTATATCGCCTCGGCAACGCCGTTCGAGACGCTGCCGGTGACACTGGTCATGCTGGTGATGATCGCCGGGGTCGGGTTCATCTGGCCGGGACGCATCGCTGACGCTGCTGCCGCCGATCTGCCGGGGGCGGTGGGTGGTCAACGATCGGCGCTGCCGCGCACGTCGTGGGACCATGTGATGGCGCCACCGTTGGCCGCTATTACGGTCACGACCGGCATCTCCACGCTTTTGACCGCGCTCGCCATGATCAGCCCAATCGCTGCCGCGTCCGATTATCCGGTCGCGGTGTTCTGTGTGGTCGTTTCTGCGCTAGCGGGGCTGGGCGCTCTGCGCGGCTATGCAGTGTATCCCGCCTTGTTGGCCGCCTTTATCGCGATCGCGGGCCTCTGGAGCATCACGGCGCTGAGCGGCCTCCTGATCTTCATCGATCCAGCTTTTCCTGGGGCCATTGCAACGATTGCCGTATCCGGACGAACCGCGATGCTCGCCAGCATGGCGCTCTCCTCTGTCTTCATCGCGCTTGGAGCCCTGGCAAACCGTCTGCATCTGATCGATCATCCGCCTCTCGCCACACTATGGGCGGCGATCATGGCGATCGTGCCATTCGCGCTCACCGGCATGTCGCTGCTGATGACCGGTAACCTGAGCTTCGACCTGCCGCACGGCTTGTTTTCGCTTACCGCGGGCATTGTCCTGCTCGGTCTTGCCGAATGGCTGCCGCGCCGCGATGTGCCGCAGGAAAATATCGCTCTGCCGCAGATGTTTGTGGTCGCCGGATCGCTTGGCCTGTTCGTCATCGCACTGCATGCGTTGACGGAAGGTCTTGCAACCACCACCCTGATCGCCTCCCTGGGGGGTGCCTATGTCGCGGCAACACGTCTGCGCGCTTGGCCGGCGTTGCCCTGGATGATGGTGGGTGCCGCGATTGTGGTGCTTGCCCGCATCGCCTGGGAACCGACCATCGTCGGGCCGCAGAGCCTTGGCACGACGCCGGTTTTCAACGCGCTGCTCGCCGGTTACGGTATTCCGGCGCTGCTTCTCGCCCTTTCAGCCTTTGAACTCAGGAATTGGCCTGACCTGCGCGCCCGAAACCTGCTGCAGGCGCTTGCGAGCCTGTTTGCGCTGCTGGCCGTCGCCATCCTGGTGCGCCACGCGATGAACGACGGCGTGCTCGACAGTTCGGTGCCGACACTCAAAGAACAGTCGATCTACACCCTGCTTGCGATCGGCGCCTCCGGCATCCTGATGACATTCGACATGAAATCGCCAAGCCCTGTCTTCCGCTATGGCAGCATGACGGCCGGCGTCTTGTCGATGCTCTCGATCCTTGGTGCGCATCTGCTCGGCCTCAATCCCTATTTCAGCGGCGAACTGCTCGGCTCCGTGGCGTTCTTCGACCTGCTGCTGATCGGTTATCTGTTGCCGGGACTGGGCTATGGGGGCCTTGCCTGGTATGCCCGCGGCAAACGGCCGATGCCCTATGTTACTGCGCTTGCGGTGACGGGCGCGGTCCTCGCCTTTTCCTGGGCCACGCTTTCCGTGCGCCGCTTCTGGCAGGGCGAAAGCATTGCCGACTGGAAAGGCTTCCTGCAGGGCGAGACCTATACCTATTCCGTCGTCTGGCTCGTTCTCGGCGTTCTGCTTCTAGCGCTCGGTTCGCGTTTCAACGCCAAGAGCATCCGTGTCGCCTCTGCAGTGCTGGTCTTCGTCGCGGTGCTGAAGGTCTTCCTGATCGACATGGCCAATCTGGAAGGCTTCCTGCGGGCGCTCTCGTTCATCGGCCTCGGCGGCGTGTTGATCGGCATCGGCCTGTTCTACCAGCGGATACTGTCCGGCAGGGTTCCACCAGAGCCGAAAACGCCTGTGGACATCGACGCGGAACCGGGCCAAACAGCCTGATCGCTTCGATTCTCGTGTCTCCCCTTGGAGGGCTTTCGCATGGGTCACCTGTCTTCGCTTGCCGCTGCATTCGCACCTCATGAAGCTCTCGCCGAACGGCTTCTGCCGCACGGCGCTTCCGTAGATGATGGCTCGCATGATGCCGCCCATCTGATTCGTGTGTGGAAGAATGTCCGGCGTATCCATGGGGCCGAAGGCGGCGACCTGCGCATCCTTGCTGCTGCCGTGCTGCTGCATGATTGCGTCTCGGTCGAGAAGAATTCGCCCGTGCGCGCCCAGGCGTCGCGCCTCGCCGCCGAAAGGGCCTTCGAACTGCTCGACGAACTCGGCTGGCGCACCGCAGAGATCACCGCCGTTGCGCATGCCATCCTCACGCACAGTTTCTCAGCCAACCTCCCGCCGGAAAGTCTGGAAGCGAAAATCCTGCAGGATGCAGACCGACTCGATGCCATCGGCATGATCGGTGCGGCCCGCTGCTTCTACATTGCCGGCCGCATGGGAAGCGGGCTCTACGATCCGCTCGACCCTCTGGCAGAAGACCGTCCGCTCGACGACAAGGCCTATGCCATTGACCATTTCGAGACGAAGCTGTTCAAGCTGACGGACGGCTTCCAGACGGCCGCGGGCCGCGCGCTTGCCCGCCAGCGGCAGGAGAGGCTGCGCGCGGTGCTTGCCATGCTGATCGAGGAAATATAGCAAAGACAATGATTTACGTCGATCGGCGGAATCAGTCTGCGATGGACTTGAATCACACTCTGAGCGGCAGGGATACGACATGAAGGTGACCGGGCTCAACATTCACCCGCTGAAAAGTGGCCGTGCCATCGCGCAGACCCGCGTCTCCGTCCAACTGGACGGCCTTGCCGGCGATCGCCGTTTCATGATCGTCGATCCGGATGGCCGGTTCATCACCCAGCGCGAATTGCAGTCGCTCGCCCAGGTCGAGGCGACGCATGTCAGCGGCGGCATTCACCTGACGATGGGGGCCAGCGCCGTCACCGCCTCGTTCGATCCCGCCAACCGCATGGACGTGCGCGTCTGGTCGAGCGACGTCAACGCCGCAGTCGCGACGGAGGCCGTCAACACGACGCTGTCCGGCTGGTTCGGCCAACCGGTCAAGCTCGTCCATATCGATGCCGCCGCCAGCCGCTATGCCAATCCGGAATGGGCGGGGCCTGAGAGCCCGATGAGCTTTGCGGACGGCTATCAGGTGCTGATCACAACGACCGCCTCGCTCGCCGATCTCAACGTCTCGCTGATCGCCAAGGGGCAGGAGCCGGTCGGCATGGATCGCTTCCGCACAAATATCCTCGTCGACAATGACGACCCTTGGGAAGAAGACCTGTGGGAAAGCGTCGAGATCGGCGGCATCGCCTTCGATCTCGTCAAACCCTGCGCCCGATGCATCATGACGACGCAGGACCAGGCGACCGGCGAGCGCATCGGCGGCAACCCGATCCAGGGGCTCGCCGAAAAACGCATGTCGGCCGACCGCCGCGTTCCGGGCGTCCTGTTCGGCTGGAATGCCGTGCCGCGCGGCGAGGGGACGCTCAGCCTCGGCGACGAGATGCGGGTCCTCAAGGTCCGTGAAGAGCGCTGGCCGATGAAGGTGAGGGCGTGATCCGGCAACGGCTCAGGCATCACTGTCGTTTCAGCGCCCGTTCGATAGTCTCCATGATGGGCGGCGACAGCGGTCCTTTCTCAAGCGCCCCGGCATTCTCCTCCACTTGCGCAACCGTCCGGAAACCCGGAATCGGCAGCGTGTTCGGTGAGCGTGCCCAAAGCCAGGCAAGCGCGCCCTGTGTCAGCGTCCGCCTGTCGGACCGCAATAGCTCGCGGATCGAATCGAGCCGCCTGGAAAAATCCGCATCGACGGCGCCATCGCGGAAATATTTCAGCCAGTCGAGATCGGCGCTGCGCACGTCGTTTGCCGCCAGCCTGTCGCCCAGCTTGAATTTGCCGGACAAGAGGCCCATTGCCAGCGGACCGCGGTTGATGGAGATGAGGTTCTCCCTTTCGATGAGCGCGATCATCTCGGGCACCGGTTCGAGCACATTCATCGTGTGCTGAACGGAAACGAAGCCCTCGCGATTGGCAAAGCGGGCTGCCCGTTCCGGCCAATCCGTGCTCCAGCCATAGGCCGCGATCTTACCTTCGGCGCGCAGCGCGTCGAGCGTATCGAAGACGTCATCGGCTTCGATGGGATCGAATTCGTTGAGGTGGAATTGCAATAGGTCGATCCGCTCGCGCCTCAGCCGCTTGAGGGAGGTTTCGAGCGACGCACGGATGAAATCCGGCGAGGCGAAGGCGCCGGTTGCCTGTTTCGTTGCATAGTCCGTCGCAAAGCCGAATTTCGTCGCCACGACGATGTCGGGATGCTCGGCCAGCGCCTCTCCCAGCACTTCCTCCGAGTGGCCGGCACCGTAGTTCGATGCCGTATCGAAGAAGAAAATACCCAGATCTATGGCGCGGCGGATCGCCCGGATTGATTCCGCATCGTCCACATCGCCCCAACCAAGCGGCACGTCGCCGGCATAAAACGGCCCGCCGATCGCCCAGCAGCCCATGCCGAGCCGCGGGATCGCGCGTCCGTCCCAGAGGGTGATGTCCGTCGATTTGGTTTTTGTCAGCATGATCGCCTCCGCGTAATTTTCGGCGAAGCTATCAGCCGTCCTCCAGTCGAGAAACGCAAAGGACCGGAGGATGTTTTTCAGAAACGAAAAACGCCTTGCCGCCAGGATCGTCCGGCCACCTATCAATTTGGTTGATCACAAGGTCATTTTAATTCACTTTTTTGGAGCCTCCAGGGCGGGTAGCGTGGCGCCTCAACAACCGGGAGCCGCTTATGTCCGCTATTTCCCAATCCACGACGCGCGCACCCGCCGCCAGCCACGGTCTTCCCTGGCTGATCATTGCCGCCGGGTCGCTCGTCGCCTTGCTCACCTTCGGCCCACGCTCGGCCATGGGCTTTTTCCAGTTGCCGATGCTCGCCGATACCGGCTGGGACCGAACCACCTTCGGCCTTGCCATGGCGCTGCAGAACCTCTGCTGGGGTCTCAGCCAGCCCTTCTTCGGCGCCATTGCCGACAAGTTCGGCACGTGGCGGGTGCTGGCCCTCTCCGGGCTTCTCTATGCCGCCGGGCTGGTCCTGATGTCGCTAGGCGGCTCGCCCGCCACCTTGCATATCGGTGGCGGTGTGCTGGTGGGCCTGGCGGTCGGTGCCGGCTCCTTCGGCACGGTGTTGTCGGCCTTCGCCCGCAACGTCACGCCGCACCGGCGCTCCATGGTCTTCGGCATCGGCACGGCGGCGGGTTCGGCCGGCATGTTCCTGTTCGCGCCCCTGAGCCAGGGCCTGATCTCCGCCTATGGCTGGTCGGACAGTCTCGTTTATCTCGGCCTTCTGATGCTGCTTGTGCCGCTGTTCGCGATCCCGCTGCGTGGCAATTCCTCGTCCGGCAGTCAGAAGGAAGCGCTCTACAAGCAGTCGATCGGCGAGGCCTTGAAGGAGGCTTTCGCCCACAAGAGCTACCTGCTGCTCGTATCCGGCTTCTTCGTCTGCGGCTATCAAGTGGCGTTCATCACCGCGCATTTCCCGGCCTACATCGGCGATATCGGCATCGATGCGCGCTATGCGGTGATCGCTCTCGCGCTGATCGGCTTCTTCAACATCATCGGCTCGCTATCGGCTGGCATCATCGGCCAGCACTATTCGAAACCCTATTTCCTGTCGCTGATCTATATCGGCCGTTCGATCGCTGTCGCTCTCTTCCTGCTCTTGCCGCAGTCGCCGGCGTCGGTAATCATTTTTGCTGTCGTCATGGGTCTCTTGTGGCTGTCGACCGTGCCGCCGACCAATGGTCTCGTCGCCATCATGTTCGGTACGGGCCATCTCGGCCTGCTCGGCGGCATCGTCTTTTTGTCGCATCAGGTGGGCTCGTTCCTCGGCGTCTGGATGGGCGGCTATCTCTATGACCGCTTCGGCTCCTATGATCCGGTCTGGTGGCTTGGCGTGGCGCTCGGCATCTTCGCCGCCTTCGTCCATTGGCCGATCGAGGAGAAGCCCGTCGCCCGCCCGGCGATCGCCTGACACCCCCGCAAATTCTTCGCCCTCCCGCAGAAATAGCGGGAGGGCATTCTTGAAAATTGTCACAAAACTTTCTAAGTCTCGTCCACCGGCACTGCCGGTTTTGTTTTGAACCAGTTATGCTCAAGTTGAGCAAAATTGGTTTTGCCGCCGGAGGGGCGGCGAGAGGAGCAGTAGTCCGATGACGATCGCGCAAACCCAGGCGTCCTTACAGAATTCCGGCGCATTCCAGACCGCTGCCGAGCGTTTTGGCATCATCGAGAAACCGGACCTGACCTTTACGCCTGAGATCGCCCGCGAAACGGCCCAACTCTACGAGCGCGTGAAGCAATTCATTCCCGCCTTCGAGTGGCCGGTCTATGCGCCCTATGTGCACGCCATCAACCGGCTGAAGAAGGAGCGCGGTGCCGTCATCCTCGCCCATAATTACCAGACGCCGGATATCTTTCACTGCGTCGCCGATATCGTCGGGGACTCGTTGCAGCTTGCCCGCGACGCCACCAAGGTCGATGCCGAGATCATCATCCAGTGTGGCGTGCACTTCATGGCCGAGACCTCCAAGCTGCTCAATCCGGAAAAGACCGTGCTGATCCCGGATGCCAGGGCCGGCTGCTCGCTGTCGGAATCGATTACCGGCGCCGATGTCCGGCTGTTGAAGGAGCGTTATCCCGGCGTGCCGGTGGTGACCTATGTCAACACCTCGGCCGACGTGAAGGCCGAGACCGATATCTGCTGCACCTCGTCCAACGTTCTGGCGGTCGTCGAAAGCTTCGAGAGCGACACTGTGCTCTGCATCCCCGATGAATACCTGGCGATGAACGTCGCCAAGCAGACGAAGAAGAAGATCCTCACCTGGAAGGGCCACTGCGAGGTACACGAACGCTTCACGGCAGCCGAACTGCTCGCCTACAAGGAGGCCGATCCCTCGATCGAGATCATTGGGCACCCTGAATGCCATCCGGACGTCATCGCCGTCTGCGACTTTGCCGGCTCCACGTCGGGCATGATCAACTATGTCAAGGACAAGCGTCCGGCCCGCGTGCTGCTCGTCACCGAATGCTCCATGGCGTCGAACATCCAGGCGGAGGTCAAGGGCGTCGATTTCATCAAGCCATGCAATCTCTGTCCGCACATGAAGCGCATCACGCTGCCGAAGATTCTCGACAGCCTGCTCAACATGACGGAGGAGGTGCTTGTCGATCCGGCGATCGCCGACCGAGCCCGCCTTGCCGTCGAGCGGATGGTGAACTTGAAGCAGTAATTTTTGGTTCCGCCGGGAGGGGCGAAATGCGAAACAGCGCGGACAATGGATTTGAAACCGGGAACTCCCGGTTTGCGATCTCCCCCCTTGAGGGGGAGATGCCCGACAGGGCAGAGGGGGGTGTTCCTGGTGCCGACCTCAATCGTGGCCCCCCCCTGTGTCACTTCGTGACATCTCCCCCTCAAGGGGGGAGATCAGTCCGCGACCGTGGGAGCCTGAAGCAATGCTGACTGACCATTTCCGCCCGCAATCCTTCAACGGCATCGACGATATCGTCATTGTCGGCGGCGGTCTTGCCGGCCTTTTCTGCGCGCTGAAGCTCAGCCCGCGTCCTGTCACCGTGCTCGCCGCCGCGCCGATCGGCCACGGCGCCTCTTCCACCTGGGCGCAAGGGGGCATTGCCGCGGCCATGGGTCTCGGCGATACGATCGACAAGCATGTCGCCGATACGCTCAACGCCGGTGCCGGCATCGTCGATGAGAAGATGACGCGGCTGATGGTCGCCGAAGGCCCGGCGCGCATTCACGATCTGCTCGGCTACGGCGTGCCTTTCGACCGCGATCTTGAAGGCAAGCTGGTTTTGTCGCGCGAGGCCGCGCACTCCGAGCGCCGCATCGTCCGCGTCAAGGGCGACATGGCCGGCAAGGCGATCATGGAGGCTCTTATCGCGGCCGTGCGCAACACGCCGTCGATCCGCGTGCTCGAAGGTTATGTCGTCGAGGAACTGGTGCGCCAGGGCCGCTTCATCTCCGGCGTCATCGCCCGGCCGGATGCCGGCCAGTCGAAGAAGCGCGTGTCGTTCCCCGCCCGCGCCGTCGTGCTCTGCTCGGGCGGTGTCGGCCATCTCTTTTCCGTCACGACCAACCCGACCGAAGCCTGCGGGCAGGGCGTCGGCATGGCCGCCCGTGCCGGCGCGATCATCGCCGATCCGGAATTCGTCCAGTTCCATCCGACCGCGATCAATATCGGCCGCGACCCGGCGCCGCTTGCAACGGAGGCCCTGCGCGGCGACGGCGCACACCTGATCAATTCCGCCGGTCATCGCTTCATGCTCGACATCCATCCGGACGGTGAACTTGCGCCACGCGATATCGTTTCGCGCGGCGTTTTCGCCGAGGTGCTGGCCAAACGCGGCGCGTTCCTCGACTGCACGAAGGCTGTCGGCGCGCATTTCCCCGAGGCCTTCCCGACCGTCTACGCCTCCTGCATGTCAGCCGGCATCGACCCGGCGACCCAGCCGATCCCGGTCGTCCCGGCCGTGCACTATCATATGGGCGGCGTCCTCACCGACGCCGAAGGCCGCACCGCGATCGACGGGCTGTGGGCAGCGGGCGAGGTGACTTCGACCGGCGTCCACGGCGCCAACCGCCTTGCCTCCAACTCGCTGCTGGAGGCCGTCGTCTTCGCCGCTCGCATCGCCGAAAACATAAAGGGCATGCTACCCGAGCCGAAGATCACCGGCTGGGGCAACAATGCCGGTGAGAACGACGATCCGGTGACGCTGGAAGACAGCCCGCCGCTAACGGCGCTGCGGCATGTCATGAGTGACCATGTCGGTGTCATCCGCAACAAGGACAGCCTGACCCGCGCCATCCGCGCCATCGCCAATCTCGAGCACCAGAACACCCGTCTGCGTTTCAGCAACATCCTCACCACGGCCAAGCTGATGGCGGTTGCCGCCCTCCAGCGCACCGAGAGCCGCGGCGGCCATTTCCGCTCGGATTGCCCGGAGCGGCGCGCCGAATGGAAGCGCCGCACCTATCTGACGCTCGCTGAGGCCGACCGCATCGTCGCGGACGTGGCGGAGACGGAAGTGGTTTAGAGTTCTCACCGTAGCCATCTTGCTCCGTCACCTTGACAGACACAACCGGCGTGAATCCTCCGGGCAAGCCCGAGGATGACGATGGGAGGGGCGGTTTTGCGAGAAACTGGAGCCTTCGACGCAGCACTTTGAAAGGAACCTGCCATGACGCTGACTGCCCTTCGTCCCGAACTGCCTGCCCTGATGGCCGAGGAGCATGTTCGCGCAGCGCTACTGGAAGACCTGGGTCGCGCCGGCGATATCACCACCTATGCGACGATTGCACCTGACAGGACAGCCACTGCCGAAATGAACGCCCGCGAAACTGGCGTCGTCGCTGGTATGGAACTGGCCCGCGCGGCCTTCCGGCTGATCGATCCGGCAATTCGCTTCGACGCGCTGGTGGCCGATGGCGACCGGGTTCATCCGGGCACGGTGCTTGCCCGCATCTCCGGCCCCGCGCGCGGGCTTCTGTCGGCCGAGCGCGTCGCCCTGAATTTCCTCATGCATCTCGGCGGTATCGCGACCTATACCTCGACATTCGCCACCGAGATCGCCCACACCCGCGCCAGGGTCTGCTGCACCCGCAAGACCATTCCGGGCATGCGGGCGCTCGAGAAATACGCCGTCCGGCTTGGCGGCGGTTCCAACCATCGCTACGGCCTCGACGATGCGATCCTGATCAAGGACAACCACATCGCCGTTTCCGGCGGTGTCGCCAGCGCCGTCAACGCCGCACGAGCCTATTGCGGCCATCTGGTCAAGATCGAGGTGGAGGTCGATGGCCTGGAGCAGATGCGCGAAGCCCTGACCGCCGGCCCCGATGTCATTCTGCTCGATAATATGGGACCGGACCTGCTGAGCGAAGCCGTCGCGGTCAATGTGGCCCATTGGCAGCTTTCGGCCGATGCCTATGCGGCCGATCCCCGCCGTACCCGGCTGGAGGCTTCCGGCAACGTCAATTTCCAGACCATCCGCGCCATCGCCGAAACCGGCGTCGATTACATCTCGACTTCGAAGATCACCATGGCGGCGCCGACGCTGGACATCGGGCTCGACGTCGTCATTGGCTAAAGGGCGTCACAGCCGCTTGCCGCAGCACGTCTCGTCCATTCATCCGCAACATCACCCATTGTCTTCGCCTGCCGTTCTTGATCCAGGCCATGACGGGCCGATCAAACGCGAAGTTTTCGCCGCACTGCTCCGTGAGGAAGCGTCGGGCATTCTGGGTGTTGCGGTACGTCGCCGTGACAGCGGTATCGCGATTGATCGCGTCGGCACAGTCGAAGCCGCCCTTCATCTCCGTCCCCTATTGCTGCAGCACGAACGGGCAGACAAGGCGCGCGCCGATCGTCAGCGACTTGCCGCAATCGTAGCGGCAGGTCTTGAAGGGACCATTCACATCCTCGCCGTTCAGGTTGCATATGGTGATCTTCGGCTGGTCCGATGCGCCGTTGCTGTCAAAATAATCGGGAATGTTCGGCTGTTCCTCTGGCGCTGTGAGCAGGGAGCCGGCGAGAAGGAGAACAATGGTCAGCATCGATTCGGACCTCGCTGCCTGTCGACATGCGTGCATTGTCGACGGGAACTTTTATCACGCTGGGCAGTTGGCGCAAACTGCCTCGGTTGGAGTGGCGAAATTTAGAGGACTGTTCGTGTCGGCGGATTTCTGGGTTTTCGTTATCATTGGTTTTCTTGCGCAACTCGTCGATGGTGCGCTGGGGATGGCCTTTGGCCTTCTTTCCACGACGAGCCTGCTCGCCTTTGGCGTGCTGCCGGCAACGGCTAGCGCCATGACCCATATTACCGAAATCTTCACCACCGCGGCTTCCGGCGCCTCTCACATCTATCATCGCAATATCGATTGGCGGCTCGTCCTGCGCCTGACGCCGGCCGGCATGATCGGCGGGGCCCTGGGTGCCTATGGGGTCTCCAATGTCGAGGGCAAGATGCTCGAACCCTTTGTCTCAGCCTATCTGGTGCTCGTCGGCCTCTACATCCTGTTCAAGGCGTTTCGGCCGCTCTGGCTACGGGAGGTCAAGGACTGGGCAGTACCGCTCGTCGGCTTCGGCGGCGGTGCGCTGGACGCGGCTGGCGGTGGCGGCTGGGGGCCGATCGTCACGACCTCGCTGATCGGACGCGGCCACGAGCCCAAGAGGGTCATCGGCTCCACCAGCCTCACCGAATTCGTCGTCACACTGACGATCTCGCTTACCTTCATTCTGACGCTCGGCTGGTCGGATCTCGGCTCGGCAATTGGCCTCATCCTCGGCGGCATTCTTGCGGCGCCAGCCGGGGCACTGGTCGTCAAACGCCTGCCGGTACGGCCGTTGATGATCGCCGTTGCCCTCGTCATCATGGTGACGTCGGCCATCAGGTTTTTTTAGGCGCTTCCGTCGCGTCGTGCCGAACCGGTTTAACCCCGTTCCTGTCCCATATCGCGTATAGCGGATACTTCTCGTCTTCCAGCCGGAACCGCAATGGCGTCCATGCGTTGGGGTTGATCGCACGCGTTCGATCAACCGGAAGGATATCCAGATGAAGTATCTCATCTTGACGGTGGCGCTGGCCGCCTGTGTCGCTACCCCCATCCTTGCCCAGTCCTCCTCGCAGACTGCCGTCGCCAATTTTATCGGCAAGGATGGCAAGGAGACGGGTAGGGCGACGCTGACCGCGGCGAAGAACGGCGTGTTCATCGAAGTCGAGGTGACCGACCTGCCGCCGGGCAAATGGGTGGCGTTCCATGTCCATGAAACCGGCAAATGCGATGCCGCGCACGGCCACGAGTCGGCCGGCAAGCATTTCAATCCGGGCAAGACCGAACACGGGTTCCTCGCTGCCAATGGCCCACATGCCGGTGACATGCCGAACCAGTATGTCGGCAGCGACGGCGTCTTGCGTGCGCAGGTGTTCGACAGCATGGTCGTGCTCGACAATGCCGAAAACGGCATTCGCGGCCGGGCGCTGATCATCCATGCCCGATCCGACGACAACCGCAGCCAGCCCTCCGGCGATGCCGGCGAACGCCTGGCCTGCGCCGTGATCGAATAGCGATCGCGCTCCTGCGGCTCGCTGCATTAAAGCGCCGAGCGTCAGACATGACGCGCAAAGGACGCTGTAACGCTTTAAATCTGCTGGATAATTTTATCCTTAGATCGATTCCGATTTAAGGAATTATGCAATAGGTGGGGGACATGGCGTGGAAGATGGGTGCAAGCCGCGGCGCTATCGGACGCCGACTTTCAATCCCGGGGCGGGGCGTTCGCCGAGAATCTGGCGGCGGAAGCGGAAGAGGGCCGCCGGCCGGCCGCCGGTGGCCGCCGTCAACATCCCGGTCGGCTCCACCAACTCGGCCCCTTCGACCAGGCGGCGGAAGTTCTGCTTGTGCAGATGGCGGCCGGAAATGGCCTCGACCGTCGCCTGCAGGTCCGTCAATGTAAAATCCGGAGGCATCAGCTCGAAGATTACCGGCCGGTATTTGATCTTGCCGCGCAGCCGCGCGACGGCGGTGGCGACGATGCGCCGGTGGTCGTGCCGCATGGTGAGCCCGATCGGCGGCGTCGCCGTCGCAACCGCCCGCCCGTCGATCACTGCCTCGCCGACCAGCCCCGCCTCGTAGAGCAGTTCGTAGCGCTCCAGTACGCGTTCCTCGTCCCACGGAAAATCATCAAGCCCGAAGGCAAGGCGCATGCGCGTGCGCCGCTGCGGCAAGCCCATGCGTTCGTCCTGATGACCCGTTTTTTCCCAGAGCCGCAAGGCGGGAAGAATGATCTGGTCGATGATCGCAGGCCGTCCCTGTCGCCAGTCTTCCCAGGGAAGGTAGCTGTACCAGTCGCGCCAATGGGCACCGGCATCCGCCAGCCGCGCATTGTTTTCCGCATCGGTGCGCGTCAGCGCCAGATAGCCGACCGACACCATATGCTTGCCGCTTTCGCCGGGCGAGTGATGCCGGCCGCGGTCGCCGAAGGTGTAGAGCTGTTCGATGTAGCCGAGATCAAGCGCAGTCTGCTGTTCGACGCTGGCGCGCAGGCTGGTCTCGAAGGTCCGGTGACGGGCGGGATCGAAGGGGCCGAAGGGCAGGCCGTCGCGGCTGTCCTCCTGTCCTTCGCTGACGACAAGGATGCGCGGCGAGCGGCTGGTTACCGCAACGATCGCCGCGTTGAGGCCGATCTCGACAGTGATCGCCCTGTCGTCAGCCGGCATGGGAGACGGGCTCCGCCAGTGGCGAAAAGACAAAGGGCACGTTGCCGTCCGCGTCAGCGCCTCGGCCAATCGCCTTGACAGCTGCCACCAGCCGCCCATTGCGCGACAAAAGATGGTCGCCGATCGCGATCAGGCGGCTGTTCGGTGTGACATAGGTGGAGGCAGCGCGCAGGCGCCGTGCCAGTTCCATCTCGTCCTGATCGGGTTCCACCGCCAAGGCGGCGATGACGGCGGCGGCCGGCGAACGCGAAATCCCCATCCAGCAGTGGACAAGCAGCGGTGCTGCCCGATCCCATTGCCGCGCAAAGCCGATGATCTGCATGACATGAGCTTCCTGCGGTGCCACAAGCCCGTCATTGCCACCGAAACTGATGTCGTTGACGCTGAGCAGAAGATGACGCGTCGCGTCGATCACCGCCGGGCGATGAAAGTTCTGGTCCTTGGCAAGCAGGCTCATCATTTCGCGGCAGCCGTGGCGAACGGCCATTTCGGCGATGCGCGAGAGCGGTGAGACGACGATCTGCGGCATCAGGATGCCGCCCGCGCGTTGGCGCGCAGCGCCTCGATGGCTTCGAACCGCGCGGTAAAGAGCTTTTGGGCCTCGATAGCCGGCAGCGGATCGATCAGGATCATCTCGCGGGTGATGCCGCGCGGCTGGCCGAAGAATTTCCGTGCTTCCACGAGCGAAAACCCGGCAAGCACCGTCGCCTCGAAATAGGCGGCGATCTGGTCGGCCTTCTTGATCTTGGTCTTGAGCTCTGCCGGTGTCGTCGCGGGAAGCCCGAAGCGGGTGTGAATGGCGCCTTCCAGGCGCTTCTCCACGACCTTGTAGCCGCCACCCACGACCGCCTTGAACGGCGAGATCATGTCGCCGATCACATATTCCGGCGCATCGTGCAGAAGCGCCATCTGGCATTCGTCCGGCGTACCATTGTATTGCCGGCGAAAGATCTCCTCGACGACGAGACTGTGCTGGGCGACGGAAAATGCATGGTCGCCCTCTGTCTGGCCATTCCAGCGGGCGACACGGGCGAGCCCGTGGGCGATATCGGAGAGTTCCACATCGAGCGGCGACGGATCGAGCAGGTCGAGCCGCCGTCCGGAGAGCATGCGTTGCCAGGCGCGGGCAGACATCAGGCGCTCGCCTCGTCGGCTTCGGCTGGAAATTCAAGCCCCGTCCAGGCGGGCAGGGCGAGTTTTACCGGCACGTCGCCAGCCAGGATTGCCTCACCCGAAGCAATAGCCTCGCCCGCCTTGTCGATGCGGACGATCGCCAGACCGGAAGCGCCGATGACGCTGCCGAGCGTGCCGATCGGCCGGTCCTTGACCGTCAAAGGCGTGCCCGTTGCGGACAGGGCGCGATCTGCCGTGACGGTGACGATGCGCTTGCGCGCCGTGCCGCGATGCTGCATGCGGGACACGACCTCCTGTCCGACATAGCATCCCTTCTTGAACGACAGCGCACCGTTCTTGTCCATCAGAACGTCATGCGGAAAGGCATCCTGCAGCGCATAGTCGCTGCCGGAAACGGCAATGCCGCTCGCAATCCGCAGGCGTTCGTATTCGTCGATGCCGGTTGCTCCCGTCTCTTTGCCATAGGAGCGATAAACGGTGTGGCCCGCCTTGGCGAAACGGGCATCGCGATAACCGCCAGATGCCTCGGCAAACTGGATGGTAACCGCAGCCGGCGACGCTACGGAGAGTGTGATCGGAAGCCGCAGCTTGTACATGGTCAGCCGCTTCAACAGGCCATCGGCCTGGTCTGTCCCGGTTTCAAGCCGGATCGCTTCGCCGTCGCGTGTCACCAAAAAATCGAAAAGGATCTTGCCCTGCGGCGTCAGCAGTGCGCCCGGCTTGGCTTCGCCATCTTTTAACCGTCCGAGATCGGTGGTGATCAGCGCCTGCAGGAATTCCTGGGCACCCTGTCCAGACACGGTGACGATGGCGCGATCGGGAAGGGCAATGGGTTGCATGAGATTTGTCCTGTTCATCAGATGAACAGGTAGGATTTCATGCGAGGCTGAGCAAGCGCTTTGCGCCGCTGGTCAGTCTCCCGCAACGAAAAATTTCCATTGGCCGTCCGGCGTGATGCCGACGCGATAGAAATTGTAGTTGCCGCCCTCTTCCATCCCGGCCACGTCCCCGGCGGTCACCAGTCGGAAGAGATCGACCTTTTCAGGCGCGGTGAGGGAGGAAAGCGATTTTTCGGTGAAATAGGGCCAGACATACATTTCCTCGGGCGTTCCCTTGTCGACGAGGACGAAGCCCGTCGACAATACGTCGAGCAGGATCGCCAGAATCTCGATTCCGTCCGGATCACCGGACAGTCCCTTGAGGACCTCGACGGGATCGGGGCCGTTCTCGCCCACCTGCGTCTGCGTCGCGCCCTTGCCGAGCAGCGGTCGCAACCGTTCGATATCGCCGGAAGCGGCGGCCTCGACGATCAGTTCGCGCATGCGGGCGACGGCCTCGGGAATTTTCGACACATCGGACAGCACTTCGACGGGAGCGGCTGGGGCCGGATCTTCAGCCGAATCGTCCTTCACGTCGTCAACAGGCTTGTTCACGAGTGGATCGGGCATAGGGATCTGCATCGGTCCCACATCGTCCGGCTCCTCCACTTCGGGAGCGTCCTTGTCGTCCTCTTTTGCCTGGCCCGGAATCTGCTTGAGCTCGCTGAGCGCGAATGCGGTATGGTGAGGAAGGAAAGAGGAAACGAGGAGGCCGGCGAACAATAACGCAGACAATCGAACCGCACCTGGTCGGTTTGCTGACATCTGGCGTAACATGGCTGCCTCGAAACTACTGCAGAGTACGTTCCGGTGAGAATTCGCCGGCCAGCATGCGCTCGCGCAGCGAGTTCAGCATGGCTTCGGCCCCGTCTTCGCCATGCAGGCGGATCGTCTCGCGCATGGCAAGGGCAATGGCCGCATCGGCGATGATCTCAGGCTCGATGCCGTCTGCCATGCCATCCGCCCAGGCTTCATTCTGGTGTTCCAGGGCTGCCTGCATCTTCTCATGAACGATCATGTCGTCGATGTCATTCAGACTGGGTTCCATCATTCGTTCCATGCCGTTCCACGCTCTTTACCTGGCACCTGATTTGAGGCGGCGCCACTTCTTACCACTCTCTTAACGACCTTAGCAGCCTTTTCCCAAAACGACACGGGCTCCTCAAAAAAGAGGTTAATTTCCCGTTAATTTCCAAAGCGGGCGGTTATTTCTGAAGCAAGTGTTGCTCCTTCGGCACGGTATCTCTCGTCGGCGACCACCGCCGCGGCTGTGCAGGTCGTGTAAACGGAGGCAAAAGTCCGGTATCCGCGGTTGAATGCGGCCGTCATGCGGGCGCGCCTCTGTGCTTCGCCGCCGGCCTCCTTGTCGAGCATATCCTGCATTGATTGCCGCCAGCTGTCCGCCGCCGCGTCCTTGCAAAGTGTGCGCAGATAATGAATGGAACCGAGGATTTCCGAAAGCCGCAACAGCCGGGCGTCATAGGGCGCAGGTTTTTCCGCGGTCACCGCCGCGGTGCCGGTTGCCGGCATGTCCTGCGCCTGGGCGCCAAATGGCGGAGCAACAAGAGCCAGCAAAAGAGACGATCGAATGGCCAGACAGCGGATCATGGTCCTTTGAAGCCCCGAATCGCTGCCTGAAGCAAGTTGATTCTCGGCGCGGCGATTATCACCGGTGAAGCGCCTCGAGTTTTTCCACGCATTGGCGAACGCTGTCGGGGATCGGCAGGTTGAGGATTTCGGCGGCTGTGTACCAGCCGATGCCGGCCGCATCATCGCCCGCGACGGCAATGAGGTCCGAATCTGCCTCCACCCTGAAGACGGACAGGAAAAAATGCCGCGCTCCCGGCCCATCCGCTTCGCCTGGTGGCAGGTCATAGGTTTCGAACAGCTGCGGATTGCGTGGCCGGATGCCGGTCTCCTCGTGAAACTCGCGCACCGCCGTGTCTGGCGGCGTCTCCCCGGCCTCAGCCCGCCCGCCGGGAAAGGCATACATGTCCACGGAAGGCGGATTGGCCCGTCGCACGAGCAGGTATCGCCCGTCGCGCTCGAGAATGGCGGAGGAAGCGAGTTGAGGAGAGGGCTGGGTCATGTGGCCTTTCATCGGCGTTCGGCCTATATTCCAACGCGTCGAAGAAATATAATGGATCGTAGCAAAAGCGAGAACCTTAGCGTGGCAGTTCGGAAATTGGACCGGGATACCTTATCCTTTTTTGCCAAAAAATATGTCTGGTGGAAGTCCGAGGACGAAGCCGGCGAGCAACCGGAGCGCGTCATCGCCCAGGTGATGAACATCGGCGACTTTGACGATGTTCAGACCCTTGAGATGCTGGCAGGTACCGAATTGCTGAAAAAGATCTTAAATGAGGCCGAGATCGGGCAATTCTCGCCGCGCTCCTGGTCTTATTGGCACTATCGTCTCGATCTGGCTGCGGTTGATGAGGTTCCTACCATGCCCTCACGGAGATTGGGGTGACGGTTCTTGTTCCTCGGATGGAGATATTGCCCGCGCAGCAACGGGTGATCTGGCCGTTGCTGAAACCCACGGCCGCGTTGGGTTTCGTGCTCTACGGTGGGACGGCGGTCGCGCTGCGGCTAGGACATCGGCAATCCATCGATTTCGATTTTTTTACCGAACGGGACCTCGAGATCGACGCGCTTTTTGACGCAATGCCGTTCCTGCGGACCGCGACGGTTATCCAGCAGGAGCCCACGGCGCTTACAGTTCTTTCATCAATGGCGGGATCCACCGACCGTCCGGTAAAAATATCCTTCTTTGGTCCGGTTCGAACCGGAAGGGTAGGCATGCCTCAGTTCACCGATGATGGCATGATGGTTGTCGCCTCGCCGGAAGACCTCTTCGCGACCAAGGTCAAGGTTCTTCTCCAGCGGATCGAAGCCAAGGACTACCGCGATATCGCCGCGATGATTGCTTCCGGACACGATGTGGCGAGGGCGCTCGGCGGCGCCAGGGCTATGTTCGGCCTATCGTTCCAACCTAGCGAGAGCCTGAAAGCTATGACCTATTTTGAGGGGGGCGACCTGCGGCAACTCTCGCAGCAGGAGCGGCGGGTGTTGATCGAAGCAGTGAAAACTGTGAAGGCGATTCCTGATGTTGCCATCCTTGATCATTGCCTTTCCATCGGGAGGTTGGGTTAATCCATGTGCGGACGATTTGCGCTGACGGCGACACCGGAAGAAGTGGCGGAATTTCTCGGCCTCCTGGAGACCGACGACTTTCCGGTGCGGTTCAACATCGCGCCGACGCAACCCATTCTCGTCGTCATTGCTGGCGATCGCCAGCAGCCGGGCAGCAACCTGCCGGAGCGCAGGGCTCTGCTCGTCCGCTGGGGCTTTACGCCCTCCTGGGTGAAGGATCCGCGCGATTTTCCGCTGCTGATCAATGCCCGCGCCGAAACCGCCATCGGCAAGGCCTCGTTCAAGGCCGCCATGCGCCACCGGCGCATCCTCATTCCGGCTTCCGGCTTCTACGAATGGCATCGTCCGCCCAAGGAGAGCGGCGAGCTATCGCAGGCTTACTGGGTTCGCCCGAAAAATGGCGGCATCGTCGCTTTCGCCGGCCTCATGGAGACCTGGTCCTCCGCGGATGGCTCGGAGGTTGATACCGGCGCAATCCTGACCACGCGCGCCAATGCCCGGATCGCGGACATTCACGATCGCATGCCGGTCGTCATCAAGCCCGAGGATTTTGCCCGCTGGCTTGACTGCAGGACGCAGGAGCCGCGCGACATCGTGGACCTCATGGCGCCGGCGAGCGACGACTGTTTCGAAGCCATCGCCGTCTCCGACAAGGTGAACAAGGTGGCAAACACAGGCGCCGATCTTCAGACTCCGGTGAGCGTTGCCGCAAGGCCTGCCGCGAAGCCTAAGGAGCCTCCGGCAGACCGTCAGTTGTCACTATTTTGAGGGATCAGGCGAGCTGCTTCGGCTGAGCGGGTTTCTTGACCGGCTTTGGTTTGACCTGCAAAGCGGCAGCAAGGACGGCCTTCAGGCCGAGCGGACGGTATTGCTCGACAAGATTGGCCGCGTTTCGCGGACTGTTCTTGTCGGTCTTTTTACCAGGCATTTCAAACTCTCCTTTGGTGCTTTCCCTAGCTGTAGGCGCTTCGTTCCGGTGTGTTTTCCACCAAAACGGCGTTTCTTATTGTGCCCCAGGAAACAGGCAGCAATGTGCAAGTGCCTGAAAGCCTTGATTCCCCGAGCGTCTGCGTCTCCAGATAAGCCCAATCGTGACAAAACGATGACGAATTCTCCGGCATCCCAACATATGATACTGGAACGCGGTTGACCTCTTGACCGGGCGCAAGCGAAGCGCGATAAAGCTGCCCATGAAAACGGTTATCTGCATCATCTGCCGGATTATTATTCGCTAGCCTCAACGCTGGCCTGGCCGTTTTCGTCTCCCAAAAATCAAGATGACAACGCGAAGGTCCAGCCGGGCGATTGCGTGTATCCGATATGATGTGAATGGGAGATTGGGAATGGGCGGACAGCCGACATTGAAACTGTACAACACGCTGACACGGGAGAAATCGGTTTTCGCGCCGATCGACCCAGCCAATGTCCGCGTGTATGTCTGCGGCCCGACCGTTTACGACTACGCCCATATCGGCAACGCGCGCCCGGCGATCGTCTTTGACGTGCTGTTCCGGCTATTGCGTCATGTCTATGGCGAAAACCGCGTCACCTATGCCCGCAACATCACCGACGTCGATGACAAGATCAACGCGCGGGCGCTGCGTGACCATCCTGGCCTGCCGCTGAACGAGGCCATTCGCCTCGTCACCGAAAAGACCGAGACGCAGTATCTCGAGGACGCCAAGGCGCTCGGCTGCCTCGATCCGACCGTGCAGCCGCGCGCGACCGACAACATTGGCCAGATGATCGACATCATCGAAAAACTGGTCGCCAAGGGCCATGCCTATGCGGCGGAAGGCGAGGTGCTGTTCGATACCCGCTCGATGGCCGACTATGGCCGTCTCTCCAACCGCAATCTCGACGACCAGCAGGCGGGCGCCCGCGTGGCTGTCGATGCCCACAAGAAGAATCCGGGCGATTTCGTGCTGTGGAAGCTGTCGTCCGAAAGCGAACCCGGCTGGGACAGCCCCTGGGGCCGTGGCCGTCCCGGCTGGCATATCGAATGCTCGGCGATGAGCGAGCGTTATCTCGGCGAGATCTTCGACATTCACGGCGGCGGGCTGGACCTGATCTTCCCCCACCACGAAAACGAGATCGCCCAGTCGCGTTGCGCCCATGGCACGGATGCCATGGCCAATGTCTGGATGCACAACGGCTTCCTGCAGGTCGAAGGCCGCAAGATGTCGAAGTCCGAGGGCAATTTCGTCACGATCTACGAATTGCTGCACACGGAGAAATTCGGCGGCCGCCAGTGGCCGGGCGAGGTCCTGCGCCTGGCGATGCTGATGACGCATTACCGCGAACCGATCGATTTTTCGATCAAACGGCTGGAGGAAGCGGAGCGGCTCCTCGCCAAATGGCCGGTGGTCGAGGAAAGCGGCGCGGCACCCGACGCGACGGTGATCAGTGCGCTCGCGGACGATCTCAATACGGTCGCGGCGGTGCAGGCGCTGCACGCTCTCGCGCAGGCTGCCAATGCCGATCCGGCTCTGCTTCCGGCTTTCGCCGCGAGCGCAGCTTTGCTCGGCGTTGAGCCGAAGGAAACCGAAGTCGACGAAGCCGTGGCGTCCGCCGTTGACGCCCTGGTAGCCATGCGGATGGAAATGCTCAAAGCGAAGAACTTCACCGAAGCCGACAAGATCCGCGCCGATCTCGCAGCCAAAGGCATCCAACTGAGGGACGGAAAGGATACGGCGACCGGCGAGCGGGTCACGACCTGGGAGGTCAAGCGATAACCTTGTATTCCTTCCGTGAGAGGCATATGTTTAGGCATATGCCAAAAGGAGCGTACCATGAATGTGATCCGCATTGATGAAGGCAGGGAGGTAAAACTCTTTCGCAACGGTCGCAATCAGGCCGTTCGCATTCCCGTGGAGTTCGAGCTTCCGGGGAATGAGGCGATCATGCGCAAAGAAGGTGACCGCTTGATCATCGAGCCGAAGACGAAGAGCGGATTGCTCGAATGGCTGGCGACTATCGAACCGTGGGACGAGGAGTTTCCCGACGTTGACGAAGGGCAATTGCCACTTGAGGACGTTGATCTGTGAGCAGCTGGCAATACATGCTCGATACGAACATTGTGTCGCACATAATCCGTGCTCCAGACGGCAAAGTCGTCCGCCACATAGAAAGGGTTGGGAACAGCAGTCTTTGTGTAAGCGCGCTCGTGGCCTCGGAACTGCGATACGGCGCGATGAAGAGACGATCGGAGAGGTTATCATCGCTCGTGGAAAACATGCTCGAACGCCTCGACATCGTTGCCTACGAGGCCGCCGCAGCCATCCACTATGCAGAGATTCGTGATCAACTCACACGCAATGGCAATCTCATTGGTCCGATGGATATTTTGATTGCTGCCCACGCCCGTGTGCTGGAACTCACGTTTGTAACCGACAACACCCGTGAATTTTCCCGCGTGAGCGGTCTCAAGGTGGAAAACTGGCTCGGTGAAGAGGAATGAGCCCATGACTGACTCTACCCACACCGGCGGCTGTCAATGCGGCGCCGTCCGTTTCCGCGTCGAAGGCACGCTCGGCGACGCCTCCGTCTGCCATTGCCGCATGTGCCAGAAGGCGGCCGGGAATTTCTACCTGCCGCTGGTCTCCGTGCGCGGAGCCAGGCTCACCTGGACGCGCGGCGAGCCGAAGCGTTTTCAGTCGTCGAATGCGGTATTCCGCGGCTTCTGCAGCGATTGCGGCACGCCGCTGACCTATGAGGCGCCGGATGGTGTGGCGCTGGCGATTGCGGCCTTCGATAAACCGGAGGGTATCGTCCCGAAAATCCAGTGGGGCATCGAGGCAAAGCTCCCGTATGTCGACCATATTTCGAACCTCCCGGGCGAGGAGACGATGGCGGATCAGGATGCGGCGTCCTTTCTCGCCACGCTCGTCTCTTACCAGCATCCGGATCACGACACCGCCGAATGGCCGCCGAAGGAGCGCGGATGAGCATCTCCCGCATCTATACCGGCGGCTGCCAGTGCGGCGCGGTGCGCTATCGGGCGGAAGGCACGCTCAGTGATCCGCACCTGTGCCATTGCCGCATGTGCCAGAAGGCGGCCGGCAATTATTTCATGCCACTTGCCAATGCGAAGCGAGCGTCGTTCCGCATCACGCGGGGGGAGCCGAGCTGGTTTCACTCCTCCGAATTCGCCCGGCGCGGTTTTTGCGCCGCCTGCGGCACGCCATTGTTCTATGACATGCCGGAGGCGGATTTCATCAATATCGTTCTCGGTTCGCTCGACGATCCCTATGATGTGCGGCCGTTGAAGCAGTCCGGCGTGGAATCGCGCGTACCCTGGTTTTCGCACCTGCCGGAGTTGCCGGGTAAGGAGACCGATGCCGCCAACGAGGCGGGCGCGGAACGGCATCTGGCGATCCTTGAATCGAACCGCCAGCATCCCGATTTCGATACTGAACATTGGCCACCGGAGGAATAGACATGACCGAGACCATTCGAACCGGAGGTTGCCAGTGCGGCGCCGTGCGCTTCCGCCTGAAGGGCAAGCTCGGCCGCCCGTCGATCTGCCATTGCCGCATGTGCCAGAAGGCCTTTGGCGGCTTTTTCGGCCCGCTTGTGACGGCACCGGAAAGCGGCGTCGAGTGGACGCGCAACGAGCCCAACTATTTCCAGTCGTCGGTGAACATCAGCCGCGGTTTCTGCTCATCCTGCGGCACGCCGCTAACCTATCGCCATCCCGGCGGCCTCGAAATCGCCATCGGCGCCTTCGACGACCGCTCCGATCTCGCGCCGCAGATCCAGGTCAACTACGCCGCCCGGCTGCCCTGGGTGACGACGATCTTCGACCAGCCAGTCCATGACGATCCGGATTACTATTCAAAGCAGGAGCAGATCATCTCGTTCCAGCATCCCGATCACGACACGGCCGAATGGCCCACCCATGGTTTGAACCTATGACAGCAGAACTGCGCACGCTTTATCCGGAAATCGAACCTTACGCGTCCGGCCATCTCGATGTCGGTGATGGTCACGTCATCTATTGGGAGAAGGCCGGGACCCCCGGTGCCAAGCCTGCCGTCTTCCTGCATGGCGGCCCAGGCGGCACCATCTCGCCGAGCCACCGCCGCCTGTTCGATCCCAAGCTTTACGACGTGATCCTGTTCGACCAGCGCGGCTGCGGCAAGTCCACGCCGCATGCGGAGCTGAAGGCCAACACGACCTGGCATCTGGTCGCCGATATCGAGCGGCTGCGCGAAATGGCCGGCGTCGAGAAGTGGCTCGTCTTCGGCGGTTCCTGGGGCTCGACGCTGTCGCTCGCCTATGCCGAGAAGCACCCGGAGCGGGTGTCGGAACTCGTCGTGCGCGGCATCTATACGCTGACGAGGGCCGAACTCGACTGGTACTATCAGTTCGGCGTCTCGGAAATGTTCCCGGACAAGTGGGAGCGCTTCATCGCGCCGATCCCGCTGGAAGAGCGTCACGAGATGATGCTCGCCTATCACCGGCGCCTGACGAGCGACGACAGGGCGACGCGCCTTGCCGCCGCCAAGGCCTGGAGCATCTGGGAAGGCGAGACCATCACGCTGCTGCCGGAACCCGCAACCAGTGACAAGTTCGAGGACGACGAGTTCGCCTACGCCTTCGCCCGCATCGAAAACCATTTCTTCGTCAATGCCGGCTGGCTGGAGGAAGGGCAGCTTCTGCGTGACGCTCACAAGCTGCACGGCATTCCCGGCGTCATCGTCCATGGCCGTTACGACATGCCATGCCCGGCGAAATATGCTTGGGCGCTGCACAATGCCTGGAGCGAGGCAGAGTTTCATCTGATCGAAGGGGCGGGGCATGCCTATTCCGAGCCAGGCATTCTCGACAAGCTCATCCGGGCGACGGACCGGTTTGCGGGGAAGGTGTAACGAGGTGGAATTATCGATGGTTTTGAATTTGCCGCAGCTTACCCCCCTCTGTCACTTCGTGACATCTCCCCCACAAGGGGGGAGATCATTCATTTCCTTTGCCAGTTTTCCGTTGAGACGAGCACGGAACGTGCGGCTAATCTCCACCCTTGTGGGGGAGATGTCGGCGTCGCCGACAGAGGGTGGTAAGGCGCGGCGAACTCAGAGCGCCCCATCATCGGAGGCATTACTGTGAAAGAACGCATCTACCTCTTCGACACCACCCTGCGCGACGGGCAGCAAACGCCCGGCATCGATTTTTCCGTCGAGGACAAGATCTCCATTGCCAAGATGCTGGACGAATTCGGCATGGACTATGTCGAAGGCGGCTATCCTGGTGCCAACCCAACGGATACTGAGTTTTTTGAGAAGAAGCGCACCGGGAAGGCACGCTTTGTTGCGTTCGGCATGACCAAGCGCGCCGGCGTGTCGGCGTCCAACGATCCCGGGCTGACGGCGCTGCTGCAGGCGCAAAGCGACGCGATCTGTCTTGTCGCCAAGAGCTGGGATTATCATGTCCGCGTGGCGCTCGGCTGTTCCAACGAGGAAAATCTCGAAGGGATCCGCACGTCCGTCGAAGCCGTCGTCCAGAGCGGCCGCGAGGCGATGATCGACTGCGAGCATTTCTTCGATGGCTACAAGGCCAATCCGGCCTATGCGTTGGCCTGCGCCAGGACCGCCTATGATGCCGGCGCCCGCTGGGTGGTGCTCTGCGACACCAATGGCGGCACCCAGCCGCCGGAAATCCGCGACATTGTCGCCGCCGTCGTCGCCCATGGGGTTCCAGGCATCAAACTCGGCATCCATGCGCACAACGACACGGGCCAGGCCGTTGCCAATTCGCTGGCCGCCGTCGAGGCCGGCGTGCGCCAGGTCCAGGGCACGCTGAATGGCATCGGCGAGCGCTGCGGCAACGCCAATCTCGTCACGCTGATCCCGACGCTCGCACTCAAGGAAGCCTATAACCGCCGTTTCGAGACGGCGATCGACGCCGATCGGCTGCAGGAACTGACGACGCTCTCCCATGCCTTCGACGAACTCCTGAACCGCTCGCCGGACCATCAGATGCCCTATGTCGGCGCTTCCGCCTTCGCCACCAAGGCCGGTATTCATGCTTCCGCGTTGCTGAAGGACCCGCGCACCTACGAGCATGTGACGCCGGAAAGCGTCGGCAATCTGCGCAAGGTCATGGTGTCGGATCAGGGCGGCAAGGCCAATTTCATCAATGCCCTGAAACGGCGCGGCATCGTCGTCTCAAAGGATGATCCGAAGCTCGACAAGCTGATCGCCATCGTCAAGGAACGCGAGGCGACCGGTTATGCCTATGAGGGCGCCGACGCGAGCTTCGCCATCCTCGCCCAGCGGATCCTCGGTTCGGTGCCGGAATTCTTCCTGGTCGACAGTTTCCGCGTCATGGTCGAGCGCCGCTTCGATGCCAACGGCAAGCTGAAAACCGTCTCGGAAGCCGTGGTGAAGGTCTCGGTCGACGGCGAGACGATGATGTCTGTCGCCGAAGGCCATGGCCCCGTCAATGCGCTCGATTTGGCGCTCCGCAAGGATCTCGGCAAATACCAGTCTGAGATCGAGGATCTGGAACTGGTGGACTACAAGGTGCGTATCCTCAATGGCGGCACGGAGGCCATCACCCGTGTCCTGATCGAATCAGTCGACGCCACCGGCGCCCGCTGGTGGACGGTCGGCGTGTCCGACAACATCATCGACGCGTCCTTCCAGGCACTGATGGATTCGATCGTCTTCAAGCTGTTGAAGAACCGCGACCAGGCGGGGCTTGCGGCGGCGGAATAAATGACAAGAGGGCGCGACCGTCCGCTTGCGACATGTTATGTTCGTTGGAACATGCGACGAGACAATATCGAGGAAGCGAAATGAGCGAAATCTATCGGATTACCGTCGATCCTGAGCAGTGCGGCGGTCGCCCGACCCTTCGAAACCTTCGCATCCGCGTCAAGGACGTGCTGGACCTGCTGGCGGCAGGAGCCAGTCATGCTGAGATCCTTCAGGATTACCCCGCGCTCGAAGAGGGCGACGTCCAGGCCGCGCTCGAATATGCCGCGCGCCAAAGCGATCATCCTGTCCTTCACGTCGCGTAATGCGCTTCCTGGTCGATGCCCAGTTGCCGCCGGCGCTCGCGCGTTGGCTGACTGTGCGCGGCTACGAAGCGGTGCATGTCTCTGAAACGGGAATGCAAGCCGCGACCGACCGGCTGATCTGGGACTGCGCGTTGAATGAGGGCTGGGTCATCGTGACGAAGGACGAGGACTTTGCCCAGCACAAGGTGTTTACGCAAGCTGGCCCGGCTGTGGTCTGGATCAGATGGCCTAATACGCGACGCCACCAACTTCTCGTCCGGTTCGAAGTAGTTTTACCCACGATCGTCGCCGCGCTTGTGCGCGGCGAAACATTGATCGAAGTGGTTTGACGAGGCTCACAGCACCAGCCGGAACTTCGCAAATCCATCCGCGCCGTCCCCCGCATCCTCGATCTTCACGCCCTTGACGCCGGCGATCAGTCCGCGTGCCTTGGGGCCGGTCTCGAAGGTTGCGGTCGCTCCTTCCACCGGCTTGAAGCTCCAGTTGCCATCGGCCGATGGGTTGATGGTGCCTTCGGCGATGATGTAGCGGACGATGACGTCGCGGTTGGTATCGGGGGCTGCGAAGACCACCTTGTCGGCGGCGATTTCGGGGAATTTACCGCCGCCGCCAGCGCGGTAATTGTTGGACGCGACGACGAATTTCTGTGTTGGATCGATCGGTTTTCCCTCGAAGGAGAGGTTCTGGATTCGGTTTGAACCCGGGTTCACCGCGTTGCCGTCCTTGTCGTACTTTGCTGGTTGCGACAGGTCGATCTGATAGGTCACGCCGTCGATGATATCGAAGTTGTAGGAGGGGAATTCTGGGTTGAGCAGCGCTGCATCCCTGGCGCCCGGCGAGACGGTGTTGAACATGCCCGCCGACATTTCCAGCCAGTTCTTCACCTGTGCGCCGGTGATGACGACCGCTTGCACCGTATTCGGATAAAGATAGAGGTCGGCGACGTTCTTGATGGCGATGTCGCCGGTGGGGACGTCGGTGTAATAGTCCGCGCCGCCGCGCCCGCCGGATTTGAACGGGGCTGCCGCCGAAAGCACCGGCAGGTCCTTGTAGTCCGTGTCCTTCAGCATGTCCTTGATGTACCAGGTCTGCGCATTGGAGACGATCTGCACCGACGGGTCGTCCGCCACCAGCGCGAAGTAGGAATAGAGCGGCGCCGAGGTCTTGCCGACGGGCGTGCGGATATAGGCAAGCGTCGCCTCATGTTCGGCATTGGCGGCATTCAGCACGTCGGCCCGATCCGCCACGTCGGCGACCACCTTCTTGTCCTCGCGGTGGTAGATCGGCCGCGCCTCGGTGGAGAAATCGACGATCTTCCAGTTCTTGCCGTCCTTTTCGATGAGCAGGTCGATCAGCCCGAGATGCGAGCCCCAGAAGCCGCCCATCACCGCCGGTTTGCCGAGCAGCGTGCCCTTGGCGGGATCGACGCCCTCGATGCCGTCGAAACTCTTCGGGCCGGGAAAAACGAGGTGCTGGTGGCCGGTAAAGACCGCGTCGATGCCTTCGACGCCGGCGAGATAGAGCGAGGCGTTTTCCATCCGCTCCGTCTGCCCGCTGCCATCGATGCCGGAGTGGGAGAGTGCGATGACGATGTCGGCGCCTTCCTCCTTCATCGCTGGCACCCAGGCGTTTGCCGCCTCGACGATATCGCGGGTCTGAGCCTTGCCTTCCAGGTTCTTGATATCCCAAAGCATGATCTGCGGCGGCACGAAGCCGATGATGCCGATCTTCAGCGGGCTGGTGGCGCCCGAACCGTCGGCGACGATCTTCTCGACGATTGTATAGGGTTTGAAGAAGAGTTTGTCGTCCTTTGGATCGGACGCTAACTGGCCCTTGGTCAGATTGGCGCAGACATAGGGGAAATTGGCACCGGCAAGCACCTTGAACATATAATCGAGGCCATAGTTGAACTCGTGATTGCCGAGCGTACCCGCCTCGTAGCCGAGCACGTTCATCGCCTTGATGACCGGATGCACGTCGCCCTCTTTCATGCCGCGCTGATAGGCCATGTAGTCGCCCATCGGGTTGCCCTGCAGGAAATCGCCATTGTCGATAAGGAAGGAATTGCCGGCCTCGGCGCGGATGGCGTCGATGATCGAGGCAGTGCGGGCAAGCCCCATCGTGTCGTTCGGTTTGTCGCCGTAATAGTCATAGGGGAAGACGTGGACGTGGATGTCGGTCGTTTCCATGATGCGCAGGTGCGCCTGGTTGGCGGCTGCACGCGTGGCAAAGGGGTGCAGCAGGATCAGAGCGGAGGTGGCGGCGGCACCGCTCAAGAGCGAGCGGCGGGTTATCGGGTGGAGCGCGAGGTTGGAAGACATGTGAAGTCCCTTCGTCTGACCGTCATTGCCTGGCTGAAAAACCTATGGCGGGAAGCTGCGGAATGCACCCCGCAAAATATCACCTATTTTCCTCTTCTTAGCTGAAGTCTCTGTCAGGTTTATTGCATGCAAGGTTCACGGAAATGAATTGGTTGATCAACGGTCTTTGGAGTAGGACGGGCCGACGTTAAAATTGTCGACGGGATGAAGCGCCATGGCTGATGCGAAACAAACACCGGCGGTGCAGAACGGCGATTCGCCGCGCGGCTTCGCCTTCGCGCTGACGGCCTATCTCCTCTGGGGATTCCTGCCCTTCTTCATGAAGGCTGTCGCGCATATCCCCGCCTTTGAGGTCGTCGCCCACCGGATCGTCTGGTCGGTGCCGCTTGCCGGCGCCGTCCTCGTCCTGCTCGGCCGCACCGATGACATAAAGATTGCGCTGCGCTCGCCGCGTATGCTGAAGATGGCGATGCTGACCGCCGTTCTCATCACCATCAACTGGGGCATCTATGTCTGGGCGATCGGGGCAGGCCGCGCGCTGGAGACCGCGCTCGGCTACTACATCAACCCCCTGTTCTCGATCTTCCTCGGCGCCGTGCTCCTCAAGGAAAAGCTCAATCCAGCGCAGATCGTCGCGATCGTTCTCGCCGGCGTCGCCGTCGTCGTGCTGGCCTTCGATGCGGGCGGGCTGCCCTGGGTATCGATCGGCCTCGCGCTCTCCTGGGGGCTCTATGCCTTCTTCCGCAAGACCCTGCCGGTCGGCCCGAATCAGGGTTTCTTCCTGGAAGTGCTGCTGCTCAGCATTCCCGCGCTCGGCTATATCGTCTATCTTGAAGCCTCGGGGCAGGGGCATTTCTCCGACACCGGCTGGGCCGATATCGCCTGGCTGATGGCCTGCGGTGTCGTAACTGCCGTGCCGCTGATGATTTACGCGAACGGCGCCAAGCTGCTCCGGCTCTCCACCATCGGCATTATGCAGTACATCGCTCCGACGATGATCTTCATCATCGCCGTGTTCGTCTTCCACGAACCCTTCGGCACGCCGAAGCTGATCGCCTTCATCCTGATCTGGGCAGCACTGGCGGTCTATTCGACGTCGATGCTCATGGAAAGCCGCGCGCGGCGCGCGGTGATGGCAAACCCGGCGGAATAATTCCGGGCCACGGCCAGACGTCAAAGCTTGGAGATAATCCCGGGCTCGCCGTCGCGGTCGACATCGCTTGCCCAATGGGCCAGCAGCGCCGGAACGACTTCCTCGGCCGCGTCGATGACGAGTGGCTGGACGAGATGGGCGGTGTGGATGAAGCCGGCTTCCGCCATGTGCTCGATGAGCGTCATCAACGGATCCCAAAAGCCATTGATGTTGACGAGCACGATCGGCTTGCGGTGACGGCCGAGCTGCGCCCAGGTCATGATCTCGACGATCTCCTCCAGCGTGCCGATGCCGCCCGGCAGGGTGACAAAGGCGTCGGCACGCTCGAACATCTTGTGCTTGCGGTCATGCATGTCCGGCGTCACGATCAGTTCGCTGAGCTGCCCCAACGAATGGCGGGTGGCCTCCATATCCATCAGAAATTCTGGTATGATGCCGGTAACGCGGCCACCGTGCGAAAGAACGCCGCTTGCGACCGCGCCCATGATGCCCTTCGTGCCGCCGCCATAGACGAGCCGGAGATGGTTGTCGGCGATGGATTTGCCCAGAATGCGGCCGGCATCGATGTAGGATTTATCGCGACCGGGTTGGGAGCCGCAATAGACGCAGATGGATCGAATCGGGATATTTTTCTCGTTCATCATCCAAAGAGACATCCCACCGCAGCAGGCGTCAAGAAAAATGACGGAAAACCGGGGCCTGGCTTGGTCCGGACATGAGGCGATGCTTGTAGAAAGCGACGGAAATCGTTAGCGTTTTTAGGAGTAAGCTGACGATATGTGCAGGGGCTGATTCCGTCTGGTTAGGAAACCGGAAAGCGGCAGGCATGTAGGCTTCGGGAGAGCCGTTCGCTGGTGTCCATTTCGGGCGCAGCCGGCTCCCGGCCATTTGGAGATGTGCATGATGAAGAACAAGGCCGGCTGGGTGGCCCTTATCGTCCTGGCAATTGCATCCCTGCTGATGGTTTTCTTTGTCCTGCCGAATATCAACAAGGGCAAGGACACGCTCACCGCCGATGCCCCGGTGGATAGTCCGGCAAAGCTGAGCGATGCGAAGAGCGCACGCCCAGTGGCTGAGGGCGAGGCGGCGACGGATACGACTGCCAAACCCGCCGACCCGGCTGCAGCCTGGACGGTCCCCGGTTTTGATGTCCTGCGCGTCGAACCGGACGGGTCGACAGTCATTGCCGGGCGGGCTCAGCCCAACACCAAACTTGAAATCGTCAGCGGCGATGCGGTCATCGGCACGGCTGATGTCGGGGCGACGGGTGATTTTGCCGCGATCTTCGAGAAGCCGCTGCCGGCCGGCGATTATCAGCTAACGCTGCGCAGCGTCGGCGAAAATGGCGTGACCAAGTCTTCGGAAGAAGTCGCTACCGTCTCGATCCCCAAGGACAAGACCGGCGAACTGCTCGCCATGGTCTCGAAGCCGGGCGAGGCAAGCCGCATCATTACCAAACCGGCGGCCGAGGCAAAACAGGCCAATGCCCAGTCGACGACCGCCACGAGTGAAGTCGCAAAGGCAGAGCCTGCGCCCGAGGCATCCGCCACGGCGGCTGACACTGCCGTTTCGGCCGAGACGCCGGCAACCGGCGAGAAGCCGGCTGTCGCCGTCTCTGCCGTAGAGATCGAAGGCAAGAAGATTTTCGTTGCCGGTAGCGCCAAGGCCGGCGCGCTGGTTCGCATTTATGCTGATGACAAGCTTGTCGGCGAGATGAAGGCCGATGAGCAGGGACGTTTCGTTGTCGAGGGTACGATCGACCTGCCGGTCGGAAACCACACGATCCGCGCCGATGTGATGGGCGCCGACGGCAGCACGGTTGTGATGCGCGCCGCTGTTCCCTTCGATCGCCCGGCCGGCGATCAGGTGGCAGCGGTTGCCCAACCCAATGCGCAAGGCACCGTTACGCCTCTCGAGGGCGGCAGCTTCGATGGTCTGCGGATGGAGGCGACAAAGGCGCTAGGCCTGCTCAAGGGGCTGTTTGCAGACGGCAAGGTCCCGACGGCGGAAGAGCTGGCGGCGGCGCGCTCGGCAACCGAAATCGCCCTGAAATCGCTCGCCGATTTCAAAGTCGCCGACAATCTCGATGCCAGCGTCAAGGAAATGGCGGCCAAGACGGCCAAGGCCGCGGCCGATGCGCTAGCCGTGCTGAAGGCGCTGCCGGCGGATGCCGCCAGCGTTTCCGCATCGCTCGGCAAGATCGAGGCGGCGGTCGGTTCGGCGTTGATGCCGCGCACCGACGGCACCGGTGGCAATGCCGTTGCGACCGATATTCCGGCAACGCCTGCACAGGATGTCGCCAAGCCGGCAGCTGAAACGGCTGAGAAGCCTGCCGCAGAGTCAGCCACGCCTTCCGCTGAGTCAGGTGCTGCCGTGACGGCAGGCGGCGACAGTGCCGCACCGGCCGAGAAACCGGCAAACGGGCAGACTGCTGCCGAGCCGCAGACGGTGCAGCAGGCGCCGCTGCAGCAGAGCAAGGCCTCGGTGATCATCCGTCGTGGCGATACGCTCTGGCAGATTTCGCGCCGTGTCTATGGTGCCGGTGTCCGCTATACGACGATCTATCTCGCCAACGAGGACCAGATCACCAATCCGGACCGCATCCTGCCGGGCCAGATCTTCGGCGTACCGGACAAGGCGATGCCGGAGGCTGAAGCGCAGGAAGTGCACCGCAAGCACATGAAGCATCTGCCTTGATCGCTTTTCGCCGGCTCCTCCATTGCGGCTGGTCTTTATGAAGCCTATCTGAAACAAAAAGCGGCGCCTTGAGAAGGCGCCGTTTTTGATTGGAGATTTGCGGGCGCGCTTTCGCATCGACGGTCATCGTCGTGACATCCAAAGCGCGCAAGCACGGCTGCTGTGAAAAGGGCGGTCCGAAGAAGAAGGCGGAACACAAAGTGGCAGCGCAGAAGAAGACGGTATCGGCGGACGCAGGCAATCCGCTGCAAACGATCATCAATCTCTGGCCCTATATGTGGCCGAGCAACCGCAGCGACCTCAAGATGCGCGTGGTGTGGGCGACGGTCATTCTGCTGGCCTCCAAGATCGTGCTGCTGCTCGTACCCTACTTCTTCAAATGGGCGACCGATGCGCTGAACGGCAAGACCGACATCGTCGGCGCCGTTCCTGCCGTCTTTACCGGCGCCGTGATGCTCGTGCTCTCCTATAATCTGGCGCGCCTGCTGCAGGCGGGCCTCAACCAGCTGCGTGACGCTCTCTTTGCCAGCGTCGGCCAGCACGCGGTGCGCCAGCTTGCCTATCGCACCTTCGTCCACATGCATCAGTTGTCACTGCGCTTCCATCTGGAACGCCGCACCGGTGGCCTGTCGCGGATCATCGAGCGCGGCACCAAGGGCATCGAGACCATCGTCCGCTTCACCATCCTCAACACGGCGCCGACCCTGATCGAGTTCCTTTTGACGGCCGTGGTCTTCTGGAGGGGCTATGGCTTCAGCTACTTGGCTGTGACCGCCATCACCGTCTGGCTCTACATCTGGTTCACCATCAAGGCGAGCGACTGGCGCATCTCGATCCGCCGCTCGATGAACGACAGCGATACGGACGCCAATACCAAGGCGATCGATTCGCTGCTGAACTTCGAGACGGTCAAATATTTCGGCAACGAGGAGATGGAGGCCAAGCGTTTCGACCAGTCCATGGCGCGCTACGAGCGGTCCGCGACGCAGGTCTGGACCTCGCTCGGCTGGCTCAACTTCGGCCAGGCCATGATTTTCGGTGCGGGCACCGCAGTCATGATGGTCATGTCGGCGCTTGCCGTCCAGCGCGGCGAGCAGACGCTTGGCGATTTCGTTTTTATCAATGCCATGCTGATACAGCTTGCCATTCCCCTCAACTTCATCGGCTTCGTTTATCGCGAAATCCGCCAGGGTATGACTGATATCGAGAAGATGTTCGACCTCCTTGACGTCGAGGCGGAGGTCGTCGACTGTCCGGAGGCGAAGGAACTGGTGATCAATCGCGGCGCGATTGCCTTCAAGGACGTGCATTTCGCCTATGATCCAGCCCGCCCGATCCTCAAGGGTGTCAGCTTCGAGGTCCCGGCGGGCAAGACCGTGGCCGTGGTCGGTCCTTCGGGCGCCGGCAAATCGACGCTGTCGCGGCTTCTTTACCGATTCTATGATGTCCAGGAGGGCGCCATCACCATCGATGGACAGGATGTGCGCGACGTGAAGCAGAAGAGCCTGCGCGCCGTGATCGGCATGGTGCCGCAGGATACGGTGCTGTTCAACGACACGATCGCCTATAACATCCGTTACGGTCGAATTTCCGCGACGCAGGCAGAGATCGAGACCGCGGCGGATATCGCCCAGATCGGCGAGTTCATCGAGAGCCTGCCTGACGGGTACGGCGCCATGGTCGGCGAGCGCGGCCTGAAACTGTCCGGCGGCGAGAAGCAGCGCGTGGCGATCGCCCGCACGGTGTTGAAAAGCCCGCCGATCCTGATCCTGGACGAGGCGACCTCGGCGCTCGACACCCGCACCGAACAGGAGATCCAGACAGCACTCGATATCGTCTCGCAGAACCGCACGACGCTGGTCATCGCCCACCGCCTGTCGACGGTCGTCCATGCCGACGAGATCATCGTCCTGAAGGACGGTGGCATCGCCGAGCGCGGCACCCATGGGGAACTTATCGGCCGCGACGGCCTTTACGCCTCCATGTGGAAGCGCCAGCGCGAAGCGACGCAGGCCGAGGAAATGCTGAAGAAGGTCCGCGAAAGCGACGACCTTGGGGTTGTGGTGCGTGGCACGGCGGCGGTGTGAGGGGTGATTAGTGACTAGTGAGCAGTGAAGGGTGAGCTTTCTGAGGACTTCTCGCTTACTGCTCACTAACGACTACCAACTGCGGCTTTTTCCCTGTACGTCCTAGCCGAACGAAAATCTGGAGATCCCTGTTCATGAGCTTGATCAATACGGTGCGCAACACGCTGGTTCCGGTGCACAAGGAAGGATATCGCTTCATCGCCGGTTTCTTCGTCATCTCGCTGATCCTCGGGTTTCTGTGGGAGCCGCTGATGTGGCTCGGCTTTATCCTGACGGCCTGGTGCGCCTATTTCTTCCGCGATCCGGAACGAATGACGCCGCTCGATGACGATCTGGTCATCAGCCCCGCCGACGGCCGCGTCTCTTCGATCGCGCTGGTCACGCCGCCGGACGAACTCGGCCTCGGCACCAACCCGATGCTGCGCATCTCGGTGTTCATGAATGTCTTCAATTGCCACGTGAACCGCTCGCCCGTACGCGGCACGATCCGCCGCATCGCCTATCGTGCCGGTAAGTTCGTCAATGCCGATCTCGACAAGGCAAGCCACGATAACGAGCGCAACGGCCTCGTCATCGACACCGCCCATGGCGAAATCGGCGTTGTCCAGATCGCGGGTCTTGTCGCCCGCCGTATCGTCTGCTGGTCGGCGGAAAATGACGCGCTGCAGCCGGGTGAGCGCTTCGGCCTCATTCGTTTCGGCTCCCGTCTCGACGTCTTCCTGCCCGAAGGCGCGCAACCGCGCGTCAGCCTTGGCCAGACCGCGATTGCCGGCGAAACCGTGCTCGCGGAATTCGGCTCTGCCAAGGGTCCGGTCATCAGCCGCCGCGGTTGATGGCCGGCGCTCAGAAACAGGAACAGGAGCACGTCATGGAAACGCCCTTTCCGTCCTTTGAACCGAACGGCCCGAACGACGAGGCACGCGGGCCGCGCCTCCGGCAAATACCGCTCAGGCTGATCGTGCCCAACGTGATCACCGTGCTTGCCATCTGCGCTGGCCTCTCCGGCATCCGGCTGGCGTTCGAAAACCGCTTCGAGCTTGCCGTCGCCATGGTGCTGGTCGCAGCCTTTCTCGATGGCATCGACGGGCGGGTGGCGCGGCTGATGAAGGCGACCTCGAAGTTCGGCGCACAGATGGATTCGCTTGCCGACATCGTCAATTTCGGTGTTGCGCCCGCGCTCGTTCTCTACGCCTTTGTTCTCGACCAGGCGCGCTCGCTCGGCTGGATCGCGGCATTGATCTACGTCATTGCCGCCGGCCTGCGTCTTGCCCGCTTCAACGTCATGGCCGAGCGCGAGGTGAAGGCCTCCTGGCAGTCGGAATATTTCGTCGGCGTACCGGCGCCAGCCGGCGCCATGCTGGTGCTGCTGCCGATGTATCTCGGCCTTCTTGGCCTTGCGCCGGATCGCGTCGTTGCTTTCGTCTCATCCGGCTACACGGTGCTGATCGCCTTTCTGCTGGTGAGCCGCCTGCCGGTCTGGTCCGGCAAGTCCGGAAACCGCGTGCGCCGCGATCTCGTCCTGCCGATCATCCTCTTCGTCGTGCTCTATGTCGCGACCCTGATGAGCTTTACCTGGGAGACTATGGCGATCACGGCAGTCGGCTATCTCATCAGCCTGCCGTTCGGCGCGCGCAAGTGGCAGAAGAAATACGGCGACTGGCCACTGCATCCGGATCATCCGGTGCTGGTCGAAGATGGCCTGCCTGAAGACAAGAAGTAGGGTCTCTACCGCCCAACAAAAAACCGCCGCGAGAAACCGCAGCGGTTTTTTTAGTTTCTGTATTCGAAGATCAATCCGGCATCCGGTAATCAACGATCCGGTTTTCGCGCAGGATGAAGAGCTTGCCGGTCTCCGTCTGGTCGGGTCCGACCAACGGCAGAAGTTTGGTGGCGACTTCCGAAGGATGCGGTACGGTCGACGGGTCTTCGCCGGGAATGGCCTGTGCCCGCATGGCCGTGCGGGTGGGGCCCGGATCGACGCTGAGGACGCGCAGCGGCAGGCGCTGCGTCTCGCCGGCCCAGGTGCGCGCCAGGGCCTCGACGGCGGCCTTCGAGGCGGAGTAGGGACCCCAGAACGGTTTGCACTTGTGTGCGGCGCTGGAGGACAGGATGAGCGCGCGGCCGGCATCCGACTGCTGCAGCAGCGGATCGACGGAGCGGATCAGGCGCCAGGTGGCGGTGACATTGATGGTCATCACCTTCTCGAAAACCTTGGCCTCGACATGGCCGATCGGCGAGATGACGCCGAGCACGCCGGCATTGGCAACGAGGATGTCGAGTTTGCCCCAGCGCTCGTGGATCGCACCGCCGAGCTTGTCGATCGCCGCCATGTCGGCAAGATCGAAGGGAACCAGTGTTGCCGGCAGGCCGCCGGCCGCCTTGATCGCATCGTCCAGTTCTTCCAGCCCGCCGATGGTGCGGGCGCAGGCGATCACCTGGGCGCCGGCCTTTGCCAGTTCAAGCGCTGTGAAATAGCCGATGCCGCGCGAGGCGCCGGTGACCAGTGCTATGCGGCCCGTAAGATCGATCATGTCTGGATCACTCCGAATTCATTGATGCGGGCCTGCTGTGCCACACGTCCAGGTCCGAACGCAAGGCTTGGCTCGGCACGTTCGGTGGGCGAGGGACGGTCCTCGAATCCTGTTGGATTGGAGGAGCGTCAGCCGCCGGTGGCAAGCACCGACAGCTTGAGGCCGGCGGTTTCACCGTTCTTGTCGAGAAGTCGGGTCGGATAGTCGCCGGTGAAATAGTGATCGGTGAACTGCGGGCGGGCCGGGTTGCGGTTCTCGCCGCCGACGGCACGGTAGAGCCCATCGATGGTCAGGAACTCCAGCGAGTCGGCGCCGATGTACTTCGCCATTGCCTTGACGTCGGCATATTGGTTGGCGAGCAGCTTGTCGGCGTTCGGCGTGTCGATGCCGTAGAAATCGGGATAGAAGATCATAGGGCTTGCAACGCGGACATGGACTTCGGTTGCGCCCGCATCGCGGATCATTTGCACGATCTTCAGCGAGGTGGTGCCGCGCACAATCGAATCGTCCACCAGCACGACCCGCTTGCCTTCGATCATGGCACGGTTGGCCGAATGCTTCAGCTTCACGCCGAAGGCGCGGATCTGCTGCGTGGGCTCGATGAAGGTGCGGCCGACATAATGGTTGCGGATGATGCCGTATTCGAAAGGAATGCCGCTCTGCTGCGCATAGCCGAGCGCCGCCGGAGTACCGCCGTCCGGCACCGGAACCACAACATCACCCTCGACAGGGGATTCCTTGGCGAGATTGATGCCCATATTCTTGCGCGCCACGTAGACGCTGCGGCCGCCTACGACCGAATCGGGCCGTGCGAAATAGACATATTCGAACAGGCAGAGGCGCTCCGGCTGCGGATTGGCCGGTTTGCGGGCATCGATGGAAATTGACCCGTCAGGCTGTGTCTCGCAGATGATGACTTCGCCGTTTTCGACGTCGCGGACGTATTTTGCGCCGATGATGTCGAGCGCGCAGGTTTCCGAGCAGAAGATCGGCTTGCCGTCGAGCTCGCCCATGACCAGCGGTCGGATGCCGGTGGGGTCGCGCGCGGCAATGAGCTTGGTGCGCGTCATGGCGAGCATCGAGTAGCCGCCCTCCATCTGCCGGATGGCGTCGATGAAGCGGTCCACCGTCGATGAGTGGCGCGAGCGGGCAATCAGGTGAAGCACGACCTCTGTGTCCGAAGTCGACTGACAGATGGCGCCGGTGGCGATGATCTGGCGGCGGAGCGTCAGGCCGTTGGTGAAGTTGCCGTTGTGAGCAATGGCGATGCCGCCGACTTCGAGTTCTGCAAACAGCGGCTGAACGTTGCGCAGGGCGACTTCCCCGGTGGTCGAGTAGCGGGTATGGCCGATGGCGATCGAGCCGGGCAGCTTCGCCAGGATCGCCGGATCGGTGTAGTGGTCGCCGACCAGCCCCATGCGCTTTTCGGTGCGGAATTGTCTGCCGTCGAAGGTGACGATGCCGGCCGCTTCCTGTCCACGATGCTGAAGCGCGTGCAGGCCGAGCGCCGTCAGCGTCGCGGCGTCCTGATGTCCCAGGATACCGAAGACGCCGCATTCCTCGTGCAGCGTGTCGCCATCGAATTCGTCGTTGATCTCTTCGGATCGCAAATGGGTCATCGCTGTTGGCCTTTATCCTAAGGGCAGGAACGCGTTGCGCATATTGTATCGGGTCATCGGCCCTTCAAGCCACGACGACCTGAGGGAATTACATATCATCATTGCAGAATAGGCAGAGCCCGCCGGAGCAGGCCCATATTTTTCAATCATTCGGCCTTAGCCGTTGGTCGCCGCACCGTTGGTCGCGGGCGTTTCCTCGGCCGGCGGCTGGGTGGTCGTGCCGCCAGTGCCTTCGTTCTCGCCTTCGCCGGTCGTATCCTTGCCGCGCAGGCGGTCGAGGATCGTCGCATCGGCATTTTCCGGCAGGAGCGCGATCAGCTTGCCGCCGAGATTGTCGAGCAGCGGCTTCGATTTCGCGGTTGTTACCCACTCCGGCTGCTGCTGTGGCGCGACCAGCCAGTTGAAGAACAGCATGGCGACGACGACCAGCAGAATACCGCGAGCAGCGCCAAAGAGGAAGCCGAGCGTCCGGTCAAGCGCGCCGATACGGCTATCGATGATGAAATCGGCGATCCGCATGGTGATGAACGAAATGACGATCAGGGCGACGAGAAAGACCACGCCGGCCGAGCCTATCATCGCGACGGTGTCGCTGCTGGTGTAGTTCTTCGCATAGGGCAGGAGAAAGGGGTAGAGGAAGTAGGCGGCAGCGGCGGCGCCGACCCAGCTTGCGACTGACAGCACTTCCCGGGAAAAGCCGCGCACCATCGCCAGGATGGCCGAGAAAAGCGCGACGCCGAGAACGATACCGTCGAGAATTGTAATGGGCATGTTGTCCTACTCCGAAACCGCCTGCTGCGCCGCGCGTCCAGTCGGACGCGCAAAGGACGCAGCACCCCTTTGTATCTGCTGCATAGTTTTTAAATCGAACGGCGATTTAAAAACTATGCGGCGCGACTCCACGCTGATTTTCCGCGAACCATATATCATGACGCCGCAAGCGTCTTTCGATGGTTCATCGTTGAACACTGTTTTCACCGGAATTCGCCGAATTTTCAGCGGCGGGTTCCTCAATCATCGTTGTCTGCCTGCTTCAAGGCTCCCTTCGAGCCGGCGATGCGCGCCACCAGATCCGGCAGGCTTTCCATCTCGCTCCAGCTCATGCCGTTGCCCTTCGGCAGGTCGGCGGAGGCGGACGGCAGGACGGCTTGTGAAAAGCCGAGCTTTTCGGCTTCTTTAAGGCGCTGCGGGGTATGGGCGACCGGCCGGATGGCGCCGGACAGACTGACTTCGCCGAAATAGACGCAATCGGCGGGAAGGGCAAGACCGGCAAGCGACGAAACCAGCGCGGATGCGACGGCAAGATCGGCCGCAGGCTCGGAAATCCGGTATCCACCGGCGACATTGAGATAAACATCGTGCTGGCCGAGCCGCACACCGCAATGCGCTTCCAGGACCGCAAGGATCATCGACAGTCGGGCTCCATCCCAGCCGACGACGGCGCGGCGCGGCGTGCCAAGCGATGTCGGCGCCACCAGCGCCTGGACCTCGACCAGCACCGGCCGCGTTCCCTCCATGCCGGCAAAGACAGCGGCGCCTGGAGATTTCGCATTGCGCTCGCCGAGGAAGAGCTCCGACGGGTTGCCGACTTCGCGCAAGCCCTTGTCCGACATCTCGAACACGCCGATCTCGTCGGTTGGGCCAAACCGGTTCTTGACGGTGCGCAGGATACGGTAGTGATGGCCGCGGTCGCCTTCGAAATAAAGCACGGCATCGACCATATGCTCGACGACGCGGGGCCCTGCAATCTGGCCTTCCTTGGTGACGTGGCCGACGAGCACGACCGTTGCGCCAGTCTGCTTGGCAAACCGGATCATCGCCTGCACGCCAGTGCGCACCTGCGTCACCGTGCCCGGGGCCGAATCGACGATATCGCTCCACAACGTCTGGATCGAATCGATGATGACCAGATCGGGCCGCTTGCCGTCGCTCAGCGTCGCCAGAATATCCTCGACATTGGTTTCGGCCGCGAGCAGCACGTCGGTATCCGCCGCTCCCAGCCTTTGAGCCCGCAGGCGAACCTGCGCCACGGCCTCCTCGCCCGAGACATAGATGACCCGGTGTTTGCGTCGCGACAACGCCGCCGCCGCCTGCATCAGGACGGTTGATTTGCCGATGCCGGGATCGCCGCCGATGAGCACGGCCGAGCCGCGCACGAATCCGCCGCCGGTCGCCCGGTCAAGTTCGGAAATGCCGCTGTGAATGCGCGGCGCGTCCTCGATCTCGCCAGACAGGGTGGTCAGCGCAACCGGCCGGCCCTTCTTCGGCGTCTTGCCGGGCCCGCCGCCGATACCGCCCATCGGGTCTTCCTCGACAATGGTGTTCCACTGGCCGCAGCCTTCGCACTTTCCGACCCAGCGGGGATGAACGGTGCCGCAGTTCTGGCAGATGAATTGTGTCCGGGCTTTCGCCATCAAATTTCGCTTTCGGGGAAGTCTTCGGAGGAAATGTCCTGGCGGCCGTGGAGGATGCGGATGATGTAGATATGGGAGGGCGTGGCGCGGAAGTAGATCAGATAATTTCGGAAAACGGTCGCCCGCAAATCCGATTTCGTATCGTTTCTGGGAGAACCGGTCAGGCCTAGAGTGGCGATGGATCGGATCTTCGCGTCAATGCCGTCGATGACGCGCTGCGCGGCATCCGGATTTGCGTTCGCGATGTAGTCATAAATCTCGGTCAGATCATCAGCAGCCCGCTCTGACAGGCGAAAGCGCCTTCGCCGCATCAGGCGTGTCGTGCCTTCGAACGTGCAATGATAAACTCAGTCAAATTGTCGTCTTCGCCAAATTCGTAGAAGCTCCCCGCCGCGATGTCATCCTCGCCCTCTTGAATGAGTTGCTTGAGAGCCGCTTCGTCGCGCTGAAGTGACCGAAGTCCGGCATGAACCACGTCGTTCATATTCTTGTAATGCCCGCGCAGAACGCGCTCTTCAATAAACGCCCGATCTTCGTCACTCAATTGGATATCCGTCATGATGATCTCCTTTTGTTCTAATCTATATCATCATTTTCTCGATTCCAAGGCTACCTTCCCGAAAAGCTATTCGGTCTGGACATAACGCCGCTCGTATCGGCCCCCAAGGCTCGTCAGCATCTCGTAGCCTATCGTCCCGCCCGCCCGCGCCACATCGTCGATCGCGATATTCTTGCCGAACAACTCTACGTAGTCCCCTGGCCGGACCGCATTTTCCGGCAGGTCGGTGATGTCGAACAGGCTCAAATCCATGGTCACGCGACCGAGATGCGGCACCTTGTGACCGTTGAGAAACCCGAATGCGCCCAATGGCCTGGCTTGGCGCAAGGTGACCCCGCCGCCCGATACCGACCGGTGGTAGCCGTCCGCATAGCCTATGGCGACGATTGCCACGCGGCTGTCACGGGAAAATTGCGCCGAAGCGCCATAGCTTGCGGTTTCGCCTGTTCTGACGCTTCGGATCTGGATGATGCGCGCCTCAGCCGTCACCACCGGCTTCATCGCGTTCGGTACGCCGTTGACGGCCTCGCCGCCGTAGACGGCGATGCCGGGACGGGTGAGATCGAAATGGAAGTCCGGTCCAAGATGCACGCCGGCCGAATTGGCGAGGCTTGATTCGATACCCTCGAAGGCAGCAGTAACCGCCCGGAATGATTCGAGTTGCCGGCGGTTCAGCGGATGGGCGGGATCGTCAGCGCAGGCGAGGTGGCTCATCACCAGGATGGGCGAAAAGCTTGCCGGGCAGGCAGGGTCGTTTGCCAGCGCCAGAGCCTCGGAAACGTTCAGTCCCAGACGGTTCATGCCGGTATCCACGTGCAGCACGCAAGGGTGATCACCGCGCTCCGACAGTACCGACATGAAGAAGGCAAGCTGTTCTTCGGAATTGATGATCGGCACCAGGCCGTTGTCGAAGAAAAGCTGCTCGTTGCCGGGCCACATGCCAGCGAGGATGTAGATCCGCCCGTCCGGCACCAGCGGGCGCAGTACAGCCCCTTCCTCGGCATTGGCGACGAAGAAATCCCGGGCCCCGGCCGCGTACAGGGTTTCGGCTGCCGGTTCGATGCCGATGCCATAGGCATTGGCTTTCAGCACCGCGGCCGCCCGTGCCTTGCCGGACAGTTTGTCCATCTTGCGCCAATTGCCGGCGAGCGCGCCGAGATCGATGATCAGACGGTTGGAGGCAGCATCGAATGCGGGAAGGGCGGAGGAAGGATCGTGCGATTGGGCCATGGAAAAAGGGATACAGCCAACCGGCCTGGACTGCAATTGCAGCGCTCGCGCAAGAAGCAAGTGCAAACGCTTCCCGGAATATTTTCACAGCGACAACCGGCAGCCGTTGCCGCCGATTGCCGCTCGCCAGTTACATGAACGAGGACGCAAGAACCGGTTCTACTTCAAGGATGCCCTCGTAGATCATTTTGAGCGCAACGAAGAGGATGATGGCGAAACCCACATAGGAGACCCAGTGATAGCGGTGCAGCAGCTTGGCGATGAACGACGCGGCAATGCCCATCAGCGCGACGGAAACGGCAAGGCCAATGATAAGGATGTTAGGGTGTTCGCGCGCGGCACCGGCAACGGCGAGCACATTGTCGAGCGACATCGAGACGTCGGCAACGACGATCTGCAGGGCTGCCTGTTTCAGCGTTTTGCGCGGCGCGCGATCGCCGACAACGCCGTTTTGATCGATGAGCTCGCCCGTCAGTGTTTCCACACCTACAGCTTCTTCCTTCGCGGTGGTTCTGAGTTCACGCCACATCTTCCAGCAGACCCACAGGAGGAGGATACCACCGACGAGCAGCAGGCCGAGAATGTCGAGCAATTGCGTCGTAAGCAGCGCAAAGGCGATACGCAGCACAGTCGCAGCCCCGATCCCGATCAGGATCGCCTGAGTACGCTGTTCCTTTGGAAGGCCGGCTGCGGCGAGCCCGATGACGATGGCGTTGTCGCCTGCGAGCACGAGGTCGATCGCAAGCACCTGCAGCAGCGCGATTAAGGCATCCATGGACAGATTTCCCCAGATTAGAGATGTTGGGCCGCGGCGGTTGCAGCCACGACTATACAGCTATTTTGTTTTCGCTTATCCGGAAGCCCGGCAATTTGCAACGTGCCGAACCCCGTTTGCCCCAGAGCGGTCTTTTCCAGTCAATGCTCGTATTGGGTGAAGGACGGATCGGCCAGGTCCGTGAAACGGGTGAATTCCGCCTGGAAGGCGAGCTTGACGGTGCCGGTCGGTCCGTGACGCTGCTTCGCGATGATCACGTCGGCGGTGCCCTTCACCTTCTCGAACTGCATCTTCCATTCTTCATATTTCGGGTCGAACTCGTCGCGCGGCTCCATGTTCTTGACGTAATATTCCTCGCGGAACACGAAGAGCACGACGTCGGCGTCCTGCTCGATCGAGCCCGATTCACGCAGGTCTGAAAGCTGCGGGCGCTTGTCTTCGCGGTTTTCCACCTGACGGGAGAGCTGCGAGAGCGCGATGATCGGCACGTTCAGCTCCTTGCCGAGCGCCTTCAGACCCGTGGTGATCTGGGTGATTTCCTGCACGCGGTTGTCGCTGGATTTGCCCGAACCGGTCATCAGCTGGATATAGTCCACCACAAGGCAATCGAGACCGCGCTGGCGCTTCAGCCGGCGGGCGCGGGCGGAAAGCTGGGCAATTGAGATGCCACCGGTCTGGTCGATATAGAGCGGCACCTTCTGCATGTGCTGCGAGCAGGCGACGAGCTTCTCGAAATCATGCTCGGAAATGTCACCGCGACGGATCTTCGAGGAGGAGACTTCCGTCTGCTCGGAAATGATGCGCGTTGCCAGCTGCTCCGACGACATTTCGAGCGAATAGAAGCCGACGACGCCGCCGTTCTTCGCCTTCATCGAACCGTCGGCCTGGACTTCGCTTTCGTAAGCCGCGGCGATGTTGTAGGCGATGTTGGTGGCAAGCGAGGTCTTGCCCATGCCCGGACGTCCGGCAAGCACGATCAAGTCGGAGCGCTGCAGACCGCCCATGCGGGCGTCGAGCGAGTGAATGCCGGTCGAGATGCCCGACAGTGAACCATCGCGCTCGAAGGCCTGTCCCGCCATGTCGATCGCCAATGCCACCGCGTCGTTGAACGACTGGAAGCCGCCATCGTAGCGCCCGGTTTCTGCGAGTTCGAACAGGCGGCGTTCGGCATCCTCGATCTGGCTCTGCGGCGGCATGTCGAGCGGCGCGTCATAGGCGATGTTGACCATGTCCTCGCCGATGGTGATCAGCGAGCGGCGCAGTGCCAGATCGTAGATCGCCCGGCCGTAATCTTCCGCGTTGATGATCGAGACGGCTTCCGAGGCGAGACGGGCGAGATATTGCGCCACCGTCATGTCGCCGACCTTCTCGTCGGCCTTCAGGAAGGTCTTGATGGTGACCGGGTTGGCGGTTTTTCCCATGCGGATGATGTCGCCGGCGACCTCGAAGATCTTGCGATGCAGTGGCTCGTTAAGGTGAACCGGCTTCAGGAAGTCCGAGACGCGATAGAACGCGTCGTTATTGACGAGAATGGCGCCCAGGAGCGCCTGCTCGGCCTCGAGATTGTTCGGCGCTTCGCGATACTGTGCTTCGGCCTGGTCCTTGGCAATGGGGACAAGTCTGCGCGCTGCTTCGTTCATGGCGTTCCGTCTCTGTCTCGCGTGGTCTCATGTTGCGGGTACCGATGTGCGGGCATTGCGGCCAGGGGTCTAGTGTATGGTTGCAACAGCCGCTGACGCATTTGATCCGGCGGCAAGCCGTCACCGTTGTTCACAGGGTTTCACAGTTGAACGCGAAAATTCCGTCGATACGGGCATTGGTCATTGACCGGTTTTCGCCGAATCACTGCCGTCGACGTCTACGCAGGATTCTACCGCCTCTTGCATTTACTTGCAGGAGTTTTTGCTGCGGGATGGCATGGGAAAACAGGTTTTGACTGCAACGCGCCGGGAGAAGCAAACGGCGCGCGAGAACGAAAAAAGGCCCGCGACATCATAATCGCGGGCCTTTCTGCTTGTCGAAGAGGAGCGCCGGCTCTAGCGCCGCCGCTCTTCAGGCTTATTCTTCTTCGGCTTCGAATTCTGCTTCCGGGTTGAAGAAGTCTTCCGGCTTCAGGGCGTCTTCGTCAACGCCGTAGATGGCGTCGGCGGAGGTGAGGCTTTCGCCCTTGAGCTGGCGTTCTGCTTCTTCAGCCGAGCGGGCAACGTTCATCTGAACCTTGATTTCGACTTCGGCATGCAGCTGCAGGACGACGTCGTGCAGGCCGATGGTCTTGATCGGGTTGTTGAGGTCGACCTGGTTGCGGCCGATGTTGAAGCCTTCGGCAGCCAGAACGTCAACGATGTCGCGGGCAGCGACCGAACCGTAGAGCTGACCGGTTTCGCCAGCCGAGCGAACGACGACGAAGGACTTGCCATCCAGCTGTTCGGCAACGGTCTGGGCTTCGGACTTGCGCTCGAGGTTGCGGGCTTCGAGCGTCGCGCGCTCGGATTCGAAACGCTTCTTGTTGGCTTCGTTGGCGCGCAGCGCCTTGCCGAGCGGCAAGAGGTAGTTACGGGCAAAGCCGTCGCGAACCTTGACGGTTTCGCCCATCTGGCCGAGCTTGGCAACGCGTTCGAGAAGAATGACTTGCATGGTGATATCCTTTCGTTTGTCTGTTCAGAGGTCTTTTGTTTCAGTCTCAGTTGTTTTCCCTGCCGGCGACAGCGCGATGGCGCGCCGCGTGTCCATCAGGCCCGACAGGAGAAAGAAGAATGCCGGTACCTGGAAGACCAGAACCGACATGTAGCCGATCCACAGGACGGGCCGCCGCCAGGACTTGCCGCGCGTGCGGAAATGGAAGACGGCGAAACCGGCAAGCAGGAAGCCCGCGCCGAAGGTGCCGCAGATGAGCGCGCCGATAATGGCCGGCATGCCGCCCATGAAGGCGAGAACCAGGCCGCCGAGGAAGGCGAAGATGGCATAGCGGTGCATGCGCAGCGTTGACGGCATGTCCTCGCGCGGACGCAGGCCCTTGCCGGACGTCTGGACGATGCGGCTGGCGATGTAATAGGCCGCAAACAGGATCATCACCCAGAGGGCGCCGAACAAGAGCGGCCACGCAATGTGAAAGAGCGACTTGATCTGCTCGACCACCGGCTGATCCGGATTGAACAGCGGGTCCTGCGCCTTCATCGCGATCAGCACCTGATCGACCACGATGCTGGCGAAACGGTCGTCATATCCCAGCACCGCGCCGATGACGATCGCCGAGACCGTAACCAGAGCCACGAGGTGGGCGAGGATATCGGAGAGCGGATACCAGGCAAGCGCGCCTTCCGGGCCGCCGATCTCGGAAGCCGGCCGCGCCAGATTGGCGAGGTGGCTGAGCCAGGCGGCGGGCGCGAGCATGATGATCACGACAAACAGGGCAGACAAGGGGGAGGCAAACACGGCAAGGCCGAGAGCAGCAACAACAACGGCGGTAGCGGCGGCGGCATTGCCCCAGCCGAGGCCGGCAATGAGAACGGGCAGCGCGGACGCGACGACGAGCAGGATGGCGAAATATGACTGCGGCGTCGCGCCGAGCAAAAGCAGGGCGGCGGTGACGCCGGCCAGCGCGCCGGTCAGCAGCGATGTTGCATTCAGTGTCTTCACGGTCGCTGTCCTGCTTATCAAGCAGTTAGAGGCGTTTCCTGATGAAGGAACGAAGCCCCAACATGGGTTTTAGCGCTGGTGTTGCGCCGGTGTTTCCGATCCGCGCCCAACGCGAAAGGGAGAAGTGAGGCAATGCCGGATGGCGTTTCGCCTCACCTTGAGTCAGCTTCCGTCGAGTCAGGCGACTGACGGAGAGTCATGCTGATCCAGATGCATATGCCTTTCCTTGGAGCAGGTTCCAAGGGGGACATGCATTAGGACATGACGTAGGGCAGGAGGCCGAGGAAGCGGGCACGCTTGATCGCCTGGGCGAGTTCGCGCTGCTTCTTCTGGGAGACTGCCGTGATGCGGGACGGAACGATCTTGCCGCGCTCGGAAATGTAGCGCTGCAAGAGACGGACGTCCTTGTAGTCGATCTTCGGAGCGTTGGCGCCGGAGAAGGGGCAGGTCTTGCGGCGGCGATGGAATGGGCGGCGTGCCGGAGCGGATGAAATGTCAGCCATGATCTTCTCTCCTTATGCCCGGTCTTCGCGCGGACGGCGCGGACGGTCTTCACGATCACCACGGTCCGGACGCGGGCCACGGTCGCCGAAGCCACGCTCCGGACGGTCGCCATCGCGGCGCGGACGGTCGTCGCGGTCGCGCTTCTGCATCATGGCGGACGGGCCGTCTTCATGCTTTTCGACAGCGATGGTCATGTAACGAAGGATGTCTTCGTTGATGCGCATCTGGCGCTCGACTTCGTGAACGGCCGGTGCCGGAGCATCGATGTCCATCAGAACGTAGTGAGCCTTGCGGTTCTTGTTGATGCGGTACGTCAGGGACTTGAGGCCCCAGTTTTCGACGCGCCCGACTTTTCCGCCGTTAGCTTCCAGTACACCCTTGTACTGTTCGACGAGAGCGTCGACCTGCTGAGCGGAAATATCCTGCCGGGCAAGGAATACATGTTCATAAAGAGCCATGATGGCCAAGCCTTTCTTGCGTTAATCGTCACCCGGACCCCGGCGGCTAAGCCTCAACGACTGTTCTTTTGGCTCAGATGAGCTGGCAAGAAAGTGTTGTTTCGAGACGGTCGAGAGCGGAGACACGGGAGGCTGGACCCCTTTAGGTCCTGACAGGTTTCTAAAAACGGAAACCGGCCCTCCGTTCAGCCACCAGCCAGAAGACCGGATGTTGCGAACAGCGCGCTTATACGCATTTTCGGCCAGGAAGCAAGGGGCGGGGTGAAATTAGCGCGGGGGCTGCGTGGCCTTTTGAGGTGGAAGCCTGCTGGACGATGCTCGCGACGTAGTCGGATTTGCCCCCGGTATAGAACTTCCAATCGCCATTTGCCTTTGCTGCCAGTTTGTACTTCAGAGCGGCATATTCGGCGGCTGCGTCCGGGTGATGCCTGCAACGCCTTCCGCCCACGTGCGGAAAGCCGCCGCGGTTGTCAAAGAGCAAGTCGGACGGGGCGCTGAAAGCTGCCTCGTAGGAATTAGAATAGGTGACACCTCTCAGCGCCCCGTTCGGCGGTTTTTGCCCGCAAACTCGTTCCGCTACGGCCTCATCGGCCCTCTGTGCCCTTGCACGCCCGCAGCAGCATCAGCCTGCGGAGGGGAACCTTCTCGCGAACCCCGATGCCAGGGACTTCCGTCTTTTCCCTGAAACCGGCGCCGATCCCGCCTCGCTGCCACGGCTGGCAGCGTATCCGAGGGCGGAACGGGGTTAGTGTAGAGGCGGTTTCGGCGGCGGGGATTTTTGGCGTGTGGTGGAGATCCATCGCCAACAAAAGCTAACACCTAGTTTTTGGATAATGTGTTGATTTTATGTTATATTCCACTGATAGGAGGGAGCGGGTGGGCCGCCTCGCGGGAACTCAACGTCCCCGTTTTTAGATGGAATATTTGCAGCGGACTACCTCTCCCTTTGAGGAAGGGATCCTCGCATCGCCCAGGGGCTTGTGCGCAAAGCGCCTAGCTCATCCCCGCAGGGGACTTGCCAGCCGCGCCCGGCGCGGATCCGCGGGTGGGGGTGCCGTGAAATTATTCGCGGGGGCGGGGCGGCCGACGTGGAAGCCCTGGACCTGGTCGATGCGGCATTCCTTCATGAGCCTGAGTTGCTCATCGGTTTCCACCCCTTCGACGAGGATCTTATGGCCGCGATTTCGCACCAGGCCGATGATATCCTGGAGCATGGCCTTACCGCGCGGTGTGCCGGCGTCGTGCAGGAACGAGCGGTCGATCTTCACCGTGTCGAAATCGATCAGGCGAAGCCACGAAAGACCGGCAAAGCCTGTCCCGAAATCATCGAGCCAGATCCGGATGCCCAGCGTCTTCAGGTCGCTGATGCAGCGAAGAACGTCCGAATGCATCTCCATTTCGAGGCCTTCGGTGATCTCCAGCGCCAGCCGGCCGCCGGCAACGCCGGTCTCTCCGAGAATCGCCGCGACGGACGCTGCAAAGCCGGGCGCCTTGAGCTGAATTGGCGAGACGTTGACGCTGACGACCGGCACATGATTGTCCATCAGGAGTTCCCGGCACACCGTCCGTATGGCCCAGCGCCCGAGCTCCAGGATGGCACCGGTTCGTTCCGCAACGGGAATGAACAGGCTCGGCGTGACTGCGGTGCCGTCCAGCATTTTCAGGCGCATCAGCGCTTCGACGGCATCGATCCGGCCCGTGGCGACATGTCTTATCGGCTGATAGACGAGGGAAACGAGTTTCTGGTCGATGGCGATCTTCAGCAAGGCGGCGACATTCTCGCTCTCGTCGCTGCTCTGGGGATCGTTCGGATCGAAGAGGCGCACACCGTTGCGGCCGCTTGCCTTGGCTGCGTAAAGGGCGCGATCCGCCTCGTGGATAACCTTCTCGAGCTTCGTGCCCGTTTGGTTGCGGGTGAACGAGGCGCCAACGCTGACGGTGACGATCGACGTCCCGTCCCGCCGCTGGCCGTGCGCGAGCGCCAGGTCCTCGACCGTGCGGCGAATGGCTTCTGCAAGGTCCGCCACCATCTCGCCGGTGTCCAGGTGGGCGAGAACGATGAACTCTTCGCCGCCATAGCGTCCGATCGAGCCGCCATACGCGCTGATCGAAGCCTCGAGTGCATTGGCCACGAGGATGAGGCAGCGATCGCCCTCCTGATGGCCGTAGCAATCGTTGTATCGCTTGAAGAAATCGACGTCGATCAGGATCGCTGCAAAGTTCCTGCCGGATTTTTGCCAGTCGTCCCAGTAGTAACGCAACCTCTGGTCGATCGCCCGGCGATTTGCAAGGCCCGTCAACGGATCGGTATTCGACAGCCTCAGCAGAGCCTTGCCCCGCTCCGATGCCTCGTTGTGCTGAACCTTCGCCTCCAGCGCGTTGAGGAAGACCTTGTAGCGTTCCCTGTTGAGTTTCCAGTTCACATAGGACGTGAAGACGAAGCACGAGACGCAAAAGGTGCCGAATGCGAGCTTGTAGGTGGGGTCCATGGGGGGGAAGGACAGCAGAGCGGACAGGAAAATCAGGAGAATGATGATCGATGCAACGACGGAAAGGCGAAAGTGGAAGCTGAAGAACAGGTTGACGCTCATCATGAAGATGGCGCCGAACACCATGTAGTAGGATATGCTCTGAACATCTGATGTCATCATGGCCGTGCATAGCCAGCCCGCATAGGCCAGGATAACCGCTGCCGCACAGGTGGCATCGATCGCATTCGCGTTGGCATTCAAGCGGACCTGTATTTCGAGCGCGGCGATTGCGACGATGCCGACGGCGAAGCGTGCGGCGATCGTGTAGAGCGCGACGTCCGGAACGAGCAAGATGTCGGTGATCGAAAACAGCAGATAGGCGGCGACGGCGATCCAGAGCCCTTGTCTGGTGGCCTGCCTGCGCGTGCTTTGGCCTTCTTCCCGATAGAGCGCACGAAGCTCCGCCGACGCCGGCCTCGGCGGCTCGGTATGGAGATCGATTTCAACTACGTCGGCCAACGTGTGCTTCATGCACTTTCCATTGCGTTGCGTCGCATTCTCTAGAGCTCGAGGTCCCTTTCCAACGTCGACGCTGTCTCAGTCGCCCCACGCCGGCCATCCGGATAGGCAAGCTATCAGGAAAGGGCAGCAGTTTTCGGCACAATAGGACAGGGGCCTTAACTTTTTCTGAACTTGGGGACGAGCGTCGACCCACCCGCGGCGGAGACAACCGACACGCGAGTGCGTTAACCATAACCCACGAAAACGGGGCCGCTCGGATTGGCACTTCCTTCATTTTTCACCATTATATTAATGATCTATTAACCGACGAGGTTCGAGTGTCCCAATCCAATATTGCGTTCGACGGCGAAAGCCTGATCACCCCCCAAGCCATCATCACTGAACTCTCTTCCTCCAAAACCGATCGACACGACGAGCAACTGGCAACAGCGAAAGCTGAACTTGCGCTCGTGCTGGCAATTGCCCTGCGGCAGATCGAAGAAGCCCGGGACCCGGCACAGACCGTCAAGCGGCTTATCGGCGCGCTGCATGAGACGCGTAACAAGTTCGAGCCGAGCGTCTGGCAGGCGCTGATCCCGATCGTGCAGAGCCATCCGTCGGCGAAGTTCTTTCAGCAGGATCCGTTCACGCGCTGGTCTTTCGAGAAGCCGCGCGGCTATTCCGGCGATGCGAGCCTGATCGACTTCATCTATGGCCACCCCGCCGTTGCGCACGAAGTCGCAAAGTCCACGCCGCTTGGACTCGGGATTTATGAATATACCAGGAACGCCCCGGGCCCGGTCGCGGTCAGGGAGCGGCGGGACATCCTGACCCGCTACGTTGACGAGATCGCCGCGGAAAAAGGCCCCGAAACCGAGATACTCACGGTCGCCGCCGGCCATCTGCGCGAAGCCGACAGCTCGGTCGCGCTGAAGGACGGGCAGATCAAGCGGTGGGTCGCGCTCGATCAGGATCCACTCAGCATCGGGTCGATCACGCGGGATTTCCAGGGCACCTGCATCGAGGCGATCGATGGCTCGGTCCGTGGACTGCTCAGCAAAAAACATCAGCTTGGCAAGTTCGATTTCATCTATGCCGCCGGTCTCTATGACTATCTTGCCGACAAGGTTGCGGTCAAGCTGACGCAGACCTGCATGGACATGCTGAAGCCCGGCGGCGTCTTCCTCTTCGCCAATTTCGCGCAGGACATGGCCGACGACGGTTATATGGAGTCCTACATGAACTGGGCGCTGCTCTTGCGCTCGGAGGCGGACATGTGGAACGTCATCAATTCGAGCGTCGAGCGCAACAGCGTTGACGCAAGCGTCTGGTACGGCGAGAACCGGAACATCGTCTACGGCACGATCAGGAAGCGTTCGTGAACGATTGCGGTCAGTGGCCTGCTGCACGCAGCGGGCCACTCAGACTGCTGACAAACCCTGAAAGCGGGTATTGGCCACCCTTTCTCCGTCATCCTCGCCCTTGTGGCGGGGATCCAGCGACCCGACGTCTGTCGGGTCAAAAGACCTTCAGCCCAACGACTTGGGCTAGCTGGATTCCTGTGACAAGCACAGGAATGACGGAGGTTTGACTGCCGCTTAATGTCCCCAATGACCTGCCGATAATATGACTTTGTCCGCATCTGAATGGCCTGCTGAATGCAGCGGGCCATTTTTGCATGGGTTCAGAAGATCCCGGCCGCAGCCATACCGGTCTCACACTCTCTGGTACGGAGAGCCGCTGACGGGCTTTCTGTGTTCAGATCGGGGCCGGGAACTGGCGGTGCAGCCGCCCGATTCCCTTCAGCACCTCGGCCGACAGCCTGACATCCTTGGCGCCGATATTCGTCTTCAGCTGCGCCATGCTCGTCGCGCCGATAATGACCGAGGTCATGAAGGGGCGGGTGAGGCTGAAGGCGAGCTGCATCTGGGCAAGGTCGAGGCCGTGGGCGCGGGCGAGCCCGGCATAGGCGGCGACGGCTCCTTCCTGGTATTCGGTATAGCGGCCGCCGAGGTCGCCGTTGATGCTGAGGCGGGAGCCTTCAGGGCACGCACCGTTGAGATATTTGCCGGTCATGAGGCCGGCGGCAAGCGGCGAATAGGCGAGCAGGCCGATGTCCTCGTGGTGGCTGACTTCGGCAAGGTCGAGATCGAAGGCGCGGTAGAGGAAATTGTATTCGTTCTGGATCGAGGCGATGCGCGGCAGGCCGTGTTCCTCGGCAAGCGACAGCATCGTCATTGCGCCCCAGGCGGTGTCGTTCGACAGGCCGACGGCGCGGATCTTGCCCGCTTTCACGAATTCTCCAAGCGTTTCGAGGAGCGCCAGAAGCTCGGCCGGCACCGTGGTCCTGTCCTGTTTCGACGGAGTGTAGTTCCAGGCATTGCGGAAGTGGTAGTGGCCGCGGTTCGGCCAGTGCAGCTGATAGAGATCGACATAGTCCGTCTGCAGCCGTTTCAGGCTTTCGTCGAGCGCAATCCGCATGGTGGCGGGGCTCATGGGGCTGCCGCCGCGGATATAGGGACGTCCGGGGCCTGCGACCTTGGTGGCGACGACGACGTCATCGCGTTTTCCGCGCGCCTTCAGCCATGTGCCGATATAGGCTTCGGTGCGCCCTTGCGTTTCGGCCGAAAGCGGCGTCACGGGGTAGAGCTCGGCCGTGTCGATGAAGTTGATGCCTTGCCCGAGGGCATAGTCCAATTGCTCGTGGGCCTCGCTTTCCGGGTTCTGGCTGCCCCAGGTCATGGTGCCGAGGCAGATTTCGGAAACGGTGATGCCGGTGCGGCCGAGTGTCTTGTAGTGCATGGATGTGCCTCGATCTTGTTTGGCGGCGAATGTAGAGGCTGTTTGTTGCAGCGCAAGAGAAAAGCGCGCGTCCCCATGCACAGATGGGGTCGAAGGCCGCTCAAGCCTTGACTCGGGCGCAAGGAATGTGAATGGAAAGGAAAATTGAAGGGAAGGACATATCCCATGGCAATCGCATTCACATTTCCCGGACAGGGCAGCCAAGCGCTTGGCATGGGCAAGGACCTGGCCGATGCCTTTCCGGAGGCCGCAGCCGTCTTTGCCGAGGTCGACGAGGCGCTCGGCGAAAAGCTCTCCGACATCATGTGGAACGGCCCGGAAGAGACGCTGACGCTGACGGCAAACGCCCAACCGGCGTTGATGGCGGTCTCGATCGCGGCGCTGCGCGTGATGGAAGCCAAGGGGCTCGATCTGATATCCAGGGTCGCCTATGTCGCCGGCCATTCGCTCGGCGAATATTCCGCACTCTGTGCCGCCGGAACCTTCTCGCTTGCCGATACGGCGCGACTTCTGCGCATCCGCGGCAACGCCATGCAGGCGGCGGTTCCCGTCGGCAAGGGCGCGATGGCGGCGATCATCGGGCTTGAGCATGGCGACGTCGACGCGGTTTGCGCGGCCGCCTCCGCGCTCGGCTCATGCCAGATCGCCAACGACAATGGTGGCGGCCAGCTGGTGATCTCAGGCGAAAAGGCCGCGGTCGAAAAGGCGGCGATGCTTGCGACCGAGAAGGGCGCCAAGCGCGCCATCCTTTTGCCTGTGTCCGCGCCCTTCCATTCGGCGCTGATGACGCCCGCGGCAGACGCCATGCGCAAGGCGCTGTCGACGGTTGCGAAGAGCAATCCGGTGGTGCCGCTGATCGCCAATGTGCGGGCAGCGCCGGTGACGGATGCAGGCGAGATCGCCAGCCTTCTGGTCGAGCAGGTTACCGGCCAGGTCCGCTGGCGCGAGACCGTCGAGTGGTTCGCTGCGAACGGCGTGACGACGCTGTACGAGATCGGCTCCGGCAAGGTGCTGACCGGTCTTGCCCGCCGCATCGACAAGACGGTGACCGGCATCGCCGTCAATTCCCCCGCCGATATCGACGCGGCGCTTCAAACTCTGCTCGCCTGAGCCGAAACCATAAGGATCAAGACCATGTTCGATCTGTCTGGCCGCAAGGCTCTCGTTACCGGCGCATCCGGCGGCATCGGCGAAGAGATCGCCCGCATCTTGCATGCGCAGGGCGCCATCGTCGGGTTGCACGGCACCCGCGTCGAAAAGCTCGAGGCGCTCGGCAACGAGCTCGGCGAGCGCGTCCACCTGTTTCCGGCCAACCTTGCCGACCGGGCCGCCGTCAAGGCGCTCGGTGAAAAGGCCGAGAGCGAGCTCGGTGGCGTCGATATTCTCGTCAACAATGCCGGCATCACCAAGGACGGCCTGTTCGTGCGGATGAGCGACGAGGACTGGGACGCGGTGCTGGAAGTCAACCTGACGTCGGTCTTCCGGCTGACGCGCGAGCTGACCCATCCGATGATGCGCCGTCGCCATGGTCGCATCATCAACATCACCTCGATCGTCGGCGTCACCGGCAATCCGGGGCAGGCCAACTACTGCGCTTCCAAGGCGGGCATGATCGGCTTTTCCAAGTCGCTCGCCCAGGAGATCGCCACCCGTAACGTGACGGTCAACTGCGTCGCCCCCGGCTTCATCGAGAGCGCCATGACCGGCAAGCTGAACGACAAGCAGAAGGACGCCATCATGGGCGCCATCCCGATGAAGCGAATGGGCACCGGCGCCGAAGTTGCCTCCGCCGTCGCCTATCTGGCGTCGAACGAGGCTGGTTATGTCACCGGCCAGACGATCCATGTGAATGGCGGCATGGCAATGATCTGAAGGCGGCAAAACGCCTGCGCTGCCGCGTTTTCGCGTTAATCGAAGGGGCGGGGCGGAAATACCGGGAATTGCGTGTTGACCAAGCCATTCCCGGCCATTTTCGGACTTTGCGACAGACTTAAACCGTGTTAAGCGGGCCATGACTGTGCGCAGTCGATCGGAAGATATGAGGCACCCGCCGTCTTTTGCAGTGCGTGGTCTGCCGCTCTTGCGGTTGAAGAGATTGCCGGGGTGATCGTCTTGATCTCTCTGGCGTTAATAGGGTACCGATGTCAGAACGGCATCGTTGAGAAAAAACAAAGGTCGAGGAATCCGACATGAGCGACGTAGCAGAACGCGTAAAGAAAATTGTTATTGATCATCTTGGCGTCGATGCCGAAAAGGTTTCGGAAGGCGCAAGCTTCATCGACGATCTGGGCGCGGACTCGCTCGACACCGTCGAACTGGTCATGGCATTCGAAGAAGAGTTCGGCGTCGAAATCCCCGACGATGCAGCCGATTCGATCCTGACGGTCGGCGACGCTGTCAAGTTCATTGAAAAGGCACAGGCCTGATATCAGGTCGTGCAGGGCGGGGCGCATCGCGGCCCGCCTTCAAGTCCCCTGGCGGGGCATGCTCTCTCTTTCTGGGGAGCAATATGCGCATTTAAGGAAAGTCTGGTGGCTTCCGTACCTGATCGCGCGATATGAACATCACGGAAATGGATGTACGGGTCCGGTTTTTAGCATGTGGTCCGGTCCGGTTCTGGAATTAACAGGCAGGGTGGATCACGGGTTATGAGACGTGTCGTTATCACCGGTACCGGCATGGTATCTCCATTGGGTTGTGGAACCGAGATCACCTGGTCGCGGCTTCTTGCCGGAGGAAACGCCGCCCGCAAGGTGACTGAATTCGAAGTCGAAGACCTGCCTGCGAAGATTGCCTGCCGCCTGCCGTTCGGCGATGGCACCGATGGCACTTTCAATCCCGATAATTGGATGGAGCTGAAGGAACAGCGCAAGGTCGATTCCTTCATCATCTATGCCATGGCCGCAGCCGACATGGCACTGGCGGATGCCGACTGGCATCCGAAATCCGACGAAGACCAGATCGCCACCGGCGTCATGATCGGTTCCGGCATCGGCGGTCTCGAAGGCATCGTCGATGGCGGTATCACGTTGCGCGACAAGGGTCCGCGCCGCGTTTCCCCCTTCTTCATTCCCGGCCGTTTGATCAACCTCGCCTCCGGTCAGGTGTCGATCCGCCACAAGCTGCGCGGCCCCAACCATTCCGTCGTCACGGCCTGTTCCACCGGCGCTCACGCCATTGGCGACGCAGCCCGGCTGATCGCGCTCGGCGACGCCGAGGTGATGGTCGCGGGCGGCACGGAATCGCCGATTTCGCGCATCGCGCTTGCCGGCTTTGCGGCCTGCAAGGCGCTGTCCACCCAGCACAATGACGATCCGCAGAAGGCGTCGCGCCCCTATGACAAGGATCGTGACGGTTTTGTCATGGGCGAGGGCGCAGGCATCGTCGTGCTCGAAGAACTCGAGCATGCCCAGGCGCGAGGCGCCAAGATCTATGCGGAAGTTGTCGGCTACGGCCTCTCGGGTGATGCCTTCCACATCACCGCGCCGGCGGAAGATGGCGACGGGGCGTATCGCTGCATGCAGATGGCGTTGAAGCGCGCCGGCCTGACGGCTGCCGATATCGACTACATCAACGCGCATGGTACCTCGACAATGGCGGACACGATCGAGCTTGGCGCCGCCGAGCGCGTCCTTGGCGAACATGCCTCCAAGGTTTCGATGTCGTCGACCAAGTCGGCGATCGGCCATCTGCTCGGTGCCGCCGGTGCGGTGGAGGCGATCTTCTGCGCGCTGGCGATCCGCGACAATGTCGCGCCGCCGACGCTCAATCTCGACCATCCTTCGGTTGAAACGAAGATAGATCTGGTGCCGCATGTGGCGCGCAAGCGCGAGATCAATGTCGCTCTGTCGAATTCCTTCGGTTTCGGCGGCACGAATGCCTCCCTCGTTCTGCGCCGCTTTGGCTGATTTCATCGTTCACGGTGCCGCACCGACAGCGGCCCGTGTCCTTCGATGTCAGCGCTTCTCCTCTGTCCGATGCTGTAATTGCATCCGTTATCCAGCTTTTGCCGCATTGCTCAGTTCAAACGTGCAATAGGAACGATTTGCGGCCGATGACCGGGGAGCCAGACGCTGGTCATGCTGACACAAGGCGAATGGGATAGGTTCGCTATAGTCGTGATGAAATGATTCTCTTTCCTGCTTCTCTTCTGGAGTTCGCATCAGGGATTGAGACGTGCAGGATGCGAACTCCAGAATCAGGACACTCGTGAACGACGCAAACGAAAACAGCGCAGTGCCTTTCGGCCGCAGCGAGGCCGGAAATAACGGCCCGATCATTCCGAAATCGGCGAGCGAAGCTCTTCGTCCCGAAAAAGTGCCGCAGCCGCCGAAGCGGTCGCGCAAGGCGAAAAGCCAGGTCGTCATCTTTCTGAACTTCCTGATGACCGTTATCGTCTGCCTGACGGTCGCCGCCGCCGCGACGGTTTACTATGCCATGACGGCTTACGAGGCTAAGGGTCCGCTGACGGCAAACACCAATTTCATCGTGCGCAACGGCGCCGGCATCCAGGAGATCGCAGGCAGCCTCGAGCGCAACAATATTGTCTCCGACGGGCGTGTCTTCCGCTTCATGTCGGAAGCCTATCTGGATGACGACACGCTGAAGGCCGGCGAGTACGAAATCAAGGCTGGCTCCTCCATGCAGGAGATCATGCAACTGCTGAAGTCCGGCAAGTCGATCCTCTACTCCGTGTCGCTTCCCGAAGGCCTGACCGTCAGGCAGATGTTCAGCAAGCTGAGCGCGGATCCCATACTCGAAGGCAATCTGCCTGCAGAGTTGCCCGCCGAAGGCACGTTGCGCCCGGATACCTATAAATTCTCGCGCGGTACCAAGCGCAGCGAAATCGTCGCGCAGATGGCCGCCGCGCAGAAGGCGCTGGTCGATCAGATATGGGATCGTCGCGGCCCGGACCTGCCGGTTTCCAGCCGTGACGAGTTCGTCACGCTCGCGTCAATCGTGGAGAAGGAAACGGGCATTGCCGACGAGCGCTCGCGTGTCGCCTCCGTCTTCATCAACCGGCTGGAAAAGGGCATGCGCCTGCAATCCGACCCGACGATCATCTACGGCATCTTCGGCGGCGACGGAAAGCCCACCGACCGGCCGATCCTGAAATCGGACCTCGACAAGCAGACGCCCTACAACACCTATCTGATCAAGGGCCTGCCGCCGACACCGATCGCCAACCCCGGCCGCGCGGCGCTCGAGGCGGTTGCCAATCCGTCGCGGACATCGGATCTCTATTTCGTTGCCGACGGCACAGGCGGGCATGTGTTCGCAGCCACGCTCGACGAGCACAACAACAATGTCCGGCGCTGGCGCAAGCTGGAGGCCGAGAAGGCCGCTGCGGCTGCCAAGGCGGCAGAACCAGTGGCCGTCCAGGAATAATCAGTGCGACGCTTGTGGATGATACGGCTCCGGCGCGCTTGACCCTTGCGGTCAACGGCGTCGGAGCCGTACACATTCATGCACTGTTTCAATAGTTCCGCGCGCGTTTCGCGAGCCAATTCCGGCCAATGTGCCGCGGACCCAGGGAGAAGACCATGCCGTTGCAATCCATGACCGGATTTGCCCGCCGCGAGGGAACCTCCGGGCGCTATCGTTGGGCGTGGGAACTGCGCTCGGTCAATGGCAAGGGCCTCGATCTGCGGCTGCGGCTGCCGACCGGCACCGAGCATCTGGAAACCGAGGTGCGCAAGCTCGTCGCGGCGAGCATTTCGCGTGGTAACATGCAGATCAATCTAACCGTCAGCGCCAGCGAGGCGGGCGTCGAGACGGTGGTCAACCACACTGCGCTGGCCGCTGTCCTGTCGCTGCGCGAGCAACTGCGTGACGTCATCGACCCGGCACCGTTGCGCCTCGACACGCTGCTCTCGATCCGCGGTATCGTCGATTTTCGTGAGCCGGAAGAACGGGAGGGGGAGCGCACCGCTCGCGACAGCGAGCTCCTGGCAGGCCTGCGGCTGGCGCTTGCAGACATCGCCGCCATGCGCGAGACGGAAGGGGCGGCACTCTGCCAGGTCCTGCTCGACCAGATCGAAGCGATTGGAATGCTGACCCGCCAGATCGAAACGGACCCGTCGCGCAGCCAGCAATCGATCGCTGCGCGGTTGGCGCAGCAAGTGGCCTTGGTGTTGGATGGCGGCTTGACGATCGATCAGGATCGACTCTACGGCGAGGTGGCGCTGCTTGCGGCGAAGGCGGACATCCGCGAGGAGATCGACCGGTTGCGCACGCATGTCATCGCTGCCCGGGATCTCTTGAAAAAGGGCGGACCGGTCGGACGGAAACTCGATTTCCTTTCCCAGGAATTTAACCGCGAATCGAATACGATCTGCTCCAAATCGAATGCCGCGACGGTGACTGCTGCCGGCATCGAACTGAAGGTCGTCATCGACCAGTTTCGTGAACAGGTCCAAAATCTGGAGTGACCATGAGCCCCGCCAGCCCACCATCCACGAAAGCCATTCAGCGCCGCGGCCTCATGCTGGTGATCTCCTCACCCTCCGGCGCCGGCAAGTCGACGATCGCGCGAAACCTGCTCGAAGCCGACCCGCAACTGAGCATTTCCGTCAGCGTGACGACGCGCAAGCGCCGCCCGAGCGAGATCGAAGGCCGTCACTACTTCTTCAAGTCGATCCGCGAGTTCGAGGGCCTGCGCCAGACCGACGCGCTTCTGGAATGGGCCGAGGTCCACGGCAATTTCTACGGCACGCCGCGCGACGCGGTGGAAGAAGCCATGGCCGAAGGCCGCGACATGCTTTTCGACATCGACTGGCAGGGCGCCCAGCAGTTGCAGGAGAAGATGGGCGGCGATGTCGTATCGATCTTCATCCTGCCGCCGTCGATGGCCGAGCTGCAGTCGCGCTTGCATCGCCGCGCCGAGGATACGGAAGAGGTCATTGCCACCCGGCTCGCCAATTCACGGTCCGAAATCGAGCACTGGATCGAATACGACTATATCGTCGTCAACGAGGACCTCGACAGCGCGTTTGCCTCCGTCCAGGCCATCGTCGAGGCCGAGCGCCTGCGCCGCGACCGGCGTCCGGGCCTGTTCGAGTTCGTCAATAGGCTTTTGACCGAGACGCCGAAACTCTGACGGGTCAGGGGATGTAGAAGAGAGTCGTCAGATAGCCGGCGGTATGCAGTTTTTCCAAGAGCTCGACGGCTGGGAACAGGGCAACTAGGCAGATCGCATCACGAAACGTTGTCGTGAGCGCGGCCGTCGAGAAGGTGACTTCGGATTCGCTCCTGTACCGACGGAAATTCGGCCAGAAAAGTGGCGTGTCGGCGGCATAGGCATTGTAGGCGTCAGCGAATTTTCCGTGCAGGTGCGCTGCCTCTCGCAGGGCGGTAGCATGAAAGATCAGGAATGCCACGCTGACGAGGACCGCGGTGATCAGCAAAGAGCCAAACATGAAGCCGATGCCGGTCACTCCGATGAGCGAGAACAGGTAAAGCGGATTGCGGCTGATGGAATAGGGACCATCTGTGATCAGCCGACTGTTCTTGTGAGATCCGATATAGAGAATGCTCCAGAGCCGCCCGAGGATGGCTGTGAAGAGAAGAACCAGGCCGGCGATTTCCATCGGTTCGTGAACGCTGCTGCCTTCACCCCAGAGCGGCATGCTGACGAGGAAGGCTGCCAGAAAGGCCGTGGCGAGAAGCCAGAGCGCATAGAGGCGCATTTTCTGGTTGAACGGAGCGGGTTGCGATGCCGAGTGCATGTCGAAATTTCCTTTGGACGCACGCCTGTACCTTCGATCTTGCGCGATCGAGATTCCTCCGGCCATCTTGGGGTATTTTTGCGACAAATTTGAGAAGCGGCCTGCACCACTAAAGGCAATTGGCGAGCCGGCAGAATTCTTCGACGGAAAGCGTTTCGGCACGCCGCTGCGGATCGATGCCGGCCTTGGCGAGCAAGGCTTCGCCGCCGATCGACTTGACGCTTTGGCGCAGCATCTTGCGGCGCTGACCGAAGGCGGCCATCGTTACCTTTTCGAGGTTAGCAGCAGAGCAGGGGATGGGGTTGTCGAGCGGTTCCAGATGGACCACCGACGAGGTCACCTTGGGCGGCGGCGAAAACGCCTGTGGCGGCACGTCGAAGGCCATGCGGGCATTCGTCCGCCAACCGCAGAGAACCCCGAGCCGACCATAGTGGTCGTCGTCCGCCTCCGCCACGATCCTCAAGCCAACCTCGCGCTGGAACATCAGTGTCATCGACTGGTAGAAGGGCGGCCATGCCTTCGGCAGCAGCCAGTTGACCAAAAGTTGCGTGCCGACATTGTAAGGCAGGTTGGCGATGATCCTGATCGGGCCATCGCTTGCGAGATCTTCGAAATCGATCTTCAGCGCGTCGCCCTCGATCACTTCCAGGCGACCGGGATAGTGATCGGCGATCTCGGCGAGCGCGGGCAGGCAGCGGCTGTCCCGTTCAACTGCAATCACCTTTTTGGCGCCGAGCGACAGGATGGCGCGGGTCAGGCCACCGGGTCCGGGGCCGACTTCGATGACCGTCACGCTATCGAGCGGGCCGGCGGTGCGAGCGATCTTCTGAGTGAGGTTGAGGTCGAACAGAAAGTTCTGGCCCAATGCCTTTTTGGCATCGAGGCCATGGCGTTGGATGACATCGCGCAGCGGCGGCAGGCCGTCGATCGCCGCCATCAACCGTTCGCCTTTGCGGCAGTGTCAGCCAGTTCCCGAGCCATCCGCAGCGCGGCCAGCAGACTGTCGGCACGAGCGATACCCTTGGCCGCAAGGCTGAACGCTGTGCCGTGATCCGGCGATGTGCGGATGAAGGGAAGGCCGAGCGTTACGTTGACGCTGTCATCGAAGCCGAGCGCCTTGGCCGGGATCAGCGCCTGATCGTGGTACATGCAGATCGCCACGTCATAGGTTGCGCGGGCGCGATCGTGGAACATCGTATCGGCGGGCAGGGGGCCGGTGATATCGAGCCCTTCGGCCTTCAATCGGTCGATGACAGGGCGAATGATCGCATCGTCCTCGAGACCCAATGCGCCGTTTTCACCGGCATGCGGGTTAAGCCCCGCGACAGCGATGCGAGGCGAGGGAAGACCAAAACGCTGCTTCAGATCCTGCGCGGTGATCGTACATGTCCGGTAGATCAGGTCGGACGTCAGTTGGGCCGGCACATCCTTCAGCGGGATGTGGATAGTCACCGGCACCGCTTTCAGCTTCGGCCCCGCCAGCATCATGATCGGCAGCCGTTTTTTACCGGTGGCACGTTCGGCGATATCGGCGAGAAATTCGGTGTGTCCGGGGAACTTGAAGCCGGCCGCGTAGAGCACCGATTTGGCGATCGGATTGGTGACGACGGCGGAGGCGGTATTCTCCATCGCCAGCCGGACGGCAGTTTCGATGGCGTCGGTAATGGCGCCGGCATTGGCGGAATCCGGCTGGCCCGGCGTGACAGGGTTGGCGCAGGCGACCGGCAGAACCGGCAGCGCGGTCGCGAAAACGGCAATGGCTTCGGCGCAATCAGTTTCGCTGATCGCGATGTCATGGCCAAGAATCCGGGCGCGCCCGGCAAGGGCGGCGGGATCGCCGATCAGGATGAAGGGCGGCGTCCGCCAAGCCTGCCTGTTTGCCCACACGGCAAGGCCGATGTCGAGGCCGATGCCGGCCGGATCACCCATGGTCAAGGCGAGCGGCCTGTCGCTTGCTGGTGCTGTCATGACAGGGCGATTACTTTTCGATGATCTGCGCCCGCTTGCGCAGTTCCTCGATGTAACGCTTGCTGTTGGCGTCTTCGCCCTCGGTCTTCTTGCCAATATCCTCAGCGCGGAAGACGACTTCAGCAGCAAGGTCGTCGGAAACCTGGCGCTTCTTGCAGATGGCGAGATACTCGACGCCCTTTTCGGTGACGCGCGTTCCCGTCGTGTTGCCGTCGCCGGCCTTTTCGACTAGCGACTTCCAGTCCTCGGGAATCTCCTGCACCATCATGCGGCCGAGACTGCGGATCGACACGTCCCGCATCGTTGCGGCAAAGACCTTGGCCTGTTCGCAGCCGGGATACTTCGCGCGCGATGCGTTGGCTTCCGCCTGGCGCTTGCCGATGATGGCGTTGCGCTTGGAGGCAGGGACCACGAAGATCACCTGCTGCAGGAAATATTCCGTCGTCACCGGCTTGTTGCCGCCGTTTTCCTGCATGCGCCGGACGAGTTCCTCATTGGAAAGGCGACTGCCGCCGCCATAACGGGCGTTGACGACACGCGGCCAGCTCATGGCGACCGCAACGTAGCTCTTGAAGTGGTCGAGGCCCACCCCGGCCTGATCAAGCACGTGCGACAATTGCTCGATGGTCAGCTTGTTGCCGGAGGCAAAGCGGCCAACTGCGGCATCGACATCACTCGTGCCAACGGAGGCGCCGACCCGGATGACTTCGGCGCGCTTGAGAACTTCGTCGATCAACTGCTGGCGGGCAGCAGCCTGGCCACCGCCCTGTCGCTGCAGGCGCAGGAACGCGGCACGCTTGGCGATGTCGCCGGAGGTAATGGGCGAACCGTTGACGACGGCGACGACCTTGCTTGCCGCCTGCACTGCCGCCGGCGCGGCAGCAAATGCCAGGCCACAGGCGAGGATCATTGTCGAAACCGCGCGCATGATCGAGTGTTTCCCGCCCATTTCTTATCCTTTTCGTCTTCCCCGAATGCGAAGCCCCGGAGGTGATGATCTTGTGCCGAGCGCAATCGTCCTGCGCGTTTTTCCGCAAGATGCATAATACATGCGGCCGAACAATGACAAGACCTGCAAGTCGCTGGAGGCCGCGGTTCCGTCTGTCGCACGGCGAAAGCAGGGCGGCTCAGTTCAGGCTGTCGAAGTCCGTGTCGCCGACATTGATGTCGCCCAATGTACGAAAGCTGATGCGGGCGCCGATCGACCAGTCATTGGCGACGCTCTGATCGGTGTCGCGCTCTTCCTTGTAGACCAGCGAGAAGATCGTGTCGCGGTCGTCATAGGTGATGCCGATGCCGTTGCGGGTCACGACGTTGCTATTCAGGTCGTAGGTGACCGAGCCGAACACCGACCAGTAGTCGTGGAACTTGTAGGCCGCTGCCGTCTGGATCTCGTCCTGGTCGCTGGTCGAACCGTAAAGGGGCTGCGCCTGAATGCTGGTGTAGGTCAGCGCCGTCTGCCAGAAGATGCCCTGGTAGCCGATCGTCGCATCGGCGCGCCGCAGATCGAAATTGCTTTCGTCGAAGCGGCCGCTCAGGCTTGTGGTGATGCCGGAGGGTGCATCGATGCCGACCATCGCGACATAGTCGGACCGGTCTGTTTCAAGTCCGGAATCCGAACCCGCCTTGACCAGGTCGTCGGTCGCGAAAGAGTTCACGCCGCCCAGATGGAACGACTGGCCGGCGATGGCGCGCAGCGCATAGCCATTGCCGAGCGCGCCGGTGTAGCGGACGCCGAGATTGGCCCGCGTGCCGCCCTCGATGCGATCGTAGCCGGAGAACTTGTCGCGGTCGAAAAGCGTGGTCGCATCGAAGACGAAGCTCTGTGCGTCCTCGTTCGGCAGACCGCCGGCATATTCCTCGTCGGGGCGGGCATAGACCTGGGCAATCGGCTCGATGATATGACTGCTGTAGTCGGTCGTCAGCAGAATGGGATAGCGCGCGTCGATCCCCGCCGTCAGCATGCGCCGGGTGGCGGCGTCGTTATCGTAAAAATTGCCGGTATAGTCGGTGCCCGGGTCGGTCATGTTCAATCCGAGGACGTCGCCGCGCGCCGCCAAGAGCGGCGTCAGCGACAGGCCGCCCGGAACGATGAAGTTGCGCTTCCATTCCACTTCCGCGCTGAGCCGGTGAGCCGTGCCTTCAAGGCCGCGGAACCGATCGACCACGCCCGGTATTTCAAGCTCATCCTCGCGGTTGCGCTTGACGTTGGTCAGGTTGAAATTGGCGTTCAATTCGCCGCCAAGCACGGGTTGAGGTGCAGTGTAAGAATAGTCGAGCACCTGTGCGACGGCCTGCTTGTTTTCGGCAAGGCTGTCCAGGTCGGCATCCTGAATGTCGAAGTAGAAGGCGCGCGCGTCGAAGTAATTGCGCTTGCCGAGACCGGTCAGATAGACTTGGTTCGTATAGGTCGTACCGTCAAAGGTCGAAAGCTCGTAGGTCTTGGCGAAGTTGTTGTCGCTCTGTACCAGAACGTTCCAGCCGAACGTCCAGCGCGGATTGATCTCGAATTTGGCCTTCGAGGCGACCATGCCGCGGGCCGTTTCCTTGGCATCGATGGTGCCGCCGGTGAAACTTTCGCGATCCAGCTGGCTGATGCCGGCCATGCTGAGGATATGTTCGCCGTTTTCGAAGCGCTGACGGAATTCGCCTTCGAGCAGGAAACCCTGGCGCGTCAAACCGGTCGCGGTGACGGTCGCGTCCATATAGGGCGAAATCGCCCAATAGTAGGGAACGCCGACACCGGCGCCGAGTTTCTGCGTGTATTTGAACTTTGGAAACAGGAAGCCGCTCTTGCGCTTTACCGTATGGTCGGGAACCTCGAGAACGGGCAAGTAGAGGATCGGCTTGCCGAACAGCTCGAACTTGGCATTCTCCATGCGAACGGTATGGGTCTTGCCGTTCTGGACGATGCGCTGCGCCTTGACGTGCCAGAGCGAGCGATGGTCCGGATTGGTCGCGCAGGGCGTGCAGGCGGTATAGACGGCATTGTTGAGGATCATCTCCTCGCCGTTGCGACGCTCGCCGGAGACGGCCGCGAGTTTCGTGAGGTCGGTCGTTTCAAGCCGCATCGTTTCGATGAAGCCATCGGCGAAATTGTCTGTCACGTCCATCTTGTCGGCGTAGATCTTGTTGCCGCCGGGTTCGATGAGTTCGATTTCGCCGGTCGCAATGATGCGCCCGGTCTTCTGGCTGTATTCGACCTGCTGGGCGACCATCTGGTAGCCGCCATAATTGATCTGCACGCCGCCGCGCACGATCACGCGCTCCGCGTCCTGATTGTAGACGAGCTCGTTGGCCGAAAGAAGCATCTTGGCGTCTTCGGGGAGCTTCGGCTGAAGCGAATCGATATTGGTTTCTTGTGCCCAAGCGGGTGCGATCGGGGTAAGCGCCTGGAACGCAACGCCGGAAAGCAGAAGGGCCGTGAGCAGCCTGATATGTTTGCGGTTGCCTGCCGCCACTAGCCATCTTCCTCATGCAATAGAATAGTCGAGCCCAGCGCCATCGCTACAACAACCGGCAGCCAGGCTGCAACGAACGGAGGCACAATGCCGCTGCTCCCGAATGCTTTGACAAGCACGGTGACGACATAAAGCACGAAGCCTGACAGGATGCCACCGAGAATCACCGGCCTCGATTGGTTAAACCGGCTAAATTTTAAAGAGACGCTTGCAGCGATCAGCGTCATTGCCACCAGAAGCAGTGGAAGCGAAAGCATCGAGTGGAATTGGGTTTCCATGCCGTTTGTCGGGAAGCCGAAGGATTTTGCCACCTCCATCTTGCGCTGAAGGTCAAAAAACTGAATGGAATCAGCCTTTGCTAGCGTTTCCTGGACGAATTCCGGCTTCAAATGGGTCGGCAGTTGTGCCGTGGCGAGACGGCGCGGCAGTTGCCCGTTGCGCGTTTCTGTCACAGCGTTAAGAAGCCAGTAACCATCTTCCAGTTTTGCCGTCGCGGCATCCTGTCTCGAAACGATCGTGCCGAGCGGATCGAAATGGAGCACCGTGACGTTGACCAGCTTCTTGCCCTCGTCCTGAACGGAGCGGGCGCCGATGATCATATCGTCATTTCCGTAGATCTGCCGCAGCCAGGGGACGGAGATCGCCGACCCGGCCGAGGATGAGCTTCCCCATTCCGCTTCCAGCGCTTCCGCCTGCTTCGTGCCCCAGGCAGCGATCGGATTGAGGGCGATGACCGTCAGGATGCCGAACAGGAATGCGCCGATGACGAAGGGCTGCAGAAATTGCCAGACGGAAATGCCCGCAGCACGGGTCACCACCAGCTCATAGCGGCGGTTGAGCGAGATCAGTGCCGTCATGCCGGCAAACAACGCCACGAAGGGAACGGTCTGCTGCAGAATCATTGGAATGCGGAACGTTGTCATCAGAAGGGCGCCTGCGACCGAGTACCGCGGCAATTGCGACATCCGGTTCGACAGCTCGCTGAAATCGATGATGAAGATCAGTGCGAAAATGCCGGTAAGGAACCAGAAGGTCGTCACCGCATATCGCCTGAAGAAATAACGCCCGAGCGTGGTGGATATCATGCGGACTGGTTCCCGTCGGATGCAGGCGCGACCTTGGCGAGGCGCAGGCGAGCCAGGATCTCCTTCAGTTTCTGCTCCCAGGTCAGCGGGATTTCAAGCCGCTTGTTGCCCATCAGCTGACGGATCGCCAGAGCGCCGGTCGCGAGCGGGATCAGATACATGACTGGAACGAAGGCGCGTGATTCCTCCGCGCTGTTGGCGGCGTAGAAGGTTGCCCAGCGGACGAAAAGACAGGTCAGGAGGGCGGTAATCATCGGATGCATGCGGGCTTCGCGATGCGATCGCGCATCGCTGCTGACGACCAGCGTAATCAGCGCAAAGAGCAGGGGAAAGGTCCACTCGGTGAACCGGCGGTGCAGTTCCGCCGAGAAGGACATCGGGTCCTTCTCGTAAACCGGGTCCTTCGGATCCGGATCGAGCAGGAAAAACAGATCCCGGTCCTTCGCGCGGATGGTGGCTTGGCCCGCCATCTTTGTCAGGTCCGTGAGGTCGAAGGCATAGGAATCGAACTTGATGATCGAGACATTGCTGTCCGGAAGCTTGCGGTGCACCTCGCCATCCTTCATCACCAGCGCCGAGCCGTTCTCGTCCACAGCACCTTCGCGTGCGTAATAGACCAGCTCATAGGCCGGGTTGCGCGAATCGGCGACGAAAATCCCGTGCAGAACGCCGCCACTGCGGCGCGAGGCGACCTGGACATAGAGGCCGTCGGCAATCTTGCGGAAGGTGTTTTCCTGCACCACGGACGACAGGAGGTCGGCATGGGCGGTGGCGATCATCTTGCGCACGGCCATGCGTGAATAGGGTTCGGCGAAATTGTCGACCGCAAAGGACAGGATGCTGAGTGCGATGGCGAGGTAAAGGACCGGCCGGATGATCGTCATGCGCGAGCTGCCGGCGGCATTCAGCACCGTGAGCTCCGAATCGGCATTCATCGCCGTCAGTGTCTGCGCCACGCCGATAACGAGTGCGAAGGGCAGGATCAGCGGGATGATCGACGGCAGGATGAGCGTCGCGAGCCGCAGGAAGGCGAGGATAGACTGGCCGCTGTCCGTCACAAGGTTGACGCTGGTCAGCGCCTGCGTCGTCCAGACGATCGCCATCAGCGGCAGGAGTGTGGCAAGGAACATGCCCGTTGCCCGCCTCAGGATATAGCGCTCGATCAATTTCATGGCTGATCCTGGCCCATCTTTCTACCGCCTGCCCGGTCTGGCGCCGGCGATAGGCTTCGGGTCGGACGGCGTGTCCCTATCGCGCTGATCGAACCGGTTTGCAAGTTTTCCACGACAACCAAATTGTAAAAGGGCAGGGCTAATGCACGGCAAAGAATGACAGTTAACAGCATGTAAACATGTGCTCGCGTCTTGCCAAGGCCATCAAAACCAAGAAGGGTGCACAGATCTGTTTCCGGGCTTGCGGTTGATGGCGAATGTTTGCCACTGTAGCCGCCATGTAACATAGCGGCGTTTGCCGGCGGCCCTTCTGGAGTGTCTTCATGTCGATGAAATTCGAAATCGGTTTCAGCAAATCAGCACGCTTGTCCGGTGGTCTAGCTATCCTGCTCAAGACTGTTGACGGAAAAGAGGCGGCTGGCGCTGCGGACACTGATCCCGAGGCGATTATCGCCAAGGCTGCGCGGATCGCCAAGTTCAAGGCCAAGTCGTTGAGCACGCTCGATATCGTTGCACCGCAGGGGGCGCCGGTCGATCGCATCGTGGTTCTCGGGCTCGGCGATGGCGCCGGCCTTTCCGCGCATGACTGGCTGAAGGCGGGCGGGGCCGCGGCGTCGAAAATCCGCGGCGCGGAGAAGGTGACGATTTTCCTCGATGCACCCGGCGTCGAGGTCTCCGGCAAGGCGGCTGCCGATTTTGCGCTCGGCATGGAGATGAACGCCTATTGCTTCGATACCTACAAGACGACGAAGAAGGACGACGACGAGCAGAAGGGACCGCCAAAGCCAGTGAAAGTCACCATTGTCACCGGCGCGGTCATTGCAGCCAAGAAGGCGGCGGCCAATTCGCAGGCGATCGCCGAAGGCGTCTTCATCGCCCGCAATCTCGTCAACGAACCGGCGAACGTGCTTGGGCCGGTCGAGTTCGCGGCCAGGGCCAAGGAACTCGAAAAGCTTGGCGTCGAAGTCGAGATCCTGACCGAGCGCGAAATGAAGAAGCTCGGCATGGGCGCGCTGCTCGGCGTAGCGCAGGGATCGGTGCGGCCGCCGCGGCTGGCGATCATGCAGTGGAAAGGTGGAAAACCGAAAGACAGACCGGTCGCCTTCATCGGCAAGGGCGTGGTCTTCGATTCGGGCGGCATTTCGATCAAGCCCGGAGCCGGCATGGAGGACATGAAGGGCGACATGGGCGGGGCGGCTGCCGTCACCGGCCTGATGCATGTCCTGGCGACGCGCAAGGCCAGGGCGAATGTCGTCGGCATCATCGGCCTTGTGGAAAACATGCCCGACGGCAATGCCCAGCGTCCGGGCGACATCGTCACCTCCATGTCCGGCCAGACGATCGAGATCATCAATACGGACGCCGAAGGCCGGCTCGTTCTGTGCGACGCGCTGTGGTACTGCAACGACCGCTTCAAGCCGCAGTTCATGATCAATCTAGCAACGCTGACCGGCGCCGTCATGGTGGCGCTCGGCAGTCATCATGCCGGCCTGTTCACCAACGACGACACGCTTGCGGGACAATTGACGGCGGCGGGGCTGACGACGCAGGAACGGCTGTGGCGCCTGCCGCTCGGCAAGGAATACGACAAGATGATCGACAGCAAGTTCGCCGACATGAAGAACACCGGCGGCCGCTATGCCGGCTCGATCACCGCGGCGCAGTTTCTGAAGCGCTTCGTCAAGGATACGCTATGGGCGCACCTCGACATCGCCGGCACTGCCATGGGCTCGCCGACCGACGAGGTCAACCCGTCGTGGGGCTCGGGCTTCGGCGTGCGCCTGCTGGATGAGTTCGTCCGCACGAATTACGAGGGCTGATCTCACCCGTGACGGATATCCTGTTCTATCACCTGACCGAATCGAAGCTCGAAGACGCGCTGCCGCCGCTGCTTGACAAAAGCATCGAGCGCGGCTGGCGCGTCGTCGTGCAGACGGTGGACGAGGAACGGCGCGACATGCTCGACACGCATCTATGGACCTATCGCGACGACAGTTTTTTGCCCCACGGCACGGATGTCGCAAATTTCGCCGAGGAGCAGCCGATCCTGTTGACGGCGGGAGACGGCAACCCCAACGGCGCCACCGTCCGCTTTCTCGTCGATGGCGCAGAACCGCCGCCGGTCGGCAGCTACGAGCGCGTGGTGTTCATGTTCGACGCTTACGACCAGGCGCAGCTGGAAGGCGCGCGGGCGCATTGGAAGGCGCTCAAGGGCGAGGGGCATTCGCTGACCTACTGGCAGCAGAACCAGGACGGGCGGTGGGTGAAGAAGGCGTGATCCTCCGAGCCTTCAATCAGTCCTCTTGGGGGAATACAACGTTCCCGCCGCCGTGAAATATGGGCATGACTGTAATCACGTCGCCTTGACCCGGAACGCTATCGTCGCTTTGCGGCGGAAACCCACCGTACGCAGCCCGGGGCTTCTCTCGGAACGCGTTCCCCGCTCAGGAACGGTGCTGGAAGAGACGCAGTAATCAATGATGTCATTGATATTGGCCGCAGCGTCTCTTTCTCCCGCCCGTGGCAGAAGATAGTCGTATAACTCCGTGAGGTCGCCCTCGGCCGCAATGTCGAAAACGACGGAATAGGTCATGTGCGGGACAGTTTTTGCCCCTTGCGCGCGTCCATATGAGCATTTAACCGCCTGCGCATCTCCTCAGCGGAGAGCGCGCGGCTGGGGTCGATATCATGGGCCGCTATGGTCGGCACCACTTCTTCGACCAGCCACTTTTCAATCGCCGCATCGCGGGAAGCCAGAGTGCGCAGGCCATCGCGGATGACTTCGCCTTTCGCTCGCGTACTCCCCGGACGCCACCTTCGCCTTGACCGTTTTGGCCATTTCCAGGGGCAAAGTTATGCTGAGTGCCTGCGTTGTTCTCATCGCTCGATCCTCTTCATCCCTTTTACCACACGGTATGATTTAATCGTATCGAGTTTCACCGCAAAAAAAAGGCCGCGCACTGGAGGCGCGGCCCGTGAAACAGTGAGATGGACTCAATCGACAAACGCCGCGACGAACTTCCGCTTGCCGAGCATGAAGGCATCCGCGACGTGGCGCAGCGGTGAAAGGTCGACGTCGGATTGTTTCGCCTTGATGATCTCGGCGAAGCGGGCGTAGAGCGCTGGATATTCCTGTTCCGGCTCGTCATGAACCAGTTTGCCGTCGATCGACAGCTTGGCGCCGCCTTCGGCGAGCGTCATCGTGCCGGCGTCGGTTTCGGCGATGATGTCCCAGCTCTGGTGGCCGGTCTGGCGCCAGTCGAATTCGGCCAGGACCGGCAGGTTGTTGGCGTCGGTAAAGGTGATCGAGGCGGCGATCGGCGCGTCTCGGTTTTCCGGGAATTCGAGCGTCGCCGAGGTGATGAACAGCGGGTTCGGCAGGATATGCGTGACGATCGAGAGCGCGTTAATGCCGGGATCGAAGACGCCGAGGCCGCCGGCCTGCCAGATCCAGTCCTGGTTCGGGTGCCAATGGCGCACATCCTCCTTCCAGATCACCTTGACGCTGTTGATCTTGGTCGAGGCGAGGAAGGATTTGGCGGCTTCGACAGCCGGCGCATAGCGCGAATGCCAGCTGGCGAACAGCGACAGGCCCTTGGCGGCGGCGAGCGATTCGAGATCGGCCACCTCACTCAGCGTCGCGCCCGGCGGCTTTTCGAGGAACACGTGCTTGCCGGCCTCGAGCGCCACGCGCGCCGCCTGGTAGCGGAACTGCGGCGGCATGCAGAGCGACACGGCGTCGATAGCCGGCACCGCGTCGAGCATCGCCTCGATCGACTTGAAATTATCGATGCCATCGACGACGCCGTGGCGGCTGGCGGCGGCAATCAGCTTGTAGTCCGAATTCCTGGCGATGGCGGGCAGGTGCTGGTCGCGGACGATCTTGCCGACGCCGACGATCGAGATGTTGATGGGGCTCATGGTGTTTCGCTCGATTTGTATGACTTTATGGACGGCTTTGTAGCAGAAAGCGAGAGCCGGGCAAGCGCTGCCGTGGCGCAGATATTCGTTGCTGCCGGTGGTGGACAATAGCAAAGCCGCCCTATTTGGATAAGGCTGCAATTCCAAACAGGAGCCGCCATGCCCCCGATCATTCGAAAAGCCAGCCGCGCCGATCTCGATATTCTCATCGACTGGGCCGCGCGGGAGGGCTGGAATCCCGGTCTCGACGATGCCGCCGCTTTCTGGGCGGCGGATCCGGAAGGCTACTGGATCGCCGAGGAGGAGGGGGCCGTGGCGGCAGCGCTGTCGCTTGTCCGGTACGGCGAGGCCTATGCCTTTCTCGGTTTCTACATGGCGCATCCGGATTATCGTGGCCAGGGCATCGGCTTTACGCTGTGGCAGAAGGCGGTTTCGGCCGCGGGAGACCGGACCATCGGGCTCGATGGCGTGGTGGCGCAGCAGGACAACTACCGTAAATCCGGTTTCGCCTATGCCCATGCCAATTTCCGCTATGGCGGCGAGGTCCAATGCACCGAGCCGCCAGGCGCCGAGCTGGTTTCCGTCTCCCCGGTGCATGTCCCGATGCTCATCGACTACGACGCGTGCTTCAATCCGGCCCGCCGCGATGCCTTCCTGCGCGAGTGGCTGAAGCCGCTTTCAACGCGCGAGAGCTTTGCGTTGATCAGAAACGCCGAGGTCCTGGGCTACGGCACAATCCGCGCCTGCCGCGAGGGCCACAAGATCGGACCGCTGTTTGCCGATACGGAAACCGGCGCCGACCTGATCTTCCGCAAACTGGTGATGAGCGTCGGCGGCGGCCGGGTCTATCTCGATATCCCCGAGCCGAACGCTGGCGCGCGGGCGCTCTGCGATCGCTACAATCTGAAGCCGGTGTTCGAGACGGCGCGGATGTACCGTGGCCCAGCGCCGGAGCTGCCTCTCGGACAGATCTACGGCATCACCACCTTCGAGCTCGGATAACGAGAGCGGGCATCAGGCCCAGGGGAACAGATCGTGCTGTCCGCCGATGATCAGGACGCTGGCAAAGACGCTGATCACCAGAAGCGCAACGAGTACCCAGAACAATCTGCCCGGCGCCGGAGCGTCATCGACGAAAACCGGCTCCTTGTTGCGCAACGCGTTCAAAGCGTGCCGGGGATTTCCCCATTTGACGCGCCGGAAGCGAAAAGCATTTTGGGTCTCGTGTTTCATGAAGAGCGAATATAAGGCTCGATTTTAAACGAGACTTTAAACGCTCCGTTAAAATTTTAGACTTTGCTTGTGGACGAGCGTGTTTCTCAAAAGGAAGACGGCGGGCTCACCCCGCCATCGCCTCTTCATACTCGGTGGACAGGTCCATCCAGTGTTCTTCAGCCCTGGTGAGCTTGACCAAGATCTCGGCGCGCTCCTTCACCTTGGCGGCGGCCTTGGCAGGAAATTTTTCGTAGAGTTCCTGGTCTTCAAGCTCCTTGTCGAGAACCTGAATCTGTTTCTGCAGTTTGCCGGTCAAGGATTCGACATCATTGATCTTTTTCTTGAGCGGCGCAAATGCTGCCCGCTTGTCGGCATTGGCCTTGCGCTGCTCGGCCTTGGAGCGGTTGTCATCGGAGCCGTTGCCCTTGTCCTTGTTCCCCTTGCCGCGGGAACTCTGGACGATGGTGTTGCGGTAGTCCTCGAGGTCGCCGTCGTAGTTGGCAACGGTGCCGTCCTTGACCAGCCAAAGGCGGTCGACGGTTGCCTCGATCAGATGGCGGTCGTGCGAGATCAGGATGACCGCGCCCTCATACTCGTTGAGCGCCTCGATCAGCGCATTGCGGCTATCGATGTCGAGATGATTGGTCGGCTCGTCGAGGATCAGCAGGTTCGGCGCCTCGAAAGCGGCAAGGCCCATCAAAAGGCGGGCCTTCTCGCCGCCGGAAAGATCCTTGGCAGGAGTTTCCATCTTTTCTGTCGCCAGCCCCATCTGGGCGACGCGGGCGCGCACCTTGGCTTCCGGCGCGTCCGGCATCAGCGGCCGAACGTGCTGGACGGCCGTCTCGGCCGGTCTGAGGTCATCGAGCTGGTGCTGGGCGAAGAAGCCGATCTTCAGATTGGGTGGCACGCGGATATCGCCGCTTTCGGCGGAAAGCCGGCCGGAAATGAACTTCGCGAAGGTCGACTTGCCGTTGCCGTTCGAACCGAGCAACGCGATGCGGTCGTCATTGTCGATCCTTAGGTTGAGGCCCTTGAGGATGGGTTTGCCCGGCGTATAGCCGACCGCGCCGCCGGTGATCGCCACGATCGGCGAGGCCGGCTGCTTCTCGGGCTTGGGAAAGCGGATTGGCTGGACGTGATCCTCGATCACTGCAGAAACCGTGCCCATGCGCTCCAGCGCCTTGACGCGGCTCTGCGCCTGACGGGCCTTGGAGGCCTTGGCCTTGAAGCGGTCGATGAAGGACTGCAGGTGTTTTCGCGCAGCGTCGTTCTTGGCCTTCGCCTTGGTCTGCAGCTCGATCGCCTCGGCGCGCTGGCGCTCGAACTGGTCGTAGGAGCCGCGATAGAAGGTGAGTTTCTTCTGGTCAAGGTGGATGATCGAATTGACCGCCATGTTCAGCATGTCACGATCATGGCTGATTATGATGACCGTGTGCGGATAGCGGCGGACATAGTCCTCCAGCCACAAGGTGCCCTCGAGGTCGAGATAGTTGGTCGGTTCGTCGAGCAGCAACAGGTCCGGTTCGGAGAACAGCACCGCTGCCAGCGCCACGCGCATGCGCCAGCCGCCGGAAAAGCTCGAGGCCGGCCGCAACTGCGCTTCCGCGTCGAAACCGAGGCCGGACAGGATGCTGGCGGCCCGCGCCTCCGCCGAATGAGAATCGATGTCCGTCAAGCGCGTGTGGATTTCGGCGATCCGGTGCGGATCGGACGCGGTTTCGGCTTCCGTCAGAAGCGCCTCGCGTTCCTTGTCGGCCTTGAGCACGATCTCGATCAGCGGTTCTTCGGTGCCGGGCGCTTCCTGCGCCACCTGGCCGATGCGGGTGTTCCTCGGGATGGAAACCGAGCCGCTCTCGCTTTCCATGTCGCCGGTGATGATCTTGAACAGCGTCGACTTGCCGGCGCCGTTCCTGCCGACGAGACCAGCCTTCGTGCCCGCCGGAAGCGCCACGCTCGCATGATCGATGAGGAGACGCCCGGCGATGCGGGCGGAGAGGTCGTTGATCGTAATCATGGCGGCGTTTTGGCCGAAGTCTTGGCCGAAGGCAAGAGTTCGCCGCAGCGCAACAGGCTCAAGCGGCGTGCGGGGAGTAGGTTTTTGTTGCGCGGCTGCCGATCGCGGCCGAGAAGACGAGAACGCCGGGCCTGCCGCCGGCGCGAACGGCGTGAAGCGCAAGCTCTGCCTGGGTGAAGAGATCGGTGCTGCTGGATGCGGTCAGCGCCATGGCAATGCCGGTGGAGATGGACAGCGTTTCCGACGTGAACGTCCGGTTCGGCAGCGTGATCTCAACGGCCTCGACGGAGGCGCGGATGCGCTGCGCGATCGCCTCGGCATTGTCGGCACTGACGTCATGGAACACGAAGGCGAATTCGTCCGCGCCGATGCGGGCGACGAAGTCGTTCTTCTTGACTGATTTACGGAACACCGGCGCCAGTTTCTTCAAGACCTTCTCGGCAGTGGCCGCGCCGTGGCTCTCACTGAGGCCGCGCAGACCCTCGACAGTGACCAGCGCCAGGGCCGCGGGGCCGGCCGCATTGCCATCGTCATACAGGGCCGCGAGCTTGGCGGAAAAGGCGATCCTGTTGCCAAGGCCGGTCACGGGGTCGCGGGTCGAGGCCTTGCGCATGATCTCGATGTCGCTGACGATGCCGCCGAGTTCCGCAATCGTTTCGTTCATGGAGACGGCGAGGGCCCGCTCCTCCCGCTCGAAGGCGGTGACGGCATCCCGCAATCTGCCGGCGTCATCGGCAAAATCAGACATTCCGGCGACGGGATCGGTTTCGAGGCGGCTGATGAACTGGCGCAGCAGTGCGGCAAAAGCTTCCTTCTTGGCGATGCTGTTGTTCAGCCCGTGGTTGATCGCCGAAATCGTTTGGGCGGCGTCGGTGCGGATATTCTCCGTGGCGATCGCGGCAAAGCCGGGCAGGTGATGTTTGATTCCGACCTCATCAAGCCTGCTCTGTGCCGGCTCGGCGCCGAGGCTTGCCACGTCGCGCGTCAGCGCGGCATTCTGGCGGCACAAAGCATCATAGAACAGCTCGTAGTTGCGGGGAAACGGGGCAATGCCGAGCTTGGCCATCGTTTGCGCGACCTTGAGGAGCACGGCCGCATTCTGCGCCTGATGGCCGTCCTGCCGGAATTTGTCCGCCATGTCCTCGATCCTTGCCGATTGTACCGGATGCCTCATACCATGCCGGCATTAAGAGACCGTCAAAGGTGACTGCTGGCAGGATGTGCCTGACAGCGGGTGACCGGTGGTTGGCGCGGCGCGTCAGCGTCACTTTGCGTAGCCTTCCCCCTCCGGTGTCCTGAGAAAATAAGCCAGGTCCAGTCCAAGGCTCGGCTGGCCGAGGGCCGTCAAGATCATGTGGCACTGGCCGCGATGGTGGGTCTGGTGGTTGAAGACATGGGCGAGCGCCGGGGCGAGGCGCTGGGTGACCGGAACCGGGTCGGTGATCGGCGTGTAGGTGAAATGCGCGGTGAGATCAGCTGCGGAGAGATCGCCGGTCCAGGCGAGGATGCGCTCGTCCTCGGTGGCGCGGGCCGCTGACAGTGTGTTGAGATCGTCGAACAGGAGGGCATCGAGGGAGGTTGGCGCTTCGCCCGTGCCGGTGAAGCGTTTCATCCAGATGCGGTCGGCGGCGAGGATGTGGTTGAGCGTCCTGTGCAGCGAGCCGAAGAAGGCCCCCTTGTCCTCGCGGTATTGGGCATCCGTCAGCGCCCCCGCCGCCTGGTAGAGCAGGCGGTTTGCCCAGCGGTTATATTTGGCGAACATGTGGTAGTGATCGAGCATTGCGGTCTCCTTTGGCGTGCCGGGAGCTTAATCCAGAATGGCATCGCGGTGGGTGATGCGATCCATGAAATTTACTGATTTGACCGTTCGCCGTTTCCGCGTTCGATATCGACCCGACAATGGCTGGTTCGCGTGCTGTCTTGACCTTCAGAGCAGCATCGGGCGCTTCGTGACAGGGCTGTGAAACTTCGCCGCTCCCCCTTGTTTTGCGCGGGATTGGCGGTTATTGAACCGCCGACTCACGGAAAACCAAGGGAATTGAAACAATGGCGATTGAACGCACCTTTTCGATGATCAAGCCGGACGCCACCAAGCGCAACCTGACGGGCGCCATCACCAAGATGTTTGAAGACGCAGGCCTGCGTATCGTCGCCTCCAAGCGCGTGTGGATGAGCAAGCGCGAAGCCGAAGGCTTCTATGCCGTTCACAAGGAACGCCCCTTCTTCGGCGAACTGGTCGAAACCATGACCTCCGGTCCGACCGTCGTCCAGGTGCTCGAAGGCGAGAACGCCATCCTGAAGAACCGCGAAATCATGGGCGCCACCAACCCGGCCAATGCCGACGAAGGCACCATCCGCAAGGTCCATGCCCTGTCGATCGGCGAGAACTCGGTTCACGGCTCGGACGCTCCGGAAACCGCTGCTGAAGAAATCAAGTACTGGTTCTCCGACACCGAAATCGTCGGCTGATTCAATGTCTGAGGGTTTCGGCCCGAAGAGCTTGAAAAGACTCCTTTTAAAAGCCGGGGCTGCAACGCTCCGGCTTTTCCTTTTTGGGGCAGGCGACCCTATGACGCGCAGGAAGCCGTTTCGAAATGCTCGGGCGCCTTGCCGTCCTTGAAGACCTCCGGGTTCTTGTCATAGGCGGGGCCGACGACCAGCGCCTTGGCGGGCAGGATGTCCTGATCGAGATTGGAGGTCACCGTGGTCTTCAGCGTTTGCAGGATGGCGCCGTCCGGCCCCTTGACCTCGATGGTGACGGCATAGGGGCGGTTCTTTTTCACGCAAGTCACGTCCGGGCTTTCGAGGACCACTTTGTCGAGCTTCGGAAAAAGCTTGCGATCGAGCGCCAGCGGCGCCCCGCCAGCGGGGTTCTCGAATGTAGCCACAACCGTACTGCCTTCCGGAACCGGCTCGGTTTTGGTCAGCGTGATCATGTAGGTGGCATAGGCCAGCCGATAGTTGAAGATGAACATCTTGCCGGTGAGTTCGAGCGGGTCCGGTCCGGTTTCGCGCTGGCATCCGGCAAGGGCAGCCGCACCAGCCAGAAGGAGCACGGCAAGGGTGAGGTGTTTCGGCTGCATGCTCATTGGGTCAACTCCTTCTTCTGGCGCTGGTAGTGCCGGCTCGCCTTCGCGCGGTTGCCGCAGACCGTCATGTCGCACCAGGTGCGGCTGCGGTTGCGGCTGCGATCGAGGAAAAGCCATTGGCAATTGGGGCAGATTTTCAGGCGCTCCGGCTCGCTCGAAGTGGCAAGCACCAGAGCCGAGCGCGCCGTGGCGACATCGAGCGGCGTGGGCGTTGCACTGATCGGATACCGCCGGATGATGGTGGATGCCGCGTCGAGCAGATCGGCCAGGTGCTCGGAAGAGGGATGCCCGAGTGCCTCGGCGCGAAAATGTCGGTCGGTTGCTTCCCTGAGATTTAGAAAGACCGTCCGGTTTTGCGGCACGACCGGCTCCAGCGGCCCGAACAGGTCCCTGTCGGCGCAGTAACGTGTCGCCGCCACGGCAAAGGTGTCGAGGACGACGGGGTCAGTATAGCGGTCGATCCGACGCTCGGCATCGAAGCGCAGCACGACTGAATTTGCGACATCGAGAGCGAGCGCGCCGCCGGAGAAACGATGTGAGGTCCAGGTAAACGTCACGCAACACCTAACTGGTAAAACGCATTTTACTAGTTATAATGATTTGCGCTGATGTTGTCATCAACCGGATTTTCCATGGCCTATTTTCTTCAGCAACTTGCCAGTGCCCTGCCGATCGCCGCCCTCTACGCGCTGCTCGCCTTCGGCTATTCGATTTCCTTCTCGGTTACCCGAAGGGCCGATCTGACCTATGGGGCGCTGTTCGGTTTTGCCGGCCAGATCTTCCTGCTGTTTTCCGATTTTGCCTGGAACCGTCTCTGGCTGGTGCTGCCGGTTGCGCTTGCGGTCGGGGCGATCTCGGCGCTGGTCTACGCGCTGGGCGCGGGCCTCGTCGTCGGCCGCTCGGTCATGCGCAAGCTGGCGATGACGTCGGCCAATACGGTGGTTGTTGCCTCTCTCGGCGTGGCGATGGTGCTGATGGAACTGTCGCGGATCGCGGCGGAGACGCGCAGCCTGTGGCTGCCGCCGTTCCTCAACACGCCGTTCACACTCTGGTCCGATCCGAAATTCCCGGTGACGCTGACGGCGATCCAGCTTCTGAACACGGCGCTGATGCTGGCCGTGGTGGGGGCAGGGCACCAATTCCTGACGCGCTCCGCCTGGGGCCGGTCCTGGCGGGCGGTGTCCGACGATGCAGGTGCAGCGGCACTCTGCGGCGTCGACGGCACGCGCGTCTTCGTCGCCGCCTACGGCCTGTCGGCGCTGCTGGCCGCCATCGCCGGCATTCTGGCCACCTCCTACTACGGCAACATGGATTTTGGCGCAGGCCTGGTTTTCGGCGTCAAGGTGCTGTTCATCGCCGCCATCGGCGGCCAGACGGCACCGCTATTGGCAGCAGTCGGGGCAGCTGCAATGGGCTTGAGTGAAACGCTGTGGAGCGCCTACGGCCCGATGCTGTGGCGGGATTTTGTGATCTTCTCGTTCCTTGTCCTGCTTCTGGTCCTGACGCGAAAGGAGCAGTTCCAGCCCTAGTCAGCTTTTGGACCAGCGATCCCGGGCGCTGTCGTCATCGTCCTTGGCGCTGACCCAGCCGCCGGCGCTGCCATCGACCGCATGTTCCTTCTTCCAGAAGGGGGCGGAGGTTTTGAGGAAAGCCATGATGAAATTGGCGCCGTCGAACGCTGCCTGCCGGTGCGGCGAGGCGGTGACGACCAGGACAATGTTTTCGCCGGGCAGGATCTTGCCATAGCGGTGGATGGCGCTTGCAGCTTGCAGCCCGAACCGGCTGACCGCTTTCTCGCAGATGCGGGTGATCTGCGCTTCCGCCATGCCCGGATAGTGCTCCAGTTCAAGGGCGCTAAGCGTACCGGCCTCGTCACGGCAGAGACCGGAGAAGGTGACGATGGCACCGATATCGTGGCGGCCGGCCGATAGCGCGCGCACCTCGGCGGCCAGATCGAAATCCTCCCGCTGGACGCGAACCGTGACAGGCGCGCCGGACATAGGCCTCAGCCTCCGGTCATCGGCGGAAACAGCGCGATTTCCCGCGCGCCGGCGATCGGCTCGTGATGATCGACATGTTCCTGGTTGACGGCCACGCGGATGACGTTCTCGTGCTCCAGCGCCGTCTCGTATTCCTCGCCCAGCGTCTTCAGGTATGCCAGCAGGTCGCCGGCCGTGACGACACTTTCGGGAAGCTCCAGCGTTTCGCCGGCTTTGCCGATCCGCTCGCGCACCCAGGCGAAATAGACGAGATCGACGCTTGCCATCAGTCGACCATATGCTTGAGGCCGGCACGGAAATAGTCATAGCCGGTATAGAGCGTGATGGCCGCGGCGATCCAGAGCAGCAGGATGCCCATCTCGGTGGTGTAGGGCAGGATCTTGTCGCCGGCGGGACCGGCGAGCAGGAAGGCGATGGCGATCATCTGGATCGTCGTCTTCCACTTGGCGATGCGGGTCACCGGCACGCTGACCTTCAGGGCGGCGAGATATTCGCGCAGGCCCGAAACGAGGATTTCGCGGCACAGGATGATGATCGCGGCCCAGATCGACCAGCCGGCGATCGTGCCATCGGCGGCGACGAGCAGCAGGACCGAGGCGACCAGCAGCTTGTCGGCGATCGGGTCGAGCATCTTGCCGATATTGGAGGTCTGCTGCCAGATGCGGGCGAGATAGCCGTCGAAGAAATCGGTGATCGAGGCGATCGCGAACAGCGCCAGCGCCGTCCAGCGGGCAAGGTCTGAACTCTGCAGTTTGCCTTCGATGAAGAAGCACAGAACGATCAGCGGAACAGCCAGAATGCGTCCATAGGTCAGAAGATTGGGGATGCTGTAGGTGGTCGGCGTGGAGGACATGGATTCGGGTTCTCTGCGAGTTCTTGGGCGACAGATGAACGGCTTTGTGACAGCCGCGTCAACCGTTCTTTGATAGATCACCTCCAATTTTGGCGGAATTCATCTGAACGGACGGTGAACCGATTGACACGCTATTTCGCCCCATCCTCATGGAAGTGGTCATAGACCAGCCGCGCCACCGCTTCGGAAATACCCTCGACAGCCACGAGATCGTTGATGCCGGCGCGGGAAACCGCCTTGGCGGTGCCGAAATGCTGCAGCAGCGCGCGCTTGCGCGTCGGCCCGATGCCGGCGATCTCGTCCAGCGGGTTCTTGACCATTTCCTTCTTCCGCCGCGCCCGGTGCGAGCCGATGGCGAAGCGGTGCGCCTCGTCGCGCATCCGCTGGATGAAATAAAGCACCGGGTCGCGCGGCGGCAGCGTGAAGCCGTCGCGGCCGGGCGGAAAGAAGCGCTCGCGCCCGGCATCGCGATCGACGCCCTTGGCGACGCCGATGGCGGTCAGGCAATCCTCGATGTGTAGTTCCTTGAGGATCGCCCTGACCGCCGTCATCTGCCCCTGGCCGCCGTCGATCAGGATAACGTCCGGCCAGGCCGGAAAGCCGGCGTCCTCGCCCGGTTCTGCACTGCGATCCGGCTTTCCCTCTTCCTTCAAGAGCCGCGAAAACCTCCGGGTCATCACTTCCTTCATCATGCCGAAATCGTCGCCGGGCGTGATGTCGGTCGATTTGATGTTGAACTTGCGGTACTGGCCTTTGACGAAACCTTCAGGCCCCGCCACCACCATGCCGCCAACGGCATTGGTGCCCATGATATGGGAGTTGTCGTAGATCTCGATCCGGCGCGGAACGCGCTCCAGCTTGAAGGTCTCGGCAAACCCCTCGAGCAGGCGCGACTGCGACGCGGTTTCGGCGAGCTTGCGGCCATGCGCCTCGCGGGCATTGGCGACTGCGTGCTCGACCAGATCTTTCTTTTCGCCGCGCTGCGGCACGAGGATCGAGACCTTGTAGCCGGATTTCTCGGTCAGCGCCTCGCCAAGCAGTTCCTGTTCGGCCACCGGCTCGCAGAGCAGGATCTGCCGCGGACAGGGCTTGTCGTCGTAGAACTGGGCGAGGAAGGCGCTTAGCACCTCGGCTGCTGGCAGGGAGGGATCGGCCTTCGGAAAATAGGCGCGGTTGCCCCAGTTCTGGCCGGTGCGGAAGAAGAACACCTGGATGCAGGATACGCCGCCTTCGTGGTGGATGGCAAAGACATCGGCTTCCTCGACGCCGGAGGGGTTGATGCCCTGATGGCTCTGGACATGCGACAGCGCCGCCAGCCGGTCGCGGTAAAGGGCGGCCCGCTCGAAATCGAGATTCTCCGAAGCTTCGTTCATGGCGGCAGCAATGGTCGCCTTGACGGCCTGGCTCTTGCCGGAGAGGAAATCCTTGGCTTCGCTCACCAGTTCGGCATAGCCGGCGTCACTGATCTCATGCGTGCAGGGGGCGGCGCAGCGCTTGATCTGATGCAGCAGGCAGGGCCTTGTGCGGGTCTCGAAGACGCTGTCGGTACAGGTGCGCAGAAGGAAGGCGCGTTGCAGCGAATTGATCGTCCGGCCGACGGCGCCGGCCGAGGCGAAGGGGCCGAAATAATCGCCCTTGCGGCTGCGGGCGCCGCGATGCTTGTAGAGCGCCGGGGCCCTGGAGTCGCCGGTCACCAGAATATAGGGAAAGGACTTGTCGTCGCGCAGAAGGACATTGAAGCGCGGCCGCAAGCGTTTGATCAGGTTCGCTTCGAGCAGCAGCGCCTCGATCTCGGTGCGCGTCGTCACGAATTCCATATGCGCGGTCTCGCGCACCATCTTGGCGAGACGGTTGGAGTGGACGCGGCCCTGCGCGTAGTTGCCGACGCGCTTCTTCAGGCTGCGTGCCTTGCCGACATAGAGCACGTCGCCCGCCTCGTTGAACATGCGGTAGACGCCGGGGCTGTTGGGCAAAAGCTTGACGAAGGCCTGGATCAGTTCGGCGCCGCGCAGCCCGTCCGGGATCGCGCTGGTTTCCGCCCAGTCAAGAATGGGCGCCGGCGCGGGGCTTTCCGCTACGTCGATGAGGTCGTCTTCGTCGCTGGCATTTTCATCGTACAGAATGCCGCCATCGGTGGGCACGCGCCCAATCATTCCACAATCTCCAAAATATCCGGTGTCTGCCAGGCCAGATGCTGGCCGCCGTCCAGCGCGATCATCTGCCCGGTCATCGAGGGCGTGTCGAACAGAAATCGGATCGTGCGACCGAATTCCCTGAGTTGCGGCCCGGTCTTCAGGATCACGGCTTCCACCTGCGTCTGGAAGTCCGCCTGGTTCTGCCGTTCGTTCGGCAGGGTCGGGCCGGGGCCGATGGCGTTGACGCGAATTCTTGGGGCCAAGGCCTGAGCCATCGTCTTGGTCGCCGTCAGCAGCGCCGATTTCGATAACATATAGGAATAAAATCGCGGATTTGGAGACCAGACCCGCTGATCGACGATGTTGACGATCAGGCCCGAATTGGTCTGCGGCAGCTGCGCTGCGAAATCGCGCGCCAGCAGCGACGGCGCCTTCACATGCAGGGCGAAATGCCGGTCCCAGATCGTCTCGTCGAACTCTTCGAGACTATCCTTCTTGAACAGCGAGGCATTGTTGACGAGAAGGCCGATCGGACCGAGCGCTTCGACGGCTTTGGCCATCACGGTGGCGACGGAGGCGGTATCGGTCAGGTCTGCTGCAACTGCGGCCGCCTTGCCGCCCTGGGCGCGAAGATGCATTGCAAGCGCTTCGGCGTCCGTCAAGGAGGCATTGGCATGAATGGCAACGGCAAAGCCGTGCGCCGCCAGATCCTCGACGATCGCCTTGCCGATGCGCTTGGCGCCACCGGTGACCAGCGCTGTTTTCAAAGGCGTCCTCAAGGGCCGGTCCTGCTCTGCGATTCGTAACTATGCATGTCGCAAGGATATAGGAGGAGGAGACGGATTGCGAAACGGGACCCAGTCATTCGTTTCGAAAAAATTAACGCGAAAGCGCTAAATTGAATTGTTTTCTGCGGTCATAGTATATATTCAGTTAATCATATTTTCTGGTTAATAAATACCCTGTGGCTGCGGAGCAACATCGAATTTCTGCCGCCCTCGTGCCACTAAAATTTCACAATTTGGCTCTTGTGTATCCGCATTTGGTCGCCAATTTCTCCGTCAACCGGGCGGGTTAATTGCAATTTGTCCGATGTATCAATTTAGGACCACGAAGGTCCGGAGCATCGGTTCGAAAGGAGACTTTAATGCGTACTCTCATCGCCACCCTCATGGCATCTGCCGTGTCCCTCATCGCCTTCTCCGCCGCGCAGGCAGCCGACGCGATCGACGAAGTTCCGGCTGCTCCGGCTGCCGAATACAGCGAGCCGGCCGTGAAGAACTGGTCGGGTGCCTATGTCGGTGGTACGGCCAACTGGGCCCGCGGCGAATATGACGCGACGGGCGGCCGTGGCGCTTCCGGCTTCGGCGGCGGCCTCTATGGCGGCTACAACATGCAGAGCGGCCAGATCGTCTACGGCGGTGAAGCCGATATCAACTACGGCGACAACGACACCCGCAACCCGGTCCGCAAGATGGAACAGGGCGTCAACGGCTCGGTTCGTGCCCGCGTCGGTTATGACCTGAACCCGGTTCTCCTCTACGGTACGGCCGGTGTTGCCGCATCCAGCGTCAAGGCAACGCAGGCCGGCGGTTCGGATAAGAACACGCTGCTCGGTTGGACGGCCGGTGCCGGTGCCGAAGCCTTCGTCACCGACAACGTCACGGCGCGCGTCGAATATCGTTACACCGACTACGGCTCGAAGGACTTCAACCTGCCAGGCGGCAAGGTTTCGTCGGGCTACGACGAACACAGCGTTCGCGTCGGTATGGGCGTCAAGTTCTGATACCGAAGTTCATGCATGACAAGAAGGCCGGAGCGATCCGGCCTTCTTGCGTTTCTCATCTCCGCTATCAGTCGGCTCAAGCCTTGAACTGCGCATAGTCAGGGAAGAATTTTTCGAACTTCTGCGGCCAGTTCTTCAACTTCGGACGGCCCTTCTGCCATTCGCCGGCAAAGCGCAGTTCGATATAGCGCAGCATCGCGGCAAGCGCGAAATGGCCGGCATGGAGCTTGGCGCCGGTCTTCGGCAGGTTGGCGTTGAGGTAGTCGAGGCCGCGCACGACCTTTTCCCACTGCCTGTCAATCCAGGGCTGGTGGATCTTTTCCGGCGGATGGAAGCGCTTTTCGTAGACGATGGCGAGCAGGCTGTCGCAGATGCCGTCGCAGAGCGCCTCCAGCATTTCCACCTCGGTCCGCTTTTCGCCATTGCGCGGATAGAGCTTGCCCTTGGTCTCACGGTCGATGAAATGCATGATCGCCCGGCTGTCGTAGATCGCCTTCCCATCGGGCGTTATCAGCGTCGGGATCTTGCCGAGCGGGTTGCCGGAGATCAGTTCCGGCGGATTGGCGTTGGTGTCGGTCAGCACGCTGTCGGCTTTGATGCCGGCGTAGCGAGCGCCCATGCGCACCTTGTTGGAATAGGGGGAGGCGGGGGAGTAGAGAATTTTCATCGTGTTCTTTCTTTTTGTGTTCAAGGCCCGTTAGACATCAGCGTATAGGCGGCTGGTCGAGGTTTTTCAATTTGCAGCCGCCGCGGTCGATGGCGTTGCAGGTACGGTAACTGAGGTCCTTGTTAAAGCAGATGCGCACCTCGTCGACGCGCCCGGCCGCGCAGGTGACCGCGAGCGCATTCTTGCGCAGACCGGGATTGGCGGCGGCTAGCGATGTTTCAATCTCCTCGGCGTTTGTTCGCCGGTGGGTTTCCACTGATTGCAGCGCCGGCGGTATCGTCACCGCCTCGCGGGCGGCGCGGAGCACAGTGAAATAGTCTTTCTGGCTAAGCCCCGAACAGGAACCGTGCTTGCGCCATTCATGGCCGATCAGCCCCATCGACGGCATGATGTCGAATAGGGTGCGACCCAGCGCCTCCGGCACCCGGTCGGATTGGCGCGTCCGGCAGAATTCCGGATACCCCTCTTCGTTCTGCGGCCAGAGACCGTGAACGATAAAGCCGTGATCGTTTTCCGCCGCACATTGCTGCGACCGGCCGGAAGGGTCGTTTTCAAGGCACCAGCTCGGCGACCAGGAGAGCGACAGCACGTAGAAATCGAAGCCGCTGCCGAGCGGGATGGGTTGGGCTCTGGTCTGTGCTGTGGCGATGGGAGTGGTTGCGGCGGGCGTACCGGTCGTCACCGCTCCCTTCTGCTGTTCACTTTCTCCGTTACAGGCCGAAAGCAGAAGCGCGACGAGGAGCGGCAGGAAACGGTGCCGGAAACCCGTCACAAGGCTTACCGCAGCGAGGCGCACTGCGCACCGTAGACATACCAGGGATCAAGACCGCTCAGGCAGAACTCGATGTTGGAGCCGATGCCGGCAAAACCCCAGCCGCGCTCGATCAGATACCAGAGAGCCCGCCGCTCGCCATCGGTCGTCACGGCGGTGGCGAAGCAATATTCGCGCTCCACCGGATGGGTCTCATCGCGCAGCTCGAGCCGGTTCAGGCCCATGTCGCGGATTTCCGCGATGGCGATGTCCGCCTTCAGGTAGTGGCGAGCGCGATAGCCGAAATCGGACGTGATGAAGCCGAGAATTGCGCGGTTGTGGCAAGCCGTCTCGCTATAATCCAGTCTGCTCGACGGTTCGGCTGCCGCGGCCGGGACTGCACCGGGCAAGGCGGTCGCGAGGGAGAGAAGGAGGCATGCGGCGCGCATTCTGGTCATGATCGTCTCCCGAAAAATCCCCCCGAGATTGCGTCTCCGGCGGCTAGCCGTCAAGTCTCGTTCAATCCCGCTCCGGCACTTCCTCGCCGCGCAGCCAGAAGGCGCGGGCGGAGGCATGCCGATCCTGCTTCAGCCGATCCTTGAGGAACGGCAGGAGGACATCGAGCTCATCCTTCAGCGTATAGGGCGGGTTGACGACGATCAGCCCCGAGCCCGAAAGACCAGTCGTGTCACGATCGCTGCGCACCGACAGTTCGGCGCACAGCATCTTCGGGATTTCCAGCGCTTTCAGCGCCGCGTGAAAGGCGGCAATCGGGGCGCCCTGTTTCAGCGGATACCACAGGCAGAAAGTGCCGCCGGAAAACCGGCGCCAGGCCTTTGCAAGACCGTCCGCCAGGCGCTCGAACTCGCCAGCCGCCTCGAAAGGCGGATCGACCAGCACCAGCCCGCGCTTTTCCTTCGGTGGCAGATGGGCGCCCAGCGCCAGCCAGCCGTCGAGCTGGGTGATGCGGCTCTGGAAATCGCCGTCGAACAGGCGGTGCAACGTCTCGTAGTCGTCAGGATGCAGTTCCATCGCCGACAGCCGGTCCTGCGGCCGCATCAGCATGCGGGTGAGCTTCGGCGAGCCGGGATAGAGTTTGAGGCCGCCATCCGGATTGAGGTCGCGCACGGCCGCCAGATAGGGTTGAAGCAGGGCCTTTGCCTTCGCCGGGATGTCCGCGTCGAGAAGGCGGCCGATGCCGTCTTGCCATTCGCCGGTCTTCTGCGCCTCCTCGCTCGACAGGTCATAGAGGCCGATGCCCGCATGCGTATCGAGTACTCGGAAAGCCTTGTCCTTCTGTTTCATGTAGACGATCAGGCGGGCGAGCACGGCGTGCTTCAGGACGTCGGCGAAATTGCCTGCATGGTAGATGTGACGATAATTCATTCGCGTCCCTGCCGGCCTTATGAACGTTTGGGCCGATGAAATGTTGGAATGCATGGCGGTTGGGACTTTGAGACCCTTGCGCGATGCAATATAGAAAAGCCATGAACGTTGCGACCCCCATCAAGCCAGAAAAGTCCACCGCCCATTCGGTCTGTCCGCATGACTGTCCCTCCGCCTGCGCGCTCGAAATCGATCTGACGCAGGAAGGACGGATCGGCCGGGTTCGCGGCGCCAGCGCCAATACCTATACGGCCGGCGTCATCTGCGCCAAGGTCGCGCGCTATTCCGAGCGTATCTACCATCCCGGCCGCCTGATGGTGCCGCAGCGGCGCAAGGGGGCCAAGGGCTACGGAAGCTGGCAGGAGATCAGCTGGGACGATGCGCTTGACGAAATCGCCGGGGCTTTCGTCAAGGCGGAGCAGCAGCACGGCTCGGAAGCCGTCTGGCCCTATTTCTACGCCGGCACCATGGGCCAGGTGCAGCGCGATTCGATCGAACGCCTGCGCCATGCCAAGCGCTATTCCGGCTTCTTCAGCTCGATCTGTACCAATCTCGCCTGGACCGGCCTGACGATGGCCACGGGCTCGCTCAGAGGCCCCGATCCGCGCGAGATGGCGAAATCCGACTGCGTCGTCATCTGGGGCACGAATGCAGTTTCGACGCAGGTCAACGTGATGACCCACGCCATCAAGGCGCGCAAGGAGCGCGGCGCCAGGATCGTCGTCATCGACATCTACGACAACCCGACAATCAAGCAGGCGGATATGGGGCTCGTGCTGAAGCCCGGCACCGACGCGGCGCTCGCCTGCGCCATCATGCACATTGCCTTCCGCGACGGCTACGCGGACCGGGCCTATCTGGCGCAATATGCCGATGATCCGGCCGGGCTCGAAAGTCACCTGAAAACCCGCACGCCGGAATGGGCGTCCGCCATTACCGGCCTGCCGGTCGGAGAAATCGAGGCCTTCGGCAAGCTCGTCGGTACGACACGGAAAACCTATTTTCGCCTCGGCTACGGCTTTACCCGCCAGCGCAACGGCGCCGTCGCCATCCACGCGGCAGCGTCGGTGGCGACCGTTCTTGGATCGTGGAAGCATGAGGGCGGCGGCGCGTTCCATTCCAACAACGACATCTTCAAGTTCGACAAGCGGGAGTTGGTGGGCTCGGCGATGCTGGACCCGGACATCCGGATGCTCGATCAATCGCAGATCGGCCGCGTCTTGACCGGTGATGCCGAGGCGTTGCGCCATCGCGGGCCGGTCACGGCGATGCTGATCCAGAACACCAATCCGGCCAACGTCGCGCCCGAGCAGCGGCTGGTGAAGCGCGGCTTCCTGCGCGACGACCTGTTCGTCGCCGTACACGAGCAGTTCATGACCGACACGGCCAAGCTCGCCGATATCGTCCTGCCCGCCACGATGTTTCTCGAGCATGACGATCTCTACCGCGGCGGCGGCCATCAGCACATCCTGCTCGGCCCGAAGGTGGTCGAGCCGCCATCGACGGTGCGCACCAATCTCTTCGTCATCGAGGAACTGGCAAAGCGCCTCGGCGTGGCCGACAAGCCCGGCTTCGGCCTTAGCGAGCGCGAGCATATCGACCGCATCCTCGTCAACCACGGCACGGATTTCGACGGGCTGAAACGCGACAAATGGCTGGATGTCCAGCCGGATTTCGACACGGCGCATTTCATCAGGGGATTCGGCCATCCCGACGGCAAATTCCGCTTCAAGGCTGACTGGACCGGAACGCCGGCGCCGAACCGGCCACCGAAGGCACTGGGGCCTTTCGGACCGCACGCCTTGCTTCCGGAATTTCCCGATCACGTCGACCTGATCGAGGTCGCGGACGAGAAACATCCGTTCCGCTTGGCGACATCGCCGGCGCGCTCCTTCCTGAACTCGACCTTCGCCGAGACGCCGTCTTCTATCCAGAAGGAGGTTCGCCCCGAGGCGATGGTCCAAGCGGACGATGCTGCGGCTCTTGGCATCGTCGATGGCGATATCGTTCGGATCGGCAACGAGCGCGGCGAAATCCGGCTACATGCCAGGCTCGGCGGCGGCGCGCGGCGCGGCGTGGTGATCGCCGAGGGGCTTTGGCCGAACGATTCGCACCTGGACGGGGAGGGCATCAACGTGCTCACCGGCGCCGATGCGGCAGCGCCCTATGGCGGCGCCGCCTTCCATGACAATCACGTATGGCTGCGCAAGGATTGAAGGGCGAATGACGAAATTCCGCGATGCAAAGATCGAAATCCTGAAAGATGAGACGCTTTCGAAGAACTGGTATCACCTGCGCAATGTCACCTTCAACTATACCGGCTCCGATGGGGTTACGAAGAAGTTGAAACGCGAGGTCTACGATCGCGGCAACGGCGCGACCATTCTGCTCTACGATCCCAGGCGCGACAGCGTCGTCCTCGTTCGCCAGTTCCGTGTGCCCGCATATCTCAACGGCCACTCCGGCTGGCTGCTTGAAACGCCGGCCGGATTGCTCGACGGCGATCATCCGGAGGAGGCGATCCGGCGGGAGGTGATGGAGGAAACCGGTTATCTGATCACGGATGTGCGTCCCGTCTTCCAGGCCTTCATGTCGCCCGGTGCAGTGACCGAGACCATCCATTTCTTCGCCGCGATCATCGACGTGACGGTGAAGGCGCAAGACGGCGGCGGGGCTGTGCACGAGGACGAGGATATCGAGGTGCTCGAAGTGCCGCTCAAGGACGCCATGGCGATGATCGACAGCGGCGAGATCTGCGACGGCAAGACCATCATGCTGCTGCAATGGGCGATGCTGAACCGGGAGAAGCTGGTTGCCGAAGCGGCCTAACCAAAAAGTGGCAGCCCCGCAGTACGTGCTGCCGCATCCAGCTTTCTGTCTAAGGTAACCAACGCCACATTTTCAGCAACCGCCAGCGCAAGATATGTTGCGTCATAGCCGGAGAGTCGATGTTCCCTGGCAAGTTGGAGGATCCTCAGATCGTCCATAATATCAATAGTCCGCAAGGGAATTCGCCGCAGACGTATCAACAGATTGGCCGCGCCTTCCGCCGTCACGCGATTTCGCCTTTCTGCGACAATCAGGATATTGCGGATTTCATGCCAGAGGAGGCCCGGTGCAAGCGCATCCTCGCCCGTCAGCGCCAACCGCGCCTGTTCGGCGAGTTCATTGTCTTCGTCCGGAAGCAGCCAGGCGGCAACGATCGACGCATCGACGACAAAGTTCATTTCCAGCGGCGACCTTCGTCGCGGAACTCGAATATCTCTTCGATGCTCACGGGCTTATGTCGAGCGCGCTCCGCCCTGAGCGCCTCAATCGCGGCGATCCGCTCTTGACGGTTTTCGATCCGAACAAGACGGGCTACGGGTTCGTTGCCACGAGAAATGACGACATCTTCTCCCGCTTCGACCTTAGAAAGCAATTCAGAGAGATGCGCCTTCGCCTGGGCTACTTTGACTTCAATAGTCATCGGTGCCTCTCCGTGCCGAAACGACTGGTTCATCCAGCAAGATAGGCATTGTCCGAAAGTTGGTCAATAGGTTGACCAACTCGCCGTGCGCTTACCCAAAATGGGCGCTGTCGTCATTGACGGGTGCATTTTTTACCGCCTTGCCGCCGTCCATCCGCACTTTGCCTTCAGCAACGAGCCGCAGCGCTGCGGGATAAGTCCGATGCTCTTCCACCAGTACCCGCGCAGCGAGGGCGTCCGCCGTATCGCCGGTAACGACCGGGACGGTTGCCTGCAGGATAACCGGCCCTTCGTCCATGCCCTCGGTGACGAAATGCACGGTACAGCCGGCTTCCGTCATGCCGGCATCGATTGCCCGTTGGTGGGTATGGAGGCCTGGAAAAAGCGGCAGCAGGGAAGGGTGGATGTTGATGATCCGGCCTTCGTAGGCGTTGATGAAGGCCGCGCTCAGCAGGCGCATGTAGCCGGCGAGGCAGATGATGTCGGGCGCAAGGCTTTCCAGCGTCGACAGGATCGCCGCTTCGTGCGCGTCCTTGCTGTCATAGTCCTTGCGGACGAAGGAAAAGGTCGGAATACCGAGTGCCGCCGCCTTGGCAAGCCCGCCGGCCTCGGCCTTGTCGGAAATCACCGCGACGATATCCGCCGGAAAATCCGGTGCGGAAGCGGCCTTCGCCAGCGCCAGCATATTGGAGCCGCCGCCGGAAATGAACACAACGACCCGCTTGCGGATCGTCTTCAGCGTCTCCGTCATAGAGCGAGCGTGCCTTTGTAGACCGTGCCGGCGGCACCTTCCTCGCGGGCGACCATGCGGCCGAGCGCAAAGACGGTCTCGCCTTCGGCCTTTAGAACCGAAGCCACTTTTTCAGCATCTTCCGCTGCCACGACGACGATCATGCCGACGCCGCAGTTGAAGGTGCGCAGCATCTCGTTTGCGGCAACGCCACCCGTCTTGGCAAGCCAGGAGAAGACGGCCGGCGGCGTTATGGCGGAAAGATCGATCTCGGCGGCCAGATGCTTCGGCAGCACGCGCGGAATGTTTTCCGGAAAGCCGCCGCCGGTGATATGGGCGAGCGCCTTCAGCGCGCCGGTCTCGCGAATGGCCTTCAGCAGCGGCTTCACATAGATGCGCGTCGGCGTCATCAGCACGTCGGCCAACGTGCCTTCGCCGAAGGGGGCGGGCGCGTCCCAGGCAAGACCGGAGAGCGAAACGATCTTGCGGACTAGCGAATAGCCGTTCGAATGGACGCCGGAGGAGGCGAGGCCAAGGATGACGTCGCCCTCGGCGATATCGCCCGCCGGCAGCAGTTGCCCGCGTTCGGCCGCACCGACGGCGAAACCTGCGAGATCGTAGTCGCCGCCCGAATACATGCCCGGCATTTCCGCCGTCTCGCCGCCGATCAGCGCGCAGCCCGCCTCGCGGCAGCCCGTGGCGATGCCGCCGACGATCGCGGCACCCTGGTCCGGATCGAGCTTGCCGGTGGCAAAGTAATCGAGGAAGAACAGGGGTTCCGCGCCCTGCACGACGAGATCGTTGACGCACATGGCAACAAGGTCGATGCCGACGGTGTCGTGCTTGTTGGCGTCGATGGCGATCTTCAGCTTGGTGCCGACGCCGTCATTGGCGGCAACCAGAACCGGATCGGTGAAGCCTGCCGCCTTCAGGTCGAACAGGCCGCCGAAACCGCCGATCTCGCCGTCGGCGCCGGGACGCCGGGTCGAGCGCACGTGCGGCTTGATCTTTTCTACCAAAAGGTTTCCGGCGTCGATATCCACACCCGCATCGCTGTAGGTCAGACCGTTCTTTCCTGGCTCGCTCATGGCTTGATCTCCAGCGGTTTGTCGTTTTGGCAATGCGATTGGCATGACGATCGGGGAAGTGCAAGCATATTGCCCCTGAAACTCCCGCTTTTTTACTGTTTTGCCGCGTTGTGCCGACCGTTTGCAGCCATAGGCTTGACCGCGGTTGGTGGCACATCCTATCTCCAAAGGCAGGAGCGGCGTTATGCGGCTTGGCACGGGGCATCGGAATAGCGGCATGGTCAACAAAGTAAGCAGCAGCGGACTGCAGCGCCAGGTCATCTTCTGGGCGCTGTTTCTCGCGGGCTTCATTGCCTTCCTGATGGTGTTCTCGACGATCCTCCTGCCGTTCATCGCCGGCATGGCGCTCGCCTATTTTCTCGATCCGGTCGCCGACCGGCTGGAAAGGCTGGGCCTCACCCGCCTGATGGCAACGATCGTCATTCTGTTCGGCTTCGTTGTCGTCTTTGCCCTGTCGCTCGTCGTCATCATCCCGATCGTTTTCACCCAGGCAGCCGATTTCATCCAGAAGATGCCGGGCTATATCACCAAGCTGCAGGAATTCGTCACCAGCCCGCATTCCGGCTGGCTTCCCGATTGGGTGGCCGGACAGATGGATACGATCAAGCAGAACTCCGCCAAACTGCTCGAACAGGGGGCGAGCTTCCTCGGCACGCTGTTCCAGCAGATATGGAATTCGGGCATGGCGCTGCTCGATATCATCTCGCTGTTGGTCGTCACCCCGGTCGTCGCCTTCTATCTGCTGCTCGACTGGGACCGGATGGTCGGGAGGGTCGATAGCTGGATCCCGCGCGACCATGTCGCCACCGTTCGCCAGATCGCCCGGGAGATGAACCTGACGATTGCCGGTTTCGTGCGCGGGCAGGGGTCACTCTGCATCATCCTCGGCCTGTTCTACGGCATTGCGCTGTCCTTCACCGGCCTGAACTTCGGCCTGCTCATCGGCCTGTTTGCCGGCATGATCAGCTTCATTCCCTATGTCGGATCGCTCGTCGGCCTCGTACTTGCCGTCGGCGTGGCGCTCGTCCAGTTCTGGCCGGACTATCTTCACATCGGCATCGTGGCCGTTATCTTTTTCGTCGGGCAGTTTCTTGAAGGCAATGTGCTTCAGCCGCGGCTCGTCGGCAAAAGCGTCGGGCTGCATCCGGTCTGGCTGATGTTTGCGCTCCTGGCCTTTGGCGCCCTCTTCGGTTTCGTTGGCCTGCTAGTGGCGGTACCGTCGGCTGCCGCGATCGGCGTGCTTGTCCGCTTCGGCATCGGGCGCTACCTTGACAGCACGCTCTATCACGGCCACCGGACCGGCAGGAAGACCGCGCCGGAGCCGGAACTTCCAGAGTAAGCAGCGTATGGTCAGCAAGTTCGAACAACTGCCGCTCGTTTTCGAGCATGAGCCTCAGACGGGTCGTGACGATCTTCTCGTTTCCGAACGGCTGAAGGCAGCCGTGTCCATCATCGACAGCTGGCCGCGCTGGCCGTCGCCCGTCGTCATCCTGGCCGGGCCTGTCGGCTCGGGAAAATCGCATCTTGCAGCCATCTGGCGGGAAACGAGCGGCGCTGTCGCCATTCATCCGGCAGCGGGCAGCGAGGCAGCTGAGGTCGCGGCGAAAAACCCAGTTCTGTTTGAGGATGCCGACCGGCAGGGTTTTGACGACCAGGCCCTGTTCCACGTCATCAACAGCGTGCGCGAGAATGGCACCAGCCTGCTGATCACCAGCCGGCTGTGGCCGATGTCCTGGCCGGTCGAGCTGGCCGACCTGCGCTCGCGCCTGAAGGCTGCAACCGTGGTCGAGATCGGCGAGCCGGATGATGAGCTGCTGGCCCAGGTTCTGGTCAAGCTTTTGGCCGATCGCCAGCTCAGTGTCGATGACCGGCTGATCGGCTACATCGTGGCGCGCATGGAACGCTCGCTCGAATCGGCCCAGACGATCATCGAGCGACTCGATCATCTGGCGCTTGCACGCGGAACGCGCATCAATAGGGCGCTGGCGTCACAAGTGCTCAACACCCTTGGAAAGACACGCGAAATCGATTGACTGTCACAGTTCCGTCGTCAAACTGGACTAGGCGCTTCGGGAAAAGCATAAGGCGGGCTGAGGATAATGGACACTGCAACATCTGCAACGACTGTAAAAGAGCCGGTGGCCGATGCAACCGATCTCCTGACGAGCCCGGAACGCTTCATCAACCGCGAATTCTCCTGGCTTCAGTTCAATCGCCGCGTTCTGGAGGAAACGCTGAACACCGCGCATCCGTTGCTGGAGCGCGTGCGTTTCCTGTCGATTTCCGCCGCCAACCTCGACGAATTCTTCATGGTCCGCGTCGCCGGTCTCGAAGGCCAGGTGCGTCAGGGCGTGCTGGTGCGCAGCCCGGATGGAAAGACGCCGGTCGAGCAGTTGGAGGACATCCTCAAGGAAATCGACAATCTGCAGATGGAACAGCAAGCCTCGCTTGCCGTCCTGCAGCAATATCTCGCCAAGGAAGATGTTCTCATCGTCCGCCCGGTGTCGCTGTCGGCGCAGGACCGGACCTGGCTGGCGAATGAGTTCGAGCAGTCGATCTTTCCGGTGCTGACGCCACTTTCGATCGATCCGGCGCACCCGTTCCCGTTCATCCCGAATCTCGGCTTCACCATGGGCTTGCAGCTCGCCAGCAAAAGCGGCCGCGAGCCGATGACAGCGCTTCTACGCCTGCCGGTCGCGCTCGACCGGTTCATCCGCTTGCCGGACGCCAAGTCCGTTATCCGCTACATTACGCTGGAGGATGCCGTCAGCCTGTTCATCGAGCGGCTCTTCCCCGGCTATGAGGTCAAGGGTTCGGGCACGTTCCGCATCATCAGAGACAGCGATATCGAAGTCGAGGAAGAGGCCGAAGATCTCGTCCGCTTCTTCGAGACGGCGCTGAAGCGCCGCCGGCGCGGATCGGTGATCCGTATCGAGATCGATTCAGAGATGCCGCTTGAGCTGCGCCATTTCGTTGTCGGCGAACTCGGCGTCGCGGAAAACCGCGTCGCCGTGCTGCCCGGACTTCTGGCCCTCAATACTTTGTCCGAGATCACGAAGGCGCCGCGCGACGATTTGCGCTTCGAGCCGTACAATGCGCGATTTCCCGAACGCGTCCGCGAACACGCCGGAGACTGTCTTGCCGCGATCCGCGAAAAGGACATGGTTGTCCACCACCCCTATGAGAGCTTCGACGTGGTGGTCCAGTTTCTGCTCCAGGCTGCGCGCGATCCTGACGTTCTGGCGATAAAGCAGACGCTTTATCGGACGTCCAACGACAGCCCGATCGTGCGTGCGTTGATCGATGCCGCCGAAGCCGGCAAGTCGGTGACGGCGCTGGTCGAACTCAAGGCGCGCTTTGACGAGGAAGCCAATATCCGCTGGGCGCGCGACCTCGAACGCGCCGGCGTGCAGGTGGTGTTCGGCTTCATCGAACTGAAGACACATGCGAAGATGTCGATGGTGGTGCGTCGCGAGGAGGGCAAGCTCAGGACCTACTGCCACCTCGGCACCGGCAACTACCACCCGGTCACGGCGAAGATCTATACGGACTTGTCCTTCTTCACCTGCAATCCGAAGATTGCCCATGACATGGCCAATATCTTCAACTTTATCACCGGCTACGGCGAGCCCGAGGCCGGCATGAAGCTGGCGATTTCGCCGCACACGCTGCGTCCGCGCATCCTGCAGCATATCGGCGAGGAAATCGACCATGCCGAGGCCGGCCGTCCCGCGTCGATCTGGATGAAGATGAATTCGCTGGTCGATCCGGAAATCATCGATGCGCTCTACAAGGCCAGCCGCGCCGGCGTCGAAATCGATTTGGTCGTGCGCGGCATCTGCTGTTTGCGGCCGCAGGTGGCGGGTCTGTCCGACAATATCCGCGTCAAATCGATCGTCGGACGTTTCCTTGAACATTCGCGCATCTTCTGCTTCGGCAACGGCCATGGACTTCCCTCCGAGCACGCGCTCGTCTATATCGGGTCGGCGGACATGATGCCGCGCAATCTGGACCGGCGGGTGGAGACCCTTGTGCCTCTCATCAATCGGACTGTGCATGAACAGGTGCTGTCGCAGATCATGCTGGGCAATCTCATCGATAACCAGCAGAGCTACGAGATCCTTCCGGACGGAACGTCGCGGCGCATGGAAGTCGCCCGCGATTCCGAGCCGTTCAATGCTCAGGTCTATTTCATGACCAACCCCAGCCTGTCCGGGCGGGGAGAAGCCTTGAAATCCAGCACCCCGAAGGTAATCGCCGGCTGGGACAGCGGCCGCAGAAGATAAAACTGGATTTGCATGGTAGAATCTGAAGCCCAGGGGCGTTTGCCTGGAATTGCCCCGGTCTCCGTCATGGATATCGGGTCGAACTCGATTCGACTGGTGATCTATGAGGGGCTGAGCCGCTCCCCCGCAGTGCTGTTCAACGAAAAAGTCATGTGCGGCCTCGGCAAGGGCATCGACGCGACCGGACGCATGGACGCCGTGAGCGTCGAGCGGGCACTGAAGGCGCTGCATCGCTTCAGGGCTCTGTCCACCCAGGCGCGCGCCTCCACCGTTTTCGTGCTCGCCACAGCCGCCGCCCGCGATGCCTCGAACGGCCCGGATTTCATCCGCCGGGCGGAGATCATACTCGGCCAGAAGATTCGCGTGCTGACCGGCGAGGAAGAAGCCTATTTCTCCGCGATGGGCATCATCAGCGGCTATCACGATCCGGACGGCGTCGTCGGCGATCTCGGCGGCGGTTCGCTGGAGCTTGTCGATGTCGTCGGCACCAAGGTCGGCAAGGGCATCACCCTGCCACTCGGCGGCATCCGACTGTCGGAACACGCCGAAGGATCGATCGTCAAGGCGCGCAGCCATGTGCGCCGCTACATGAAGGGCGCGCAGGTGCTGCGGAACGTTGCCGGCCGCACTTTCTACGCCGTTGGTGGCACCTGGCGCTCGATCGCCAAGCTGCATATGGAGATGCGCAATTATCCGCTGAACATGATGCAGGGGTACGAGATCTCCTATGGGGAAGCCATTGCCTTCCTGCCCGAGGTGATCGAGCCGAAGGACACCAGGTCTCCGGCATATGCGAGCATCTCGAAAACCCGCCGTGCCCTCCTGCCCTTCGGCGCCGTTGCCATGCAGGAAGCGATCGCGCAGATGAAGCCGGCACGCATCTCGTTTTCAGCGCTCGGCGTTCGCGAGGGCTATCTGTTTTCGCTGCTGTCGGAAACCATGCGCGCCCATGATCCGCTGCTGACGGCGGCCGGCGAAATCGCCATCCTGCGTGCCCGCTCGCCCGAGCATGCGCGCGAGCTTGCCGATTGGAGCGGCAAGATGGTGCCGCATTTCGGCATCACCGAGACCGAGGAAGAGGGGCGTTACCGCCAGGCCGCCTGCCTGCTCGCCGATATCAGTTGGCGCGCCCATCCCGACTACCGCGGACTGCAGGCGCTCAACATCATCGCCCACAGTACCTTCGCCGGTATCACCCATGCTGGCCGCGCCTATATCGCGCTTGCCAACTACTATCGTTTCGAAGGCCTCAACGACGACGGCGCCACCGAACCCCTGGCGGCGATCGCCACGCCGCGCCTGCTGGAACTCGCCAAGCTTCTGGGCGGCCTGCTCAGGGTCGTCTACCTGTTGTCGGCCTCAATGCCGGGCATCGTTCGCAATCTCGATATCCGCCCGTCCATGGCCCCGGACCTCGATCTCGAATTCGTCGTGCCCTCCGCCTATTCGGAATTTACCGGCGAGCGCCTCGACGGCCGGCTGCAGCAGCTTGCCAGGCTGACAGGCAGGCGGATCGCGTTTCGGTTCGAATAGGCAGGGAATCCGATTGTAGGTTAGGCGGCTTCCCGGAGATGAGACGGTGGCCCAGGCGAATATTGCTGGTTCAACTTCGTTGCAAAATGCTATTCGGCCGGAATCCGCAGATCGAACGTCTCCACGGCGGCCGCGACCTTGGCCTGTGATTTCAGCGCCATGACGCCGAGCGTCTGGCCACGCCCCTTGACCGCGTGGCTGCCGAGATCCTCGATCGCGACCGTGCGCGGAAGCTTGATCCTTTCCGCAAGCTCGGCCGAGATCAGCACCGGCCTGTTCAGCGTCTTGCACAGCGATTCCAGCCGCGCCGTCGTGTTCACCGTATCGCCAAAATAGGCGATCTTGTGGTGGTGTACGCCGATTTCCGCCGTGATGATCGATCCGCCATGAAGGGCGGCCCGCAGCCGTGGCACCTGGCCAAACCGCTTGCGCCAGGCTTCCGCATCGGCTTCGATATCGTCAAGGATGTCGAAGATGCAGCGCACGCAGCGTGCATGTTTCACGCCTTTTTCCAATGGCCAGGTAACGATCGCAGCGTCGCCGATATAGTCGTCGATCGCGCCCTTGTGGCGCCGGACCGGCTCCGCAAAGGCCGCAAACAGCGCTTTCAGGAATTGCTGCGCGCGCAGATCCCCATGCTTCTCGGCAAAGGAAGTCGAATCGGCGAGATCGATGAACAGGAAGACGCGCTCCTCCTTCACCGGTGTGCGGTAACGGCTGATCAGCATGCTCGTAAAAACATCATGGCCGAGCAGATCGCGGACGCGCAGAATGAAGACGATCAGCGAGCAGACGGCAAGCGCATAGAGGAACACGTGGAACGGCATGACGATGGCTTCGGCCAGCGATTTCGAATTGAGGAGGCCCAGCGGCCACAGCAACAGGGCGGCCAGCGCAAAGCCGGCGCTCATCAGAACTTCATAGATCACCAGCGCCGAGACGATGAAGACGGGCGTTGGAAGCCGCTCGATCCACCGGCTCAGCGGGCGAAACAGCAAGCGCCGCTCGAAGGCGATGAGAGGTACGCCCATGAACATCGCGAAAATCGCGCCGATGATCACCGGTTCGCCGGGATAGGCCACCAGGCTGTAGAGCACACCGCTCAGCGCCATGCCGAGCGTTATCACCAGCCAGTTCTCTGTGGGAGATATTTCTCTCATGATCCCGGTTTGCCGTGGCAGGAGACGCCATTGTTCCACTTGGGGACGTATGGTCAAGAAAATTCGCGTAATCTTCTTATCGAAATGGGTCGGATGACGTCACGGTCGCCGGCATCGCCATTCCTGCCGACAAGAAGCTGGTTGACAAGATCATCAAGGGTTGCGAAGGCGCACCCCTGATGGTTGAGAGCTTAAAGCTCGACGGCCTCGATCTTGCGGTCGATGAAACGCAGCGCGACTTCGCCATTGATCAGCTTGAGCGCGGTATCGCCGAACAACTCGCGGCGCCAGCCCTTAAGCGCGCCGACATCGGCCTTCGGGCCTTCGGAGGCGATGCGCTCCAGATCGTCGGAATTGGCGATGATCTTGGCGGCGACACCCTGCTTTTCCGCAATCAGCTTGAGCAGTACCTTGAGCATTTCGCTGGCGGCAGCGGCTCCTTCCTGCGACTGGTTCTGACGCGGCAGCTTCGGCATTTCCGATTTCGGCAGTTCGAGCGCGGCGTTGACGGCCTCGAGAATGGCTGTGCCCGCTGCCGAACGCTCCCAGCCCTTGGGGATCGTGCGCAGGCGCGACAGGGCTTCCGTGTCCTTGGGCTGCTGCTGGGCGATCTCGTAGAGGCCGTCATCCTTGAGGATGCGGCCGCGCGGGACGTTACGGCTGCGCGCCTCGCGCTCGCGCCAGGCGGCGACCTTTTGCAAGACGGCGAGTTCCTGTGGCTTCTTCAGCCGCATCTTCAGCCGCTGCCAGGCATCGTCCGGGTGGATGTCGTAGGTTTCCTTGGCTTCGAGGATCGCCATCTCCTCGGTCAGCCAGAGCGAGCGGCCTTCGCGCTCAAGCTCTTCCTTCAGATGCAGGTAAATCTCGCGCAGATGGGTGACGTCGGCCAGCGCATAATCGAGCTGCTTGTCCGACAACGGCCGCCGGCTCCAGTCGGTGAAGCGCGAGGACTTGTCGATATGCACGCCCTTGATGCGGCTGACGAGCTGGTCGTAGGAAACGCTGTCGCCAAAGCCGCAGACCATAGCGGCGACCTGCGTATCGAAGATCGGATGCGGGATCAGCTGGCCGAGGTTGTAGATGATTTCGATGTCCTGGCGCGCGGCGTGAAACACCTTGATCACGCTGGTATCGGCCATCAATTCGAAGAATGGCGCAAGATCGATGTCTTTCGCCATCGGATCGACGATGACGGCGATGTCCGGTCCGGCCATCTGGATCAGGCACAACTGCGGCCAGAAGGTCGTTTCGCGGAGAAATTCCGTATCGATTGTCAGGTACTGCCCCTGAGCCAGCGTTTCGCAGGCGGCGGCGAGTTCGGCGGTTGTCTCGATCATCAAACTTCAATCACTATGGCGGAAATGAGGCTATAAACTCATCCGATGTATCGCTTCGCGCTATCTGTCACAATGGCAAAAGCTCAAGCGATACGGAAATATCCCGACATTCCGGTCTTCTGATGCTCGATGATATGGCAATGCAGGAGCCAGTCTCCAAGGTTGTCGGCGACGAAACCGAGTTCGGCCTGCTCGTCTGGAAGCAAAAGGATGGTGTCTGTCGGGGGCGGCAGCATCGTGCGCTTGTTCGAACTGAGGATACGGAAGCTGAGGCCATGCAGGTGGATCGGATGCGCATGCGGCGTGCGGTTCCTGACCTGCAGCACATAGCTCCTGCCAAGCTTCAGCTCCGAAAGCGGTGCCACCGGATCGAGCGTATCGCCCGGCCACGGCACCTTGTTGATTGCCCAGAAGGTATAGCCGAGCGTGCCGCAGATGCTTGGCGCCGGCGCATGTTCGGCCGTTGCGGTGAAATCGAGAGGAATGCGTTCGGCGGTCGACAGATCGGCTTCGGCGATCGGATTGGCGGCAAGCGGTTTGACATCGCCGATATCGCGTTTCAGCGAGGCGCCGGTCGCCCGCACAGTCGCGATCGTCCAGGGATGGGAGCCGCGGAAATTGCCGAGCCTGACCACTGTGCCCTCCGTGTCCGGCATGCGCAGGATCAGCTCGACGCGCTGCCCGGGGCCGAAATCCAGGCGGTCGAGGGGGAAGGGCGTCTCAACCGGGTTGCCGTCAAGTGCGATGACCACAGCTGCTGCACCATCCGCTCCCAGCGTGTAGATGCGCGTGACATCGGTCGCCGCCAGCCGAACCCGCACAAGGCCGCCGGACGGCGCGTCGTAGGCGGGCTCTTGCTGCCAGTTGGCCGTGCGGATCGTGCCATAGGTGCCGCCGCGCGCCGCGTCGCGGGGTTTGAACGGAGCGAGGAATGCGCCGCCATTGCCCAATCGCCAGTCGCGCAGATTGAGTACGATTTCGGCGTCGAAGACCGGATCGGAGGGGTTTTCGACGACGATGACACCGGTGAGGCCATGGCCCATCTGGGTCAGCGTGTTGCAATGCGGATGGTACCAGAAGATCCCGGCGTCCGGCGGCGTGAAGGCATAGTCGAAGCCGTCGCCTGGATAGACGTAAGGTTGCGTCATCTCCGGAACGCCGTCCATCGCATTGACGATGCGCAGGCCGTGCCAATGGATCGTCGTCGGCTCGTCAAGGCCGTTCACCAGCCGGGCGGCAAAGGGTTCACCTTTCCTCATCCTGATGACCGGCGGCATGCCTGTGGCGGCCTGGTCTGTCCCGTAGGTCATCACCTTTGGCGTGATGCCGTCCGTCGCAAGCTTTGCATCAATGAGCTGCGCCCTGAGCAGAAGCGGTGAGGGGGCGGCGGCACCGCTTCTGGCCGCAAGGCCGGCGCCGAGCGAGAAGGAGGCGGCTGCGGCGGCTGATCCCTTGAGAAGCTTGCGGCGGCTGATGACTGGCATGAGGAAGGTTCCGGCAGTTGGGATGCTTACGCTTCTTAAACTTGACGGCATCATTCAGCAATTGCAAAGCGCCGGCATCTTGCCGCAGTGCTTAGGCGTCCTTCTTTTCCCCGGGTGCTGCCGCGAGCTTGTTGAAGAAGGAGGAGGTGCGCAACAGATTGCGGAAGCGCATGCGGCGCGCCCCGGCCGGCACCGCGCCGCGCGCCGTCATGCGCTGCAGCGTGTAGAGCATGAAGGCGGCAAGCACCGCGGCGGTATAGATGAACAGTGCCTGCGGCCCGAAAATATCCAGCATGAAGGAGGCAAACAGCGGGCCGACAACAGCGCCGCACGACCAAAAGAACAGCATACCCGCAGATACCAGCGCATGCTGGCCTTCGTTGGCGTGGTCGTTGGCATGGGCCGAACAGAGCGAATAGAGCGGCATGGCGAAGGCGCCGAAGACGAAGATGCCGATGAAATTCAGCCACTCGTCGCTGCCGGCGAAGAAGGCGAGGTAGAGACCGGCGATGAGCGAGCCGAAGGTGGCGAAGAGAATGATCAGCCGCCGGTCCAGCCGGTCGGAATAGAGCCCCAGCGGATATTGCAGCACGACGCCGCCGATGATGCCGACGCTCATGAAGGTGGCAATCGCGGTGATCGACAGGCCGATGCCCTCGGCATAGATCGGTCCAAGCGAACGGAAGGTCGAGTTGGTGAGACCCACCACGATGCAGCCGATCGTTGCGAGCGGCGAGATGTTCCAGAGCGCCTTGATGTCGAACTTGATCGCCGCCGGTGCGCCGGGGCTGGAGCGGTCGGCAAAGGCGATCGGTACCAGCGACAAAGTTAGCGCCATGGAGACGATGGCAAAAAGCTGGAAGCCTTCGATGCCGACGGTCGGGATCAGATATTGCGCCGCGGTGACCGAGCCGAGATCGACCAGGCGGTAAATCGAGAGCGTGCGGGCGCGGTTGGAATTCGTCACGCGCGCGTTCAGCCAGCTTTCGACGGTGGCGAACAGGCTGGCAAAACAGATGCCGGCAACCAGCCGCATCAGGAACCAGAACCACGGATCGATCAAGAGGACCATGGCAATGGAGGCTGCGGATGCGATGGCGGCCATCGCCGAAAACGTCCGGATATGGCCTATGGAACGCAGGATGCGTGTCACATAGATGCAGCCGATGGCAAAGCCGATATTGTAGCCAGTGCCGACAAGGCCGATCAGCGAGGTCGAAAAGCCCTCATGCAGGGCCCGCAAAGAAATATACGTTCCCTGCAACCCGTTGCCGCCGATCAGAATGCCAGCGGTGATCAGGAGGGGGATGAGCGGGCGAATCTGGGACATTAAGAAATCATCCGGAGGACGCGACTCTATGCCTGCGTGCCGAGGATCATCCTTAAACGGCCCGCGCCGTCAAAAACAGTCACGATAATTGATGGTCCGTTCAGCTTCCCCTATGGATGGGCGATTTCAATGTTCGATCGGCGCCGAACAGCAGCCGCATCCTCCCGGCAACCCCGGTCATCGGTCCCCCGGCCTTGACAAATCGGCCTCACCATGCGCTTTTCCGCCCGATTTTGACGCTGCCGCAGCGCGCTTTGGCGTGGCTGCGCGCCACCCTTGGTTCCAGGATAATATGATGCACCCTTACCGCAGCCACACTTGTGCCGCTCTCAGCAAATCCGATGTCGGCCAGACCGTCCGCCTGTCCGGCTGGGTTCACCGCGTCCGTGACCATGGCGGCCTGCTGTTCATCGACCTTCGCGATCACTACGGCATGACGCAGATCGTCGTCGATCCCGACAGCCCGGCCTTCAAGGCGGCGGAAACCGTACGCGGCGAGTGGGTCATCCGCGTCGACGGTCTCGTCAAGGCGCGCTCGGACGACACCGTCAACAAGCACATGGCAACCGGCGAGATCGAGCTTTATGCCCAGGAGATCGAAGTCCTCTCCGCGGCAAAAGAACTGCCGCTTCCAGTTTTCGGCGAGCCGGAATACCCCGAGGACGTGCGCCTGAAATACCGCTTCCTTGACCTGCGCCGCGAGACGCTGCACAAAAACATCGTCAAGCGCACCCAGATCATCGCCGACATGCGCCGCCGCATGAACGAGATCGGCTTTGCCGAATATTCGACGCCGATCCTGACCGCCTCCTCGCCGGAAGGTGCGCGCGACTTCCTGGTGCCTTCCCGCATCCATGAAGGCAAGTTCTTCGCCCTGCCGCAGGCGCCGCAGCAGTACAAGCAGCTGCTGATGGTTGCCGGTTTCGACCGTTATTTCCAGATCGCGCCGTGCTTCCGCGACGAAGACCCGCGCGCCGACCGCCTGCCGGGCGAATTCTACCAGCTTGACCTGGAAATGAGCTTCGTCACCCAGGAAGACGTCTGGAGCACGATGGAGCCGGTCCTGCGCGGCGTCTTCGAGCAGTTCTCCGAAGGCAAGCCGGTGACGCAGACTTTCCGCCGCATTCCCCACGAGACGGCGGTCCGCACCTACGGCTCCGACAAGCCGGACCTGCGCAACCCGATCGAGATGCAGGCCGTCACCGAGCATTTCGCCGGCTCCGGCTTCAAGGTGTTCGCCAACATGATCGCGTCGAACCCGAAGGTCGAGGTCTGGGCGATCCCGGCCAAGACCGGCGGTTCGCGCGCCTTCTGCGACCGCATGAACGCCTGGGCGCAATCGACCGGCCAGCCGGGGCTGGGCTATATCTTCTGGCGCAAGGAAGGCGAGAAGCTCGAAGGTGCCGGCCCGCTGGCCAAGAACATCGGCGAGGAGCGCACCGATGCGATCCGCACCCAGCTCGGCCTCGATGATGGCGACGCCTGCTTCTTCGTCGCGGGCGACCCCGCCAAGTTCTACAAGTTCGCCGGCGAAGCTCGCACCCGCGCCGGCGAGGAACTGGATCTCGTCGACCGCGACCGGTTCGAACTGTGCTGGATCGTCGACTTCCCCTTCTTCGAATGGAACGAAGAAGAAAAGAAGATCGACTTTGCCCACAACCCCTTCTCGATGCCGCAGGGTGGTCTGGAAGCGCTCGCCGGCGAAGACCCGCTGTCGATCAAGGCCTACCAGTACGATCTGGTCTGCAACGGCTTCGAAATCGCCTCCGGTTCGATCCGTAACCAGTCGCCGGACCTGATGGTTAGGGCCTTCGAAATGGTTGGCCTCAGCCAGTCGGATGTCGAGCAACAGTTCGGCGGTCTCTACCGCGCCTTCCAGTACGGCGCCCCGCCGCATGGCGGCATGGCTGCAGGCATCGACCGCGTCATCATGCTGCTCGTCGGCGCCAAGAACCTGCGCGAAGTCACGCTGTTCCCGATGAACCAGCAGGCCCAGGACCTTCTGATGGGCGCCCCGAGCCCGGCAACGCCTGCGCAGTTGCGCGAACTCGCGCTGCGGGTCATCCCGACGACGAAGAAGGACTGAGCGTCTTTTCACTGACGAATTCCATCGAACCCGGCATGCGAATGCCGGGTTTTTTTGCATCTGCAATTCGCCTGAAAGGAGCCCCTTAAAGCGGCGATATTCCGCGCGCAATCAGCCTCAAGCTATGCAGTCATGTATCTGATCCTGCGCGAAGACGAATATGCGCTGCTTGCTGGTGCGCTGATCTCTTTTGTGACGATTGCTGCAATCATGTTCTCGACGCGCAAGGTCGACTGGTCCGGGGCGACAAGAAGGGCCTGAGAGCACCCTTGCAGAAACAGACCCGGCGGCTCCCGCCGGGTTTTTCGTTGCCCAACGGGGAACCCCCGAGTGCCCAAAAATTGGAACTTTCTCCCGGCCGGGCTGTTGTTGACGGGTAAGAGCAAGGAGAAAGAGCATGCACAAGACAGTTCTGGCCGTCTCTGCGGTCTTCATGGCGCTCACGGCGCCGGCCTTTCCCCAGGCTGTGGTCGTCGATCCTGGCGTCACCAGTTCGACCACGGTCGAGCTTCCCGGCGAGGTTCGCACCTATGTCCTGGAGCGTCAGGTTCCGTCCGTCGCCTATGAGGGTGCCATCGTCGTCGGGCAGCCTTTGCCGGACACGATCCAGCTTCATCTGGTCGATGGGCACCCCGATTATGCCTATACCGTCGTTAACGAACGGCGCGTGATCGTCAATCCGCAAAATCGCATGGTCATTCAAGTTCTGGAATAATCAGTTCGCAATCAAAAGCCCCGGCCGCTGATCAACGGCCGGGGCTTTTGAAACTATCAGTCGTTCGCCGTCACCTTGACGCCGAGCACGCTCGGCACCGTGTTCGGAGCACCCATGGCTGCGCCGACGATCATCGGGAAGGGAACCGGATTTTCCGGCTCTGCGCTGATCGTCAGGCTCTTCGGCGCGTCAAGATAGCTGTTGACGGCGGTCGAGACCTGGTTCTGCAGTTCCGGTACGTTGAGCTGCGCCATCATCAGCGGCACCATGCCCTTCAGCGACTGCGCCAACTGATCGCCGGAAACGCCCTGCTGGGAGCCGATATAATCGAGAACGCGCTTGGTGATCGTCGCGTCGTCGAAGCGGATCGAGGCGCTTTTGAATGTCAGCTGCTGGGCGAGACCCATCATCGCAAGGCCCATCGCCTGATTGGCTTCTTCCTTGTTCGGATTGGCCTCCTGCGCCTTCATCGCCTCCTGCATGGCCTTCACGAAGTCGAGCGTGTAGCCGGAAATATCGAAGGCAAGGGCAAGCCGGCCGACGTTGGCGAAGTCGAAGGCATATTCCTCGAGCGAGACATTGCCGCTGGCGATTTCCCAGCTGCCTTTCATCGTCATTTCGCCGTCGAGCGTCTTCAGGCCGAGTTTCTCGATGGCGTCCCTGGCTTTGGCGTCCTCGACTTCGGAAAGATCGGCCTTGATGCCCGAGAACGTCGCGTCGAAGTCGAAGCCGGCGTCACTTTCCTGCTTCGTCAGATTGGCTTCGGATTCCTCCATCGAGAAAACCTGCTTGCCCTTGACGGTGACGGTGACCGGGCCAGTGCCTGCGGTTTCGTAAAGCGCGATATCGTTGATGGTGCCGCCTGACGGATTGCCGGGGATGGAAAGGCCGCCGATGGTAATGTCCTTGGCCGTTATCGCTGCGTCGTCTTCCTTGATGTCGACATCAGGAAGGGTCACGGTCTCGACATAGTAGCCGCCGCCGTCGGTTTCCTCGACGCCCTCGAGCGTGACGTCGCCAACCTTGAAGTCCTTGCCTGGGGCCGCTGTCGATTTGACACTGACACCGGTCAGCGTCACCGTCGTGCCATCGACTGAGACGTTCTCATAGGCGACGTTCCCGCCCTTGAGCGCATAGGAGGCATTCAGCTTGGTGACGAGATCCGCGCCGTCGAGCGCGAAGGCCGGACCGGAAAGGCCGATAAAAGCGGCGCTTGCCAGCATCAGACGGAGGTTGCGGGTAGGCATCATGAGGAGGGTCCTTGTTGTAATTTAATTTCGAAAGCATTCCTAATACGGATTGAGGCCGAAATATATTCGAATTGCACAACTACGTCATGTTTTGGCGACGGGTTCAATTTCCGGCTGAAAAGCGACCTGTGACATTTGCATCATCGCGTCCCGTTGTTGATGAAACGACGTAAATCGAGGGTGCCAAAACGCGGGTTCTCCACAGCGCAATGCCCTGCAATCCTTGCTGTTGCGGGTTTCTTGAGGTAGCAACAAAGCATGGGACAAAGCCTTTTGCCGCCGTCGGGCGGAGACGATCACATTCTGCCTGTTGACCTCAAGGCGGCGCTGGAAGAGCGCTACCTTGCCTATGCGCTGTCGACCATCATGCATCGCGCGCTGCCGGATGTTCGCGACGGCCTGAAGCCGGTGCATCGCCGCATTGTCCATGCGATGAGCGAAATGGGGCTGCGCTCCAACTCGTCGTTCAAGAAGTGCGCCCGCATCGTCGGTGACGTCATCGGTAAGTTCCACCCGCATGGCGACCAGTCGGTCTATGATGCACTGGTGCGCCTGGCGCAGGACTTCTCGCAGCGTTATCCGATCGTCGACGGGCAGGGCAACTTCGGCAATATCGACGGCGACAGCGCCGCCGCATACCGCTACACCGAAGCACGCATGACCGACGTGGCGAGCCTGCTTCTCGAAGGCATCGACCAGGACGCGTGCGATTTCCGCCCGACCTACAACGAGGAAGATCAGGAGCCCGTTGTTCTGCCGGGCGCCTTCCCGAACCTTTTGGCGAATGGCGCCTCCGGCATTGCCGTCGGCATGGCAACGTCCATTCCGCCGCACAACGCGCATGAACTCTGCGATGCGGCGCTGCACCTGATCAAGAAACCGGATGCGACCATCGAAGACCTGATGTTCGATCCGAACAACCCCGAACGGGGCGGGATCGAAGGCCCCGACCTTCCGACCGGCGGCATCATCATCGACAGCCGTGAGAGCATCATCGAAGCCTACAAGACCGGTCGCGGCGGTTTCCGCGTCCGGTCCAAATGGGAGGTCGAGGATACCGGCCGCGGCGGCTATCAGATCATCGTCACCGAAATCCCCTTCCAGGTGCAGAAGTCGCGGCTGATCGAGAAGATTGCCGAGCTTCTTTTGGCCCGCAAGCTGCCGCTCCTCGAAGACGTGCGCGACGAATCGGCCGAGGATATCCGCCTTGTGCTGGTGCCGAAGAGCCGTTCGGTCGACCCGACGATCCTGATGGAATCGCTGTTCAAGCTGTCGGAGCTCGAAAACCGCATTCCGCTCAACATGAACGTCCTGTCGATGGGCCGCGTGCCCAAGGTGATGGCGCTGAACGAGGTCCTGCTCGAATGGCTGGACCATCGCCGCGAAGTCTTGCTGCGCCGTTCGCGCTTCCGGCTCGCCGCCATCGACCGCCGGCTCGAAATTTTGGGCGGCTATCTCATTGCCTATCTCAATCTCGACGAAGTCATTCGCATCATCCGCGAGGAGGATGAACCGAAGCCCGCCCTGATCGAGCGCTTCACGCTCACCGACCTGCAGGCCGAATCGATCCTCAACATGCGGCTGCGCTCTTTGCGCAAGCTCGAGGAATTCGAGATCCGCACCGAATTCGATGCCTTGTCGAAGGAGAAGGCGGAAATCGAGGCGCTGCTCGCCTCCGACGACAAACAGTGGCAGACCGTCGCCTGGGAAATCGGCGAGGTGAAGAAGAAATTCGCCAAGGCCACCGAGATCGGCCGCCGCCGCACGCTGTTCTCGAACGCACCGGAAGCCGATTTGGAAGCGATCCAGCAGGCGATGATCGAGAAGGAGCCGATCACCGTCGTCATCTCCGAGAAGGGCTGGATCCGGGCGCTGAAGGGCCACATCTCCGATGTGTCGACCTTGCAGTTCAAGGAAGGCGACGGCCTGAAGCTGTCGTTCACGGCCTCTACCACCGACCGCATCCTCGTCGTCACCACCGGCGGCAAGGCCTATACGCTGGGCGGCGACAAATTGCCGGGCGGGCGCGGCCATGGCGAGCCGCTGCGCATCATCGTCGACATGGAAAACGACCAGGACGTGCTCACGGCCTTCGTGCATGACCCCGCCCGCAAGCTGCTGATCTCGTCGGCGGCCGGCAACGGTTTCGTTGTGCCGGAGGCCGACATGGTCGCCAACACTCGCAAGGGCAAGCAGATCATGAACGTCGCCATGCCGGACGAGGCAAAGCTCGTCATCCCGGTCAAGGGCGATCACGTTGCTGTTGTCGGCGAGAACCGCAAGATGCTGGTCTTCCCGCTCGCGCAGATTCCGGAAATGGGACGCGGCAAGGGCGTGCGGCTGCAGCGCTACAAAGACGGCGGCGTCTGCGACATCCGCTGCTTCGCCATCGCTGACGGCCTGACCTGGGCCGACAGCGCCGGCCGCAGTTTCGTTAAGACCAGGGACGAATTGATCGAATGGCTGGGCGACCGCGCGTCTGCGGGTAGGACGGTGCCGAAGGGCTTTCCGAGGAGCGGGAAGTTTACGGGGTAATTGGGCGCGCAGAACTAAGCCAGTTTAACCGAAACATCTCGGAGAAACCGCGCTGTGCCGTCTTCATCGATTTCACCCGCGGCAACGCCGAGCACAAATGCGATGATCGACGCCTGCTGGGCCTCGATCAGATATCCGTTGATCAGCAGGAAGGTGAACGCGGCAAGAAAGCCCGTCCGTTTATTCCCATCTGAGAACGGATGGTTGCGAACGATGCCGTATAGGTAAGCGGCAGCAAGAACAAAGAGTTCATTTTCGCCATAGGCAGCCTTGTTCAGCGGTCGCGCGAGGGCAGCCTCAAGCGCGTTTTCGTCCTTCAGACCGGGGAGGCCGCCATGTTCAGCAAGTTGCTCCCGGTGCATGATCTCCACGGCTTCGCGCGTCAACCATTTTGGTGATGTCATTTCGCGAGTTCACGAAGGGCGACGCGGTACTTTTCCATGCCCACGCGAGCGGCTTTTACCTGCTCGGTCAAATCTGCTTGCTGTACGACCAGTTGCATGCCGTTGTTGACCTCCTGGAGGCTGAGTTCATCCCCGGCCTTCAAGCCCAACCGGTCAAGAACCTCTTTCGGAATGATCACGCCTTCGGAGTTGCCGATCTTTCGAATGGTCACGTTCATGTGTGAACTCCTGATGTTATAACAGGTGTTATAACATCAGCCAGACAGTTCTACAATGCGATCTCTTAATGTATGGGCGGCGCAACGCCTGATGCGGATCGTTGCCGCATCTGCCACACCGAATGCCCGACTAGCGCGAGGATCAGGATCGCACCGCCGGCCAGTGTCTGGCTGGTTGGGACTTCGCTGAAGACGAGCCCGATCCAGATCGGGGCGAGGATGGTTTCGAGCAGGTAGAACATGCCGACTTCAGGAGCCGACAGGTAGCGCGGGCCGGTGGCGAGGCAGAAGAAGGCGAGCGGGATCATGACCAGCCCGTCGAACATGATCCAGCCGGGATGGGCGATTGCGAGGCCTTCGGCTGGCGACAGGAGGTAGCCGAGGATGCAGGGGAAGATGGCGGTTGCGAGCGGCACCAGTCCCATGTCTTTGCCGCTGGCGCGACTGACGGTGATGGCCGAGGCGAGCAGCAAGGCCGAGCAGACAGCCATGGCATCGCCGAAGACGCCGCCGCTCTGCAAACCGTCCAGGACGATCAGCCCGACACCGAACACCATGATAGCCATCGTCACCAAGGTCGCGTTGGATGGCCGTTCCTTCAGGAAGATCCAGGACAGCACGGCGGCGAACATCGAGGTGAAGGCGACGATGAAGACGACATTGGCGGTTGCGGTGTTGAAAACGGAAAGCAAAAAGGTGAAGGAGCCCAGGCCGTAGAACAGGCCGGCCGCCAGTCCCGACTTGCCCGGCAGCAGCGCGATTTTCCGCCCGAGAAACCGGTTGAGCACGACCCAGGCCAGAAGCGCCACCACGAAGGTGCAGAGGCTGCGGACGGCGAGCAGCGACCAGACTTCTCCGTCCGAGGAACGGATCAGCGGAATGTCGAAGGAGAGGGCAAGGCCGCCCAGCCCGGTGATGAGAAGGCCACGGCGATGGTGGATGGCATCGATGGTCTGGTTCAAGATTCAGTCCTGTACGGTGGCTGCGCTCTCGGCTGTATAGCGCTCCCAGCCGCGGGCCATAAGGTGTTCCTGCGGCAAAAACTTTGTCTTGTAGTCCATCTTGCGCGACCCCTTGACCCAGTAGCCGAGATAGACATGCGGCAGGCCGCGCTCCTGCGCCTTTCGGATATGGTCGAGGATCATGTATGTGCCGAGCGAGCGGTGCGATAGGTCCGGGTCGAAATAGGAATAGACCATCGACATGCCGTCAGCCATCTTGTCGGTGAGGGCGGCTGCGATCAGTGGCCCCTTGGCCTTGCCGATGCCGTCGCCTTCGACCTTCAGGCGGTACTCGATGATCTTGGTGTTGACATGCGTATCCTCCACCATCATCGCGTAATCGAGGACGGACATGTCCGACATGCCGCCCTTCTGGTGGCGGTGGTCGAGATAGCGGCGGAACAGGTTGTACTGCTCGCCGGAGGGCTCGGCCGGATATTCGGTCGAAACCAGATCACTGTTGAGGGCAAGGATGCGCCGCATCGAGCGGCTGGGGGAAAATTCGCTGGCGATGATGCGCACCGAGATACAGGCCCGGCAGGTTTCGCAAGCCGGCCGGTAGGCGATGTTCTGTGACCGGCGGAAGCCGCCTTGCGTCAGGAGGTCATTGAGCTCGGGTGCCCGTTCGCCCACCATGTGGGTAAACACTTTCCGCTCCATCTCGTGCGGCAGATAGGGGCAGGTCGCCGGTGCGGTCAGGTAGAACTGTGGAGACGGTGCAGTTTGCGTGTTCATATGCTGCGGAGATCGCTCTTCAGGGCCGCTTCGAAAACATCAGCATGGCGCAAGATTGAAAAAGGTCAATCGCGACTTTTTGAACGTCGTGTCGCTCTGCGCTAAATCTGTGTTTTCGGCTGTTTTCGCCGCGGCGAGGGCAGGGCAGAACCCTTGCCGCCCTGCCGGCGGGCGAATCAATAAATGTCGCGGCGGACCGTCACCGTGCCGATCAGAAGGTCGTGCAGCAGGCGGCCGCGGTCGGTGAAGAGGCCGATCAGCAGGACCAGCGGGGTGAGCAGCGCGTTGGCGATCCAGAAGATCACCAGATGCACGATGGCGGTCAGAAAATCCATCGGCCGGCCGTCTGTTCGGGCAATGGCGATGCCCATCAAGTTCATGCCGGGCGAGGCCTGTTTCGGGCCGCCGACGGTCAGGCCGAAATAGAGCATGGCGAGACCGGCGAAGAGCACCGGATAGAGCAAGAAGCCGAGGCCGAGCGTCAGGATGCCGAGGAAGAAAACGACGACGGCGGCCGGGATCCACAGGAGTGCGACGATCGCATAGTCGATCACGAAAGCGATGACGCGGCGGCTCAAAACGCCCTGATAGGCCCGCCAGTCATTGCTCGGGATTCGCAAATTTTCATCCTGCACAGTCATGGCCGTTCTCCATCGTCAACAGGCACCGATATGGGGAGGGCGGGCGAAAAATGCAAATAGCGGGGGAAAATAGAGGCGCAAGCGGCCGGCTCATGCCGAACGGACTGCAGTTACGTGCAGCCATGCCGTTGTCTCGCCGTCGTAACCGCCACCGCTGTTCTCGTCGATTTCAACGCTCATCCAAACGAGCGGTGTATATTGTGACATCAGCCACTCGCGCGATGGATAGTTGTAGTAGCGCTGAAACCGGTCACGTCCTTCCGCCGCCCCAGCCTTGAAACTGGCGTAGAAGACACCGCCTGGCTTGAGGGCGCGATGAATGCGGGCGAGCACAAGGGCGAGTTTCGGGCGCGGGACATGCAGCAGACAGGCATTCGCCCAGATACCCTGATATATGTCGGCCTGTTCCAGCTGATCAAACGGAAGAACGGTGACCGGTCGCCCGAGCAATCGTTCCGCCTGCCGTGCCATTTCCGGCGAACCGTCGGTTGATGTAACGTCGAAACCGCGCGTCAGCATAACAAGGCTGTCCTGTCCGCCGCCGCATCCCAGTTCGAGAATTTTCGCGCCGGCAGGCAGCGTCGCAAGGAAGGGGTCGAGGCGTTTGCTCGTCGCTCCGCGTGCATGCAGCGAATAGGTTTCCGCTTCAGCGGCGTAAAAGTTCAAGGTCTCGACGTCCAGGCTATCCCCTGTGTCGCTTCCAAACGGCGTCAAGGCCGCTTCGCCAGAATTCGCGCCACGTCCATGGCAAAATAGCTGAGGATACCGTCGCAGCCGGCGCGCTTGAAGGCGAGCAGGGTTTCCAGCATGACGCGTTCGCCATCGATCCAGCCGTTGGCGGCAGCCGCCTTGATCATCGTGTACTCGCCGGAGACCTGGTAGGCGAAGACCGGCAGGCCGAAACTTTCCTTCATGCGCCAGCAGATGTCGAGATAGGGCAGGCCGGGCTTGACCATCAGCATGTCGGCGCCTTCCTCGACATCGAGGGCGGCGTCGCGCATCGCCTCGGTGCCGTTGGCGGGGTCGATGTAGTAGGTCTTCTTGTCGCCCTTGAGCAGGCCGCCGGTGCCGATCGCCTCGCGATAGGGGCCGTAGAAGGCGGAGGCGAATTTTGTAGCATAGGACATGATGCCGACATTCTGGTGGCCTGCCGCATCGAGTGCCCGGCGGATGGCCCCGACGCGGCCGTCCATCATGTCGGAGGGGGCGATGATGTCGGCGCCGGCCTCGGCCTGCACGACGGCGGCCCTGGCGATCTGCGCAACCGTCTCGTCGTTGACGATCTCGCCGTTGCGCAGGATGCCGTCATGGCCGTGGCTGGTGAACGGATCGAGCGCCACGTCGGTGATGACGCCGATGTTCGGCACGGCTTTTTTGATCGCCCGCGTCGTCTCGTTGATCAGATTGTTGGCCGCAAGGCTGTTGGAGCCGGTTTCGTCGCGCAGCCGCATCTCGATATTGGGAAAGGTGGCGAGGGCCGGAATGCCGAGATCGGCGGCTTCCTTTGCTGCCTCGACGGCCTTGTCGATGCTCATGCGGTTGACGCCGGGCATCGCCTCGATTGGCACGACGATGCCGGAGCCGGGAACGACGAAGATCGGCCAGATCAGATCATCGGCCGTCAGCCGGTTCTCCTGCACCATCCGGCGCGTCCAGTCGGCCTTGCGGTTGCGGCGCATGCGCCGGTGGCCGGTGATGAGGTCAACAGGGTTGGTCTTGTCGGTCATGTCGTCGTCTTTCGGTCCGTTCGTGTGCGTGGTGGCGGTTTATCATGCGGGGCGGGCAAAGGAAAATGATTGAGGTGCGGCACGTTTGCTCTCCCCTCACGCGCGAGGTGCGGTTGCCGCAAGCGCCTTCCTCCACGCGCGGAAAAACCGCCGTGGGCGTGAAGGAGCAGTTCGGACGGGGCGCTGAAAGCTGCCTCGTTTGGATAGTAAAAAGTGACACCTCTCAGCGCCCCGTTCGGCGGTTTTTGTCCGCAAACGCGTTCCGCTACGGCCTCGTCGGCCCTCTGTGCATCGCACGCCCGCAGCAGCATCAGCCTGCGGAGGGGAACCTTCTTGCGAACCCCGATCGCAAGGACTTCCGTCCTTTCCTCGAAACCGGCGCCGGCCCCGCCGGCTGCCACGGCTGGCAGCGTATCCGAGGGCGGGACGGGGGGATTATGGCAGAGGTTTTTGGGACGGGGATATTGAGCGCATGGCGGAGATCCCCTCACCAACAAAATCTAACACTTAGCCTTTGGCTAAGATGTTGATTTTGTGTCCTCTCCCACTGGGGGAGAGGTAGCGCGTGCCGCGCCCTTGCGGCAGACTGTCCTCCCCGTTTTAAGCGAGAGGATGCCGCGGATTACCTCTCCCCTTGTGGAAGAGGAAGCAATTTCAACATTTAGCGCAGCTAAGTGTTAGAAATTGCAGGTGAGGGGCTTGGTGTGCGCCGCATCGCTCGTCATGCAGCAAAAAACGCCACATCAATGATCCCCTGCCGCATTTTTCACCATGCTCATGGCGATAAGACACTAAGTGCCTGACTCGGCACCTTTCTGAAATTTGGCACGCAGCTTGCTCTCCTGTCTGGTATGCAAGATTTACATACAGCACAGACGGCGCAGGACGATATCGAGCGGTCCATTGTCTCCGGTATCCTTTCGGCCCGCATCAAACCCGGCACGCGCCTCAGCGAGAACCAGCTTGCAACGGTTTTCGGCGTCTCGCGCACGCGGGTGCGGGAGGCGATGATGCGGCTTGAAACCCGCGCCATCGTCCATGTCAGCCCTCGCCGCGGCTGGTTCGTGGCCGAACCCTCGGCTGGCGAAGCCATGACGGTGTACGCCGCCCGGCGTGTCATCGAATCCGGCCTGCTTCGCTCGATGAGCGAATTGACGGAGGCCGGGCGAGCGAAACTGCACGCGCATCTCGCCGAGGAAAAGGAGGCGATTGCCGCCGGCGACAAGCAGCGTCTCACCTGCCTGATGGGCGATTTCCATATTCGGCTGGCGGAGTTGAGCGGCAATACGGTGCTCATCGACATCCTGCGCGACCTGACGGCGCGGACCATCCTGATTTCCCTGCTCTACCAGTCGGATTTCCACGCCATGCAGTCCCATCTCGGCCACTGCGCGATCGTCGACGCCTTGGAGGTCGGCGACTTCACGAAAGCCGCCGAACTCAGCATCTCGCATCTCGAGGAGGTCGAGGAAGGTCTCGACCTGACGTCGCGCCGCGATCCGCTGTCGGAACTGCGCACCTCGCTTTCCCTTCCACCCGCGGCCGCGAACTCGAAAGTGGCGGCCGTCTCATCCCAGAAGAAATAATTGTCAAAGGAGAACAGCATGACATTCACCAAACATCTCGCCGTCGCGGCGATGGCCGTTGCCGCCATCTTTGTCACGGCATCGGCCTCCCGCGCCGATGCGCTTGCCGACATCACCGCGCGCGGCACGATCCGCGTCGCCGTGCCGCAGGATTTCCCGCCCTTCGGCAGCGTCGGCACCGACATGGCGCCGATGGGCTACGACATCGACATGGCAAACCTCATTGCCGAAAAGCTCGGCGTGAAGACCGAACTCGTGCCAGTCACCAGCGCCAACCGCATTCCCTACCTGCAGACCAACAAGGTCGATCTGGTGATTTCAAGCCTCGGCAAGAATGCCGAACGCGAAGCGGTGATCGACTTCTCCACTTCGTACGCCCCGTTCTTCAACGGCGTCTTCGCGCCTGCCGATGTTACCGTGACGAAGGTAGAGGAGCTTTCCGGCAAGACCATCGGCGTCACGCGCGGTGCTGTCGAGGATCTGGAACTGACCAAGATCGCTCCCTCCGATGCGACGATCAAGCGCTACGAGGACAACAACGGAACGATCTCCGCCTTCCTCTCCGGTCAGGTGGACGTCGTCGCGACCGGTAACGTCGTTGCGGCCGCCATCCTTGCCAAGAACCCGCCGAAGCGCCCGGAGCTGAAGTTCCTGATCAAGAACTCTCCCTGCTACATCGGCATGAACAAGAACGAGGCGGCGCTGCTCGAAAAGGTCAACGGCGTCATCGCCGCCGCCAAGACGGACGGCACGCTCAACGGCATCTCCCAGAAATGGCTCGGCGCCGATCTTCCGGCCGACCTCTGACCGGATTGATGGTCGCCATCCCGCACGTAGCGGGATGGCGAAACCGCCGTTGAAGACGAAGAGGGGCACAACTTGAACTATGTTTTTGAATTCGGCTGGTTAGCCCAATATTATCCTGAGATCGTCAAGGGCGTTCTGATAACCCTCCAGCTGATTGCCGTTGGCGCGGTGCTCGGAATATCGCTGGGCATCTTCTGTGCCTGGGCGCGGGCGCTGGGACCGGCCTGGCTGAAGCCGATCGTCGCCACCTATGTCGAGATGATCCGCAACACGCCGTTCCTGATCCAGCTTTTCTTCATCTTCTTCGGCCTGCCGTCGCTCGGCCTGCAACTTGGCGAACTGACGGCCGCCAACATCGCAATGGTGGTCAATCTCGGCGCCTATAGCTGCGAGATCATCCGCGCCGGCATCCAGGCGACGCCGAAGGGCCAGTTCGAGGCCGGTGCCAGCCTTGCCATGAGCCGCTTCGAGACCTTCCGCCATGTCGTGCTGGTGCCCTCGCTGCAGCGGATCTGGCCGGCCTTATCCTCGCAGGTGGTCATCGTCATGCTCGGCTCGTCGGTGGTGTCGCAGATCGCGGCGGAGGACCTGACCTTTGCCGCCAATTTTATCCAGTCGCGGACCTTCCGGGCCTTCGAGGCCTATATGGTTTCGACCCTCATCTATCTCTGCCTTGCCGTCCTGCTGCGCCAGACACTGGCCGTCCTGGGCGGCTTCATCTTTCCCCGAAGGGCGGCGCAATGATCGAATTTTCCACATGGGACATCCTGCGCAATCTCCTGCTGGCGACGCGCTGGACCATCCTTTTGTCACTCGTCTCCTTCATCGGGGGCGGGGCGGTCGGGCTGCTCCTGCTTTTCCTGCGCATCAGCAAGCGCAAGGCAGCGCGTGCCTTCGCCAAATCTTACATCGAGCTGTTTCAGGGAACGCCACTCCTGATGCAGCTCTTCATCGCCTTTTTCGGCCTGGGGCTCTTCGGCATCGACGTGCCGGCCTGGCTTGCCGCGGGTCTGGCGCTCATCCTGTGGACGGCATCGTTTCTCGCCGAAATCTGGCGGGGCTGCGTGGAATCCATCGTTAGGGGGCAATGGGAGGCGTCTGCCAGCCTCGGCATGGGGCGGTTGCAGCAGATGCGCTACGTCATCCTGCCGCAGGCGCTGAAGATCGCCGTGCCGCCGACCGTCGGCTTCTCGGTGCAGGTCGTCAAGGGAACGGCGCTGACCTCGATCATCGGTTTCGTCGAACTGTCGAAGGCCGGCACTGTCGTCACCAATGCCACCTTCCAGCCCTTCACCGTCTACGGCCTTGTCGCCCTCATCTATTTCGCGCTCTGCTGGCCCTTGTCCAAGAGCAGCCAAATTCTCGAAAGGAAGCTCAATGTCGCTCATCGAAATCACTGAGGTCCGCAAAAGCTACGGGACCAACGAGGTTCTCAAGGGCATCAATCTTAACGTCGAGCCCGGCGAGGTGATCGCCATCATCGGCAAGAGCGGTTCGGGCAAGTCGACGCTGCTTCGCTGCATCAACGGACTGGAGACGATCACGCAAGGCTCGATCTCCGTTGCCGGTGCGCAGCTCATCGACGACGAGGTGCACCTGAAGGCGCTCAGGCTGAAGGTCGGGATGATCTTCCAGCAGTTCAATCTCTTCCCGCATCTGACGGTCGGCGGCAACGTCATCCTCTCCCAGTCCGTCGTCAAGAAGACCGGCAAGGCGGAAGCCGAGGCGATGGCGCGCAAGATGCTCGATCGCGTCGGGCTGGCGCACAAGTTCGACGCCTATCCGGACGAGCTTTCCGGCGGCCAGCAGCAACGCGTCGCGATCGCCCGGGCGCTCGCCATGCAGCCGATCGCCCTTCTCTGCGACGAAATCACCTCGGCGCTTGATCCCGAACTGGTGTCGGAGGTGCTCGCGGTCGTTCGGGAGCTTGCCGCGGAAGGCATGACGCTTCTGATGGTGACGCACGAAATGAAGTTTGCCCGCGACGTCTGCTCGCGGGTCGTCTTCATGCACCAGGGGCGGGTGCACGAGATCGGCCCGCCGGACGAGGTCTTCGCCAATCCGAAGACACCGGAACTGCAGCAGTTTCTGGGCGTGCATTGAGGCGCGGGACTGGGGTGGTTCGCAGCGTCCGAGGCGGGCGAGGCATGGGCCGGGAGATCACCGTCTCCCCGGCCGGGAAGAGGGTGATGCCAGCGAACCTGCGCTCTCTGTTCGGCACCGATCCGGTGCATGTGCAAATGATACGCGATATAATTGTCTTGTATGGAGGCTGCAATTAGCGCATGTTTCGCGCTTCGGCAGCATTTTATGCGGGCGCTGCCGCTTGAGGGCCCTCATACCCTAGCCTCAATCAAAGGAGGACGTCGTGTCTTCCACCATCCAGCAAGATTTTGTCGATTCCATAGATCTGAGATCCATTGACCGGGGCCGCCATTGTGGCGTCGACTTGAAGCCGCCGGCTGCGACGTTGGCCGGGCGCTCGGAACTGATCTATTTTCTGCACAACCGGTTCAGACTTTCCGTGAGGATCAAGAACCTGCATGGCATAGGGAGCGGTGCGGACCAGCCGTTCTCGGATATGAACGCGCCTTGTGTCTCGCAGGCGGGAATCGCAGTCTACACTTGGAAGAACGGGCGAAGTGCACCTCTTCAGGCGAAAGAACAGGACGGGGTGGGACCCGAAGATGTTTAAGTCCGGCTTACCGGTCGCGCCTGCGGTGGCGCTGTTCCTGATCAAGTCGTCATTGGTCTTGTCCCTGATATTCGTCGCCTATTTCGCCATGCAGTAATTGCTTGTGCCTCATGCAAATCGAAAGTGCGTAATGACTCTGTCGTTTCCCAATAGTGCCCGCAGTTATGACGAAGCCAAAATGCGTGTCCGGTTTACCGGCTACGACGGCATGTTCGAGGTCAAATTCTTCGTGACCGCCGACGTTCTCGCCAAAGGACTGGTTTTACGGACCGCGGCGGAGCGGGACTATCTCGACGCTTTCGACAAGATGCGTCCCAAAATCCTGGACGTTGCGAAACGTGCATACAACGCGAAGCGGCAAGCCATGGTGCTTCTGGATTTGTCGAACTTCAGATAGTCTCGCGCAACGGGCGTATGCTCATTCGCGCGCATCCCCTAGAAAACATCCGTCTGGCAGCGCGCGCACCCGCCGCGCCATGGCTTCTGATACTGTGAAAGCCCGACAGGCTCGAGATCTGTTGTGCGGGCACATAGCTTCGACTTTCTGTGGAGAAGATAGCGAGGCCGCCGTTCCCTTTACCACGCAAAACACACGGCGGCCTCTAACCCTGCCCAGGGCTGAAAGCATGACGGTCGCGCATCAGGAATTATTCATGACTGACGCTAGTTTTGCATACGTTTGGCTGGAACCTGTTTTTCCAGTTTTTTGGCGTAGCGGATCAGATGGGCTCCGAGTTCCTTGGCCGCGGCCGGAGACATTGCCACCTGAAGCTGATGGGGCGAAAGTTCCGTGTCCCGGTACTGATCCCATTCCCTCTTGGAGATGGCGTAGCCGACCCGCATGATGACATGGTACGGGTCCGCGGTGGCCGTGCCCCATTCGAGGAGGGTGTAGGCTTTCAGTTTGTTCTCGAGGTCGACATCCCATTTCGACATGTCGCTTTCGCTCACGGCAAGGGCCTTCCCCATGATCGTCTCATCGCGTTGCTGTCGCGTTGTTTACAGTCAATAATTACCTGCAAATCTTCCAAAGCGCGCCTCTCTTTTAGACGTAGACGCATCCGGAAAAGGGGAGAGGTCGGCCATGAACATGAACGCCCACATCCAAGCAGCTACAGTCGGCAGTGATCAGCATAGCTTTTGTTGGGCGGCTTGCGGCGCTTGCGGCGCATCCTTGCTACCACCAATGTGCTCGACCCCCGTGGCCGCCAGCGTGGCTGCCCGCCCGGAGCAATGATTTGTCTCCGGTCCAGCCTGACATCACCTCTCGCGTCATCAGCAGGCGCTCCTTGCCGAAAACATCAGTCTGGCAAAGCGCCCCACCGCCGCCTATTCTCTGCGCCATGGCTCCTGATTCTGTGAAAGTGCCGAAACTGTCGCTGACGGAAACGATCTTCGGGTTGTTGCTGCGGCTGGTTGCGGTCGCGTGTTTCTGGTTCGGGCTCAATTACTGGGCGCTTCTGATCGGCTTCTCGTTCGAAGGCAGCGGGCGGTTCGATCTGTTGCCGGTGCCCTGGCGCGTGGCCGCCACGGCGCTCGCGGTGGTCTATCCGGTGGCAGCCCTCGGCCTGTGGCTTCTGGTCTCCTGGGGGCCGGTGCTCTGGGTGGTGGCGGCAGCGACGGAAGTCACGATGTTCGGCTTCTATCCGGAGATTTTCGGCAAGAAGCCGATGCTGCTGATGATGCATGGAACGGTCGCCGTCACCTTCGTCCTTTTCCGGCTTGCGATCCTCTACCAGCGGGCCAGACAGGCCAAGGCTGCAAGAAATGATTTACCCTGAGACAAGGGCTGTGGATGGTAAGGCGCTGTTAAGGCTGTAGTTTAAGTCGAATTTTATACGTATTCGATAGTGTCTCACTCAAGGCGGGAAGAGAAACATACACCGCCAAACAAAACAGTGAGGCAGTCATCATGAACACCAAAATGAAACCGCAGGCCGTTGCCGTCAAAGATCCGCATGAAGACGCGATCCGTTCGCTCTACATGGAATCCCTCCACCTCGTCGAGCGTCTACATCGCCGTCTCCTGGACGTCATCAAGGACGAATTCGACCGCTCGGGCCGCTCGGACGTCAACGCCGTCCAGGCGCTTCTCCTCTTCAATATCGGCAATTCCGAGCTGACGGCCGGCGAACTGCGCTCGCGCGGTTATTACCTCGGCTCCAACGTATCCTACAATGTTAAAAAGCTGGTTGACCTCGGCTTCATCAACCACCAGCGCTCGCGCATCGACCGCCGCTCGGTCCGCATCAGCCTGACGGACGATGGTCAGGAGATCGCCGAGACGGTCGCCAAGCTTTACGAGCGCCATATCGGCTCGATCCAGAAGGTCGGCGGCATCGGCACCGACGAATTCGGCCAGATGAACAAGCTCCTGCAGCGTCTCGACCGCTTCTGGAACGACACGATGCTCTACAAGCTCTGAGTTGATCTTGTTCAATCCGGATGCGCGAAAGCCGGGTGCTCACGAGCGTCCGGCTTTCGCGCATCTTGGATTCCGGCTGCAATCAGAGGGTGAGCATTCAGGCAGCGTATCACCTGCAGGCGACACGAATTGGCCATATTGCTGTGACAGCGACGACGGCAAGAGAATGCGAACTGCAAGGCTTCTCGTTTCCGGCTGTTGCCGATGGGCCACGGACGGCAATTTGCAGTCGCGCTCCCACGAATGTGAACCGGGCGGGGACCGGGTATAGTTTGCGTTTGTTAACCATATCTGTGATAGCGCTGCGTTTTGCGTCGCAGCATTAGATGGTAGGGACTATGTCGAAGAAAAACGGAATTGATGCTTTCTCACGCCGCAGCTTTCTGCGTTCGGCCGCAGCCTTTAGCGCGGCGACATGGGCCGGCGGTGCTCTGGCGCAGGATGCGCTCGACGAGATCATCAATGCGCCGCGCCGCGGCGCCTGGGACGACCAGTTCGACGCCAAGGCTTCGCGTAGCGCAACCGCTGTCGTTTCCAACACGCCGATCTTCGGCATGGATACGCTTGCCAACACGCAGAATGCCATTGCCCAGTATCAGCAGATCGTCTCCGCCGGCGGCTGGCCACAGGTCAATCCGGCAGGTGCAAGGCTGGAGATGGGCGTTTCCGATCCGGCGGTTCAGGCCCTTCGCCAGCGGCTGATGATTGTTGGCGACCTTCCTCAATCTGCCGGTATTTCCAATTCCTTCGACAGCTATGTCGATGGCGCGGTCAAGCGCTTCCAGGCCCGCCACGGCCTGCCTGCCGACGGTGTACTCGGCGAATACTCCATCAAGGCGATGAACATCTCAGCCGATGTTCGCCTCCAGCAGTTGAACACCAACGTGGTTCGCCTGCAGTCGATGTCGGGCGATCTTGGTGGCCGCTACGTCATGGTGAATATTCCGGCCGCCTATATCGAAGCCGTCGAAAACGGCCGCGTGGCGACGCGCCATACCGCCGTTGTAGGCCGCATCAGCCGTCCGACCCACATCATCAACTCGAAGATCTACGAGGTTATCCTCAACCCCTATTGGACGGCTCCGCGCTCTATCGTCGAAAAGGACATCGTTCCGTTGATGCGCAAGGATCCGGAGTATCTGAAGAAGAATTCGATCCGTCTCATCGACGGCCAGGGCAACGAGGTTGCTCCCGAGACGATCGACTGGAACGCCGAAAAGGCCCCGAACGTGACGTTCCGCCAGGATCCCGGCAAAACCAACGCCATGGCCTCGACCAAGATCAATTTCCATAACGAAAACAACGAGTACATGCACGACACGCCGCAACAGGGCCTGTTCAACAAGCTCGCCCGCTTCGAGAGTTCGGGATGCGTGCGCGTCCAGAATGTGCGCGATCTGACGACCTGGCTTCTGCGCGACACGCCCGGCTGGTCGCGTCAGCAGATCGAGGCGACGATCCGTGCGGGTCAGAATTCACCGATCCAGCTTGCTGTCGAGGTTCCGGTCTACTTCAAATACATCACCGCCTGGGCGGCGACGGACGGCATCGTGCAGTTCCGCGACGACATCTACCAGATGGATGGGGAGCAGGAGCTGGCGCTGCAGACTACGACAGGCATCGAGCAGGCTGCGGGTTCGGTCGAGCAGGACTTGCTGCCTGCGGGTTCGGTCGAGCAGGACTTGCTGCCGCAATAAGGCGATCCGCCTTTCTTTAGCGAGGCCGCGTATCCCCGGGGGTTCGCGGCCTTTCGCATTCTGGTTCCGGCGCGGCAGGTGGGGGAAATGGCGCAAATCGCACAGCCCGTATTGCCCTTGCCATGCGAGGACGATAAACAGCGTGCCACAGTCTCTCGAGGAGCTTTGAGAATGAGCGTTTCTTCCGCCGCCACTGACATTTTCTTCAGCCGTTCCCTTGCCGACAGCGATCCGGACATTTTTGGCGCGATCGAGAAGGAACTCGGCCGCCAGCGTCACGAAATCGAGCTGATCGCCTCGGAAAACATCGTCTCGCGCGCCGTTCTGGAAGCGCAGGGTTCGATCATGACGAACAAATATGCCGAAGGCTATCCGGGCAAGCGCTACTACGGCGGCTGCCAGTTCGTCGATATCGCCGAAGAACTGGCGATCGAACGTGCCAAGAAGCTGTTCGGCGTCAATTTCGCCAACGTTCAGCCGAACTCTGGTTCGCAGATGAACCAGGCTGTGTTCCTGGCGCTCTTGCAGCCGGGCGACACGTTCATGGGCCTGGATCTCAATTCCGGCGGTCACCTGACGCATGGTTCTCCGGTCAACATGTCCGGCAAGTGGTTCAACGTTGTTTCCTACGGCGTGCGCGAAGGCGACAACCTGCTCGACATGGATGCTGTTGCCGAAAAGGCGCGCACCCACAAGCCGAAGCTCATCATCGCCGGCGGCACGGCTTATTCCCGCATCTGGGACTGGAAGCGCTTCCGCGAGATCGCCGATGAGGTGGGCGCGTACTTGATGGTCGACATGGCCCACATTGCCGGTCTCGTTGCCGGCAATCAGCATCCGTCGCCGTTCCCGCATTGCCATGTCGCGACGACCACCACCCACAAGTCGCTGCGCGGTCCGCGCGGCGGCATGATCCTCACCAATGACGAGGATCTGGCGAAGAAGTTCAACTCGGCCGTCTTTCCGGGGCTGCAGGGCGGCCCGCTGATGCACGTCATCGCCGCCAAGGCCGTGGCGCTCGGCGAAGCGTTGCAGCCGGAATTCCAGGATTACGCGGCCCAGATCGTCAAGAACGCCAGGGCGCTCTCCGAAACCCTGGTGGCCGGCGGTCTCGACATCGTCTCGGGCGGCACCGACAACCATCTGATGCTGGTCGATCTTCGCAAGAAGAACGCCACCGGCAAGCGCGCCGAAACAGCGCTTGGCCGCGCCTACGTCACCTGCAACAAGAACGGCATCCCGTTCGATCCGGAAAAGCCCTTCGTCACCTCCGGTATCCGTCTCGGCACGCCGGCGGGCACCACGCGCGGCTTCAAGGAAGCGGAATTCCGCGAGATCGGTAACCTGATCGTCGAAGTCCTCGACGGCCTGAAGGTGGCGAACTCGGATGAAGGCAATGCTGCCGTCGAAGCGGGCGTTCGCGAGAAGGTGGTCAAGCTGACCGAGCGCTTCCCGATGTACGCCTACATGTAATCAGGACAGGAGCCCGGATGCGCTGCCCCTATTGCGGATCGGAAGACAGCCAGGTGAAGGATAGCCGTCCTGCAGAGGACGGCGCCGCCATTCGCCGCCGGCGCATCTGTCCCGATTGCGGCGGACGCTTCACGACCTTCGAACGGGTGCAACTGCGGGAACTGATGATCCTGAAAAAGACCGGCCGCAAGGCGCCGTTCGACCGCGACAAGCTGCTGCGGTCGTTCGAGATCGCGTTGCGCAAGCGGCCGGTCGATCGCGACCGGATCGAGCGGGCCGTTTCCGGCATCGTCCGGCGGCTGGAAAGCTCGGGCGAGACGGAAATCCCGTCCGAAGAGATCGGTCTGCAGGTTCTCGAAGCGCTCAAGAGCCTGGATGACGTCGCCTTCGTCCGCTACGCCTCGGTCTATCGCGATTTCTCCCATGCGGAGGATTTCGAGAAGGTGATCGCCGAGATCAGCGCCAAGATTGCCCGCGATCCTGGGGCCTGAGCAATCCCGACGCCGCCGAAAGGCGGCGTTTGACATTTCCGGGGCGAGAACGGAACTTCATTGACATGGCAGGCAGGGCGGACGACGAACGGTTCATGGCGGAGGCGCTGAAGCTTGCGCACCAGCACCTTGGCGCAACCGGTTCCAACCCCTCTGTCGGTTGCGTGATCGTCCGCGACGACGGCGAGGGCCAGAGGATCGTCGGCAGCGCCGTCACCGCGATCGGCGGGCGGCCGCATGCGGAGACGGGCGCTCTCACTGCCGCCGGAGAGGCGGCGCGCGGCGCAACGGCCTATGTGACACTCGAACCCTGCTCTCATCACGGCAAGACGCCGCCTTGCGCCGATGCGCTGATTGCAGCCGGTGTCGCCCGCGTCGTTGTTGCCGTGACGGACCCCGACGAACGGGTCGCGGGGCGGGGACTTGCCATGCTGCGCGGGGCGGGCATCGAGGTGGTGACGGGTGTGCTGGAGGAGGAGGGCGAGCGGGAGCTCGAAGCCTACCTCATGCGCAAGCGCAACAACCGGCCGTATGTGACTCTGAAACTTGCGGTTTCCGCCGATGGCATGATCGGGATCAAGGGCCATGGCCAGGTGCGCATTACCGGTGCCACCGCCCGCGAGTTCGTGCATCGGCTGCGCGCAGAGACCGATGCGATCCTTGTCGGTATCGGCACGGCCATTGCCGACGATCCGGAACTGACTGTGCGCATTCCCGGGCTTGTCCATCGCTCGCCGCTGCGCATCGTGCTTGATCAGGACCTGCGCTTGCCGCTCACCTCGAAGCTGGTGCGGACGGCCCGCGAGATTCCGCTCATCGCCGTCGCCGCGGATGGCGGAGCCGAGGGCGGGCAAGGCCGCCAGGCGGCGCTAGAGGCCGCCGGCGTCGAAGTGCTGGTCTGCGATCCGCGCCGCATCGACCTTCTCCTCGAAGCGCTCGCGACGCGCGGGATTTCCTCGCTTTTGGTCGAAGGCGGCGCACGGACGGCTGAGATGTTTCTCAATGCCGGGCTTGTCGACCGGATTTTACTGTTCACCGGACCGTCGACCCTTGGCGAAGAGGGGGTGCCGTCCCCACTTGACCGGCGCCTCTTGCCCGTCGGCTTCGTCCACACGCGGACGGACACTTTCGGCGACGACCTTCTCGACACCTACGAATACGAAAGAGCCCCCTGATGTTCACCGGCATTATCACCGATATCGGCACCGTCGAAACGATCACCCCCCTCGACGAGGGCATCAAGCTGAAGATCGCCACGGCTTACGATCCGCAGCGAATCGACATCGGCGCCTCGATCGCCTGCTCCGGCGTCTGCCTGACGGTAACGGCACTGCCGGAAGAGGGCGCCAATGGCCGCTGGTTCGAGGTCGAGGCCTGGGAAGAGGCGCTGCGCCTGACGACGATCTCGTCCTGGGCGGCGGGGCAGCCGATCAATCTCGAACGCTCGCTGAAGATCGGCGACGAACTCGGCGGCCACCTCGTCTCCGGCCATGTCGACGGCAAGGCGGAAATCCTGTCGGTCGAGACGGAAGGCGAGGCGACCCGCTTTCGCCTGCGCGCGCCGGACCATCTGGCGAAATTCGTGGCACCAAAGGGCTCCGTCGCCCTCGACGGTACCTCACTGACGGTCAACGCCGTCGATGGCGCGCAGTTCGACGTGCTTTTGATCCGTCACTCGCTGGAAGTGACGACCTGGGGCGAGCGCAAGGCCGGCGATTTCGTCAATTTCGAGGTCGATACGATGGCGCGCTATGCAGCAAGGCTGGCGGAATTTCCGGCGCCGAAGGCGGAGGCGTGAGGGGAAGAAAGTAACGGTTGTGGCAGCCCGCCTGCTTCAGACCACAAGGCCGAGCTTTCGCAGACCTTCGACGCGCAGTTCGAAATCGGCAGGGTTCTTGTACGGCAACACCCGCCGCCGGTGTTCGATCGAGTAGCCGGGGTCGATCCTCAGTACCTGCGTCCAGGCTGAGTGGCCCTCCTCGATTTGTCCGAGATGGCCATAGCACGACGCAAGCAAGGCATAGGCCGTAGCCGATTCCGGATTGCGCGCGAGCCGTTTGCGGAGCGTCTCGGCAGCCAGGTCGAACCGACCCAGCGAGAGCTGCGCTTCGGCGAGAAATTGCAGCGCAATTTCGGGATAGAAAGGATCGAGCTGCATGTAGCTCTCGAGCGTCTCGACCGCCTCCGAGGGAAGGCCGCTGAAAATCTGAATGTGAGCCTTCAGAACGCGCGCTTCCGCCGCACTGGGCTTGAGGGCAATGCAGCGCGCCGCGGCATCGAGAGCCTTGTCGATCTCGCGGCTCCACAACAGCGCCACCCCCATGGCGAAATGCGCTTCCGGCTCCTCGTCGTCCATCGCGACCGCGCGGCGGGCAAGATCGAGGCCCGCCGACAGGGCCGTATCCGGCTCGGCGGCCCAACCGTTCACATAGTCATTGATGTGCGTGAACGCGGTGAACGCGTATGCCGCCGCACAGTCCGGATCGATGTCGATCACCTTTGCCATGAAGGCGCGGGCATTGATGTTGCCGGCCCGTGTGTGGAGCCACACCTGATCGCGCCCCTGCAGGAAGTAATTGTAGGCCGTGAGATCGGCAATCCGCCTGCCGGAGAGGCGGTCAATTTCCGACGTCGTCAATCTGATTTTCAGCGCGGCAACGATCTGCTGGGTGAGTTCGTCCTGAACGGCGAAGATGTCCGTCAGGTCGCGGTCGAAACGCTCGGCCCAGGCATGGCCGCCCGTCATCGCGTCGATCAGCTGCGCGGTGACCCGCACCCTGTTGCCGGCTTTGCGCACGCTGCCTTCGAGGACGTAGCGGACCCCGAGTGCGGCCGCGACATCGCGGATCGCAACGGGGCTTTTCTTGTAAACGAAGGAGGAATTGCGGGCGATGACATGCAGTTCCGAGAGTTTTGCAAGATCGGTGATGATGTCCTCGCTGATCCCGTCCGAAAAATATTCTTGGTCGGTGTCCCCACTCATGTTGTTGAAGGCGAGCACGGCAATCGAGGTCTTTTCCGTTGACGACGGCTGAGATGATGCGGCGGCGAGGGCGTCACCGTTGACGAGGCAGAAAATCTCGATCGGCCGCGCGATGTTCTTGACCGTCTGCGACCCACGGCTTTCGATCCCGACGGGAACCTTGTCGCGCACCTGATCGGCGGCGGACCGGGAGATGTAGATGCCGCCGGGCTGCGCCAGGGCCTCGATCCGCGCCGCTACATTGACGCCGTCGCCGTATATGTCGTCTCCATCGACGATCACGTCGCCGACATTGATGCCGATGCGGAACCGGATCCGGTTTTCGGGAGAGTCGCCGGGATCGTACTCGGGCACCTGTTTCTGGATCTCCATGGCACAGGTCACCGCCTCGACGGCGCTGGCAAACTCCAGCAGCGCGCCGTCGCCCATGAGCTTGACCATGCGGCCGCAATGGCGCGCGACGGCCGGGTCGATAACGGCGCCGCGCAGCGCCTTCAGCCGAGCCAGCGTGCCGGCCTCGTCGGTCTCCATCAGGCGCGAGTAGCCGACGACATCGGCCGCAAGTATGGCGGCAAGCCTGCGCTGAACATGCTCGCCCGTCATGGTGCAGACCTCGTTGTTGTCGTGTGTGGCGGCGAAGGCGCCGCCACAAGGACTGTAAACCTGATCGCCCGACTTGGCCATCGCGGCGTCGCGGGTGGCAATCGGCAGGACGCAGGGCGCGGTCGCGAATCTCGGCAGTTCCGGTCTCACCGCTCCATCAAGACCACCTGCGCCCCGTGATAGACCGTCCGCCGCGCTTCCTTGAAGTGCAGTTTCGACGCAACGCGCAGCGAGGCAAGGTTGGCGATGTCGATGATGCAGGTTTTCCGCAGCGCCGGGAATTGCTGGTCGCCCCAGCGCAGCGCAGCACTGATGGCTTCAGTGGCAAGGCCGCGGCCGTGCGAGCGGGGGGAAAGGGCCCAGCCGGTTTCCATCGTGCCTTCCAGTGATGGGGTGATGACGCGGTGCAGGTCGTGAAAGCCAGCCTCGCCGATGAAATGGCCGGTCTCGCGGTCCTGCAGCGCGAAGAAGCCGAAGCCGAAATAGTGCCACATGCCGACCTGGCGCAGAAACCGCGTCCAGGCCTGTTCGCGCGAGAACGGCACGCCGCCGATGAAGCGCGTCACCTCGGGATCGGCAAAGAGGGTACTGTAGGGGCCGAAATCGTCGCGCCGGTAGGGACGCAGGATCAGGCGTTCGGTCTCGATGGTGGGGACGCTGTGCATGACGGCTGTTCAGTCCGGTTGGTCGATTCCGTCATTCGATCAGATTCCCGGCTCGCCGTCCCAATAATCGACTTCGTTTTCCCGCCTTCCGATAAAGCGGAAGCTCGGCTTGCCGCCATCAATGGCGCGTGATTTTGCCAGAAACTTGCCCGAATCCGGATATTCGACGATTTCGGCCTTGGCATTGGCCGAGATGGATAGATATTTCAGCGGGACTGTACCGGTGTTGATCAGGTGGTGGGCCGTGTCCGGTCCGCCGGCCGGGGCGCCGAGAACGTCTCCGGGCTTGACCGGATAGCGGTTCGGGCCGAAGCGATATTCGCCTTCGCCGCTCAGGATGACGAACAGTTCTTCATCGATATGGTGATTGTGAAATGGACAGCCGGACTTGCCCGGCGGTACTTCACCGTAGCCGATGCCGAGATCCTTGAGGCCGAGTTGCGCACCGAAAGACGCGTCACGGGACTCGAAGAATGTGCCTTCGGTCCAGTGTTCCAGTTCGAGTTCGGCGAGATTGATGATCGGTTCTTGCAAATCTGTCATGTTTTTCTCCACTCCGCTTAAACTTGTACCGAGACGCCATGAGATTGAAAAGGCGGCGGCAATTCGAGCCTTTGATACGCGCGCTCTTCAAGCGGTGCCGCAAATCGGCGCTTTCCAGCGAAAAATGCTTGCCAACCGGGCCTTGGCATGATTTGACCGCCGCCTGCGCTGGAGATGTCCGGCCCCCCATTTCAGACAGGTGACAAATGTCCGATACCGAGAAACCACATATCCTGATTGTGGAAGCGCGCTTCTATGACGACATGGCCGACGCGCTGCTCGACGGCGCGACCTCGGCGCTGAAAGAGGCCGGCGCGACCTATGACGTCGTGACGGTTCCCGGCGCGCTCGAAATTCCAGCCGCGATCGCCATGGCGCTCGACGGCGCCGACAATGGCGGCACCGAATATGACGGCTTCGTCGCGCTCGGCATGGTCGTCCGCGGCGAGACCTATCATTTCGACATCGTCGCCAACGAATCCTCGCGTGCCCTGATGGATCTTGCCGTCAGCGAAAGCCTTGCCATCGGCAACGGCATCCTCACGGTCGAGAATGATGATCAGGCCTGGGCGCGCGCCAGGAAGGGCGAGGGCGACAAGGGCGGCTTTGCCGCCCGCGCCGCGCTGACGATGATCGACCTGAAACTCAAGCTGGGCGGCGAATTGTGAGCGATAATCCTTCCGACCCGCCGATCAAGCAGGCTAACCAGCGCGGGGCCGCCCGTCTGGCCGCTGTGCAAGCGCTCTACCAGATGGACGTCGGCGGCACCGGCGTGCTGGAGATCGTCGCCGAATACGAAGCCCACCGGCTGGGCCAGGAGCTCGATGGCGACACCTATCTGAAGGCCGACGCCTCCTGGTTCCGCTCGATCGTGTCGGGTGTCGTGCGCGACCAGCGTCTGCTGGATCCTTTGATCGGCACGGCCCTTCAGGACGATTGGGCGCTGTCGCGTCTGGACTCGACGGTCCGCGCTATCCTGCGTGCCGGCACGTTCGAGCTTCGCGAACGCAAGGACGTTCCCGTCGCCGTGATCGTCACGGAATATGTCGAGATCGCCAAGGCCTTCTTCGAGGATGACGAACCGAAGCTCGTCAATGCGGTGCTCGACCGGATCGCCCGGACGATCAGAACCGACGTCAAGAAATAGGATCATCCGATGACAGTGCAGGTAGGCGCGGTGCGTTGGCATGGATCATGAACTGCGCGGCGCCCGCCGCAATGTCTACCTTCTCACGGCCGCTCAAGCCGTGTTGGGCACGATCGGGCCGATCGTCTTTGCCGTCGGTGGCGTCGCCGGTTATCAGCTGCTCGGCGACGACAAGTCGCTCGCGACCGCGCCGCTGACAGGTTTCAATGCCGGCGTGGCGCTTGGCGCGGTCTTCGTCGCTGCCGCTTCGCGATTGCTCGGCCGCAAGGCGGCCTTCATGGCCGGCGCCCTGCTTGGCGCCTGTGGCGGCGTACTTGCGGCCTACGCGCTGTATCTCAACGACTTCTGGCTGTTTGCGCTCGGCCTGTGCCTGTCTGGCGTGTCCGGCGGCTTTACCCAGAAGTTGCGTTTCGCCGCTGCCGATGCTTCCCCCGGCTTCTACAAGCCCCGGGCGATTTCCTGGATTCTGGCGGGCGGCATGGTTTCCGCCGTGCTCGGGCCGCAGCTCGTCATCCTGACCAAGGACATGCTCGCACCGGTTTTCTTTGCCGGCGCCTTCCTCGCGCTGATCCCGACCTGCCTTGCGGCGATCGCCATCCTGGCCTTCCTGCGGCTTCCGGACCAGCGCCCTGCTGCCGGCGCCGCTCCGATCGGGCCGGTGCGGCCCCTGCGGCAGATCGTGATGAACCAGCGCTTCCTGACCGGCATGACATGCGGCATCTCCACCTATGCGCTGATGACCTTCATGATGACCGGCGCGCCGATCGCCATGGTTGTCGGTTGCGGCTTTTCGCAGGACATGGCGACGCTTGGCATCCAGTGGCACGTGCTGGCGATGTTTGCGCCCAGCTTCTTCACCGGCATGCTGGTCAGCCGCTACGGCGCCGAAAGGATCGTCGCCTGCGGTCTGGTGATCCTGATGCTCTGCGCGCTGGTTGCCCATGCGGGGATCGCGCTGTGGAATTTCTGGGGCGCGCTCATCCTGCTCGGTGCCGGCTGGAACTTCGGCTTCATCGGGTCGACCGCGATCATCGCCTCGAGCTACCGGCCGCAGGAAGCCGACAAGGTGCAGGGTTTCCACGACATCATCCTGTTCACCGCGGTCGCGCTCGCCTCCTTCGGTTCGGGCAAGGTCCTGACCGCCTATGGCTGGGATATGCTGAGCGCGGCGGTCTGGCCGGTTACGGTATTTTGCCTTCTATTGCTGATTTCGCTGTTTATTGCCGAAAAGCGGCGTCCTGCCTGAGATTCGACGCCGAAAATGCTTTCCCGCTCCCGTAAGTTGGCGCCAACATACCCAATACTGGGCGTTGTCGCATGCGGGTTGTGGGGCAATCATTGCTTAGCCTTGTTGGCGAGGACGTTCCGCCAAACCTTGATCCGCTTGATGCCGCCGTCGGCATTTCGCTTGATCGAGTGGGCGTGAAGATGTGGGAAGTGGTTGCGCTGCAAGTCTCGGATTATCTGCAGCGTATTTCCGAAAGGGGCAACGATGTCGATAAACCAAAGATTGCTGCCGGATGTCCAGCGATCGGGGGGAGGGTTCTGTCCGTGAAGATAGAGTGCATTGTGGTATTCGTCATTTACTAAAGCCCATGTGACGAAGGCCATGGGCAGGCTATCTTCATCAAAGTAAACCTTGCTTTGTCCCGCCTGCAGAGCTGGAACGAGATAGGCTTCTATCTCGGAGACGGACCAGTTTCTATAGTCGGACGCCATAGCCACGGCAGTCATCATTCCAAGCGCTTCAAAAAAACCGATAGACCGATCTCTCCCGCCTGCATTATCGTTGTGCATCACTCATCGCTCCCCGAAACTGTCTTGGATGGCCTTCAGAATAGGCTCGAAGAAATAGCTGATCAGCCGACGCTCGCCTGTGATTACGTCGACAGTTACCGTCATGCCCGGCGTGAAATCGAGAATGCGCCCCGAGACCCGGATATTGGGCCGCTCGAGGTTCAGGCGAACGGCATAGACCCATTTGCGCGTGATCGCATCTTCGCGCGCATCAGCGCCGACGCTGGAGACACGCCCCCGAACTATGCCGAAGCGCTCCGCCGGGAAAGCGTCGAATTTCACGAATGCCTGTTGGCCCGCCTCCAAAAAGCCGACATCCCGGTTGTCGAAGAAGGCCTCGATCTCAACGCCACCATCGGAAGGAACGATAGACATCAGGGGCGATCCGGCCTCGATGAACCCGCCGAGCGTAAACACCGAGAGGTGCTCGACCCGGCCGTTTGCGGGCGCCTCGAGGGATAGATTCGCGCGATAGGTTTGAGCGGTATTCAGCTCGGCCCGCGAACCCCGAAGGGCGATTCTCGCCTCGTTCAATTGCTTGCGATAGGTCGCGAGAACAGCCGATATCGCGCCCGTCCTCTGCTTGGCCACGGCCTCAGCCTCGGCATCAAGCTCACCGAGCTGACGTTCGGCAATTTTGGCATCGTTTTCGACCGCCTTGAACTCACGAAGCCGATCAAGATAGTCAACCTCACTGGTCGCTCCCCGCTTCCTCAGTGTTTCCGCGGAGGCAAATCTCTGCGCGACGATTTCCTGATCCGAACGAGCTTTTTCGATCCGCGCCAATTGGGCGCTTTTCGCGCCCTCGATTCGTTTTAGTTGCGCGTCGGTTTGAGCCACCTGATCACGAAGCGCGGCGAGAACGGCGATGACAAGTTCCTCCGTGCCGTCCACCTCTACCTGGATGCCAACCTTCTGGCGCCGCAGAGCTACCTTTCCCGCCTCGATAAAGCCCTCATCTGTCGGATCTTTGCGGACCAGAGGCTCCAGGATCGACGAGGCGACAGCCTCCTCCTGTACCTGCCGTTCAATCCCTGCCTCGATGCGTGCGATGTCACTCTCGGCTGCGGTAACATCCATCGTCACCAGGACGTCGCCGCGTTTCACAGACTGGCCCTCTTCAACCAGGATCGCCATGATCTTGCCGTCGACCTGAGGCTGAACGATCTGGACCCGGCCGGTGGGTAGGGCCTTACCCTGGCCGCGCGCGACGATTTCGGTCTTTGCGACATAGCTGCCAGCGACGATCATGACGAACAGGCTAACGAGAAACCAGGCCGTCATGCGGATGGTCGGCGATGCCGGCTTTTCGACCGTGTCGTTCGTCATGCCGGCATCGTTTCTGCAGGCGTCCACTGCTGCTCCGACGCTGTGTGGCTGAGGTCGATCACGTTGATATTCGAGCCGAGCAGGCGGGGATTGTGCGTAACCACCACCAATGTCCTGTCGCGCGCGAAACGCTTCATCATCTCGACAATGATCGCCGCCGATTGCACATCGAGGGCACTGGTCGGCTCATCGAGGATGAGCGCCTGCGGGTTCGTGAGAAGGGCTCGCGCCAAAGCGATGCGTTGGCGCTGACCGCCGGACAGATGACCGCCGCGCTCTCCGACGTCGGTATCGATTCCATTTGGAAGCTGCACCACAACCCGGTCGCTCCCGCTTTCCATCAGGACGCTTTGGATCTCCTCTTCGGTTGCGTCCGGCTTGGCCAGCAGGAGATTGTCGAGGACGGACCCGGCAAACAACACAGGCTCCTGCGGTAGATAAGCGATTGTTCGCCTGACGCTTCCCGGATCGTGGTCGGAAAGGCTCTGACCGTTGGCCTCAACGGTCCCGCCGGCCGGTTCGTAGAGACCGGCGATCAGCTTCGCCAAGGTGGACTTGCCCGAGCCGGAATCGCCGACAATGAGTGTCGGTCGATTTGGCTCGATGTCGGCGCTCACGTCGCGGATGACCGCCTGATCCGTCGTGTAGCTGAACGACAAGCGGTTCAGGCACAGCGTCAGCGGCCCCTCGATCCGCAGTCGAGGCTTGAGGATATCCGTTTCAGCCGGCGTGTTGAGAAAATCACCAAGCCGCAGCCGCGCAACCTTCAGCGCTTGCCACTGCTCCCATATCGAGGAGAGCGACATGATCGGGCCCGACACCTTGTCAGCCAGAAGATGAAACGCGATCAGCTCGCCAAGCGTGATCTCGTTTTGAAACACCAGTCGTGAGCCGAAAAATATGATCAGGATCACCGACCCATTCTCAAGGATTTCGCCAAGGAAACCGTTGAGGATGTTGAGTTTGGCGACGCGAAAGCCGGCAACGAGGCTCACGTCCAACGTCTCCTCGAAACGCTCGGCCTGCCGTTGTTCGGATGCCAGCGCCTTGACGGTGACGGCATTTCCGAATGCCTCGACGAGGCGTGATTGATGGCGGGAACCGGCAGCAAATGATTCCTGCATGCGACGCCGGACGAATGGCCCGATCATACCGAAGGTCATGATCTGAAGTGGCAGCATGATCAGCACCAGCACGGTCAGAAATGGGCTGATGGAGAGAAGCGCTATGATGTAAGTCGCCGCGAACAGCACGTCGAGCGCAAAGCCGATCGTCGTGCCGGTAACGAAATCTCTGACTGTGTCGATCTCTCCTATGCGTGCGAGGGTTTCGCCGACTCGCCACCGTTCGAGAAAGCGCAGCGGCAGACCGAGAACGTGGCGGAACATCCTGCGAGCCAATTCCGCGATCAGACGGTTGGCCATATGACTGCCGAGATACGCAGTCACAGCGTCGAGTCCGGCGGAAAAGACCGTCGTCAGAACCAGAACCACGACGATCAGAGAGAGCGTTGCCTCACGTTGAAACGGCAGAACGCGGTCGATAATCGTCTGAAAGACAAAGGGCTGAACCAGACCGAGCCATCGTAGGACGATGGCGATTACCATCAATTCGACGATCAGCGGCGTATATCTGAAGGTGGTCCGAGTGAACCACGATAGTTCGACAGGATCTTCTCTGTGAACTGCCATTTGATTTATCAGTGAACCCGCGCCATGTGTTTAATTGTATTTTTTTGTCTTGACACTCCAGGATGATATTTGCAAGCCTAGGGTTGTTATGTTTTTCAGGTATTTACTTATGAGGGAAACGTGATGGAAACCAAATTATAGGGAGATTTCTTATGGGTAGCGGTAATAGTGGTGGCAGCGGCAACGGTCGCTCGCGGGCGGGCTCAAAGCAGAGAGGTGGAAAAGGAAACAAGGGGACACCGGCACCGACCGCGTGTGAAAAGGCGGTAGGAGGAGGTGCTGTAGGCGGCGCAATTGCTGGCTCGGCAGGTGGGGTCAAGGGGGCTGCACTGGGTGCAGTTGGCGGCGCCGTTGCCGGAGCAATTTCTTCCTGCTGGTAGTTCGATTTAGGTCATGGTGACGTACACCACACGATTGGATTCCCCTGCTCAAAGGAGTGGGATAAACATACGGTCATTCCACTCCATTCTCAGGAGTATAACATGCTTAAGGTCGCCCTTAGTGCGTCATTTATTACCGCAGTATTCTCATATATATACTATTCATATATGCTTAAAAACCAGCTTAATTTGAGAGACTATTTAATAAGCTCGGCGCTTTCTATCATTGTTGCGTTCATACTAACTTGGCTCTTTAGCAAATTTTCGGGGTAGTTGTTTTTATAGTGACTACAGCATCGACCCCTTTCCATTCATATCGATCAGATGCGCAGTGCGGAATCTTGATCCAACAGCGACGTCTAGGATGTTCGAATAGGGGTGCCTTTTGTATTGGACTGCCGCCGCCAGGGAGGCTTCAAGGGGAATCTAAGTGGTCTCCACTAACTGCTGAATCAGACGTCTCCCGCATGGGAGGCGTCACTTTAGGAGACTATATGAAATATCTATTCGGAGCAGCCATCCTCTTTTTCTTGCTGACTTTCTTCGATTTCGCGGCTCGCAGGGTTTTAGTGCTGCGCAAGCTAAATAAGGTCGTGGTTACTGCCATTATGGCATTTGTCGTCTTTTACTTGGTGGGTAAATATTTTTAGTCGGGCCTACTGCAAATCTCCGCCGTAAGTTTTGCGATTAAATAGGACGAAAGGGGCCGCTATTACAATTTCCGCAATCTCTACAGCGCGCCCCTTTCTGTTCATATTGATGTCCCGAGCTATTAAACCTCTTATAGTTTTATTCTCTTCCTCTGCGTCGCTTTTCCTGGCGCTGGTTGTAGGAATGCTATTCCATAAACACTCGATGGGCTATATTGAGCCGTTCGGGCTCGCATATTTGTTCGGGTCTGCTACCGTTGAAGAAATCAGCAGAATGCTCGGCATTGCCTTGATGATATGGCTCGTCAAGAACGGACTTAAGTTCCAAGATTTTGTGACATTTGGATTATGGTTCGGCTTAGTCGAACTCCTGTTGAAAGCGTACTCATATTCGGATGATTTTAGCTTTTGCGCGAACAATTGCGGTGCGGCGATTTTTCACACCTATATTGTATATTCTGCGCCAATGTTAATGCACGTGCTAATAACCATCGGATACGTTCCTTTATTATCAAATAGAGGCTCCTTTTATTTAGTGTTTACCGTGGCATGCACAGTAGTATCTCACGCCCTGTTGAACAGTTTGTCTATCCAACTGGTCGGAGAGGAATTTCCTATTCCTGAATTTCCAAAAGGTGCCGCATTATTGATACTTATCTATGTGTTGGCGATTTCTTTTGCCTGGTTAACACACCAAAAGTCGCTCCGGCTCCAATCCGGTCGCTAGTGGTTTCCGCCTAACATCAGGGTCCGGTTTGGTATCGCGACAACCGCAAAAGCACGTCGGGCGGGGGAGATCATTCTGTTGAGTGCCAACGGCGGGGTGACCTGCCACTGAACTTTCATCCGACTGCGATTAGAGCCTCGGCGGCTTTGAATACGCCAAATGGCGCGGTGGGAGCAACCGGCGGAAACGCGAAGCTTTCATCTTGCGCAGCGTTGGAGCCGGTTGCGGCGATGGACCCGGCATAGTCAGCCGGGGTTTGGTATCCGAGCGATGAGTGCGGCCGGAAATGGTTATAATCCTCAGCCCATTCAGCGATGGCGCTGCGGGCATGATCGAGACCGAAGAACAGGCTTTCGTTGAGCAACTCGTCGCGCATCCGACCGTTGAAACTCTCGACATAGCCGTTCTGCATTGGCTTGCCCGGCGCGATGTAGTGCCACTCGACCTTGTGATCCCTCGACCAAGCGAGAATGGCATTCGACGTTAGTTCGGTGCCGTTGTCGGAGACGATCATTCCGGGCTTGCCGCGTCGTTCGATCAGCGTCGTCAGTTCTCGGGCGACACGTCGACCGGAGATAGACGTGTCCGGGATCGCTGCCAGGCATTCGCGCGTCACGTCATCAACGACATTGAGCACCCGGAAGCGTCTGCCGCAGGCGAACTGGTCGTGGACGAAATCCAGCGACCAGCGGGCATTGACTTTCGCCTCGACCAGGATCGGTGCACGCGTGCCGACAGCACGCCGCCGGGCTTTTCGCTTGCGAACGGAAAGCCCTTCCTCGCGATAAAGACGGTATATGCGATTGACACCGGACAGCTCTCCATCCCGCCGAAGCAGGATGAACAGCCGACGGTAACCGAAACGCCGCCGCTCGTTGGCGAGGTCGCGCAGCTTTGCTCGCAGCGCGATCTCCGGCGGTCGACTGGACCGATAACGGATCGTCTTGCGGTCGGCGGATATGATCTGGCAGGCCCGACGCTCCGAAAGACCCATGACGGCCTTCAGATGCGTGACGGCGTCACGCTTGGCGGCAGGCCCTACCATTTTTTTGCAAGAAGCTCGCGAAGTGCGGCTGCATCCAGCATCTGTTCGGCGAGCAGCTTCTTTAGCCTGGTATTCTCATCCTCAAGCGCCTTCAGCCGCTTCGCCTCGGAGACTTCCATGCCGCCGTATTTGGCCTTCCAGTTATAAAACGTTGCTTCTGAAATCCCGTGCTTGCGGCAGAGGTCGGCCGCCTTCGCGCCAGCCTCCTGCTCCTTCAGCACCCCGATAATCTGCGCTTCCGTAAATCTCTGCTTCTTCATTCGTCCGTCCTTAATTGGCCGGACTCTAATCCATTCTGGAGGAAATTCTCAGTGGCAGGTCAGGGGGCATCGTTGAAATCATGGAGCGAACGGGCAATTGGACATCATTGTCTAAACTGTCAACAGGCATTATCTTCACGGCATGAAAAGTTCCAACGAGCCCGTGCCCAAGACCTCCGTGCACAGTCAGCGTGGCCAATGCGCCAAGCGCATCTCCATCCTGGACGCCGCCGCCGAAGTCTTCTGCCGTCAGGGTTTTGCCGGCGCAAGCATCGATGAGATCGTCGCTTCGAGCTACCGGCCGCAGGAGGCCGACAAGGTGCAGGGGTTTCACGACATCATCCTGTTCACCGCGGTCGCGCTCGCCTCCTTCGGCTCGGGCAAGGTGCTGACCGCCTATGGCTGGGACATGCTGAGCGCCGCGGTCTGGCCGGTTACGGCATTTTGCCTTCTATTGCTGATTTCGCTGTTTATTGCCGAAAAGCGGCGTCCCGTCTGAGATTTGACGCCGAAACTGCTTTCCCGCACCTGTAAGCTGCCGCCAACATACCGAAAAACGTGGGTTTTTCCGTTTTTGGCGGCTTGACGATCCCGATTCGTCCACGCACTCTGCGGCCACGTCTGCTGCCGTCGCTTGAAGAGGAGGCACGGTCTGCGGCGCTTTTTGGGGGCTTGTGGAACGGAGTGAGCCTGCAGGCTTAAACGGAGGAAAGAGCGAAATGACCATATTACTGGGCGTTATCGCATGCGGGTTGCTTTCGGTGGTTTATGCCGCCTGGGCAACGCAGTCGGTGCTATCAGCCGACCAGGGCAATGCCCGCATGCAAGAGATCGCAGGCTTCATACGCGAGGGGGCGCAGGCCTATCTCACACGTCAATACATGACCATTGCCATGGTCGGCGCTGTCGTTTTCGTCGCTGCATGGGTTCTTCTCTCCGCGACAGCCGCCATTGGCTTCCTGATCGGTGCTGTCCTGTCCGGTACTGCCGGTTTCATCGGTATGCATGTCTCGGTCCGGGCCAATGTGCGCACGGCGCAGGCCTCGTCGGTCAGCCTCGCTGCAGGTCTCGATATCGCCTTCAAGTCCGGTGCCATCACCGGCATGCTGGTTGCCGGTCTGGCGCTGCTCGGCGTGTCGATCTACTATCTCGTGCTGACGGCCGGCCTTGGTTTGCCGGAAGGCTCGCGTGAAGTTATCGACTCGTTGGTGTCGCTCGGCTTCGGCGCTTCGCTGATCTCGATCTTCGCCCGTCTCGGCGGCGGCATCTTTACCAAGGGCGCCGATGTCGGCGGCGATCTCGTCGGCAAGGTCGAGGCCGGCATTCCGGAAGACGATCCGCGCAACCCGGCGACGATCGCCGACAATGTCGGCGACAATGTCGGCGATTGCGCCGGCATGGCGGCCGACCTGTTCGAGACCTATGCCGTCTCGATCGTCGCCACCATGGTCCTGGCGTCGATCTTCTTTGCCGGCGCTGCGAACCTGGCGGTCGTCATGGTCTATCCGCTGGCCATCTGCGGCGCCTGCATCATCACTTCGATCATCGGTGCCTTCTTCGTCAAGCTCGGCTCCAACGGTTCGATCATGGGCGCGCTCTACAAGGGGCTCATCGTCACGGGCCTCCTATCGATCGTCGGCCTCGGCGCCGCGACGTCGCTCACCATCGGCTGGGGCTCGATCGGCGCCATCGACGGCAAGGACATCACCGGTGCCAACCTGTTCGTCTGCGGCATTCTCGGCCTCGTCGTCACGGCGCTGATCGTGGTGATCACCGAATATTATACCGGCACTAACAAGCGGCCGGTGATTTCCATCGCCCAGGCCTCCGTCAGCGGCCATGGCACCAACGTCATCCAGGGGCTTGCCGTGTCGCTGGAATCGACTGCGCTTCCGGCCATCGTTATCATTGGCGGTATCATTTCGACTTATCAGCTGGCAGGCCTGTTCGGCACTGGTATCGCGGTCACCGCCATGCTCGGTATCGCCGGCATGATCGTGGCGCTCGATGCCTTCGGTCCGGTCACCGACAATGCCGGCGGCATCGCCGAGATGTCGCATCTGCCGCCGGAGGTGCGCAAGTCGACCGATGCGCTCGATGCGGTCGGCAACACCACCAAGGCGGTCACCAAGGGTTATGCGATCGGCTCGGCCGGTCTCGGCGCCCTTGTCCTGTTCGCCGCCTATTCGAACGATCTCAAATATTTCGCCGCGAACGGCGACAAGTATCCCTATTTTGCGGATATCGGGGCGATCTCGTTTGATCTGTCCAACCCCTATGTCGTCTCCGGCCTGATCTTCGGCGGGCTCATTCCCTACCTGTTCGGCGGCATCGCCATGACTGCCGTCGGCCGGGCAGCCGGTTCGGTGGTGGAAGAAGTTCGCCGCCAGTTCAAGGAAAAGCCAGGCATCATGGCAGGAACGGAGAAGCCGGATTATGGCCGCGCCGTCGACATGCTGACCAAGGCTGCGATCCGCGAAATGATCGTGCCGTCTCTCTTGCCGGTTCTCGCCCCGATCGTCGTCTATTTCGGCGTTCTGGCGCTATCGGGCTCGAAGGCCTCGGCCTTTTCTGCCCTTGGCGCGTCCCTGCTCGGTGTCATCGTCAACGGCCTGTTCGTCGCCATTTCGATGACCTCCGGTGGCGGCGCCTGGGACAATGCCAAGAAGAGTTTCGAAGACGGTTTCGTCGGCAAGGACGGCACGCGTCACATGAAGGGCTCGGAAGCCCACAAGGCGTCCGTCACCGGTGATACGGTCGGCGATCCCTACAAGGATACGGCCGGCCCCGCCGTCAACCCGGCGATCAAGATCACCAACATCGTCGCTCTTCTGCTTCTGGCGGTTCTCGCCTGATCGTTACCGCGCCGCGCGTCAGTTGGTACGCGGCGCTCAATCGCCAAAAAAGAAACCCGCGGAAAGCGATTTCCGCGGGTTTCTTTGTTCATTGCTAGCGGTTTGACGGTCGCTACTTGTCCGAGCCGTCCGCGAAAATCGACCGCGCCATGCTTTTGCCGATGCCGTTGCCGGAGAGCAGCTGGCCGAGGAAGGTCATTTCCTTGCCGCCGGTCGGCGTCGTGCGGGAAATCACGTCGAAGACCTTGCCGTCCTGCAGCGTGTAGTGTGCCAGTTGCGAGACGACGCCTTCCTTGTCGAAATAGACCGCAAGGACGCTCTGGTCGACCAGCTTAGGCTTCATGAAGGCAACAGGCCGCTGACGCTTCTGCGAGATGTAGTAGAACACTTCATTGTCGAAGGTCGCGGTCGTCGAGGGGGTGCCAAGCGACAGGAGCACCTGTTCGCGGCTGGAGCCGACCGGCGCCAAGGCCAGCGTTTCCTGATCGACGACATAACCCTGATTGATGGTCTGGCTGGTGTTCAGCACTTCTGCCGTCTTGCATCCCGAAAGGGTCGTTGCGCAAATTGCCAATGTAAAAGTGACGTTGCTCAGAAATTTCATGTCTGACTTGAAATACCGTTTCGTCAACGACATCTCCCTCAAGGTAACGCTGGCAGATGCGCCATTGCATTTCGTGCCTGCTTCGGTAAACCAGCTTCAGCGATCATGCAATAACAGGATACGCGGGCCGGCGCATTTTGAAGCGGTCAAACTTGGGCTTTATGATGATATTCGGACTGTTCGGCAAAAAAAACAGCAATGCGGCCATCGTCGCGCGCCAATACGACCTTTTGACCGCGGCCGCCCGGCGGCCTTATCTCTATACCGATCTTGGCGTTCCAGATACGGTGATGGGGCGCTTCGAAATGCTGTCGGCGACGCTGATCCTCTATTTCCGGCGCACGCGCAGTTCCGGGCGGACAGGGCACGAGATCGCGCAGGAAATCATCGACGCCTTCTTCGAGGATGTCGATCATTCGATCCGGGAGCTCGGCGTTGGCGACGTCAGCGTGCCGAAGAAGATGAAGAAGTTCGCCTCGATGTTCTACGGCCGGCTCGAAAGCTATGCCGCGGCGCTGGATCATAAGGATGGCGATGAACTGGCGAAGGCGCTGAAGCGCAATTTTCACCCGCAGGCGGACGATCAGGCCCCCTCCATGCACGGGCTTGCCGGCTATATGCTCCATGTTGAAGCGCAGCTTGCGGAAGAGGCAGAGGATGTCGTAGAAACCGGCCGGATCGAACTGGCCGAAGCGGCGGTCTGAAACCGTCCCGGGACACGCGACGCCAGAGCCGCGACAAAGACGGGCAGCATTGTCTTGGGCGGCGACGCTGCCCGAAAGGACTTGACGATGAACCACCACGAGAAACCCGCGTTTTCCTATCCGGTCAAGGTTGGCCATATCTCCGCCAACGCCGTGACGGTTCATATCGAGGCGAATGCGGCAGAGCGCAAGGCGCTGCGCGATCTGTGGGATGTGTCGGACGTGCTGTCGCTCTCTTCCGATCTGCAGATCGCCCGCTGGAAGAAGGATGGCGTCAAGATCAAGGGCAGGGTCAAAGCGAAGATCGTCCAGGCCTGCGTCGTGACGCTGGAGCCGGTGGAATCGGAAATCGACGAACCGGTGGAAGCGATCTTCGTGCCGGAGGGCTCGCGGCTGGCGCGGATTGCCGCCAATGACAGCGGCGAGATGATTCTCGATCCGGATGGCCCCGATCTTCCCGACATGTTCACCGGCGACACCATCGATGTAGGCGTTACCGTCACCGAACACGCGGCACTTGCGATCGACCCCTATCCGCGCAAGCAGGGCGCGAGCTTCGGTGAACGGATCGAAAGCAGAGAGAAGGATGATGTCCGTCCCAATCCCTTTGCCATGCTCAAGGATTGGAAAAAGGACTGAGTCTGGAAAAGGGTGCGGCACAATTCGGTTGTCACATCAGCGAAAAACGGTATTTTGGCCGAAATCCAGCCCGTTGGGCCGTTTGCCCCGCAAGCAGGGGCCGTTGCGTCTCAAACGTCATGAAACACGTGTGTCTCCATCGCTCACACTGATTGCGCCGGGACGAAACATGCAGTGTGGCAGGAACAAAGGATAAGGCACGCGTGGTAAGAATTTCTCTTGATGTGATGGGCGGCGACTTCGGTCCGCAGGTCGTCATTCCGGGTGCCGCAAGGGCGCTTGAACGGCATCCCGATATCCGGTTCGTACTGTATGGCCTTGAGGATCAGTGCGCGCCGCTCCTGGAAAAATACCCTAAGTTGAAGGCGAACAGCACCTTTCACGCATCCGAACTGGCGATCGGCATGGATGAGAAGCCGAGCCAGGCGCTCCGGCGCGGCCGCGGCAAGGCCAGCATGTGGCAGGCGATCGACGCCGTCAACAAGGGTGAAGCGGACGTGATCGTTTCGGCCGGCAATACCGGCGCGCTGATGGCGATGTCGGTGTTCTGCCTGCGCACCATGGCCGGCATCCAGCGCCCGGCAATTGCAGCGATCTGGCCGACGCTGAAAGGCGAGAGCATTGTGCTCGACGTGGGCGCGACGATCGGCGCGGACGCGCAGCAACTGATGGACTTCGCCCTGATGGGCGGCGCCATGGCGCGCGCCTTGTTCGAGGTCGAGCGCCCGACACTCGGTTTGCTCAATGTCGGCGTCGAGGAGATCAAGGGCCAGGAAGAGGTCAAGGAAGCCGGGCGGCTGATCCGCGAAGCGGCGCCTGACGGCATCGACTATTTCGGCTTCGTCGAGGGCGATGACATCGGCCGCGGTACTGTCGATGTCGTGGTGACGGAAGGCTTTTCCGGCAACATCGCGCTGAAGGCATCCGAGGGCACCGCGCGGCAGATCGCCGAATATCTGCGCGCCGCGATGTCGCGCACGCTGCTTGCCAAAATAGGATATATTCTTGCCAAGGGCGCCTTCGACCGCCTGCGCGAGAAGATGGATCCGCGCAAGGTCAATGGCGGCGTCTTCCTCGGCCTTAATGGTGTCGTGATCAAGAGCCATGGAGGAACCGACGCGGAAGGTTTCGCAGCGGCCATCGACGTCGGCTACGACATGGTCCGTAACGGCCTGAAAGCCAAGATCGAAAACGATTTGCAAAAATACCATGCCTCGCGCCCTTCCGAAGGTGCTGCGCGCGGTCTGGCTGACGAGGTTTGAAGAGTATGATCCGTTCTGTGGTTCGCGGTTTTGGGGCGTCGCTTCCCAAACGGGTGATGACCAATAGCGAAATGGAAGAGAAGGTCGACACGTCCGACGAATGGATCGTGCAGCGCACCGGCATCCGCCAGCGCCATATCGCCGGCGAGGGCGAAACGACCGCATCGCTGGGAGAGGCGGCGGCGCGCGCGGCTCTCGACAAGGCCGGCCTGACGCCCGCCGACCTCGACGTCATCATCGTCGCGACCTCGACGCCGGACAACACCTTTCCGGCGACCGCCGTCAACATCCAGAACCGCCTCGGCATGCATCATGGCGCGGCCTTCGACCTGCAGGCGGTCTGTTCCGGCTTCGTCTATGCTGTTGCGACGGCCGATGCCTATATCCGCGGTGGTCTTGCCAAGCGCGTGCTGGTGATCGGCGCTGAAACGTTTTCGCGTATTCTCGATTGGAACGACCGCACCACCTGCGTGCTGTTCGGTGACGGCGCCGGCGCCATCATTCTGGAACGTGCGGAAGGCGGCGGTACGACCGCTGATCGCGGCGTCCTGACAGCGCAACTGCGCTCGGATGGCGCGCACAAGGAAAAGCTCTATGTCGACGGTGGACCGTCCACCACCGGCACGGTCGGCCATCTGCGCATGGAGGGCCGCGAGGTCTTCAAGCATGCGGTCGGCATGATCACCGACGTCATCGAAGCCGCTTTCGAGGCGACCGGCACGACGGCCGAGGACCTCGACTGGCTGGTGCCGCACCAGGCCAACCGCCGCATCATCGACGGCTCGGCCAGGAAACTTGGCATCCCGCTTGACAAGGTTGTGGTTACAGTCGACCTCCACGGCAACACGTCCGCCGCCTCCATTCCGCTGGCACTCAACGTCGCGGCATCCGACGGCCGCATCAAGGAGGGCGATCTCGTCCTGCTCGAGGCCATGGGCGGCGGCTTCACCTGGGGTTCCGTGCTGCTGCGCTGGTAAAGAAAAGACAATATAACGCAGAGGCTTGACCGGAATGGACAAGGGCAATACTCTTCCGGGCTAATCGATATTTCAAGAAAATCGGTGGGGGACGATGAGCGGAAAAACGGTGACACGAGCAGACCTGGCCGAATCGGTTTTTCGCAAGGTCGGTCTTTCCCGAACGGAATCGGCCGAACTGGTCGAGACCGTGATTGATGAGATCTGCAATGCCATCGTGCGCGGCGAAAGCGTCAAGCTCTCCTCCTTCGCAACATTCCAGGTGCGCGACAAGAACGAGCGCATCGGCCGCAATCCGAAAACCGGCGAGGAAGTGCCGATTTCGCCCCGCCGCGTCATGACTTTCAAAGCCTCCAACGTGCTGAAGCAGCGCGTTCTCAAGGCGCATCTGTCGCGCAAGGCCAAGCTGAAACCGCAATCGCCGGCTTTGTAATCGCTCACTTATCATTAAAGTGGTTGAAAACACGTCCATAAGCCGTTGAAATACGCATGATTCGTGTAAGCATGCGTATTGCTGGCCTACAGCGCCGCAGCAGCCGTGTTCGATGGGGGAAGACATGGAGAAGAGCCCGGACGCGTTCCGCACCATCAGTGAAGTGGCCGACGATCTCGACCTGCCGCAGCACGTGCTTCGATTCTGGGAGACGCGCTTTCCGCAGATCAAGCCGATGAAACGCGGTGGCGGCCGGCGCTATTACCGGCCGGAGGACGTCGATCTGCTGAAGGGCATTCGCCATCTGCTCTATGATCACGGCTATACGATCAAGGGCGTGCAGAAGCTTTTGAAGATGAACGGCAACAAGTTCGTCGCGGCGATCGCCAGCGGCGATCTCGCGACCGTCGAGGCGCTCGCCGCGGCCAATATCGAGGAGCCGGCACAGCCGAAGCTCGGCAATCCGGACGAGGACCAGATCGTCGGCCGCGCCAAGGCGCCGGCGAGCCGCCGGTTCTTCTCCTTCGTCGGCGGCAATGACGAGGCGCCGGAAATCTCGATCGGCAAGACATCCGTCGGCAAGGAGGATCGCGCCCTGCTGCAGGAAGCGCTCTACGATCTCCTGGAATGCAAGCGCCTGCTCGACCAGGTGCGTTGAGGCAGGGCAGGTGCGCCGGTTCGCAGCGAGTGCCGCGTAGCGAATGAGCCAGCGCTCCCTGTTGCAGCGCTTTTCGCTCGTGTGGGCAGCGACGTGTTACTACGAACCTCCATCGATTTTGAAGAGCAAGGTGCAACGCATGGAAAAGCCCTGGACGAAAAGCGTGACTCTGGCCCTTGAGGGACCGGGCAAATATGTGACGATCTCCAACATCACCGAGGCGTCCTGGGCGATGATCGAGGATTGGCCGCTCGACGATGCACCTGCCTTGAACCGCGCGCTCGACATTTGCGCCGCGGCCGTCGAAGGCAAGAGGCCGGCGGAGGATGCGCGAAAGGCGTTTGTCGAGGCCGCCGCCGAGGCGGAGATCCATGTTCAGGAGTGAGGGTTTTCTCCAATCCTTTTCGATGTGTCACACGGTCTTTCACAACTCATTTTATGGAAACGACTGACAAGCCCTTGGTTGCCGCGCCTCGCACCTCATATCTCCGCTACCCCGAATGAAGAAAAGAACGACATGACGAAGTCCCTTCAGGCGAAGTTCCATGCCGAGATGCTCGCCCTCTACGATCACTGCGCGCGCTTCGGCTTTCGGCCTGTCCTGTTTCGCCGCCTCGTCATCCTGAACGGCGGCGCCGAGGCGGCGAAGGAACTGGTATTCAAGCCGGGCACGACCGGCCTCGAGCGCCTGATGGACGCCGGCAAGACCGAACTGTCGATGGAGGCGGTGATGGTGCGGGCGCAGTATCGCCCGCTGTTTACGCCGCTCGAAATCAAGGAAGCCGCCAAGCGCCTCGAGGGGACGGTCACCCGCGAGCGCTCCCGGGGCCGGCTCACCGCTACCGTCACCAACCCGAAACAGGCATAGTCAAATGGCAAAGAAGCAGAAGCTCGAGCATTCGGATTTCGCCGGCGAATTCACCGATGACGGCGTCACCGTGCTGGTCGACATCTTCCGCGATGCGGGAAGCAACGACGGCTGGACAATGGAGGTGATCGACCAGGATGAGGGGCTGACCGTCTGGGAAGAGCCGTTCCCCACCGACAAGGAAGCCTTCGAGGAATTCCTCGCGACCGTCGAGCGCGATGGCATCCGGTCGTTTCTGGAGGACCCGGAGCCAGAGGCGTCGGTGCATTGACAGGCCGCCGCTGCCGCGGGGCGGGAAAATATGACGAGGGCTTCAAGGGTTTAAATGGTCGGAGCGACAAGATTCGAACTTGCGACCCCTTGACCCCCAGGAGAATGCGCCTAAAGCCGATTTCTCATCACTAAAAAGGGGTTGCAAGGGACTCTTTATCCAAGTTCGGGACTTCCTTCGGGACTCCATGTCGCGTTTTTGCGCTGGCCGGCAATTCCAATAGCCGTTGTGACCGGGCACGCTGTACGGCAGCGATTCGCCCGGTATGGCGTAAAACCACGGCCGCCCGTACTGACGCTTGCGAGGCATTAGCTGAAAGGCTTAAACTCGCGGCTGGTAGCTTTGGCATGGGCCGCGCCGATAGCCGCAAAGAGCTTCTCGAACCGGTCGATGCTACTCTGAGGGAGAACGCTAGCGGGCTCGCTAGCCATCTTCATGAGGAAGAGGCGCGCGACACGGGTCTTATTAAAGTCGAGGCCGACAGCTGCAAAGGCTTCCTCAAAGCGTTTCACGATCCGTGGCATGTGGGTATTGAGCGCGAGCTTCTTGCCCTCAAGTTCCTTGCTGTAGCTCTCACGGATCAGTGCCTCATAGACCGCAGGATCTATGATGTCCTCAATGTCGGATTGGCTCGGGGGCGCCGTATCGGGGAAAGCTGTTGAGGCAAAGAGAACAGCATCATCGCGGATGAGGCGCGCCTTGACGAGTTCGTCGCGAGTCGCCCTAGACTGCTTCTCGTCGTCGAGGAGCACGACCACGCGAAGCTTCTCGGAAGATAGCAGCGCGACCATGTAGCTCACCTTCTGAGCGCCGCCAGCCGGCGTAATTGTGATCTCCCTCGGGAGTGAAGGCTTTCCAAGGTTGCTCAGAAATTCCGCGACACTGGACAAGATCCAGTAGTCGGTCACGCCCTCGACGACGAGATTATCGGTTCCGACGAAGAGGCTCTGCGAAAGCGAGTAGCCAAGTGCCACCTGCAAGGGGAACAGTGTGCGAGTGTCGCCGGTCGGGGTGTCGGTAACAGTAGTACCGCCTTCTTGACTAATGTTCACTGTGCGCACAGCGCTCACGTTATGCGCTGGAACCATGAAGGGCGAATGTGTCGTGTAGATGATTTGGTTGGCGAAGTCCTTTTCAAGGTGTCGCAGCAGGTCGCCCTGCGAAAGCGCGTGTAGATAAAGCCCCGGCTCGTCGAGAAGGAGAATTGCGTTCTCAGCATGTCCACCCTTAGTATCCGCCGAAAACGTGATGTAGAACGAGAAAAACCATTTCAACCCACGACTGCGCTCGTCGAGATTGACCTCGACGTCGTAGGTGGTGTTCGGATCGGAAATGAACGTGTCCAGGTGATCGCCGTCCGGGCTAAAGCGAACCTTGAGTTCACGATCCTTCCACAGCCGCCGGAGCTCCGTGGTAACGACTGCACTCGCGCGGTTTGTGAGCTGGTTGCGGGTCTCGTGATCACGCTGACCGTGAAGTGTGTGCAGCTCGATAGGGTCAAGTCCGGCAACTGCACACATCTTCGCGAAGTTGAGCTCAGCGTCGGTTAATTGGCCCGGATTGGTCATCCGGCTAACATAGCTCGCAATGTCCTGGTGGCCTGAGAGCTCCGGGTACTCGGATACGTAGACGAACACGGGGAGGTGTTGGATCGCCCAAGTTCGAGTGAGCGCCCATGCGGCGTCGTCACCATTGATCGTCGCCGCCAGTTCCTCGAGCTCTGACAGCACCCCGTCATCGGTTTCCGGTATCTCGATTCCGACCTTCGCCATTGCCTTCCGTAATGTAGTGCAAGCAGGCCCTGCAGTGGTGGCCCATGACTTCGCATCAGATTGCCCGGCGATAGCGGCAAACGCGTCGATTGAAGTCTTCGGCTCGGCTCGTGAAGCCTCCTCCAGCGTTTCCACCAAACCCTCCAGGACCGGCGCGATCTTCCGCACTTTGGTAGCTATCTGGGGTGCCGCGTATTCAATTGGCTTCAGGTCGACCAGCTCTACCCAGCGGCTATTTTCTTTGTACGACCTTCCAATCTTCAGCTTGGTGACGTCCCTCGCGCGTGGAAAAATCTTAATGATCTCCGCTTGGTCGTCGTCGCTAAGCTCCCACTCTGTCTCCACAACCGGCGTAGCATCTGTGCACTCGGAAAGGCGGCGATGTCGGGGAAAGTCCTTGATCGGTTTGAGTGCAACCGCGCCCTCGGGCGGGTTGAGTGTCCGGAGCCCCAACAGCAAGTTCGACTTGCCGCTCTCGTTGCGCCCGACGAGGCTCGTGATTTTGTCGACTGAAATCGGGCCGCTGTCGTTGATCGACCGATAGTTCTGGATTCGAAAACTCAGCAGCTTCATGTCCAATTTGCCCCCCATACTTTCTCGGGCAGCCTATCAAGGTTACAACCCTTTGTAAGGCCCCAAGTAGCAATCGCGTTGGAAAAGCGCGCTTTAATCGCCGCGTTTTTATTGCAGGCTCATGCTGCGCGTCCGCCTTCGGCCTAGGCCGTGGCAGTTGTTGGCCAAACAACTCAGACCATCTGTTCACGGCCGTCCACTATGGGTTGTCCATATTCCCCGCAGATGTCGAGGAGTTGATGGAGCTCAGCCTCGACACTCTGCCAATCCTGTCCCAAGTCGACGGTTGCGACGATTGTTGGGATACCGAGCAGTCGGTACTGCAGGCGAAGTTGCCTTTCGACCTGCGGGTAAAGAAGCATGCCGACAACCGTCCCTCCATCGCGTCGAGCGCGCTCGTGTTGGAGATATGTGACCAACTGATATAGGTGCTGTGACCTGACCCGCTGACCAAATGGACTCTGCGCCAAGGCCGCTCGGTAGAATTTTGCGTCGACGATGATAGTCCTGTCGCGGCCCCGCAGTGTGATATCGGTGATCATGCGTGGGAGCAGAGCCAAGTCAGCCTCAGTTGCCTCAGAAACATGCCAGTCTGGCGCCTCCGCTCGAACCCGGTATTCAGGCCGATGGATTTGGTAGAAGCTACGGAGGAATTTTTCGAAGACCGAGGACATCTTTGTCTCGTCTTCGAGGATCCTCTGGAAACGCACCTCGGCCCCATTTTGGTCCGGCATCTGCGACCAGAATAAGAATTCACAGATACGCATAAGGAACGCGTACTCTCGATTGTTCCGCGAGACCGCGATCTGCCGGAACAACCCACCCGAAACGCGAATGTCTGACACGTCCTGAAATCGACTGACAAGTGCCCGCAGTTCATGCCTCGTCGCTTTTTCAACCTCGGGGCTGCGACCGAGACTGGATAGGGTCGACTTTAGGATCTGGTTATGCAGGACGTCATGGGAAAGTTCATCGATGTCGCAGACGACCGTTCCCCGAAGCTCCGTAGTCGCCTTCACCATGCGGTCTAGCCGTAAACGGCCACGAGGGCTCACCACCTCTTCGGTGAAAGCCCTGTAGTCCCGGTCCAACCCGCGGCGAACCAAGCGTTTGGTACCGGACGATAAAAGGCGCGCCAATAAATTGGGGAGATCTGGGCTGTCGTCGATACCAGCACTCGTCAGGGCTCCGCCCGGGAAACGATCCCATGCGTAGAGGAAGAGATAATAGAGGTTCCGGATCGGTATTTTCACGGCGCGCCTGTGAGCAAGCGCACTTGCCAGTCGAGCGCCTTATCCGGATCATCGAACCAGTACTCTTCAAGAAGAGGGTAGATTTCAGTCTCAATTACGCGACGATACCAGCCATCGTCGTACTGAAATTTGGACGGCGGAACGAAGAAGCTGTGTCCGATCCGATACCCGGGCCCAAGATTAGCCCGATCATCGCCGATCGTGTGATTTAGTGCGTTCATGCGCTCGACGATCATTGCTACGATTTCGCCAGGTACACCGCGCGCTTCCAGCAAGGCGCCCAACTTCGGGCTATTGAACATGGGGTCGAGTGATGCGAATGAGAATCTGCGTCTAAGTGCATAGTCCACCAGTGAGAGCGACCGGTCAGCGGTGTTCATCATCCCCAAGATGTAGATATTATCCGGAACGAAGAAGGGGGCGTCACCCTCCTTTGAGTATGTCAGGGTCGTTGCCCACCCGGGGCCGCGTTTATCGTGTTCCACCAGCAACATAAGCTCGCCGAGGATTTTCGAGAGATTTCCGCGATTGATTTCATCGATGATGAAGACGTGAGGCAGGGCCGGTGAGCGATCCGCCTTTTCACAGAAGCGGTGAAAGATCCCATTTCGCAGCTCGAAGCCACCCGCACCGTCAGGGCGATAGCCCTGAACGAAATCCTCATAGCTGTAAGATTGATGGAACTGAATCGTCGCGATTCGGCTTGCGTCTTTGGCGCCCAACAACAATTGAGCAAGCCGCTTTGCGACATAGCTCTTTCCTACGCCAGGTGCACCCTGGAGTATTAAGTTCTTCTTGCTGCGCCAAATCGCCAGAAGCCGTTCAAGCGCATCGCGATCCATGAAGATATCATCAAGGGCATCTTCAATCGCGTAAGGCTCGGGTCCGCTCGTACCATTCTCTTCTGCGTCTCGAGTATCGGAAACATTGTGAAGCGGCGCAGGACGTTCGGGCGCATCAATGACTTGGTCATAAGCAGAGAGCACAGCCTCTAGCATTTCATTCATGTCCTCATCGGAGGGAAGATTGCTTGCCTCCAGATCCGTGTGCGCGATGGTGCCGAACTCATAGTTCCTGGCAAGCCAGCCGGTTGCTCCTAAATCAATGAGATTGTCGAGCGAATAGCGGCTTCCCAGAGAATCAGAGATTTGAACACGTGCGGCTTTGGCAACAGCCTCCATTCGGGCTTGCGCACCGGTTTGTCCAAGCTCATTGACTAGCTTTGTTGTGCCTTGATTGAGAGTAAGGAAAATTCGCTCGAGGTTTTTTGCGATCAGAAAGACAACGTAGACACCTTCTTGCGTTGAGCGCGTTACCTTGGTGTTCATCAGGGCAATCCAGGGTACGCTGGCCCAGTTGCCCTGTCCGACACTCATGCTAACCACGATATCCTTGCGGCTCTGCACAGCTGGAAAACGCTCAAGTCGCTCTTTAACCCGACCCATCGCCGCCCAGAGAATCTCGGTCTTTTGAAATGGCTCAGCGCGCGCTTTTGTAAATTGCGCCAAGAACGTGCCGAGAGCATCGGCGAACTCCCGATTTCCAACCTGTAAGTCGGGGTCTGCACTGTCGCTGGGACTTTCGGATATTGCGATCAATTCGTGCTCCTTGTTGGCGCTTGCCGCCTCCATTAGAGAACCAAAAACGTAAACGGTCTGACGGACTAGCTCGTTGAGGTTGGCGCCATCAACCTCGTCAATTTGTAGATACTGCGTGATGCCTCCTCCAGCGTTGCGGGCGCCATCGGGAGATCGAACAAACCTAAGCCATTGTTCGAAAGGGACATATTCTGACTGCTTTGGTTCGAGACGCTGCTTTCGGCGAAAATACCAAGGTCCGGTCTCTGTAAGCCGCGCGCTCAGATCCTGCGCTTGGATTGAGTCAGGCGGGGGAAGAAGCTGAAGCACTTGCGGTGCAATCGCCCGGACCCGATTCTTAATTTCTTGGTTCGAAAAGTCGTCGGGGTGAGTGAGCGCGCCAAAGCCAAACTCAATGCCACGTTCGGACACGATCATGAAGATTTGAGGGTTTCCGAGAAAGGGGTCTTCGTTTTCCCGCCGATACACACCAAACCACAGGTCCTTTGGTTTGCCTCCCCGAATGCCCGAGGAAGGATGAAATCCAGAAGTTACCTTCAGAACATACTTTGTTGGGCCGCCGAGCTCCGCAATGGCGACATGCCCAAGTTCACCCAGGGCGGCATGAACCCTTTGGTACGCTGAACGCTCTTCTTCAGAAAAATCCGTATACCGAGCCTTGGCACGGCTTTGCCTCATGAGTTCGATATCCCGCGAGGTGATTGCGGGCGCTTGGTTCCCTTCTTCGACAACCACCTCGAATCCCAGCCTTTCAAGAAGTGCGCGAACGGTTTGCTCGCCACCGCTAAATTCATCGGAGCGAAGGCTACCGAGCTCGGAGTGCTGGATGCCGCGCGCGGCACCCACAATGGCCTTTGAATCGTAATGCTTTCCATTTCGACGGATGAAGTAAGCTCTTGCAGGGCGGAAGCCGTACTTTTGGAGAAAACTCTCTCGACCGAGCTGGTCGAACTCATCCAGCGCAGCGGTGACTGCTGCGGGATCGGTCAAATCTGAAAGCGCCATTTATCTCCCCATGATACAGATCGGCTAGTCTCTATAACAGAAGAACAGTTCAACCCACCGATGTATTTGTAACGGCGCAGGAGGCTCCAGTCTCTAGGCGCCGCCGGCGCGGTGCAATCTCTGTCACGAGCGGGACCTTCGGCAAAAAAAGGTCTGTTCTCGGGTGCTGCCTGACCTCTCCAATGTCGGCTCCGGCCAGGCCGTAGGTGGCGATCGCTACCGAACGTTCCGTTTTTGCTTTCGCGAAAGCTTCTCCAATGCCCCTGCAACCTCCTCGTCGAGCACATGGGCATAGCGCGTCGTGGTCTTTATATCGGCATGGCTGAGGGCCTTCTGAACCATCTTCAAATTGCCGGTGGCGCGCAGGAGTTTGGTTGCCAGGTCGTGGCGGAAATCATGGAAGCGGAAGTCCTCGACTGAAGCCGCCGCGCGGATCTGTTTCCATTGCGACTTCAAGCCATTGTAGGTGATCGGGTAACGCTGGCCTCGAATACGGGCCTTGCCATCGCCCTTGAAGGCAGACTCGGCCTTGCGGACGCGAGCGGCCTGATAAGTGAACACCCATTCCGCGTTGTGGCCGCGCAGAGGCAACAGGATCTCGCGAACAGTCGGCGTAATTGCCGTCTTCACCAGCCGGCCACCCTTACCGGTCTTGACGATCCATCCCGTTTGCCAGTCCACTTCCGACCATTTCAAGAGGCATTCCTCTAGCCGCAGGCCGGTGGCACGGGCGAAATCGAAGATGGGCTGATAATCCGCTCTGGTTGCCAGTGTGATGGCCGAACCCTCGTGCGATTTCAGTTCGCGTACCCGTTCGGTCGGTTCGGCAAGCCAGTGATCTTTCCAGTTCGGCTCGATCGGAAACGAATAGCGCCAGGTGCGCTTGGCGCGTGTGAAGATCTTCTTCAGGACGAGCGTCGTCGAGCGGTTGACCGTGGCGGCCGACACCATACGCATCGGCGAATCGTCCTTCATCTTTTCGCGACCCCACGCCGGCTGCGATCGGCGCCAAGTGACAAGCCGTGCCACATCGGCGTCGGAAATGTCAGGGAGGAGCTTGGACGCTGTGAAATAATCGACGAGGCGAGCAAGGTCTGTCCAGGTCGTCTCGGAATTCGCGTGCAGCTTACCGACCTCTTCCCAATACCGCGCGGTTGCGACGTCGATGGTCAACGGGCCACCGCCGGCGGCCTTGGCCGCCTTAACCGCGGCCCTGGCCTTTTCCTTCTCGGCGCGTTCTACCGCTTCTGCTTCTCGGCGATTCGCTGTTCCCGTAGTGCCGTAAAACCGATGACCGCCGCACTGGAAGTCGTAGTGGTAGAACGGCGAGTTTTTGGGCTTGTAGGTGGACATTGACGCATCCTGCGGCGGTTGATGAAGTCGAGGATGTCCTTGCGGTCAAACCCCACGCGAGGCCGTTTTTCGCCCCGGCCGAGCGGAATGAAAGCTATCTCGCCAGCCTTTACGTGACCGCGCAAGGTCTTTGTTGAGATCGTCAGTATGGACGCGGCCTCGGCCGGGGTCAGAAGATCGTGATCCATCACGGCACCTCGTCGCAGATCTCTTGATACCTTCTCATTCCTCTCCACCTCTGTCGTCTCGGAGGGCGGGGCGGCCAGACTCGGCTAATGCAGCTTCGATGAGATCGAGTTCATCGGACGTAATGACTGCCAGTCCCTCAGTGAAATGCTCTTTCATCTCGGTGCGCAGTCGCATGATAATTGATGCAATCGCCTCTGCAGACTGTAGAGCCTTGGAGTTGTCGTTCATGGGTGAGTCCAATCGATCAGAGGCGTGGAATAGGCAAGTGTGAGGGGGTGCAGCGGATCGCCCGAGTCAGTGAGCCCGAAAATCTTCACAGGCTTGCCCGCCGAGAAGATCAGCGACTTCACCACATCAATGCGTGGGCGAAGGCGCGACGGCAATTTCAGGCGACTGCCCCAGCAAGGAACCAATACGTCCGCCTCGGCGATTATCTCGGCGAGGTAGGCGTCGTTCAGCGACCCAACCGGGTCGGCAACCATGCACAACTCGCTGACGTCCGTTGCGGTTCTTCCAAACAGATTTCCGACGATGTACCGGCCACCGCCATTGCGAAGGGTGAACCCATTCCATTTCACGACGGTGTGGTCATTGTACTCGCCGGTGGCGGTCGAGCCGTTGACGCCGAAGTAGGCATAGACGATGCCAGCGCCGCCCAGGATGCGATCAAGGCGCCACCGGTAGGTGCCGCAGGCGGAAAAGATGGCTGAACCGCGTTGGATGAGATCCGTCATTGCAGAATCTCTTTCAACCGGCGCGTTTCAACAGGCAAACGAAAAATCAACATTGCGTTCATAGCGTATCCTACTCCCCTGCAGTCCGCACGGTAGCGGAAAGGCCCAGGGTGGTCCGTGCCTGGACAATGATCCGAACCGCGGCGTCGGTGTCGCCCGTGACGGCGTAAAGCGCCTGCGCGAGGGCAAGCGGATCAATGCGGTGGGACAGCCACCATTCCCGCTCGTTCGTGTCGTGCTGCGCCCAGTGTTCGTCCGGCGACAGCGGAACTGTCCAAGCGTCGTCTGGCTTTTGAGCCTTGCCAGTGTGCTTCTTCCGAAAAACCGGGTCTCCATAGCGGATGTGGCAGGCTTCGCAGCCGTAAACGCCGGATAGCACGCTCGGTAGCCGGCGGATGAACGCAAGGTGGCCTTCGTCGCGAATGCGCTTCTGCGCTCTATCTGACGGGTCTTCGCTGAATGCTGTTGAGGGGCGGCGGATTGCGAATGCCATTTACTGCACCAGCTCTTTCGCCAGAAGCGCTAAGACCTTCAATCTGCCGGCGATCAGCAGCAGCGCGTTCGTCCCAGGCTGATAATCAACGCTGTCGCGGAAATCGTTCACGCGCTTCATCTCGGCTACTTCGGCACGGAGCTTCACATGGGTATCGACGTAGACCTGAGGCTTTTCAGGCTTGCGTCGCTGGTGGGAACGGACTGTCGTAGTGACGGTCATGACGCCCTCGCTACTGCAGGTCGGTCAGACCCGAGAAGATCGGAGAGCGCGTCGAGAACCTTTTCTTTGCTCTCGGCGAATACCCGCTTCCCATAGCTTTGTAGCTCTGGCTCTGAGCGGTGTAGACGCGCACCACGGCTTCGCGGACGCTGACGACGGCGTATTGATCCATCGGGCGGATGAATGCCGCCACGCGACGCGCCTCCTGCTTGCTAGCACATACGATTGACCGCTCGTCGGCGTAGCTGCATTTCACGAGCATCTTCTTGCGAAGGTGTTCGGCGGTTGGGTATTCGTCCATCAGCCCGTCCGGCAGCGAGTGCCAGGTTTCGTTGACAACAGCGAAGTAATGCGCGTGCGTCGCGTCGCTACGATCGTGATGTTCGGCCAGTCGATAATTCTCGCCAACGACGAACTCTTTATCCGCTTCGCGGGCCCAGTGTGGCGAGGGCGCTTTGAACTCGCCTTCGCCTTGATATTGGAGGAAGATCGGGGCAGACATTGGATCACCCCGCGTTCAGAACGTGATTGCGAAACGCATCATCGACAGGGCGATGCACAGGTGCCGCCAGCTTGGCTTCGATCAGCTTCTTGAGTTCCAGAGCATCGCCTGGATGGCGAGCCCAGAAGAGCTTGAGCGGGTCCCGGTTCGCATCCTGCCACTTGCGAACGGTCGCCGGCAGCTCCTGGTCGACAAACTCGGCGGCGCGGTCGAAGAACTGCCCGATCGGGACATTTTCAAGGGCAAAGTTCTCGCCCCAAAAGACGGTGATCGCGTTGTTGCCGCCGATCGCCTTCATGCGATGGTCTTCACGTTCCTGCTCGACAATTTCAGCCGCGGTCAGGTCCAGAACGCGCGCGCGGTCCATTTCCTCTTCGGCATAGACGCCGCCGAACTGTTCCGGCCATCCAGCACGCAAGGCCTGCGCCTCGGCGCATTTGGTGATCATGACAACCGGCATTTTGCCCCACTGGCCGGATGTGTCGAGAACATCCCGAACTTCGCCGCGCGGAACCTTCCGCTTCTTCGGCTTGCCGCTGTCAGGCCATTTTTCGCCGGTGTCCTCCCAGTCATAGCCACCTTCGGCTTCGTGCTTGATCGGCGCGAATTCGTCCCAATAGGCTTCACCGACGACCTTGAACCATTCGCCGCGGCTGTCCTGTTGCCAGAGATATACACGGGCGAGAACAATACCCTTCGGGTTTGTCGGTGATTTCAGAGCTTCATCAAATTCGATTTCCGCAGGCTCGGAGGCCGGGCGGTAGTTTTTGCAGCGTTGAGCTATGACGCGCAGGCCATCACGCGAGACAACGATCGACATGCGCCGCTTGCTCGCGTCATCGGCATTCTTGCCGAACACCAGCGGCATGATCTGCTTGCGGAACGGATCCAGCCCGTAGCTTCGTGCCGCCTCCATGAAAAGATTGAACTCGTCGTTGTTGCAGTCCTTGGCAACGGTCTGCTGGACAAGCGTGATCTGCCGCGCCGAGAGGTCGAATTTCGTCATCTGGTTCACTATCGTCTCCTGACGGTAAGGCTGAGAGAGCCGTTGTCGAGCATTGCGCCGGGGATTATTTCATTGGCCTTGAGGACATCGGCCAAGGCCTTCTTGTCGAGCTTCGGGGCAGGGCGCTCCTGCTCGACCCAGAACCGGCTCGGAATGTCGGCTTCGCTGGTGACGACGAGTTGCGGCGCGCGCTTGGTGAGCGACAGAGTGGCGCTTGCGAGTTTGAGTGAAACCTGCTCGGTCGTGATCAGCGCCTGTTCGATCAGTGCACGGATGCGCTCCGCCCGGTCCTTCTGTTGCTTCTTCCGCGTATCGAAGGCCTTGATCTTTTCATCCAGCCCAGCGATCAGGATTTCGCACTCGTCAATTTCGGAGAGTGCGGCGTCGAGCGCTTCAAGGAGGTTGGTTTCACCTTCCAGGCTGTCAGCCACGAGATCGGCATCATGCTCGGCCCCCTGGTGGCGAAGGCTCGTCAGAAGCGCCTTGGCGGCCTCCATCTGGATTACCAAGGTCCGTTCATTGTTCGGAGCGAGTATCATTTGGTCCTCACAGCTGGAATGCGACGGCAAGGCCGAGCGCGAAAAAAATCGTGGCAGCGATACGCAGCCACTCGTTCGGGTCTCTTGGGCTTTGGGTCGAGGGAAAGATTTCGATGGTCGGGCGGCCGACAGGACGGGTCATTCGGCGGCCTCAAGACTGCGACCGGCAAGTGCGACAGACGGTGCGAGATAGTTGTTAAGCAGTGCCGTGAGGGCTTCGAGTTTTGCGGCGTCGAGCTTAATCAGGAACACATCGAAGTCGTGATTAAAGCGCTTCCAAGCCGTGTCGCCCCCGGAGCCGGGCTGAATGATCCCGGCATGCTCAAGAGTCGAGCGATCCGTGTTGCTGTAGAAGAACGCCAATTTACGGAGGATTTGGGAGGTGATCATGCTGCAACCCTCTCGTTGCGAAGGGCGTTTTCAGCGGAGATCAGCGCGTGGATCAGTTCTTCGTGAGCGGCGAGATTCCAGCCAGCGGGCTTTGCCATCCTGGCAGCGATCTGCTTGCAGAGGTTCTGGTGATGACGAACGTTCTCCGCGAGGAAGATCGAAGCGGCGCCCGGCTTCATGCTCTGGGTGCGTTCGATGATCTTCTGCACTGCTGCCTGGATGTCCATGTCTCAACTCCGTGAAGCGGTTTGTTGAGAAATAACGTATACTCAGAAAACGTAAATCGCAAGAGAAAATGTACGCTATGTGCGTAAATGTATTGCGCGGTATGCGTAAGGGCGCTATCAGAAAACGCCGGCGGGATGATCCGGCCGGCGCTCAAGATGCGTTCCTACCAGCTTCGGAATGTCCGCTACCGGTCTGGCCGGTATTCTTCCATCGCAACTTCAAAGGCCGATTGCGCTGCTATACCCATGGTGAAGGGTTTCGACTCTTTATAGGTTGTCAGTTCGCCAACAAAAAAAGCAGCCTTCATCTTTGCTTTCAGGTCGCTATCTTCATCAAGCACGAAAGAGAGATAGGTCATGTGGTCAAAGTGTCCGGCGGAAGCCGGGAATTTGTTCTCGTGCATCTTCGCCTTGAAATAGCGGACAAGGCGCCGCTTGGTGAAGAGATGGTAAGCGATCCAGAACTTGATCAGCGTCCAAGCGCCCAGCACTGTTGGCAAAAGCCAAAAGACGGCCATGCTAAGAAAAAACAATGACCACTTTTCGTAGGGTGGAGCGAACTGCGCTATCGCGGCGCTTAGAGCTACATCTAAGAACCAGAAGAAGGCGAATTGCATCCATTTCATATCAAGCCCTATTTTCTGGCCACATGACCGCAAATCCGCCCCAGCACATGGACTTGTGAAAGTTCGACAGTGAAGTCTTTCAGGTTCGCATTATCGGAAATGATGACTACCTGCGCCGGGCTGCTGAGGGGGACGCGCTGCAGACGCTTGATCTGAGGCTCTGACACGCCCTCATAGCTGATCGCATAGACCGTATCACTGGTCATGGCATTCTGAGACAGGTCGATAATCACCCGATCGCCAGGCATATACGTGGGGATCATTGAATCCCCTTTGACCTCTTGAATGATGGTGGTGTTCGGTGAAACCTTCGCTTCGTTGCGGAGGTAGTCCAGCGGGATCAGCCATTCGGCCACGACCCGATGACCGCTGATCGAACCGTCGCTGGTCGGCAAGCTTATGACTTCTCCGATTGTCCCTTCGCCCGCCCCAAGTTGCATGTCGAGCTCAGGTAGGGCGCCAGCGACACTCGGCTTCCAGTGTTCGCGCGAATAGGCTGGATCGCCTTCTGGCTCGGCGGCATCTGGATCGAAGCTTTGAATGATGCCACCGCGGCTCGAGACTACTTCCGGACGGGCGAGGGTCCATATCTCGGCTGCTGTGATTGGTGGCTCACCCTTTCCGGTAAGAGCCTTGATCATTTTGAGCACCAGCTCTGGCGCGATGAACTCCTTCTTATAGAGCGAAGGGTCTTCGTATCGTTGGATGCTGGACGCGCGGGAGTAGCCCATCGCACGGGCGAGATCGTCCATCGACATCTCTGCCCTTTCGCGCAAGGCGCGGAATTTCACGGTGACCGAATCAGATTCTGCGTTCATGACGTAGAATTACGCAAAAAGCGTTTACGTTTTCCACGTTGACATGCTTACGTGAAGCGCGTATAAAAGTCGCGGACCAACGATGGACGCGTAAAGTGGAAGCCAAATCCCCGGCGGAATTTATCATCAACGAACTTGGCGGGCTGACCAAGACTGCCAAGGCACTTTCCAGGCCTGAGCGTCCGTTTGCTATTTCGACGGTGCAGGGCTGGAAGGAGCGTGGCCGCATCCCACAAGAACATTGGGATCCGCTGATAGAGGCCGGATGCGCTGCCGGAAAGCATATCGAGTACGAGATGTTTCTCAAAACACCGGAGGCTGCGCAATGACCTCCGAAGGACAGATCAAAGCCCTGGCAATTTCGGAAGATGTCCGCCCGCTGACAAAGGCCCGTGCAGAAACCGCGATCATCGCGGTGGCTCATCCGTTCGGTCTCCAGAACGAACAGCAGCAGCGCGCCCTCAAGCTTTCGATGTCTCAACTGGCAGAGCACGATGTCGCTCCGGTTATCGCCCGCGCAATCCGAGTAGGAGAATAACAAATGTCCGACGCACACGGCGTAGCCCGCGACCAACTGCGCTCTTTCATCGAGCGGATTGAACGTCTTGAAGAGGAGAAGAAGACAATCGCCGACGACATCAAGGACGTCTATGGCGAGGCGAAGGGGATGGGCTTTGAGGTGAAAATCCTCAAGGAGGTGATTAAGATCCGCAAAATGGATCGGGACGAGCGCGCGGAGCGTGAAGCGATCCTGGATACCTACCTCGCGGCTCTCGGCATGATTGAGCAGCCCGGCCTTTACGACGACGAGCCTTATGATGCCGCGACCGGCGAGCTGAGCCCGAATCTCGCCCACACGATCGTCACCGGCGTGCGAACCGAAACGGGGCCCAAGGCCCTGATCACGGCCGTCGATATCATGATCGAGCGCGAGGAAGCGGTAGAACAGAATACCCCGGATACGGCAATGGATGCCAACGACGACACGGCCGTGGTTGCGACTAGCAATGTACATGGCGGCGCAGGGGTGGGCATGGCGAGGACGGAAGCGACTGCCGTGGCAGCCGGAGAGACGGCACCCAATTCCCCATCGGAAGACGACGCAATCGCTGCAGTGAAGGGCAAGGCCCGACTGGCGAACGTCGTGGACGTTGAACCGTTGTCTCCCGTACCCATTCGGCAGATGACAGCGAGCGACTACCGGCCCAACTGCCTTCGTCCCGATGCATGCGGCGCTTCCGGGCTCCGCCATTGTTACAGCTGCGAAAAATCGATGAGCGCAGGGCGCGAAAGCGAGGAGGCATGAGCACCTGGTGGAAACGCGCGTCCCACGAAGAGCGCTTGAAGCAGATCGACGGCGGAATCGAACTTGGCATGACCGGCCGACAGGTCGCCATGAACCTGCGCGTCCCGACGTATCCAGGCGGGAAGCAGAGCGCTGTCGACCGCTTTGCCAATAGTCACGGCCGCCATTTCAACGGCGACTATTCGAAGGTCAGGCGTGAGGCAAAGCGCAATGCGGGCGTCATCAGCGCGCAGCGTCGTGGCCTTCCAAATCTCCAAATCCGGAGCGCGTTCTCGATTTTCGAGGATGATCAAGCCCGGTCTCCTCTGTTCGACACTCTTCCGTACGAGGAGGCGTGATCTTGGATCTCTTCGACGCAGATTTTACCGGCATCTCTGGCGACCCGATCGACGCAGAAGCGCAATTGGCCGTCGAGAGCGGAAAGCAGCAACGTGCGGCGGTATCCCGCTTCACCGCTCTCGACCGGCCGGCGAGCGAGTGGACGGACGCCACGAGAGCAGCAGCCACCGACGAACTCGATCACATCTTTGGAAGCGCAGATGGGAAATAGCATTCCGGCCCACATCCTTTGGCCTCTGGTGGTTTTTGCCACGCTGGTCGCGATGGCGCTGATCGTCGTCATCTCGCTCGATCACCTCGCTGCCCATAGGGCGAAGAAGAACGCAGAGTGGAAGCGGACCGAAGCCAAGATGAAGTTCGAAGGCGTTATCGGGTCCATCCGCAACGCCGGCGGCATGTGATGATCGGGGAGAGCCGGAAAGCCCTCACGCTCTTCCGTCAAGGCCTCGACACACTCGCCGTCGCCAACAAGCTCAACGTCCCCGAACGGGTCGCTGAGAAATGGATATCGGAGCAGCGAAGCGCAGAACTCGACCTTCCTTCTCCCTACAAAGATCGGCCGGCGCGGCTTTCCGCCTGACGCGGAGATCGGAAACGACGAGGGCGACGACATCGCCCAATTGCATCGGCCCGCATGCGGCGGACTGCGACACGGAGGGCTCAAGCCCTGCTAGGCCTGGCTCTCCGTGTTCATCTTCTAAGGTAACATCCCTGTGCATCAAGTTCTCCTTAAGCAAGAGGATGATCGCACAGGAGACCGACAAGGTGTTGGGAAGTCACGACAAGGATTTGGGTTTCAAACCCAAGAGGCAGAAGCAGAACAGGGGCAAGGTTATGAGTGCTGTTTTTGAAGCTCGAAGCTTATTCCGGGACGCATTCCCCCAGGAGCGGTACGGAAAACTGGAGAACGTTTTCTATGAGGCGCGTCGGTTCATGAACGAGCTTCTCGAAAAAGACTTCACCCTTCGTCGGGCGCGATCGATTTGGGAGGGTACCGTCCGCCGAATCGACAGCGAAGAAATGGACGCATTGAGATTGGCAGTCATCGAGGAGAGCCGTCGTGAAAAAGAAGAACTCCGTGCCCGTCTGGATGCGCTGGATGAAAAGCTTGCCGCCTATGAGGCGGCTTCTCATCGGGAAACGATGGCGGGCTAGGGCGCACGCGTGGGCTGCACGAGCCGACTGGCTGACGGACGACGATGTTCCCCCGGCCGCTTAACTCCTCCTCAAGCGGCCAAACAGCCCCGCCGGTCTACTCCTAAGACCGGGGCCAACTGCGAGACGTGAATGTCCCGATTTTCTATCAGCAAAAGGCGAATGAACATGCCAGAGCATCTTCAGTTCAGCGACCATCTGACGGCTAAGGAAGTTCACCGGCCGATTGCAGAAACCCATCTCGGTCAGGCACACATCGCCGGTACCGGTCCGCGGGGGGTAACCTGCCGAGAATGTGTGTTCTGGCATGCCTGGAAATACGAAAGGGAGCGGGAGGAGTATGTGGCTTGCGACCCCGGTTATTTCGGGAAGCGTCACGAGAAGACGCCGCTGGAACTGAGGAAAGCGAAGTGCAATCGGCCGATCCTGAACAAGGCAAACCGACTGATACCGCATCACGCGAAATCCTGCTGTTTGTTTGAGGCTTCGGAACGGGCTTTGCCACCCAAGAAACTGGTGGCCGCTGATGCCTGAAGACTTCCAGATCTACGAAGACATGGCAAACGAGGGAGCGCGGTACTGCCGCGAGCTTGAGGGCTGGCTTGAAACGTTTTCGAGCGGCAAGAAAAAGCGGCCGGACAACGAGATCCATTCCAAGACCCGTCGACTTGCGTGGGCGTCTAAGATTGTTGATCTGTGCCGTCGCGCTGCCGAAAAGCGGCGAAGTGAGGCGCCATGACAATCGTCGCATCAGCAGGCGCCGAAAATGTACTAGGAGGGGCGCAATGAGTAACCTCCCATGGTTTCGTCTCTATCATCGCATCATCGACGACGAGAAGGTTCGCCTTCTCGCGTTCGAAGACCGCTGGCACTTCGTCGCTATCTGCTGCTTGAAGGCTGACGGTCTTCTCGACGAACCCGTATCGAACCTCAAGGATCGCAAGATCGCGGTCAAACTTGGCGTGCAGGCGAGGGAACTTGACGAGATCAAACGCCGCCTCTCTGAGGTTGGTCTGGTCGACGAAAACATGAAGCCGGTCGCGTGGGACGAGCTTCAGTATCGCAGCGACAACAGCACCGATCGCGTGCGGAAATATCGTGAAAAAACAAAGGCGAAACGCGATGAAACGGAACGAAACGTTTCAGTAACGGCCCAAGATACAGATACAGAGGTAGAAGGTTCTTCACTTCGTTCAGAACCTATTCAAAAAAAACACGAGCGCGAAATCGATTTGGACGAGAAGGCTTTCCAAAGCTGGTTTTCGTCTTGGCCCACCTTCACGACCGACGACGAAGACGAGGCGCGATCAGCGTGGCAGGCCCTGACGCCGGATGATCGGAAAGCAGTCGCGTCCGAAACGCCGGCCTATGTCGCCACGGTTCGCGCCAACAAGCGAACGTTCTTCGCCGCTGACAAATTCCTTTCGAAAAGGCTGTGGGAGAGGGCGAAGGTCAAGCCTCCTCCGACCGGTACTCTCGCAGCCATCTCCGGCAAGACGCAGTCCCGTGAGGAATACCTCGCAGCCGAGAAGCGCAGATCGGAAAGGAGCTTCCAATGAACATGCACACACCAGCGCCATCGGCATGTCTGCGGGAAAACGGATGATCATCGGGCGGGCGGCTCAATAACAGCGAGGACAGGGAAATGGCAGTAAAAGACACAACGAGGTGGTACGCGGTGCGGACCGTGCCAGGCTCTCAGCGGATGGCGAAGGCGCTCGAAGGCATGCCCGCGCACCGGAAGGACGAATCCGTCATCGAGCGCCAGCTGCGAAACCAGGGCATCGACGTCTACATGCCTTCATTCAAGATCGAAGTGAAGCACCACCGAACGAACGAGATCATCGAGCGCCGTCTGCCGCTGCTCGTCGGCTATGCCTTCGTGCATCTGCCGAACCTTGAATTTGAGAAGGTACGCGGCGTCGAGGGTGTGATGTGCATGCTGGCGCCGTCACGGAACTCCGGCCCGATCCGCTTTCCAGAAACCACGATCGCCAAGCTGATGCTTGCCGAGTTCGACGCATGTGAAAGGCACCTCCATGACCAGCGCGTCAGGACCGAAACGGCCAAGTTCATGAAGGCGGAAGGCCTGCGCGGGCAGCTCAAGAAAATCCTTCCGAAGGGCAGGGCGCGTACCGTCTCAATGCGAGAATGGGCCGATCGTTTCATCGACAACCTCAACGACGGCGCCAGGCCGAAAGTGCTGGGGATTATCAAAGAACTGGACAGCCTTTATGCCGATGAGGCTGTTGCAGAGATTGCGAAAGTCGCTTAGAATCGCTGCAATCATTGGTGATTTTCAGGCTGTTCTGATCGCGGACCTCGATTAGAGGGAATACTCGCCGGGCCTCAGGGAGGGTTTCACCGCCTCCCGCTCAAAAAGAATGCTGTCGAAATTTCAGTGTGTCGGAATAGGGCAGCCCGGCAACTCGCCAGCTTCATAAGCTGCAGGTCGCCGGACAAAAGGTCACTGGACAGTAGACGTCGTGATGTTGGGCGCGTCTTCGCCTTCACCTTGGGCGAGGAACTGTACCAGCGCAGACAGTAACGCTTCGGCGTTGGTTCGATCCAGGGCTACTTCGATAACCTCGTCTGTGTCGGCAATGAGCTCGAGCCTCCCTATGAGAGGATCTTTTGACACCACGTCGATGTCATGGTCCTGGAATTCTGCGGTGATCGTGGTCGGGTCTTCACTCATCTTGAATCCTAGTGTTCCAGCCGATCGGTCCATTTACTCGACCCGAAATCACCTGAGTTTGTCAACCAACCGAAAGAATGCGCGGATCAGTGGCAGTGAACCCGGCCGGAGCTCTTCTGCATATGGCAGCATTGTCCTGGCGGTGAGCTCTTCCGGCAGCCGCCCCCATGGGCAAATGCATTCGAGCATGATGTTGCGAAAATGGCCGCAACAGCCAAAATCCTAACAAACGCCACAGATGCCCCCTCTTATTGTGCAAACAAAGCACAGAGAGGGTTGAGTGTCGAATCGTTTTCAACCCAGCCCGCACCGTTACCAGCCAAAGGGCGTACTGCGCTGAAGTAATTCAGCAACCGTACAATATTCGTTCAACACTCGTTCCTGAGTAGTTTAGCAAGTACTTATTGACCCCGTCGCTTTCACTGGCGGCAGGGTTTTTTTCGTTACTTTTTCCTGAGCGTGCTCTCGCTGTTCTTTACCTGCGAGCCGAGGGTGGGAGCTGGTTTGTCGGCGACTTTTTCTTTCTTTGGTTTCCGGGCCTCTCTGTTGCCTCGGACCTGACTTTTAGCCATCTGCTGCGCTCCTTTGTTTATGGAACAGCATAACCCGCTCATCGACCTAGGAAAGCAAGGTGTTTATTGTGCGCCGCCAAACGAAATCTCGGGGGACCTCGACCCGCCCTTAATCACCAGCCCGAAAGGAAACAGCATGCGCTTCGATTGCGTGTTCGACATTCTTGCCGCCGTCGTCGCGGTACTCGCCTCGTTCACGCTGGCGGTCATCCACTATGGCGTCGGCCATATCTGGCACTCGCTGCGCAGTCTCGGCATCACCGCGTATCGCAAGATCACCGATCTCCGGCCCGTCTACCGCGAGAGCTATGAAACCCACGGCCTCAGCCTTGAGCCCGATCGAATGCGATCCTGATCCCGCATGCCTGAAATGGAGAGCCGGGCATCACTGTCCGGCTCCCGATAGGGGAAGATGCCCCCACTTTGTTTTCTCGACGCGAGGCCGCCGAGGCCGCCGGGGCGGTGGGCGTTCGACAAGGAGAAAGCCCGAGTTTTCCATCTTTCGGGACTGCAACCTCGCCGCGCTCTTGCCGCCGCGATCCCGGTCTGATTTTCTTGCTCCCCGTCTTTGTACAGGCTTCTCGACGATCACTAGAGCTTCGTCAGGTGCGGTAATGCGGTCCCCGGCCAGCGACTTCCGCGTCCGCCATGCAAGCCTATTTTGTTAGCCACAACGTCCGAAGGGGTTGGTTTCAGCCGCAAGTAGCCCGTGCTACTTTCATAGCGCGATAGCGCGGCGCCCAGCGTGGGTCTCAAGAGCATCATTCGCCGGATCGGGAGGTTCTCATGTCGTACAAAAGAACAGTGCTTCTCCTTACTGTGTTTGTCCAAACACTTGGATTGGCGGTTGCTCCCTCTTGGAGCGCCAGCCGACAAATAGGGGGCTCGGGACTTGGTTTCAGTTGTGATGCAGACACTCAAAAATGCGAATGTAAGGGTGTGGAGAGCGGCGCTGACTGCGTAGCGATGAAGAAAAACTGTGCGGGAAGCATTTCATGTCTGGATCCCATCACATATCCAGGCCAGCCCTATAAATGCTTTTGCAGTATGAGCAGTAAGGCACAGCGTTTAGGAGTAAAACCTAAATTAAACGAGACAATGAAAATTGCCCCGGAATGACAGGTTGCTTTGGGTGAGGTGACACCACGCGACCACGCCTAGTTCTCTTTGCCGCGCTCGCAGGCTAGCCATGCGACCGATGTCCCGCTCTGTGTCCTCTGATGAGGGTAGAGATTGAGACGTCCGTAGAAAATTCATATCGCGAAATGCGGATGTCCACACCGGCTGGTAGGAATGATTTTTTTCAGGCGAGGCCCAAGGCCTGAATCTTTTTCAGAAGCGCATGGAGCTTGGGAACCGCTCCCCTAGCGAGGCGGGTAGCCTGTGAAAGCGCGTTGAAGTTTAGCACCACATCATCGGCCAAGTGCACCCCGTTGGCCTTACTGTAGGAAAGCTTGACGAAGACGAATGAAGACTGCGGTTTGTCGATATAGTGAGAGAGCGCGCCATGAGCGAGGGTGTTCCTAACCCATGCGTAGTCGTTGATCTCTTTGAAAACCGATCCAGCATCGGCTTGGAGCGGCGCGAGTTCTCTCATCCTGTCAAAGCACTTAGTGAGGAAATCGATCTTCTGGCCAAGCTGAAACGGCATTTTGCTGGCGATATTTCGCTTCACGGCAAAGGGGAATAACTCAATCAAGAGGTAGTCAAGCGCTTGATCTATGAATGCGAAGTTCAGAAACATCTCGCCGATTGTTGAGCTCATGGCCTCTACGGCATCATCTGGCACTGAGCGATCGCTAATATCCGGAATTTTCATCCATTACCCCAAGGTTCGCTATGCCAGTCCTGAAAAACGCCCGGCACGAGAAGTTCGCCCAGGTGCGGGTAAATAGCTAGTTAGGCTGTCGCTTTTAGTATCTGAGCAAAGGCCTGGATAGCAGCCTTCTTATCGGCCTCGAACATGAGGCTGGCGAGAGCTTTGAAGTCCGCTGGATCAATCTTAATCAGGACCTTGGTTGTCCGAATTGTTCCGAAAGTTTGGGACAGGAACACGGCCTTTTCGTCTGGCGCACTATCGTGGGGTTTTGTGGCGCCTACTAACCCACGTACGTCATGTGAATACTGCCTTGAGGTCCAACCTTTTGTACGAAGCCTTGAGTTTTCTAAGTATTCCAATTCGTCACCCAGCGTTTGAAAAACAATCAAAACCTGCATCAGGAAATCAAACATGTCGAGAGGCGGCAGACGAGAGAGCGCCGGTTGCCAAAACGGCGCCCCACTACCATCGTTCGCGTGAAGTCGGCTCAAACGGGCACGTACAATCCGCCAATAAAGTCACGTGTGGAGGGTCGCCATAATTGGGCGGCCCCCCCAATGTCCCGTTTTGTGTCCATCAGCGTTCGCCATCGCGTACACGTTGAATGTATCGATCTCTGTCTTCTTGGCTGGCGCCTGTCGGAATATCCTGCCCAAGTACCGCACGGCTGGAAACAATCGTCCAAGGGCGATCGGGGTTCTCTCGCTTCCACAGGATTGCGGCTAGCCGCTCGATTTCGATTTCGTCCATTCGACCCTCCCAAGGTTTAACTCATGCCAGCCATGAACTCTGCGCGTGCGATGCCGCCGGCGTCGATGTTTGACATAGCAGAACTCAAATCGTTCGTCCCCGCCGCCGAGGTTTGTCATTGGGTAGAGACGATATCTTTCGAGCGATCATCGCCCGTCCGCTTAGCGCGTCCGTATGGACCTCGTCGCCTTCACTGGTGACGGGGTTCATCGTTTCAGGCGAATGCTAAGGGTTCTGTTTGTCGAGCCGTGCAAAACCTTCCTTGAGGACACGGCGAGCTCGCGATCATCATCGCGCAGTTCGTTTCACCGCCGCCCGCTCAAAAAGAGCGCTGCCAATTTTTCAGTTTGCCGGCGTAGAGCAGCCCTTCACTGGGCAAGTGCGACCACCTGATGACCGCCGTCTATGCGGTAGGGTGGTCGCCTTCAATTTGCCTTTATTGAGCTGGTGTCGTGGTCGAAGGCTGCGTTGTTGTCGGTTCAGTTGTTGACGGAGTCTCAGTTGACGGCTCGGTAGTCGAAGGCTGCGAGGTCATCGGCTCGGTCGTCGTCACTGGCGGTGTAGTTGTCTCGGTCGTAGTGTCATTGGTCCCTGGCACCAGGTAAACAACCGCAAGGACAATAACCACGAGGGCAACTGCAAGGCCAATAAGGGTATTCCGGTTCATGCTGGCTCCTCCTAAGTGTAGCTTCCACTTAGTGAAATGGCGCGCCGCATGGAATTTTCAATCCACACGTCGGCGTAGAGCCGCCTGGTAGCTCGCATGGCTCATAACCATGAGGCCGGTGGTTCAAATCCACCCTCCGCAACCAGATCAGCCCCGTCGCCTTCACTGGTGGCGGGGTTTCTCATTTCCATGCGGAGCGGGTACCTCCCGGCTTCGGTCACAGGCACGAGGAACAAGGCTACACTCACGGGTGAAGAACCCGCGCCGCCCCTCCGGCCCCATCGGGCTTCATTTACGGCGTGAAGTGGGTCAGCCGGACTAAAGCATAGAGCTATCGATCGTCGGTATTTCCCCTTCCTTTGCCTTCGTCTTTGCTTGGGCAAGGGCGGCCTCTCTGGTGTCTGGGTCTCTGTGGAGGATCATCGCCAAGGCGGTTCCCGTGATCCGAAATCGGCCGCAGGTGGGACAGATGAATTCGACAACGTCTTCTATCCCCGATAGCTCCTCCTGGGCTGGCTCAAGGGATATAGGGCACGTGTCGTTGGTCCAGTTCATTCATTCCTCCCAAGGTTACCCATGCCAGTTCTCAAAAGCGCCCGGCATGTCATCATTGCCGCATCACGATATTCCAGTCGATTTCGTATCCGGCGGCTTCCAATTCTTTCGCAAGGGACATTTTCCAACCCCCATCAAACGGAATGTAAACAACACCGTCGAAATCGCTTGGGACCTCGACCCGGCCCTTGACCACAGCTGCGACGCGGTGCGGCCCTAGTTGGCCGAGGAAAAAACCTAGTTCCAGGATAACGTTCTGCCGCGCGCGGTGAATGCCGGAGGGCATGGCATCGTCCGGGGTGAGGAGGATAATCGCAAAGCCAACGTCCGATGCCTCCTCACGGAATTTCTGTATGATAGTTCGACCTTTGTTGGCCGCCTCATGCAGAATGACAGGCCTATAACCTAGTGCGTCCAAATATCTGGCGGTGGCTTCTTTTGGCTCGTTGTCGTGTCCGTGAACTATGAAAATGCGGTTCGATAGCTTGCCCATAGCTGAGGCATCCACTTGCTTGGCAGTGGGTCCTGCGTCCTCCAGCCGTTCGCGGAGCATTGCAATGGCGGCAGATAGCAGTTGGATCGAACGCTGCCGGTCTTTAGCGACATGCTCTATTTTCTCGTGATGAGGGATTTCTCCTCCAATAAAAATTGGCCAGTCGAAACGTGCGGCTAATCGAAAACGAGTGTATTCCTTCGTGCCGTGACCAAACGTTTCTGTGAGAGCGGTCTCAATATCCGCTTCAAGTGGACGGGTGGTCGAATATGGATCTGTTCGGTCAAGCGATTTTGGATCAAAGTCCTCCACCGCCTTCAGTCGTCGTTCTAACCTTCGGATGCCACGCTCCATGTCGTCGGCGGTCATGTTCGCAGTTTCCGGCGCCTGCGAGCTGGTTTTGCGTGCCATATGATTCTCCCCGTTCGGTGAGGCACTTTGAATTTGATCAATCAGGAAATCAAACGTGCGGCCACATCCACCCGGGATCGCAGCAGGTGTCGAACTGTGCCTTCGGCTAGACGGCGGTAATTTGCAGTGGTTCCAATTCGAGCAAGGCGTCAACGCAGCATCGCTGTCAGCCAAAGGGCGTACTGCGCGGCAGTAATTCAGCAACCGTACAATATCCGTTCAACGATCGTTCATGCGTGGTTTAGCAAGTCCTTGTTGACCGGGACGTGCGCAAATCCAAGCGGTCATGGGTGGATCGCCATTTGCTAGGAATCGTTTTCCGATAGATTGTTCTTCTTCTTTGGGGGGCAAAATGTCTGAAGATCATCTTAGTAGCGAAACATCCATCTCCGCCGAACTGACGGAGACGGGGGTGAAGGCTTCCGCAAAAAGCAGGGCTGTGGCTGCGTTTGATCGGCTCCTGGGCGGTGTCGCGGATATCGGAAATGCATGGCTTGAAGGCGTAGCAATGCGCCGGCGTGCTAAAAACGAAGGCGAACGTCAGCTGATCGAGGCCACGGCTAAGTACGGTGTGGAACGCATGGGAATAGACGACGAGTTTGCTAGTCGAGCCTTCGACGGCCACTTCAGGAAAGTAGCGCGGCAACAGCTCAATAAAGATGCTGTTGTGGCAGAGGCTTTGGAAGATCTGCGCCAGCAACCGCCATCTGATGCAGATGCCGTAGCAGGGCCTGCGGTACTCAGCGATGAGTTTATGGATCGATTTGAGCAATACGCAGAAGGGGCAACCACAGAGGAGCTACGCCAGCGTTGGGGTCGAGTTCTGTCGTCAGAAGTGCGCGTTCCGGGGACATTCAGCGCCAAAGTTCTGCGCGCAACAGATGAATTAGATAGTGAGACCGCTAAGATCTTTGAACGCATTTGCGGTTTTAAGGGCCGCGAGAATGTCATCTTCAAACAGATAGCTGGCGAGCTTAACTTTCACGAGAAGCTGGCTTTGACATCCGCAGGCTTGATTGCAGATCCTGGCATTACTGGCCACCTTACACTTTTCATCGAAGGCCGCTTGGATAGCGGCGATGAAATTTGGATCTTCCCCATCGCCAATTTAGCGCTAGGGTTCAAAAAATCTTGTCCCGTAAAATACAGCGACGGGGGTCCGGTCGTGAACAAGGAAGGAAAAGCTGCGGTCCCAGCGTATGTTTTGACCGATGTCGGCGCTGCACTGAGCACCATTTTACCGTGGGACAGCTTCGCCGTCTTCCGCGAGTTTGCGATGCAACTCAAAAATGTAGTACCCGAGGGCCAGCTTCTGTTCTTCAAGATATTCCCGGACGGTAGATTGCATAGTCTACCATCGGATTTCGTTTAACATGCTACGCATACCTGAAATGGAGAACTGGGCCTAACCGCCCGGTTCCCGATGTCCCGCAGCGGCGAGGAGATGATTTTGCGTCAGAATAACTTCACGACACGTTGCTCAGTCGCGCCGCATTTCTCGCAGGTCCAAATATCTTGACGGACTTGCGCGCCGAAATTTCCCATGACACGCCCTGTCCGGGTGCGCCGCATAGCGTGCTCGCCACAGGTGTCACACGTATCTCCAGGGCGGCGCTCGAGCCTGGCCTCCAGTTTGTCCATCCGCTCTTCCAGAGCAGTCAAGCGGTCCGGAACCTTTTCCAGCTCTTGCCAGATAGGGATTTCCTTCAGCCACTTCCTTACATCTTCAATCACACCCATGGTCATCTCCTGCGAAAGTTGCATTAGCAAGAAACAATTAACCTGCCCAAATCGCAAGTGCGGCACGCTAGTAGGAATGGCTTTTTCACAGGCTGCCTACATGTGTCCCACTTGTCCACAGGGTGGTTAGGTGATCGCCAAAGGCAAGACGGCCGATGTCCCATTCTGTGTCCTCATTTGAGGGCAGAGATTGAGACATGGGATCAGTTCCGCCCCATCTGCTCCGGTAGGTGGGAGGTTGTCACCTATAGATCTCTTATGGCGATCGAAAGCTTGCCAAGGTGGGACTTCAGGCTTCGCTTGGCTTTAGTGTGTTTCACGGTCGCAAGATAAGTTGGCAAAGGGTCTTCCTCAATCGCCACAGAGGTCCCCCGCGCCCTGGTGCGGTATGTCCGGACTTTGAGATGTCCTTGAACGGAATCGAAAACGAGTGTCATCCAAATCTGGTTGTCGTGGGGTAGCCCCTCACGAAAGAACTCTTTTTCGACGTCTGCCATTTCACTCTCCCAAGGTTAACTATGCCAGTTCTAATAAAGCCCGGCATTGTTTGATCATGCGTTCAAAAGATCATCTATCGAAAAGTTGCTCCAGGAGAGGCTGGGAATAGCAGGTATGCGCGGGATTGCGGGGATGGCAGGGATTGGCGGGATTGCTGGTATCCCTTTTATCGCCGGGATCTGTGGTATCGGGGGGATTGGTCCGCCACTCGCGCCCTTGGTAAATGCTACGGCCTTGCCAGACGTGTCGCGCAGCCATCCGTTTGTAATTCTACCAATTTGCCTGCCAGCGTTGTTGTAGAGGTTCTCTCCATGAAGCTTGCCTACAGCCTTCCCCTTCCAAGTGTAGAGGACACCATTCGGATTGATGTAGTGAGTTGCTCGACCTTGCCGATCATGAAAGTCCATGAACTCGATCCTTTTTCGGTTGCATAAGAAAGAAACGATAAACACGCTTGAGTCGCAAGGGCGCTTATCGCTTTGAATAACAATCAAAGGAAATCAAACGTGGCGGAACGCGGAGGAAAGCGGCCCGGCGCCGGTCGGAAGATTGGCGCGGTTAGCCAGCAGAAGAAAGACCTGGCGGAACTCGCAAGGACCCACACCGAAAAGGCGCTTGAGGTTCTCGTGAAAATCGCAACCGATGGTGAAAGTGAATCCGCCCGCGTCTCTGCAGCAACTGCCATCCTTGATCGTGGATATGGCAAACCCGGCCAGTCGGTTTCTATCAGCAACCCTGACGGCACAGCCTTGGGGCCGAACGTGATCCAAATCGTACCGGTCTCTCCAAAACATGACCACGGCCCAACTAAGGCTCCCTGAGAAGCTTGTTCCGGTCTTCACCCCGCCTCGTGGTGCTGTTGCATATCGTGGAGCGCATGGCGGCCGTGGATCGGGCAAGTCATTCAACTTCGCCAAGATGGCAGCGGTGTGGGGATATGCGGAGCCGCTTCGTGTTCTGGCGACCCGTGAATTTCAGGCGTCGATCAAAGAGAGCTTTCACGCAGAACTGAAGGCGGCGATCGCTTCAGAGCCTTGGCTTGAAGATCACTATGACGTCGGCGTTGATTATCTGCGCGGGCGGAACGGAACGGAGTTCATCTTTCGTGGCCTCCGGCACGGCGTCAACACGATCAAGTCGCTGGCCAAGGTTGATCTGACGATTGTCGAGGAAGCAGAGGACGTTCCCGAAGTCGCATGGCTGGCGCTTGAGGCGACAGTGTTTCGTCAGCCTAAGTCGGAACTGTGGCCGATCTGGAACCCGCGGTTTGAAGGGTCGCCGGTAGACGAGCGGTTCCGGAAGTCGCGTCCGGGCAACGCCATCATCGCCGAGATGAACTGGGATGATAACCCGTTCTTCCCGAAAGGGCTGGACGTGCTCCGCCGGCGGGAGCAACAACGGCTCGACCCGAACACATATGCGCACGTCTGGGAAGGTGCCTATCTCGTCAACTCCGACGCCCAGGTGTTTGCAAACAAGTACCGTGTCGAGGGATTTGAACCGAAGCCGGAATGGGATGGCCCCTATCAGGGCGGCGACTTCGGTTTCTCTCAGGATCCTACCGCGGCGATCCGGTGCTATGTCGACGGCGACCGGCTTTACATCAGCCACGAGGCTGGCAAGACACAGCTCGAGCTCGACGACACGGCTCAATACATCGGCGAGCGCATCCCCGGCTTCGGGCTCTACGTCACCCGCTGGGACAGCGCGCGGCCGGAGAGTATCAGCCACCTGAAACGGCACGGCCTACCACGGTCCGAGCCGGTCGAGAAATGGAAAGGCAGCGTTGAGGACGGAGTGGCCTTCCTTCGCACCTTCCGCGAGATCGTCATTCATCCACGCTGCGTCGAGACCATCCGCGAAATGCGGCTCTACAGCTACAAGATCGACCGCCTGACGCAGGACATCCTGTCGGTCATCGTCGACGCCAATAACCATTACATCGACGCGCTGCGGTATGCGGTTGCGCCAATGATCAAGCGTGGTTTCGAATATGGAATGCTGGGTGTTGTCTGATGCTGCTACTTGATCGCCTGCAGAACCTCGTCAGCGGCCTCGGCTCGTCGAAGGACAAGAAAACGGCGACTGTCTACGGGTTCAATCCGATCGACGCATCGCAGCTCAACGCGATGCACCGGTCTGACTGGATGGCCCGCAAGATCGTGGACATCATCCCGGACGACATGACGCGGGAATGGCGCGAGTGGAAGGCGGATGAAGCGGTTGTCGAATTGCTCGAGAAGGTCGAGCGGGCGCCACAGATCAACATTCAGGCGAAGGTGAACGAGGCCATGCAGCTGGCCCGCCTTCGCGGTGGAGCGGCGCTCGTACTCGGCATGAAGGACGCCAAGCCGGCTGAAGAGCTCGTCCTTGAGAACGTGAAGCAGGGCGACCTGCTCTACGTCCATGTGCTCGGGCGGGACGAGATCACCTACACGCATATCAACCGCGATCTTACATCACCGTATTTCGGTGAACCGGTCATGTATCAGGTGCGAGGCGTAACGCAGGTGGACCTTCATCCGTCCCGCGTCATTCGCTTCATTGGCGCACCGATCCTAGATCGCCAATTGACGCCGAACGAATGCTGGGGCGATTCCATCCTGCAGATCGTCTATGACGCGATCCAGAATGCAGCCTCGTCCCAGGAGCACATCGCCTCCCTGATCCCGGAAGCGAAGACCGACGTTATCTACATGCCCGGCTTGTCGGCCGTGTTGAAGAACCCTGTCACGACCAAGCAACTCACCGAGCGCTTCACGTACGCCAACACGATGAAGAGCATGTTCAATATGCTACTTCTGGAAGGCAACGGCGGCGCAGGTGAAAACGCCCAAGGCGAGAAGTGGGAGCAGAAGACCATCAACTTCGGGCAGTTCCCCGAACTGATGCGCCAATACATGCAGGTGGCCGCCGGCGCCGGCGATATCCCGCTGGCCAGGTTCCTCCAAGACGCGCCGTCCGGTCTCGGATCGAACGGTGAAACCGCGCTCAAGAACTACTACGACAAGATCAGCGCCGACCAGCGCAACAAGCTGAGCCCGAACCTCTGGCGCTTCGATGAGATCTGCATCCGGTCGGCGACAGGCAAGCGGGATCCGGCAATCTTCTACGAATGGGCACCGCTCTACACCCAGAGTGAAAAGGAGCGGGCCGAGACGTTCAAGATCTATGCCGACGGTGCTCGTGCTATCATCGGGACGAACACCGGACAGGAGATCATCACTCGGGAAGCCATTTCGAGGTCGCTCGCCAACCGGATTGTTGAAGACGGAATCCTTCCGGGGCTGGCTGAAGCGATCGAGGAATACGGCCCGATCGAGGAGCAAGAGCCCTCGGAAGAGGAACTGGCAGCCGCTGTGGTTGCGCAGCCACGCGCGCCTTTAAGTGCGTGAGATTCGCTAGTTGGCATGGTTACCTTGGTCGGTAAAGGTCATGGCGCCGTTGTAGACCCCACTCTTGTTTCGGAGCCGGAACGTGGTGGTATGTTCGTCTCCAAAAATGTCGGAATATCTAATCTCACCATATAGGTATATCGCTTCTGTGCCCGCAGAGAGGTTTTGAACCGATGAGAGACTAATCGGTTCTGGCAATACCGCACTCGACGCACTTGCATGACCTGCACCGATTGATGTGACAGATTGAGGAGCGGTGAACTCTAGCGCAAACGAACCTTGGTCAGCGGGTTCATTTCTGGTCCCGATGCGAACATTGACATGCAGCTTCAGCGCGGGGGTCTGTCCCGTGTTTTTGAATGCTATCGTGCCAATCGGCAGCGAGTTAGGTTGAACATAGTCCATTTGAACTCCCCCTGCATCGCAGGTTAAGGCAGATCCTTCAACCAAAACGTAAGGCCGCAGTTGTTTCTTGGCGGTGTCCGCGGCCTGATTTGAAGCTTCGCCTGCAACGCGCGCAGAATCAGCGGCTGCGTCCGCGGCTTTTTCGGCTGAAGACGCCGACCTGTCGGTTACATTCCACAGTAGAGCGGTGACTATCACCAAAACGATTGTCGCGATCGCCGTGACCACTGTTCCCGCAGCGCCCCATAGGCTGGCGTCCGATGCGCGCAAGCCAAACGCGATTGATACGCCCCATCCTAGAGGAAAAAATAGAAGCGCTGCACACATGGCAACGACAACGTGCGAAACGCTTTTCATTTTGAATACCCCACAAAAACGGGTCGAGCGATAGCGCAGAAACGGGATGAGTCCAATGAATTTCACCGACGCCGCAACCGTCAGGGGCACGCAAACGCCGACGGCTACGTTGTTGCTGGGGCATGTCGCAGAAGTAGAAGGCTTTAACTCCACGGACGCTGTACGTACGCCGCGACGTCATAAACCGCGTCGAGATCGTCAAGTGGGCGGCAGAGCAGGGTACACGGACATCGTTCCGGATCTTCATGTCACAATCACCTACAGCCGCACGCCGGTTGACTGGTTCGAGAAGGGCGCGAGCTGGGATCATCCCGAGTACCAGCCACACATCACAATCAGCGTGACCCGGATGCGCCGGACCTCGCCGACGTGGAGCCCTACCAGGGCGAGATCGTACTCGGGCCGGACGTGTTCCAGGAAGTGTCTAAGATTTGCTTGAAGAAGTAGTCAGTTCGACGGTTCGAATTTTAAATTGCTGTAGTCTGGTACCCCCGTAACAGCCTCTACTGGAATCAACGTGACCTTTGCGGCTTTCAGTGCTGCATTGAAGTTTGCTAGCTGCTCGTCACTGGGAGGCGTTTTGGCGACTTGCTTGTAGTTGGTGAGGAGGGTTTGCAGAGTCTGAGACTTGCCCTCAGGGGTTACTGCTTCCTGCACAGCGGCGAAACGGGCCTGGGTCAGTGTGTTTTTTAGCTCTGCTTCGGCGAGTTTAACCTCCAAGTCGCTGATTTTGATAGCCACTTCAGTCCACTTGAATGTGGTCATGAGAACGACGCCCATCAGTATCAGCAATGGACCGAAAGCGCCCACCGCCACTCGGCGCCAATATCGAGCCGCTGGAAGGAAACACAAGGCGATACCGGCCAGCAGGCAGATGCAGCTGGCGGCGAATACAAAGTTCTCATTCATCAACGTGTCCCCCGACAGTCAAAGTCGGTGAATTAGAAACATACATTCAACCGAAAGTCGATCCGATGAACTTTACCGACACTGTAACCGTCGCGGGCACGCGCCGGACCGAAGACGGCTATCTGATTGCAGAGGCAAAGGCGGTCCGCACCGGCATCCAGCTCTATGCGGGTGACGAGGTCGGCAAGCCCGAGATGCGTACAGTGCGCGTCTACCGGCCCGCGGAAGAAGTGTTCGCAGACAAGAGCTTGCAGTCGTTCACTCACGCACCAGTTACGGTCGACCACCCTGACGAGGCGGTCAATTCCGGCAACTGGAAGGAGCTTGCCGTTGGCGAGGTCAGTACGGCCGCCAAGCAGGACGGCGACTGGGTCTGGCTTCCTCTGATCCTCAAGGACAAGGACGCCATCGCATCGGTTGAAAGCGGCAAGCGCGAGCTGTCCGCCGGCTACGAATGCCAGCTCGACTGGACACCCGGCATCACCGCCGACGGCGAGCAGTTCGACGCCATTCAGCGCGACATCAAGATCAACCATCTCGCGATCGTCGATAGCGCGCGGGCCGGTCCACAAGCTCGCATCGGAGACGGTGTGGGAAACTGGGGTGTTTCCCCTGTCACCAGTGATCAAAAACCGAAAGAGGAAAAGATCATGACTCTGAAGACGGTAACCGTCGATGGCATCCCGGTCGAAGTAACCGACCAGGGCGCGATCGTCATCGGCACGCTGCAGACGCGGCTGGCCGACGCAATCACCAAAATCACCGCGACGGAAACGGCGCATCAGACGGCAATGGCCGCCAAGGACGCCGACCTGGCCAAGAAGGATGCCGAGATCGATGCCCTCAAGGGCAAGGTTCTGTCCGACGCCGATCTCGACAAGAAGGTTCAGGCACGCGCCGACCTGATTGCAGTCGCCAAAACGATCGCCAAGGACGTCAAGACCGACGGTCTGACCGATGCGGGCATTCGCAAGGCCGTTGTTGTCGCCAAGATCGGTGACGCTGCCATTGCCGGCAAGGCAGACGCCTACATCGACGCACGCTTCGACCTGCTGGTTGAAGATGCTGCCAAGGGCGCCGCCGATCCGTTTGCTACCATCGTCAAGAGCGGTCTCCAGACGCAGGACGGCAACACCAACGATTCCGCCAAGGCATACGATGCCATGCTCCAGCGTGATCGCAACGCCTGGCAGGGCAATCAGAAGGAATCCGCATAATGGCTTTTCCGACCGTATCCTACTCGCGCGACACTCCGGCCGGCTATCCCGGCATGATCTCCACCACCGAGCCGCACTGGATCACTTCCACGGTGGTCGGGAGCGCCTCCGGTGACATCCCGTTCGGCCGTGGCGTGATCTACGCGGCCGCCGAAGACACGGTTGCTTTGCCCGCCGCGCTCGGCAAGTTCGCCGGCGTTGCCGTGGTCGATCGCACGCTGCCCTTTGCCAATGGCGAGGTCTACAAGCCATTCGACCAGATCAGCGTGATGAAAACCGGTTCCATCTGGGCCACGGCGCTCGTCGCTGTCGCACAGGGCGATCCGGTCTACATGACCCCAACCGGTACGTTTACGAACGTGTCGAACTCGTCCGCCAACCAACTCATCGAAAATGCCGAATGGGCAAGCGTCACGAGCGGTACCAACCAGCTCGCACGTCTCCGCCTTGGCGTCACCAAGTAAGGAGAACGAGCATGTTCACCACGGACGCGCCCGCACTGGCGCTGAACTTCCTACGCACCGCGCAGAACTATATCGAGCCTGGTATCTATGCCCGCCAGTATCCTGACTATCAGTACCGGGAACTGGTGCCGGTCGATAACTCCGCGCCCGACTGGACCACCGCGATCGACTTCTTTTCGATGGGCGATGACGTCGGTCAGGCACGCGAATTTGCAGCGGATGGCGATGATATCCCGTTCGTTGACTTCAAGCTCGACAACGGCAACAGCCGCGTCTTCATGGCTGGCATCGGCTACCGGTACAATCTCCAGGAGCTTGCGCATGCGCAGGCATACGGTATCCGACTGGAAAGCGACCGCGCCGACGCCGCGCGCCGCAAGTACGAACAGTTCGTCGACAACGTCGCATTTCTCGGCCGCCCGAAGCTCGGTCTTACCGGGCTACTGAACACCGTCAGCGTGACCGCTCTGACCGCGGCGAACGGGGCAGGTGGCACAGCCACCTGGACCACGAAGACGGCAGACGAGATCCTCGCCGACGTCAACAGCGTGCTCTCCGTCATCTTCACCGCTTCCAACGGCATTGAGCAGGCCGATACCATCCTGCTTGACCAGGATCGTTATGCGCTGATCGCCACCAAGCGCCTCGACGCCACGATGACAACGACCATTCTGGAGCACATCCAGCGTGCGAACATCTACACGATCCGGACCGGTCGCCCTCTGACCATCCGGGCCGTCTTCGGCCTCGAGAATGCGGGCGCCGGCAGCACCCACCGGCTCGTTGCCTACCGTCGCGATCCCGGCGTTGTGAAGATGCATGTCCCCATGCCGCTTCGCTGGCTGCAGGCCGAACAGCGTCTGCTCAAGTACGAGGTGCCTGGCATCTTCCGCCTTGGCGGTGTCGAGGTCCGTCGCCCGGGTGCGATGCGTTATTTGGATGGGATTTGATCATGGTCAAGCTTGAAAACACCCGTCCTGGTGGCTTCGGCATTCCCGGCGGTCCGGTCATTGCCGGAAAATCCATCCTCGAGGTCGAGCAGTCTGATTGGGATACGGTGAAGGACCATCCGGTTGTCGCCGCGTGGATCAAGACCGAACACCTCATCGTGTCGGGCGAAGATGATGATCCGAAGCCCTCGGAGCGCGACGACCTCAAGAAGCAAGCGGCCGAACTCGGGCTGGAATACCCGAAGAACATCAGTACCGAGAAGCTGAAAGAGCTGATCGACGCGAAGCTTGCTTCCTGATGCCAACCAGCCCGGCGTTCAACTGCCGAGCGCCCCATCATTGGAGAACAACATGGCTGGATACGGGGATAATGCTGCGTTCACGGCCTATGCGGCTGCTGCGGGCTATGTCTTTCCCGATGGTACGACCGACGACCAGAAGACCGCAGCCCGTCAGCGCGCCTCCCTTATGATCGATCGGTATGAGCCGCGGTTCTCGGGCACGCGCACCGGCGGCTTTGCGCAGGAGAGAGCTTGGCCGCGCGCGGGCGCCACCACCTGTTATGGCGAGGCGATTCCGGACGGGGTTAATCCGGTTGCGGTGGTCAATGCCTCGTATGAGGCCGCATTCCTCGAGCTGACCAATCCCGGCAGCCTGTCGCCAGTGGTCACAGGATCATCCACAGTAAAGCGCGAGAAAGTCGGTCAGCTTGAGGTCGAGTACGCCGCTTCCTCGTCGATAAGCGTTTCCGACATGGTTGTCATGGCCACTCCAATCGTGACGACGATCGAAGGGCTGTTGTGGCCATTCCTGATACAGGTAGTGCCTGGAGTACTGGTCGTCTAACTAGCCATTTTGCAAAGGCACCTCTGAGAGTAGGTATGCTGCCACGACAAGCATCATTGCTGCCAGGATAAAGCTCACCAGTATTCCTGGGTTCGTTCGCCGAAAGTCGGTCCATATCCATCTGCCGCCGACCACAAGGGCAATTGCCGCAATCGGAAGCACGATGGCAAGTGTCAGAACTTCAAGCCGACCCTCGGCTATCCAAGCATACGCCGCACCCACGCACAATGCGGACCATGTAAACCAGAACGCATCCAGCAACACCTTAACGACTTCCACAAGCCCCTTCTCTGTGAGGTTCGACGGAAGAACTAAGTTGAGCGCAATTGCCATGCAAAGAGCGGAGAAAACAAGAAGTATCTGTGACGTATCTGACAGCGCGACGACCCTCTTCATCATCTCTACGCCGGAAAAGCGCTCGATTGCGAAGGCGAAAGCATAAATCAAGACGGAGATTGCGAGCAGAGCTGGGATGCTGCTGACTCGAAGCTGTTCGGTTGCATAGCGCAATTTAATTACCCCCAAGAGTTTGCACGTCGTTCGTAAATCGCGGGGGTTAAAAAATGATGGGATCTTATGGTGAATGTTTACAGTCGCCTGCAGGCCACCGCGAAGCGCCTGATTGAGAAATACGGCCAGACAGGCACCGGGACGCGGCTGGTCAACGCTGGCACGTCCTACGACCCGACGCAGACGCCTGCGACGTTCTCGTGCCAGTTGGTCGTTCTCGACTACGAGGACAGCAGGGTTGACGGGGCGCTGATCAAACGCAGCGACAAGATGATCTATGTCAGCACGGCCGGCCTGACTTCCGGTCTTGAGCAAAGTGACAAGATCGCCGTCGGCACGGATGAGTACTCCATAGTGAGCCTGAAGCCGCTGAACCCGGCCGGAACGATCGTCTATTGGGAGGTGCAGGGCAGGCGATGATGTTCGAACATCTGCTGGCAAAGTACGAGCTCGCCATCGCGCAGGCCTTCCTTGAAGGGATCGAAGCGCTCCGTTCCCAAATCATTGTGGCTCGTGTGATCGAACGTCTGGAGCGAGGCGACATCAGCGGCGCCGTCCAGGCAATGCAGATCGAGCCGGAGGCCTTCTCTGCGCTTGAGGTCGCGTTGACGGAAGCATTTAACGCCGGTGGTATCAACGCGGTCGATGAGTTTCCGGCGATCAAGGATCCGCAGGGCAATCGCGTGATCTGGCGTTTTGGCGTGAGGAACCCAGCGGCCGAAGCCATCCTTCGCGATCTGTCGTCAACACTCGTCACCCATGTCACCGAGGATCAGAAACAGGGTATCCGCTACGCGCTTGAGCAGGGCTTGGCGCAAGGCGGCAACCCGCGTTTAACGGCATTGGATGTTGTCGGTCGCCAAAACCGTATCACGGGCCGCAGGGAAGGCGGCATAATCGGCCTAACCAGCCACCAAATCGAGTTCATTGAGCGCGCGAGGCTAAACCTCGCCTCCGGCGATCCCGACTTAATGAAGCAGTACTTCGCCTTGAAGACGCGCGATAAACGTTTCGATCGCTCAGTGTCGGCAGCGATGCGCGATGGTAAGCCGGTGAAGGGGGAAGCGCTCACAAAAATCATCGGGCGGCTGTCCGACAAGAACCTGTTGCTCCGCGGCGAGATGCTGGCGCGCACAGAAACCATGATGGCGCTCGGAAGCGCCCGCGACGAGGCCATGCGCCAGCAGATCGAGGCAGGTAAGGTTGCGGCGCAGGACGTGCAGAAGATTTGGCGTTCGGCCGGCGACAACAGGGTGCGTCACACACATCGCGTTCTCAATGGGAAATCGGTAGGGGTCGATGACATCTTCATCACCGCATCCGGCGCCACGATGCGTTACCCAGGTGATCCGAAGGCGCCGATCAGCGAGATATCCGGCTGCCGTTGCCGTCTGCAATACAAGGTCGATTTCTTCGCCGGGGTCGTCCGTCGATTTCGTGCCGAGGCGGCCTAATGGCAACGCTCTCTTTCAGAGCCGCCGTCGCAGGTTGGGCAGACAAAGTCGAAGGAGCTGTTGAGGCGGTTTTCAAGGAAGCCACACAGGAAGTCGTCGAGGAGATGCAGACCACGCGGATAGAGGGCGGGCGGATGCGCGTCGATACTGGGTTTCTGTGGGCCTCGCTCATGGCATCGACGTCGGCCATGCCGCGCATCAATCCGAATGCCCTACCGGTCAAGGGGCAGCACTACACGTTCGAAATGGATCAGATCGAGGCCGTGATCATCGGCGCCGACCTCGGCGACGAGCTCTATTTCGGCTACACGGCGGCCTACGCAGCGCATCGCGAATATGGCGCGCGTGGTCAGCCGGCGGACGCGTTCGTTCGTCTTGCAGTACAAAATTGGCCGGTCGTGGTTGATCGCAAAGCGGCCGAACTCAAGGCTCGGCTGGGTTTGTAGCTCCATCAGCCTTTTTCACGAGCGCAGATTGCAAAGTGAATAGCGCAAGCCGAGCGGCCTTGATCGTGTGGTCGCCGAACGCTGTTTCGCCGCGTCCCTGCGCCAGCAATAACCACGCCTGGTGCAGGCGGTCGTAAATCTCGCTGTCTGATAGAGGCGGCTTTTCGGACATAGGTAATCGATACATGGCGACAAGCACCGACGCAATCATTCTGGCTGCCTTGCTGGAGCGGCTGAAAACCCTGATCTTCACGCCCGCTTTGGCCGTTGCTGAGCCTGGCATTGATTTTCCCGCGTCGGGGCAGACCAAGCCGGACAATTACCTGCAGGTCGCGTTCCTTCCCAACCAGACGCGCCAGATCACTACGGGCGACGACCCGCAGCAGAAGCGCGGGCTGCTTCAGGTCTCCGTCTACTGGAAATCGGGCGTCGGCCATATCAAGCCGCTCGATGCCGCCGGCCGGATCATCGACCACTTCAAGAACCAGACACTGTTCGCCTCTGGCGTGAGGATCACGATCAGCAGCGAGCCGTGGGCTGCGAGCCCGATCCAAGAGGATGACCGCGTTCTGATCCCGGTCACCATTCCCTATCACGCCTTCGAACCGGAGAACTGAACATGGCCAACAAGGCAACAAAGAAGGGCAGCAAAGTCTATGTTTGCTCAACTGCCCAGAACAGCGATCTCATTCTATCCGCCTTCGCAGCTCTGACCTGGGTTCAGGTCGGCAAGGTTGGAAACATTGGCGATTTCGGCGCTGATTCTGCGATGAACTCGTACAATACCCTCGACGAACCCGTTACCCAGAAGCAGAAGGGCACGGCCAACGCAGGCGATCCTCAGATTGAAGTGGCCTCGATCGCAACCGACGCCGGCCAGGTGATCCTCCGCATGTTTGGCGACCCGCTGAACCAGGACAACATGGCAATCAAGATCGAGCGCAACGACGGTGGTGCTGGTTTCACCAACACGATCTTCTACAGCCGCGGTGTCGTTTCCGGTCCGCTCTATCCGGGCGGCGGCTCCGACGACTTCGAGCTCGAGCGCTACACGGTCGGCCTTAACCAGCTACCGCTCCGTGTGAACCCGGCCGTAATCCCGTAACCCGATAGGTGCCCCTTGGACATTTCAAAACTTGTAAACTCTGATGACCTTTTCACGCTCAAGCTCACCGGCCCTGACACGGACGAGTTGATCGGCATTACCTTCATGATCCGTTCGAGTGAGAGCAATGAGGTCAAGAAGGTCGTCCGGCAGCACAGCGACAAGTTCCTCGCCAGCCGGAAGAAAAAGCTGACTACGGCCAAGGTCGAGGATGAGTACCTCGACAAGGCCGCGGCCTCGATCGCGTCTTGGGATTGGGGCGATCACGATTGGAAGGGCGAAAAGCCGGAACTCACGTTCGACAAGGCGCGTGAGGTCGTCGAGGAAGCGGGCTGGATTTACGATCAGGTCGCTGCAGCTTCTGAGGATCGCGCAAATTTTACGAAGAGCTTGGGGAAAGGCTCTGCGAAGCCATAGCGCTCACCGCGCGCTATGACTGCGTGAAGGATAAGGACGGCGAAACCCGGCGCGAGCGAAACGAGAGCTTTGAGGTGGAAAGCCCCGACGTCGAGGTTCCCGAGATCGGTATGTTCCTCTGGAATTGGTTTTGGGAGTTGCGCGAAAGTTCGGCGCCAGGTTTCTCTGGTCCGCCTCCGATATCTAATCAGGAGCTGGTCGCATGGGTGAGCTTGACCGGCAATGTGGTTCGTCGGGAGGAGGTGAAAATCCTCAAATCGATGAGTTCCCGATACTGCTCGGAGATCGACAAGGAGAGCGAGGCGATAAGGGCGAGGGAGGTCGAGTAGACCAAGCCCCTCGCTTCGTGGAGCTAGGCAGCATGCAGCGTAGGTATGCCGCTAACGTCAACTTCCTGTTCGGCGTGCCACGCATCGTATGCTGCCTGCGTACGCAGCCATACGGCGGCGCCGTCGCCGAACATCTTGCCGAGACGCACGGCAATATTCGGAGAAACAGGCTTCTTCTCCCGAAGGATATCGTAGAGCTGCTGACGGGAAATGCCGAGCAAATTGGCGATTTCCACCTTGGTCTTTCCCGTCGCCGGGATGATGTCTTCAAGCAGAGCTCCAGGGTGCGTGGGGCAGCGCTTGAGTGGCCTCGTTACTTCATAAACGGGCATAGGATCATTCCCCAATCTGAGCCGCCTCAATGATATTGCTCGAAATCGACGTGAGCGGCATCTTTGCCGTCGAATTCGAATGTAATGCACCACGGTCCGTTGACATGGATCGTGTATCTCGTCGGGTTGAAGCCTTTCAGGGAGTGGAAGTCAAAACCGGGAAGGTTCAAGTCTTCTGGTCGCTCCGCAGCTTCAAGACGGTCCAATCGTACAAGAATGCGCTTCTGCATTTTGGCGTCAATCTTCCCGGTTGTTCCGGTCTCAAAGAGGCTCGCCAGCGCTTTGTTCTTGAACGACTTGATCATGATTTATGTAAGCTGTTTGCTTACGTCATGTCAAGGGGGATGTAAGCAATCATCTTACATTTTGGCCTTCGGACTCTCTTTCAATAAGGAGATTACAATGATCGCTTACCCTACTGTTTTGAAACAGATTTCGAATGACCCATCTCCGCTAACGCTTGTTCTAGGTGCCCCTTTATGGCAGCTATCCGTTCAGGTGCAGTGGTCTGAATGGGAGCCAAGAAAGCCAGACGCAAATCGCCAGCAGAAAAGCTGAACGATGCTTCAAAGGCTCCAGCTCTATTCTGATGTAGGCCGAATTCAATTGCTTGGGCTTTCAGAGCTTTGCCGGCTCCCTCCGGCCGCTGATATTTTTCGTGCATCGCGGATATCAGCCAGCCAATAAATGCATCCTCGTCCTCGACCTCAAACTCCACGCTTGACTGTTTTCCAATGCTGTTTTTCCCGCTGATTTTAAAGAGGCGGGAGGTAGGGTCGTAGTCGGCACTCATCGGGTTTTTCAGCTTCATGCATTCCTCCATTGGCTTGGCAATGGAAGGAAGCACGGAGGCAACCGCGAGTCGAGTCGGGCTTACGGCGGCGGCTTGGTAAGTCTTGCCCGTTTCTGCGCTAGCCGGCGTAGGCATCAAGAGAATTATCATCGCTCGCATAATCACCCTCCTTGAAAAGGCGAGGAAGACAGCGCGCAGCCGTTACAAAGGCGGACCCCATGGCAGACATCGCTACGCTGGGCCTTCAAGTCGAGAGCGCCAGTGTCCGAAAAGGCACCGATGATCTCAACAAATTGTCGGGGGCTGCAGCTCGTGCCGAAGCGGCAACGGACGGCCTGGCGGGCGCGAACCGCGGCGCCGCCGGGGCCGCTGCTGCCACCGCACAGGCCTATGCGAAAGAGGGAGCATCAGCAGCTTCTGCATCGAAGCAACTTGAAATGTTCAGTCGCGCAGCGAACCAGAACGCCCGAGGGCCAGTTGGGCGGGGCAATGTGGCGAACCTCGCAGCGCAATTTCAAGACGTAGCGGTAAGCGCGCAGATGGGGATGGGAGCGCTTCAAATTGGCTTGCAGCAGGGTACCCAGCTGGCAGCAGTGATCGCGACCATGGAAAATCCAGTGCGCGGACTGGCACAGGCATTCACGTCAGTCCTATCCCCGGCAAGCCTGTTGACGATTGCCCTTGTTTCCCTCGTCGCTGTTGGCATCCAAATGGTCGACTGGCCGAAGCTGGCAGCCTCGGCCCTGCACGCCCTTGCAGACGTGTTGGAAGACATCGCGCCTTACGCGATCGGCGCAGCCGCGGCGTTAGCCTTGCTCTACGCGCCGGCGATCATCGGCGGCATAATCACAGTCATCGCCCTTCTCGGCCGTCTTGCTGTAGCTGCTGTCACTGCAGCGGCCGCGATAATTGCCGCGAATCCGATCGGTGCGTTCGTCCTTGGCATCACGGCCGCTGTCGCCGCCGCGAACATATTCAGGGACGAACTGACACAAATCTTCGGCCGAGACATCGTGGCTGACGCGAAGAACGGAGTGAACTTCATCGTTGGTGCGTTCGTCGGCGGCTTTAATGGGATCAAGGCAATCTGGGGCGCTCTGCCGTCGGTTCTTGGCGATCTCGTCTATTCCACAGTCGCGGGCGTCATCAGTGCCATTGAAAGTATGATCAACAGCGCGATAGGTGGGATCAACAACCTCATAAATGAAGCGAAGATGGCATCCCTCAAGATCGGCGTGCCTCTGAACGTCGATTTCATCTCGGCTGTAACTATTGATAAGCCAGCAAATCCCTACGCGGGCGCCACCGAGGCCGCGACAAGTAAACTCCTGGAGGAGATGAAAGCAGCCCAAGGCACCGACTATGTGGGTGGGGTCACGGACGCTATCGCCCGTGGCGCATCGGCTGCGTCTGACAAGTTGAAAGAACTCGCAAAGGGTCTCACCGACGTCGACGAGAAAGCCAAGAAGAGAGGCAGCGGCAAAACCGACACCGAAAAGTATTCCGAGATTGTCGACGGCGCCGCACGTCGCATCGCTTCGCTTGAAGCTGAACAGCGCGCAATCGGCATGACGGAAGAAGCGGCGGCGGCCTTGCGGTACGAAACCGATCTGCTGAACCAAGCCCAGCAGCGTGGAATTACCCTCAGTGACGCCCAGAAAGGTGAACTGTCCGCGCTCGCCCAGGTCATGGCTTCTGTCGAGGCCGAGACCAAGCGGATGGGGGAGGCGATCGAGTTCTCCAAAGATCTGACCAAAGGGTTCCTCGACGACTTTTTCTCCGGTCTAGAAAGTGGGAAATCTGTTTGGGAATCGTTCGGAGATGCCGCCCTCGGCGTGCTCGACAGGATCGCCGACAAGCTGCTGAATGATGTCGTGGACGCTTTCTTTGAGGTCAACAGCGCGGCGTCTGGCTCAGGTGGCGGTATCCTCGGCGGCATTCTCAGCCTGTTTGGAGGTGGCGCGGCGTCCGATCCTTGGGCAGGCTTACGCGGGTACGCGACAGGGACACCTGCAGCAAGCCCAGGCGTCAAATGGGTTGGTGAGAAAGGCCCGGAACTCGTGCGGTTCAAGGGCGGTGAAGAGGTCATCCCCAACCACAAGCTCAGGGCCTCAAACGAGAATACTCGCGCGGCATCTGCCCAGAACGTGAACTTCAACATGTCACTGGAGGTCAAGGGGACTGGCGACAAGGAACTGCTCGAGCAGGCTCGGCAGGGCGCTGCGGCGCAAATGAGCGAGGCGCTGAAAACGTACGACAAAAAGATGCCGGATCGTGTTCAGCAGATTAACCGTAACCCGCGGCAGAGAGCATCATGACAGTATCGTATCCTTATTCCCTAGCGTTCTTCGCCGACAAGCTCGATATCGCGTCCGTCATCTGGGACATCCAGCGCAACGACGAGATGTCGGGCACTGGTGACGGGCGTGTCTGGCAGGCTGAACTCGCTCCACCGCTTTGGATCGGCACTGTCACGCTCAACCGGAAACTGAGCGCCGAGCTCAAACAGATCGCTGCGATGGTCCGAAAGCTTCACGGGGCGCAAGAGGCGCTTATGCTTTATGACCCGCTGTCGAGGTACCCGCAGTACGATCCGACAGGGTCGATCCTCGGCTCCAGCGTCGTTACGATCGGATCGATTGCCGCGAACCGCAGCTCATTGAGCCTTGTGGGCTTGCCCGCGAATTATCGCATCACGGTCGGCGACAAAATGTCGATCGCCTTCGGGGCGGGGCAGACGAAGTTCGCTTTTCTGGAGGCGTCGGAGACGATCACAGCGAACGGTTCCGGCACCACTACACAAATTGCGGTGTTTCCGTTCGTTCCGACTGGTGTGGCTGCCGGCGCGGAGGTCGTTCTCAAAAAACCGGCGTGCAAGTGCATCATCGTTCCTGGCAGCCACAACCCTGGAACCGCAGCCGAGCTCTTCACGGATGGCGCCGGCTTCAAGGTTATCCAGAAGAAATAGCCATGAGAAACAGCGCGACGGCATTCAACAACGCGATAGCGATCGCGCAAGACACTGGTCTTGCGCCGCGCCAATTCGTCTATGTCAAGAACGTCAAGCCGTTTGGCGGCGGAGCTGCGGAATCCTTCGGCTTCTGGTCAGGCGATGAAGACGCGATTTTCACGGTGATCGACGGCGATACCGGATTGCCGGTCGACCGGACTTATTACGGCGCCGTCAACATGGTGGTCGATAATATCCCCCGTGTTTCCGATATGACCATCCAGTCGATCCAGATCGAGGTCAGCCAGATCGCAACGGCTACCGAGCTTTTAGTGCGCGGATACGATGTGCGTCTGGCCAAGGTTGAGATCCACGAAATGGCGCTCGATCCGGCGAGCCGGCTGCCAATTTCGGACCCAGAAGTCATCTTTCTCGGCCAGATCGACGGTGCGCCGATCGAGACTCCGAGCGCCGGCGAGAATGGCGCGATCACCTTCTCTATCAACTCCGATGCCATGTCGATGCTTGCTCGGGTCAATCCGCGCAAGTCGTCCTTTCAGAGCCAGAAACGGCGCTCGGGTGACAGATGGGGCAAATATGCCGGCGCGGTGAAAAACTGGCAGATCAAGTGGGGACCGCAATGATGCAGAGGCTTCCGAAATGGCGAGGCAGGTTCGAGGCGGTGATCGACGAGCTGAAGTCAAAGCCGTTTTTGTGGGGCGATCATGATTGCGGGCCTGGCCTGGTCGGAAATGTTGTGAACGCCATTACCGGCGAGGATCCCGCTAAGCCCTATCGTGGCAAGTATTTCGACGCCAAAGGGGCGCTGCGGATCATCAAGAGGAAGGGCTTCGCCAATCTCGGTGACATGGTCGCCTCGATGCTGCCAGAGATCCACCCCTCGCAAGCGAAAATCGGCGACATCGGCGCCATCAAGACGGACAGCGCCTTCGGTTATGCCCTCGGCGTCGTCAACGGCGAGCGGGTGTTCGTCCTTATGGAAGACGGCATCGGGACTGTGGACCTTCTCCAATGCGAACGAGCCTTTAAGGTCGGATGAATTTCATGAAATTGATCTGCATTGCGCTGACGATGAGTTGGTTCATCCTGTCAGGGGCGGAGCTTGCCTACGGCGAGCCTGTCACGGCTGCCATTTTCGGCGCCGCCTTTGCCTCATCGTTTGCCGGTCAGCTGGCCACACTGGGTCTTGGGCTAGCCTTCAACTTCGGCGTCGGTCTGATCCAGAAGGCCAAGGCCAAAAGGAAAGCCAAGGAGCAAACGCGGGGCATTTCGTTCGAACTGCAGGTCGGCGACAACCAGCCGATGTCCTTCACGCTAGGGAAGTATGCATCAGGCGGCCGTCGCAAATATACCGGCATCCATGGTCAGGACGGACGCTATTTCGTCGACGTGATCGAGCTTGGCAACCTGCCTTGCCCCGGTCTGCCGGAGTTCTGGGTCAATGACGAGAAGGTCACGCTCGATTGGGAAAATCCGAACCCGAACGGCTTCGGGTATCCAGTTCCGGAGTTCAGCAGCGACGGCACGGATCGCCTCTGGATCATTTATCACGATGGCACGCAGACGACTGCTGATGCCTACCTGCTAGACAAGTTCGGTTCGGAGCCGGATCGTCCGTGGTCATCGGACATGATCGGCCGCGGCTGCCCCTACATCATCGTCACGGCGCGCTTCAATCCGGAGATCTTTTCGAGCGTTCCGACCGTTCTGACGGAAATGCCGGTGCGGCCGGTCTATGACCTGCGCAAGGACAGCACCAACGGCGGCAGTGGTTCGCATCGCTGGGATAACCCAGCGACCTGGGAGCCAAGCGAAAACCCGATCATCAACACCTACAATATCGTGCGCGGCATCTATTACGGTGACGAGTGGATCTATGGGGGCCAGAACCTGGCTGCCTTCCGCCTGCCTGCCTCCAACTGGATTGCGGCCGCCAATGAATGCGACGTCGATATTGCCCTGAGCGCAGGCGGCACGGAAAGGCAGTTTCGCTGTGGCTATGAGGTGTTCTGCGACGTCGAGCCGCTGACGGTCATCGAGGAGCTGCTGCAGGCCTGCAACGGTCGCATGGCCGAAGTGGGCGGGATCTTTAAGGTGCTGGTCGGGGCACCTGGCGCTGCAGTCTACTCCTTCACCGATGAAGACGTGCTGGTGACCGAGGGGCAATCGTTCAATCCGTTCCCGCCCTTCAGCGACACCCATAACGGGATCGAGGCGACCTATCCCGAGCCGGCCGAGAAATGGGCAACGAAGGATGCGCCGGCGCGCTATTCGTCGAGCTATATGGAAGCCGATCTCGGTCAGGAGCTGGTCGTCGGTGTCGAGTTCGAGGCTTGCCCGTTCAAGACGCAGGTGCAGCGTCTGATGAAAACGATGCTGAAGGAAGAGCGTCGTTTCCGCACGCATGAATTTTACCTGCCACCGAGCGCCAGGCGACTTGAGCCGAATGATGTCGTTTCGTGGTCCTCTGACCGCAATGGCTACATCAATAAGAAATTCTTCGTCGTTCGAGTGATCGGACGCCGGACCTTCAATCAGCTGGTCAGCCTGAAGGAAATAGACCCGAGCGACTACGATTGGGAGGCATCCGAGGAGCTTCCGACCGTTGTGGGGCCGGTCAAGCCAATCACGCCAGATCCACAGCCCATGACGGGATGGACGGCTGCTGGTTACACAGTCCTGGACTCGAGCGGCAATCCCCGCCGTCCGGGGATCAAGGTGACGGCGGCGGCAGATCTCGACGACGTCAAGAATGTGCGCATACAGGTCCGGCTCAAGTCGAGTGGTGCGGTGGTATTCGATAGCGATGCATCGCCCTATGGCTCGCCTTATGAATGGATCATCAGCGGGCAGTGGACCTTGCCGAACGCGCTTTACCAGGCGCGCGGTCGGCTTATCCCGTACACCAGCCGGGAAACGCTGTGGTCTTCCTGGCTGGATGTCACGACACCCAACGTTCTGCTGAGCGGAGACGACATCTATTTGCCCGGTGTTATCGAGGACCTGCGAGAGTACCTGGATGGATCCACGGCGTTCATTCGCGAGGGCTTGCGCCAGACGATGCTTGAGCAACAGCGTCTTGCGCGTCTGGATATCGACAAGGATATCGTTGCCTACACATCGCGCCAATCCATCCGAACGGAAGCGACCGCGACGACACAAACGACGATCGGTATTGCCAAGGCCTATGCAGTTGAGCAGATCGACGTGGCGACAGGACCGACCTCCGCTCTCGCACGGCGAACGACGACTCTTGAAGCGACGCTACCGACCCTCGCGACAAACGCCTCCCTTGCGGTGACGGCAACTGCCCTTGATGCTTTGGTTGTCAGGGTGACGAACGCCGAGGGAAACATCACGGCGATTGCGTTGGACATCACCTCGCTTGAGGCGACGATCCCGAACTTGGCCACCGCCTCGGCTCTGTCGTCGCTACAGGCCCAGGTTAACCTTATCGATGGTGTTGTAGACGCGCAGGCGCAAGCGATCACATCAATCACCGCGGGGCAGGTCGGCGGCGACATCGCGACGGCAAACTTTCGAATGCAGGTTACGGCTGGACCTTCCGGCTATGCTTCGCGGATCGCGATGGAGGCGAGAACGGGGGGCGCAGGTGCATGGCGTGCCGCTGGCTGGTCCCTTGACGTCCCTGCGTCGGCATCAAGCCCTACGCGCTTCAATGTCACGGCGGATCAGTTCTCCATCACCAACGGAACGAACGTTGAAAACCCGTTCGTTTTTCAGAGCGGTGTTGCGACCTTGAATGTCGCCAACATCGGCACGGTGAACTCCGGGCGATTGCTGGCCTTGAACGGCAAGATGGACATCAACCTGAACAACGGGACGATCGAGATCTACAGCTAGGCGGAGGCAGCATGCCCAGAACACTAATCGGCGTCGACAGCACCGGTATCGGCTGCATCAAGATCATGAAGTCTAATTCAGACGATCCCCGAACGACCGCCGACACGGCGCGATCGAAGTTTCTGTACAATTCGAAATTCGACGTCCAGCCGCACATCTGGGGATTTCGGGATTTCAATGCCGGCACTTCCGGCCTGACTTACGTCCCCTCTGGAAGCAACGCGAGCAACTACGAATATGCCGTTGAGCAGGGGCTTTACTACGTCAGAAATACCCTGTTCGGGGGACTACAATACAATATGCCGGTGTTCGATGTGAAGTTGGTCCGCAACGCGACCTGGCCGGTTCTTCGCTACAAGCAGAATATCTTTACCCGGAAATGGTCCGGCAAATACTACAATGACAATGGCGGGTACTATGCAACGCTTGGGGCGTCGATTGAGCCTTGGTGTTCCAATTTCGCCTCTGGTCTGAGTGCGTTCGGAACGCTGGCTTACGGATGGTTCGTCGAAGCGACGACCAGTGACGACAATGACAATTACAACCAGGATGAAAGCCGCCGTCAGACAATCGTACTGTGGAATCTGCCGGGCAATAGCGGGGCGATCACGGATGCGCAGCCGACGACGCCAACGGTGGGAAAGCGCGCGGTCCGGATCACGTCAACATCGCTGAAGATCGCAAAGCCGGGTTATGACGCGGCGACGGCAACCGGGACGCAGCTTGCCTTCGACAGCACGCGGAACGGCATGAAGATCATTGCCGCCGCCGACGTCTCGATGCCGACCGGTAATAGCGAATACGACACCGGGATCGATCTTCCCGACGACGTGCTCGCCGATGTGCATTTTTACGAGACGGGTAGCATTTATTATCCGTCGAACCCGCAAAATCTGGAGTTCGGCGCGGATTACTATTTCTCCGGGACGAAAATCAAGTTCGTCAACGGCCACAGCGCCGGTCGGGCACGGTTCATGATCTACGCCAGAGACGGCTCGGCGGCATCCTCCGGCAGCAACAGGGTGCTGCGTCAGACCACGATCGGCGGTGTCGAAGTTGTGCAATTCCTGCGTCCAGGCTCCGGGCTCGTGCTGACGTTTGCTGACATCGTCATCGATAGCCGCTGGCCTGCGGTGCAGCTGCTTGCCGAGGGCTATTTCGCGGTTGGCACCGGTTCCCTGACCGAGGTGATCAACGTTGCGAACGCATCCGGCATGTTCCTGATGGTCAAATACATGACCGTTCACGGGGCCGGCGCGACGCAGCACGGTTCGTTCTCGTCGGCCGTACGCATGCCGTATGTCAAGACATTGGTCAGGACCGGCGGCCATGCGGGCGATAGCACCTATGCCCGGATGATCGGCACTCAGGTGACATTCTTTACGCACCGAGGAGAGCCGGGCGACGTCTACCTCGACGCCAACGCGAGCGGTCATCCGGAGGTGACGGAAGCCGTCCAAGTCCCGGTGACGGGCATCCGCTATTACATTTTCGGGATCCCGGCTTGAAGCACGGGGCAAGGGGAAATCATGCAAAACAAGATCGAAATCAGCGTCGATACCTACGCGGCGGAAAAGTCGGATTTGGCCGACTACTACTGCAACCGCTCGCTCATTCTTGCGCAGAAACTGGCGGACATGACCAAGGGGTTTCACGAGACATCCAACCTGGTCGCCGAGCTTCGTGAGCAGATCGAGGCAATGTCGAAGCCGATCGAGGAAGAGGACAGGGCGCTCGCGGCATTGCTGCGGGCATTCGTCTCCGAGGGCAATATCGCGCCGCCCGCTGTTGAAAGTCTGATGCTGGATGCAAGGCGCGTCATGTCGCGAGGTGGTGAATAATGACCGTCATCCTTCCCAGCGTCTACAAGGACGGCACGGCGACCGTCGCCGCCGGCGGAATCGCGGTTACCGGACAGAGCACGCTCTTTATGAATTCCGTGCTGCCCGGTGACTTCTTCGGCGTCCACAAGGGAATGCCGATCCGCATCGCATCCGTCGAAAGCAATACTGCGCTCACCCTGGCCAATCCGTGGCCGGGTGCGGCGCAGACGGCGGCCGCCTTCGAGATCATGCTCCAAAGCGATATGGCGCGTGTCCAGGAGAGCACCCGCCAACTGCTGGTGATGCTTCTCGGCGGCAACATCGATGCATTCGCCGGTCTGTCTGGTGCCGATAAAAAGGTTCCCTATTTCACGGGCGCTGGGACGATGACGCTTGCCGACTTCACCAACCTTCTAGCATTCGCGAACCTGACTGGCGCTGCTGATAGGATGGCGTATTTCACGGGCGCCGGTGCTCTGGCGCTGAGTGACATAAAAGCAGCGGGCCGAACTTTCCTCGGGGCGAACTTTACACCCGTGCAGCAATCGGGAGGAGCCGGGCAGACGACGAATAAAGTCTATATCGGCTGGGATGGCGTAAGCAAACTGAAGGCGCAGGTAGACGCATCCGATCTGGGCGGGATTTGGACAGATGCCTATGCACAGCAGTCAAACTCCCTAAATGGATATCAGAAGTTTCCTAGCGGCTTTATCCTGCAGTGGGGTCAAATCGCGGCTAATACAGTCTCGGACGTTCCGGTTACTTTCCCAATTTCGTTTCCGTCAGCTCTTCGCGGCGCGTCCGTTACGCCGATTGGCTACGGCGCTTTGACCAATGTAACCTATGCCGCTTCCTACGATCTCCCGGCGAACAGCGGCTTTGCCATTCGCCGCACCGTGATATCCGCAGGCGGGGGGCTGTCCTATCCCAATCCAAGTTTTGCCGTCGCGTGGATGGCATGGGGGTATTGAACGTGACCAAGTATGCTGTTTTTGATGGCAATGGCTTGCCTCTCGAATTTTACGCTGAGGATATTCACGGCGCGAGAATGCGCCCCGTATATGGAGACGCAGATGAAAACGGATTGTCACCTGTCACGGGAGAAGAGAGCAACCCGGATTGCCTAATCCCAGCGGATGCTGTGGCCATCACAGATGAGCAGTGGATGGAATTCATTCAGTTCCCTGGCACTCGTCTCTGGAGCGGAAACGGGGTGATCCCCTATGATCCGCCGCCCCCTCCAGTCACTGTCCAAGATTATAGCGTGGCCATTCAGGCGCTCCTCGAGGCAAAGGCGCGCGAACGGCACTACGACAGCGTCCAGTCAGCCGTCAGCTATCGTGACGATGCCAACGAGCAGTTCGCGGCCGAAGCCGCGGCGCTGTTCGCCTGGCGATCGGCTGTCTGGACCTATGCTACGGCGGAACTGGAAAAGGTGACCGCCGGCGAGCGGACGCAGCCGGGCATTAAAGAGTTCATCGGCGAGTTGCCGGCGTTCATCTGGCCGTAAGGCCGCCAAGCCTCAACATCAAAGGAAATCGTCATGGTTTTTGAGAAGTGGCTGCAAAGCCGCCTGACGGCGCACGGCTATCCGGTCGGGCCGATCGACGGCTTTATCGGCGAGGACACGATCGGAGCGCTGAAGGCCTTCGAAAAGGCAAATGGGCTGAGGGCGGACGGAACCGCCGATCCAGTCCTGGTACAGGCGCTCAGAGCTTCGGCCAGCGCCGTGCCGCCAAAGATGATGGCGGATATCCCGAACCGCGACATTGCCCCGGAGCGGGAAGTATTTCAGCCGTCGAAGGCGATCTGGCCACGCCAGTCCGATTGCATGGCCTACTACGGTCCGGTCGCGCAGAACCAGAAGCAGATCGAAGTTCCCTTCGACATGTATCTCGCCTGGAGCAAATCCACTCGGCTCAAGCGCATGACGCTGCATAGCCGTGTCGCGGAATCGGCGCTGCAGGTTCTACAGAGGGTAGGGGCGCTCTACAGCGCGGCGGAACGCCGGGCGCTCGGCGTCGACCTGTTCGGCGGATCCTTGAACGTCCGCAAGATGCGCGGCGGCAATAGCTATTCGATGCACAGCTGGGGCATCGCCATCGATTTCGATCCCGAGCGCAATCAGCTCAATGTCCACAGACCGAATGCGCGCCTCTCGCATCCTGACGCGGTCGCCTTCTGGGTCGCGTGGGAAAGCGCCAGCTGGCTCTCGCTCGGCCGGGCGCGGGACTTCGACTGGATGCACGTCCAGGCGGCACGGCTTTAACTCTCCACCAACGAAGCGTGAAAGGAAAAATCCATGCAGAAAATCACGAAAGCCATTGCGGCGGCGGCTGGCGGGGCGGCGACGGGCACGCTCGGCATTCCGTTAATGCCCGAGGACACGCCCTGGTACGGCTACCTGATCCTCTATGCCATCACGATCGGCCTGCCGGCGGTGCTGACTTATCTCGCGCCGAAGAACGCTCAATAGCGTCAACCACGGAGAAAACGGCTCATGCCTGAAAAGTATCAATCGCTCGCCGAGATGCTCAACGCGTGGATCGGCGGCGGCCTGACGACGATCGTAGCCGCCGTGATGGGGAGGTTGATGTGGCACACCACCGAAGTCCGCCGTTCCCACCGGAAGAAGTTCTTCGGCAAGGAACTCGCCTGGGAGTTCCCGCTGGCGGCCGGCATGGCAATCATCGGGGAGGGAGTGGCAATCTGGATCGACGCCGGACCGCTGCTTCGGCCTACCATCGTCGGTAGCCTTGCCTATCTCGGGCCGCGGGGTTCTGAAGTCCTGTTCATGCGCTGGTTTGGCGCCAGGATCGAAAAAGACAGCTGATCAAAGTGGAAGGCGGCGAGGCGCTCACCGCCTTTCCTTATCGCGCCTACTTGCAGCCCTTACTCATCATTGCCGAATTGAGCGCATTGACTTTGCCTTTGGAAACCGCGACCTGGCCTTCCTTGTCGCCGCCGAACGTGCTCGATGCTGGAACGCCGACGAGGAAGACGCCAATCGCATCTCCTGTCGCGGCCTGGTTTTGCTGCTTGGAAAGAGCTGCCAGGTTGTTCTGCTCTTTCAGCAGTTCCTGCACCAGGGCGGGACAGCCAAGATTGGTGTAGGCGGCCATCGGAATATCGACGGGAACAATCGCGTCTGGTCTTTTGGCGCAACCGGAAACCGCCAGCGCGGCGGCCAGCATTAAAATTCTGAAATACATCAATGCCCCTAAGGTTTTATCGGGGCGACCCCACGCCCCATGCGCGTAACCTGAACACAACGCAAGCGATAGTCAAGCGGCCGTATAGTGCCCGAGGAGGTTCGACAACGGGTCAAGTGAGGGGACGATTATTTCTGCTTTATAGAAACGCCACCCCTCTGAAACGGTCCCATTTTTCTATGGGGATAAAATCAACCTCCTGTCTCCGCTTGCTACTTTATAAAGTTGAGTTATCGTCTCCTAATTTCAACTATAAATATTGGGGTGGAAGCAATGGACGATTTGGTGAGGGTGGTTGATTTGCTCAAGACGGCCCTAAAAACGGCTGAGGATATCAAGGCGGCAGATCTTCTGGTCTACTTGATCGGAATGGCGGTGATGGAGGGAGCGCACCAGGTCGAACAGCGGCGGAAACACCACTGAATAGGATTGCTTACTCGAGTGCGTAGATCGTCGCGTTGTCGGTGATCTCACTTAGACCCTTGAATGATGGATGGCGCAGTTTGCCATCGTCAGTCCATGCGCGATACTCTATCTCAGCGGCCAGTATCGGCCGGGTGAAGACCGCGTTCTTCCGTCTCAGGTTGACGGCTGGTTTACTCGTCACGATCTCCTCCAGCAGCTCGCGCAGCCGCGCCGAGGTCTGATGTGTGAAACCGGTTCCGACGCCGCCGACATAGGCGAGGGCGTCGCCCTTGCGCGCGGCCAGCAGCAGCCGGCCGATGGCATCTGGCACGGTAGACGGCTCGAAACCGACGATCACGAAACTGTCGCGGCGAACGCATTTGATCTTCAGCCATTCCGGCCGGCGGCCAGAGCGATAGGGCCGCTGACGATCTTTGGCAATGATGCCTTCGAGACCGAGCTCGCAGGCGGCGCGGAAGAAATCCGATCCCTCAGCACCCACCTCTTCCGAAAGACGAACGGCGCCGTTCTCATGATCGCCGAATTGAGCGCATTGACTTTACCCTTGGCAACCACCCTTGGAAACCGCGACTTGGCCTTCCTTGTCCCCGCCGAACGTGCTCGATGCTGGAACGCCAACGAGGAACACACCAATCGCATCTCCCGTCGCAGCCCGATTTTGTTGCTTAGAAAGAGCCGCAAGATTGTTTTGCTGCTTTCAGCAGTTCCCGCACCAGGGTGGACAGCCAAGGTTAGTGTAAGCGGCCATCGGAATATCGAAGGGAACGATCTCGTCTGGTCTTTTGGCGCAACCGGAAACCGCCAGCGCCGCACCGCTGCTATCTTGTAAGAGGTTGTATCGATTGGATCACAACCCTGACTCGCCGCGGGCAAGGCGCTCTTTCCAATCCAGCCGCGCGCGGTTTATGATAATTGTTTCCTCAACCGGAGCGCCCATGGTCCAATACTGGCGCCCGTCGATGTCAAGGTAGACAGAGCTTTTGCCGGTTGGCTCAAACCTCTTTCGTTCGCCATGGGCGCGGATAAACGTGACCGCTTCCTCAAACAGGACCTGATCCTGCGCTGGATCGTCAAATCGCCTTACCGAGTATTCGTGCGGCCACTGCGGCATGGTTTTCGCGTAGCGCCAGTGGCGCGTGCCAATGAACTTCTTGAACTCATCAATGCTATCCATTAAGGGCTCGTCGTTGGTCCTGAAAGTCAAGAGGATAGTCATGCGACGACTCATGGGCCACCTCGCCCAATTCAGCTCACTCTCCAAACAGGGAGAGTTGCTGTGCACGCAGGGTGTTGCCTACCTTCTTCAGAATCCGGATGCACGTAAGAGATTTGGGGACCATATCTCCAAGGCGGTGGGCAGAACTGTCAACTCCAACCTGACTTGGCGAGCCGAGGTTCGACAGAAAGACGGTGCCCGGCCCGACTTGGAGGGCTGCACGGCTGACGGAAAGCTCGTGGTCAAGATAGAGGCGAAGTTGGGCGCGGCGTTTGGCGAGGGCCAACTCAGTTCGTACCTTGGCGACCTTCAAGAAAGCTCTGAAAGTGGGCTGTTGCTGGTGCTGGTACCACTTCACCGGGCTGCTGAGATGACAGCATCTGTGTCGATTGCGTTCGCTCTTACCGGGAATGGTCCTTGGCAGCTGGGTGACACGTCCGACTTTTCCGTTGCGGTGATCTATTGGGAAGAGGTCTTGGTCGCTCTGGGAGCCGTTCGCTCGGAGCCGTTTCGTGGTGACCTCGCCCAATTCGAGGCCATGTACAGGGTCCTTAAGGGCTACGACATCGAGCCACTGAGGAGTGTATCTGAACTGCTCGCTTGGCGCGAGCGGGAAGAGGTCTTCGTCAATCTCGTGGATCGCGTTACCCGCCGCTTGGCGCAGCAGAGCCGAGTCTTGCCGATGGGCCACGAAAAGGACCCCAACGACTACCAGCGTCGATATGTCTGCCGGCCGCTTGGCGCCGAGCAGCCCTGCTTCAGCGTGGGAGTCCGCGATCCTTTTGCGGGGCACAAGACGCCTATCTGGCTGCGGTTCCACCGTGTCACGCCCAAGTTCTCGGTTATCCGCGAACGTCTTGTCGCGTCTGGCTTTTCGCAGCGGCTGATTGAGAGCGGAGGCCACATTTGGATACAGCTTGATGTTCCGCTCAATGCCGACGGCGAACGTCTGGTTGATTCGTTGGTTAAGCAAGCAGAACGCGTTATCGAGGTCGCATACCAGCCATTGTGACCACAGACGTGTGTCCCGCAAAAAAAGTCTAGCCGTCGTCGACTTGATATCGATCCCGTTTTCGATCGCTTCTGGTAGATCGCCTTGTTCTGCGGGCCTGCGGTGATGCTGACCTTGTACTGAAACGGCGCCAAGCTCAGGCGGTCGTCAACCTTCTTCCACTCCCATCTCTCGTCCTAGCCGCGTATGAACCATGTCGCGAGTCACCGGCTGGCTGGTCGCATGCACTATCTACACCACGACCATGAGCACACTCTCAATGAGGCTGGCCCTATGCATCTCGCGCCAGTCAGCGGCGTGGACCAATGACAAGCGAGGCGAATTCGTCCACCCAATTAAAAGCTGCGCTCCGACGCGGATCGCTGGCTCTTGCCCGCGACACGCCGCATAGCCTCGGCACCAGCCGCGTTTCGCACTTTGCCGCCACTTACCCGGCGGCGGCAGTGATCGCGACTGTGCGCGACTGGTGGATCTTCTGGTGACCACCAGCGGTGCCGCTCCTATTATTGCGGTAGCACCAGGTTTTCATCGTCGTCAAGATGGATACCTGCTTGCTTAAATACCACCAGGAGCGCCAGCGCCGTAGCCTTCCGGGGAGCACCGCGCCCTATCTCGAGATTCATCACCGTTTGCATGTCGACGCCCGCCCGTGCCGCCAGTTGGCGCTGGGTCCAGCCTAGCCACGCGCGGGCGGCCCGACATTGGCGAGGGCTAATCATGCTGTTTCCATGCTCTCTGCATCCATCATATTGGTAGTAATAATTACCTCTTCCGAATGGTGTTTTACACTTGCGTTAGGTGTTTTCCACAGGTAATGTAGGCGGCTTCCGTATAGACGAGGTCATCCGAATATGGCCATCGAAGTGAACGACACGCCGCAAAGGCGTCGTCGCGGCAAACCGCCTGCGCCGATCTCGCCCGGTCGCGTCGACCGTAGCGGCAACGTCACCGGTCGCAAAGGCATCGGCGACTGGATCATCTGGCACTTCGCCGACACCGGCAAATTCTATTCGCTCAAGGACATCCAGGCCAAGGTCGACCCCGACATCCAGCTCAACGCCTACACGACGGCGATCGGCGTGATGAAGCGGTCGTCCAAGGTAGCGGTTGAGATGCAGCCTGGCGCTCGCGGCAACCACAGATACAGATTTTCGAAACGTACTGATCGCCTGATCTCGCTCGACGAGATCGAAACCCAATTCGAGCACCTGATCGCAGACTTCCTTAAGCAGGCAGAGCTTCCCGTATCGCACCAGTCCGCTGGCCGCTACCGCGCCGCTGCCGCCCAGCTACGGAAGCTCCTCGACCAATGGGCCGAATGATGGACCGGTTTGATGCAAACCGACAACCCATCCCGATCAACGCATCTGGAGGGCGCTCAAATGAGTGTTTTCCGACTAGTGAACTCGGAGACCAAGCAGATCGACACTGCTCTCGCCAACGAGTTCGCAAAAATGCCCGGCTCGATTACCGAGCGGGAACTCGACCCGAGCCGCACGGCGTATCTGGCTTTCCAGATCGCCGCTGGCCTCGCGGTTACCTTCCAATGGGCCTATGCACGGGTTAGAGACAACCCGGAAATGGGCCGCATTCGCGTCAACGGCCACCACAGCAGCACTCACCTTGCTGGTCTGAATGGCACTATGCCGAGCGGACTCATCGCTCACATCGACGAGTACGAGGTCATGACCAAGGACGGCTTGCCGATTCTTTTTAGGCAATTCGATCCACGGAAGTCGGCTCGTACACCGCTCGACATAGTTGGTGCGTATGCCAACGTAGAGGACAAACTCGCGAGTGTCGACCGCAGGTTCCTCAAGATCGCCTGTGAGGGGATCGCTTGGTATCGCAAAACAGTCGCCAAGGAGATCAACGTTCCGACTTCCGACGACAGGTACGAACTTGCCATCGAACCAGACAACCTCGCCTTCTACATCTGGGCCAATAAGACAGTAGCGCCGAAGGCCACAGAACTGAAGAACCCGCATGTGTTGGCGGCAATGTGGGCGACATTCCCGCTCAACGCGGGTGTAGCCAGTGAGTTCTGGGACGAGGCCGCTGCGCGGGTTGTTATATCGAACGACACCACCAGTCCCGCCGAGGTTCTCGACGATTGGCTGTGGGCCGTCAAGTCGACGAAGCAGATCGATGCCAGTCCGGCACAGATTTATCAGGCCTGCATCAGCGCGTGGAATGCTCATGTTGAGGGCAAGCCGCTCACGCGGGTGTCGGCCAACGTCAACAAAGGCTTTCTGACGCCGAAACACCCCGCATAGCGGTAAGGGGACAGGGGGGGGTGGCCTTCGGGCCGCTTCCTGCCTGTGAGATCGCGTGGTGGGCGGGAGTTCGGCGCGTAGCGGCCATGCGAGAATGCGGGACGAACATCAAGTCGCCGCGTTTCGTCCGGGAATTTTTGTCAGCTAGCCAGCTGGCTGCAACCTAAGCTGGTCGGTCCCGTCTCAGGCCCTCAGCGTTCGAGCTACCACAGGTTAGCCTACGTTCGGGAACAGACGGGAAACTGCGTCGGCTAACCTGCTCATTAGCCCATTGAAAACGTAGCCTTTTGATAGGCCCTCCGGGCCCAACATCAGCGGAAATGACGCATCACAGGCTCGGCCGCGACTGCCGGTCTGTGGCTTGAGCCCCGTCAACACGAATCAGTCGGGTAGCGAACATCGCAGGAACAAAGTCGAAATTGTTCGGGACTTTTACGGGACTCCCTGCTCCCAAAACGGCATTTCGTCGCCTTTTTGTTCCGTTTTCTTCCGGTAGCTGAGAAAGTGGACAAGGCAATTTTAATAGGGAAATCAAAAGGTTTTTGGTCGGAGCGGCGGGATTCGAACCCACGACCCCTTGACCCCCAGTCAAGTGCGCTACCGGGCTGCGCTACGCTCCGAACCGAAAAGAGCCGTATATAATCGGGACTTGAGGCGCAAGCCCTGATTTTGGAAAAGGCGAGAAATCGGTGAGAAAAAGCTTGGACGTTTGGCGCCGCCATCCCAAGTCGCCGCGCCAAATTTTTGAGCCCTTAAAGTTTTCAGCAACCCGTTGTCCCGATAATGCGGGTTGCGAATCGGGGAGCCGGGTGATGGCGAAGACAGCAGGTAGAAAAGGCCGGAAGCGGCGGACGGGCCGGAAGCAGGCGAAGGGCGGCATGTGGCCCTGGTATCTGGCCGGTGTCCTGTCGGCCAGCGCGGCCATCGCCTATGATCATCGCGCGGACATCATGCCAATGGCGGCGCCATTTTACACGGCGTCGATCGCCAAAGCGCGGCCGGCGGAAAAGCGCGCCGAGCCGGAAAAGGCAAGGTCGGCCCTGGCGATGCCGCGGCCGGGAGCGCGCCCAGTCGAGCAGGCGGCCTGGGAGCCGAACGACCAAAAGGCCAGCGGCCGCAAGCCGGGAACCTATTATTTCTGCACGGTAACGCTCGAAAACTGCGTCGTCGACGGCGGCACGTTCTGGTACGGGCGCCAGAAAATCCAGATCGCGGATATCCAGGTGCCGCGCATCAAACAGGCAAAATGCGACAATGAGCGCAAGTTCGGCTCGCTGGCAAAACGGCGGCTCTGGGAAATTCTCAATGCCGGCGAGGTTCAACTTGCCGCGGCGGGTGGAAAAGCCGGCGCCCAGGATACCCAGGTGACGGTGGGCGAGGGGCGCTCGATTGGCGACATGCTTGTGGCCGAGGGCTTGGCGCGGCACGGGGCGGATGGCAAGCGGGGCTGGTGCGCAGAGGGCTAAGCCCCTGCGGCAAGCTGCCGGTAGACGGCCTGCGTCTTGTCGATCATCTTCTCCATCGAAAAATCCGACATTCTTGCCTCAGCGGCTGCGACCATGGCTTTGTAGCGGCCAGGATCGGCGCTTTCGATCATCGCGTTTGCCAGCTTGCCGGTATCGCCGTCGTTTGCGACGATCAGGCCGCTTTTGTCCCTGTCGATTGCCGTCGACGCTCCGCCGACGTCAGTCGCAATGATCGGCTTTCCGGCCGCGGCTGCTTCCAGCATCACATAGGACATTGCCTCGTAGCGGCTCGGCATGACGAGGACGTCGAAGGCGGGGATGGCCTGGGAGCCGGTAAAGGCCGACGTCAGACGAATCCGGTTTTGCAGGCCGCTCTCGGCGATGGCCTTGCGCACCTGCCGCTCGCGTTCGCCCGAACCGACCATGATCAGCTGTGCATCGGGCAGGCGCGCCGCGGCCTTGCGGAAGGCTTCGATCAGCCGTTCGGGGGCCTTTTGATGCGACAGGCGCCCGACGAAGCCAAAGACAAAGGTTTCGGGCGAGATGCCGAAGCTGGCGCGGACCGTCTTTGCCATGTCAAGCCGCAGCGACCCGACGCCGTTGACGATGACCGATAGTCTGCGCTCGGGGATTCCAAGCGATCGGGCATGGGCATATTCGTCGTCGGACACGCAAATGAGATGGTCGGTGAAGAGGCTCGCCAGGATCAGTTCGATGGCGCCGTAGATCAGGCGTCCGGCTTTGCCGAGCGCCGGGTCCATGGTGCGGAAGGCATGTGGCGTATAGACGCGCGGAATGTGGCGGCCGGGCAGATGAGGGCGCGCGAGCGCGCCGGCCTTCGAACTGTGGCTATGGATGATGTCGAATGGCCCGCCATCTGCGATGATGTCGCGAAGTGCGCGGAAGGCCGCAATGTCGGACCAGCCGGGAGCACGTTTCATTGCAAGGGTGTGGACGGCAGACAAATTGAGGGATTTCAATTCGCGGACAAATGCATCCTCCGCGCGAACCGGGGAATACACCGCTTCGACATGATGGCCGCGGCGTTTCAGCCCGCGGCAAAGATCGAGGAAATGGCGCCCCGAGCCGCCGCCGCTCGGCTCGAGCACCTGGAGAATACGCAGGCTGCCGCCAATTTCAGCGATAGGAGGGTCGATGCTCATTCTGACAATCCGTCGCCGGCCCCGATGCGGAACCGATCCGTAGTCTCTGTACAATGTTGATGTTAACGCAGCGTTGGCGCAGCCGAAAGCAGACGCGTCAGGATGGCCCTGCGCCGGTGGCGGTGCTCCAGGGCACCACAGCCCCAGATGACGCCGAGCAGCAGATAGACATGCCGCCAGTGGTCAGTGTCGATAACATTGCCGATGGCCGCATGGCCGATCAGCACGATCCAGGCGATCATCAGATAGGGCTGCCAGGGCCGGTCGAGCAGCAGGAAGCGAAAGCCCATGGTCACTGTCCAGATAATCAGCGTGATATAGCTGACGAAGCCAAGCCAGCCATAGGAGGTGAGGCACTTCAGCCAGATATTGTGTTCGTCCTCGGGAAAGATCGAGCTGAATACCATCGGGCCGATGCCGAGCGGCTTTTCCATAGACATCAGGAAACCGATCTTGTGGCGATCGAAACGGCCGAGATGGCCGCCATCATAGTCCTGGACAAGCTGCGTACGGTTGGAGAAGAGATCGGCGACCTGCGGGATCTGCAGCGCGACGACAAGGGCTGTGATCATCAAGAGCGCGCCGCCAAGCGCCAGCACCAGGATTTTCAGCCGGAAGGCGCCCGTGCGTTCCTTGAGCAGCATGATAAGCACGAGAGCGCAGGCGCAGAAGAGATAGAGCGCCCAGGCCGCGCGCGAGAAGGACAGGAACAGGCCGAGCGCCATGATCAGGATCGCGGCGGCCTTGATCGGCGCGGTGGTGATCCGCTCGGTGAGCAGCCGGTACATGAGATAGATCGACGGAGCGACGAGGAACGGCCCGAAGACGTTGGGATCCTGGAAAGCGCCCTTGGCGCGGTCGTAGAGCGTAAAATTCTGAGCCCCCGGTATCGCGCCGAAATAGCCGAGGATGCCGAGCAGGGAGGTGAGGACGCCGGCGGCAACCCAGGCATCGAAGATCAGCTTCAGGCGCTCGTGGCGTGCGTCGATGATCGCCGCGTAGAACACCGCCGTCAGGGCCAGGAAGCCGGATACGGCCATGTACATCGGCCCCGTCGCAAGGTCGCTCATGACGGTCAGCGACAGGATGCCGCCAGTCATGAACAGCAGGAGCAGGGCGAGCAGCGGCGCGACGGCGCGCGAGATTTTCAGCCCGAAGAGGAACCAGAGGCCGATCAGCGTCGCCATGAAGACTTCGTAAGGGGCAGGTTCGGCAATGACGAAACCCGACAGGAAAACCCCGAAGGTCACCATCGCCGAGCCGAGGATCGCCACGGCGGCAAGTTGCGGACGAAAGCCCGCGGCAGACGTGGCGCCGAGCGTGCTCAATAAGCGTTTTCCGTGTTGAGGAGCTTATACGGGGTCAGCAGCAGGATCTTCAGATCGAACCAAAGCGACCAGTTTTCGATGTAGTAGAGATCAAAGGCCGTGCGGAACTTGATCTTGTCGTCATTGTCGATCTCGCCGCGCCAACCGTTGATCTGTGCCCAGCCGGTGACGCCCGGCTTGACGCGGTGGCGGGCGAAGTAGCCCTCGACGACATCCGAATAGGTGCGGTCGGCCGTCTGGGCCAGCACCGCGTGGGGCCTCGGACCCACAAGGGACAACTGGCCTTTCAGCACATTGAAGATCTGCGGCAGTTCGTCGATCGAGGATTTGCGCAGGAACCGCCCGACCCGAGTGACACGCGGGTCGCCCTTTGTGACGGCATTGCGGGCCGTGGGATCGCTCATGTCGGTATACATGGAGCGGAACTTGTACACCTCGATCGTCTCGTTGTTGAAGCCATGGCGCTTCTGCTTGAAGATGATCGGGCCGGGTGAACTCGCCTTTACCGCGATCGCTGCTCCGATGAACACCGGCCAGAGGAGGGCCAGCGCGGCAAGACTGAAGAACATATCGAAGATACGCTTTGCGACCGAATCCCAGTCGGCGATCGGCTTGTCGAAGATGTCGAGCATCGGCACCTTGCCGACATGCGAATAGCTGCGCGGGCGGAAACGGAGATTGTTGGCGTGGGCCGCAAGACGGATATCGGCCGGCAGGATCCAGAGCTTCTTCAACAGTTCAAGGATGCGTTTTTCCGCCGACAGCGGCAGGGCGATGATCAGCATGTCGATGCGGGTGAGGCGGGCGAAGTCCACCAGTTCGGCGACGGTGCCGAGCTTCGGGTAGCCGGCGACGATCACCGGCGAGCGGCGCTCGTCGCGATCGTCGAAGATGCCGCAGATGCGGATGTCGTTGTCGGATTGCTGTTCGAGCGAGCGGATCAGGTCCTTGGCCGGCTGGCCGCCGCCGACGATGACTGCCCGGCGCTCCATGGTGCCGTTGCGCGCCCAGCGGCGGATCGAATAGGCGACGAAGGTGCGTTCAGCGACGAGGAACAGCACGCCAGCGACATACCATCCGGTAAACGAGAGCCGCGAGAAGGTATCGCCGAGCTTGAGAAGGAAGAGCGCCAGAGCCATGGAGGCGAAGGCAAGCGTCCAGCATCCAATCAACCGCGGCAAAGCGCGTGCGGACGAACGCAGCAGGGGAACCTGATAGCCGTCGCACAATTGCAGGAAGGCGACGGTCAGGGCCGAACCGCCGGCAATCATGCCGCAATAGCCGAGCCAGTCCTCCAGCTTCGGCGCGACATAGAACATGTGGATGGCATAGCCGATCGCGAACAATGCCGTGAATTCAAACAGCCGCATCAGGCCGATGATCATGTTCGGAGAATAGGTGTCGGTACGGAACTGCGCGGCGATGCGGCGGGCCAGCGGGTTGAGCTCGCGCGGTTCGTCGCCGCGTTTCTCGCCCGGCGTAATGGTCCGGATTTCGGAGATCCTCTTTCGCAGCGCCTCGGTATCGAAAGTTTCCGGTTTGTCGATCTGATTCATGATATCCGCTCGGCCGTTTATATCCGTTCGGGATAGCAGAAAGCCCCTAAGAAACGCTTACGAGCGGTTGTGGCCGCTGTCCCGCCGCACGGCCAAATCCGGGACAAGCTGGCTATAGAGCCGCATGATGCTGCCAGCCATGGTGGATGTCGCGAAGGCTGCCTTGAATGCTCCCGCATCCGGCATCACCTTGGTCGCCCAGTCCTGCTCGGTCATCGCGGCGGTCATGGCATTGGCAAGCGACTGCGCGTCGCTCGGAATCGCAAGAGCAGAACTTTCCGGGCCCAGCACCTCCGGAATGCCGCCGACCCGGGCGGCGATCACCGGCTTGCGGGCGGCCAGCGCCTCAAGCACGATATAGGGCATGGATTCGGCGCGTGAGGGCACGACGACATTGCGGGTCAAGGCAAATGCGTCGCGTGCCTTCATCGCCGGCAGCATTTCGATGCGGCGGCCAAGGCCGCGTTCCAGCATCATCTGCTCGTATTTGGCCTTTTGCGGCCCGTCGCCGATCATCATGGCCGACAGCGGCTTGCCGATGGTCCGCTCCGCCCGCGCGAAAGCATCGACGAAGAGGTCCGGCCCCTTCAGGTCGCGCAGCATGCCGATATAGAGGAAATCAACGGCGTCGGGCCGGGCATGGACAGTCTCGAAATCGCGATCGTCGACGCCGTTGTAGATCAATTCGCTGCGGGTACGCGGCTTGCCCACCTTCGTCTCGTAGGTCGTGCGCTCGAATTCACAGACGAAGACGATCGCGTCCGTCAGATATTCCTGAAGGCGCTCGAGAACAAACACGGCCTTGCCGGAAAACGTGCCGCTGTCGTAGTGCAAGCTGCCGCCGTGCGGCGAATAAAGGCGGGCAACGCAATACCTGTTCACCCGCAACGCTGAACCGATGATCCGGGCCAGAACGCCGCCTTTGGCGCCATGACCGTGCAGGATATCCGGCTGCAAACTTCTGATTTCCTTGTAGCTGCTCCAGAGTGCCGCCAGATCGGTCGGGCCGATGGACCGGGGGATTGGCAGTCGAACGAGACCGAGCGCGAGGAACGGCCGTATCTCGTCGAAAAGAGCGTCTTCGTGGCTGCCTCCCGTGGTGCTGTCGCAGACGATGCCGATTTCATGACCCTGCCTGGCATGCGCTTCGACCAGGTCGCGGACATGGCGGAAAATGCCGCCGATCGGCGACCTGAAGCAATGAATGATGCGCAGCGGGCGGGGATCCGGCATGGCTGTCAGAACAGCCGCTCGCGCACATAGATGGTGTCGCCGGCCATGATCGGATCGGAAATCGAAACCCGGCCGGTAAGGATGCGTCCGTTGATCTTGCGGGTGACGTCGACATTCGCCTGGTTGGCGCGTGGCGAATAGCCGCCCGCAACCGCAATGGCGTTCTGCACCGTCATGCCCGGAACGTAGGAATATTGCCCGGCCTGACCGACTTCGCCCATGATGAAGACGGAGCGGTAGCGATCGACCTCGATCGTCACGTCCGGATCGCGCAGGTAGCCTTCGCGCAGCTTGCCGGCGATCATCTTCTCCATCTCGGGCAGGGTATGGCCGCGCGACGGCACGGCGCCGATCAACGGGAAGGCGACATAGCCCGCCTGATCGACCGTATAGGTCCCGGTAAGGCCTGTTTGTTCGAAGACGCTGATGCGCAGCCGGTCGCCGCTATCGACCCGGTACGGCTGGATCGTCGCTTCATGAAACGCCTTCGGCGCAGGCTGGTAGCTGCTGCAGCCAGACATTGCCAGGCACAGAGAGAGTGCGGCCAGGGAAGGGCCTGTTTTCAATCGTGCGGACGTCATTAGGCTCTCGCGCTCCAGAAACCGTGTCATGGCGTTATGTTATCAATCCGTTAGGGTTAATAGCCGGTAAAGGAGCCGCACATTTTGCCGCCGGTTGTGCGTTTGCTCTACATTCGGTGGTTGTTGGCAGGGCGCTCGCCTCGGTTTCATTAACCCTTGCGTTACCATGTTTGTTTACGGTGCCGCGGTATATGCAGGTTCGGGGTAAAAAGCGCATGTCGGGCGTCAACGGCGGTCATCAGGATGTAGACATCGATCTCGGCGGTCTGTTCCGTGCCATCTGGCGGCGGCGGGGCAGGGTGCTTGCCGCGACCGTCGTCTTCGCCGGCCTCGCATTCACCGGCACGAGTTTGATGTCTCCCGACTATCAGAGCGAGGCGCGGCTGCTGATCGAATCGCGCCAGCCGGAATTCAGCGGCGCCAACAACCAAGGACCGCCGCAGACAACCGACAGCCCTTTCGACGAATCCGGCATTTCCAGCCAGGTGCAGGTGCTGCGCTCGGTCGATCTGATTAAACAGGTCGCCCGCGAAATGAAGCTGCATCAGCTGCCGGAATTCGATCCCACAGCGGACCCTTCGGCGATTTCCGATATTCTGGTGATGCTCGGCGTCAAGAAGAACCCTCTCGACCTGCCGCCGGAAGAGCGCGTGCTGAAGGAGTTCCAGGAGAAGCTGCAGGTCTACCAGGTCGAGAAGTCGCGGGTGATCGCGATCCAGTTCACCTCCAAGGACCCGCGCCTGGCAGCCGCCATCCCGAATGCGATGGCAAAAGTCTTCCTGTCGCTGCAGAGCGGCGCAAAGCTTGATTCCAACTCCGAGGCCAGCCGCTGGCTGGAGCCCGAAATCGCCAACCTGCGCGAAAAGGTTCGCGACGCCGAGGCCAAGGTTGCGGACTACCGCGCGTCGTCCGACCTGTTGCTCACCGGCGAAGCCGGCGGCACGTTTGCGACGAAGCAGTTGAACGATATTTCCACCGAGCTTGCCCGCGTGCGCGGCGAGCGCGCCAATGCCGAGGCCCGCGCCGAGAACGTGCGCGTAGCACTTGCGAGCGGCCGCGCCGTCGATACGCTGAATGACGTCGTCGCCTCGCCGATGATCCAGCGCCTCAAGGAAACCGAATCCAGCGTCCAGGGGCAGATCGCCGATCTCTCCACCAGCCTGCTGGACGGGCATCCACGTCTGAAGGGGCTGAAGTCGCAGCTGCAGGGCATCCGCACGCAGATAGTCGGCGAAACGAGGAAGATTTTGGGCAGCCTCGAAAACGAGGCCAATGTCGCCCAGTTGCGCGAGCGCCAGCTTGTGGCGCAGCTCAACACGATGAAAGCGACGTCTGCCAAGGCGGGCGAAGACGAGGTTGGGCTGCGGGCACTGGAGCGGGAAGCGACGGCGCAACGGCAGTTGCTTGAAACCTATCTGGCGCGCTACCGCGAGGCGACGTCACGCAGCGGCGAGAACGCGGCACCTGCCGACGCGCGCGTCATTTCCCAAGCCGTCGAGCCGACCGAGCGGCATTTCCCCAAGGTCCTGCCGATCACCGTCGTCGCGACCCTTGCCAGCTTCCTCGTCAGTTGCGTGGTCATCATGCTTTCAGAACTGTTCAGCGGGCGCGCCCTGCGACCGGTGGGCCAGGAATTAGAGCCGGACTTCGAAGCGGAACGGTCGGAAGCCCCGCCGATGCGTGAAACCGCATCCCAGCCCGCGACTGCGCCGGACGAGACGGAGGCCGCGGCAGCTGATGATTTCTCCGTCGAATCGGTCGCCGCCCATCTCTGCGACGATGACATTCGCGTCGCTATCTCAGTATCGCCAACGGGTGACGCGGGGTCGACCAATGCTGTCATGCTCGCACGGCTGGTCGCCGAGGAGGGGCGCAAGATTGTGCTGATCGATCTGACCGGCACGGCCTGCCCGACGCGGCTGATGGCACAGTCGGCCGATCTCGCGGGCATCACCAATCTGCTGGTGGGCGAGGTTCCGTTCACCGAGACGATCCATGCCGATCGCCTATCTGACGCGCATATCATCCCACAGGGTGATGCCGACCCGGTCCTTGCGGTCCGCGGCATCGAGCGGCTGCAGATAATTATCGATGCCTTGTCGAACGCCTATGACACGGTGCTTGTCGAATGCGGTGCGGCCGGTGTTGGCGCCATCCGCAAGGTAACGCGGTCTAAGGATTCGAAAATCATCATCTCGGCACCTGCCGTCGCCAATGCCGAGATTGTCGACCTGATCACCGGCTTTGATGCCGAAGGTTTCGGCGAGATCGTGCTGATGACGGGAACGGGTTATCCGCAGTCGGGGAAACCCGGCCGCCGTGCAGCCTGAGAAGCGCTGTTCAGTCGTCAACCGTGTCGTTGGCTGCCGCGCTGCCCGGTGTTTGCCGGCGTTGGCGCAAGCGCTGCACAAAGGCGTAGGCCTGCTTGTTCTTCTTGATCTCAGCCTTGAGCCTGACCGCAAAGCGGTGGGCTGATGCCGCCAGACGTCCGCGTATCGTCAGCGGCAGGACGATGTCCTGCTGCGGCGTTTCGACCGTGCACCAGGAGCGCTTGTAGGTCTGGTCGCCGATACCGAAATCGAACAGCGAAACCCCTTCGGCATTGCACTTGCGGATCATCAGATAGAACAGCAATTCGCCGGGGCTGGCGTCGGCTGCGATATCCTCGTCGATCGATCCGAACTGACAGATGACATGATCGCCCTTGCGCGACAGACCCGCGATCGCGACGACGCGACCCTGTTGGTTGCCGCGCAGGCGGATCGCGTGCAGTTCAAGCGGTTGCCTGTCGCCGGTCGGCCCGATGGCGGCGAGTGTGTGGAAGAAGGCCTGCGTCTCGCAGTCCTGAAAGACATCGGGAAGGCCGAGCGCCTTGAAGCGGGCGGCCTTCTGCCCGAAGAACAGGTCCAACGTCTGCTGGCGTTCGTCCGGTGTTGTGGCTACAATGTGTTCGTAGCCGCCAAGTGCTTCCAGCCGCTTTTCCGAAACCCGAAATTTCTTGCGCCGCCGTTTGGCGTTGAGCTGGGCGAGCGTCGCCTCGAAGTTTACAAGAAGCGGCAACTGGAACGACGAATTCTGGTTGCGCACAGCCGGAAGCGAGGCGAGTGGATGACCGGCACCCCGCCATTCGAACGGCATCTTTTCCAGCGTGACGATATCGGCGACGCGCGACAGTTTCGTTGCGAGATCCGCAATCAATGTGCGGGCAAGGTGTTCGCGGTTAAGCGGATCGAACTCGGCGGCAAAGAGGCCCGTGTTGATGTTGCTGTGCGGCGAGCCGATGAACCGGGCCGTACGGAAGAACCGGCCGCGGACCAGTTCGAGTGGCAGGATGAAGACCGTCTTGCGACCGATGCTGCCGCGCACCAGAAGCAACTGGTTGGCATGGGTGGCAGCCCAGGCAGCGCACCAGTCGAAGCTCTGATGCAGCGACGCCGCCGACGATGCCTCCAGCAAGCGCCAATCGGCTTCCAGCGGCTGCATGTTGACGTGTACCGTCAGCCGGAGATCGCGCGTGACGGCGACATCATGCACTTTTTCGCGTGCATGCCAGAGGCGGCTGCGGGCCTCATTAACGGGCATCATCTTGAAGTCCGCGTCAGTCATGATCGGTTGCCGTTCCGTGAGCTGGATGAAAACCCCATCTAGCGCAAGCATGCCCTTATTTTCATTTAGATTGGCGCGCGGGTAGTTGCTTAACCGGCATTTCGTCAAATGAGGTTACCGAATGGATAAAACCGGGAAATAACGGGCAGTGTGGCCGCCTATGCGTCAAGCCAACCCGTGGCCAGCACATTGGCCCATTCGTTGCGGCCACGCGACCGGGCGAGACGTGACATGGCCATATTGTCGTAGGGCACCTTGCGGAACGTCACGTCCCAGCGTCCGCCAACCTTTGAGAGGATGGCGTAGCAGGCATCCGGCGAGCCGGCCTCGACCTTGTGCGGCACGGGTTCGTCGTCTTCGTAGCCCGGGCAGCCGACGCTGCCGGGATTGATGACGAGCCGTCCATCGGCAAGCCGGACGGAACGCTGGATATGCGTGTGGCCACAGAGGATGACGGGAAAGTCCGTGCCAACAGCCGCGGCTTCGATCCCTTGACGCTCCGCCATGTGCACGACACCGTCGGCCGTCAAAGCCTCGAGCCAATAGGTGGTGTCGCTTTGCGGCGTGCCGTGGCAGAGAAAGACCTCCTGCCGGTGGACCAGCGTTGCGGGCAGGGCACGCAGCCATTCGAGGTGGCGCGGCTGCAACTCGTCAAAGGCGGTGCGGTCCGAACGTCCCATCTCGGCCGGATCGACGGTGATGAGCCAGCGATCATGATTGCCGCGGATCGACGGGAAATCGCGCGCGAGCAGAGTATCGGCCGTTCGCGCCGCATTGAGCGGGCCGCTCAGGTGGTCGCCAAGATTGACAACATCCTCGATGCCCTGCACGGCGATGTCGGCGAGCACGGCTTCGAGTGCGAGGTCGTTGCCATGGATATCGGCGATCACGGCGATTTTCATGCGATGCTCCGTTCAGCGCGGCTTGGCGGGCTTTTCCATCCACTTGATGACTAGCATGGCGGGCAGCACCCACAACAGGCCGGTGAAGAAGAAATAGGCGAGGTGCACCCACCATGGCGCAGCGCCAAGCAACAGCGAGGCGAAGGTGGTGGCTGCCAGCGCATAGACGACGACGAGAATGATGATGATGATAGTGCCGATCAGTTTTCTGAGGCGTACGGGCATTGACGTCTTTCCGGTTGGCAGGTTTTTGTCGCATATCGGCATCGGGCCGCGACGGCATGCCGCAAAGGGATAAGTCTTGTTTTGCATGCTGCTCTCGTGCAAATCAACGGCTTTGATGCATCGCCCTTAAGACAAATTGCCTCCCGCAGGCAGGGCCATGCCGTTTTAAGAGTGGAGTCCTCGATGGCGAGCACCGATTTGGCAACGCAACAGCGTCTCCTGAGCGAGATTGGCACGGACAGCCGCAACCGCGCACAAATCAGGATCTGGCTCGGCGTTGTCGTGCTGGCGCTGTTTGCGCTGGTGCTCGTCGGTGGGGCGACGCGGCTGACCGAATCCGGGCTCTCGATCACGCAGTGGAAGCCGATCCACGGCGTCATTCCGCCGCTCTCCGACGCCGAGTGGCAGGAAGAGTTCACACTCTACAAGCAGATCCCGCAATATGCGCAGCTCAACAGCGACATGACCATCGAGGGCTTCAAGACGATCTTCTGGTGGGAATGGGCGCACCGGCTGCTCGCTCGTTCCATCGGGCTGATCTTTGCCCTGCCGCTCGTCTTCTTCTGGATCAGGGGACAGATCGAGCCGCGTTTGAAACTGCCGCTGATCGGCATTCTGGCGCTGGGCGGCTTTCAGGGTTTCATCGGCTGGTGGATGGTCTCCTCCGGCCTTGCCGATCGCACCGAGGTCAGCCAGTACCGGCTCGCTACCCATCTCGTCATCGCCTGCCTGATCTTCGTCTCCTGCATCTGGGTCAGCCGCGGACTTGCGCCCCATGCGGGCGATCCGGCGCCGACAAGGAGTTCGAGGAAGATGGCTGCCATCATCGCCTGCATGGCGCTGGTTCAGATCTATCTCGGCGCACTGGTCGCCGGCCTCGATGCGGGCCTGAGCTACAACACCTGGCCGCTGATAGATGGTTCCTTCGTGCCGGGTGACCTGTTCATCCAGCAGCCGGCATGGCTCAATCTGTTCGAGAACCCGAAGACGGTGCAGTTCGTCCACCGTATCGGCGCCTATGTGCTGTTCGCCTTCGTGCTGATGCACATGATCGCCTCGCTGCGCAGCGCGCCGGACACGACCCATGCACGGCGTTCGGTTCTGCTGTTCGGGCTGGTGACGATCCAGGCGATCATCGGCATCACCACGCTGATCCTGCAAGTGCCGGTCGGCTGGGGTGTCGCGCATCAGGGCGGGGCGCTGATCGTGCTCGGCTTCGCGGTCGCTCATTGGCGCGCCTTCATCGGCGAATATCCGCGCCCGCTGGCGATCGACGTGCGGGACTGATCAGCGCCTCTTGCCGTGGCGGCCGGTTCCAGGGCGACGAGGCTCGACGCCCGGAAAGGCGCGGGTTCAAGCCGACAGCATCAGGTCCATGTTCTGCACTGCCGCCCCGGACGCGCCCTTGCCGAGATTGTCGAGCAGCGCGACGAGATTGACCTGTTCGCCGCCGTTCGATCCGAAGACATAAAGCTTCATCGTGTCCTTGCCGGCAAGCTCGACGGCATCGACGCGGGCCATTTTCGCGCTGTCGTCCAGGGATACGACCTCGACGATCGACTGTCCGGCATAGTGGGCAACCAGGGCTGCGTGAATGCTTTCACGCGTCGAGCCACCCGCGAGTTGGTCGAGGAACAGCGGCACCTGGACGATCATGCCCTGCGGGAAGCGGCCGACCGAGGGGGAGAAGATCGGGGCGCGGTCAAGCAGCCCGTGGGTCTGCATCTCCGGCACATGCTTGTGCTTGAGCGTCAGGCCGTAGAGGAAGTTCGGCGAGGCGATGTGATCCGGATTGGCCGGGTCTTCCATCTGCGCGATCATCTGCTTGCCGCCGCCGGTGTAGCCCGAGACTGCATTGACCGTCACCGGGTAGTTTTCCGGCAGGATGCCCGCCTGCCGCAGCGGGCGGATAAGACCGATAGCGCCGGTCGGGTAGCAACCTGGATTTGCGACAAGGCGGGCGTCGCGGATCTTGCCGGTCTGGCCCTTGTCCATTTCGGCGAAGCCATAGGCCCAGTCCGGCGCGATGCGGTGCGCCGTCGAGGTATCGATTATGCGCACCCTGTTGTTGCCTTCGAGCATCGCGACCGCCTGTTTCGAGGCATCGTCGGGCAGGCAGAGGATGGCGACATCGGCGCTGTTCAAAAGGTCTTCGCGGATGGCGGCATTGCGGCGCTCCGCTTCCGGAATGGACAGGAGCTCGACATTCGAACGGCCTGCCATGCGGCTGCGGATCTGCAGTCCGGTCGTGCCGTGCTCGCCATCGATGAAGATCTTCGGTTTCATGGTTTTATCCTGTCCTGCCAATTGATTAGCCGCGAGTGCGGAATCACTTTGGCATGAAATTGAATCAGTTTGACAACAATCTCAGCCGCGCCGTTCCGCCAGCTGTTCCGCATGAAGGCCGAGCATATACATGGCGATGGTGGAGGCTGCAATGGCGGTGATATCGGCATGGTCATAGGCTGGCGCAACCTCGACCACGTCGGCGCCCTTGATGGCGAGCGCGCCGAGCTTGCGGATCACCGACAGGATCTTGGCGCTTGACGGCCCGCCGGAAACGGGAGTGCCGGTGCCGGGCGCATAGGCCGGGTCGAGGCAGTCGATATCGAAGGTGAGATAGGCGGGATGGTCTGCGACATGACGAAGGATGACGTCGGCAATCTCGCCCGCGCTCATCTCCTCGATAGCGTAGCCATAGAGGATGCGAATGCCGCAATCGTCCGGCGCATGCGTGCGGACGCCGATCTGGATGGAGCTTGCCGTATCGATCAGCCCTTCGCGCGCGGCACGACCGACGAAGGAGCCATGATCGATGCGGCCTTTCTCGTCGGCCCAGGTATCCTGATGCGCATCGAAGTGGACAAGGGACAGGGGGCCGTGGATAGCGGCGTGGGCGCGCAGCAGCGGCAGAGTGACGAAGTGGTCGCCACCAAGCGTCAGCAGGAAGGCGCCGCTCTTCAGGATTTTCGCCGCCTCGCGTTCGATGGTGGCGGGCGTCTTGCTGTGGTCGCCGTAGTCGAGCAGGCAATCGCCATAGTCGATCGTCGCCATGTCCGCGAACAAGTCGCGCTCGAAGGGATATTGTGGATCGTTGTCGAAGATGGCCGACGCCCGGCGGATTGCCTGTGGTCCGAAGCGCGCGCCGGGGCGATTGGATGTCGCCGCATCGAAGGGAATGCCCCAGACGACGGCATCGGCGCCCTTCAGGCTCTTGGTGTATCGCCGGCGCATGAAGGACAGCACGCCCGCATGGGTCGGGTCGCTGGCGGCACTCTTCAGCGATGTCGCGGTAATCGCGTGGTCTATCGTCTTGTTGGCCATGGTCGGTCCCGTCGTTTGTCGTTCTGCTGAAATGGCGGCAGGGCGCGCACGATAACCGCTGATCCGCCATCGGGGAATAGGAATTGCTTCCTGCCGTGGAGAGCCCGTTAAGTTTCTGGCACGGTACTTGCTGGACTGGTGCCGGGGCACGCGGTTTTCACCTTGTCTGTCTCGATTTGAAACAGAATTGCGAAACGCATGGTTTATCGGGACGAAAAGGTATCCTTGATGATTTCGGAGAAACTGCTTTTGACGGCTGGCGCCGCGTCGATACCGCTCCGTCGCGCAGCCGGCGCTCCTCGCGCGGCCACCTCCCCAGAGCAGACGGGGATGGTCGATTCGATCCAGTACCTTCGGGCGATCGCGGCGTGGCTGGTGGTCTTCTACCATCTGTCCACATCGCTCAGTTCACAGTTCGGCTGGGGTCACGGCTTCGCGATCGGGGCAATCGGGGTCGATATATTTTTCGTTATCAGCGGCTACATCATGGCGATGATCGCAGCCCGAACGGCCAAGTTCTCCCCGCTCGAATTCGTTCTGCGTCGGGCGATCCGCATTGCGCCGCTCTATTGGCTGATGACCCTGGCTTTCTGCGTGCTCTGCCTGATCTGTCCCTCGGTCGTCAACAATCCCGACATAACCTGGAGCAGGATGTTTTTCTCGCTGTTTTTTCTGCCCGACTTCGTTGAAGGCACGACGCTGCCCGCACTGATGATCGGCTGGACGCTAAACTACGAAATTTTCTTCTATGGCATTGTCGCGTGTTCGATCTGGCTGTCTGGCGATCGAACGCTGCTTGTCGCGGCGCTCATGCTTTGCGTTTGCGTCGCCGGAGGCGCCCTTGTCGACGGCGGCCGGATTTTCGAGTTCTATACGCAGCCGATCATCCTGGAATTCGTGTTGGGTATTCTCATCTGGAACTATGGTGCAGCGATCCACAGCAAAAGATGGTTCAGGCCCGTTTGGCTCCTATGCCTTCCGCCGGTCTTTGCGGGGCTGGCTGCGAGCGGCATCTACTACGATGAAATCCGCTCTCTGATCTGGGGGATACCTTCAGCGTTTTTCGTTCTTGGCGCCATCCCATTGTTCGCGATGCGCCAGCCTTGGCTTGCGCGCCTCGGCGACTGGTCGTTCTCCACCTATCTGCTGCACGTCTATGTCATCCAGCTGTTCGTCAAGGTCGTCGCGAAGGGGGCAATCGGCAATTATGGCCTGCTGGCTTTCGAGGCCATGGTCGCGCTCGGCGTAATCGTGCTGATATCCGCCTTGCAGTTTTCACGGTTCGAAAGGCCCGCAACCCAGGCCTTGAACCGATGGCTTGCCGCCGTCTGGCCGAGGGACAGCCGTGCCTATTGACGACATGCTTCAGGATGCTTCCGCCTCGAACGTCGGGGCGAAATCACCCAGCGATTTTGCCTTCTCGATCATGCCACCGATATCCTGATCAATGATCGCTTCGAGATCGGCGAAGCTGTCTATGACATAGTAGATCGGCTGGACGATATCGATCCGGTAAGGAGTTCTGAGCACGTGCAACAGGTCGAACGGCCGGAATTCGCACTCTGTGCCCTTCATCGCGGCCTTCGCCTCGCTCGGCGAGGACACGATGCCCGCGCCGTAGCAGCGCCGGCCTTCCGGTGTGTTGATCAGGCCGAATTCGACCGTGAACCAGAAAATGCGGAACAGGTGCCACGAATAGCCCTTGCCGAGGCGGACGGCGGTTTCGCCGAAACGGCGGACGAAATTGGCGTAGCTCTGGTTGGTCAAGAGCGGGCAATGGCCAAACACCTCATGAAACAGGTCAGGCTCTTCGATGTAGTCGATATGCTCGCGGCGGCGGAGGAAGGTGGCGAGCGGGAATTTGCCCTGCGACAGAAGCTCATAGAATTGCGACGGCGGAATAAGGGCGGGTACGCCTTCGACGCCGAAGCCGGTGGTCTCGTTCAGGCGGCGGTTGACGTCGAGCAGTTGCGGAACCTTGTCCGGCCTGAGGCCAAGCGTCTTGACGCCATCGAGATATTCACGGCAGGCCATGTTTGCCAGCAACTTCATCTGGCGCTCATAGAGCTCGCCCCAGATGGCGTCTTCTTCGGGCGTGTAGTCGTACAAACCGTCCGGGCCGGGCAGTTTGGCGGTGTAGGTACTTTCCTTCGTCATGCTCTGATCCTCCGTCATTCCAGCACGTGGCCAACACGTGGCCAGCACGTGGCTAGGCGTGGCGCTTCAAAAGTAATTATGCTCCCAGAACAACGGATTTTTCTTTCTTTCCTGCTGGCGATTGTCATAATCTTGGCAGGAGTTTTCGCAGACTGGGCAGAAAATGAAAGAAACTGGGAGCTTTCACCGTAAGCTTCTGCAGCTCGTCCAGGCCGACGGCAGCCTGTCGCTGGCGGAGCTGGCGGAGAAGGCGGGCATGTCGCAGAGTTCGGCCTGGCGGAAGATCCAGGAACTCGAAGCCGATGGCGTCATCCGCAAGCGTGTGACGCTGCTCGATCCCGGCAAGCTTGATCTCAAGCTCTGCGTCATCGCCCATGTGACGCTGGAAGATCACCATGAGGAAGCTGTCGCCTCCTTTGCCTCCGTCGTGCTGGAGCGGCCGGAAATAATGGAATGTTATGCGCTGTCGGGGGCCTTCGACTACATGCTGAAGATCCGGGCAAGCGACGTTGAAAGCTACGAGGCTTTCATGACGCGGTATCTGATGCGCAACCCGCATGTGCGCACTGTGGTCTCGAGTTTCGTGCTGCGCGAGCTCAAATTCTCGACTGAGCTGCCGATCTAGCGCCTTTCGCCTGCAAGTGCGCAGCGTTTGCAGAAAACGACCTGCACAGGCCCGTGGTCAAAGAAAAAGGCGGGACAATGCCCGCCTTTCCCAAATCGACAAGTCGCGAAACGATTAACGCTTCGAGAACTGGAACGAACGGCGGGCCTTGGCCTTACCGTACTTCTTACGCTCGACGACGCGGCTGTCGCGGGTCAGGAAGCCACCCTTCTTCAGGACCGAGCGCAGGCCCGGTTCGAAGTAGGTCAGCGCCTTGGAGATGCCGTGACGAACGGCGCCGGCCTGGCCGGAAAGACCGCCGCCTGCAACCGTTGCGTCGATGTCGAACTGGCCGTCACGGGCGGCAGCGACGATCGGCTGGCGCAGGATCATCTGCAGAACCGGACGGGCGAAGTAGTTTGCGAATTCCTTGCCGTTGACGGTGATCTTGCCGGAGCCCGGCTTGACCCAGACGCGGGCTACGGCGTTCTTGCGCTTGCCGGTCGCATAGGAGCGGCCCTGGGCGTCAACCTTGCGGACGTGAACCGGAGCCGAAGCAGTTGCTTCAGTCGCCGTGCCGAGGTCTTTCAGAGAAGAGAGATCAGCCACGATTAGGCGCTCCTTGTGTTCTTGGCATTCAGCTTGGCGACGTCGAGGACGGTCGGCTGCTGTGCTTCATGCGGATGGTTGGTGCCGGCGTAGACGCGCAGGTTCTTCATCTGGCGACGGCCAAGCGGACCGCGGGGAACCATGCGCTCGACAGCCTTCTCGAGAACGCGCTCCGGGAAGCGGCCTTCGATGATCTGGCGCGCGGTGCGCTCCTTGATGCCGCCCGGGTAACCGGTGTGCCAGTAGTACTTCTTGTCGCTGTACTTCTTGCCGGTCAGGACAGCCTTCTCGGCGTTGATCACGATGACATTGTCACCATCGTCAACGTGAGGGGTGTAGGTTGCTTTGTGCTTGCCGCGCAGGATGTTGGCGATGAGGGAAGCGACGCGACCAACAACGAGGCCTTCGGCGTCGATGAGGATCCACTTCTTCTCCACCTCTGCAGGCTTCTGAACGAAGGTTGACATGTTGAAACTCTTTCGTTTGGAACCCGGCGCGTTGCCGCCCGGGCGTTTCTTGTTGCTTGAATTGGCGGACCCGAAAGTCAGCCAAAAATGAAAGCGGCCCGAGAGGACCGCGATCTGCTGCGGCTTATACGCAAGGGACGAAGTGCCGTCAAGCTTACGATTCTGGCAGGTTTGAAAAATTGCCTATAGAAAACAGTCGGTTAGCAGTGGGGTATTATAATACCACAATTTATTTTGATGGACCCGAATGGGGCGCGGTTGCTTGCGCCACCAGTTCGTCGCCGGCAAGCTGCGAAATCCCGGCATCGAGCATGGCCGGGCGCTTGAAACCCCAGCCGCTGCGGCGTACCAAGCGCTGATACGGCCAAGTTTATCCGGCCAAGCCCAGACCAGACACGAGACTGAGGATAAAAGACATGGCAGACGTGGTTTCCCTGCGCAGGCAAGACCTGCATGGCCTGGTGTTGCGGGAAGTTTCGGGCGATGTGCTGCGGCTGACCTTGAACAATCCTCCGGCAAATGCCCTGTCGATCGCGCTGATGGAAGCATTGATGGCGGAACTCGCCGCCGCCGCCAAATCCGCCGACATTCGTGTCGTCATCCTGGCCGCTTCCGGAGAGCTGTTCTCGGCAGGCCATGACCTCAAGGAACTGACAACGCATCGCGCGGACGACGACAGGGGCAGGGCCTTCTTTGAAAAATCCGTCCGTCTTTGCGCCGACCTCATGCTGGCGATCAACCGCTTGCCGCAGCCGGTCATCGCCGAGATCGACGGGCTGGCGACGGCTGCCGGCTGCCAGCTGGTGGCAAGCTGCGATCTGGCGATCTGCACCGATAGCTCGACCTTCTGCACGCCCGGCGTCAATATCGGCCTGTTCTGCTCGACACCGATGGTCGCCGTCTCGCGCGCAGCACACCGCAAGCAGGCGATGGAAATGCTTTTGACCGGCGAGACGATCGATGCCTCGACGGCAAAGGATTTCGGCCTCGTCAACCGCATCGTGCCAAAGCCGTATCTGCAGCAGGTCGTCAACAAATACGCTGCCGTCATCGCCTCGAAATCGCCGCAGGCGCTGAAGATCGGCAAGGAAGTGTTCTACCGGCAGGTGGAGATGGGTATCGCCGAAGCCTATGATTTCGCCACGGGTGTCATGGTGGAGAATATGCTGGCGCGTGACGCGGAAGAGGGGATCGGGGCTTTTCTGGGCAAGCGCATGCCGGAGTGGAAAGAGAATTGATCAGGAGTAGTGGTTTCGGCAGGCGGCAATTTCGAGTGCTTGAGTTTCTCCACTTCCCGTGACGCGGTAGATCAGCCGATGCTCTTGCGTGATCCGGCGAGACCACCAGCCCTTAAGCTCATTTTTGAGGGGGTCTGGCTTGCCCGTTCCGGAAAAGGGCGCGCGTTGGCACTCCTTGAGCAGGGCTAAAATCTTCTGCAGCAATTTCTCGTCAGTATTGATCCAATGCTGGAGGTCTTCCCACGCATCCTGCGAGAAATGTATCTTCATTTGGTGGACGAAAGTGCGTCAAAATCGACTGCGATGCCCTTGCCTTCGTCAAGCTCGGCGATCGACCGCAAAAGACGTTCCTTGTTCGCCGGGTTGGAAAGCAGATACATCGTCTCCTTCCACCCTTCGAAATCGCTGAGCGACATAACGACCATCGGCTCGCGGTTCTGCCGTGTTACGATGAGTTCATCGTGATCCTGCTCGACCCGGTCGAAATGCCTTGCCATATTGGCGCGAAGCTCGGAAAGGCTGATGACGTTCATAATGGATCCTCTGTACGTAATCCTGTACATACGTTATTTCAGCGGATTTCTCAAGCAAGCTTCAGCATCAGAGCCCCGAGTGCGATCAGGCAGGCGGCGGCGATGCGGAAGATGCTGATGCGCTCCTTGAGGAAGACGATGGAAATGACGATGGCGAAGAGGATCGAGGTTTCGCGCAGCGCCGCGACGGTTGCGACCGGGGCCTTCGTCATCGCCCATAGCGCCAAGCCATAGGCGCCGATCGAGCCGCCACCGCCGATCAGGCCGCGCCACCATTGATGACGGACATGGCGCAGGACGGGCTTGACGCCGCGCGAGATGAAGGCCCAGGAAAACAACAGGACCGGCGGCAGCAAGGCCATCCAGAGCGTGTAGGAGATCGGATTGAGCGCGATGCGGGCGCCGATGCCGTCGACATAGGTATAGCTGGCGATGACCACGGCATTGGCGAGCGCCAGGAGGATGGCGTGTTTGCCGCCCTTGCGCGCCTCGAAGGCGAGCGTCAGCACGCCGGTCGAGATCGTCAGCACACCGGCCAGCGCGCCAGGCGAAAGTTTCTCCCCGATGAGCGCGCCGCTCGTCATTGCGACCAGCAAGGGTGCCACTCCGCGCATCAGCGGATAGACGAGACCGATGTCGCCGGCACGGTAGGAGGCGGCCACAAGCTGGAAATAGACGAACTGGAACACCGCCGACACGAGGATGAACGGCCAGGCATCCGGATGCGGCAGCGGCATGAAGGGAAGGAAGGGCAGCGCAACGGCCGCTGCGCCGAGGGCGATCATCGCCGCATCGAGCGATTTTTCCGATCCCGCCTTGACCAGCGCATTCCAGGTCGCGTGCAGTAACGCCCCGAACAGAACGAGAGCGATGACGTCGAGGGGCAAGATGAACCTTCAGGGACGCGAGACGATCGGATACCTGCATTTTCTGAAGGCGAGCATCGGGAAAAGCAACCCGATTCTGACGGATAGCCAGTTTTGGCGACGCCGCGGACGCTGTCGGCCTTTGGATTTGTATTCAAAGCGCCATCCGATCGGTTGACAGTGGAGGGGGCTATCCCAATTATCGCGCGACGATTGCTTTAGGTGGACTTCGACGATGAACCATGATGCCTATCCGGATTTTTATATCTCCGACATTCTGAAATCGACGAAGACGATTGCACTTGTCGGCGCGTCGCCGAACCCCGAGCGGCCGAGCCATCGGGTGATGGCGTTCCTGTTGCGCAAGGGCTACACGGTTTTCCCGGTCAATCCGGGGCAGGCCGGCAAGGAGATCCAGGGACAGAAGGTCTATGCCCGGCTGGCCGATATCCCGGAGGCTATCGACATGGTCGATGTCTTCCGCGCCGCCCATGCCCTCCCGGCGCTGGTCGATGAAATCCTGGCTCTGCAAGTGCGCCCGACGGTGATCTGGGGACAATTGTCGGTGCGCGACGACCAGGCGGCGGCAAAGGCGGAAGTGCAAGGCATAAAGGTCGTCATGGACCGCTGTCCGGCGATCGAATATCCGCGTCTTGTCGGCTGACGGCGCCGCTGGCATCCGGCCAGAGATTGGAAATCCATACTCGCCCAGCGTGTATATCCAGTAAAACAGTCTTTGACCAGCAGCTGTGGCCTCTGGAATAGTGCGCCGATCTTGGGCGAGGGAGAATATGTCCGTGAAGAACAATCCAGGTTTCAATACGCTTGCCATTCATGCCGGCGCCCAGCCTGATCCGGCCACGGGCGCGCGCGCGACGCCGATCTATCAGACGACGAGCTTCGTCTTCAACGATGCCGATCACGCCGCCTCGCTGTTCGGCCTGCAGGCCTTCGGCAACATCTATACCCGCATCATGAACCCGACGCAGGCGGTGCTGGAAGAGCGGGTCGCGGCGCTCGAAGGCGGCACGGCAGCGCTCGCCGTCGCCTCCGGCCATGCGGCGCAGTTGCTGGTCTTCCACGCCATCATGAGCCCGGGCGACAATTTTCTCGCCGCGCGCCAGCTCTATGGCGGCTCCGTCAACCAGTTCGGCAATGCCTTCAAATCCTTCGACTGGCGGGTGCGGTGGGTCGATACGGCGGATATTTCGTCGTTCGAAAGCCAGATCGACGAGCGCACCAAGGCAATCTTCATCGAGAGCCTTGCCAATCCAGGCGGGACATTCGTCGATATTGCGGCGATCTCGGAGGTCGCGAAAAAGCACGGCTTGCCGCTGATTGTCGACAATACGATGGCGACCCCATATCTGATCCAGCCGATCGAGCATGGCGCCGACATCATCGTGCATTCACTGACCAAGTTCATGGGCGGACACGGCAACTCGATGGGCGGTGTGATCGTCGATGGCGGTACGTTCGACTGGTCGAAATCGGGCAAATACCCGATCTTGTCGGAGCCGCGCCCGGAATACGCCGGCATGGTGCTGCATGCGACTTTCGGCAACTTCGCCTTCGCCATCGCCTGCCGCGTGCTAGGCCTGCGCGACTTCGGCCCGGCTCTCTCGCCGTTCAACGCCTTCCTTCTTCTGACGGGCATCGAGACGCTGCCGCTCAGGATGCAGCGCCATTGCGACAATGCCCTTGCGGTCGCCACCTGGCTCAGCACGCATGACAAGGTCGCTTGGGTCCGCTACGCTGGTCTGGAGGCTGATGCGAACCACTCGCTTCAGCGGACATATTCGCCGAAGGGCGCTGGCGCGGTATTCACCTTCGGCCTGAAGGATGGCTATGAGGCGGGGAAACGCTTCGTCGAGGGACTGGAGATGTTCTCGCACCTCGCCAATATCGGCGACACCCGCTCGCTCGTCATCCATCCGGCATCCACGACCCACCGGCAGTTGACGCCGGAACAGCAGGCGGCGGCGGGGGCCGGCCCGGAAGTCGTGCGCCTGTCGGTCGGCATCGAGGACATCGCCGACATCATCGCCGACCTCGACCAATCGCTTGCCAAGGTTTGATGTGGTTCATCACATATGTCTGCATTTTCTCGGGGAGGGGGATGGCGCAATGGCGTTCGAGCCGTCCCGGACGCAGTAATGCCTCGTCGATCAGGGCGGGGAAGTTCGTCGCCCCGATGACGATGACGCCCTCTCGGCCACGGACACCGTCCATGCACTCGAGAAGACCGTTTACCACCTGCCGCGAGTAGCTGGCATTGTCTCCGGACAGTGCCTGCCTGTCGCCAAAGCTGTCGAATTCGTCGATAAACAGGATCGACGTCGAATTCTTCGTCGCGTCGTCGAAGGCGCGTCTCATTGCCTTGAGGAGATCGCCCAGATGCCCCATCGCCTGCCAGCGAGCGGCTGACGCGAGTACAAGTTTCACTCCGCACGTCCTCGCCAGTGCCGCAGCGAACGATGTCTTCCCGCAGCCGGGCGGATCGGACAGGAGCATGCCGCGATCCACATCGCTCCAGGTCAGCTTTCCGCTCCTCCAGTCTGCGAGATCAGTGGCAAGTTCCCCACGTCGCCGCGGGTCCAAATCCATGGAGGTCATGCAGTGTCGGGCCGGGATCGGCGTTGTCTGGCGCGGGGGCTTCGGGAGGAGTGGGGTATCGACGCAGTCGGGCAATCATGGCGTCCACCGAGCGTCCGCGCCTCATCATCAGCGAAAGCCTGGTGATGTCGTGGGTCATGAGGAATTCGGCGTCGGCGTCACCGATCCTACCGAACCCCATTCTCTTGGCCGCGATCTTAATGTCCATGGCCGTCGGACGAGGCAAGGCAGCGGTCACGTCGGAGAGCAGGCGAACATCGTCCGTCACCCACTCCTCGAATGCCAGCAGGATGATCACTCGCCGGGTTCCGTTGTATCTGGTGAGCTTGGTGATGTCGCTGAGGTCCGGGTCATCCTTGATTACGATGACATCGGAGGGGTTGCGAATATGCGCTCCGTCAAATGGGTCTCCGAGCAGCCGATGGGCCGCCGCCGAGTAGGGATGGATGTTGGTCCCCTCCGGAACCACTACCGACGCGACGAAACCTTTCGAACTGCGAAGGAAATGCCTCAGCACGCGGGATAGGGCCACGAGGGCCAGCTGCGCTGCAAGCGGGAGCTCATGTCAAGTCCGCTCTGCGAACTCGTCGATGGGATTTGTAGATGACTTGAGCAAACTCTTACGCATTCTCTGAGGACCTCGATGAAACGATTGCGGCGAACGGCGTCAGGCCGCCGATATCCGTTTCACCGTCGTCCGGGGTCCTATAAGCGCTTCGTCCAGGTCCACGTCCACGAAACCATTCAGGATCATGCAGGCAAGGCCTCCGATTGGTTTGGTTTCGGAGAACGCTGTCAGACATTCAGCCACCGTGAGCGCACCATGTTCATCCAGGGCGGCGAGAAGACGAACACGATCGCCAAGCGTTACGAGATAGTTCCCGTATCTAAGGAGGTCCTTCGCGTTCCGAAGGCGATTTCCGAAATAGAGATCGGTCCTTTCAAATGTTCGAAACTCGTAGCCCGCGCTTTTTGCGGCCGATTTCAGCAACCCAGCCGTCGATGTCTCGCTTCGATCGGGGGCGTCGAGCATGACTTCAAAACCCGAGTTGTCGGTCACCAAGAAATCGCATGCGTAATGATGATCGGAAACCAGCAGGGACGGTGGATTGCACGTCCAGGTCCGAACTGAGTGATCGACATCGAGGAGGCAGGCGACGTCACGAGCGACCTGAGATCGAAAGACGGCCGGGCCTTCGCACTTGATCGTGGTTCTGGGAAAGAAAGACTTCCGGGAGGCAACACCTCCGACGGCGACAATGGCCGCGGTATTCTGCAAAACAGTCATGTAGAAGGACCTCAACAACGAGAAACGCCCGACGGCCATCATGGCCGTGTGACGGTCAGCGTATTCGCGATGTTAGGCGTTGGGTCCGGATGCTCATGGGGAACAAAAATAGAACAAAATACCGGAATGTCCTAGGGGCCCAGGTGGATTTTTTCCATTTTTGCGAGCGAGAACAATAGACATCCGGGCGGCGGCTGTTGACCGAAACCGAATCGAGACAACTGACGTGTCACGCGGGACACCGATGGCCAGCCACCAAACAGAGCGGTCGGCCGTCGATCCCGCTTCCCGCTGTCCGTTTTCGGTTTCCAACCATTTGACGAGTATCGATGATATCGGGGTCTGGAGCTTGCCATGGAAAGCATAGCTCCAGCGCTAGCCAAACCGGAACCCAAAAAGGCCGCCGCCAAGTGTGTCCTCGAGGACGACGGGTAGGACCCGACTTGGCGCGTCGAACCCAGCCGAAAATTCCAGCTTTTCGTATTCGTCCGAATTCAACATTGCGATGTACTGGCCACCAACCTCAGCCGTCAGAGACGCGCCAAGTTCCAGAGCCGTTGCCTTCTGTCGACTGTCAACGGGATCGAATAGGTGGCTGTCGTGAATGAGAAATCCGAGACCGCCGAGTCTGGTGGTGACGACCTTATAGAGGGCGTAGTCGAAGCAGAATATCTCCATGCTCGCGATGCCGCCGCTGTTACCGCTTTCGATCTCTACCTTGAACTCGGGTCCCGTGGGGAGGGGATTGATTTCGAATGTGCCCCAACGGTCGGCGTATAGCGATGTCCGGGCCTCGCGCACTGCATTCACGGCATCGCTAATCACATCCGAGCGCGCGGCAAGGTCGTTTTGCAGGCGCAGCAGGAGCGAGTTCTCGACCGTCTTGGTTTTCGTCGTCTTGGTCTGAAGGGACAGGGCATCTTCAAGCTGGCTTTCGAGCCGTGCGAGGGTCTCCTCTTTTTGGGCGAGCCTCTGCGTCATGGAAGCCAAATCGCTGAACGCCCCCTTGCCTTCGAGCTGGGTGAGTATCTCGGAACGCCTCTTAGCCGCGGCACCTTCTCCCCGTCGATCTCACCAAGTCTAGCCTCGACTGATGCCAGTTCTTCCCCCAGATGGACGCGGCGATTAGTGAGGATGGATTCGTGGAAATTCCTGACATCCTCGAACCGTTTCGTCACCGATCCCGGAAGATTGATTCCGGCTTCTCTGTAAACACGATCGACGGCCTCCGCGTCGGCCGGGACCTCCTGCTCCAGGCTTTCTTTCAGGTGACGCAACGACATCGTGAGCCTGGCCGATTCCCGGGCAAGCTTTTCAAGCTTTGATCTCTCCGCATCGGCCTCCGCGACCAGCTCGTGGAAATGTTGTTCGACCTGGAAATTGGACACGTCCTCTCGAAGCTTCACCGCATCGGCTTCGGCCGCTGTTTTAGCATTGAAGATGCGGGATATCGTATTCGTCTTGGGATCGAGCTTGGCAGTCAGGCGCTTGCGTTCCGCCTTCTGCTTGGCCCGTTCCTCGCGCAGCTTTTCAAATTCGAGAGAGAGCGTCCAGTCGAGCCCGAAGAGGTAGGACAAGGCGATCCGCGCTCCGCCTTCCGACTCCTCTTGTGATACTGCCGGGCACCGAGGAAACCGCCATCCTCGCGACGTCGTGCGAAATATCCCATCATCGAACGGAACGTCGGCGCGTGCGGCGAACTGAACGGTTCGCGCTTCCGCTCGAGAGGCAGGCGGAATGCGACATGCCCCAGCCAGCGGGTCCAGTCGGAGTTCTCCATCGTGATAACACCGAAGACATCGGTCGAGACGTGAACGCCGTCCGGGATGCCGCCCTGAAAGTCGGGATACACTATGCCGCTGTTGCCCACGTCTCGGCGCACCCTGACGCGGATGCCCGAAAACTCGAATTCGCCCCAGAACGATGCGTCTGCCATTTCGGGAAAACGGAAGAACATGTCGCCGGTCTTGTCCCCGCCGAGCAGGAAATGGACGATCTGGACAACGCTCGACTTACCAGCCCCGTTTCGGGTATCAGTGTCGTCAGACTCCGTGTTCCGCTCGGCGAGCAGGATGTTGAGACCTTGGTGGAACGTCATGGTCTTGAAAGTTTCGATCGAGCTCCCGATTCCCAATATCATGTCGTGGTCCTGTTCTTCAGTCCGATAGGCCCGACGTCATGTCGATGGAATCGATCATGTAGAGAAGGGACAGCGCAAGCGTGAACCAGTCGTATCCGACCGGGTACTTGCGAGCCTTGTCTGCACGGATGCGTTCCCACAGTTCGCTGACCGAGCGCGGGCCATCGCCGAGGAGACCGAGTATTTCGCCTCCTATGACGATAAGCGACCGTTCGGCCGGCAGGAACTTAGTTGGCAAGATCATGGATCAGCACCGCGGGCGTGGATACGGGATTTTCTTCGAAGATCACGCAGACTTCAAACATCGTCGCCAAGACAGCCATCGCCGCCGGTTCGCGGTACTCCATGTTTTCCTGCGTGATCCTTCCCATGATCGCCGCGTGCATTTCGTGAAGGATGTCCTGGGGCTTGAGACCCTGATTGCGGAAGTCTTCGTAAAGACCTCGGATACCTTTCGTCACGGTGTCGCTGTCAACCGTCGCAAGGGCGGCCTGGACCTCGGGAGAAAAGCTGTAATATTGGCGCATCTGGAGCCGCCAATTGGGCGGAATATCGTTGTAGGCCAGTTTGTCCACGGGAACGACCCACGTGCCGTTGGATTGGTCCACGGCTACGTTGAACGATTTCACAAGGTCTGCGATTACGAGAGACAACGCGGCCGGCAGCATGGTTCGATCGACGTCCGAGGAATTCATGAAGCCGATGATGTCCTGGCAATCTACGTCGGTCATGCCTCGCAACATCGAGCGAAAGCCCTCCAGACCGAAATGGCCGACTTCAACGCCGTCTGTTTTTCCCCGCTTGATCAGATCGTTCAGGGTGACGGTCATGTCGGCCGTAAGACCGTCGACCATGTTGTGCAGGAACTTCCATCGGCTCATCCCGATACCCGATTTGAGCGCCTTCTCGTGGTCGGCGACCATTTTATTGCAGACATAGGATGGCTTCTTGCTCACCCCGTTTTCGGCTCCGTAGCACTGATAGACGGTGCCGTCGGACGTGTGAAAACCGTCCAAACCATCGTCACCAGCATTTCTGTGGGCGCGGATCGGAACGAAGGCATCTCCGTAGACGCGCCCGAAAACGGTACTGACGAATGCCTGGAATGCCGTACCGTGGTTTTGACGGAGGTGCAGCTCGAGGAGCTTGTTCCAGTTTTCGGGGCGCGCCATTGAAGTGTATCCTCGCGTTGTCGCGCCTGCGGCCGACCTGAATCGTTATCGTATTGTTTATCTGAATTTTCGATGAAACAACTGGGAATTGAGAACGGCCCTGAAAGGGGGAGCATGACTGCGAGAAACGGCCCGGAGTTCCAAGGTTTGAGCGGCTCGTCGTGAATACGCGCCAGATGGGACGCCCGACTGCGCGCTCATTCGAACTAGACGATCGGCATCGGGAGCGATCCCCTCCTGCCGCGGTGAAAGCTATTTACCGCTGCTTAGCATCGCAGGTTCCACTCTCAAAAACATGCCGCCACGCATCAATCTTTCCGAGTTTTCGGGGAGCGTAGCGCTCGAATCGGCGAGTGTCATTTTGTTGCGATCAGCGCCCTTGAAGCAGAATTACCGCGGGAGGCTAGCCCGGGTCGACGTTTTACGAAAGAGGCATGATCCCGCCGGCCACCCTTGCCGCATGGACAGACCGTGACTTCGAGCGCCGCCGGTTGCATTTCCCGGCACACTGGTTGAAGACTGCGTACAAACCGCATTCACAGGTTCCTATTGATGTCGAAAAGACCGTTTCTCTCCAAAAATGTCGCCGAGTTGGAGGCAATTTATAAAGCCAGCAACAAAGATAGAAGAACGTCAGAGCTACTGACGATAGAGTTGAGCTATCGTACGACCCAGAAGGCGGCTGCGTTGCGAGAGCGTATCGCCAACGAACAGGCTGTCTCCCGACCATTAGAGAAAACGCGGCCGTCAGCGCCGGAGGAACGATCGCGGACATCGACACCACAGGGGCAAGTCGAGCCGAAGGCGGACAGGCGTCCTGCGGTGGAACAGCCTCAGCCATCCCGTCTAGTTCAAATTCCGCCGGTTACCAATAAGGCAGGTGATATCCTTAGCGCTTGGACCGCGCTGGAAGTTTTGTCGCCACAGGGCTTCAAAAAGGAAACTGACCTGGTGCCGGAAGACAGGTCGGCGTTGGCCATGTTCGATAAGGACGATCTTCCGTGGGAGATAAGCCAAAAATCGAGACCCAAGAAGCGCCTCTATTTCGAACTCTACCTCGGGACCGTTGCCATGGCTCCCTCTGTTGAAGCTCTGTTGAAGGTCTATTCTGACAGTCGGCCCGAGCGGCCGACTGTGAAGGGGTTCAGCCCGATCGCAAGCGTCATTCTCGACAAGGAAGGACGGCCTCTTGAAGAAGATACCAGCGCATCGATATCCAGCTTCGCCTGGGGAGTGCCAGTGGCATTGCGGGGCGACCTCCGAAGACTAGCTGATTGGCCACGACAGGAGCGTTTGCTGACGGCGGCGCTCCGAGAAAAGCTCGTCTCGAGAAATCGCGCGAACGAAATTGCGCCTCTAACCAAGGGGCACATCCGAAACGTCTATAACTGGCTCGTCCAGGCGCTCGAACTTGGCGGTCTCGAAACGAAGGCTCCCTATTTCGTCATCAAACGGTTCGAGTGGATTGGGAACAAAAATCCTCCCGAACCGAACCTGATGAATTCATTCTATCTCGAAGACCTGGCTACTGCACGGACGCTGGTGGATGGGAACAGCGTTCCACTTGCTCTCTCGCACTATCTCGGGATGAACTCCCCAACGAAACGAACGGACTTGTTGGAGGACACAATCGGTTTGCAGGAATTGTTGCAGCCTAAGCTGACCCCAACGGGCCGCTGGCCGGGCAATGGTCGTAATCCGCTGGCGCTTCTCCAGCAAGCCGCCGTCAACGCCACCGGACCAGACCAATTGCCTACAGGCATATTGGGGGTAAACGGACCGCCTGGGACTGGGAAGACCACTCTGCTGCGCGACGTCGTCGCGGCAAGGGTTGTGGAGCGCGCCACCGTGATGGCAATATTCGAACGCCCGTCCGAAGCATTCGAACAATCGCGCATAAGCTTTTCCCGCAGTGGGGCAACCATCTCTCTTTATAGGCTCGACAAGCGCCTCAAAGGCTTCGAGATGGTCGTCGCGTCATCGAACAACAAGGCCGTTGAGAACGTCAGCGCGGAGTTGCCGTCGATCGAGGCCGTCGCGACCGATGCGCCACAGCTACGCTATTTTCAGGCAGTTTCGAACAACGTGTTGAAGCGGGATACATGGGGCCTGATCGCGGCGGTCCTGGGTAAGTCATCCAACCGATTCCAGTTTTCACAGGATTTCTGGAAAGACGAAGAGAATGGCCTATCGACCTATCTCAATCACGGCAGTGGCCAGCCACAGATCGTAACGATCCCTCAGGAAGACGGACCACCCATTCGTCGGCTTCGCGAAATCATCGAGCGTGAACGCCCGCCTCAGAACGCGATGGAGGCCGCGTCACGATGGGATGCAGCAAGAGCCCGTTTCCAGAAGGCGAAATCTAGCCTTGAAGGGAGGCAGTCACATCTCCAAAAGCTTCACGTTCAAATAAATCGCCTTGTCCAAATAGGCGTTGAATACAGGACTGCCGTCGATCAGCGCGCGGCTTTGGCAAACAGGATAGCCGATATTGAGGGGCAGTTGGCCTCCGTAACGCAGGCGGCACGCACGCAACAACAGGCGCTGGACGGTGTCCTTGAGCAAAAGCGACAACATGCGAACGCGCGCCCTGGTATTTTCGGTCGAATTTTCAGAACCGCGCCTCATCGAGAATGGGTAGCGAGAAACGACGGTTTTTCGGCCACCGTCAAGCGACACGAAAGCGTCCTATCGCCTCTGATGGTCCAGTCTCAAACTCTTGCTTCCGAGACACAGCGCCTTAAACAATCCGTCGCCAAGATCATGTCAACGCTCTCGGAGCTCAACAACGAGCGGATAGTCCTCGAAAGGACTACCATACCTGCGCGAGCGGCGCTGGGAGTGGCGATCCCCGATACTGAATTTTTCGGCCGACCGCACGATGAAATCCAGTTGCTGAATGTCTGGTTTGATAAAGGCACAAGCGTAATGCGCGATCAGGTCTTTGAAGAAGCGATCCACTTGCATCGCGCCTTCATCGATTGCGCCGCCGATTGCCTAAGACAAAACCTCTCGATCTTCATGGAAAGCTTCGGCACACGTTCCCTGGGAACTCCGGAGAAGGACGCCCTCATTCCAGAACTCTGGGCATCGTTCTTCCTCGTTGTTCCCGTGATTTCGACCACGTTTGCCTCGGTCCATCGCATGTTCTCCCGCCTACCGCCGGAGAGCCTGGGCTGGTTGCTGGTCGACGAAGCGGGGCAGGCAAATCCCCAGGCCGTCGTCGGTGCCATGATGAGAACCAAGCGCTCAATCGTTGTGGGAGACCCACTTCAGATCGAGCCAGTCGTGAGCTTGCCCAACAGTCTGACCGATACGGTTTGCGGTTTCTTTGGCATCGACCCGCTGCGGTTCAACGCACCCGAGGCGTCGGTACAAACCCTCGCCGACGCGGCAAGCATCTACTGTGCTCGGTTCCCGATCGGTAGCGGACATCGTCATGTCGGCGCTCCCTTGTTGGTCCACCGTCGTTGCAACAGTCCGATGTTCGATATTTCGAACGAGATCGCCTACGCAAACCTGATGGTCCAAGCAAAACAACCGACGAAAGACAATCCAGTCCTCGGACGATCCGCATGGACGAACGTGGTCAGCAATTCCTCTCATGACAAATGGTCTGCGGAGGAGGGAGCGGTCCTGTTAAAGATGCTTCGCCAACTGCGCGCCGGCGGCGGGGAGCCTGATCTATATATCGTGACCCCGTTCGTCATCGTCCAAGACAGCCTCCGCAACGAGCTGCTAAGGGACGGGATTCTCGAGGGATGGGTCGAGAACCCGCGGAAGTGGGTAAACGAAAGGGTAGGGACCGTCCACACGGTGCAGGGGCGGGAGGCCGCCATCGTGTTCTTCGTGTTGGGCGCACCAATGCCTTCGCAGGGTGGTGCCCGCTCGTGGGCGGGCGGACGTCCAAATCTGGCGAATGTCGCGGTAACCCGCGCGAAAACGACGCTGTACGTTATCGGAAACAGGGAAAGCTGGAGGACAGCGGGCTATTTTTCGACCCTCGACCGACTTCTACCTCGATACGCAGTCAATGTCAGCGGACCGGTTACCGGATCGTAAATGCCATAAACTTCCACCACGCCTTTGCTGAATCCGAAAAAGACGTTGTAGTCAGAGCGCGTATAACAGGCTGCGCGGCTACAAAGCGCCCGGATAACGGCCGCCCCCCGGCAAACAGGGGCGGCCGTTGGTCGATGTCAACGTTTTGCGTACGAAACCGGATATCCGGCGTCCTGGATCGCTGGCGCACCTGCGAACTCGGATTCCGGAGCGGCGCTGCGACTGAAAAACCTTGGCGTACCTAGCGCGACGATCAGCAGCATCGCGGCCGAGCGGAAGGTGCCCCGGAGCATCGCCTACACGTCGCCGCGCGACGGCGTCGTGCTGGAGCGCATGGCGGTGAGCGGCATGATGGCCGAGGCGGGAGATATCCTGTTCCGCATCGCCGACGTGTCAAAGGTCTGGGTGATCGCCGACGTTCCTGAGTACGAACTGGGCTCCGTCCGCAAGGGCGCGGTCGTCTCCGTGATCGTCCGCAATCTGCCGGGCACGACGTTCAAGGGAAAGGTCGATCTGATCTATCCCGAGGTTGAGATGCAGACCCGCACAACGAAGGTCCGGATCGAGTTGCCCAATCCGGACGGGCGACTGATGTCCAACATGTATGCCGAGGTTGAGATCGAGGCCGGAGCCGGAAGCGCGGTGGTCGCCGTTCCCAATAGTTCGGTCATCGATACGGGCGACCGCCAGATCGTCTTCCTCGACAAGGGCGAGGGCAGGTTCGAACCGATGGATGTCTCTCTCGGTGTCCGTGGCGAGGACATGACCGAAATCACCAAAGGAATTGCCGCCGGCGACCGCGTGGTCGTGTCTGCCAACTTCCTGTTGGATGCCGAAAGCAACCTGAACGCAGCATTGAGCGCCATGACGGCGGACGAGGTGAAGCCATGATCGCGCATATCATCTCGTGGTCCGCCCGCAATCTCCTGCTGGTCTTCTTCGGCGCGGCGCTGTCCATCGCGGGCGGCGTCTATGCGCTGCGCACCTTGCCGCTTGATGCGATCCCCGATCTCTCCGATGTCCAGGTGATCGTCTTCACCGACTATCCGGGACAGGCTCCGCAGGTCGTCGAGGACCAGGTCACCTATCCGCTGACGACGTCGATGCTGACCGTGCCGAAGTCGAAGGTGGTGCGCGGCTTCTCGTTCTTCGGCGTGTCGTTCGTCTACGTGATCTTCGAGGACGGCACCGATCCCTACTGGGCGCGTAGCCGCGTGCTCGAATATCTGAATGCCGCTGCCAGCCGACTGCCGGACGGGGTGTCGCCGAGCCTCGGCCCGGATGCTACGGGCGTGGGCTGGGTCTACCAATACGCCGTCGTCGCTAAGGAACTGTCGCTGGCAGAGCTTCGGTCGCTGCAGGACTGGGTCGTGCGCATCGCCGTCTCCAAGTCGGAAGGCGTGGCCGAGGTGGCCAGCGTCGGCGGCTTCGTCAAGCAGTATTCCATCGTCGTCGATCCGGCCCGCCTGAAGGCGCAGAACGTCTCGCTGTCGGACATCTCCGACGCCGTCCGCACCAGCAACCGCGACGTCGGCGGCCGGACCGTGGAAATCTCCGAGTTCGAGTTCATGGTGCGCGGCAAGGGCTACCTGCAGGGCATCAAGGACATCGAGAACATCGTCCTGAAGACGAACGCGGGCATTCCGCTGCGTCTGTCCGACGTGGCGAGGGTCGAACTGGTCCCGGACGAGCGGCGCGGCATCACCGAGCTGAACGGCGAGGGCGAGGTCGCCAGCGGCATCGTCCTTCAACGCGTTGGGGCCAATGCTCTGACTGTCATCGAGAATGCCAAGGAGAGCCTTGCGGCGATCCAGGACAGCCTGCCCGCCGGAACTGAAATCCTTCCCGTCTATGACCGTTCGAAACTCATCGAAGCGGCCATCGAGACCCTGAAGGGCACGCTGGTCGAGGAATCGATCGTCGTCGCTCTGGTGACCATCGCCTTCCTGCTGCATGTGCGCAGCGCGCTGGTGGCCATCATCATGCTGCCGATCGGCATCCTGATCGCCTTCATGGCGATGCGGGCGCTCGGCCTCGGCTCGAACATCATGAGCCTGGGCGGCATCGCCATCGCCATCGGCGCGATGATCGACGCCGCCATCGTCATGATCGAGAACGCGCACAAGCATCTGGAGCGCGCGCCGGACAAGCCGAGAACGGAAGTCCTGATCGACGCTGCAAGCGAGGTCGGTCCGGCGCTGTTCTTCAGCCTGCTGATCATCACCGTGTCGTTCCTGCCGATCTTCACGCTTGAATCGCAGGAAGGCCGCCTGTTTGGTCCGCTCGCCTTCACCAAGACGTTCGCCATGGCCGCCGCCGCGCTGCTGTCGATTACGTTGGTGCCGGCATTGATGATCCTGTTCGTCCGGGGCCGCATCGTTCCGGAACACAGGAACCCGCTCAACCGCCTGCTGATCTGGATTTACCGTCCCGTCATTGCTGGCGTCCTGAAGGCAAAGACCCTGACTATCATGGCGGCCATTGCCATTCTCGCCGTCACGGCCTGGCCTGTGCAGCATGTCGGCAGCGAGTTCATGCCCAGTCTCGACGAGGGCACGCTGATGTACATGCCGACCACCCTGCCAGGCCTGTCGGTGACCAAGGCGGCCGAGCTGATGCAGACGCAGGACCGCATCATCAAGTCGTTCCCGGAAGTGGAGACGGTGTTCGGCAAGGCGGGGCGTGCGCTGACCGCAACCGATCCGGCTCCGACCGAAATGTTCGAGACCATCATCACGTTGAAGCCGAAATCCGAATGGCGGCCGGGCGTCACCTCCGACAGCCTGAAACAGGAGATGGACGCCGCGCTGCAGTTCCCCGGCGTCTCCAATGCCTGGACCATGCCAATCCGTGCCCGCATCGATATGCTTTCGACCGGGATCAGGACGCCCGTCGGCGTGAAGGTCTACGGCACGGATCTCAAGGAGATGGAGAAGGTCGCACGGGATATCGAGACCGTCCTCAAAGCCGTGCCGGGAACGTCTAGCGCCTATGCCGAGCGGGTCATCGGCGGATACTACCTCGACATCATCCCAGACCGCATGGCTCTGGGGCGGTACGGTCTTTCCATCGACGACGTCCAGGACGTCATCGCGATGGCTCTGGGATCCGAGGTCGTGACGTCGACTGTGGAGGGCAGGGAGCGGTACGGGGTCGCCATCCGGTATCCGCGGGCGTTTCGAAGCGATCCGCAATCCATCGCCCGTGACGTCCAGGTATCCCTGCCGGGAGGCGGCACGGTCCCGCTCGGGGAAGTCGCGGAGGTCAAGCTCACCCGCGGTGCTACGACCATCCGCACTGAAAACGGCCAGCTTGCCGTCTACATCTTCGTCGACATCGCCAACCGGGACCTCGGAGGTTACGTGGCGGAAGCCCAGGCTGCCGTAGCGGCAAGCGTTGAGATGCCGCCGGGCTATTCGGTCGCCTGGAGCGGCCAGTTCGAATATCTCGAACGGGCGAAGGCCCGCCTGACGATCGTCGTTCCGCTGACGCTCGCGCTCATCTTCCTGCTGCTCTTCCTGAACTTCAAGGCGCTGACCGAAACGCTGATCGTCATGCTGTCGCTGCCGTTCGCGCTGGTCGGCGGCATCTGGATGATGTGGTGGCTCGGCTTCAACGCCTCGGTTGCCGTCGCGGTCGGCTTCATCGCGCTCGCGGGCGTTGCGGCGGAGACCGGAGTGATCATGCTCATCTACCTCGACCAGGCTCTGAGGGAGCAGCGCGCGCTCTGCGAGACTGAAGGACGAGACTTCACCCGAGCCGACCTTCATGAGGCGATCATGGTCGGCGCTGTCGAACGCGTCCGGCCGAAGATGATGACTGTCGTGGCGATCATGGCGGGCCTGGTGCCGATCCTCTGGAGCACGGGTGCCGGGTCGGAAATCATGCAGCGCATCGCCGTGCCGATGATTGGCGGGATGATCTCGTCGACCATCCTCACGCTTGTGGTGATCCCCGCGATCTACGGGCTGGTCAAGGGTTGGCGGCTCTCGGCGCGTTCGGAGGCCCGCGCGGCCTCGATCGGGGCAGACGTGACGGCCCTGAAGGAGGCCGCGGAATGACAGGAGGAAGCCATGATAAACGACATGATGGGCAGCGGAATGATGTGGGGCATGGGGCTCGCGGGCCTTATCGGGATCGTGGTGATCGTTCTCGCGATCGCGGCGCTCATCAAGTATTTGTTCTTTCGCTGACGCATGCGCCCGCGTCGTCGATCGACGGTTCACGTGGCGGCCGGCCGAACGCTATGAGACGCAACAATGGCTTGTTTTTAACCCAGTTCGGCGTAATTCTTCGTGTCATGAGACACTGGTCGGCTCGAAAGCTCTACGCTTTGGTCCTCGCGGTCTTTATCGCCGCGGGGATGAGCCTGTCGGTTGCTCAGGCAAGCGGCATGAACGCCAGGATGGCGACAATGTCCGAGATGGACATGTCGGCTCAAGGCGACTGTCAGGACTGCCCCGACAAGCATACTGACAAAGGCATGAAGGCCTGCGGCGTCGTCTGTGCAGCCGCCGTGTTCGCAATGCTTCCGGCAGCGACGCTCATGCGCGAGCCTCGCAAGCTTGCTTTCTTTGCCAGGCGCGACCCGCTCCTGCGCGGGAAAGCATTGCCGCCCGATCCCTATCCGCCACGAACCTCCGACATCGGCTGATGTCCGACTGTCGCGTCAAGCGACCGGGCCGGGCAAGCGAACGTATGCGCTGTTTTTGCGCCGAGCGGCCAACACGGTGAGAGAGCCCACCAAGGGCCGATGCGTTCCCTCATCCACGATGATTGGAAGGATCGAATGTGAATACCCAATTCAATGGCCTAGTGTCGCGCCGGGGATTGCTCCGGACTGGCGCTGGGCTCCTGTTGACCGTTGCATTGCCGCCATTGCTGGGACACGCGGCGGGCTCCAACGAGTACCGGATCGTCGCCGCGCCAGCCCGTGCGCGTCTTGCTGGTGCAGGTCGCCCGGAGACGGATGTCTGGGCCTATGACGGCACCATACCGGGCTCGCTCGTGCGCCTGCGCCAAGGCGAGCCAGCCCGTCTCGTCGTCGAAAACAGGCTCGACCAGGAGACCACCGTCCACTGGCACGGAATCAGACTGCCCAACGCCATGGACGGCGTTCCCGGCCTGACCCAGCCGCCGATCAAACCGGGCGGGAGCTTCGTCTACGAATTCACCCCGCCGGATGCAGGGACCTTCTGGTACCACCCGCATGCCAATAGCCTTGAGCAGCTCGGCCGCGGTCTGGCCGGACCGGTGATCGTCGAGGAACGCCAACCCGTCGCCGTCGACCGCGATCTTCTCTGGCTGCTCACCGATTGGCGGTTGACCGACGAAGGCGGGATCGCCTCCGGCTTCGGCAACCGTATGGAGGCGGCGATGTCCGGCCGCGTCGGCAACACCGTCACACTGAACGGCCAGGTCTCGGAGGCGGAACCGGTCCGGGCCGGAGAGCGCATCCGCCTGCGCCTCGTCAACGGCTCGCTCGCTCGTATCATGGCGTTGCGCTTTGAGGGGCACAGGCCCTTGATCGTCGCGATCGACGGTCAGCCCTGCGATCCGCACGAGCCCGAGCGCAGGCGCATCCTGCTCGGTCCCGCCATGCGCGTCGATGTCATGCTCGACATGCAGGGCGAACCGGGTCGGCGCTACGGCGTCATCGACGATTTCTATGACGGCCTGTCCTATCTGGTGACGCAGCTCGCCTACGACGACAGTCCGCCAGTCCGCGAGCACCCTCTCGACGCCTCGCTTGACCTGCCGCGCAATCCTTTGCCGGAACCCGACCTTGCCGCGATCGAGCGTCATGGCCTGACCCTCCAGGGCGGCATGATGAGCGGCATGGGTGGCATGCAGGGCGGGGGGATGATGCATGGAATGATGAGCATGGTCGGCAGTCCGACATGGACGATCAACGGCATGTCGATGACCGGTGACGGCCATGCCGGCATGCAGCCTGCCCTCACATTCCAGCGCGGTCGCAGCATCATCCTGGTGATGCGCAACGAGACCGCCTGGTGGCACCCGATGCATTTCCATGGCCACAGCTTGGCGGTGCTGAACCGAAACGGAATGTCCGTACCGCACCGCCAATGGCAGGACACGGTGCTGATGGCACCGAAGGACGTCGTCAAGGTCGCCTTCGTCGCCGACAATCCCGGCGACTGGATGCTGCACTGCCATGTCATGGACCACCAGATGGCAGGCCTGATGACCGTGTTGCGCGTCGCCTGAACCAAACAGATCTATCCAAGGAGAAACCGAAATGAACCGTACAATCCGCTTCGCCAGCCTCACCGCTCTCATCGCCTTCGCGTCACCTGCCCTCGCCGAACCGCTTCAGGCGACGCTCTACAGGAACCCGCAGTGCGGCTGCTGCGAGGGTTATGCCGCCTATCTCCGCGACAACGGCTTCACTGTCGACATCAAGCCGACCAACGACCTCCTCGAGATCAGCCACAAGGCCGGCGTGCCGGAAGGGATGGAAGGCTGCCACACGATGTTCATCGACGGCTACGTCATCGACGGCCACGTGCCCGTCAACGTCGTCCGCAAGCTCCTCACCGAGAAGCCCGCGATCGCCGGCATCACCCTGCCGGGCATGCCGATGGGATCGCCTGGCATGACCGGCACCAAGACTGAAAAATTCGTGATCTACACCGTGCCTAAGGACGGCAAGTCACAGGACGTTTACGCGACGGAATGACCAGGATGACCCGCACCGTCTCAGTCGACCGATCAGGCGCGTCCGCCTCGCGCCGCTGGATGATGCTTCTGCTGGTGGTCATCGGCTGCGCCGGGCTTGCGGGCATATTCATGCTCCGCTCCCCCGTCGCCCCGGCGCTTGAGGGCACTCCAAAAGGCTTCGTACTGAACGAGGTCCCCAGTTCCCTGCCGGAAGTCCAGTTCACCGATGACGAAGGGCGTCCGCGCGCGCTCGCGGATTTCCGTGGCAAAGTCGTCTTGCTCAACATGTGGGCAACCTGGTGCCTGCCATGCCGCAAGGAGATGCCCACCCTCGATCGGCTTCAGGCGGCGCTGGGCGGCGGCGGCTTCGAGGTCGTCGCACTGTCGGTCGACCGCCAGGGAGCGGAGGCGGTGAAGACGTTCTACTCGGAGATCGGGGTGCGGAACCTCGCCGTCCACGTCGACGCCAGCGGTCAGGCGCTCTCCGCCCTTGCGGCGGTCGGATTGCCTACGACAATCCTGATCGACCCCGAGGGGCGCGAACTCGGCCGTCTGATGGGACCCGCCGAATGGGACGCGAAGGACATGGTCGCGTTCCTCAAGCCGATCGTCGAAAGGGAGACGGGACGCAGGGCCGTCCCCGAGAAAAAGGAAAGTACGCCATGACCGACTTTGCTTCCGGACCCTTCGTCGTTCCCCCCGCGCGGGTCCTTCACTTGGCAGTGCTGGCGATCGCCATGATGATCGCGTTGATCGCCCCCGCCTCGGCGCACTCGCTCGAGGAGGTCGACCAGGACCTCCGTGAGAAGGAGAAATATTTCCAGGCCGTCGACGGCGAGGCGCCCGGGTTCTCGTTGCGGGACGCGGACGGGCGTGCCGTCAGCCTTTCCGATCTCCGCGGCAAGGTCGTCGTCCTGAATTTCGTCTACACCAACTGTCCCGACATCTGTCCGCTGCATGCGGAACGGATCGCCGAGATTCAGAAGATGGTCAACCAGACGCCGATGAAGGAGATGGTCGAGTTCGTTACCATCACCACTGACCCGAAGCGCGACTTCGGGCCGGTCCTCAGCGACTATGGCAAGGCGCACGGACTCGATTCCGTAAATTGGGTTTTCCTGACGTCTGCGATGGACAGGCCCGAGGACACGACCCGCAAGATCGCCGAAGCCTACGGACTCAAATTTACGGAAGGCGAGGACGGCATGCAGATGCACGGGATCGTCACCCACGTGATCGACCAGGACGGCCGTCTTCGCGCCCGGTTTCACGGGCTGAAGTTCGAGCCGGTCAATCTTGTCGTCTTCATCAATGCGCTGACAAACCGGACCCAAAAACCGCATCCGCACCCGCGACCCGGCTTTTGGGACAAGCTCAAAGGATCGCTTCCATGGTAGCAGACGGGCCGAAAGATTTGGCATCCGGCTCGCCCGAGCCGAACGCCAACACTGGGAAGCAGTCGAGGGGCCTGAGAGCCTTGGTGTTGGCCACATTTGCCCTGGCCGGGCTGTCGGTCGTGTTCTCCGCCCTGGCGCTGCTGTTCGCGGCGGGAATTCTTCCACCGCTTCGCGGTACCGACAATCTCGAGCGTCAACTGCGCGCCTATCTGCTCAACAACCCCGGGGTGATCGTCGAATCCATCAACGGCATGGAACTCCGTCGGCAGGCTGCGGCTGAGAGCGAAGTGACTGCGGTCATCTCAGAACGGCGCGATGAAATCTTCAACGATCCCGATTCTCCGCTCGGAGCCAATCCTCAGGGCGACGCCATCATCGTGGAGTTCTTCGATTACAACTGCCCGTACTGCCGTCAGGCGACGCCGATGCTCGATAGACTCGAGCAGGAGGACAAGGAACTGCGCCTTGTTTTCAAGGAATATCCGATCCTCGGTCCCGGCTCGGTCTTCGCCGCCCGAGCGGCGCTCGCAAGCCAGAAGCAGGGCAAATACCTCGCCTTCCACAAGGCGATGATGGCCTACCAGGGCCGCATAACGGAAACTTCCAGCCTCGAAGTCGCATCCGATGTGGGTCTCGATGTCAAGAAATTGAAGCAAGACATGAAGGACCCGGCAATTGACGAAACCATCAGGCGCAACATCGCGCTCGCACAGGCGTTGCGTATCTCGGGTACGCCGAGCTTCGTCGCGGGTCGGGAGATCGTGCGAGGACTGACCGACGCGGGCGGGATGAAGCGGCTGATCGCATCGGCACGGGGGAGCTAGGCACCGATGTCGGTGAGGACGGTTCTCTTCACAGTGCTGGGAATTGCCGCGGCGGGCTTGGGGCTCGTAGGGGCATGGCCCTGGCTGGCCGCTCAGACTTCGAACGGCGATGCCTCGGCCACCCACATTCGCGCTTGGGAAGACGCTCTATGCCAAGCATTGCGCCACCTGTCACGGAGCGAACCTCGAAGGCCAGCGGGACTGGAAAAGCCCGCTGCCCTCCGGACGCATGCCCGCGCCGCCGCACGATGCATCCGGCCACACCTGGCGTCATGCGGACGGCGTACTCTTCCGCATTACCAGGGAAGGACCGGCAGCAGTTGTCGGCGGGGGTTACCAAAGCGATATGCCGGGCTTCGGGAATATCATGAGCGACGACGATATCCGCGCCGTGATAGCCTTTATCAAAGGCACTTGGCCCGAGCGGGAGCACGAGTATCAGGCGGAGATGAGCCGTCGTGAGCGGGAAACAACTCTGTGACAGAGGGTGTGCGCCATTCGGATCATCGTTGCTTCGGCAGATCGATGTTCTGTCCTTCGTTCAGGCTTCTCTGCCCAACCCACGTTTCTGGCAGTAACTTCAGTGCTTCGGGTCCGTTGAAAACGACCACTTGAGGATATGCCCCTTCAGTCCCTGGCTCGACCCTATTGGTCTCGACCGGCGGTTTAGGAAAACGGGTACGTACCTCACCTCAAATGCCACATTTTCATCTTGTACCCCTATTACTTTAGACTAAAGTTGCATGCGCCGGAGGCCGCAGGGAGGCGGCTTCTCACAAAAAAGATGTCAATTCCTGGGAGGAAAATGATGCAGAATTCCGATATCGCAATACCGCCAAAAGACCTCAATATGCTCCAGTCGGTTCTTGACGCTTGGTGCACACAGCATCGCATTCCGCGCAAGGAAGCGACTGCAGAAGCGAAGATATTGATCAACGAGTACAAGCGCGGCACGCGCTCGCAGATCAAACTCATCGATGCACTTATAGACAGCACCACGCACTAGCGGGCTCAACCGCCGCTTATAGTCGAGAACCCGGCCTGGTCAGCCGGGTTTTTCATAGAGTAGCCCAGGGGCGGCCAATTTCGTCGAGGAGCGGGGTCCCTCATAGTGGCCCAAACTCGGACGCGCGGCGCGCGTTCGGCGGAGCGCCCATTTTGATTGCCTGCGACTAGAACTTTATCGCGAGTCCGAGGATCGGTCCTTGCTGGACGGTGGTCTTCTCCCGACTTGAGGGATGTCCGCCCGCATGCCGGACCTGCTAATGCACAATCCATGACGCCGATCTCTCCGTGACAAGTAGGACTTCGGTGCTTCCTTGAAGACCTGTGCGAAAGCAGATTGCTCCGACCTGCTCAACCATTCGGCCGTCCGCGTATGCAGGCGCGCAAGGTGGGGCGCATTGTTTGTCATTGGACTTCGTTCCAATTTCGAACAGAGGATGTGGTGGTAGATGAGCACGACATCCAAATCGTCAGGTAGTCCTTGGCTTATTTCGATATTTGCCGAAATACCCTCTTGACGGTCCCCGCGGGTAGAGCTAGCTTATTTCCATGATTATCGAAAAAGCAGCATCCCAACTCGAAGCTCTCGGCAACGTGACGCGCCTCCGGATTTACCGGGCGCTGGTGCGAGCGGGCGAGGAGGGCATGCCCGTAGGTCGACTTCAGGAGAAAATCGACATTGCAGCTTCGACGCTGTCACATCACCTGAAGAAGCTCGTCGACACAGGCCTGGTCGTCCAGGAGAGGCAGGCGACGACGCTCATCTGCACGGCCAACTACGGCAACATGAATACCCTTATCGGCTACCTCGTGAACGAATGCTGCGCGGATGCCAAATGTGCGGCGAAGGCGGACGAAGTCGCGGCCTGACTCTTTTTTTGAACTTAAAATTCTATCATTCTGGAAGTATCGAAGGAGTGCATAATGATGTCGAAGAACGAACTTCCGGTCGCAGTCATCGGGGCAGGACCAGTCGGACTTGCCGCAGCGGCGCATCTTGTTTCCCGAAATCTCCGTCCAATCATCTTCGAGAAGGGTGAAAGCGTCGGTTCGGCATTGCTCTCCTGGGGACATGTGCGGGTCTTCTCGCCATGGAAGTACAACATCGATGACGCGGCCCGCACACTCCTCGAGACCGGAAACCGGGGTCTGCTCGGTCGCCGTCAAGACTACATCCGGCGGATGTTGCGGTGGCCCGGCTCCGGCGCGTGATGACGCCTGCTGCGTCGCGGACGCAGTTGCAAAGGACGAAGGAAAGTCGGGATGTGGATGTGGCTCGACGGCTGCGCCGGAGAGAGTGGTCGAGAGCGTTTGACGATGTTGGAAGCGAAACTGCCAGTGTGGGCGCTCTCCGGACTGGGGGCGACACAGATCATTGGCTACGGCACGCTCTACTATTGCCTGAGCATTCTCGTTCCCGACATCGCGCGTGATCTGGCTGTGTCTGCGCAATGGGTATTTGGAGCCTTCTCCCTGGCACTGCTGGTTGGAGCATTCGCCGCTCCCATGTCCGGCAAGCTCGCAGACCGATGGGGGGCGGGAAGGGTGATGGCGTTCGGATCGATAGGTTCGGCGCTGACGCTGGTCCTGACGGCGATGTCGTCCGGAGCGGTAGGTTTCGCTGTATCGCTCACGCTGATGCAGGTCGTCTCCGCGGGGGTTCTCTATTCGATCGCCTTCACCGCGATCGTGCAGGCTGGTGGCAGGAAATCGCAGACCTCGATCGTCCATCTCACCTTGATCGCGGGTTTCGCATCATCCCTGTTCTGGCCTCTTACGACATGGTTGCACGGCTTTATGTCCTGGCGGGAAGTCTTGGTGCTGTATGCCACCATGCACGTTCTCGTCTGCCTGCCCGTCCATATCGGACTTGCTCGCCTCACCTCCGGGGCCGTGGTGGCGGCTCGCACCGCACCTCCGACGGAGGAAAGCGCGAACCCTTTGAGCAACGGCACCCTGATTTTCGTTCTCATGCTCCTCGGTTTCGCCGTCGAAGGTTACGCCCTCTCGGCGATGCTGGTCCACATGGTGCCCCTCACGCAGGCGCTGGGCCTTGGTACCGCAGGCTTGCTGATAGCCTCGCTCTTCGGTCCTGCACAGGTGGCCAGCCGCCTGATAAACCTGGTGTTCGGCGGCGGCCTTCCCCAGATGTGGTTGGCGGTCATCGCAGCCGTGCTGATGCCGATTGGTATCATTATCCTGCTTTCAACTATTCCATGGTTCGCCGGAGCCGTCGTCTTCGCCATCTGCATGGGCTTGGGGTCGGGGCTGACAAGCATCGTCGGCGGAACGTTGCCCCTCGAACTATTCGGCCGCAATGGCTACGGCAGCAGGCTCGGATGGTGCACGTCGGCGAAGCAGGTGACTTCAGCCATCGCGCCAGTGCTGATGTCGACGTCCATGGCGGGGATCGGCGTGCACGGGTCGCTGTGGGTCGTCATCGGAGCTGGATTGGCCGGAGCAGCGGCGTTCGCATTGATCCCCCTCGTAATCAACCTTCGACAGTTAAAGGAATCGTGTCATTTAGACCGAACTCCTGAACGCGCGCCGAGCAACTCGGCAACGGATTTTTGCAAAGAGGTAAGCCAACGCCAAACCGTCCAAGAGCCATAAAGTCGTCCAGTATCGAGCGGGTGCACCGAACGGAAGAATCAGTTAGCCGTGGGTCGGTTGAGTCTGCAGCTGTCGAGTTTTTCAGGGTCGTCGACTAGGCGTTCCACATGTCGGCAATGTTGGTCGAGAGCCCTTGTTTTCAGGGGTAGGAGAGGGCGCTTGCATAGGTTGCAAAGCTGACCTCTGGTATGTGATGTTCTTGGCGAGCAGATTGTAGGTATGTGATGAACGGCCCAAAGAGCCGAAATGTTCTCGACAGATTTATCGTTAGTTTACAACGGTTCACCTGCCGGACGTACCTGATGAACCACATTTGACTGAGTTTAAGATGGCCGGGACACAGGCCGTTTCTCCGATGGAGCCATCATGATCCACGCGCTGATATTCGATCCATCGTCGCTTGAACCGGAGATCGGCGGACCTGCGCCGGATCGTCTGATTTCCGGCAATCCGCAGTTCCGCACCTGGAATTTCGAGGAAGCCGATGGCGGCATTTATGCCGGCATCTGGGAGGCGACGCCGGGAAAGTGGCGGATCGTTTATGAGGAGTGGGAGTATTTCCACATCCTCTCCGGCTATTCCGTCGTCACCGAAGAGGGTGGCGCCGAGACGCATCTCAAGGCCGGCTACAGCATGATCCTCAGACCCGGCTTCAAGGGAACCTGGGAAGTCATTGAAACGACTCGCAAGGATTATGTCATTCGGGTTTAAACGGAACGGCGCGGCTCAACCTTGCCAAACGCTATCGAAAGGGACAGTCTGGCTCACGCGAGCACGCTTGTAGAGGGTGCCTGGCAAATCGGGGTGTCTAGTCAATGCGGTCGACCGCACACGAACAAGCCCTCATCTGCCGGGGCTGCTGGGATCAGATGCACGTGCCGATCCCTATCAAGGGGCCGCTGGCAGTTCCATTTCGCGTCTGCGGCATCACGCGCAGCAAGATGAACCCGAACATCTGCACGATCTGCGAACGGTCTTTCCGTTACGTCAAAAAGCAGCGGCACATCTCCGCCACCGCCACAATCCTTTTTGCCGACATCCGCGGCTATACCCATTTGTCCGAGCGGATGGACGCCGTCACCCTCATCGACATCGTCAGCGCCTTTCAGGACCAGTGCGCCCAGGCCATCTGGGCCTGCGATGGGATCGTCAACAAACAGATGGGCGATGGCCTGATGGCGATCTTCAATTTTCCAATCAAAAACGAGCACCATGCCAAAGCTGCGATCGCGGCGGCGATCGACATTCAGCGGCGCTGCGGTTCGGTGCTTGAGGAAATGAAAGCGCGCGGTGCAGCAGTTCCGATCGACGCATTCGGCGTTGGTGTCGGCGTCCACACCGGTCAGGTCGAAATTGGGGAGTTCTCAACCTTCCGCAGCGACTTCACGGCGATTGGCGGTACGGTAAACTTGACCGCCCGTCTTGAATCCCAGGCGGCCGGGGGCGAGATTCTGGTCTCCGATGAAGCTGCGGCGCAGGCGCAGGATCTTGTCGTCCTTGCTGCCACGCGGCTACTTGTGCTCAAGGGCATCGAGCATCCGGTGCCTGCCTATGTTCTTACCCCGCGCGGCTGACGGGCATGGTGGGCCTGTCTCACCACGCCAGCTCCAGCCGCTCCAGCCCGTGGAAATGGTAACTGTCCTTGACCTGCGGCACGGTTTTCAACCGCAGCCCAGGAAGCCGCTCAAACAGGATCGGCAGCGACAGCTTCAGTTCCAGCCTTGCGAGCGGCGCGCCGATGCAGAAATGCAGGCCCGCGCCGAAGGAGAGGTGCGGCCCCTCGTTGCGGTCGGGGCGGAAGGTCAGGGGATCGGAGAATTTTGTCGGATCGACATTGGCGGCGGCAAGCAGCAGGCCGATCTTGTCGCCCTTCCTGAGGCTGATGCCGTCCTCAAGCTCGATATCAAAGAGGGCGTAGCGCTGGAAGACGTGCAGCGGTGCGGCATAGCGCATGCACTCCTCGATCGTGCGCTCGGTGGCAGTATCGTCAGCAAAAGCCTGTTCCGCGGGCGTGCCTTTCTCGAGCAGAACGCGCACGGCGTTGCCGAGTTGGTGCACGGTCGCCTCGTGGCCGGCATTGAGCAGAAGAGCCGCCGTCGAGATGAGTTCGTCGTCGGACAGCCGCTCGCCGTCCTTCTCGGTGGTGATCATATGCGTGAGGAGATCATCGGCCGGATTGTCACGTTTCCAGTCGATGATGCTCTTCAGATAGACGCTGAACTCGGCCGATGCTTCATTGGCGTCAAGCTCGGTTTCGAGCGTCGGATTGAACATGTACATGCGCACCATGCGGTGCGACCAGTCGAGCAGCTTCGGCGCCATGTCCACCGGCATGCCGAGCATGCGTGCGATCACCGTTACCGGAATGATCTCGGCATAGGTCTTCAGCAACTCGACTTCGCCGTCCTTTTCGAAGCCGTCGATGATCGAGTGTGCGAGTGTGGCGATTTCCGGACGCAGCTGTTCGATCTGGCGCGAGACGAAGGCGCGGTTGACGAGGGTCCGAAGCCGCGTGTGGGCCGGCGGCTCCAGTTCGAGCAGCGAGTAGCGTTCCAGCCGGTCGAAATCCTCAAGATGGGGCTTCGGCTCCGTCAGCCCGAGTTCCTCGCGCGTGGCCACATGCAGGATCTGGCGGCCGAAGCGGCGATCTCGCAAAAGGCCGTTCACCTGATCGTAGCCTGCAAAATACCATTGCTGCTGCTCTTCCCAGACGAAGGCGGGACATTGCGCATGCAAGGCGGCGTAGGCCGACAGCGGCTCCTGATAGAAGGCCGGATTGCGCACGTCGATGCTGACATGCCGGCTCGCTGGGTTGATGGAAAGTGCTGAGGGCGCAGACATGGAGGAATTCTCGCTGGATGGAACAGGTGTTGACCTGATCTATGGTTCAAGCAGCGTCCTCGGCAAGAAAATTGTCGGGACGATGCCTAGATATCGCCACTCGAAGTTGGGGCGTAGACGTTCAAAAGTTCGCATTTGCCGGATACCGCCTTGCCTTGCAGCGCGGCATGTCTATTTTTGCACGATGAACGGCAGGACCAGAGAGAGACTATGGCTTCGTCGCACAACAGCCTGTCAGCCGGCATCTTGGCCGCGATCCGTGGAAAGCGCGTCGCGCTTGCCGGCCGGGATCCCGCAGGGGAGCGCGGCGACACCGTGATCGCCTCCTACAACATCCATAAATGCGTCGGCACAGACAGCCGTTTTGATCCGGGGCGGACCACGGAAGTCATCGGCGAAATCGGCGCCGACATCATAGCGCTGCAAGAGGTCGATCAGCGTTTCGGGGAGCGGGCAGGGCTTCTTGATCTGGAACGGCTGCATCGGGAGTGTCACCTTATTTCGGTGCCGATCGCCGCCTTTTCGTCCAAGGGGCATGGCTGGCATGGCAATGTGCTGTTGTTGCGCGAGGGCGCCGTCGCCAAGGTTCATCAACTGGACCTGCCCGGCGTCGAGCCGCGCGGCGCGCTCGTCGTCGATCTCGATCTCAAGCACGGGCCGCTCAGGATCATCGCCGCCCATTTCGGCCTGCTCAGGCATTCCCGTGCCCGGCAGGCGGAGGCGATCCTGGCCGCCATCAGCGAGGCGGAGGAGCGACCGACGCTTTTGATAGGCGATCTCAACGAATGGCGGCTGGGGCCTCGCTCGGCGTTGCGCTTCCTCAGTCCTGTTTTCGATCACGCTGCGACTGCGGTGCCGAGTTTTCCCTCGCGTTTTCCCCTCTTGGCGCTCGATCGGGTGTTGGGCAGCCCACATAATCTGGTCACAGCCGTCGAGGTGCACAATACGCCGCTTTCGCGGGTGGCATCTGATCATCTGCCGATCAAGGCCTATATTGATCTGAAGGCCGCGCTTGCCGGCACCGGTACGACTATGGCCGAAGCGGTTTCCGCGGCTCAATCCTGACGCACAGGTTGTCGTCTCATGCGTGCCGCTATCGTTGCTCTCTCTGTTTTTGCATCCGGCCTGTTGGCGTTGATCCTGGTCTATGCCTATGGCCGTTTCGGGCGGCGGCTGCATGGGCCGGCGTCGAGCGCGCTGAACCCGCAAAGGGATCAAACCGAGCTCGATCGGCTGGCGGCGCCGCTGCTTGACGAAAACGGGGGACAAAATGGCGTCTCGCTGATCTCCGACAATATGTCGGCCTTTGCCCTTCGCGCCCTGTCAGCCCGCAAAGCGGGGCGCAGTCTCGATCTGCAGTATTATTACTGGAAGAATGACCTGACCGGGTGGATGCTGACCCGCGAGGTGCTCGCCGCTGCCGACCGCGGCGTTCGCGTGCGCCTGCTGCTCGACGACATCAACGCCGGCCTGCACGATCGCATGTGCCTGTCGCTCGATGCCCATCCGAACATCGAGGTACGTCTGTTCAATCCAAGCCGGGCACGGACCGATCGCTTCAGGCGCGGTTTGGAGATGATGCTGCGGCCTCTGCGCACCTCCCGGCGTATGCACAACAAGCAGTGGATCGCCGATGGCCATCTGGTGATCGCCGGCGGCCGCAACATTGGCGACGCCTATTTCGACGCGGGCGAGCAGGCGAATTTCCGCGATCTCGATGTCTGGATGCTCGGCCCTGTGGCTATGGAAGCAGCTACGGTCTTCGACTGCTACTGGAACAGCCCTGTCGTGCTGCCGATTGGATCATTGCGGACGCTGCGCAAGCACTATCTGCCGGCGTTCAGGGCGAAGCTCGAAAGGATCGCGGCGACATCAGGCGGTCAGCACTATCTGACGCATATTGATGCGGCAATGAAGCACGGCGGCTGGATGCCGACAGCAGAGCCCCTTCACTGGACAGGTGACGCCAGGCTCGTCTCCGATCCGCCTGAGAAGGCATTTCTACAGAAGCATAACAACTGGATCATGCGCGAACTGATGCCGGTTCTCACGTGTGCACGGCAGGAAGTGCGGATCATTTCTCCCTATTTCATTCCCGGCAGCCAGGGCATCGCCGAAATTGCGAGGCTCGTCGCGCGACGGGTCAAGGTGTCGGTCCTGACGAACTCGCTTGCCGCAACCGATGTCGCGGCGGTTCACGGCGCCTACGTCAATTATCGCAAGGCGCTGCTGAAGAGCGGTGCGACGCTGTTCGAATTGAAGGCGGTCCACGAATTCCGCGACCCCAGGCGCATGTCGCTGTTCGGGTCGCGGGGCGCCAGCCTTCATACCAAGGCTTTCACGGTCGACGGCAGGACGGCCTTCGTCGGCTCGCTGAACTTCGATCCGCGCTCGGCGTCGTTGAATACGGAAATGGGCGTGCTCTTCACCCATCGGGGGCTTGTTGATGAAGTCGAGGCGGTCTTCGAGGAGGAGACGCGCCCGGCCAACAGCTTCCGGCTGACCCTCGAGGAAGGCCGTCTGCGCTGGCACGACACCGAGAACAACACGCCGCGTGTGCTTCGCCGCGAGCCGGAGGCCGGGCTCCTGCGCCGCCTGACCGCAGGGATCATCAGCATCCTGCCGATCGAATCCCAGCTTTGACCTCAATTTACCCATTTTTTACCCTGAAAGCCCGAATGCCTGTGTGAAAACGTTCAAAAAGCGACCGGGCCCGTATCGCGCTCCTTAGGAATCGCTAAAGGATCGTGCATGAATGTGGCGTGACGGAAATGTTGGGCTGCGGCGGTATTAACGTTATGCAGCGTTCGCGACTTGAAGTGGGGTACTTGGACACTCTATGTATGAAGCGAGATATTCCCGATGATTCCCGGTGCGCAGGAGAGTTTGCGCGCCAGCTAGACAAAGGTTTGACATGAGAAATCCCGTTGATACCGCCATGGCTCTGGTGCCGATGGTCGTTGAACAGACCAATCGCGGCGAACGTTCCTACGACATTTTCTCGCGCCTTCTGAAAGAGCGCATCATCTTTTTGACGGGTGCCGTGGAAGACCAGATGGCAACGCTGATCTGCGCCCAGCTGCTGTTCCTCGAGGCCGAGAACCCGAAGAAGGAAATCGCCCTCTACATCAATTCTCCCGGTGGTGTGGTGACAGCAGGTATGGCGATCTACGATACGATGCAGTTCATCAAGCCTGCCGTCTCGACGCTTTGCATCGGCCAGGCCGCCTCGATGGGCTCGCTGCTCCTGGCTGCCGGTCACAAGGACATGCGCTTTGCGACGCCGAACGCCCGCATCATGGTTCATCAGCCTTCCGGCGGCTTCCAGGGCCAGGCCTCCGACATCGAACGGCATGCCCGCGATATCCTGAAAATGAAGCGCCGCCTGAACGAAGTCTATGTCAAGCACACCGGCCGGACCTATGAAGAGGTTGAACAGACGCTTGACCGTGACCATTTTATGAGTGCGGATGAAGCACTTAGCTGGGGTGTCGTCGACAAGGTCATCACCTCGCGTGAGGCCATGGAAATGGCCGAGCAGGCTTGATTTCAAGCTTTTGTGTGCGGATAGATGCATTTGTGACACATTTGTATCCCTGATAGGGCTTTATCCGCAGGCCAAAGCCGTTAATATTGACCGTTAATGCTATGTTGAAGTTTGAGGTCCTAGCATTCGGTATTCGGTGGGAGATTCGTTGCTGCCGGACATCAAACGTGGTTGTTTGAAGCCGGTTCGTACTCCCGAAAGTGCCGCATTTTCGCGCATGAAGGCGGAAAGAATTGCGGAACGGGTTGAGTAGTCCGTTTCACCTTTCAGGAGGTGTCCGGCGTGCTGGAAGGAAAGTGATATGAGCAAAGTCAGCGGTAGCAACGGCGGTGACTCGAAGAATACCCTTTATTGTTCCTTCTGCGGCAAGAGCCAGCATGAGGTCCGCAAGCTGATTGCCGGACCGACCGTGTTCATCTGTGATGAGTGCGTCGAGCTCTGCATGGACATCATCCGCGAAGAGAACAAGACCTCGATGGTCAAATCCCGTGACGGCGTTCCGACGCCGCAGGAGATCATCAAGGTGCTCGACGAATATGTGATCGGTCAGCAGCAGGCCAAGCGCATCCTGTCGGTCGCCGTCCACAACCACTACAAGCGCCTGGCACATGCCGCCAAGGGCACCGACGTCGAGTTGGCGAAATCCAACATCATGCTCGTCGGCCCGACCGGTTGCGGCAAGACCTATCTGGCCCAGACGCTGGCGCGCATCATCGACGTGCCGTTCACGATGGCTGACGCGACGACGCTGACCGAAGCCGGCTATGTCGGCGAGGACGTCGAAAATATCATCCTGAAGCTGCTGCAGTCGGCCGACTACAATGTCGAGCGGGCGCAGCGCGGCATCGTCTACATCGACGAAGTCGATAAGATCTCGCGCAAGTCCGATAACCCGTCGATCACCCGCGACGTGTCGGGCGAGGGCGTGCAGCAGGCACTTCTGAAGATCATGGAAGGCACGGTCGCTTCGGTTCCGCCCCAGGGTGGCCGCAAGCATCCGCAGCAGGAGTTCCTGCAGGTGGATACGACCAACATCCTGTTCATCTGCGGCGGCGCTTTTGCCGGCCTGGACAAGATCATCTCGGCGCGCGGCGAAAAGACCTCGATCGGCTTCGGTGCCGCGGTGCGCGCACCGGAAGATCGCCGCGTTGGCGAAGTCCTGCGCGAGCTCGAGCCCGAAGACCTGGTAAAGTTCGGCCTGATCCCGGAATTCATTGGCCGCCTGCCCGTGCTTGCAACGCTCGAGGACCTCGACGAACCGGCCCTGATCCAGATCCTGTCCGAGCCGAAGAACGCACTGATCAAGCAGTACCAGCGCCTGTTCGAGATGGAAGACGTCGAACTGACCTTCCACGAGGATGCGCTGCGCGAGATTGCCCGCAAGGCGATCGTGCGCAAGACCGGCGCCCGCGGCCTGCGCTCGATCATGGAAAAGATCCTGCTCGACACCATGTTCGAGCTGCCGACGCTGGAAGGCGTGCGTGAAGTGGTCATCTCCGACGAGGTGGTCAAGGGTTCTGCCCGTCCGCTCTACATCTATTCGGAGCGCTCGGAAGAGAAGGCCAACGTTTCGGCCTGATCCGCATCCGACGTAAGTTGAAGAGGCCCGCCACGTGCGGGCCTTTTTTGTGGGGCATATGTAATACATCGGGGACGAAGACTCCCGCCATGGTGCAAAGCCGAAGCAGTCCCGCGAGCCTTGCGTGCATTGCAGGGCTCGGATGCACAGGAAACGTGGCAGATATCGCCAACGGACGAGCAATGGGTAGAATCGGCGATTGCTAAACGTGGCCAACAACGCAATTATGTTATGATTCCGCATCGGCTTACCTGATGCAGGTCGTGTGCGCTTCAATCCCGCGGCAAGGTCCGCGACAGTCTGATGCCATTTAATGCCCAGCTACGGCGCCTCCCACGCCGGTCTTCGGCAAGGGGTTGAAAACAGACGTCACACACTCCACGTGACAGTGGAAAGAATGAGAACCGGGAGCGCCCTTGAACGCTTCGGGTAACGGGCCCGGAAACGGGACGGAAAGGAAATGACATGACGAACAAAACGTCTCCGGCAATCGAGAGCGCGACCTATCCGGTGCTGCCGCTGCGCGACATCGTGGTGTTCCCGCACATGATCGTGCCTCTGTTTGTCGGCCGTGAAAAATCGATCCGCGCGCTGGAAGAGGTCATGGGCACCGACAAGCAGATCATGCTTGCCACCCAGATCAATGCGAGCGACGACGATCCGGAAGCCTCTGCGATCTATCAGATCGGCACGATCGCCAACGTGCTGCAGCTCCTGAAGCTGCCTGACGGCACCGTCAAGGTTCTGGTCGAAGGGCGTTCGCGCGCCGAGATCGACGGCTATACCCATCGCGAAGAGTTCTACGAAGCAATGGCGCATGCGCTGCCGGAGCCTGAAGAGGATCCGGTCGAGATCGAGGCGCTCAGCCGCTCCGTGGTCTCCGAATTCGAGAGCTATGTGAAGCTCAACAAGAAGATTTCTCCGGAAGTCGTCGGCGCAGCCAGCCAGATCGAAGACTATTCGAAGCTCGCCGACACGGTTGCTTCGCATCTTTCCATCAAGATCGTCGAAAAGCAGGAAATGCTCGAGACGACGAGCGTCAAGCTGCGCCTCGAGAAGGCCCTTGGCTTCATGGAAGGCGAGATCTCCGTTCTCCAAGTCGAGAAGCGCATCCGTTCGCGCGTCAAGCGCCAGATGGAGAAGACGCAACGCGAATATTACCTCAACGAGCAGATGAAGGCGATCCAGAAGGAACTCGGTGACGGCGACGAAGGCCGCGACGAGATGGCCGAGTTGGAAGACCGCATCACCAAGACCAAGCTTTCCAAGGAAGCCCGTGAAAAGGCAGACGCGGAAGTCAAGAAGCTGCGCCAGATGAGCCCGATGTCAGCGGAAGCCACCGTCGTGCGCAATTATCTGGATTGGCTGCTCGGCATTCCGTGGGGCAAGAAGTCGAAGGTCAAGACCGACCTCAACCATGCCGAACAGGTGCTCGAACACGATCATTTCGGTCTCGACAAGGTCAAGGAACGGATCATCGAATATCTTGCCGTGCAGGCGCGGTCGCAGAAGATCAAAGGACCGATCCTGTGCCTCGTCGGCCCTCCGGGCGTCGGCAAGACCTCGCTTGCCAAGTCGATCGCCAAGGCGACCGGCCGTGAATATATCCGCATGGCACTCGGCGGCGTTCGTGACGAAGCCGAGATCCGCGGCCACCGCCGCACCTATATCGGCTCGATGCCCGGCAAGGTCATCCAGTCGATGAAGAAGGCGAAGAAGTCCAATCCGCTCTTCCTGCTCGACGAGATCGACAAGATGGGCCAGGATTTCCGCGGCGACCCGTCCTCGGCCCTGCTCGAGGTGCTGGATCCGGAACAGAACTTTACCTTCATGGACCACTATCTCGAAGTGGAATATGACCTGTCGAACGTGATGTTCATCACAACGGCCAACACGCTGAACATTCCGCCGCCGCTGATGGACCGCATGGAAGTGATCCGCATCGCCGGTTACACGGAAGAGGAAAAGCTGGAGATCGCCAAGCGGCACCTCTTGCCGAAGGCGATTGCCGATCACGCGCTTCAGCCGAAGGAGTTCTCGATAACCGACGGTGCTATCTCGGCAGTGATCCAGACCTACACCCGCGAAGCCGGCGTGCGTAACCTTGAGCGCGAACTGATGAAGGTCGCCCGCAAGGCCGTGACCGAAATCCTGAAAGGCCGTACCGAAAAGGTTGTGGTTACCGCAGAGAACATCAACGACTATCTGGGCGTTCCACGCTTTCGCCACGGCGAAGCCGAGCGCGCCGACCAGGTGGGTGTCGTCACGGGTCTCGCCTGGACCGAGGTCGGCGGCGAACTGCTGACGATCGAAGGCGTCATGATGCCTGGCAAGGGCCGCATGACGGTGACCGGTAACCTCAGGGACGTGATGAAGGAATCGATCTCGGCGGCGGCCTCCTATGTCCGTTCGCGGGCCATCGATTTCGGTATCGAGCCGCCATTGTTCGATCGGAGCGATATCCACGTGCACGTGCCGGAAGGTGCGACGCCGAAGGACGGTCCGTCCGCAGGTGTCGCCATGGCAACGGCAATCGTCTCGATCATGACCGGCATCCCGGTCAACAAGGACGTGGCAATGACCGGCGAAATTACGCTGCGCGGCCGCGTGCTGCCGATCGGCGGTTTGAAGGAAAAGCTGCTTGCGGCACTTCGCGGCGGCATCAAGAAGGTGCTGATCCCGGAAGAAAACGCCAAGGATCTGGCGGACATTCCGGACAACGTGAAGAACAACATGGAGATCATCCCGGTTTCGCATATCGGCGAGGTTCTGAGCCACGCGCTGTTGCGGGTTCCGGTGGCGATCGAGTGGGATCCGTCCAAGCAGGTGGTTCCGATCGCGGCTGCTGATCCAGCCGATGACACCGCAGTGTCGATTGCCCACTAGGCACTTGACGTGAACGTCAAATGATGCCCGCAACCATACGGGGATCGATTTGGCACATAAACAGTGGAAGACCGGCATTTTTGCCGGTCTTTTTTATGTAAAACCTCCCGCAAAGCCTTGCATTCCATGGGATTCGGAGCGATTGGGTTTGCCAAGGCGAGGGTCTTGCGTATGCTGCCCCCGGCTTAAAATTTGAGTCGTTTCGAACCAGTATTGAAAGGGGTGGAAACATGAACAAGAATGAGCTCGTGTCAGCAGTTGCCGAGAAGGCCGGACTTTCGAAGACGGACGCATCTTCTGCAGTTGATGCAATCTTCGACGCTATCCAGGTGGAACTGAAGAACGGCGGTGACGTTCGTCTCGTCGGCTTCGGCAATTTCTCGGTCAGCCGCCGCGAAGCATCCAAGGGTCGCAACCCGTCCACCGGCGCAGAAGTAGACATCCCGGCACGAAACGTGCCGAAGTTCTCTGCCGGCAAGGGTCTGAAGGACGCCGTAAACTAAGTTTCATGTTTCATCTGCAGCACCGTGGCGGCAACGCCGGCGGTTCGATAGCAGGTTGATTTGGGGCCCGGGTTTTCCCGGGCCTCTTTTCGATTCGCACAGAACGCTGTTCTGTTACGTCCGTACCGGTAACGGAAAAAGCCGGGACATCATGGTCCCGGCCTTGTCTATTGCAACTACAATTCGACCTGCGAGGTCCGGCTATTCTGCGGCGATCTCGTCCCCGCCGTCTTCCTTGCGCTTGCGGATTTCGTCGGCCTTGGCGACGAGGCGACTGACGATGTCGTGCATCTGGTCAAGCTGCTCGTCATCGAGCGCCGAGAAGATTTCCTCGATCAGCTGTTTTCGCGGATGTTCGGCGGCCTCCAGCACGATGCGGCCGACGTCGGTGATCGAGACGATCTTTGCCCGCCGATCTTCCGGATCGGGTGCGCGCACCACCAGCTTGTCGCGTTCAAGCCCGTCGATTGCTTCGGTTACGGTGCGCGGCGCGAAGTTGAGCGCGCAGGCTATGTCAGTCGACCGGCAGGGGCCGAGCTTGCTCAAAAAAAACAGAAACTTGCTGCGTGCCAGCGACACGCCTTCTTCGGTCATCGATTCGTTGATGAGCCGGTGAACGCGATGATAAAGCTCAAAGAGCTTGTCGGAGACTTCGAACGTGGATTTCATGGGTTTTATATGGATATTATGAGGTGCCATGTCAAATGGCCGCACTTCCAGCGGCATAGTCAAGTTTATTTTTCAGTTCTTCCTCATGCAGCAGTGAAAGGCCTGAATAGTCGCCGGGGCAGCGGTTCGCGGCATTGACGCAACCACGGACCGCAGGCCATGGTCGGTCATGCCTTTCCGCTTCGTTCATACCGCCGACATTCATCTCGATTCCCCCTTGCGCAGTCTGGCGCTGAAAAATCCGGAGCTTGCCGAACTGGTTCGGGGAGCGACGCGGACGGCGCTCGCAGGGATCGTCGACCTGTGCCTGGCGGAAAACGTCGATGCCCTGCTGATTGCGGGTGACCTCTACGACGGCTCGCAGACATCGATGAACACGGCGCTTTATCTGGCGGGCGAACTGCGCCGGCTGGAGGCCGCTGGGATCCGCGTCTTCCTGATCCGCGGCAATCACGATTCCCAGTCGACGGTGACGCGCGAGTTGACCTTGCCGGCCAACGTCCATGTGTTTTCCGGCCAAGCCAAGACTGTTCAGGCCCAGACGCTCGCGGATGGGCGCGAGGTTTATATTCACGGTGTCAGCTTTGCCAATCCGCATGCGCCCGAGAGCCTGCTGCCGTGGTTCCAGGTGCCCATCGCGGATGCGGTCAATATCGGCATGCTGCACACGAGCCTCGCCGGCACGCCTGGGCATGATCCCTACGCGCCCTGCAGCGTCGCCGAACTGACGCGGCACGGCTTCGACTATTGGGCGCTGGGCCACGTGCATTGCAGGCAGATACACTCCGAAAAGCCGCTGATCGTCATGCCGGGCATGCCGCAGGGACGGGATATCAACGAAGCCGGGCCGAAATCGGTGACGCTGGTGACCGTCGGCGACGACGGATACTTGATGCACGAGGAATGCGCGATCGGGCAAGCGATGTTCGAGCGTGTCGCGATTGATCTCGCCGGTGCGCAGGAGTGGCGCCAGATGCTGGACAGGGTGACAGAAACGCTGTCATCGCTCAGAAACCGAACGATTGCCGATCATCTCATACTGCGGATTTCCCTGACCGGTTCCACGCCGCTTGCCTGGAAGCTCCGGCGCGATCCGGATTTCCTGTTTGCCGAACTGTCCAATGTCGCCGCGGGCCTGAGCGGTTGCTGGATCGAGAAGATCGATATCGATTGCCGGGGGCCGGAAGGCGCAGGGACGGCATCCGGGCCCGATCCTGTCGAGGAACTTGCAGCGCTGATCCGTTCCGACGTGCTGCCGTCGCACGCCTTTCGCCAGGAAGCCGGTGCGATGCTGGACGAGCTATTGCTGCAGCTGCCGCGTGAACTGCGCGAGACCTTGGCAAACGATGAGGCCGCTGCCGCACGGCTGGTTGAAACGATCGCGGCTGCCGGCAGCGATGATGTGCTTGCCCATCTGCATGGCAGCGAACGCGAGGCGGCCCGCTGATGCGTCTCAATCGTCTCGACCTTGTTCGCTACGGCAAGTTTACCGGACGCAGCCTCGACTTTGGTGATGCCCGCCATCAGAGTCCGGATTTTCATCTCGTCTACGGTCCGAACGAGGCGGGGAAATCTACGCTGTTTTCCGCCTTTCTCGATCTGCTGTTCGGCATCGACAACCGCAGCACCTACGGTTTTTTGCACCCCTACGAGACAATGCGGATTGGCGGCGTGATCGCAGTCGGCGGCAGCGCTCGGGCTGTCGCGCGGATCAAGCGCCGGCAAAATACGCTTCTCGGACCGGATGACCAGCCGGTGCCGGACAATCTGTTTTCCGCAGCGCTCGGCTCGATCGACCGGGTGACCTACAAGATGATGTTTTCGCTCGATGACGACAGCATCGAAAAGGGCGGCGAAAGCATCCTGAAAAGTGAGGGGGAACTTGGAACTCTCTTGTTTTCCGCCAGTTCCGGCCTGCCGGACAGCAGCGCCGTCCTGTCCGGCCTGAAAGCGCAGGTCGATGCCTTTTACAAGCCGCGAGGGCAAAAACATCGACTGGGTGAGTTGAAGGCGGAACTCGATGCGCTGAAGGACGAAAAGAGCAAAATCGACGTGAATGCGCGCGAGTTTGCGGCGCTGCGCAAGGCGCGGGACGCGGCTGCTGAACGACATGAGGCCGCGGTGAAAGCACGGGCAGAGCTGCGCGTTTCCCTTGACCACGCCCGCGACCGCATCGAGGGACTTCCCCTTCTGGCTCGACTGCGCGGCCTGCGCGCCGAGCTTGGCGCTTTCGGCGACATGCCAGAACCGCCGGCTATCTGGCACACCATGCTGCCGCAGCTGCAGCGTCAGGAAACCGAGATCGAGACCCGCCTTGAACAGCTGGAAGCGGATATCCAGCGCAGGAGCGCCGAGATTGCCGCCATCGAGCGGGACGGAGCCGTGCTTGCTCTTGCAGCCGATATCCTTGACTTGGAGCGCTCCGGGCTGGAAGCGCGCCATATATCGGCTGCGAGCGACATGTCCAATCGCCTCGACGAGAGCGGCAAGATCGGTGCAGACATTGCCGTATGTCTTGTACGCCTGGACCGTGCCGATGTGGCGAACCCAGCGACCCTCATTCTGCCTGTGGCCGTCACCGGCCGTATTCAGGGCCTGGCGCAGAACTATTCCGCCTTGAACGAGCGACTGGTCAGCGCCGTGCGGGAGCGGCAGCTTGCCGTGGAGGCGAACAGCGAGGCGCTGAAGGCACATGCGGCCCTGTCGGAATCGGGTAGCGCCGCCGGCTCGGGTGATCCGGTGCATCTCGCCGATGTCCTTAAAAGCCTGCGGCAGAACGATTGCCTGCTGCGGCAGCAGGCGGCGAACCGGCAGCTTGCCTTAATCGACGGCCAGCTTGCCGAAAAGCTCGCGGCATTGGCCCCGTCTCAGCTGGACGCGGACGGTTTGGCGGCTCTTGCCATCCCCGAAGACACCGATCTCGCCGAGTGGACGGCGCGGCGAACGGCGTTGACGGAACAGCTGAAGCGGCTCGATGACCGGATAGCCGACGAGTTGGCACTGGTTGCGGCGGAGGAAGCCCGGCTGGCGGAATTGACGCGAAGCGGAGGTTTTGCCGCCGACGATATGGCCAGGACGTTGCGGCAGGAACGGGATGACGCCTGGAAGATCCATGTGACCAACCTGGTTTGCGAGACTGCACGCGCATTCGAAGCCGCCCTGCGCAAGGACGATGAGGCGACGGCGATGCGACTGGCGCGGGCCGAAGATCTCGCTGCGGCGAGGGGGCTTTCCCTCTCCATCGCTGAGCGCAATGCAAAGCTTTCTGCGTTTCATGAGCAGCACCAGGCCGTGCTCGCTGAGGTCGCTGAGCTGAGGGAGGAGATTTCAGCGGCTGCTCGCGGCTGTGGCCTTCCCGAAGAGACAAAGCTCAATCAGCTGGTTGCCTGGCTTAGCCGCCGGACGGTGGTATTGGACGTGCGCAATCAGCTTCGCGCAGTACGTCAGGATTTGCGTCTCGCAAGAGAAGACGAGGAACGGGCGCTCGAACGGCTGGCGAGGGCGTTCGCGGAACGCGAGGTGACAAAAGGCATCCCCGAGCGCCTGGACGATGCACTTGCCTTGGCCGAGCGCACGATAACGGCGCTGCAGTCGGCACATCGCGCCCATGCCGCCGCCGCGGAGACGGTGGAGCGGACGCAGGCGGCTTTGCGCGCGCGCGATGCGGCCTGGTCCTCGGCGGATACCGAAATGGCAGGCTGGATCGCGCGGTGGGATGAGACAATCGGTGCGACCTGGCTTGCCAGGGACGGAAGGGCCTTGGCTGTCCAGGAAACGGTGGCCGTCCTTGCCGTCCTTCAAGAGCTGGACAAGCTCATCCAGCGCAGGTCCGACCTGGACCATCGCATCGACGGCATGCGCAAGGATCAGGTGGCCTTCGCGACCGCCGTCGCCTGTCTCGCCGAAAGGCTCGTATTGCCGGCGCCCGATGAGCCATTGCTTGCTTTTCGGGTGATCGGTCAGCGATTTGCCGATGCCGAACAAAAGGAGGCGTTGCTTCGGCGGATTTCGGATGAGACTGAGCTGCGTGTGTCAGAACATCGTGATTTGATCGAATCGCGGCGGCGACACGACGCTCAGAAGCAAAGCATGCTCGATCTCTATGGTTGCGTCACGCTCGCGGAAGTCGCCGAATGTCTGGAGACAGCCAAGGCGCGTGGTCGTCTGCGGGAGCGGATTGCCGAAGCCGAATCCGATTTGGCGGCGCGCCTGGCTGTCGGGCGTGTCGAAGAAGCGGAGATGATTTTGAGCGCGGTCGACGAGGCGGGCCTGCGGCTGGAAGCGGCGGAACTGCAGTCGCGGTGGGAGCAATGCGATCGAGACGCCAGCGAACTGCATGCTGAGCGGCGTGACGCGGAGAAGGCGCTGGCGGCAATTGGCGGCGGCGATGCGGCTGCCCATATCGAGGAACGCCGCCGCACCCTGCTGGCGGAAGTCGAGGAGCGGGCGATCGCCTATCTGCGGCTTAAAACCGGCATCCTTGCGGGCGAAACAGCGCTCAGGCTCTACCGCGAACGGCATCGCAGTGCGATGATGCAGCGGGCTTCGGCAGCCTTCAGCGCGATCAGCGGCGGCGATTATGTCGGGCTTTCGACCCAGGCGGAAAACGGCAAGGAATTCCTGATCGCGAACGCGGCCAGCGGCGGCTCGAAACTGGCGGACGACCTTTCCAAGGGCACTCGTTTCCAGCTGTATCTGGCGTTGCGCATCGCCGGCTATCACGAGGTCGCGGCAACGCGCGAATCTTTGCCCTTCATCGCTGACGACATCATGGAAACCTTCGATGACGGCCGCGCGCAACATGCCTTCGCGCTGATGGCAGACATGGCGCGGGTCGGACAGGTGATCTACCTCACCCACCATCAGCACCTGTGCGATATTGCCCGTGCCGCCTGCCCGGACGTGACGATCCATTCACTTTGACTGTCGCTTGTCGTTTTGCCGCTCCGTGACGGCTCGATTCGGCGGCAGTGATATGCAAGGTATGATCCATCGTAACGCCGCTTCCATTCCTGAAGCGGCGAACGGCATGACAGATGTGTCAAACCAAGGAGTCATCGCCATGGAGATCAAACCCTGCGGATCCCGGCCATCGGTCAAGCCGTCGCCAGACTATTTTACCGGCAGCGTCCGGCTGGATCCGATCATGGACGCGCCGGAACCGGCCCGTATGCGCAGCGCATCCGTCACCTTCGAACCGGGCGCACGCACGGCCTGGCACACGCACCCGCTCGGGCAGACTTTGATCGTCACCGCCGGCAGCGGGCTGGCGCAGGTCTGGGGCGAGCCTATCCGCGAGATCAGGACAGGGGACGTCGTCTGGTTTCCGCCGGGTGAAAAACACTGGCACGGCGCGGCCGCTACCACGGCCATGACCCATATCGCCATCCAGGAGGCGCTTGACGGAAAAGCGGTGGACTGGATGGAGCATGTGACGGACAGCCAGTATCGTGGCGGATAAGGCTGCGTCATCGCGGCTGGTTGGGGTGACCGAGGCGCAGGTGTTTTCGCTTGAGGTTGGTCGTATGCGCGCCATCGGCACTTGTTCGTTGCAATGCGAGCACGGCCAGCGTTATTTGATAGCAAGGAACTTGCCGGCTGCAATCGCGTACATGGAAGCCGGGCAGAAGGATTTCGCGATGTACAATTTTCATGTCGGACAGAAGGTCGTCTGCATCAACGACACGTTCAAACATGTCTCGATCGACCAGGGTATCCGCAAGGGCCAGATCTATACGATCCGCTGGGTTGGGCCCTACAAGCACTATATCGATGGCGAGTTCATCGGCGTCAAGCTGGCGGAAATCCACCGCGGCCCCGATGATGGCCCTGAAGGCTACGGCGCGGACGACATGCCCTATCGTGCGACGCGGTTCCGGCCGTTGCTGAAGGATCGGCTATCGGCGCTGAAGAACCTGCTTGCGCCGACGCCGAAGGGGGAAAAGCCGTATTTGCCCGAGGCACCGGAAGAACCGAAGCGCAAGACGCCGGTGCGCAAGAAGGAAATTGTCTGACGAGCTTCACGCGTCTGTTTGAATCAGGCGCGGCAAGTCCGCATTGCAGGCCACGTCACAGGCTCCCGCCGGAAACCCTGTTTCCTGGCGGCAGGTCTGCTGCGTCGCTCAAAATGACGTGTTGCCGTTCCCGTCGAATACGGTCTCTCTGCGCACGAGCCGCAACGACCGGTCCGGCTGGATGACATAGGTCTCTTCGGCGGGATGACCGTATTCGTCGTTCAGTCGGTGGCGCACCACGCTGCCGACGGGCGCCTTGCTCAGTTTTGTTGCCGGCTGGCCTTTATAGGTGATGCTGCCGGGTATAGGCGCAAGTTCCGGCATGGCAGCGCAGGCGGCAAGCCCGGCGGCAAGCGCTGCAATCAAAATCGCATTCCTCATCGCATCCCCTATTTGTGAACCGGTCAACCATGACGAACCGGGGACGAAGCCCGATCGTTCCCATATTTTCATCCGCCAACACATGGTGGTATCGCCATCCGTTGGCAAGAGCGATGAGCGGTGTTCACAAGAAAGCCTTTTACAGCCACGCGTGATGTCGCAATGGTAGTCATGCATTTGCTTAAGGGATAAATGGTGGGCGATGAGAGACTCGAACTCCCGACATCCTCGGTGTAAACGAGGCGCTCTACCAACTGAGCTAATCGCCCTTCGCGAAGCAGGATCAGCGTCCGCCGCGTCGGTGGCCGTGATCTATGCGTATCGGCGAAAAACCGCAAGAGCGTTTGCAAAGATTTTTTGATTTTTTTGCGGGCCATCGTGAATAAGCCCGGCAACAAGGCGATGAATGCGTTGTGGAAAACTGGCGGAACTGCGATGCGGCCAAAGCGGCGCGGCGGTCGACGCCAGTGCGATGGAGAGGCGCGGCTCACCCGTCTCCGGTGCGTTTTCCATTGTGCTTTTTCGTCCCTGTGGAAACAATTCGCCGGCTGTCATCGTTTTGTCTCCAAACGCGCTTGACACTAAAACACGAACCCCGTAGTTAGCCGCTCATCGAAGCGGCCAGTCCGGTTCGAGCGGATGCGAAAGCATCCGGATTGCTTGAAATGAAATGCGCGGGTGTAGCTCAGTCGGTTAGAGTGCCGGCCTGTCACGCCGGAGGTCGCGGGTTCGAGCCCCGTCACTCGCGCCATTTCAAGGACGTGCTTCTGCGCCAATCCGGGTTTTCCATCCATAGTGCGCGGGTGTAGCTCAGTCGGTTAGAGTGCCGGCCTGTCACGCCGGAGGTCGCGGGTTCGAGCCCCGTCACTCGCGCCATTTTTGTCTTTAAATCGAAACGAGAAACAGCAAAAGCGGCTCTGCCGCGTGTTTGATTTCGGTTTGACGTCGTATGCTTCGATGGCCGTCGCGATCGAGTCCCGCCGCGCCGATTCCGGCTCTGTTTTCTCCGGTTGAATCGATGCTGGCCATGACCGCGGGTCTATATCTCAGTCTCCGCTTCCTCGGTCGCCGCGCGAGCGCCCGCTACGACCACGACGTCGTCACAGGCATTTCCACTCACGCGAACCCCGGATGGCGCTCTGCCCTGTTGCGGTACCTTGCAGGCTGCACGGGAGGGTAAATTCCTGATTTCAACGTGAGATTTCAATCGATTTTAGCGCGCGCGACCATATGTCTCTGGAGCTGTGCCGCGAGGCCATTGCGATCTGGGCGCCTGCCTACTTGCGGGTTTTGCGAGATTTGCGCGTGGCTCGCGCAGATGCTAGCTTTTGCCCGGTCTTCATTCCGCCCGCCGAAGGGGATGAAAACCGTTCTGGAGGCTTGCACAGCGGCGCTGGCTGCGCTAACGACTTTGGCGTTGCAACATACTTTTCGACCTGTGGGCTTTGTTTTTTGCGCTTCTCCAGCGCGCCTCGCAGGCGGGGACGGATACAATGACAGACCTTCTCGGTTCCTATATTCCGATCGCCATCTTCATCGGTATCTCGCTGGTCATCGGCCTGGCGCTGCTGATTGCGCCGTTCGCCGTCGCCTATAAGGCGCCTGACGATGAAAAGCTGTCGGCCTACGAATGCGGCTTCAACGCGTTCGATGACGCCCGCATGAAGTTCGACATCCGATTCTATCTCGTGTCGATTCTCTTCATCATCTTCGACCTTGAAGTGGCCTTCCTGTTTCCCTGGGCCGTTTCGTTCAAGGAAATGGGCTGGTTCGGTTTCTGGTCGATGATGGTCTTCCTCGGTGTGCTCACCATCGGCTTTATCTATGAATGGAAGAAGGGAGCGCTGGAATGGAACTGACCTCCAGCACCACGCTCGTTGCGCCAAGGGCGAGAGGGATCGTCGATCCTTCGACCGGCAAGCCGATCGGCAGCAATGACAAATACTTTGGCGAGATCAACAACGAGCTTGCCGACAAGGGATTTCTGGTTACGTCGACCGACGAGTTGATCAATTGGGCGCGCACCGGTTCGCTGATGTGGATGACCTTCGGTCTGGCCTGTTGCGCCGTCGAAATGATGCAGATGTCGATGCCGCGTTATGACGCCGAGCGCTTCGGCTTTGCGCCGCGCGCCTCGCCGCGCCAGTCCGACGTCATGATCGTCGCCGGCACGCTCACAAACAAGATGGCGCCGGCTCTGCGCAAGGTCTACGACCAGATGCCCGAGCCGCGTTACGTCATCTCCATGGGTTCCTGCGCCAATGGCGGTGGCTACTATCACTATTCCTATTCGGTGGTGCGCGGCTGTGACCGCGTCGTGCCGGTCGACATCTATGTGCCAGGCTGTCCTCCCACGGCAGAGGCTCTCCTTTACGGGGTGCTGCTGCTGCAGAAGAAGATCCGCCGCACAGGCACGATCGAACGGTAAGGGCAGGGGATCTGATCATGAGTGAAGCCCTGAACGGACTGGCGACCTACATCCGCGAGACCCGCGGCGCGTTGATTTCCGATGCTGTCATCAGCTTCGGCGAACTGACGCTGATGGCGACCGCGGACAACCTGATTGCGCTTTTGACCTTCCTGCGAGACGACGCGCGCTGCGGTTTCGTCAATTTCACCGATATCTGCGGCGTCGACTGGCCGCAGCGCCCTGACCGTTTCGATGTCGTCTATCATCTCCTGTCGCCGAAGCAGAACTTGCGCATCCGCGTCAAACTCGCAACCGGCGAAGATCAGCCGGTACCGTCGGCCTGCGCCGTCTATCCGGGCGCCGACTGGTTCGAACGGGAAGCCTACGACATGTACGGCATCCTCTTCACCGGCCACCCGGATCTGCGCCGCATTCTGACCGACTACGGTTTTGAGGGGTATCCGCTGCGCAAGGACTTCCCGACGACCGGTTTCGTCGAAGTGCGCTACGACGACGAAGCCAAGCGGGTTGTCTACGAGCCGGTGGAACTGAAGCAGGAATTCCGAAACTTCGACTTCACGTCGCCCTGGGAAGGAACGGACTACGTTCTGCCGGGTGATGAAAAGGCGAAGCAGTAAGAACAACGAAGGCCGACGCCGACGCTATTGCGTAGGCGCTTCGGCTCGGAGCAAGCGGCATGAACGAACATAACGTCCGGAATTTCAACATCAATTTCGGCCCGCAGCATCCGGCGGCGCACGGCGTGCTGCGTCTCGTGCTGGAGCTCGACGGCGAAATCGTCGAGCGCGTCGATCCGCATATCGGCCTGCTTCACCGCGGTACCGAGAAGCTGATTGAAACCAAGACCTATCTGCAGGCCGTGCCCTATTTCGACCGGCTCGACTATGTCGCGCCGATGAACCAGGAGCATGCCTTTGCGCTGGCGGTTGAGAAATTGACCGGAACGGAAGTGCCGATCCGCGGCCAGCTGATCCGCGTTCTCTATTCGGAAATCGGCCGTATCCTGTCGCACCTTCTGAACGTCACGACGCAGGCCATGGACGTCGGCGCGCTGACGCCGCCGCTCTGGGGCTTCGAAGAGCGCGAAAAGCTGATGGTCTTTTATGAGCGAGCCTGCGGCGCGCGCATGCACTCGGCCTATTTCCGTCCGGGCGGCGTTCATCAGGACTTGCCGCATGAACTGGTGGAAGACATCGGCAAGTGGATCGATCCGTTCCTGAAGACCGTCGACGATATTGATGAGCTTTTGACCGGCAACCGCATCTTCAAGCAACGCAACGTCGACATCGGCGTGGTGACGCTCGACGATGCCTGGGCCTGGGGTTTTTCCGGCGTCATGGTGCGCGGTTCGGGTGCCGCATGGGACCTACGCAAGGCGCAGCCTTACGAGTGCTATGCCGACATGGATTTCGACATCCCGATCGGCAAGAACGGTGACTGCTACGACCGCTACCTGATCCGCATGATCGAGATGCGCGAAGCGGCCAAGATCATGCGCCAGTGCGTCGATCGACTGCTCGGCGATGCCAAGATCGGGCCGATTTCGTCGCTCGACGGCAAGATCGTGCCGCCGAAGCGTGGCGAGATGAAGCGCTCGATGGAAGCGCTGATCCATCATTTCAAGCTCTACACCGAAGGCTATCATGTGCCGGAGGGCGAGGTTTACGCGGCCGTCGAAGCGCCGAAGGGCGAATTTGGCGTCTATCTCGTCTCCGACGGCTCCAACAAGCCCTATCGCTGCAAGATCCGCGCCCCGGGTTACGCGCATCTGCAGGCGATGGACTACATCTGTCGTGGCCACCAGCTGGCCGACGTATCGGCCATTCTGGGCTCGCTCGATATTGTGTTCGGCGAGGTAGACCGTTGATGCGTCTGAGCACCCTGATGCTTTGCGGATCGCTGCTTGCGGCGGCGCCGGCGTTCGCGCAGGAAACTGCGACCGACACCGGCGATCCGAGCATGAGCAGTTCGTCGGGCAGCGGCATGGGCAAGCTCCTGAGCCAAGGCTACGAGATCAGGGCCGCAGTGCCGAACGGCACGCGCTATATTGTATTTTTGCAGAAAGACCAGTCAGCCTATGCCTGCGAGTTCGTCTCCCTGACGAAGTCGCGGTGCGGTTCGATTAACTGATAAGGTGCGGGAAGAATGTCCGTTCGTCGACTAGCCGAGGAAAATGTCCAGCCAGCGAGCTTTGCCTTCAGCAAGGACAATGCTGTCTGGGCCAAGGCAACGATCAAGAAATACCCGAAAGGCCGCGAGCAATCCGCGGTCATTCCGCTGTTGATGCGGGCGCAAGAGCAAGATGGCTGGGTGACCAAGGCGGCAATCGAAAGCGTCGCCGACATGCTCGGCATGCCCTATATCCGTGTGCTTGAAGTCGCCACCTTCTACACCCAGTTCCAGCTGAAGCCGGTCGGTACGCGCGCCCACGTCCAGGTCTGCGGCACGACGCCCTGCATGCTGCGCGGCTCCGAGGATCTGATCAATCTATGCAAGAAGCGCATCCACCCCGAGCCGCTGACGCCGAATTTGGCGGGCACGCTGTCCTGGGAAGAGGTGGAGTGTCAGGGCACCTGCGTGAACGCGCCGATGGTGATGATCTTCAAGGATACCTACGAAGACCTCACGGTTCCGCAACTGGAATATATCATCGACCGATTCGACGCAGGCAAGGGGTCCGACGTTAAGCCGGGGCCGCAGATCGACCGCATCTTCTCGGCACCTGTCGGCGGTCCGACGACGCTGCTGACACCGGAAAAGAAACCGGCTACGCCACGCGTGAAAAAGGTGAGCGCCGAGCCCGCCGTCAGCGTACCGCCGTCCAATGCCGCAAGGGTGAAGACCGCTGCGCCGGAGACCGATCCAACCTTGAAGACGCCGGCGACCGCAAAGGCGGAATCGGCGGCGAACAACAAGGTTGCCGGGGAAACCAAAGCCGAAGGCGGCCCTGCTGCTAAAGCTCCAAAGCTGTCGCTTCAGGACAAGAACCGCCCGGCCGGCATCGAGAAACCGGCCACCCCGGATGACCTGAAGCTGATTTCGGGCGTTGGTCAGAAGATCGAAGGTACCCTGCATGAACTCGGGATTTTCACCTACGCGCAGGTTGCGGGCTGGAAGAAGGCCGAGCGCGAATGGGTCGACGGCTATCTGAATTTCAAGGGCCGCATCGACCGTGACGACTGGGTCAAGCAAGCCAAGGCGCTGGCCAAGGGCGGCGAAGCCGAATACATCAAAGTCTTCGGCAAGAAGCCGCGATAAGTTAGGTGAACCATGCTCGACGATAAAGATCGCATTTTTACCAATATCTACGGCATTCACGACAAGTCGCTGAAGGGCGCCATGAGCCGTGGCCATTGGGATGGCACCAAGCAGATCCTCGAAAAGGGCCGCGACTGGATCATCAACGAGATGAAGGCGTCCGGTCTTCGCGGTCGTGGCGGCGCCGGCTTCCCGACGGGTCTCAAATGGTCCTTCATGCCGAAGGAAAGCGACGGCCGGCCGCATTACCTGGTCGTCAATGCCGACGAGTCCGAGCCAGGCACCTGCAAGGACCGTGACATCATGCGCCACGATCCGCATACGCTGATCGAAGGCTGCCTGATCGCGAGCTTCGCCATGGGCGCGCATGCCGCCTATATCTATGTTCGCGGCGAATATATCCGCGAACGCGAGGCGCTGCAGGCGGCGATCGATGAATGCTACGACGCTGGCCTTCTCGGCACCAACAACAAGCACGGCTGGGACATGGACATCTACGTCCATCACGGCGCCGGCGCCTATATTTGCGGTGAAGAAACGGCGCTGCTCGAAAGCCTCGAAGGCAAGAAGGGCCAGCCGCGCCTGAAGCCGCCGTTCCCGGCCAATATGGGCCTCTACGGCTGCCCGACCACCGTCAACAACGTTGAATCGATCGCTGTCGCGCCGACGATCCTGCGCCGCGGCGCCGGCTGGTTCTCGGCGATCGGCCGTCCGAACAATGTCGGCACGAAGCTGTTCATGGTGTCCGGCCACGTCAACAGGCCGTGCACCTTCGAAGATGCGATGGGTGTGCCGTTCCGCGAGATGATCGAGCGCCATTGCGGCGGCATCCGCGGCGGCTGGGACAATCTCCTGGCGGTCATTCCGGGCGGTTCGTCCTGTCCGGTGGTCAAGGCCGAAGACATCATGGACGCGCCGATGGATTTCGACGGCATGCGCGACGTCAAGTCGTCCTTCGGAACGGCTGCCGTCATCGTCATGGACCGCTCGACCGATATCATCAAAGCGATCTGGCGGCTGGCTGCATTCTACAAGCACGAGAGCTGCGGCCAGTGCACGCCGTGTCGCGAAGGTACCGGCTGGATGATGCGCGTCATGGAGCGCATGGTTCAGGGCCGCGCCCAGAAGCGCGAAATCGACATGCTGTTCGACGTGACGAAGCAGGTCGAAGGTCACACGATCTGCGCGCTCGGAGACGCGGCCGCATGGCCGATCCAGGGTTTGATCCGCAATTTCCGTCCGGAAATGGAAAAGCGCATCGACGAATACACGCGGAATTCGACATCGCATGGGGCGGTGCTGCAAGCAGCGGAGTAAGCGATATGACCAGGCCGGAACAGGAAGCAGGCAAGGGAATGTGGGCAGGAAATGCCGGTCCTACGGCGAATTCCCCGGTCGGTGGCGATCCGTTCGGCATGGCCGCATGGTTGAAGGACATGCCGAAGGTGCCGCTGCATCCGCTGATGCAGCAGCAGGCAGCAGCGATGGCGGCGGCAACTGCGATCGGTCTCGGCATGACCAGTCACTTTGCCGGCTTGATGTTCGGCGCGATGCAGAGCGTAGCCGGGACGACGCAGAAAACGGCCGTCGCAGATGAAAAAGCGGCGCAGGGTCCCGCAGAACCGGTGGCAAGCGCTGCCGTGGTCGTGGATACGGCGGCGGTAAGGGAAACAGCGCCCGTGGCGAAGGCGCCGGATTCCGCGACGCCAGTCGCCGCGAGGCCGGTCAGTCAAGAGCCGGTTGTCAAGACGCCCGTGAAGGTTGAAAAACCGAAACGGCAGAAGGCTGCGGCGCACATAGTCGAAACGCAGGCCGACGACCTGAAGCAGATTTCGGGCATCGGTCCGAAGCTGGAACAGGTGCTGAACGGCATGGGTATCCGGCGTTACGCCGACGTGGCGTCGTGGAGCGAAAAAGATGTGCAGCGTTTCGACGCGCAGCTCGGTTTTGGCGGGCGCATCGCGCGGGATCGCTGGATCGAGCAGGCGAAGGCCCTGATGAAGGGTTGAGATTGAGTTTCGAACGGCAATCGAAGACGGTTTCCGTTCAAGAGGTTAGCGTGCCTTTATAATTTCTGTTCGCCGCTTTGGCCGGCGAATGAACGACAGGATTGAGTGCGAAGATGGCGAAGCTGAAAGTTGACGGAAAAGAGATCGAGGTCCCGGATCATTTCACGCTGTTGCAAGCGTGTGAAGAAGCCGGCGCCGAGGTTCCGCGCTTCTGTTTTCATGAGCGGCTGTCGGTCGCCGGAAACTGCCGTATGTGTCTGATCGAAGTGAAGGGTGGGCCACCGAAACCGGCAGCCTCCTGCGCCATGGGCGTGCGCGATCTGCGTCCCGGCCCGAACGGCGAAGCGCCGGAAGTCTTCACGACCACGCCGATGGTCAAGAAGGCCCGCGAAGGCGTCATGGAATTCCTGCTGATCAACCATCCGCTCGACTGCCCGATCTGCGATCAGGGCGGCGAGTGCGACCTGCAGGACCAGGCCATGGCCTTCGGCGTCGATTCGACCCGCTACAACGAGAACAAGCGCGCCGTCGAAGACAAGTATATCGGCCCGCTGGTCAAGACCGTGATGAACCGTTGCATCCACTGCACGCGCTGCGTCCGCTTTACCACTGAAGTTGCCGGTATCGCCGAACTCGGCCTGATCGGCCGAGGCGAGGATGCCGAGATCACCACCTATCTCGAGCAGGCGATGACCTCGGAGTTGCAGGGCAACGTCGTCGACCTCTGCCCGGTTGGCGCGCTGACCTCAAAGCCCTACGCCTTCAATGCCCGTCCGTGGGAACTCGGCAAGACCGAATCGATCGACGTCATGGACGCCGTCGGTTCTGCGATCCGCGTCGATACGCGCGGCCGCGAAGTGATGCGTGTCATGCCGCGCGTCAACGAGGAGATCAACGAAGAGTGGATTTCCGACAAGACCCGCTTCATCTGGGATGGCCTGAAGACCCAGCGCCTCGACCGCCCTTACGTGAAGAAGGACGGCCGCCTGCAGCCTGCGACCTGGAACGAGGCCTTTGCCGCGATCAAGTCGGCAGTTGCGAGGACGAGCGGCGACAGGATCGGCGCGATCGCCGGCGATCTGGCCTCCGTCGAGGAAATGTACGCGCTGAAGGAATTGATCTCGTCGCTCGGCTCGAAGAACATCGACTGCCGCCAGGATGGCGCAGCGCTCGATCCGTCGTTCGGCCGTTCAAGCTACATTTTCAATCCGACGATCCAGGGCATTGAAAGCGCCGACGCGCTGTTGATCATCGGCTCGAACCCGCGCTTCGAGGCCTCGGTTCTGAACGCCCGCATCCGCAAGCGGTTCCGCATGGCCAATTTCCCGATCGGCGTGATCGGCGAGCAGAGCGAGCTGCGGTACTCTTACGAATATCTGGGCGCCGGCACCGATACGCTGGCCGAACTGGTCGGCGGCAAGGGCAAGTTCCTGAGCGTCTTGAAGAAGGCGCAGCGCCCGATGATCATCGTCGGTCAGGGTGCGATTTCGGGTGGCAACGGTGCGTCGGTCCTCGCCGCAGCTGCCAAGCTCGCAGGCGCCATTGGTGCGGTCACCGCCGACTGGAACGGGTTTGCCGTTCTGCACACGGCAGCCGCCCGTGTCGGTGGCCTCGATCTCGGCTTCGTGCCGGGCGAGGGGGGCAAGACAGCAGCCGAGATGCTGACTGCTATGGACGTGCTCTTCCTGCTCGGCGCCGATGAGATGGATTTCTCGGCCAAGACCGCCGGCTTCACCGTCTATATCGGTTCGCACGGCGACGAAGGCGCGCATGGTGCCGACGTGATCCTGCCGGCTGCGACCTATACCGAAAAATCCGGAACCTGGGTGAATACCGAAGGCCGCGTCCAGATGGGCAACCGCGCCGGTTTCGCGCCGGGCGATGCCCGCGAGGACTGGGCCATCATCCGCGCGCTGTCGGATGTGCTCGGCAAACGCCTGCCGTTTGATTCGCTGAGCGAATTGCGCGCAAAGCTTTATGCTGCTCATCCGCATTTCGCCGAGGTCGACGTCATCGCTCCGGGCGCCAGCGGTGAAATTGCCGCACTTGGGCAAAAAGCCGGTGAGATGGCCAAATCGGTGTTTGCGTCTCCGGTCAAAGACTTCTATTTGACGAACCCGATAGCACGCGCATCCGCCGTCATGGCCGAATGTTCGGCTTTGGCACGCAACAACTTCAAAGCTGCGGCGGAATGAGCGCGAGGGAATAAGACGAAAATGGACGCTTTCATTTCGACCTATGTGTGGCCGACGGCCCTCATGATCGCCCAGTCGCTTCTGCTTCTGGTCGCTCTCCTGATCTTCATTGCCTATGTTCTGCTCGCCGACCGCAAGATCTGGGCCGCGGTGCAGATGCGCCGTGGACCGAATGTGGTCGGCCCCTGGGGACTTTTCCAGTCCTTCGCCGATCTTTTGAAGTTCGTCTTCAAGGAACCGGTCATCCCGTCAGGCTCGAACAAGGTGCTCTTCCTGCTGGCGCCGCTGGTCTCCGTCACTCTGGCGCTGGCGGCCTGGGCCGTCATTCCGCTCAATGCCAACTGGGTGATGGCAAATATCAATGTCGGCATCCTCTATGTGTTCGCCATATCGTCACTTGAAGTCTACGGCGTCATCATTGGCGGTTGGGCATCGAACTCGAAATATCCGTTCCTCAGCGCGCTGCGCTCGGCAGCGCAGATGGTCTCCTATGAAGTCTCGATCGGTTTCGTGATCGTCACCGTGTTGCTTTGCGCCGGCTCGCTGAATCTGACGGATATCGTCGATTCGCAGCGTGACGGCCTCGGCACGATGATCGGGCTGCCAGGTTCCTTCCTGGATTGGTACTGGCTGCCGCTGTTCCCGATGTTCATCGTCTTCTTCATCTCGGCGCTGGCTGAAACCAACCGTCCGCCCTTCGACCTCGTCGAAGCGGAATCGGAACTGGTCGCCGGCTTCATGGTCGAATATGGCTCGACCCCCTACATGATGTTCATGCTCGGCGAATATGCGGCCATCTGCCTGATGTGCGCGCTGACGACGATCCTGTTCCTCGGCGGCTGGCTGCCTCCGGTCGATGTCTGGTTCTTCAATTGGGTTCCCGGCATCGTCTGGTTCGTCCTGAAGGCTTCGATGGTGTTCTTCATGTTCGCCATGGTGAAGGCTTTCGTGCCGCGCTACCGCTACGACCAGTTGATGCGCCTTGGCTGGAAGGTCTTCCTGCCGCTGTCGCTCGCCATGGTCTTCATTGTTGCAGTCACGCTGAAACTGGTGGTGTGGGCCTGATGTCCGTTTCCCGTTTCGCAAAATTGGCCGGCGCCTCCCAGGCCGGCATGTTTGGAGGTTGATGATGGCAAGTCTGTCGCAAGCCGTCAGTTCGCTGTTCCTCAAGGAATTCGTCGGCGCGTTCTTCCTGTCGATGCGCTATTTCTTCGCGCCGAAGTCGACGCTGAACTATCCGTTCGAAAAGGGGCCGGTCAGCCCGAGGTTCCGCGGAGAGCATGCGTTGCGCCGCTATCCGAACGGCGAAGAGCGCTGCATTGCCTGCAAGCTGTGCGAGGCGATCTGTCCTGCCCAGGCGATCACCATCGAAGCCGGCCCGCGCCGCAACGATGGCACGCGCCGCACGGTCCGCTACGACATCGACATGGTGAAATGCATCTATTGCGGTTTCTGCCAGGAAGCCTGTCCGGTGGACGCGATCGTCGAAGGTCCGAACTTTGAGTTCGCCACCGAGACGCGCGAGGAGCTCTACTACGACAAGGAGCGCCTGCTTTCCAACGGCGACCGTTGGGAACGGGAAATCGCCCGCAACATCGCAATGGACTCGCCTTACCGCTGAGACCGTTCGATGGAACTGCGCCCTGCCTTGCCGGGCAGGCGTAAACGAGATTTTGGGCGTGGCCGGAAGACCGGTCCGCCAGTGGGAAGGGTGGCCTGCCGGTCATGCCTGCCTTGGGAAGACGAAAAAGGCACCGATCATGGGTCTGCAGGCTCTTTTTTTCTATCTTTTTTCATTCGTCGCGGTTGCGTCGGCGTTCATGGTCATTTCCGCGCGGAATCCGGTTTATTCCGTGCTGTTCCTGATCCTGACGTTCTTCAACTCGGCCGGTCTGTTCCTTCTGACAGGCGCTGAGTTCCTCGCGATGATCCTGCTGGTCGTCTATATCGGCGCGGTTGCGGTTCTCTTCCTCTTTGTGGTGATGATGCTCGACATCGATTTCGCCGAATTGAGGGCAGGGGTGCTTGACTATGCGCCGGTTGGGGCGCTGATCGGCCTTGTGCTCGCGGCCGAGCTGATCATCGTGGTCGGCGGTAGCACGCTCTCGCCGGAGATCGCCAAGTCAATTTCGATGCCGATCCCGGCCGTTACGGAGCGAACCAACACGGCAGCACTCGGTGACGTGCTCTACACGCACTATGTCTACTTCTTCCAGATCGCTGGCCTGGTTCTTTTGGTCGCGATGATCGGTGCCATCGTGCTGACGCTGCGCCATCGCGAACACATCAAGCGCCAGGATATTCCCACACAGGTTGCCCGTTCGCCGAAGACCGCTGTCGAAGTGGTCAAGGTGAAGTCGGGACAAGGTCTTTAAGGCGGGCGGGGTCAAGGAACAATCATCATGGAAATAGGTATTTCCCACTATCTGACCGTTAGCGCCGTCCTGTTTACACTCGGCGTCTTCGGCATCTTCCTCAACCGGAAGAACGTCATCATCATCCTGATGTCGGTGGAACTCCTCCTGCTTGCGGTGAACATCAATATGGTTGCCTTCTCGTCGTTCCTGAACGACATCACCGGCCAGGTGTTCGCCTTGTTCATTCTGACCGTCGCAGCCGCGGAAGCCGCGATCGGTCTTGCAATTCTCGTCGTCTTCTACCGCAACCGCGGCTCGATCGCCGTCGAAGACGTCAACATGATGAAGGGCTGAGCTGGGAATGAATACGATTATTCAAGCCATCGTCTTCCTGCCGCTGATCGGCTTCCTGATCGCCGGCCTGTTCGGCACTTCGATTGGTGCCAAGGCGTCGGAATATGTCACCAGCGGCTTCATGGTCATCGTCGTCGTGCTGTCGTGGTTCGTCTTCTTCAACGTCGCGCTTGGCGAGACGGAGATGATCAAGGTCCAGGTGATGCGCTGGATCCAGTCCGGCAGTTTCGACGCCGAGTGGGCTTTCCGCGTCGATACGCTGACGGCCGTGATGTTCGTCGTTGTCAACACGGTGTCGAGCCTGGTGCATATCTACTCGATCGGCTACATGCACCACGATCCAAACCGGCCGCGCTTCTTCGCCTACCTGTCGCTGTTCACCTTCGCGATGCTGATGCTGATCACCTCCGACAATCTGGTGCAGATGTTCTTCGGCTGGGAAGGCGTGGGTCTCGCGTCCTATCTGCTGATCGGCTTCTGGTACAAGAAGCCTTCGGCGAACGCCGCGGCTATCAAGGCCTTCGTCGTCAACCGCGTTGGCGACTTCGGCTTTGCGCTCGGCATCTGCGGTGTCTTCGTTCTGTTCGGCTCGGTCAATTTCGAAACGATCTTTGCGGCCGCTGCCAGCTATCTGCCGGCCGAGGGGGCCGCTGAAGGCGGCGAAGCCGTCATCAACCTTTTCGGCATGCATCTCGACAAGGCGCATGCTGTCACTGCCATCTGCCTGCTGCTCTTCATGGGCGCGATGGGCAAGTCGGCGCAGTTCCTGCTGCACACCTGGCTGCCGGACGCGATGGAAGGCCCGACCCCTGTGTCGGCGCTCATCCATGCCGCAACCATGGTCACCGCCGGCGTCTTCCTCGTTGCCCGTATGTCACCGTTGTTCGAACTGACCGAGGATGCCCGCACGGTCGTCGTCCTGATCGGCGCGATCACGGCCTTCTTCGCAGCCACCGTCGGCCTCGTGCAGAACGACATCAAACGCGTCATCGCCTATTCGACCTGTTCGCAGCTCGGCTACATGTTCGTGGCGCTCGGCGTCGGTGCCTATGGTGCTGGTATCTTCCACCTGTTCACGCATGCCTTCTTCAAGGCGCTTCTGTTCCTTGGCGCCGGCTCGGTCATCCATGCCGTCGACGGTGAACAGGACATGCGGTTCATGGGCGGCCTGCGCAAGCACATTCCCCTGACCTATTGGACGATGTTCATCGGCACGATTGCGCTGACGGGGGTCGGTATCCCAGGCACGGTCATCGGTACGGCAGGCTTCTTCTCGAAGGACGCGATCATCGAATCGACCTTCGCCTCACACAGCGTGCTCTCCGGTTTCGCTTTCTCGCTGCTGGTGCTCGCCGCGCTGTTCACGAGCTTCTATTCCTGGCGCCTGACCTTCATGACCTTCCACGGCAGGCCGCGCGCTTCCCATGAAGTCATGCACCACGTCCATGAATCGCCGCAGGTCATGCTGGTGCCGCTCTACCTTCTCGGCGCCGGCGCGCTTCTCGCCGGCTTCCTGTTCCATGATTATTTCTTCGGCCATCACTATGCCGAATTCTGGCAGGGCTCGCTGTTCACGCTGCCGGAGAACGAGCTGCTCGAGGAATATCACCATGTTCCGCTCTGGGTGAAATGGAGCCCGTTCTGCGCCATGGCACTCGGCCTGATCACAGCTTGGTACATGTACATTCGCTCGCCTGAAACGCCGAAGTACCTGGCCAATCAGCATCGCGTCCTCTACCAGTTCCTGCTCAACAAGTGGTATTTCGACGAAATCTATGACTTCCTGTTCGTGCGTCCGGCCAAGCGTCTTGGCACCTTCCTCTGGAAGGAAGGCGACGGCCGGGTCATCGACGGCTTTGGCCCGAACGGCATCGCCGCCCGCGTCATGGACGTCACCGACCGGGTCGTTCGCCTGCAGACCGGCTACCTCTATCACTATGCTTTCGCGATGCTGATCGGCATTGCGGCGCTCGTTACCTGGATGATGCTCGGGAGCTCCTTCTGATGACCGATTGGCCCATTCTTTCCGCGGTCACCTTCCTGCCTTTGGCCGGCGTTGCTCTTCTGCTCCTCATGCGTGAAGACAGCGCCTCCGGTCGCCGCAATATCCTGAATATCTCGCTTCTGACGACGATCGCGACATTCATCCTGTCGCTCTGGGTCTGGTGGAGCTTCGACTACACCAACCCGGGCTTCCAGATGATCGAGAAGCATGCCTGGCTCGGTACGGGCATCTCCTATTATCTCGGCGTAGACGGCATTTCGGTGCTCTTCGTCGTGCTGTCGGCCTTCCTGATGCCCTTCTGCGTGCTGGCGAGTTGGGTGACCATCGAGAAGCGCCTGAAGGCGTACATGATCGCCTTCCTGCTTCTGGAAGTGTTCATGGTCGGCGTCTTTGTCTCGCTCGATATCGTGCTGTTTTACGTGTTCTTCGAAGCCGGCCTGATCCCGATGTTCATCATTATCGGCGTCTGGGGCGGCAGGGATCGCGTCTACGCGTCCTACAAGTTCTTCCTCTATACGCTGCTCGGCTCGGTGCTGATGCTGCTCGCCATCATGGCGATGTACTGGCAAGCCGGCACGACCGATATTACGGAACTGCTTGCCTACAACTTCCCGCGCCAGATGCAGACCTGGCTATGGCTCGCCTTCTTCGCCTCCTTCGCCGTGAAGATGCCGATGTGGCCGGTTCATACCTGGCTTCCCGATGCGCACGTCCAGGCGCCGACGGCAGGCTCGGTCATCCTGGCGGGCATCCTCTTGAAGCTCGGCGGTTACGGCTTCCTGCGCTTCTCGCTGCCGATGTTCCCGCTGGCGTCGGAATATTTTGCGCCCATGGTCTTCTCGCTGTCGATCGTCGCCATCATCTACACCTCGCTGGTCGCGATGATGCAGTCCGACATCAAGAAACTGATCGCCTATTCGTCGGTCGCCCATATGGGCTACGTCACCATGGGGATTTTCGCCGCGAATACGCAAGGCGTACAGGGCGCGATCTTCCAGATGCTGTCGCACGGCATCGTCTCGGGCGCGCTCTTCCTTTGCGTCGGCGTTGTCTATGACCGCACCCACACCCGCGAGATCAGCGCCTATGGCGGCCTTGTCAACAACATGCCGAAATATGCGGTCGCCTTCATGGTCTTCACCATGGCCAATGTCGGCCTTCCCGGCACCTCCGGCTTCGTTGGCGAAATCACCACGCTGCTCGGTGCTTTCCGGGCAAACACCTGGGTTGCCTTCTTCGCAACGAGCGGCGTCATTCTCTCGGCCTGCTACGCGCTCTGGCTTTACCGCCGCGTGATCTTCGGTGCACTCGAGAAGGACAGCCTGAAGTTGCTGCTGGACCTCTCGGGCCGCGAGAAGGCCATTCTTTATCCGCTGGTCGTGCTGACCATCTTCTTCGGCGTCTATCCGGCTCCGGTGTTCGATGCGACGGCAGCCTCGGTGGATCTCCTCGTGAACAACTACACTGCCGCCGTGCAGGCCGCGCAAGACGTTGCGCTTTCGGCGAAATGACGACAGGACGGGATTGAAATGACTGCTGAAACATTCCTCGCTAGCCTGCACCTGTCGACGCCGGAGCTGATCCTTGCGGCCGGCGCCATGATCCTGTTGATGATCGGTGTCTTCTCGGGCGAGAAATCGTTCGGACTGGTCACCGGCCTTGCGGTCGGCCTGCTTGCCGTTTCGGGGGCCTGGCTGATCTGGCAGACCGGCGACGGTCAGGCCTATGGCGGCGTGTTCCTCTCTGATCCGTTCGCCCGCTTCATGAAGGTGCTGACGCTGGCCGGTTCCCTGGTTACACTGGTCATGTCGGCGGGCGAGGCGCGCTCGGCCGGTATCGACCGCTTCGAGTTCCCGGTGCTGGTGGTGCTGGCGACGCTCGGCATGCTGCTGATGATTTCGGCCAACGACCTCATCTCCGTCTATCTCGCGCTCGAGCTGCAGTCGCTGTCGCTCTATGTCGTCGCTGCCATGCACCGCGACAATCTCCGCTCGACCGAAGCGGGCCTCAAATATTTCGTTCTCGGCGCCCTGTCATCGGGCATGCTGCTCTACGGCATGTCGCTGGTTTACGGATTCACCGGCCATACCGGCTTCGAAGCTATCGCGTCTGCTCTGTCGGCCGAAGGCCGTTCGCTCGGTCTGGTTTTCGGGCTCGTCTTCATTCTCGCCGGCGTCGCCTTCAAGATCTCGGCCGTTCCGTTCCACATGTGGACGCCGGATGTCTACGAAGGCGCGCCGACGCCGGTAACGGCGTTCTTCGCCGCGGCGCCAAAGGTTGCAGCGATGGCGATGCTCATCCGTCTGGTGATCACGCCATTCCAGCCGATCGTCGCCGATTGGCAGCAGATCGTCGTCTTCATCTCGATCGCCTCGATGCTGCTCGGCGCATTTGCGGCGATCGGCCAGAAGAACATCAAGCGACTGATGGCTTATTCCTCGATCGGCCATATGGGCTACGCGCTGGTCGGTCTTGCCAGCGGTTCCATGGCCGGTGTGCGCGGTGTGCTGATCTATATGCTGGTCTATATGGTCATGACGCTTGGCACCTTTGCCTGCATCCTGTCGATGCGCCGCAAGGATGGCGAGCACGTCGAAGGCGTCGATGACCTCGCCGGCCTGTCGCAAACCAATCCTCTCATGGCGACGGTATTGACGGTGATGATGTTCTCGCTGGCCGGCATTCCGCCGCTGGCAGGCTTCTTCGCCAAATATTTCGTGTTCATGGCGGCGATCGAGGCGCAACTTTATGCACTGGCGATCATCGGCGTTCTGGCTTCGGTCGTGGGTGCCTACTATTATCTGCGGGTCATCAAGCTGATGTGGTTCGATGATGCCAAGGGCGAGTTTGCGCGTCCCTCCGGCGTGCTGCGGCTCGTCTACGGTCTCTCAGGTCTGTTCGTGGCTGCCTATGTGCTGATCGGCGGACCGATCGGTACGGCGGCCGAAGTTGCTGCGCGGACCTTCTTTTGATCAGGAGGGACCGGATCGGCAGGATCTCGCTCGATGACTTCCGCCATACCGCGCTTGGCGATGTCGGATCGACGAACACCGAATGCCTGATCCGCGCCCGCGCGGGTGATCCGGGACTTCACTGGATCACCGCAACACGGCAGCTCGAAGGACGGGGGCGGCGTGGACGGGCCTGGGCTTCGGAACCGGGCAATCTCTATGCCTCGCTGCTTTTGATCGACCCGGCGCCGATGGACAAGCTTCATTCGCTTCCGCTCGCGGTCGCCGTCGCGGTGCATCGAGCGATCCAGGCGGTTATGCCGCCGGGATCCAACCCCATATCGATCAAATGGCCGAACGACATCCTGATTGCCGGCAAGAAGTGCTGCGGCATTCTGCTCGAAGGCGAGGGGTTGCCTGACGGCAGGCACGCGCTGGTCATCGGTTGCGGCATCAATGTCGCGCGGGCGCCCGATCATGGACTCTATCCCGTGACGAGCCTGCAGGCGGAAGGGGCAGCAGCTTCACCGGACGAATTGTTTGCCCATCTGTTTCGCAGCATGGGCGATGTATTGAATGTCTGGAATAGCGGGCAGGGCATAGCCGAGATCATTAGCCAATGGCGGTCCGCAGCGGGCGGTATAGGCCAGAAGATCACGGTCAACCTGCCGGATCGCTCGCTTTCCGGACGGTTCGAGGGCATAGATGAAGAAGGCCGGCTGATGCTCGATATGGGCGCAGGCGTGGTCCACCGCATCGCCGCGGGCGATGTATTTTTTGGATGAAACAAGGCGCAATCATTAAATGAGCAAACAAGACGAACTCGTCTTCCTGCCGCTGGGCGGAGTTGGGGAAATCGGCATGAACCTGGCCCTTTACGGCTATGGTGCGCCGTCCAGCCGCCAGTGGATCATGGTCGATTGCGGCGTGACCTTTCCGGGGCCGGACCTGCCGGGCGTTGACCTGGTGCTGCCTGACATCCGATTCCTGGCGGAGGAGCGCAAGAACCTCAAGGGCATCATCATCACGCATGCCCATGAAGATCACTACGGCGCGCTCGCCGATCTCTGGCCGGGCCTGAACGTGCCGGTCTATGCGTCGCCGTTTACGGACGGCATGCTTGACGCCAAACGCAATTTCGAACGAACGCGCACCGACGTACCGATCACGATCTTCAAGCAGGGCGACCGGATTAATGTCGGTCCCTTCGAGATCGAGGCGGTCGGCGTTAACCACTCAATCCCCGAGCCGACGTCGCTCGTCATCCGCACGCCGCTCGGCAATATTGTCCATACCGGCGACTGGAAGATCGATCATGCGCCTTCACTGGGTCCGTTGACAGACGAGGCGCGGTTCCGCGCGATCGGCGACGAGGGCGTGCTGGCGCTGATGTGCGACAGCACCAATGCGATGCGCGATGGCGTGTCGCCCCAGGAAGAGGAAGTTTCGGCGAGCCTCACCAAGATCATCGAGAACGCAACCGGTCGCGTTGCGATCACCACCTTCTCGTCCAATGTCGGCCGTATCCGCTCGATCGCCAAGGCATCCGCCGCCGCCGGTCGCGAAGTCCTTCTGCTCGGCAGTTCGATGAGGCGTGTCTGCGCCGTGGCCCGCGATGTCGGCCTGATGGAGGGGCTGAACCCGTTTATCGCCGAAGATGAGTTCGGCTATATCCCGCGCGACAAGGTCGTGGTGATCCTCACCGGCAGCCAGGGAGAATCCCGCGCAGCGCTCGCAAAGATCGCCCGCGACGAAATGCGTAACGTTGCCTTCACGGCCGGCGACACGGTGGTGTTTTCTTCCCGCGCCATTCCCGGCAACGAGAAGGCGATCAACGACATCAAGAATGGCCTCGTCGAGCAGGGCATCCATATCGTCACCGATACCGAAGCCCTCGTGCATGTTTCCGGCCATCCTCGCCGTCACGAGTTGCAGCAGATGTACGAATGGACACGGCCGCAGATCCTCGTGCCGGTTCATGGCGAGGCGGCTCATCTGACGGCACAGGCCGAACTCGGCCTGCAATCCGGCATCAAGACCGTTCCGCGGGTACGCAATGGAGATATCCTGCGGCTCGCGCCCGGTCCGGCAACGGTGATCGGCACGGCGCCTCATGGTCGTATCTACAAGGATGGCCGGCTGATCGGCGATTTCGACGAGATGGGCATCGGCGAGCGCCGCAAGCTTTCCTTTGCCGGCCATGTTTCGGTCAATGTCGTGCTTGACGAACGCTATGATTTCAACGCCGATCCAGATGTTGTCATCATCGGCCTGCCCGAATTCGACGACGAGGGCGAGGACATGAATGATACGCTCTATGATGCCGTGCTTGGCGCCGTCGAAAGCATCCCGCGCGGCAAGCGCAAGGATCTTGCCATGGTGCAGGAAGCGGTTCGACGGGCGGTTCGCGGCACGGCCAACGAGGTCTGGGGCAAAAAACCGGTCGTCACCGTGTTCATCAACAAGCTGTGAGAGCCGGAAAGTTCACGCGAAAGGCAAATTCACATGCTCGGACGTGTCAATCACATCGCTCTGGCCGTTCCCAACCTTGCCGAGGCGGCGGAAAAATACCGGTCGGTGCTGGGCGCCTCGGTTACCGCGCCGGATGCGCTGCCCGAACATGGCGTCAGCGTGGTTTTCGTGACGCTTGAAAACACCAAGGTGGAACTGCTGGAGCCGCTGGGCGAAGCCTCGCCGATCGCAGCCTTCCTTGCCAAGAACCCGGACGGCGGCATGCATCATATCTGCTACGAGGTCGATGACATCATCGCCGCCCGCGATAGTCTTGTCGCTGCGGGCGGGCGGATTCTCGGCGACGGCCAGCCGAAGATCGGGGCGCATGGAAAGCCGGTGCTCTTTCTTCATCCCAAGGATTTCTTCGGCACGCTGATCGAACTGGAAGAGGTGTGACAGAAGGGCGCGAGCCGGACGTTTGTCCGAGCGGCCGGAAAGCGGTATAACGCCAGCCGATAGACAATGCCAAAGGGAGCTCGTTCAGCATCCTTCGCAGTGAGAGACCACGATGCCGATCTTTTCCATCTTTGCGATCTACTTCATCATCTGGTGGCTGACGCTGTTCATCGTGCTGCCGATCGGTCTGCGCACCCAGGCTGAGGAGAATGAGGTCGTGCCCGGCAGCGTCGAGAGCGCGCCGGCGCGCTTCCGGGCGCTGCGTGTTTTTCTTCTGACCTCGGCGCTCGCTGGCGTTATCCACTTCGCGTGGTATATCCTCTCCGTGCGCCTTGGTTACGGTTTGGACGCAATTCCGCAATTCGCGCCGAAATTTTACTAAGATCAAATCGAACGTGTCGTTGTTGAGATATTCACTGTTGCGATAGCGACGGCTTACGGATGGTCGGGTCAATGCGGTCGAGGTGCCTTGCCACGGAATAGACACGATTGGAGCGGCGACGCTTTTGGCGGGGAATCAATTTTCTCAAAAGTCAAAAAAAAACAAGGCTAAAAGCCCTGTTTTTTAAAGTATCGCGTGATCCTTATCCGTTACCGGTGGCTGCGTGTGACCGCGCCTAAGATCTTATCCTCCCAAGACTTGACCGCGAAATCGACAAGAATTTAATCTCCCTGCCTCTTTTGTGAGCCGAAACTAGCTTAAACATTATGCGTTGTCATCTGATTTTTTTGCATTTTTGCTACAGTCGAGCAAAATTTTTCCGTTGACAATATCTGTCGGGTTGATGTTACTTCCGTGCCTTTTTGCCGCACCTCCTTGACCGCTTTTTCAGCGCCCGAAACGCCGGCTCCTCTCGCTATGACGCCAGCGAAGATGACGGGTTTTCTTCCTGTCGCGAAGCGTCTATGAACGCTTGGGCGCGGTGTATCCCTCTTACTGAATCGGCTGGTCGGAGCGTCGCGGTACATAATCAAACAGCAGTGACCGTTGCATGCTCGTTGAGCGTGAGGGGGCTGCAAGCTCAACGTTATTTCGCCCGAATCCAACGATAGTGCGAAGTGCTTCAAGTTCCGGAACCCGTTCATGCGCCTGTCCCGCTTTTTCATGCCCATTCTGAAGGAAAACCCGAAGGAAGCGGAGATCGTATCGCATCGCCTGATGCTGCGCGCCGGCATGGTTCGGCAGCAGTCGGCCGGCATCTATACCTGGCTGCCGCTGGGTAAACGGGTGCTGGACAAGGTCAACGCCATCATCCGTGAGGAGCAGAACCGGGCAGGCGCCGTCGAGCTTTTGATGCCGACGCTGCAATCGGCCGAACTCTGGCAGGAGAGCGGCCGCTACGACGCCTACGGCAAGGAAATGCTGCGCATCAAGGACCGTCAGGACCGGCCGATGCTCTACGGCCCGACCAACGAGGAGATGATCACCGATGTGTTCCGCTCCTATGTGAAGTCCTACAAGGACCTGCCGCTCAACCTCTACCATATCCAGCTGAAGTTCCGCGACGAGATCCGCCCGCGCTTCGGCACCATGCGCTCGCGCGAGTTCCTGATGAAGGACGCCTATTCCTTCGATCTCAATCGTGAAGGCGCGGTGGATTCCTATAACCGGATGTTTGCTGCCTATTTGCGCACCTTCTCGCGCCTGGGGCTTCGCGCCATTCCGATGCGTGCCGACACCGGCCCGATCGGCGGCGATCTCAGCCACGAATTCATTATCCTCGCCGACACCGGCGAATCGGAAGTGTTCTGCCACAAGGATTTCCTGGACTTCGACGTTCCGGCCGAAGACACCGATTTCTGGGACGCGGCTGCAATGAAGGCGATCTTCGACAAGTGGACGTCGCTCTATGCCGCCACCTCGGAGATGCACAACGAGGCCGCCTTCAACGCAATCGAGGAAGGCGCCAAGGTCTCCGCGCGCGGCATCGAGGTTGGCCACATCTTCTATTTCGGCACCAAGTACTCCGAAGCCATGGGCGCCAAGGTGCAAGGGCCGGACGGCAAGGAGCACACGGTGCATATGGGCTCCTACGGCATCGGTCCGACGCGGCTGGTGCCGGCGATCATCGAGGCATCGCATGACGAAAACGGCATCATCTGGCCGGCTTCGATTGCGCCTTTCGATGCTGTCGTGATCAACATGAAATCCGGCGACGCCGCTTGCGACGCTGCCTGCGAAACTATCTATGGCGCGCTCAACAAGGCCGGCCTTGATCCGCTCTATGACGACAAGGACGATCGCGCCGGCACCAAGTTTGCGACCGCCGACCTGATCGGTGTGCCGGTGCAGATCATTGCCGGTCCACGCTCCGTGGCAAACGGCGAGGTCGAGCTCAAGGATCGCAAGACTGGCGCCCGCGAGACGTTGACCATCGAGGCTGCGATCAACAAGCTGACTGCTTCGAAATAAGGGAGCCGGGATGAGCGCCACCACGCTAGAGCAGGACAAGGCAGCGGCCGCCGTTCAGCCGCCGTCGAGCCGTCCGTTTTCGACGTTCGAGCGCATGGTGGCCTGGCGCTATCTGCGCTCGCGGCGCAAGGAAGCGTTCATTTCGGTGATCGCCGGCTTTTCCTTCATCGGCATCATGCTCGGCGTGGCGACGCTGATCATCGTCATGGCGGTGATGAACGGCTTTCGCACCGAGCTCATCTCGCGCATTCTCGGCATCAACGGCCACATGATCGTCCAGCCGCTCGACGGGCCGCTCGACAATTATGCGGACCTGGCGGCGAAATTTTCCGGCGTCAAGGGCGTCACCATGGCGATCCCGATGATCGAGGGCCAGACGCTCGCCTCGGGGCCGGGCGGGGCGGGCACCGGTGCTCTGGTACGCGGTGTGCGCGCCGATGATCTCATCAAGATGAGATCCATCTCCGATCATATCAAGTCCGGCGACCTCGTCGGCTATACGGCCGGAACCGGTGTTGCCATCGGTTCACGCATGGCCGAACAGCTCGGCATCACCGCCGGTGGCACTATCACGCTGGTGGCGCCCGAGGGCGACGTGACGCCGATGGGCGTCAACCCGCGCGTCAAGTCCTATACCGTCTCGGCGATCTTCGAGATCGGCATGTCGGAATATGACGCCTCGATCATCTTCATGCCGCTTGAGGAGGCGCAGCTCTATTTCAACGCCGAAGGCATCGCCCAGTCGATCGAGCTCTTCGTCACCAATCCGGATCTGGTCGATGACCTGCGCCAGCCGATCGAAGATGCCGCCGGCCGCCAGGTGCTGATCAGCGACTGGCGCGACCGCAACAAGACGTTCTTTTCCGCCCTGCAGGTCGAGCGCAACGTCATGTTCATGATCCTCACTTTGATTGTGCTGGTGGCGGCGCTCAACATCGTCTCCGGCCTGATCATGCTGGTGAAGGACAAGGGCAGCGACATCGCCATCCTGCGCACCATGGGCGCGTCCTCCGGTTCGATCATGCGCATCTTCTTCATGACAGGCGCGGCGATCGGTATCGTCGGCACCTTCGCGGGCGTGCTCCTTGGCATCGTCGTCTGCCTCAACGTCGAATCCATCCGGCAGTTCTTTTCCTGGATTTCCGGCACGACGCTGTTCAATCCCGAGCTCTATTTCTTGAGCCAGCTCCCGGCCGACATGAACCCGGGCGAGACCATTTCAGTCGTCGTCATGGCGATCAGCCTATCCTTCCTTGCCACGATCTTTCCGGCCTGGCGCGCCTCGCGCCTCGATCCGGTTCAGGCTCTGCGCTACGAATAAATGAGGATTACAGACACGATGAATGCGCGCGTGGCATTGCAGCTTTCCGGCGTCGAGCGTCATTACACCCAGGGCGAGGGCGTTCTGTCGATCCTCAAGGGCGCCGACTTTTCCTTGCATGGGGGGCAGACGGTCGCGCTCGTGGCGCCGTCGGGCACCGGCAAGTCGACGCTTTTGCATCTGGCAGGGCTGCTCGAGCGGCCGGATGCCGGCGAGGTTTTGATCAACGGCCAGTCCTGCGGCACCCTCGGCGACGAGCAGCGCACGGCGATCCGCCGCAACGACATCGGCTTCGTCTACCAGTTCCACCATCTGCTGCCGGAATTCACGGCAATCGAAAATATCATGATGCCGCAGCTGATCGCCGGCCTCAACAAGGCTGAGGCGCGCGAACGGGCCGCAGCGCTGCTCGACTATATGCGTATCGGCCACCGCGCCGAGCATCGCCCCTCGGAACTTTCGGGCGGCGAGCAGCAGCGTGTTGCGATCGCCAGGGCCGTCGCCAATGCGCCGTTGGTGCTGCTGGCCGATGAACCGACCGGCAATCTCGATCCGGAAACGGCAGGCTATGTCTTCGAAGCGCTGGAAGCGCTGGTGCGTCAATCAGGGCTCGCGGCCATGATCGCCACGCACAATTATGAGCTCGCGTCGCGCATGGACCGCCGCGTCACCATCGAGGATGGCAAGGTCGTGGAACTTTAGCAGCGAACACGGCGCTATGAAGCAACCCTATTCGTTGCCACAGGCCGACTGGCCGCGATCGTCCGACCAATCTTTCAGCAGCACGATTTCGCCCTTGGTGGCGATCGGCTTGCCACTGCTCTTGCCCTTGCCCGTGAGCACGTTGAAATCGCATTCCGAGGTGTTGTCGAGATCGAGCGTGTCGTAAGACGAATAGGTGTATCCGGCGACCACGAAATCGAAATTCCGGTAGGCGACGGTCAGCTTCTGCTCCCAGCGGTTGCGGCCGATGGAGTCGTTATGTGACGTGATCAGGATCGAGCCGTTCGGCAAGGCAGCGATCAAGGGGGCTCGACCGGCCATGATATGGTCCCCCCAGACCTTGTTCGGCGCCACGGTTTTCAATTTCAACCGCGCGGTATCTCCGTCATCGAGGTAGATATAGACCGTGTGATCCTCCTCGCTGCCCTCAGGCGCTGAAACCAGCATTGCAAGATCCAAGCTGCCGTCCTTGTCCCAGTCGCCGGTGGCGGCGGAGACGATGCGCTCGGGATCGATCGCTTCGGCAGCCTGCGCCGCAGTTGCGGAAAGGCCAATAAACGCCGTCATGACGGCCAGTGACATCCTCATTTCTAAGCCCTTTGATTGTCATCGGCGTGAGACTAGTCGGCTCGCCTGCAGGCGTCCAGAGGTCCTCACTGTCGGAGGAAGCCCCGATTGAAACTGTTTACCATCTCGCGAATGCCGAGACGGAAGATCTGCTGTTGTTGCTTGACGAGTGAACATAAATAGAACAAGATAAGAACATAACGGAAAAAGGAGCCTTGCAATGACTGACTTTCTTCGGGACCTCGCTGCTTTCACCTCAATCGCCATGTTCGTGGCCAGCTTTTCGATTATCGTCATGGGGATGTGACGCGCGTTTTCTCATGATAGCGGTGGGTGCTTCATATGCCCGGCTGTGGACAAGCGGTAGGTCACATGAAAAAGCCGCTGCCTGGCGGATGAAATCTGGACACCGGCGGGCGGAAACGGGATATCCTCAGGCCCTCATGGGAATCGGGGTGCGCGATGGCGGATGCAGTAAACGACAAGCAGCAGGACGGTGAAGCATCTCCGCAGTTTGTGCATCTTCGCGTTCATTCGGCCTTTTCGCTGCTCGAAGGGGCTCTGCCGATCAAGAAGATCATTGGCAAGGCCGTGGCGGACGGGCAGCCCGCGATCGGTATTGCCGACACCAACAATCTGTTTGCAGCGCTTGAGTTTTCGCTGAAATGCGTGGATGACGGCCTGCAGCCGCTGATCGGCTGCCAGTTGTCGATTGATATGGAGGATGAGGCCGAGGGCGAGAAGCGCGGGCACGCGCAGCACCTGGCGAAACTTCCGGCGATCGTGCTGATCGCTGCGACGGATGCCGGTTATGTCCGTCTCGTCGATCTCGTCAGTCGCGCCTATCTTGGCGGCGAAGGCAACCAATCCGTCCGCATTGCCTTGTCCTGGCTGCAGGAGGTCGGAACGGAAGGCCTGATCGCGCTGACCGGCGCGTCGGGCGGACCGGTTGATATGGCCCTGAAGTCCGGTCATCCGGCTCAGGCTGAGACCCGGTTGAAAACGCTGGCCGCACTGTTCGGGAACCGTCTTTACGTCGAATTGCAGCGTCACGGCAAATATGATCGCCGTCACGAGGGGCGGATCATCGACCTCGCCTACAAGCTCGAGCTGCCGCTGGTCGCGACCAACGAGCCGTTCTTTCCGTCGCCGGCTGAGTTCGAGGCGCACGATGCGCTGATGGCCGTGGCGCACAATGCGATGGTGTCGGATGACAGCCGCTTCCGTCTGACGCCGGATCACTACCTGAAAAGCCGCAAGGACATGGCGGCGCTGTTTGCCGACCTGCCGGAGGCGTTGGAAAACACGATCGAGGTCGCCAGGCGCTGCGCGTTTGTGCTCAAGACCCGCGGACCGATCCTGCCGCGGTTCACCGGAGCCTCTGACGATCCGGCGGAAGCTGAACGCGCCGAGGCGCTCGAACTGCGCCGTCAGGCCGTCGCGGGCCTGGAAGACCGGCTGCAGAAGCTGGGCATATCGCCCGGCTACTCCGAGACGGACTATCGCGAGCGGCTAGACTTCGAACTCAGCGTCATCGAGAAGATGAAGTTCCCGGGCTACTTCCTGATCGTTGCCGACTTCATCAAATGGGCGAAGCTTCAGGATATCCCCGTCGGGCCGGGCCGCGGTTCAGGTGCGGGATCGCTGGTCGCCTATGCGCTCACCATCACCGACGTTGATCCCCTGCGGTTCTCGCTGCTGTTCGAACGCTTCCTCAATCCGGACCGCGTCTCGATGCCCGACTTCGACATCGATTTCTGCCAGGACCGCCGCGAAGAGGTGATCCGCTACGTCCAGCGCAAGTATGGCCGGGAGCAGGTAGCGCAGATTATTACCTTCGGATCGCTGCAGGCGCGCGCCGCCTTGCGCGACGTCGGCCGCGTGCTCGAAATGCCCTATGGCCAAGTCGACAAGATCTGCAAGCTGGTGCCGAACAATCCGGCCAATCCGACGCCCTTGTCGAAGGCGATCGAAGAGGAGCCGCGTTTCCAGGAGGAGGTCGACAAGGAGCCGGTGATCGGCCGGCTTCTGGATATTGCCCAGAAGATCGAGGGCCTCTACCGCCACGCCTCGACCCATGCCGCCGGCATCGTCATCGGAGACCGGCCGTTGTCGCAGCTCGTGCCGATGTACCGCGATCCGCGCTCGGACATGCCGGTCACCCAGTTCAACATGAAGTGGGTGGAGCAGGCGGGGCTGGTGAAGTTCGACTTCCTCGGGCTGAAGACGCTGACGGTGCTCAAGGTTGCCGTCGATTTCATCGCCAAGCGCGGCATCGAGGTCAAGCTCGAAGCGCTGCCGCTCGACGACCAGATAACCTACGAGATGCTGTCGAAGGGCGACACCGTCGGCGTGTTCCAGGTGGAAAGTGCCGGCATGCGCAAGGCACTGATCGGCATGCGGCCGGACTGCATCGAGGACATCATTGCGCTGGTGGCGCTGTATCGTCCGGGCCCGATGGAGAATATCCCAGTCTACAACGCCCGCAAGCATGGCGAGGAAGAGATCGAATCGATCCATCCGAAAATCGACTATCTGCTCAAGGAAACGCAGGGCGTTATCGTCTACCAGGAACAGGTGATGCAGATCGCCCAAGTCCTGTCCGGCTATTCGCTGGGCGAAGCCGACCTTCTGCGCCGCGCCATGGGCAAGAAGATCAAGGAGGAGATGGACAAGCAGCGTGCCCGCTTCGTCGACGGCGCCGTCGCCAATGGCGTCTCCAAGGCGCAGTCCGACATGATCTTCGATCTGCTCGCCAAATTCGCGAATTACGGCTTCAACAAGTCGCACGCGGCCGCCTATGCCATCGTTTCCTACCAGACGGCCTATCTGAAGGCGCATTATCCGGTCGAGTTCCTGGCGGCGTCGATGACGCTCGACATGTCGAACACCGACAAGATCAACGATTTCCGCCAGGATGCAGCCCGGCTCGGCATCGACGTTATTCCGCCGTCGGTGCAGACCTCCTTCAGGCGCTTCGAGACCGGTGACAACCGCATCTACTACTCGCTGGCCGCCATCAAGGGCGTCGGCGAGGCGGCTGTCGATCACATCGTCGAGGTGCGTGGAGACGAGCCCTTCGCCAATCTCGAGGACTTCTGCCTCCGGATCGATCCGAAGCTGCTGAACCGCCGCGTCTTCGAAAGCCTGATCTGCGCCGGCGCCTTTGATTGCTTCGGCCATGACCGGGCCGAACTCGTGGGCGGCCTCGACCGCGTCCTCGGTTTTGCGCAGATCGCCCAGGCCAACAAGGTCAGCGGCCAGAGCGACATGTTCGGGGCAGGGGCGGCCACCGGGCCGGAAAAGATCAGCCTGCCGGCCTACGCGCCATGGCTTGCTTCGGAGAAGCTGCATCGCGAATTCCAGGTGCTCGGCTTCTACCTCTCCGCCCATCCGCTCGACACCTACAACGACCTGCTCGCCAAGATCCGCGTCCAGACCTTCGCCGATTTCGCCGCTTCGGTAAAAAAGGGCGCGACTGCCGGCCGGCTTGCGGGCACGGTAACCTCGAAGCAGGAGCGGAAGACCCGCACCGGCAACAAGATGGGCATCATCGCCTTTTCCGATTCGACCGGCCAGTTCGAGGCGGTGCTGTTTTCGGAGGCGCTCAACCAGTATCGAGACCTGCTCGAACCCGGAAAATCGCTGGTGATGACCGTGCAGGCGGAAGAGCGTCCGGAGGGTATCGGCCTGCGCATCCAGACACTGCAATCTCTGGAGGAACGCTCGCTGCAGCTGCAGAAGGCGCTGAGGGTTTATGTTCGCGATTCCGGCCCCTTGCGCTCGGTCGCCACGCATCTGAACACCAAGGGTGACGGGCTCGTTTCCTTCATCGTCATCAAGGACAATGGTCAGCGCGAGATCGAGGTGGAGCTTAGCGAGAAATACCGCATCTCGGCCGAGATCGCCGCGGCGCTCCGAACAGCTCCCGGCGTGATCGACGTCGAACTGGTGTAGCAGAACGCCTCCCTGCAGCTCAGGGCCCGCTTCGGGTGATTGTCACGAAGTTGGTACCGTCACCGGTTTCCTGTCCAAGGCCCATGTCGGATATGGTCATCGACGATCCCTCGGTCAGCAACTCGTTGATCCGCTGGCGTGCATCGTCGGGGATGGTGATGCGACCCATCGTGCGCTGGACGGCATTGAAGGCCATCGCATCCTCTTCGAGGGTAATTCCAAGCCGTTTCTTTATCGGACCGGGCAGCGCATTGTCGAGCGTCATGGCGAACCACTCGCCCTTGCCCGTCGAGGCGTCGCTGTTCTGGAACTGCAGGAAATGTGTGCCGAGCGCGATCTCGGGCTGGGCGATCACCACCGGCGTTTCGAATAGCGGCTCGAAATTGCGGCGCACCAGAAGCTGCCCGTTCGGCGGCTTGCCCTTGCCGGCCTTGGCATAGAGCGCCCCCACGAAGCCGGGCGTCATCCGGCCGTCGACGGCGACCCCTTCCGCGGTTTGGAAGGCCTTGATGGCTTCCACGGTTTGAGGGCCGGCATAACCATCCGAAATACCGGCTGCATAACCGAGCGCGTTGAGCAGCGTCTGGACATCGAGCGTGATCTCGCGCTCTCCGCGATGGGTAATCAGCATGCGGATTGGCGGTTCTTGCCCGGTTTCGACGGTTGCCGGTTTGGCCGGTTCCGCCTCAATCGTGGCAACTTCAACTGTCTTCGTGTGAACCTGCGAGACGCTCGGCCGCAGCGTCACATCCGAAAGCAATGCGGGCTCTGCGACCGCTGGCTGAAAGAGGAAGGGATCGGAGATGGCGACTGGCGTCAACTGGCGATCGGAGATCAGGACATGCAGGCCGCGGCCGGTCATCTTGAACAATTGCCTGGCGAAATCCTCCGGCATTCGCACGCAGCCGTGCGATGCCGGATAGGCCGGAACGTGATTCGACGCATGCAGGGCGATACCCGACCAGGTCAGCCGCTGCATGAACGGCATCGGTGCGTTCGAATAGATGTTCGACTTGTGGAAGCGGCGCTTTTCCAGAATGGAGAAGATGCCGGTCGGCGTGGAATGACCGGCCTTGCCCGTCGAGACGTTGGAGGTGGCGATCACCGTGTCGCCGTCGTAGAGGACCAGCGACTGCTGGTCCTTGGAGACGACGATCTGCAAGGGAGCCGGGCTACCGGCTGCAAGTGCGGTGCTGGCGGAGAGGGCAAAGACAAGGCCGATGCCAAATGCGAAACGCAAAACCATGAACACATCCGGACGCAGGAAATGAAGGATGAGCCTAGCCTGAGAGATTTAAGGAAACTTTGCTGTTCCGCCGGGAACGCGCGCTGATTGTGCTACTTCCCGCGCCGGCCCCTGCCGAACGTGTAGCCTGTCTCGACCGTCGTCTTGCCGAACTTGTCGTGCAGCACGTTGATCGCAGCTTCCGCCGCCGCCCGGCGCGTCGCCTGGGTATCGACAAGGTCGGGCGGGTCGGCGAGATCCGTATCGGAGAGATCGGTGACGCCGATGCCGATCAGGCGGAATTTCGTGCCGTCGGTTTCCTTGTCGAGAAGCTGCATGCCGGTGCGGAAAATGCGGTCGGCCAGCCGTGTCGGGCTGTCGAGGCGGCGATTGCGGGTGCGGCTCTTGAAGTCGGCGGTCTTCAGCTTCAGCACGACGGTCTGGCCGGCGATACCGGCCTTCCTCAGCCGGTGCGCCACCTGTTCGCTCAACCGGCGCAGATGCGAAACCAGATCACCATAGTCGCAGAGATCGTCGTTGAAGGTAGTTTCGGACGAAACGCTTTTGGCTTCGCCGTTTATTTCCACAGTGCGTTCGTCTTGACCGCGCGAGAGCCGATAGAGGCGCTGGCCCATCGTGCCGTAGCGCTTCATCAGCTCGGTTTCTTCCATCGCCTGTAATTGACCTATGGTGCGGATGCCGTCGCGCTCCAGCGTCGTGGCAAAGGCCTTGCCGACACCCCAGATCAGTGTGACCGGCTTCTCTTTCAGAAAGTTCAGCGCCTCGGCAGCGCCGATGACCGAAAAGCCGCGGGGCTTCTGCAGGTCGGAGGCGACCTTGGCGAGGAACTTGCAATAGGAGAGGCCGACCGAGACCGTGATGCCGATCTCCTCTTCGATGCGGCGGGCGAATCTTGCGAGCGTCCGGGCAGGGGGATCGTGATGCAGCCGCTCCGTCCCCTTGAGCTCCAGGAAGGCCTCGTCGATCGAAAGCGGCTGGACGAGGGGCGTCAGCTCCTGCATCAGCATGCGCACCTGCCGGCCGACGCGGACATATTTCTCCATGTCCGGCTTGATGACGACCGCCTGCGGACAGGCCTCCAGCGCCTTGAACATGGGCATGGCGGAGCGCACGCCGTGGATGCGGGCGATATAGCAGGCGGTCGAGACGACCCCGCGCTTGCCGCCGCCGATGATCACGGGCGTGTCGGCGAGATCAGGATTATCGCGTTTTTCGACGGACGCATAGAAAGCGTCGCAATCGATGTGGGCAAGCGTCAGCTGGTAGAGTTCGGCATGGTAAAGCAGCCGCGGACTGCCGCAGGCCGAGCAGCGTCGTCCGCCTGTCGCCTGTTTTAAGCAGTCGCGGCAAAATCCCGGGATGGCGGCCTCGTTTGCGGTCATGATGGGAACAAATGTTGAACATCTTCAGGTTACGCCGTAAACTGCCGAGTCTCAAGACGAAAGGGAAGGGAACGTGACGCCGGAAGATTTCGAAGCACGGCCGCTGACGCCGGATCGCTGGGACGATTTTGCGACACTTTTCGGACCACAGGGCGCCTGCTATGGCTGCTGGTGCACCTATTTTCGGGTTTCCGCAAAAGAGCGCCAGGCAATGAACGCGGATGCCAAGCGCATGTTCATGCACGATCGCGTGGCTGAAGGGCCGCCCCCCGGCCTGCTCGGCTATCGCGGCGGGCAGGCGATCGCGTGGGTGCAGGTCGGACCGCGCGCCGACCTGCCGCAATGGAATTCGCCGAGAACGGTATCGAGGCCGCTTTCGCCCGGGGACGCGACGGATCCCGCAGTCTGGGCCGTTAGTTGCTTCTACATGCCGCACCCTCAGCGCGGGAAGGGGTTGAGCCACAAAATGCTGTCGGAAGCCATCTTGTTTGCCAAGGGCAACGCGGCGCGCGTTCTGGAGGCCTGTCCGATCGACAGGACCAAGCAGTCGAAATCGATCGGCCTTTATGTCGGTTCGACCCGCATTTTCGAGGCCGCCGGCTTTGCGGAGGTGGCCAAACGCAAGGATGGACGCCCGCTGATGCGACTGGAGCTGCGCTGATGGAAACGACGCGGACGCTAGCGGGAAATATGGACGCGGACGATCCGCGCCACGTCCGTCCAGTCGTCCGCTTTGGCGATGCCTTCCCCGGGGTCGGGCGCCAACCGCCGGAAATCAGCATTCACCATCAGATTGACGAGAAGACAGTCCGGAGCGTGTTCGCGAACGGAATGAAGGTTATGCGAGATGTCATCGATGAAAACGAAGGGAAGCTTGCGCCCGGCATGCAGCCGTTTGACGATGGGACCTTTCGCTTCTTTGCTGGCAACCAGCGGATAGCCGAGACTGAAACGGTCGAGCAGGGCGCGGCGAACGACGGCATGGCGAGGCGGCATGGCGGTGAGGAAAACAATGTCCGCCTCTTCAGCGAGTTCGGCCAGCGTCTCGACGGCAAGCGCCGCCGGCGTCTGCCATTCCTCCTGTCGCGTGAAAAATTCCTCCTGCAGGGCCGAGACGAGGTCGTCGGCGACCGTCTCGCCGCTCTCGAGCAGCACGATATTGCCATGCAGGCGGAACGATCGCGGCAAGAGGTCGCGGCCGGAGGCGCGCAGGAAATTGCGGAACGGCGTCAGGAACTCGAGCACGACCTCATCGACATCGCAGACGATCAGTGGCCGGTCCGTCAGCCGGACATGGTCGAGGTCGAGCAGTTCGGCCATTGTCAGAAATCTCCGGGCGGACCGGACAGAACCATATGCGCGCGCACGACGTCTTCGGGCCGCGTGCCGGTCGCCGCGCAGAAGGAAAGCAGCGTCGGCTCATGGCCCATCAGGAAGTCGACGACGCCGGCCAGAAAGCCGGGATCGGTGGCCGCATGGCGCAAGGAGGATGGATCGGTACCCGTCAATGCCAGGAAACGTCCAAGCAGTTCCGGCTCGTTTGCCAGCCATGCGAGGATGGCGATCGATGTTTCTTCCGCGGGTGTCAAAGGTGTCTGTCCTTTGTTTCTTTCAGGTGATTTTTTCACCGAATATTACCTGTTTTTCAACCAAATAGCTTTAGCGTCAGGTTTCCGGGAACAGGTGAAATCATCCGCGCGCAACTTATCTGGATGCGCCGGGCTTGCAAGCCGGAACCGCAAAACAAGGGATCGAAATGCCCAAGCAGGTGATGATTGTTGAAGACAACGAGCTGAATATGAAGCTCTTTCGTGACCTGATCGAGGCGTCGGGTTACACGACTATCCAGACCCGCAACGGTATGGAAGCCCTTGATCTTGCGAGAAAACATCGCCCGGACCTGATTCTGATGGACATTCAGCTTCCAGAGGTTTCCGGGCTCGAGGTGACCAAGTGGCTGAAGGAAGATGACGAATTGCATGTGATTCCGGTCATCGCCGTCACCGCCTTTGCCATGAAGGGCGACGAGGAACGGATCAGGCAGGGAGGCTGCGAGGCCTATGTCTCCAAGCCGATCTCGGTGCCGAAGTTTATTGAAACGATCAAGACTTATCTGGGTGACGCCTGACGCGGCGCCGAACGGTCATCAACAGGCCGCTTTGAACGAGAGATCTGCGTTTGATGCAACGTCAGGCGCTCATTGGCAGGAAAGATTGCATGACTGCGCGTATTCTTGTCGTCGATGACATACCGGCCAACGTCAAGCTGCTTGAGGCGCGGCTCGTGGCCGAGTATTTCGACGTCCTGACGGCCGCCGATGGGTATCAGGCGCTGGCAATCTGCGACAAGCAGCCGGTTGATCTGATCCTGCTCGACATCATGATGCCCGGCATCGACGGTTTCGAAGTCTGCGCGCGCCTGAAGGCGAATTCTCGCACGGCCCATATCCCCGTCGTCATGGTTACGGCGCTCGACCAGCCATCCGACCGGGTGCGCGGTCTGAAGGCCGGCGCCGATGATTTCCTCACCAAGCCGGTCAACGACCTGCAGCTGATGTCGCGCGTCAAGAGCCTCGTGCGGTTGAAGAACGTCAGCGACGAACTGCGTCTGCGCGCCGAGACGGCCCATAGTGTCGGTTTGTCGGACCTTGCGTCCATCGACCGCCCTGACGAATTCGGCAATGTCCTGCTGGTCGATGGCCGCGGCAGCTCGCAGGAGCGGCTTGCCCGTGCGCTGAAGCCGGTGGCCCAGTTGACGGCAATATCCGATCCGCAGGCTGCGCTGTTCGAGGCGGCCGAAAACGGCTTCGATCTCGTCATCGTCAATTCGAATTTCGACAACTACGACCCCTTGCGGCTTTGCTCGCAGCTGCGCTCGCTGGAACGCACGCGGTATATTCCGCTCCTGCTGATTGCCGAGCAGGGGCATGAGGACATGGTCGTGCGCGCGCTCGATCTCGGCGTCACAGACTATCTGATGCGCCCGGTCGATCCCAATGAGCTCGTTGCCCGCAGTCTGACGCAGATCCGCCGCAAGCACTGCAACGACCGGCTCCGGGCGAGCGTCAAACAGACGATCGAGCTTGCGGTCACCGACGGGCTGACCGGGCTGCACAATCGCCGTTATCTCGATAGTCATCTGAAGCTGCTGCTCGATCGTGCCATTGCTCGCGGCCGGCCCCTGTCGATCTGCATCACCGATATCGACCGGTTCAAGAGCGTCAACGATACCTATGGACACGACGCCGGCGACGAGGTGCTGCGCGAATTTGCGCACCGGGTTCGCTCGACAGTGCGCGGTGCCGATCTCGCCTGTCGGTTTGGCGGCGAGGAATTCGTTCTGGTCATGCCCGATACGCCCGCCGATGCGGCTGCGACGATCGCCGAGCGTCTGCGTACGATCGTCGAAGACAGGCCTTTCTCTCTTCGCAATACAGATACAATTCTGCCGATAACTGCGTCTCTTGGAATAGCCACCCTCAATCCGGGAGGCGACACACCGGAGGCATTGTTGAAGCGCGCCGATACCGCGCTCTACCAGGCCAAGAACAACGGCAGAAACCAGGTCGTTGCCGCTGCGGCCTGAGTGGGAACTCGCACAAAATTTCCGCATATGGCGCAGTTTTCCACAGAAAAACTGATTTAGTCCGCCCGGTTTATCCGGCTAAGCGTCAAACGGGTCGCCGGCTCATGCTGCATGTCATGCTTGCTGTCCAAAATCATGAAATGTCGGGGCGGGGCGCATCGATGAATTGTCTGTTTCTAAATTAAAATAATGAATTCAGCGTATTACGGTGAGTGAAATCGCTGCCTGATTTTTTCCATGTTGCTACTCGCTCATTTTATGAAAATATTATATTACTTTTGCAAAGCCGTTATCTGGGGGCAGATACAGTTCGAAATATGCGCGAGTCGTCTATAAGGCATTGGTGAAATTAACCATGTCAGCGCTCTCGCTTGGGCTTTGGTTAAGAATTCATTGATTTTTTTTTATTTCCGGTCAATTGTCATCGATAAGGGAGATAAACTCCCGTCGGTTACCCCATGATGTCAGGTCCGCCGCATCTCCTGGGTCGTGGGGTTTGTCGACTGATCTGTAACCAATGCGGTTCCTCGTGCCGCGGTTTCGATCAGTCGACGCCCATTGAAACGCCGTCCCTTTCCGGGACGGCGTTTTGATTCGCAGCAGCGACAGACGAGGCGGGATAGCGAAGGCACCAGATCGGCTCACTCTTTCCGGCACAAAAAAAGCGCCAGGCTTTTCAGCCGGCGCCTTTGCATTCCCGAGGGAAACCGATCTACTTGATCTTGGTTTCCTTGAATTCGACGTGCTTGCGTACGACCGGGTCATATTTCGTGAAGGACATCTTGTCCGTCTTCGTGCGGCTGTTCTTCGAAGTCACGTAGAAGAAACCCGTGTCGGCCGTCGACAGCAGCTTGATCTTGATTTTTGCAGCTTTCGCCATGGTCGTCCTGCCTCTATAAAAAAACAAAGCCGCGGACATCCAAGGCGGGTCCCGGCAAACTTGGCGCGAAACTACAAATCGCGCCCGAAAAGTCAAGTCCGTTTTGGGTTGAAAACCATCCTGATCACGGAAAGTACCACATAAAGCGCGAAGAAGGCGGCGATCGACCAGGCAAAGCCGTCGTTGCCGGTAATGTCCATCGCGGCTCCAATGGCCTGCGGGCCAGCCACCGTGCCGACCGCATAGGAGAAGATGAAGGCAGCATTGGCGGCCGCGAGGTCGGCACCATGCAGGCGCGAGCCGAGGTGGCTCAGGCCCACGGTATAAAGACCCGACACGCTGCCACCCCAGAACAGGAGCACGACCGCCATCAGCCACCAGTTGCCCTGCAGCAGCGGCAGACACAGTGCTCCGGCCAAGCCAACGACGGTCATCATAGCCAGAAGGTTGCGGCGGTCCCTCATCCGGTCCGACAGCATGCCAAGCGGGATCTGGAAAATCACGTTGCCGATGCCCATGACGGTCAGAAGCAGCGCTGCCTGTGATTCGGTGAAGCCGGTGCGCGTTCCGTAGATGGGAAACAGCGACAGGCCACCTGATTCGACGGCGCCAAAAATGAAGACTGCGGCCGTCGCGGTCGGCACCAGGAAGACATAGCGCATAAAATGCAACTCGGGCTTCTCATTAAGAACCGGGCTTTCGTTGCGGGCAAGGAAGATCGGTATGGCCGAAAGCAGAATCACGCCGGCTCCGAAGGCAAAGGGCAGGATGCCCTCACTGCCAAGGATGGAGAAGAGCAGGGGGCCGGCGGCAAATCCCAGGGACAGGATGGTACCATAGATGCCGAGCACCAGACCGCGGCGGCTGGGTGGCGCCGTGGCGTTGATCCAGAATTCCGACAGGACGAACAACACGGTGATGGCGCCGTGAAAAACGACGCGGAGGGGAAACCAGAGCCAGAAGTCTTCGATGTAGTAAAAGCCGAGCGCGCTGATTGCCGCAAACAGGATGGCGAGCAGCATCGTGTTGGCAACACCGTAGTTGTGGGCGGTCTTTGCCGTGACGGCGGCGGCGGCCATCGAGGCAAGCCCGGCCATCGCCGAGTTCAGGCCGATGAGTGTCGAGGAGATGCCGCGCTTCTCCATGATGATGCTGAGCAGCGGCAGGCCGAGGCCGATCGCGATCCCCACCGCCGTGATGGAGGCGATCGCGGCGATCAGCGACGGCCAGTGTATCTCCTCAACCGGCGCTGGCGTGCCGGACGGCGGCTGTGACATGCAATGAATTTCCTTAGAGAAGGTCTCGGACGAATCGTCCATGACGTGTGTAGTAGAACGGCACCGGCCTTCCAAAGGGCAGAGAAGCATCGGATTTGAGGCTTGCCCTCAAATCGCCGAGGATGATTTCGGTGATGTCGGGCATCTGCAAGGCCGAAACGTCGTTCACATCAATCCATCTCAAATCTTCGAGCTCCCGGCTGTCGCGGATATCCGTGGGTTCCACGCCTGCCTCGTCCGTAAAAACGGCGAAGAAGTGGGTGTCGAACCGGCGCGGAAATCCCGGAGGGGTAATCGCCCGCGCCATATAGCGCAAGTTTGTGAGATCGGGAAGGAAAGGTAACGTTGTGTTTCCGCAGTCCTTGCGGCCGACAGCGATGCTTGCTTCTTCGTGGAGTTCGCGTAGGGCGGCCAGGGCGATGGCCCGCAGCCGGCTTTCGGAGGCGCGTTGTCCGTAACAGGTTTTTAGGCGTTCGAGCACGGCGGGATGAATATCGCCGGCCCAGTGGAGTTTATGGTCCGACGTGTCCCTGCGTCCGCCGGGAAACACATGCAGGTCCGGCATGAAGACATGCGCCTTGTGGCGCTTGCCGACGAGCACGCGCACATGGGCTTGTGAACGATCGAGCAGCATGATCGACGCTGCGTCTCGTGGTCGCGGCGAACGATGTCTCGGCGTATCGGAAAGCGGGCCCTTGGCCGGTCCGCCGGCCAAGCCCGTCACGCAGTGCGGTCCGTGACGGGAAGAATGTCTTCCGGCGCATCCTCATGGCCGCCGAAGCCGTGCATGCGCAGCGCCCATTGCAGCCCGATGACGCCGCCCTTGACGGGCTGCATCAGGCCGAGCGAGCCGAGGACGGTCACCGGCACCCAGATTGCCAGGTGGCCCCAGTTGGAGAGCGGCAGGATCATTTCCGTCATCATGAATCCGCCGAGAACGATATGGCCCATGATCGTCACGACGATGTAGGGCGGAAAGTCGTCGGCGCGATGCTCGTCGAGCCGCTCGCCGCAGGCTTCGCAGGCATGCACGGCCTTCAGGAATCGGCCGAACAGCCTGCCGCTGCCGCAGGCCGGGCAGGCGTTCAGAAGTCCGCGCTTGATCGATCGGCCGACGGGACGCTCGGCCGCGTGCGTCGGCTCGAAGCGGACGGTTTCCGGAGTGCTGCCAGTTGCCTGCATGTCCATATCCTCAATCTGCGGACGCGAGGCTTTGCCGTCACGTCCTTTATCGGCTGCCGCGCGATGGTCGCGTTCCCGGCATCTTGCGCGCGCCGCTGCGATCCCGGCGGCCGGATTTGTGGAAGGAACGGGTCGCCGTCGGCATCTTGCGTCCTTCGCTGAGCATGTCGAAGCGGAGCGCGCCAGCGAGCGGCACCGCCTCCACCAGTTTGACACGGACGGGATCACCGAGGCGGTAGCCGAGCCCGGTTTTTTCACCGGAAAGAGCCTGATGCGCCTCGTCATAAATGAAATAGTCGCGTCCCAGCGTAGATATAGGCACAAAACCGTCCGCGCCATAGGCCGGAAGGGTGACAAATAGTCCCGATTTGGTCACCCCTGATACGCGACCGTCGAATTCCTCGTTGACGCGGCCGCTCAGATAATGCGCGATCAGCCGGTCGACCGTGTCGCGCTCGGCCGCCATCGCGCGGCGCTCGAAGGTCGAAATCTCCGCTGCGATATCGTTGAGTGCCGCTTCCTCGGCCGGCGTGATGCCGCCTTCGCCGAACCCGAGCGTACCGACCAGCGCGCGATGCACGATCAGGTCCGCGTAACGGCGGATAGGCGAGGTGAAATGCGCGTATTTCATCAGGTTGAGGCCGAAATGGCCGATATTTTCGGGGCTGTAGATCGCCTGGCTCTGCGAGCGCAGCACCATCTCGTTGACCATGGTCTCGTAGGGCTGGCCCTCAGCCTTCGACAGGATGCCGTTGAAGTGGTTTGAGCGCAGGTTGCCACCCTTGACCAGGGAGAGGTCGAGGGTCGCCAGAAACGCGCGCAGGCTTTCCTGTTTGGCGAGCGACGGCGCGTCGTGGATGCGGTAGACCAGCGGCTGGCGCTTGATCTCCAGCGTCTCGGCGGCGGCCACATTCGCCTGGATCATCATCTCCTCGATCAGCTTGTGCGCATCGAGGCGATCCGGCACGAAAACCCGGTCGACCGTGCCGTCCGGCTTCAGGATGATCTTGCGCTCGGGCATGTTGAGCTCGAGCGGCTGACGGCGTTCGCGACCGCGCGTGAGGATCCGGTAGGCATCCCAGAGCGGCTTCAGGATCGGCTCGAGCAGCGGCCCGGTCTGATCGTCCGGCGTGCCGTCGATGGCCGCCTGAGCTTGGCTGTAGGAGAGCTTGGCCGCACTCTTCATCATGATGCGGTGGAAGGTGTGGCCGGCCTTGCGGCCTTCCTTCGAAAAACGCATGCGCACGGCAAGTGCCGGGCGATCGACTCCCTGCTTCAGCGAGCAGAGTTCGTTGGAAATCCGCTCCGGCAGCATCGGCACGACCCGGTCGGGGAAATAGACGGAGTTGCCGCGCTTCAGCGCTTCGTGGTCGAGCGCCGATTTCGGCCGCACATACCAGGAGACGTCGGCGATCGCCACGGTGACGATCACGCCGCCCGGATTTTCAGGCGAAGGATCGGGTTCGGCATGTACCGCGTCGTCATGGTCCTTGGCGTCGGCGGGGTCGATCGTGACGAGCGGCAGCGAGCGCCAATCCTCCCGGTGCGACATTGTCATGGGGCCAGCCGCCTCGGCTTCGCGGATAACGCTGTCGGGAAAGATGTAGGGAATGCCGTGGGCGTGGATCGCGATCATCGAGATCGCCTTTTCCGTCGCAACCGAGCCGATAACAGATTTCACCTGGGCGCGCGGCAGGCCGAAACGGCCGAGGCGGGCGATTTCGACTTCGACCAGATCGCCGTCCTGCGCGTCTCCCTCATGACCGGCATCGACCTGCAGTTCCTCGCCGCGTTTTTCGATCGGCATGATGCGGCCGCCGCCGCCGGGTGAGGCGCGGAAGACGCCGAGTGCGGCGTTGCCGCTGCGCTTCCTGTCGAGGACCTTGACGATGCGCGCCGTATAGGCCGGGCCGGCGCGATCCTTGGACGGGAAAATCTTTGCGAGCACCCGATCGCCAAGCCCGCCGACCGGCGTCTTGCCCTTGGCCTTGCCGACTGCGGATTGGCGGATGGCGACAGCGGGTGCAACGCCCGCATCCTCCGGCCATTCGGCGGGGCGGCCGATCAGTTCGCCATCCTTGTCGCGGGTCGTGATGTCGAGCACGGTGACCGGCGGCAGGGCGCCGGGACGCACCAGTGACTTGCGCTTCTTTTCGAGCATACCCTCTTCTTCAAGTTCGCGAAGAAGCGCCTTGAGCTCGACGCGCGCCTCTCCCTTCAGTCCGAAAGCCTTGGAAATATCGCGCTTCGATGCCTTGTCCGGATTGTCGGCAATGAACCGCATCAGGATGTCACGCGGCGGCACGGCGCCGTGAATGATCACGGTGTCGTCAGCCGGTACGGGCACCTTCTTGCCAGCGCGTCCGAGCCGGACTGCGGGTTTGCCGGGCCGTTCGGGTCGATCGCGCGGTGTCCTGGTCACGTTCAGCCCTTCTTGGCTTTTGCTGCCGTCTTCGGCTTGGCGGCCGCCTTGGGTTTGGCTGCTGCTTTCGGCTTGGCGACCTTGGCCGTAGTGCCTTCAGCCTTCGCCGCCTTCGGCTTTGCCGTTTTGGTTGTCTTCGCCTTGGTCGTCTTGATGCCGCCCTTGGCGATGCGCTCGGCAATGAGGAGGAGTGCTTCCGCCAGCGTCACCGACGCTGGATCCTTGCCCTTCGGCAGCGTCGCATTGACCTTGCCCCAGTTCACGTAAGGACCGTATTTGCCGTCGCGCACGGTGATGGCTCCGCCATCCGGGTGTTCGCCGATCTCCTTCAGAGCCGCTGCCGCAGTGCGCCCGCGGCCTCCCGGCCCCTTCGACTGTTTGTCGGCCAGCACGGAGACGGCGCGGTTGAGGCCGATCGAGAAGACGTCCTCGATCGAATCGACATTCGCATAGGTGCCCTCATGCAGGATGAACGGTCCGTATCGGCCGAGACCAGAGGAGATCATCTTGCCGGTTTCCGGATGGGCGCCGATGTCGCGCGGCAATGAGAGAAGCGCCAGCGCCTTCTCGTGATCGACGGTCGCCGGCGTCCAGCCCTTGGGCAGGCTCGAGCGCTTGGCTTCCTTGCCGTCGCCGCGCTGGACATAAGGGCCGAAACGCCCGGTGCGCAGGGTGATTTCCTCACCCGTATGTGGATCCTTGCCGAGCGACTGCGGCTCGTTCGATACCGAAGCCTCGTCGCTGCCATTGCTGTCGGACGAGAGCTGGCGCGTGAAGTTGCATTCCGGATAATTCGAGCAGCCGACGAAGGCGCCGTATTTGCCGAGCTTCAACGACAGCTTGCCGGTGCCGCAGACCTGACAGATGCGCGGATCGCTGCCGTCCTCACGCTTCGGGAAGACCAGCGGCGCCAGTTCCTCGTTCAGGGCGTCGAGAACGTTGGTGACGCGAAGTTCCTTGGTGTCCTCGATCTGCGCGAAGAAGTCCTTCCAGAAGTCGCGAAGCACATCCTTCCAGTTCAGCTCGCCGGCGGAAATCTGGTCGAGCTTTTCTTCCAGCGACGCAGTGAAATCATACTCGACGTAGCGCGCGAAGAAACTCTCGAGGAAGGCAGTGACCAGGCGGCCCTTGGCTTCCGGAATCAGCTTGCGCTTGTCGATGGTGACATATTCGCGGTCGCGCAGGGTTGCGAGTGTCGCGGCATAAGTGGAGGGACGGCCGATGCCGAGCTCTTCCATCTTTTTGATCAGCGTCGCTTCCGAATAGCGCGGCGGCGGCTCGGTGAAATGCTGGGTCGAATTGATCTTCTGCTTGGCGAGGTTTTCGCGCGCGTTGATTTCCGGTAGGCGGCCATCCTCGTCGTCGCCGTCGCTTTGCTCGCCGTCTTCCTTGGCGTCGGTATAGGCTGCGATAAAGCCGTCGAAGCGGATGACGGAGCCGACGGCCCTGAGACCTGCCTTTTGGCCGTTGTTGTCGGCAAGAATCTCGACCGTGGTGCGCTCGATCTCGGCCGATGCCATCTGGCTGGCGATGCCGCGTTTCCAGATCAGGTCGTAGAGACGCAACTGGTCGGCATCGAGGGAACGCTTCACCTGGTCTGGTGTGCGGTCGAAGTCAGTGGGACGCACGGCCTCATGCGCTTCCTGGGCGTTCTTTGCCTTGGTCGAATAGAGCCTTGCCTTTTCCGGCACGTAACGGCTGCCGAACTGGCTGCCGATCGCGCTGCGGGCCGCATCGATCGCTTCCGCGGCCATCTGCACGCCGTCGGTACGCATATAGGTGATCAGACCGACGGTCTCGCCGCCGAGATCGACGCCCTCGTACAGTTTCTGCGCCACCTGCATGGTGCGCGAGGCAGAAAAGCCGAGCTTGGAGGAGGCGGCCTGCTGCAAGGTCGAGGTGGTGAAGGGCGGCGATGGGTTACGCTTGACTGGCTTCGCCTCGACGCTTTCGACGACGTAGGCGGCGCCTTCGAGCAGGGCCTTGAGCTTGCCGGCATCCTCGCCATTGGTAACCGAACGGGGCTGCAGGCGCTTGCCTTCGGCCGATACCAGCCGCGCTTCGAATTCATCGCCGCGCGGCGTCTTCAGGAGCGCCGAAAGGTTCCAGTATTCTTCAGAAACGAAGCGCTCTATTTCGGATTCACGGTCGCAGACGAGGCGCAGAGCGACTGACTGGACGCGGCCGGCCGAACGGGCACCCGGCAGCTTGCGCCAGAGAACCGGCGATAGGTTGAAGCCGACGAGATAGTCGAGTGCGCGGCGGGCGAGGTAGGCATCGACCAGCGGCACGTCGATATCGCGTGGATTGGCCATGGCATCGAGCACCGCCTTCTTGGTGATGGCGTTGAAGACGACGCGGCTCACCGGCTTGTCGCCGATCAGCTTCTTCTTTTTCAGAAGGTCGAGCACGTGCCAGGAAATCGCTTCTCCCTCGCGATCCGGGTCGGTTGCAAGGATGAGGCCGTCCGAGGACTTGAGGGCATCACCGATGTCCTTGACCCGCTTGGCAGATGCACTGTCGACTTCCCACAGCATGGCGAAATCGTCATCCGGCAGGACGGAGCCGTCCTTGGCCGGCAAGTCGCGAACGTGGCCAAACGAGGCGAGCACCTTGTAACCAGGCCCGAGATACTTGTTGATGGTCTTCGCCTTTGCAGGCGATTCCACGACGACAACATTCATGGTCATTTTCTTAGAGCAACCGTTCAAAGCTGTGCCATGCCGGGAAGAGGCGGCACATTGGGAATATCGAAGCCCCGACATGGACAGGGATTCGTCCGCGGTCAAGTGCCGGGCTGAAAATAAGCCCATACAACGCAATACAACCTATAAGGGATTTAGTTAGTATTGCAATTAAAGATAAATGCGTTATCGTCTTTTTAGTGTACTCGTCCGGGCTGGAAAGAGGCCGGAAGGGGGAGCTTCCAGCTTCGTAATGCGCTACCAGGCGATGACATGCACAGGGCGTCGTCTTGGGTTCGGCTCGGACACATGTGTCTGTTTGCGGGGCGAGTTGAATGCACAGCAGGGAAAACCGATGATTCCGAATACGCCCGGCGCCGGCAAGAGGGACGCTCAGACACATGACAAGATCACCTATATCCGGCAGATGCTGGGCGAACTGCGCGGCGTCGCCAGCGATGAGGGCGCGGACATGCTGTGTTACCTGATCGAGATGGCCTTCGTCGAGGCCGGCGACATCCTGTCGGGCAAGCGGCATCTGTCATTCGCCAATGGCGAGCGAAACAAGGCCGGCGGGATGCCGGTGAAGCCGTCCGGCAAGATCCAGTTCTAACAGGACAAGATAGACGGCCGACGCGGAAAGGCCGGTGTGGCGGATGATATCGTCGATCTCGACGGGCGTTGGCCCGAGTGCATCGGTGATCCGCATGCGATCGTTTTCATTCGGCGGCGGCGCCATCGGGCCGGCATCATGTTCGCCCGGTTCCTCCGCCTGGGGTGGCGTGAACAGGTCGATACGGCTGAGCGGCGCCAGAGCTTGCAGAATATCCTGTGGTTCCGTCGTCACGATCGCGCCGTCTTTCAACAGGGCATTGGTACCATGGCAGCGGGGATCGAGCGGCGAGCCGGGCACGGCAAAAACGAGCCGGCCGAAATCGGCGGCGTAGCGCGCGGTGATCAGCGAGCCGGAACGGGAGGCCGCCTCGACGACGGCAAGGCCGAGGCTGACGCCGGCGATCAAGCGGTTGCGGCGTGGGAAATCACGGGCGCGCGGTTCCCAGCCGAAGGGCATTTCGCTGATTGCCAGGCCATTACCTTCGGTGATCTCGTCCAGAAGGCCGATATTTTCGGGCGGATAGGGCTGGTCGAGACCGCCGGCAAGCGCTGCGATCGTGCCCGTGTCGAGGCTCGCACGATGGGCCGCCGTATCGATCCCACGGGCGAGGCCCGAGATAATGGAGTAGCCCGCACGGCCGACGTCTCGCGCGATCATCGCGGCAAATTTGGTGCCGCTGATCGAGGCGTTGCGCGAGCCGACGATGCCGAGAGAGGGCACGGTGCCGATGGCCAGATTGCCCTTGACGGCGAGGAGAGGCGGTGCGCCGTCGATCTGGCGCAGGGCCGGAGGATAATCCGGCTCGCCGATGCCAAGGAAACGGGCGCCGAAACGATGGGCGCTAGCAAGCTCTTTTTCCGCTTCGGCCACGGAGGCGACCCGGATCGCGCGGGTGGAACCGCCGCGGCGCGACAGTTCGGGCAACATTTCGAGCGCCGTTTCGGCCGAGCCGAAATGATTGATGAGATCGCGAAAGGTCACAGGGCCGACATTGTCGCTGCGGATCAGCCTCAGCCAGGCAATCCGTTGTCGTTCCGTCAGCGCAATCCCGTTTCGTCCCGCGCTGGCGTTCGACATGCAGTCCTATCCCTTCTGCCCGATCTTGCTTTCCGTTCCGGCCAGCAATCGCTGAATATTTGCCCTGTGCTTGATCCACGTGATGATGCTCATCAGCACGAAGAGCAGGCCGATTTTCCCGTATCCTGAAACCAACAGTACAACCGGAACGACGAGCGTTGCAACCAGTGCCGAGAGGGAGGAATAACGCGTCAGTCTAGCCATGGCCAGCCAGACGGCGGTAAAGACGAGAACGATGATCGGTGCCAGCCCGAGCAACACGCCAATATAGGTCGCAATGCCCTTGCCACCCTTGAACCCAAGCCAGACGGGAAAGAGATGACCGAGGAAAGCGGCAAAGCCGGCGGCGATGCCGGCTTCGATACCCCAGCGTGAGGCAATTGCCGCTGCGGCAGTTCCCTTCAGGGCATCAAGCAGCAGGGTGGCGGCCGCGAGTTTCTTGTTGCCGGTGCGCAGGACATTGGTCGCACCGATATTGCCGGAGCCGATCTTGCGGACATCTCCAAGGCCGGCCAAGCGCGTCAGGATGAGGCCGAAGGGGATGGAGCCGAGCAGGTAGCCAAAGATGATGCTGATGACCGTCGGCGCAGGTCCGAGTTGCCAGACAAAAAGTTCCACCGGTTCCCCTCCCGTGGTCGTTTCGCCTAGATGGCGTGGACCAGTTTTCCCGCAACATAGGTTTGAACTGCCCGGCCGGTAAAGCGGGCATTTTCGAACGGTGTGTTTTTCGAACGGGACACGATGGCGTCCTTCGAAACGATCCAGGGTTCGTCGAGATCGATCAGCGTGATGTCGGCCTTGGCGCCCGGCTTCAACGTTCCGGCGTCGAGCCCGAAGATCTGGGCAGGCCGCGTGGACAGGGCGTCGATCAGGCGCATCAGGGGCACGTCGCCGCTGTGATAGAGGCGCAGGGCAGCCGCCAGCATCGTCTCCAGACCGATTGCGCCATCCGCGGCATCGGCAAAGGGCAGCCGCTTGGTATCGACGTCCTGCGGATCGTGCGAGGAAACGATGATATCGATCGTGCCGTCGGCGAGCGCCTGAACCATCGCCACGCGGTCGTCTTCGCCACGCAGCGGCGGCGAGAGCTTGAAGAAGGTGCGGTATTCGCCGATGTCGTTCTCATTCAGCGTCAAATGATTGATCGAGATGCCGCAGGTGACGTTCGCCCCACGCTTGCGGGCCATTGCAATGGCTTCGGCGGATTCGGGCAGGGAGATCTTCGCGGCATGATAAGCAGCCCTGGTCAATCCGGCGATGCGCAGGTCACGCTCGAGCGGGATGATCTCGGCTTCGCGCGGCACGCCGGCGAGGCCGAGCCAGCTGGCGAGCAGGCCTTCGTTCATGACGCCGCCGGCACCCAGGTATTTGTCGCGGGTTTCGAGCGCGATGACGGCGCCGAATTCGCGGGCATAGGTCATGGCACGCCGCAGAACCAGCGTGTCGTGCACGGGCTCGCGTCCATTGGTGAAGCAGACGGCGCCCGCCTCGCGCAACAGGCCGAACTCGGTCATTTCCTCGCCGTCGAGATGCTTGGTGAGCGCCGCCGCGGGATAGACATTGACCACCGCCTTGTCGCGCGCCGTCTTCTGCACGAACTCGACCAGGGCGATGTCGTCGATGACCGGATCGGTATCCGGCATGGTGATGATCGAGGTGACACCGCCGGCGGCGGCCGCCCGTGATGCGGATTCGATGGTTTCGCGATATTCGCCGCCGGGCTCGCCGACGAAGACGCGGGCATCGACAAGGCCGGGGACCGCGACGAGGCCGCTGCAATCCCTGACGTCAGCACCCTTCGGAGCGCTCTGATTGTCGGCTGATTTTCCGGCGGCACGGATGACGCCGTTTTCGACGATGATCGTCCCGGTCTCGTCGAGGCCCCGCGAGGGGTCGATGATGCGGAGGTTTTTCAGGACGAGGGCGTTGGTCATGCGCGCGGCCCCTGGTTCTGCGAGAGAAGAAGCGTTTCCATCACCGCCATGCGCACCGCGACCCCCATCTCGACCTGTTGCTCGATCACGCTCTGGGGGCCGTCGGCGATTTCCGAGGCGATCTCGACGCCGCGGTTCATCGGGCCGGGATGCATGACAAGCGCATCGTCCTTGGCCGCCTTCAGCTTTTCGGCGTCGAGCCCGTAATAGCGGAAATATTCGCGCACCGAGGGCACGAAGGAGCCGGCCATGCGCTCGCGCTGCAGGCGCAGCATCATCACCACATCGGCGTCCTTCAGCCCTTCTTTCATCGAATGGTAGACCTCGGCGCCCATGTCGGCGATGCCGGACGGCAGCAGCGTGGCAGGGGCCACGACGCGGACGCGGGCGCCCATCTGGTTCAGAAGCAGGATGTTGGAGCGGGCGACACGCGAATGCAGCACGTCGCCGCAGATCGCCACGGTGATGCGCGACAGCTTGCCCTTGGCACGGCGAATCGTCAGCGCGTCGAGCAGCGCCTGCGTCGGATGCTCATGCTGGCCGTCGCCGGCATTGACGACGGAGCAGGAAACCTTTTGTGCGAGCAGTGCGGCCGCCCCGGCCGAGGAATGGCGCACGACCAAGACGTCCGGATGCATCGCGTTCAGCGTCATCGCGGTGTCGATCAGCGTCTCGCCCTTCTTCACCGAGGAGTTGCTGACCGACATGTTCATGACGTCGGCGCCGAGGCGTTTGCCGGCAAGCTCGAAGGAGGATTGCGTCCGGGTCGAGGCTTCGAAGAAGAGGTTGATTTGCGTCAGCCCGCGCAGCGTCGAAGTCTTCTTTTCTCTCTGGCGGGAAATCTTGACGGCTTCGTCGGCCCGGTCGAGCAGGAGCGTGATGTCCTGTTCGCTCAGGCCCTTGATGCCGAGCAGGTGGCGATGCGGAAAGAAATCCATGGGGAGCCGCCTCATATGGTGAAGTTGCGTGGGTCTATAATGACTGCAGGGCGAACCGGCAAGGCTGAGGCTATGCAAACAGGGCGCATTCCCATGCTTTTGTGGCCGCTGGCGCGCTTCTTGCACACTTCCCGTAAATTGTTGCGGGAAGCGGTGTTTATCCCGTCCCGATACTGTTCCTAAGCACAGGGACTTGGGTTAGAAACGCGACATGACTCTGAACCGAAATGAACAGAAACTCGCCGAACTGAACCAGCCGAAGCCCTGGTCGGGCATCAATGCTTTCCGGTCCGATCCGCTCGTGGTCGACATCGCTGCGTCGATGCCGCGGCCCTTGCGCGATGATTTCGAGGCGCTTGGCCGCTATGCGACATCGCCGGAGGCGCAGGACCTGGCGCGCATGGCCAATGAGGGCGTACCGAAGCTGCGCACCCATGGGCCGCGCGGCGAGCGTCTGGACGTCGTTGAATTCCACCCCGCCTGGCACGCGCTGATGCGCCGCTCGATGACCTCCGGCCTGCACGCCTCGGCCTGGGAAAACATCGCGGACGAGCGCGGACGATCGCACAAGGCGCGGGCCATCCGCTTCTATCTGACGGCACAGCTCGAATGTGGCCATCTCTGCCCGCTGACAATGACCAGCGCCTCCGTGGCGGCGATATCTGCGTCGCCAGCCGTCCAGAAGGAATGGGCGCCAAAAATCCTGTCGCGGAAGTATGATTCATCCAACCGGCCCTGGATGCAGAAGTCGTCCGTCACTATCGGCATGGGCATGACGGAAAAGCAGGGCGGCACGGACGTGCGTGCCAATACCTCGACGGCCGAACGGGTCGGCGAGGGCATCTATCGGCTCAACGGCCACAAATGGTTCATGTCGGCGCCAATGAGCGACGCCTTCGTGATGCTGGCGCAGACCCGCGACGGCCTGGGCTGCTTCCTCGTGCCGCGTCTCCTGGAGGATGGATCCGCGAACGGCCTGCGCTTCCAGCGGCTGAAGGACAAGCTCGGCAATCGCTCGAACGCCTCGTCCGAGGTCGAATTCTCCGACACGTTCGGGTTCGTGCTCGGTACGCCGGATGCCGGCATCCGCACCATTCTCGACATGGTGACGCTGACGCGGCTCGATTGCGCTTTAGCATCCGCCGGCATGATGCGCGCTTCACTTGCCGAAGCCGTGCATCATGTGCGCGGCCGCAAGGTTTCCGGCAAGACGCTGATTGCCCAACCGATGATGACCCGGGTTCTGGCCGATATGGCGCTGGACGTGGCGGCGGCAAGTGCCTTGTCCTTCCGTCTCGCCGAAGCCTTCGACAAGGCGCGTGACAGTGCCGAGGACGCGGCCTATGCGCGGATCATGACGCCGGTCGCGAAATACTGGTGCTGCAAGATCGCCCCCGCGCTGATCTACGAGGCGATGGAATGCCTCGGCGGCAGCGGCTATGTCGAGGAGCGACCGATCGCCCGGCATTATCGTGAAGCGCCGGTCAATGCGATCTGGGAAGGCTCGGGTAACGTCATGGCGCTCGACGTGCTCAGGGTGCTGACGCGCGGCAAGGATCTGTTCGAGTTGCTGTTCCAGGTGATCAGCCGTGATCTCGGCCCGTCTGCCAAGAAGACTGTCGATGTGCTCAGGGCGGCGATGTCGCTCTGCGAGCGCGACGAAGGCGCGGCGCGCATGCTGGTCGAACAGCTCGCGCTTGCTGCCGCTGCTGCCGAACTTTACCGGCTCGGGGCAGGGCGGATTGCCGATGCCTTCCTCGAATCCCGTCTCGCTGCCGGCTGGCGCTCGACCTATGGCATGCTCGATTCGCGCTTCGATTCCGCCTATATCGTCGACCTGCTTTATCCGGCGGCGACGTAACCGGTAACGGTCAGCACCAGCGGTATGGTGAAGAACGAGACGACCGTCTGCACGGTGGCGACAGCCGCGTAGAGCGGCGCATCGCCCCCCATCTGCTTGGCGAGCAGGTAGCCGTTCATGGCCGTCGGTACACTGGCGCCGAGCGCGATCACCAGCAGGCTGTCGCTGCGAATGCCGAGAGCATAGGCGGTGCCGACCATGAAGACGGGCATGACGATCAGCTTCAGGAAGACGGCGAGAAGGGCGACAAGGCTCGGCCGCAGCGCGTCGGAGACCTTCAGGCCGGCGCCGACCATGACAAGGCCGAGGCTGAGCGAGGCGCTCGCCAGCATCTCGATGGCGTTCAGCACCGGTCCGTAGACCGGGATCCCCGACGCATTCAGCACGATGCCGAGCGCCGAGGCGACGATGAGCGGATTGGTGGCGATCTTGAAGGCGAAGAATTTCAGTCCCTTCGGGCCGCCATTGAAGCCGATGAGAACGCCGACATTGTAGAGGTTGATCGGGATGATCACCAGGGTCATCACCAGCGCCGTCAGGCTGAGGCCGAGCGGGCCGTAGAGCTTCTGCGCGATGGCGAGCGCCATGAAACCGTTCCAGCGTGTCGCCGTCTGGAAGATGGATGTGAAGGCGGCGGACGAGATGTGGCGGGCACGCAGCATCGGCCAGAGCAACAGCAGCGCGGCCGACATCAGCGTAACGCTTCCGATCGTCGCCAGCGCCGTCGCATCCGTCTTCATGCCGGTAAAATCGGCCGTCGCCAGCGTCGAGAACAGAAGGGCGGGGAAGAGGATATAGTAGCCGAGCTGCTCCAGTCCCTCCCAGAGCGTCAGATCGATCAGCGGCGAACGCTTCAGCCAGACGCCCAGCGACACGAGCAGGAAGATCGGCAGGATGCTTTCGAAGATGATCGTCATGAAGGGGCCCGAAGGAGGGAGAGATCCATCGATAGACCCTTGTCCACAGGACGGCAACCGCATCGCGCCGAAATTAACCTTAACGGATGGTTTACGTTGCGCGGCCGGGGTTAAGGGGCAAGAGTGGTTTGTAAGACAAACTTAAGATTTCCGGAATGGAGCACGTTCGGTGAGAACTGGCTTGACGATCATCATGATGATGTTTTTTGCGAGCCTCGCGCTCGATCTGACGATACCCACCGTTTTTCTGGTCGGCGCCATGGCGCTCGACTGGGCATCATTGCAGCTGAAGCGCGGCATGATGGTTGAGGGGAGAGCTGCATGAAGTGGTTCCTGATCCTCTGGGCTTGCCCCGTCATCCTGCTCACCGGCTGGTACGGCCTTTCCTATTACGACATGAGCTTCGGCATCTTCATGCTGACCCGCCAGGCGCATGATCTCGTCTTCGCCGTCTACGGCCACGTGCTCGGCCTGCCGCCGGAAACCATCCCGCCGCTCGTCGCCCGCGCCATTGCCTTCGACAGCCTGATCGTCTTTGCGATCATCGGCTATCGCAAGCGCCGCGAGATTCGCGCCTGGTACAGCCGCCGCTTTCCGGCGGTTCAGCCTGCCGAATCCGGGGTCGCGTCCTTCGCCAACGACGTCAATCTGTCGAGCGCACCCTGAAGAATGAAGGATGCGGCGGCCGAATCGATCCGGTCAGCGCGCTTCTTTCGCGAGACATCCATCTCGATCAGCACCCGTTCCGCTGCCACCGTCGAAAGCCGTTCGTCCCAATAGATGAAGGGTATGTCGGTCTTCTGCGCCATGTTGCGCACGAAGGCCATGGTTGCCTGGGCGCGCGGGCCTTCGGAACCATCCATGTTGATCGGCAGGCCGATGACGAAGGCGGCGATCTTCTCCTTGGCCGCCATGGCAAGCAGCGCTTTGGCATCGATGCCGAACTTCACCCGCTTGATCACCTCGCGAGGCGTGGCAAATCGTCGGCCGAGATCGGAGACGGAAATGCCGATTGTCTTGGTACCGAGGTCGAGCCCGCCGATCGCCTGGCCGGGCAGGAGGGTGGATGCGAGTTCGTCTATCGTGAGAACAGCCATGTGATTTGCCGATTCGGTCTTTAAGGATTAGTCGGCTGATCCATATCCGCATCCCGCCGACAAATCACCAAGGAGTATTTCATGAAGATCAAATGGCTCGGGCATTCCGCCTTTCATCTGGAAACCGCCAAGGCGAAAATCCTGATCGATCCATTCTTCACCGGCAATCCGTCCTTCGACGAATCGACACGCAAGGATGCGGCGGCAGGGCTGACCCATATTCTCCTGACCCACGGCCATGGCGACCACGTCGGCGATACGATCGCGCTCGCCAAGGAAACCGGCGCAACCGTCGTCGCCAATGCCGATCTGGCGGCATGGCTCGGCTCGCGCGGCGTCAAGGCGCTGGAAATGGGCAATACCGGCGGCACCATTCACCTCGATGGCTTCTCGACCACCTTCGTCAACGCGCTGCATTCGTCGGCGCAGATTACCGAAGACGGCACCTCGCATTCGCTTGGCAACGCCAACGGGCTGGTGCTGCATTTCGAAGACGAACCGACGCTCTACCATATGGGCGACACCGACATCTTTTCAGACATGGCGCTCATCAATGAGCTGCACCAGCCGGAAATCGGCCTTGTGCCGATCGGCGATCGCTTCACCATGGGCGGGGCCGTCGCGGCGCTCGCCTGCCAGCGCTTCTTCACGTTCGCAAGCGTGTTGCCCTGCCATTATGGCTCGTTCGGCATCATCGACCAGACGGCCGACACATTCGTCGCCGCAATGGACGGTGGCAAGGCGAAGGTCGAGGTTCCTGCCGTCGGTGGTATCGTCTCTTTCTAGCCTCTTCCACCCCGCGGAAATGCTCGACGAGGTACGCAATGGGGCGATTCCCCCGTTGCGTGCCCGATGCTTGGTCATTATAGCGGGTAGGAAATGTAGTACTCGGAGAATATCCATGTCAGTTGATCTCGCCACCGTGAAGCGCGTCGCCCGTCTTGCCCGCATTGCCGTCAGCGAAGAGGATGCGCAGCGCATGACCGGCGAGCTGAATGGCATCCTGGGTTTCGTCGAGCAGCTCTCCGAAGTGAATGTCGATGGCGTCGAGCCGATGACCTCGGTGACGCCGATGGCGATGAAGAAGCGGGCGGACGTGGTGACCGACGGCAACAAGGCCGACGACATCGTCGCCAATGCCCCGAACGAGGACCGGAATTTCTTCCTCGTCCCGAAAGTGGTCGAATAAGCCCTTCGCAGCCATCGCCCGAACGCCCCCGATTTTGAAAGCCTGCCATGACCGACCTGACCCGCCTGACCATCGCTGAAGCGCGCACCATGCTCACTTCCAAGGACATTACCGCCGTCGAACTGACGGAGGCTTATATCGGAGCGATCGAGGCGGCCAATCCTGCGCTGAACGCCTATGTGACGGTAACGCCGGACAAGGCGCGAGACATGGCGAAGGCCTCCGATGCCCGCATCGCAGCCGGCAAGGCCGGAGCGTTGGAAGGCATTCCGCTCGGGATCAAGGACCTGTTCGGCACAGAAGGTGTGCACACGCAGGCCTGCAGCCACATCCTCGACGGCTTCAAGCCGCGTTACGAATCCACCGTCACCCAGAACCTCTGGAACGAGGGTGCCGTCATGCTCGGCAAACTCAACATGGACGAGTTCGCCATGGGCTCCTCGAACGAGACCTCTTACTACGGCCCGGTCATCAACCCCTGGAAAGCAAAGGGCTCGAACCTTGATCTGGTTCCCGGCGGCTCGTCCGGCGGTTCGGCCGCGGCCGTGGCCGCCTTCCTCTGCGCCGGCGCTACCGCGACCGATACCGGCGGTTCGATCCGGCAGCCGGCCGCCTTTACCGGCACCGTCGGCATCAAGCCGACCTATGGACGCTGCTCGCGCTGGGGCATCGTCGCCTTCGCCTCCTCGCTCGATCAGGCCGGCCCGATCGCCCGCGACGTGCGCGACGCGGCGATCCTCTTGAAATCGATGGCGAGCGTCGACCCGAAGGACACCACCTCCGTCGATCTGCCGGTGCCGGACTACGAGGCCTCCCTTGGCCAGTCGCTGAAGGGCATGAAGATCGGCATTCCGAAGGAATACCGCGTCGATGGCATGCCGGAAGAGATCGAGACGCTCTGGCAGCAGGGCATCGCCTGGCTGAAGGATGCCGGTGCCGAGATCGTCGATATCAGCCTGCCGCACACCAAATATGCGCTTCCGGCCTATTACATCGTTGCCCCGGCCGAAGCCTCGTCCAACCTTGCCCGCTATGACGGCGTCCGCTACGGCCTGCGCGTCGACGGCAAGGACATTGCCGACATGTACGAAAAGACCCGCGCTAGCGGCTTCGGCCAGGAGGTCAAGCGTCGTATCATGATCGGCACCTATGTGCTCTCGGCCGGGTACTACGATGCCTACTACCTGCGCGCACAGAAGGTCCGCACGCTGATCAAGCGCGATTTCGAGCTGGCCTTCCATGCCGGCGTCGATGCGATCCTGACGCCTGCCACTCCTTCCTCGGCCTTCGGCATCGCCGACGAGGACCTGGCATCGGATCCGGTCAAGATGTATTTGAACGACATCTTCACAGTGACGGTGAACATGGCCGGACTTCCCGGCATCGCCGTTCCCGCCGGCCTCGACCACAAGGGCCTGCCGCTCGGCCTGCAGCTGATCGGCAAGCCGTTCGAGGAAGAAACCCTGTTCAAGACTGCGCATGTCATCGAACAGGCGGCTGGTAAGTTCTCGCCGCAGAAGTGGTGGTAACGATACGATCCGCCGTCGCAACCGATGCGGCGGCGATCGCGCGAACCAGCCTGGAGGCTTTTGCCGCCAATCCGGTTGAGCCGCACTGGACTTCTGTGGAAGTCCTGAACGGTGCTCGCCGTATTTTTGCAGAAATGTCCGCCAAATGCATCCCACACGCGATAATCGCGGAGGTTGACGGCAATATCGCGGGCTGGTGCGGCGTCATCGCCGCGCGTGGCGAAATCGCCGATCTTTGGGTGTCGCCGCAGTTTCAGCGTCGAGGGGTAGCAACAGCATTGGTGGCTGAAGCGTGCCAACTTATCCGGACCAAAGGCGGCACGGTTGCTGTGCTCGAAACCCACCGGGACAATTCGCCAGCTTTGTCTTTCTATCATCGGATGACATTCGATATCTGCTGGCAGGCACCTGCCGACTGGGATGTGGTGGGTGCCGTTGTGGAAAAGGTGGGACTGCGAAAATTCCTTTGATCGGCACCGGTCTGGCCAAGACTCGCTTCGAATGTTCTATTGAAGCGGAAAGGATCCGCCGCATGATCAGCGTCCGCCCAGCGCGCGAAGAAGAAATCCTCGTCTTGACGGCGATCGGGCTCGAGGCTTGGGAGAAGGCCGTTTCGGGCGTTGCGGATGCGTCGGCGATGCGCCGCGTGGCGGAACTGGCGTTCCTGTCCTTTTTGCGATCGAAGTGGTTTTCAGTCAGCGTCGTCGAATCCGGCGGCGAAGCCGCCGGCTGGGCGGCGCGCGAAGACAATGACGGCCATATCTCCGACCTCTGGATAAGGCCTGCGGTGCAACGGAATGGCCTTGGCTCCGTCCTGCTTGCCGAATTGGAGCGCCGTATTCTCGTCGAAGGGTTCGAGGCGTCCGTTATCAAGACCCATTCACAAAATTCCCCCGCGATCGGCTTCTTCCGCAAACACGGATATTCGGTCAGCTGGCTTTCGACTGCCTATGCGCCAAAACTCGACAGGGACGTCGAGTCCGTCGGCATGAGAAAGTTGTTGGAAGAGCCTGCTGTTCAATCGGGGCAGCAGTGGTTTTGAGCTCACCGGCGGCCAGTCCGTCAAGGATGCGCTTCGGCGAACATCAGCGATTGATGAACCCCGAGCCCTGCCATCACCCCATCGGCGGAAGAAAGCGTGATGTTGCCAAAGGCGCGGGCAATGTCTCCCGCGGCATAGACGCCCGCAGCACTGGTCGCCTTGACGGCATCCGTGGCGATGATCTTGCCAGCCGGCGTTTCCTCCAGCCGGCAGCCGAGGTTTTCGGCGAAGGGACCGCGGATATGCATGTCCGGTCCGACGAACAAGGCCTTCACCTCGAAGACCCGGCCGTTTGCCAGGCGCACCCTCAGCATCTCGTCCGCGCCTGTCTCGATCGCGCTGACGGCGCCTGCCTGAAGGGTGACATTACGTCTTTCAAGCAGGGAAAGTGCCGCCTCATCCGGCTCGGGCATGCCGTTGGTGAACAACGTGACATCACCCCAGTCGGCAACGACGACCGCCTGATGCGCCGACATCGAATGCATTGCTATGACCCCAATCGGCCCGCCGTTGATTTCGTAACCGTGGCAATAGGGGCAATGCAGCACTGTCTTGCCCCAGCGTTCCTTCAGGCCCGGAATCTCGGGCAGGCGGTCTTCCATGCCAGTTGCAAGCAGCAGGCGCCTGGCGGTGATGGGCTCCCGTCCCGCAAGGTGAACGTGGAAATTATCTATCGTGCCTCCCGCAGAGTCAGCCTGTCCTTCGATGAAAGTTACCGTCGGGTAGGCGGCAAGCTGTCTCCGAGCGTCGGCCAGGATCTCCAGCCCCGATTTGCCGTCGAGCGCCAGCACGCCATGCGAATGCGCTGCGAAGCGGTTGCGTGGCGTTCCACTATCGATGATCGTCACATGTCGCCTCGCGCGACCGAGAATGTAAGCGGCAGACAAGCCTGCAAAACCGCCACCGATGATGATTGCATCCTGTTGCATAGTCTTCCCTTTCATGGCTTCGCCGGCCGGAAGCCCGAGAGGGAAACCGGAAAGCGCAAAACGGAGATGGTGACTGTCAGCCGGGCTGTTTCAGCGCGGCCCTGTGTTCGGCAAAGCGCCTCTTGAAATCGTCGGCCAGCGTGGCGAGCGTCACTTCACCAAGGCGCGCAATCAGCATGGCTTCGGCATCACGAAATGCATCGTCCAGCGCGTAATTGACCACTTGTTCGACGAGGCAGCCCGGGCTTTCGGTGGCATTGCCCATCTGGAACAGCATCGGTTCGCCAAGTGCTGCGTAGATGTCATGCATGGTCACGTCTTCCAGCGGGCGGCCAAGCGTCCACCCCCCGCCGTGGCCACGGCCGGAGGTGACGAGCCCGGCTTCGCGCAGCCCGGCCATGGTGCGCCGGACGACGACGGGATTGGTGTGAAGGCAGGCCGCGAGTTCTTCCGATGTCATCGGGCGATCGCGTTCTGCCATGTGCAGCAGCGCATGCAGCACTGCGGAAAGGCGGCTGTTTCGTTTCATGTAATAACAATAGTTACGAATCGATCCGCACGTCAAGCCATCGCTGCCGGAGTTAACGGGATTGCCGGTTATGCGGCGCGCGTTACGAGTTGAAAACGTGACCAGCCAGCACCCATGGCAATGCCAGAAGCCCGACAGAAAGAATGGCGGCGTGCAGGACGAGAATCGCTGCCAGCCGGGCGCGGAACGGTTCCTTTCGGGTCTTATGCCGCAAAAGCCTTTGAGCGGCCCAGCCGCCGAGGCTGCCACCGAAAAGCGCAAGACTCAAAAGATCGTTTTCCGAGACGCGCCGCTTTCCGCCGCTCGCAGCGATCTTGTCCCACCAGAAGACGCAAAACGTCATGATGTTCAGGATGAGGAACAGGACTAGGAGCGACAGGCAGACGGTCATCGAGACAGAGTGCCGGAAAAAATTGAACAGATCGCAAACGCCCGTATTGTAGGCATCAATGCGTCACGCAGGATGCGACAAGCCTTGCACCCCCCAGCCAATTGTTCTACCGAGAAGGTCACGATTTCGAGCTTACAGAAGAGCATTCCATGACCCTTGTCGATGTCCGCATTTCCGATCCGAAACGCTATATTCCAGGCGCCACCGGCGACTGGGAAATCATTGTCGGCATGGAAGTGCATGCCCAGGTGACGAGCAAGTCGAAGCTGTTTTCGGGTGCGTCCACGACCTTCGGCAATGCGCCGAACTCCAACGTTTCGCTCGTCGATGCCGCCATGCCCGGCATGCTGCCGGTCATCAACGAGGAATGCGTCAAGCAGGCAGTGCGCACCGGGCTTGGCTTGAAGGCTAAGATCAACAAGCGCTCGATCTTCGATCGCAAGAACTATTTCTATCCGGACCTGCCGCAGGGCTACCAGATTTCCCAGTTCAAGGACCCGATCGTCGGCGAGGGCAAGATCATCATTTCAGTCGGCCCCGATCGGCAGGGCCAGTTCGAGGATGTCGAGGTCGGTATCGAGCGGCTGCATCTGGAGCAGGATGCGGGCAAGTCGATGCACGACCAGAATCCGACCATGTCCCATGTCGATCTCAACCGCTCGGGCGTGGCGCTGATGGAGATCGTTTCCAAGCCCGATATGCGCTCCTCGGACGAGGCCAAGGCCTACATGACCAAGCTGCGCTCGATCGTGCGCTATCTCGGCACCTGCGACGGCAACATGGACGAGGGCTCGATGCGCGCTGACGTCAACGTCTCGGTGCGCCGTCCGGGCGAAGGGTTCGGCACGCGCTGCGAGATCAAGAACGTCAATTCCATCCGCTTCATCGGCCAGGCCATCGAATACGAAGCCCGCCGCCAGATCGCCATCCTGGAGGATGGCGGCACGATCGATCAGGAAACCCGCCTGTTCGACCCGAACAAGGGCGAGACCCGCTCGATGCGCTCCAAGGAAGACGCGCATGACTACCGCTATTTCCCCGATCCGGACCTTCTGCCGCTGGAGTTCGACGATGCCTTCATCGAGGATCTGAAGGCGCATCTGCCGGAATTGCCGGATGACAAGAAAGAGCGTTTCGTGCGCGAACTCGGCCTGTCGGTCTATGACGCGTCCGTGCTCGTCTCGGAAAAGGCGATCGCCGACTATTACGAGGCCGTTGCTGCCGGCCGCGATGGCAAGATTGCCGCGAACTGGGTGATCAACGACCTGCTCGGCGCCTTGAACAAAGCCGGCAAAGGCATTGAAGAGACTCCGGTTTCGCCTGCCCAGCTCGGCGGCATCCTTGACCTCATCAAGTCGGAAGTGATCTCCGGCAAGATCGCCAAGGACCTGTTCGAAATCGTCTGGAACGAGGGCGGCGATCCGGCGGAACTGGTCGAATCGCGCGGCATGAAGCAGGTGACCGACACCGGCGCCATCGAAAAGGCCGTCGATGAGATCATCGCTGCCAATCCCGATCAGGTCGCCAAGGTTCAGGCGAAGCCCTCGCTTGCCGGCTGGTTCGTCGGCCAGGTGATGAAGGCGACCGGCGGCAAGGCCAACCCGCAAGCCGTACAGGCTCTGGTCAAGGCCAAGCTCGGCATCGAGGAGTAACCCGGTGTTCTTCGTCCGCACTGCCTCGGAGCGCGATCTGGCGAAAGTGAGCGTGCTTCTTGGTGAAACATGGCACGCGACCTATGACGCCCTCTATGGCGCCGACAAGATCGCCGAGCTGACAGCTAAGTGGCATTCCGTGCCGGCACTGAAGGCCAGGCTTGCCCGCAAGAATGCGGAATTCGTGGTGGCGGACAACGGCAAGGAGATCGGCGGCATGGGGTTTGCCGCCATGTCCGAAACTCTGAAGAAGGGCGCCATCCTCCATCAGCTCTATGTTCTGCCGAAATTCCAGCGGCAGGGCATCGGCCGTGACATGTTCGCCGAACTCGAAACCTGCTTTCCCAATGCCGAGTTCATGCAGCTCGAGGTCGAGCCCGCGAACCATGCGGCCATCGCTTTCTATGAGGCGCATGGCTTCGTCAAAATCGGCGAGACCAAAAATTGCGGCGGTCGCGAGTCGGGCATCCCCGCGATCATCATGGAAAAGCCCCTCGGCTAAGAATTGGGCGTTTCGCGTCGATGTCCGGCGCGCTGGACGAGCCGGTTTCGCCCTCTCGTTCCGGCTTCAAGATCCGTTTGAAATGACGCTGCGGCAACGGAATCACTGGACATTGAACAGGCTGCACGGCATAAGCGGAGCAGCACTCTAGGATATCCCGCGCGGTTGTTTTGGCGCGGTCAAGGACGGACATCATGAAGTCTCTGCTGCAGATTTTTACCTGGTGGAATGGACAGACGATCGGCACGCGCTTTCATACCTGGCGCTTCGGCAAGCGGGTCGGCGAAGATGCTGCCGGTAACGTCTATTACGAGGGCGGCAAGGACTCCGAAGGCCGCACGCGCCGTTGGGTGATCTACAACGGTTATGCCGAGGCTTCGGCCATTCCGCCGGGCTGGCATGGCTGGATGCATCACCGCACCGATGTTTCGCCCGCCGACGAAAACTATCAGCCGCGCGAGTGGCAGAAGCCGCATCGTATGAACGCCACCGGTACCGCCGATGCCTATCGTCCCCAAGGCTCGATCAGCAAGAATGGCGAGCGTCCGCGGGTGACCGGCGATTATGATGCCTGGACGCCACGGTCCTGAGCAGAGTTTCAAGGCGGGCGTTTTCCGACTTTCGATTGCACCCGTGGCATCATGCCTCGGCCACATTTCATGTTTAGCGCCTGATACCCGGTACTTTGTCGGGATCGCGCGGGAGACGGGCGTAAATGGTAATTTCAAATCAGCGAATTCAGATGCGCCGGGCCTTTGCGGCGGCTGCCCTGTTCGCGATTGCCGGTAGCTCGCTTCTCTCCATGGCTGTGGTTGCCGAGGCGGCGCGGATCACCAATCCGGTCGCCGTCTTTTCCGGCATCGACAAGATCACCGGCCGCATTACCACCTTCGACGTCTATATCGGCGAGACGGTTCAGTTCGGCGCCCTGCAGGTGACGCCGCGCGTCTGCTACAGCCGCGACGATACCGAGGCGCCAAAGACCGACACCTTCGTCGAGGTCGACGAGATCACCCTCGACCGCAAGATCCGCCGCATCTTTACTGGCTGGATGTTTGCCGACAGCCCCGGCCTGAATGCCGTCGAACATCCGGTCTATGACGTCTGGCTGAACAACTGTAAGGCAAAGTCCGATCTGCCGCCGCCGGACGCAGCGGCCAACTAGTAAACACCAACCCGATTTTCAGAATTTCAGATGTGGCGAAGCGATGGCGCGCGCCAGCATCTTTTCGTAGCGCGCTTTGGGCACGTCGATGGCGCCGAAGCTTTTCAGGTGTTCGGTGGTAAATTGCGTGTCGAGCAGCGTAAAGCCGCGGTTGCGCAGGCGCTCGACCAGATGGACGAGGCAGATCTTCGAGGCGTCCGTGCGGCGCGAGAACATGCTTTCGCCGAAGAAGGCCGAGCCGAGCGAGACCCCATAGAGCCCTCCGACCAGTTCCTCCCCCTCCCATGCTTCCACGGAGTGAGCGTGTCCCATGCCGTGCAGCGTGGCGTAGAGCGAGCGGATTTTGGCGTTGATCCAGGTTGTCGGCCGGTCCGGGGCAGGGGCAGCGCAGCCTTCCATGACCTCCTCGAAGGCCGTGTCGTAACGGATATCGAAAGGTGCGCGCCTTATCGTCTTCGCGAGGCTTTTAGAAACATGGAAGTTGTCGAGCGGAATGATGCCGCGCAGTTCCGGCTCGACCCAGAAAAGCTCCGGGTCGTTGGCCGAATCCGCCATCGGGAAAAGGCCGATGGAATAGGCCCGCAACAGCAAATCCGGGGTAATGTCCGGCGGCCTGCTGCGGGTCCCTTTCATTCAAAACCTCATTCGGACGGCTGGGCCAGATAGTGCTCCAGCCAGTGGATGTCGTAATCGCCGTTGGCGATGTCCTGATTGTTGATCAGGTCCTGAAACAGCGGCAGCGTCGTCTTGATGCCGTCGATGACGAATTCGTCCAGCACCCGGCGCAGGCGCATCATGCATTCGACGCGGGTACGTCCGTGCACGATCAGCTTGCCGATCAGACTGTCATAATAGGGCGGAATCCGATAGCCCTGATAAGCGCCGGAATCGACGCGCACGCCGAGACCGCCAGGTGCATGAAAATGCGTGATCGTGCCGGGCGAGGGCACGAAAGTGCGCGGGTCCTCGGCATTGATGCGGCATTCGATGGCATGGCCGGAGAATACCACCTCTTCCTGTGTCACCGACAGGCCGGCGCCGGAAGCGACGCGGATCTGCTCGTGGACAAGGTCGATGCCGGTGATCGCCTCGGTGATCGGGTGTTCCACCTGCAGTCGGGTGTTCATCTCGATGAAGTAGAACGCGCCGTTCTCGTAGAGGAACTCGATGGTGCCTGCGCCGCGATATTTCAGCTTGCGCATGGCGTCGGCGCAGATTTCGCCGATCTTCATCCGCTGCTCGACATTAAGCGCCGGGGAGTTGGCTTCTTCCCAGACCTTCTGGTGGCGGCGCTGCAGCGAGCAGTCGCGTTCGCCCAAATGGATCGCATTGCCTTCGCCATCGCCGATCACCTGTATCTCGATATGGCGCGGCTTGCTGAGGTATTTTTCCATATAAACTGCGTCATTGCCGAACGCGGCCAGAGCTTCCGAACGGGCGGTGGAAACGGCTTCGGACAGATCGTCCTCGCTGCGGGCCACCTTCATGCCGCGTCCGCCGCCGCCGGCCGTCGCCTTGATCAGCACGGGAAAGCCGATTTTGCGGGCGATTTCCAGCGCGTTCTCCGGCTTCACCTCGCCGGCGGAGCCGGGAACGACGGGAATGCCAAGGGACTTGGCGGTTTCCTTCGCCGTGATCTTGTCGCCCATGATGCGGATGTGATCGGCCGTCGGACCGATGAACGTGATGCCATGCGCGTCGAGGATATCGGCGAACTTGGCATTCTCCGACAGGAAGCCATAGCCCGGATGCACGGCATCGGCGCCGGTGATCTCGCAGGCCGCGACGATCTGGTGGATGTTCAGATAGCTGTCGCGCGAGGGCGGCGGTCCGATGCAGACACTTTCGTCGGCAAGGCGTACATGCATGGCATCGGCATCGGCCGTGGAGTGAACGGCAACTGTCGCGATTCCGAGTTCCTTGCACGCGCGCAGGACCCGGAGGGCAATTTCGCCGCGATTGGCGATAAGGATCTTGGAAATCATCTGTGATGGCCTATTCGATGATGATTAGCGCTTCGCCGTATTCAACCGGCGCGCCGTCTTCAACGAGGATTTCGACTACCCGGCCGGAGCGCGGCGCCGGAATCTGGTTCATCGTCTTCATGGCTTCGATGATCAGGATGGTCTGGCCTTCCTTGACTGTGGCGCCGGCTTCAACGAAGGGGCGCGAACCCGGAACGGGCGACAGATAGGCAGTGCCCACCATCGGCGCGGTCACGGCGTTCTTCGATGCCCTCGCGCTTTCCGCAGCGGTGGCCTGGGCCACAGCGGCTGAAGCAGCCTGAACCGGTGCTGCCATGGCCGGAACCGGAGCGGAGACGTATTGCGGTGTCCCGGCGCGCGATACGCGGATACGCAGGTCTTCCTGTTCCACTTCGATTTCGGTGAGATCGGTTTCGTTCAGGATGTTGGCGAGATCGCGGATCAGTGTCTGGTCGATGCCGGGTTTCTTGTCAGCCATGGATGAGAGCCTCGTGTTCTTTTTATTTCGTCTGTTGCGTGAGTGTCTTTAGCGCATTGAGCGCGAGAATGTAACTATCGGCGCCAAAGCCGCAAATCACGCCCTTTGCCGCCGGAGCGAGCATAGACTTGTGCCGGAATTCTTCACGGGCGTGGACATTGGAAAGGTGCACTTCGATGACCGGGATGCCGATTGCCCTTGCGGCATCGTGCAAGGCGATCGACGTGTGGGTATAGGCTCCAGCGTTGACGATAATGCCCTGCGCCACGCCTCCCGCCTCGTGAAACCAGTCGACGAGGTCGCCCTCATGATTGCTCTGACGGCAGACGACGTCGAGACCGAGCGTCTTGCCATGCTCCACACACATCGCCTCGATATCGGCCAGCGTCTGCGCCCCATAGATGCCCGGCTCACGTCTACCGAGCGCGTTGAGGTTGGGGCCGTTCAGCACGAATATTGTCGATGGCATAGGGGATCGGGTCCGATAATCGAGCGTTATCTATAGACGGATGGTTCCGCGAGGAAAAGCCCTACGGCCCCTCGCGGCTTTTGTCCACAAGTGATAACGCCGCAAAATCAGCCTTCAGCAGGCGGTCTTGCCACAAGCGCGGACATTCGCGACCTTCGTTTCCAATTCCTCAGCACCGACTGCGCCGAAAACGGCTTCCCGACCGACGACATAGGAGGGGGTGCCGGTGATGCCGAGGCTGTTGGCAAGTGTATAAGCTTCCTTGACGCCTTCATCCTGCGTGTTCGCGTCCATCTTCTTGCGAAGGTCGGCTTCCGCAACGCCGAGCTTGCCGGCAACGGCGATGGCCGTTTCCTCGGTCGCGCGCTCTTCTCCGCCGAGCAGCGCGCGATGGAAGTCGCCGTATTTCTCCGGCGCAATGTCGCGGAAGGCTGCACTTACCTTATGCGCGGCCATCGAATCCGGTCCGAGGATCGGCAATTCCTTCAGCACGAAACGGACGTTCTTGTCTTTTTCGAGAATGGCGTCCATGTCGGACAGAGCGCGTTTGCAATAGCCGCAATTGTAGTCGTAGAACTCGACGATGGTCACGTCGCCGTTCGGATTGCCGAGCGTGACATCATATTTCGACTGAAAAATCGCCTTTTCATTATCGTTGATGGTAGCTTCTGCCTGCTGCAGTTGCTCGTCGGCCTGTTTCTTCTTCAGCGCCTGCTGCGCTTCCAGGAGGATTTCCGGATTTGCGACGAGGTATTCCTTGATGAACGCGCCGATCTCCTGTTTCTGCTTGTCATCCAGCGCGTGCGCTCCTTGAGGCAGCGCAGCCGTCGCCAAAAGCAGGATGAGCGTTGCGGCGATGGTCTTTCGGGCGTTGAATGCCATGTCTTTCCTCGTAGCCTTTTCATATGTGTTCGGTCTGTCGTTCAATTTGCCGAGGCGGGGTCAACCGGCTTGTTTGAAAGACAACAGAATATTCGCAGGCCAGCATAGGGGCGCGCGGCGCCAAACGAAACTGTAAAATCGACGGAAATGCGGCGCTCGCGTACTTGTGAAGCCCATTGCGATCAGGCACATGGCTGCTGAGATCAAAAACATCGAGGATGTGCTGTTGAAGCCGCTTTCCACCCGCAGCTCCGTCGAACCCTTTCACGCTATGGACGTGCTGGCCGAGGCAACGAAGCGCCGTGAGGCCGGATATCCGGTCATTTCCATGGCGGTCGGGCAACCGAGCCATCCGGCGCCAAAGGCCGCGTTGGAAGCGGCGCGTGCGGCACTCGTGCATGGGCGGTTGAGTTACACGGATGCGCTTGGAACCTCGTCGCTCCGGATCGCGATCGCCAGGCACTATCGCAGCCGCTACGGCGTCGAGGTCGATCCGCAGCGGGTCGCGGTGACGACGGGGTCGTCGGCGGGCTTCAATCTGGCCTTTCTGGCCCTGTTCGATCCAGGTGACTGCGTTGCGATCGCCCGGCCGGGCTATCCGGCCTACCGAAACATCCTGGCAGCGCTCGGCCTGACGGTCGTTGAAGTCGAGGCGGATGCCGAAAACGGCTTCACGCTGACACCGCAAAGTCTCGAGGCAGCCGCGGCAAAAACCGGAAAACCGCTGAACGGCGTTCTCCTGGCAAGTCCCGCCAATCCGACCGGCACTGTCACCGGCAAGGCAGGCCTGAAGGCGCTGGCCGACTATTGCAACGAGCGCGGGATCGCCTTCATTTCGGACGAAATCTACCACGGCCTGACCTTTGCGGGCGAGGAGACGACGACTCTCAGCGTCACCGACGAGGCCGTGGTCATCAATTCCTTCTCGAAATATTACTGCATGACCGGTTGGCGGATCGGCTGGATGGTGCTGCCGGAAACGCAGGTGCGTGCCTTCGAACGCATCGCCCAGAGCCTCTATATCTCGCCGCCGGAATTGTCGCAGATCGCAGCCGAAGCTGCCCTTGGGGCCGAGGCCGAGCTTGACGTCTACAAGGCATCCTATGCCGCCAACCGCGAGCTCCTGTTGAAACGCCTGCCAGAGATCGGCTTTTCCATCGCCTCGCCGATGGACGGCGCCTTCTACGCCTATGCCGATGTCAGCCGGTTTACCAATGACAGCATGGATTTTGCCAGGAGGATGTTGGCGGAAATCAACGTCGCGGCAACGCCGGGGCTGGATTTCGACCCGCTTGAAGGACACCGCGCGATACGCTTTTCCTATGCTGGCGCTGAAGCCGACATGGCCGAGGCGATGGACCGCATCACTCGCTGGCTCGCGTAACATCGAACGATATCAGATGATTGCCGGATTTTTTGGATTCAGGCTGTGATGGTGCTGAATCAAACTGTGAAGCTGACCAGTTTTACTGGGCCGGAGCTTGAGGCCCGCGATGCGCGCCCAACGGACGCGCAAGGGTTCGATATGCACCAGGCGGCAGGCCTCAGCGGCAAATGCGGACTTTCCGGACGACCGGATCGCCCTTGTCGTCAAGCCAACGGATTTTCCGCACCACGCAGATCGGCTCATATGCGGTGTCATAGCTCTTGTAATAATAGTCATTGAAGCGTTGGCGGCTGTAGCTGTCGGCATGAAACGTTGCTGCCAAGGAAACCGCCGGAACGGCGGCAAGGGCCGTGGCGATAACGAAGCGTCGCATGACTTGTCTCCTCCGGTTGCTGTCGGACGAGCCCATCTCGTCGACGGCGGTACAATCCCATCGGAGCGGTATTTTCGCTGTTCCTTATGAAACAGGAGCGGGCACAAAAAAACCGGCCAATCGCCTGGCCGGTTTTTTTCAGTTTCGATTTTTCAGATGTTGCTCAAAAGAAGCCGCGCTTTTGCCACCAGCCGCCCTTCTTGGGCTTCGGCGGTTCGTCGCCGTCTTGAGCGGTGGAGGATGATTTTACCACCGGTTCGCTGGCGATCGCATCGATGTCGCGGTTGGCACGAACCGGCTTGGTCTCTTCAAGGGAAGCTGCCGCCTTTTCGACGACGGGTTCCTCAGCGACGGGGACGTCCTGCGGCTGTGCTTCGATCGCTGCCTGGGCGTCTGCATCGGCGGTCGCTTCCTCAACGGGGGCCTCCTCAACAGCGGCGGCTACGGCTTTCTTGCTGCGGCCGCGCTTCGGCTTGGCGGGTTTTGCCTCTTCTTCCGCGACGACGGGTGTCTCGGACGCCTCTTCTGTTGTTGCTGCAGCCGATACAGTCGCCTCGGCTGCGACAGCCGGCGAAGCGTCGAATTCTGTCTCCAATAGTTCATCGTTCGCCGTCTCGCCGCTGACGGCAAGGTTTTCGCCCTCGGCTTCGTCCGGCCGGTTGCGTCGGCCGCCACGCTTGCCGCGGCGGCGGCGTTTGCGCTTCTGGCGTTCTTCCTCGCTCAACCCGGCATCCTGGGCGTCATCGGCAGCTGCCTGAACGGCATCGTCGTCGCCTTCGTCCTCGTCGCCATCCTCATCCGACATGTCATCGGCACGGGCACCGGCTTCTGCGGACGGCTGTTCGCCGTTCGGACCGATACCGCGGCCGCCACGACGCCGGCGGCGGCGCTTGCGCTTGCGGTTGCCCTGGTCGTCGCCCAGTGCGGCCGGCTCGCGCTCGGCGCGCTCAGCGCGCTCAGCCTTGGCCTCAACTGCGACTTCTTCTTCGTCCTCGATGTCCTCTTCGATGACGATATCATCGTCTTCATCGGACTCGGGTTCGAAGTGGATGATCTGGTCGATCTTGACCGGATTTTCGACGGCTTCGCCACGATCGATGGCAAAATGCTGCGCGCCGACATGGGCGTCCGCCTCGATGATGATCTGAACGCCGAAACGCTCTTCATAATCAACGATCGTGCCGCGCTTGTGGTTGAGCAGGTAGAGCGCGATATCCGGCGTGGTGCGCACGGTGATGTTGTGCGTGGTGTTCTTCAGCAGATATTCTTCCACGCCGCGCAGGACATGCAGGGCGACAGAAGACTGCGAACGCACATGGCCCGTGCCGTTGCAATGCGGGCAGGTCTGCATCGTCGATTCGAGAACGGACGCGCGGATGCGCTGGCGCGACATTTCGAGCAGGCCGAAATGCGAGATGCGGCCGACCTGGATGCGGGCCCGGTCGTTCTTCAGATGATCCTTCAGACGCTTCTCGACAGCGCGGTTGTTGCGTTTTTCTTCCATGTCGATGAAGTCGACGACCACGAGACCGGCAAGGTCGCGCAGGCGCAGCTGACGAGCGACCTCCTCGGCCGCTTCGAGGTTCGTCTGGAGTGCCGTGTCCTCGATCGAGTGCTCGCGGGTCGAACGGCCGGAGTTGACGTCGATCGCCACCAGCGCTTCGGTCTGGTTGATAATGATGTAGCCGCCGGACTTCAGCGTCACCTGCGGCACCAGCATGCGGTCGAGCTGGGCTTCGATGCCCGAGCGCGAGAAGATCGGGTGCACGTCGCGGTACGGCTGAACCACCTTGGCATGGCTCGGCATCAGCATCTTCATGAAGCCCTTGGCTTCCTTGTAGCCTTCCTCGCCGGCAACGATGATCTCGCTGATGTCCTTGTTGTAAAGGTCGCGGATCGAGCGCTTGATCAGGCTGCCTTCTTCATAGACGAGGCAGGGAGCTGTCGAGGACAGCGTCAGCGTGCGGACGTTTTCCCACAGGCGCATCAGATATTCGAAGTCGCGCTTGACCTCGACCTTGGTGCGGTTGGCACCGGCGGTGCGCAGGATGACGCCCATGCCCTGCGGCACATCGAGCGCGCGGGCGATTTCCTTCAGGCGCTTGCGGTCCGGCAGGTTGGTGATCTTGCGCGAAATGCCGCCGCCCCGCGCCGTGTTCGGCATCAGCACCGAATAGCGGCCAGCGAGCGACAGATAGGTAGTGAGGGCTGCGCCCTTGTTGCCGCGTTCTTCCTTGGCCACCTGTACGAGCAGGATCTGCCGGCGCTTGATGACTTCCTGGATGCGGTACTGCTTGCGCGGCTTGCGAACCTGACGATCCGGCACTTCTTCCATGGCGTCTTCGGCGCCAACGGACTCGATGACTTCCTTTTCCTCCTGATGACCATCGTCGTCATCATCGTCATCGGAATTGCGGCGGCGACCGCGCGTCTCTTCCGAGATGCTGTCGGTATCGACCATGGCGGCCATCTCGCCGGTCGAACCTTCCTCGCCATCGGCGTCGGCGGTTTCCGCCACGGCTTCGACCGTCTCGGCTGCCGCCTTCTTGGTCCGGCGCGGGCGCTTTGCCTTGGCCTTAGGCTTTTCCTCGACTGCGGCGTCTTCTGGCTCGGCAGCGGTCTCGATTGCCTCGGCAACGGTTTCTTCCGTTGCAGCTACTGTTTCCTCGTCGGAATCAGGGCCGAGATCCGTCCCGGTCTCGACATGCTCGATATCGTCATCCCGGCGCGCTTCCTCAGCTTCCGCCTTCAGCAGTGCCTGCCGGTCGGCGAGCGGGATCTGGTAGTAGTCGGGGTGGATTTCGGCGAAGGCCAGGAAGCCGTGGCGGTTGCCGCCGTAATCGACAAAGGCGGCCTGCAGCGACGGCTCTACGCGCGTGACTTTCGCGAGGTAGATGTTGCCGCGGATCTGTTTCTTGTGTTCGGATTCGAAGTCGAATTCTTCTATGCGGTTTCCGCGTACGACAACGACGCGCGTCTCTTCAGCGTGAGACGCATCGATAAGCATTTTCTCTGCCATGTAAGTGGTGCTCCTCGGCGCACCTGTGAAACAGCAGGAAAATCGCGCCCCGGAGGACACGTTCCATACAGTTCAGGTTTTTCGCCGGATGTGAATGTTCCTGCATGGTCGGGGAGATGGTCCAACAGCCAGACGGCAGCCGGAACGGTTTCGTTCCGGGGCCTGTTTACTTCTGACCGATACTGCTGAGACAACGTCAATGACCAAACAAGAATGCCAATGTAGTAGGCCCTGGAGGCCCGATGAATGTGCCCGCTCACGGGCCTTCGGTGATCGTCACCATAAACGCACCGGCCACCGCCGGAATTTCACGATTCAGTATGCGAGGAGAAGGTGGAGCGACGGCGGATGAAGCGCGACTGCTTGTCCGAGACATGATCCACGTTGAACCGGGTCTTACCTGTTCCGATCATGCTCTGGCGCCGGGGCTTTAAAAAACCCTTTGGCTGCCGGTTGTCGATTCTATCCCGTCAACACTTTCTCCCTGTGAAGCTTTTATGTTTTCTATGTCACAATGGCAAGGGAAAAGCCGGAACGGCCATAATATTGATTGATTCGCTTGTCGGGGTATGCACTGCCACGATGCCGGTTTTGGCGGCTTCGGGGCATGTTTTTCGGTGCCGGGACCGGTGGCCGGCGGCGTTTGCCGCGTTTGGCAAGGTTTGGTTAACCATATGGGGTCATGGATGATCGGAATGGCAACCGGCGGTGTGCATAGTCAACTCCTCCATCAGGAGGCGGTGTCCGAATTATCCGTGAGGCGCCGGTCGCGCATCCGGCGAAGCGTTGGCGACAAGGAAAAGCGGGTTTGACCCTATCTGCGGTGATGCGGCAATGTTTGCTCTGGCTTTTCGTCCTGTGTTCGCCACTTTGCGCGCGAGCTGCAGACGCGCCGTTGCTCGCTTATGGCCCGCGGATCGCGGGTGACAGCGCCCGTACCCGGGTGGTCATCGATTTCGACAGGAAGCCGGTGTTCTTCGTTCACTACGTCGCCAACCCGACGCGCGTCATCGTCGATTTGCCCGAAACATCGTTCGGATTGAAGCCGGACGACCTCACGGCACGTGGCCTGTTCTCGGAAATCCGTTACGGCGCGATGGGAGCCGGCAGCGCGCGTGTCGTGCTGACGGCAAACAAGCCGGTGGAGATCACGGTCGCGGATGTGAAGGCCGACGAGGAGGGCAGGGGCTTTCGGCTGGTCCTTGATGCGGAGCGTGTGACCGAGGAGCGCTTTTCGGGGCTCCTTGAGGAACAGAAATGGACGGGTACAGTGTCAGCCATCAAGGCGGGCCGTGTCATCGACCCGCCGGCTACGGGACAATTTGTGATCGCCGTCGATGCCGGGCATGGCGGCATCGATACCGGCGCGGTCGGCTCTGAAACCAAGATGGAAGAAAAGAGCGTGACGCTCGCCTTTGCGGGCGACTTGATGGAGACACTCAATAAGGAAGCGGGTGTCAAGGCATTCCTGACGCGGGAAAAGGACGAGTTCCTGTCCTTGCCGGAACGAGTGCAGATTGCTCGCCAGCACGGCGCCAACCTGTTTATTTCCGTACATGCCGATACGCTCAAGCAGCGCGATATCCGCGGCGCGACCGTTTACACGATCTCCGACAAGGCATCCGATCATCTGGCGGCCAACCTCGCCGAGCGCGAAAACCTGTCCGACGAGATTGCCGGAATTACATTGCAGAGCGAACCCGCCGAGGTTGCCGACATCCTTATCGATCTGACGCGCCGTGAGACGCAGGCGTTCTCGGTCAATCTGGCGCGCTCCGTGGTCTCGTCATTCGAGGGGCAGATCAACCTCATCAACAATCCCCACCGCCATGCCGGCTTCCGGGTTTTGCAGGCGCCCGACGTCCCGTCTATCCTGCTTGAACTCGGTTTTTTGTCCAACAAGCAGGACGAGAAGCTGCTGGTCGATCCGCTTTGGCGCAAGAAAGTAGCGGGTCTTTTGGCCGGTGCGGTGCGCAACTATCGGGGCGGGGCGGTCGCAAATGGCGGTTAAGACATAGTCGTGGCGAATGCGCTCTGATCTGTTTTCCCGTTTTCCAAAGCAATAACATTTGATGTGATTTGTGTCGCTGAAGTAACAGCGATATCGTTTTCAAGGGGATGCGCGTGCTTAATACGCGAAAAGCCCTATTTTGCTCACAATCCGGTCGCTATCCGGAACCTGAATTTTGCGATCGGTAGTCCGGAAGAAGGTGGCCGTTCGCAGGCGCGAAGTGCGGGGCTGCGGTACAATCGGCAGCGGCGTCCCTTGCGGTTTTATTCATTCGGCGTGATTGCATTCGGACAAGGTGCGGGGTAGGCCCACCATGTTCGCGTGCTCCGCACAGAGAAACGACAACAGGGTACCGGTATCTGGCTGATGATCAGACTGATTGGATATTTCTTCGGCATTGGCGCATTTCTGGTGCTCGGCGTGGCCGCGGCTGCCGCCATCTATCTTGGCCACGTGAGCAAGGACCTTCCGGACTATGAGGTTCTCAACAGCTATGCACCGCCGGTAACAACGCGCGTTCACGCTGGCAACGGCGCCCTGATGGCCGAATATGCCCGCGAGCGCCGCCTCTATTTGCCGATTCAGGCCATTCCGGACCGGGTCAAGGCCGCCTTCATTTCGGCCGAAGACAAGAATTTCTATCAGCATCCGGGCGTTGATATCACCGGTCTTGCACGCGCCATCACCGTCAACTTGCAGAACTTCGGTTCCGGCCGCCGCCCCGTTGGTGCCTCGACGATCACCCAGCAGGTCGCCAAGAACTTCCTGCTTTCGGCCGACCAGACGATCGACCGTAAGGTCAAGGAAGCGATCCTGTCCTTCCGCATCGAGCAGGCCTACAGCAAGGATCGCATTCTCGAACTCTACCTTAACGAGATTTTCTTCGGCCTGAATTCCTACGGCATCGCCGGCGCAGCACTCACTTATTTCGACAAATCGGTGACGGAACTGACCATTGCCGAGACCGCCTATCTGGCAGCGCTGCCGAAGGGGCCTTCCAACTATCACCCGTTCCGCCGCGAAAAGGCAGCGCTCGAGCGCCGCGACTGGGTCATCGACCGCATGGTCGAGAACGGCTATGTCACCAAGACCGACGGCGAGGACGCCAAGAAGCAGCCGCTGGGCGTCAGTGTCCGGCGCGGCGGATCTCACCTGTTCGCCTCCGAATATTTCGCCGAGGAGGTCCGCCGCCAGATCATCCAGCGTTATGGCGATAATGCACTCTATGAAGGCGGCCTGTCCGTTCGCACCTCGCTTGATCCGCGCCTGCAGGTCGAAGCCCGCAAGGCGCTGCAGAACGCGCTGGTCTCCTATGACGAGCGTCGCGGCTTCCACGGCGCGCTGAAGACGATTGAAATCGGCGGTGACTGGGGCGAGCCAATCGGCAAGCTCGAAGCACTTTCCGACGTACCGGAATGGAAACTGGCAGTGGTGTTGGCCGTCGATGAAAACGGCGCCGAAATCGGTATCCAGCCGGAGAAGGATGGCGCCGGCAAGATCGGCACCGATCGTGTGACGGGGCGCATCACTGCAAAGAATATGCAATGGGCCTATCGTTCTTCCACCGGCGATCGCAAGTCGGCCAAGTCTCCGGAAGGCGTCGTCGGTCTAGGCGATGTGATCTATGTCGAGGCGACCGACGTGGACGGCGACTATCGCCTGCGACAGCCCCCGAAAGTGCAGGGCGGCTTTGTCGCGATGGACCCGCAGACCGGCCGCGTTCTGGCCATGGCCGGCGGCTTCTCCTACGGGCAGTCGGAGTTCAACCGCGCGACGCAGGCGATGCGCCAGCCCGGATCGTCCTTCAAGCCCTTCGTCTATGCGGCCGCTCTCGACAACGGCTATACGCCAGCATCCGTAATCCTCGATGCGCCGTTCGAGCTCGTCACCAGCGGCCAGGTCTGGCGCCCGGAAAACTATGGCGGCGGTTCGGCTGGTCCGTCGACGCTGCGCCTCGGCATCGAAAAGTCGCGTAACCTGATGACGGTGCGGCTTGCCAACGACATGGGCATGAATCTCGTCGCCGAATATGCCGAGCGTTTCGGCATCTACGACAAGATGATGCCCGTGCTTGCCATGTCGCTCGGTTCGGGCGAGACGACGGTGCTGCGGATGGTTTCTGCCTATGCCGTGCTTGCCAATGGCGGCAAGCAGATCAAGCCGTCGATGATCGACCGCATTCAGGACCGTTACGGCAAGACGATCTTCCGCCACGAGGAGCGTACCTGCGACAATTGCAATGCCGCTGATTGGGAAGACCAGGAAGAACCGGTTCTCACCGACAATCGCGAGCAGGTTCTTGATCCGATGACCGCCTACCAGATCACTTCGATGATGGAAGGCGTGATCGCGCGCGGCACCGCTGCCGGCAAGATCAAGCTTGATCGTCCGGTGGCCGGCAAGACCGGCACGACAAATGATGAAAAGGATGCCTGGTTCGTCGGTTACACGCCGGATATGGTCGCCGGCCTCTATCTTGGTTTCGACAATCCGGCGCCACTCGGACGCGGCGCGACGGGCGGCGGTCTTGCTGCCCCGGTCTTCAACGATTTCATGCAGGCGGCGATGCAGGGCACGCGCCCCGTCAAGTTCGTACCGCCCGAAGGAATGAGCCTTATTCCGGTCAACCGCAAGACCGGCATGGCGGCGGCTGAAGGTGACCCGGACACCATCATCGAAGCCTTCAAGCCCGGGACTGGCCCGGCCGAGAGCTTCTCGGTGATCGATGGCGGCGCCGAGTATATTCCGCCGGAGGAAATCCTGAAGGCTTCGCCGCAGGCAAACGACGCCATCAACCGCGGCTCAAGCGGACTGTTTTAACGTCGCCCTAATCTTTCCTTACTGGCACCCGCCGTCTTTACATAAGCGGCGGGCGCCGGTATTCACGGCGCACATTTCATTTAAGTGCAAGAAGCAGGACAATGCGGACCGAAATCGAGAATATCGTCGACGAAATCAAGCAGGCCATAAGCCTGCTGAGGAGGCATCTTTGACTGGGACCAGGCGGTACGACGACTGGACTGGTTGAACAACAAGGCCGAAGACCCGAATCTCTGGAACGATGCGGCCGAAGCGCAGAAGCTGATGCGCGAACGCCAGCAACTCGATGACGGCATCAACAGCGTTCGAGCGTTCGAACAGCAGATGCAGGATGCCATCGACCTCATCGAACTCGGCGAGGAAGAGGGCGACGCCGATATCGTCAACGATGCGGAGGAGGCGCTGAAGGCGCTTCGGGCCGAAGCGGCCCGCCGCCAGGTCGAAGCCATGCTCTCTGGCGAGGCGGACAGCAACGACACCTATCTCGAAGTGCACTCCGGCGCCGGCGGCACCGAAAGCCAGGACTGGGCGAACATGCTGCTGCGCATGTATACCCGCTGGGCCGAACGGCAGGGCTTCAAGGTCGAGCTGATGGAAATCCATGACGGCGAAGAAGCTGGCATCAAGTCGGCGACCCTGCTCGTCAAGGGCCATAATGCCTATGGCTGGCTGAAGACCGAATCGGGCGTGCATCGCCTGGTGCGGATCTCGCCCTATGACAGCAACGCCCGCCGTCACACCTCGTTCTCGTCCATCTGGGTCTACCCGGTGGTCGACGACTCGATCCAGATCGACATCAACGAGGGTGATTGCCGCATAGATACCTATCGTTCGTCCGGCGCCGGCGGCCAGCATGTCAACACCACCGATTCGGCCGTGCGTATCACGCACATGCCCTCCGGCATCGTCGTGCAATGCCAGCAGGAGCGCTCGCAGCACAAGAACAAGGCCAAGGCTTGGGACATGCTGCGCGCCCGCCTTTACGAATCGGAACTGAAGAAGCGCGAGGAGGCAGCCAACGCCGAAGCCGCGTCGAAGACCGATATCGGCTGGGGCCATCAGATTCGCTCTTACGTCCTGCAGCCCTACCAGCTGGTCAAGGACCTGCGCACGGGGGTTGCGAGCACCGCGCCAGACGACGTGCTTGACGGCGATCTCAACGAGTTCATGGAAGCGGCCCTGGCCCATCGGATCAATGGCGGCGCCGATGCCCTGGTCGACGATATCGCCTGAGGCGAAATCGTCGTGAAAGACAAAAAACCGGGCGCTTGATTGCCCGGTTTTTTGCTTCTGATGCTGAATGCCGATCAGTTGGTTTCGCGATCGACCTTGATGTCGCCGATGTCGTCGATCAGCACGGTCCAGGTTTCCGGTTCCGTCTGGGCCGGATCGGTTTTCAGATAGACAGTGGCAAACAGTCCCGGCTGCCGGGCAATGCCATCCGATGTTTCCGGCCGAATATCGGTCACATAGGCCTTCATCGCGGAAAACTCTTCCAGTTCGGCGGAGGACACGACCTTCGGTCCTGCAGTGCCAAGTGCGATCTGCTGCAGGAAGACGTGGGTGTTCCCTTCGGGCTGGCGCACGGCGACGAGCTTGTAGTACCCCCGTTGCACCGTCGCAGAGGGACTCGCCCCCAGTGCGTTTTCCGTCTTGGCGGCGTTCGGATCAAGCACGCTTAGCGGATCACCGCTCTCTTCCCAATATCCGGTGCTCGTCACGAAAATGATATTGTCGGGCATGAGTACGAGTACGGTGTCGTCGGCATGGGCGGAAGCGCCCATGGCGAGAAACAAGGCCAGACAACAGGCGCAACGCGCGGCTGCGCTGGAATTTCGAAGCTGGAGCATCGTCTTCGCCTTTGGTGCGCTCAGGTGACAGCAGGATGCTCGGGTGCCGGCATCTCTTTGCGGACCCGGGGGCACCCTGAAGTGTTGCACAACCTTCGGCTGGAATCGATTCCAATTCAAGAGATTGCGGGAGGCGCGGAGGCGGCGTCGGTGCTAATTCGAGAATTGCTCGGCGAGGATTCGATCCGACCAGGAGTAATCCGGATCCGAAAGAATATGGGCCGTGATGTTCTCCGATTCGGCGATGCGGACCTTGACAACCGACTTGACTTCGACGTGATCCGCCACTGCGTTGACCGGACGTTTGTCCGGCTCGAGAATGGCGATATCGACAGTCACCTTGTTGGGCAAAAGCGCGCCGCGCCAGCGGCGGGGCCGGAAGGGGCTGACGGGCGTTAGCGCCAAAAGCGGCGCTTCGAGCGGCAGGATCGGGCCGTGGGCGGAGAGGTTGTAGGCGGTGGAGCCGGCCGGCGTCGACAACAGAACGCCATCGCAGATCAGTTCCTCGAGCCTGACACGGCCATCGACGATGACCCGCAGTTTCGCGGCCTGATAAGACTGGCGAAAAAGATAGACCTCATTGATGGCAAGCGCCCGGACGTGCTTGCCTTCCGTATCGGTGGTCTGCATTTCCAGCGGCCGAAAGGTGTTCTCGACAGCCTCCGCGAGGCGCTCGTGTAGGTTCTCAGTGCTGTAACGGTTCATCAGAAAGCCGATCGAGCCCCGGTTCATGCCGTAGACCAGCTTGCCGGAATTCATCGTCTTGTGCAGCGTGTGCAGCATGAAGCCATCGCCGCCGAGCGCCACGATCACGTCTGCTTCCTCGGGATCATATTGGCCGTAAAGAGCGATCAATTCCTCTGCAGCCCTCCGCGCTTCGGTGGTGGCGGAGGCTGCGAAAGCGATGGTTTTGAACGTGCGAGCCATGAAATGCCTGTATGCTTTAAGAAACGGGCGCCGGCGAACTGAGAGCCCTCGAAAAAGTCCTGCGCGTCCGTTCTTCAACTCGCGGCAGGTATCACCGCTGCCGATACCATCGGTATCATGCATAAAAGATCAAGGCGGGAAAGGAAAAGAATGGTGCCCCCACCAGGACTCGAACCCGGGACCCCCTGATTACAAATCAGGTGCTCTACCAACTGAGCTATAAGGGCAGCATGTGGAGCAGGGAGTTAGCATATTCTGATCATGTGTAAAGGGAAAATGCAATTGGCAGTCCGGTTTTCCGGCTGCTATGCGCATGGTCGCAACCACAATGGCCTCGTCTTCCGGCACCCGGATTATTCCGCAGCGTCAAGCATCGCCGGGGCCGGATCGATTTCCTTGCAACGAGACATGGCGCCGGGCAGATTTTCAACGAGGAAGTCGATGAGCGCTCGGACGCCGGGCAGGATGCCGTGGCGCGAGGTGAAAACCAGGTGAACGATGGCGTCGTTGGAAGACCATTCCGGCAGTACGGGCAAGAGTACGCCGGTGCGGAAGGCGCGCGCGCAAAGATGATCCGGCAGAAGCGCAATCCCGAGGCCTTCGATTGCCGCGCGCTCGAGAATGCCGAAATCGCTGCAGCCGATGATCGGCTGGTGGACGATATCGCGCTTCGTGCCGTCGGTGTGATTGAGTTGCCACGCGTCGGAGCTGTGCTGTTCGTTCATCGAAAGCGTCGGCATCCTGCCGAGTGTGTCGATCGTCACACTGCCGATCCTCGCCATTAGTGCCGGACTTGCCGCGAGGAACTGGCGCGCCTGTCCAAGCTTGCGGACGATCAGGTGATTGTCGGTATCGAGATTGTCGCGGGCCCGCAGTGCAATGTCGATGCGCTCTTCGACCAGGTCGATCCGCCGGTTGGTGGTGGTGATCAGCAACCGGACGCCGGGATAGCGCCGGTGGAAGGCGGGCAGGATATGGCCGACCATCGGCGTGAAGCCGATCGGGCAGGCGAGGCGGACGATGCCGGACGGCTCGCTTTTAGCCGCCGCGACCACCGCTTCCGCCGCCTCGACGCCGGAGAGAATCGTCTCGCAGCGCTCGTAGAAGGCCTGGCCGATCTCGGTCACCCGCAGCTTGCGCGTCGAGCGTTCGAGGAGGCGAACGTCAAGCTGCTGCTCCAGCCGTGCCACATGTTTGCTAAGCTTGGATTTCGGGATGTTGAGCACCCGCGCCGCGGCGGAAAAGCCCTTGTGCTTCACCACGGCAGCAAACAGGGCGAGGTCGTTCAGGTCCTGCATGTCACACCTTCCGTTCCGTCCAAAGTCGAGACTGGCCAAAGTCGAGACTGGCCAATGTCGAGACTGGATTGTCTCTATCAGGAAACAGTCTGTCAAAGAAGGGCGGACTTCTCGGCTCATTGTTTTAAATTCATATGTAATGCCCCCAAACCCACTCAAGACACGAAGGTGCCAACATGAACATTCTCCATATCGACTCCGGTATCCTCGGAGATCATTCCGTATCCCGTCGCCTGACAGCGTCGATCGTTGCACGCATCAAGGCAGAGCGCCCGGGCGACACGGTCACCTACCGCGATCTCGCCGCCGCACCTCTGGCGCATCTGAACGGTTCGCACCTGATGGCCGCCTCGGCCAACCCCGAGGGGCTCGATGCCACCCTCGTTTCCGAGCTTGATGCCGGTCGCGCCTCGCTCAACGAATTTCTCGCTGCCGACGTCATCGTCATCGGCGCACCGATGTACAATTTCGCCGTCCCGAGCCAGTTGAAGACATGGATCGACCGCATCCTCGTTGCCGGAACCACCTTCCGCTACACCGAATCCGGAGTTGAAGGTCTGGCAAAGGGCAAGAAGGTGATTGTTGCCTCGACCCGTGGCGGCCATTATTCGGGTGCTTCTCCGATGAGCGCAATGGACCATCAGGAGACCTACCTGAGCACGGTGTTCGGCTTCATCGGCATCACCGATGTCGAATTCGTTCGTGCCGAAGGCCTCGCCATCAGCCCGGATTCGAAGGAAGCAGCAATCACCGAGGCTGAAAAGGCGATCGCCGACCGCGGTCATTTCGATATCGCCGCCTGATCACCGGCCGACTTGTAGAGCTTTGAAAGCCGGGCACGATGAGTGTCCGGCTTTTTATATCATTCTCCTAATGAGTGCGCGGACTGTGCACCTGCTGCCCTTTTGCGGGTGACTGGACAGGCGGCGCGCGGGGCGATAAAGCCGATCACAAGCTTTACAGCATCATGAATTGGAATCGAAAAATGGACGTCAGGGACAGCAACGGCACGATCCTCGTCGAGGGCGACAACGTTACGCTCATCAAGGATCTGAAGGTCAAGGGCACCTCAGAGACGCTCAAGCGGGGCACGATGATCAAGGGAATCCACCTCACCGATGATCCGCAGGAAGTCGAGTGCCGCCATGCCAAGATCAAAGGCCTGGTGCTGCGGACCGAGTTTCTGAAGAAGGCCTGATCGACGCGGCCGCTTTGCTGGTGTCTCCTGCTTTGCTTGGAGCTCGGGCGTTTTTGTATTAAACTCGACCCATGAAAAGCGTTGCGGCTCCTTTTTTGGTCATGCTCGTTTCGGCCTTTGCCGGAATCATTCCCGCTCTGTCGCATGCGTCGCCGCCGAACATACGCTGCACTTGCCGCGATCGCGATGGTTCGAAACTCGAGCTTGGCCAGACCACCTGCATTCGCATCGGCAATGTCGCCTATCTTGCACGCTGCGAAATGGCACTCAATGTCACCACATGGCGCAAGCTGCAGGACGGCTGCCCCGAAGCCAGAGTGTCGGTCGGCAAGCTGCTGAACCTCACCCAATAACCCCGGTCACGCCTTGTTGGCCAGGTGACTGCTTGCGGCATACATGGCGATTGCCGCGGCATTGGAGACATTGAGCGACTTGATGGCGCCGGGCATATCGAGCCGGGCGAGCGCATTGACGGTCTGGCGCGTCTTCTGCCGCAATCCCTTGCCTTCGGCGCCGAGCACGAGCGCGATCTTATCGCCGGACAGTGCCTGCTCGAGGGGGGCAGGGCCTTCCGAATCAAGACCGACCGAAACGAAGCCGAGCCTGTGCAGTTCCTCCAGCGCATCGGCCAGATTGGTGATCTGGATATAGGGGATCATTTCCAGCGCGCCGGAAGCGGACTTGGCCATGACGCCAGATTCCGTCGGGCTGTGGCGCATGGTGGTGATCAGCGCTCCAGCATTGAAGGCGACGGCCGAGCGCATGATGGCGCCGACATTGTGCGGGTCTGTGACCTGGTCGAGCACGAGGATCAGCGGGCTGTCCTTCAGTGCCGAAAGGCGGCGAACGGGCAGGGGCTGGGTTTCCAGCATCGCGCCCTGATGGATGGCGTCTGGTCCGAGAATCCTATCGAGATCCTGCGGCGTGACGATTTCCACCGGAAAGCCGAGCGATTCGACCGGACCGGTTTCGAGCCGCACAAGCGCGTTCTGCGTCACCGACAGCTTGGTGGTCTTGCGTTCAGGATTATCGAGCGCGGCGCGAACGGTATGGATGCCGTAGAGCAGGACCTGGTCGGGCGCCAACTGCGGTGCCTTCCAGTCGGCATTCGATGTTTTCTTGCGGCGGTCCTGGACGGGCGTCGGAATTTCGCCGCGCTCGCGCCGGGCGTCGCGATGGGCGCGGCGGAGAGTGGCGTAATGGGTGTCTTTGGCGCTCTTGTCGCCCGGAATATCTTTGCTCATGCCCGCCTTATACTGGTGATCGGGGGCACGGGGAACCGTTTTTCGCGAAATCGATGGCTTGCAATCTTTATGGCGAATTTCGCAACTTTTTCTGACTGATCGTGTTGACAGGATGAAACGGGGCGGTCATATACCCGGCGCAGATCGAAGGGGCGCCTTGCTCCGGCAGTGCGCTTCGATCTGAAATGCCTGGTCGCTTGATCCCGACAGAATATGGAGGGATGCCCGAGTGGTTAAAGGGGACGGACTGTAAATCCGTTGGCTCAGCCTACGTTGGTTCAAATCCAACTCCCTCCACCATTCTGTCAGACGGATCATGACCCGCGGGTATAGCTCAATGGTAGAGCAGCAGCCTTCCAAGCTGAATACGCGGGTTCGATTCCCGCTACCCGCTCCAGCAAATGGTCAAGCAATCCCGCCGCCTGAAGTGTTTTGCTAGCAATCGCGCATAAGTCGTTGATTTTCGCTAACTTGCGCCTTTGTCATCGGCGGCGTTGGAATCGCGCTCGGCAATCCCCACATAGACATTATCAGGAGGCCAAGGTCTCGGACGGGCGCAAAATAATTAAGTCTTGCGCAATTCTTCCGAAACCCTTAAACGCCTCCCCAAACCGGCGCCGCCGGATGATCCATTCTCATTGATCACAGGAAACGTACCCATGGCAAAGAGCAAATTTGAGCGCAACAAGCCGCACGTTAACATTGGCACGATCGGCCACGTTGACCATGGCAAGACGTCGCTGACGGCAGCGATCACGAAGTATTTCGGCGAATACAAGGCGTATGACCAGATCGACGCCGCCCCGGAAGAAAAGGCGCGCGGCATCACCATCTCGACGGCGCACGTCGAATATGAGACGACGGCCCGTCACTATGCACATGTCGACTGCCCCGGCCACGCCGACTACGTCAAGAACATGATCACCGGTGCGGCGCAGATGGACGGCGCGATCCTGGTTTGCTCGGCTGCCGACGGCCCGATGCCGCAGACCCGCGAGCACATCCTGCTTGCCCGTCAGGTTGGCGTTCCGGCGATCGTCGTGTTCCTGAACAAGGTCGACCAGGTCGACGACGCCGAACTGCTCGAGCTCGTCGAACTGGAAGTGCGCGAACTGCTGTCGTCCTACGACTTCCCGGGCGACGACATCCCGATCATCAAGGGTTCGGCCCTGGCTGCTCTCGAAGATAGCGACAAGAAGATCGGCGAAGACGCGATCCGCGAGCTGATGGCCGCGGTTGACGCCTACATCCCGACGCCGGAGCGTCCGATCGACCAGCCGTTCCTGATGCCGATCGAAGACGTGTTCTCGATCTCGGGCCGCGGCACGGTCGTCACCGGCCGCGTCGAGCGTGGCGTTGTCAAGGTTGGCGAGGAAATCGAGATCGTCGGCATCCGTCCGACGACGAAGACGACCTGCACCGGCGTTGAAATGTTCCGCAAGCTGCTCGACCAGGGCCAGGCCGGCGACAACATCGGTGCGCTGTTGCGCGGCGTCACCCGTGACGGCGTCGAGCGTGGCCAGATCCTGTGCAAGCCGGGTTCGGTCAAGCCGCACAAGAAGTTCATGGCCGAAGCCTACATCCTGACGAAGGAAGAAGGCGGCCGTCATACGCCGTTCTTCACCAACTACCGTCCGCAGTTCTACTTCCGCACGACCGACGTGACCGGCATCGTGTCGCTGCCGGAAGGCACCGAAATGGTCATGCCGGGCGACAACGTCACCGTTGCCGTCGAGCTGATCGTACCGATCGCCATGGAAGAAAAGCTGCGCTTCGCCATTCGTGAAGGCGGCCGCACCGTCGGCGCCGGCATCGTCGCGTCGATTGTTGAATAACAAATCGAAGCGCCGTGCCGTTGCGAGCCGACGGCACTTGGAACAGCGAATTGGCGCGCAAGCGCGAATTCGCGGCGGCGCCGGCATCGTCGCGTCGATTGTCGAGTAAAAACTCGGTTGGAAGCGGCGCGCCATAAGCGCCGCTTCCTCGATCATTTGTTGGTCGAAGCATGCGAGTAAAGTCGTATGCCTCTCGAATTGGCGGAAGCGCGAATTCGCGGCGGTGCCGGCATCGTCGCATCGATTGTCGAGTACCTAAGATTGCCGGATTTCTGAAAAGGCCCTGTTGAAAAAAAACGGCAGGGCCTTTTTGTTATCGTCTTGCCGGTTTCTACGGCATCTCCATCAAGCCACTGCAAGATGTCGTGTGGCGGCAACGGTTATCCCGATTATATCTCGATCTTTCACAACGCGACAAAACTTGACTGTATCGCGGTTGAATAATCCAGCGGCTCAAATTAAGCCTTGATATGCGCGCTCCTTACTTCGGCGAAGGAAGACGTCCGAGGAGCGTGTTTGAGTTATTGTTCCGCATGCCGGACATGCGGACGTGTGTTGTTTTCGGAGGGGAAATGGCGGATAAAGCGCGCGTATTCATTGGTTTCGACAGCAAGGAAGTCGTGGCCTATCATGTATTTTGTCAGAGCATTCTGGAAAAAAGCTCCATTCCGGTCGAGTTTATTCCGGTATCGTTGAGCAACCTCGGCGGTGTTTTCACGCGTGAACGCAATCAGCTGCAGTCAACGGAGTTTTCCTTTTCGCGGTTTCTCGTTCCCTATCTCAGCAACTATGAAGGCTGGAGCCTTTTTGCCGATTGCGACATGCTGATGCGCACGGACATCGCCGAGCTCTGGGAGTTGCGCGATGACGGCTATGCCGCCATGTGCGTCAAGCACGACTATACGCCGAAGGTCGAGACCAAGTTTCTGGGACAAACCCAGACCAAATACGAGAAGAAGAACTGGTCGAGCGTCATTCTGTTCAACAACGCCAAGTGCCAGGCGCTGACGCCGGACTTCGTCAACACCGCGACAGGCCTGCAGTTACACCAGTTCAAGTGGCTCGAATCGGATGAGCTGATCGGTGCCCTGCCGCAGACGTGGAATTGGCTGGTCAACGAATACGACTACAACGCAGACGCCAACCTCGTGCACTTCACCGACGGTGGCCCGTATTTCGAGGAATACAAGAACGACGATTATGCCGGGGAATGGTTCGACGCGCGCGATCGCGTTCTCTACGTCGCACAACGCTGATCGCTCGGACGGTGCTACACTGAAACGTGCAATGTGCGCGTCAGTGGCCGAAGCTCTTGAAGCGCTTGAAGAAGCCGCGTATGCGGCGCTCGAGCTTTGTCTTCGACCAGAGCTTGGCAACCTGCCGTTCCATGCCGGTGAAACGGTTGGCAAGGACATTGGTGGCGACGAGCGCGATCGTGGCCTGGCTGAACTCCGGGAATCGGTTGTGGATGCGGGCGAACGAGCCGGCCGGTTCGCCGAGGGTTTCCTCGAAACGCCGGATGCGCCCTTTCTTGACGAAGAGCTGCAGCATGATCTGCTCGAACGTCCAGTCATGTTCCGTGTACATGCTGAACTGCAGGCCGGCGACGCCGCTGAAGCCGCAAAGGCAGACGTTGGCATGCGGTATCTTCTCGGCAAGCCAGACGGCAATGGCAAACCCTGTCGTCGGCATGCGCTCCACCGGGTAGAGCGGGCCGAACGCATAATCGAAATCGAGCGTGTGCGGCACCAGGGCGCTTTTGCGCGGCGCCGGCACTCTGGGGCTCCCGTCTGGAACCCCGCGATCGGCGATCACCCCGATTTCAGCCTTCAGGCGACGCGTAAAAAGACTGTAGGCCTTGTCGAAATGCTTCTGCGACTTCAGGAAGCGCGTACCGCCGGCGACGAGGCGATGACAGAGTACGGCGTCCTTGTCGAAAGGGTGGGGGAGGACTTTGGCGCACCCCGTGAAGAAGACGTAGAGCGTTTTATCCGGCAAAGTGCGCGTGATCACATCGATATCGACGCTTTCGCTGTTGGCGATCAACGCCACCATTTCATAGTCTGAGAGAAGCGCTTCGAAATCTTCGGCTTGCATCGACATGTTCTTGTGGCCGTCCGGACTGTTATACCTAGCGCTGTACGACATAGATGACGCCGAGCCTTCCGTCATCCCTTGCAACGCAGAAATAACGTTGCGGCTTCTGAACGGACAGGGCATATCGGTTTTGACGAGGAAAGCCGCCGCCCCTGCGGGTGGCCAGCAATCGGAGGATGTCCCATGAGCAAGCGGATTCTGTTCACCGGCGGTGCGGGCAAGGCGGGGCGGCATGCCGTGCCATATCTGGTCGAGGCCGGCTATGAGGTTCATAATGTCGATCTGGTTCCGCTCGACAGCCCCGGCGTCACCAACCTCATCGCCGACATCACCGATAGTGGCCAGATGTTCAACGTCATGTCGATGCATCGGGACTTTCCGGATCTGGAGCACGGGAAGGGGCCGCAGCCGTTTGATGCCGTCGTTCATTTCGCAGCCGTGCCGCGCATCTTGATCAAGCCGGATAACGAGACGTTCCGCATCAACACAATGGGCACCTACAATGTCGTCGAGGCGGCGGTGAAGCTCGGCATCCGCAAGATCATCGTTGCGTCCAGCGAAACCACCTATGGCGTCTGCTTTGCCGAAGGCCACCGCGACTTCCATCGGTTTCCGCTGGAGGAGGACTATGACGTCAATCCGATAGACAGCTACGGCCTGTCGAAGGTGATCAATGAGAAGACGGCGCGCGCCTTTGCCGAGCGTTCGGGCTTCGATATCTATGCGCTGCGCATCGGTAATGTCATCGAGCCGCATGAATATGAGCATTTCCCGGCATATTTCGCCAATCCGGAAATACGCAAGCGCATCGCCTGGAGCTATATTGATGCACGCGATCTCGGCCAGATCGTCAAGCTCTGCATTGAGAAGGACGGTCTTGGCTTCGAGGTCTTCAATGCGGCGAACGACACGGTATCGGCCGATACGCCATCGCGCGAGCTTGCGGCGCGCTATTACCCCAACGTGCCGTTCACGCGGGAAATCGGCGAATTCGAGGGGCTTCTGTCGAATCGCAAGATCCGCGAAGTGCTCGGGTTCAAGGAAGAACATGACTGGCGGAAATATGTCGGCAACTGAGCGAAGCTGATTTGCCCGGTAATAAAGAAAGCCGGATATCACCGAATTCTTTCTCTTTTTCCCGTAAAGACGCTTGTCATCGCCGGGCAAACTGAATAATAAGCCGCAGACTTACCGCGGTGCACAGCCTTTGAGGCATCAGTGCTGCGGTCTAGGGGTATAGCTCAGTTGGTAGAGCGGCGGTCTCCAAAACCGCAGGTCGCAGGTTCGAGCCCTGCTGCCCCTGCCATTCGAACCAGCGCAACATATATGCAGCGGCGGCATGGCGGCACATACATGAAGAGGGCTTGCCTTTTTCCGGCTAATTTCGCAAAAAGACCGTTGACCTCTTGTGATTTATAGAATCGGTCTTTATGTAGGGTTTAAACAGACACGCGGCGCGTGGGGCTGATCGTCAGCTTTACGGGCCGTTAAGGCGTGAGCATTCAATGGCATCCAAAACAAATCCGTTTACGTTTCTGCAGCAGGTGCGCTCCGAGACGTCGAAAGTGACATGGCCTTCGCGGCGCGAGACGACGATCTCGACGCTGATGGTATTCGTCATGGTCTTCTTTGCGGCACTCTTCTTTTTTGCTGCGGACCAACTGATGGGCTGGCTGATCGGCCTCGTCCTGAATGCTGGCATCTGAGCGGGTGGGGATCAATATGGCAGCGCGTTGGTACATTGTTCACGCCTACTCGAATTTCGAGAAGAAGGTTGCAGAATCAATCGAGGAGAAGGCTAAGCAGAAGGGGCTCAGCCATCTGTTTGAAAAGATTCTCGTCCCGACCGAAAAGGTCGTTGAAGTTCGTCGTGGCCGCAAGGTCGATGCCGAGCGCAAGTTCTTTCCCGGCTACGTGCTCGTGCGTGCCGATCTGACCGATGAGGCCTATCACCTCATCAAGAATACGCCGAAGGTGACCGGCTTCCTCGGGTCCGACAACAAGCCGGTTCCGATTCCGGATTTCGAGGCCGAGCGCATTCTCGGTCAGGTACAGGACGGTGTCGATCGTCCGAAGCCTTCGATCTCGTTCGAGATCGGCGAGCAGGTTCGCGTCTCCGACGGTCCGTTTGCCTCGTTCAACGGCATCGTGCAGGACGTGGACGAAGAGCGTTCGCGCCTCAAGGTCGAAGTCTCGATCTTTGGCCGTGCGACGCCGGTTGACCTTGAATACGCTCAGGTCGAGAAAGTCTGATTTCTGATTGCCGCAGCGCTGGGGTAACCGGCTGCGCGGCATTCTTTTGTTTTCCGGATATTCGTATCCGGTAAAGGCGGGGTGACCCGTAATCCGCGTGGAAGGAAACCGGTCTTAGCCGGATCGGCGTTCCGCACCACGCAACCGCAGCCGCTACTCCCTTTGACGAGGGATGGCATGAAGGACCGGGAAACCGGTCGGAACGTTTCCAGGTTCAGCCCGTCGTCTAACGGCGGTAAGGCAGGAAAAACCAAAAGGCAGAGAGAAATGGCTAAGAAAGTTGCAGGCCAGCTCAAGCTTCAGGTCAAGGCAGGATCGGCAAACCCGTCCCCGCCGATCGGCCCGGCGCTTGGTCAGCGTGGCGTAAACATCATGGAATTCTGCAAGGCGTTCAATGCCGCCACGCAGGAACTCGAAAAGGGCATGCCGATCCCGGTCGTCATCACCTACTACCAGGACAAGTCCTTCACCTTCATCATGAAGCAGCCGCCGGTCAGCTACTTCCTGAAGAAGGAAGCAAAGATCTCGTCCGGCTCGAAGACGCCGGGCAAGGGTGCGACCGCAGGCAAGCTCACCAAGGCTCAGATCGAGACGATCGCCAAAGCCAAGATGAAGGACCTGAACGCAGCCGATATCGAAGGCGCAATGACCATGATCGAGGGCTCCGCCCGCGCCATGGGTCTGGAAGTGGTGGGCTAAGATCATGGCAAAGCTTGCAAAGCGTATACAGAAGATCCGCGAAGGCATCGACCCGACGAAGCTCGTCGCTCTGTCCGAAGCTATTTCTCTGGTGAAGGCCCGTGCCATCGCCAAGTTCGACGAAACCATTGAAGTTGCGATGAACCTCGGTGTTGATCCGCGTCACGCCGACCAGATGGTTCGTGGCGTCGTCAATCTGCCGAACGGCACCGGCCGTGACGTTCGCGTCGCCGTTTTCGCCCGCGGCGCCAAGGCTGATGAAGCCAAGGCTGCTGGCGCTGACATCGTTGGAGCCGAAGATCTGGTCGAAATCGTTCAGGGCGGCAAGATCGATTTCGATCGCTGCATCGCGACCCCGGACATGATGCCGCTCGTCGGCCGCCTCGGTAAGGTTCTCGGACCGCGCGGCATGATGCCGAACCCGAAGGTGGGGACGGTCACCATGGACGTTGCCGGTGCCGTCAAGGCATCGAAGGGCGGCGCCGTCGAATTCCGCGTCGAGAAGGCCGGTATCGTTCATGCCGGTATCGGCAAGGCGTCCTTCACGGCTTCCGCCATCGAAGAAAACATTCGCGCTTTCGCGGATGCGGTCATCAAGGCAAAGCCGGCAGGCGCCAAGGGCAACTACGTCAAGCGCGTGGCGATTTCCTCGACCATGGGCCCGGGCGTCAAGGTTGATCCTTCGTCGGTCACCGTCGCTTAATGATTTATCCGGACTTCGGTCCGGTCACAGATTTCCGGCCCTTCGGGGCCGGAAATTCCGGGTTCAAACCCGGAACTCCTGTCCGAGATTGCAGGTGGTTATCCCTTAATCACTTCAGCCTGCATGAGACGGGTGAGTCCCGAATTTCATTTGACGCGCGAAAGCGTGGGAATTCGGTTCGAACCTCGGCTTGCCTTGTGCCGGACCCGCTCAAACGGGAACGCGCAGGGGACAGGATCCTCGAGCGTCGCTTGGGATCAATTCTGATCCCATGTGGCAAAGGCAAACCCGATGGGACTGCATTTCGTGGTCCCGTCAACTGGAGATAGGCAGTGGAAAGAGCGGAAAAACGCGAATTCGTCACGGAGCTGAACGAGTCCTTCAAGGGCGCCGGTTCGGTTGTCGTGGCCCACTATGCTGGTGTCACAGTCGCACAGATGAACGACTTCCGTTCGAAGATGCGCGCTGCTGGCGGCACCGTCAAAGTCGCGAAGAACCGCCTGGCCAAGATCGCCCTTCAGGGTACGGAAGCCGAAGGGATGACCAATCTCTTCAAGGGGCAGACGCTGGTTGCATTCAGCGCCGATCCGATCACGGCTCCGAAGGTTGTCATGGATTTCGCCAAGACCAACGACAAGATCGTTGTTTTGGGTGGCGCCATGGGAGCAACGACGCTCAATGCGGATGCAGTCAAGTCGCTTGCGACCCTGCCTTCGCTGGATGAACTGCGTGCGAAGCTGCTGGGCATGATCCAGACCCCGGCTACCCGCATCGCAAGCGTTGTTGCAGCACCGGCAAGCCAGCTTGCCCGCGTGTTCGCGGCCTACGCCAAGAAGGACGAAGAAGCCGCATAAGGCGGTTTTTCGTTGTTTATATCTAACCAAGTTCGAACCGAACAAAAGGAACTAAAAAATGGCTGATCTCTCTAAGATCGTAGACGACCTGTCCTCGCTGACCGTTCTGGAAGCTGCAGAACTGTCGAAGCTTCTTGAAGAAAAGTGGGGCGTTTCCGCTGCTGCTCCGGTAGCAGTTGCTGCTGCTGGCGGCGCCGGTGCTGCTGCTGTCGTTGAAGAAGAAAAGACTGAATTCGACGTCATCCTCGCTGATGCCGGCGCAAACAAGATCAACGTCATCAAGGAAGTTCGCGCTATCACGGGCCTCGGCCTGAAGGAAGCCAAGGACCTCGTTGAAGCCGCTCCGAAGGCTGTCAAGGAAGGCGTTTCCAAGGCTGAAGCCGCTGATCTCAAGAAGAAGCTCGAAGACGCTGGCGCCAAGGTCGACGTCAAGTAATCGTGCCTGTTTCAAGAGAGAGGTGGTCCGAAAGGACCGCCTCTCTTTGACCGCTTTCTGAACATATTACCCAAAAGCCCCATTGAAAACGGCTTTTGGGTAATGGGTTCTTCAAAAGGATGGTCTCGATCCAAGGACAGCACAGCAATCCGCGCTGAGCGTTTTTGGAGGTTGGACGAGATTGGACAACCCATTGATTGACGGGGTCGACTGGCCATCGGTTCCCGTCCGTTGCAGGCCCGGATGCAAAATTTGAAGGAGCGACGATGGCTCAGACCCTTTCTTTCAATGGTCGTAGGCGCGTACGCAAGTTTTTTGGTAAAATTCCCGAAGTCGCAGAAATGCCGAACCTCATCGAGGTTCAGAAGGCATCCTACGACCAGTTCCTCATGGTCGAAGAGCCGCAGGGCGGCCGTCCGGACGAGGGGCTTCAATCCGTTTTCAAGTCCGTTTTCCCGATCACGGATTTCTCCGGCGCATCGATGCTGGAATTCGTATCCTACGAATTCGAACAGCCGAAGTTCGATGTCGAGGAATGCCGTCAGCGCGACCTGACTTACGCAGCGCCGCTGAAGGTGACGCTGCGCCTCATCGTGTTTGATATCGACGAGGATACGGGCGCCAAGTCCATCAAGGACATCAAGGAACAGAACGTCTACATGGGCGACATGCCGCTCATGACCAACAACGGCACGTTCATCGTCAACGGCACCGAGCGCGTCATCGTTTCCCAGATGCACCGTTCGCCGGGCGTGTTCTTCGATCACGACAAGGGCAAGAGCCACTCGTCGGGCAAGCTGTTGTTCGCTGCCCGCGTCATCCCTTATCGCGGCTCCTGGCTCGACATCGAATTCGATGCCAAGGACGTTGTTCACGCGCGTATCGATCGCCGCCGCAAGATCCCTGTCACGTCGCTCCTGATGGCGCTCGGCATGGACGGCGAGGAAATCCTTGAGACCTTCTACACAAAGTCGGACTACCAGCGCGACGGCAAGGGCTGGCGCATCCCATTCCAGCCGGATACGCTCAAGGGCCAGAAGGCCCTCTCCGACCTGATCGACGCCGACACCGGCGAAGTCGTGGTCGAGTCCGGCAAGAAGCTGACGCCGCGCCTGTTGAAGACGCTGAAGGAAAAGGGGCTGAAGGCCATCAAGGCCTCCGACGACGATCTCTACGGCAACTTCCTTGCCGAAGATCTCGTCAACATGCAGACGGGTGAAATCTTCCTCGAGGCCGGCGACGAAATCGATGAGAAGACACTCGGCGTCATCTTGGGCGCCGGCTTTGACGAAATCCCGGTTCTCGACATCGACCATATCAATGTCGGTGCCTATATCCGCAACACGCTGACCGTGGACAAGAACGAGAACCGTCAGGACGCTCTGTTCGATATCTACCGCGTCATGCGTCCGGGCGAACCGCCGACCATGGATTCGGCTGAAGCCATGTTCAACACGCTGTTCTTCGATGCGGAGCGTTACGACCTCTCCGCCGTTGGCCGCGTGAAGATGAACATGCGGCTTGACCTCGATGCGGCCGACACCGTCCGTATCCTGCGCAAGGAAGACATCCTGGCTGTCGTCAAGATGCTGGTCGACCTGCGCGACGGTAAGGGCGAGATCGACGATATCGACAACCTCGGCAACCGCCGTGTGCGTTCGGTCGGCGAGTTGATGGAAAATCAGTATCGTCTCGGCCTGCTTCGCATGGAGCGCGCGATCAAGGAACGCATGTCGTCGATCGAAATCGACACTGTCATGCCGCAGGATCTGATCAACGCCAAGCCGGCTGCTGCAGCCGTCCGCGAGTTCTTCGGTTCCTCGCAGCTTTCGCAGTTCATGGACCAGGTCAACCCGCTGTCGGAAATCACCCACAAGCGCCGTCTCTCGGCTCTTGGTCCGGGCGGTCTGACGCGCGAACGCGCCGGTTTCGAAGTCCGCGACGTTCATCCGACCCATTATGGCCGTATCTGCCCGATCGAAACGCCAGAAGGCCCGAACATCGGTCTGATCAACTCGCTTGCAACCTTCGCTCGCGTCAACAAGTACGGCTTTATCGAAAGCCCGTACCGCAAGATCGTCGACGGCAAGGTGACGAAGGATGTCGTCTATCTGTCGGCGATGGAAGAAGCCAAGTATCACGTCGCTCAGGCCAACTCCGAACTTGCTGCCGACCAGTCGTTCGTGGAAGAATTCGTCGTCTGCCGTCACGCCGGCGACGTCATGCTGGCGCCGCGCGACCAGATCAACCTGATGGACGTTTCGCCGAAGCAGCTCGTCTCTGTTGCGGCAGCGCTCATTCCGTTCCTCGAAAACGACGACGCCAACCGCGCGCTCATGGGCTCGAACATGCAGCGTCAGGCCGTGCCTCTGCTGCGTGCCGAAGCACCGTTCGTCGGTACCGGCATGGAGCCGGTCGTTGCTCGCGACTCCGGTGCAGCCATCGCTGCCCGCCGTGGCGGCGTGGTCGACCAGGTCGACGCGACCCGTATCGTTATCCGTGCGACGGAAGACCTCGAGGCCGGCAAGTCCGGTGTCGATATCTACCGTCTGCAGAAGTTCCAGCGTTCCAACCAGAACACCTGCGTCAATCAGCGTCCGCTGGTTACCGTCGGCGACGTTCTGAACAAGGGCGACATCATCGCTGACGGTCCGTCGACCGATCTCGGCGACCTGGCGCTCGGCCGCAACGCGCTCGTCGCGTTCATGCCCTGGAACGGCTATAACTACGAAGACTCGATCCTGCTTTCCGAGCGCATCGTTCGCGATGACGTGTTCACCTCCATCCACATCGAAGAGTTCGAAGTGATGGCGCGCGACACCAAGCTTGGTCCGGAAGAAATCACCCGCGACATTCCGAACGTTTCGGAAGAAGCGCTGAAGAACCTCGATGAAGCCGGTATCGTCTACATCGGTGCGGAAGTTCAGCCGGGCGACATCCTCGTCGGCAAGATCACGCCGAAGGGCGAAAGCCCGATGACGCCGGAAGAAAAGCTTCTGCGCGCCATCTTCGGTGAAAAGGCTTCCGACGTCCGCGACACCTCGATGCGCATGCCTCCGGGCACATTCGGCACCATCGTCGAAGTGCGCGTCTTCAACCGCCATGGCGTGGAAAAAGACGAGCGTGCGATGGCGATCGAGCGCGAAGAGATCGAGCGCCTGGCAAAGGACCGCGACGACGAACAGGCGATCCTCGATCGCAACGTCTACTCGCGTCTTCTCGACATGCTGCGCGGCCACGTCGCGGTTGCAGGTCCGAAGGGCTTCAAGAAGGGCACCGAGCTTTCGAACGCCGTCATCTCCGAATATCCCCGCTCGCAGTGGTGGATGTTCGCAGTTGAAGACGAAAAGGCTCAGGGCGAAGTCGAGGCCCTGCGCGGCCAGTACGACGAGTCCAAGTCGCTTCTCGAACACCGCTTCATGGACAAGGTCGAAAAGGTCCAGCGCGGCGACGAAATGCCTCCGGGCGTCATGAAGATGGTCAAGGTCTTCGTCGCTGTGAAGCGCAAGATCCAGCCGGGTGACAAGATGGCCGGCCGTCACGGCAACAAGGGTGTGGTTTCCCGCATCGTGCCGATCGAAGACATGCCGTTCCTGGAAGACGGCACGCATGTTGACGTCGTTCTGAACCCGCTCGGCGTGCCTTCGCGCATGAACGTCGGCCAGATCCTCGAAACCCATCTCGGCTGGGCTTGCGCCGGCATGGGCAAGAAGATCGGTGCGATGCTCGATGCCTATAAGGCCGGGGCTGACATTCAGCCGCTGCGCGACACCATCGACAGCGTCATCGGGTCCGGTCCTAAGGGCGAGCCGATCAAGCAGTACGACGATGAATCGATCGTCCGCCTGGCCGAGCAGACCCGCCGCGGCGTGTCAATCGCAACGCCGGTCTTCGACGGCGCGGTGGAAGCCGACGTCAACGAGATGCTGGAGCAGGCAGGCCTGAAAGTCACCGGTCAGTCGACCTTGTATGACGGCCGTACCGGCGATCAGTTCGACCGCCAGGTCACCGTCGGCTATATTTACATGCTGAAGCTGAACCACCTTGTCGACGACAAGATCCACGCCCGTTCGATCGGTCCCTACTCGCTCGTTACCCAGCAGCCGTTGGGCGGCAAGGCGCAGTTCGGCGGTCAGCGCTTCGGGGAAATGGAAGTCTGGGCTCTGGAAGCCTACGGCGCCGCCTACACCCTGCAGGAAATGCTGACGGTGAAGTCGGACGACGTGGCCGGGCGCACCAAGGTCTATGAAGCGATCGTCCGTGGCGACGACACCTTCGAGGCCGGTATTCCGGAGAGCTTCAACGTTCTCGTCAAGGAAATGCGGTCGCTGGGTCTGTCCGTCGAGCTGGAAAACTCGAAGCTCGAAGAGCTGCAGCCGACGCAACTGCCGGACGCCGCCGAGTAAGACATCATCGAGGTGCGTGCCGCTGTCCAAGCGGCGCGCACCGTTTCCGCCCGATCCCGCACCTAAGGGAAGGGCAGGAAATGCGGCCGCATAAAATGCGGTTTTATCCATTTTCAGGCTGCGGTCCGGCGCCCGGGATTTGCCGGAACCGTCCAGCCAAGAAGAGGGCGATACGCCCACGAAGGAGATAGGCATGAACCAAGAGGTCATGAACCTTTTCAATCCGCAGGTGCCAGCACAGACATTCGACTCCATCCGGATCTCGATTGCCTCGCCGGAGAAGATTCTCTCCTGGTCTTACGGTGAGATCAAGAAGCCGGAGACGATCAACTACCGCACGTTCAAGCCGGAACGCGACGGCCTTTTCTGCGCGCGCATCTTTGGGCCGATCAAGGACTACGAATGCCTGTGCGGCAAGTACAAGCGCATGAAGTACAAGGGCATCATCTGCGAAAAGTGCGGCGTCGAAGTTACGCTCTCGCGCGTTCGCCGTGAGCGCATGGGTCACATCGAGCTCGCCGCTCCCGTTGCCCACATCTGGTTCCTGAAGTCCCTGCCGAGCCGCATCGCGACGCTGCTCGACATGACACTGAAGGATATCGAGCGCGTCCTCTATTTCGAAAACTACATCGTCACCGAGCCGGGCCTGACTTCCCTCAAGGAAAACCAGCTCCTCTCGGAAGAAGAATACATGATCGCCGTCGACGAGTTCGGCGAAGATCAGTTCACGGCGATGATCGGTGCGGAAGCCATCTACGAGATGCTCGCTTCGATGAACCTCGACAAGATCGCCGGCGATCTGCGTTCGGAAATGGCTGACACCACGTCCGAGCTGAAGCAGAAGAAGCTGATGAAGCGCCTGAAAATCGTCGAGAACTTCATGGACTCCGGCAACCGTCCGGAATGGATGATCATGAAGGTCGTTCCGGTGATCCCGCCGGACCTGCGTCCGCTGGTTCCGCTGGATGGCGGCCGTTTCGCGACGTCCGACCTCAACGATCTCTATCGCCGCGTCATCAACCGCAACAACCGTCTGAAGCGCCTGATCGAACTGCGCGCTCCGGGCATCATCATCCGCAACGAAAAGCGCATGCTGCAGGAATCCGTCGATGCGCTGTTCGACAACGGTCGCCGCGGCCGCGTCATCACGGGTGCCAACAAGCGTCCGCTGAAGTCGCTGTCCGACATGCTCAAGGGCAAGCAGGGCCGCTTCCGTCAGAACCTGCTCGGCAAGCGCGTCGACTATTCCGGCCGTTCGGTCATCGTGACCGGCCCGGAACTGAAGCTGCACCAGTGCGGCCTGCCGAAGAAGATGGCGCTCGAACTGTTCAAGCCGTTCATCTACGCCCGCCTCGACGCCAAGGGTTACTCCTCGACCGTCAAGCAGGCGAAGAAGCTGGTTGAAAAGGAAAAGCCGGAAGTCTGGGATATCCTCGACGAAGTCATCCGCGAACATCCGGTTCTGCTCAACCGCGCTCCGACGCTGCACCGCCTGGGCATCCAAGCCTTCGAACCCACCCTGGTCGAGGGCAAGGCGATCCAGCTGCATCCGCTCGTCTGCACGGCGTTCAACGCCGACTTCGACGGTGACCAGATGGCGGTTCACGTTCCGCTGTCGCTCGAAGCGCAGCTGGAAGCCCGCGTGCTGATGATGTCGACCAACAACATCCTGCACCCGGCAAACGGCGCGCCGATCATCGTTCCGTCGCAGGACATGGTTCTCGGCCTCTACTATCTGTCGATCATGAACCAGAACGAGCCGGGCGAAGGCATGGCCTTCTCCGATCTCGGCGAACTGCATCATGCGCTTGAAACCAAGTCGGTAACGCTGCATGCCAAGATTCGCGGCCGCTTCAAGACGGTGGATGCGGAAGGCAAGCCGGTTTCGAAGATCTTCGAAACCACGCCGGGCCGTATGCTCATCGGCGAACTTCTGCCGAAGAACGTCAATGTGCCGTTCGACGTCTGCAACCAGGAACTGACCAAGAAGAACATCTCCAAGATGATCGACACGGTCTACCGTCACTGCGGCCAGAAGGACACGGTCATTTTCTGCGACCGCATCATGCAGCTCGGCTTCGCCCATGCCTGCCGCGCCGGCATATCGTTCGGCAAGGACGACATGGTTATTCCGGACACCAAGGCCAAGATCGTCGGTGACACCGAAAGCCTGGTGAAGGAATACGAGCAGCAGTACAACGACGGCCTCATCACCCAGGGCGAAAAGTACAACAAGGTTGTCGACGCCTGGGGCAAGGCGACCGAAAAGGTCGCCGACGAGATGATGGCACGCATCAAGGCGGTGGAATTCGATGACAACGGCCGTCAGAAGCCGATGAACTCGATCTACATGATGTCGCACTCCGGCGCCCGTGGTTCTCCGAACCAAATGCGTCAGCTGGGCGGCATGCGCGGCCTGATGGCCAAGCCTTCGGGCGAAATCATCGAGACGCCAATCATCTCGAACTTCAAGGAAGGCCTGACCGTTAACGAGTACTTCAACTCGACCCACGGCGCCCGTAAGGGTCTCGCAGACACCGCCTTGAAGACTGCGAACTCCGGTTACCTGACCCGCCGTCTCGTCGACGTCGCGCAGGATTGCATCGTCAACTCGGTGGATTGCGGTACCGAAACCGGCCTCACCATGACCGCCATCGTCGATGCCGGTCAGGTCGTTGCCTCGCTCGGTGCTCGCGTTCTCGGCCGAACAGCCCTCGACAACATCGATCATCCGGTGACAGGTGAGCGCATCGTCGATGCCGGCCGCATGATCCTCGAGGCCGATGTCGTCGAAATCGAGAAGGCTGGTATCCAGTCGATCCGCATCCGTTCGGCGCTGACCTGCGAGATCCAGACCGGCGTCTGCGGCGTCTGCTACGGTCGCGACCTGGCGCGTGGTACGCCAGTCAACATGGGTGAAGCTGTCGGCGTCATCGCCGCTCAGTCGATCGGCGAGCCGGGCACCCAGCTGACGATGCGTACGTTCCACCTTGGTGGTACGGCAACCGTGGTCGACCAGTCGTTCCTCGAAGCGTCGTATGAAGGTACGGTTCAGATCAAGAACCGCAACATGTTGCGCAACTCGGACAACGTTCTGGTTGCCATGGGCCGCAACATGGCGATCCAGATCCTCGACGAACGTGGTGTCGAACGCTCCTCGCAGCGCGTTGCCTACGGTTCGAAGATCTATGTCGACGACGCCGACAAGGTGAAGCGCGGCCAGCGCCTCGCCGAGTGGGACCCTTACACGCGTCCGATGATGACGGAAGTCGAAGGTACCGTTCATTTCGAAGATATCGTTGATGGTATCTCCGTTCTGGAAGCAACCGACGAAGCGACCGGCATCACCAAGCGCCAGGTTATCGACTGGCGCTCGACGCCGCGCGGTATCGACCTGAAGCCGGCGATCGTCATCAAGGACAAGAATGGCGCCGTTGCCAAGCTTGCCCGTGGCGGCGAAGCTCGCTTCATGTTGTCGGTCGACGCCATTCTGTCGGTCGAGCCGGGCACGAAGGTTTCCCAGGGTGACGTGCTTGCACGTTCGCCGCTGGAAAGCGCCAAGACGAAGGACATCACCGGTGGTCTGCCGCGCGTTGCCGAACTCTTCGAAGCGCGCCGTCCGAAGGATCACGCGATCATCGCCGAAATCGATGGTACGATCCGCTTCGGCCGCGACTACAAGAACAAGCGCCGCGTGCTGATCGAGCCTGCGGAAGACGGTGTCGAGCCGGTCGAATACCTGATCCCGAAGGGCAAGCCCTTCCATCTTCAGGATGGCGACTATATCGAAAAGGGTGACTATATCCTCGACGGTAACCCGGCACCGCACGACATCCTGGCGATCAAGGGCGTGGAGGCACTCGCTTCCTACCTCGTGAACGAAATCCAGGAAGTCTACCGTCTGCAGGGCGTTGTGATCAACGACAAGCACATCGAGGTGATCGTTCGCCAGATGCTGCAGAAGGTGGAAGTGACCGACGCCGGTGACTCGACCTATATCGTTGGCGACAGCGTCGACCGCATTGAGCTGGAAGACGTCAACGATCAGCTGATCGAACAGGGCAAGAAGCCGGCCTACGGCGATCCGGTGCTGCTTGGCATCACCAAAGCGTCGCTGCAGACGCCGTCCTTCATCTCGGCCGCGTCCTTCCAGGAAACGACGAAGGTGCTGACGGAAGCTGCGATCGCCGGCAAGACCGACGGCCTGCAGGGTCTGAAGGAAAACGTCATCGTCGGCCGTCTGATCCCGGCCGGTACCGGCGGCACCATGACCCAGATCCGCCGTATTGCGACGGCTCGCGACGAGATGATCCTCGAGGAGCGCCGCAAGGGAACCGGAGCGGAGGCCGCAACGCCGATGCTCGCCGACATGGCGGCCAAGGAAGATGCCGCGGCCGAATAAGGCCGAAAGGCGAGGGCGGTTCTGCCGCCCTTTCCGACCCAATTGAAAAAGCCGCCCGGAGCGATCCGGGCGGCTTTTCTATCTGGCGATCATCGCGAGACGCATGGTCCATGCCGTAACCGAGGCTCAGATCCGGAACGGGTTGATCAGCCATCCAAGGACGCTCAGCCGAACTTGATGATCGCCACTTCGCCTGACAGCGCGCCCTGATAGGCCGAGGCATGCGGTTCGTCGTCGGGAATGTCGGTGAGAGTGCCGATCTGATCGAGGTCGGCCTCGAGGAAACCTTCTTCAGCAAGCGCGTTCAAAGCTTCGCGCACTGCGGTGTCGTCGTCCGGCGCGCGCAGCATGACGTGGATATCGATGCCCTCGTCGTCGCCATCCTGCTCATAGGCCTTGCCGATGATGATGAAAATCATCGGGCCGTCGAGGTTGTTGTCGTTGTCGGGGATGGCAGTCATGGTCATGTCCTTGTTCGAAAGATGTATGTATTGACCTTACCGCGTATTGCCGCACGGTGCGCCCTAAAAAACAAATCATCCAAGACGAATCGGGCGACCAATTCTGTCCTTACGGCTGGATTGTCAAATTGCTTTATGATTCTTTAAGTTGAGCGGAATGCAGCGGCATTCAGTCCTGCCAGATGGCTGGCTGGGGCAGGGTCGGCCGCAAAAGCCTTGTTTTGCAGGCATGTCGGCTGTGCGCGGGTACGAATATTTGTTAATTCCCCTTGACGGGACACCCCGAAATCAGTACACCCCGCCCCATCGGAGCCCATGTGAGGCTGGCTGGTTCGGAACGTCTCGTTCTGGAGTTCGCCTCAAACAAGGTTCGAAACGCACGCTGAAGTCCAAAATGCTGCATGCAAGACGCAGAAAACATTGCGTCCTCTGCTTTTTTGCGGGCCATCTGCCGAGAGGCGGATCGGTCCTCGTTTTGCGCATTTATCAAGCGTTCGAAACCGCCGGCGACGGCATCGATCCGCCCGCAAGGGTAATGAGACAGATTTTGTAAGGGATGGTTATATGCCTACCGTAAACCAGCTGATCCGCAAGCCGCGTCAGGCACAGGTAAAGCGCAACAAGGTTCCTGCTCTGCAGGAAAACCCGCAGAAGCGCGGCGTTTGCACCCGCGTCTACACGACGACCCCGAAGAAGCCGAACTCGGCTCTGCGTAAGGTTGCCAAGATTCGCCTGACCAACGGCTTCGAAGTCATCGGCTATATTCCGGGTGAAGGCCACAACCTTCAGGAACACTCCGTTGTCATGATCCGCGGCGGCCGCGTCAAGGACTTGCCGGGCGTTCGCTACCACATCATCCGTGGTGTTCTCGATACCCAGGGTGTCAAGAACCGCAAGCAACGCCGTTCCAAGTATGGTGCGAAGCGTCCGAAGTAATTCGGGTTACACAATTTTAGGCGCTGCGCGAGGTTCTCCGCGTGATAAGGCGCCAGTTAACAGCTGAGAGACAAAAGTATGTCACGTCGTCATAGTGCAGAAAAGCGCGAGATCAACCCAGACCCGAAGTTCGGCGATCTGGTCGTCACCAAGTTCATGAACGCAATCATGCTTCATGGTAAGAAGTCGGTCGCTGAAAACATCGTTTACGGTGCCTTCGATCTGGTGCAGGGCAAGTTGAAGCAGGAGCCGGTCACCGTGTTCCATTCGGCTCTCGACAACATCGCGCCGCACGTCGAAGTCCGTTCGCGCCGCGTCGGTGGTGCTACCTACCAGGTTCCGGTCGATGTTCGCCCCGAGCGCCGTCAGGCTCTTGCCATCCGCTGGCTGATCGCTGCTGCCCGCAAGCGCAACGAGACCACCATGATCGATCGCCTTTGCGGCGAACTCATGGACGCTGCCAACAACCGTGGCAGCGCCGTCAAGAAGCGCGAAGACACGCACAAGATGGCTGACGCGAACCGTGCATTCTCGCATTACCGCTGGTAATCGACGAACAATTTCGAAAGGCAGTCATTATGGCTCGCGAATATAAAATCGAAGACTACCGCAACTTCGGTATCATGGCGCACATCGACGCCGGCAAGACCACGACGACCGAGCGCATCCTGTATTACACGGGCAAGTCGCACAAGATCGGCGAAGTCCATGACGGCGCTGCCACCATGGACTGGATGGAGCAGGAGCAGGAACGCGGCATCACCATCACCTCCGCTGCCACGACGACCTTCTGGAAGGGCCGTGACGGCAAGATGCGCCGCTTCAACATCATCGACACCCCCGGCCACGTCGACTTCACCATCGAAGTCGAGCGTTCGCTGCGCGTTCTCGACGGTGCGATTGCTCTTCTCGACGCCAACGCCGGTGTTGAGCCGCAGACGGAAACCGTCTGGCGCCAGGCCGAGAAGTACAACGTTCCGCGGATGATCTTCTGCAACAAGATGGACAAGACCGGCGCCGACTTCTATCGTTCGGTTTCGATGATCAAGTCACGTCTCGGCGCGATCCCGGTCGTCATGCAGCTGCCGATCGGCGCTGAGACGGAATTCAAGGGCGTTATCGATCTGATCGAGATGAACGCTCTCATCTGGCGCGACGAGTCGCTCGGCGCCCAGTGGGATGTTGTCGAAATCCCGGACGACATGAAGGAAAAGGCCGCTGAATATCGCGAGCTCCTCATCGAGACCGTCGTCGACATCGACGAAGCCGCGATGGAAAACTACCTGAACGGCATCATGCCGGACAACGAGCAGATCCGTGCGCTGGTTCGCCGCGGCACCATCGACGTGAAGTTTCATCCGATGTTCTGCGGTACCGCGTTCAAGAACAAGGGCGTTCAGCCTCTGCTCGACGCCGTTGTCGAATACCTGCCGTCGCCGCTCGACATTCCGTCGATCAAGGGCATCGACGTCAAGACCGAAGCCGAAATCGAGCGTCATCCGTCCGATGACGAGCCGCTTTCGATGCTCGCCTTCAAGATCATGAACGACCCCTTCGTCGGTTCGCTCACCTTCGCCCGCATCTATTCCGGCAAGCTCGAAAAGGGCACGTCGGTCATGAACACGGTCAAGGAAAAGCGCGAGCGCGTTGGCCGTATGCTGCAGATGCATTCCAACTCCCGTGAAGACATCGACGAAGCTTTTGCCGGCGACATCGTTGCTCTCGCAGGCCTCAAGGAAACCACCACCGGCGACACGCTCTGCGATCCGTTGAAGCAGGTTATCCTCGAGCGCATGGAATTCCCCGAGCCGGTCATCCAGATCGCCATCGAGCCGAAGACCAAGGGCGATCAGGAAAAGATGGGCCTCGCGCTCAACCGCCTGGCTGCTGAAGATCCTTCGTTCCGCGTCAAGACTGACGAAGAATCCGGTCAGACGATCATCGCCGGCATGGGTGAACTTCACCTCGACATCCTCGTCGACCGCATGCGCCGCGAATTCAAGGTTGAAGCCACCGTCGGCGCGCCGCAGGTTGCCTACCGTGAATCGATCACGCGCAAGCACGAAGAAGACTACACGCACAAGAAGCAGTCCGGTGGTACCGGCCAGTTCGCGCGCGTCAAGATCGTCTTCGAACCGAATGAAGAAGGCGACGACTTCAAGTTCGAGTCCAAGATCGTTGGTGGTTCCATTCCGAAGGAATACATCCCCGGCGTTCAGAAGGGCATCGAAAGCGTTCTGTCTTCCGGCCCGCTGGCTGGCTTCCCGATGCTCGGCGTCAAGGCGACGCTCATCGACGGTGCCTTCCATGACGTCGACTCCTCGGTCCTCGCCTTCGAAATCGCCTCCCGCGCCTGCTTCCGTGAAGCAGCAAAGAAGGCCGGCGCACAGCTGCTCGAGCCGATGATGAAGGTTGAAGTCGTGACCCCGGAAGATTACGTCGGTGACGTTATCGGCGATCTGAACTCGCGTCGCGGTCAGATCCAGGGCCAGGAATCGCGCGGCATCGCCGTCGTGATCAACGCCAACGTGCCGCTGGCCAACATGTTCAAGTACGTGGACAACCTGCGCTCGATGAGCCAGGGTCGCGCGCAGTACACGATGACCTTCGATCACTATGCGCCGGTTCCTTCGAACGTGGCACAGGAAATCCAGGCAAAGTATTCCGGTCAGAAGTGATCGGACTACTTTCAGCCAGGTGACAGAAACAAGAGAATTACCCCCTGATTGGGGTCAGAAAACGGAGAGCCGGAAATGGCAAAGAGCAAATTTGAGCGCAACAAGCCGCACGTTAACATTGGCACGATCGGCCACGTTGACCATGGCAAGACGTCGCTGACGGCAGCGATCACGAAGTATTTCGGCGAATACAAGGCGTATGACCAGATCGACGCCGCCCCGGAAGAAAAGGCGCGCGGCATCACCATCTCGACGGCGCACGTCGAATATGAGACGACGGCCCGTCACTATGCGCATGTCGACTGCCCCGGCCACGCCGACTACGTCAAGAACATGATCACCGGTGCGGCGCAGATGGACGGCGCGATCCTGGTTTGCTCGGCTGCCGACGGCCCGATGCCGCAGACCCGCGAGCACATCCTGCTTGCCCGTCAGGTTGGCGTTCCGGCGATCGTCGTGTTCCTGAACAAGGTCGACCAGGTCGACGACGCCGAACTGCTCGAGCTCGTCGAACTGGAAGTGCGCGAACTGCTGTCGTCCTACGACTTCCCGGGCGACGACATCCCGATCATCAAGGGTTCGGCCCTGGCTGCTCTCGAAGATAGCGACAAGAAGATCGGCGAAGACGCGATCCGCGAGCTGATGGCCGCGGTTGACGCCTACATCCCGACGCCGGAGCGTCCGATCGACCAGCCGTTCCTGATGCCGATCGAAGACGTGTTCTCGATCTCGGGCCGCGGCACGGTCGTCACCGGCCGCGTCGAGCGTGGCGTTGTCAAGGTTGGCGAGGAAATCGAGATCGTCGGCATCCGTCCGACGACGAAGACGACCTGCACCGGCGTTGAAATGTTCCGCAAGCTGCTCGACCAGGGCCAGGCCGGCGACAACATCGGTGCGCTGTTGCGCGGCGTCACCCGTGACGGCGTCGAGCGTGGCCAGATCCTGTGCAAGCCGGGTTCGGTCAAGCCGCACAAGAAGTTCATGGCCGAAGCCTACATCCTGACGAAGGAAGAAGGCGGCCGTCATACGCCGTTCTTCACCAACTACCGTCCGCAGTTCTACTTCCGCACGACCGACGTGACCGGCATCGTGTCGCTGCCGGAAGGCACCGAAATGGTCATGCCGGGCGACAACGTCACCGTTGCCGTCGAGCTGATCGTGCCGATCGCGATGGAAGAAAAGCTGCGCTTCGCAATTCGTGAAGGCGGCCGCACCGTCGGCGCCGGCATCGTCGCGTCGATTGTCGAGTAAAAACTCGGTTGGAAGCGGCGCGCCATAAGCGCCGCTTCCTCGATCATTTGTTGGTCGAAGCATGCGAGTAAAGTCGTATGCCTCTCGAATTGGCGGAAGCGCGAAAAATCGCTCTTCCGCGGGCGTTCGGTCATTGTGTCGGACGCTGATTACGTATATGTGGCGGGTCGAATTGCAGAATCGGACAGAGAGCGATTTGCTCTTTGTGCTCTTTGAAGCATCCGCACCCGGAAACGAATGACGAAGTGCCTCATCTGAGGCATTCGCCTAACAACAACAAGGATAACTCGAATGAACGGCCAGAATATCCGTATCCGCCTCAAGGCGTTTGATCACCGGATTCTTGACGCCTCCACGCGGGAAATCGTTTCGACGGCCAAGCGCACAGGTGCTTCGGTTCGTGGTCCGGTGCCGCTTCCGACGCGGATTGAAAAGTTCACGGTCAACCGCTCGCCCCACGTGGACAAGAAGAGCCGTGAACAGTTTGAGATGCGCACGCACAAGCGCCTGCTCGATATCGTCGATCCGACCCCGCAGACAGTAGACGCGCTGATGAAGCTCGATCTCGCTGCCGGCGTAGACGTAGAAATCAAGCTTTAAAAACAAGGAAGGTACGTGGATTTCGGTCCAACGGCTTCCAAAAACGGGCGACCCCCAATCTTCCGGTCACACGGGCGGATGATCTGAGGGAGACCTTAAACCAGAGATGCAACGGGGTTTTCTCCGTCGCTAACTCTCAAGAGGAATGAACCAATGCGTTCAGGTGTGATTGCACAGAAAGTTGGGATGACCCGCGTCTATAACGACGCTGGTGAGCATATCCCAGTTACAGTATTGCGGATGGAAAACTGCCAAGTGGTTGCCCATCGCACAGAAGACAAGAACGGCTACACCGCAGTTCAACTCGGTGCTGGTCAGTCCAAGGTCAAGAACACGAGCAAGCCGTTGCGCGGTCAGTTCGCTGCCGCAAGCGTTGAGCCGAAGGCCAAGGTCGTCGAGTTTCGCGTTACGTCGGACAATCTGATCGATGTCGGCGCCGAACTCACTGCAAACCATTTCGTCGCGGGCCAGCTCGTTGACGTGACCGGTACATCTGTCGGTAAGGGTTTTGCCGGTGCGATGAAGCGCCACAACTTCGGCGGTCTGCGTGCAACGCACGGCGTGTCCGTATCACACCGTTCGCATGGTTCGACTGGTTCCAACCAGGATCCGGGCCGCGTCTGGAAGGGCAAGCGCATGGCTGGTCATATGGGCCAGACGCGCATCACCACCCAGAACCTGGAAGTGGTCTCCACCGATGAAGACCGCGGTCTGATCCTCGTCAAGGGCGCCGTACCCGGCTCCAAGGGCGCATGGATCGTCGTTCGCGACGCCATCAAGTCCGGCACCCCGGCTGACGCTCCGCGTCCTGCCGCCGTGCGCGCAGCCAAGTAAGGGGGCCAGATCATGGATCTCAAAGTCACCACACTCGAGGGAAAAGAAGCCGGCCAGGTCTCCCTGTCCGACGCGATTTTCGGTCTCGAGCCTCGCGAAGATATCATTGCCCGCGTCGTTCGCTGGCAGCTCGCCAAGAAGCAGCAGGGCACGCACAAGGCCAAGGGTCGCGCAGAAGTTTCGCGCACCGGCGCCAAGATGTTCAAGCAGAAAGGTACGGGCCGCGCTCGTCACCATTCGGCGCGCGCTCCGCAGTTCCGCGGCGGTGGTAAGGCTCATGGCCCGGTTGTTCGCAGCCACGCTCATGACCTGCCGAAGAAGGTTCGCGCTCTCGGCCTGCGCCACGCGCTGTCCGCCAAGCTTCGTGCTGAAGATCTGATCATCGTCGACAACCTGGTTGCGACCGAGGCCAAGACGAAGACGCTGACCGGCGCTTTCGCTAACCTCGGCCTGACCAATGCACTGTTCATCGGTGGCGTCGAACTCGACAGCAACTTCAAGCTCGCAGCCCAGAACATCCCGAACGTGGACGTTCTGCCGGTCCAGGGCATCAATGTTTACGATATTCTGCGCCGCGGCAAGCTCGTCCTGTCCAAGGCTGCAGTTGAAGCTCTTGAGGAGCGGTTCAAATGACTGACCTTCGCCACTATGATGTGATCGTTTCTCCTTCGATCACCGAAAAGTCGACGCTGGTTTCTGAACAGAACCAGATCATCTTCAACGTCGCCAAGGGTGCGTCGAAGCCGGAAATCAAGGCTGCGATCGAAGCGCTGTTCGGCGTCAAGGTTACGGCTGTGAACACGCTGGTCCGCAAGGGCAAGCTGAAGCGCTTCCGCGGCTTCGCTGGCCGGCAGAAAGACGTCAAGAAGGCTATCGTCACACTCGCTGACGGTCAGACCATCGACGTCTCCACCGGACTCTGAGGAATAGAACAATGGCATTGAAAAGTTTCAATCCGACCACCCCGAGCCAGCGTCAGCTGGTCATCGTCGACCGGTCCGGCCTCTGGAAGGGCAAGCCCGTCAAGGCGCTGACCGAAGGCCTGTCCTCCAAGGGCGGTCGTAACAACACCGGTCGCATCACGGTGCGCTTCCAGGGCGGCGGTCACAAGCGGACCTACCGTCTGATCGATTTCAAGCGTCGCAAGTTCGACGTCGAAGGCACGGTCGAGCGTATCGAATACGACCCGAACCGCACCGCGTTCATCGCGCTGATCAACTATGCCGATGGCGAGCAGGCCTACATCCTTGCGCCGCAGCGTCTTGCTGCCGGCGACAAGGTGATCGCTTCGGAAAAGCAGGTCGACGTGAAGCCGGGCAACACCATGCCGCTTCAGTACATGCCGGTCGGTTCGATCGTTCACAACGTCGAGATGAAGCCGGGCAAGGGCGGGCAGATCGCCCGTTCTGCTGGCGCCTACGTCCAGCTCGTCGGTCGCGACCAGGGTATGGCGATCCTTCGCCTCAACTCCGGCGAACAGCGCCTGGTGCATGGCTCCTGCCTTGCAACGGTCGGTGCTGTATCGAACCCCGATCACGGCAACATCAACGACGGCAAGGCCGGCCGTTCGGTGTGGCGCGGCAAGCGTCCGCACGTTCGCGGCGTCGTCATGAACCCTGTTGACCATCCGCACGGCGGTGGTGAAGGCCGCACCTCGGGTGGCCGTCATCCGGTCTCCCCGTGGGGCAAGCCCACCAAGGGCAAGCGCACGCGTTCGAACAAGTCGACCGACAAGTTCATCATGCGCTCGCGTCATCAGCGTAAGAAGTAAGAGAGGAAGTCTCCAATGGCTCGTTCAGTATGGAAAGGTCCGTTTGTTGACGGCTATCTTCTCAAGAAGGCTGAGAAGGTTCGTGAAGGCGGTCGTAACGAAGTGATCAAGATGTGGAGCCGTCGCTCCACCATCCTGCCGCAGTTCGTCGGTCTGACCTTCGGCGTCTACAATGGCAGCAAGCATGTGCCGGTTTCGGTGTCGGAAGACATGGTCGGTCACAAGTTCGGTGAATTCTCTCCGACCCGGACCTATTACGGTCACGGTGCGGACAAGAAGGCAAAGAGGAAGTAATCATGGGCAAGGCAAAAGCCGAACGCCGGCTGAAGGATAATGAGGCGCAGGCAATTGCGCGCACGATCCGCGTCAGCCCCCAGAAGCTCAACCTGGTTGCCGCGATGATTCGCGGCAAGAAGGTCGACCGGGCTCTGGCCGAACTGGAATTCTCGCGCAAGCGCATCTCGGACACGGTCAAGAAGACCCTTGAGTCCGCAATCGCAAACGCAGAGAACAACCATGATCTCGACGTCGATAGTTTGATCGTCGCCGAAGCCTACGTTGGCAAGTCCATCGTCATGAAGCGTTTCCACGCTCGTGGCCGTGGCCGTGCATCGCGTATTGAAAAGCCTTTCGCGCATCTGACGATCGTCGTTCGTGAAGTGGAAGCCAAAGGGGAGGCCGCATAATGGGCCAGAAGATTAATCCAGTCGGTTTTCGTCTCGGCATCAACCGGACCTGGGATAGCCGCTGGTTCGCGGACAACGCGGAATACGGTCAGCTTCTTCACGAAGATCTGAAGATCCGCGCTTACCTGATGGAAGAACTGAAGCAGGCCGGCATCGCCAAGGTGGTCATCGAGCGTCCGCACAAGAAGTGCCGCGTCACGATCCACTCGGCTCGTCCGGGCCTTATCATCGGCAAGAAGGGTGCAGACATCGAAAAGCTCCGCAAGAAGCTTTCCGAGATGACCAACTCCGAAACGCACCTCAACATTGTTGAAGTTCGCAAGCCGGAAGTTGACTCGACCCTCGTTGCCCAGTCGATCGCCCAGCAGCTGGAACGCCGCGTTGCTTTCCGCCGTGCGATGAAGCGCGCTGTTCAGTCGGCCATGCGTCTTGGCGCCGAAGGCATCAAGATCACCTGCGGCGGCCGCCTCGGCGGTGCTGAAATCGCTCGTACCGAATGGTACCGCGAAGGCCGCGTGCCGTTGCACACGCTTCGCGCCGACATCGACTACGGTGTGGCTGAAGCCAAAACCGCTTTCGGTATCTGCGGCATCAAGGTCTGGATCTTCAAGGGCGAAATCCTCGAGCACGATCCGATGGCTTCCGAGCGTCGCGCGTCCGAGAGTGATGCCCAGGGCCCGAGCAGCAGCAGCCGTCGTCGCGAAAACGCGTAACAGTCGTTCCTGGCAGCTAATATCGGAGAAGTAAAAAAATGTTGCAGCCAAAGCGTACTAAGTACCGCAAGCAGTTCAAGGGACGCATCAAGGGCGTTGCCAAGGGCGGTTCCGACCTTGCTTTCGGTGAATTCGGCCTGAAGTCTCAGGAACCGAACCGCGTCAACGCACGCGAAATTGAAGCGGCACGCCGCGCGATCACCCGTCACATGAAGCGTGCCGGTCGCGTGTGGATCCGCGTATTCCCAGACGTTCCGGTCACGGCCAAGCCGACCGAAGTCCGCATGGGTAAAGGTAAGGGTTCGGTCGAATACTGGGCTTGCAAGGTCAAGCCCGGCCGAATGATGTTCGAAATCGACGGCGTCAGCGAAGAACTCGCCCGTGAGGCGCTTCGCCTTGGTGCTGCGAAACTCTCTGTCAAGACGCGCTTCGTTCAGCGCATTGCAGAGTAAGGAGTAAAGCCCATGAAAGCCGAGACCGTTCGCGCCCTGAGCGCAGATCAGCTCAACGAAGAGCTTGCCAAGCTGAAGAAAGAGCAGTTCAACCTGCGCTTCCAGAAGGCGACAGGCCAGCTCGAAAAGTCGTCGCGCATCAATGAAGTCCGCAAGGACATTGCGCGCGTCAAAACCATTGCCCGCCAGAAGGCGGCAGAAGCCAAGGCTTAAGGACCGAAGAATATGCCAAAACGCATTCTGCAGGGCACAGTCGTCAGCGACAAGAACGACAAGACCGTAGTGGTCCGGGTCGAGCGTCGCTTTGCGCACCCGATCTTCCAGAAGACCGTTCGCCGGTCGAAGAAGTACAAGGCGCACGACGAGAACAACCAGTATAAGGTCGGCGACGTCGTTTCCATCGAGGAATGCGCGCCGATCTCCAAGGACAAGACTTGGACGGTCGTTTCCGTTCAGGCCTGATTGCGATTGATTTGCGCTTGGCCCTTGCGCCAGGCGCAAAAATCTGTATGAAGCAGCGTCAGAACGCTCCGGTGTCGAGCGTTCTTTTGCTTTGAGCGCACGGAAGGTCCCGTTTGGGAAACCACCCTGGCAACGACCTATCCCGCGCGACTGCACGATTCCCCGTTCGGAATCGATTTGAAGACGAAACGTGCAGCTATTCAAAGTGCTGTAGCGTCACTGCGTGTCGGTAAGGCGCGTGGCGCTGCGGAACAAAGTTTTCATAAGCCGGAGAAGGGGGCAGTTGCCCAACCGGTCCGGTAACAACAAGAAGGCGACCTGACATGATTCAGATGCAAACAAACCTCGACGTGGCGGATAATTCCGGCGCGCGTCGTGTCATGTGCATCAAGGTGCTGGGCGGCTCCAAGCGCAAGTACGCTTCGGTCGGCGACATTATCGTCGTTTCGATCAAGGAAGCGATCCCGCGCGGCCGCGTCAAGAAGGGTGATGTGATGAAGGCGGTTGTCGTTCGCACCGCCAAGGACATCCGTCGTCCGGACGGCAGCGTCATCCGGTTCGATAACAACGCAGCTGTTCTTATCGACAACAAGAAAGAGCCGATCGGCACCCGCATCTTCGGACCGGTTCCGCGCGAACTTCGCGCCAAGAACCACATGAAGATCATCTCGCTGGCTCCAGAAGTACTGTAAGGAGCGATTGAGATGCAAAAGATTCGCAAGGGCGACAAGGTCGTCGTATTGACCGGCAAGGACAAGGGCCGCTCCGGAGAAGTTCTCCAGGTGCTGCCGAAGGAAGACCGGGCTGTTGTGCGTGGCGTCAACATGGTGAAGCGTCACCAGCGCCAGACCCAGAGCCAGGAAGCCGGTATCATCAACAAGGAAGCGTCGATCCATCTGTCGAATATCGCGATCGCCGATCCGCAGGACGGCAAGCCGACCCGCGTCGGTTTCAAGATCGAAGGCGACAAGAAGGTTCGCGTCGCAAAGCGTTCGGGAGTGTCGATCGATGGCTGACACCAAGAAGTACGAGCCCCGGCTCAAGACCGACTATGTCGAGCGTATCAGCAAGGCGATGCAGGAGAAGTTCTCCTACTCCAACGTCATGCAGATTCCGCGTCTCGACAAGATCGTCATCAACATGGGCGTTGGTGAATCGACGGGCGATAGCAAGAAGCCGACTGTTGCTGCTGCCGACCTCGCAGCGATCGCCGGCCAGAAGCCGGTCATCACCAAGGCCCGCAACTCCATCGCCGGCTTCAAGCTGCGCGAAGGCATGCCGATCGGCGCCAAGGTTACCCTTCGCGGCGTTCGCATGTACGAATTCCTGGACCGTCTGATCAACATCGCGCTTCCGCGCGTTCGCGACTTCCGCGGCCTGAATCCGAAGTCCTTCGATGGCCGTGGCAACTTCGCCATGGGTATCAAGGAGCACATTGTGTTCCCTGAGATCAACTACGACAAGGTTGATCAGATGTGGGGCATGGACATCATCGTTTGCACGACGGCAACGACGGACGACGAAGCACGCGCTCTGCTCACAGAGTTCAACTTCCCGTTCCGCCAGTAAGCCGTAACGACAAGCAGAAGGATTAAGTTGAATGGCGAAGACGAGCGCAATTGAAAAGAACAATCGCCGCCGTAAGTCGGTTGCCCAGGATGCCTCCAAGCGGGCAGCCCTTAAGGCAATCATCATGAATCAGTCTCTTCCGATCGAAGATCGCTTCAAGGCGACCTTGAAGTTGGCGAGCCTCCCGCGTGACGGATCCAAGACCCGCATTCGCAACCGTTGCGAAGTGACCGGTCGTCCGCGCGCATATTATCGCAAACTCAAGATGTCGCGTATTGCGCTTCGTGAACTGGGCAATTTCGGCAAGGTGCCGGGCATTGTCAAGTCGAGCTGGTAAGGAGACGGGCACATGGCAATGACAGATCCGCTGGGCGATATGCTCACACGTATCCGTAACGGTGCTGCACGCCGCAAGTCGAGTGTTTCCACTCCGGCTTCCAAGCTGCGCGCACGCGTTCTGGATGTCCTTCAGGCTGAAGGCTACATCCGCGGATACTCTGAAGTCGAATTTGGTAACGGCAAGTCCGAGATCAACATCGAATTGAAGTACTACGAAGGTGCGTCGGTGATCCGTGAGATCGGCCGCGTATCGAAGCCGGGCCGCCGGGTTTATGTCTCGGTCAAGTCCATTCCGCAGGTCGCGAACGGTCTCGGCATCACCATCCTTTCGACCCCGAAGGGTGTGATGGCCGATCATCAGGCACGCGAACAGAACGTTGGTGGCGAGGTTCTCTGCTCCGTATTCTAATACGGCAGCAGTGATCTCCATAACGGACAGACAGGTTTGAAATATGTCTCGTATCGGTAAAAAGCCCGTTCCGGTTCCTGCAGGTGTCACGGCCACGGTTAGTGGCCAGACGGTGACTGCAAAGGGCCCGAAAGGCGAACTCTTCTTCGTTGCTAATGACGAAGTCGTCGTAAAGCTGGAAGACAACAACGCGGTGTCGGTGACCCCGGTTGACCAGTCCAAGGATGCTCGCTCGAAGTGGGGCATGTCCCGCACGATGATCGAAAACATCTTCAAGGGCGTCAAGGACGGCTACGAGCGCAAGCTCGAAATCAACGGCGTCGGCTATCGTGCGTCCCTGCAGGGCAAGAACCTGCAGCTGGCGCTCGGCTTCAGCCATGACGTGGTCTATCAGACTCCGGAAGGCATTTCGATTGCTGTGCCGAAGCCGACGGAAATCGTCGTCACCGGCATCAACAAGCAGCAGGTCGGCCAGGTTGCCGCGGAAATCCGCGAATACCGTGGCCCCGAGCCCTACAAGGGCAAGGGCGTCAAGTATGCCGGCGAGCGGATTGTCCGCAAAGAAGGCAAGAAGAAGTAAGGATCACGCGAAATGGCTACAAGGAAAGATACACTTGTGCGCCGCGCCAGCCGCGTGCGCCGTCAAATCAAGGCAGTCGCCAATGGCCGCCTGCGCCTGTCGGTTCATCGCTCGTCGAAGAACATCTACGCACAGGTTATCGATGACGTTGCAGGCAAGACCGTTGCGTCTGCCTCCACGCTCGACACCGATCTGCGTTCGTCTTTGAAGACGGGCGCTGACACGGCGGCAGCTGCTGCCGTTGGCAAGCTCCTCGCAGAGCGCGCCTCGAAGGCTGGTGTCAAGGACGTCGTCTTTGACCGTGGCGCCTTCATCTATCACGGCCGCGTCAAGGCGCTCGCCGAGGCAGCCCGCGAGGGTGGCCTGAACTTCTGATGCAATTTTCCAGACGTTATCGTCTGGACTCGAACGAATTGCATGGACCGCTTAATCCCTTAAATCGCTCGGCGATTTCAGGGCAAGATTAAGCGGCACTCAGAGTGTTACAGCGCCTTTGCGCGCGTCTGCGACGCGCGGCGCTGTAAGGACCCGGTCGCTTCGGTTCAAAGAAACCGAGGCGACTTTTGTCAACCTGCCGATTGCACCCGGAAAAGAAAAAGGAAAAGGACAATGGCACAAGAAAAAAGAGGTTCTCGCGACGATCGCCAGAGCCGCGAGGAGCGCGACAGCGAATTCGTTGACAAGCTCGTAGCAATCAACCGCGTTGCCAAGGTGGTAAAGGGCGGCCGTCGTTTCGGCTTTGCTGCTCTTGTCGTCGTCGGCGACCAGAAGGGCCGCGTTGGCTTCGGTCATGGCAAGGCACGCGAAGTGCCGGAAGCCATCCGCAAGGCAACCGAAGCTGCCAAGCGCGAACTGATCTTCGTTCCGCTGCGCTCGGGCCGCACGCTTCATCATGACGTCCATGGCCGCCATGGCGCCGGCAAGGTCCTGCTGCGCTCCGCCAAGGCTGGTACCGGTATCATCGCCGGTGGTCCGATGCGCGCCGTTTTCGAAACGCTCGGCATGCATGACGTCGTTGCGAAGTCGACCGGTTCGTCGAACCCGTACAACATGATTCGCGCCACGTTCGATGCCCTGAAGAACCAGGCGCATCCGAAGGACGTCGCGGCACAGCGCGGCCTGAAATACGCCACGCTCCAGGCCCGTCGTGCGTCCGCCGGCGTCGCTTCCGAAGAATAAGGGAGTCTGAACAATGGCCAAGAAAGAAGTTGCAAAGAAGACGGTTACGGTCGAGCAGACCGGCAGCCCCATTCGCCGGCCTGCCGTACAGCGCGCGACGCTGGTCGGTCTCGGTCTCAACAAGATGCACCGGGTCAGCACGCTGGAAGATACGCCTTCCGTTCGTGGCATGATCCGGGCCGTCCAGCACCTCGTTCGCGTCGTCGACGAGAAGTGAGGGGGATACCATCATGAAACTGAATGAAATCAAGGACAACGAAGGTTCGACCAAGAACCGCAAGCGTCTCGGCCGCGGCATCGGCTCCGGCTCCGGCAAGACTGCCGGACGCGGTGTGAAGGGTCAGAAGGCTCGTTCGGGCGTCGCCATCAACGGCTTCGAAGGCGGCCAGATGCCAATCTACCGCCGTCTGCCGAAGCGCGGCTTCAACAACATTTTCCGTTCGGACTTTGTTGTCGTGTCGCTCGGCCGCATCCAGACCGCAATCGACGCCAAGAAGCTCGACGCTTCGAAGACAGTCGATGCAGCTGCCCTCCAGGCTGCCGGCGTCATCCGCCGCGCCAAGGATGGCATCCGCGTTCTGGCCGACGGCGAACTGAAGGCGAAGCTCTCGCTAGAAGTTGCCGGTGCTTCCAAGCCTGCGATCGAAAAGATCGAAAAGGCCGGCGGCTCGATCAAGCTGCTTTCGGGCGCTGCTGAATAATTGTTGCTGATGAACCGCCCGGGTGCTTCACACCGGGCGGTTTTGCTCCCATATGAGAGCCTCACGGATTCGCGGCGGGATTGATCCGCCGCAAAGCATTTAACGGGGAACCACGGTGAGGCGCATGATTGCGGATGCGATCGTTCCCGAGCCGGTTTTCACAAAAGAAGATAGCTTTTTCCGGAGCTGACCGGGTTTCTCCCGCGGGTTCCGAACTGGCTACGCGGAGAATTGCATGGCTTCTGCAGCGGAACAGCTCGCCTCCAACCTGAATTTTTCGACTTTCGCCAAGGCGGAAGATCTGAAAAAGCGCCTCTGGTTCACCCTCGGTGCCCTTCTGGTTTATCGTCTCGGCACCTATATTCCGCTTCCCGGCCTCAACCCGGACGCCTTTGCCCAGGCCTTCCAGGGCCAGAGCGGCGGTATTCTCGGTCTTTTCAACATGTTTTCGGGCGGCGCCGTTTCGCGTATGGCGATCTTCGCTCTCGGCATCATGCCTTATATTTCTGCCTCGATCATCGTTCAGCTGATGACCTCCGTGGTTCCGGCGCTTGAGCAATTGAAGAAGGAAGGCGAGCAGGGCCGCAAGGTCATCAACCAGTATACGCGCTACGGCACGGTGTTGCTCGGCGCGTTGCAGGCCTATGGCATCTCGGTCGGCCTCGAGAGCGGCAACGGGCTCGTCGGGGATCCGGGCTGGTTCTTCCGCATCTCGACCGTCATCTCGCTCCTCGGCGGCACGATGTTCCTGATGTGGCTCGGCGAGCAGATCACCTCGCGCGGCATCGGCAATGGCATCTCGCTGATCATCTTCGCCGGCATCGTCGCGCATCTGCCGACGGCTCTTGCCGGTACGCTCGAACTCGGCCGCACCGGCGCGCTGTCGACGCCGCTCATCCTTGCCATCATCGTAATGGTCGTCGGCGTGATCGCGCTGATCGTCTTCGTCGAGCGGGCCCAGCGCCGCCTTTTGATCCAGTATCCGAAGCGCCAGGTCGGCAACCGGATGTTCCAGGGCGACACCTCGCACCTGCCGCTGAAGCTCAACACGTCAGGCGTTATCCCGGCGATCTTCGCATCCTCGCTGCTGCTTTTGCCGGCGACGCTCGCTGGCTTTGCCAATACCTCTTCGCTGCCCTCCTGGGCGACGACGATCGTTGCTGCGCTCGGCCACGGCCAGCCGCTCTACATGGCGCTCTACGGCGGCATGATCGCGTTCTTTGCCTTTTTCTATACAGCCATTGTCTTCAATCCGAAGGATACGGCCGACAATCTGAAAAAGCATGGCGGCTTCATCCTTGGTATCCGTCCAGGCGAGCGCACCGCTGAATACATCGACTACGTGCTGACGCGCATCACCGTGCTTGGCGCGCTTTACCTGATGTTCGTCTGTATTCTGCCCGAAGTCATGATCGCGCAGACCGGCGTGCCGTTCTACCTTGGTGGTACGTCGCTTTTGATTGTTGTCAGCGTGACCCTTGATACTGTAGCACAGGTGCAGGGTCACCTGATTGCTCAGCAGTATGAGGGGCTGATCAAGAAATCAAAGCTGCGTGGAGGCAAGCGGGGTCGATGAGACTGATATTTTTGGGACCGCCTGGAGCAGGCAAGGGAACGCAGGCTAAGCTTTTAACGGAAAAATACGGTATTCCGCAGCTTTCCACCGGCGACATGCTGCGTGCGGCCGTTGCAGAACAGAGCGATGTCGGCAAGCGTGCCAAGGCCGTTATGGACGCCGGCCAACTCGTTTCAGACGAAATCGTCAACGAGATCGTTTCGGACCGCATCGATTCGCCCGATTGCTCCAAGGGTTTCATCCTCGACGGCTATCCGCGCACAGTTCCGCAGGCGGTTGCGCTCGGCAAGATGCTCGAAGACAAGGGGCTCAGGCTCGATGCGGTTATCGAGTTGAAAGTCGATGAAGTCGCGCTTGTGCGGCGGATGGAGAATCGCGTAGCAGAAACCATCGCCGCGGGCGGCAAGGTTCGCTCCGACGACAATCCGGAAGCTTTCAGGAAGCGTCTGGTCGAATATCGCGAAAAGACGGCGCCGTTGTCGCAGCATTACGCGGCGACGGGCGAACTCAAGACGGTTGACGGGATGGCATCGGTTGAAACGGTGACCTCGGAAATCAACAAGATACTGGCATCGGCTTCAGCCGACGCCTGAAAAGGCCCCTTCTTGAAAAAGGATGGGCGGGGAGTTGACTTTTGCGGTCGATTCCTTCAAAGACCGCGCTAACTCGCTACATGCAGGGGATCGGCGCGGATTTCAAAATAACGAAGTCCGGGCGCGATTCTTTTGACGTGTTCCGAACACCACTTTAACGGTTGGCCTTTTTAAGGCTGCATAACGAAGCACCTATTGCCGGATGGCAACTGGAAGCAAGGAGAACAGGCGTGGCTCGTATCGCTGGCGTCAACATCCCGACGGCAAAGCGCGTGGTAATCGCGCTCCGTTACATTCACGGGATTGGTCCGAAATTCGCACAGGAAATCGTCGAGAAGGTCGGTATTCCGGCTGAACGTCGTGTGCATCAGCTGACGGATGCTGAAGTCCTTCAGATCCGCGAAGCCATCGACCGCGAATATCAGGTCGAGGGTGATCTGCGCCGCGAAACCTCGATGAACATCAAGCGCCTGATGGACCTCGGCTGCTATCGCGGCCTGCGTCATCGCCGCTCGCTGCCGGTTCGCGGCCAGCGCACGCACACCAATGCCCGTACCCGCAAGGGCCCGGCAAAGGCGATTGCAGGCAAGAAGAAGTAATTTCCCTGAAAGGGGAAGTGCAGAGGCTGGCGCTCGGCGCCGGCCTCTTTTGTGGTTTCGGAAGGGCGCTTGTCGCGTCCCTCCGGTGGAGCTGCTGGCATTACGGCAGTGACGATATCGCCGCGCTGTTCGGGCTATCCGTTCGCGCCTATTGAAATTCAGGGCAGGGGTGTTCCTCTGCCCGGTGGAGCCGCTGGTGTTACGGCGGTGCAGAGATCAACGAAAGGTATACCATGGCCAAGGAAGCCACACGCGTTCGCCGTCGCGAGCGTAAGAACATCTCCACGGGCGTCGCACACGTCAATTCGTCGTTCAACAATACGATGATCACCATCACTGACGCGCAGGGCAACGCGATTGCCTGGTCGTCGGCTGGTTCGAAGGGCTTCAAGGGCTCGCGCAAGTCGACCCCGTTCGCAGCTCAGATGGCTGCTGAAGACGCGGCCAAGAAGGCCCAGGAACACGGCATGAAGACACTGGAAGTCGAAGTTTGCGGTCCGGGTTCCGGCCGTGAATCGGCTCTGCGCGCGCTGCAGGCTGCCGGCTTCATGATCACCTCGATCCGTGACGTGACGCCGATCCCGCACAACGGCTGCCGCCCGCGCAAGAAGCGCCGCGTCTGATCAGCGACATTCATCAAGCCGGGGGAGGCCATGCTTCCTCCGGCGCTTCAAGGCTCGGTTGCCACGATTGGATGGTGGCAACGAACGGAAGGCAAGACATATGATTCAGAAAAACTGGCAGGAACTGATCAAGCCGAACAAGGTGGAGTTCTCCTCTTCCGGCCGCACCAAGGTTAGCCTTGTTGCAGAGCCGCTGGAGCGTGGCTTCGGCCTCACCCTCGGCAACGCGCTTCGCCGCGTGCTTCTGTCGTCGCTTCGCGGCGCTGCGGTCACCGCAGTGCAGATCGACGGCGTGCTGCACGAGTTCTCCTCGATCCCGGGTGTTCGGGAAGACGTGACGGACATCGTGCTCAACATCAAGGAAATCGCCATCAAGATGGATGGCGATGATTCCAAGCGCATGGTCGTGCGCAAGCAGGGTCCGGGCGTTGTAACCGCCGGTGACATCCAGACGGTTGGCGATATCGAAATCCTCAACCCGAACCACGTGATCTGTACCCTCGACGAGGGCGCCGAGATCCGCATGGAATTCACCGTCAACAACGGCAAGGGCTATGTGCCGGCCGACCGCAACCGTTCGGAAGATGCTCCGATCGGCCTTATCCCGGTTGACAGCCTGTATTCGCCGGTCAAGAAAGTGTCCTACAAGGTGGAAAACACCCGCGAAGGCCAGGTTCTCGACTACGACAAGCTGTCCATGCAGATCGAAACCGATGGTTCAGTCACCGGTGAAGATGCAGTCGCATTTGCGGCCCGTATCCTTCAGGATCAGCTCGGCGTCTTCGTCAATTTCGACGAGCCGCAGAAGGAAGCCGAAGAAGAAGCCGTTACCGAACTGGCGTTCAACCCGGCGCTCTTGAAAAAGGTCGACGAACTGGAACTCTCCGTCCGTTCGGCCAACTGCCTGAAGAACGACAACATCGTTTACATCGGCGATCTCATTCAGAAGACCGAGGCCGAAATGCTTCGCACTCCGAACTTTGGTCGCAAGTCGCTGAACGAAATCAAGGAAGTTCTCGCTTCCATGGGCCTGCACCTCGGTATGGAAGTGCCGGCATGGCCGCCCGAGAACATCGAAGATCTCGCCAAGCGTTACGAAGACCAATACTAAGGCCGCCCGCGTTCAAAGAACGCGGTCAGCTTGGCCTTAGCGCTTTTAATTGCGCATGTGCCTTTCTTTCAAATGAATTTGAAAGGGACATGCGCGCAAACAAGAGGCAGGTTAACCCTCTGCCTTTCCCCGTCAAACAGCAGGTTTCGAACCTGTATGTGCCAGGAAACGGCAGGCCCATAAAGTGAAGGGCACCTGCATTTAAGGAGAATAGCAATGCGCCACCAGAAAGCCGGCCGCAAGCTGAACAGAACCGCCAGCCACCGCAAGGCAATGTTCGCCAACATGGCTGCCTCGCTCATCGAACATGAGCAGATTGTCACTACCCTGCCGAAGGCAAAGGAAATCCGCCCGATCGTCGAGAAGCTCGTCACCCTCGGCAAGAAGGGTGACCTGCATGCCCGTCGTCAGGCCATCTCGCAGATTCGCGACGTTGCTGTCGTTTCGAAGCTGTTCGATGCCATCGCATCGCGCTACGCCACCCGCAACGGCGGCTACCTGCGCATCATGAAGGCCGGCTTCCGCCACGGCGACAACGCCGCTCTGGCCGTCATCGAATTCGTTGACCGCGACACTTCGGCCAAGGGCGCCAAGGACATCGCTCGCGTTGCCGCCGAAGCAGAAGCTGCAGACGCCGCATAAAATACCCGGCGACGGGTCATGCAAGAAGGCCGGATGGGAGACCATCCGGCCTTCTTGCATAAGAACTGCCCGAACCCTGCGTGGTTTTCCCGATTTCGTCAAAATTCGAATTTGAGGCTCGGTTCCTCATTCATCTTGGTGGGTGTTCGATAGAGCTTCGGTCCCTCCCGTTCCGCCATGTCGCGGGCTCGGCCGAGGAAGCGGCGGACTGCGTTCTTCCCGACGATAAAGTAATCCGCGCGGGAATGATTCCAGAGGTCCTCAAGCTGCTCGTCGGTGAACTCGCCGTTTTCTGCACGTTTGGCGAAGGCGATGAAGTCTCCAAGTTGCTCGCGTGGAATGCCTTTCAGGCAAAACCGGACAAGATCGTCCATGGTATCGAAGAAATCGGCATCCTGAAAAAAGCCTTCGGCAAAGAGATAGAAGGCTTTTGGAGCGGCGATGGACCTGCGTGACATGCTCTTCACCTCGTTTGGTTCGTCAGCGTAAGTCCAAGTAAACCTTCGGCAGAATGGTGCTCTTCCTCCTCTTAAAATTCTCGTTAGTGGGTAGGCGGTATTGAAGCCGCTTTCGCAGGAAGGATCACGCATGCCGACGCCGCGTAATTCGGGTTGTCGGCTCGAGATTATGAAAGGCCGGGTGAGCGATCGTCCGGCCTTTGCTGTCCAGCACTATATCAGCTTACCAAATGCGTGCCGCGCCGATCTCGCAGCTTTTGCAGGACACGGGTAAGAAACGGGCGGACAGCAACACCGATCAGGAAAAAGTCCGCGCTCGAGGCGGTCCAAAGGTCTTCCAGTTGCTGATCCGTCGCATTCGCATTTAGCCAGTGATCGAGAAAGCGGTCGAGATCATCGGCCGCTTCAGGGTGCTGGTGCAACACGTGGGCAATTCCGAAGTCGATGAGTTCGTCTTGCGAACTAAAGATTAGGGGATCGTGAATCATTGCTCTGGTAAACGCCCGGAAGCCGGGGGATTTGGCAACGTGTTCTCTCACAAATTTCTCCTCCCAGTCCTCATTTCTGGGATAAGCAGTAACAACGAGAAAGCCTTGTGGCAATCTTGGATCGTACCGAAGGATGACTCCAACGCTATAGGTTGTTCGCCATCGCGGCTTCGAGTAAGGCGCATCTCTGTACCATTCCGCCCCGGTTGGGCGTCCGTAATATTTGGTGATTAACTCACCTTCGTCGACCCCCAGAAGTCCAGCTTTCACGGCCTCAACGGTCGCGATATTTGCCTGTATCGTCTCGTTCACGTAGCGAAGCGCTTCGGGATAGCTTCCGAATTTGCCTTCACGTCTGACTGCGCCGGTAAATGGAAGCCAACGCGAGGCCTCGGGGCCTATTGCCACAAGCAACTCTGCTTTGGATCGAAACACATGGCTGGTTATCGTGTGAGCGCCGCGGTAGCCTTCGATCGCCCGTAGGTCAACGTAATGCTGGCCGAATTCATCATTGACCCGGTGAGCCGTTGCCGCGTCTCCTGAGCCGCCGCCGCCATCCATCCATCGCCCGCCACCCTGTTCACCCGCAGGAATGCGCGGCTGGTCAGGGTTGAAATTGGCTTTGCGCAACAACGTTTGGAGGGTCGCCGCGGTAATCATCAGCCGCAGTTGCGCCAGTTTGAAAATTTGTATTGTCTGCGTGTCGCCCATGGTCACGTTTCTCGTCTGCCTCCCCGCCATGATAGTCGCGGGTGAGGGAGCGGGGACGAAGGGGCGCGGTTTTTCTGTCGGCGGTCGTCTTTGCTTTTTGTCCCTGACGTCCTATCTGTCTTTTCCAACAATCGATTTGGCAGGATGCCCCGCATGACCCGTTCGCCCCGTACTCTTGTCCTGTCCACCATGGCCGGGCTGGCTCTCTTTGCCGGCGTCGTGCATTTCATCGTGCCTCGTGCGGACACCTCCTATGGTGTGGAGAATATGACGACCGGTTCCGTCGTCGCGCCGGCGGACACGCAGAAGGTATTGCCGCAAAGCCGCACGGAAATGCAGCTGTCCTTTGCGCCGCTGGTCAAGCAGACGGCAAACGCGGTGGTGAACGTCTATGCTGAAAAGACGGTCGAGCGCCGCTCGCCCTTCGCCGACGATCCGTTCTTCGAGCAGTTCTTCGGCCAACAGATGCCGAACCGCTCGGAAAAGCAGTCGTCGCTCGGCTCCGGTGTCATCGTCGGCAAGAACGGCATCGTCGTGACCAACAACCACGTGATCGCCGACGCCGACGACATCAAGGTCGCACTTGCCGACGGACGAGAATTCGAGAGCACGATCATACTCAAGGACGACCGGCTGGATCTGGCCGTGCTGAAGATCAAGTCGGACGGCCCGTTCGAAACCATTCCGCTTGGCGATTCCGACGCGGTCGAAGTCGGTGATCTCGTGCTCGCGATCGGCAATCCGTTCGGCGTCGGCCAGACGGTAACGAGTGGCATCGTTTCGGCGCTCGCCCGCAACCAGGTCGTCTCGGGTGATTTCGGCTTCTTCATCCAGACCGACGCGGCGATCAATCCCGGCAATTCGGGTGGCGGCCTGATCGACATGAACGGCCAGCTGATTGGGATCAACACGGCGATCTTTTCGCGCGGTGGCGGCTCCAACGGTGTGGGCTTTGCCATCCCCGCCAATCTCGTGAAAGTCTTCCTGGCATCGGCCGAAGGCGGCAACGGCAGCTTCACGCGGCCGTTCATTGGCGCAAGCTTCGAGCCGGTGACGTCGGAGGTCGCAGATGCGCTCGGGCTCGACCGGGCGAGGGGCGCGCTGGTGAGTTCGGTGATCGAAGGCGGACCGGCTGAAAAGGCGGGCATGAAGCCAGGCCAGGTGATCGTCGCGGTCAACGGCATCCCGGTGGAACATCCGGACGCGCTCGGTTACCGCCTGACGACAGTCGGCATCGGTCATGAGGCAAAGGTCACCGTGAGCGAAGGTGGCAAGACCCGTGATCTGTTGTTGACACTATCCGGAGCCCCGGAAACGTCGCCGCGCGACGAGCGGCTGATCGAGGGGCGCAATCCTTTCGCCGGCGCCGTGGTCGGCAATCTCTCGCCGCGGCTGGCTGACGAACTGCACATGTCGACCTCGTCGCAGGGTGTGGTGATCACGCAGATCAATCGCGGCTCGCCTGCCGCGCGGGTCGGCTTCCAGCCCAAGGATATCGTCATTGCCGTCAATGGCACGCCGATCGACAAGTCGGCGACGCTCCAGGCGATCACCCAGGACGATCCGTCTCTGTGGCGCGTCGAGATCGAGCGCGACGGCCAGCGCATCCGCCAGTTCTTCCGATGAGCGACCTGTTTTCCCCGTCCGAACCCGCAGGCATGAGCGAGAAACGACCGCTGGCCGATCGGCTGCGGCCGCAGACCTTGGCGGAGGTCACCGGCCAGGCGCATCTGACAGGCGAGGACGGTGTCCTCGCCCGCATGATCTCCTCCGGCTCGCTCGGGTCGATGATCTTCTGGGGCCCACCGGGAACGGGCAAGACGACGGTTGCCCGGCTGCTGTCGGGAGAAGCAGGCCTTGCCTTTGAACAGATCTCGGCGATTTTCTCCGGCGTTGCGGATTTGAAACGAGTGTTCGAATCGGCCCGTGCGCGGCGCATGTCCGGACGGCAGACCCTGTTGTTTGTCGACGAGATCCATCGCTTCAATCGCGCCCAGCAGGACAGCTTTCTGCCGGTCATGGAAGACGGCACGGTCATTCTGGTCGGGGCCACGACGGAAAACCCGTCCTTCGAGCTCAACGCCGCTCTTCTGTCGCGCGCTCGTGTGCTGACTTTCAAGCCGCATGACGAAGCGAGCCTTGCCGAATTGCTGGCACGCGCCGAACAGGTGGAGGGAAAGCCGCTACCGCTCGATGCTGACGCCCGCGCCAGCCTAGTGCGCATGGCCGACGGTGATGGGCGGGCTGTGCTGACGCTTGCCGAAGAGGTTTGGCGGGCGGCGCGCAAGGACGAGGTGTTCGATGCCAACGCCGTGCAAGAGATCGTCCAGCGTCGCGCGCCGGTCTATGACAAGGGGCAGGATGGCCACTACAATCTGATCTCCGCCCTGCACAAATCGGTGCGCGGCTCGGACCCTGACGCAGCCCTCTACTATCTCTGCCGCATGTTCGATGCTGGCGAGGATCCGCTCTATCTCGGACGGCGGCTGGTGCGCATGGCGGTGGAGGATATCGGCCTTGCCGATCCGCAGGCACTGGTAATCTGCAACGCCGCCAAGGATGCCTATGACTATCTCGGTTCGCCGGAGGGTGAACTGGCGCTGGCGCAAGCCTGCGTCTATCTCGCGACCGCGCCGAAGTCGAACGCCGTCTATACCGCCTACAAGTCCGCCATGCGCGCGGCGAAGGAAAACGGCTCGCTGCTGCCTCCGAAGCACATCCTCAATGCGCCGACCAAATTGATGAAGGGCGAGGGCTATGGCGACGGCTATCGTTACGACCACGACGAGCCGGACGCGTTTTCGGGCCAGGACTATTTCCCGGAGAAGATGGGCCGCAAGATTTTCTACGATCCACCCGAGCGTGGTTTCGAGCGCGATATCCGCAAGCGCCTCGAATGGTGGGCAAAGCTCAGGAAAGAGCGTGGCCAATAGGACAGATCAGCCATGCAGGCCGGGCTCTTGCAGGCGTCAAGCCGGGATGGCATACATTGCCCATGCAGACGGCTGCACGGAATCAAGCCATTGTTTGATAACCGAACATCCGCGAGGACGGCCTCGCTCCCTTGAACGGAGTTATATCGTGGCCTGGGTCATTCTTTTCCTCGCAGGACTTCTCGAAATCGGCTGGGCGATCGGCCTCAAATACACCGACGGCTTTACCAGGCTGGTGCCGACGGTCTTGACCGCGACCTCTATGGTGGCAAGCGTCGTTCTGCTTGGTATCGCGGTCAGGACCCTGCCACTCGGTACGGCTTATGCCGTGTGGACCGGCGTCGGTACGGTCGGAACGGTCACTCTCGGCATCGTGCTTTTCGCCGAACCGGCGACCGCCATACGCCTTGGCTGCATCTCGCTGATCATTGCCGGCATCGCCGGGTTGAAGCTGACGGCCTGATCCTTTCTCATCTTGGATTCGCGATCACACTGCGCCATGACTGACGCGGTATGGTCGTCGTTCTGAGCCGAGGTGCCTTTCAGCGCAACGCGTCGAGCGTCGCCGTGGCCGCCTGCATGTCCTGCCAGCGATTCTCGCGACGCTGAAAGGCTTCCTCGTCCGTGCCCCAATGCTCGATTTGCCAGTCCTCGTCGAGATGGGCGAGCGCCCAGGCTTCCTCAGCCGAAAGGTGTTTCTCGGCAAAGGCGATGGCGAGCAGCGCGGACCCCGTGAGGGTCGTGATCGTGTGCAGGCAGGCAAGGCCGAGCGGCGTCGCATAGGCGCGCAGTGCCTCGGCATAGGCGTTGATCGCCGCGCCCGGCTGCGTCTGATGCACGATACCTTCGGCGAGGATGAAGCGCGCACCAAGTTTTTCGGCAGCCCAGGAAATCACGGGATCCCATCGTTCGGTCTGCCGGGCCACCAGACCTTCCGGCTCGCTGGCGCGGTAGCACAGGAGATCGGTCCCTGCGAAATTCAGAATGTCATCGAAAACACCTCGGATATCCTTCGCGACGCCGTCGATTGCAGTGTTGGCAAGCCGCGTGACGGGCATTGTCGCGGGATTGATCACGTCCTTCTGCGCCTCCCATTCGGCTGCCAGCAATTCAGCGGCGCGGGCCGTCGGCGCGGTCAGCGGATGTTTTGCGGGAGTGCGGACTGTGCGGCCGTCGAGCAGCACGGCATGACCGCCTTCTTCGGAAGGGCCGATGCTGACGGTCGTGTAGAACCGCTTGGGCAGCGGTTTCAGCATCTGTATCTGCGCGCGGCGCACGGGATCGGGGTCGCTAAGTGCACCTGTCAGCTCGTCGCGGATATCAGGCATGACATGTCTCCATCCAGTCCAGAATGTGGTTCGGAGCGTAGGCGATATGATCGGCGCCGGCCTCGACAAGTTCGGAAACGGCCGCATATCCCCAGGCAACGCCGATTGCGGCAGCGCCAGCGCTCTTGGCCATCTGCATGTCGTAGATCGCGTCGCCGATGACAATGGTGTCCTTCGGGTCGATACCGGCCTCAAAGCAGCACTCCGTCACCATTGCGGGATGCGGCTTCGAGGGGCAGTCGTCGGCCGTTCTCGAAACGAAGAATGTCTTTTCGTAACCGTGACTTGCACAGATCTGATCAAGTCCGCGCCGTGACTTTCCCGTTACGGCACCCAGGATAAGCGCGTCGCGTGCCGAAAGCGTGGCGACGAGCTCTTGAATGCCCGGGAAAAGCGGCTCGCGGAAATCCATCTCGGCCCGGACGCCACCATAGATCTTCTTGTAATGGGCGGTCATCGCAAGCGCACGGTCGTCGACATGCGACTGGTGCATCAGTCGCGCGATGGCGATGTCGAGCGTCAGGCCGATAATGCCCTTGGTGGCGTCGAGCGAGACGCGGGCAAGACCGAAGTCCTCGAAGGTGCGCGCCATGACCTCGTGGATCAGACCGGCGCTATCGACCAGTGTGCCGTCGCAATCGAATAGTACGAGCTTCATCAGTCTGCATCTTCTTCGGCGCTGGCCATGTCGAAGCCGATCAGGTTCCAGCTCTGGACCATATGCTGCGGCATGGGAGCGCTGACCCTCAGCCGCCCGCCGTCCGGATGCGGGATGTCGATGTGGCGTGCATGCAGATGCAGGCGGTTCTGAACGCCACCGGGGAACGCCCAACTCGGTTCGGCCTCGAAATATTTGGGGTCGCCGATGATCGGATGGCCGATATGGGCGGCGTGGACGCGCAGCTGATGGGTACGGCCGGTATAGGGCTCCATCTCCAGCCAGGCGAAATTCTGGCCGGCCTGCTCGATGATGCGGTAGTAGGATATCGCGTGGTCGGCGCCGTCCTCGCCGTGCTTGGCGACACGCATCCGGTCTCCGTCCGGCGTCTGTTCCTTGACGAGCCAGGTGGAAATCTTGTCTTCGCGCTTGCGCGGTACGCCTTTCACCAGTGCCCAATAGGTCTTCTTGGTGTCGCGCTCGCGAAAAGCCGCGGTCAGCTTCTGCGCCGCGCCACGGGTGCGGGCGACGACTAGCACGCCGGAGGTATCGCGGTCGAGCCGGTGCACGAGGCGCGGTTTCTCGCCCTTCGGGCTGGTCCAGGCTTCGAGCATCTCGTCGATATGACGGTTGACGCCGGAGCCGCCTTGAACGGCAATGCCCGGCGGCTTGTTGAGAACGATCACCTTGGCGTCTTCATGCAGCAGCATGCGAGACAGAAGCTCGTGATCGGAGGCGTGGCGCAGGTCGCGGCCGGCGATCGGGCCGGTCTTCGCCTTGGCATCGACATCCATCGGCGGGATGCGGACGACCTGGCCCGGCTGGACACGGGTGTCCGATTTGACGCGGCCGCCATCGACGCGGACCTGGCCGGAACGCAGAAGCTTCTGCAGGGGGCCAAAGCCAAGGCCGGGATAATGGACCTTGAACCAGCGATCGAGCCGCATGCCGGCTTCGTCGGATTCCACTTGTCTGTGTTCAATGCCCGCCATGATGTGTTCTTACCTGCATCCAATTGCGATCGCGCCTCGACAAGAGTGCCGACCGGAAATCCTGCGCAAACTGATATGACAGAGCAGGCCGGTCCCTTATGGACGCGCGGCGCTCTGAGACGGACGCTTTAGACCATTGCGCGCATAAGGGCCAGCCCGGCAAACACGGCGATTGCCGAAAGAAGCACGCTGGAACCCACATAAATGGCCGCTGTGACTGGCTCGCCGCGTTCGAGGAGCGTGATCGCATCGAGCGAGAAGGCGGAGAAGGTCGTATAGCCGCCGAGAATGCCGGTGATCAGGAAAACCCGCATCTCGGTCGATGCACCGAATTTGCGCGCGATCACCTCCGCCAGGAAGCCGATCAAAAAGGATCCCGTAACGTTGACGGCGAGTGTACCCCAGGGGAAGGACGGTCCGAAACCGCGCAATGCCCAGAGCCCGACTAGATAGCGGAGTACGGAACCGAAGGCGCCACCGGCGGCAACGAGAAGGATATGTGTCATGAAAAAGGCCATAGCCGAAACCGGCCGGACAGGGAAGGAGTCAACGCCGCAGGATGGCTTGATTGCAGGAGCTGGCGTCGATTCTGGAAACAACCGGTACCACTTTGAGACGACCGGACAAAACTATTCTTTAACGCGCAAGACCTAATATACCGGTTCCCGGGGCAAGGATTCGAAGAGACTGGAATGACGAAACCGAAATTCAGCTTCACCCACTATGATCTCAAGCAGCAGCGCGCCGGCGTTTCCATCGAGATCACGCTCAGCGCCGTAGCCAATGTCCGGCTGATGACGGAGAACAATTTCGCGCTCTACAAGCAGGCGATGAAGCACCAGTTCATCGGCGGCGTGGCGCGCAAGTCGCCGATCCGGCTGACCATCCCGCAATCCGGCCGCTGGCACGTCGTCGTCGACATGGAAGGCCATCATGGCCAGAGCGGTTCGAGTATCCGGATCATCGAGACCGCGGCTACGCCCCGTTTCCAATCGGCATCCTGAAAGAATTGCGATAGCCCCGCCGTGTGGCATGGCGCGGCTATCAGGCATCGCCGGCTAAAGCTCAGGCCAGCCGCTCGGCGTGCCATTTCAGGTGATCGTCCATGAAGGTCGAAATGAAATAGTAGGAATGGTCGTAGCGTTCATGCATCCGAAGCGTCAGGTCGATGCCGGTGCCCTTGACCGCTTCCTCGAACAGCCAGGGACGCAGGCCGTTTTCCAGGAAATTGTCGGCCTTGCCCTGATCGATCAGGAATTCCGGAAACCGGGCGCCGTCCTGCACCAGCGCGCAGGCGTCATATTGCCGCCACGCGGCCTTGTCGGCGCCAAGGTATTTTTCAAAGGCGCCGACTGACCAGTCAGCCGTTGATGGTTCGACGATCGGAGCGAAGGCCGAGCAGCTCCTGAAGCGCTGAGGGTCCTTCAGCGCGATCGTCATCGCGCCATGGCCGCCCATCGAATGTCCGAAGATACCCTGACGGTCCATGTCGACGCGGAAATGCTGGCCGACGAAAACGGGCAGTTCCTGCGTGACGTAGGTGTACATCCGGTAGTTCTCGGCCCAGGGCGCTTCTGTCGCATCGAGATAGAAACCGGCTCCCTTGCCCATCTGCCAGTTGGTGAGCTCGTCCGCTACATCGTTGCCGCGCGGGCTCGTATCCGGGCAGACGATAATCAGGCCGAGTTCGGCTGCCATGCGGCGGTACTCGCCCTTTTCCATCACATTTGCATGGGTGCAGGTGAGGCCGGAGAGATACCAGAGGACCGGACAGGGGGCTGAGATCGCCTGCGGGGGGACGTAGACCGCGAAGGTCATTTCAGTCTTGCAGGCCTGCGATGCGTGCGAAAAGACGCCCTGCATGCCGCCGAAGGCGGTGTTCTGGGAAAGGACTTTCAAGCTGTGCTCCTTTGAAGCTGAACGTGCCGCTATGCCAGCGAGACCGCCGCGTTGACCGCCGCCGCCACCAGCACCGTGTTGAAGAAGAAGGATACGACAGCGTGCCCGAGATTGATCTTTCGCATTGCGGTCGAGGTGACGGCAATATCCGAGGTTTGCGCCGTCATGCCGATGACGAAAGCGAAGTAGAGGAAATCGTAGCCACCCGGCTCTGCCGTGCCCGGAAAATCGAGGCTGTGGCCGTCGCCCTCGTTACCGTCCATCTCCGGGCTCCAGAACCGGTGGGCGTAGTGCATCGCCGCCATCGTATGGATGGTCAGCCAGCCGAGCACGACGGGTGCAAACGCGAGTATGAGTTCGATCACTGTCTCTGTGCCGCCGGAATTGAGCGCCTGGAACAGTGAAACGATGGAAACGCCGACGGCGAGGAGTGTGACGACAAAAATGACTGCCGCGGGCTCGTCGCTTCCCGCGGCATGACGTTTCAGATAGGCGCCCGTCAATTTCGGCAGACGACGGGCGATGAGAGCCAGATAGGCTGAAAAGAAGACGACCGCCGACAGGCCGATCGCGAATTTTGGTGCAACAAACAGACAAAAAACAGCGGTGATGACGGCGCAAATGCCACCCGTGTAGAAGGGCGCATGGCGGCGATGGGCGATCTTCCTGTCAGTCTTGCTCATGGATGCTCCCGGCGCTTTTTTACATCACTAGCGCTGTTTGACACGGCGGCAAAGCCGGTCGAGCGTTTCGAGAAAAGCGGAGCGATCACGGGGCGAGAAGGCGGCGTTGTAGCCCTTGCTTTCGCCGGTTTCGCGCAGGTGAGCGCCGAGATCGCGCATCGCTGTCGCCATGCCGATATTGGCCTTGTCGAAGACCCGGCCGGTCGGCCCCGTCACCTGCGCGCCGGCAGCAACACAGCGGCCGGCAAGCGGTACGTCAGCCGTGACGACGATGTCGCCTTCGCGGGCCCGTTCCGCGATCCAGTCGTCGGCCGCATCGAAACCGGCCGAGACGATGACGTTGCGCACCATCGGGTTGCGGGACGGCCGCAGGCCCGAATTGGCGACGAGGACTACGGGCAGGCCATGTCGCTCGGCAACCTTCAGGATCTCCGGCTTGACCGGACAGGCGTCGGCATCGACGTAGATGGTGCTGCTGGGAGACGTTTCTTCCGACATGGCCGCTAAACCCGGATCTTCACTGTTATGGCCGCGCGACCGATTGCCCATCGGCTTCATCGCATTGCTGACCAGCGTTTTGGCCGGTCGAGCGAGCCGGCTGCATCCGGACGTTGCCGTTTTCAATCAAGTCTGCGCCCCTGAATGGGACGCGGTATTATAGGCACGAATCATCAAAATCGAAGTCGATTTGGCTAGCCCTAGTAGATCACCACGCTTCGGATGCTCTCGCCCGCATGCATGAGGTCGAAGCCCTTGTTGATCTCCTCGAGCGGCATCGTGTGGGTGATCATCGGATCGATCTGGATCTTGCCGTCCATGTACCATTCGACGATCTTCGGTACGTCGGTGCGGCCGCGTGCGCCGCCGAAGGCCGTGCCCATCCAGTTGCGGCCGGTGACGAGCTGGAAGGGACGGGTGGAGATTTCCTGGCCAGCACCTGCCACGCCGATGATGACCGACTTACCCCAGCCGCGATGCGACGATTCCAGCGCCTGGCGCATCACCTTGGTGTTGCCGGTGCAGTCGAACGTGTAGTCGGCGCCGCCGATCGTGTCGCCGTTGCGCTTGGTCATATTGACCAGATAGGGCACGATGTCATCGCCAACCTCCTTCGGATTGACAAAATGCGTCATCCCGAACTTCTCGCCCCAGGCCTTGCGATCGTTGTTGATATCGACGCCGATGATCATGTCGGCACCGGCAAGCTTGAGGCCCTGGATGACGTTGAGGCCGATACCGCCGAGGCCGAAGACGATGGCCGTTGAGCCGATTTCGACCTTGGCGGTGTTGATGACGGCGCCGATGCCGGTCGTGACGCCGCAGCCGATGTAGCAGATCTTGTCGAACGGCGCGTCGGGATTGACCTTGGCGAGCGCGATCTCCGGCAAAACGGTGAAGTTGGCGAAGGTCGAACAGCCCATATAGTGGAAGATCTTGTCCTTGCCGATCGAGAAACGCGAGGTGCCGTCCGGCATCAGGCCCTGACCCTGCGTCGCGCGGATCGACGTGCAGAGGTTGGTCTTGCGCGACAGGCACGAGTAGCATTCGCGGCATTCCGGCGTGTAGAGCGGAATGACATGGTCGCCCTTCTTCAACGACGTCACGCCTGGCCCGACATCGACGACGATACCGGCACCCTCATGGCCGAGGATGGCGGGGAAGATGCCTTCCGGATCGGCACCCGACAGCGTGAACTCGTCGGTGTGGCAGATGCCGGTCGCCTTGACCTCGACCAGCACTTCGCCGGCGCGCGGGCCTTCCAGCTGAACGGTCATGATTTCCAATGGCTTGCCTGCCTGAACGGCGACAGCGGCGCGTACGTCCATGGTTCTTCTCCCTGAATTGATTTGGCGCCACAATCGCAGAGTGGCGTGCGGCGCTCAAGCCGGAATCGGCCGTATTGGGTCCTGATTTATCATGTGTCCTGTAGGACGCGGTTGATCTCCATCTCAAGGGCGCAGATCGCTTTTCCCGTCTGTTCGTGCAGTTTCTTCACCTGCGCCAGCTGGTCGCGCAAATGTCCGGAAATGCTGTTGGCAAGATCGTCCTTCGGCGCTTCACCGATACCGGCAATCAACCAGGCCGGGCTGACGCCAAGCACGCCCGCCAGCGTGAACAACCGGCTGGTGCGGGGCTCCGAGCGGTCGCGTTCCCAAGCGGAAATCGTGTCGCTTCGAACGCCCAGCCGGTCTGCCAGTTCCTGTGCCGAGAGGTTCATCGCGTCGCGCGCGCGCCAGATGCGGCCCCCGAGCGTATCATTGTCGCTTGGCCGGCGAATCATCGCTAAAAAGGTATCGGTTGATAAGCGCATCGGTCTCTCCTTTTGCCTTGCTGGCTTGGATGGTCGAGTTCCGGGGCGGCCGCGCTGTTGCGGTCGGATAGTTACTCAGCCAGTCTATATGGCCCGGCACATGACCGGGCACTCCAGCACGCCAAAAATGCCGCCAAAAACGCCTTCGCTTCCGTGTCCGGCAACAAAGAAATGGGAACTCCAGTTTGAGCACACCGTCCCGCACAACCGGCGCCGCCGCTACCACCGTCATGCAGGGGCTTGCGATCATGCTGTTTGCGATGATCATCCTGCCTTGTATGGATGCGATTGCCAAATACCTGGCCGTCTATCAGGGCATGTCGCCGGGGCAGGTGACGTTCTACCGGTTTTTCTTCCAGCTTGTTTCGGTGCTGCCGCTGCTGCTGACGACCGGAGGTCTCAGGGCGCTGAAACCCAGGCGGCTCTGGTTCAATCTCCTGCGCGGCGTCCTGCTTGCCGCAGCGGCACTGTTCTTCTTCGTCGCAGTCAAATACATGCCGCTCGCCGACGTCTTTGCCATCTATTTCGTCGAACCGTTCATCCTCACCTGCCTTTCGGCACTGGTCCTGCGCGAAAAGGTCGGGTGGCGGCGGTGGCTTGCCATCATCGTCGGTTTCGGCGGGGCGATGATCGTCATTCAGCCGAGCTTCGAACTCTTCGGGGCGACGTCGTTGCTGCCGGTTTTCTGCGCCTTCCTGTTCGCCTGCTATCTCCTGCTGAACCGAATTGTCGGCAGTGCCGACACGCCGCTGGCGATGCAGACGATCGCCGGCATCGGCGGGTCTCTGTTCATGATCGTGGTGATCGCCGTCGGCCATGGTGCCGGAGCGGTGGATTTCGTCCCGTCGCTGCCGCATTCCCCGCTCGGATGGGTTCTGGTCATCACCCTCGGCACGATTTCCGGCTACGGCCATCTCCTCGTCGTCAAGGCTTTTCAGGCAGCGCCCGTATCGCTCCTCGCGCCGTTCCACTATTTCGAGATCATCTCGGGGACCGCCTTGGGCTTCCTGATCTTCGGCGAATTTCCGACAGCGTCGAAATGGCTCGGCATCGCGATTATCGTCGGTTCCGGTCTTTTCATGATCTGGCGGGAGCGGCGGGCGGGGCGACTGCATAATTCCCTGGAATCGGAAGCGGTCTAAGGACAAACCGCAACTCTGATAGCGCAGGAATGGCAAAAGTTGAATGAATCGCGCAGGCTTTTGTTAACGCCCATTCTTTTCTGAATGGAAAGGGCTTGCGTCTACACTACCTCCAGTTTCATGATGAAACGGGGAGGAGAAAAGATGAGCGAACTTCGTCTTTCTTATCCGGCATGTGCGATCGCCGGGAAGACGCGCTTGGCGGCCGAGGATATCGGCATTCTGCGCGAGCATGTTTTCGCGAGAGCGCTGACGTCGTCGCAGGATGCGATGGTCCTGCTGGCGATCAACAGCTCCTGCAGCGAAAAATGTCCCGAATGGCATCACTATTTCCTCGAGACCATGACGGATTTCATCGTTCACGACCAGGATCCGCAGGGCGCCATGGACGAACGGAATGCCGATTGGCTGATCGCGATGATCTCGACGCAAGGCGTGATCAATTCGCCCATCGAACTCGATCTGCTGTTTCATGTCATCGATATCTCGTCTCGCATTCCCGACAGCCTTTCGGTCTTCGCGCTGGAACAGGTTCGCCTCGCGATCACCGACGAGGTTGGCGCCTGGGCTGGAATGCGCGGCAGCAGGCAGCATGGCCTGCAGGCATCGGACGTCATGCGGATCGGCCGGGTGATGAGCGCGATCGCGCGATCGCGCGGCAACCATCTGACGGCGCGCGAGCGCCATATGCTCGACCAGATCGGTGTTCTAACGGGCCTGCCGGCCCATGATGCGACCGTAGCATAGGGCCTTGGACGCAGGACAGCGGCCGACGCCGTGGCGTCGGCCGCTGTCGCCCTGCTGGTTATGCGATCATCTATGCGACGGACCGGCTGTTCTCCTAAGCAGACCCGTCGTTGACGGTCGGGCCGAAAATAGCCTCGAACGCCTGCCGCAGCTTGATATCAACATCGGCCATCATCACCGGCAGGCCGAGATCGACGAGGCTGGTGACGCCATAGCCGCGAATGCCGCAGGGCACGATACCGCCGAAATGATCGAGATCCGGATCGACATTCAGCGAAAGCCCGTGGAAGCTCACCCATTTGCGCAGGCGGATACCGATGGCGGCGATCTTGTCTTCCGCCATAGAGCCATCGGGCAGGGCTGGCCGTTCCGGTCGGCGCACCCAGACGCCGACACGCTCTTCACGGCGCTCGCCCTTCACGTTCATCCCGGCGAGTGTTTCGATGATCACGCCCTCCAGAGCGGCGACGAAGGCGCGGACGTCCTGCTTGCGCCGCTTCAGATCGAGCATGACGTAGACGACGCGCTGTCCCGGCCCGTGATAGGTGTATTCGCCGCCGCGGCCGGTCTGGAACACCGGAAATCGATCAGGCATAACGAGGTCCGAAGCATCGGCGCTGGTGCCGGCGGTGTACAGCGGCGGATGCTCGACCAGCCACACAAGTTCGTCCGCTTCGCCGGCAGAGATTGCCGCTGCTTCGCGCTCCATCGTTTCCACAGCCTCGGCGTAATCGACGAGCGAAGGTGCGATTCTCCAGCGCACCGGCGGTGAGCCATCGGCAGAGAAGAATGTCTTTTCAAGGCTTTCGCGTTGCATGGCCGCGGGTAATCCTGTTTGTGCGTGTTTTCTAAATGGTACGCGAAAGACCAAGAGTCCAGCGTTCTCAGGGAGCGCGAGATCGGCCTGTTGAAATAGTTGCTGTTGCCGTCAACTTTCTGCCATCCTGCTCTTGTGCACCCCAAATGCTTTTGCTACATGCACCCCGCCGGAGCAATCTGGCACCTACCACGATGCGGTCGTGGCGGAATTGGTAGACGCGCAGCGTTGAGGTCGCTGTGGGGCAACCCGTGGAAGTTCGAGTCTTCTCGACCGCACCATTTGGCTTTCGAGCCAAGCAAAAAGAGCCCGCTTTTCAGCGGGTTTTTTTATGTCCTGCAAGGGGATTAGCCACTCCTCGCCAGCTTTGCGAAACGCTTTGTCGCGCGCTCGCGCTTCAGCCGTGATAGGCGCTGCAGCCAGAAGATGCCGTCGAGCTGGTCGATTTCATGCTGCAGGCAGATCGACAGGAAGCCGTCCGCTTCTGTTTCCACCACATCGCCGGAAATCATCTGGTAGCGGACGCGGACCAGACGGGGCCGAACGACGTCTTCGGTAATTCCCGGCATGGAGACACTGCCTTCGGTGTTGGAGACCGTGTCGTCGGAAGACCAGGTAATTTCAGGATTGACGTAGATTTTCGGCCCGGATACGGAATCCAGCTCGATCACCGCGAGGCGTTGCAGCACGCCGATATGCGGCGCCGTGATGCCGATGCCCGGCGCTGCGCGCATCGTTTCCAGGAGATCACTGGCAAGAGCGGCGAGATCCGGACCGAACCTTTCCACGGGGGCTGCCGGCATGCTCAGCCGCGCATCGGGAAACCGCAGGATCGATCGTATCGGCAAGGTCGTTCTCCGCGTTTTTTCGGCGACATCAGAGCTAAACAATTCCTATGATTTTGCAACAGCTTGGGCAAAAGTGATGGCGTCGGCGGTCTGGGGGCGAATCGGATGGTGGACCTCGCCGGTATGTTGGGTTAGCAGGGAGGCGCGGTTGCCGTTCGCAAGGCGTCTGCGACCACCTGTATACGGCATCGCCTTCCTGCTCCCGCCGGACCCTGAGCCGGCGTTTCGGAGGGCTGTAATTCTTTCGAGGGCGGGCACATGAGCAGCACCGGCGATCAGGAAAAAGAGCGCATTGCGGTCGAGGGTGCCTATGACGGCTCCGATATCTACGCAGAAGACGGGTCGGTGCGCTCCGACTACCTGATGCATGTCGGCGCCGCCATCGCAGATCGCGATCTGCTTTATCTCCGCCAGCATGTGGCCCGCCTGCACGCGTCGGAAATGGGCGACGTGCTGGAAGCGATCCAGCCGGAGCAGCGCCGGGCGCTCGTTTCCCTGCTCGGCGAGGATTTCGACCTTTCGGCACTGACCGAGGTGGACGAGGCGATCCGCCTCGATATTGTCGAACACCTGCCGAACGAGCAGATCGCCGCAGCGATCGGCGAAATGGATTCGGACGATGCCGTCTACATCCTGGAAGACCTCGACCAGGAAGACCAGGAAGAAATCCTGTCGAAATTGCCGTTCACCGAACGGGTGCGGTTGCGGCGTTCGCTCGATTATCCTGAAAGTACGGCCGGCCGCCGCATGCAGACGGAATTCGTCGCGGTGCCGCCATTCTGGACCGTTGGCCAGACCATCGACTACATGCGTGAAGATGATGATCTGCCGGAAAGCTTTACGCAGATTTTCGTCATCGATCCGACCTTCAAGCTGGTCGGTGCGCTCGATCTCGACCGCGTGCTTCGCACCAAACGCTCGGTCAAGGTCGAGACGATCATGCGGGAAACCACTCATCCTATCCCGGCCGAAATGGACCAGGAAGAGGCAGCGCAACTGTTCGAGCAATACGATTTGCTTTCTGCCGCCGTCGTTGACGAAAACAACCGCCTCGTCGGCGTCCTGACCATCGACGATGTCGTCGACGTCATCCAGGAGGAAGCCGAAGAAGACCTGATGCGCCTCGGTGGCGTCGGCGACGAAGAACTCTCCGATTCGATCGGCAGTACGTCGCGTTCACGCGTGCCGTGGCTCATGGTCAATCTGCTGACGGCGTTTCTGGCTGCGTCGGTCATCGGGCTCTTCGAAGCGACGATCCAGCAAATCGTCGCGCTTGCCGTGCTGATGCCGATCGTTGCCGGCATGGGCGGCAATGCCGGCTCGCAGACGATGACGGTGACGGTGCGCGCGCTTGCCACCCGCGACCTTGACATCCACAATGCCTGGCGCATCGTTCGGCGCGAGGCCGGCGTCGGCCTTTTGAACGGGATGCTGTTTGGCGTGCTGATCGGCATCGTCGCCGGTACCTGGTTCCAGGACTATAATATCGGCGGCATCATCGCCGCTGCCATGCTGATCAACATGATCGCCGCCGCTCTGGCCGGGATCATGATCCCGCTGCTGCTCGACCGTTTCGGGGCCGACCCCGCCGTCTCTTCGGCGGTTTTCGTTACCACCGTGACGGATGTGACCGGATTTTTCGCCTTTCTGGGGCTGGCAGCCTGGTGGTTCCAGGTCAGCTGATGGTTACGTCAAAAATTTGACTTTTACGTCAAAGTCAATCAGATTGGACAGCGATATGCGACGGCCTCGTTCCAGGCGGGTTGACCGACGCGACACTTAAACCGCATCTGCAGTACGGGCGTTTCGCGTCAGGTCTTCAAGCTGCGGTTCCCCAGCGAGGCAGGCGTGAACAAATACTATACCATTACGGAACTGACACGGGAATTCGGGATTTCGACCCGCACGCTGCGTTTCTACGAGGATGAGGGGCTCATCCATCCCGAGCGTCGCGGCCGCACTCGGCTGTTCCGCTCGGCCGATCGCCGGCTGATCATGGAAATCCTGCGTGGCCGCCGTATCGGCTTCACGATCGCCGAGATTCGCGAAATCATCCAGGTCTACAAGGACCCGCCCGGCGAGGCGGGGCAGTTGCGCCTTTTGATGAAGCGCGTCGAGGAAAAGCGCGAAGAATTGCTGCAGAAGCGCAAGGACATCGAGGAGACACTCGAAGAACTGGGCAATGTCGAGGAAGCCTGTCTGACGCGGCTCGCTGAGATCGGCGTTGGCACCTGAGCGGCTCAGTCTCCTGATGCCGTGTCAAATCCACCGGCTGGTGGCGCGGCAATAGCGCTCGAATTCGAACCCGAAGCGCGACAAAAGATGCAGTTCTTCATTGCGGATCGCGAAAGCGGTCGTCAGGGCGACGGAAGCGCTGGCCAGAATGAAGAACCATGGATTGAGCATGATCAGGCCGAAGCCCACCATCATGATCGTGTAGCCGAGATAAGTCGGATTGCGGGTGTAGCGGAACGGCCCGCAGGTCACGAGATGCGACGAACACCGGTGCGGCAGAACGGCGGTTTGCCGCTCGATCAGCGTCTTCATCGCCCAGATATCCAGCGACACTGCGACGACGATAAGGGCGCCACCGGCAAGCCACGGTATCAAGCCTTGGCTTTGAGCGACGGAAATCGGCGCCAAACGCCCCAAGCTGACGGCGGCCAGCATGGCAGCCGCATAGAGAACGGGTGGCCAGGGGTATCTCAGCGGCTTGGCGCGATAGGCGTTCATGTCTATTCCTTCGCTTGTGCGTCCACGGTGCATTGACCGGCGATGCGCGCAATGCGCTCGTCGGTGTTGATGTCGATTTTGCCGGTGTTCAGCGGCTCGAACAGATTTTCTTCCATCAGCTTGTCTATCGTACAGCCACAGAACTTCGCGCAGAGCGCGGCGGTTTCCTGTTTGCTGCAGGTCACCTCGCAATTGGCGCGGAAGGCCTCGACCGGGTCCGGCTTGGCCGCGGGAAAACCAAAAGAGAAGAGATAGACGAGTGCCAACAGCAGCGGCTGATGCAGAAGGTAGATGATGAGACTGTGGCGGCCGGCCGTGGTCAGCAGCGCTTTCCACCGCGCGCTGCCGTCGGTGCGCAATTTGTTGAACCATCCAAAGCGCGACGCGAGGCGCGCCACCGCAATGCCCGCAAGGAACGGAGCAAGCCACGGAAGCAGCGGCACGTAGTCGTTCGAGCGAGGCAACGTTTCCGACAGGCCAACCCATAAGAGCGCCGGCGTGTCGAAGACCTCCGAGCGCAAGTAGAGGGGCGCCGCGAAGGCAGCGGCCGCCGCTGCCAGCGTCAGGAGGGCGGGCAGTCGCAGGAAAATCAGGCCGATCAGGCTCGCCGCGGCGATCGAATGCAGGATGCCGAAGAAGATGAAGCTGTCGGGAAAGGTAAACCAGGTGACGCCGGTGATGGCGAGGGCGGCGGCGGCTATTTTGGCAAAGCGGATGGCGAAGGAGCGGGCGCGGACGGCGGGGTAGTGCCCGAGCACGAGGCTAACGCCGGCCAGAAACAGGAAACTGCCGGCGATCAGCCGGGCATACATCTTGAATGCACCGGTCCCGACGGTGCCCGGTTCAAGATAGCCGAAGAGTTCCAGGTCCCAGGAGAAATGATAGGTCGCCATGGCGATCAGGGCGACACCGCGCAGGGCATCGATCGCCCAGATCCGGCCCCCTTTTTCGGTTGTTGCCGGTGGCGCCGCCCCGGTGTCGCTTGCGGAAACTGCGTTGGTAATCGACATGGCTCTATCTTTTCCAATCATCGGAACATACATGCGCGAGCTTGCGCGAGGCGCAATGCTTCGCGGCGCTATTTTGCGGATTTCAGCGGTTTGTGTCGTCAAGCAGCGCTTGGCGCGCTTCCGAATAGAATTGCCGCCGCGTCAGGACGAAGATGACGAAGACGGTCAGGGCGATGAAGACATAGGGGCTGACAAACCAGCCGAGATAGCCGATCGACAGGAAGATGCTGCGCAGGCCGGCATTGAAATGCTTGGCGGCAAGGATGTTCATCCTGACCGCCCGCCCGGCTGCGCGTTCGGCCCCGGCGCGGTCCTCATGCATGTCCGACATCATCGGAATGCCGCCGATCAGGATGGAGCAGTAATTGAACAGGCGATAGGACCAGGCGAACTTGAAGAAGGCATAGGCGAACAGGCAGGCAAGGCCGCCGACCTTCAGCTCAAAGGCACTGCGCCCGCCACGGAAGACGTAGGGCAGGTCGTTCATGATCCTCTGGACCTCGTCCGTGGCGCCGAGCAAGGCAAAACAGCCGCCGAGCGCGAAGATCGTCGTGGACGCGAAGAAGGCCGTGCCTGCCTGTAGCCCGGCGACGATCTGGGTATCGATCATCTTCAGGTCGCGATTGAGCGAATTGAGGATCCACCGGCGGCGGTTTTCCATCATCAGCCGCGTCAGGCTGATCCGCTTGAGATGCACCTTGCCGTCCGTGGCCCAGTTGTACCCAGTCCACAGCAGCGCAAAAACCGCCAATGCGATATAATCCGTAAGTGTCATGCCTGCGTTTTTGGCATGGTTTGCCGAAATTGCAAGGCATCACGAAAGTTTGTGGCGCCCCTTGAAATCCTATGCCGCCCATGGCGACTTATGGGGAAAGAATCGCCACGTCGGTACTGGCGCGACAAAGCGTGTCGCACGCACAGGAGCGGATGTCGGTCGATCGCCGGAGGCCAGGCGCAGGATGGCCTAGTTTCATGGATATGATTGTGGCCGGCGATCTTTCCGGCCGACCAGTGCCCAGGGCGGAGTTCGAATGTTTCTTTCGGTTTTTGACGTCTTCAAGATCGGTATCGGTCCTTCAAGCTCGCACACCATGGGCCCGATGTCGGCGGCGAACCGCTTTCTCGACCTGATCCTGTCGAGCGACTGGCCGCGGCCGGCCAATGCCGCCGTTGCCTCGATCAAGTCGAGCCTGCATGGTTCTCTCGCCTTTACCGGCGTCGGCCATGGCACGGGCAGGGCGGTGATCCTCGGCCTGATGGGCGAGCGCCCCGATCAGGTCGATCCCGATCGCATGGATGAGATCATCGAAACGGTGGAACGCACCGGCCGCATCACGCCGCCCGGACATCCGGCCTATGAATTCCAGCCGAAGACCGACCTGGTCTTCGACAAGAAGGTGCCCTTGCCGGGCCACGCCAACGGTATGTCCTTCTCTGCCTTCGACAAGGACGGGCGGCTCTTGTTGAAGCGTGTCTATTATTCCATCGGCGGCGGTTTCGTCGTCACCGATACCGAGCTCGAGGCGATGAAGGCGAGCAAGACCAAGCCGGGCGGCGTCAAGGTTCCCTATCCCTTCGCAACGGCCAAGCAAATGCTGGAGATGGCGGCACGCTCCGGCCTGTCGATCGCCCAGATGAAGCGGGCGAACGAAGAATGTTCGATGTCGCGGGAAGAACTCGACGAGGGCCTCGACCGCATCTGGGCGGCGATGAAAAGTTGCATCGACCGCGGCCTGACCGGTGGCGGGATCCTGCCCGGCGGGCTGAAGGTGCGCCGTCGCGCCGCCATGATCCATGACAAGCTGCAGGACGAATGGCGCTCCAACAAGGTCAATCCGCTGCTCGCCAACGACTGGCTGAGCGTCTATGCGATGGCGGTCAACGAGGAGAACGCCGCAGGCGGCAGGGTGGTGACCTCGCCAACCAATGGCGCTGCGGGTGTGGTCCCGGCAACCATCCGTTACTACCTGCATTTCCATGACGATGCGGATCATCATGGCATTCGCGATTACCTTCTGACAGCCGCCGCAATCGGTGGCATCATCAAGTTCAACGCCTCGATCTCCGGTGCCGAGGTCGGCTGTCAGGGCGAGGTCGGCTCGGCCTCGGCCATGGCGGCGGCGGGTCTTGCCGCCGTGATGGGCGGCACGCCCGAGCAGATCGAAAATGCCGCGGAGATCGCGCTCGAACACCATCTCGGCATGACCTGCGATCCGATTGCCGGTCTGGTGCAGGTGCCGTGCATCGAGCGCAACGCGCTCGGCGCGGTTAAGGCTGTCACGGCCGCATCGCTGGCGATCAAGGGCGACGGACAGCATTTCGTGCCGCTGGATGCCTGCATCGAGACGATGCGCCAGACCGGGGTCGATATGCACGACAAATACAAGGAAACCTCGACGGGCGGCCTCGCCGTCAATGTCGTCGAGTGCTGAAGCAGTCTCGTTTGTGGAGCGGTCAAGAACAAGCTTGACCGCGATGGGCGACTGGGTGTTCAACTCCGGCCATGGCTTTGCATCTCATCAAGCTCTGCGTTGGCGCGGATTCGATCGGAGACCTACGCGAATGGGTTTCGCGGCGGGCGCTGACGGCGATTGCCGCCGGCCTCGAGCCACATTCCTCGCACACGACGCGCATGGTCCCGAAACGCGTCGAGGAACTGTTGGACGGCGGATCGCTTTATTGGGTGATCAAGGGGCAGGTGCAGGCACGCCAGCGGCTGATCGCTATCGAAACGTTTACGGATGCCGACGGCATCGGCCGCTGTAATCTCATTCTCGGCCCCGAAGTGATCGAAACCGCCTACCAGCCGCGCCGTGCCTTTCAGGGCTGGCGTTATCTGGAGGACAAGGATACGCCGCGCGATCTGACAGCTCTCGGAGGCGGTGCGACCGAGATGCCGCTCGAATTGCGCCGGGAACTCGCAAAGCTTGGTCTTCTTTGACGAACGATGAAAGCCCGGTGATGCCGGGCTTTCATCGTTCTGGATGTCAACTCCTTTACCGGATTTTGATCCGGATTGGAAAGCGCCCCGAGGGCGAGGTGACATGCACATGGATATGGGCGTTCGGCTGGGTCGAGCGCCAGGCCCGCGCGCCATGCGTCAGAAGCAGCGTTACCAGATCCTTCGTCTTCGACTTCGGGCGGCTGCCGAGTTCGGCGATGCGCATGGCCGCTTCGTGCAAGGGATGCAGGCCGTAGCGCGGCGCCTTGCGTTTCTTGTCCGGAGCGGGCGTCAAGCCCGGACCATTCTCGTTCATTCCCATAACTGACCTCGTTACGCAAAACCAAATCCGAGGAGGATTGCCGGCTAACACGCGCCCGCAATCGAAACTTGCATAGATGCTATTGCAGGCTGGCCCAGCAAGAAAAACCCTTGCGCTTCAGCGTCTTGCAGGCGTTGACGGCCTTGTCCTGATTGGCGAAGCCGCCGAAGCGTGCCCGATAGAGATGGCCGTCACCGCTGGCAAAGGCCACGGTAAAGGGCGTTGCGCCGCGCAGCGCCTTGCCGCCCTTGTCCTTGGCTTTTCCAAGCAGCGTCATTGCCTGATCCTTGTCCGGCGTGGCGCCGATCTGAATGACCCAGCCGGCAGGCGTCGATTCGGTGGCGGAGACCGGCGTTTCGACTGCAGGCTTGACAACGGAATTGGTGATCTGGTTGTCGACAGCGGCGGCCGGGACCGGTGCAGCCTTGGCGATCTTGCGGCTCTGGGCTTCCAGTGTGTTCGGCGCGATGCTCTCGTTCAGCACGGGGTTGGCGCTGACCTTTGCCGGTTCGGCATAGGCGACTTCGATGCTCTGGGTGGTTTCGCCGCTGTAGCGGAAATCCGGAACAGGGCCACTGTTCGGCAGATTGAAGCTGCCGCCGGTCGCAGCAACAGCCGCTTCGGCCGGTTGTTCGGCGGCTTGCGCCTGCATGGTTGGCGCGTCGGCAGTTTCCGCAATCAGATCACCGCCACCGCGGCGCGAGGCCGCGGGCAGGTATTTGGCGACGAGGGCGCGCATCTGCGTGTCGCGAGCGCCGCCGGACCTGCCGCCGAGCACAACGCCGACGATGCTGCGGCCATCGGCCTGTGCCGATGTCACAAGATTGAAGCCAGCAGCGCGGGTATAGCCGGTCTTGATACCGTCGACGCCGCGGACATTGCCGAGCAGGCGGTTGTGGTTGCCGATCGTCTGCTTGCCGAAACGGAAGCTGCGCGTTGAGAAGTAGGGATAATACTGCGGGAAATGCTGGCGAAGCGCGATGCCGAGCCGCGCCTGATCGCGCGCCGTCGTCATCTGCGCGGTGTTCGGCAGGCCGTTGGCATTGCGATAGGTAGTGCGGGTCATGCCGAGCGCGCGGGCCTTGTTTGTCATGATCCGGCCGAAACGCTCCTCCGAGCCGCCGAGCAGCTCGCCAAGGGCGGTTGACGCATCATTCGCCGAACGGGTGACCAGGGCGAGGATTGCCTGTTCCACCGTGATCGACTGGCCGGCGCGTACGCCAAGCTTGGACGGCGGCTCCGCCGATGCCCGCTTCGAAAACGGTACCGGTGTGCTCTTGCTGATCTTGCCGGCTTCGAGCGCCTCGAAGGTCAGATAGAGCGTCATCATCTTGGTCAGCGATGCGGGGTAGCGCAGGCTGTCGGCATCCTCGCTATACAGCACCTTTCCGGTCTTGGCATCAACGACGATGCCGGCATACTGCGCTGCAGCGGCCGTGGAAATGGTCGTCAGCGAAGCAGCCAACGAAACCAGTAGCACCCGGCAAGCCTTCTGGAAGAAAGGGGCGATGGTGCGTTGAACGGAACCGTTGAATATGGATTTGGACACTACAGTACTCTTCATTCTTTTTCACAGATGGCGTCCGGGCGTGGCCTCCAGAAACGACCGTTCTTAAAACTCTATCGGGATAGCGTTACCAATCGGTTTATGATGAATGATTGGTTTCCGTATTCCGCCGATTGAATTGCATTTCAGTACAAAATCAGCCGCAGGTCTGGCCGAGAAAAATGACGAGGTGGATAGGGAGTGTCATGGGACGAGCTTGCTATTGACGTAGTTGAGGACGGCCGTGTCGATGGCTTGCCATTGTGGCAGCAATTGGCTCGAAAAGCGGTAAAGCACAACAAGATCGCGACCCGCATGGATATCGCGCTGACAATCGGCGCTGCTGGACATCGCGGGCGTTGCAGGCAGGATGCAGCGCACGGTATACGTGATATCTCCATCGCGGTCCGCCGTGAAGAAGACTTCCTGGCCATAACCGGAATTCTCCTTCATCAAGTGGCGTTGCAGTCCGGCCGGGCCGGGCAGGGCGGTACCGTCAAAAAGATGCTGGTAGATCGGCTCCAACCGCCCCGACATGTCGCGCGACATCGTGCTCTGGGAAATTTGAAGAAAGATCAGCTTTCCGGGGTGATTGACGTCGTTGAAGAGCGTGCGGGTCTTGTCTGTGTAGCCCTGCATGCCGGGCCAGGTGAGGTAGAGGTCGGCCCGCTCGGCCACGCCGGTCATGCGTTGCTCTTCGAAGCGGATGACGTTGGACGGCAGACGGAGGTGATCCAAGCCGATGAAAATATCGTTGTTCTCGGTACTCGTCGTATGTCCCGCCAACGCCAGGTTTTCGCCATACCAGCGCCCGGCAATGCCAATGCCCGCGGTCAACAGGGCCAGGCTGGCGACGACGGCCGTTAATCCATAGACAAAACGCGCGGAGATCAGCGGTCCGTGATCCTCATCGGTGGCTGCAGGATTGGCTGTCATCGGCGGATCGCAACCTTGCTCTCGTTAACGGGCGGTATCAATTCCAGCCGCATACGTCCCGAAACGAACCAGCCTCGGCGGCACGGAACTTGCTGATTGGCAGGGTGATCTCAACGCTGCTGCAACATGGTTAATTTTCAATGAATTTTTGCGATGATCCTCGTTCTGCTAGCTGCCGGATTTGGCGTCTCTTTCATTGTTCTGGATGTCAGCTACGTTGCGGGCCGCCGCACTGGCCATCCTCGCATCATATGGTGAGGGACAATTTCCGGCCGTTCGCCATATTCCTGGCACTGTTTGCTGGACCGGCCCTGTTCGTGATGGCGCTGTGGCGGATGCTCTTGTCGAGAGGTGCACGGATCAGCGACGGTGTCGTTGGGGTCGCGATCGCCTGCGCATGGGCTTGCTGCTACGGGCTATTGGTTGCGCAATGCGTCCATTTTGCAGGTCTGCCAGCCCCCTGATTTCTGCTGCGATTGCGGCGTGCAAGAAACGGCCGGTTCCGGGGACAGCGGAACCGGCCAAAAGGGCCTGGTCTGGGACGGGGATTGGGGACTGACCGAAGCCCTTTTCAAACGCGGTCCCGGTATCCTGAGCCGATCCGCGAATCTCTGTTATCTGTGGGGCTACTGGCTTACGCTGCCGACGGCCACCGTGCGGCCATCCTGAAGCTTTACCCACCGGCCGGAATTCTGTTCCGATTGCCGCTTGAGGTAGGTGTATTCGGTCTCCGACCACAAAAGCACCTTGTTGCGCATGTTGTCGAGAACGAAGTCGCCGCGATCGGTCCGCACGGTCAGCACCGCATGGCCGTCGCCGTTCGGTTGCAAGACAACGGTGATCAGAAGGTCGGCAGGCGAAAAGCCGGTCTCAATCAGCCGCTTGCGCTTCAAAAGCACATAGTCTTCGCAGTCACCGACCTTGTCGGGATAGGCCCAGTGCTCTTCGACGCCGTAGATCTCCTTGTCCGTCATCGGCGTCACCGCCTGGTTGATCTCGTAGTTGACCTCAAGGATCTTCTTCCAGCCTTCGCGGGTCAGCACGCCTGGCGCCGCGCTACCCGGATTGGACCCACACTCCTGAGGCAGGCTGCGGCAGAATTCGTAGTGCCCGACCGGCGGATTGGTCGGGCCATCGGTCGTCATGTTGGCTGGAAAAGCGAGCGCCGAATGGGCTGCGACTGCAGAGAAGAGTGCGCCGATGAGGCCTGCCTTCAGGAACGTTTTCGTTGTCATTCTTGTCTCCCCGTTGTGGCTAGACAATGACACCGAGTTTTTTATCGCTCGCGAAAATTGGAAGTAAAATAAAGTACAAAACAAATTGAAATAAGTACAAAATTCGAATTTAACTTGACTAAAGTTTGATATTCATTTGATTCAATTATGTGTAAATTTTTATGCATTTTCCGCGTGCTCAGGCGCGATTAATCGATGGGAAACTACCTAAATCGCGGAAAAATCGATGTTTTCTTCAAGCGGCATCTGCGGCGACCGGGAGCCCGGCCATGTGATCCCTAAGGCTGGCGCGGCTCCGGGCGGCGGGGGCGTGTTCCGGATAGACTTTGTTTACCAGGATGTTTGCTGATTTCGACCGGAAATAATGGTGAAAAGGCAAAATTATTTTCTATTCTGGCACGAAAGTCTGCGGACCGAATGACGAAATTTGAATAATCGGGACCTTTACCGCCTGGTGTATGTGCCAGATTGGGGCATGTCGCGGCGCGCCTCTGCGCGCCGCGTGTGACTTGCCGGTCGGCGTGGCGGTGGCGCCGGAATGTGCGTGATTGGATCGGACCCGAGGGGTGGACGCGGCGCGTTGAGGCGTGCCTAGAGAAACTCTCTCAAAGCGTCGCGCGATTGGATGCCGAGGAATTCGATAGCCATGCCCTCCTGGAAATGGCGGACGACGCGGCCCTTCATGCTGCCGAGCAGGACGGCTGTTCCAAGCGGCAGGCGGGTTTCGATATCGACGGCGGCGCCGGACAGCGACAGGTCGATGATGCGGCAGACATATTTGCTGCCGTCGTCGAGCGTGATTTCGGTGCGGGTCTTGCGTGGCGCAAGACGATCATGCCGCCGGTCTTCCGGCAGGCCAAGCTCGTGCTTGTTGGCAATCCAGGTCAGCTGTGCCGCAAGTTTTTCGCGCTTTCGGTCGGTCGCGTTGATCTGGATGACGAAGGCGTTTTCGGCAAGGCGCGAAACAGTGCCTTCCAGGCGGCCGACATGGTCGACATAGGCGATGATGCGCTCGCCGGTGCGCGGCCGCGCGTCGCAGGTGAAAAGAACATCACCCGGCGACATGTCGATCGCTGTGCATTCGAATTCGTCATGATTCGCAAGCATGAGCCGGCCGGTCAGGTTCACCGAAACGCGTTGAAATGCGCTCTCGTTGTGCTGCTTGGGGCCGGCAGTCTGCGTTTGCTGAAACGAATACATGACCACACTTATGCGATGTCCATCTGGATCACAGCTTTACCTTGTTCCGGTTAACAGAAGGTTTTTTTGCGCTTCCGCGGTGCGATGCGCTTTAGTCGCGCCGACCACCCTCGAAGACGCGCAGATGGAGAACGCGGCGGATCGCGCCGGCTATACCGTGGTCGGAAACCGGGTGCGGATTTGCGGGCAGGGAGATTGCGGGGCGGTTCTGCAAAAACAGGCTGGTCTTTTCGATATCGAGGACGCGAATTTCGCCAAGATCTAGGAAGTTGACGGGGGTGGCGCCCAGCCAATGGGGCCGCGCCAGCGGAACGAGCGCACCGATGAGGCGGTCGACGCTGCCATCGGGTGATTTCAGCGGCAAAAGGACAAGTTCGGTCGGCAGATGATCGGCCGCGCCGGCGATGGCCGCCGCCGTCAGGACGACGGGCGCCTTTTGTGTCATGACATCGCCGGCGATCCGATCAAGCCGGGCCGTCTGTTCGCCAAGCCACAGCGCGTCGAACCTCGAGCCGCGCAGTTCGCGGGCAAACAATGCACAGATGCGCGTGCCGGCCAATCGGAAGCGGATTTCGCCCCGTGGTGTTTTTTCCAGGATGAAGAGGTCCGGCAGAATATGCCGGATGTGGGCAGGCTCGATCTGGCCGCGGGCCGGCACGTCGCGATGTCCTCGCAACTCGTCCCAGTAGGCGTAGATCTCGATTGCGGTTTTGCTGCGCATTCTCGTGGTCCGTTCGAAACACTGTGTGCCGCTTTGACACATTTGGCGGCGGAGAACTGGCCCCGCAGTAACGACGGTGCGAATTCCGTGCCACACGGATATTAAGGTTAATTTTTGGTTTAGATTGAAAGCGGGCGGTATCGGTGGCATCCTGGGACATCACTTCACGAAGGGTTGCCTTCGGCACACAAACTTTGGGCTCGGGTTTTGGGAGCTCACCGGCCGTTCGGTTTTTGACTGGACGGCTTTTTTTCGTCGACAACGCCGGATGCTTTCTAGAAAAGCAGGGACATGAATGTCGTGCGAAATCTTCGCCAACGGATGCCGCGCTTTCGCCCGCTTTTGGTGCGCGCGTTTATCGTATAAAGCGAGGACATCAACGTGCGGCAGCGGTTGGAACCGCAGAAGGAATTGTGAGCAGCATGACGGGCGAACCGGACGGCGTGACGCCGGCAGAGGATGCCGAAACGGAAAAGCCGGTGCGCGTGCGCGAACCGGCGTTCAATCTGCCTTCGGGCCTGGTCGGCATCCTGGCGGTGCTCGTGGCGATCCACGCCGTGCGCACCTATCTGCTGCCACAGTCAATTGACAACGAACTGGTCTTCAATGTTGCCTTTTTGCCTGCGCGCTACGACCATCCGCTGGCCGAGCAGAGCCTCGCCTGGCTCTGGAGCCCGATCACCTATTCGTTCCTGCACGGCTCCTGGGAACATCTGGTTTTCAACGGCTTCTGGATGGTGGCCTTTGGTGCGCCTGTCATTCGCCGGATCGGTATGGCGCGCCTCGCAGTCTTCTGGTGCCTGTCGGCCGCGGCCGCGGTCGGGTTGCATATCGCATTCCACTGGGGCGACATCGCCGTTGTCGTCGGCGCCTCGGGCGTCGTTGCCGGCCTGATGGGGGCTGCCGCTCGCTTCGTCTTTTCTCCCAGCGGCCGCATCAGCCGGCAGTTTGCCCATCTGAACCGCCGTCTCTCAGTGAGCGAAGCACTGTCGAACCGTTCCGTCGTGTTCTTCGCCGGCATATGGTTTCTGACGAATTTCCTGATCGGCCTTGGCGTCTTTGCTTTTGGCGGCGCGGCAAGCATTGCCTGGGAAGCGCATATCGGCGGTTTCCTGTTCGGCTTCTTTCTGTTTGGCCTTTTCGATCCCCGGAATTGACCTTGGAAAGATCGGCGATCTCGCCGACAACTCTTGATTTTCCAAAAGCTGTAGCGCACCATTCCTGTCCGAGGGCAGCGGATCAAGAGGAGATCGATTGGCTGCAGGATGGGAAAAAACACGCGACAGGAATGACATCTGTCTTGCGGATTGGTCCCAACCGGGAAGGCGCGATATGCGCGTTTGCGGTTCGCCAATATCCCGGTCAGACGAGTCGCTGAAACGGGAGGTCGTGAATGTCAGTCACTGCAATTCTCAATGAAAAAGGCCGTCAGGTATTCACCGTCGATCCGCACTCGCTGGTGCGAGCAGCTGTCCGGTTGCTCCATGAACACCGCATCGGTGCCATCGTTGTCGTCAAGCCCGGTGACAAGATCGCAGGCATTTTGACGGAGCGCGACGTGGTCGCCGCCATGGATAAGTACGGCGCGGCATGCCTGGATAAACCGGTTTCCGCCGTGATGTGGTCCAAGGTCCATCGTTGCACGGAAGAAATGAGCATCCACGACATCATGGAAATCATGAACAACATGCGCGCGCGCCATCTTCCGGTGGAAAAGAACGGGCGCTTGGTCGGAATCGTCTCGATTGGCGACGCGGTGAGACATCATGTCCGTGCGATCGAGAACGAGGCCGAGCACATCAAGGCCTATATCGCCGGGCAGGACGCCAAGACTGTTCATCTATAAGGCTTTTCGCGAACGGCGCGGCGAGGTGTCAGGCTTCGCCCGCAGCGTGCGGCCGCCGTTACCCGCGCACCATCACGTCCTGCAGCCGCTGCAGCTCGCTGAGCCTGGATTTGGTTTCGTGATAGCCGCGATCGATCGCTTCGCCGGCGCGGTGGAATTCCGACAATCCGATGTCGTTCAGCTTGGGGTGCAGCGCCAGATCCGGCGGGTCACCGGCAAGGCGTGCGCGTGAGATGCGGTCCTGAATGATGTTGAAGGCCTGAACCATGACACCCGTCATGCCAAGGCGCGTCGTCGGGCGGGGCGCCGGCTGGTTGTCGATCGCCTGATTGTCGGCGCGATGCTTGATCACCGCGGAGCGGCCATAAAGATCGTAATTAAGGTTCACGGCAACGACGAGTTGCTGCTCATAGGCGCGGCAGACCGATACCGGCACCGGATTGACGAGCGCGCCATCCATCAGTGTGCGGTTGTTGGACTTGATCGGCTCGAAGATGCCGGGCAACGCATAGGAGGCGCGGATTGCGGTGATCAGAGATCCTTCGCCGATCCAGACTTCATGGCCGGAGTTGACCTCGGTCGCGACAGCGACAAATGGCCGATCCAGGTTTTCGATGGATATATCCTGCAGATGTTCCTGCATGCGCTTTGTCAGGCGCAAGCCCCCGAACAGGCCGCCGCCGCCGATGGCGAAATCGAGCAGGCCGGCGATGCGCCGCATGGTCAGTGAACGGGCGAACGTTTCGAGTTCATCGAGCTTTCCGGCAAGATAGCAGCCGCCGACGAGCGCGCCGATCGACGTGCCGGCGATCATGCCGACTTCGATGCCTTCTTCATCCAGCGCCTTGAGGACGCCGATATGGGCCCAGCCGCGCGCCGCGCCGCCGCCGAGGGCGAGGGCGATCTTGGACTTTGGCGGTTTGATCTGTTCGGGAGGAGGTGAGGTCAGAGCGTGGGAGGGACCGCCGGGCGCCGACGCGTCTGCTGTGATCCCGCTGCGATTAAATGTCCAGTTCAACATCCGGCACCTCCATGCCGCAGAACGAATTGTTACAGGCCGTCACGTCTCGCGTTGCTGCGTTGCAAGCGCATGCGGTAAGACACAATCTACATCAGACTCTTCTCTGCCGGTGATTCCGGCGGAACGCGTCCGAAGTTGAGATTACGCTCCCACCCTGGTTGCGAAATCGTGAATCCTGACGGAAACTGATCCAAAAAGCGTCAGATGCTTAATTTTTGCCGTAGACGTCGTCTGGATGGAAATGAATTTCGGTATCAACAATGTTAAGTGCCGTGACACCGTCCTTGGTATCAATGACACGGTAGAAGCAGGAGCGGCGGCCGGTGTGGCAGGTCGCATCATGACCGGCAACGCGAACCTTCAGCCACAATGCATCCTGGTCGCAATCGGTACGCAGTTCCACTACATTCTGCAGGTTACCGGAGGTTTCGCCCTTCTTCCAGAGGCTTTTGCGCGAACGGCTAAAGTAGTGAGCAATGCCGGTCTCGATGGTGAGCGAGAGCGCTTCGGCGTTCATATGTGCGACCATCAGAAGCGTGCCGTCGCCGGCGTCTGTAACAACGGCTGTGATCAGTCCGTTGCTGTCGAAACGGGGCGTGAAGGCGGAACCTGATTCCAGTTCCGCCTTGTCGGCGGGCGGTGGGGCAAATTCAACGGTCATGGGGAAAGCTCCGTTTGAAGGAGCTTACTTGAAGCCCCTGAGCAAGGTCATGAAGCGGGCCTGTTCGGCGGGCTCGGTCTTGAAGACACCGGTAAAGGTGGTGGTCAGCGTTGTCGAGCCCTGCTTTTGAACGCCGCGCATCGCCATGCACATATGCTCGGCTTCGATCATCACGGCCACGCCGCGCGGCTGCAGGGTATCGTCGATCGCCTTGGCGATCTGGGCCGTCATGGTCTCCTGCGTCTGCAGTCGGCGGCCATAGATATCGACGACACGGGCGATCTTCGACAGGCCAAGCACCTTTCCATCAGGCAGATAGGCGATATGCGCCTTGCCGATGATCGGCACCATGTGGTGTTCGCAATGCGAGAAGAACGGAATGTCCTTGACGAGCACGACATCGTCATAGCCGCCAACTTCCTCGAAGGTGCGGCCAAGGACGTCCTCGGCGGCGAGTTCGTAGCCCGAGAACAGTTCCTTGTAGGCCTTGGCGACGCGCGCGGGTGTATCGATGAGCCCTTCGCGTTCCGGATCGTCACCGGCCCAGCGCAGGAGAACGCGCACGGCGTCCTCAGCCTCTTTCTGGCTCGGCCTGCCATCCGTGGCGGGCAGGGCAGGAAAATTCTTGACTATTGCGTCCATAATGGCCCCTTGTTGTAACACGGGTTACTTGACGTTTATCTTTTCGGACAACTCGCCACTGGCCATTTACCTGACGCTTTCAGGCCTGGTTTCCGTCGGCGGGCTCCGGGGCTTTCAGATTGGCAGAGGTTAAGGCTCTGGATCATCCGGCACGGTTTCCCAAACAACAGGCGACCGTTCGCTCTTGCGAACCTGTCGCCTCCACACGACATACCATATAATATGCCGGGATACATGTGAAAGGGGCGCAGGCGAAGACACTGTGTTTTTTTCCTGGATACGATAGAAAATCATGCGCGGATTGCCTGAAAACGCGCAAAAACAACCGGATCGCGTCGAATGATGGATGAAATCTACAACAGCAGGATTCTCGAGTTCGCCGGGAATATCCCAAGAAGCGGCAGGCTCGAGCACCCCGACGCCGAGGCGACCGCGCATTCCAAGCTCTGCGGGTCGAGGGTACGCATCGGCTTGAAAATGGAGGGTGATGTTGTCACCGACTTCGCCCATGAGGTGAAGGCCTGCGCCCTGGGACAGGCTTCGTCATCGATCATGGCGCGTCACGTTGTTGGTGCGACGACCGGTGAAATCCGCCAGGCGCGGGAGGACATGCTCGCCATGCTCAAGGCGGACGGCGAGGGGCCATCCGGCCGCTTCGAGGACATGCGGTTCCTGAAGCCGGTGAGGGACTACAAGGCCCGCCATGCCTCAACCATGCTGACCTTCGATGCGGTGGTTGATGCCATCGGACAGATCGAGGCGACGCGCCTCGTCAGAGCTGCGGTGTGAGATGTGCGGCGAGCCGGGATGCCAGGGGCATGAGGCGGTCCATCGACCCTATTCTGGCCGGAACTATGCGGGGCCGTATCGCAAGACGCCCGGGCGGCTCTTCGGCATGGCCTTCATCCGGCTCTATCAGCTGACACTCTCCGGCTTCATCGGCAATTCCTGCCGGCATATCCCCACCTGTTCGGAATATGGCTATGAGGCCATCGCCCGCCACGGTTTCTGGCCGGGCGGCTGGATGACCCTGTTTCGCGTCATGCGATGCGGGCCGGGTGGTACGAGCGGATTGGACCCGGTGCCGGAGACGCTCGACCCGGCCAAGCATTGGTGGACACCCTGGCGTTACTGGCGGACGGGTGTTGCGAAAACCGGCACTGCAATAAAATGACGACTTATGTCGCCTTGCTGCACAGCATCGTTCTCGGCGCAGGGCGCCGCGTCGTCATGGCGGATTTGCGGGAAACCGTAGAAAGCGCCGGCTTCCGATCTCCGCGCACGCTCGTCGCCACCGGCAATCTGGTCTTCGACGCCGACGATGAAACGGTTGCCGACGTGGAAGCGGCGTTGGAAACGGCCTTCGCCCGCGATTTCGGCAAGCATGTCGATATCATCGCGCGCGCTGCCGAAGACTGGATTGCGCTTGCTGCAGGCAATCCGTTTTCGGATGCCAGCGCGTCGGACGCACCAAACATTGTCGTGCGCGTGATGCGGACGCCATTGAGCAAGGATGTTCTGCCGGGCTTGCAACGGCGTTGCACCGACGGCGAGAAAATCCGCATCGTCAACGGTGACCTCTGGATTTATTTCCCCGGAAAGCCAAGCACTTCAAGGCTGCTTTCGGTGCTGACCGCGAAACGCCTCGGCGTTGGCACGCTGCGCAACTGGAATACCGTGAGCGGCCTGCGGGACATGATCGGCGTCTGAGCAGGCTGTTCTTTACTCCGTGGCAAAAACGCTCTATCACCCGCGCGTCAATTTGCCGGGCTTCCGGCCACTAGAGTGGATGATTTTAGGCCGAATCGACCTAAAATCTGAATCCGCTCTAGAAACAAAGAAGTAGAGCATGATGTCGTCCGAAAACCGCCTACACTTTTCGGCATCATGCTTTTCACCACCCGCATTCGTTGGCGGGACTGGACAAGGAAGAAATCATGTCTGACGCTGTTTCCCTTACATTTCCCGATGGTTCCGTCCGCGGCTACGCTGCTGGCACGACGGGCCGCGACGTCGCCGAATCGATCTCCAAGTCGCTTGCAAAGAAAGCCATCGCGATCGCGCTGGATGGCGAATTGCGCGACCTGTCCGACCCGGTTGTCACCGGCCGGCTTGAGATCGTCACTCGCGAAGACGCCCGCGCGCTGGAACTGATCCGCCACGATACCGCCCATGTGATGGCCGAGGCCGTGCAGGAGTTGTGGCCGGGAACGCAGGTCACCATCGGTCCGGTGATTGAGAACGGCTTCTATTACGATTTCGCCAAGGACGAGCCCTTCACGCCCGACGATCTGCCGAAGATCGAAAAGCGCATGAAGGAGATCATCCAGCGCAACAAGCCCTTCACCAAGGAAGTCTGGTCGCGCGACAAGGCCCGCCAGGTCTTTGCCGAGAAGGGCGAGAAGTACAAGGTCGAGCTGGTCGATGCCATTCCGGAGAACCAGGACCTGAAGATCTATTATCAGGGCGACTGGTTCGATCTCTGCCGCGGGCCGCACATGGCGTCCACCGGTCAGATCGGCAACGCCTTCAAGCTGATGCGGGTGGCCGGCGCCTATTGGCGCGGCGACAGTAACAATCCGATGCTGACGCGCATCTACGGCACCGCCTGGCGCACGCAGGAAGAACTGGACCAGTATCTGCACGTTCTGGCGGAAGCCGAGAAGCGCGATCACCGCCGCCTCGGCCGCGAGATGGACCTGTTTCATTTCCAGGAAGAAGGCCCGGGCGTCGTCTTCTGGCACGGCAAGGGCTGGCGTATCTTCCAGACGCTGGTTGCCTACATGCGTCGGCGCTTGGCCGGCACCTACCAGGAAGTCAACGCGCCGCAGGTGCTTGACAAGTCGCTGTGGGAAACCTCCGGCCACTGGGGCTGGTACCGCGACAACATGTTCAAGGTGACGGTTGCCGGCGACGATACCGATGACGATCGCGTCTTCGCCTTGAAGCCGATGAACTGCCCCGGCCACATCCAGATCTTCAAGCACGGCCTGAAGTCCTACCGCGAACTGCCGATCCGGCTTGCCGAGTTCGGCAACGTCCACCGCTACGAGCCTTCGGGCGCGTTGCACGGCCTGATGCGCGTGCGCGGCTTCACCCAGGACGATGCGCATGTCTTCTGCACCGACGAGCAGATGGCAGCGGAGTGCCTGCGCATCAACGACCTCATCCTCTCGGTCTATGAGGACTTCGGCTTCAAGGAAATCGTGGTCAAACTCTCGACCCGTCCGGAAAAGCGCGTCGGCGATGACACTCTGTGGGATCGCGCCGAAAGCGTGATGATGGAGGTCTTGAAGACGATCGAGGCGCAGTCGGAAGGCCGCATCAAGACCGGCATCCTGCCCGGCGAGGGCGCTTTCTACGGTCCGAAGTTCGAATATACCCTGAAGGACGCCATCGGCCGCGAATGGCAGTGCGGCACGACGCAGGTGGACTTCAACCTGCCGGAACGGTTCGGAGCCTTCTACATCAACCAGAATTCCGACAAGCAGCAGCCTGTGATGATCCACCGCGCCATCTGCGGATCGATGGAGCGCTTCCTCGGCATTCTCATCGAGAATTTCGCCGGCCACATGCCGTTGTGGATTTCGCCGCTGCAGGTGGTCGTCGCGACCATCACCTCCGAGGCCGACGACTACGGCCGCGAGGTGGCCGAACTTCTGCGTGATGCCGGGCTGAACGTCGAGACCGACTTCCGCAACGAGAAGATCAACTACAAGGTCCGCGAGCATTCGGTGACCAAGGTGCCGGTGATCATCGTCTGCGGCATGCGAGAAGCGGAAGAGCGCACCGTCAATATCCGCAGGCTGGGTTCGCAGGCGCAGACGCCGATGGCGCTCGACGAGGCGATTGCCTCGCTCGTTTCGGAGGCAACGCCGCCGGATGTAAAGCGGAAGGCGGAGCAGCGGAAAAAGGCAACGGCCTGATCTGCAGCCGGTGGCGAATGATGACGTGCAGGAGGTTCGCGCCGGCGCAAACTTCCCGGCGCCCCACGGCGCATGTCGGAAAACTGTAGCATTCGCGGGCTATCCGATTGAGGTCCAGGCTGCACTACGGAATATGCGCAGCCGGACCAAAATCCAAAAGGCTCTGTGCCGCGTCCGCCGGACGCGGCTTTGATGGAACGAGGAACAACGTGCAGTTCAAGGAGCTGTCCTACGCCAACGAGAATGATCGACGGCTGAAGCGTTGGTTCATACGCGCCATGGAAGGGCTTGCCGGGCGCAATCGCTATGCCAGGCTCTACGATCAGTGGCGCCATGACATCGTCGGGAGAAGCGACCGGATTTTCGGCGAGATGCTGGAACTAATCAATGTGCGCCTGCGCGTGCACGGAGATTGGCCGCCGCGCCATCTGCCCGACACCCCGGTCGTGATCGTCGCCAACCATCCCTTCGGCATCGGTGACGGCATCGCCGTCCTGTCGCTCGCCGAACAGCTCGGCCGTCCGTTCCGGGTGCTGATCAACAATGAGCTGCTGAAGGTGCCGGAAATGGCGCCTTATTCGCTGCCTATCTCGTTTGAGGAAACCAAGGAAGCGCTGGCGCTCAACATGCAGACACGCCACGAGGCCGTTCGTCTTCTGAAGGAAGGTGTAACTTTGATCGTTTTCCCGGCCGGCGGCGTCGCGACGGCCAGGAAGGGCTTTGGACGCGCTGAGGACCTTCCATGGAAAATGTTTCCGGCAAAGCTGATTCAGGCTGCCAAGGCGAGCGTCATCCCCATCTATTTCGAGGGCCAGAACGGTCGGCTGTTTCACCTTGCCAGCAAGGTATCGATGACGCTGCGCATTTCGCTGCTCATCCGCGAGTTTCGCCGGCTCTCCGGCACGACGATCACGTCGCGCATTGGCAAGCTGATCGCCTGGGAAGAGCTCAGCGCCATTGCGGATCGTAAGGATATCCTGACGCGGATTTATGATGCCGTCTTTTCCATGGCGCCGCCGCGCCGCCAGTTCTTCGGCAAAGCGGTCTCCTGAGCGTCTCGCTCAATCCTGCGCGGCCGCGCCGTTCGCCGCCGCCGGTGATCCCTTGTCATTCAGCAAGACCTCGACGTCGGTGTTGACGCCTGCCTTCACGGTGAAATCCCGCTGGAAAATCTTCTCTTTGTTGCGGGCGATCGCGGTATAGCCGCCCTCGGCGAGAACCAGCGTCGGAAAGGCGCCGACGCTTTCGCTGACAACGTCGCCGGACGACGTAAGGATCGACCAGGCCGTATCGGCGATCGCTTCGCCGCCCGGTTCCGATACCAGCTTCAGGGTCAGCTTCGCGGCCCGGTGCTGGATCGTCGCCTCGGTCAGCTTTCCTGCCTCGATCTGGATATCGGCGCGAATGACCGCGTTCACCGAACCGTAGTTGGAGACCACGTGGTAGGTGCCGGTATTCAGCCGGACCACGGTGCCCGGCTTCACGTCGGCGACAACGAGCGCGCGTTCTCCATCTTCCTTCTCATCCGCGGAGAAAATGGAGAAACTCAGTTCGCCCGGCGGAATGCGCATGTCGCTGCCGGAGATCGCGTTCAGCATGACGCCGCCGGCATCGAGAACGAGAACCTGCTTTTCAACCGCGCCTGTTTCCGCGATCCTGATCTTGCGGGTTGCGGCGGCGCGTCCGAAGGCGACATTGACGAAATACTCGCCGGGAATGAGCTGAAATGCCGCCGATCCCCCTTCCGAGGTCGCCAAGAGCGGCAGCTTGCCGTCCGATCCGGGGATGGGGTTGAAGACACGCCAGGTCAGGCCCTGCTCGACAGGTTTGCCCTTTTCCGTCAGCAGTGCTTCAAGCCGGATGTCCTTGGCCTTGACACCCTCGGGCTCCGAGACCACGGGATTGAAGCTGTTCAGCTTCGGCATCTTCTGCGGGGAGGATATCGCCGGGAAGCTTTTGAAGGGGTCGGCCAGATCCTGTGCGCGCGATCCGGAGCCACCTGCAACAAAAATAAGTGCTGTGAAAACTCCAAGGAACTGACCGGCGGTGATGCGCATGAGGTGGTTGACATCCTGAGTGTGTGGCTCCACTTGAAACGCCGGTATGGCAATTTCGTGGCTGCCTCTTTGATCGTGGAGTGCGATGGTGGCGTGCGGTGGCAAAACTAATGGAAATGGACGGCGATGAAAACCGAAATCAGTCTGCGCGAGTATCTGGCAACCCGCCGCTCCATCCCGGCCTTTCAGATGGGCGGTCCGGGGCCTGGAACGGCGGAAATCGAAGAGATGCTGAAGCTCGCATCCCGCGTTCCGGATCATGGCAAACTCGCGCCATGGCGCTTCATCGTCTATCGCGGCGAAGAGCGGGTGCGAATCAGTGGCGAGCTTGCGAAGATGGCGCTTGCCGCCAAGCCGGATCTTTCGGAAGAGATGATCAAGGTGGAAAACACGCGCCTGACCCGGGCGCCCGTTGTCGTCGCCGTCGTCAGCACGGCGGCGCCGCATTTCAAGGTTCCGGAATGGGAGCAGGTCATGTCCGCCGGTGCCGTCTGCCTCAACCTGCTGATGGCCGTCAACGCGCATGGCTATGCTTCCAACTGGCTGACGGAGTGGTATGCCTTCGATGAAAAGGCCTATCCGCTGCTCGGCGTGCAGCCCGGCGAAAAAATTGCAGGCTTCATCCATATCGGCACGCCGCAAGTGCCCCCGACGGAGCGCCCACGACCGGCACTGGCCGACATCGTCACCTGGGTCGGCGAGGACGCGTGATGTTCTACGAGACCGGGCAGAACGCCCACGGCCTTGCCCATGACCCTTTCAAGGCGATCGTCTCGCCGCGGCCGATCGGATGGATCGGTTCGCGGGCGGCGGACGGCAGCCTCAATCTTGCGCCCTATTCTTTCTTCAACGCGATCAGCGACACACCGAAGCTGGTGATGTTCTCGTCATCCGGCCGCAAGGATTCGGTCAGGAACATCGAGGAAACCGGCGAATTCACCGCCAGCTTCGTCAGCCACGACCTGAAGGACGCAATGAACATGACATCGGCTCCGGCGCCGCATGGAGAGAGCGAATTCGCTCTTGCCGAATTGACCCCGCTCGAGGGCAAGCTGGTCCGGGCGCCGTTTGTCGCCGAGGCCTACGCGGTGCTCGAATGCAAGGTGACGGAGATGTTTCAGCCGAAGGCTCTTGATGGCTCGACCTCCGACAGTCACGTGGTCATCGGGCAGGTCGTCGGCATCCATATCCGCGAAGAAGCAATTCGAGATGGGCGCTTCGACATGGCCAAGGTGAGGCCGATCGGCCGCATGGGCTATATGGACTATTGCGATGCGGGCGACGTCTTCGAGATGTTCAGGCCAAAGAGGTAGCGCAGGTCAGCCCGCCGAGAGAGACGCCAACTGGGCGGCGCTACGTGCGATCACGCCGGAAAAACCGTCGGCACGGCTGATGTCTCGCCTCGCTCGCAATTTGTCGGGCGAAAGCGGGTCTTCGGTAAGCAGTTCGTAACATGCAAGATCGGCCTGCGCGGCCTTCAGGATCGTGGCTGCTCGGGCAAACAAGGATGGTGCGCCGGGCCTTCCGGCCAACGCGTTGTTCGCGTCACTTGCCGTCACCCCTCCTAACGCCGCACCGTCGAAGATCAGGCCTCGCAGCCGCGCCGATACGCCGAGAAGCGAATGGGGCGAAAGAAAGAACGCTGGCAATTCTCCGACCTCGGCAAGAATGGCGATCGATCCGGCCTCCAGCCCGGTTTCGGCTTCGGCAACCCGCAGCATGACATCGAGTTTCTGGATGTCGGCCACCCCGCCACAGCGCGATAGGACGAAGCCGTCGGGCCTGAGCGCCACAAGGTGTGAAAGCGCTTTCTGACCATTGTCATCGTCCGGCATGCCGATACGCAGCAACGTCAGCCCCTTGGTGCTGTCAGATGCACGGCTATCGAGGACCGGCTGCACCTTCGCGGTCGCCCAGTCTTCGCGGATATCGACGATGACGGTCACGGGACGGCCAGCCGGGACGTCTGCCGACACCAACGCCTCCGCCGGTGCGCAGAGCAGTAAAGGCATGATTTCGAAGCGGTTAACGGACATGGTGAACCAATCTTAAACCTTTAATCGCTAACATACTCGACATCATGATGTGGTGGTTGGTGTGTAGTGAGGCGTCGGTGATCATTCAAGCATTTCTTCGTTGGGTCGAAACCGCGAAAACAGGGGATCGGGTTCGGGCGGCGTCGGCGTTGGGTCGAGCCTACGTGACGACGGAGATGACCACGCTCGACCACCATGCCGCCGAAATGGCGATGACCTTTCTTCTCGATGACCCCTCTCCGAAAGTGCGTCTTGCGCTCGCCGAGGCAGTCGCCGATTTCAACTGCATCCCCCGCTCAATCATCCTGTCGCTGGCCGAAGATCAACCGGAAACCGCCTACGCCGTGATTTCCCGTTCGCCGGTGCTGAATGATATGGATCTCGTCGATCTCGCCGCCAGGGGAACGGCGGAAACGCGCGCCGTCATCGCTGCGCGCCACCCCCTGTCCCGGCCGGTTGCCGCCGCGATCGCCGAAATCGGTGGCGAGGAAGAAGTGCTGATCCTGCTTGAAAACGAGCAGGCCAGATTTTCCTCCCGGACGCTGAAGCGGTTGAGTGACCGGCTTGGTCACCTCTGGTCGATCCGCAACTGCCTGCTCGAGCGCGAGGACCTGCCGGCGGACGCCCGCCACGCACTGGCCGAGAAAGTCGGCGCGGCCTTGTCCAGCTTTGGCCTCGTGCAGGCAGCGATCGGCGGGCGCCGTGTCGAGCGCATCACCCGCGAAGCCTGCGACAGGGCCGCCGTCGACATGGCGGGAGCCGCACAAGCAGATCAGATCCCGGCATTGGTCGAGCATCTGCGCGCGACCGGGCGTCTGACCCCCGCCTTCCTGCTGCATGCCCTGTGTTCGGGCAAGATTGATTTCTTTGCGGCCGTTATTGTCAATCTGTCGGGCGTTACCGGCAAGCGGGTGCGTTCGATCCTCTCCGATGGGCGGATCCACGCCATTCGCGCTCTGTTCGATAGCGCCGGCCTTGGCCCCGATGTGAGCGCACTCTTTGCCGAGGCGATGATGATCTGGCGCAAGGAAAACCGGTCCGGTTCTCCTGGGCCGGCCGCCACCATTTCCTCTGTCCTGCTGTCGAAGTTGCGGGGCAAGAGGCATGCCTCGAAAACATCCGGCAGCCTTACCGATATCATCGAGAAATTGACCATCGCCGAGCAGCGGCAGACGGCACGCGACTACGCGCTGCTTGCGGCGAGGGAAGCTGCCTGACGTCAGATGCAGGTTGCGGCGCCGAGCAATCGCATCAGCGCGGAGAGCCGCCCGTTGAGCTTGTCCAATCCATTCGGCGCCTTCTTGATGCCATCCAGGCAGACGTAGAGAAGATCGGTCAGGGTTGCCGCGGAAAGCCCGGTGGCCGACAGCGAGATTTCACCCGTGGATACCGCTTCCGTCACGGCGTTTTCGATCAGCGAACGCAGGCGGGTGGAGGTCGCCGCCATTGTATCGGCTGCCAGGGCCATGTTGGCCTCGAACAGTTCCTGCCCGTAAGTGCTCGCCCTCACCGGACCGAACAGGACCATCGTGAAATCCATCAGCGCCGCCTCCAGGCGGACAAGGAAGGATTTCTCCGACGCAAGGGCAGCCTCGGCTGCCTTCAACGCTTCTCCGTGATGCCATTGCATCAGCGACCGAAAAAGATCGTCTTTGTTTCGGAAGTGCAGGTAGAGCGCGGCGCGCGACATCATGGCGGCATCGGCGATGTCCTGCATCGATGCCTTCTTGAAGCCGTAGCGGGTAAAAACCTCCGCCGCGGCCATGGCGATGTGCTGTTTCCTTTCGTCCATTCCGCTGAATTGACACTTTGGACTAAAAATGTCAACCTGACGAAATAGACAAGAAATGTCATAACGACAGTTCCGATAGGAGATCAAGAAATGCACACAGGAAAAGGGCTGGTCGTTGTCACCGGCATTGGCGGGTTCCTTGGAGCGCACGTCGCGGTGCGATTGCTGCACGCCGGCTACGATGTTCGCGGCACGTTGCGCTCGCTGAAACGGGCAAATTCCATCGAGACGGCGATCCGCTCTGCAGATGGCGCCACTGCCGGCGAGCTGTCCTTCGTCGAGGCCGATTTGCTGTCCGACAATGGTTGGGAAACGGCGTTTTCCGGGGCGATCGGCGTGATCCACACGGCATCACCATTCCCCTCGAGCGTGCCCAGAGACGAAAACGAGCTCATTCTGCCCGCCTGTGAGGGAACGCTGCGTGTCCTGCGGAACGTGAAGAAAGCCGGCATCCGCCGCGTTGTCCTGACGTCGTCGATCGCGGCGATCAACTATGGTTCGGGGAGGGCGCCATTTACCGAATCCGACTGGACGGATGTCGATGGCCCGCTGGCCACGCCTTATTACAAGTCCAAGACCATCGCGGAGCGTGCCGCCTGGGATTTTGCCCGTGAGAACGATCTGGAACTTGTGGTGATCAATCCCGGCATGATTCTCGGACCCATTCTCGGCAAGGATTCGGGGACTTCGGTTGGCGTCGTGCAAAGCCTGTTGAAAGGTCGCTATCCGGCCATGCCCGATTTCAGCATATCGGTCGTCGACGTCCGCGATGTCGCCGAGGCGCATGTCCTTGCCTTGACCGTGCCGGAGGCGGCGGGCGAACGCTTCATCGCCGGGGGCGAGGCCTTGTCGGTGAAGGATATTGCAAGCGTGCTGAAACGTGACTTTCCCGACTATGCACGCAAGCTGCCGAAATTCGTATTGCCCAATTGGCTGGCCGGCCTTGCCGCGCGCTTCGATCCGGGTCTCAAGATGATCATCCGCGAGCTGGGCCGCGATGCGCGCGTCTCCAACGAAAAGGCCAGGCGGGTTCTCGGCTGGAAGCCGCGATCGGAAGAGGACGCCATTCGCGCCAGCGCCGAAAGCCTGATCGCCGCCGGACTTTTGTAATCGCTATTTCGTGAACTTTCGCGCCACCCAGGAATAGCCGTCCTCGATATAGTGGACCGGTTTGGTCACGGCGTCGCGCAGCTTGGACGTATCGGGAAGGGCACCCGTGACCAGCGCTAGTGTGCGACGCGGCAGACTCGGCTGCTGCTGTTCGGCTAAGGGCGGCGTCGGAACCGGATCCGGCGTCACCACATGGGTCTGGTCAAGCTCTGTCTGAACTGCGGGCAAGGGGGCGGGATCCTGTACCTTCGCCATCTGTTTGTCCGATGTCTCGCAGACGGCGACGATCACCGGGTAGTTGCTGTTGGAGAACTTCGGCAGTTGCTTCTGCGATTCGGCGTCGCAAATCGCAACTGTCTCCCAGGTACCGTTCACGGTCGATACGTAGTGGCATTGGCTGACACTGTCGTCGCAGCCGAGGATTGTCATGACGATCAGGGCAGGAACCATCGCGAATATGTCTCCAGTTCGATTTCGGCATCAGCCGCCGAGGGCTCGATTCGTGTTTCGCTGACGTAACGTCCTGTTTGCTCCGGAAGTAAGGCAGGCTGGAAAAATCTTCGAAACAAATTGTTTCTGTTCGTTTCGACGGGTGAGCGCTGGTTGCCGCTGTGCGAAAATTGCCGTCTGTTCCGTCGTGCAAGCTGCTCATAGTATCGCCATAGCTGAGTGAATCGATCTGTGAAGGAATACCGCCAAGTGACCGTCGTCATTGCAAAAGAACCGCCCCGCCAGGCCGGAGTGCTCGATCTGCTTGAACAATCCGACGCCTATGCGCAATCGCTTTATCCGGCGGAAAGCAATCATATGGTCGATGTATCGACACTGGAAAAACCGTCAGTGGCCTTCTTCGTGGCGCGGCACGAAGGCGAGATCGTCGGCTGTTGCGCGCTGGTGGATGCCGGTGACGGCAGCGCCGAGATCAAGCGCATGTTCGTCGATCCGAAGGCGCGCGGTCTCAGGATCGGCCGCAAGCTTTTGGAGACCATCGAGGATCACGGCCGAGAGGCGGGCCTGTCGGCCATCCGGCTCGAAACGGGTATCCATCAGCCCGAAGCCATCCGCCTCTACAGGACCGCCGGCTATCTCGACATCGGTCCGTTCGGTGCCTACCAGCCGGATCCGCTCAGCCTGTTCATGGAAAAGATGATTGGCTGACGCAGCGTCAGGCAAAACATCGAAAAATCGTTTCCGCTGCGTAAGTTGGAGCGGAAACCGGATTCAATTCAACAGCCTGTTGAATCAAGCTGTGAGAGGCGCCTAGATATCCAGGTTTTCCGCGAACACTGCGCGTTCCTGGATGAAGCGGAAGCGGGCGTCCGCCTTGGTGCCCATCAGATTGTCGACGGCCTCGCGGGTGCCTTCGAAATCGATCTCGTCGATGGCAACCTTCAGCAGCGTGCGCTTGGCCGGGTCCATCGTGGTTTCCTTGAGTTGCGCCGGCATCATTTCGCCAAGACCCTTGAAACGGCCGATCTCCACCTTGCCGCGGCCGTTGAACTCCGTTTCCATCAGCTCCACCCGATGGGCGTCATCACGGGCATAGAGCGTCTTTGCCCCTTGGGTAATGCGGTAAAGCGGCGGCACAGCCAGATACAAATGCCCGCCACGGATCAGTTCCGGCATTTCCTGATAGAAGAAGGTGATCAGCAGCGATGCGATGTGAGCGCCGTCAACGTCCGCATCCGTCATGACGATGACGCGATCGTAGCGCAGGTCTTCCTCGCGGTATTTGCTGCGCGTGCCACAGCCGAGCGCCTGCACGAGATCGCCGATCTGCTGGTTGGCGCCGAGTTTTTCGCGGCCGGCGCTGGCGACGTTGAGGATCTTGCCGCGCAGGGGCAGGATCGCCTGGTTGGCGCGGTTGCGCGCCTGCTTGGCCGAGCCTCCGGCCGAATCCCCTTCGACGATGAAAAGCTCGGCGCCTTCGGCCGAATTCTGCGAGCAATCGGCAAGCTTGCCGGGCAGGCGAAGCTTGCGCACGGCGGTCTTGCGGCTGACCTCCTTTTCCTTGCGGCGGCGCACCCGCTCGTCGGCGCGCTCGATCACCCATTCGAGCAGTTTGGCCGCTTCCTGCGGGTTGTCGGCGAGGAAATGATCGAACGGGTCGCGGAGGGCGTTCTCGACGATGCGCTGCGCTTCGCCGGTCGCCAGCTTGTCCTTGGTCTGGCCGACGAATTCCGGCTCGCGGATGAAGACCGACAGCATGCCCGCCGCCGAAATCATGACGTCTTCCGTCGTGATGATTGCTGCCCGCTTGTTCTGCGTCAGCTCCGCATAGGCCTTGAGCCCCTTGGTCAGCGCAATGCGAAACCCGGCTTCATGCGTGCCGCCATCCGGCGTCGGGATCGTGTTGCAATAGGAATGCACGACGCTGTCGCCGCCATACCAGGTGACGGCCCATTCCAGCGCCCCGTGGCCGCCGGTCTTCTCGGTCTTGCCCGCAAAGATTTCCCGGGTGACGGTGAATTCCTTGCCCATCGTCGCCTGAAGATAATCTTTCAGACCGCCTGGGAAGTGGAAGACGGCCTTTTCCGGCGTTTCCGTGCCTTCGATCAGCGACGGATCGCAGGACCAGCGTATTTCGACGCCGCCGAACAGATAGGCCTTGGAGCGGGCCATGCGAAACAGCCGCGCCGGGTCGAACTTGGCATGGGCGCCAAAGATCTCCGGGTCCGGATGGAAGCGTACCTTGGTGCCGCGCCGGTTCTGGATGTCGCCGAGTTCCTCCAGCCCGCCCTGCGGAATGCCGCGCGAAAAGCGCTGGCGGTAGAGCTTGCGATTGCGGGCGATCTCTACTTCGAGAATATCCGACAGTGCGTTGACGACGGAGACGCCGACGCCGTGCAGACCACCGGATGTCTCATACACCTTGCTGTCGAACTTGCCGCCTGCATGCAGCACGGTCATAATCACTTGCAGCGTCGATTTGCCGGGAAACTTCGGATGGTTCTCGACCGGAATGCCGCGGCCGTTGTCGGTGACGGAGAGGCAGCCCTCGGCATCGAGATAGACGTCGATAAAATTCGCGTGTCCGGCGACAGCCTCGTCCATCGAGTTGTCGATGACTTCGGCAAACAGGTGATGCAACGCTTTTTCGTCGGTGCCGCCGATATACATGCCGGGACGCCGGCGCACCGGCTCCAGCCCCTCGAGCACTTCGATAGCCGATGCGTTGTAGTCGCCATTATCTGCTTTCAGGGCAGGCGTTGCATTGGTGCGCTGTTCCGCCGCCGGCTGCACAACGGCCGGCGCGACCGGCTTCGGCACGACGGGTTCCATCGCAGGCTTGGGTTTCTCGGGAAATGCTGAAAAGAGATCGTTGCTGTCGGTCATGGTCTGTTCAGAGGTCTTTCCGTGGTGGCGGCTTTCGGCTCGATCAAGTTACGGATAAGCCGCCATGAATTGTCTGCGCGAATCGCCGGAATTCTGCCAGACTCTTGGCATCAGAGCGACCAAACTGGTCGTGTCGTTCGGCCGAGTGCCCGCAAATACACCTGTTACGCCTTCAATACCGTCAACTGTTGCGTTGCGGAAGGCCCGATGGCAAGGCTTGGACCAAAAGAGGAACATCCCGAATGCACCTGTCCACAGCTCATTTGATTTTTCGCAGTCTTTTTGCCTGCACCGCTATCGCCGCTTTGGCTTTCCCCGCTGCGGCGGGACAATTGAAGCCCTTCAAGGACGAGCTGTTTTCCTATGGAAACCTCCTCGAAACGCGGGATGGCGGCGATTATCGCGTCGTCGACTATCAGGAGATGCGCGACATCAATGGCCGTGATCAGGTTCCCGAGCGCCGGGCAAAACGCGCCTATGTTGCACTGGGTGTGAAGAGCGAGCAGGCTAACGAGACCATCGATGCCGCAGGGCGGCCGCTCGACATTACCCGTGTCGGCCGCGAGCAGGGTGCGGCGTTCTCGGTGATCTTTATCCACGGCCGCGGTGGTGACCGGCGCCTCGGGGCCAACGACTGGTCCTTCGGCGGCAATTTCAACCGGCTGAAGAACCTCGCCGCCGAAAACGGCGGCGTCTATTACGCGCCGAGCGTTCGATCCTTCGACGACGCAGGCGTCACCGATATAGCGGGGCTGATCGCCTATGCCGAGCATCGGTCTCCGGGTCGCCCGGTGGTGCTGGCCTGCGCCTCGATGGGCAGTTTCATCTGCTGGGGCATGACACGCAACCCGCAGGCCGTCGCCGCCCTCAAAGGCATGATGATCATGGGCGGCCCCACGGACCCGGCTTTCCGCAACAGTGCCGCCTATAGGAAGAGACTGCCGATGTTCTTCAGCCACGGCAGCGCCGACAGCGTCTACGCCGCAGCCGATCAGGTCGCGCTCTACCGGTCGCTCAAAGCTGCGAACTACCCGAGCCGTTTCGTCCTGTTCCAGACCGGATCGCATGGAACGCCGGTTCGCATGACGGACTGGCGTGATGCTTTGAACTGGATCGGTGTTGATTGAATTCTCGTGTTTATATCGGAGAATCGTTAACCACCCCAGTAGTTTGATACTCGTGAAGCGTGCACCGTTTGCTTTTCTTAAAGCTGATCATGGGACTGTCCCCGGCACGTATTCTCGGGGTTTGATCTTATGGATGCTCGCACTGAAACACGGCATATTCCGCTGTGCGTCGATCTGGACGGCACGTTGCTTGCCGCCGACACGCTCTGGGAGGGGGTGGCGATCGTCCTTCTGCGCAATCCGCTGATGCTGTTTGCAGTTCTTTTCTGGATGGCCAAAGGCAAGGCCCGGCTGAAACACGAAATCGCCGCCCGCTCGGGACGCCAGGCGGCCGACTGGCCGTATCGCCAACCCGTGCTCAAGCGCCTGGAGCATGAGCGCAAAACCGGCCGTCAGATTATCCTGGTGACCGGCGCTGCCGAACGTGTGGCACTCGGGGTCGCAGCCCATACGGGCGTCTTTTCCTCTGTCCTTCACAGCTCGACCGACATCAACCTCACCAGCCGCCGCAAACGCGAAAAACTGATCGAACAGTTCGGCGAGGGCGGTTTCGACTACATGGGCAACAGCCGCGACGACGTGCCGGTGTTCGATGCGGCCCGCAAGGCGATCGTCGTTGCGCCGGATGCCGCGGCTGAAAAATGGCGCCGTGCCCATGATGCCGAACGACTGGATATCGGCGGAACGAGCCGTCTCGCAGCCTTGAAATCGATCCGCGTGCATCAGTGGGCGAAGAACGTGCTGATCGGCGTGCCGATGGTACTCAATCACGACATCCTGCACCTTGATGCGCTGATCAACGTCATCCTCGCCTTCTTCGCTTTCAGTTTTCTCGCCTCCGCCGTCTATGTGATCAACGATCTCTCCGACCTTGCCAATGATCGGCGCCACCCGACGAAGCGCAACAGGCCGCTGGCAAGCGGTCAGATGTCGGTGCCGATGGGACTGACGATCGCGCTCTGCCTTCTCGTCGCATCTCTATCGCTGACGGCCGTGTTGCCCTACGATTTCGCCCTCGTTCTTGCGTTCTATGCCGTCACGACAACCGCCTACACGTTCGTGCTCAAGCGCAAGCTGCTGGTGGACGTCTTCACGCTGGCCGGCCTCTATACGGTGCGCATCGTTGCCGGTTCCGCCGCCACCGGCACGGTGCTATCCTTCTGGCTCCTGTCCTTCTCGATCTTCTTCTTCCTCAGCCTGGCGCTGGTGAAGCGCTATGTCGAGCTTGACGATTATGACGGGCGCGACGGCAACCAGGTTCCCGGGCGAGGCTATATGGCGGTTGATTTCGAAATGGTCGGACAGGCCGGCGTTTCCTCGGCCTTTGCCGCCGCGCTGGTGCTGGCGCTCTATATCCACAGCAAGGAGATGCAGGCAATGTACACGCTGCCCTGGGCGCTGTGGCCTCTCTGCCCGCTGGTGCTCTACATGCTGTTGCGGATCTGGATGCTCGCCCGCCGCCGCATGCTGCATGAGGATCCGGTGGTGTTCATCATGCGCGACTGGCGCAGCCTCGTGACGATGGCGCTTGGCGCGATGCTCATCCTCGCAGGCGCACTGGGCCCGCAATGACCGATGGTAAATTCGACAGCTGGGGACGGATCGACTGCCGTCCGCGCCAAAGTATCTCGCCGGACGCCTATGAAAACCTGCGGGACAAGGCGGCCGCCGGTGCTTTCCTGCCCTTCGGCAATGGCCGGTCCTACGGCGACAGCTGCCACAATGACCAGGGCGCCTTGATCGACAGCCGCATGCGCAGCCGCATCCTCGGCTTCGATCCGGGGACTGGAATTGTCTCGTGCGACGCGGGCGTGACGCTTCACGCCATCCTTGAACGGACAATCCCGCATCGCTTCTTCCTGCCGGTGACGCCTGGAACCGCTGCGGTGACGGTGGCCGGCGCGGTTGCCAATGACGTTCACGGCAAGAACCACCATGCGCGCGGCACCTTCGGCAAACATGTGCTGCGTCTGACGCTGTTGCGCTCGACCGGCGAATTGCTGACCTGCTCGGCAACGGAAAATCCCGAGCTGTTTCACGCCACCATCGGCGGCATGGGGCTGACCGGACTGATCCTGTCCGTCGATCTGAAGCTGATGAAGGTTCCGTCTGCCCATATCCAGCAGCACACGATCCGCTTCGACCGGCTTGAGGACTATTTCGGCATGGTCGAGCATGTGGATAGCGAACATGAATATTCGGTGGCATGGATCGACCAGCTGGCGACGGGAAACCGGATGGGCAGGGGCGTCCTGCTCGCCGGCGACCATGCGGACGCGTCCTGCGAATTTCCAGACATGCCGCGTTCCGGGAAACTGTCGGTACCGTTTTCGCCGCCGTTCAATCTCTTGAACTGGTTCACGCTGAAGGCATTCAACGAATTCTACTTCCGCAGGGAAAAACGCGGCGAGACGGTTATGACCGTAAAATGGCCCGGCTATTTCCACCCTTTGGACGCCATCGGCCAATGGAACCTGCTCTATGGGCCGAAAGGCCTCTACCAGCACCAGAGCGTCTATCCGGCGGACAATGCGGTGCTGATTACCGCCCGGCTCATGGAAGCTGCGCGCCAGGCCGGCCATGCGTCCTTCCTGACAGTCCTGAAGAAGTTCGGCGAGCAAAGATCGCCGGCGCTTTTTTCATTTCCGCGGCCGGGTTTTACACTGACGCTGGATTTCGCAAATCAGGGTGAACAGACCCTGAAGCTCCTCGACAGGCTCGATGCCATCGTCATCGAGGCCGGCGGTGCCGTCAATCCCTACAAGGATGCCCGCATGAGCCCGCAAACCTTTGATTCTTCGTTCCCGCAGTGGCGTCAGCTGGAAAAAATGCGCGATCCGGCGATGGTCTCGAACTTCTGGAAGAGAACGGCCTTGGCTTTGCCGAAATGAGAATAGCTACAATTTGAATTAAATAAATTCGGGAATTTCACGGAATATACCGCTCTTGCATCTAGGTGTGTGGATGGGAACAGGGAACACCGACATGAAGTATATCGTATTCATTCTCTTCACCGTACTCACCAACGCCGCGGCCCAGCTCATGCTGAAACAGGGCATGCTGTCGCTTGGACCTTTGAGCTTCACGGCTGATACTTTCATTGCCCGCATCTTCCAGGTGATTTTCAACCCCTGGGTCTTCGCCGGACTTGCGACCTTCGTCATTTCGATGGCGTCGCATCTCTACGTCCTGTCGAAGGTGGAACTTTCCTTCGCCTATCCATTCCTCAGCCTCGCCTATGTGGCAGTGGCCGTCTTTGCCTATTTCGTCTTCCGCGAGGACCTGAACGCCTGGCGCATCGCCGGCATCGCGTTCATCTGCGTCGGAACCATCCTTATTGCCCAATCCGGTATCTCTGGGGCCGGCATGTCTTCTCATGACAGCCAGCCGCCGCTTGAAGCCGCGGGCGCAAAAACAGCAAAAATCGGGAGCGCATCATGAAGCATATCATTTTCGGCGGTGACGGCTTCGTCGGCCGTCATCTGGCTGAACGCCTCGTACAGGATGGCGAAGAGGTTCTTGTCGCCGATATCGTCAAGTCCGACCTGCCGCATTATGCCCGCGCCCGCTTCGTGCGCTGCGACGTGACCGACGCGGACGACGTGATGAAGGTCGAAATCGGCCCGGACGACATGGTCTACAATATGGCGGCCAAGATGCTGTCTCCGCTGCAGGTGCGTGCCAAGCGCTGGGAATTCTTCTGGCCGGTGAATTACTACGGTGCCGAAAATATCATGAAGGCGACGGCCAAAGCCGGCGCCAGCCGGCTGGTGCAGTTCACCACCGACATGATCTACGGCCACACCGTGCAATCGCCGCAGACAGAAGACCATCCGGCCAAGCCGCTTGGCGAATACGGCAAGTCGAAATGGGCAACCGAACAGCTCGCTGGTGAATGGCGCAAGCAGGGCATGAACGTCTCGATTTTCCGCCCGCGCCTGATCATCGGCCCCGGCCGTCTCGGCATCCTCGAAAAGCTGTTCAAGCTGATCGACGCCAACCTGCCGGTGCCGATGATCGGTTCGGGCAAGAACCCGTATCAGTTCATCTCGGTGTTCGATTGCGCCGAAGCGGCCCGGCTTGCCTGGAAGGGCGGCGTGCCGAACGAGGCCTATAATCTCGGCTCCGACAACCCGCCATCCGTGCGCAAACTGCTCGGCGACCTGATCGTTCATGCCGGCTCCAAGTCTTTCCTGCTGCCGACACCGGCTTTCGCGGTCAAGGCGACGCTCGCGGCGTTCGATTTCATCAACATGCCGATCATGGATCCGGAACAGTACCTGATCGCCGACGAGATGTGCATCCGCGAAACCGGCAAGCTCAAAAAGGAGCTCGGCTGGAAGCCGCAATACAATGACGGCGCCATGCTGATCGCCGCTTATGACGAATATCGCTCCAAGAAGGCCGGCAAGGCCTACGCACACGCGCCTGCCGTAGCGGCAGAATGAACGAGGGGATCATCACAATGCTCGACAAGCCAGCCCGCGTCACAGTAGACGCACCCGCCCTCGATGCCCCTGCTCTTGGCGGCGGCATCAGGAAGCCGGATCTGATCACCGTCGAACAGGCCAAGGCGATGAGCCTTGCCGACATGACGACGCTTTTCAAGGATCACCTGAACCCCGGCCAGCTTCACTTCATGAAGCTGCTCGGCTTCAACAGGGTCAAGGTCGAGAGCGCCGAGGGCATGTACTACACCGACCAGAACGGCCGGAAAATCCTCGATTTCTTCGGCGGCTTCGGCTCGCTCGCCTTCGGCCACAATCATCCGCGCATCCTCTCGGCCCGCAAGAAATTCCAGGACGAAAACCGGCACGAGATCGCCATCGCCTTCATGTCGCAATATGCGTCGGCGCTCGCCAAAAACCTCGCGGCCGTCGCGCCGGGCGATCTCGATATGGTCTTCCTCGGCTCCTCCGGTTCGGAAGCGATGGAGGCGGCGCTCAAGGTGGCCGAGCGGGCCGCCGGCCCGAAGCGCCCGCGGATCGTCTATGCCGAAAATTCCTTCCACGGAAAGACCAAGGGTGTGCTGTCGATCACAGATGGTCCGCTTTATCGCGGCGAATTCAAGCTGCTCGACAACAATATCAAGGTGCCATTCGGCGATATCGATGCCATCCGCAACGCCTTCGAACGTGATCCGACGATCGGCGTTCTTGTGCTTGAAACCATCCAGGGCGGCGGCGGCATCATCTCGGCACCGCCGGAATTCTGGCGCGAGGTTCGCGCGCTCTGCGACAAGCATGGCGTGATCTGGGTCGCCGATGAGGTCCAGTGCGGCATGGGCCGCTCCGGCCGTTTCTTCGCCTTCGAACATTCAGGCGTCGTTCCGGACGTGACAGCGCTTGCGAAGTCACTTGGCGGCGGCAAGTCGGCCATGGCAGCGATGATCGCCAAGCGCGACGTCTACATGAAGGCCTATGGTACGAAGAATACCGCGATGATCCACGCCCAGGCTACTTTCGGCGGTATCGGCGAGGCCTGCATCACGGCGATCGAAGGCCTCAACATCATGTATGACGAGGATCTGATCGAAAACGCGGCGGTGCAGGGCGACTATCTGCTCGAAAGATTGAATGCACTGAAGGCGAAATATCCGAAAATCATCAAGGATGTCCGCGGCCAGGGCCTGATGGTTGGCCTGGAGTTCCAGGATTTCAGCCAGACCCTGCCGATGGTTCTGCGCCCGGTTGTCGGCGTGCTTGACGATAAGCTGAAGGGCTCGCTCTCGGGCTTCATCGGCGCCCTCCTCTTGAAGGACTACGACACGCTCGTCGCCTTCACCGAATACAATCGCAACGTCATCCGGCTCGAGCCGCCGCTGATCTGCGAACGCCGGCATGTCGACCAGTTCGTCGATGCGCTCAATGATCTGCTTGGCCGCGGCATAATCCGCATCGTCAAGGATTTCATCGGCAGCCAGTTCAACTGAGTTCCATTGCATCCCCAAAGCATCCCGGCGTTCGCGACGCCGGGATTCTTCCTATTTCAGCGTCGAAATCTCGACCCGGCGGTTGCGGCCGTCTTCGGGGTTCTCCGGAAAGAGCAGGGCGGTTTCGCCGAAAGCGCGCACGACCAGCCGTTGCGGGGCGATCTTATAGTGTGAGACCAGATACTGCGTCGCTGAAGCAGCTCGTGCCCGGCTGAGCTGGAGATTGTCGCCGTCCGCACCGGTCGCATCCGTATGGCCGCCGATCACGAACCGGTAGGAAGCCAGATCGCTCGATTGCAGCGCCTTGCCGACATTGTCGAGAAGCCGCTGTGCCTGCGGCGTCAACGCGGCGGAACCGAGGTGAAAGTTGACGGCGAGGTTGACCGTTGCCGCGAGCTTGTCGCCGTAGCTGTTGATCGTCTCCAGCTCCTTGGCGCCGACGATCTTCAAACCGCGCGTCCTCTGCTTCTGCGCCAGGAGGGGATCGAGCGAGCGGACAAGAACATCCGGCGTTGCCGTGGTCAGAACCTCCTGGGCGCCTGCTGCCGCCGGAAGAATGCCGAAAGTCAACATCAAGGATGTGAAGAGTTTACAATGCATCGATCCGCCCCGTGTTTGCCGGGCCATGAAATAAATGCGTAATTGTCAAGTTTCTTGAAGGATAAGAGCCCATCTATACACCGTCAATTCCCAAGTGGGATACTGGAGTTTCGGCGCATTATGGGGTTTGACATGTCCGCTGCCTTGTTACCGGGGTAACAAGGCAGCGGATGGCGAACAGCTGGTACTAATGCTTCTGACCATGCACCGTCATGTCGAACTGCACGATGTTGGAATAGATCGGCAAACCGGCCGACATATGATAGCGGTCGCGATAGATGCCTCCTTCGATATGAAAGCTGATGACGCGGCGATTCCATTTCGTCAATTTCGCGCTGAAATGCTCGGTTTTGGTCGTGCCCTTTGCCGTGAGCTTGCCCTCGATCTCGGCCGTATCTTCGCCGGTCTGGGTGATCTTCGTCGAGCGGAACACGATTTTTGGATAATTGGCCGTATCAAAAATCGCTGACGAGCGCAGGAACTTCTCGATGCGTGGCTCGCCGGTCTGCACGGTGTCGGGGAAGAGCGAGAATTCGACCACCGATTTGCGGATGTCCTTGCCATCCAGCTGGAATGTGCCGGAAAACTTGCCGAATTTTCCCGAGATGCCGCCACCGCCGGTTTGCGCGACCGAGAAGTTGATCTGCGACGATCCATCGATATCGTACCGCCCGGCCGCGTCATCGAGCGAGGGCGCACGTGCCAGCGCGCTCGTCGCAACGAGGACCAGCGCACAGGCGGCGAGGCATGGTCCGTAAAATTGTCTCATCGATCGGTTCCTTCCGGCTGTTGATGGGCGTTGGACGCCGCACCCCGCCGGAATATTCCAAGCATTCGCCGCAAAACCTCGTCCCTGTGCCAGAAGTGATGAAGGAGAGCAGCACCCGCATGCAGGAGCACGAGCCCGGCCAAGCCGTAGGCGAGCCAGGCATGCGCGTCGCTCCAGAATATTTCGGCAGACTCCGACTTTTCCATTGGCAGGTGCGGAATCAGCACCCGGTTGAAAAACAGGGTCGGAATATTGAGCGTCGAGGTCGAGGCGATCGCCCAGCCGGCCAGCGGCACGGCGATGGTCAATGCCAGCAGAAATGCGTGGGTTACCGAGGAGGCCCGCCTTTCGAAGCCTGAGAGGCTGGCAACGGGGTCCGGATGGACATTGGCAAGCCACCAGACGAGCCGGATGAACGCCAGCGCAAGCGCCGTCATGCCGAAGGACTTATGCCATTGATAGAGCGAGAACTGCAGCTCCGGATCGACATCCGGCCGGGTCATCACATAACCCAGGACGATCAAGCCCACGATGAGGAGGGCGATCATCCAATGGAGGACGATCGTGCCCCATCCGAAAGTATCCTGCCGGTTGCGTAGCATCGCCGATCTCCAGTCATACAATAGAAAACCCACCATCGTTCTTTGACGATCGCCGGGCAAGCGCCGGCGTCATCACAGTTTTGAGACCGAACCTTCAGCAAGCCATTGTTGCCCAGCGACAGCTTTCCTTTGCCTGGCATATTTGCTAGGCCGTTGCCGGGAAACGACTATTGCCGTGAGGAGATCGCATGACGCCCGAAATACGACCGCTTGTTGCCGGAAACTGGAAGATGAACGGTCTGCGGGCTTCGCTCGACCAGATCAAGGCGATGGCGGAAGGCGTCAAGGGCGAGCTGTCCGAAAAGGTCGAGGCCCTGATCTGCCCGCCGGCAACACTGCTTTATGTGGCAACCGCCCTTTGCGACGACAGCCCGCTTCTGATCGGCGCCCAGGACTGCCACGAAAAGGCCTCCGGCGCCCATACCGGGGATATTTCGGCGGAAATGATCGCCGATTGCTTCGGCACCCACGTGATCGTCGGCCATTCCGAGCGCCGCACCGACCATGCCGAGACGGACGCCCTGGTGCGGGCAAAGGCCGACGCTGCCTTTGCGGCCAGCCTGGTCGCCATCATCTGCATCGGCGAGACCGGGGACGAGCGCAAGGCGGGCCAGACCCTGGACGTCCTCAAACGCCAGCTCGCCGGTTCCGTTCCTGATAGCGCCACCGCCGAAAATACCGTCATCGCCTATGAACCGGTCTGGGCAATCGGCACGGGCCTGACGCCGACCGCCAAGGATGTCGAGGAAGCCCACGCCTTCCAACGCTCGGAGCTTGTCGCGCGGTTTGGCGCGGCCGGAGCGAAGATGCGTATTCTCTATGGCGGGTCGGTCAAGCCGGGCAATGCCAGGGAATTGATGGGCATCGCCAATGTCGATGGTGCGTTGATCGGTGGCGCCAGCTTGAAAGCCGACGATTTCCTCGCCATCTACCGGGCGTATGAAGAATTGATGGACTGAGCCTGCTGATCGAGGGGCCGCTGCATAATGCCTTAAATCGCAATCGATTTAAGGGCAAGATTATGCAGCATCTCCAAAGTTCTACAGCGCTCTTTGCGCGTCATGTTTGACGCGTGGCGCTGTAGGGGCTTTTAATGCGCGGTGGCTTGGTATATGCAGCCGCCAACACTCGTTTTCCCGCGTGATGCGGGCGCTGAAGCTTGCCTTGGCAAAATTCCGTGCGTCCCCCATGCTGGCATCATTCGATCGCGCTTCGTTCCCTGCTTCCCCAAGCCGGAGGAGGCACGATCCAAGGCAGGACTGGACAAAATGCAGACCGTATTGCTTGTCATCTATCTCATGGTTGTGCTGGCGCTGATCGGCGTCGTGCTCATTCAGCGTTCCGAAGGCGGCGGCCTTGGCATTGGCGGCGGTTCCGGCTTCATGTCCGCCCGCGGCACGGCCAATGCGCTGACCCGCACTACGGCGATCCTCGCTGCGCTCTTCTTCGTCCTGGCAATTGGCATGGGCATTCTCGCCCGTTACCAGCCGGATGCGACCGACGTTCTTGAACGGATCCCCGGCACGACCAACAACGGCAAGGGCGTTCTCGATTCGCTCGGCGGCGGCACGACCCCGCCGGCAGGCGAGATCCCTGCGCAGTCTGGCGCCAATACGCAGACGCCTGCGACCACCCAGACGCCTTCAACTACGCAGACTCCGGCGACCGAGACCCCTTCGACGCAGACCCCGGCAACGACCGAGACGAAGCCTGCAACATCCAGCTCGGATGTTCCGACCGGCCAGTAAGGCCGATAGAAGATTGAACCGCCGGCGGAAGCCAGTCTTCCGCCGGTTTTCTTTTGTTTGAATTCCGCAGCATGAACCTATTGAACGGAAAAATTCTGGAAGATGAATTTTTCGGTAGCGGAATCATTTTTGAAACGGTATCCGGTGAAGCCCATGGCGCGATATGTATTCATCACTGGCGGCGTGGTTTCTTCCCTTGGAAAAGGGATTGCCGCAGCCGCTCTCGGAGCGTTGCTGCAGGCCCGGGGCTACCGGGTCAGGCTTCGCAAACTCGACCCCTATCTCAACGTCGATCCGGGCACCATGAGCCCGACACAGCACGGCGAAGTGTTCGTGACTGATGACGGCGCGGAGACGGACCTCGATCTTGGTCACTACGAGCGCTTTACCGGCCGATCGGCAACCAGGACCGATAACATCACCACCGGCCGCATCTACAAGAACATCATCGACAAGGAACGCCGCGGCGATTACCTCGGCGCGACCGTCCAGGTCATTCCGCATGTCACCAACGAGATCAAGAACTTCGTCACCGAAGGCAATGACGACTATGACTTCGTCATCTGCGAAATCGGCGGCACGGTCGGCGACATCGAGGCGATGCCCTTCATGGAGGCGATCCGCCAGCTCAAGAACGATCTGCCGCGCGGCACCGCGATCTATCTTCACCTGACGCTGATGCCCTATATCGCCGCGGCAGGCGAGCTGAAGACCAAGCCGACCCAGCATTCGGTGAAGGAACTGCAGGCGCTCGGCATCCACCCCGACATCCTCCTGGTGCGCGCCGATCGCGAAATCCCGGAAGCCGAACGCCGCAAGCTGTCGCTGTTCTGCAACGTCCGTCCGTCTGCCGTGATCCAGGCGCTCGATGTTGCGAGCATCTACGACGTGCCGATCGCCTATCACAAGGAAGGCCTCGACAATGAGGTTCTGGCCGCCTTCGGCATCGAGCCGGCGCCGGCGCCGCGCATCGAAAACTGGCTCGACGTCGCAAACCGCATCCGCACGCCGGAAGGCGAGGTGACCATTGCCATCGTCGGCAAGTACACAGGCCTGAAGGACGCCTACAAGTCCCTGATCGAGGCGCTCTATCACGGCGGCATTGCCAACCGCATCAAGGTCAAGCTCGAGTGGATCGAATCGGAAGTCTTCGAACAGGAAGACCCGGCGCCCTATCTCGAAAAGGTTCACGGCATTCTCGTTCCCGGCGGTTTTGGCGAACGCGGTTCCGAGGGCAAGATTTTGGCTGCCCGCTTCGCCCGCGAGCGCAAGGTACCGTATTTCGGCATCTGCTTCGGCATGCAGATGGCGGTCGTCGAAGCGGCCCGCAATCTCGCCGGCATCGAAAAGGCGTCCTCGACGGAATTCGGCAAGACGAATGAACCTGTGGTCGGCCTGATGACGGAATGGGTGAAGGGCAACGCCCTGGAGAAGCGCGCCGCTTCCGGCGATCTCGGCGGCACCATGCGCCTTGGCGCCTACAAGGCGAGCCTCAAGAAGGGCACCAAGATCGCGGAAATCTACGGTTCGACGGAGATTTCCGAGCGTCATCGTCACCGCTACGAAGTGAATGTCGACTACAAGGAACGGCTGGAGGCCTGCGGCCTCGATTTCTCTGGCATGTCGCCGGACGGCGTTCTGCCGGAAACCGTCGAATACTCGGATCACCCGTGGTTCATCGGTGTTCAGTATCATCCCGAACTGAAAAGCCGCCCGCTCGATCCGCACCCGCTGTTTGCGAGCTTCATCGAGGCCGCGGTCGAGCAGAGCCGGCTGGTTTGAGGATTGCCAGCGCCAGCCGCTGATCAGCCGGTTCAGGATCCCAGACCCGCTCACGACAAGGCGTCGCGAGCGGGTGTGTTCTGATATTCCCATGAGGTATCTTGGGAGACTGTCGCTGCAGAAGACCGATTGGTGATGGCGCAAAATCGATCGCGATCAGGATTTTTTTTTGGCAGATAATTGGTCTGCTTTTGGGCCCGGAGCTGACCATCCTAGCCTGTCGATGTGGCGGTGAAAACCGCCAACTGAGCGTCAAAAGCACGCTTGTATGCGGGCCGTGCTTCGCCGCGGGCAACATAGGCAGAGAGGTTCGGATATTCGTCCAGCATACCCGATCCTTTCAACCTGCGCAGCACTGTTACCATCAGCAGGTCACCGGCACTGAACTCGCCGTCGAGCCAGTTGGCATCGCCAAGGCGACCGGAAAGTGCGCCCAGCCGATTATGGATGTTGTTTTCGAGGAAACGCAGGCGCTGCTCGTACCAAGGCTCGTCGCGCTCGAGGACTTTGGTGAGGGCAAGGTTGAAGATCGGCGGCTCCACCGTGTTGAGCGCGGCGAACATCCACATGATCGCGTGCGCCCGGGCATTCGCATCGTCCGGCAGAAGGCCCGCATGGCGCTCTGCGATATGGAACACGATCGCCCCTGACTCGAACATGGCGAGTTCGCCTTCTTCGTAGGTCGGAATCTGCCCGAATGGATGAAGCGCGAGATGCGCGGGTTCCTTCAGCGCTTTGAACGAAAGAAGACGAACGTTGTAAGGCTGGCCCACTTCTTCGAGTGCCCAGCGGACGGGCATATCACGCGCCAGCCCCTTACCGCCATCGGGCGATCGTTCAAAGGCGGTAATAGTAGCAGACATTGTTGTCCTCCATAGCCTGTCTCTTGAAGACGATTGGCTCGAGATTGCGACGGTGACGTTGAGCGTCAGCTTCGGCGCAAAGCGGAAGAACACGTCGCATAAATCCTAAACAGAAATACGGGCTCTGAAAACCATGGGGATTTCCGTCACGGATATCGGTCGCAAATACCGCTGAGACTGCCCCTTGCGACCACTCCGGTTTGCGACCAGGCGATGTCTTCCTTCTGAAAAAATTATCCCCGCTCATCCCCGCCTGGAAAACCTGTGCCATGATCATGGCGTCCTGTCGCGGATACACCGCAAGACGTTTGCGGCGAGGCAGGGCTGGCGCTCCACGGGAAACCTCGTGGCCTTCGACAAAAAGGCTGCGAACGTCAGGCGGACCGGAAGGAGAGCCCCCGGAAAATGGATCCCCTCCGTCCTTATGGGGCGGGCGTGCCTGTGGGGCACACATGTCGGGACAGGACGTGGCGTACCGGAACCGTGATGCTTAATGCCGGTTCGGAAGCCTACGCTACGAAGTCGTTCCGAGGCAGAGGGTCTGAAGTCGGGGTCTGTAGGGAGGAAAGCTCCCGAGAGAACGCCAAACGGGGCGCTGGAAGGCGTCACATATATTCATTCATTAGAGACGGTTTCCAGTGCCCCGTCCGAGTGAATGCATTTTTCGAAGACCACGGCGGCAACGCGCGGGGAGGTTTCCTGCTGCCCTTCAATTGGGATTGCCGTCTTTACATCCCGCTCTTCGGCACTAGGTCGCTGTTGCAGAGTTTGGACGAAGGAGTGAAGCGGACATGACGGGCGATACAGTGCAGGCGACAACGGTCGGGACACTACGGACGCTGCAGGCCGAGGTGCCGGTGAGCGCGACGCTGCATGTGTGGCTGAAGGCGATAGGTAGCGATGAGCCCGGCACCATGGCCTTCATGCTCGACGGCGAGAAGATCGGTGACGTTTCGGTCAGCAATTGCGAGGAATATGTCTTCCGCACCTTCATCGCGGTGAGCGGCGGCGATCTCGCCTGCGTCTACGATACGGAGACCACGGCAGTTTCCGTCGCCTATTTCTTCAATGCGGCGGAGGTTGTCGACAAGGGCATTACGGTCATGCACACCAGTGTCGCCAACGCGCCGGCGCCCGTGCCACACGGTTATCATTTCCGCCCGCCCTTCGGCTGGATGAACGATCCGAACGGCTTTGGCCGGTTCGGCGGGCGTCCGCATCTGTTCTATCAGCACTATTCGCACGGGCTTCGCTGGAACACGATGCACTGGGGACACGCGATCTCCACCGATTATATCCATTGGCATCATATGCCGATCTTTCTCTTTCCCTCCGAGGACCTGACGGCTCGGCCGGACCGGCGGGGCGGTGCCTTTTCCGGCTCCGCCATTCCGCTGGAGAATGATGCGGGCATCCGCGTCTTTTTCACCGAACAGGTCAGCGAACGGATTCCGGAAACACAGATCCAGTTGACGGCGACCTCGCACAACATCATCACTGCCAGCCAGGCCGAAATGATCTTGTCAAACCGGCCGTCCGGTTTAGGACTGACGCTTGATTTCCGCGACCCCTACGTGGTCAAGGGGCCCGATGGTCTCTGGAAAATGGTTCTCGGCAGTCTCAGCCATCAAGGTGGCGTCATCCTGCTTTATGAGACGGACGATCCGACGGCGGCAGATGGCTGGCGGTTCGTCGGCACGCTTCTGCTTGAGGAACGGTTTGGCACCGCCGTCATCGAATGTCCCTGTCTGATCCCCCTGGACGGACCGGCGGACGGAAGTGAAACCCGTTGGGGACTGATCTACGGCCTGATGAACAGCCTGGAGACGAAAACGGGACGCAAGAATTTGACCCTCATTGCCGTCGGCCGGTTCGATGGCGTCCGATTCCATCGCGCGTTCGAACAGGAACTCGATTTCGGGACCGACAACTATGCCTTCCAGGCCTTTGTCGATCAGGGTACGGCGGTCGGCATCGGCTGGCTGGCGAACTGGGCCGATGTTTCCCATACGATCGATTTTCCGACGGCCATGACCCTGCCGCGTAATCTGCTGCTGCGGGGCAACGACGTTCTGACGCCGCCCGTTCCGGCGGTCGAGACGTTGCGGGCGGCCATCGTCGATGAAAGCCGGCTAATGGCCGGGGAGGTGGTGGCATTAGACAACGGCGCGGTCGAGATTGTTATCGACCTGACCGAGCCGGGCGCGGCAGTTGAACTGGCGTTTGATCATCCGTTGGTCACGCTTGGCGTCGGCGTCAACGAAGAGGGGCTGTCGATCGCCTACGCCGCGCCCGGGCAGGAAACCGGACCGCATTACATCGCGGCCGGTGCGAGGCCGCAGAACCTGCGCATTTTTCTCGATGTCGGTTCGATCGAAGTCTTCGCCGATGGCGGCCGCTGGGCCGGAACGAAGCGCATCGAGGGCTTCGAACCGGTGCAGTCCGTCCGTATCGCCTCGGGCACCGGCGCCATCCGGTCGGCCCGCATCCATGCCCTGAAACTGAACCGTGGTGGCTAGAGGCACGTCGAAACACCGCTTCAAAATTTATCTAAAAACGTCTCTTTAACGTTTACCGGTTAGTAATCTCTCCGAGTGTGAGAGATCTGAGCGATGCGTATTGCGTTTATCGTCGCCCTGCTGCTTTTGGCGGGCTGTGCGACCGCGCCGAGAGAGACAAGAAACGCCTGCGCGATTTTCGAGGAGCGCGACGGCTGGTTCAACAATTGGGAGCGCGCCGCCAAGCATGCGGAGCGGCAATACGGCATTCCCGTACCGGTCCTGATGGCAACCATTTATACCGAATCCGGCTTCCGCCCGAACGCCCGCCCACCACGCACGAAACTTTTTGGTTTCATCCCCTGGAAGCGCCAATCGACGGCCTATGGCTTCTCGCAGGCGCTGAACGGCACGTGGTCGCAGTACAAGCGGGAGACGGGCCACTGGTTGGCGCGCCGGACGACATTCTCCGACGCCATCCACTTCGTTGCCTGGTACCACAACCAGAGCAGCAGGAAGAACGGCATCGCCCGCGACGACGCTTACAGTCTCTATCTCGCCTATTATCTGGGAGATGGCGGCTATGCAAAGGGGGCCTGGCGCGGCAACGCGCAATTGCAGCGCGCCGCGCAACGCTCGGCAAAAATTGCCCGCACCTACGGCGAACAGTTGCGCTCCTGCGACTGACGCCCGGCGCGCCGGACACCGGATCTTTCACGTTTAGCCCGTCACCCGCAACAATCGCGATTGAACATTTCCTTGAAATTGCCGGTCAAAACGGGCAAAGCACCTGCCGAAGGCCAGTCTCAGGAGAAGGCCAGTCTCAGGAAATGTCATGACCGCAGCCACTCGCACAGCCCGTATGCTCGACCACCTGGTATTACCGGTTGGAGACCTCGCGGTAGCGAGGCAGCGGCTGGAAACGCTGGGCTTCACGGTCGCCGCCGATGCGCTTCACCCGTTCGGGACAGAAAACGCCTGCATCTTCCTGGCTGACAAGACCTATCTCGAACCGCTCGGGATCGCCAATCGCGAGGAATGCGAGGCCGCAGCGCTGGCCGGCAACGTCTTCGTCGCCCGCGATCAGGCCTACCGCTTTCGCCGGGGTCAGGACGGGTTCTCGGCAGTCGTGCTCAGCTCCGATGACGCGGCGGCCGTTCATGCTCGCTTGCGCAAAGCGGGTCTTTCGGCCGGCGAGATGCTCGAATTTTCCCGCCCGATGACGCTGCCTGATGGCTCGCAGGCAACAGGCAGTTTCCGCCTTGCCTTCGCCGCCGATCTGCGTTCACCGGATTTCTTCTTTTTCACCTGTCAGCGCGTCACGCCGCTCCCGTCCGACCGCTCGGCTTTGGAAACCCATGCCAATAGCGTCACCGGCATCAGCGAGGTGGTGCTTTCCGAGCCGAACCCCACCGATTTCCAATACGTCCTGCAGGAAGCGGTCGATGAGCGCGAGGTCTCCGCGCATTCCTTCGGCATGGACATCGAGACGCGCAATGGCGTCAAGATTTCCGTCCTCAATCAGGCCGGCATGTCCGGCTTCTTCGATCGCAAGACGCCGGGCCATTCCCGCGGCCTGCGCGGCCGCGCCGTCGTCTTCAAGGTTGCCGACGTGTCGGCCACCGAGCATCTTCTCACCGCCAACGCGGTGTCCTTCACCAGAAAAGGCAATCGCCTGATCGTTCCGGAAGCGCCGGGGCAGGGTGTCATTTTCGCATTCGGAGAATAATCATGCAGGCAAATGCAAATGTGGTCGCCGGCACAGGTGCCAGCCAGGTGGTGTTTTCCAACACCCAGAAACTGTCGCTGATCGCCGGTCCCTGCCAGATGGAAAGCCGCGATCATGCCTTCATGATCGCCGGCAAGATGGCCGAGCTGTGCAAGTCGCTCGGCATCGGCCTCGTCTACAAATCCTCCTTCGACAAGGCTAACCGCACGTCGATTTCCGGCAAGCGCGGCATCGGGCTTGAAAAGGCGATGGAAATTTTTGCCGACCTGAAGAAGGAATACGGCTTTCCCGTCCTGACCGACATTCACACCGAGGAACAGTGCGCCCTCGTCGCTCCGACGGTCGACATCCTGCAGATCCCGGCCTTCCTCTGCCGCCAGACGGATCTGCTGATTGCCGCCGCCAAGACCGGCCGTGTCATCAACGTCAAGAAGGGCCAGTTCCTCGCGCCTTGGGACATGAAGAACGTGCTCGCCAAGTTCACCGAGAGCGGCAATCCGAACGTGCTTTTGTGCGAGCGCGGCGCCTCCTTCGGCTACAACACCCTCGTCTCGGACATGCGCTCGCTGCCGATCATGGCCGGCCTTGGTGCGCCGGTCGTGTTCGATGCGACCCATTCCGTTCAGCAGCCGGGGGGGCAGGGCTCGTCCTCGGGCGGCCAGCGCGAGTTCGTCGAGACGCTTGCCCGTGCGGCTGTTGCCGTCGGCGTCGCCGGTGTCTTCATCGAGACACACGAGGATCCGGATAACGCGCCGTCCGATGGACCGAATATGGTGCATCTCAAGGACATGCCGCGGCTTCTCGATACGCTGCTTGCCTTCGACGCGATCGCCAAGCGCTGAATGCGGAGCTTTGTGAAATTTTCTTGACGGTCGGGCTGAGGGCAGCAATTGCCGGCGCCCGCCATTGTATTTTCCGGGCCATGAATTATGACAGGCCATCCGTCCACCACCACGTTTGAAGCAGGGAAGAGATCATCATGACTGCAATCATCGACATCATCGGCCGCGAAATTCTCGACAGCCGGGGCAATCCGACTGTCGAAGTCGACGTCCATCTCGAAGACGGCAGCTTCGGCCGGGCCGCTGTTCCCTCGGGCGCTTCCACCGGCGCTCATGAAGCCGTCGAACTGCGCGATGGCGGCACACGCTATCTCGGCAAGGGTGTCGAGAAGGCTGTCGAAGCCGTCAACGGCGAGATATTCGAAGCCGTCGGCGGTTTCGATGCCGAGGACCAGATCCTGATCGACAACACGATGATCGAGCTGGACGGCACGCCGAACAAGGCGCGCCTCGGCGCCAATGCGATCCTCGGCGTCTCCCTTGCGGTATCCAAGGCTGCTGCCGCCGCTGCCGGCCTGCCGCTCTATCGCTATGTCGGCGGTCCGAACGCTCGGCTGCTGCCGGTGCCGATGATGAACATCATCAACGGCGGCGCCCATGCCGACAATCCGATCGACTTCCAGGAATTCATGATCGTTCCCGTCGGTGCCGACACCGTGCGCGACGCCGTCCGCATGGGCTCGGAAGTGTTCCACACGCTGAAGAAGCAGCTTGCTGCCGACGGCCACAACACCAATGTCGGTGACGAGGGCGGTTTTGCGCCGGGTCTCGCATCGGCACCGGCCGCACTCGACTTCATCATGAAGTCGGTCGAAAAAGCCGGCTATCGTCCCGGTGAAGACGTCTTCATCGCGCTCGACTGCGCATCGACGGAATTCTTCAAGGACGGCAAGTATGTTCTCGAAGGCGAAGGCCGCACGCTCGAGCCGGGCGCGATGGCGGAATACCTTGCCGAGTTGGCTGGCAAATACCCGATCTTCTCGATCGAGGACGGCATGGCAGAGGACGACTGGGATGGCTGGAAAGCACTGACCGACAAGATCGGCAACACCTGCCAGCTCGTCGGCGACGATCTGTTCGTAACGAACTCTGCCCGCCTTCGCGACGGCATCAAGATGGGCGTTGCCAACTCGATCCTCGTCAAGGTCAACCAGATCGGCTCGCTGTCGGAAACGCTCGATGCCGTCGAGACCGCGCACAAGGCGCGCTACTCGGCCGTCATGTCGCATCGCTCGGGTGAAACCGAGGATTCGACCATCGCCGATCTCGCCGTCGCCACCAATTGCGGGCAAATCAAGACCGGTTCGCTGGCGCGCTCCGACCGCACCGCGAAATACAACCAGCTTATCCGCATCGAAGAACAGCTTGGCCCGCAGGCAAAATATGCCGGCCGGTCGATCCTGCGCGGCTGATCCTTCACTTATCTGACACAGTGAAACCCGCGTCTTGAAACGGTCGCGGGTTTTTTGTTGCCGCCGGTTATGGTCAACGGTCGGTTAATCAATGACCCGTAGGATGCCTTTGTATTGCGTATCAGGGCATGATCATGTGGACAAAACACCATAAGAAACGGAAACTCGGGCGGTTCGTCATGCCGCTTATCGCCGTCGCTTTTCTTTCCTATTTCGGCTATCATTCCATCCACGGCGAGTTCGGCCTGAAGGCGACGGAAAAGTTCGACCGGCAGCGCATCGAGCGTCAGGCGCGTCTGGACGCCTTGACCGCGCAGCGCAAGACGCTGGAAAAGGAAGTGGCGCTGTTGAGCGATGGTTCGCTCGAACGCGACATGCTGGACGAGAAGGCTCGTTTCGGGCTGAACATGTCGCGCGCCGACGAAATCGTGATATTTCACTGAATATTCTTATTAACCGAAATCAGGTTAATCGAATTTTGTTAAATAAAATCATATATTTATAAAGAATATAAGCCATGCAAATATGGCATTGCTGTGACGGCATTCTTTGCCTATGGTACCGGCAAAAGGCAACCATCAGGGAGGAATGAATGGCCCCGCGAAAAACCGCGTCCGTTTCCAGCCGCAAAGCAGCCGCCAAGCCCGCCACAGCCAAGCCCGTCAGGAAAGATTTCGTCAACGGTACTGTCGCCGAATTCGATCGCGATGCCGAGCTGAAGGCCTACCGGGAAATGCTCCTCATCCGCCGTTTCGAGGAAAAAGCCGGCCAGCTCTATGGCATGGGTTTCATCGGTGGTTTCTGTCACCTCTACATCGGCCAGGAAGCTGTCGTCGTCGGCATGCAGATGGCGCTGAAGGAAGGCGATCAGGTCATCACGGCCTATCGTGACCACGGTCATATGCTGGCCTGCGGCATGAGCGCGCGCGGGGTCATGGCTGAACTCACCGGTCGTCGCAGCGGTCTTTCCCGCGGCAAGGGCGGCTCGATGCACATGTTCTCCAAGGAAAAGAATTTTTACGGCGGCCACGGCATCGTCGGCGCGCAGGTGTCACTCGGCACCGGCCTTGCCTTCGCCAACCGCTATCGCGGCAATGACAACGTCTCGCTCGCCTATTTCGGCGACGGCGCCGCCAACCAGGGCCAGGTCTACGAGAGCTTCAACATGGCCGCTCTCTGGAAGCTGCCGGTGATCTATATCGTCGAGAATAACCGCTACGCCATGGGCACCTCTGTGGCACGCGCCTCGGCGGGCCATGATTTCTCCCAGCGCGGTGTGGCGCTTGGTATTCCCGGTTTCCAGGTCGACGGCATGGATGTTCGCGCGGTCAAGGCCGCAGGCGACGAGGCTGTCGAGCATTGCCGCGCCGGCAAGGGACCGATCATCCTTGAAATGCAGACCTATCGTTATCGTGGCCACTCCATGTCCGACCCGGCGAAATATCGTTCGAAGGACGAAGTGCAGAAGATGCGCTCCGAGTATGACCCGATCGAACAGGTGAAGGCGCGTATCCTTGAAAAGGGATGGGCGAGCGAGGAAGAGCTGAAGCAGATCGACAAGGATATCCGCGACATCGTCGCCGACAGCGCCGATTTTGCTCAGGCCGATCCGGAGCCGGATGTATCCGAGCTCTACACCGATATCCTGCTTTAATCCGGGGGAGGACACTCCATGCCAATCGAAATTCTCATGCCCGCCCTATCCCCGACGATGGAAGAAGGCACGCTCAGCAAATGGCTGAAAAACGAAGGTGACAAGGTTACCTCCGGCGACGTGATCGCCGAGATCGAAACCGACAAGGCGACCATGGAAGTGGAAGCGGTCGATGAAGGCACCATCGGCAAGATCCTGATTGCCGCCGGTACCGAAGGCGTCAAGGTCAACACGGCGATCGCGGTCCTGCTGCAGGATGGAGAAAGCGCCGGCGATATGGCCGCCCCCAAGGCTGCCGCACCGGCCGCCGAGCCTGCGAAGGCTGAAGCGCCCGCTCCGGCTGCAGCACCCGTTGCCGCGCAGCCGAAGGTCGAAGTCGCTTCCGATCCGGATATTCCGGCCGGCACCGAAATGGTCTCGACCACCGTGCGCGAAGCGCTTCGCGACGCGATGGCGGAAGAAATGCGCCGCAGCGACGATGTCTTCGTCATGGGCGAGGAAGTCGCCGAATACCAGGGCGCCTACAAGATCACGCAAGGGTTGCTGCAGGAATTCGGTCCCCGCCGCGTCGTCGATACACCGATTACCGAGCACGGTTTTGCCGGCGTCGGCGTCGGTGCTGCCATGACCGGCCTCAAGCCGATCGTCGAATTCATGACTTTCAACTTCGCCATGCAGGCGATCGACCACATCATCAACTCGGCTGCCAAGACGCTCTACATGTCCGGCGGCCAGATGGGTGCGCCGATGGTGTTCCGCGGTCCGAGCGGCGCTGCCGCCCGCGTCGGCGCCCAGCACTCCCAGTGCTACGCCGCCTGGTACAGCCACGTTCCGGGCCTCAAGGTCATCATGCCGTATACGGCAGCCGACGCGAAGGGCCTGTTGAAGGCCGCAATTCGCGATCCGAACCCGGTGATCTTCCTTGAGAACGAAATCCTCTACGGTCACTCCTTCGACGTACCGAAGCTGGATGATTTCGTGCTGCCGATCGGCAAGGCACGGATCCACAAGGTCGGCAAGGACGCGACGATCGTCTCCTTCGGTATCGGCATGACCTATGCGATCAAGGCGGCGGCCGAACTGGAAAAGGAAGGCATCGACGTCGAAATCATCGACCTCAGAACCATCCGTCCGATGGACATGCCGACCGTGATCGAATCGGTGAAGAAGACCGGCCGTCTGGTGACCGTCGAGGAAGGCTTCCCGCAGTCTTCCGTAGGCACCGAAATCGCCACCCGCGTCATGCAGCAGGCCTTCGATTATCTCGATGCGCCGGTCCTGACGATCGCCGGCAAGGACGTGCCGATGCCCTACGCTGCCAACCTTGAAAAGCTGGCCCTGCCGAATGTCGGCGAAGTCGTTCAGGCGGTGAAAACCGTCTGCTACAAGTAAGGGAGGGTGAAGAGATGCCTATCAACATCACCATGCCAGCCCTTTCGCCGACCATGGAAGAGGGCAACCTCGCCAAGTGGTTGGTCAAGGAAGGCGACAAGGTTTCCTCCGGCGACGTGATCGCCGAGATCGAGACCGACAAGGCGACGATGGAAGTCGAAGCGGTCGACGAGGGCACCGTTGCCAAGCTCGTCGTTCCCGCCGGCACCGAAGGCGTCAAGGTCAACGCCGTGATCGCCGTTCTTGCCGCCGAAGGTGAGGATGTCTCGGTCGCTGCCTCGGGCAATGGCGCTGCTGCGCCCGCTGCCAAGGCAGAAGCTCCGAAGGCTGAAGCCCCTCCGGCAGCGAAGGCTGCACCCGCCGCCGCTCCGGCTCCGGTTGCTGCCCAGCTGCCCGCAGCTGCGTCCTCCGACAACCGCACCTTTGCGTCGCCGCTCGCCCGGCGGCTCGCGAAGGAAGCCGGCATTGATGTCTCCGCCATCTCTGGCACCGGTCCGCGCGGCCGCGTCGTCAAGAAGGACGTCGAAACGGCTGTCGCCGGCGGTGGTCTGAAGCCAGCCGCTGCGGCTGCTGCACCGGCGGCAGCGCCGGGAGCCGCACCGCTCGCCAAGGGTCCGTCCGACGAAGCCGTCCTCAAGAACTTCGCCGAAGGTTCCTACGAACTCGTGCCGCATGACGGCATGCGCAAGACGATCGCCAAGCGCCTGCAGGAATCCAAGCAGACGATCCCGCATTTCTACGTCTCGGTCGATTGCGAGCTCGACGCGCTGCTGGCTTTGCGCGCCCAGCTCAACGCCTCGGCGCCGGAAAAGGACGGCAAGCCTGTCTACAAGCTCTCGGTCAACGACATGGTCATCAAGGCCATAGCGCTTGCCCTGCGCGATGTGCCGGAAGCCAACGTCTCCTGGACCGAAGCCAACATGGTCAAGCACAAGCACGCCGATGTCGGCGTTGCCGTGTCGATCCCGGGCGGCCTGATCACCCCGATCATCCGCAGTGCCGAGACCAAGAGCCTGTCGGCGATCTCCAACGAGATGAAGGATCTCGGCGCCCGCGCCAAGAGCCGCAAGCTGAAGCCGGAAGAGTATCAGGGCGGCACGACCGCCGTGTCCAACATGGGCATGATGGGCGTCAAGAACTTCTCAGCCGTGGTCAACCCGCCGCATGCGACGATCCTTGCGGTCGGCGCAGGCGAGGAGCGTGTCGTCGTCAAGAAGGGCCAGATGGTCATCGCCAACGTCATGACCGTGACGCTCTCGACCGACCATCGCGCCGTCGATGGAGCGCTCGGCGCCGAACTGCTCGGCGCCTTCAGGCGCTACATCGAAAACCCGATGGGCATGCTGGTCTGACGGGAAAAGGGTCGCGACAATGTCTTCCAAGGTGGAAAACGCAACTGAAAAGGGACTGACGTTGCGGCGCTTCTGCGCCGCAACCGTCGTTACCCTTTTTCCCATGTTACTCGCCGCTTCGGCGCAGGGTGAAGATCTCAACGAGCAGCTTGCCCAGCGTACCGAGCAGATGACGGGCAGGACGCTTTTGTTTCGCAACGACAGCGATCAGATTCCCCAGCTGGAATATCTTCGCCCCGACGGCACCGGTGTCGTCTGGTCGGCGGCATTGGGCGATAAGGTGGTGCCGGTAGCCTGGACTGCGAGCAACGGCGATGACGGCAAGGGCTCTCTCTGCTTGCTGTTCAAAGGCGCTGATATCGGTATGGCCCAGAACCTCAGGATGTGTGATGGCTTTGATGTTGTCGAGGCCGGCATTCGCGACGCCCGCGATGGGGACCCCTATGGGCTTGCCGGCGTGACGCGCATGAAGGTGGCACTGCCGCAGGATGTCGACGGTTTGGATGATGTAGACCGGTTGCTGGGACTGGATTGACGCTATGAAAACAGTCCTCTGCTACGGTGACAGTCTGACCTGGGGATATGACGCGGAGACCGGCGGTCGGCATGCGCTCGAAGATCGCTGGCCATCGGTTCTGCAAAAGGTATTGGGCGATGGCGTCCATGTGGTCGCTGAAGGCTTGAACGGCCGTACCACCGCTTACGACGATCATCTGGCAGACTGTGACCGCAATGGCGTGCGTATCTTGCCTACCATCCTGCAAAGCCATGCACCGATCGATCTCGTCATCATCCTGCTCGGCACCAACGATATGAAGCCTGTGGTGCACGGAACCGCTTTCGGTGCGGTGAAGGGCGTCGAGAGGCTGGTGGAACTCGTATGGCATCACAGCTGGCCGGGTGTGCAGGCCGAGGCGCCGGAGATTCTGATCGTTGCACCGCCGGCGATCTGCCGGACGGCGAATGCAAACTTTGCGGCAATGTATGCCGGCGCTGTCGAACAATCGTCAATGCTTGCCTCGCTCTACGCCGATCTTGCCGACGAAATGGGATGCGGTTTCTTCGATGCCGGGTCGGTTGCTTCGACCACGCCGCTCGACGGAGTGCATCTCGATGCCGAGAATACGCGCGCCATCGGACGCGGCCTTGAGCCGATGGTCCGGATGATGGCCGGGCTCTAAATGACGGCGGCTCTTGTCCTACGCGCGGCGGAGCGGCGGGATGCAGCGGAACTCGCGGTGCTGGTCGAAATCGCGTCGCACGGTTTTGCGACCTGGCTCTGGTACAGAGCGGTGATGCGGGGGAACAAGGACACCGCCATGGAGCAGGGGCGGTCGAGAATGCGCGATGGCCATGAACCCGGCGGTTGGAGGGACGCGACGGTTGCGGAGTGGGATGGCGAGATTGCCGGCGTGTCAATCGGCTACAATCTTGAGGAAAGCGTTCGCGATATCGTCGCGCCGCATCCGGTGATCCAGCCACTCTTGGATCTCCAGGTGACTGTGGTTGGCAGCCGGTTCATCGACAGTCTCGGTGTCTACCGGCACCATCGCGGCAAGGGTATCGGGCGGGCGCTGCTCACCAATGAAGTCGAGAAGGCCAAGGGCAGACAGGTCAGCCTGATCACCGAAAGCCACAATGAAACGGCGCAGGCGCTTTATCACGCCAGCGGATTTGTGGAGAAGGCGAGGCTTCCGGCCGTGCCGCTCTTCGAAGACAGCAAAAAGCATGACTGGGTCTTGTTTGCCCGGGACATGACCTAAGGAAGAGGCAGGAAACAAGAATGGCAAATTCCTACGACGTCATCGTTATCGGGTCCGGCCCCGGCGGCTATATTGCTGCGATCCGCGCCGCACAATTGGGCTTGAAGACCGCGGTGGTCGAGCGCGAGCACCTTGCCGGCATCTGCTCCAACTGGGGCTGCATCCCGACGAAGGCACTGTTGCGGTCCGCCGAAGTGCTGCATCTCGCCGAACATGCCAAGAACTACGGCTTGACGCTCGAAGGCAAGGTAACGCCGGATCTGAAGGCGATCGTCGCCCGCTCGCGCGGCATTGCCGAGCGCATGAACGGCGGCGTCGGCTTCCTGATGAAGAAGAACAAGGTCGATGTCATCTGGGGCGAGGCCAAGCTCACCAAGCCGAACGAGATCGTCGTGGCGAAGACCACCAAGGCGATCGTCCAGCCGCAGGCGCCGCTGCCGAAGAATACGCTGGGCGAGGGCACCTATACCGCCAAGCACATCATCATAGCGACCGGCGCCCGTCCGCGCGCGCTGCCCGGCATCGAGGCGGACGGCAAGCTGATCTGGACCTATTTCGAGGCTATGAATCCGGACCGCATGCCGAAGTCGCTGCTGGTCATGGGCTCGGGCGCCATTGGCATCGAGTTTGCCTCCTTCTACCGCACGCTCGGTGTCGACGTGACCGTCGTCGAACTCTTGCCGCAGGTCATGCCGGTCGAGGACGCTGAAATCTCCGCCTTCGCCAAGAAGCAGTTCGACAAGCAGGGCATGAAGATCTTTCTCGACGCCAAGGTGACCAAGGTCGAGAAGGCTGCCGATTCGGTAACCGCCCATGTCGAGAAGAAGGACGGCTCGGTCGAGAAGATCACCACCGACCGGCTGATCTCGGCGGTCGGCGTCCAGGGCAATATCGAGAATCTCGGCCTTGAGGCGCTCGGCGTGAAGACCGATCGCGGCTGCATCGTCATCGACGGCTATGGCAGGACCAACGTGCCGGGCGTCTATGCGATCGGCGACGTTGCCGGCCCGCCGATGCTTGCCCACAAGGCCGAGCACGAAGCCGTGATCTGCGTCGAGAAGATCGCCGGCCTGCCGCATGTGCATCCGATGGACGCGCTGAAGATCCCTGGCTGCACCTATTGCAACCCGCAGGTCGCCTCGGTCGGCCTGACGGAAGCCAAGGCCAAGGCAGAGGGCCGCGACATCCGCGTCGGACGCTTCCCCTTCGTCGCCAACGGCAAGGCGATCGCGCTTGGCGAAGACCAGGGCATGGTCAAGACCATCTTCGACAAGAAGACCGGCGAGTTGATCGGCGCCCATCTGGTCGGCGCCGAAGTCACCGAACTGATCCAGGGCTTCGTCGTCGCGATGAACCTCGAGACGACCGAGGAAGAACTGATGCACACCATCTTCCCGCATCCGACGATCTCGGAAACGCTGAAGGAAAGCGTGCTCGACGCCTATGGGCGTGCACTGAACGCTTGATTGTGTTAGGGCTCGCCTCCATCTCAAAAAGGCGGGCCGCATTTCCGGCCTGAAGGCCCGTACTGCTCGAAGCCCGTACCGCTCGAAGCCCGTACTGCTCGAAGAAAGTGAAAGCCAAGATGGTCACCATTCTCGACCGCACCCATATCGAGAGCGACGCCAAGCGCATCCGCCATCCGGAAAAGGCCCACAAGCCGGACACCGAAATGCTGCGCAAGCCGGAATGGATCCGCGTCAAGGCGCCGATGTCGAAAGGATATCAGGAAACCCGCTCGATCGTGAAGGAGCACAAGCTCGTCACGGTCTGCGAGGAGGCCGGCTGCCCGAACATCGGCGAGTGCTGGGACAAGAAGCACGCCACCTTCATGATCATGGGCGAGATCTGTACCCGCGCCTGCGCCTTCTGCAACGTCTCGACCGGCAAGCCGAATGCGCTCGACATGGCCGAGCCGGAAAACGTCGGCAAGGCCGTGAAGCAGATGGGCCTATCGCATGTGGTCATCACCTCGGTTGACCGCGATGATCTGGCCGACGGCGGCGCCGAGCATTTCGAAAAGGTGATCTGGGCTATCCGCGCCGCTTCGCCGGCAACGACCATCGAAATCCTGACGCCCGACTTCCTCAAGAAGCCCGGTGCACTGGAGCGCGTGGTCGCTGCCAAGCCCGATGTCTTCAATCACAACATGGAGACCGTGGCGGGCAACTACCTGACGGTGCGCCCCGGCGCACGTTATTTCCATTCCATTCGCCTGCTGCAGCGGGTGAAGGAACTCGACCCGACGATGTTCACCAAGTCCGGCATCATGGTCGGCCTCGGCGAAGAGCGTAACGAAGTGCTGCAGCTGATGGACGACCTCAGGACCGCCGATGTCGACTTCCTGACGATCGGCCAGTATCTGCAGCCGACCCGCAAGCATCATGCGGTGATGAGCTTTGTGACGCCGGACGAGTTCAAGTCCTACGAGACCGTCGCTTACACCAAGGGCTTCCTGATGGTCGCCTCCAGCCCGCTGACCCGCTCGTCGCATCACGCCGGCGACGACTTCGCACGGCTGCGCGTGGCGCGGGAAAAGAAGCTGCTGGCTGCGGCTGAGTAGCAAGTCAAACTCTTTGAACGGCCGCGGTCGAAAACACCGCGGCCGTTTTCGTTTGGGAGTGTGGGAATGGCACGATATCTGGCAGACATCGGCGCGGCGGCGGCCATCCTTCGCCAGGCAGAGCGCGTGTTGATCATCGGCTGCTCCGGCAGCGGCAAGAGCACGCTGGCGCAGACGCTCGCAGCCCTGCTTCGCATTCCCTACATATCCATGGACCGTGACGTTTTCTGGCTGCCGGGCTGGCAGCAGCGGCCGAGGGCGGAGGCGCTCGACATCGTTGAGAAGGCCGTTGCGCAATCGCAGTGGATCATGGACGGAACGAGCCCGGGCACGTTACCTCTGCGGCTGCCGCGAACCGACCTGGTTCTATGGATGCGGCCGCCGCGCCGTGTCTCGCTTTGCGGTGCTGTATCGCGTGTATTGCGGTTTTGGAGCAAAGTACGCCCTGAAATGGCCGACGGCTGCCCGGAACGCTTCAACCTAGAATTTCTGCGCTATATCTGGAATTTCGAGAAGACCGAAAGCCCGGAAATCGAGCAGAAGCTGGCAGACTACGGCGCCGACGTGCCGGTGCTCGTCGTCAGATCACGCGCTCAGACACAAAGGCTACTTCATCGTCTGAAGCAACTTGTTCCGACCGCCTGCACCTGACGCCTGCGCCATCCCACCACCTTGTTTTTCTAGAAATCATTGAATATCTGACATCCATGCCACAGTTCGAGACCCACCGGCCAGTCAAGCACTCACCAGACCAGATGTTTGATCTGATCGCCGATGTTGAAAAATATCCGGAATTCCTGCCACTTTGCGAGGCCTTGACGGTTCGTTCGCGCAAGGAGCGTGACGGCAAGGTGTTGCTGCTGGCCGATATGACGGTCGGCTACAAGGCGATCCGCGAGACCTTTACGACACAGGTGCTGTTGAACAAGGCGGAGCGCATCATCGACGTCAAGTATATCGATGGTCCCTTCAAATATCTCGATAATCTCTGGCGTTTCGAAGACACCGGTGTGGGCGGCTGTTCGGTCAATTTCTTCATCGACTACGAATTCAAGAGCCGCATTCTCGGTGCCCTGATGGGGTCGATGTTCGACCGGGCCTTCCGGATGTTTTCCGAAGCATTCGAGGAGCGCGCCGATGCAATCTACGCCACCGTGTAAAGAGTGCTGCCGCCTATTCCTTCAGGGCAGTCCCTGATGGACGTTCACCGTTCCGCCGCATCCTCCAGCATGTCGAGCGCCGTGCGCACCGTGGCGAGCCGGACGGCATCGCGGCCGATGTCGCCATAGCGCATTTCGCGATGAAGCACGCTGCCGTAGCGGCTTGCCGCTGCCAGATGCACGAGCCCGACGGGTTTTTCGTCTGTCCCTCCGCTGGGGCCGGCAATGCCGGTCACGGCGACAGCGATATCGGCCTGCGAATGGGAAAGGGCGCCGCGTGCCATTTCAACCGCGGTCTGGCGCGACACCGCCCCGTGCGCGGCAAGCGTTGCTGGATCGACTCCCAGCATCTGTATCTTGGCATCGTTGGAATAGGTAACGAAACCGCGATCGACCACCGAGGAGGAGCCCGAGACTTCGGTCAGCGCGCCGACGATCAGTCCACCGGTGCAGGATTCCGCCGTTGCGACCATCAGGCCTTGTTCGGAAAATGCAGCGATCAACGTGTGTGCCTTCCGTTCGATATCCTCGGGCCAACCGCTCATTTTCCGCCTCCCGCATAAACCACCGTTGCTGTCGCAATGGCCGCGATGCCCTCACGTCTGCCGACGAAGCCGATCTTTTCGTTGGTCGTCGCCTTCACCGAGCACCGGTCAAGGGAGATATCGAGCATGGAAGCGAGATTTTCGCGCATCGCCAGACGATGCGGCCCGACCTTTGGCGCTTCGGCGATCAGCGAAATGTCGGCGTTCATGATCGTGCCGCCGCTGTCGCGAACGATCGTTGCTGCGTGTTCGAGGAAAATGCGCGAGGCAGCACCTTTCCACTGTGGATCGGACGGGGGAAAATGATCGCCGATATCACCGGCGCCGCAGGTCGCCAAAAGCGCGTCGGTCAGGGCGTGTAGCGCCACATCGGCATCGGAATGGCCGAGCAGTTTCTGGTTATGCGGGATGAAAACGCCGCAAAGCGTCACGCCGTCGCCATCGACAAGCTGATGCACGTCATAGCCATTGCCGGTGCGCACGTCGGGAAGGGGATTCCGGCTCAGTTTTTCGTCCGCCATGGCGATATCCCGTTTGAGCGTCAGTTTGATATTGTCGACGGAGCCCTCGACCAAGGCCACAGGCATGCCGGCCCACTCGGCGATCGAAGCATCGTCGGTGAAATCAGAGCGGCCGGAAGCCGCCGCTTGAATATGCGCCGAAAGGATTGGCCCGAAGCGGAAGCACTGGGGCGTCTGGGCAGCGAACAGGCCGGTTCTCGGCACGGTTTCGATGACCTTGCCGTCGGGTGAACCTCGCTTCAGCGTGTCGGCAACGGCAATGGCGGGAAGTACGGCATCGGCGCCGCCGGCGAGTGCCCCGAAGCACCGATCCAGCAGGGCATGATCGATGAACGGGCGAACCGCATCCTGGATCATGACATGCGTGATGCCCGATTTTTCCAGCGCCTTCAGTCCGGCGAGCACGGACAGTTGGCGCGTCGGTCCGCCATGGACGACCCGGATGGGCGCTTTGTCGCCTGCCATGTGGCCAACAGCCTGCTCGAACAAGGTCTCGTCATCGGGGTGAATGACAACGACGATCGTTTTTTCCCGCGGCCATGTCGTAAAAACATCAAGGGTATGGGAGATAACCGGCCGTCCGCCGATCAAGCGATACTGCTTGGGGCCGTCCTGTGGCGAACCGACGCGCTCACCGCGCCCCGCAGCGACGATGACGATACCACAGGAAAGCTGTTCTTTTGCCTGCATGTTCTATATGGCTTCCCGCGAATGCTTATGCGCCGGTCATATCCGGTCAACCCCTCTCAATAAGGGCCGTTTCGGCGCGCGTCACTTCAAACGCCGTGGTGATTTACCGCGAAGGTCGGGCCATTACCAGTTGTCCAGGGAATTTTGTCGTGCGGCTCTGAAATCGCTTGGCAATCTTATCAACTATGTCTAAAAATAGTGCAGAATAATGATGTGCCTGAAAGATAATCAATTGCAGATACCGGATTTGTCATCACCATTTCGGGTTGGGCGCCTTTCCTTTCGGAACCGCATCGTGCTCGCGCCGATGTCGGGTGTGACGGACTTGCCCTTCCGGCAGTTGGCCTGGCGCTACGGCGCCGGTCTCGTTGTCACCGAGATGGTGGCAAGCCGAGAACTCGTCGGTAACGCTTCGGAAAGCTGGGCACGCCTCAAGAACTCCGGCATCAAGCCGCATGTTGTCCAGCTCGCCGGACGCGAGGCGCATTGGATGGCGGAAGCGGCAAGGATCGCCGCGGATAACGGCGCCGATGTCATCGATATCAACATGGGCTGCCCTGCCAAGAAAGTGACCGGCGGTTACTCCGGTTCTGCCTTGATGCGCGAGCCCGATCGTGCGCTGTCGCTGATCGAGGCGACGGTAAACGCCGTCGATGTGCCCGTGACGCTGAAGATGCGTCTTGGTTGGGACGAGAACTCCATCAATGCGCCTGAGATCGCCAGGCGAGCGGAAGAGGCCGGTGTGACGATGATCACCATCCACGGCCGTACGCGCATGCAGTTCTACAATGGCAGCGCCGATTGGGATGCCATCCGTGCCGTTCGCGACGTGATTTCGCTGCCGCTCGTTGCCAATGGCGATGTCGCCACCACGACCGATGCTGAGGAGATTCTGCGGCGCTCCGGTGCCGACGCGGTGATGGTCGGCCGCTCCAGCCAGGGCCGGCCCTGGCATGCCGGCGTACTTGCGGGCGCGTTCGAGAATCCGGAAACAGCCCAGGTCCAGGAGATCGTCGCCGAACATTACGGCATGATGCTCGAATTTTACGGCGCCGATATCGGTTTGAGGCATGCCCGCAAACATGTCGGCTGGTATCTCGACCGCTTTGCGCCGCATCTGGCGTCGCCGGAGAAGGCGGCGATCATGACCTCTACCGACCCGAAAGCCGTCCTCACCCGCACTGTCGCAGCGATCGCCGCCGGAGCGGGGTACGAAGAAGAAAAGGACGCGGCATGACCGAGAAAACCCGGGACGACGAGCAGAAAATCGCGGATTCCCTGCCCATGGCGGTGCTGAACGCCATCCAGAACCCGGTCATCCTTGTCGACGAAAAGGGTCTCGTAGTCTTTGCGAACTGGGAGGCGGAGGCCTTTTTCGGTGCCAGTGCAAACTATCTCGCCCGCCATGACATCAGCGCCTTCATTCCCTTCGGCAGCCCGCTGCTGACGCTGATCGAGCAGGTGCGCGAGCGCCGCGCCGCCGTCAACGAATACCGCGTCGATCTGAGCTCGCCGCGGCTCGGCGCCGACAAGCTCGTCGATCTCTATGTGGCACCTGTGCTGTCCGAACCAGGCTCCGTCGTCATCGTCTTTCAGGAGCGCTCGATGGCCGACAAGATCGATCGCCAGCTTACCCATCGTGCGGCCGCCCGCTCGGTCACGGGGCTTGCCTCGATGCTGGCTCACGAAATCAAGAACCCGCTGTCGGGCATCAGGGGGGCAGCCCAGCTTCTGGAGACCTCCGTCAATGACGACGACCGGGCGCTGACGCGGCTGATCTGCGACGAGACTGATCGCATCGTCTCGCTGGTCGACCGGATGGAGGTATTCTCCGACGAGCGGCCTGTCGACCGCCATCCGGTCAACATCCATTCGGTGTTGGACCACGTGAAGGCCGTTGCCAAAGCTGGCTTTGCCCGCAAGATTCGCATCACCGAAAATTACGACCCGTCGCTGCCACCGGTCTATGCCAATCGCGACCAGCTGATTCAGGTCTTTCTCAATCTGATCAAGAACGCCGCCGAGGCGGTCGCCGACAAGCCGGACGGCGAGATCATGCTGACGACGGCCTATCGGCCAGGCATCCGCCTGTCCGTCGCCGGAACGCGCGAGAAGATCTCTCTGCCGCTCGAATTCTGCGTACACGACAATGGGCCGGGCGTTCCATCCGATCTGGTGCCACATCTGTTCGACCCATTCATCACCACGAAAACCAACGGCTCCGGTCTCGGGCTGGCGCTGGTTGCCAAGATCATTGGCGGCCATGGCGGCATCGTTGAGTGCGACAGCCAGTCGAGCCGTACGACATTTCGCGTTCTGATGCCCGCGTCGAAAGGACCAACGGCAGAAGACAGCGAACCACTGACAGTAAAAGGACAATCCTGATGACAGGCGCCACTATACTCGTCGCTGACGACGACGCTGCCATCCGCACCGTGCTCAACCAGGCGCTCAGCCGTGCCGGCTACGATGTGCGCATCACCTCGAATGCCGCGACGCTATGGCGGTGGATATCGGCAGGCGACGGTGATCTCGTCGTCACCGACGTGGTCATGCCGGACGAAAACGCCTTTGACCTTTTGCCGCGCATCAAGAAGGCGCGGCCGGACCTGCCGGTGCTGGTGATGAGTGCCCAGAACACCTTCATGACGGCAATCAAGGCGTCCGAGAAGGGGGCCTATGACTACCTGCCCAAGCCCTTCGACCTGACGGAACTGATCGCCATCATCGGCCGTGCGCTCGCCGAGCCGAAGCGCAAGCCGGCGAAGTTGGACGACGACACGCAGGACGGCATGCCGCTGGTCGGCCGCTCCGCCGCGATGCAGGAAATCTACCGCGTTCTGGCGCGGCTGATGCAGACAGACCTGACGCTAATGATCACCGGCGAATCCGGGACCGGCAAGGAATTGGTGGCGCGTGCGCTGCACGATTACGGCAAGCGCCGCAATGGCCCGTTTGTCGCGATCAATATGGCCGCCATCCCGCGCGACCTGATCGAATCGGAACTCTTCGGCCATGAGAAGGGCGCCTTCACGGGTGCGCAAAACCGATCGACGGGTCGGTTCGAGCAGGCCGAGGGCGGCACGCTTTTTCTCGACGAAATCGGCGATATGCCGATGGACGCGCAGACACGGCTGCTGCGCGTGCTGCAGCAGGGCGAATATACCACGGTCGGTGGCCGCACGCCGATCCGCTCCGATGTTCGTATTGTGGCTGCAACCAACAAGGACCTGAAACAGTCGATCAACCAGGGCCTTTTCCGAGAGGACCTCTATTATCGTCTCAACGTCGTACCACTGCGCCTGCCGCCGCTGCGGGATCGCGCCGAGGACATCCCCGATCTTGTCCGTCATTTCGTCCAGCAGGCGGAGAAGGAAGGCCTCGACGTCAAGCGTTTCGACCAGGAAGCGCTTGAACTGATGAAAGCACATCCATGGCCAGGCAACGTCCGCGAACTCGAAAACGTCGTTCGCCGGCTGACGGCGCTCTATCCGCAGGACGTGATTACCAGGGAGATCATCGAAAGCGAATTGCGCTCCGACATTCCCGACAGCCCGATCGAAAAGGCGTCGAGCCGCCCGGGATCGATGTCGATTTCCCAGGCGGTGGAAGAGAATATGCGGCAATATTTCGCTGGCTTCGGCGACAGCCTTCCGCCCGCCGGATTGTATGACCGGGTGCTGGCCGAGATGGAATATCCCTTGATTCTCGCAGCCTTGACGGCAACACGCGGCAACCAGATCAAGGCCGCCGATCTGCTTGGCCTGAATCGGAACACATTGCGCAAGAAAATTCGAGAGCTTGGCGTTTCGGTTTACCGTAGCTCACGCAGTGCTTGACTTCCCCGCGATAACCGTTGCATTTTCGCCACAATATGTTGCTTAGAAAGCACACGGGTGGCGTTGATTCCTGTGGTGCGTCATCCGCTGAATTCGTTTCGGCGGATGAAACAAGCAGGAGCCGGTAAGGTCATTTTCTTGACCGCAGTGCGTGAAGTGCCTGTCGCCGTTCATCGGGAACGAGGCAGGTCGGGGGATGCATATTTGATGGCCGAAGGGCTTGTTGTGCCAGTAGCGAAAGACGAGGCTACGATGATCGGCCATGATCGGCGCGCGTCCTTCGCGTTTCCCGGTCTTGTTTTGGCGACTGGCGCGCTCGCCTGCGCGATTGCATCACTGCTTATTCTTCTCGGCCTGACGCCGATCAGGCCCGAAACCAACATCATCATCGGCTCAGCCGCGATCAATGCGCTGTTTGTCATTGGCCTGATGTTGCTGATCGGCCGTGAAATTCTGCGCCTTCTGAAAGCCCGCAACCGCGGCCGGGCAGCGGCGCGACTGCATGTCCGCATCGTTGCGCTATTTTCGATCGTTGCGATCACGCCGGCAATTCTGGTTGCGCTCTTCGCCAGCATCACGCTCGATGTCGGTCTCGACCGCTGGTTTTCGCTGCGCACGCAGTCGATCGTCAATTCGTCGCTCGACGTTGCCCAGGCCTATGTGCTTGAAAATGCTAGCTACCTCCAGGGCCAGACGGTCTCCATGGCTAATGACCTGGAACGCAACCGCCAGCTCTACAGTCTCGACCGGACCGGTTTTATCGACCTAATGACACGCCAGGCCCGCGGGCGCGGCATGCTCGGCGCTTTCCTGGTGCGAGCGGACGGCTCGCCCATCCTGCAGGCGAATATCCCGACCGAGCGGCCGTTGCCGGCCATTCCGAAGGACGCGTTGCTCAGCACCGCATCCGGGCAACCGACCCTCATCCCGCCCGGCGTGACCAATCTCGTCGGCGCAGTCATCCCGATCGACAATATCAACGGTGCCTATCTCTACACCGTGCGCAGCGTTGACCCCAAGGTCATGCGCTCGATGCGACTGATGGAAGAGAACACCGCGGAATACAAGAATCTCGAAGCTGGACGCACATCGCTGCAGGTGGCCTTCGGCGTGCTCTATCTCGGTTTTGCGCTGATTGTCCTTCTGGCTGCCATCTGGACCGCGATTGCCGTCGCCGACCGGATCGTGCGGCCGATCCGGCTTTTGATCGGGGCGGCCGACAGCGTGGCGAGCGGAAACCTGAATGTCGTGGTGCCCGTTCACGCCGTCGATGGCGACGTCGGCAGCCTGTCGCGCACCTTCAACAAGATGATCGCTGAAATCCGCACACAGCGCGATCAGATCCTCGAAGCCAAGGACGAGATGGACGACCGGCGCAGGTTCATCGAGGCGGTTCTTTCCGGCGTGACGGCCGCGGTGATCGGTGTCGAGGATGACCGGCGCATTACAATCGCCAATCCGTCGTCCGAACATTTCCTCTCGCGCCCGATCCTGGAGCTTGTCGGGGAGAGACTTGCCGACGTGGCGCCCGAAATCGAACAGGTGCTGAGCGAAGCCGCGGGCCGCCATCGCAACGACTATCGAAAGCAGATCAATATCATACGCGGCGGCACGGAGCGCACGCTGAATGTTCAGGTGACGCGCGAGGAATCGCACGACGCCAAGGAATCCTACGTCATCACCGTCGATGACATCACCGATCTGGTCATCGCCCAGCGCTCGACCGCCTGGGCCGATGTCGCCCGCCGCATCGCCCATGAGATCAAGAACCCGCTGACGCCGATCCAGCTTTCGGCCGAGCGCCTGAAGCGTCGCTACGGCAAGCAGATCAATCAGGATGATCGGACGGTGTTCGATCAATGCACCGACACGATCGTTCGCCAGGTCGAAGATATCGGCCGCATGGTCGATGAATTCTCCGGCTTTGCGCGGATGCCGAAGCCGACAAAGGAACAGGCGGACCTGCGCAACATCCTCAAGGATGCGATCTTCCTGCGCGAGATGGGCAATACCCATGTGACCTTCATCCGCGATCTCGGCGACGAACCGCTCGACGGCACCTTCGACGGCCGCATGCTCGGCCAGGCTTTCGGCAACATCATCAAGAACGCGGTCGAGGCGATCGAGGCCTTGCCGGCCGATGCCGTTCGCGGCGACCGCCGCGTGATGGTCCGTTCGCGCCGGAATGAAACGAGCGGCCAGTTCGTTGTCGACATCATCGACAATGGTAGGGGGCTACCGACCGAAAACCGCCACCGGATTCTCGAACCCTACATGACGATGCGGGAGAAGGGCACTGGCCTTGGCCTTGCGATCGTCAAGAAGATCATCGAGGACCATGGCGGACAATTGGAATTGCATGACGCGCCTGCTGATTTCGATCACGGACAGGGCGCGATGATTCGCATTATTTTGCCGCCAGCCGGACAGAGCGGCGGCAGTGAAGACAGACAGGACAAGGATACTTCCCATGGCGGCTGACATTCTGGTTGTGGACGACGAGGAGGACATTCGCGAGATTGTCTCCGGCATTCTGTCCGACGAGGGTCACGAAACCCGCACCGCGTTCGACAGCGACAGCGCGTTGCAGGCAATCAGCGACCGCGTGCCGCGCCTCGTCTTTCTCGATATCTGGATGCAGGGCAGCCGTCTTGACGGTCTGGCGCTCCTCGACGAGATCAAGGGCCGCTATCCGGACCTGCCGGTGGTGATGATTTCCGGGCATGGCAATATCGAAACGGCCGTTTCGGCGATCCGCCGTGGTGCCTATGATTTCATCGAAAAGCCCTTCAAGGCTGATCGGCTCATCCTGATCGCCGAGCGAGCGCTGGAAAACTCCAAGCTCAAGAAGGAAGTCTCCGAGCTGAAGAAACGCTCAGGCGATCCCGTTGAACTGATCGGCACCTCCGTTGCCGTCTCGCAGCTTCGCCAGACGATCGAGAAGGTCGCGCCCACAAACAGCCGCATCATGATCCAGGGACCGTCCGGGTCGGGCAAGGAACTCGTGGCGCGGATGATCCACCGCAAGTCTTCACGAATGGCGGGCCCCTTCGTGGCGCTGAATGCGGCGGCGATCACGCCGGACCGCATGGAAATTGCCCTCTTCGGCACGGAGGGAACGCCCGGCCAACCGCGCAAGACCGGTGCGCTGGAAGAGGCTCATGGCGGCATTCTTTATCTCGACGAAGTCGGCGAAATGCCGCGCGAAACGCAGAACAAGATCCTGCGCGTGCTGGTCGATCAGCAGTTCGAGCGCGTCGGCGGCTCCAAGCGCGTCAGGGTCGATGTCCGCATCATCTCCTCGACGGCCTACAACCTCGAAAGCCAGATCGCCGAGGGGGCTTTCCGCGAGGATCTCTACCATCGCCTGGCAGTCATTCCGGTGCGGGTACCGGCGCTCGCCGAGCGCCGCGAGGATATTCCGTTCCTGGTCGACATGTTCATGCGGCAGGTCAGCGAGCAGGCAGGCATCCGCGCTCGCAAGATCGGCGACGATGCGCTGGCAGTTCTGCAGGCGCATGACTGGCCAGGCAATATCCGTCAGCTGCGCAACAACATCGAGCGGCTGATGATCCTCGCCCGCAGCGACGGCCCGGACACGGCGATCTCGGCCGACATGCTGCCGACGGAGGTGGGCGACAGCCTGCCGAAGATCTCGGCGCAGGGGGATCAGCACATCATGACGCTGCCGTTGCGTGAGGCGCGCGAAATGTTCGAGCGGGACTATCTGATCGCCCAGATCAATCGTTTCGGCGGCAATATTTCGCGCACGGCAGAGTTCGTCGGCATGGAGCGTTCGGCCCTGCATCGGAAGCTAAAATCGCTCGGCGTCTGACGCCGGATTCCATCTCTTGAGACGAGCCACCCATGTCAAGAATTGCCTATGTCAACGGCGCCTACCAGCGCCATGCCAATGCCGCCGTCCATATCGAGGACCGGGGGTTTCAATTCGCCGACGGCGTCTATGAAGTCTGCGAGGTTCGCCACGGCTACATCGTCGATTTGACGCGGCATCTCGACCGACTCGATCGATCGCTCAACGAAATCCGGATTGCCTGGCCGATGACGCGGGCGGCACTCGTTGTCGTCATTCGCGAAGTGTTGCGGCGCAACCGGATATGCAACGGCCTTTTTTACCTGCAGGTGACGCGCGGAGCAGCGCGCCGCGATCATGTCTTTCCGGCAGAAGGAACGCCGTCGACACTCGTCGTCACGGCAAGGAGAACCGACGCTTCCCTCATCGCAAGGAAGAACGCAGTTGGAATCCGCGCGATTACCGTGCCGGAAAACCGCTGGGATCGTGTCGACGTAAAGACCGTCGGGCTCCTGCCGAACGTTCTCGCCCGGCAGGCGGCGAAGGAGGAGGGCGCCCAGGAGGCGATCTTCGTCGAGCCGGATGGCACGGTGAAGGAAGGCGCTGCGACCAATGTCTGGATCGTCGACAAGGACGGGACGCTCCGGACGCGCCATGCCGATCACGGCATTCTTCGCGGCATCACCCGCACGACCCTGATGGACGTGGCTGCCGCGACCGGCATCGACATAGAGGAGCGCGCATTTTCGGTCGAGGAAATGCTTGGCGCGCGCGAAGTTTTCATCACTGCGGCGACAAGCATCTGTTTTCCGGTGGTCGCAGTTAACGGTAAAACCATCGCCAACGGTCACCCTGGCAGCGTGTCACAGAAAATTCGTGAAGCCTTTTTCGACATTGCGGAAAAGACTGCGATTTGATACCAAAATCCTGGGGGACGCCATGAAGAGGACTTCTGACGGCGTTCGAGATAAACAGCACGAATAATCAACCGGTTACATTGAACCGGCAAATAAGAAAGAAGCGGCGCTATGGCGGAACGTTCTCAGAACTTGCAGGATCTTTTTCTCAACACCGTCCGCAAGCAGAAGATATCTCTGACGATATTTCTTATCAATGGTGTGAAACTGACGGGCGTTGTCACGTCTTTCGACAACTTTTGTGTCCTCTTGCGGCGTGACGGGCATTCCCAGCTCGTATACAAGCACGCGATCTCGACGATCATGCCGGGCCAGCCGATGCAGATGTTCGAGAGTGAAGAATCTGCGTCCTGACGGGATACAAGGCACATTACCAAACGTGATACAAAATCGGCGTCGATCATCCCGGAGCTCGAAAAGCTTCGTGATGACATGCGCGCGGTGGTCATTGTCCCGGTCCTGAAAAAGGCCGGCAGACAGAGCGCGGACGTGATTGTCGCGACATCGACGCGCAGCGACGAAAGCCGGCTTGAGGAAACCATCGGGCTGGCACTTGCGATCGATCTGGAGGTCGTGCACGGCACGATCGTACCCATCGCCCAACCGAAACCCGGAACGCTGCTTGGAAGCGGCAAGATCGAGGAAATCGGTCATCTGCTCATCGAGAACAATGCCGGCCTGGTGATCGTCGATCATCCGCTGACGCCGGTTCAGCAGCGAAACCTCGAAAAAGAATGGAACTGCAAGGTCATCGACCGGACGGGTCTCATCCTTGAAATCTTCGGTCGCCGCGCCTCCACCCGGGAAGGCACGCTGCAGGTAGATCTTGCGCATCTGAACTACCAGAAGGGCCGGCTGGTCCGCAGCTGGACCCACCTCGAGCGCCAGCGCGGCGGTGCCGGTTTCATGGGCGGTCCCGGTGAAACGCAGATCGAAGCCGACCGCCGGCTGCTGCAGGAAAAGATCGTCAAGCTGGAGAAGGAACTGGAGCAGGTCCGCCGCACGCGCCAGCTTCACCGCGCCAAGCGCAAGAAGGTACCGCATCCGATCGTCGCCCTTGTCGGCTATACCAATGCCGGCAAATCGACCCTGTTCAATCGCATTACCGGCGCTGGCGTTCTTGCTGAAGATATGCTGTTTGCCACGCTTGATCCGACGCTGCGCCGCATGAAGCTGCCGCACGGGCGGATGGTGATCCTGTCCGACACGGTCGGCTTCATCTCGGACCTGCCGACGCATCTGGTCGCCGCCTTCCGGGCGACGCTGGAAGAGGTTCTGGAAGCCGACTTGATCCTGCATGTCCGCGATCTCGCAGACCCCGACAATCAGGTGCAGGCGCAAGACGTGCTGCGTATCCTGACCGATCTCGGCATCGACGAGAAGGCAAGGACAGAGCGAATCATTGAGGTCTGGAACAAGATCGACCTGCTTGACGCCGAAACCCGGGCTGGCCTCGTGCAGAAGGCTGAAAACACGGGCAATACCACCGCTGTCTCGGCGATCACCGGCGATGGTATCGATCACCTGCTCGAGGAAATCGGCAGCCGGCTTTCCGGCGTCATGACCGAATGCACGGTCGTGCTGCCGGTCGCGAAGCTGCAATTGCTGCCATGGGTTTACGGGCACGCAATCGTCGACGGCCGCGAAGACCTGGAAGACGGATCGGTCAGCCTGGATCTACGCTTGACGGCCACTGAGGCGGAAGAGCTCGAGCGCCGGCTGGGCAATGGTCCGAAAGCCGCTCGGGATTGGTAGGTTTCGGAATGGCCTAGCGTTGCGGAATGCCGTTACGTTAGCTGCCGCTCGATCGCCTTTGCCGCCTGCCAGAGTTCTTCCATTTGCTCCAGCGTTGCCGCTTCCAGGCTTTCGCCGGCCGCATCCAATTCCGTCTCGATGTGGCTGAAGCGACGCCGGAACTTGGTGTTTGTTCCGCGCAGAGCCATTTCCGGATCGGCGCCGACATGGCGGCCGATATTGACGACGGCGAAGATCAGGTCGCCGAGCTCGTCCGCCACCTTGGCCTTGTCGTCGGCAGCGAGCGCTTCGCGCAGTTCGGCGATCTCTTCCTCGATCTTGTCGAGGATCGGTTCCGGCGATGACCAGTCGAAGCCGACTTTTGCCGCTCGCTCCTGCAGCTTCAGCGCTTCGACGAGGGCTGGAAAACTGCGCTGGACCGAGCCGAGATGACCTTTGTTTCCATCTTCGGGCAAACCGTGCCGCGCGCGCCGCTCTCGTCGTTCGTCTTTTTCCGCCTGCTTGATCTCGATCCACTGCAGTTTGACCGCTTCCGGCGTGTCAGCATCCGAACGGGCAAAGACATGCGGATGACGGCGGATCATCTTGCGCGTGATTGCCTCGACCACGTCGCCGAAGGCGAAGTCTCCCGCTTCCTCAGCCATGCGGGCGTGAAAGACCACCTGCAGCAGAAGGTCTCCGAGCTCGTCGCAAAGATCATCCATGTCGCCGCGCTCGATGGCGTCGGCAACCTCATAGGCTTCTTCCAGCGTGTAGGGCTTGATCGTCTCGAAGGTCTGGACGACATCCCATGGGCAGCCGGTTTCCGGCTGGCGCAGGGCTGCCATGATGTCGAGGAGGCGCGTGATGTCCTTGGAGGGGTGCATGGGGCTCAATTCAGCGGGATCGCGTTGTCGTCCTTGCCGGACTGGTAGGCATCGGACAGGGACTGGTATTTTTCGCGGATGCGCTTGTCCTGGGATCGCAGCGCCGATTTCGCGGTCTCGTCGGATGTCGCGATCAGATCGGCGATCGACGAGGATCGCCAGAAGGCATTGGTCTTCGCGTAGCCGCCGGGATCAAGCCGGAAAACCTCCTTGAGGATTTTCAGGTCGTGCGGGATGGAAAAGGCGTCGCGGGAATCCTCGTGGCTGAAGAAATAGTAGAAATTGTCGAAGCCGGCCCAGGTAATGGCCGAAAGGCACATCGAGCAGGGCTCGTGGGTGGACAGGAAAATCAAATCCTTGGTGTCCGGCTTCTCTGCTCGTTCGTAAAAGCGTTTCAGCGTATGCACTTCGCCGTGCCAGAGCGGATTTTCGGTTTCGTTGTTCGTTTCGGCGATCACCAGAGAGAGGTCCGATTTGCGCAGGATGGCGGCGCCGAAGACCTTGTTGCCGGCGCTGACGCCCTTTTCCGTCAGCGGAAGAATGTCGGCCTCGATGACGGTCAGAAGGCGTTCGGCGAGATCGGAATTCGTCATCGTATTGTGACTCCGGAAAGGGCATGGCAGCATTTAAAAGGCTATGGATGGCAATACGCAATGCCGCATGGCCGCGTCAAGCCGCTGTTGCAGCCGCGCCTAGCCGGAGATATTTGCTCAATTTATGCTGATGTCGAGCAAAAGAATACGCTGCTCCAAAAGCCTGCGAATTTCTGTTTCTTCAATTTTCCTTCGATAAAAGGGATATTCCCCAGAACCTGCAACAGGATCATTCCTAGCCTCATGACCGAGCAGCTGACCGTATTCCCGGCCTTCTTTCGCGTTGCGCAAAAAAGCGTGGCGGTGTTCGGCAATGGCGACGAGGCTTTCGCCAAAGTGCGGCTGCTGATGAACACCCAGGCCCGGATCGTCGCCTACGCGGATGAACCGGAAGCGGATTTCGCGGCTTTTCTGGCTGCGAATGCCATTGAGACAGTGCAAGAGCCGTTTAGTGCCGTCCAGCTCGAAGGCGCGACGCTGGTCTTTGCCGCCACCGGCGATGCGGTGCAGGATCGTATCATCGTGACGGCTGCGCGTGAAAACAAAATTCCCGCCAACGCGGTCGACCAACCGGAATTCTGCGATTTCCTGACGCCGGCGCTGGTCAATCGTGCGCCCGTGGCGGTGGCGATCGGAACCGAAGGCGCTGGTCCCGTGCTGGCGCAGATGATCCGCGCCCAGATCGATCAACTGCTGTCGCCCTCGCTCGGCGCGCTTGCTTCGCTGGCGCAGGCCTATCGGGACGCTGCCGACCGCCTCTTGCCGCGCGGCGTGTCGCGGCGCGTCTTCTGGCGCCGCTTTTTCTCCGGTGCCGTTGCAGATCAGGTCGCGCTCGGCAATGTGGCGGAAGCCCGCCGCGAGGCATCCAGGCTGCTGCGGTCGGTGGATCGCGTTCCCGGCCATGTCTGGCTGGTCGGTGCCGGTCCGGGCGCTGAGGACCTTCTGACTCTGCGGGCGCAGCGCGTGATGATGGAAGCCGACGTCATTGTTTACGATGCTCTGGTGCCGCAGGCGATCGTCGACATGGGCCGCCGCGATGCCGAACGCCTGCCGGTCGGCAAGCGCAAGGGCTGCCACTCGAAGTCGCAGGAAGAAATCAACCAATTGCTGGTTCGCCTCGGTCAGGACGGCAAGCGTGTCGTGCGGCTCAAGTCCGGCGATCCGCTGGTCTACGGCCGTGCCGGTGAAGAAATGGCTGCGCTGCGCGACGCCGGGATTACCTATGAGATCGTGCCCGGCATCACCTCCGCCTTCGCCGCCGCCGCCGATTTTGAGCTGCCCCTGACGCTGCGCGGTGTGGCTTCCTCGCTGATCTTCACGACGGGCCACGACCTGACCGGCGATGTTCTGCCTGATTGGGCGCGTCTTGCCATTTCCGGCGCGACAATTGCCGTCTATATGGGCCGCACGGTCGCGGCATCTGTCGCTGCCCGGCTGATGCAGGCGGGGCTTCCCTCCGAAACCACGGTGGCCGTCGTCGAAAACGCCAGCCGCGCGGAACGCAAGCTGCTGCACGGTACGCTGAAGGATCTGCCGGATCTGCAATACCGCGATGAACTCGACGGGCCGGTCATGGTGATTATCGGCGATGCCGTCGCCGGAGCGAATTTCGAACGCTCGAAGCCGCTTGTGAGGGCGAAGGCCGGTGGCGAGACCGCTCCTGCGCGTAGCGCGGACTTGTCGCGCAAACATGAAGACGAAGTGAGGAACTGACATGGCCGACAAAGTGCTGACCGCGAACCGCCTGTCCGACGGAATCTCCGTCTGGCTCGACGCCTCCGGCCATTGGGTGGAATCGCTGCAGGACGCCTTCGTCGCCCGGCATGCCGAAGCCGTCGCCGCTCTCGAGGCAGCCGGAAAATCGGCCTTTGCCGACAACAAGGTGGTTGACGTCAATGTCATTGATATTGAAGAAGTAGCGGGCGTCCTGCGGCCGTTGCGCCTGCGCGAGCGTGTTCGCGCCGAAGGGCCGACGATCGATTATGCGCCGGGATACAAGGGCCTGACCGGCCCCGTGCAGGCGGCTTGAGGAAAAGAAGACGATGTACCGTTACGACGAATTCGACCATTCCTTTGTCTCCGGCCGTGTTGAGCAGTTCCGCGATCAGGTGGCGCGCCGTCTTTCCGGCGAGCTTGCCGAAGATGCGTTCAAGCCGCTGCGGCTGATGAACGGCGTCTACCTGCAGCTTCATGCCTACATGCTGCGCGTCGCCATTCCCTATGGCACGCTGAACAGCCGGCAGATGCGCATGCTCGCCCATATCGCCCGCAAGTATGACCGCGGCTACGGGCATTTCACCACGCGCCAGAACATCCAGTACAACTGGCCGAAGCTTTCGGATACGCCGGATATCCTGGCCGAACTCGCATCGGTCGAGATGCACGCGCTGCAGACGTCGGGCAACTGCATCCGCAATGTCACCGCCGACCATTTCGCCGGTGCCGCCGCCGATGAGGTCGCCGATCCGCGCCCCTACGCCGAAATCCTGCGTCAATGGTCGTCGGTTCACCCGGAATTCTCCTTCCTGCCGCGCAAGTTCAAGATCGCCGTCACGGGCGCCGAGCGCGACCGCGCAGCGATCCAGGTGCACGACATCGGCCTGCACCTGAAGAAGAACGAAAAAGGCGAGATCGGCTTTGCCGTCTATGTCGGCGGCGGGCAGGGGCGTACCCCGATGATCGCCAAGAAAATCCGCGACTTCCTGCCGGAAGAGGACCTCTTGTCCTACACGACCGCGATCATGCGCGTGTACAATCTCCATGGCCGCCGCGACAACAAGTACAAGGCCCGCATCAAGATCCTCGTTCACGAAACCGGTGCCGAGGAATTGGCGCGGCAGGTCGACGCGGAGTTTGCTGAACTGAAGAACACCGAACTGAAGCTGCCGGAAGCCGACATCCAGGCGATCACTACCTATTTCGCCCTGCCGCCGCTTAACCAGCGGCCGGAAGGCTGGGCCAATCTGGCCGGCTGGAAGAAGGCCGATCCGGATTTCGCCCGCTGGGTGCAGCAGAACGTTCAGCCGCACAAGCATCCCGACTACGGCATGGTGACGATCTCGCTGAAGCCGATCGGCGGCATTCCGGGCGACGCCAGTGACAGCCAGATGGATGCCATCGCCGATCTCGCTGAAGAATACGCCTTCGATGAAATCCGCATCAGCCATGAGCAGAACGTGATCTTCCCGCATGTGGCGCTGGCCGATCTCGAGTCGCTTTACCGCGGACTGGTTGCCCAAGGCCTTGCGACGGCCAATGCCGGACTGATCACGGATATCATTGCCTGTCCCGGTTTGGACTACTGCGCGCTTGCCAATGCGCGCTCGATCCCGTTGGCGCAGGAAATCTCGACCCGCTTCGGCAACCCGGATCGGCAGGCGGAGATTGGCGAGCTGAAGATCAAGATTTCCGGCTGCATCAACGCCTGCGGCCACCACCATGTCGGCCATATCGGCCTTCTGGGTGTCGAGAAGAAGGGGGCCGAGCTCTACCAGATCACGCTCGGCGGTTCGGGCGACGAGAACACCTCGATCGGCGAAATCATCGGGCGCGGATTCGAGCCGGAAAAGGTGACGGATGCGATCGAGACGATCGTCAACACCTATCTTGGCCTGCGCCAGGATTCATCTGAGATTTTCCTTGATGCCTATCGCCGTGTTGGCCCGCAGCCCTTCAAGGATGCATTGTACGGCGGCAGCGCCCAGGAAGCCGCCTAATGCCCGGGGAAATGAGGCGCAAGGACAGAGACATGACGAAAATCTGGAAAGAAACCGGCTTCGTGACGGACGATCCCTGGGTCGTCGAGACCGAGGAAACCAAGGCTGGCTCGAACGAGAAGGCCATCCTTGGCCTTGATGCCTTCATCGAAAAGGCATCGTCCGGGGACAGCGGGCTCGGTGTGCTGATCAGTCCAGCCGAAGATGTGACGCGACTTCTTCCGTTTATCGAGCAGATCTCGTTGATCGCGGTGGCTTTCCCGGCTTTCAACGATGGCCGGGCTTTCAGCCATGCCTCGCTGCTCAGGGCACGCCTCGGTTATGACAAGGAAATCCGCGCCGTCGGCGATGTTCTGATCGACCAGGTGCCGCTGATGCTGCGCTGTGGCATCGACAGCTTTGCCGTCACCAACGCAACGGCTCTCAAGCGCCTCTCCGAAGGCCGGCTGCCGGGCATAGACAACCACTATCAGCCGACGGCCCGCCCGTCGGCGGATGCGAAATCCTACAGCTGGCGCCGGGTCTCCTGAGAGCTGCGACAGTCTAAAGCGCGCATCAATTCGCAAAAAGCGCTATAATTGGAACGGATTTGCTTCCAAAGCCGTGCCGTTTGGAATATCCGCTGATACCTGAAATAAACAGTCATCATTACAGGACCTGACGCCGAGATGAATGCTCCTGCCAAGATCGAAGAATTTGCACCAACCGTGCCCGCTGGCGTGTTCGCCGAAACGGTGACTGCCGTGAAGCACTATACGGACCGGCTGTTCAGCTTCCGGATGACGCGTCCGGCTGAATTCCGCTTCCGTTCGGGCGAATTTGCGATGATCGGCCTGATGGTCGACGGCAAGCCGATCTATCGCGCCTATTCGATAGCAAGCCCGGCATGGGACGACGAACTCGAATTCTTCTCGATCAAGGTGCCGGATGGTCCGCTCACGTCGCGTCTGCAGGGCATCACGCCCGGCGATCAGGTTCTCATGCGCAAGAAGCCGACCGGCACGCTCGTTCTCGATGCCCTGACGCCCGGCAAGCGCCTCTATATGTTCTCGACCGGCACAGGCATTGCGCCGTTCGCGAGCCTGATCCGCGATCCGGAAACCTTCGAGAAGTTCGAAGAGGTCATCCTGACGCATACGACCCGCGACGTCGCCGAACTGAAATACGGCTTCGACCTGATCGAGGAAATCCGTAACCACGAATTCCTGGCGGAACTGGTCGGCGACAAGCTGCGGCACTACGCGACGGTGACGCGTGAGGATTATCCTTTCAAGGGCCGCATCACCAACCTGATGCGCGACGGCAAGATGTTTTCCGACCTGAACCTTCCGGCCTTCGATCCGGCTGTCGATCGCGGCATGATCTGCGGCTCGACCGAGATGCTGAAGGAAACCAAGGAAATACTCGTAGCCGCCGGCCTGACCGAAGGCGCCAACAACAAACCGGGTGAATTCGTCATCGAACGGGCCTTTGTCGGCTGACGCCACTGCTGTTTGGACGTTGAGGGCGGCTTGCGGGCCGCCTTTTCTGTTTTTGCGATGCAAGGTGGCAACGCGCTACCGTTCGCCGAGATAATCCATCAGCTTTTCCATCGCCGCTGATGCCGCCTTCGGGTCCGCCTGGTTGATGGCGCGAATGACTTTGACATGCAGATCCACCGAGCGGTCCATGCGTTGCGTTGAAGCGGCACTGAACCACAGCCTTCGCGCGTGCGTCTGCAGGGGCGCCAGGGCCGATGTCAGGTAGGTGTTGGGGCAGGTGGCTTCCATGATTTCATCGAAAGCCTTGTCGGCAGCAAGAAAGCCCTCCATGTCGGCATTGATCGAGCAGGCCGTCATCGTTTGGGCACATTCGATCATGGCCGCGCGCGCTTGCGCACTTGCATGTTCGGCGACGAGGGCCGCGGCGAGCGGCTCCAGCGTGCGGCGCACCTGCATGACATGGCGGTGATCGTCGGGTTTGATCACGGCGATCTGCAGCCCGACGCGGGCGCGAACCTCGATCAGACCCTGCCATGACAGCTTCTGGATTGCTTCCCGCACCGGTGTGCGGCCATGGCCGGCCAGATCGATCATCTGCTTTTCCGTCACCAGCGAGCCGGGCCGGAGCTTCAGGGTGACGATGAGGCTTTCAAGCGTCAGATAGGCAAGATGCGCCTGCGATGATGATGACGGTGATGATCCTGGCATGTTTTTCCCTGAACTCTGATATATCAGACATTGACACAACGGAAAATGGATGGCAAGAATGCTGATATATCACAGCAATGGAGGTTCCCATGTGGCGCGGCGTATTCCCGGCAGTAACAACGAAATTCACAGGTGAAGGCGATCTCGACAAGGCGGAGATGGAGCGTTGCTTTGCGCTTCAGTTCGACGCCGGCGTCGACGGCATGATCGTCTGCGGCTCGCTCGGCGAGGCGATGACGCTTGATCCGGAAGAGAAACTGGAAATTCTGAAAATCGCCAAATCGGTCGCCGGCAAGAAGCCGGTGCTGATGACCGTCTGCGAAAGTTCCACACGCCGCGGCGAGGCTGCGGCAAAGGCGGCTGCCAAGGCCGGTGCCGATGGCTTCATGGTTCTGCCGGGCGTTCCCTACAAGTCGGCGCCGGCCGAAACCCTCGGTCATCTCCAGGCGATTGCCGCTGCCGGCGGCCTGCCGATCATGGTCTATAACAATCCCGTCGCCTATGGCGTCGATGTCACTCTCTCGATGTTCGATGAATTGGCAAAGAACGATCTCGTCGTTGCCATGAAGGAATCGACCGACGACATCCGTCGCGTCACCGACGTCCTGACGCGCTTCGGCAACCGTTTCGATTGTTTCACCGGCGTCGACAATCTGGCACTCGAAAGCCTGCTGATGGGTGCTGACGGCTGGGTCGCCGGCCTTGTCGTGGCCTTTCCGAAGGAGACCGTGGCAATCTGGAAGCTGGTCCAGGCCGGCCGTCTGGACGAGGCCCGCGCCATCTATCGCTGGTTCCGGCCGCTGCTCGATCTCGATGTCTCGACCAATCTCGTCCAGAACATCAAGCTTGCCGAAGTCTTTGCCATCGACAGCAACGACCGCGTCCGCGCGCCGCGCCTGCCGCTGTCCGGTGCCGAGCGCCAGCGCGTGGCTGCGATCATCGAAAAGGCGCTTGCCGTGCGCCCGGAACTTCCCACGCTCTGACTTCCGGGTCGGATCAAGAAAAAAGGGGGGCCGGATCGTGATGATCCAGCCTCTTTTTATCAAATGGCGGGCGCTTTCTAGAGAACGAAATAGCCTTTCTGCATCGAGATCGCGTCATCAAGGTGGATGGCAAAATCCGCCTTCTTGTCGCCGTTCACGTCACCATAGATATAGGTGTCCGACGACCCTTTCACGTATCTGAGTTCGCCAGCCGCACCGGTGAAGGCGGCCGTGCCGCGGAAACTGAACGCCTGGTTGCCTGTGGCTTTAACATTGGCGTCGATGCCGGAGAGGTCGATTCTGTCGCCCTCTGAAGCGGCAAAATCGAAAATTGTGTCGCGGCCGGATGTAGCCACCGTCGATTCTGTGCGCACCTTGAACAGGAAAAAGTCGGCGCCGCTACCGCCGGTGAGATCGTCGGCGCCCGCACCACCGTAGAGCCGGTCGGCGGCGGCCCCGCCGTAGAGCTCATCGGCACCGGATGCGCCGATGAGCACGTCGCTTCCATCTTCGCCTTTCAGCGTATCGTTGCCGCTATTGCCTAGCAAAGAGTTCGCCGCCTGATTGCCGGTGATCTGGTCGTTGCCCGAACCGCCCTTGGCATTTTCGATCAGGGATCGGGTGTCGCCATCGTGGAGCAGCGCATTGAAGATATTGCCTCTGGCATAACCATCATTGGGACCGCCGCCCAGATAGGCCAGTTGGTCCTCGCTGAAAAGCGACGCCTTGCCGGGACGAAGATCGATCTTGAGGTTGTCGCTATAGGCGGTGAGGTCGAACGTGTCGTTGCCATCGCCATCCCAGAGGGTGGCGAAGATGCGACTGTCACCCGGCGCGATCGCCACCTCGCCGTCGACCATCGTCTGGCCGCTGGCCGGCGTCCATTTGTAGACCGTATTGCCGCTGTTTGTGGAATAATCGGCGCCATACATTTCCTGAAGCGCTGCAATATCAGCCATCATGAACGTCTGGGGCGCACCATATTTTTCGTAGGAGTAAGCTTCGCCGGTATCACCGACGTAGCCCCTATAGGTCATCACCGAATATTCGAGCGAATCATAGGCCGTTGGCAAAGAGCCGTAAACGTCGGTTTCGTTGCCGTGTTTCAGCCCCAACGTATGTCCGAGCTCGTGGATCATCGTGTGCCAGGCGTAGTTGCCGGCGACGGGGCTCCTGTATTCGTCATATTCTGTTCCGAACCAGACATCGCCGGCCGGTGCATATTCTTCCCATGGCATATTGGCATAGGCTGTGCCGATGCCGGAGTAATCGGACTGGGCGACGCGGATGGTGGCGCTGCTGCCGTCGCCGCTGGCAAAGTTCACATTGGTGAACCCCTCGACGGAAAAGCCGTCATTGGCGGCAGAGCCGTAGGATTGCTCCAGAACGAAAAGCGCGGCGTTTGTCTGCGCGGTCGAGATGGCGGCGAACCCATTATTTTTTTCCGGGCCATAGCTATAGCTGCTGGCGCTGGTTGGAAAAGCATAGGTTATGGTGGAATCGCCCCAGGCCGTCTCGGTCAGAACGCCGTCGATCAGCGCATTGCCGGTAGCGGAAATGGTTCTTGTCGTCTTGCTCGTGCCAGTCAAACGTATCTCCTGCTAACGCTTTTTGCCTCTTGCGTGTATTATGCCGCTTGGCCTTATGCCAAACATGCGAGGCGAATCTAAGGGCCATGGATATCAAAAATTGTAAGCGTATTGTTAAAAGACGAAGTGACCCGTGATAAAATTCAGGACATCGCCGAAACAATTTCTTTTTACGGCCGCAGCCATTGCCGTCGCGATCCTGGCAGCGGTGCCTCATGCCCATGCGCAGATATCGACACAAGGACAAGACATGCTCCCCCCGCCAGACATAGAGGCCGCCGTCCAGTCCGAATATAACGGTGCCGTCAAGAAGGGGACGCGCGAAGCCTATGAGCGCTTCATTCGCCGTCATCCGGATCATCCGCTGGTCGAAAAGGCGCGCGAGGCGCTTGCAAAGGGCGGCCTGAAGTAACCTGCGAATGTCTCGTCTCCATGCTTTTGCTCAAAGCGGAATTTGCCCGCAAAGACAAAAACTTGAGCATGCCGAATAAAGCCAGACCGAAAATCGTATGGTCTACAATAGCTGTTGACGAAGCTTGAGGGGCTTGCCAGTCTTGCCTCGGGGATTCCGGCAACTGCGGGAATGTGAGGGATATTCTGTGAGTGTCGGTGCTGGTCTTGTCTGGTCGTTGATGGGCATTGCGGGGCTTCTGGCCGTTCCCGCGGTCAGTCACACCAATGCAGGCACAACCTTCTCGCTGATGGCCTCGTCGATGGCTTTTACCGGCATGGCGATCGCTCAGTTCATGGCGACGCGCCCACCGCTGGTAGAGCGCCTTTTCGGCGGCCTTGACCGAATCTACCGGACCCATCGGCGGGTGGGCATCACGGTTTTCATCCTGATCCTCGTCCACTATTTCATCACGCCGGATTTCAAGGGCCTGTCGCTGACGAGCGGGTTGAACAAGCTGGCTGCATCCATGGGGGAGTATGCGTTCTATGGCCTGGTGGTGCTGCTGCTCTTGAGCATCTTCAAGTTCATCCCGAAGACGAAAATCGAGATCCCCTATCACTACTGGCGGCTGACGCATCGGTTCATCGGTCTGCTGTTCATCATGGTGGCCTTCCACCAGACTTTCATCAAGAGGCCCTATGACGGTACCGCGATGCTGGCGACCTATCTCAACATCGTCGCGTTGATCGGCACCGCGAGCTATATCTATACCCAGCTTTTCCCGTGGCTGCGCACGCGGACCTACGAGGTCTTCGACGTAACGCGCCATGATGGTGCGACGATCATTTCGGCGCGTCCGGCCGGCCGGCCGCTCAGGGCGAAACCGGGTCAGTTCGGCTTTTTCAGGGTCAACAAGCCGGGTCTGCGCGAGCCGCATCCATTCACGATCGCCGGTATGGAAGAGGGCGGTATCGTCCGTTTCGCGATCAAGCCGTTGGGGGACTACACCAGGGCGCTGCGTGAAAACATTGCCGTCGGCGATCGACTGAAGCTCGAGGGTGGCTACGGCCGTTTCAACCATCGCCGCGGCGGCAAGAAGCAGATCTGGCTTGCCGGCGGTATCGGCGTAACGCCTTTCCTTGCGATGGCCGGGCGCCTCAAGGGTGATGAGGGCCAGGACATTCATATGGTATATTGCGTGCGTGATCGAAGCGAGGCGATCGGTCTCGAGACGCTCGAGGCACAGGCAGAAAAACTTCCGAATTTCAGTTTTACGCTGCATGATTCCAAAACCGACGGACGGCTCGATGCGGCGAAACTCGCAGCAGCGAGCGCCGTCGATCCGGCGGGGGCAGACCTCTGGTTCTGCGGGCCGCCGCCTCTACGAAAAGCCATTGAAAAAGGACTGGAAGAGCTCGGGAAAAAGCCCAGACGGGTCGAGTTCGAATTGTTCGAGTTCCGGTAATACCGCATTGCATATTTTATCGTTTGAGAAAGCAAGGGGGACAAGCCATGCGCATGTTCGATCAACTGCCTGGGAAAATGATCCGCAGCATGCCGCGACATGTGTTTGCGATGGCCGCGGCCGTCCTGGCGATTGCCCACTGTCCGGGGACAGCCTCCGCGCGCGACGCGTTTGCCGATGATGCCTATGCGACCTACAAGGCAAATGTCGACAATGGCAAATATCTGTTTAACGCTGCGGGCTGCGGCGCCTGCCATGGGTCCGGCAGCAATACGGAACTGCTTTCCGGCGGCATGGAGATGGATACGGCGATCGGCAAGTTCTACGCGCCGAACATTTCGCCCCATACCAATGGTATCGGCGGCTGGAGCAATGCGCAGTTTCTCAACGCGGTGATGCAGGGAATCGACCGTGACGGCAACCATCTCTATCCGGTCATGCCCTATACGTCCTATGGTGGCATGAAGCCGGAGGACGTTCTCGACATCAAGGCCTATATCGATAAGCTGGTGCAATCCGACGCAGTATCGCAGGAACACGAGATCGCCTTCCCCTATAGCCGCCAGACGACGATCACGTTGTGGAAGCGCAGTCATTTCAATGTACCGGTGTATCAGTCGCGCGAAGAGACGCAGATGGAGCGCGGTCGTTATCTCGTCGAAAACGTCGGTGGCTGTGGTGATTGCCATACGCCCCGAACCACCACCTACGGCCTTGATACCGAAAACGCCTATGCGGGCGAAAAGGGCCTGACCGGTGCGGTTGCGCCCGATATCACCAAGGCGCGCATGGCAAGCCTTGCCTCTCCCGAAGTCTTCACCGTCGGGCTGATCGACGAAGGCAAGAAACTGTCCGGCGCGCCGCTGACCGATCCGGTGATGCGCGAGATCGCGCGCGGGCTTTCGAAGCTGACTGAGAAGGACAGGACGGCCATCTATGCCTTCCTGTCCGACCGCGAGGTCAAGCCGCCGGAGCCCGTCGCACAATCGGCGACCGCCGTCTGCAAGGAAAGCACGCCGGAATCCGCCCTGTCAGGGGATAACGCGACCCTTGCGACGCAGGCTGATGCCTTCATCGGCAAATATTGCCGCAATTGCCATGGGCCAGGCGAAAGCTCGCAGGGCAGCTATCCAGCCGGCGACCTGAAATCGATCGCTGCCGACGCGGCCTTCGTCGTTCCCGGCGATGCTTCGAAATCCCGGCTGTTCACGTCGGTCACGAGTGGCCGCATGCCGCTTGGCAAGCGCCCGACCACAGAGGAGGTCAAGAGCCTCGAGGACTGGATCAATTCGCTCAATCAGTCGAACCTGCCGCAGACGGCGGCGACCAAGCCGGACCGCACCCGGCCGATGCTCTCCTATCGCGATTTCATCGAGGCCGGGCTGAAGGACATTTCCAAGGTCGGCGAGCTCGACCGGCAATTCATGCGCTATTTCTCCTATCGCAATCAGTATAACGGCATGATGGGCTGCGAGGCGGACAAGACCTTCATGAAGCGCATGGACGTGCTGGCCGGTGGCTTCAAGAAGCTCTTGAACTCGCTGTCCTATGGCCCGAAGCTGGTGCTGCCGCAGGAGGTCGAAGGGACGAATGGTCTGATGGTGCGCGTCGACCTTCGCGACCTGCAATGGTCGGCCGAGGACTATAACTTCTTGATCTCGCAATATTTCTATGGCGTCGATCCGGCGAGCGACGCCTCGCTTCTGGCCTTGACCAAGGAGACGGACACCGTCCTGCCGATCATGCGCATCGACTGGTTCATGGCCAATGCCGCCAAACCGAAGATCTACAATCAACTGATGAAACTGCCGACCCAGATCCGCGAGCTCGAGAAGCGCTTTCAGATCAATGTGGATGAGAACATCCGCCGCCGTCAGGTGCTCAGGGCCGGCTTTGCCGACGGCTCATCCGGGGTATCGGATCATAACCGCATGCTCGAACGCCATGACATGCCGTTCGGCGGCTACTACTGGAAATCCTATGATTTCGGCGGCGATGTCGGCAAACAGGTGTTAAAGCGCTTCCCGCACGGCCCGAAGGAGATCGAACCGCTCGACGCCGGCCTGACCGCCTTCCAGCATGACGGCGGCGAAATGATTTTCTCGTTGCCGAACGGGTTGCAGGGATACTACCTGTCCAACGCGGAAGGAAAGCAGCTCGATGTTGGCCCGACCAGCATCGTCTCGTTCCGCGAGCGGCCGATCGGCAAGGGGGTCGAAATCACCAACGCCCGGTCCTGCTTCGATTGCCACGCCAATGGCATCCTGTCGAAACGCGACCAGTTGCGCGAGCACATCCAGACTTCGACACTGTTCAGCAAGGATCAGCAGGCGATCCTGCTCGATATGTACGTGCCGCAGGAAGAACTCGACGCCGCCTATGACAAGGATCGCCAGCGCTTCGTGGAGGCTCTTGTGAAGCTGGGCGTGACCGAGCCGACGCCGGATGGCAGCGCGCAAAGCATGCTGGCGCCCGGCAACGCGGAACTCGTCACCTATTTCGGCGACAAATATGAGGACGAACTCGATTTCGAAGCGTTGGCGGCGGAATTCGACATGAAGCCGGACGCGTTTTCCGCGACGATCAAGCGGGTCGAGGATGTCGATGTCCTGCGGCTGGGGCTCGATTGGGTGACGACGCTGGAAGCGGGCGGCACCATCCCGCGCGCCGAGGTCGAGCAGCAATTCCCGCTGCTTCTGTCACCGCTGATGCAATTGAAAGCGCTCGATACGACGACAGTTCGTGTTGCGGCTGCCGCGCAAACCCAGGAGGTGGCCGGCCAGACGGCCCAGCAAACGCCGGTCAAGGCCGAGACGATCGCGGCGGCAACACCGGCCTACCGGCAGGAAAAGCCGGTCGAAGGCAAACTGGAGCTCGCGCTCCAGGTCGCTTCGACGACGGCCAAGGTTGGCGATCAGCTCTCTTTCGAGCTGAGCTCCAATAAGGCCTGCGAACTGCAGGTGCTCTATGTCGAGGAGACCGGCAATGTCGAGGTCATACCGGATGCAATGATCGGCAATACGACATTGCAGGCCGGCGAGAAGCGCCAGATTCCGCAACCAGGCACCGGCAACCTCACCTTCGATACGCCGGCGCCAGCCGAGACGATGATCGCTTATTGCCGTGAAGGCGGTCTTGGCGATCGAAAGCTCACAGTGGAACGGGCACGCCAGCTGGTGGCAGAATCGCATCTGCCCCCGACGCGCGGGCTCGCCATCAACCTGGCGAAGAAGGCCGAAGACGACAAGGGCGCAAGCGGCCTCCAGGTCGTAACGTTCGAAATCAAGCAATGACGGAGCGCCCGGTCGCTATCGGCGGCCGGGCGATGTTCGAAACACTGTGGAACGGCATGGAGAAGACGGCGCCATGAAGATCGTGGTTGTGACATCGCTACTGGCATTGTTCGCCGCTGGCCCGGCCTTTGCGGCTTGCGACGCGCTTACGCAGGTTGCCGAGGCAACCAACGCCGGAAATGAGGCCCTGGCCAAGCAGATTGCCGGCGGCCGGGCGCCGGGCTGTACGGCGGATGACAAGGCGATGATCAATCGTGTCGCGGCGCTCGCGTCGTTCAACCGGATCGTCGGCGCCGTTGGGCAGGGCGCTGACCTTACGGATTTCGAGCCGGAACTCGAAACGATCCGCACAAGCAATGCGGCACCTTGGCAGGTCTTCGACGCGCTGGGCGATATCAACCGCGACCGTCGGGACTATGAGGCGGCAGCGCGCTACTACCAGTTGGCGTTGGAGGATGCGTCGAACGAAGTGATGACGCCGGGCTGGATGGCCCCGGATGCAAAATACATTGTCCGGCTCGATCGCATGGCGACCGAAATGCGGCTGGCGGCACCGCGGCCCGTGAAACTCGCCATGCGCGGCGCCTGCAAGGTCAGCTATCGCGGCGTTTCCCTGAAGAAGAAATCGACGCCGGTGCGATACGTTTTCGGCACCGCCGAATTCACGCCGGAGGGGCTGGAATCGGCCAAGGACCTTTCCGAGTGTCTTAAGTCGGTGAAGCCGAAGGCCATCACGCTGATCGGTCACACGGACCCGATTGGAGGTGCTGAGGCCAACCGCGCGCTGTCGCTGGAGCGCGCCGAGGCGTTGGGGCAATACCTTGCCGCCGAAGGATATGCCGGAGAGTGGAAAACCGTCGGCAGGGGCGAGGACGAACCCTTCGAGGCGGACGATGCCAGCGCCTATGACGCAGAAACACTCAACCAGATGCACCGGCGCGTGGAAGTCGATGTGGAGAACTGAATGATGCTGCGCGGCCTGCTCCTTTCCCTTCTGGTCTTCGCCGCACCGCTCAGTGCCACGTCGGCGAAAACCTATGCCCTGGTGGTCGGCGTTGATGCTTATCCCTATGAAGTGAGCCTTGATGGCGCGGTGAAGGATGCGACCGACGTCGAAGGCGCGTTGCGCCGCGCGGGCGTTGACCAGATATCAACCTTCTTCGATGCGGCCGCGCGCAAGGATGATATCCGCGCCGCCTGGACGGGCTTTATCGATGCAGCTGGCGAGGGCGACACGATCATTCTCACCTATGCCGGCCACGGGGCGCAGATGCCGGAGCTCGTTGCCGGCGATGAGGCGGATGGGCTGGATGAATTCCTGCAGTTGCCCGGCTTTGACCGCAGCCGGGCTGAGGAGACCGATCGCGAGATCATCGTCGACAATGAGCTGAACGCCTGGTTTTCAGAAGCCGAAACCAAGGGTGTGCATGTGCTGTTTGTGTCTGATAGCTGCCATTCAGGGGGTATGAGCCGCGCCTTTTCCGGCAAGACACGGCTTGCCCCTGCGGTCACCGTCAAGCTGCCGCCGCCCTCTGAGGAGGCGGTCTCGGGAGCTCAGGTCAAGGAGGTGCAATTCCGCCAGGTGACGGTGCTTGCCGCCTCGCTGGAAAGCCAGCCTTCGCCGGAAGTGATCATCGGCGGCGAAGCGCGCGGAGCTCTGAGCTGGAGTTTTGCCCGCGCGGTCGAGGGGGCAGCGGATCGGAATCAGGATGGCCGGATCTCCCGGGTCGAGCTGGAAGACTATGTCTTTGCCAATGTGAAGCATCAGTCCGAGGCCCTGCAGGTCCCGAATTTCACGCCACAAGTGCCGCGCTCCCAGGATGAGGTGGTCATGCCGCTGACCCGCAGCGTAGTGACGGCCGCCGATCAAAGCGTGCAGAAAACACACAAGCCGGTGAGCGAAACTGGCTGGGACGGTAAGCTGGCGCTGACGGTCAGCGGCTCGCAGATGGTCCCGGAAAATACTGGCGGCAGCGGTGTGCCCTACCGCTGGGATGCGGCGGGCGGCGTCTTCTATACGCCGAACGGGGACGTGGCCGGCGAGAACATCAGCGAAGGCAATGTCCAGGCCGTCGTCAACAAATTCATTCTGCTCGATTTTCTGAAGGCAATGGCGAGCCAGAATCCCGGCACCGTATCGTTGACGCCGCAAAAGGATATCTATGCGGCCGGTGACCGATTGGCCTTCGACGCACCAGCCTCTGGATACAAGAACATGATCGTCTTTAACCTCGCCAATACCGGTGAAGTGCAATTGCTGGACGTGCAGGCGGAAGGGACTGAAAGTCACGAGTTCAAGCTGACCGACTTGCAGGTGGTCGAACCTTTCGGTGCCGATCACCTTATCGCCATTTCAACCAATGAGCCGATCGACGCCATTGGCGCTGCGCTGGCGAGCAAGAACGTCGATGCCTCGACGCTGCTGCAACTGCTGATGACGCGGATAGACGGTACCGATACAAGCGTCGCGATCCAGCCGCTCTATACCCGGGAAAGACTCTGATGGCCCTGTTGCGAACTGTCTTGGGATTGCTGCTTGGTGCGTTGGCCTTGCTGTTGGCGCAGTCGCCGGCGGCAAAGGCGGAAGACCGGGCGCTGCTGGTCGGCATCGGCACTTATGAAAACCTGCCGGAGGACATGTATCTCCATGGGCCGAAGAACGACGTCAAGGCGATCGAGGCGCTGCTGATCACCACGCTGTCCTTCAAGCCGGAAGCTATTCGCATTTTGACCGACGATAAGGCCAGTCGCGAGGCGATCCTGTCCTCGATCAACGATTGGCTGATCACTGGAACCGCGCCCGGCGACCGGATTTACTTTTACTTTTCCGGACATGGCCTTCAGGTGAAGGACGTCAGCAAGGATGAAGAGGACGGGATGGACGAGGCATTGTCCACCTACGACATCAAGGCGGGCGAAGCGGATTGGACGAACGTCGTTCTCGATGACGATCTGGAAGTGTTGCTGGAGAAGATGAAGGGCAGGGCGGTGACACTGGTCATCGACGCCTGCCATTCCGGCACGATCTCCCGCGCTCTTTCGGCCGAAAAGCTTTCGGGCATGAGCGGCGCGCGCTATCTGCCGCGTCCCTTCGCCAAAGCATCGAAGGACAAGATGACGCGCGGCCTGCGGATTGATCTGGGTGTTGTCGACAAGCCGGCACAACTGACAGCCGGTGGCATCACGGCGTGGAGCGCAGCCGCCCCCTATCAGGTCGCCTGGGACGATGTCCGGTTGCCGATCGAAGACCGTCACGGCGTTTTTACATCGGCCTATGTAGCCGGCTACAAGCCTTCGGAATCGGATGGAAATTCCAACGGCCTGGTGAGTAATGCAGAGCTCTTCCAGTATGTGACGACAAAGTCCAAGGAATACTGCAGGAATCAGGAAAATTGCGACAATCTCGACCCACAACTGGAGAGTGTCCCCAATGCGCTCGGTGCGAGTGTTGCCAAGCCGGAACCATACAAACCGGACCAGACCGCAACGGTCGCGGGCCAGCAACAAAGCAAGCCGGAATCGGTTTACCAGGAGGCGAAGATTGATGCTGGGGCAGCGCCGGTCTATGTCGACGCAAATCCGGTGGCAGCCATCGGCGACATTATTGGCAAGGCCGATACGGGCGATGTGACGGTCTCGCTCGATACCGGTCCCACGCTGAAAAAAGGTCAACCCTTCAAGATTTCCGTCACCAGCAAATATGACGGCCACCTGGTGCTGCTCGATGTGAACCGCGAGGGTGTCGCGACGCAGATTTTCCCGAACGAGATGGCGCAGAAGATAACGCCGCTTTCGGCCGGCTCGACGCTGACCATCCCGGACGACTATTACGGCTTCGATTTCGAGGCGGATGGCAGCGGCGAAAACATGCTGGTGGCCATCGTCGTCAGCGACGACCTTGATCTGAGGGACGTAGCGCCGGCAGCGCAAGGGCTGAACGCTGAACTCGACGCGCGAAGGAAACTAAGCGAGATCGTCGCCAAACTCCAAAAGGCATGGACGGGCGATACCGAAAACCGCGGCCTGCGATGGTCGCTTGGAACGCTGAAATACACGATAGAATAAGGATTGCGAGCCTTCGAGCCAGAAAGCCCGCGACCGTCGCCGCGGGCTTTCTGCTGTGGGTGTTGTGGGCCGCGACAGATCTAGTGGAGGATCTGGCTGAGGAACAGCTTGGTACGCTCATGCTGCGGATGGTCGAAGAATTCGGCCGGCGAATTCTGCTCGACGATCTGGCCCTGGTCCATGAAGATGACGCGGTTGGCGACTTGGCGGGCAAAGCCCATTTCGTGGGTCACGCAGATCATCGTCATGCCTTCTTCGGCAAGACCGACCATGGTGTCGAGCACTTCCTTGATCATTTCCGGATCGAGCGCCGAGGTCGGCTCGTCGAACAGCATGACGCGCGGGTTCATGCAGAGCGAGCGGGCGATCGCGACGCGCTGCTGCTGACCACCGGAGAGCTGGCCCGGATATTTGTTGGCCTGTTCCGGAATCTTGACGCGCTTGAGGAAGTGCATCGCGACCTCTTCCGCCTGCTTCTTCGGCATCTTGCGCACCCAGATCGGCGCCAGCGTGCAGTTCTCCAAGATCGTCAGATGCGGAAAGAGGTTGAAGTGCTGGAACACCATGCCGACTTCGCGGCGCACTTCATCGATCTTCTTCAGATCGTTGGTGAGTTCGATACCGTCGACTATGATCTTGCCCTTCTGGTGCTCTTCCAGTCGGTTGATGCAGCGGATCATCGTCGATTTGCCGGAGCCTGACGGACCGGCGACAACGATGCGTTCGCCGCGCATGACCTTCAGATTGATGTCGCGCAGAACGTGGAAATCGCCGTACCACTTGTTCATGCCGATGATTTCGATGGCGACGTCCGTGGACGAGACGGTAAGTTTCGATGCCAGAGCTTCATTTGCCATGACGTTTTCCCCTTAATTGTTATCGTTTGTGGCCCTTGTCGAGCAGCCGTTCCATGAAACCTGAATAGCGCGACATGCCGAAGCAGAAGAGCCAGAAAGTGAAGCCGGCAAAGACCAGCCCGGTCAACGGTGTTACCGGCGAGGCCCAGTTGCCGTCCGAGAAGTTCTGGCGAACGATGCCGAGCAGGTCGAACATCGAGATGATCGAAACCAGCGACGTATCCTTGAACATGCCGATGAAGGTGTTAACGATGCCGGGGATCACCAGCTTCAACGCTTGCGGCAGAACGATCAGGCGCATTTTCTGCCAATAGCCGAGACCTAGCGAATCGGCGCCTTCGGACTGTCCCTTAGGAATGGCCTGGAGGCCGCCGCGCACTACCTCGGCCATGTAGGCGGATGCAAAGAGCGAGACCCCGATCAAAGCGCGCAGGAACTTGTCGACGGTCATCCCCGGTGGCATGAACAGCGGCAGCATGACGCTCGCCATGAACAGCACCGTAATCAAGGGAATGCCGCGGACAATTTCGATGAAAACTGTGCAGATCATGCTGATGACGGGCATTTTCGATCGCCGTCCGAGCGCAAGGAGAATGCCTAGCGGCAAGGATACGACGATGCCGACGAAGGACAGGGTCAGTGTGACCAACAGGCCACCCCAGAGCGCCGTCTCGACGGGTTCCAGTCCGAACCATCCGCCAAGCAGCAGGAAGAAGGACACGACCGGCAAGACTGCAAAAAGCAGGATCGCATTGATCCCCTTGAAGGGGATCTTCGGGATCAGCATCGGCACGAGCAGCAGAATGAAGAAAATGCCGACCAGCACGGGCCGCCAGCGCTCCTCGATCGGGTATCGGCCGAAAACGAACTGGTCGAACTTGGCGCCGACGAACGCCCAGCAGGCGCCGCTCCAGCCTTCCGGCTGTGCACCGCCCTGGGCGACCGTGGCGCAGACGCCGCGCCCCCCGCCCGTCCAGGCGGCGTCGATGAACAGCCAGCGGATTACCGGCGGCAGGAACCAGGCCAGAAGCAGGATGGCAATAATCGTCAGCACCGTGTCCTTCGGCGTGGCGAACAGGTTTTTGCGGAACCAGGCAATCCAGCCTTTTTCAAGCAACGGTGGAGTCGTGGGTGCGATCATCTCGCTCCGGACGAAGTTGGCTTGTTGTACGCTCATCGGCTTATCTCTCCACCAGTGCCATCTTGGCGTTAAACCAATTCATGAACAGCGATGTCAAAAGGCTGAGCGTGAGATAGACGACGAGCCAGATGCTGACCACCTCGACTGACTGGCCCGTCTGGTTGAGGATCGTGCCGCCGACGGCGACGAGATCGGCGTAACCGACCGCAATTGCCAGCGACGAGTTTTTCGTCAGGTTGAGATATTGGCTGGTCAGCGGTGGAATGATGATCCGCATCGCCTGCGGCACGACGACCAGACGGGTGGTCAGGCCCGGCCGAATGCCGAGCGCATGCGCCGCCTCAGACTGGCCATGACTGACGCCGCGGATACCGGCCCGAACGATTTCCGCGATGAAGGCAGCGGTATAGAACGAGAGGGCCAGATACAGCGACAGAAATTCCGGCCCGACGACCGATCCGCCCGTCAGGTTGAATTTTCCGGCGATCGGAACGTCGAACGAGATCGGCATGCCGGTGACGAGGAAGGTCAGAAGCGGCACGCCGATCACCATGCCGAGCACAACCCAAAGGACCGGCAGGCGCTTGCCTGTCTCCATCTGCTGTTTGCGCGCATATCGCGCAAAGAAGATGCTGGCGATCACTGCAAGGACAAGGGAGTAGAACGTGAACTGTGCGCCGCTTTCAAAGACTGGCCGGGGAAAGGCAAGGCCGCGATTGTTGACATACATGTTGAGCGGCAGTTGCAGCGAGTCTCTGGGTTGGGGCAGGACGGCCAGAACGCCCGAATACCAGAAGAAGATGACGAGCAGCGGCGGAATGTTGCGGAAAACCTCGACATAGACCGTCGACAGCTTGGCGATCAGCCAGTTGTGCGACAGGCGGCCGATGCCGACCAGAAAACCGATGATCGTTGCCGTGATGATGCCGGTTACGGCAACCAACAGGGTGTTGGCGAAGCCCACGACAAGCGCGCGGCCATAGGTCGAATCGCTCGTATAGGCGATCAGGGATTGGCCAAGGTCGAAGCCGGCGCGTCCTACGAGAAAACCGTAGCCTGAGGCAATGTTGGCACGTTTCAGATTCTCGATCGTATTCTGCGTGATCCAGACAACCGCGATGACCAGCACCAGCACCGTTATGATCTGGTAGAAGTAACCGCGGACTTTCGGGTCGTTCAGAAATGAGCTTGGCGGCCGGCCTTTGCCAGGCGGATTTGTGGCGTCAATTGTCATTCAGAGCCTCTTTATCCCCTATTCGCCCTGGTTCGAGCGATTCTTATTTTTGGGAAGAGAAAGCGACCGGAGCCGCTTTCTCAAGTGGTCAAACGGTCTTAGCGGACCGGCGGTGCGTACTGGATGCCGCCCTTGCTCCACAGGGCGTTCAGGCCACGCTCGATCTTGAGCGGGCTGCCAGTGCCGATGTTGCGGTCGAAGATTTCGCCGTAGTTGCCAACGCCCTTGATGATATTTACGGCCCAGTCGTTTTCGAGGCCGAGATCGGTACCGATCTTGGTGTCGGCTTCAACGCCCAGGAAGCGCTGGATGTCCGGGTTCGGGGACTTCTTCATCTCTTCAACGTTGGCCTGGGTGATGCCGAAATCTTCAGCGTTGATCAGGGCATAGTGCACCCAGCTGACGATGTCGAACCACTGGTCGTCGCCCTGGCGAACGACGGGGCCGAGCGGCTCCTTGGAGATGATTTCCGGCAGGATAATGTGATCGTCGGGGGCAGCAAGCGTCAGGCGCAGCGAATAGAGGCCCGACTGGTCGGTCGTGTAGACGTCGCAACGGCCGGCATCATAGGCGGCGTTTACTTCATCGAGCTTTTCGAAGACGACCGGGTTGTACTGAAGGTTGTTGGCCTTGAAGTAGTCGGCAAGGTTCAACTCAGTGGTGGTGCCGGTCTGGACGCAAACGGCGGCGCCGGAGAGTTCGAGCGCCGACTTCACGTTCAGAGACTTGCGGACCATGAAGCCCTGGCCGTCGTAGTAGTTGACCGGGCGGAAGTTGAAGCCGAGCGCGGTATCGCGGTTGATTGTCCAGGTCGTGTTACGCGCAAGCACGTCCACTTCGCCCGACTGAAGCGCCGGGAAACGATCCTTGGCGGAGGTCGGGGTGTATTTCACCTTGGTCGCATCGCCGAAAATGGCGGCGGCAATGGCCTTGCAGTAATCGATGTCGAAACCGCTCCAGTTGCCGGATGCGTCAGGGGACGCAAAGCCGGTCAGGCCCGAGTTGACGCCGCACTGCAGGAAGCCCTTTGCCTTGACGTCGCCAAGCGTCGTTGCCGACGCGGCCTGGCTGCCAATCCCCATGACGGCAGCGCCGATGAGCGCTGTCAAAATTCTTTTTGCCATTTTTAGAACCTTTTTCTGTTGTCTTTGTTCCCGTCCGATACCTGCTGCTCGCTGTCGAGCGCAGGGTGCGGCGCCCGCCACCCTCCTGGCGCGAGTGCTGTCTATCTCATTCCCAAAACCTCGCAGGGTCAAGACATGTTGCCGTTTTTCTGGGCCGCGCGGGTAGAATCGTTGCCGAAGCCGCATGTTTGGGCAATTTTTAGCTATGGAAAGCAGTTTTTTGTATAAAAAACCGTCAAAATCGAAATTTTCGTCAATTGCATAGCCGTTGGTATCGGAGTCTCTTGACCCATCCGGGGAGCGGGCCGACAAGTGCGGCAACACGATTGACCTCAGACGGATTCTCCCATGAATGAAAAGAAGAGTTTTCTCGCAAGCGCGGGGCCAAACACCCTGCTGGCTCACATCGGCAACGATCCCATGGACTACCACGGCTTTGTCAATCCGCCCGTCGTGCACGCATCGACAGTGCTGTTTCCCAATGCTGCGACCATGGAAAGCCGTTCGCAGAAATATACCTATGGCACGCGCGGAACGCCGACCACCGATGCGCTGTGTGAGGCGATCGACGCATTGGAGGGCTCGGCCGGTACCATCGTCGTTCCGTCAGGCCTTGCCGCTGTAACAGTACCGTTCCTGGCCTTCCTGTCGGCTGGCGATCATGCGCTGATCGTTGATTCCGTCTATTTCCCGACGAGGCATTTCTGTGACACGATGCTGAAAAGGCTTGGGGTAAGTGTCGAATACTACGATCCGATGATCGGGGCCGGCATCGAAAGCCTGATCAGGCCGAACACGAAACTCGTGCATACGGAAGCGCCGGGCTCCAACACATTCGAAATGCAGGATATCAGGGCGATTTCGACGGTCGCGCACAGGCATGGCTGCGTGGTGACCATGGATAATACCTGGGCGACGCCGCTTTATTTCAAGCCGCTCGACCACGGCGTCGATATCTCGATCCATGCGTCGACCAAATATCCCTCCGGTCATTCCGATGTCCTGCTCGGTACCGTCTCGGCCAATGCCGCGCATTGGGAGCAGCTCAAGGAAGCCAATATCACGCTCGGCATCTGCGGATCGCCGGATGACAGCTATCAGATCCTGCGCGGTCTGCGCACCATGGGCGTGCGTCTCGAGAGGCACCAGGAAAGCGCGCTGTATATCGCCCGGTGGTTGGAAGAGCGCGAGGACGTTGCGCGCGTTCTGCATCCTGCGTTGCCGAGTTTTCCGGGCCATGAGCTCTGGAAGAGGGATTTTGCGGGCTCCAGCGGTATCTTCTCCTTCGTCCTGAAGGCCAAGAGCCAGCCTCGGTTCAAGCCGAAGGCGCATGCTTTCCTCGACGCGCTGTCACTGTTTGGGCTTGGCTATTCCTGGGGCGGCTTCGAAAGCCTTGCTCTCCACGTCGGCCTTTCCGACCGCAAGATCTGCACGGCGCCGAGCGAAGGCCCGGTTCTTCGCCTGCAGATCGGACTGGAGGACGTGGCGGATATCCGCAAGGATATCGAGGCTGGTCTCGCGGCGGCGACAGCCGTCTGATCCTCCCGCATAATTCCTTAAGGCGGAATCGACTTAAGGATAAAATTATGCAGCACTTTCAAAGTTCTAAAGCGCCCCGTGTCAAATATGACGCGCGGCGTTCTAGTCAAGCGGCTCGTATCCATAGAGCCAGTCGAAATCGGCGGCCAGGCTTTCCGGCCGCCGTATCGACAGAACCAGATCACGCGCCAGCTTGACCGGACCGCGGGCATGATAGACGAAACGGTTGAACGCTCCACGCGAACGCACTCGGGCGATTCGGCGTTTCCTGTGCTCGGCAAAAGCGGCGAGGGACTGCCCGGCGACGGCGAAGGACGCAAGTTCAAAGGCATCTTCGATAGCCATCGCAGCGCCTTGGGCGGCAAACGGCATCATCGCATGAGCCGCGTCACCGATCAGCACGGTTTGTTCGCCTTGGTGCCAATTGCCCTCGCTCACGCCGTAAAGGGGCCAGATCGTCGGCTCCGGTGCATTCCGCAGCATATCGACAATTTCGGGATGCCAGTCGGCAAAAGCGGCCAGCAGCTGTTTTCGCCACTCACCCTGGGGCAGGGCGCGATCCGGCATTTCGTCCGGATCGTCGCCGCCGGCGATCGCAACCACATTGAAGCTGCGCACTTGCGGTAGCGGATACACCACGAGGTGCGAACCGCCGCCGAGGAACGCCGATACGTTCCTTGCATCGAAAATGGCTGGGGCATTTGCCGCATCCAGCGTCAACCGCCACGCGATATTTCCGGAAAACTGCGCTTTTCCGGAACCTTGGACATGATTCCTGATCGTGGACCATACGCCGTCGGCGCCGATAACGAGACCTGGTTCTTTCCCCGTGGTCCGGGTCAGGGAATCGCGCGATGCATCAACGATCCGCACGCCGAGATGCAGGCGGCACGATGGCTCGGCTTCAACAGCACCAAGCAGAACCTTCTGAAGGTCGGCGCGATGCAGGACGCCGTAGGGCGATGTCCAGCGATCCCGCGCGAAGCGTCCCGACGGGACAGAAGCAATCGTTCGAAGCGAGGTTCCGTCGACAAGGCAGATTGCCGCTGGTTCGCTCCAGACTTGTTCCAACGGCCGCGCGAGGCCGAGTTTCGCCAAGATACGGGTGGCGTTGGGGGAGAGTTGCAATCCGGCGCCGGTCTCGCTCAGGACCGAAGCCTGCTCGAGGATATCGCTGGCGATGCCCTTGCGAGCAAAACACAGGGCTGTTGTGAGACCTGCGATGCCGGCTCCCACGATCGCGACAGGCCCGCGCTGCGTCATCGAAGAAACTTTCGCGGGGCGGGGCTCAGGCCGCTTTCGCATTGAAAGTGCAGCCGTCCGGTACCGTCTGGTCCGCATGAAGCCCTGCATTGTAGCGATAGAGCGTCGAGCAGTAAGAGCAGACCTTCTCGTTGTCATCGCCCATGTCAATATAGATGTGAGGATGGTCAAAGGGCGCCGAGGCACCTGTGCACATGAATTCCTTCACGCCGATCTCGATCACAGCGTGGCCGCCGTCGTTCTGAAAGTGAGGGATACCGTGCCCGGCCATGTCGTGCTCCACTTGCGTCGTCTGGAAGAATAGTCGAATTCGGCGGCACCATAGAAAGCTTTGCGGAAAAAGTGTAGCGGCAAAGATGCCGCGGCCACGCGTTTTTTGCCGCGCCGGGGTTTTCCCCATCGGGCCGGTATCATAGGTTCGACGAAAAACAGGACATTCCCATGGATTTGAATCCACCGCCTTTTTCGACATTTTCCCATGATGGGCTGAAGATTGCTTATTTCGACGAGGGCAACCCGTCGGGCGATCCGATACTTCTTATTCATGGATTTGCCTCCACCGCCAATGTGAACTGGGTCTTTCCGGGATGGCTGAAGACGCTCGGCGATGCCGGATATCGGGTGATTGCTCTCGACAATCGCGGCCATGGCGCCAGCGACAAGCCTCATGATCCGACCCTTTACCATCCATCGGCAATGGCAGGCGATGCGATAGCGCTTCTCGACCATCTCGGCATCGCCGAGGCGCATGTGATGGGCTACTCCATGGGCGCCCGCATATCCACCTTTCTGACACTCGCCAATCCTCATCGTGTCCGCTCTCTCATTCTCGGCGGGCTCGGCATCGGCATGGTGACCGGCGTCGGCGAATGGGACCCGATCGCCGACGCGCTCACCGCACCTTCTCTTGATGTGGTGACCCACGCCCGCGGCCGTATGTTCCGCGCTTTTGCCGACCAGACCAAGAGCGACCGCAAGGCGCTCGCGGCCTGCATCTCCACCTCACGCGACCTTCTTTCCGTCGAGGAAGTGGGCCGGATCGACGTGCCGGTGCTCATTGCGGTGGGAACGAAGGACGATATCGCCGGCTCGCCCCAGGAGCTTGCCACGCTCATACCCCACGCGCTGGCTCTGGATATTCCCGGCCGGGATCATATGCTTGCCGTCGGCGACCGGGTCTTCAAGAAGGCGGCGCTGGAGTTTTTGGCGAGGGTGGGGCAGGCGTGAAGCATCCGGAGCGTTTTAGCGCTCCTTTTTATGGCCAGCCATTTATATCCGGTTCGATTTGGCCTATATCTGATCGGACGACGGACTACGAAGGAGAGCGGCGATGGTCGCCAGAACTGACTTACGCGCGACCGAGACCGTGAAGATCATGGACCCGATCTGGGATAGCCTGCAGGAGGAAGCGCGCGCCGCTGCCCAGCAGGATCCCTTGCTTGCGGCGTTTCTCTATTCGACCATCATCAACCAGCGTTCGCTGGAAGACAGCGTCATCTACCGCATCTGCGAACGGCTCGATCACCCCGACCTGCAGGCAAACCTTCTGCGCCAGACCTTTACCGAAATGCTGGAAGACTGGCCGGAATGGGGCGCCATCCTGCGCGTCGATATCCAGGCCGTCTACGACCGTGATCCGGCCTGCACGCGGTTCCTGGAGGCGATCCTCTATTTCAAGGGCTTCCATGCGATCCAGACCCATCGGCTGGCGCATTGGCTGCTCAATCGCGGCCGCCGCGATTTCGCCCTCTACCTGCAAAGTCGTTCGTCCTCCGTCTTCCAGACAGACATCAATCCGGCGGCGCGCGTCGGCAAGGGCATATTCCTTGATCACGCAACGGGACTTGTCGTCGGCGAGACGGCGGTGATCGGCGATAATGTATCCATCCTGCATGGCGTGACGCTCGGCGGCACCGGCAAGGAAGGCAGCGATCGTCATCCGAAGATCGGCAACGGCGTGCTGATCGGCGCGGGGGCGAAGATTCTCGGCAACATCCACATCGGCAATTGCTCGCGTGTTGCTGCAGGCTCCGTCGTGCTCAAGGAGGTTCCGGCGAAAACTACGGTGGCCGGCGTTCCGGCGCGCGTCGTGGGTGAAGCCGGCTGCTCCGAGCCGTCGCGTTCGATGGACCAGTTGCTCGTTTCCTTCGAGATCTGATTTGCTGCGATTTGTCGGCTGGTGGTGGCGCCAAGGGGTTTACACCGCTTGAGGCTCCGTGCAAGAAGCGGCGCAAATCAAACCCGTCATGGAGAAAAGACTTGAAGCCCGAAGAAATCAGAAAGCTCGAAGCCTATTTCAAGCGCACTTTCAACCAGTCGATGGTCATCAAGGCGCGTCCGAAGAAGGACGAGTCCGCCGAAGTCTACCTCGGCGACGAGTTTCTGGGCGTAGTCTTCCGCGATGAGGAAGACGGCGAACTGTCCTACAATTTCTCGATGGCCATTCTCGATATCGACCTCTGATCGCTCGTTATAGTTGATCTTTTCCTTTTTAACCCGGTTCTGATATTCAGACCGGGTTTTTTCGTAAAGTCATACTTTTATTTATTTTTTCGCGGAATATGCTCCAATTCCGCTCTATTTCATCAAGCTGTTGCAATAACAGTGTTTTATTGCGTTGCACGTATACATTGACTTTATTGTGCGGTGCACATAAGTTGGTGTCGTCGTGAGGCGTCAAAAAAAGAGGAGCAGCCCGATGTTCAATTTGGAAGATGCAAACAAGAAAAGCAAAGAAACGATGGATACGATGTTGAAGAGCTATGGAACGTTGACGAAGGCTTTTCAGGCGATCGCCACTGAGGCCGCGGATTATTCGAAGAAGGCGTTCGAAGACAGCATTGCTCACGTCGAAAAGATCACCACCGTCAAGAGCGTCGAAGCTGCCTTTGAGCTGCAGACCAAATATATGAAGTCGGCTTACGAAGGCTATATCGCTGAAGCCACGAAGATCGGCGAAATGTACGCCGATCTCGCCAAGGACGCATACAAGCCCTACGAAGCACCGATCGCCAAGGCAGCGGCAGCCGTCAAGTCCGCGACCGCCGCAGCGGCGTAAAGCTTTCGGATCGCAAACCTAGTTGTGAAAAACCGGCCGCGCATCCCGCGGCCGGTTTTTTGTTGTCTGCGTGGATCCGAACGATTGGCAGCCCAAGAAAGTTGGTCAATCTTGTGCCCCATGACGCAAATATGATTGCAGTGCAGGAGAACAGCCTTAAAATCCGGAAAAGAACCACTAGATTATCTGTCACGAACAGGCCGTGAATCCTCCCAAGCATTTGCGGCCGGACAAGGGAATGAAGTAGAATGATCGCCATGCCGGTCCGGATGCAAAAAGACAGCGACGGGGATGGGGGCAATGCCAATCGCGGCACGTCTGTCATCACTCGGACAAAGCCGAAGACCAAGAAGCCAAGCCTGTACCGCGTACTGCTTTTGAATGACGACTACACGCCGATGGAATTCGTGATCCACATCCTGGAGCGTTTTTTTCAGAAGGACCGCGAGGCGGCTACCCTGATCATGCTGCACGTCCACAATCACGGCGTGGGTGAGTGCGGTGTCTTCACGTACGAAGTTGCCGAAACCAAAGTGACGCAAGTGATGGATTTCGCCCGCCAGCATCAGCACCCGCTGCAATGCGTCATGGAAAAGAAATGAGGAACTGACGTGCCAACATTTTCAACCAGCCTTGAAAAGGCGCTGCACCAGGCTCTGACGCTAGCCAATGAGCGCCATCACGAATACGCCACGCTGGAACACCTGCTGCTGGCACTGATCGACGATGCCGATGCGTCGGCGGTCATGGGCGCGTGCAACGTCAATCTCGACAGCCTCCGCAAGACGGTGTCCGACTATGTCGACAATGAGCTCGGCAACCTGGTCACGGGTTATGATGAGGATTCCAAGCCGACGGCGGGTTTTCAGCGCGTCATCCAGCGGGCGGTCATTCACGTTCAATCGTCGGGCCGCGAGGAAGTGACGGGCGCCAATGTTCTCGTTGCCATCTTCGCCGAACGCGAGAGCCATGCCGCCTATTTCCTGCAGGAGCAGGAGATGACCCGCTATGACGCGGTCAATTTCATTTCGCACGGCATCGGCAAGCGGCCGGGTTCCTCCGAGACGCGCACCCCGCGCGGGTCCGATGAGCCGGAATCCGAACAGAAGCCTTCGCGTGAGCAGGACGAAGCCGGACCGAAGAAACAGCAGGATGCGCTGACCGCCTACTGTATCAACCTCAATGAGAAGGCCAAGGGCGGCAAGATCGATCCGCTCATCGGCCGCCATTCGGAGGTCAATCGCACTATCCAGATTCTGTGCCGCCGTTCGAAGAACAACCCGCTCTACGTCGGCGACCCCGGTGTCGGCAAGACGGCGATCGCCGAAGGGCTCGCCAAGCGCATCGTCGAGAAGAAGGTGCCGGAAGCGTTGCAGGACGCGACGATTTTCTCGCTCGACATGGGCACGCTCTTGGCCGGGACACGCTACCGCGGCGACTTCGAAGAGCGTCTGAAGCAGGTCGTCAAGGAACTGGAAGACTATCCGGGCGCTGTCCTGTTCATCGACGAGATCCACACGGTGATCGGTGCCGGGGCAACCTCGGGCGGCGCCATGGATGCGTCCAACCTGTTGAAGCCGGCTCTGTCCTCCGGGTCAATCCGCTGCATCGGTTCGACCACCTACAAGGAATATCGTCAATTCTTCGAAAAGGACCGGGCACTTGTCCGCCGTTTCCAGAAGATCGACGTCAACGAACCGACGATCCCCGATACCATCGAAATCATGAAGGGCCTGAAGCCCTATTTCGAGGACTACCACAAGCTGAAATACTCGAACGAGGCGATCAAGTCTGCCGTCGAGCTTTCGGCCCGCTATATCAACGACCGCAAGCTGCCGGACAAGGCGATCGACGTGATCGACGAGACCGGTGCCGCGCAAATGCTTCTGCCGCAAAACAAGCGGCGCAAGCTGATCACCGAGAAGGAGATCGAAGCGACGATCGCGACGATGGCCCGTATTCCACCGAAGACCGTTTCGAAGGACGACGAGACCGTTCTCGCCAATCTGGAAAAGGAACTGCGTTCTGTCGTCTATGGTCAGGATCTGGCGATCGAAGCTCTGGCGTCGGCGATCAAGCTCGCCCGCGCCGGTCTTCGCGAACCGAACAAGCCGATCGGCTCCTATGTCTTCTCCGGTCCGACCGGCGTCGGCAAGACGGAAGTCGCAAAGCAACTCGCAGTCTCGCTCGGCGTGGAACTGATCCGCTTCGACATGTCTGAATATATGGAGCGCCATACGGTCTCGCGTCTGCTTGGCGCGCCTCCCGGCTATGTCGGCTTCGACCAGGGTGGCCTTTTGACCGACAGCATCGACCAGCACCCGCATTCGGTGTTGCTGCTCGACGAAATCGAGAAAGCCCATCCGGATCTGTTCAACATCCTGCTGCAGGTCATGGATCATGGCTCGCTCACGGATCACAACGGCAAGAAGATCGACTTCCGTAACGTCATCCTGATCATGACGACGAATGCCGGGGCGTCCGACATGGCCAAGGCCGCGATCGGCTTTGGTTCCTCGAAGCGCGAAGGCGAGGACATCGAGGCGCTGAACCGGCTGTTCACGCCCGAATTCCGCAATCGTCTCGATGCGGTGATCCCGTTCGGCTCGCTGCCGACGCCGGTCATCCATCAGGTGGTGCAGAAGTTCGTCATGCAGCTCGAAACGCAGCTTGCCGAACGCAACGTCACCTTCGACCTGCATCAGGACGCAATCGCATGGCTGGCCGACAAGGGCTATGATGAGAAGATGGGCGCGCGGCCGCTGGCACGCGTCATTCAGGAAAGCGTCAAGAAGCCGCTGGCCGACGAAATCCTCTTCGGCAAGCTGAAGAAGGGTGGTGTCGTCAAGGTGACTGTCGGCGTCAAGGCCGATGGTACCAAGGGTCTGATCCTCGACGCCGTGCCGGAAACGGCGCGAATCAAGCCGAAGGCTGAAGTCGTCGCACCGGTGCGCAAGTCCTCCAAGGCGGTAAAGCCGAAGGAAATGGAAACCGTCGGAGCTGAACCGGAAGGCGGTGCGAAGCCGAAGAAAGCTGCGAAAGCAGCCGTCAAGACCGAGCAACCGGCGAGCGCCATCACTCCTGAAGCGCCCCGCAAGGGACGTACGGTGCCGAAGGTGCCGCGCAAGAAGTAAGCGGCGCCAACATAGAGACACAGTGCCGGGCGGAATGGTCCGGCACTGTTTTTCTGTGGCATGAACCAGCGGATGTTTTAATGAATCGTGGTGAAATGGCCGGCTCTGCGCGGCATTGGTTCCTGAGCGGGATGACGGGCATTTTCAGCCTGCCGGCGATCATCCTGATGCTGTCCTTTGTCGGCTTCTGCGCCTTTACCGCGCAGGCCGGCATTCCGGTCGAGCAGGTGGTGTTCATGACCGGCGCCGTTTGGGCGCTGCCGGCCAAGGTCATCCTTGTCACCGCGATCCTCGGCGGCGCCAATGTCCTGACAGCCTTTATCGCGGTGACACTGTCCTCCATCCGGCTGATGCCGATGGTGGCGGCCCTCGTGCCGGAGATCCGCACGGAGAAGACACCGACCTGGCTTTTGCTTTTCCTCTCCCATTTCATCGCGATCACCGCCTGGGTTTTCACGATGGAGCGGGTGCAATCGGTGCCGCGCGAGCGGCGGATCGCCTTTTTTGCTGGTTTCGGCATCACGCTCGTCCTTGCCAATATGGTGCTGGTGGCCGTCGTCTACCGGTTCGTGGCGGAGTTTCCGCCGCTTGTCGCCGGCTGCCTGTTCTTCCTGACACCGGTCTATTTCCTCGCTTCGATCTGGAGTTCTGCGCGCCACCCGGTGATCTATGTCGCCCTGATCGTCGGCCTTATCGCCGGCCCGGTGTTCTACTGGCTCGCACCGGAATTCGACATCCTGCTGGCAGGCGTCGGCGGCGGGACGGCCGCCTGGCTTGCTGAGCGCAGTTGGCGTCAGCGCAAGGGCGCGCGTGCATGACCGTGCTCGACGGATGGTGGGCTTACGTGTTCATTGCGATCGCAGGCTGGCTTGCGACGGATATCTGGCGCTGGCTGGGCGTGCTGGCGGGTAACCGGCTGCGGGAGGATTCAGAAGCTTTGAGCTGGGTGAGGGCGGTTGCGACGGCGCTGGTGGCAGCGGTTATCGCCAAGCTCATTCTTTATCCGACCGGCGTGCTTGAACAATCGCCGCTCTGGCTCCGCCTCGGATCCGTTGTCGCTGGCGCCGCCGCCTTTTTTATCGGGCGCCAGAGACCAGGGGTCGGTATCGCCACGGCCATCGCGGTTCTGGCCGTGGGATTGTACATGTTGGGATTCTAAAAAGCCTCAACCTGCGAGGGCTTGCTTGATTTTCTCAGCATTCGCGGCAAGAACCGCACTATCTTCCATCTTGCCGGAATGCGGCCGCAACGGCACGCCCTCGCGACGGGGAATGACGTGGAAATGCAAGTGAAACACCGATTGACCCGCCGGTGCTTCATTGAATTGCATGACCGTCACGCCGTCGGCATCGAAGGCCTCCTGCACCGCGATGGCGATTTTTTGAACGACCACAATCAACGGCCCAAGCGTTGCCGGATCGGCATCAAGAATGTTGCGTGAGACCGCCTTTGGGAGGACCAGAACATGGCCTTCCGCCTGTGGCATGACATCCATGAAGACGACGGTGGCATCGTCTTCATAAACCTTTTGCGCGGGGATTTCGCCGCGCAGGATCTTGGCGAAGATGTTGTTGCTGTCATAGGCGGCGCTGCTCATCTGCGTCTTTCCTTCTGGGGTTTTGTTTTTTCAAGTGCTTGTCTTGTCAGTCGTCTATCTCTTGACGGGCGCCTTTGCGGAAAGGGCTGTGATCTGCAAGCATATCGCCGATCTGCTCGACGTCCCGCCGCTCGCGTTCGAGATAGTCGGCCACAGCCCGCTTCAATCCCGGATGGGCAATGAAATGCGCCGAATGGGTCGTCACCGGCAGGTAGCCGCGTGCCAGCTTGTGTTCGCCTTGGGCGCCCGCCTCCACGCGCTTCAGCCTCCTGGCAATCGCGAAATCAATCGCCTGATGGTAGCAGACTTCGAAATGCAGGAAGGGATGGTCTTCGATGGCGCCCCAGTGGCGGCCGTAAAGCGCGTCGCTGCCGATGAAATTGATCGCGCCGGCTATATAGCGGCCGTTGCGCCTGGCCATGACCAGCAGGACGTCGTCCGCCATCCGCTCGCCGATCAGCGAATAGAATTTGCGGGTAAGATAGGGACGGCCCCATTTGCGGCTGCCGGTATCCATGTAGAAAGCGAAGAATTGGTCCCAGACGCTTTCGGTCAGGTCCTTGCCGGTCAGCCAGTCGATGCTGATGCCATGTTCAAGCGCTGTCCGGCGCTCCTTCTTCAGTGCCTTGCGTTTCCTGGAAGCGAGCGTTTCGAGGAAGTCGTTGTGGGATGCGTAGCCGTCATTGACGAAATGAAACTGCTGGTCGGTCCGGTGCAGGAAGCCGGCGCGCTCGAATGCCGGCATTTCCTCTTCCGGCACGAAGGTTACATGCGCCGATGACACCTTGTGACGGCGCGCCAGTTCCTGCAACCCGGCCACAAGTGCCTCGCGAACCGCGCTCTCATTGGCATCGGGCGCGCTCAGAAGCCGCGGACCGGTCGCCGGCGTGAAGGGGACCGAGCACTGCAATTTCGGATAGTAACGCCCGCCGGCCCGCTCCAGCGCATCGGCCCAGCCATGATCGAAGACATATTCGCCCTGGCTGTGGTTTTTCAGATAGCAGATGAGGCCGCCTGCCAGAGTGCCGTCGCTCCCCTCCATCAACAGATGCTGGCCAAGCCATCCGGTATCCGCCGTCGCCGAGCCGGAGTCCTCCAGCGAAGAAAGATAGGCGTGGGAAATGAACGGATTGTAGAGACCGCCGGGTTGTCCTTTGGCGGCTCCGGACAATCCGTCCCAGCTTTCCTTCGAAATATCCTGAAAGGAGGTTTCGATGCGGATTTTCACTTCGCCGGTCATTCTCTAAGCGGAAAGCCTTTCCCTTGGATCAAATCCCTCGAACGTCATCTGATCCGCGTGGCTGTAAGTGTGATCGACGGCGGCCTGGTCCCGAACTGTCCAGGTGATGATCGGCCGTCCGAGGGTGCGTTCCTTGTCGATGAACGAATTTGGCAGATGTCCATAGTGATAGGAAATGAAATCGAGGCCAAGTTGCATGGCTTCCTCGTGAATGAAGAAGGTCTCCGGTCGCGCTCCCTCGGCCGTCAGCCCCAAAGGGTAGGGCGGGTCGAGCGCCTTAAGATCCTTCAGCAGCCAGTGGTCGAAGCTCATCAGTGCAACATGGCCTTCATACCCCTCCAGCGTTTCCAGCACAGCGTCAGCAAAGCCCTCGTCGTCGCCCTTGCGGCCCTTGAGTTCAAGGATCAGCGGTACGCGGCCTTTCACCAGCCTGAGAAGTTGGCCGAGTGTCGGCACCTTGTCGGCGGTGCCGCCGATCGCGACGAGGCCGAGTTCGCCGGCCGTCTTTTCGCGGATATCGCCCTTGATGCCGCACAGGCGCTGCATGTCGTCATCGTGAAAAACGACGGGCACGCTGTCTGCGGTATATTGCAGGTCACATTCGATCGCGAAGCCGTTTTCCACCGCCCGGGAAAAGGCAGACAGCGTGTTTTCCCAGATGGCATGATTCATGTCGTGATAGCCACGATGCGCGATCGGTTGCGCCGTCAGCCAGGAGAGGTCTTTCATGGCGGCTGTTTCCGTTATGCGATTTCGATGACTGCGTCGATCTCGACGGCGGCATTGAAGGGCAGCGCGGCCATGCCGACGGCTGCGCGAGCATGAATTCCAGCGTCGCCGAGAACCCTGGCGATCAGGTTGGATGCCCCATTCATGACCAGATGCTGTTCGATAAACGTCGGCTTGGAGGCAATGAAGCCGTTGAGCTTGACGATGCGGCGGATGCGCGAGAGATCGCCGCCAAGTGCTGCCTTGGCCTGGGCGAGAATGTTGATGGCGCAGAGTTCGGCTGCACGCTGGCCTGTCGCGACATCGAGGCCGTCACCGAGATGCCCGGTAATCGCGATCTTGCCGTTTTCCATCGGCAGTTGGCCGGAGATATAAAGATGCGATCCGCTGATGACGAAGGGGACGTAATTTGCGGCAGGAGCTGCGGCCTGCGGCAAGGTGATTCCCAGTTCCTGGATGCGTGCTTCGATTTCTGCGGACATGGATAACTCCGTTGTGTTTTGTCACCAAATGCTGCATGCAAAGCGTGATTCATGAAGTGATAAAATACCGCTTCGCGATCATGTATGCCTCGCTTTCGCCGGATGTGTTCTTATAGCATCGGCGGCGAGTCCAACAGGAGGAAACGGATGTTTCGTTCAGACTTTGCCTCTGCCATTCTGGCATGGGCGTGTTTCTCCGGCGTGACGGTCGGCGGCGCTTCTGCAGCGTCCGCCAATATCCTGGTGCCTCACCGTGCCGTGTATGATCTCGAACTGAAAGACGCATCCGAGCGCTCCGGCATTTCCGGAATGTATGGCCGCATGGTCTATGAATTCAACGGCTCCGCCTGCGAAGGCTACACAGTCAGTTTTCGTTTCGTCACCAAGGTCGATACTGGCGAGGAGGTCAGGCTAACAGACCAGCAGACAACGACCTATGAGGACCTGAAGAACGGCAATTTCCGCTTCCTGACGCGTTCCTTCACTGACGAGAAGCTGGACAAGGAGGTGCGCGGTTCCGCCCATGGGGCCGAGCAAGGCGTGAAGGTGGATCTGACCTCGCCGGACAAACGCCAGGTCGATCTGGCCCGGAGCCTGTTTCCGACCGAGCACATGCTGGAGGTCATCGATCGGGCGCAGAAGGGGGAGACGCTATTCGAATCCCGCATTTTCGACGGCTCCGATTCGGGCGACAAGACGCTGATCACCACGACGATGGTCGGCAAGCAGCGGACTCCGGTCGCCGATGACGGCGATGCCGGAAAAGCCGGAGCAATGGCTTCCAAGCCCTATTGGCCTGTGACCATCTCTTACTTCAACGACGACATGACCGGTGACGCGCTGCCGATCTACCGCATGGAGTTCAAGCTCTACGGAAACGGCATCACCCGCGATCTGACGATGGACTACGGCGACTTCGTGCTGACCGGCAAGCTTGCTGACCTCGAAGTCTTCAAGCAGGGCGACTGCAAGTAGAGCCCGACGCGCTGCCTTCCAATATTTTATGCTCCTCCCTTGATTTATAGGGCAACAGGGGGTATGGCCACCGCATTCCACACGTAAGGTTTGGGACCGTCCGGGAGAAATCCGGCAGTTCCACCCGGTGGCGCCTTCGAAGAAGGTGCTGTTTGCCTTGCGGAGGTTCAACCGGAAAAGGAGAAAAAGGCATGGCATTGCCTGATTTCAGCATGCGCCAGCTTCTGGAAGCTGGCGTTCACTTCGGTCACCAGACTCATCGCTGGAACCCGAAAATGAAGCCGTACATCTTCGGCGATCGTTCGAACGTCCACATCATTGACCTCGCACAGACCGTGCCGATGCTGTCGCGCGCCCTGCAGGTCGTCAGCGACACGGTTGCCAAGGGCGGCCGCGTTCTGTTCGTCGGCACCAAGCGCCAGGCGTCCGAAATCATCGCTGACGCTGCCAAGCGTTCGGCCCAGTACTACGTCAACGCCCGCTGGCTCGGCGGCATGATGACCAACTGGAAGACGATTTCGAACTCGATCCAGCGCCTGCGCAAGCTCGACGAGATCTTGAACTCGGAAGCCTCCGGCTTCACCAAGAAGGAGCGTCTGAACCTCGAGCGCGAACGCGAAAAGCTGAACCGCGCTCTCGGCGGTATTCGCGATATGGGCGGCGTACCGGACCTGATGTTCATCATCGACACCAACAAGGAATCGATCGCAATCGACGAAGCCAAGCGTCTTGGCATACCGGTCGTCGCGATCATCGATTCGAACTGCGACCCGGACCAGATCGATTTCCCGATCCCCGGCAACGACGATGCTTCGCGCGCGATCTCGCTCTATTGCGATCTGATCTCCCGCGCTGCTCTTGACGGCATCGCCCGTCAGCAGAGCTCGTCCGGTCGCGACCTCGGCGCCTCTGCCGAGCTGCCGATCGAGCCGGCTCTCGAAGAATCCGCCGAAGCCTGATCGGGCTGGACGGCGGGGTTTCCCCGCCGCTCCTCTAGATAAAACCAGGACAAGGCCGTTTACGACTGAAGAAGTGAACGGCCTTGTTCTTTTGCACCGGATCAAACTCAAGCAGGGATGGTCTTTGCGATGCACATCACCGCGACGAAGCCTTTCATCACGGTGTCATATTCAGGGGTCATCCCCTGCCACATCCTCCTGGTATCGCGCCGGCTCTCTGGCTTGCGGACCAGCCGAACAAAACGAAGAGGCAAAAAAGATGAGCACTATTACAGCAGCAATGGTGAAGGAACTGCGCGAAAAGACCGGCGCAGGCATGATGGATTGCAAGAAGGCACTCGGCGAAACCAATGGTGACATGGAAGCCGCGATCGACTGGCTGCGCGCCAAGGGCATTGCCAAGGCCGACAAGAAGTCCGGCCGTGCAGCCGCCGAAGGCCTGATCGGCATCGCCAGCAGCGGCACCAAGGCCGTCGTCATCGAACTCAACTCCGAAACCGACTTCGTTGCCCGCAACGATGCCTTCCAGGACCTGGTTCGCGGCGTCGCCGGCGTTGCCCTTGGCACCGACGGTTCGGTCGAGGCGATTTCCGCTGCCAACTACCCGGCGACTGGCAAGTCCGTTGCTGAAAGCATCACCGATGCAATCGCCACGATCGGCGAAAACATGGCGCTGCGTCGTTCTGCCATGCTGTCGGTTGAAGACGGCGTTGTCGCCACCTACGTTCACAACTCCGTTGCGGACGGCCTCGGCAAGCTTGGCGTTCTCGTCGCGCTGAAGTCGACCGGCGACAAGGACGCCCTGAACGCCATCGGCCGTCAGGTTGCCATGCACATCGCCGCGACCAACCCGCTGGCTATCCGTTCGACCGAGGTCGATCCGGCCGTTGCCGAGCGCGAGCGCTCGATTTTCATCGAGCAGTCGCGCGCTTCCGGCAAGCCGGACAACATCATCGAAAAGATGGTCGATGGCCGTATGCGCAAGTTCTTCGAGGAAGTTGCGCTGCTGTCCCAGGCTTTCGTGATGAACCCCGACCTCACCGTCGAAGCTGCCGTCAAGGAAGCTGAGAAGACCGTCGGCGCGCCGATCGAAGTCACCGGCATGGCCCGCCTCCTCCTCGGCGAGGGCGTCGAGAAGGAAGAAAGCGACTTCGCCGCTGAAGTGGCAGCCGTCGCCAAGGGTTGATTTCTTCATCGTGATTGGGAAAACCGGGGGGCATCGCGTGACAACGCGGTGCCCTTCGTGTATCCGGCATCATCATCACATTGGCGCAGGCTCCTTCGGAGATCATCATCCGGGGTGATATCGGCCGCGCGGGGATGAAAGATCAGTTTTACGCACCATCTCGCATGTGTGCGCCTTCTTGGACAGGAGTGACGATGTCGGCCAAACCTCTCTTCAAACGCGTGCTGCTAAAGGCTTCGGGCGAGGCGCTCATGGGCAATCAGGGCTTCGGCATCGATGTCGCTGTTGCCGACCGGATTGCCTCGGACATTGCCGAAGCGCGTGCCATGGGAGTGGAAGTAGGCGTGGTCGTCGGCGGCGGCAACATTTTTCGCGGCGTCGCCGTGGCTTCCAAGGGCGGCGACCGGGTAACCGGCGACCATATGGGCATGCTGGCAACGGTCATCAACGCGTTGGCCCTGGCGACGTCGTTGCGCAAGCTCGATATCGATACCGTCGTACTTTCGGCAATCGCGATGCCGGAAATCTGCGAAAGCTTCTCGCAGCGCGCGACGCTCTATCACCTTTCCCTCGGCCGCGTCGTGATCTTCGCCGGCGGCACCGGAAATCCGTTCTTTACCACCGATTCTGCGGCTGCCCTGCGCGCTGCTGAAATGGGCGCCGAGGCGATCTTCAAGGGAACGCAGGTTGACGGTATCTATACCGCAGACCCGAAGAAGGACCTGACCGCGACGCGTTTCGACCGCTTGACCCACAGCGAAGTTCTGGAAAGAGGCTTGGCCGTCATGGATGTTGCAGCCGTTGCGCTGGCGCGCGAAAACAGCATTCCGATCATCGTATTCTCGATCCACGAGAAGGGCGGCTTCGCAGAAATCTTGACCGGCGGCGGTCGTGCCACCATCGTAACAGACAATTGAGCAATACAGGGCGGTGAACATGCCGCCGCGATAAAACGGGAGTTTGATCCATGAGTGAAGGTATTGACCTGAGTGATCTGAAGCGCCGCATGGAAGGTGCGATCGCCGCTTTCAAGCACGACATCGCATCGCTACGCACCGGTCGTGCATCCGCCAATGTTCTCGATCCGGTCATGGTTGAAGCCTATGGTTCGCGCGTTCCGCTGAACCAGGTCGCCAACATTACAGTTCCGGAAGCGCGTATGCTCGGCGTTTCGATCTGGGACAAGTCCATGGTCGGCGCTGTTGATCGTGCGATCCGGGAATCAAACCTCGGCCTCAATCCGATCGTCGACGGGCAGAATTTGCGTATTCCCCTGCCGGAGCTCAATGAAGAGCGCCGCAAGTCGCTGGTGAAAGTTGCTCATGATTATAGCGAGAAGGCGAAGATCGCAGTGCGCAACGTTCGTCGCGATGGAATGGACAGCTTGAAAAAAGCCGAAAAAGATGGCGACATTAGCCAGGACGTGAGCCGCAGTCAGTCGGAAAGGGTCCAGAAAATGACCGACGAGATGATTTCCGACATCGACCGCTTGCTCGCCGACAAGGAAAAGGAAATCATGCAGGTCTAGACTGCCCTTTTTTCGAGTCTCTGTTTTTCGGGCTGCTGATGTCAAACCCATTGATTAGAAATGTTCCCACGCACGTTGCCATCATCATGGACGGCAACGGGCGTTGGGCCAATTCGCGTGGGCTTCCGCGCACGATGGGGCATCGCAAGGGCGTCGAAGCCGTCCGCGAGGCGGTGCGGACCGCCGGCGAGGTGGGCATCCGTTACCTGACGCTGTTTGCCTTCTCGTCCGAAAACTGGAGCCGGCCGGAGGCGGAGGTCTCCGATCTGATGGGACTGCTGAAGGTCTTCATCCGGCGCGACCTAGCGGATTTGCACCGTCAGAACGTTCGCATCCGTGTGATCGGCGACAAGACCAATCTGCGTGGTGATATTCTGCCTTTGCTGATCGAGGCCGAGGAGACGACACGCAACAATACTGGCATTACGCTCGTCATTGCGTTCAATTACGGTTCTCGCGATGAAATGACCCGGGCGATGCAGGCGCTGGCGGTTGATGTCGCGCAAGGGCGGCTGACGCCCGACCAGATCACGCCGGAACGCATTGCGAGCAAACTCGATACGGCCGGCATACCGGATCCGGACCTTATCCTGCGCACCAGCGGCGAAGAGAGGCTGTCGAATTTCCTGCTCTGGCAGGCGGCTTATTCCGAACTTCTATTCGTTCCTGACCTCTGGCCAGATTTCAACCGCGAGGTTTTCCTCGATGCGCTGAAGACCTATGCCGGACGGGAACGCCGCTTTGGCGGGCTGTCGCAGCCCACGCTGGCAGTTGGCTCCTGATGCAGAGAGAGCTGCAACTGCGTATTGTTTCCGGCATTGTTCTGGCTGCCGCTGCCCTTGGTGCCACCTGGGTCGGTGGAACCGTCTTCCAGTTGCTCTCCGTCGCCATTGCGCTCCTTGTCTATTACGAATGGTCGACGATCACCCGCCTTGCCGAGCGTGATTTTCAGGGCAATGCTTTCGGCTGGCTTTCGCAGGCAGTTGTGGCCGCTCTCATTCTGTTTGATAATGCTCAATTGACGTTGCTGGCTTTGGCGGCATTTGCCTTTGCTGCCGCCATTTGGGTTTATCTGCGCGGCGGCAGCTGGTGGCTGCCCGGCGGCATCGTCTATTCCGGGCTTACCGGCATCTCGCTCTCGGCGATCCGGGGGGACAGCGATATCGGCCTGATCGCGATGATCTTCATTTTCGCCGTCGTCTGGGCGACGGATATTTTCGCCTATTTCACCGGCCGGGCGATTGGCGGCCCGAAACTGGCGCCGCGCATTTCGCCCGGAAAGACTTGGTCGGGTGCGATCGGAGGAACGGTTTGCGGCGTGATCGCGGGCGTCGCGGTGTTCCTCAGCCATTTTTCGATGGACGACCTGCGCATTCCTTTGCTGGCGCTTGCACTATCGGTCGCCAGCCAGATCGGCGATCTCTTTGAATCCTATATAAAACGCCGGTTCGGTGTGAAGGATTCGAGCAGGCTCATTCCGGGTCATGGCGGCGTCATGGATCGCGCCGACGGACTTGTTTTTGCCTGTTTTGCCGCGCTTCTATTTGTTTTGGTGCAAGTCGTGGCTGCCGGTGGACAAAACGCTCCCATGGGGGCAATCCTGCTGGGGCCGTAACTGGCGCCGCATACCTGATCGAGGGATCACATGGCTTACCTGGCCGATATGTTTCACTTTGTTCTCGGCTATATCGTGCCGTTTTTGCTGGTTCTGACGCTGATCGTCTTCGTGCACGAGATGGGCCACTACCTTGTCGGGCGCTGGTCCGGTATCCGCATCCTCGCCTTCGCCATCGGTTTCGGCCCCGAATTGCTCGGCTATACCGACAAACGCGGGACGCGCTGGAAGGTCTGTGCCATTCCGCTCGGCGGCTACGTCAAGTTCTTCGGCGATGAGGATGCTGCGAGCGTTCCCGACTACAGCCGCCTTGATCAATATTCCACCGAGGATCGCGGTCGCACCTTCCTGGGGGCCAAGCTATGGAAGCGCGCTGCCACAGTTGCCGCCGGCCCCGTCGCTAACTTCATTCTGGCCATCGCGATCTTCGCTGTGCTTTTTTCCATCTACGGCAAGCCGGTGGCGGATCCGGTCGTTGCGGAAGTCAAGGAAAACAGCGCCGCTGCCCAGGCTGGTGTGCTGCCGGGCGACCTGCTCGTTTCCATCGACGGCACGCCTGTCACGACCTTTGACGACGTGCGCCGCTATGTCAGTATTCGCCCGGAAACGCCGATCACCATTCAGATCAAGCGCAGCGGTGAATTGCTGGATCTGCCGATGGTGCCACAGCGCACCGAGATCACCGACCAGTTCGGCAACAAGATGGAACTCGGCATTATTGGTATCCTGACGAACCAGGAAACCGGCAATTTCCGCTTGCAACACTTTGGCCCGATAGAGGCCGTTGGGCAGGGGGTGATCGAAAGCTGGCACATCGTCACCGGTACATTCAATTACCTGGGCAACCTCGTTACGGGCCGGATGAAGGCCGACCAGCTTGGTGGGCCGATCCGGGTTGCCCAGGCGTCTGGCCAGATGGCGACAATCGGCGTCGCTGCTGTTCTGCAGCTGGCTGCTGTGCTTTCAGTTTCCATTGGACTTCTCAATCTTATGCCCGTTCCCGTACTTGATGGCGGCCATCTGATGTTTTATGCGGTGGAAGCGGTCCGCGGAAAACCTGTGGGACCAGGGGCGCAGGACATCGCTTTCCGCATCGGTTTTGCGATGGTTCTGATGCTGATGGTTTTCGCCACGTGGAACGACATCAGCTCGCTTCTGGGTTAGGGATTTTTGGGCTTGCCCGGCGGTACGGTTATGGGAGAGGCGGTCGACCTTTTTGTGAATTCAAAGGGTTGATCGAAAGGAATTGTTTACGATAAAGCAACTTCGTAGTGGCCGTTAGGACACGGTTTCAATTGAAGTAAATAGAAATTAACGAGCTCCCTTGCTTGTATGAGAAAAGCGGTTAAAACGGCAACCGTGACCGGAGTCGGTACGGGTTCGCTGCGGGGCATTGGGAAGAAGGTAAGGTTTATGAAAGCTGGTTCAAGATTTTTGAACGCGGTGTCGGCGGTTGCGCTGTCTACTGGGATTGTCGCATCGGGGACTGGCATTGTAACGCTTGCAAGTGCATCTGTCGCAGAAGCCGCAACGATCAGCCGCGTGGAAGTTCGTGGCGCTACCCGTGTCAGCCCGGAAACTGTCCGCGCCAATATCACGATCGTTCCCGGCAAGAGCTTCAGCAATGCCGATATCGATTCTTCCGTAAAGCGTCTCTATTCGACCGGCTATTTCTCCGATGTCAGCATCAATATCTCAGGTGGCACGCTTGTCGTCACCGTGAGCGAAAACCAGCTCGTCAACCAGGTCGTTTTCAACGGCAACCGCAAGATCAAGGACGACAAGCTGCAGGCGGTCGTTCGCACGCGTTCGCTCGGCCCCTACAGCGAGGCGACGGCGGAATCCGATATTCAGGCCATCAAGGATGCCTATGCGGCCATCGGCCGTAGCGACGTCACGGTTACGACGCAGGTTGTTCCGATCGCGGAAGGTCGCGTCAATCTCGCTTTCGTCATCAATGAAGGTGATCGCACGAAGATCACCCAGATCAATTTCGTCGGCAACAATGCTTACAGCGACGGTCGTCTTCAAGCTGTCATCTCGACGAAGGAATCGGGCATCTTCTCATTCCTGAATCGCAAGGATGTCTACAACGCCGACAAGCTGCGCGCCGATGAAGAGTTGCTTCGTCAATTCTACTATAATCGCGGCTATGCGGATTTCCGTATCATTTCCTCGGATGCGGTGCTGGATGAATCCAGCAACGAATACACCGTGACGATCACCGTCGAAGAGGGTGAGCGCTACGATTTCGGCCCGGTCAATGTTGAATCGACCGTCGAAGGCGTGGATGCCGAAGAGTTGAAGGGTCTCGTGCAGACCTCCGAGGGCTCGGTCTATAAGGCCAAGGACGTTCAGGAAAGCATTTCCGCAATTTCCAAGCGTGTAGCGGCCCAGGGTTATCCCTTTGCTCGCGTAACACCGCGCGGGAACCGTGATTTCGGCAACCGGACGATTGCGGTCGATTATCTCGTCGATCAGGGTGAGCGCGCCTATGTCGAGCGCATCGAAATCCGCGGCAATACCCGCACGCGCGACTATGTCATCCGTCGCGAATTCGACATGAGCGAGGGCGATGCGTTCAATCAGGAGATGATTGCGACTGCCAAGCGCCGGCTTGAGGCTCTCGGTTATTTCTCCACCGTCAACATCAGCACACAGCCGGGCAGCGCGGGCGACCGCGTCGTAATTGTCGTTGATGTGCAGGACCAGTCCACCGGTTCGTTCGGCATCGGCGCGGGCTATGCGGCCGGCAGCGGCGGCGGGTTCCTTGTCGAAGCCTCGATCGAGGAGAAAAACTTCCTTGGCCGCGGCCAGTATATCCGCTTGGCCGCTGGTCGCGGCCAAGACAGCCGGACCTACAAAGTTTCGTTCACGGAACCTTATTTCCTCGGTTATCGTCTGGCCGCCGGCTTCGATGTCTTCAAGAATGAAAACGACTATGATGAAGACAACTACAGCTACGAGGACCAGGGCTTCAGTCTGCGCGTAACGGCGCCGATCACTGAGCGGCTGTCGACGACGCTTCGCTACAACTATACGCAGATGGATTATCACGGTGATACGGATGATCTTTCAAGCCCGTACGATCGGGCCGTCAATGGCTCGCCGTGGGATCGTTCTTCGATCTCGCAGACGCTGTCCTACAACTCGCTAGACGACGCGCAGCAGGCCCACGAAGGTATACTGGCTTCGGCGACGCAGGAATATGCAGGCCTCGGCGGAACGTCTGATTTCTACAAGCTGACCGGTAAGTTCAAGTGGTACTACACGGTCAATGACGACGCCGATATCATTGCGTCGCTGGCTGGTGGTGCCGGCCATATGTTCAATACCGGCGGCAAGATGGAAGTGTTCGACCAGTTCCAGTTGGGCAGCAACGATATCCGCGGCTTCGAGCGCAATGGGGTCGGTCCGCGCGCGGCAAATGGCGATGCAATCGGCGGAACAACCTATTTTACGGCTTCTGCTGAGGCGACATTCCCGCTGCCGTTCGTGTCGCGAGACGCGGGCTTCCGTGGTGCTGTGTTCGCCGATGCGGGAACGCTCTACGGCAACGATGTGGATGTGACCGCGGCTGATGGGGTTCGGGGTACCGGAAGCTCGCTGCGTGCGTCTGTCGGTCTCGGGTTGCTCTGGGCGTCACCCTTCGGACCGCTGCGCATCGACTATGCGTTCCCGATCGCCAAGGAAGATTTCGACAGGGTTCAGAACCTCAAGTTCGGTATCTCGTCGTCCTTCTAATCCTTGCAGTCCAGAACTGCCTGCCAAAACTGTTCTGGAGTGTTGGCCATGGAATATAACTGGTTCTTCCCGCCGCATGAGGGGGTTCGCCTGAGCGATCTGGCGGACCAAATCGGCGCGACGCTTGAAGATAAGAGTTCAGCCGACCGGCTCGCCCGGTCGGTGGCGCCAGTCTACCGCGCGAAGGAGGGCGACATATGCTATATGTTGTCCCGCAGGAGCCGCGATGAACTGGAAACCTGCCAGGCGACCGCGATCGTCTGCGACAAGACCATTGCGTCGCTCGTGCCACCTCATATCCCTGTTCTGCTGACCGCGCATCCGCACACGGCTTTCGCCCTGGCGGGGACCTATTTGCATGAAATGGCAATGCGTCCGTCGCGGAACCTTTCGCAGGCTGGAATTTCTTCCGCGGCTATTATCGATCCGCAGGCGCGGCTGGAGGCTGGCGTCGAAGTCGAGCCGATGGCCGTGATCGGCGCAGGCGCCGAAATCGGCGAGGGGACGCGGATCGGCGCTGGCGCGATGATCGGACCCGGTGTTCGCATCGGCCGCGACTGTACCATTTCCGCCGGTGCGAGCATCCTGTGCGCGCTCGTCGGCAACAACGTCATCATCCATCCCGGCGCCCGCATCGGCCAGGATGGGTTCGGTTATGCGCCGGGCCCGAAGGGGGGAATGATCAAGATCGTCCAGATCGGGCGCGTCATTATCCAGGACAATGTAGAGATCGGCGCCAACACGACGATCGATCGCGGCACGATGGACGATACCGTCATCGGCGAAGGCACAAAGATCGATAATCAGGTTCAGATCGGACACAATGTTCGCATCGGCCGGCATTGCGGCATTGTCAGCCAGGTCGGCATCGCCGGTAGTACGATTGTTGGCGACGGTGTGATGATCGGTGGCGCGGCAGCAGTGAATGGTCATATCAAGATAGGTGACCGGGCGCAGATTGCTGCCATGAGCGGCGTCGCTTCGGATGTCCCCCCAAACGAGCGCTATGGCGGGATACCAGCGCGTCCGATGCGCGACTTCCTTCGCGACATCGCCGAAATGACGGCACGGGCACATAGCAGACAAAAGAAATCGGGAGGCAATGATGAGTGAAGCAGGAACCACCGTTCTCGGTACGGCCGATATCCGGGAAATCTTGACGCTGCTTCCCCATCGCTATCCGTTCCTGCTGGTTGATCGCATCATCGAGATTGACGGCGACAACTCGGCGATCGGCATCAAGAACGTCACGGCCAATGAGCCGCACTTCACCGGTCATTTTCCCGAACAGCCGATCATGCCGGGCGTCCTGCTTATCGAAGGCATGGCCCAGACGGCGGGTGCGATCTGTGCCCGCAAGACCGGTGACGGCAGCAATCTGGTTTACTTCATGACGATCGACAATGCCCGCTTCCGCAAGCCGGTGGTGCCGGGCGATCGCGTCGAGTTCCATGTCGTCAAGCAGAAGCAGCGCGGCAATATCTGGAAATTTCATTGTGATGCAAAAGTTGACGGGCAACTTGTCGCGGAAGCTGATATCGGCGCGATGATTATCAGCAAGGAAGACGCCTGAACATGATTGCAGCCACCGCGAAGATCCACCCGCTCTCGGTTATCGAAGACGGAGCGGTGATCGGCGACAACGTCGTTGTCGGACCGTTCTGCCACGTCGGCCCGAAGGTCGTACTCGCAGACGATGTCGAACTGATCAGCCACGTGGTCGTGCTTGGGCGCACCACGGTCGGCAAGGGATCGAAGATTTTTCCGTCCGCTGTGATTGGCGGCGATTCGCAGAGCGTGCATCACAGTGCCGTCGATACGACGCTGACAATCGGTGAAAACTGCACTATCCGTGAAGGCGTAACGATGAATACCGGCACCGTCGAGCATGGCGGTGCGACGATCATCGGCGACAACAACCTCTTCCTTGCCTATGCGCATGTTGCGCATGACTGCCACTTGGGCAACAACATCATCCTGTCCAATAACGTCATGCTGGCGGGACATGTGACGGTCGAAGACCGCGCCATTCTCGGCGGCGGTTCGGCAGTCCACCAGTTCACCCGCATCGGACGGCAAGCCTTTATCGGCGGTCTCTCGGCCGTCAGCTACGATGTCATCCCCTACGGCATGCTGAACGGGAACCCGGGTATCCTGAGCGGCCTCAATGTCGTCGGCATGGCGCGGGCCGGCATCGAAAAGGCGAAGATCCACGAGGTCCGCCGCGCCTATAAGCAGATTTTCGAAGGCCCTGAATCCATTCGTGCCAATGCTGCCGCCATTCGTGCGGACTACGCCGATTGCGCACCGGCCATGGAAATTCTCGATTTTATCGCCGCCGAGAGCGATCGCGCTTTGTCATCGCCAAGCCGAGGTAAAAAAGGCTGAGCGTGATGGCTATCGACAGCCGGCCGGAAAACCGCGGAAGGCTGGCCATCATCGCCGGTGGTGGCATGCTGCCCCATCACGTGGCCGAAGCCGCCCAGGCGAGAGGCGAGAAACCCTACATCATTGCACTCAGCAACGAAACCGGACTGGACTGGTCTGATTTCGAACATCAGTTTCTGGGTATTGGCAACTTCAAGGCGATCAGCGCGGTCTTCCGCGCTGAGGGGATCGACCGTGTCGTGCTGTCCGGCGCCGTTCGCCGCCGTCCGGAATGGCGTGATATCAAGCCCACATTGAAGACGCTCGCCAAGGTGCCGGGTGTGCTGAAAACGCTGCTGTCAGGTGGTGACGATGCGGTGTTGAAAATGGCCATCGAACTCATCGAGGCAAGCGGTGCACGTGTTATCGGCGTGCAGGACATCATTCCCGAGCTGCTGGCGGAAACCGGGCTGCTCGGCGCAATCGAACCGGACCGCGACGACTGGAAGGATATCGAAGTCGCCGCCGCGGCCGCCGTCGCCCTCGGCAAGCTGGATGTCGGCCAGGGTGCTGTCGCTGTCGGCGGGCGCGTGGTCGCTCTGGAGGGGCCGGAGGGAACGGATGCGATGCTCGACCGCGTCGCTGCGCTGAGGACCGAGGGCCGGATTTCAACCCGCCGGCGCGGTGTTCTGGTCAAGCTCTGCAAGCCGCAACAGGATTTGCGCGCCGATCTGCCCTCGATCGGCGCATCAACGATCGAGGGAGCCAGGGCTGCGGGACTTGCCGGCATTGCCGTCGAGGCCGGGCGCGCGCTGGTGCTGGAGCGGTCGCAGATGATTCCGCAGGCGGATGAGGCCGATATCTTCGTCATCGGAATCGATCGCGCATTTCTGCGAGACCTGCGATGAGCAAAGGCGATCTCAAGCTTGCTGTCATTGCCGGTGAGGTTTCCGGCGACCTGCTTGGGGCCGATCTGGTCAAGGCGTTGCGCCCCCTCGTTGGCGGCGATCTATCCGTCGTCGGCGTTGGCGGCGAGGGGTTGGAAGCGGAAGGCCTGAAATCGCTGTTCGACTATTCCGAACTGTCCATCATGGGTATTTCGCAGGTGCTGGCGAAATTGCCGAAACTCATTTTGCGCATCCGCCAGACGGCACAGGCGATCATCGCGACCAGACCCGATGTCCTCGTGATTATCGACAGTCCGGATTTCACTCATCGCGTGGCAAGGATTGTCCGCAAGTCATTGCCGGACCTGCCGATCGTCAATTATGTCTGTCCGAGCGTCTGGGCGTGGAAACCCGAGCGCGCCGTCAACATGCGGCCCTACGTCGATCATGTGCTGGCCGTGCTTCCCTTCGAGCCTAACGTCATGCGGCACCTCGGAGGTCCGCCGACGACCTATGTGGGGCACAGACTGGCAAGCGACGTGAATGTGCTGCAAGTTCGGGCGCGGCAGGTGGAGAAACACGATGCAAAGGCGGGTATGGCGCCTGCGACCTGTCTCCTGCTGCCGGGATCCCGCGCCAGTGAGATCACCCGCCTGCTGCCCGATTTTGGCGAGACGGTCAAGGAGCTTCGCAGCCGTCACCCGGACATGCGGTTCCTGCTGCCGACCGTTCCGAGACAGGAAGGTTTGGTGCGGCAGATCACGGCGCCCTGGGTCATCAAGCCGGAAATCACCGTCGGCCCGGCCGCGAAATGGCAGGCTTTCGGCGAGGCTGACGCTGCAATCGCGGCGTCCGGCACTGTCATTCTTGAACTGGCGCTGGCCGGCATACCGGTGATTTCAGCCTATAAGGCCGACTGGATCATTCGCCTGATGCACAAGCGCATCAAGATATGGACCGCCGCCATTCCCAATCTCGTGGCGGATTACCCGGTCGTTCCGGAATATCTCAACGAAGCCATTCGGCCTGGTGCGCTGGCGCGGTGGATGGAGCGCCTGACCGCCGCCACGCCGGAACGCGAGGCCATGCTGGCCGGCTTTCGGACGGTTTGGCAGCGCATGGCGACGGAGAGGCCGCCTGGGGAGGCTGCCGCCCATATCCTTGTTGACATACTCAACGAAAAAAAGCCCGGCCATCTCTGACCGGGCTTTTCCATTTTGTTATTCCGGTGTCTAGCGCTTGGAAACCGGAACGTAATCGCGTTCCGGTTCGCCGATATAGAGCTGGCGCGGCCGGCCGATACGCTGTTCCGGATCCTCGATCATCTCGTTCCACTGGGCGATCCAGCCGACCGTGCGGGCAAGCGCGAACAGCACGGTGAACATGGTCGTGGGGAAGCCCAGTGCCTTGAGCGTAATGCCGGAGTAGAAGTCGATGTTCGGATAGAGCTTCTTCTCGATGAAGTAGCTGTCCGTCAGAGCGATGCGCTCCAGTTCCATTGCCACTTCGAGCAGCGGGTCATCCTTGTGACCAAGCTCGGCCAGGACTTCATGCGTCGTCTTCTGCATGATCTTGGCGCGCGGGTCGTAGTTCTTGTAGACGCGGTGACCGAAGCCCATCAGGCGGAACGGATCGTTCTTGTCCTTGGCGCGCGCAACATATTCCGGAATGCGGTCAACCGAGCCGATTTCCGACAGCATGTTGAGCGCTGCTTCGTTGGCGCCGCCGTGAGCCGGACCCCAGAGGCAGGCAATGCCGGCCGCAATGCAGGCGAACGGATTGGCGCCTGACGATCCGGCGAGGCGAACCGTCGAGGTCGAGGCGTTCTGCTCGTGGTCGGCATGCAGGATGAAGATGCGGTCCATCGCGCGCGACAGCACTGGATTGACGACATAGTCTTCGCACGGCACGGCAAAGCACATGCGCAGGAAGTTCGACGCATAATCGAGGTCGTTCTTCGGATAAACGAAGGGCTGGCCGATATGGTACTTGTAGGCCATCGCCGCGAGCGTCGGCATCTTGGCGATCATGCGCAGGCTCGCGACCATGCGCTGATGCGGGTCGGTGATGTCGGTCGAGTCGTGATAGAACGCCGAAAGAGCGCCGACGCAGCCGCACATGACGGCCATCGGATGGGCGTCGCGACGGAAGCCGGTGAAGAAGCGCGACATCTGCTCATGCACCATGGTGTGGTGCGTGACGCGGTAGTCGAAGTCCTTCTTCTGGGCCGCCGTCGGCAGTTCGCCGTAGAGCAGCAGGTAGCAGACTTCGAGGAAGTCGCCGTGCTCGGCGAGTTGCTCGATCGGATAGCCGCGATGCAGGAGGACGCCCTGATCTCCGTCGATATAGGTGATCTTGGATTCACACGAAGCCGTCGAGGTGAAACCCGGATCGTAGGTGAACTGACCGGTCTGTTTGTAGAGCGTGCCGATGTCGACCACATCCGGACCAATTGACCCCGATCGCACCGGTAGCTCCACCGTTTTGTTGTCGACTGTTACGACTGCGCTTTTTCCTGTCATGGGGATCCTCCGTTTGCAGCAAATTGGCACACAATTATGCCGCAGATATTAACGCCGATCATGTGCTATCCGATTTAGTCACGGCTGCCAAGTTGAACCAAAGGCAAATTGTGCGATGCAAAAATAGGCATATGGCGTCGCAATAATTGCATGTTCCGCCGCGATGTCCAATGAGATAATGGCCCTGACGATAACGGTCGCGGAGGTCGAGGAAAGTGACGCCTGTTTTTTAGGCGTAGAACTCAGTGGTTGCATTCTTGCGATTGCGGTTGCAACATGCGCGTGGGCTGGCGCGGATGGAAATTGCATCCATGGATGAGGAACAGGGGCCGACGGTGGCACGGCGTATGCGATTTCGCGACGCTCAGTTCGACGCGCTCGAACACAAGCCGCAAGTTCCTGCAACGATTGAGGAATCGCGAAAAAGCGCTGGTCCGGAGCGCTACACCTCCTTTCCCTTGGCTATACGCGCACGGTTTCCGCGAACGAAATGGCGTGTCGCTTTTCGGCGGGCTGTAGAGGAAGAGCAGGCTTTTGGTCACGCCTTGCTGTTTGCGCCGGTGTTTCTCGGCTTGGGCTCGCTTGCGTGGTTTTCCTTCGCCCAGTCACCGGGCTTTCTCAAAACTGCACCGCTGACGTGCATTTTCGGCATGGCCGCGTTCCTGCTCCGGTATTCGCCGCGCGTCTGGCAGATTTTTGCCCTTATCGCCACCTTGTTTCTCGCGGGTATGGTGCTGGCCGCAGGCGAAACGGCCCGCAAGGACACCGTGCTTCTGGATACGCCGGTTACGACTGTTCTTCGCGGTACGGTCATCGCCCGGGAGGCCACCGACCGGAGATACTGGCGCTATACCGTAAATGTCGCCCAAACCTCGGATCCCGCTTTGAAGCGGGCCCCTGCAACGGTCACGCTCCTGTCCCGCAGCCGAGCAGAGCCAATCGAAATCGGTGGCGGGATCGAGGGCAAGGTGCGGCTTTCTCCACCATCCGGTCCGGCTCTTCCCGGTCTGAACGATTTCGCCTTCAACAGCTATTTCAAGGGCATTGGTGCCGTTGGCTATTTCTACGGCAAACCGGCAGCGGTCGCTGCTGCGCCGGAAACCACCGCGGGCCTGAGCGCGACCTGGAATGTTCGCGCGCAGGAGACGATCGCAAGGATGCGCGAAACAGTCGGCGCTCGCATTCGCGGCACGATCGGAGGCGATGCGGGGGCGATCGCCGCGGCCTTGGTCACAGCCGAAGAGCGTGCGATCAGCCGTCCGACGATCGAGGCGTTGCGGGAGGCGGGGCTGGCGCATGTGCTCGCCATTTCTGGGTTGAACATGGTGCTGGCCGCCGGCACATTTCTGATCGGTGCGCGAACATTTCTGAGCCTCATCCCAGGGCTTGCACACCGCTTTCCGGTCAAGAAGCTGGCGGCCGCTGGCGCCCTGATCATGGTGTTTCTCTATATCCTCATTTCGGGCGGCGCGGTTTCGGCGGTGCGGTCGTGGATCATGATTTCGATCATGCTGGTCGCCGTCTTCTTCGACCGGCCGTCGATCAGCCTGCGTAATGTGGCGCTGTCGGCGCTGATCATTCTGATGATCACGCCGTCGGCGGTGACAGGACCGGGATTCCAGATGTCCTTTGCGGCAACGTTAGCTCTCGTGGCCGGATATGGTCATTGGCGCGAGCGGCCCGGCCGCGAAACGGTGTCCGGCAGCCGCAGGGCCGGACCTCTCAAAGCTGCCGGCGGATTTTTCGCGGGGTTGCTGCTCAGTTCCTTCATCGGCGGCGTGTCGACAATGATCTATTCAGCGGGTCACTTCCATCGCCTGGCTGCGTATGGGCTGGTCGGCAACATCCTCGCCATGCCCGTGATCAGCATCCTGGTCATGCCGTTCGCGCTGCTTGCCATGCTGCTGATGCCTTTCGGCCTGGATCGCTATCCGCTGCTCGTCATGGGGCAGGGGTTGGACTGGATGATTTCCATCGCCAATATAGTATCGTCCTGGGGTGGTGAAGTGACGACCGGCCGGGTGCCCGACAGTGCCTTCATGCTGATCGCCGCCGGGGGGATTCTCGCTTGCCTGTTGCGGACGTGGCTCGCTTTGTCGGGAATAGTGGTTGTTGCTGCCGGGCTGCTGGCCGGGTGGGCCGGCCTCGCCGCCCAGCCGGATCTTGTGATCGCCGAGGACGGGCGTCTCGTCGCCATGATCGAACAAGGCGAGGCGGCGAGTAACCGCACCAAGCCGCCTGATTTCGTGTTTTCGCAATGGCAGCGGGCCTTGCGGCTGGACGGCCATCAAAAGCCGCAGCAGCGAGCCGACCTTACCCTCAAGGATGCTGACGCGCCGCTGTCTGAAAAGAGGGGAACCGGCGATGGACGGAAAAACAAGCCGCCGATCGATAAGGATGCGGCCAGATCAGCCATCCGCAAGCTGCTGGCGGAGACCGCGCCGGGACGTTTTGCCTGCGTGCCGAAGCAGTGGTGTGCAGCAACAGTCCGGCCAGGATGGCGGATCGTCACGGTGGAAGACGCGCGCTTTGTCGGCATTGCCTGCGATGTGGCCGACATCGTCGTCACACCGGTCATGCTACCGTTTCGCAACTGCCGGTCCGGCGCGATGTTGTTAAGCGGCCTAAGCCTGCGGCGGACCGGTGCCGTCGAGATTTTCGCGGCAGACAGGCCTGCCGGACAGCAAGGCAAGACCGCAATGCGCGTCGTGACTGCCCTGGATCAGTTACAGCGTCCTTGGGCGCGCCATAGGACCTATGATTGGCGAACCGGTCAATTCGACGTCGCCGGTCCCGACGAATGACGCCTGCTCAAGGCGCCTGATGCTGTTGAAAGCCTTTCGAAGAAAAGCAACTGCTTAATTCTTGATTAAAACACTCCACAAATACTTGTGTTTCCGCCATAGTGTGTCGTATGAAGCCGCAATCGACGCAGGCGCATCGTCTCCGTCAGCTTTTCGTTTGAAGGATCGCATTCCCTTCACCTCTTTCTTTTGGGGCAGGGTGATTGAAAAGGTAAGGATAGGTCATGCCGAACCGGGTAATGCCGAAATGGATGATGCTGGCGGCCGTATTGCTGGCGTTCTCGAATGCCGGAGCGCTTCAGGCGCAGGAAGACCCGGTTCCGGTTGCAGCCGAAATGCAGAAACCTGCCGAACAGGCGCCCGCAGGCGACGCAGCGCAGGACGTACCGGCAGATCAGGCAGGTTCGGCGCAGGCCATTCGACAGAGCGAAGAGACTGCGGCGCCAGCAGCCAACCTGATGCTGCCGCACGATCTTTCTCCGCTCGGCATGTTTCTAGCAGCAGACCTCGTTGTCAAAGGCGTGATGAGCGCGCTTGCGCTGGCATCCGTCGCCACATGGGCGATCCTGCTCGTCAAGACGTTCGAACTGGCCGCCGCCAGGCGAAGCGTCAAGCGGGCGGTTCGTGTCCTGACGGATGCGGTCGTTTTGCGCGATATCGGCGAAAGCCTGTCCGGCAGGTCAGGCACCGCGGGCCGTATGGTTGCTGCCGCGAATGACGAACTGTCGAAATCGGAGGCCGTTCTCGACCTGGTGTCGGCGCAGGGCGTCAAAGAACGCGTGGCTTCCCACCTCTCCCGCATCGAGGCTGGAGCCGGAAAACGCATTGCCGGCGGCACCGGCATTCTCGCAACGATCGGATCGATCTCGCCATTTGTCGGGCTGTTCGGCACGGTGTGGGGGATCATGAACTCGTTTATTGGGATTAGTCAGGCGCAGACGACCAATCTGGCGATCGTTGCGCCGGGTATTGCCGAAGCGCTGCTTGCGACGGCCATCGGGCTCGTCGCCGCCATCCCCGCCGTGGTCATCTACAACTATTTCGCCCGTTCGATCAGCGGCTATCGCCTGATCCTGGCCGATGCGTCCGCCGCGGTCGAGCGGCTCGTCAGTCGTGATCTCGACTTCCGCCAGGCACGCCGTCTCACGCCGCGCAAGGCCGAAAGTCATGTGCATTCGGACGCCGGCATCGCGCGGATCGGATAAGGCCCATGGCCAGCAAAATCAGCGAAGGTGGCGGTGACCTGGAGGAAAACAGCGAAATCAACGTCACGCCCTTTATCGACGTGATGCTTGTCCTGCTGATCATTTTCATGGTGGCGGCGCCGCTCGCCACTGTCGATATGAAGGTCGACCTGCCGCAATCGGCAGCTCAGTCGGCCAAGCGCGACGACAAGCCCGTTTTCGTGACGCTGAAGGCCGATCTGTCCCTGGCGCTCGGCAATGAGGAAACGCGACGCGAAAACTTCGTTGCGGAACTCAACCGCATCACCGAGGGCAATACGCATGCCCGCATCCTGCTGCGTGCCGACAAGGCTGTCGACTACGGCGAACTGATGGCGGTCATGAACCTCATTCAACGGGCGGGTTACACGAAAATCGGACTGGTCGGGCTGGAAGCTGCACCTGCCGGCTGAGTGAAGTCCCTAGAATTTGTAACCGATCGCAAGGCCCGCATGGCTGAAGCCATCATTCGATCCGTCGCAGAGATTGGCATTCGACGAATGGTCCGCGGTGGCCAAAATCTGCCAGTTGCCCGTTATCCGGTAACCGACGGCGACTTGTTCCCGAAACAGAAAGCGGCAGCCGAGTTTCGGTCCCTTCGTGCCGTCGTCATCCAAGTCGCCGTTATGCACCGTGCCGCCGAGGCCGATTTCGACAAAGAGCTTGTCGGTAACATTAGCAGTCCAGGCGAGGCCGCCATAGACCTGATCGACGCCGTCACCGGTTCCGACCGAAGCACCGAGATAGATCCTCGGCTCCAGGACAGATTGCTGCCACGTCACTGCGGCACCGCTCGACAGGGGATCAAAGAAGATTGTGGCGGAGGGAAAGATACCGGATTCGTGCGTGCCGCTGCCATTGATCGAGGCGCTGGTTCCAAAACGCAGCTCGTCGAAAACTGTGTCGGCGGCGAATACATCGTGATGCGTTGCGAACGACGACAACAAAACGGCTGCAAGAAACCCGAATTTTGCATTGGGTCCGAATTTTGCATTGGGCAGGCGTCTTTTTCTAAAATTCGTCTGCACTTCCATACCCCATCCCCCTGATTCGCGCGCATATGAGAAATCTGCCCATTTTCCCTCTCGACGGGAAGTCAGATTCTGACTGCGCGCTTTCGGGAAGCTTGCTTTTTTGCGAGAACTGCGTTCCATAGCTTGAAACGGCGGGGGCGCGGATTTATGAGCGTGAGCAAGCCCGGTCGGCGAAGCGCTGCCGGTGGTTTTATCTGCGCGGGCGAAGAGTCCGCAAACGCCGGAAAACGATCCGGATCATGAGGGCAGGCAGGATGAATTTCGAAGCAGCACGCATCAAGATGGTCGACAACCAGATCCGCACCACGGATGTGACGTCGCATGCCGTTCTCGCGGCATTTCTATCGGTCCCGCGAGAAGAGTTCGTACCTGCTGCGATGAAGCCGCTTGCCTATATCGACACCGATATCGAGCTGCCGGCCAGCGGGGCATCCGCACGGCGCTATCTGATGGAGCCGTCGCCGCTGGCAAAACTCTTGCAGCTTGCAACCATTTCCAAGAGCGACAAGGTGCTCGAGATCGGCTGCGGCACGGGTTACGCCTCGGCAATTCTCTCGGTGCTTGCCGGTTCGATCGTGGCGCTCGAAAGTGATGTCGCGCTTGCCTCCGCGGCCTCCGAAACGCTGGCCCGTCTCGGTTACTCAAATGTCTCGGTCATCACAGGCGACCTTGAAAAGGGGCACGCGGCAGCCGCGCCTTACAATGTGATCTTCGTCCACGGCGCTGTCGAGACAGTCCCTCATTCCCTGCTTGCGCAGTTGAGTGACGGTGGCCGCCTGGTTGCAGTGGTTGGTTCCGGCAATGCCTCTCGGGCCAAGCTCTTCCTCCGCGAGAATGGCGTCACCTCGGAGCGGTTGGCCTTCAATACGGCGGTAAAGCCGCTGCCGGGCTTCCGGCTTGCTCGCGAGTTCGTGTTTTGATACTGAGGGTGCTCAACATCTGATTGTTAGCCCGCGCATGCAATGTTGCGATTTGGCAACGTGATCCCCGATTTTCTTCAAATTGCAGTTGTCGATTGGGAAAATTAGGGGTTTCTAAAAGTTGGTCGCGAATGATAAGAGCGGGATCGGTCGGTCGCTTTGTGAAGCCTCCGCCGGTCGAATGTGACGGACAAAAGGCTTTCCGGGTCGCCTGGGACGCCGTACGTTGCGGAAACGGGAAGCTCTGGCCGCGCCAGCTTCCGTACCGGAGTAGAGATTGTGTCGATTTTCCGTAAAACAGCTGTGGCAGCAGCGCTTTCCACCGCCTTGTCGCTCCTGCCATATGCCGTTTCCGCCGAAACGATCTATGGCGCGATGGAAAAGGCCTATCAGAACAATCCCGACCTCAATGCCGTTCGTGCCGGGCTTCGCGCAACTGATGAGGGCGTGCCGATTGCCAAGGCCGGATACCGGCCGCGGATATCGGCGACGGCGACGGGCACGTTGACGAGACTGGAAAGCGAACAGGGGCCTCTTGCCGGTGGCGGGACTGCGACCGAGGATTTCCATACGGGGTCTGCCGGTATAACGATCACGCAGCAGATTTTCGATGGTTTCCAGACATTGAACAATGTCAGGGCTGCCGAAGCGAATGTCTTTTCAAGCCGTGAATCACTCAAGGCCAACGAGATTTCCATTCTGCTGGCGGCTGCACAGTCCTATGCGAATATTGCGCGCGACCAGCGGATCGTCACCATCCGCAAAAAGAACCTGGCCTTCCTCAAGGAGCAACTGAATGCTGCAAATGCGCGGCTGGATGTGGGCGAGGGCACCCGAACGGACGTCAGTCAAGCGCAGGCCGAACTCGCCAGCGCGCAGGCGCTCCTCGTCACCGCGGTGGCGCAGGTGAAACAGAGCGAAGCGGTCTACGTGCAGATCGTCGGCTTTGCGCCGAAGGGGATCAAACAGCCATCGCCCGCGTCGAAAGCCCTGCCGAAGAGCCTGGATCAGGCGGTTGCCAAGGGCCTGCGCGAGCATCCGACGATCGCTGCTGCCCAGTACAACGTCGATGCGGCGGGATACGGGGTAAAATCTGCCGAGGGAAGCATGCTTCCGGGTGTCGTCGTGCAGGGAGCGCTGACGCGCAATACCGGCAATTCACCCGGTAGCGGCGGTCTGGATGGTAACACCGCTTCAATCACCGCCCGGCTCGAAATCCCGCTCTACCAGGGTGGCGCTGAGTATGGCCAGATCCGCCAGGCCAAGGAGCGGCTGGGCCAACAACGTATCCTCGTTGATTCCGCCCGTGCGGAAGTTCAGCAGACGATCGTCACCGCGCATGCGCAACTTGAGGCGGCACTGGCAAACATCAGCGCAAACAAGTCTCAGGTGAACGCCGCAAACATGGCTCTGGCCGGTGTCATCGAGGAGCGCAAGGTCGGCCAACGTACGACGCTCGACGTGCTCGATGCCCAGCAAAGCGTGCTCGTCGCCGAAGAAAACCTCGTGACATCGCAGCGCAATGCCGTTGTCGCCAGCTATTCGTTGCTTGCATCGATGGGGCGTCTGACGATCAAGAGCCAGGGGCTGCAGGTTGCCGAATATCGTGCTGAGGAGCACTACGAGGCCGTCAAGGACAAGTGGTTCGGATTGCGAACCGTTGATGGCCGCTGATCCGCATCTCAATCTGCTGTCCTAATTTTCGAAAGCCGCGCGCCGAAATGGACGTGCGGCTTTTCTGTCCATGGCAGCGGGTGCCGTTGCCAACAAATCTGTGCAAGAATCCAAGTTGATGATTCGCGTCGTTTTGTTCGGCGCCGAACTCGCATACAGTCTGCGTCAACGACTGCGCGGCAACGTTTCGATCAAACGCGACCGCAGAAAACGGGGATAATTATGGCACAGGCCAATGTAGCGCGTGAACCTTCGATGGATGAGATTCTCGCCTCCATCCGAAAGATCATCGAAAGCAATGAACCGGGCATACCCGGTTTCCCCGCCAATGACATTGGCCCCGCGCCTGACGACGGCTATCGTTCCGACCTCGCCTATGACGACGACAGCGCCGACGACATTCACCTGACCATCGACGACGACATGCTGGTGGCGGAATTCGAGGCCAACGTCCAGCAGTCTGTAGCGGCCGCCGAGCACCAATTGCGGGAGCCGCAGCAGGACATTGCAAAGCCCGCCGTTTCCATCCCGACACCGCCGCAGTCTCTTGCCGATGTCGCGGCGCGTGTGCGCGCAGCCTCCGAGCGCCATTCTGCGCCGCTTCGGGAGCCGGAAACTACCGCCAATCCTGCAGCAAAACCGGATAGCCCACTGGTCACGTCGCGCATGGCGGCGGTCGTTGCGCCGCAACCTGTAGATGCTGTCCGCCGCGCCGAGGCTGCCCCCTCAGTGACGCCTGTGTCGACTGTCGCGTCCCCGCACCACGCGTCTGTTAGCGATGAAATGCGCGCGGTGCAGGAGGCCAATGCGCCGTCACCGGTCGTCTCCGAACCGTTGGCGCAAAGTCAGCCGATTGCCGTTGTGACAGAAAAGGAGATCGCGGCGATTGTTTCACCGGCCGTTGGTGAACAGGTCGCCCGGTCCTTCGGGGATTTGGCTCTGGCCATCGACAGCAGTGCCCGCCGGTCCTTCGACGAAATCGCCGAGGATATGCTGCGCCCGATGCTGCAGGAATGGCTGGACGACAACCTGCCGACGCTTGTCGAGCGCCTTGTGCGGGAGGAAATCGAGCGCGTCGCCCGCGGTCCGCGACGGTAACCACCGAGAATCCCGAGACAGAGCCGCCAGCAATCGCACTGGCGGCTTTTTTGCTGTTATTATTGACACCAATGCCTCGTTCCGATTTACAACCACCCATATCAATCAGCAAGTTTGGCTTCAGAATGCTTGAAAAAACCTATGATTCCGCCGCTGTCGAACCCCGCATCGCCCAGCTATGGGATGAGGAGGATGCGTTCCGCGCCGGCGCGGGTGCAAAACCGGGTGCGGAGGCGTTCTGCATCGTCATTCCGCCGCCGAATGTCACCGGCTCGCTCCACATGGGCCATGCGCTGAACAACACGCTGCAGGACATCATGGTGCGCTTCGAGCGCATGCGCGGCAAGGACGTGCTCTGGCAGCCGGGCATGGATCATGCCGGCATCGCAACCCAGATGGTCGTCGAGCGTCAACTGATGGAACGGCAGCTGCACCGCCGCGAAATGGGCCGTGAAGCCTTCATCGACAAGGTCTGGGAGTGGAAGGCCGAATCCGGCGGCCTGATCTTCAATCAGCTGAAGCGGCTTGGCGCCTCGTGTGACTGGTCGCGTGAACGCTTCACCATGGATGAAGGCCTGTCCAAGGCTGTCCTCGAAGTCTTCGTCTCTCTCTACAAGGACGGCCTGATCTACAAGGACAAGCGGCTGGTCAACTGGGACCCGAAGCTCCTGACGGCTATCTCCGACCTCGAGGTCGAGCAGGTCGAAGTCACCGGCAGCCTCTGGCACTTGCGCTACCCGCTGGAAGAAGGCGTCAGCTACCAGCATCCGATCGCCTTTGACGAGGACGGCAAACCGACCGATTGGGAAGCGCGCGACTATCTGGTCGTTGCGACGACACGGCCGGAAACCATGCTCGGCGATACCGGCGTTGCGGTCCATCCGAGCGACGAACGCTACAAGTCGATCATCGGCAAGCATGTCGTGCTGCCGCTCATCGGACGGCGTATCCCGATCGTTGCTGACGAGTATCCTGATCCGACAGCCGGCACCGGTGCCGTCAAGATGACGCCGGCGCATGACTTCAATGACTTCGAGGTCGGCAAGCGGCATCACCTGCGCCAGGTCAACATCCTGACTATCGATGGTCATTTGACGCTTGCCGGCAATGAGGACTTTCTCCACGAATTGCCGCCGGGCCATGATCTCGAGGCTTTGATTTCCAAGCTCGACGGTGTCGAGCGTTTTGCCGCCCGCAAGATGATCGTTTCGATGTTCGAGGAGCACGGGCTGCTCGACAAGATCGAACCGCACAAGCATACGATCCCGCATGGCGACCGCGGCGGTGTTCCGATCGAGCCACGTTTGACCGAGCAGTGGTATGTCGATGCCAAGACGCTCGCCAAGCCAGCGATCGCGTCCGTGCGCGAAGGTCGCACGAACTTCGTCCCGAAAAACTGGGAAAAGACTTATTTCGAGTGGATGGAAAATATCCAGCCCTGGTGCATTTCGCGCCAGCTCTGGTGGGGCCACCAGATTCCGGCCTGGTACGGTCCGGACGGTCAGGTCTTCGTCGAAAAGACCGAGGAAGATGCGCTGCACGCCGCGATCCAGCACTACCTGTCGCATGAAGGCCCGATGAAGGCCTATGTCGAGGACCTGCTCGAAAACTTCCGCCCGGGGGAAATTCTCACCCGGGACGAGGATGTGCTCGACACCTGGTTCTCCTCGGCGCTCTGGCCTTTCTCGACGCTCGGCTGGCCCGACAAGACGCCAGAACTCGACAAGTATTATCAGACGGACGTTCTGGTCACCGGCTTTGACATTATCTTCTTCTGGGTCGCCCGCATGATGATGATGGGCCTGCACTTCATGAAGGACGCGGACGGAACCCCCATCGAGCCGTTCCACACGGTCTATGTGCACGCGCTGGTCCGCGACAAGAATGGCCAGAAGATGTCGAAGTCCAAGGGCAACGTCATCGACCCGCTGGAACTCATCGACGAATACGGCGCCGACTCGCTGCGCTTCACGCTGGCGATCATGGCGGCTCAGGGGCGCGACGTGAAGCTCGATCCGGCCCGCATCGCCGGTTACCGTAATTTCGGCACGAAGCTCTGGAACGCGACGCGCTTTGCCGGCATGAATGGCGTTGCCAACGATCCGAAATTCGTGCCGGAAACCTGCTCCCTGACGATCAACCGCTGGATCCTGACGGAACTGTCGCGCGCCATCCGCGATGTCACCGAGGCAATCGAAAGCTACCGCTTCAACGAGGCCGCAGGCAGCCTTTACCGCTTCGTCTGGAATCAGTTCTGCGACTGGTACCTCGAATTGCTGAAGCCGGTCTTCGGCGGCGAGGACGAGGCTGCAAAGGCGGAATCGCAGGCCTGCGTCGCCTATGTGCTCGACGAGACCTACAAGCTGCTGCATCCCTTCATGCCGTTCATGACGGAAGAACTCTGGGCACAGACCGCGGGCGAGGGCAAGACGCGTGACGGGCTACTTTGCCACGCCGAATGGCCTGCGGCCCCGTACGGCGATGATGCCGCAGCTGGCGAGATCAACTGGCTGATCGACCTGGTCTCCGGCATCCGTTCGGTGCGCTCGGAAATGAACGTCCCGCCGGCTGCGATCGCGCCCCTCGTCGTCGTTGAAGCGAGCACCCTGACCAAGGAACGCCTGCAGAGCCATGCAGCTGCGATCCGCCGGCTCGCGCGCGTCGATGCGATCGATCTTGCCGCAACAGCGCCGAAGGGTAGCGCCCAGATCGTGATTGGCGAGGCGACGGTTTGCCTGCCGCTCGGCAGCCTCATCGACCTTGTTGCCGAGAGGTCGCGGCTTGAAAAGGCAATCGGCAAAGTCGATCAGGAGCGCGAGCGTATCCTCGGCAAGCTGTCGAACGAAAAGTTCGTCGCCAATGCCCGGCCTGACGTGGTTGACGCCGAGCGGGAACGCTTGGCCGAACTTGACGGTCAAAAGACGTCGCTTGGGGTGGCGCTGGGACGGGTCTCGGACGCCGGTTGACGAAAATCGGAAACACACAGGCTGAGCGAGCCCGGGCTTGTTGGCATATGAAAAGGCGGCTTCGGCCGCCTTTTCATATGCCGCCTGATTCTTCTCCCACGACGTAAAGAGCCCCCGGAGCCTTGTGAGTGCGGCAATCGGCCTTTGATGTCAGCTATTTCGTGACCGAGGCGCCAAGGCGTCAAAAAGCGGCATTGTTGTGTCGAGGTGACACTTGGCTACATTTATGAAAAATTATTCCAAAAATAATCTTTCAGTGGAAATGTAGAGAAATGTTATCCTGATTTTGACGAATTTCATGCCATTGCAGATTTTCTTACGTAAATTTTTCGTGATCTTCTGCCGTGAATCGCGAAATGCAGGTATTTGCCATTAGCCCTTCGCAGTCGATACTTGTCTTCAAGCGGTTGGCGTGCACGACGACCACTATGTGTTCAGGGGAGGAACGGATGGTTCACAACAAAATCAAGGCGGCGATGATGGCGACTGCGGCCGTCTTGCTTAGCTCAGCGGCGGCCAGCGCGGGCGGTCTCGAACGGGGCGGCTACAACATCGATCTGCTGTTCGATCCGTCGACCTATGCCGCCGAGGCTGCAACGACCTATGTCAATCCGCAACGCGAACTGGATAACGTTGACGATATCAATCCGGCAAACGGCGCGTTTGACCTGACACGCCCGACGAGCGGCGTCGAGGAAACCGAAGGCTATTGGGTCCCGCGTATCGGTGTGAAGGCTGGCTTCGGCGACAGCGTCGACTGCATGGCCGATTATTCGCAGCCATGGGGCGCGCATACTAATCCCGGTACCAACTGGGCGGGTGTCAACGATAACATCGAAACCAAAATCGAAAGCGACAACTACGCTGCGACTTGCTCCTACAAGTGGGATGTGGGGCAGGGACAGTTCCGTGTTATCGGCGGTGGCTTTTACCAAGAGGTGGGCGGTTTCAAGGAACGCCTCGTGAGCCCTATCATTGTCCCGGGATTTGACGGCATTGGGCGGCTTGATCTGGACGGCAGCGGTTGGGGTTGGCGCACCGGCGTGGCGTATGAAATTCCAGAATATGCGTTTCGCGCAAGCCTCGTTTACAACAGTGCAGTTGATCTTGACAATCTGGAAGGAACGATCGATCTCAGCAAAGTTAGACTGCCGGTTTTTGGCCCCGGCGGCGTTCTCATAACCACCGTTCCCGGAACGAAATACGATGTGTCCAGTTTTGCGTCTATGCCGGACTCGCTGGAACTTAAACTTCAGACAGGCATCGCGCCTGGCTGGCTCGCTTTCGGCTCCGTTAAGTGGACCGACTGGAGCCAGCTGCAGGTCATTGAGGTTACTGCGAACGACACGTCGGATCCGCGCAATCTTCCGACCAGCCTCGACCTTCTTTATCGCGATGGCTGGACGGTTAGCGGCGGTATCGGCCACAAGTTCAACGATCAGTGGAGCGGGGCTGTCAGCCTGACATGGGATCGCGGCACCAGCCACGGCTACGGAACCCAGACGGATACCTGGACGGTCGGCACGGGCGTTTCCTACATGCCGACCGAGAATGTCGAGCTTCGGCTGGCCGGGGCCATCGGCATCCTGACGAGCGGCAGCTCCGGCCCGCAAACATACCAAGGCGAAGTTGTCGGCGACGACGTCACCTATGATTTCGGCACCGATATCGTCAGTGCCGTCTCCACATCGCTCAAGATCAAATTCTGATCCACAAACAGACGCGCCAGCAACAGAAAGGGCCCGGTGTTCGCATCGGGCCTTTTTGCTGCTTCTCCAGCTACCGCTAGCGGCAGCCGGCCGTTGCTCTGCTTCGAGCATTGTCGCGCTACGACCCGCCGATAGTTCTACCGCCTCTGTGACTCCGTTTCCAAGAATTGCAGCGTTACTGCTTGGATTGTTCCCATTTCCCGGGTCACGAATTGTGACGATTCAGCAACACATTCTTTCTATAGTCTGTGGCGGTCGGGAGAGGGGGGATTGTGTCTATTTCCCGCCACAAACTGGGAGCACCGATGAGCTTGACAAACCTGCACAGAAGTTTTGAGCATGCGGCGTTTGAGGTAGGATGAGTCATCGCGTTTTCGAAAAATTCCAGGCTTCCCGTGACGTTTCGTGGCTTCGAAATAGCCTTTCAAGGCTGTTCGACGGAGCGTGGCGGCGTGAGCTTATTGAAGCTGCCAGGGCAAGCCGTACTCTTGCCGGAAACGCTGACTACAATTGGGAAACTGCCGGGATGAATGGACAGATTGGCAATGGGCGAGATGCCTTTTCCGCCGTCTGTCGCAGCGTTGACGACAGGGATCTCGTTTGGACTGGCTGTGACCGGCTCTTGGGATTGAACGGAAGATATAGACTATCATGCTGATACGCGGTTACCGGTCGTTGACGTTTCTTGTTTTGACTGTTGCGCTTTCGCTGACCGCACAGGCGCGCGTTGCGTATGCTTTTGATCCGAATGCCGGCGTCACCAAGGAATCCGGTCCCTTCGCACTCTTCAAATTCGGTTTCTCTGCTTACAAGAACGGCCGCAAGGACGAGGCGGTCGAAGCCTATCGTTATGCCGCCGAAAAGGGCCATACCGGTTCTCGATGGGCCTTGGCCAACATGTATGCCTACGGCGACGGTGTGGCGGAAAACGACCTCGAGGCCTTCAAGATTTACAGCGAAATTGCCCAGGAGGGTGTCGAACCGGGGTCTGAGAATACCGGTTATTTCGTCAACGCCCTGATTTCGCTTGCCGGTTATTATCGTCGCGGCATTCCGGACAGTCCGATCAAGACCGATCTCAGTCAGGCCCGCCAGCTCTATTTCCAGGCTGCCTCGACCTTTGGTGTCGCCGAGGCGCAGTTCCAGCTGGCAAAGATGCTTCTCGCCGGCGATGGCGGCAGCGTTAATGTCCAGCAGGCCAAGAAATGGCTCAATCGTGCCCGCAAGAACGGCCATGCCGGTGCCATGGGCGTGTTCGGCAATGTGATTTTCCAGGAAGGCCAGGCGGCGCGTGGACTGGCCTATATGACCGCCGCGCTCGACCAGTGTTCGCCGAAAGACCGGCCCTGGCTGCAATCCCTTCAGGAACTGGCCTTCTCGCTTGCCAGTGAAGATGATCGCCGCGCCGCGATCGCCATGTCGCAAAATATTCACCTCGACAGCGATTAAGCGGCGTCGCAACGACAGCGCCGCGCGTCTTGTCAGACGCGCAAAGGTCGCTGTTGCCCTTTGAATCGCTGCACAATTTTAGTCTGGATCGAATGTGATCTCAGGAATTATGCAGTAGACGTTACGCCGCGAAGTTGAATTTCGCCGCGACCGGCACATGGTCAGACGGCTTTTCCCAGGCGCGCACGTGCTTTTCGACTCCCGTCGAAATGAGCCTGTCGGCCGCTTCCGGCGAAAGCATCAGGTGGTCGATGCGGATACCGAAATTCTTTTGCCAGCATCCGGCCTGGTAATCCCAGAACGTATAGAGCGGCGCCGCGTCCGTCGTCGCCCGTAGTGCGTCGGTAAAGCCGAGATTTTCAAGGCGGCGAAATGCCTGTCGGGTCTGCGGCTGAAACAGCGCGTCGTTCTGCCAGACCTTGACGTCCCAGCAGTCGTGCGGCTCGGCGATGACATTATAATCGCCTGCGAGAATGAGTGGCTCCTCCAGCGCGAGACGATTTTCCGCAAAGGCGCTGAGGCGATCCATCCAGGACAATTTATAGGCGAATTTTTCGGTTCCGACCGGATTGCCGTTCGGCAGGTAGATCGAGCAGACGCGGATGGCGCCGCCTTTGACGGAAAACACCGCCTCGATGAAGCGCGACTGCTCGTCCGAATCGCCGCCGGGCAGCCCGCGATTGATCTCCTCAGGCCGTATCTTCGACAGGATGGCGACGCCGTTGAAGCCCTTCTGGCCGTGCGTCTCGACATGATAGCCAATGGCTTCGATCTCGAGGCGCGGAAAACCCTCATCGACTGTTTTGATTTCCTGGAGGCAGACGATATCAGGCTGCGATTCCTTCAGCCAGGCCATAAGGACGTCGATGCGGGCCCTGACGCCGTTGATGTTCCACGTCACGATTTTCATATGGTTGGCGTCCTTTTTGTTGACTGCGTATGGGCCCGCCATCCTTTTAGCGTCGCTGGATTCTTTTGACAAATCCGGTGCGGAGCACGAATTGCTTCCTGACGTTTGCCCGCTATAGTCCGGCGGATGATCGATATGCTCACCACGTATTGGCCGCATGTTCTGGCGGTGCTGTCCGTCGTTCTTGGCGTGCCGGCGGCAATCCATGCAACGATGACCAAGGAGGAGGTGCGCTCTGCGCTTGGCTGGGTTGGCATTATCCTTTTGTCTCCGATACTTGGTGCCCTGGTCTATGCGGTCGCCGGCATCAACCGGATGCGCCGTTCGTCGATTGAACAGCAGAGGTCGCAGCTACGCGAACGCGGATCGGATGTCATGGGTGCGTTCGATGTTTCCAGTGCGGCAGTCTCCGAACAGTTCGGCCAGCGATTCGCCGCTATGAAGATGCTGGGCGACCGGGTCAGCCGCCATCGCCTTTGCACGGGAAACGGCATCACGATCCTTGAGGGCGGGGACACGTCCTATGCGGCGATGCTGCAGCAGATCGAAAAAGCCGGCCGTGCCATTTTGCTCGAGACCTATATTTTTGACCGCGACAGCATCGGTCTTCGTTTTGCCGATGCCCTGATCGCCGCCGCCAAGCGGGGCGTCGAGGTCAGGGTTCTGATCGACGCGGTCGGCGCACGCTATTCAGTACCGAGCATCGTCGGGCTTCTTGCGGAAGGCGGCGTGACGGTCAGGGTCTTCAACGGCAACATCATCATGGGACTGCGGCTGCCTTACGCCAATCTGCGCACCCATCGGAAAATCCTGATCGTGGATGGCACCGTTGCTTTTACGGGAGGCATGAATATCAGGGCCGGGTTCACGTCGGAATTTGCAGGCGACGCGCAGGCGCGCGACACGCATTTCCGCGTTACCGGGCCCGTCGTTGCCGATCTCTTTCAGGTGGCTGCCGAGGACTGGCAGTTTGCCAGCAGCGAAGCCCTGGAGGGCGAGGCGTGGGGCATCCTGCTGCCGGCGGAGGATCATAGCCAGCCTTCAGTGCTGATGCGCGCCGTGCCGTCCGGGCCAGACAGGGCCAACGAATCCAACCACAAGATGATGATGGGTGCGTTTTCCGTTGCCAGACGCAATATCTGCATCATGTCGCCCTATTTCCTGCCGGACAGGGAATTGATCAGCGCCCTCGTCACGGCAGCGATGCGCGGCGTCGAGGTAGATATTATCGTGCCGGCGGTCAACAACCTGGTACTGGTCGACCGGGCGATGACCGCGCAATTCGACCAGGCCCTGAAGGGCGGATGCCGCATCTGGCGGTCCACGGGCGTCTTCAACCATTCCAAGCTGATGACGGTCGATGGCCGCTGGACCTATGTCGGCTCGTCGAACCTCGACCCGCGTTCGCTGCGGCTGAATTTCGAGATCGACCTGGAGGTACTCGACGCGGGTTTTGCCGGTGCCGTCGGGCAGCGGATACAGGCGGCGTTGAAGAGTGCCCGGCCGGTGACACTGGCCGACCTCAGCGCAAAGCCCTTTTTGACCCGCCTGATCAACAAGATCTTCTGGCTGGGCTCACCCTATCTGTGAATTGAGACGGCCGCCGTCTCAGATCGAGAAACTGGTGCCGCATCCGCAGCTTGCGACCGCATTCGGATTCTTGACCTGAAAGGATTGGCCGAGCAGGTTGTCGACGAAGTCGATTTCGGACCCGTTCATATAGACGAGCGACAGGCTGTCGATGAGCACCTTCGCGTCGCCCTTCTCAAGCACGAGGTCGTCGGCATCGGCGTCGCTGACCAGATCGAACTTGTAGGAAAACCCGGAGCAGCCGCCGCCCTCGACGGACACACGCATGGCTTTCTTCTCCGCATCGGATTTGAGGATCACGCCGATGCGCTTTGCCGCCGAGTCCGAAAGGGTCACAGTTTCTGCTGTCATATCTACCTCCTGCCGGGGTCAAGAACCGGAGAGATTCGCTGTTTGCGCCGTTTGCGGCATTATATCGCCGGGCGGCACTCTGGTCCACGTGTGCAGCAAAGCCTTGTTTTCGTTCAAGCTCAAGAGCGACCGTCACTCGGTGCTTTCCTGTAACGCGCACTATAGGTATGAAGGCTTTAGTACCGCGTCAATGGGATGCAGAGTGGGAAATGACATTGGACAGACATGCGCTTGGTTTCGGCTCCGGTGAACGCGCGATTTTTGCCTCCGATCCATGGGCGAGCAGGGGGCGGCTTTACCCCGAGACAAGCAGTCCGACCCGCTCCGATTTTCAGCGTGACCGCGACCGTATCGTCCACACGACGGCCTTTCGCCGGCTGAAGCACAAGACCCAGGTCTTCATCGCTGCCGATGGCGACCATTATCGCACGCGGCTCACCCACACAATCGAGGTGGCGCAGATCGCCCGTGCCTTGGCGCGCGCGCTGAAACTGGATGAGGACCTGGCAGAAGGCGTCGCCCTTGTCCACGATTTCGGTCACACGCCGTTTGGCCATACCGGCGAAGACGCGCTGCACGAAATGCTCAAGCCCTATGGCGGCTTCGACCACAATGCGCAGTCCCTGCGGATCGTCACCAAGCTTGAACGCCGCTACGCGGAGTTCGACGGGCTCAACCTGACCTGGGAGAGCCTGGAAGGGCTCGTCAAGCATAACGGACCGCTGATCGGCAAGGACGGCGAGGGCACCCGCACTCCCGTTCCCCAGCCGATCCTCGATTATTGCGTCCTGCATGATCTGGAACTGGCGAGTTTCGCCAGTCTGGAAGCGCAGGTGGCGGCGATCGCTGACGACATTGCCTACAATACCCACGACATCGATGACGGATTGCGGTCCGGCTATCTGACCTTCGAGATGCTGGAGGAAATTCCTTTTCTTGCCGGCCTGATGCAGGAGGTCGGCGGTCGCTATCCTGGCCTGGAGGCGAGCCGGTTCACTCATGAGATCATGCGCCGGCAGATCACGGCCATGGTGGAGGATGTGATCACCGTCGCGCAGCAAGGTCTTAAGGACGTGCGGCCGCAAAGCGCTTCTGATATTCGCAATGCGGGCAGGGTGATCGCCACCTTTTCCGAAGCGATGTTCGACACGGACCAGCAGATCAAGAAGATGCTGATGACGAGGATTTATCGTCATCCCGAAGTCATGCGCGTACGCGCCAATGCCGCTGCGATCGTCACCGATCTCTACCATGCCTTCATGGCCGATCCGCAACAGATGCAGAAGCACTATTGGATCGATCAGATCGCTGGCATGGCCGAGCCGGCCAAGGCCCGGCACGTCGGCGATTATATCGCCGGCATGACCGACACCTATGCGATTGCCGTGCACAAGCGCTTGTTTGACCATACCCCTGAATTGCGGTAGTCACCGCGCCGGTTGATGGCGGCGATCGGGCTGCCGCAATGCCACTGAACGATAACAACGCGGTCTCGCAGCCAAAGGCGAGCAGAGCGGATGGATGACATGAACCTTTTCACAGACTTCGAATCACGCGTTAAAAACGTTCTGGAAACGATTGATATCGTGCGTGAAAAGCGATCTGAAGTTGATTTCGGCCGTGTCAGTGTAGAATCGCCGCGCGATGCCAGTCACGGCGATGTGGCGACCAACGCCGCGATGGTGCTGGCCAAGCCGCTCGGCACCAATCCGCGTGCACTCGCCGAACTGATCGTTGCCAAGCTGAAAGAGGATCCGGAAGTTGCCGATGTCTCCGTCGCAGGGCCGGGCTTCATCAACGTCAAGCTTTCGGTCGCCTATTGGCAAAAACTTCTGGCGATCATGATCGCCGATGGTACCGGTTTCGGTAAAAGCGCCGTCGGCGCCGGACGCAAGGTCAATGTCGAATACGTCTCGGCCAATCCGACCGGCCCAATGCATGTCGGCCACTGCCGCGGCGCCGTCGTCGGCGACACGCTCGCCAACCTCTTGGAGTTCGCCGGCTACGAGGTGACCAAGGAATATTACATCAACGACGCCGGCTCTCAGATCGACACGCTCGCCCGGTCCGCCTTCCTGCGTTACCGCGAGGCGCTGGGTGAAAAGCTCGGCGATATCCCGGCGGGTCTCTATCCGGGCGATTATCTCGTTCCGGTCGGCCAGGCGCTGGCGGATGAATTCGGCTCCAGTCTCCGGATCATGCCGGAAGACAAGTGGATGCCACTCGTCAAGGACCGGACGATCGATGCGATGATGGTGATGATCCGCGAGGATCTTGCCGCCCTCAACGTTCATCACGATGTCTTCTTCTCAGAGCGGACGTTGCACGCCGACGGCGCCGGACGGATTCGCAACGCCATCAACGACCTGACCTTCAAGGGCCATGTCTACAAGGGTGCGCTGCCGCCGCCGAAGGGGCAGGTGCCGGAAGACTGGGAAGATCGCGAGCAGACCTTGTTCCGCTCGACTGAGGTCGGTGACGACATCGACCGGCCGCTGATCAAGTCTGACGGCTCCTATACATACTTTGCCGCCGACGTTGCTTATTTCAAGGACAAGTTCGATCGCGGCTTTAACGAGATGATCTATGTGCTCGGCGCCGATCACGGCGGATACATCAAGCGGCTCGAGGCGTTGGCACGCGCAGTCTCGGGCGGCACGTCCAAGCTGACGGTGCTTCTCTGCCAACTCGTCAAGCTTTATCGCGACGGCGAGCCGGTCAAGATGTCCAAGCGTTCGGGCGACTTCGTCACGCTTCGGGATGTCGTGGAAGAGGTTGGGCGGGATTCCGTTCGGTTCATGATGATCTACCGCAAGAGTTCCGAACCGCTCGACTTCGATTTTGCCAAGGTAACGGAACAATCGAAGGATAATCCGGTCTTTTACGTGCAGTACGCGCATGCGCGCTGCATGTCGGTCTTCCGGCAGGCGGGCGAAGCGTTCCCGGGCACCGATTTCGAAGCCCTCGACCTGGCGGGAGCCGTTGCAGGCAATATCACTGATTCGAATGAGCTCCAGCTCGTTGCCAAGCTCGCAGAATATCCGCGTGTCATCGAGGCAGCGGCACTGTCTCACGAGCCTCACAGGATCGCGTTTTACCTCTACGATCTTGCCAGCGTCTTCCACGGACACTGGAATAAAGGTAAAGAATCTCCAGAATTACGTTTTGTTAACGATAAGAACAGAGAATTGACCATTGCCAGACTAGGACTGGTGCGTGCCGTTGCCTCCGTTTTGAAGTCGGGCCTGTCCATTACAGGTACCGCTGCCCCGGACGAGATGCGATAGTAATGTCACCATTTCCCCACAAAGCACTGGCAAGAACTGGCTAGTAAGTTGTGAGTGGAGCGCATGGCAGACAAACAATTGGCACGAAGCGGGACTGTGGAATTCGACGTGTTGTCGGAAGACGATCCTTTGGCAGAACTGGCCCGTATTGTCGGCTATGACAATCGGCCCGCGGTTCAGCAGTTGCAGGAACTCGAAAGACATCGAGAGTCGGTCCGCGTCGAACCTGTGCTCGATCTGGAGGACGAACTGCTACGCGAGTTCGACGCCTACGACGCGCCGCAAGCTGCAGCGATTGATGCGCCAGAGCCGGTCAGTGCCGAGGACCATATCGCTTTCGCGCCGCTTCCCGAAGAAAGCGATGTCGTTCCGGCCGCTGTCGTTGAGCCCGAGTTTGTCGCTTACGAGGTGGAAGAGCTTCTTCCGGAAGCTTCGGTCGAGGTTGCTGCGCCCACGGTAGAAATTGCGCCGCTCGCTGCTGAGGAGCCTGCTCTTGCCGAGCCGGAAGCTGCAGTTGCCAGCGTGGGCGAAGAACCGGTTGTCGACTGGTCCCCCGAGCCCGTCTCGCCGGAAGCCGAAAACGTCTGGTCCCTCGATCAATATAGCGAGCCGGTATTCGACGGCGCTGATCTTGAGCGCGAACTCGAATTGTCCATCGGCTACGACGCGTATCCCGTTGAAGCGCCGCAGGTTGAAATGGTTTTCGCGCAGACGCAGCGTGTCGCGTCCGAAGAGGATACGCTCGTTGATGCCAGGGCAGAGGAGCCAGCCGAGCAGGACATCGCGCCTTCGCCTGCGTTTGAAGAGCCTGTTGCTGCTGCGCCGGTTGAGGACTTCCCGTTTGGTGCCGACCAGTCCGCAGAGGCGGCTGTGGAATCCGCGGCTCAGACGCAGGGCGATCTGCCCGAATGGCAGCCAAAGCCGGCATCGGCACTGAAACCGGGCGAAGCGACTTCCGCGGCTGATGCGCATGACATTGACGTCTTGCTGACCGATATCGAACGATTTCCTGTTCCCGCGAAGGCTGCCGTAAAACTGGCGACGTCGGCGGATGCTGCGCGAAAAATCAATTATCCCTTCACGCCGACATTCAGCCGGGCTACTCCGGTCGCCTCGAATGGCGGAGTTCTGTCGCAGAAGGCCTTCGCGACCCCGCTTCCGGCGGCCACTGTGGCGGCGGCAGCAACTGTCACCGAAACGGCGTATCACCCGGCCGAAACGCCCGTCGAGCCGGTGGTGACCGAAGCAGCACCTGCTCTGAAGGCGCCTGTCGATCAGGAACCGGATTTCGATCTCGACACGTTCGAACTTGATCTTTCCGGCATCGACCTCGATATCGACCCCTCGGAATTCGAGACTGCGGCTCCGGAGACTGCTTTCGCGCCGGCTGCTGCGATTGCAGAGGAACCAGTCAGCATTGCTGCAGCCCCAGCCGCACCCGTCGATGAAATCCCACAAGACGAGGAGCCCGAAAACGTTCTGCCCTTCGATCCCGCGATGATTGCCGAGACGGAAGAAAGCCTGACGGCGATCGCTGATCTGAACGTGCCACAATTGCCGGCTGTCGAGCAGGAGCGTCCGGTGGTTCATCAACCGGATTACGACCTCGATATAGACGCTGAAATGGCGCAGCTGTTCGGGACGCCGAGCCGTAGTGGAGCGGGTGCGAGTAGGGGCGCTGACGACGAACTCGGTTTCGGTTCCGTGCCGCATTCGATTGCGCAGACGCAGTCCGTCACCGCCGGAGCGCCCGCCGAGGATGATTTCGACGAATTCGAAAAAGCCATGGAAGAGGATTTCCGGCTGTCGCTGAGCAAGCGGCAGGAGGCCGATCCATCGTCGGATCGCCTGGCGGTCGGCTCCGGCTACGCGGCCAATAGCGATTTTGACGAAGAGGGCAGTGGCGCCGGCAAGCGTCGTTTGATCCTGCTTGCCGCGGCTGTTACCGGCCTGGCGATCTTCGGTGCCGTCGGTGTCTACGCGTTCATGGGCGGCAACGGTTCAGTGCTGTCCGGCGGAGAGCCAAAAATTATCCTGGCGGACAAGTCGCCGGTGAAGATCGTGCCGGTCGAAAAGGGCGGCAAGACCGTTCCCAACCAGGACAAGGCCGTCTATGACCGTGTTGCCGGTGCGCAGGACGGTGCGCCGGAGCAGGGCACGCTGGTTTCCTCGACTGAAGAGCCGGTCGACGTGGTTCAGCGGACGCTGACGCCGGAGAACTTGCCGCTCGAGGGGGCCGACGAAGAACTCCCGGGCGCAGCGCCGGCCGACGACGACGGCAGCGAACGCTTGCTGCCGGACGGCCAAACGGCCGAGAACACAGCCGCCGAAGAGGACAGCTCGCCGGCCGTATCGCCGCGCAAGGTTCGCACGATGATCGTCAAGCCGGATGGCACGCTGGTTGCGCGCGAAGATCCGGTTGTTCAGCCTGAAACGAAGGTTGCTGCAAACGAGACGCCTGCAAACCAGGGCGACCCTCAGATCAAGACGGTCAAGACGACCGCAGTAACCCCACAGGTGGAGACGGGTTCGACGCCTAAGTCCCTGCCAGCTGCCGACCAGGCTGCCGCCGACCAAGCGGCCGCACCGGAGCAGAAGAGCGCGCTTGCTGAAGCCGCCGACACCACCGTTGAGGAAACGGCGCCGGTCCGCTCCGTCAAGACGACAGCGGTTGCCGATACCAATCCTATTCCGCAGACGCGTCCGGTCGAAGAGCAGGCGAAGGTCGAGGAGAAGACGAAGGTCGTCGACACCTTCAAGACAGAGCCAACCCAGCAAGCGCAGCCGGCAGCCGAAGCCAAACCGGTTGAAACGGCCTCCGTCGCGCCCGGCACCTATGTGATCCAGATCGCGTCGCTGCCATCGGAAGCCGAAGCGCAGAGGTCCTACAAGACGCTTTCCGGCAAGTTCGGCAGCGTCATCGGCGGCAAGGGCGTCGATATCAAGAAGGCCGAGATCGCCGGCAAGGGGACCTATTTCCGCGTGCGCATTCCCGCCGGGTCCAAGCAAGAGGCGAATGCCCTGTGCGCGCGCTACAAGAGCGCTGGCGGCAGTTGCCTTGTGACGAAATAATTCCGACCCAACAGCGAGATCATTAAAAGGGCGCGGCAAAACGGCCGCGCCTTTCTCATATTCAAGCGGATTTGTTTGCTGTGAATGACGGGATTCAAAGGAAAAATCGACATTCGCCTTTGCCTGCCGCAGCCACTATTATCGCCCTATGACCGAATCAAAAGCATTCATTTCAGGCTGCAAGGGCCTGACGATCACGCCTGAGGAAAAAGCCTTCTTTGCAGGGGAGCGCCCGTGGGGCTTCATCCTTTTCGGACGCAATATCGGTGAGCCCGAGCAGATTTCCGATCTCACCGCTTCGTTGCGCGACAGCATCGACAATCCCGACGCGCCGGTGCTGATCGACCAGGAAGGCGGTCGCGTCCAGCGCATTCGTCCACCGATCGTTCCGCAATATCCGAACGGTGCGGCGATCGGCGCAATCTATCGCCGCGACCGTGAGAAGGGCCTTCGTGCCGCGTGGCTGATGTCGCGGCTGCATGCCTTCGACCTGATGCGCTTCGGTATCACGGTCGATTGCCTGCCGGTGCTGGACGTGCCGATCGAAGGCAGCAGCGATGTGATCGGCAACCGCGCCTATGGCTACGATGCGCAGGCCGTGGCCGAGATCGGTGCTGCGGCCGCCGCCGGCCTCAAGGCGGGCGGCATGTTGCCGGTCATGAAGCATATGCCGGGCCATGGCCGAGCCTTCGTCGATTCCCATCACAAACTGCCAGTCGTCGATGTGGCCTTTGAGGAGCTCGCCAGGAGCGATTTCCTGCCCTTCGCCGCCATGAAGAACGAACTGATGGCGATGTCGGCGCATATCGTTTTCACGGCGATCGATCCGGAAAACCCTGCGACGACTTCCGCCAAAGTGGTGCGCGATGTCATCCGCGGCCATATCGGTTTCGATGGCCTGCTGATGTCGGATGACGTTTCGATGAATGCGCTGGCAGGCGATATAGAGACGCGGGCGCGTGGCATTGTGGCCGCCGGGCTTGATCTGGTGTTGCATTGCCACGGCATTATGGATGAAATGGTTCAGGTGGCGCGTGTCGTGCCGGTGATATCCGGTGAGACGCTCAGGCGCGCGAAGGCGGTGGAAGCCGGGTTCGTAAAGCCGGACGCATCGGACGAAACCGCATTGCGGGACGAGTTCAACGGCATGCTAGCCATCGCGTAAGGGAAACAACGGCAACAAGAGGCAGGACAATCGTGAGCAACGCCGGCGACATGCAGAGGAAACCGGCGGCCAAGGCCCCGATGGACCCGCTGTGGCAGGACGATGCGTCGGATCGTGGCTTGCACGAGGAAGAGCTCGTCGTCGATATCGCCGGCTTCGAAGGCCCGCTCGATCTTCTCTTGCATCTGGCGCGCAACCAGCGTGTCGATCTTTCCCGCATTTCGGTGCTGGCGCTTGCCGAGCAATATATCGCTTTCATCGAGCGCGCCCGCAGCATCCGGCTTGAGCTCGCCGCCGACTATCTCGTCATGGCGGCCTGGCTTGCCTTCCTCAAGTCGCGCCTGCTCATTCCGCAGCAGGCCAAGGACGAGGGGCCATCGGGCGAGGAGATGGCCACCGCTCTGGCGTTCCGCCTGAAGCGGCTGGAGGCGATGCGCGAGGCGGCGACCCGCCTGATCAACCGCAACCGGCTTGGCCGTGACGTGTTCGCACGTGGCGCGCCGGAGCATATTCCGGTCGAAAAGAAATCCGCTTTCGAGGCATCGCTCTACGATCTGCTGAGTGCCTACGCGTCACTGCGCCAGCGCGAGGCGGTGATGCAGGTGACGATCGAGAAGCGGCAGGTCTGGTCGCTCGCCGCTGCCCGCCTGGTCCTTGCCCGGCTGATCGGCGACATGGTCGACTGGACGGCACTCGACCACTTTCTGTTGCGCTACATGACGAGCCCGAAGGAAAGGGCGACGGCCATTGCCAGTTCCTTTGCCGCATCGCTCGAAATGGTGCGGGAAGGCCGGCTTGAAATTCGCCAAGACGGCGCGTTCTCGCCGATCTATCTGCGCCAGGGGCCGAACAAGCTGACGGCCGAGGCACTGGCCGAAATGGAGGCGGGGCGTGATTGACCCGCAAAAGAAGCTACCGGGCGTGATCGAAGAACAGGACGAAGCGACCAGGACGGAAATCCTGCTTGATCCGCGGATCGAACTGGAAGCGGAACGCATCGCCGAAGCGCTTGTCTTTGCGTCAGCCCAGCCGGTGTCGGAGAGCTACATAGCGCAGCGTCTGCCGCGGGGCGCAAATGTTCCGCGCATCATGATGCGGTTGAAGTCCATCTATGCCGAGCGCGGTGTCAATCTCGTACAGGTGGCCGATCACTGGGCGTTCCGCACGGCAGCCGACCTCTCTTTCGTCGTCCAGACGGATGAGAACGAGGTGCGCAAACTGTCACGGGCGGCCCTCGAAGTGCTGGCGATCATCGCCTACCACCAACCGGTGACCCGTGCCGAGATCGAGGATATCCGCGGCGTGCAGACGTCGAAGGGGACGCTGGACGTACTGATGGAAGCGGGCTGGATCCGGTTCCGGGGCCGCCGTCGCACGCCAGGCCGGCCGGTGACCTTCGGCACGACCCGGGATTTTCTCGACCATTTCGGCCTCGAGGAACTGCGCGACCTGCCCGGTCTCGAAGAATTGAAGGGCGCGGGCCTTCTCTCCGGCCGCATCCCCTCGGGCTTCCAGATTCCGGTTCCCCTTGGCGAGGACGGAATTGGCGACGACGAGGATCCCATAACGCAGCTTGATCTTGAGGAGCTTGGCCTTTTGGCGCCGAGCGGCGGGGACGAAGAATAAAAGCCAGCGTCTTGAACGCGGTTCACCTTGTCCGTCAGCCCTTGTCCGTGTGCGCAATGGTCGCGTCCGATTCCCGGTTCCACCGGCGGCTGCGCTCGAATAAGCTGATAATCTGGCGGATGGGCGTATCTCTGCCGAACTCTTAGTGTAAGCATTGCGTGGCGTGCTGCTTTCCGTTAACGAGCGGATATATGCCGTTTGAAAAAGATGGTTGGACATCTTAAATCGGGGCACAGGCTTCAAGGGAGTTAAGGATATGGGTTCCTTTAGTATCTGGCATTGGCTGATCGTTCTGGTCGTAATCCTGCTGCTGTTTGGCCGCGGCAAGATCCCGGAACTGATGGGCGACGTTGCCAAGGGCATCAAGAGCTTCAAGAAGGGTATGACCGAAGACGACACGGCTGCGGCCGACAAGGGCGTCGATGCCAAGACGGTCGAACACAAATCCGACGAAGTCCGCTGATCATGCATTTGGTCGGGGCCTGGCCGTGACGGCAGGCCTTGCCGCCTTTCGGTGTTGTGGAGTCCTTGAGAATGCTTGATGTCGGCTGGACCGAACTCGTCGTTATCGCCGTCGTTCTGATCATCGTGGTGGGTCCGAAGGACCTGCCGCCGATGCTGCGCACGTTCGGCAAGATGATGACGAAGATGCGCGGCATGGCGAATGATTTCCGCCAGCAGTTCGATGAAGCGCTGAAGGAGGCCGACCTCGACGATGTGCGCAAGACGCTGAGCGACGCACAGAAGCTCAATCCGGCGCATAGCCTGCGCGAGGCGATGAACCCGCTTCGCCAGATGGGCAACGAAATCAAGGCCGATCTGCAGAAGGCGACGACTGTGGAGACGAAGACGCCGGAACCGGCGGCAGTGGCGCCCGCTGAAGCGGTCGTTCCGCAGGAACAGGCGAAAGCAGACCCTGTTGCCGCTGATGGAGCTATCTCGACGGCCAAGCAAGTGGACCGTGCTTCAGCTCAAGAACCGAAGGCAAAGCGTGTTTCCAAGCCGAAGGCGGCTGCGGTTGGAGCCGCTGTCGCGGCTCCCGCGAAGAAGGTCAAGGGCGAAGTTGCTGCGGGCGTAAAGCCGGAATCTGCCAAGGCTGCGCCGAAGAAGACCAAGAAAAAAGGTGACGCATGAGCGGCGATATCGAAGACAAGCCCCAGCCGCTGATGGAGCATCTGATCGAGCTGCGTTCGCGGCTGATCTGGGCGGTCGGCGCTTTTTTCGCGGCGTTCCTCGTCTGCTTCTATTTCGCCAAAGTCTTGTTCGATGTCCTCGTTCAGCCATTCAAATGGGCGGTTCAATGGGCGGGGCTTGATCATCGCAATGTTGAGCTGATCTACACGGCCCCGCAGGAGTTTTTCTTCACGCAGATCAAGGTCGCGATGTTTAGCGCCCTGGTGATCTCCTTTCCCGTCATCGCCTCGCAGGTCTACAAGTTCGTCGCTCCCGGCCTCTACAAGAACGAGCGGGCGGCCTTCCTGCCGTTCTTGATCGCCTCGCCGGTCCTGTTTCTGATGGGCGGAGCGCTCGTCTATTTCTTTTTCACGCCGATGGTGATGTGGTTCTTCCTGGCCATGGAACAGCATGGCGGCGAGGGGCAGGTGTCGATCCAGCTTTTGCCGAAGGTTTCGGAATATCTGAGCCTGATCATGTCGCTGATCTTCGCGTTTGGCCTCGTGTTCCAACTGCCTGTGATCACGACGTTGCTGGCGCGTGTCGGGTTCGTTACCTCGCAGGGGCTGAAGGAAAAGCGCAAATATGCGATCGTCATCGCTTTCATTGCAGCCGCAATTCTGACCCCACCGGACCCGGTTTCCCAGATCGGCCTTGCTCTCCCGGCCATCCTTCTCTACGAGATTTCGATCTATACGGCCCGACTCGTCGAGCGGCAACGGACACGCGACGCGCAAGCGCGCGAGGATGCCGAGGCGAAGGAAAACGCCGGCTGACACGGGCTTCGTGTCAGCGCACGGCGTTCGGGTCCCGCTTTCGACACGACCGATCAGGACCTGAACGAACATGCTTGATATCAAATGGATTAGGGACAATGCGGAAGCGCTCGACGCGGCGCTTGAAAAGCGCGGGGCCGAGCCCCTGTCGGCTGCGCTGATTTTGCTCGATGAAAAGCGCCGCTCCCTCGTTCAGTCGCTGCAGGACATGCAGTCGCGCCGAAACGCCGCCTCCAAGGAAATCGGTGCGGCAATGGCGCAGAAGAATGGCGAACTTGCCGAGCAGTTGAAGGCCGAAGTGGCCGAACTGAAGACCACCATGCCGGCGCTCGAAGAAGAGAGCCGTCAGACGGATGCCGAGCTTGCCGACGCCCTTTCGCGCATTCCGAATATTCCGCTCGACGACGTGCCGGTCGGCAGCGACGAGAGCGGAAACGTCGTAAAGCGCAGCCACGGCCAGAAGCCGGGCTGGAATCACGAGCCGAAAGAACATTTTGAAATCGGCGAAGCACTCGGCTGGCTCGATTTTGAAGGCGCGGCCAAGATCGCCGGTTCGCGCTTCACCATCGTCAAGGGCCAACTGGCGCGGCTCGAGCGGGCGCTCGGCCAGTTCATGCTCGACCTGCATACGAGCGAGCATGATTATCTGGAAGTCCAGCCACCGCTGATGACGCGCGACGATGCGATGTACGGTACCGGCCAGCTTCCGAAATTTGCCGAAGACCTGTTCAAGACAACCGACGGTCGCTGGCTGATCCCCACTGCCGAAGTGCCGCTGACCAACATGGTGCGCGAGCAGATCCTCGATGCCGACGCGCTGCCGCTTCGGTTTACTGCTCTGACGCCCTGCTTCCGCTCGGAAGCGGGTTCGGCCGGCCGGGACACGCGCGGCATGCTGCGCCAGCACCAGTTCAACAAGGTGGAGCTCGTGTCGATCACCGATGCGGACAGCTCGATCGACGAACATGAGCGCATGACCGCCTGTGCGGAAGAGGTGCTGAAGCGCCTTGAGCTGCATTACCGCGTGATGACGCTCTGCACCGGCGACATGGGCTTTGGCGCACGCAAGACCTATGACCTTGAAGTCTGGCTGCCGGGGCAGGATACCTATCGCGAAATCTCTTCGTGCTCGGTCTGCGGCGATTTCCAGGCGCGGCGCATGAATACACGCTACCGGACGAAGGACGACAAGGCGCTGAAATTCGTCCACACGCTGAACGGCTCAGGCACGGCCGTCGGCCGTGCACTTATCGCCGTCATCGAAAACTATCTGAATGAAGACGGATCGGTAACCATCCCGAACGTATTGTTGCCTTATATGGGCGGCCTGACCAAGATCGAAAAGGCCGGTTGAGCCGCGTCCTGCGGCAGGGGTAGAGATGCGAATTCTGCTGACAAATGACGATGGCATTCACGCCGAGGGCCTCGCCGTTCTCGAACGGATTGCCCGGACGATCTCTGACGATGTCTGGATCGTCGCGCCGGAAACGGATCAGAGCGGTCTTGCCCATTCGCTGACGCTGTCGGAGCCCTTGCGTCTGCGGCAGGTATCCGAAAAGCACTTCGCGCTTCGCGGCACGCCGACCGATTGCGTCATCATGGCTGTGCGCAAGGTGCTGGATTTCAAACCGGACCTCATCCTTTCGGGCGTCAATGTCGGTGCCAACATGGCGGATGACGTGACGTATTCCGGCACGATTGCCGGTGCAATCGAAGGCACGCTTCAGGGCATTCGGTCCTTTGCCCTCAGCCAGGCCTATCGTCATGCAGACGGCGGGCTCGTTCCCTGGGATGTGGTCGAATCCCATGCGCCTGATCTTTTGCGAAAGCTGATGCAACTCGACCTGCCGGACGGCACATTCCTTAATCTCAATTTCCCGAACTGCGCCGCAACCGCAATCACCGGTACCGAGGTCACGTCGCAGGGCAAGCTCGATTTCGGCCTGACGATCGACGAGCGCTCCGATGGCCGCGGCCACCCTTATTTCTGGCTTCGGTTCGGCGAGCGCTTCGGCGACTTCCGGGCGGGAACGGATATTCATGCCATTCGCGAGCACAAGATATCGGTGACGCCGCTGAAGCTCGATCTGACGGATTATACTGCGCAGGACCGTGTTGCGCGTGCATTGCTCGACGGAGACGCCGATTGAGCCCGCGTGTCGTTGAGCAGGAAGGCTTCGCAGCCCTGGTGCTGCGCCTGCGTGCGGAGGGGATTTCCAACAAGGAATTGCTCAACGCCGTCGAGCAGACGCCGCGCACGCTGTTTGTGCCGCCTCAGTTTCAGGACAACGCCTATTCTTCGCGGCTGGTGCCACTCGACTGCGGTTCCTTCATGGAAGGCTTCGACTTTGCTGTCCGGCTCCTTCACCACCTCAACCTCAAGCCTGGGCAACGCATTCTGGAAGTTGGCACCGGCAGCGGCTTCACCGCCGGGGTGATGGGCCGGATTGCGGAGCGGGTATTGACCATCGATCGCTACAAGACGCTCGTCACCGGCGCCCAGAAGAATCTGGAAAAGGCCGGTATCCGCAATGTCATCGTTCGCCAGGGGGATGGCAGCATTGGGCCTGCCGGGGAGGGCACCTTCGATCGCATTCTGGTCACCGCCGCGTTCTCCAGTCTGCCGCGCGTCTTTTCCGATCACCTCGTCTCCGGTGGCGTTCTCATCGTACCGATCATGATGAGCGAAACCGAATGCCGGATCGTCCGGTTGACCCGCACAGGCAGCCGGTTCGACCGCGAGGATCTGTTTGAAGCGCCTTATCTTCCGATCGTTCCGCAACTCGCTTCTTTTCTCTAGGAGCCATAGGGCTAAGGCTGTCGTAAAGCGCAAAGCCTTGCCGCATCCTTGATCTCGGCTGCGGCGCCGCGCTTCTCACTGTGATGCTGGCCGCGCTCGGCACTCGCTGATTCCATCATTTGTTGCTGCACTGCAGCATGGGGCGAAAGCGCGCTTTTCACGCCACGCTAATTTATCATTGCAAAATCAGGCTGTTAATTTTTTATTAACAATGGTCAGCCTCGCGCAAGTTTGGGAGCCTAACCGAAATCTGCGCACAAAAAGTCATACCTTTGAGCTGACCCGGACTTGATGCGTGTTTGTCAGTTCCATTTCAGGCGTCACAACGCAGGAGACGGCAGATGCAGATCGCAAACAGATTGACCTCGGCAGGCACAGGCGATGGCCTGAGCAATCTTGCCGGCCGCGCCGCGGCGCAGGGGACTTCGGGCAACCGCGAAGAGGGCAACGCGGTCTCGTCGCTGACCGGCGGTTACGATCCGTCTTCGCGTGTTTCGCTCTCCGCAGAGGCACTGCTGTTTCTCGGCCGCACGAAGCGTGTGCAGGAAAAATACCCGGCCCTGACGAAGGACGAGTGGAGCAACAAGCTTTCACCACAGCTCGCCGCGCGCGAATATCAGGCCTTCGGAAAATACAGCGAAACCGGCGATCACAAGGCCTATTACCGCGCCTTCATCGAGTATTACGACAATCTTCGTCCGGAGGATCAGAACAGCCTTCGTTATTTCGGCACGCGCGACGCGGCGATCGCCGGAGCACGGTCGGTGGAATATAGCGACGAGAGTGGCATCGATGGCGATGCGAGCTTTCAAACGCTTGTCAGTGTGCTGCTCGACACCGACAAGGCTCAATCCGAGTTGGCAACATCGAACGGCGCAGGCGGCATGATCACGGGCGACATGTTCGGCTGGGATACCGGCACGATCAGCTACGAGGATGTCTCGCAGACCCGCGGCGCTGTTTCCGAGATCGAGAAGTTCTACCAGGAAAACTTTTAAAGTCTGCCAGATTGGCCGCCAGCACCCGATGTCTTCGGTGGCCGCCGCCGATCATGGTTATCAATTCATCAAAAACCATCGTCCAAGCCGCCGGTTTTAACCGCGCGGTAACTCTAATGCGCTTTAATCACCCTACACTGAGTTGTGTTCCAAGTGGGTAAGCGTCATGCGTATTAGAGTTTCGTCGAGTGCAGGAAAGTCCGCCGTTCGCCTTGTTGCGGCGGTGTTGCTGGCAAGTGCCGCAACGGGTTGCAGCTCGGATGCAACCCGTTTTGGAGGGCTCTTCTCCAAGTCCGATAATTTCACGACGAATTCGATTTCAAGCAGCAATGTTCCGATCCCGCGCAGCGACGTCCAGGGCGGCGGTATGGCCGTTATGCCAGCGGTCGCAGGCGACAGTCGTGATCAGGCCATGAACCAGCCGTTCCCGGATCCGGTCAATACCGCAACGACACCGGTTTCCCGCGCCAGGGAAGCGTCGACGCCGATCAATGTTCAGCGTGTCGCACTCGCCGATCCGGCTGCGAAAGCGCGCGATACGTCGCTGGCCCAGCCTTTCCCGGCTGTCCGCGAAACCGCGAAGGCCGAGCAGAAGGTCAAGGCTGATCCGATCACCACCAGTACTGCGAAGGGCGGTTGGTCGACGGCGAATGCTCCGGCGGTGCTTCTGCGTCAGGGCGATACCATCGCGACATTGTCCAAGCGGTTTGGCGTTCCGGAAAAAGAGATTCTGAAGGCGAATGGCCTGAAGTCCTCGTCGGATGCGGAACCAGGTCAGCGCATTCTGATCCCGACCTTCGGCGTTGCCGGAAGTGCGGCGAAAGCGGCTGCTTCGGATGCCGCTGCAAGTCTCGATATCGATAAGCAGAAGAATATCCCGCTGCAGCCTGACAGTCGCGATGTTGCAATTCTCCCGGGGCAGGCTCAATCACGCGAAAAGGGCACGAACCGCACCGATATGGCGGCAGGCAAGCAGCCGGTGGCAGGCGAAGGCGGCAAGGGCGGAACCTACACCGTCAAGGCGGGCGATTCCCTGAACCGGATTGCCAAGACGAACGGCGTCTCCGTCGAGGAACTGCGCAAGGCGAATGGCTTGACTACGGCGGCGATCCGCATCGGCCAGACCTTGAAGGTTCCGGGTGCCAGCACATCGGCTCCGGACCAGGTGGTTACCGCCTCGGTCCCCGGCAAGAAGCTCGATGCCAAGCCAGACGCAAAGCTCGCCAAGGCCGACGAGGCAAAGCCTGCGCAGTACACACCGCCGGTCGCCAAGGAATCTGTCACGGAAGTCGCGTCCAAGGATGACGGCTCTGATTCCTCGCCGAAGGGAACGGGTATCAGCAAGTACCGCTGGCCGGTTCGCGGTCAGGTCATCGCCGGCTATGGTGCCAATGTCGAAGGCAACCGTAACGATGGCATCAATATCTCGGTTCCGGAAGGCACTCCGATCAAGGCGGCGGAAAACGGCGTGGTCATCTACTCCGGCAGCAGCCTCAAGGAACTGGGCAACGCCGTCCTGGTGCGACACGACGACGGCACTGTTACAGTTTACGGCAATGCGTCGGAACTGAAGGTGCAGCGCGGCCAGAAGATCCAGCGCGGCCAGACGCTGGCGGCGTCCGGCATGAGCGGCACGGCAACCCAGCCGCAGGTGCACTTCGAGGTGCGCAAGAACGCCAGCGCCGTCAACCCGGCCACTTTCCTGGAATAGTCGCTTCGCCTGCCAGACAAATCAGCAAAAGAAAAGCCCCGCTACGGGGCTTTTTTTGCCCTCAGACCAGATCGATCTTTCTCTTCAAGCGGCCGGCCAGATCCTGGATGAACTGCCAGGCGACGCGGCCGGAACGGGCGCCGCGCGTGGTGCTCCATTCCAGCGCCTCGGAGCGCAGCTTCGCAGGATCGCTCTCCAGACCGAAATACGCTGCATAGCTGTCGATCATCTCCAGATAGTCTTCCTGGCTGCATTTGTAGAAACCAAGCCAAAGACCGAAACGATCGGACAAGGAAACCTTTTCCTCGACGGCCTCCGACGGGTTGATCGCGGTCGACTGCTCGTTTTCCATCATATCGCGCGGCAGGAGATGCCGACGATTGGATGTTGCATAGAGCAGCACATTGGCGGGACGGCCCTCGATGCCGCCGTCCAGCACCGCTTTCAACGATTTGTAGGACGTGTCGTCGTGGTCGAAGGAAAGGTCGTCGCAAAACACGATGACCGGAACCGGCGCCGATTTGAGGATCTCCATCAAGATCGGTAGCGTCGAGATATCTTCGCGATGCACCTCGACCAGCTTCAGGCGAATGCCGGCATCCCGCGCCACGCTTGCATGAACAGCCTTGACGAGCGAAGACTTGCCCATCCCTCGGGCGCCCCATAGCAGCACGTTGTTCGCCGGAAACCCTTCTGCAAATCTCATCGTGTTATCGAACAGGATATCGCGGACATGATCGACGCCGCGGATCAGCGTGAGATCGACCCGGTTCGGCTTGCTGACGGGCTGGAGATGCAGCCGTTGAGGCCCCCAGACGAAGCACTCCGCCATATCCCAGTCGTTGACGGCAGGTGCTGGACCCGCAATCCGCTCGATGGCTGCCGAAAGCTTTTGCATTTCGGTGATCAGAAGGTTGATTTTCGTATCCTGCATCGAAGAGCCCCTGAAACGTGACACCAGATTGTGTCGTTGGACCAACTGTCCGGTAGCATGGCTACTGTTACGGTAAAAGGCGTGAAATCCACTAGAAAGAGCTTCTCCTCCGGCTGATTTCCTGTATGAGGCTGAAGCGAGAAGCCGGTCTGGCCTGCGGTTGCATTCGTATCGGCTATTCTTATATTCCGGCGATCCGAAGCATGGGCGATCCGCCCGCAAAACCACATTCAAGGAGTGATTGATGTTCATTACCGAGGCATTCGCCCAGACGGCACCCGGCGCAGGTCCTGACATTACCGGTGGTCTCGTGCAGATTCTGCCGTTCCTGCTGATCTTCGTTGTAATGTATTTCCTGATCATCCGCCCGCAGCGCGCAAACATGAAGCGCCGCGAGGAACTCCTGAAGAACATTCGTCGCGGCGACCAGATCATCACCGGCGGCATCGTCGGCAAGGTGACGAAGGTCATCGACGACAGCGAACTCGAAGTTGAAATTGCTGACGGCGTGAAGATTCGTGTGGTACGCAGTGGTGTATCCGAAGTCCGCGTGAAGGGCGAGCCCGTCAAGGAGTAAGCTGGCAGGGAGGCCGGATCAGACTGGTCACCTTGTAACGACATATCTTCGAGAGCTTCATGCCGTATTTTTCCCGCTGGAAAACCATCATCGTCTGGCTTGTCGTGCTGCTCAGCATCGTGGCGGCCTTGCCGAACGCGGTTGCGGACGCGACACTGGAGGAACTTCCAGGCTGGGTTCCAAAAAAGCAGCTGATGCTCGGTCTCGACCTCCAGGGCGGGTCGCAGATCACCCTGAAGGTCGAGCGGGAAGATGTGGTGAAGACGCGCCTCAAGGCGGTCATCGACGCGATCGGGGTGCGCCTTCGGTCCGCGGGTATCGCCTATTCCGGCCTTTCGGGCACGGGCCAGGATCTTCAGCTACGCCTTCGCAACCCCGCTCAGCTTGAAGCGGCGCGAACGGCCCTCAATGCGCTGATGGATCCGGTAAGGATCGGCGGCGTTGCGAAGGATGCGGTCAGCGAGGTGGCCATCGATGGCTCGCCCGACGGTTCCATGAGCGCCATCATTTCCGACGAAGGCATCGACCACCGTATCTCCGCTACAGCCGACGCAGCCATTGCCGTCCTGCATCGGCGATTGGCGGATCTAGGCGCCCAGCAGCCGAAAATCCATAGACAAGGTGCCGATCGCATTATTGTCCAGATTCCCGGCCGCTATGATCCGGAACAGGTCAAATATATCCTGAGCCAGGCGGGTTCTCTCTCGTTCCGAAGCATCGACATGTCGATGGCGGTTCAGGACGCCGTCAACGGCCAGCCGCCATTCAATTCGGAAATTCTCTACTCCGCAGACGACCCGCCGATCGGATACCTTGTCCGTAAGCAGCCCATCATTGCCAATCAGGACATTGTCGACGCCAAATCGGCGATCAACGCCCAGTCCGGCAATCCAGTCGTCAACCTGCGTCTCGGCCCCGATGGCGCGGCCCGGCTTGCGAAGGCGACGGCGGATACCGCTGGCACGACGCTTGCCGTGGTGCTCGATGGGGCGGTGATCGCCACCCCGCTGGTGCGCAAGGCGATTACCGACGGCACCGTACAGTTGTCGGCCGAAATGAGCCCGGAGGGCGCCGACGATCTGGCGTTGCTTCTGCGCGCCGGCGCTTTGCCGAGCCCGTTGACCGTCGTCGAGGAGCGTTCGATCGGCGCGGGGCGCGGCGCGGAATCGATCCATTCCATCCTGGCAGCTGGCGCGATCGGCGCGGTTCTCGTCATTCTCTTCATGCTGGGTTTCTATGGCTTCTTCGGCGCGGTCGCGAGCCTGGCCGTGGCTTTCAACGTCGTCATGATTGTTGCTGTGCTATCGGCGACCGGATTAGCGCTCACGCTTCCCGGCATTGCCGGGATCGTGCTGACGATCGGTATGGCGGTCGATTCCAACGTGTTGATCTACGAGCGCATCCGGGAAGAGGTTCGCCACGGCAAAACGTTGCGCGAGGCCCTGGATTTCGGCTTCTCGCGTGCATTCGCCGCCATCGTCGACGCCAATATTACCACGCTGATCGCCGCCATCATCCTGCTTTTCCTCGGAGCCGGTCCGGTTCGCGGTTTTGCCGTTACGCTTGCGATCGGTATCGTCACAACCCTCTTCACCGCCTTCACCCTGACGCGTGTTATCCTGGACGTATGGCTGCACCGGCGCCAGCCGACGCAACTGCCGGACGGCATTCGCACCGGTGTGTTCGACGGCGCAGCGTTCCGGTTCATGGCAATCCGAAACTACGTCTTTTCGCTGACGGCATTGCTGTCTGTCATCAGCATGCTTCTGTTTGGCGCGATGGGCATCAATCTCGGCATCGACTTTGCCGGTGGTTCGGTGATCGAATTGAAGGCGCGCGCGGGCAATGCGGATATCGAGGATATTCACGCGCGACTGGATGAGCTCAATCTCGGCGAGATCACGGTCAAACCGTTCGGCTCGCCGCAGGATGTGGTCGTTCGCGTCCACTCTCGCGAGGGCGGCGAGAATGCCGAGCAGACATCGGTGATCCTTGTCCGGGGCGAGCTTGAAGACGCCTATGAATTCCGCCGTGTCGAAGTCGTCGGCCCCTCGGTCTCGGGTGATCTGACGAAAGCGGCAACGATCGGCGTCCTCGCCTCGCTTCTGGCGGTTCTTCTCTACATCTGGGTCCGCTTCGAATGGCAGTTTGCCGCCGGGGCGATCGTCGCGACGCTGCACGACGTGCTTTTGACCATCGGGCTCTTCGTCGTCACGGGCATGGAATTCAACCTGACGAGCATTGCGGCGCTTCTGACCATTGTCGGCTATTCGCTGAACGACACGGTGGTCGTCTACGACCGGGTCCGCGAGAACCTGAAGCGTTATCCGCGCATGCCGTTGCCGCTCCTGATCGACACCTCGATCAACCAGACCTTGTCGCGAACAGTCCTGACAGGTGCGACCACCATGCTGGCGTTGGCGGCGCTATCGATTTTCGGCGGCGAGGCAATCCAGCCCTTCGCCTTCGTCATGCTTTTCGGCGTGGCTATCGGCACGTTCTCCTCGATCTATGTCGCCGGCCCCGTCCTCATTCTCTTCAGGCTGAGACACGGCGCACCGGGCGGTGATGCCGAAAAGACCGGTGGCACCGGCATGCATCCGGCCAAAGGAGCGCAATAGTCATGCGCAGACCTATAGAAATTCGCGACGCACATTTTCCCGGTCGTGCGCCGATTGATAGCTATGGCAATGGCGGCTTCCGCTTCGCCGACATGTCACATCGCGGTTCGCTGCTAATGCTGCCCTCTGGCATTTATGGTTGGCACATGGCGAAAGGTGATCCGCTGACGGTCGAGAACTTCCAACGCGTTTTCGATGAGGCAGCCGATATCGATGTGCTGCTCGTCGGAACGGGCAAGGACATCCGACCGCTGCCAAAAGAGTTGAAGGCGCGCTTCAAGGAACATGGGATCTCATCTGACCCGATGAGCACGGGGGCTGCCGTGCGAACCTACAATATCATGCTTGCCGAATCGCGCGCCGTCGCCGCCGTCTTCATTGCCGTCTGACCGATGATATCTTCCGAAAATTCAAGTCCGGCCTCCGCGGCTGCCTACGATTTCAGCATGACGGCGCTGCGCGACAGCGACCGCGATCGTTACCTTGCCTGCCTGCTGTCGCCGCCGAACAAGCGCGGCCCGCTGTCGGCTCTCTATGCCTTCTACGCGGAGATCGCCCGCGTCCGGGACGTCGCCCGCGAGGCGCTGCCGGGAGAAATCCGTCTTCAGTGGTGGCGTGACGTTCTTGGCGATCCTGGCGGCGCGAGCGGCGAGGGTAATCCCCTGGCCGAAGCGCTGCTTACGTGCGTCCAGGCTTACCAACTGCCGGTTCCCGTGCTGCAAGACATGATCGATGCCCGCATCTTCGATCTCTACGACGATCCGATGGAAAGCCGTTCCTCGCTTGAGGGCTATGCGGGCGAGACTGCCTCGGCGTTGATCCAACTCGCGAGCCTCATTCTCGATCCTGCCCATTCCCAGCAATCGGCATCTGCGGCAGGCCATGCGGGTGTAGCGCAGACGATCGCGGGATTGCTGCTGCTTTTGCCATTGCACCGGCGGCGCGGCCAGGTTTATTTCCCAGCGGAACTGCTGGCTGCCACAGGGCTGGATCACGATGCTTTCCTGGCCGGTACGGATGAGGACGCTGTAACCCGGGCGATCCGGGCGTTTTCCGGTCTAGGCCGTGACCACCTCGCCAAGGCGCGTGCGGACGCAAAAGAGATTTCCGCGGCAAACCGGTTTGCCTTCATCCCGCTGGCGCTGGCCGAACCGGTTTTCGACCGCGCCGAGCGGGCAGGCTCGAAACTTTTCGAATATTCGATCGTGCCGTCCCAATGGCGCCGGCAATGGTGGATGTGGAAAGCAGCGCGTAGCGGCCAGTGGTGAGCCGCGGCGCCAGTTTATATTCGTAAATGCTGTTTTTCGAATCCGGCGGGCACATTGGCGCAAGCTTCGTCTTCTAGGGTCGCGACCGTGTTATTGTCGCAATTGGCACGAAAAGGAACCGGCACAATGGTCTGGCCGATCGTCATCCTCTGCACTGTGCTCGCAGGTATCTTCTACATGCGGATGAAGGAGCGCGCCGACAGGGACAGGCAGGAGCCGGATACGGGATCGGCCATTCTCGATTTCGGTCGGGCCTTTCCCGACGAAGCCATCCGGGCCATTCACGCGACGGCAGATGAGAAGGCCTATTTCGTCCGCCTGCATGACGGCAAGGCCGGTTTCATGGCCTCGCACGGTGCACATTTCGTTTGTCACCTCATCGAACCGGGCAAAGTCAATGTCAGCAATGCACAGAGCGGCCGCGGCCTGACGGTGCATTTCTTCGACTCCGCCTCTCTCGACGGCGTTTACGAGTTTTCCAGCGCCGACGTGGCGGCCGAGGTGTCGCTTTGGCTGCTCGGTAGCTTCAATTCGCAGTCTGAGTTCCGGGCTGTTCCGGCAAATTAGCCGTGGTTCCCAAGCCAGGCCGCGCAGTGTTCAAGCGCGCGAGCGGCAATAAGCTGCTTCTTCATCACTGTCTTGTCCTTGCCCCGGAAACGTTTGACGCCTTCGGGTTTGGTGATTGCGCCCGGCTCGAGCAGCGGGAACAGGCCGAAATTGATGTTCATGGGCTGGAATGAGCGTTTGCCCGGCTCATCATCAGAAACAATATGACCGCCGGTGATGTGATTGAGCAGCGAGCCGAAGGCTGTCGTCACAGGCGGCAGCGGCAGCGGCTCACCCTTGCGTTCGGCGGCAGCAAAGCGCCCGGCTAGAAGGCCGATGCTGGCGCTTTCGACATAGCCTTCACAACCGGTGATCTGGCCCGCAAATCGCAGTCCCGGCCGCGACTTCAATGTCAGCGATGGATCGAGCAGCACCGGCGAATTGATGTAGGTGTTGCGGTGCAGGCCGCCGAGGCGGGCGAACTCCGCGTTCTCGAGGCCCGGAATCATCCGGATGACTTCGGCCTGTGCGCCATATTTCAACTTCGTCTGGAAGCCGACCATGTTGTAGAGCGTGCCGAGTGCATTGTCCTGGCGCAGCTGGACCACCGCATAGGGTTTCACGGTGGGATTGTGGGCGTTGGTGAGGCCCATCGGCTTCATTGGGCCGTGCCGGAGCGTTTCGCGGCCGCGCTCGGCCATCACCTCGATCGGCAGGCAGCCGTCGAAATAGGGCGTGCCTTCCCATTCCTTGAAGCCGGTCTTGTCGCCGGCGACCAGCGCATCGACGAAGGCGTTGTACTGCTCCTCGGTCATCGGGCAGTTGATGTAGTCCTTGCCTGTTCCGCCCGGTCCGACCTTGTCGTAGCGCGACTGGAACCAGCAGACGTCCATGTTGATGCTGTCGGTATGGATGATCGGGGCGATGGCATCGAAGAAGGCGAGCGCATCGGCTCCGGTTTCGGCCTGGATGGCGCTGGCGAGAGACGGCGCCGTCAAGGGGCCGGTAGCGATGATCGCGAGATCCCATTCCTTCGGCGGCAGGCCGGCGACTTCCTCGCGCGCCACGGTGATCAGCGGATGACTTTCGATCGCTTGCGTTACTGCATGCGAGAAGCCGTCGCGGTCAACGGCGAGGGCGCCGCCGGCCGGAACCTGGTGTTTGTCGGCAGCCGACATGATCAGCGATCCGGCAAGGCGCATTTCAGCATGCAGCACCCCGACGGCATTGCTGGTGGCGTCGTCCGAGCGGAAGGAGTTGGAGCAAACCAGTTCGGCCAGGCTATCGGTCTTGTGAGCGTCCGTGCCGCGCACGCCGCGCATCTCGTGAAGAACAACCGGGATGCCAGCCTCGGCAACTTGCCACGCGGCCTCCGAACCGGCGAGGCCGCCGCCGATGATATGAATGGGGGAGTAGGAAGATATGTCTGTCATGCGCTGTTATTTAGAGCAAGGTGGGCTCGAAGGGAACCTGTTCTGCATACCAACGCGTCAGCGAAACCCCGGAATCAAAAACGGCACCCGTGGTGCCGTTTTTAGTCCCTCGACATGTCCTGTCCGATTAGCGGAAGGAACGCGAAGCGATGTTGCGAATGTCAAAGCGGGTGATACCGATGTCCGACAGGGCGTGGTTGGACAGGTTACCGAGTTCGGCAACGGTGCGACGGTAGTTGATCCAGCTTTGTGCGATACGAATCGGGTTCATGATCTTTTCCTTGAGAAGCAAATGAGCAGTGCAGTGATTTGCCTGCTTCGTTGCTATCTATGTACGCTTTTCGCGGGAAAAGGTGGAGTGCAAAGAAAATGCATCTGCTATGCATTTGTGCACTGCATTGCTGGTTCTCTGAGCATTTTTGGTGCGTGCTGAAAAAGAAGCCAAAGGTTAATGGCACCCAGCATTGCAATAGGCCTTCAATTAACGGTTTGTTTTTTTGGATGTTTTTTTGCGATGCGGATGCACGGGGTGTCGCTGCGTCGCCAACTGCCCGGTGGCCGAAACTTGGTTACATCCAATGTCAGGAAAATGGGCATGCGACAAATGCTGCGCTGCAGCGGCATACAGTCGCCGTGTGCCGAACATCTGCGGGTGCCCAGTCGAGCCTATGATGGGGCGAGGCGAAATTCAGGCAAAAAAAAACGCCCGCCGGATCGAACCGGAGGGCGTTTGCCAGCTGCGCATCAGGCCGGAAAAGCCGGCCGGCTGCGAGAATTACTTGACTGCCTGGCGGGCAACGTACTGGATGTCGCCGCGGCCGATGCCGAGGTCGTTCAGTTCGCGGTCGCTCATGCGGCCGAGTTCGTTGCAGGTCTGACGGTACTTGCGCCAATTGTTGAACGAGCGAGTAATGTTCATGATGCTGGTCCTTTCCAAGGTTCCTTGCCAGCACCATCTGCTGGCCCTCATCTGATGGTTGGAACATAGGCTGCCAACCCCTGAAATTACAGAGACAATGCTGCATCGCACCCATGCGCTTGCTGCAATCCTCGCGGCTGGGATGGCCATAGTTTGACCAAATTCTGGGCGAGCGCGTGAATGCTGAAGGATGATCAGGAGGAGGGGCAAGTAAAAACAACGCCCGCTGGGGGAGGAGGTCCGGCGGGCGTTGCTTATTCTGATCGGCAACTGGGGAGGAGGAGTATTGCCGATCCCGTCGAGGGGGCGCTGGGAGGAGGAGTGCGCTGCCCCGAAGTTGTCCTCACGATAAATCGGACTGTCGGCAACAAGTAGGCTTGTTGGAGAATGGCGCCTTTGTTGCACGCGCATGACTAGCCCGTCGCTGCGGCACCGGCGAATATTTCGGCTTTGAAATGTATAGATTTTTTGTTTCTTGAAACGAATAACGCCCGCTGGGGGAGGAGGTCCAGCGGGCGTCATTTACGGTGACGGGCAACTTGGGAGGAGGAGTGTTGCCCATCGGATCGGAGCGGCGCTGGGAGGAGGAGTGCGCCATTCCGAATTCTATGATGCGAGCCTTTTCGGCCCGCTGACCTTTTCCACCTCTTAAAGCGGAAGCGGCTGGTCTTGCCGCTGACGGCCCCGATCGCTTTCGCTGATCTCGTTCCGTCTTCTTGAGTTCAATATAGGAAGGCGGGGGCGATTTGTGCAGTGCAATATCATCATGGATGGTATGCGGATTTTGCAAGGCCCCTGCGATCGCCCTGGCGCCTGTTTGTAGATTTAAGATTTGCACGAAAATCTTTACGTCCCGTTAACGATGATTGGCCGTTTCTAGCCGTCCTGTCGGCTCGCGGAAAGCGCCGGATTGCTCAACTATGATTTGTCGATGCCTATGGTATGTGTAGCGGGCGACGCGCAATGCAAGGAGGGCAGGCCATGTACCGGGGACGGATCGAGAAGGACTTCAACATCTGGGTCGCGAAGCGAATGCTCAGCGCGGAGACGGCAAAGGCGATGCTTGCCGAATATGATTCGCGCGAGACGGTTTTCAGTGCGGGCCGGGTCCTCCTGATCCTAGCGGCAGTCCTTCTGTCGGCGGCCATCCTTCTTCTGGTCGCGGCCAATTGGGAGGCGATCCCCCGCCTTGTCCGCGTCTGCGGTATCGTCGCCTTTATCTGGACCTTCTATCTGTCCGCTGCTTTGTGCCTGGGGCGCGGCTGGCGCAGCGTGGGTGCCGCCCTTCTCGTTCTGGGAACCATGACGTTCGGCGGTGCGATCGCGCTGGTCGGGCAAATGTATCATCTGTCGGGCGATGCGGCTGACGCGCTGCTGGTCTGGTTCGCGGCCGCCTGTGTCGCCGCATTTGCCTTCCGTTCAGCGGCTCTGTCGGTGATCTCAGGCTTTCTAGCCTGGGCCGTGTTCGGCCAGTTGCTGATGGACAATGACGCCAGCCTCGAGGGCAACGGCTATATCTATTTCATTCCGGGGCTGATCGTCGTCGTGATCGCACTGGTCCGCTATACCAATGCCGGTGCGGCCCGGCATCTCGCCTATTTGCTCGCCCTGGCATGGCTCGGCTGGCTCTATCTCGAACTGCCGGAAATCTGGCTCGCCGCTGCTCTTTTCGGTGTTGGCCTGTTGGCGTTCCTGAGCGTCAGCCTGGCGGCGTCTCCCCTCTATCGCATTACCCAGGATGCCGGGGCCGCGCCTGCTTTCTATAGCTTTGCGCTGACGGTTCTGGGGCTCGCTGCCTTGCACACGGAGGTAGACGGCCTTGGCCAGGAGGTCGCGATCGGCGCGACGACGCTCGGCGTCGCATTGGGCGGCATCACTATTGCCGGCCGGTTGAACGGCGCCGTCCGTTTCCTCGGCTACGCGGTCTTTGCCGCCGAAACGCTCTATTTGGCCTTCGAAACGCTGGGCAGCATCCTCGGCACATCCGGTTTCTTCCTGATTTCCGGCGTCGTTGTCGGCCTGATCGCCTGGCTGGTGATCCACCTGGAGAAGCGGCTCGGGGCGAAAACAGCAACGGAGGGTGCATCGATATGAGTGGCAATCCGACCCTTCGTCCGCTTATCGCAGCCATCGTGGTGGCATTGCTGCAGACAGCTTTCCTCGGCTACATGATCGAAAGCCGTGCCTCGATCCTGCGTAACGGTGTCGATGTCGTGTTGAAGACCGTGCCGGTCGATCCACGCGATCTGTTGCGCGGTGATTATGTCATTCTCGCCTACGATATATCGAGCATTCCCGCTGAAAAGATCACCGGCGGCTTTCCGACGGAGGCGACCGATGCGCAGGTCTCAGTGCGGCTGGAGAAGCAACTGGACGGCTTCTGGGGTGTGTCGCAGGCCTCCTTCGGTCCGCTCGCGCCGAAAGACGGCAGCGTCATCGCGCGCAGTGCTCCATTCTATTTCTATCCGACGCCGGATAGTCCGCCATCCTCGTTGAATGTCGAATACGGCATCGAGCGTTATTATGTGCCCGAAGGCGAGGGCAGGGTGCTGGAGGAGGCGCGCAATGCCAGCGCCCTTGCCGTGACCGCGAGCGTCTCCGGTGATGGCCGCATGCAGGTCCGCTTGATCTCGATCGATGGAAGACCGCTTTACGAAGAGCCGCTCTACTGATCTTTACACTAGCGTTTTTCGCCAAGTGACAAGAACACGACAGCAACCGCATTTTTCCTTTGATCCGTTGCAAACGGGTGATATAGAGACGCCGCGCTCGGGAACGCCCTGAACCCGGCGCAGAATGTGTTGCGGCTTTTTCCGCGATTTCTTCTGTGCCGATGTGAGCAGGCGCTGCGGTTTTCTGAACGCGGGTATGGTGAAATTGGTAGACACGCCAGATTTAGGTTCTGGTGCCGAAAGGCGTGGGAGTTCAAGTCTCTCTACCCGCACCAGAATAAGGGACGTCCAAGGCTGGTCCTTGGCGTCGATCGAGAAGACGGCGCCATTTTGCTTGCAAAACGGTGATTGATTTGCGTAAAGCCACTCCCGGCAAATGGATCGGCTCAAGTGCTCGTTTAGAAGAACACCGACAGAGCCCTGTCAACGTGAAATGAAGGTTTGAACATGCAGGTTATCGAAACGCTCGCTGAAGGGCTGAAGCGCGAACTCAAGGTCGTCATTCCGGCCAAGGACATGGAAGCTCGTATGAACGAGCGCCTCGAAGACGCCAAGGGCAAGGTCCGTATCAACGGCTTCCGTCCGGGCAAGGTGCCGTTCGCGCATCTGAAGAAGATGTACGGCAAGTCGATCATGGCAGAACTGGTCAACGAACTCGTTCGCGAAAAGCCGACCGAAATCCTGTCGGAGCGCGGCGAAAAGTCGGCGACCCAGCCGGAAATCGCGATGACCGAAAACGAGGCCGAAGCTGACAAGATCCTGAACGCCGAGGCCGATTTCGAATTCACGCTCGCTTATGAAGTCCTTCCGGCGATCGAACTGAAGGATGTGAGCGGCATCAAGGTGACGCGCGAAGTCGTCGATATCGACGAGGCCGAAGTCACTGAGCAGATCCTCAAAATCGCTGAAAACGCCCGCACCTACGAAACCAAGAAGGGCAAGGCCGCAAACGGCGACCGCGTCACGATTGATTACCTCGGCAAGGTCGATGGCGAACCCTTCGACGGTGGCAAGGACGAGGACGCCGAACTGGTTCTCGGATCCAACCGCTTCATCCCGGGCTTCGAAGAGCAACTCGTCGGCGCCAAGGCTGGCGACGAGAAGACCATCACCGTAACCTTCCCGGCTGAATATCCGGCTGCGAACCTCGCAGGCAAGGAAGCCACCTTCGACATCACCGTCAAGGATGTTGCCGCTGCTGCCGAAGTCGAAATCAACGACGACCTTGCCACCAAGCTCGGCCTCGAATCGGCCGACAAGCTGAAGGAAGTCGTCCGTGGCCAGATCGAAAGCCAGTACGGCTCGATGACCCGCCAGAAGGTCAAGCGTCAGATCCTCGACCAGCTGGACGAACTCTACCAGTTCGACACGCCGCAGCGCCTCGTTGATGCCGAGTTCGACAACATCTGGCGTCAGATCAACACCGACCTCGAGCAGGCCGGCAAGACCTTCGCCGACGAAGATACGACCGAAGAAGACGCCCGAGCCGAATACCGCAAGCTCGCTGAACGCCGCGTGCGCCTCGGCCTCGTTCTCTCCGAAATCGGCGAAAAGGCCGGCGTTCAGGTGAGCGACGAGGAAATGCAGCGCTCGCTGTTCGAACAGCTTCGCCAGTTCCCGGGCCAGGAAAAGCAGATCATCGACTATTTCCAGAAGACCCCGGGTGCTGCCGCTTCGTTGCGCGCCCCGATCTTCGAAGAAAAAGTCGTCGATCACCTGCTCTCCGAAGTGAAGGTCACCGACAAGACCGTCAGCAAGGAAGAGCTGATGGCCGACGACGAGGAAGACGCTTCGGAAACGAAGAAGGCCGCTCCGAAGAAGAAAGCCGCAGCCAAGGCTGAAGCTGCCGAAGGCGAAGACGCTGCTGCGCCGAAGAAGAAGGCTCCGGCCAAGAAGAAGGCTGCTGACGACAGCGCCGAATAATTGCCGCTTTTCTTCAGACATTTGAGGAGGCCGTCCCGCAAGGGGCGGCCTTTTTGCTATGTGCTGGGATTTATGGGCACACGTCGTTGTGCGAGGCCCCGGCGACAGACGCTGTCGCGGCTTTGCGGCGCGCTTGTGTTCCGCCCCGTGTGCCGTTGCTGGAAGATGACGCGGCCAGGGCCGTCTATCCCCGCGAAATGAGTTCGCCCATCCGATTGCCGGCATCGAGGCCGGCGATTTTGTAGGCTTCGGCGAGTGTCGGATAATTGAAGGTGTTTTCGACGAAATACTCGACGGTTCCCTTCAGGTTGAGCACGGCCTGGCCGATATGGACGAGTTCCGTTGCCCCTTCGCCGACGATGTGGACACCGAGAAGGCGGCGGGTTTTCAGCGAGAAGATCAGCTTCAGCAGGCCGGAATCAAGCCCCATGATGTGGCCGCGAGACGTCTCCCGGAAGCGCGCGATGCCGCATTCGTAGGCGATGCCGCGTTCCTTGACCTCTTCCTCCGTCAGGCCGCAGGTGGAAATTTCCGGCACGGCGTAGATGCCGTAGGGGAAAAATTTCGGCGGTTCCTTGGCGATCGCGCCGACGGCGACGCGGGCGGCGATACGCCCCTGCTCCATGGAGGTCGAAGCAAGGCTCGGAAAGCCGACGACGTCGCCCGCCGCATAGATATTCGGAACCGATGTCTGGAAGGTTTCGGGATTGACGCTCAACCGGCCGCGGCTATCGGCTTCAAGCCCGGCTGCCGGCAGGTTCAGCGTGTCGGTTGCACCCATTCGACCTGCGGCAAAGAGGACCATCTCGCAGCCGATCACACGCCCACTATCGAGTGTGATCGAACATTTGCCGTCCGCCGTCCGCTCCACCTTTTCCGCCTTCTGGCCCAGATGCAGCTTCACGTTGCGGTCGCGCAGCTGATAGGTGAAATCCTCGACAATTTCCCTGTCGATAAAGTCGAGCATCGTTGTTTTCGGATCGATTACGGTGACATGCGTGTCCAACGCGCTGAAGATCGTCGCATATTCGATGCCGATGACGCCGGCGCCGATCACGGCCAGGGAACGCGGCAGATCCTCGATCTCGAGCAGCTCGTCGCTGTCAAGCACGGTTTTTCCATCAAAAGGGATGTAGCTTGGGCGGAACGGCTTCGTGCCGACGGCGAGTAGAATGCTCGTTCCCGAGACCCGAATGGTCTCTCCATCGTCCTTGACGATCTGCAGCGTCAGCGGGTCGATGAAGCTCGCCTTGCCGCGCAAATGCTGCACGCGGTTGCGGGCGAACTGGTGCTCGAGGACCTCGACCTCGTGGTCGAGCGTGATCAACAGGCGGCGGCGCAGGTCGTCAGCGCTGATTTCCTGCTTGACGCGATAGGCGCGCCCGTAAAAGCCGCGTTCGCGCCAGCCAGTCAGGTTCAGCGCGGTTTCGCGAAGGGTCTTGGAGGGAATAGTGCCGGTGTGCACGGAGACGCCGCCGACCCGCTTTCCCTGCTCGACGACAAGAACCTTCTTGCCCAGTTTGGCTGCCTGAATGGCGGCCCTGCGCCCTGCAGGTCCGCTGCCGACAACCACGAGATCGTACTGGTTCATGACGCGTTTCCGGTGATGGAGAGAATCATTGTGCGTTGCGGTAGATTTCACTCGCGAGCATCTATAACGTCAATCTTGCCATTTAACCAAACCTTATGAGCCTTTGGGCCTCGCGGATGTTTATTTATGGAAAAGTGCCTATATTGGCCGGAGCAACCTGGGAAGAGCAGTCTGGAAAGCGTATTTGCGACGGAAGCGTAGGCGGGAGAACAGGACTCGACTGCGGTCCTGCCCGGAGCACCTTCTGCAAGGGGGAGATGTGGCGATGGCCTGGCAAGAAACTGACGAAAAGCGTTTGCCTGAGCGCGAAGCGGCGGCGCCGCTCGCAAATGAACCATCCGCGCCAGCAAAGCCGCGCATCCGTCCCGGGGTAGTTGCTGCCGCCGTCTACGAACACGGCCAGCGCATCCGCGATATCGAAATTCACGAAGCCCATAATTGGAAAGGGCGCGAAAAGGCGGTGGTGTGGATCGGCTTGCACGAGCCGGACGAAGCCCTGCTGCGGGAGGTGCAGGCTGAATTCGGTCTGCACGAACTTGCCATCGAGGATGCCGGTCACGCCCACCAGCGGCCCAAGCTGGAGATTTACGGCGAGTCGATTTTCGTGGTCGCGCGAACCGCCCATATGGGCGGAGATGAAATCGTCTTCGGTGAGACCCATCTGTTTGTTGGTCACGGTTACGTGGTATCCGTCCGCCACGGGCCGTCGACCTCCTACAACCAGGTCAGACAGCGCTGCGAGGCTTCCCCGGCCGCACTGGCGCACGGCGAGAACTACATTCTCTATTCCATCCTCGATTTCATCGTGGACAATTACATGCCCGTCGTAGAAGGCATTCACGCCGAAGTCGAGGAGCTGGAGGAGCGGGTGCTGCGCGAGCGGCTGCACAAGACGGATATCGAGCGGCTTTATTTCCTCCGGCGCAGCCTTCTTCGGCTGCGCAACGCGGTCGTGCCGCTGGTCGATGTCTGCCGGCGCCACGAACATCTCGACCTTCCCGGCATGGACGCAACGTTGCACGCGCTGTTTCGCGATGTCACAGACCACGTGCGCCGGGTCCAGGAGGATATCGACACCTTGCGCGAAGTGCTTGCCTTCACCTTCGAAGCCAGCCTGATGATCGGTCAGTCCGAGCAGACGGAAATTTCGCGCAAGCTGGCGTCCTGGGCCGCTATTCTGGCCGTACCGACGGCGATTGCCGGTATCTACGGAATGAACTTCGATGAAATGCCCGAACTTAAATTTCGCTACGGTTATTTTCTGATCCTGGGGTTAATCGTCGTCACCTGCAGCCTGCTCTACCGTATGTTCCGGCGAATGAAGTGGCTCTGAGATCTGTGAGATTGATTGACTTGGCATGCGTGGCGCAGCTCCCGGCTGTGGGAGCTCGCTGAAGGAGGTATCGGTCCACAGCGAGGGAAATTCCACGGTTCCGATGATGCCGCCTTAGTAAAACATTCTTAGATCAGGCGCAGCCCCTTGAGGCTTGCATGGCCGTCCTTGCCGACGATGATATGATCGTGAACGGTGATGCCGAGCGGCTTTGCCGTTTCTATGATCATCTTGGTCATGTCGATGTCAGCTCTTGAAGGCGTAGGATCGCCTGAAGGATGGTTATGGACAAGGATTAGCGCCGTCGCGGAGAGTTCCAGCGCACGCTTGACCACTTCCCGGGGATAGACCGGCGTATGGTCGACCGTACCTGTCTGCTGCACTTCGTCGGCGATCAATGCATTGCGCTTGTCGAGGAAGAGAATACGAAATTGCTCACGGGTCTCATGCGCCATGGCGGCGTGGCAGTATTCGATCACGGATGACCAGGAGGCGAGAACCTGCTTGCCCTTGAGTTCGCTTTTCAGCGTACGGTGAGCGACGGTCGAGATCAGTTTTATATCGAAAGCCACGGCTTCACCGATGCCCTTCACCTCCTGCAGCAAGGCCGGGGAGGCACCGAAGACACCGGCCAGTGTCCCGAAGCGGTCGAGCAAGGCTTTGGCGATGGGCTTGGTGTCGCGGCGCGGGATCAGCCGGAAAAGCAAGAGCTCCAGAATTTCGTAGTCCGCGAGCGCGGTGTCGCCATGGTCTCTGTAGCGTGTTCTCAGGCGGTCGCGATGGCCATGGTAGTGCACGTCTTCGTGCTGGGCGGCCACCATCCCGAGGCCCGAGCGTTTGGGCGGCTGTTCTGCGAAAAAGCCCCTTTCGTCAGCCGGTTGCGAATCATCGCTGTCGGGAGAGAAAGGGGGCTTGGTCATCGCGAACCTTGTGTTGGCAGGCCCGGACGGTCGAGGCCGGCCGGCGACAGGGTGAAGATCTCGCAGCCGTCGGCCGTGACGCCCACCGCATGCTCATATTGGGCGGAGAGAGACCGGTCGCGGGTGACGGCGGTCCAGCCGTCGGCCAGTACCTTTACATGCGGGCGGCCGAGATTGATCATCGGCTCGATGGTGAAGATCATGCCCTCGCGCATTTCCGGGCCTTCGTTCGCCCGGCCGTAATGCAGGATGTTCGGCGCGTCATGAAACAGCCGGCCGACACCGTGGCCGCAGAAGTCGCGCACCACCGAGCAGCGCTCCGCCTCGGCGAAGATCTGGATTGCCTCGCCGATGGCACCGGTGCGCGCGCCGGGCTTCACCGCGGCAATGCCGCGCATCAGGCATTCGTGGGTGACTTCGAGAAGGCGCTCGGCCGCGCGCTTGATCTCGCCGACCGGATACATGCGGCTGGAATCGCCATGCCAGCCATCGACGATATAGGTGACGTCGATATTGACGATATCGCCTTCGCGCAGAGGCTTCTCATTGGGAATGCCATGACAGACGACATGATTGATCGAGGTGCAGGAGGATTTGGTATAGCCGCGATAATTAAGCGTGGCGGGCAGGGCGTTGTGATCCATGCCGAATTCGAACACGAAGCGATCGATCTCGTCGGTCGTCACACCCGGCTTGACGCGGCTTGCCAGTTCATCAAGGCAGCGGGCGGTTATCTGGCAGGCGCGCTTGATGGCAGCGAAATCCTCGGGCGTGTAAAGGCGGATGACGCCGGTATTCTTGTAGGGCGCAGACGCTGCCTCGATATAGGTGACCATTACGATACTTTCAGTTGTCTTTCCTCGTTGTCATAGATCAGCAAAGGCGGGTTCGTCCATCATGATCAGCCCGTCCGGCGCAATTTGACGCGGTGAAACCCGGCATTTGACGGCGAAGACCTCGACGCCGCGCTGTGCCGCCCGCAGGAAGGCCTGGGCATAGAGCGGGTCAAGGTCATTGCAGACCCTGAAGGTCGCACAGTCATCCCGCTGGATGACGTAGATCATGATGCCGCGATGACCCGCCTCGACCATATCGCCAAGTTCCTCGAGATGTTTCGCGCCACGTGCCGTCGGGCTATCCGGAAATTCGGCAAGGCCTGACGCGCGGCTGAAATGCACGTTCTTGACCTCGACATAGGCGCGGCCGCGCTCAGGGTCGGTCAAAAGCATGTCGATGCGGGAGTTCCGACCGTATTTCTGCTCGCGCTGCAGGGTCGAATAGAGATGCAGATCGCTGATCTGGCCTGCTCGGATCGCTTCCTCCGCCAGCCGGTTCGGCAGACCGGTGTTGATGCCGACCACACTGCCGCCCACGTCTACCATCTCCAGCATATGACGATATTTTCGCGTCGGGCTATCATGCTCCGAAAGCCAGATGCGCGATCCAGGTGCGGTCAGGCCGCGCATCGATCCGGTGTTGGGGCAGGAGCCGGTGATCGCGTAACCGTCCTCCAGAACCGCGTCGAAGAGGAAGCGCTTGTAGCGTTGGATCAGGACGGCAGGCACCAGCGGCGGATCGAAGATCATGGAGTCAGGCGCGGGCGCGGACGTAGGAGCCGGGCGCTTCTTCCAGCGAGTTCAGCCTTCCCCCAGTCTTGCGGGCAGGAACCCGCTCACTGTCGAGCATCTCGATCCAGGCGTGCCAATGCGGCCACCAGGAGCCGGGCGTTTCGCTGGCTGTCGTTACCCATTCGTCGAAATCGCCGGTAACGGGGCCGCCCGTCCAGAACTGGTACTTGCCCTTGTCCGGCGGGTTGACGACGCCGGCAATATGGCCCGATCCGGACATGACATACGTGACGTCGCCGCCGAAAAACTGGCTGCCGACAAACACCGATTTTGCCGGCGCGATATGATCTTCCTTTGCGGCAAGGTTGTAGATCGGGATTTTCACGTCGCCAAGCGAGATTTTTTTGCCGGCCAGGACCATCGTGCCCTTGGTCAGGTTGTTCTCGAGATAGCAGTTGCGCAGATAGAAGGAATGGTTCGCCGCCGGCATGCGCGTCGAATCGGAGTTCCAGTAGAGAAGGTCGAAGGCGGTCGGTTCCTGTCCTTTCAGGTAGTTGTTGACGAAATACGGCCAGATCAGGTCCGACGCGCGCAGCATGTTGAAGGCCATGGCCATCTTCGAGCCGTCAAGATAGCCGTTTTCCTTCATCCGTTGCTCCATCTGGGTGATCTGCTCCTCATCGGCAAAGACCTTGAGATCGCCCGCATGGGTGAAATCGACCTGTGTCGTGAACAGTGTGGCGGAGCGGATGCGCGTGTCGCCCTCCTGCGCGTGCAAGGCGAGCGTCGCGGCAAGCAGGGTTCCGCCGACGCAATAACCGATCGCGTTGACATCCTCTTCGCCGGTCGCCTGCTGGATGGTGTCGAGCGCAAAGCCGATGCCCTCGCGCGCGTAGGATTCCCAATCCTTGTTGGCATGGCGCTCGTCGGGGTTGACCCAGGAGATCACAAAGACGGTGTGTCCCTGATCCACCGCCCATTTGATGAAGGACTTTTGCGGATTGAGGTCGAGAACATAGAACTTGTTGATCCAGGGCGGGCAGATCAGCAGCGGGCGCTTCAGCACCGTCTTTGTGGAGGCATCATATTGCAGAACCTGGCAGACATCGCTCTGGGCAATGACCTTGCCCGGCGTAATGGCAATGTTCTCGCCGACGGCGAACTTGCTCGTATCCGTCTGGCGCAGTTTGAGATCGCCTTTGCCGGCAACGATATCCTCGGCGAGCATCTGCATGCCCTTGACGAGGTTGGCGCCGCTCGACGCCACCGTTTCGCGATAAAGCTGCGGGTTCGTCGTCACGAAATTGGCTGGCGAGAGGGCGCTTGAAAGCTGCCGCATGTAAAAGGAGGCTTTGTGCCTGGTGTGTTCGTCGAGTCCGTCGGCATCGCGCACCATCCGGTCCGCCCAGTTGGACGTGATGAAATAGCTTTGCCGAATAAAATTGAAGAAGGGATTGGCGACCCAGTCGGCGTCGGCGAACCGCTTGTCGTCGCGCGGCACCTCGTCCGGGTCGGTCACGGCCTCGCCGCTCATTTTTTGCAGCGTGCGTGTCCACATCGAGAAAAAACTGCCCATCAGGGAGGTCTGGGCTTCCAGCGTGCGCCTCGGATCGGACAGCCAATATTCCGAGACTTTTGACAGCGTCTTGACCATGTCGACGACCGGATCGGCAATCACATCGGTCTTCTCACCGCTTTCGCGCGGTGCAAGCCAGGCGGATGCCGCCTTGCCGAGTTGCTCCACTGCACGCGCGATGTTCATCGCCAAGGCTTCGGGATCCTTGACGATATAGGGATCGACGGACTTCGGGTCGAAACCGCTGAAACCATCAGTGCTGGGGCGGGAGGGGTTCTCGGTCTTCCTGTCTTCTGCCACCCAGTTTCCTCCACAGATGTTTGTTTGTTTTGTCTTTTTACATTCTGCCTTAAAATGATTACAAGTGCCAGCGCGTGTTGGACAGGCCTCTTGGCTGACAGCCAATTTCAGGCGAAGATCGAGCGGCACAGACCGGGCAGGGGCATGATGAAGAAGTCGGGAAAAGCAGCGATGATGCGGATGGTAACGGCCTTTGGCGCGGTTGGTTTTGCGCTTGCTCTTGCCGGCTGCAATTCGGCGACGGTCGATGAGCAGCCGTCCATCTATTCCGCGACCATGGCCAAGCCCATTCCGGCGGACGTCTATCCGGTGATCGAAGGCAAGCGCCCCGCGGCAAGCGCTCAAATGAGCAATGAAGAAGCCGCCGCCCAGGAAGCGCGGCTGACGGCATTGAGTTCGGCCCGCACGTCCGGCAACATATCCGAAGCGGAATATCAGCGTCGCCTCAAGGAGCTTCAGCTGCTTGCCGCCAATCATGGTGCCGATACGCTGAAGCAGATACAGAATTAGCGCTTGCGTTTCAGCTGATTTGGACGCAAAGCGTTTCGTGGCCGCGTGGGCCGATTGCACCGCGCGTTTCTCCTTGCACGCATGATTCCCGCAACGGAGACCGCGCAAGACGAGGTTAGAGATGGAAGAGTTTCACAAAGTCCGGCGTCTGCCGCCTTACGTTTTCGAACAGGTCAACCGTTTGAAAGCCAGCGCGCGAGCGGGTGGAGCCGACATCATCGACCTTGGCATGGGCAATCCTGATCTGCCGACGCCGAAATCCGTGGTCGATAAGCTGTGCGAAGTGGTGCAGGACCCGCGCACGCATCGCTATTCCTCGTCTAAGGGTATTCCGGGTCTGCGCCGGGCACAGGCCGGCTATTATGCGCGCCGCTTTGGCGTCAAGCTGAACCCGGACACGCAGGTCGTCGCGACCCTCGGCTCCAAGGAAGGGTTCGCCAACATGGCGCAGGCGATTACCGCGCCAGGCGACGTTGTGCTTTGCCCCAATCCGACATATCCGATCCATGCCTTCGGCTTCCTGATGACCGGTGGCGTGATCCGCTCGATCTCGGTAGAGCCAGACGACACGTTCTTTCCGCCGCTCGAGCGGGCGATCCGGCATTCGATCCCGAAACCGATCGCGCTGATCATCAACTATCCGTCGAACCCGACGGCGCATGTGGCGACGCTCGATTTCTACCGGGAAGTCGTCGCCTTTGCGAAGAAGCACGACATCGTCATCCTGTCGGACCTTGCTTATTCGGAGATCTATTTCGACGACATGCCGCCTCCGTCTGTTCTTGAGGTACCGGGCGCGATGGATATCACCGTCGAATTCACCTCGATGTCGAAGACATTTTCGATGCCCGGTTGGCGCATGGGCTTTGCCGTTGGCAATGAGCGCCTGATCGCCGCACTGACGCGGGTCAAATCCTATCTCGATTATGGCGCGTTCACGCCGATCCAGGTGGCCGCGACCCATGCGCTGAACGGCGACGGCTCGGACATCGCAGAAGTGCGCAATATCTACAAGCGCCGCCGTGATGTTCTGGTCGAAAGCTTCGGCAAGGCCGGATGGGACGTGCCGCCGCCGGCGGCCACCATGTTCGCCTGGGCAAAGATCCCCGAAAAGTTCCGCCATCTCGGTTCGCTGGAGTTTTCCAAGCTGCTGGTGGAAAAGGCTGACATTGCCGTGGCCCCGGGCATCGGTTTCGGCGAGCAGGGGGATGACTATATCCGCATCGCACTTGTCGAGAACGAACACCGGATTCGCCAGGCGGCCCGCAGCCTGAAGAAATTTCTTTCGACGGCAGACGACACGTTGCACAACGTCATCTCGCTGAATGCTCATCGCTGAGGCGCTGGGTTTTCCCGGCCCCCTCAAAAATCCGCTCCGCCGTTTGAGGCGGAGCGCACTCGACATGTTAGGAAAATCGTGAATGTCAGATGCCCTTAAAATCGGCATTGCGGGGCTGGGAACCGTTGGCGCCTCGCTCGTGCGTATTCTTCAGGAACGCCATGAGCAGTTGGCGACGACATGCGGCCGGGCCATCGAGATCACTGCCGTGACGGCGCGTGACAGGAATCGTGACCGCGGCGTCGATCTTTCCGCCATGCGCTGGTATGACAATGCGTTGTCGCTGGCTGAGACGGCCGATATCGACGTTTTCATCGAGCTCATGGGCGGCGCCGGCGAACCGGCCTATTCCGCTGTCAAGGCAGCGCTATCCCGTGGACTTCACGTCGTCACCGCCAACAAGGCGTTGCTCGCCGAGCACGGTATTGAGCTTGCTGGTCTTGCCGAAGAGCATGGCGCGCTGTTGAACTACGAAGCCGCCGTCGCTGGCGGTATTCCGGTGATCAAGGCACTCCGGGAATCGCTGACTGGCAACACGATTTCCCGTATCTATGGCATCATGAACGGTACCTGCAACTACATCCTTACCAAGATGGAGAAAGAGGGGCTTTCCTTCGAGGCCTGCCTCAAGGAAGCGCAGCGCCTCGGCTATGCGGAAGCGGATCCGGCTTTCGACATCGAAGGCAACGACACCGCACACAAACTTGCCATCCTGACGAGCCTTGCCTACGGCACCGCAATCGCGGCCAATGACATCTATCTCGAAGGCATCACCAATATCTCGATCGACGATATCCATGCCGCCGCCGATCTCGGCTACCGCATCAAGCTGCTCGGCGTCGCGCAGCGCACCGAAAGCGGCATCGAGCAACGTGTTCATCCGACCATGGTGCCGCTCGATTCGGTGATCGCCCAGGTCGATGGCGTCACCAACGCGGTGGCGATCGAATCCGACATTCTCGGTGAACTGCTGATGGTCGGACCCGGCGCCGGCGGCAATGCGACGGCGTCTGCCGTGCTTGGCGATATCGCCGACATCGCCAAGAGCCGCCCGGGCGCCCAGCACGTGCCGGCCTTCGGCCGCCCGGTCACGGCGCTGCTCACATACAAGCGCGCGCAGATCCAGAGCCATGAGGGCGGCTATTTCATCCGGTTGAAAGTGGTCGACCGGACCGGTGTCTTCGCGAAAATCGCGACGCACATGGCGGAAAATCACATCTCGCTCGAATCGATCGTCCAGCACTCGAAGCATCCGGTCGAGACCGGCGAACCGCAGACGATCATCCTCGTAACTCATGCGACGACCGAGCAATCGGTGCGCAAGGCCGTCGCCTCGATCAAGAGCGAAGGCTACCTCGTCGGCGATCCCCAAGTGATCCGCATCGAGCGGCCGAAGGCCGCCTGATACGCCTGTTTACGCATGTTCTGCGGCCCCATCCGGAAGTAACCCGGATGGGGCCGCAGTCGTTTCCGGTTTGCCGACGCAGCAAAACACGGGTACGAACGGTCACGAAATCAAGGATGAACGATGAATGAATTGATAGATCCGATCCAGCGGGCTTTTCTTGGTGTCGAGCATTCGGTGAGCGGGCAGCGCTGGGTGTCGCGGCTCGATCAGGCCGGCCAGAACCGCGCGCTTGCCATCAGTCAGGTGCACGGCTTTTCCGATCTTATTGCCCGCGTGCTGGCTGGCCGCGGCGTGACGATGGACGATGCCGTCGCGTTTCTCGAACCGACGATCCGCTCGCTGATGCCTGATCCCGATACGCTGACGGATTGCAGCAAGGCGGCCGCCCGCATCGTTGCTGCGGTCAACAAGCGTGAAAAGGTTGCGATCTTCGGCGATTACGACGTCGACGGAGCCGCATCATCCGCCTTGATGTTCCGTTTCCTGCGCCATTTCGGCGTCGAAGCCGAAATCTACATTCCGGATCGCATTTTCGAAGGCTACGGCCCCAATCCGGCTGCGATCAACCAGTTGATCGACAATGGCGCCGAACTTATCGTCACGGTGGACTGCGGTTCGACCAGTCACGAATCGTTGGTGGCAGCAGAGGCGCGCAGGATCGATGTGATTGTGATCGATCATCACCAGGTCGGCGCGCAATTGCCGCCCTGCCTGGCGCTGGTCAACCCGAATCGGGAAGACGATCTGTCGGGGCAGGGGCATCTCTGCGCCGCTGGCGTGGTGTTCCTCGTTCTCGTCAACGCCATGCGCCAGTTGCGTGAAAGCGGAGACCGGCGGGTTGCTTCCTTCGATCTTCTTGCGCTGCTCGATCTGGTAGCCTTGGCGACAGTTTGCGACGTCGTGCCGCTCAAGGGCTTGAACAGAGCCTATGTCGTGAAAGGGCTTGTCGCCGCCCGCCACATGCAGAATCCAGGGCTGTCGGCACTCTTTCGCAAGGCCGGCCTTGGCGGGCCGGTGACGCCTTATCATTTCGGATTCCTGATCGGCCCTCGAATCAATGCCGGCGGGCGTATCGGCGACGCGGCACTTGGTAGTCGCTTGCTTACGCTTGACGAGGAAAATGCGGCCGAACAGATCGCAGCAAGGCTCGACGAATTGAACCGTGAGCGACAGACGATGGAAATTGCCATGCTGGCCGAGGCGGAATCCGAGGCCCTGGCGGAATATGGCAACGGTGATGCCGCCTCCATCATCGTCACCGCGCGTGAAAACTGGCATCCGGGCATTGTGGGCTTGCTGGCGGCACGGCTGAAGGAAAAATTCCGCCGTCCGGCCTTTGCCATCGCCTTCGACCCGAACGGCAAGGGGACTGGCTCGGGTCGGTCGATCAGCGGTTTCGATATCGGACGAATCGTCCGCGCGGCCGTCGATGCCGGTCTCTTGGCCAAGGGCGGCGGTCACGCCATGGCTGCCGGACTGACGATCGAGCGCGCCAATCTTGGCAAGCTACGGCATTTCTTCGACGAGAAAGCGGAGAACGCCATCAAGGACCTCGTCTCGGCCGAGACGCTGAAGATCGACGGCGCATTGGGGGCGGCGGGCGCCAATCTGGCGCTGATCGACCAGCTTGAGCAGGCAGGCCCGTTCGGCGCCGGCCATCCACAACCGGTCTTTGCCCTGCCGGCTCACCGTCTGCGTGATTCGCGGCAGGTCGGCGTCAACCATGTGAAGATCACGCTGGAGGGGCAGGACGGCTCCCGTATCGACGGCATTGCCTTCCGGGCGCTTGAAACGCCTCTTGGCGATCTCCTGCTGTCGGGCCGGGGCACGTCGATCCACGTCGCAGCGTCGATCTCAGCGGATCTGTGGCAGGGAACACGGCGTGTGCAGTTGCGGGTTATCGACGCCGCAAAGGCGCTTTGAGCCGAGCATCCTCGCGGAGCGGATCGGAGAACCATGGTACGCCCTAGGGGAGTCGAACCCCTCTTCCCAGAATGAAAATCTGGTGTCCTAACCGATAGACGAAGGGCGCATCAGTGGTGTGGGCGTCTTATAGTCAGACGCTTTGGATGCTGCAAGCGCTAAATCGGATTTTTTTGAGGATTTTTCGCAGTAAAAACAGCGGCAAAAGAAAGAGTGCCTACGTCACGCGAAAGCGCTCACTGGCAAGCCGTTCTGACCAGAATCGCGCATATTTCTACATTTAGGGGAGCTTCACAATGGTACGCCCTAGGGGAGTCGAACCCCTCTTCCCAGAATGAAAATCTGGTGTCCTAACCGATAGACGAAGGGCGCAGCCGTTGTGTGGGCGTCTTATAGTCAGGGGTTTTGAATACCGCAAGCGACAATTTTCATTTTCCTGTAAAAAAGTCCTCATACGCTGTGGTTTTTGGGGAAAATAGAAATTATGCAATCAATACCGCGGCTTGGCCTCAGGTCCTGCTGCGACGGCAGCGCCAGTTCCAGTCGCGGGCTTCACCGGTGTCGATGTGGACAGATTCCGTGTGGCAATACGTTCCGACGCCGCCGCGACCAGGAATCGTCCGCAGATAGTTGGCAAGATCCCACTTACTGACGCCGGGCACCTGGATGTCGGCCGCCTGGCAGGTAGTGTGAAGGGAGTACCGGCGGCCGCCGGCCCGTCTGTTGTGGTTCACATCCCGCAGGCCCGATGTCACCATGATCTTGCGGCCGTAATGGGTCTCGACGACCTTCAGAACCTGCAGCAGTTCCGGACGGAAACAGCCGGTCTCCACTTTCTCCGTCTGCAGCCAAAGGCCGTTCGGCGCAAGCCGTGCCAAGCCGGGCAGGGCCGCCACTTCGACAGCGGCACTTTCGTCGTCATGGCCCGGCTGAGAATCGTCCACTGTCGCAAACATCGAAGTGGTCTGGACGCCAGGCAAATCAGTGAAACCGAGCGCCGCGATCTGCTGCTGCGGCCTATTGGCGGCGACAGGCGTCCGCTTAGCGGCAGTCTTGGCGAAACGATCGTCGTTGAAATGACTCCGGTTCTTGCGCTTGGCCGCGAACAGAGCGGCGAACGTCAGCGGCTTCTGTGTTGCATCCTGCTTGTCGCTATCGTTTTGCGCGTCGCCGGTTTTTTCGGGAACAGTGGCGACGGCAACCGCCGCCGGATCGGCTGACGCGATCTGTGTCGCCGCCGGCTGAGGTGCATTGCCGTCGTTTTGCATGGTGTCGCCTGCCGGAATCGGCACGGCCACGGGCAGGGCGGCGCCGTCCGCGCCAAGCTCGGCGCTTGCCGCCTCCTGCGCTGCCGGAACCGCACCCTCGGCATTGCTCGCACCTTCAAGCGGCAGGGCAGCCGGATTTGCGGCCGGCTGGCCACTGTTGAAAAGGCTATTTGAGGTCGGGTTGACGCCGGTCTGTTGCCCTACAGGAAGCGGGGCATTGCCTGTTCCTGCATCGGCATTTTGCAACTGGACAGGGACCGCATTCGGTACCTGGACCGCAAAGATGCTGCTGGAGGTTGCCTTGACGCCGGTGCTTTGCATCGTCAGCGACGCCGGCTGGCCGTCCGCAATGGCTGGAACCGTCGCATTGGCCTCGACCGGGTTTCCGGCCTGTTGCTGCGTGCTGGCACCAACGGCCGCCACCTGTTGGTCTTGATAGGTACCGGGCGCCACTTGTTCCGCCTCGGCCGAGGCGGTTTCGGATACCGTCTGTCCCGCCACCGGTGCCGCTTCCGCTGTTTCTTTTGCAGCCGACACGCAACCTGAAAGGGCCATTACAGACACCGTCAGGGCAAGAGCGCAGCCCAAACCGCGAATCGTCGCCGTCTTTTGCAGAACATGACGCAACGTTGGATCCCCACTCAATGCGGGCCGGGCGACATCTCGTTGCCGCCATGGCCGATCATTTGAAGGCGCAAACAGCATGCCGTCGGCACGATCCCTGTCGGGACATTCGCGCCGCTCTCGCGGTTTGACCGGTTCAACTCGAAACAGAATGAGCATCGACCTTAAGAGGGCGACTCACATTCTGTTCCCCTTAACGTTCGCGCGCACAGTAGTGAACACGCTATTGTTTGTAAAACTGCGATGACGCAGGCGGTGGTTGTCACGCGGTTCCGTGGGAGGCTTCCACCAAGCTGGTGGCTAACTGTTCCGGAGTGAACCAGGCGATTTTCATGGGCCTGATTATCACCTGGTCTCATTGCGCGGGGCTTACCAGGCGCCGGTATTGCCCATCGACAGCCATGGCTCCTGCGGCGGCAGGTTTTCGCCCTTCTGGAGAATTTCGATCGAGATCCCGTCCGGCGAACGAACGAAGGCCATATGCCCATCGCGCGGCGGGCGGTTGATAGTGACGCCGTTGTCCATCAAACGCCGGCAAATCGCGTAGATATCATCGACCTCATAGGCCAGGTGACCGAAGTTGCGCCCGCCCGCATAGTCTTCGCTATCCCAGTTGTAGGTGAGTTCGAGACAGGGGGACAATTGCGCCTTCGCATGGTCGAGATCGCCGGGTGCTGCGAGGAAAACCAGGGTGAAACGGCCCTTCTCGTTTTCGTAGCGGCGAATTTCCACAAGGCCGAAAAGCGTGCCATAAAAGTGAAGTGCCGCGTCCAGATCTTTGACGCGAACCATCGTGTGCAGATAACGCATTGTAATGTCCCTGTTTTGCTGAAGATGAGGTATATTTAGCCGCAAGCCAGCCTGAGGCAAGGCTCGAGAGGTATTCTTGATCGACGGCAAATTTCATCCGAGGGCTTGCGCAATCGCGGCGGGACGATGTTATTCTGACCGTCAAGAATCAGTTAACCGTAATGAATGTGACGCGTAAACGAGGGGCTGGCAGGCAATGGCGGACAGGATTTTACCGAAGGGCGTCACGCCTGATGAAGACTTCAGCAATGACGCACTTGATCTGATCGAAATCACCGGTGTGATCAAATGGTTCGACGTTGCCAAGGGATTCGGCTTCATCGTGCCCGACAATGGCATGCAGGACGTGCTTGTTCATGTCACCTGCCTGCGCCGCGACGGCTATCAGACCGTTCTGGAGGGCGCCCGTGTTGTTGCCTTGATCCAGAAGCGCGACCGCGGCTACCAGGCTTTCCGCATCCTGTCGATGGATCAGTCGACGGCGGTCCATCCGTCGCAACTGCCGCCGGTCAAGACGCACGTCCAGGTGACGCCGACCAGCGGTCTGGAGCGCGTGCTCGTCAAGTGGTTTAACCGCACCAAGGGCTTCGGCTTCCTGACGCGCGGCGACGGCACCGAGGATATCTTCATCCATATGGAAACACTTCGCCGCTTCGGGCTTACCGAATTGCGCCCCGGCCAGACTGTTCTGGTTCGCTTCGGCGATGGCGACAAGGGTCTGATGGCAGCCGAAATCCATCCGGACGTCCCCGCGCCGGCCGGTCGGGCGCACTGATGCGGGCGCGTTTCCCGCGCTTTGCCGGAAGCGCCCTCGTGGCGCTTTTTTTATGGCTGGTGCCGGTTTGTGCCTCTGCGGCAGAGGTTACCTTCGACACCGCGCCGCTGCAGATCATCACCGCCCGCGGCAAGGTTCACCGGTTTACCGTCGAACTGGCAGTTGACGGCGATCAGCGCGCGCAGGGCCTGATGAACCGCCGTCACATGCCACGAGATCGCGGCATGCTGTTCGATTTCGGTGAGACACGCCAGGTGATGATGTGGATGAAGAATACTTATCTTCCACTCGATATGCTGTTCATCGCCAGGGACGGAAAGGTCGAGACAGTGCGTGAAAACGCGGTGCCTTTGTCCGAAGCCATCATCGCCTCCCATGTCCCGGTCGCCTTCGTTCTCGAATTAAATGCCGGCACCGTCAGCCGTCTCGGTATCGCTCCCGGAGACATCGTCGACAGCCAGCGCATATCCGGTGCAAAGCCTTAAATCAGCAGTCGCGCATGCGTTGGATTGCGCAATTTAGCTATTGCAGGGGCAGGGGTAAGCGTGTATCTCCGCGCCATCGATGGATCACGGAGTGTAGCGCAGCCTGGTAGCGCATCTGGTTTGGGACCAGAGGGTCGGGAGTTCGAATCTCTCCACTCCGACCATCGAACTCTCCTCCCACAGTGTTGGCGTCCTTAAAACCTTTGTTTCACCGGGGAAAAAGCGTTTTTTGACATCGTCCGCCGCGGTTTGAACAGCTTTGCGCCGCGAAACCACCAAGGCCGTAAAATCGGCGGATATATCGCCGGAAAGTCATTCCGTTTTAATCCATTCTGCGCTATTGCAGTGCGCAGCAGCCGGCGGCAGTGACCGGCGAGGTGGAGACTGCTCAAGACATGTTCGCGAAAATCTATCGACCCGCAAAAACCGCCATGCAGTCGGGCAAAGCCAAGACGCATTTGTGGGTTCTTGAGTTCGATCAAGAAAAACCGCGCACGATCGATCCGATCATGGGCTATACGAGTTCGTCCGACACCCGCCAGCAGGTCAAGCTGACCTTCGAGACCGCCGAGCAGGCGATTGCCTATGCTGAACGCAACGGCATAGACTACCGCGTCATCGCGCCGAAGGAAGCGACGCGCAAGAATGTTTCCTACAGCGACAATTTCCGCTTCAGCCGCACCCAGCCCTGGACTCATTGACACCAGGCTGCCAGTTTCCGGAGGTCACGGCCTCCTTCAAGCGGCCCCTTAGCTCAGCTGGATAGAGCACCTGCCTTCTAAGCAGGTTGTCGCAGGTTCGAGCCCTGCAGGGGTCGCCAAAACTTCAATAATACGGACTTGGTCCGACATCTTTCTGGCCAAAGACAATTCTTCATGTCGCAACGGTGTCGGAAGCTCGACCTTGTGTCCGATCTCATCGCGCGCTTCGACGGTGGCGTTCCATGAGGCCGGGAGGCCGGTGCGCTGTTTAATCGTCGATAATCCCGAGTAGCCGGTTTCTTGATCAAACTTCCCTTTCCAACTCGCCGCCCACCATATTCCGTGGCTTGGCTGAACTGTTGCGAGAAAAGCTATCGGCCGGCACAAACTGCAGAAGACATCTCAATTTGGTTGCAATTGGGCGGTTACAGCTTGGCATCCGCCTGTCGATGCCAATCTTTCTAAAGGAAACGCCATGGCCTTGAAATTGCGAGTTGCTGTTCTCTTTGGCGGACAATCCGCCGAGCACGATGTCTCCATTCTTTCCGCTCGCAATGTGGTCAAAGCAATCGACGCCGCGAAATACGAGATCATGCCAATCCTTGTTGATCGAGCCGGGCAATGGTTGTTGATCGAACTGGTTGATGGCCTCCTGCCGGACCCCGTAGAATATGCCGGAAAAAAGGTTTGCCTGCTTCCTGGCGGCCGCGGTCGTCTGCTCGCCTTCGACGGGCCCGTCGGTTCCGGAGAGTTGGCCGCGATAGACATCCTGTTTCCCGTTTTGCACGGGTTGTACGGCGAGGATGGGTCTGTGCAGGGGCTCGCCCAGATTGCGGGTGTTCCCCTGGTCGGCTGCGGTATCCTCGGATCGGCTACGGCGATCGACAAGGACATGGCTAAACGCCTTTTGCGGGAGGCGGGACTGCCGGTCGCCCGTTCGATCACTGTTAGACCTGGCGAGAACGCCGTGTTCGAAGAGGTTACGAAGGTGCTGGGGTCGCCGATTTTCGTCAAGCCCGCGCGACAAGGCTCGTCAGTTGGTGTCGGCAAGGCGCGGTCTGCCGGCGAATTTCATGCTGCACTCGCCGAAGCCTTCAAGTTTGACACGAAGGTCCTCGTGGAGGAGTTCGTCCAGGCTCGCGAGATTGAATGCGCGGTTCTTGAGAAGCCCGACGGAACGATCGTGGTTTCCGTCCCCGGCGAGATCGTGACAGGCGAGGGGCACGGCTTCTATACATATGAAGCAAAGTATCTCGACGAAAAGGGAGCAACCATCAACATTCCGGCTTTGCTGCCTGAACAGACGGCCCAACATCTTCAGGGCATGGCGAGACGAGCATTTATCGCGCTGGGCTGCGAGGGGCTTGCCCGCGTCGATTTTTTCGTGCGGCCGGACATGACCGCCGTGATCAATGAAGTCAACACGATGCCAGGCTTTACTGATATCAGCATGTATCCGAAAGCGATGGCGGCGACGGGAACGACTTACCCCGAACTCATTGACCGGCTGATCGAGCACGGACTGGCAAGAGCCAAACAGGCCGTCTGATTCTCGGCTTATCGATGCGCCGGTGCTCATCGATCCGTTGCGGGTGTTGAGGTTGTGACAGCGGGGATCGCTTCCTCCGCCGCCGGAACGATCATTCTGTCCCAAGAACAAGTGGAGGGCTGACGATCGGCGCCGGCCTGTGGCTGGCTGGGACGATCGGCCTTGCGCTCGGATTTGGCCGCTGGCGATCGCCGCCTTTGCCCTCACAGTCGGGCTGACGGTGCTCGATGCCGTTTGAAAGCTTGAAAGTGCCTATAAATCGAAATCGGTGCCGGCCGCGAAACTGAAGACTGCGCACGGCAAAGACAAGAACCGGCAGCCCAAGTCGTGATAAAAAAAACGGACCGAAGGCATGTCTGCCATTCGGCCCGTCCGGTAAAGTCGGATAGGGGGAATTTCTGGACATTCGCAGGCTGACCGGCGCTGCGAATGGGAGGTCTCTTACCGCCTCATCATGGCCCGAACGCCGATGTTTTATTTGACATACAGCGCAGAAGATTTGACATTTTGACCATGCTGCAAAAAGTTCTTTCCGAACACGGCGTTGCCGTCGTCATCGTGATCCTGCCCGAATCATCGATCATGTCGCTCGCCTCGGTGCTCGATCCGATGCGCGCTGCAAATCGCGTGGCCGGCAAAGCGCTTTTCCGCTGGAAAATTCTCTCTCCCGATGGTGAGCCGGTTCTTCTGACCTGCGGTGTCCCGATCGCCGTCGACGGCATGTTTTCGGCGGGGGCGGTGGGAGACTTTCTGTTGGTGATCGGCGGCTTTAATCTCGAGCGCCATGCGGGCAAGGCGTTCATCGCCGGCCTTCAAGCCTGCGCACGGCATTTTTCCGTCGTCGCCGGTATCGAATCGGGATGTTGGCTGCTGGCCCGCTCCGGCCTCGTCAATGGGCGCTCGGCAACGGCGCATTGGGAGGAACTGGAGGATTTCGCTCTGGCTTTTCCCGATGTGTCGGTCAAGGCCGACCGTTTTGTCACGGATGGCAAATTCTGGACCTCGGGTGGGGCGTCGCCGACCTTCGACATGATGCTGCACATGATCAGGCAGCGATTCGGCTCGGCCGTTGCGCTCGATGTGGCGAGCATCTTCGTCTACGATGAAACGCATGCGGCATCGGACGCGCAACCACTGGTCTCGCTTGGCCGCATGGAAACGCTCGATCCGGACCTTGCCCGTGCCATCCGGCTGATGGAGCGCACGCTCGACCGGCCGCTGTCGATCGCTGCACTCGCCTTGCGGGCCGGCCAATCCCGCCGCAAGCTGGAAACGCGTTTCGCCAAGGCGCTCGGCATCAGTCCCGGCACCTATTATCTGCGGCTTCGCCTGCAGGCGGCACACCGTCTCGTCAGCGATACGGAACTGAGTGTCCGCGACATTGCCCTTCGCTGCGGCTTCGACAGCCTGTCGTCCTTCTCCCGCGCCTTCAAGAACCAGTACGGTGAAAGCCCGCTGAAACTGCGGCAAGGCAAGGGGCGTCAATGACAGGCGGCATCGGAAGGCACCTCACCGTCGTGGCTATGATCTGAAAAGCCCGAGGTTGTCATCCATGTCTTAGGGACAAGCTGTTACCCATGTCTCCGGGTCGGACAAAGATCCAATGGTGAGCGCGCAGGGATTCGAACCCTGGACCTACTGATTAAAAGTCAGTTGCTCTACCGGCTGAGCTACGCGCTCCCTTAAAACCGGGACGTTGCGTGCCCGGCGGAAGTGGGCGGACATATGCACAGCGGGCTTGTTTTGGTCAACCCAAAAAACAGGCGACAAGTGTAAATTCGATGATTTGCAAGGAGATCGCCAAAAGGTGATTGGTTTGGTGATGGCATCGGCGTTAAGACGGCACGAGCATGTTGCAGGCTGGAGTTCTTAACGGGTGTCGATCGCTGATATTTCCATCTGGACCGCCATCTTGGCAGGGGCGCTGTCCTTTCTCTCGCCCTGCGTACTGCCCCTGGTGCCGCCTTATCTTTGTTACATGGCGGGCATTTCGGTCGATCAATTCCGCGGCCGCGAAAGGGAGGCCGCCCTGGCCGGCACGCGGCGCGCTGTGTTCAGCGCGGCCTTTTTCTTCACGCTCGGCTTTGCCACTGTTTTCGTGGCGCTCGGGGCAGGGGCGTCGACCATCGGCCTCGTGCTGCGCCAGCATATCGACATCCTGTCGCGCATCGGCGGCATCATCATCATCGTCATGGGCCTGCATTTCCTCGGTATCTTGCGCATCGGCCTGCTCGGCAGGGAGGCCCGCTTCCAGGGTGGCGGCAAGCCGGCGACGCTGTCCGGCGCCTATATCATGGGGCTTGCCTTCGCCTTCGGCTGGACACCCTGCATCGGGCCGGTGCTTGGCACGATCCTCGGGGTCGCAGCCGCACGCGACACCGTCGGCGATGGCGCGATCCTGTTGGCGGTCTATTCGCTGGGCTTAGCGATCCCCTTCTGGATCGCCGCGGGTTTCTCCGGCGCCTTCATGAGGTTCCTGTCGCGCTTCCGCCGGCATCTTGGCCTGGTGGAAAAGCTGATGGGCGTTTTCCTGATCCTTGCGGGGCTTGCTTTCGTCTTCGGCTTCATCAGTTCCATGGCGATCTGGTTCCAGGAGACCTTTCCGGTGCTGATGCAAATCGGCTAAGCCAGATCGGTTCAGGCGCGCTGCCAGCCGATCTTTTCCCGTAGTGAACTGCGCAGCGTTTGCAATGCGCTGCCGGGGTTCAGCCCCTCGTGCATCATCAGATTGCGCAGCAGCGGAACGCTGGCAAGGGCCTGCAGTCCAGCCGCGCGCAGCATCTGCAACGGCAGGAAATCGGACAGTAGGGACCGGTTGAGCAGATCGACACTGACGGTACGGGTCAGTACATCGGCTCGCCGCCGGCGGTCATAACGCGCGCCAAAATCGTCTGGGATGGTTGCGAGGCCGGAAAGCAGGGACGCCGCCGCCACGATATCGCGAAGGCTGAGGTTGAGCCCTTGCGCGCCGATCGGCGGGAAGGCATGTGCCGCCTCGCCGATCAGAATGGCGCGATCCTTGCCGAAAGCCTTGGCGGCCATGCCGGAGAGCGGAAAGGATTGCGCTGTGCCTTCGACAGTCACTTTTCCCAGGATAGACTGCATCCGCCGTTCAACAGCGAGCGACAGTTCCTCGGGTGAAAGCGCCAGCGTTGCGGCGGCGTCGTCCGGCTTTTGCACCCAGACGAGGCTCGAGCGCGGACCGGGTAGCGGTACTTGCGTGAACGGACCGTCCGGCGTGTGGAACTCGGTCGAGATGTTCTGGTGCGGCAGTTGGTGGGCGAAGTTGAGCACCACGGCGCTTTGCGGATAGGACCAGTTGCGGACGTTGATACCGGCCGCCTCGCGTACCCTGGATTTTCGTCCGTCGGCACCGACGATGAGATGGGCGGTGACAGAGCGACCATCGTCAAGGGTCAGGATCGCCCGTTTGGTGTCGAATTTAATCTGTGCCAGACTGGCGACGATGCGCGTGAGCGACGGGCGGGTTTCTGCCTCCTTTTCCAAGAGCGAGAGGAAGGGCGCATTGGGAATATTGTAGCCAAACGCGTCGAGGCCCACCTCGGCAGCGTGAAAGGTCACTGTCGGTGCCCGCAGCAACCGGTTGGTGCCGTCGATAATGCGCATGGTGGCAAGCGGTGCCGCCAAGGGTTTGATCGCATCCCAGAGGCCCAGTCGCCGGACAAGATCGAGGGAGTGATCCATCAGCGCTGTCGTCCGTCCGTCGGCGCGTCCAGGCGCCGGGGCGATCAGCACGACGCTTCGTCCCGAATCGGCTAGGGCGAGGGCGGCGAGCGATCCGGTAAGCCCTGCACCGACGATCGCGATTTCAAAATGCTCCATGGCGTTCGCTTCCTGCTTATACTTGCCGATATTCCCCCAATCTTACCCGCCACTGCTCCCGATGGAAATGGGGTGAAAGTGCGCAGGCGACCGGGGATGCGTCCACAGCTGAATCCCATGCTTTTTCAAGGGAAAGTGATTTTTGCTGGCAGCCAAACTGAAACGGTGCATATTACCGCCAACACCGCACGACAAGGCGGGCAGAGAAGCGTGAGCTGTCGGCATTGGCTGGTTCAGAGCGCTTCGGGGGAAGTGCAGAGTAAGGACGGGTGCGGCTGCCGATGAAGTTTTTCAATTACAAGCGCGTGCCCTACGCCGAAATCCGTGCCTTTTCCGTCCATATCCTCACCGCATCGGGCTCGTTCCTGGCTTTTCTCGGCGTTGTTGCCGCGGCGGAGCACCGGTTCGTCGATATGTTCTGGTGGCTCGGCCTTGCGCTGGCCGTCGATGGCATCGATGGGCCGATCGCCCGCAAAGTGCGGGTCAAGGAAGTGCTGCCGAACTGGTCCGGTGATACTCTCGACAACGTGATCGACTACGTCACCTATGTGCTCCTGCCAGCCTTCGCGCTCTATCAGAGCGGCATGATCGGCGAGCCCTGGTCCTTCGTCGCCGCCGGCGCCATCGTCATGTCGAGCGCCATCTATTATGCCGACATGGGCATGAAGACGGACGAATATTTCTTCTCCGGCTTTCCCGTCGTCTGGAACATGGTGGTGTTCACGCTGTTCGTCATCGACGCCAGCGAGATCGCTGCTTCGGTCGTGGTCTTCGTCTCGGTCTTCCTGACCTTCATGCCGATCAATTTCCTTCATCCGGTACGGGTCCAGCGGTTGCGATCGCTCAATCTTGCCGTCTTTGCCATCTGGTCCGTGCTCGGCATCTACGCGCTGCTCATGCATTTCGACACACCCGGATGGGTCGTCGGCGGCGTGGTTGGCGCCGGCCTATATCTCTATGTCATCGGCTTTATCCTGCAGATATTTCCCCGTCTCGGGCGGGGTTGAGGAGGTTTCATGGCACAGGCCATTATGGTGCGCACGCTTGGCGGCCCGGATGTTCTGAAAATCGAGGGGATCACGCTGACGCCGCCCGGCCCGGGTGAAGTTCAAATTCGCCAGGTCGCCATCGGCGTGAACTTTATCGATGTCTACTTCCGCACCGGCCTCTATAAATCCGCCGAAGGCCTTCCCTTCATCCCGGGCAAGGAGGGCGCAGGCATCGTCACGGCGGTGGGCGATGGCGTGAGCACGTTCGCAGTCGGCGACCGCGTCGCCTATGCCTCCTCTGATGGTGCCTATAGCAGCGAGCGCAACGTCGAGGTTTCCCAGCTCGTGAAAGTGCCTGACGATATCACGCTGGAGACGGCTGCGGCGATGATGCTGAAGGGAATGACGGCACAGTATCTGCTCAACCAGACCTTCAAGGTCGGTCCGGAAACGACCCTGTTGTTCCATGCTGCCGCAGGCGGCGTCGGCCTGATCGCCGGGCAATGGGCGAAAGCGCTCGGCGCGACCGTGATCGGCACAGCCGGTTCGCAGCAGAAGATCGATCTCGCGCTCGCCCATGGCTATGACCACGTCATCAACTACCGCACGGATAATTTCGTCACCCGGGTCAAGGAGATCACCAACGGCAGGGGCGTCGATGTCGTCTATGATTCCGTCGGTCGCGACACCTTCCCGGCGTCGCTTGACTGCATCAAGCCGCGCGGCCTCTGGGTCAGTTTCGGGAATTCCTCCGGGCCGGTCGAAGGCGTCAATATCGGCATCCTCGCGCAAAAGGGATCCTTGTTTGCAACGCGGCCGACGCTGTTCAGCTACGTCGCGACGCGGTCCGCTCTGGAGGCGTGTGCAAACTCCCTGTTTGATGTTGTGCAAAGCAACAAAGTGCGTATCAATATCAACCAGACCTATGCGCTTGCCGACGCGAGCCAGGCGCATGCGGATCTCGAAGCAAGAAAAACGAGTGGAACAACATTGCTGATTCCTTGAGAAAAGCCGAAAAAAGGCAGACAAGGCAGCAAGATAAAGAAAATGAGGGACGGCGTGTCGGCTGAGCGACAACCCGCCAACAGTCCGTTGCTGGCTGTTGGCCAACTGACGAAACTGTTTGGCACATTCGCTGCCTGCAGCGGCATCGATCTCGATATCAAACCGGGTGAAATTCACGCGCTTCTCGGTGAGAACGGCGCGGGAAAATCGACGCTCGTCAAGATGCTGTTCGGTGTTCTGGCGCCGACCAGCGGCGAGATCATATGGGAGGGACAGCCGGTGCGGATAACCAGCCCGAGCGCCGCGCGCAAGCTCGGCATCGGCATGGTATTCCAGCATTTTTCGCTGTTCGAGGCGTTGACGGTGGCGGAGAATATCGCACTGTCGATGGCGCCGGGCATCTCGCTGAACCGTATTGCGCAGGAGGCCTCCGCGCTGTCGCACAGCTATGGCCTGCCGCTCGATCCGAATGCGCATGTCGCAGACCTTTCGGTCGGCGAGCGTCAGCGCATCGAGATCGTTCGCGCGCTGCTGCAGAATCCAAAGCTGATCATCCTCGACGAACCGACCTCCGTGTTGACGCCGCAGGAGGCGGATCGACTGTTTGAAACGCTGAACAAACTCAAGGCCGAGGGTCGATCAGTCCTCTATATCAGCCATCGGCTGGAGGAGGTTCAACGCATCTGTGACCGGGCAACGGTCTTGCGGCACGGCAAGGTCACCGGCGCCTGCGACCCACGCAGGGAAACGCCGTCCTCACTGGCGCGCATGATGGTCGGCAGCGATGTTGCGCATGTTAGTGCGGAGGGAACGAGCGCGAAGGGCGCGGTAAAGCTGGAAGCCCGTCATCTTTCCGCGTCCGCCAGAACGCCGTTTGCTGTTTCGCTGAAGAACATCTGTCTCAAGGTGCATGCCGGCGAAGTCCTGGCGATTGCCGGCGTTGCGGGCAACGGGCAGGGCGAGTTGTTCGATGCGCTGTCCGGGGAATATCCGGCTGGCAGCGACGATGTCGTCCGCATCGCCGACAGACCCGTCGGAACACGCGGCATCAATGCCCGCCGGTTGATGGGCGCCGGATTCGTGCCGGAAGAGCGCCATGGCCATGCGGCGGTCTCTGCCCTGTCGCTGTCCGACAATCTCGTCCTTGCCCGCAACCAGTCCGACCGCAGGGCTTTTCTCGGCGGCGGCGTGCTTGGCCTTATTCGCCAGGATGCGGTCAAGAGGGCGACCAAACGTATCTCGCAAGCCATGGACGTGCGCAAGAGCGGCGAGAATCCGCCCGCCGGCTCGCTATCCGGCGGCAATCTGCAGAAATTCATTGTCGGTCGCGAACTCGATCGCCAGCCGACGGTGCTCGTCGTCAACCAACCGACCTGGGGCGTCGATGCAGGCGCTGCGAGCCGCATCCGCCAGGCGCTCGTCGATCTGGCCAAATCCGGCTCGGCTGTACTCGTCATCAGCCAGGATCTGGATGAGATTTTCGAAGTTGCGACCGAGATCGCCGTGATCAGCGAAGGCAGGCTTTCGGATATCTATCCAGCGGCCGAGCTCTCGCGTGAAAAGATCGGCCTGCTGATGGGCGGCATGGATGGCAAGACCGAGACTGCGGAGACAGCGCATGCGCATTGAACTGGAAAGACGCCCCGAGGTCTCCAAGCTGTTCTCGATCCTGTCGCCCGTCATCGCGCTGGCACTGACGATGATCTTCGGCGGTATCATGTTCATGCTGCTCGGCAAGAACCCGGTGACCGCCCTCTACAGTTTCTTCATCGAACCGCTGATGGAAGTATGGTCGCTGCATGAACTGGCCATCAAGGCGGCACCGTTGATCCTGATCGGCGTCGGGCTATCGGTCTGCTACCGGTCGAACAACTGGAATATCGGTGCAGAGGGTCAGTTCATTGCGGGCGCCATCGCCGGCTCGATCCTGCCGGTGGTCTTCTATGAATGGCATTCGCCGCTGGTGCTGCCGCTGATGCTTCTGCTCGGTATGCTGGGCGGCGCGCTGTTTGCCGGGATTCCTGCACTTCTCAAGGCGCATCTCAACACCAACGAAATCCTGACCAGCCTGATGCTGGTTTATGTCGCGCAGCTGTTTCTGGACTGGCTGGTGCGCGGGCACTGGCGCAATCCGGGCGGTCTGAATTTCCCGGAGACGCGGACTTTTGACCCGGTTGCCGTCTTGCCCGAGATGGTCGCCTCCGGACGAACCCATTGGGGCTTCGGCTTTGCCATCCTCGCGGCAGTCGTCATCTGGTTCATGATGCGCTACACGCTGAAGGGGTTTGAAATCACCGTGCTCGGCCAGTCCGAGCGGGCAGGGCGCTTTGCCGGGTTCTCGTCGCGCAAGATGATCTGGTTTTCGATGCTTCTCTCCGGCGCGCTCGCCGGCCTTGCCGGCATCTCGGAGGTCAGTGGCGCGATCCAGCAGTTGCGGCCGGTCATTTCGCCAGGCTACGGCTTCACCGCCATCATCGTCGCCTTCCTCGGACGGCTTAACCCGCTCGGCATCGTCGTCGCCGGCCTTGTGCTGGCGCTGACCTATCTCGGCGGCGAGGCGACGCAATTGTCGCTCGGTGTGTCCGACAAGGTGACGCGCGTCTTCCAGGGTCTGCTGTTGTTCTTCGTGCTCTCCTGCGACACGCTGATCCGCTACAAGATCAAGCTCATCTGGTCGAACCTGACCGGAACGGCCACGGAAGGAGCCCATTGATGGGTATTTTCGAAGCCATCCTCCTTACGGTCATCACCGCTGCGACCCCGCTGGTTCTGGCGGCCGTCGGCGAACTCGTTACGGAACGGTCCGGAGTGCTCAACCTGGGTGTCGAGGGCATGATGATCATGGGCGCGGCTTGCGCCTTCATGGCAACGCAGATGACGGGATCCCCCTATGTCGGCATTCTCGCCGGCATCGCGTCCGGCGCCTTGTTCTCACTGTTGTTCGGTTTCCTGACTTTAACGCTTGTGGCCAATCAGGTTGCGACAGGTCTGGCGTTGACCATACTTGGTCTCGGCATATCCGGCATGATCGGCGAAGCCTATGTCGGCCAGTCCGGTATCAAACTGCCGCAGATCGTCTTTCCGGGTCTGTCGGACATCCCGTTCCTCGGCCCTCTGCTGTTCAAGCAGGACCTGATCTTCTACCTTTCGATAGCCATCGTCGTCGGCGTCCACTGGTTCCTGTTCAGGAGCCGCGCCGGGCTGAAGCTGCGTTCCGTCGGCGACAGCCACGCGTCGGCCCATGCGCTGGGCATCGACGTCATCCGGATGCGCTATCTCGCCGTCATGTTCGGTGGCGCCTGTGCAGGCTTGGCGGGAGCCCAGCTGTCCTTGGTCTACACGCCGCAATGGGTGGAAAACATGTCGGCCGGGCGCGGCTGGATCGCACTCGCTTTGGTCGTCTTTGCCTCCTGGCGGCCGTGGCGGGTGGTTGCCGGCGGCTATCTTTTTGGCGCAGTTTCGATCAGCCAGCTGCACGCCCAGGCGTTCGGCATCGGCATTCCCTCGCAGATTCTTTCTGCTCTTCCCTATCTGGCGACGATTTTCGTCCTAATTCTTATCTCGCACAATCGGCGCACGACGCTGATCAACACGCCGGCATCACTCGGTAAACCGTTTGTGCCTGATCGGTAAACAAGAATAACAACGCAAACCTAAACCTACAGGGGTCACAATGAAAAAAATTCTCTTCGCACTGGCAACTACGGCAGCCGCTATCGGCTTTTCCGCCACGGCTGGCGCCGCGGACAAGGCAAAGGTCTGCTTCGTTTATGTCGGTTCCAAGACCGATGGCGGCTGGACGCAGGCCCATGACCTTGGCCGTCAGGAACTCGAAAAAGCGCTCGGCGACAAGGTCGAGACGCAGTTCCTCGAAAACGTTCCGGAAGGCCCGGACGCGGAACGCGCCATCGAGCGTCTCGCCCGCTCCGGCTGCGGCCTGATCTTCACCACGTCCTTCGGCTTCATGGATGCGACGGTCAAGATCGCCGCGAAATTCCCCGACGTGAAGTTCGAGCATGCCACGGGCTACAAGACGGCTCCCAACCTTGCGACCTATAACAGCCGCTTCTATGAAGGCCGTTATATCCAGGGCCAGATTGCCGCCAAGATCTCGCAGAAGGGCGTCGCGGGTTACATCGCTTCCTTCCCCATTCCCGAAGTGGTGATGGGCATCAACTCCTTCGTCACGGGCGCTCGCACCATCAACCCGGACTTCAAGATCAAGGTCGTCTGGGCAAACACCTGGTTCGACCCCGGCAAGGAAGCAGACGCCGCCAAAGCGCTGATCGACCAGGGCGTCGATGTGCTCACCCAGCATACCGACACCACGGCTCCGATGCAGGTTGCCGCCGAGCGCGGCATCAAGGCCTTCGGCCAGGCCTCCGACATGATCAAGGCAGGCCCGCAAACGCAGCTGACCGCAATTGTCGATACCTGGGGTGCCTATTACATCAAGCGCACGCAGGCCTTCATCGACGGCAAGTGGGAATCCACCTCGAGCTGGGACGGCCTGAAGGACGGCATCCTGACGATGGCGCCGTACACCAACATGCCGGATGACGTGAAGGCGATGGCTGAGGCGACCGAAGCCAAGATCAGGTCCGGTGAGCTGAAGCCGTTCACCGGCCCGCTGAAGAAGCAGGACGGTTCGGAATGGCTGAAGGCCGGCGAATCGTCTGATGACGGCACGCTACTCGGCATGAATTTCTACGTCGAAGGCGTGGACGACAAGCTGCCGCAGTAATTTCGGCATCATTCCGTGTGCAATCAGGGAGGGTGGCTGCAAGGCTACCCTCTTTTTGATTCCGGCTGGTGAAAATTTCCGAAAAACTGCCTGAAGTCCTGTTTACATAAGTCATATAGTATGATTTTTTACCCTCGCTGCTGAGGAGCAGCTTTCTTTGGGAGGACATCATGAAAATCAAGACTGCACTTAGCTGTGCCACGATTCTGGCTGCCTGCATGTTCGGTTCGGCCTCTGCCGCCGATCTGACGATCGGTTTTTCGCAGATCGGGTCGGAATCCGGCTGGCGTGCCGCTGAAACCACGCTGACCAAGCAGCAGGCTGAAAAGCGCGGCATCGACCTGAAATTCGCCGACGCACAGCAGAAGCAGGAAAACCAGATCAAGGCGCTGCGCTCCTTTATCGCGCAGGGCGTCAATGCCATCCTGATCGCCCCGGTTGTGGCGACCGGCTGGGACGAAGTATTGACGGAAGCCAAGGATGCGGAAATTCCGGTGATCCTGCTCGACCGCACGGTCGATTCGTCCGATGATCTTTACCTGACGGCGGTCACGTCCGATCTCGTGCATGAAGGTAATGTTGCTGGCAAGTGGCTGGTCGACACCGCTGGTGGCAAACCGTGCAACGTCGTCGAGCTTCAGGGCACCACCGGTTCATCCCCGGCAATCGATCGCAAGAAGGGTTTCGAGGAAGCGCTGAAGGGCCACGACAATCTGACGATCGTCCGCAGCCAGACCGGTGACTTCACCCGCACCAAGGGCAAGGAAGTCATGGAAAGCTTCCTGAAGGCGGAAGACGGCGGCAAGAATATCTGCGCTCTCTACGCTCACAATGACGACATGGCCGTCGGTGCGATCCAGGCGATCAAGGAAGCCGGACTGAAGCCGGGCAAGGACATCCTCGTTGTGTCGATCGACGCCGTTCCGGATATCTTCCAGGCCATGGCGGCTGGCGAAGCGAATGCGACGGTCGAACTGACACCGAACATGGCCGGCCCGGCGCTCGATGCGCTCGATGCCTTCCTGAAGGACGGTACCAAGCCGGCCAAGTGGATCCAGACGGAATCAAAGCTCTATACCCAGGCAGACGATCCGCAGAAGGTCTACGAGGAGAAGAAGGGCCTCGGCTACTGATTGACTGACCGGTCATCGCGAGACGGTGATGCTTCCTGTCTGCGGACAGGAAGCATTGGCCGGGACGCGATGCCGGTAGAATCGCCTTTAAAGCCGCTGATCGCCGCAGATGCCTGACGCTTGGCGCCCGCCCGATATTCTTGAAACGGGACGGTGGCACAGTTTACGGCAATCCGTAAGTTACGGGTGACCTACGTTTCTCTAGGACGCTGGTTTTTATGCACAACAATACCAACGATATTCTGACCGCTTCCGGGATCATGAAAACCTTTCCGGGCGCAATTGCGCTCGATAAAGTCAATTTCTCGCTCGCCCGCGGTGAAGTGCACGCCCTTCTCGGCGAGAACGGGGCAGGCAAATCCACGCTGATCAAATGCATGACGGGCGCCTACCGCCGCGATGCCGGCACGTTGACGCTCGACGGCACTGAGATCGATCCGCATGACACGCTCGACGCCCAGAAGCTGGGGATCGGCACGGTTTACCAGGAGGTGAACCTGCTCGGAAATCTGAGCGTCGCCGAAAATCTCTTTCTCGGCCGTCAGCCGCGCCGCTTCGGCCTCGTCCAGACCGGTGAGATGAAAAAACGCGCCAATGCGCTGCTGGCGCAATACGGCATCGACATCAACGTCTCCGCAGCACTTGACAGCTATTCCGTGGCGATCCAGCAGGTGGTGGCGATTGCACGGGCCGTCGATCTCTCCGGCAAGGTGCTGATCCTCGACGAGCCGACCGCCAGCCTCGATGCGCAGGAAGTGGAGATGCTGTTTCGCATCGTCCGCGACCTGAAGGCGAGGGGGCTCGGGATCGTCTTCATTACGCATTTCCTCGAACAGGTCTACGAACTCTCAGACCGAATCACCGTGTTGCGCAACGGCCAGCTGGTCGGCACGCGCGAGACCGCGTCTCTGCCGCGCCGGGAGCTTGTGACCATGATGCTCGGCCATGAGCTTCAGTCCGCCGAAAAGGCGGTGGCGGCAGCCGAAACATCGAGCGGACCGGTGCAGTTTCGTTTTTCCAACTATGGCAAGACCGGCACGATCAAGCCTTTCGATCTCGAAGTACGCAAAGGCGAGGTCGTCGGTATCGCCGGCCTGTTGGGCTCGGGGCGCACTGAAACCGCAGAATTGCTGTTCGGTGTCCACAAGGCCGATAGCGGCACGGTCGAAGTCGGCGGCAGGCCAATCAACCTTTCATCGCCACGGGCTGCGATCGCCGCGCGTTTCGGCTTCTGCCCCGAGGACCGCAAAGTCGACGGCATTATCGGCGAACTGTCGGTGCGCGAGAACATCGCCCTTGCGCTGCAGGCGCGGCGAGGCTGGGCACGTCCGCTGTCCACGGCTGAACAGAGCGCCCTTGCAGATCGCTACATCAAGGCGCTCGATATCCGCACCAGCGACCGCGAAAAGCCGATCAGGCTTCTGTCCGGCGGCAACCAGCAGAAAGCCATCCTGGCGCGCTGGCTGGCAACCAACCCGGAATTTCTCATTCTCGATGAACCGACGCGCGGCATCGATGTCGGCGCCCACGCCGAAATCATCCGGCTCATCGGCGAACTCTGCACGCAAGGCATGTCGCTGATCGTCATTTCGTCGGAACTTGAGGAACTTGTGGCCTACAGTTCGCGGGTCATCGTGCTCAGGGACCGCGCGCATGTGGCGGAACTGACGGGCAGCGAGATCACCACCGAACACATCGTCAATGCCATCGCCGCCGCACCCGGCATGGGAGAACATCCATGATCGAAAGTGCATCACGCCTTGGCCACCGATTGCTTCCCCAGCTTGTCGCCCTGACAATCATCCTTCTGTTGATCTGGCTCGTCTTTCCGGGTTTCTTTTCGATGGAAATCCAGAATGGCCGACTCTACGGCAGCGTTATCGACATTCTCAACCGCGGTGCTCCCGTCGCCCTTCTTGCGGTCGGCATGACCGTCGTCATCGCCACCAAGGGGATCGACCTGTCCGTTGGTGCCGTCATGGCGATTTGCGGCGCAGTCGCCGCCGCCTCCAGTGTGCGGGGTGATCCGCTGATTGTTACCTTATTGCTCGCCATCGGCACGGGCCTTGCTTGCGGCGTCTGGAATGGCTTTCTCGTCTCGGTTCTCAACATCCAGCCGATCATCGCCACGCTTGTGCTCATGGTCGCCGGACGCGGCATCGCCCAGCTGGTGACCGAGGGCGCAATCCTTACCTTCAATGATGCGGGCCTCATCTTCATCGGCAGCGGCGCTTTCGCAGGCCTGCCAATGCCCATCGTCATATGGCTGGCATTTGGTGTCGCAGTTACGCTTCTGGTGCGGCGGACGGCGCTCGGCATGTTGATCGAGGCTGTTGGCATCAACCGCCGCGCCAGCACGCTATCGGGCATCCAGACACCACTTTTGCTGATGGCGGCCTATATGCTTTCGGGCCTCTGCGCGGCCATCGCCGGACTGATCGTGACCGCCGACATCAGGGGCGCGGACGCCAACAATGCGGGGCTTTGGCTCGAGCTCGACGCAATCCTCGCAGTCGTTGTGGGGGGCACTTCTCTGCTCGGTGGCCGTTTCAGCATCATTGCCTCCCTGGCAGGCGCGATGATCATTCAGGCTGTGAACACCGGCATCCTTCTCTCCGGTTTCCCGCCCGAGTTCAACCTCATCATCAAGGCCGCCATCATTGTCATCATCCTGGTCATCCAGTCGCCACGTGTGCAGACTGGCGTGACCTTCCTCAGCCGAAAATCCTCCCGATGAACCAGAAATACCTTCCGCTGATTGCAACCATCATCATCTTCATCGTTTCCTATGCGGTCTGTGCTGCGCAGTATCCGAACATCCTTTCGACGCGCGTGATCGGCAACCTCATGACCGACAACGCCTTTCTCGGCATCGCCGCCGTCGGCATGACCTTCGTTATCCTGTCCGGCGGCATCGACCTGTCGATCGGCTCGGTCATCGCCTTCACCGGCATCTTCCTTGCGGTCATGCTGGAGAGCACCAGCATCCACCCGCTCGCGGCCTTCGTTCTTGTCCTTGTCGTCACCACGCTGTTCGGCGCGATCATGGGCGCGATTATCCATTATCTGGAAATGCCGGCCTTCATCGTCACGCTCGCTGGCATGTTCCTGGCGCGCGGCATGGCCTTCGTGCTGTCGATCGATTCCATTCCGATCAAGCATCCGTTCTACGGCACGATGAAGAGCTTCTACTACAAACTGCCGGGCGGCGGCCGGATCACCTTGATCGGCGGATTGATGCTTCTGGTCTTCGCGATCGGCATCCTCATTGCCCAGCGGACGTGCTTCGGCACCAACGTCTACGCACTCGGCGGCGGTGGTCAAACCTCGGCTTTGATGGGCGTTCCGGTCGCGCGAACGACGATTCTGATCTATGGCCTGTCGGGCTTTCTCGCCGGGCTTTCGGGAATCGTTTATTCCCTATACACATCAGCAGGTTATTCGCTCGCAACCGTCGGTGTCGAGTTGGACGCGATTGCTGCGGTGGTCATCGGGGGAACGCTTCTGACAGGGGGTGCCGGGTTTGTTGGAGGAACACTCGTCGGCGTTTTGATCCAGGGACTGATCCAGACCTATATTACCTTCGATGGCTCGCTATCGAGTTGGTGGACGAAAATTCTGATCGGTGCTTTGCTGTTTGCGTTCATTCTGATGCAAAAGAGCATACTGTTGTTGTCTCGCCAGAAGAAAACATAATCCTGAGGAGGGAGACACTTGCGTAAGGGGCTGCTCGAAACCGTCATTACCGGTGCCAAGACGCGCACAAGCCACGCGCAGGTGGTGGATGAACTGGGCAAAGCGATTGTCTCCGGAGAGTTTCCCGTTGGTTCCATCCTGCCGGGCGACCCGGAGCTTGCGATGCGATTCAAGGTTTCCCGCACTGTGCTGCGCGAAGCAATGAAGACCTTGGCAGCAAAAGGCCTGATCGTGCCGCGTGCCCGGATAGGGACACGAGTCACCGCCAAAAACCAATGGAATCTGTTCGATGGCGATGTGCTGACCTGGCACTTCCACCGCGGGGTCGACGAGGAATTTCTCTATCACCTAAGCGAGATCCGGCTGGCGTTCGAGCCGCATGCGGCAGCCCTTGCTGCGGCCAATGCCACGGAGGCGGAAATCAGCGGGATGATGCGGTTGGCTGTCGCCATGGGTGACCCCGAGCATACGGCCGAGACACTGGCCATGGCCGATCTGCGCTTTCATCTCGCCGTGGTCGAGGCTTCCGGCAACCCGTTCATGCGCACCGTCGGCAGTCTGATCGAGGCAGCACTCGTCGGTATCTTCAAGTTGAGCTCGCCCGCATCCGGCCGGGAGCTCATCGACGATGTTGCGCGCACTCATATCCGCATCGTCGAGCAGATCAGCCGGCGCGACGAGGCTGGCGCTCGCGCTGCGATGGAGAATGTCATCCGCGTCGGGCGGGACCGCGTTCGCGCGTCGCTTCGGGAACTTGCCGAAACCACACCGCCCGGCCGATAGGACATGGCGTCCGTCGTGAAAAGCAAAAGGCCGGGACAAACCCGACCTTTCCCCAATTCGCCTTGCATATGACCTGCTAGTCCATCCGTAGTCAGATCAACTGGACGAATTATTCGACTGCTTTGGTTAATAAATGATTGCTTTGTCGATTTCGTGACAGAACCTTGAAGGTTTTATTTTTCCTGGATCGAAACGCCACCTTCGCCGATCTTCAATTCGATGCCGGCCGGCTGGGTTTCCTTGTCATAAACATATATCCCGAGGATCACGACGAGGACGGCGAGACCCCCGATGATCATGTAGAGCGCGTTGCGACTCACGGCGGTTCCTTCCATGCGCGACCGTCTTTTACTCGACTGTAGATAGGCGCACGCGGGCGTTCGGGAAGGCCGGAAAGTCGAGCAAGAAGCGGTTAGAGAGCCGGTTGCCGCAGTATCAGGACATCGCAGATGGTTCCGGCTTTCGCTTCCGGCGCAAACGGTGCTCGAATGATCAGGCAATCGGACTGGGCTAAGACCTGCATCATCGAGGAATCCTGACGCGAGAACCTATCTACCTTCAGCGTTCCGTCGCTGCCGCGGAATAGCCGCGCGCGAACATAGTCCTGGCGCTTGTCGTTGGCGGCAAGCGCGGTCACAGTCTTTGCCTTGCCGCTGCGGTCGCGAAAGGGCAGGGAGCCGAGATGGCGCAGGAGCGGTTCGAGGAACAGTAGGGCGCAGACGAGGCTCGAGACCGGGTTTCCGGGCAGGCCGAGCACGGTGATGCCATCGAGCGTTCCGACCATCAGCGGCTTACCGGGACGCATGGCGATCTGCCAGAAATCGAGCGTCATGCCACTTGCGACCAGCGTCGATTGGACAAGGTCGTGATCTCCGACCGAAGCACCCCCAAGGGTGACGAGCACGTCAGCACCGGCGGCTTTCGCCTCGGCGATGGCCGCGGAGATGGCGGTCTTGTCATCGCGAACGATCCCGAGATCGATGACCTCGGCGCCGTTGTCGCGCGCGATCGCAGCCACGCCATATGTATTGGAAGCGATGATCTGGTCCGGTCCCGGAAGGCTTCCAGGCGGCAGCAGTTCGTCACCGGTTGCAAGGATCGCCACTTTCGGACGCATGAAAACCGGAAGTTCCGGATGGTTCATGCCGGCGGCGACTGTCAGCCGGCCTGCATCCAGCAGGTCGCCTTTCCGCAGTACTAGGTCACCGGCGCGAAAATCCTGCCCTTTCGGCCGGATATGGCGGCCCTTTCCGGGATCGAAAGTGGTGCGGATGCGCTTGTCCGCGATAACCTCCGCGTCTTCCTGGATCAGCACGGTGTCGGCGCCGGACGGAACCGGTGCGCCGGTAAAAATACGCACCACCTCGCCGGGGTCGACATGCCCCGGGAAGCCGCGTCCCGCGGCAGACTGGCCGATAACCGTCAGCTCTGCGCCGACGACGGCAAAGTCCTCGTGGCGGCCGGCATAACCGTCCATGGCAGAGTTGTCGAAGGCCGGATGCGTCAGCCTTGCGGCAACATCCTCGGCCAGTACGCGGCCTGCTGCCGCGTGCAGTCCGATCATTTCAGAACGCCGGACCGGCATTGCTCCACGAAGCAACCTACCCAGCGCATCCGAAACAGGTAGCAAAGCCATCAACCCTCCTTGCGGACATAATCACCTGAGCGTCCGCCGGATTTCTGCACAAGCCGGATGCCGCCGATCTCCATCTCCCGATCGGCCGCCTTGGCCATGTCGTAGATCGTCAGGCAGGCGATGCTTGCGGCAGTCAGCGCTTCCATTTCGACGCCGGTGCGGCCTGTGAGTTTGGCCATCGTCTCGATCCGCAGGCCTGGCAGGGCTTCGTCCGGGGTAATTTCCACGGAGACCTTGGAGAGCATGAGCGGATGGCAGAGCGGAATGAGATTGGCCGTCTGCTTGGCCGCCATGATGCCGGCGAGACGCGCGGTGGCGATCACATCGCCTTTCTTGGCGTTGCCTTTGAGAATGAGGTCGAGCGTTTCCGGATGCATCCGGACATATCCCTCGGCAACGGCGATGCGGACGGTTTCTTCCTTGTCGCCGACGTCAACCATATTGGCCTCGCCGCCGGCACCGATATGGGTAAGGGAGGGCTTCGGCATCACTCGGCGGCCAGGGTGCCGGCAGAACCGGTGAGAAGGGCACGCGTCGCGGCCGCGACATCGTCCTTGCGCATCAGGCTCTCGCCGACGAGGAAGGTGGAGATGCCGCTTTTTGCCAGCCGGGTGCAGTCCTCATGCGTGAAGATGCCACTTTCACCGACCAGCAGCCGGTCGGCGGGAACCAGCGGTGCCAGCTTCTCGGAGAGGGCGATATCGACCTCGAAGGTTTTCAGGTTGCGATTGTTGATGCCGACGAGCGGTGAGCTGAGTTTCAACGCACGCTCGAGTTCCTCTTCGTCGTGGACCTCGACAAGCACGTCCATGCCGAGCGAAAACGCCTCGTCCTCAAGCCTCTGTGCATCGCTGTCGTTGAGCGATGCCATGATGATGAGGATGCAGTCGGCACCCCAGGCGCGGGCTTCATGAACCTGATAGGTGTCGAACATGAAGTCTTTGCGCAACGCCGGAAGCAAACAGGTGTTTCGCGCGGACGTCAGAAACGCTGGCGCGCCCTGGAAGCTGGGACTGTCGGTCAGCACGGAAAGGCAGGCGGCGCCGCCAGCCTCGTAGGCCTTCGCAAGAGCGGGCGGGTCGAAATCCGCACGGATGAGGCCTTTGGAGGGGCTTGCCTTCTTGATCTCGGCGATCAGCCCGAAGCAGCCCTGGGCACGCTTTGCGGTGAGGGCCTTGAAGAAACCCCGCGGCGCTTCCTGATCCGCAGCTATCGCCTTCAGATCGGCAAGGGCGACGGCGGCTTTAGCCGCAGCGATTTCCTGGCGCTTGTAGATCTCGATCTTCTGCAGAATGTCGGCCATCGAATTTCTCCTTACGCCGCGTTCGAAACGCGGATAAGCCGTTCCAGCGTAGCCTTAGCCGCGCCGCTTGTCAGTGATTGGCGGGCGAGCGCCATGCCTTCGCCGAGATCCGACGCGCGTCCCGCAATCACCAGCGAGGCCGCTGCATTGGCAAGCGAAATATCCCGGTAAGGCGTGGCATCGCCCTCAAGCACGCCCTTGAGCGCCGCGGCATTATGTGCACCGTCGCCGCCCTTGAGATCGGCAAGCAGAACTGTCTCCAGCCCGAAGTCACTAGGCGTCAATTCGAAGGTGCGGACAGCACCGTTTTCAAGCGCTGCGACCTGCGTCACGCCAGTCGTGGTGATTTCGTCGAGGCCCTCGCCATGCACGACCCAGACGCTTTTCGAACCGAGATCGCGAAGCACTTCGGCGACCGGAATAAGCCATTGTGGCGCAAAGACGCCAACAAGCTGCTGTGTAACGCCTGCCGGATTCGACAGGGGCCCAAGCAGATTGAAGATGGTCCGCGTTCCGAGTTCGACGCGGGTAGGGCCGACATGGCGCATGGCCGAATGATGCTGTTGTGCGAACATGAAGCCGAGGCCGGCTTCCGAGATGCAGCGCGAAATGGCCTCGGGGCCGATATCGAGTTTGACACCGAGGCACGACAGCGCGTCCGCCGTGCCGGACTTCGAGCTCAGGGCGCGGTTGCCATGTTTGGCGACGGGCACACCTGCACCGGCAACGATCAGGGCCGCCAGTGTCGAGATATTGTAGGTCCCGGCACCGTCACCGCCGGTTCCAACGATATCGATGGCGTCGGCCGGGGCCTCTACAGTCAGCATGCGTGCCCGCATGGCGCCAACCGCGCCGACGATCTCGTCCACCGTCTCGCCACGCACGCGCAGCGCCATCAGGAAACCGCCGATCTGCGAAGGCGTAGCTTCGCCCGACATGATGATCTCGAATGCAGCGCGTGCTTCCTCGCGGTTGAGCGCTTCTCCCGCTGCGGCCTTGGCGACAAAAGGCTTCAAATCCGGCATGCAGGTATTCCTTTGTTTTACCGCTGCTGCGCCAGGGCGAGGTCTGCGAGCTGCTGATTGATCGTCACACCGTAACCCTTCTGAAGCTCGCTGACCATCTGATCGAGGATGTCGTCGCCGCTGGCCTGGGCGATGGCGTTGATCTGCCGGTCGTCGTTGTCGAGTGCGTCGCCGGGATTGCTGTCGTCCACTTCCGTGACCTTGAGCAGGATCTGGCCCTCGCCACCGATGCCGGCGGCATTGGCAACGAGACCGCTTGCGCCGCCGAAGGCGGCAGTGACGGCCGCGGGGCTCAAGGCCGCATCCTCTGTGGAACGACGCAGTCCCGATTTGCTTTCGACAGCGATGCCAAGCTCGGCGGCAATCGCCGCCAGCGTCTCGCCCTTCTCGACGCGGCTCTTTAGTTCAGTTGCCTTGGCGGCCAGAGCATTGCGCTGCTGTTCCGCCGTCCAGTCGGCGACGACCTTTTCGCGAGCTTCGTCGAGCGTCCGGTCACGCGCGGGCGTGATCTCTTCCACGTCGAACCAGACATAACCGTCGCGGCCGAGATTGACCGGCAGGGTTTCCGCCCCGACGTCCGCCTTGAAAGCTTCGTTCAGCAGGGTCTTCGCTTCGGGAATGCCGGCAATTTCCTCGCCTTCGGCATCATTGCCGCGTGCATCGACGGCGTTGAGGACGACAAGCTTGAGGTTGGTCTGGCTGGCCGCCTCCTGCATGGACGCGCCGGAAACGCGGGCATCGTCGAACTTGTCATGAATGGCCATGATCTCGTTGGCGGCGTTGGCCAGCGCCAGTTCCTTGCGCAGCTCTTCCTTCACGTCGTCGAAACCACGAAGGCTTTCCGGCTTGATGTTGGTCACGCGCAGGATGACCGGGCCGAAGGCGCCATCGATGACCGGTGTGGTCTGGCCGTCCGCTTTGACGGCAAAGGCGGCATCGCCGAGCTTGGCGTCGGGCATGCGGTCGCGGGTGAAGTCGCCGAGCAGGACGTCGCTGGCGGTCTTGCCTGCGGCCTTGATCAGTTCGTCAAAACTTGTACCCGCAACAAGCTTGCCTGCCGCAGCGTCAGCTTCTGCGCGTGACGGGAAGGAGAGCTGCTCGACGGTGCGTGTTTCCGGCGTCCGGAAGTTGTCCTTGCGTTTGTCGTATTCGGCGCGGATTTCTTCTTCGGTCACCGATGCAGGATCGGCGATGTCGGAGGGTTCCAGTTTCACATAGCTGATCTTGCGGAATTCCGGCGCGCGGTAGTCTGCCTTGTGGCTTTCAAACCAGGGCTTCAAGACTTCGTCGGATGGAGCCTTGACCGGATCGATGTTGGCATTCGACAGCAGCAGATAGTCGATCGTGCGTGTCTGATTGCGGTATTGGCGCAGCGCGTCGCCCAGCACCTTCGGCGGGGTATAGCCGTCGGACAGCGCTTCGACGATCTGCGAGCGCACGGCAACCTGGCTGCGATTGTTGATGTAATCTTTCTCGCGCAGTCCGGCGTTGCGCAGCACGCTCGCGAAGGTCAGGCGGTCGAACTGGCCGTTGACGCCGCGAAATGCCGGGTCTTCGCTGATCAGCGTCGCCAGCCGGTCTTGCGATAGGCCGAGGTTCATGTCGTTCGACAGCTGGTCGAGGGTCGCGCCCGCCACGAGCTGGGAATAGACCTGCGCTTCGACGCCGAATGCTTTGGCCTGCTCGCGGCTCAGCCGGGTGCCGAACTGCCGGGAAAGCTGGGCGACCTGGCGTTCATAGGCGAGGCGGAAATCGCTCGGAGACACCTTGACGTCCCCGACCGACACCACCGCATCGGACGTGCCGGTGACAAGCGACGTGGATACACCCCAGACACCGAAAGACACAACAAGAAGGGCCATCAGCCCTTTGACAACCCAAGTCTGGGCGCCTCTTCTCAGGATTTCAAGCATGGGACTGCACACCTCATCGCAATTCAGGCCGCCGGACGGCTACCGGTTCGTTCCTTAGAGCAATCCGGCGCGGAATTGAAGGGTCGAAACAAGCAAAAAAAAACGGCAAAACGGAACTCCGGTCAGCGAGAAATGGCGTGGGGCCAACGGCGGCGCTAGCGGCTGCGCATCGATCGCTTTCCGGCCGGCGCATGGCTTTCGCGCAGCCTGCCGTTGAAAGGCTCCTTCATGTCGGAATTATTAGCCGGCAATTGAAAAATATCTGTCACAATCCGCCTTTGAACGCGTGATCGTGTGCCTGAAACTGCTAATATTGATCTACCAGAGTATGCCGACTCGCCTTGTCGCGGAGCAGACTTGGCGGGAAAGCCGGAGTACCGATATGGAATCCACCATCGTCATGATCAATCTGTTCGGAGCAGTCGCGCTGCTGCTCTTTGGCCTTTCCCAGGTCAAGGAGGGAGCGACACGGGCCTTCGGTATCAGGCTCAGGACGGGGCTGGCCCAGGGTACAAGTGGGCAGGCGCGCTCGTTTCTGGCCGGCTTCGTGGCGACGATCGCACTGCAGAGTTCGACTGCGACGGCGCTGATGATTGCTTCCTTCGTCGAAAAGGGGCTGGTGCGCGCACGGATGGCCCAGATCGTGCTGCTCGGCGCCAATGTCGGCACGGCGGTGACTGCCTGGATCGTCGCAACCGGCGTCGACTGGCTTTCGCCGTTGCTTATTCTTGCAGGCGTGATGCTGTATCGGGCAGGGCGGTCAAGCGCCAAGCAGGGAGCCGGAACGGCACTTGTCGGCATCGGTTTGATGCTGTTGTCGTTGCATCTGCTCGGGCTTGCGACTGAGCCAATGCGGCAATCGCCGGCACTCGCCGCGTTCCTCACCATGCTCGACACGGCCTGGCCCGTCGCGCTGCTTTTTGCCGCCGCTCTGGCTTTTATTTCCTCATCGAGCCTGGCAGTGGTAGTCCTGATCCTGTCGCTCTCGTCCGCTGGCATTCTGTCTTCGGGCTTGACGATCGCACTTGTGCTTGGCGCGAATCTCGGCGGCGCAATCCCGCCCTTCATCGCCACGTTGTCCGCCTCGGCATCCGCCCGTCGTGTAACGGCCGGCAATCTGGCCGTTCGCGCCATCGGCTGCGCCATAGCATTGCCGCTTGCCGCCCCCGCCGCGGACTTCCTTCAGACGCTTTCTCTTTCTCCGGCAAAACTGCCGGTCGATATCCACCTGCTTTTCAACATCGCGCTCGCCATTGCCGCCTGGCCGTTCTCGTCGCTGTTATCGGGCACCATGCTCCGGCTCATTCCGGACGAGCCAAAAGCGGAGACGGGACCGCTCTACCTCGATGACCGCGCGCTCACGACGCCGGTTATCGCGCTCTCGGGGGCTACCCGCGAGGTGTTGCGCGTCGGCGACCTGATAGAGGCCATGCTGATCGCGACCATGAACGCCTTTAATCACAATGACCTCAAAGAACTTAAGGATGTTGGGAACCTCGAGAAGCAGGTGGACATGCTGCAACAGGAGGTCAAACTCTACCTCTCCCGGCTTGGACGCGGCGGCTTGAGCGACGAGCATGGCCGGCGTTCCATCGTCATTATCGACTATGCGATCAACCTTGAGCATATGGGCGATATCGTCGAGAAAGGCCTGACCGTGCAGGTGAAGAAGAAGATCGACAACGGGCTGAAGTTTTCGGAGGAGGGGTATCAAGAACTGACGACGCTCTTCAACCTGACGATCGATAATCTGCGTATTGCCCAGACCATCTTCGTCACCCGCGATGCCGATCTCGCGCGCCATTTGATGGAGGTGAAGGTCGATGTCCGCCATATGGAGAAACGCTCATCCGAGCGGCATCTGGAGCGTCTGCGCGACGGTCGCGCCGATAGCCTGCAGACGAGTTCGCTGCATCTGGATATCCTGCGCGACCTCAAGCGTATCAACGCGCATATCGTTTCCGTCGCCCATCCCATTCTCGACGAGGGCGGGCTTCTGACGGAGAGCCGGCTGCGGCTGCCGCGATAAGGATCAAGGTCGCGCGGCAAGCCCGTTGCGCACGAAGGCGTCGAAACAGGGTGTCAGCGTGATGCGGCGGTGACCGGCGGCAAGGGCCGGCTCGTAGAGTTTCAAAAGCTTCAGCCGCGCCGCGGTCGGCGGGCAGGTCGGGTAAAGGGCGAGATCGACCGAGCCGACGGCGTCACGCATGCGCTGATCCGGCGGCGGTACGGCGCGATAGGGATCGGCGCCGATGGCGATGTGTTTGGGCGCGTGGCGGTCCATCAGCCAGGGGAAGGGATTGGTGAAATCGATCGTCATGATTGTCTCGAACCGGACCTTGTTGGCGGCCTCGTAGTCGGCGACCGCCGAGACGGCTCTATCGGCGGCTTGGAGCCAGAGCACCTGGAAATCCAGGTCGCTGTAGAGCAGGAAAGAGGGCAGTTCGTTGGCGGCGGCCAGTGCTTCGTAGGTTGTGCGATAATCGGCATAGTTCGCCCGCAGGCGTTCCGCCCGCCGATCGAGGATGTCGCGCACACTGACGGCGCCGATTCCTTTCAGGTTCCGGTTTTCGATCGGCACAGTGTTGACGGCGCCGATCCAGGTGCGAGCCGCCTTCTGGGCGATGGCGACCGCTGGCGGCAATGCTGCACCCAATGCGGCGACCGCGATCATTGCAAACGCGACTGAGGGACCCCTGCGCCGGTAGCTCTCCAGCAGAATCGCGAGCAACAGTGGCCAGAGAAAAATGAAAGCCTGGCTGCCGGTATTCTGGCTTTCGAAGAGAAGACCGGCGGCAACGAAACTCGTCAGCCAGAAAAATGACTGGTTGGCAACGGCCCCGAGCGACGCGAAGCCTGGTTTTGCCGCAAAGATCCGTATCTTCTCAAGGAAGGCCGCGAATTCGTTGAAAAATAAAACGAAAGCGAGGATGCCGCAGCTGAGGATCACGCCGAAATTGATCGACGCCGCCTGCAGCAGACGCGGCAAGAGGCTGGCGTCATTAATAAGGAGCAGAGACATGATGTCAGCCGCATAGGCGGAAACGGCGCCGGTGATGATTTCAAAAAGACCGATCGTCACGAAAAATACCACTGCGGCCATAAGTGCGGCGCGCAACGGCAAGCGCCCGGCGAAAAACGCCATCAGGCAAAGAAGAGTGCCCGCCGCAACGCCGGTCACCTTGGTGAAGAGAAGCGCGAGCATCGCAAGCGCCGTGACCGCTGCCAGTATTCGCCACCCGCGCACGAAGATCAGAGCCGCCGCGAGCGGATAGAGCAGCTGGCAAATCTGGCGGTTATAGATGCCGAAGCCGTCCGAACCGGGATAGGGGTAGAATTCCCCTGTGTTGAAGGGCAGCAGCGAAAAGAACAGGAAGGGGAGAAGCAACGCGTAGCCGATGGCAGGCGATTGCTTCTGCACGTCCCGGACAACCAGCGCCATCAACGGCACGGTCACCGTCATCATAGACCAGCTGGATAGTAGAAGCGCGTGACCGTTTGGAAACAGGTAAAGCCACCCGGCAAAGAGATAATAGCCGAGCCCGCCGACCGGGGCAAAGAAGTCGATGGAGGGGATCTGTCCATCGAAAATCCGGTTTGCCGCATCGAGATAGATATAGTGGTCCCAGTACATCGGGCCGATCGGCATGACGAGGGTTCCGATCAGGGCCAACGGCAAGCAGGTGACCGTCAGTGCCAACACGATCAGCGGCTGGCGGGCAAGTGTCGCGCGAAGTCCGTGTCGCTTGCTGGAGAATGTTGTGTCGGATGAAGCCTGCATCGTTGGTATCATTCCCGGCAATCTAGCCGTCAAACACGATCGTCGTGCACTTATGACACCATCGGGTTTTATCCCGGTTAACAGTACCGTAGCGGCCCGGATTATGTTCCTTGCAATATCTTCCTGCTATGTAACGGGCAGAATCGTGCCGGCTGCGAAACGGGAAGCCATGAAAGCGGGAGAATTTGGGATGACACGAACATGCCTGGCGGTGATTTTGGCAGCGGGCGAAAGCACCCGGATGAAATCGTCCATGTCCAAGGTGCTGCACCCGGTCGGCGGCCGGCCAATGATCGCGCATGTGGTCGAATCGCTTGTCGATGCCGGCATTTCGTCGGTTGCGCTGGTGGTCGGGCGGGATGCGGACTCTGTCACGTCGGCTGCGAACCGCAGTGATATCGAGATTTCGGCCTTCCTGCAAACCGAACGCCTGGGGACCGGGCACGCCGTTCTGGCGGCCAAGGAGGCGATCGCCAAGGGATATGACGACATCCTGGTCGTCTTCGGCGACACACCGCTGATCACGGCAGCACCGCTGATGGCCGCCCGACAGGCGCTGGCTGAGGGCAGTGACGTCGTCGTCATCGGCTTCCAGACGGCCGACCCGACCGGCTACGGCAGGTTGATCGTCGAGAACGGCGAGCTGCAGGCCATTCGCGAGCAGAAGGATGCGTCCGAAGAGGAAAAGCGCATCACCTATTGCAATGGCGGTCTGATGGCGATCAATGGCGACAAGGCGTTGGAACTGCTTGGCAAGATCGGCAATACCAACGTCAAGGGCGAGTACTACCTTACCGACATCGTCGAGCTCGTTCGCGCCGGCGGGGGGAGGGCCATTGCCGTAGAGGCGCCCGAAGCGGAACTGATGGGCTGCAACAACCGCGCGGAATTGGCCTTGATCGAGGCGGTCTGGCAGAAACGCCGCCGCCACGAATTGATGGTCTCCGGGGTCTCGATGATCGCGCCCGAAACCGTGTTCCTCGCCTTCGACACTGAGATCGGCCAGGACGTGACGATCGAACCGAACGTCGTCTTCGGCCCCGGCGTCACCGTCGAAAGCGGTGCCGTCATTCACGCCTTCTCCCATCTGGAAGGCGCCCATGTCAGCGCCGGCGCAACGGTTGGTCCTTATGCGCGGTTGCGTCCTGGCGCCAATCTTGGGCGCGATTCCAAGGTTGGCAATTTCTGCGAGGTGAAGAAGGCAGAGATCGGCGCCGGCGCCAAGGTCAACCACCTGACCTATATCGGCGACGCCTTCGTTGGCGAGAAGACCAATATCGGCGCGGGCACGATCACCTGCAATTATGATGGCGTCAACAAGCACGTCACCCGCATCGGCGCGAACGTCTTTATAGGTTCGAATTCCTCTCTCGTTGCACCGGTGTCGGTCGGCGACGGCGCGCTGGTCGCATCCGGCAGTGTGGTGACGGAGGATGTCCCGGCCGATGCGGTTGCTTTCGGGCGCGCGCGTCAGGAGATCAAGCCGGGGCGGGCGAAAATCCTGCGCGAGCGTTATCAGGCCGAAAAGGCTGCCAGAAAGAAATGACAGGTTGCCGAGCCACGGTTAAAACCTGAAATCGAAAGTGAGTTCGGGCCGATTGTGCATTTCGCTAAATTCGGTACCAAGGCGACATCTGAAAATGGATTTTGGCTGGCGTATACAACGCGCCTGTCTCACGAAAAAAATGCGGAGAAGAACAGATATGTGCGGCATCGTCGGTATCGTTGGAAATCAGCCCGTCTCCGAGCGCCTCGTCGATGCCCTGAAGCGGCTCGAATATCGCGGCTATGATTCCGCCGGGGTCGCAACGATCCATGACGGCGTTCTCGATCGCCGCCGAGCCGAAGGCAAGCTGGTCAACCTCGAAACGAAGCTGCGCGCCGAGCCGCTGGCCGGCAAGACCGGCATTGCGCACACGCGCTGGGCGACGCACGGCGCGCCGACCGAAAGCAATGCCCATCCGCATTTCACCGATGGCGTCGCCGTCGTCCACAACGGCATCATCGAGAATTTCTCCGAGTTGAAGGACGAGCTTGCCCATGCCGGCGCGACCTTCAATACGCAGACCGACACGGAAGTCGTGGCGCAACTGCTTGCCAAGCTGATCCGTGACGGGATGAGCCAGAAGCAGGCAATGCAGACCATGCTGCGCCGGGTCACCGGCGCCTATGCGCTCGCCGTCATCTTCCAGGATGCGCCGGACACGATCATGGCCGCGCGCAGCGGTCCGCCGCTGGCTGTCGGTTTCGGCAAGGGGGAAATGTTCCTCGGTTCCGACGCGATCGCGCTGTCGCCGTTCACGAATGAGATCACCTATCTCATCGATGGCGACTGGGCGGTTCTCACGGCCGATGGCATCGAGATCCTCGACCATGACGGCAAGCAGGTCGCGCGCCCGCGCCAGGTCTCGGTTGCCGCGGCCTACATGGTCGACAAAGGCAATCACCGGCATTTCATGGAAAAGGAAATCTATGAACAGCCGGAAGTGATTTCGCACGCGCTTGGCCACTATATCGACTTCATCGAGAACAAGGTGAACCCGATGACTTCGGCGATCGATTTCGCCAAGGTTCCGAGCCTTGCCATTTCCGCCTGCGGCACGGCCTATCTCGCCGGCCTCGTCGGCAAATACTGGTTCGAGCGTTACGCTCGCCTGCCGGTCGAAATCGATGTCGCTTCGGAATTCCGCTACCGCGAAATCCCGCTGTCGCCGCAGTCTGCCGCTTTGTTCATCTCGCAGTCGGGCGAGACGGCCGACACGCTGGCGTCGTTGAGATACTGCAAGGAACATGGCCTGAAGATCGGCGCCGTCGTCAACGTCATGGAATCGACGATCGCGCGAGAGTCCGATGCGGTCTTCCCGATCATGGCGGGGCCGGAAATCGGCGTCGCGTCGACCAAGGCCTTCACCTGCCAGCTTTCCGTTCTGGCAGCGCTCGCGATCGGCGCCGGCCGGGCACGCGGGACGGTGTCGGAGGCCGAGGAAAAAGTGCTCGTACGCTGCCTTGCCGAAATGCCGCGGATCATGGGCAAGGTCCTGAACAGCATTCAGCCGACGATGGAGAGCCTGTCGCGCGAGCTGTCGAAATGCAAGGACGTGCTCTATCTCGGCCGCGGCACAAGCTATCCGCTGGCCATGGAAGGCGCACTCAAGCTCAAGGAAATCTCCTATATCCACGCCGAGGGCTACCCCGCCGGCGAGCTGAAGCATGGCCCGATCGCCCTGATAGATGAAAACATGCCGGTCATCGTCATTGCGCCCTATGACCGGTTCTTCGAAAAAACGGTGTCGAACATGCAGGAGGTCGCCGCCCGTGGCGGCCGCATAATCTTCATCACCGACGAGAAGGGCGCGGCAGCCTCCAGGCTCGAGACGATGAGCACGATCGTTCTGCCGAATGTCGACGAGGTCATCGCTCCGATGATCTTCTCGCTGCCGATCCAGCTGCTTGCCTATCACACCGCGGTCTTCATGGGCACCGACGTCGATCAGCCGCGCAACCTCGCCAAATCGGTCACTGTGGAATGATGCTACGGCCCGAAAATCCGGGTGATGTCGGAGCGATCCATTCCCTGACGCGGGAAGCCTTCAAGGATCGTCCGTACAGCGACGGCACGAGCATTTCATCGTCGATCGCCTGCGCGACGCTGGCGCGCTCAGCATTTCGCTGGTCGCCGAGGTTCAGGGCGCGGTGGAGGGCCATGTCGCCTTCTCACCTATTGAACTTTCGGACGGTTCGGCGGGATGGTTTGGGCTTGGTCCTCGCATCAGGGACAGGCCGCGGCGGGGTGTGTCGTGGTGCTTTATCGCACGTTCGGATTTCAAAACGACCGCAAATCACATTCGCTGCTTGTGCGCCGCAATATTTTTGGCGCAGCCCTTGTCCTCGACTCCGGCCTCCGGCATGGTGACATATAACGCGGCATTTTACGGCGGCGTAGACGGATAAACGGAGCGGTATGACGGACAAACAGGCACGTGGATTTTTCGCGACACGGTTGAGGAACTATTTCCTGACCGGGGTGATCATCTGTGCGCCGCTTGCTATTACCGTGTGGATCACCTGGTCCTTCATTCTCTGGGCCGACAGCTGGGTGAAGCCCTATCTGCCGTTCGACTACAATCCGGACAATTTCCTGCCCTATCCGGTTCCCGGTTTCGGCTTGCTGACGGCCTTGCTGCTGATCACGCTGGTCGGTTTCTTCACCGCCAACCTGATCGGTCGCAGTATCGTCGGCGTCGGCGAGTCGCTTCTGGTTCGCACACCGCTGGTGCGCTCGATCTACAAGGGTTTGAAGCAGATATTCCAGACGGTGCTGCAGGACCAGTCGAATTCCTTCAAGAAAGCGGGTCTGATCGAATATCCAAGCCCCGGTCTCTGGTCGCTGGTGTTCATCGCGACGGATGCCAAGGGCGAAATCGCCGTCAAGTTCAGGGAGCGCGGTCTCGATATGGTGACCGTGTTTCTCCCTCCGACCCCCGTGCCGACGGCCGGATTTCTGATTTTCGTGCCCCGCGAAAAGATCGTCCCGCTCGACATGAGTCCCGAAGATGCCGCCAAACTTTTGCTCTCCGGAGGACTGGTGGCGCCCGACTACTTGCCAAAGATAGTCCCGGCGCCGGGAGAGGCCATGCCGGTGGCGACCAAACGCGGAAAGTTCTTCAGCCGGCTCTGAGAAAGCGGATCGCCTCGTCACGCCGGTAGAGATAGAGCAGCGTGCGCAACGCGGCACCACGTTCCGATGTGAGTTCCGGGTCGCGTTCGATGATATAGGCGGCATCCTTGCGGGCGATTTCCAGCAGATCGCCATGCGCCTCGAGGCTGGCAATGCGAAAGCCGGGCGTGCCGGATTGACGCGTCCCAAGCAATTCGCCTTCGCCCCGTAGTTTCAAATCTTCCTCGGCAATCAGAAAGCCGTCTTCGGTTTCCCGCAGGATCGACAGCCGCGCCCGGCCGTTTTCGCTCAAGGGGGCCTTGTAGAGCAGGATGCAGGTCGAGGCTTCGTCACCACGTCCGACGCGACCGCGCAACTGGTGCAACTGCGCCAGCCCGAAGCGCTCGGCATGCTCGATCACCATAATCGTCGCATCGGGTACGTCGACCCCGACTTCGACGACGGTCGTCGCCACCAGAAGCTGGATCTCGCCATTCTTGAAGGCAAGCATGATCGCGTCCTTTTCCGCGCCGTTCATGCGGCCATGCACAAGGCCGACCTGGGACCCAAAATGGCTTTTCAGCGTCTGGAAGCGCTCGTCGACAGACATCAGGTCGGAGGCGTCCGATTCCTCGACCAGCGGGCAGATCCAATAAGCCCTCTTGCCTTCGCCGAGAGCCTTGTGCAGTCGCGAGACGATTTCTCCCGTTCGCTCCATCGAGACGGTGACGGTCTGGATCGGCTTGCGACCCGCCGGCTTCTCCGTGAGCTTGGAAACATCCATGTCGCCGAAAGCGGCCAGCACCAGCGTGCGTGGGATCGGCGTCGCGGTCATGACCAGCATATGCGGCGAAATCCCTTTGGCCGTCAGCCGCAGCCGTTGGTGGACGCCGAAGCGATGCTGCTCGTCGACGACCGCGAGCAGCAGGTTTTTGTAAATGACCGTTTCTTGAAACAATGCGTGCGTGCCGATGACAAGCTGCGTTTCGCCCGAGGCGATGCGCTCCAGGATGGCATCGCGCTCACGCCCCTTGGTGCGGCCGGTCAGGACATCGATGGTGACGCCGGCCGGCGCGGCCATTTTCGAGAGCGTGGCGAAATGTTGCCGGGCAAGGATTTCCGTTGGTGCCATCAGCACCGCTTGGCCACCGGCCTCGACGGCCGCCAGCATCGACATAAGCGCCACCGCGGTCTTTCCCGAGCCGACATCGCCCTGCAGCAGACGCAGCATCCGCTCCGTTCCCGCCATGTCCTTCAAGACCTCACCGATCGCCGTCGCCTGGCTCACGGTCAGCGAAAAGGGCAGGGCGTCGCGCACTGGATTGCTCAGTTTCCCCGTGGCATGCACCGGCGTACCCGCGACCTTGCGCAACCTTTGGCGGACGAGCGACAGGGATAACTGCCCGGCCAGAAACTCGTCATAGGCAAGCCGGCGGCGGGCGGGCGCCTGCGGGTCGAGATCGGTTTGGTCGCGCGGTTCGTGAAGGGCGAGAAAGCAGTCGCGGGCGGATGCAAAGCTTTGCTTCTCCGGGAGAGCGCCATCGATCCACTCCGGAAAATCGGGGATACGCGGAAGGGCCGCCTCGATCGACTTGCGCAGCATACGGGCCGAAAGGCCCGCGGTCAGCGGATAGATCGGCTCGACCAGCGGCAGGTTTTCCGCTTCCGCCGCTCGCACCATGTAATCCGGATGCACCATCGAGGGGCGGCCGTTGAACCAGTCGATTTTGCCGCTGACGGTTACGGTCTCGTCGACCGGCAGCGCCTTCTCCAGCCAGTTTCCCTTGACCCGGAAGAAGGTCAGCGCCAGTTCGCCGGTGTCGTCGTGCAGGAATATGCGGTAGGGCTGGCTGGTTCTGGGCGGCGCTGGCTGGTGGCGGTCGACCCGGCCGGTGATCGTGACGATGGCGCCCTGCGGCGCCCGTGCGATGCCAGGCTGGTGCCGCCGGTCGATCAGCGAATGCGGCGCATGAAAGACGAGGTCTATCACCCGGCAGTCGTCGATACTTTCGCGTCCGAGCAGCCGCGCATAAAGCTCGCCCGCTTTCGGGCCGATGCCGGGAAGCGAATTCAGGGGAGCGAACAGGGGATCGAGAAGGGCCGGGCGCATGCATGCCAGACTGAAACGAGGATTAGGTCTTTGGCAAGGCTGACAATCGTCTTTTCAGCGTTTATAGAGCCCTGGCAACACGCGGCTTCCAACGACGCGGCGGCAGGAAGGACTTCTCATGACGGGCATCACACGTACGAGCGCCGATCTTGATCCGCGCCGCAGACGCATCCTTTTTCGTGCCTGGCATCGGGGCATCAGGGAAATGGATCTCGTTTTCGGTCAGTTCGCCGACAATGAACTTGAGGCTCTCGCGGATACGGATCTTGACGAGCTCGAAACCATCATGGCGGAAGAGGACAACGATCTCGTCAAGTGGATCATCGGCGAGAGGCCGGTGCCGCAACACTACCGGACCCCGTTGTTTGAACGCATTGCTTCCTATCGTCCGGACTTCGACAAGCTTCCTGCCAACGGGAATAAAAACGATCGATGATTGCCGGATTTGACCCCAATAAAGTTGCGCGCGCGACCCGCGAACTGACCATCGGCCCGGTGCCGGCCGGTGTCGAGCCGCTGATCCTTGCCGAGCTTGCCCGCGCCAATGGACCGGTCGCCTACATCCTGTCGGACGGCCAGCGCATTGCCGACTTCGAGCAGATGCTCGGCTTTGCCGCGCCGGACATTCCCGTGCTGACATTGCCCGGATGGGACTGCCTGCCCTACGACCGCGTATCGCCCAGCGCCGATACCTCGGCCCGGCGTCTGGCGACGCTGAGCGGCCTGATCGCGCATGCGAAGAAGCCGCATCCGGCCATCGTCCTCGTCACCGTCAATGCGGCGTGTCAGAAGATGGCGCCGCAGGAGGTCATCGAGAGCCTCGCCTTTTCGGCCCGGCCCGGCAACACGATCCGGATGGACGATGTGGCCGCGCGGCTGGGACGCAGCGGCTTCGAGCGCGTCGCCACTGTTCGCGAGGTCGGTGAATATGCGGTACGCGGCGGCATCCTTGATGTCTTCGTTCCCGGCAGCGACGAACCGGTGCGCCTTGATTTCTTCGGCGACACGCTCGAATCGATCCGTTCATTCGATCCCGCCAGCCAGCGCACCACCGGCCAGGCCCGGTCGCTCGATCTCAGCCCGATGAGCGAGGTGTCGCTGACGCCCGAGACGATCAGCCATTTTCGCAAGCAATACCTGTCGATGTTCGGTGCGGCGACCCGCGATGATGCGCTCTATCAGGCGGTTTCCGAAGGTCGGCGCTATGCCGGCATGGAGCATTGGCTGCCGCTGTTCTACGACCGGCTCGATACCGTGTTCGACTATCTTGCCGGATTTCATATCGTCACCGATCACGTCGCTCGCGAAGCCGCCGCCGAGCGCGTCAAGCTGGTCAAGGACTATTACGAGGCCCGCCAATCCTCCGCTGCGCCGGGAAAGGTTCAGATATCGCAGGGCACACCCTACAAGCCGGTGCCGCCGGAGTTGCTCTACCTCGGTGCTGAAGACTTCAATGCTGCACTGATCTCGCGCAACGCCGTTCGCCTCTCGCCATTCAGCGAGCATGAAGGCGAGGCGCGGCAGGTTATGACCGTCGATGCGCGGCTGGGCGTGCGATGGGCGAAGAATGCGACCGAAGGGACGAGCGACGCCGAGCGGGGCAACGTGTTCGACCAGACCGTCAAGTATATCGCCGATCGGCGCGCCAAAGGCGACAAGGTGCTGATTTCAGGCTGGTCGGAAGGGTCGCTCGACCGTCTGCTGCAGGTGCTGGCCGAGCACGGGCTTGCGAACATCAAGCCCGTGAAGGCGCTTTCGGAATTGAAAGCGCTGAAACCGGGGGAGGCGGCCTCCGCCGTTCTGAGCCTTGAGAGCGGGTTCGAGATCGGCAATCTCGTCGTCATCGGCGAGCAGGATATTCTCGGCGACCGGATGGTGCGCCGTTCAAAGCGTCGCAAGCGCGGCGCCGATTTCATTGCCGAGGTCGCCGGCCTTGACGAAGGCAGCATCGTCGTCCACGCCGAGCACGGGATCGGCCGCTTCATTGGTTTGCGTACCATTGAAGCCGCTGGCGCGCCGCACGCCTGCCTCGAGCTTGTCTATGCCGACGACGCGAAACTGTTCCTTCCGGTCGAAAATATCGAGCTTTTGTCTCGGTACGGCTCGGAAGGCTCTGACGCGATCCTCGACAAGCTCGGTGGCGTTGCCTGGCAGGCGCGCAAGGCGAAGCTCAAGAAACGCCTGCTCGACATGGCAGGCGGTCTGATCCGCATCGCCGCCGAGCGGCTGACGCGGCATGCGCCGGCGCTGACCACGCCGGACGGGCTCTACGACGAATTTGCCGCCCGCTTCCCCTATGACGAAACCGAGGACCAGCTGAACTCGATCGAAGCGGTGCGCGAGGATCTCGGTGCCGGCCGGCCGATGGACCGTCTCGTCTGCGGCGACGTTGGCTTCGGGAAGACCGAAGTCGCGTTTCGCGCCGCCTTCGTGGCCGCGATGAACGGCGTTCAGGTGGCCGTCGTCGTGCCGACGACGCTGCTTGCTCGCCAGCATTTCAAATCCTTCAACGAGCGCTTCCGCGGCCTGCCGGTGCGCATCGCCCAAGCCTCGCGCCTCGTCGGTTCGAAGGAACTGGCGCTGACCAAGAAGGAAGTGGCCGAAGGCAAGACGGACATCGTCGTCGGCACGCATGCACTTTTGGGCGCCTCGATCAACTTCGCCAATCTCGGCCTTTTGATCATCGACGAGGAGCAGCATTTCGGTGTCAAGCACAAGGAGCGGCTGAAAGAGCTGAAATCCGACGTGCATGTTCTGACGCTGTCGGCAACACCAATCCCGCGCACGCTGCAACTGGCGCTGACAGGCGTGCGCGAGCTATCGCTGATCACCACGCCGCCGGTCGACCGCATGGCGGTGCGCACATTCATCTCGCCCTTCGATGCGCTGGTCATCCGCGAGACGCTGATGCGCGAACATTATCGCGGTGGCCAAAGCTTCTATGTTTGCCCGCGTCTTGCCGATCTCTCGGAAATCCATGATTTCCTCAAGTCCGACGTGCCGGAGTTGAAAGTTGCCGTCGCCCACGGCCAGATGCCGGCGACGGAGCTCGAGGACGTCATGAACGCCTTCTACGAAGGCAGTTACGATGTGCTGCTCTCGACCACGATCGTCGAATCCGGTCTCGACGTGCCGACCGCCAACACGCTGATCGTGCATCGCGCCGACATGTTCGGCCTGGCGCAGCTCTATCAGTTGAGAGGCCGCGTCGGCCGCTCCAAGGTGCGTGCCTTTGCTCTCTTTACGCTGCCGGTCAACCGGACGCTGACCGGCACGGCCGAGCGCCGCCTCAAGGTGTTGCAGTCGCTCGATACGCTGGGCGCCGGCTTCCAGCTGGCAAGCCACGACCTCGATATCCGCGGCGCCGGCAATCTCTTGGGCGACGAGCAATCGGGCCATATCAAGGAGGTCGGCTTCGAGCTCTACCAGCAGATGCTGGAGGAAGCCGTTGCCGAACTAAAGGGGGACGAGGAGGTTGCCGACAGCGGTTGGTCGCCACAGATTTCCGTGGGAACGCCGGTGATGATCCCGGACGACTACGTGCCGGACCTGCATCTGCGCCTTGGCCTCTACCGCCGTCTAGGCGAAATCACCGAGCTTTCCGAGATTGACACCTTCGGTGCGGAACTGATCGACCGCTTCGGCCCGCTGCCGCTTGAAGTTCAGCACCTACTGAAGATCGTCTACATCAAGTCGCTCTGCCGCACGGCCAATGTCGAAAAACTCGATGCAGGGCCGAAGGGCGTCGTGGTGCAGTTCCGAAACCGGGAATTCCCCAATCCCGGCGCGCTCGTCGCCTATATCGCCAAGCAGGGCATCATGGCGAAGATCCGCCCTGACCACAGCATCTTCTTCCAGCGCGACTTTCCGACGCCGGAAAAGAGGCTGGCGGGTGCAGCCGTTGTCATGACGCAGTTAGCGGGTCTGGCGAAGGGCACCTGAGCGCCAAGCAAAAAAGCCGCGCAAGGTTTTGCGCGGCTTTCAAACAGTCAAAACGTCTCTCGATCAGTTGATGTGAGCCGTGTCCTTCATCTTGGCGATATCCCGTAGCGCATCGGTCAGGACATCGACGGATTGTGCGCCCATCACCGCATATCTGCTGTCGATGATGAAACAGGGCACACCGGTCACGCCCATGCCGCGCGCCATCTCGATTTCCTCGCCGACGGCGTCCTTGTCGGCATCCGAAGCGAGCAGCGCGGCGATGACGGTGCGATCGAGGCCGGCTTCGCCGGCGATATCGAGCAGGACAGCGTGATCGCCGACATTGCGGCCCTGTTCGAAATTTGCCTTGAACAGCAGCGAGGCAACCTTGCTCTGCATCTCCGGACCCTCGGTCAGCGCCCAGCGGATCAGCCGGTGCGCATCGAGCGTGTTCGGGCTGATTTTCACCGCGTCGAACTTAAATGCGATGCCGTCCTGCTGACCAAGCCCCGTCAGCATCTGATGCGCGCGATCGACGGCCGCTTGTCCGCCGAGCTTGGCAGCGAGATGCGCCTTGTGATCGACGCCTTCAGGCGGCAGGTCGGGATTGAGCTGATAGGGACGCCAGTTCACCGTGACATGAATATCGTCGGCCACATTGGCGATCGCCTGATCGAGCCGCGCCTTGCCGAGATAGCACCAGGGGCAGACGACGTCGGAGACGACGTCGATACTTACAAGATCCATGGTGCCAGTCCCTCTTGTTGCAAACCATTGGCCTGCGACATAGTCGCGGACTTTGCCGGTTTCAATGCGTTACCAAAAGTATACCGGCCTCAAATCTGCATCACTGCACAGTTTCGTCCCACCAGACCGGCAGCTGATAGCCATAAAGCGGCACCACGCTCGGGCGGCCGATGCGCTTGTGGCGAGCCACCCATTGCGCGGCGACATGGTACAGTGGCACGAGATACGAATTGTTGATCAGCAGCCGGTCGTGAGCCCGAACGGCGGCGACGAAATCCTCCGTCGTCTTGGCTTGGAGGATATTGCTGATTAACCGGTCGACGTCCTTATCTGCGGCACCGGCGAAGTTTTCGCTGCCTTGACGGTCGCGTGATTCGGAAGACCAGCGGCCGACCTGCTCGATACCGGGCGAAAGCGTCGACGGGAACGACTTGATGATCACGTCATAGTCGAAAGACTGGCTGCGCTGCTGGTACGACGAATCGTCGACGGTACGGACCGACGCGGTGATGCCGAGGGCTGCGAGGAAGCGCTGGTAGGCAAGCGCCAGTTTTTCCTGGCCCTCGTTCTGGGTCATGATCTCGAAGGCGAGCGGCTCGCCCTTCTCGTTGATCATCTTGCCATCCTTGATGCTGTAGCCGGCTTCGCGCAGCAGCGTTACGGCTTCTCGAAGCACATTGCGATCGCGGCCGGAGGCATCGGTGACGGGCAGGCGGTAAGTCCCGTCGAGTATGGCCGGATTGATTCGGTTGCGGATGTCGCCCATCAGGCCGAGTTCACGATCATCCGCCGGGACGCCGAGATAGGACAGGGTCGAGTTCTGCCAGAAGCTCTGCGTGCGGGTATAGGCGTTGTCGAACAGGTTCTTGTTGACCCATTCGAAATCGAAGACGAGGGCCAGCCCCTGACGCAGCTTGATGTTCTCGAACATCGGCCGGCGGGTGTTGAAGACGAAGCCGAGCATGCCGGATGGCGTCTTCGGCGTGAACGTATCCTTGATCACGTCGCCCGACTGGACCGCCGGGAAATTGTAGCTGCGCGTCCATTTGGTCGGGCTACCTTCCGGATAGATATCGACTACACCCTTCTTGAATGCCTCGAACAGCGAATTGTCCTGGAGAAAATATTCGACGGAAATTTCGTCATAGTTGTCGAAGCCGACCTTGCTGGGCAGATCCTTTGCCCAGTAGTCTGGATTGCGTTTGTAGACGATCCGCTCGCCGGGCTTTACCTCCGCCACACGGTATGGTCCGGAGCCGAGGGGAAATTTGAGCGACGTCTGGTCGAAGGTTGCCACATCCGTCGCGTGCTTCGGCAGGATCGGCGTCATGGCGATCAACAACGGAAATTCGCGGTCGGCGTCGTCGTTGAAAGTGAAACGGACACTGCGGTCGCCGACCTTTTCCATTTTTTCGACCTTCGCCAGCCGCGTGCTGAACGGAACGCGGCCCTTGTCGCGAAACAGTTCGAAGGTGAAGATGACGTCTTCTGGCGTCACTGGCTGACCATCGGCCCATTTGGCTTTCGGATTCAGGTTGAACTGGATGAAGCTACGATCGTCGTCCCACTCGACGGTTTCGGCAAGCAGACCGTAAAGCGAAAAGGCTTCGTCGCGGGAACGCTGCATCAGCGAATCATAGACGAGATTGCCGTATTCCGGGTCGAGCATGCCGCGTGCAGTGGTGCGCATGCTCTTCAGGATGAAGGGATTGAGATTGTCGAACGTGCCGACGACGCCATAGGCCACACGGCCGCCCTTTTTCACGTCTGGTTTGACATAGGGGAAACTCTTGAAGTCGGCGGGCAGGGCGGGCTGCCCGTGCATGGCGATGCCGTGGACTGGTTCTGCCTTTGCCGCGACGCCTGTGCCGAACGCGGCAATGAGCGAAATCAACCCTAAGAACAATGCGCGCAAGCCCGCCTCCTGCTGTCGTCTACTGTATGAATCACGGCAAACTAGCACGTTGACCGGTATTTCCAACCGCCAGATACTTTAAAAAACCTGGCGCCGCCCCACGGCCGATCGTAAAAAAAACGAGGAAAGACTGGATATCCGTGCCCGCTCACTGTAACAGGTGTTGCCGGAGACGAGGGTCATGCAATTGCCTTATTTGCCCAACAGGAGAGCGGGCGGCTGACCATAGATGACGCGCGGCGCGAGACCGCTAGAGACACCGGAATTCAGGAGACGGATATCGTTATGATCTTCAAGTCGAACTTCACCAAAAAGGCCGCACTTTCGGCGTTTGCCGGCGCTGTCGCCGTTGCTGCGATGCCTGCCGCGTCCTTCGCGCAGGAACAGGCCGCCGGCCGTCCGCCCCAGGGCTGGTTCAAGGTGTGCACCAAGCAGGAAGACAACGATGTCTGCATCGTGCAGAACCTCCTGTCGGCCAACAACGGACAGTTGATCACCGCCGTCGGCCTTATCAGCGTTCGCGGCAAGGTGGAACGCAAGGTGATGCAGGTTTCGGTTCCCTCCGCGCGCCTCATCCCGCCGGGCATCCAGATGCAGATCGATGGTGGCAAGGGTGTCAAGCTCGACTATGCCATCTGCATGCCGGACAAGTGCATCGCAGAAGTTCCGCTGAGCGACGCCGTGCTCGCCAACCTAAAAAAGGGCGGCGAAGTCGTGTTCACCTCGGTCAACTTCCAGCGCGCGCCGAACCCGATCAAGATTTCGCTTAATGGCTTTACCGGCGTGTTCGACGGCGAGCCGATCGAGCAGTCGAAGCTGCAGGAGCGCCAGCGCCTGCTGCAGGAAGAGATGCAGAAGAAGGCGGAAGACGCTCGCAAGAAGCTCGAAGAAGCCCAAAAGGCGGCCAAGCAGAACTGATCGCAACGCGATACAAAAAAGGCCCGGACTTTCGTCCGGGCTTTTTTGTTTCAGGCCGAATCCAGCGAGGCTGGCTGCCGTCAGTGCTGAACGACAGCCTTCGGCTTATATTGGCCGACACCCTGCTGGTCGAAGAAAGTGTTCACCTGCGAATGGCGCATGGGCCTTCCGCTGTCGTCCGAAACGAGGTTCTGTTCGGAAACATAGGCCACATATTCCGCTTCATCATTCTCTGCGAGCAGATGGTAAAACGGCTGATCCTTGCTCGGACGGACTTCAGCGGGAATCGCATTCCACCATTCCTCGGTGTTAGCGTATTCCGGGTCAACGTCGAAGATAACGCCGCGGAACGGAAACACACGGTGGCGAACAACCTGTCCAATCTGAAATTTTGCGTCTCTTTGTTTCATCATGATAGGTTCCTTTCCCTGGAATATGTGGTGGTTTTTCAACAAACATCAATAGGTAAGGTCCAAGAGCCCATTGCCGGTCGGTGGTAGGCGAGGAGGGGCGACAGGCGTGCAGGCTGCTGTGCTTGCCTCCCCCTGAAATTCGTCGTACCTCACTTGAAGGGGAGTTTTCCGTGGCGGATAGGGCATGAGCAATCAATGGGGCAGAAACAGCCAGGTGACGCGCAGCGGCAGTTCGTCCGGCTTGCTGCTGCCGGCCATTTTGTGTGTGGTGCTCATCGCCGCCGGCAGCTATTTCTGGTTCACCCGCCAGGCCATGCAGACGGAAATCGCCGAGTTGAAGGTACAGGCAGGTTCGCTGGCCGACCAGTTGGGTAATGTGACCGCCGAGAGAGACAAGGCCACCGGCGATCTGGCCGAATTCCGCAAGAATTCCGGCAACTGGGCCGGAGAGCTTGAGCAGGAATATGCAGACCTGAAACTCAACGAAGTGCCGAAGCTCAATCGGCTGCTTGACAAGCGCGATGCGGATATTTCCACGCTCGAAAAACTGCTTTCGACGGAAAAGGCGGCGGCGACGTCTGCCGCCGACGATTTCACCGCGACGATCGCCAAAATCAATGCCGAGTTGAGCGCCGTGAAATCAGAGGCCGACGGGGCAAAAAAACAGGCCGAAAGTCTTGCCGCCGACAAGCTGGCCTTGAACAAGCAGATAACCAGCCTGCGCTCGGCTGTGGAACGGGCCGTGGCCGACGCTGTCGCTGCACGCAAGGCGCTGGAGCAAAAGCAGGCGGAAGTGGAAAAGACGCCGCCCACCTTCAAGTCCGCGCTTGATCTGGCGCGTGATGTCCAGATTGAGACATTGGAGCAAAGCCTCGGCGAGGAGCGCAGAAAAGTGGCGGCGTTGGAAAAGCAGCTTGCCGATCAAGCCGCCGCCGCAGCTGTTGCCAAGGATTCAACCGGAAAACCCGCAGATACACCATTGGCCACCGATATGCCGAGTACGGTCGAGGCCAAATCCGCCGCCGCTTTGACGCCACGTGACAGCCTGCTGGTCGAGAACGTCATCGGTGCGACCCGCGGCCTTGGCCTTCTGGACGAGGAAAAGACGCGGCAGCTGAAGGACAAGCTGATCGCTGGCGCCTGTGTGACGGATGCTTTGGAAAGCGTCTTTGACAAGGTGCCGCTTGTCCTGATGCGCAACCTTGTGCGTGCTTTCAAAAGCGATTGTTGACATATGCACCGCTTGCCAAAGGCAAGCGGTTTTCGGGAGAGGAAAAAAGGTGTTTCGACTGGCCTCTGTTGCCGCCGCGATAGTTGCGGCTTTTTCATTCAATCCGGCGTCGGCGGCCGAGTTTGAAAAGAACATCATGACCGGCGGCCCACAGGGCACCTATATCCAGATCGGGCGCGATGTTGCAGCACTCGGCAAGAGTTGTGGGCTGACGCTGAACGTCCAGCAATCCGCCGGTTCGCTGGAAAACTTTGTCGGCGTCAGAAATCGCAAGAACACCCAGTTCGGCATCGTCCAGAGCGACGTGCTCGAATACTTGAAAACCTTCGAGGCAAACGATCCCGAAGTCCAACAGGCGGCGCGCGGCGTGCGCATCATGTTCCCGCTCTACAACGAGGAAATCCACGTTCTCGCGCGGGTCGATATCAAGGATATGAAGGACTTGGACGGCAAGAAGGTCGCCGTCGGCGTCAAGGATAGTGGCACTTTCCTCACGTCCTCGCTCATTCTCGACATTTTGCAGGTGAAGACCGGTGAACGTGTACCGCTCAATCCGGATGCGGCTCTGCCGAAACTGCTGGCTGGCGAGATCGACGCCTTCTTCTATGTCGCGGGTGCTCCTGCTGCGCTGTTCAAGAACAATCCGATCGACGGCGCCAAGTTCCATCTTTTGCCGATCACCGAGGCGCCGCTGCTCGCAACTTATACCGCCTCCCGCATCGATGCCGGGACCTATGCCTTCCAGAAGCAGCCGGTCGATCTGATCGCCGTCAAGGCTGTGATGATGACCTATGACTATGACGTCAAGCGAAACGCCTATCAGCGCGAAAGTTGCAAGGCGGTGTCGGAGTTTTCTAGCCTTATTCTCAACAATCTCGACAAGCTGCAAGCGACGGGACATCCGAAATGGAAAGATGTCGATCTGACCGCCTTGCCGCCCGGCTGGCAGGTTGGCCTCTGCGTCAAGACGGGCATGGCGCTCGACTACAAGCCGGCATGCAAGGCACCGGAAGCTGAAACCCAGCAGCCGGACGGGAACGAGGAGTATCTCAACCTCCTGAAGCAGCGCCTGAAAAAACAATAGCCCTGTTCAAACTACAGGAATTGAAAAGGCCGGCCTCTCGCGAGACCGGCCTTCTGTTTGAGCCGGACCCGCTCTCACGGGGGGCCGGAACCGGCTTTCAGGCCGAGTAGTACATGTCGAATTCGACCGGATGCGGGGTCATTTCGAAACGCATGACTTCGACCATCTTCAGTTCGATATAGGCATCGATCTGGTCGTCGTCGAAGACGCCGCCGGCAGTGAGGAACTTGCGGTCCTTGTCAAGGTTTTCCAGCGCTTCGCGCAACGAGCCGCAGACAGTCGGGATCTTCTTCAGTTCCTTCGGTGGCAGGTCGTAGAGATCCTTGTCCATGGCCTTGCCCGGATGGATCTTGTTCTTGATGCCGTCGAGACCGGCCATCAGCATGGCGGCAAAGCCGAGATAGGGGTTTGCCAGCGGGTCGGGGAAGCGAACTTCGACGCGCTTCGATTTCGGACCGGTACCGAACGGAATCCGGCACGAGGCCGAGCGGTTGCGGGCCGAATAGGCGAGCAATACCGGCGCTTCATAACCCGGCACCAAACGCTTGTAGGAGTTTGTCGTCGGGTTGGTGAAGGCGTTGATCGCCTTGGCGTGCTTGATGATGCCGCCGATGTAAAAGAGGCAGGTTTCCGACAGGCCGGCATATTCGTCGCCGGCGAAGGCCGGCTTGCCGTCCTTCCAGATCGACTGATGCACATGCATGCCCGAGCCGTTGTCGCCGAAGATCGGCTTCGGCATGAAGGTTGCCGTCTTGCCATAGGCATTGGCGACCTGATGCACGACGTACTTGTAGATCTGGATCTTGTCGGCGTTGCGCACCAGCGTGTCGAACTTGACGCCGAGCTCGTGCTGGGCGGCGGCCACTTCGTGGTGCTGCTTTTCGACGGTGACACCCATTTCGGCCATCACGGTCAGCATTTCCGAGCGCATGTCCTGGCAGCTGTCAACCGGCGGAACCGGGAAATAGCCGCCCTTGACGCGCGGACGGTGGCCAAGGTTGCCGGTCTCGTAATCGGTGTCGTCATTCGAGGGCAGTTCGGAGGAATCGAGCTTGAAGCCTGTATTGTACGGGTCAGCCTTGTATTTCACGTCGTCGAAGACGAAGAATTCCGGTTCAGGGCCAACGAACACAGTATCGCCGATGCCGGACGCCTTGAGATAGGCCTCTGCCTTCTTGGCGATGCCGCGCGGGTCGCGGTTGTAGGCTTCACCGGAGACCGGATCGAGAATGTCGCAGACGATGACCATCGTCGACTGCGCGAAGAAAGGGTCCATGTGCACGGTTGCCGGATCCGGCATCAGCACCATGTCAGACTCGTTGATCGCCTTCCAGCCGCCGATCGACGAGCCGTCGAACATTACGCCGTCGGCGAACATGTCCTCGTCAACACAGGATACGTCCATCGTTACGTGCTGCAGCTTGCCCTTGGGGTCTGTGAAGCGCAAATCCACGAACTTGACGTCGTTATCCTTGATTTGCTTGAGGATATCATTTGCAGTCGTCATGTTTTGAAAGTCCCTCTCTAGAGATGACGAGGTAGTAGCCCGGACCGAACGGCCAGGCGGATTAGATGGCGTCGATGCCCGTCTCACCGGTGCGGATTCGGATGACCTCTTCGATATTGGAAACGAAAATCTTTCCATCGCCAATACGCCCGGTCTGGGCGGCGTTTCGAATGGCCTCGATTACGGCCTCCGCGTTCTCGTCTGCCAGCACGACTTCGACTTTCACCTTCGGGAGAAAATCAACAACGTATTCTGCCCCACGGTAAAGTTCCGTATGGCCCTTCTGGCGTCCAAAGCCCTTCGCTTCCGTGACGGTGATACCCTGCAGGCCAACCTCCTGAAGGGCTTCCTTCACTTCGTCAAGCTTGAAAGGCTTTATGATCGCTTCGATCTTTTTCATGAGAAAATGTCTCTCCGCTTCTCCCGTTATCGCAGGCTCATGCCCGCTGGCCCTCAATATGCATTTTACATGCCAGATATGGCAAATGCGATGCCATTTTGGATGAAAACTCCTCCAACGGAGACGATCATAGCCGTTTCTTCAGAATAAACAGCGCCATTTGCCTATTTTTTATGAATTTTTGTGTGGGAACAACGATTGCCGGCGTCGCGTAGTGCTTCGAGCTTTATTAAGTGTCACATTTGGGGGTTAAATATGTGCAAATGCATAAAAAATAGACATCAGGTGTCCGCGTTTTGAGCTTGCGAGTGCCCCTGTGGCAGGGCATTTTGATGCGATGTCAATCGATAAAAATCACACCATCGTCACGCCTGCGGAAATGACCGCGATTGATGCCGACGCAGCGCGCTCTGGGATCGACAGTTTCAGTCTGATGACATCCGCTGGAACATCCGTTTCAGCTGCCGCTTTGCGCCTTTATCCCGGTGCCTTGCGGTTTGTTGTCCTCTGCGGCCCCGGCAACAATGGCGGCGATGGCTATATCGCCGCCGCCGCGTTGCGCGACAGCAGCGCCGATCTCGAAGTCCATGCCCTGGGCGATCCGGCGGCCTTGAAAGGCGACGCGGCCCGCGCCTACGCGGCGTCAGGAGCGGCGGTGAAGCCGCTTGCGGAATATCGTCCGATTGCCGGAGACGTCGTCGTCGATGCATTGTTCGGAGCAGGCCTTTCGCGCACCGTGCCGCCGGAAGCGGCAGGTGTGATGCGGGCAGTGGCGACGCTTGACCTTCCGGTCATTGCGGTTGATCTGCCCTCCGGCGTCGATGGCCGCAGCGGTCAGGTGCTCGGCGCAAGTTTCCATGCCCGTCACACGGTCACGTTCGCGGCCCGTAAGCCGGGGCACTTGCTGATGCCCGGGCGGATGCTTTGCGGCACGCTGGAAGTGTTCGACATCGGCATTCCCGAACGCACCCTGTTCGCGCGTTCTGGGATGCTATGCGAAAACGGCCCGCATCTCTGGCGGGAGCACGCATTTGCCCTGGATTCTGCCGCGCATAAATTCAAACGCGGGCACCTAGCTGTTTTTTCGGGCGGCCCGCTTTCGAGTGGCGCCGCACGCCTGTCGGCGATTGCCGGATTGAGGGCGGGCGCCGGATTGGTAACGATCGCTTCGCCCGCCGCGGCCGTGCATACCAATGCGTCTCACCTGACGGCGGTGATGTTGAAACAGATCGAGGGCGAAGACGACCTCTCGCGTTGGCTTGCCGATAAACGCATTGGCGCCTTCGTACTCGGCCCGGGATTTGGCGATCTGCAGAGGGCGCGTCGGTACGCTTTGATGCTTGGTGGGCAAAAACTGGTGCTCGACGCCGATGGCATCACCGCTTTCAGGGACGATCCGGCATCGCTTTTCAAGGCCTACGCCAAAGGTGAAACGCGCCTCGTCATGACTCCGCATGACGGCGAGTTCGCCCGGCTGTTTCCAGATATCGAGGCCGACAAGGCCCTTTCTAAGGTCGACCGCGCCATCGCTGCCGCCAAACGCAGTCATAGCGTCGTCGTCTACAAGGGCGCAGACACGGTGATCGCCGCGCCCGACGGCCACGCCGCAATCAACACCAATGCGCCGCCGTGGCTGGCGACCGCAGGATCGGGAGACACACTCGCCGGTATCATCGGCGCGCATCTGGCGCAGGGCGTGCCAGCCTTCGAGGCCGCCGCCGCCGGTGTCTGGCGTCACGGACGAGCCGGCGCGAAAGCGGGAGAGGGACTGACGGCGGAAGATCTCGCTACGGCAATCGAGCCGCTGCCGGCCTGATCAGTCGACGCGCTTCTGCAGCGCCCGGGCGCCGTTCGGCGCGTTGACCTTGCCCTCGGTGATGAAGAACGCAAAGACATCGCGCGGTTTCTTTTCAGGCTTGTGCGCGGGATCGCCAAGTTCAAGGTCATCCACCATACCGCCCGACGCCCAAGTCTTCAGTCGATCGGCCCACAGATCAAGCCGCTTTTCGTCATAGCAGGTCTCGACATCATCGCTACCCGTCTGCAGACGCGCATAGACGAAGTCCGAGGTGACATCGGCGATCATCGGGTAGTCGGCGTGATCGGCGCAGACCACGGCCACGTTATGTTTCGCCAAAAGCGCGATGAACTCCGGCGTGCGGAAGGACGGATGGCGCACCTCGACGACGTGCCGCAGCGCCAAGCCATCCTGCTTCTCAGGCAGCAGCGCGAGGAAGGCACCGAAGTCATCTGCGTCGAATTTTTTCGTCGGCATGAATTGCCAGAGAATCGGGCCGAGATGCGAACCGAGTTCGCTTAGTCCTTGGCCCAGAAATCTGCTGATCGAATCACCCGCCTCGGCCAGCACCTTCTTGTTGGTGGCAAAGCGGCTCGCCTTCAACGAGAAGACGAAATCATCCGGAACCTCCGATGCCCATTTGGCAAAGGTTTCCGGCTTCTGCGAGCTGTAATAGGTGCCGTTGACCTCGATGACCTTCAACTGCCGGCTGGCATATTCCAGTTGCCTCTTCTTCGAGAGAGTATCGGGGTAGAACGTCCCCTCCCACGGATCGAACGTCCAGCCGCCGATACCGCAGCGGATTGTGCCTGATTTTGTCATGCTGTCTCCCCTCGCGTGGTCTCTTACTCCGCCGCTTCCGCCTTGCGGATCGGTCGCCTCTCCAAGAGTTCCTTCAGGAAGGCGCCGGTGTGAGACCGCTTTTCCTTGACGATGTCCTCTGGCGTTCCCGCCGCAATGACCTCGCCGCCGCCGTCGCCGCCTTCGGGACCGAAATCGATCACCCAGTCGGCAGTCTTGATGACTTCCAGATTGTGCTCGATGACGACGACTGAATTGCCCTGGTTGACGAGTTCATGCAGAACTTCAAGAAGCTTGGCTACATCATGGAAATGCAAGCCAGTTGTCGGTTCATCGAGGATGTAGAGCGTGCGCCCGGTCGAGCGCTTCGACAGCTCCTTGGCAAGCTTGACGCGCTGCGCCTCGCCGCCTGAGAGCGTGTTGGCCTGCTGACCGACCTTGATGTAGCCGAGGCCGACCTGGTTGAGCGTGATCAGCTTGTCGCGCACGGCCGGAACGGCGGCGAAGAACTCGACGCCTTCCTCGACCGTCATGTCGAGCACATCGGCGATCGATTTGCCCTTGAAATGCACGTCGAGCGTCTCGCGATTGTAGCGCTTGCCGTGACAGACGTCGCAGGTGACATAGACATCCGGCAGGAAGTGCATCTCGATCTTGATGACGCCGTCACCCTGGCAGGCCTCGCAGCGGCCGCCCTTGACGTTGAAGGAGAAACGGCCGGGCTGGTAGCCGCGCGCCTTCGCCTCCGGCAGGCCGGCAAACCAATCGCGCATCGGGGTGAAGGCGCCGGTATAGGTCGCCGGGTTCGAGCGGGGCGTGCGGCCGATCGGCGATTGATCGATGTCGATCACCTTGTCGATGTGCTCGAAACCCTCGATCCGGTCGTGTTCGGCCGGATTTTCCCGCGCGCCCATGATGCGGCGCGCGGCCGCCTTGTAGAGCGTCTCGATCAGGAAAGTCGACTTGCCGCCGCCCGATACGCCGGTGACCGCCGTAAAGATGCTGAGCGGGATCGAGGCGGTGATGTTCTTCAGATTGTTGGCGCGGGCGCCGATGATCGTGATTTCCTTTTTCTTCTTCAGCTTGCGTCGTTCGGACGGCACGGCGACCGAAAGCTCGCCGGAAAGATATTTTCCGGTAAGCGAGTTCGGATTGGCGATGATGTCGGATGGCGCGCCTTGCGCGACGACCTCGCCGCCGTGGATACCGGCGGCAGGTCCGATATCGACGACATAGTCCGAGGTCAGGATCGCATCCTCGTCATGCTCGACGACGATCACCGTATTGCCGATGTCGCGAAGATGCCGGAGCGTCTCGAGCAGCCGGGCATTGTCGCGCTGATGCAGGCCGATCGACGGCTCGTCGAGCACGTAAAGCACGCCGGTCAAGCCGGATCCGATCTGCGAGGCCAGCCGGATACGCTGGCTTTCGCCGCCCGACAGCGTGCCGGAATTGCGCGAGAGGCTGAGATATTCCAGGCCGACATCGTTGAGGAAGCGCAGCCGCTCGCGGATTTCCTTCAGAATCCGGACAGCGATCTCGTTCTGCTTGGCATTCATGTGGCCCGGCAAAGCCTCGAACCAGTCGCGGGCAACGCGGATCGACATGTCGGTCACCTCGCCGATATGCAGCTTGTCGATCTTGACCGCCAACGCTTCCGGTTTCAGGCGGAAACCGTTGCAGGCCGGGCATGGGGCGGCCGACATATAGCGTTCGATTTCCTCGCGCGCCCAGGCGCTGTCGGTCTCCTTCCAGCGCCGCTCCAGATTGGGCACGATACCTTCGAAGGTCTTGGTGGTGTTGTAGGACCGTGCGCCGTCCTCATAGTGGAAGCTGATCTTTTCCTCGGTGCCTTGCAGAATCGCATGCCGGGCTTCGTCGGACAGATCGCTCCATTTGCTTGACAGCTTGAAGCCAAACGCCTTGCCGAGGGCCTCGAGTGTCTGATTGTAGTAGGGCGACGAGGACTTGGCCCAGGGCGCGATGGCGCCGTTCTTCAGCGTCCGGTGGGGTTCAGGCACGATCAGCGCCTCGTCGATCTTTTGCTGGCTGCCAAGACCGTCGCAGGTCGGGCAGGCGCCGAAGGGATTGTTGAACGAGAACAGCCGCGGCTCGATTTCCGAAATGGTGAATCCGGATACGGGGCAGGCGAATTTTTCGGAAAAGAGGACACGCTCATGCGTCTCGTTCAGCGATTTGTTGGCAGAGCCGCCTGCGGCCGTCTCTTCCGGCGGAAGCGGCTTGTCGGCGAATTCGGCGATGGCCAGGCCATCGGCAAGCGTCAGGCAGGTTTCGAGACTGTCGGCCAGGCGCGCCGTGAGGTCCGGGCGCACGACGACGCGGTCGACGACGACGTCGATGTCGTGCTTGTATTTCTTGTCGAGCGTCGGTGCCTCGGCGATCTCGTAGAACTGCCCGTCGATCTTGACGCGCTGGAAGCCCTTCTTCATCAGTTCGGCGAGCTCTTTCTTATACTCGCCTTTGCGGCCGCGCACGATCGGCGCCAATATATAGAGCCGTGTTCCCTCACCGAAATCGATGACACGGTCGACCATCTGGCTGACCGTCTGGCTTTCGATCGGCAAGCCGGTGGCTGGCGAATAGGGCACGCCGACGCGGGCAAACAGGAGGCGCATGTAGTCGTAGATTTCGGTGACCGTACCGACCGTCGAGCGCGGATTGCGTGAGGTCGTCTTCTGCTCGATCGAGATTGCCGGAGATAGTCCGTCGATCTGGTCGACATCCGGCTTCTGCATCATCTCGAGGAACTGGCGGGCATAGGCCGAAAGGCTTTCGACATAGCGGCGCTGGCCCTCCGCGTAAATCGTGTCGAAGGCGAGGGACGATTTCCCGGATCCGGAGAGGCCGGTCATGACGATCAGCTTGTTGCGCGGCAGGTCAAGGTCAATGCCCTTCAGATTGTGCTCGCGCGCCCCGCGGATGGAAATGGTCTTGAGTTCGCTCATCGTGTCCAGCTTTGTAAGTCCAATTGAAAGCTCCTATTTAAGTACGGCATAGCGCATGTCGAGACGCAATGCGAAAAACAGGCCGGCTTTCCCGAGTCGGTTGACAGGATATTACGAATTTACTAGAACAAATAAAGAACAAACTTTGAAATCTTTTGTGGATGACGCGGTGCAAAGGGGCGTATGGTGGGCTGGCAGCCGCTAAGATGCGCGCTTAGAATTTTGGTGGCCGGGCTGCAAGGCCGGGCGGGATAACAGGAAAAGCAAGATGGCGGGTAGTGTCAACAAGGTGATTTTGATCGGGAACCTCGGGGCGGACCCGGAAATCCGGCGCACGCAGGACGGCCGGCCGATCGCCAACCTGAACATCGCGACGTCGGAAACCTGGCGCGACCGCAATTCCGGCGAGCGCAAGGAAAAGACCGAATGGCACCGCGTGGTGATCTTCAGCGAGCCCCTCTGCAAGATTGCGGAGCAGTATCTGAAGAAGGGTGCCAAGGTTTATATAGAAGGCGCGCTGCAGACCCGCAAATGGCAGGACAAGGATGGCCAAGACCGCTATTCCACGGAAGTGGTGCTGCAGGGCTTCAATTCGACGCTGACGATGCTCGACGGGCGTGGCGAGGGCGGTGGTGCAGGGGCAGGCCGTGGCGGTTCGGATTACAGTGGCGGCAATCCCGGCGGCGCAAGCTCCAGCAACTACGGCGATGACTACGATCGTCCGGCGTCGGCACCTTCGGGCCGCTCCAGCGGCGGCGGAAATTTTTCGCGCGACATGGACGACGATATTCCATTCTGAGTAAGCCTGGGGGCATGCTCCCCCCACGCGGTTCTCACGGGATGCTAAAACAACGGGCGTAGTTGCTGACATGAGTGAAGAAAAGACCATCAAATCGGCGCCAGCATCATGGCGGATCATCCTGGCCTTTTTCCTGGACCTGCTGACGGTGTTTTTCGTTGGCGGGTTTCTGGTGGCGTCGGTGCTTGGAGGACGGACAGACAACGGTTTCCAGCTTAGCGGCTTTCCGGCGATTGTGTTGTTTGCATTGATGATTGCCTATTTCGTCGTCTTCAACCGTTATCTAGGCGGAACGTTGTGGAAACGCATATTGAAGGCGACCCGATAAGTCCGCCTGTCAGGGTCCCAAGGCCGACTTTATGCCGTCGACGACAAACTGCACGGCCAGCGCCGCCAGAATGACGCCGAGCAACCGGGTCAGGATGGCGCGGCCGGTGACCCCGAGGAAGCGGTCGATGCGTTCGGCGATGACCAGGGCGGCAAACAGGATGGCCAGGCAGAAGGCGATCACAAGGATCAGTTGAGCCCGGTCGATCGTGGTGGAAAGCGATCCGGACAACAGGATCGTCGCAGAGATCGCGCCTGGACCGGCGATCAGCGGCAGTGCCAGCGGAAACACCGCGATGTTGTGGATGTGGTCGCGGGTGATGGCCGCTTCGCCGGTCTTTTCCTTCCGCTCGTTTCGTTTCTCGAAGATCATCTCGAAGGCGATCCAGAAGAGTAAGAGGCCGCCGGCGATCCGAAAGGCGCCGATCGAAATGCCGAGCAGCCCCAGGATGCCATTGCCGAACAGGGCGAAGGCCGAGAGAATGAAGAAGGCGATCAAAGTGCCGCGGCGTGCCACAAGGAACCGTTCCTGGCGGTTCATGCCCGTCGTCAGGCTGAGAAAAATCGGCGCCAGGCCGGGCGGATCGATGGTGACCAGGATGGTGGTCAGCGCATTGATCAGAAGGTCGATGTGTGACATCCGATTTCCCCGTCGCGGCCTTGTTTATGATGCCGTCTCATGGATTGTTAGGCGACCGGATCGATGAAGGAAAGGGCAGTATCAGGCCGTTCTGTCGCTTTTGCCTTGCAAATGCCATCCATAGCGCCGAAGAGCCTAAAAGGCTGTTCAAAACCCGGCCCCGAAATTGGCGCTCGCCAATGCATTCGGCTATAAAAATCTGTCTGATTCTGAACAAAGATCGTGATCGAAATTGACTGAACAAACCACACCCGGCGGCGGCAAGAATCCACCAGGCATCGAGCCTATTTCCATCATGGAGGAAATGCAGCGGTCGTATCTCGATTACGCCATGAGCGTCATCGTCAGCCGCGCTCTTCCCGATGTCCGCGATGGTCTGAAGCCGGTTCACCGCCGCATCCTTTTCGGGATGAGTGAACTCGGCATCGACTGGAACAAGAAATACGTCAAATGCGCCCGCGTCACTGGCGACGTGATGGGTAAATTTCATCCGCACGGCAACTCGGCGATCTACGACGCCCTGGCGCGCATGGCCCAACCCTGGTCGTTGCGCCTGCCACTGATCGACGGACAGGGCAACTTTGGCTCCATCGACGGCGATCCGCCGGCGGCCGAACGCTATACGGAATGCCGGTTGCAGAAGGCGGCGCATGCGTTGCTCGACGATCTCGACAAGGAAACGGTTGATTTCCGCGACAACTACGACGGCACGTTGAGCGAACCCGCTGTCGTTCCGGCCAAGTTCCCGAACCTTCTGGTCAACGGCGCAGGCGGCATCGCCGTCGGCATGGCGACCAACATCCCGCCGCACAATCTGGTCGAAGTCATCAACGGCTGCATTGCGCTGATCGACGATCCGGCACTCGAGCTGCCGCAGCTGATGGAGATCATTCCCGGACCGGACTTCCCGACCGCTGCCTTCATCCTCGGCCGTTCCGGCATCCGCTCGGCCTATGAGACGGGGCGCGGCTCGGTCATCATGCGCGGCCGCGCCACGATCGAGCCGATGCGCGGCGACCGCGAACAGATCATCATCACCGAAGTTCCCTACCAGGTGAACAAGGCGACGATGATCGAGAAGATGGCCGAACTGGTCAAGGACAAGCGCATCGAGGGTATTTCCGACCTGCGCGACGAATCCGACCGTCAGGGCTACCGCGTTGTTGTCGAACTGAAGCGCGACGCCAATGCCGAGGTCATCCTCAACCAGCTCTATCGCTACACGCCGCTGCAGACCTCCTTCGGCTGCAACATGGTGGCGTTGAACGGCGGCAAGCCGGAGCAGATGACTCTGCTCGACATGCTGCGCGCTTTCGTCGCCTTCCGCGAGGAAGTCATCAGCCGGCGCACGAAGTACCTGCTGCGCAAGGCGCGCGAGCGGGCGCATGTGTTGGTCGGTCTCGCCATCGCGGTCGCCAACATCGACGAGATCATCAAGCTGATCCGGGAGGCGCCGGACCCGCAGACGGCCCGTGAACAGTTGATGACGCGCCGCTGGCCGGCAGCCGATGTCGAGAGCCTGATCCGGTTGATCGACGATCCGCGTCACCGCATCAACGAGGACCTCACCTACAACCTGTCGGAAGAGCAGGCGAGGGCGATCCTCGAACTGCGTCTCGCCCGACTGACGGCGCTTGGCCGTGACGAAATCGGCGATGAACTCAACAAGATCGGCACTGAGATCAGCGATTATCTCGACATCCTGTCGTCGCGTATCCGTATCATGACCATCGTCAAGGACGAGCTCGCTGCCGTGCGCGACGAGTTCGGCACGCCGCGCCGCACCGAGATCGTCGAAGGCGGTCCGGACATGGACGACGAGGACCTGATCGCCCAGGAAGACATGGTCATCACCGTGTCCCATCTCGGCTATATCAAGCGGGTGCCGCTGACGACCTACCGGGCGCAGCGCCGCGGCGGCAAGGGCCGCTCCGGCATGGCGACACGCGACGAGGATTTCGTGACGAGGCTTTTCGTCGCCAACACGCACACACCGATCCTGTTCTTCTCCTCGCGTGGCATCGTCTACAAGGAGAAGGTCTGGCGTCTGCCGATCGGCACGCCGCAATCGCGCGGCAAGGCGCTGGTCAACATGCTGCCGCTCGAGGCCGGCGAACGCATCACGACGATCATGCCGCTGCCCGAGGACGAGAGCACGTGGGAAAACCTCGACGTGATGTTCTCGACCACCCGCGGAACGGTCCGGCGCAACAAGCTGTCGGATTTCGTCCAGGTCAACCGCAACGGCAAGATCGCCATGAAGCTCGAGGAAGAGGGCGATGAAATCCTCTCCGTCGAGACCTGCACCGATCGGGACGACGTCCTTCTGACGACGGCTCTCGGCCAGTGCATCCGCTTCCCGGTCGATGACGTGCGTGTCTTTACGGGCCGCAACTCGATCGGCGTCCGAGGCATCTCGCTCGGTGAAAACGACAGGATCATCTCGATGACCGTCGTCGGCCATGTCGATGCGGAGCCGTGGGAACGCGCTGCCTATCTGAAGCGCGCCGCGGCTGAACGCCGGGCAGTGACAGGCGAGGATGAGGAAATCGCACTGGTCGGCGAAGAGGTGGCCGAAGACGGCCAGCTCGACGAGGCCCGTTACGAGGAACTGAAGTCGCGCGAACAGTTCGTGCTGACGGTCTCGGTCAAGGGCTTCGGCAAGCGGTCGTCCACTTACGACTTCCGAACTTCCGGCCGCGGTGGCAAAGGCATCCGCGCCACGGACACCTCGAAAACGGGCGAAATCGGCGAACTCGTTGCGGCCTTCCCGGTCGAAGACAACGACCAGATCATGCTGGTGTCGGATGGCGGCCAGCTGATCCGCGTGCCGGTGGGCGGCATCCGCCTCGCCAGCCGCGCAACCAAGGGTGTGACGATCTTCTCGACGGCCAAGGACGAGAAGGTGGTTTCGGTCGAGCGCATCAGCGAACCGGAATCCGACGAGGAAGACGAGATCGCCGCGCAGGTGCCGGAGGCCGAGCCGCCAGCCGCAACCAACGAATAACGGTTCTTCGATACTGCCAAGATGAAAACCGGGCGATCCTGTCGCCCGGTTTTTCTTTGCCATTGCATTTCTTCGTCCACGAATTCATCCTGTTGCCGCACCGTTACCGACGTGATTCCCATATGGGTAATCGGTGCAAGGGGCGGGGAATTCATGGGGCGATTGACGCGGCGCGCGCTGTTGGCTGGGGTCTCCGCGGGCATCGGGCTTTATGCCGGGCGCACCCTTCTTGCTCCGATAAGCGCCACAGGTCCGGTTTTTCCCGCGGAAGGGCAGGCCGATAACGGGGCCATTCTCCTCAACGACGCCAGTGAGTTGTCGCCGACCCCGGTTGCAAAGCACATGATCGTCACCGCTGACCCGAGGGGTAAGGCGGTCGAAAACATCCGGGCGCTGATGGCCGAGGCGCAAAGTGCCGGCCGTCCGTTCATTGCCAGTGCCGCCCGCCATTCCATGGGTGGCCAAAGCCTTGCAAAAAACGGCTCGGTGTTGACCTTGGATCAGCAATGGCTGGAAACCGACCCGGCATCCAAGACCTACCGGGTTGCCGCCGGTACGCGCTGGTCAACCGTCATTGCGAGGCTTGATGCGATCGGCTTTTCGCCGGCCGTGATGCAGTCGAACAACGATTTCGGCGTTGCCAGCACCTATAGCGTCAATGCGCATGGCTGGCCCGTGCGCTTCAGCGGTTGCGGCTCTACCGTGCGTTCGCTGAAGATGCTGCTCTCGGACGGAACGCATGTGACATGCTCTCGAAACGAGAATGCCGAACTCTTCCGGCATGCCATGGGCGGCTACGGCCTTTTCGGCGTGATCACCGAGCTCGAACTCGACATGGTACCGAACAGCCGCCTTGAACCCCGTTTCGAACGCGTTTTTGGCGCCGATCTTGGCAGGCGGTTTGCCGAGGTGCTGGTTTCCGACCCGTCAATCCAGATGGCCTACGGTCGCCTGGATGTTTCGCTCGACCGGTTCTTCGAGGACGGCCTGCTGATTACCTACCGGCCGGGTATTGACCAGTCAGACCTGCCCGCCGCAACCGGTTCAGGCTTCGTCAGCCGCGTCTCCCGCGAAGTCTTCCGCCGGCAGGTCGGTTCGGACGGAATGAAACATATGCGCTGGTGGACCGAGACCTCGCTCGGCCCGGCGATTGCCGGGGCATCGACGCGCAACAGCTTGATGAACGAGCCCGTCGTCACCCTTGACGATCTCGACCCGCTACGCTCCGACATCCTCCACGAGTATTTCGTGGCACCGTCCCGGTTTGCCGAGTTCGTGGCGCTGTGTCGCGAGGTCATCCCGGCCTCCTTCCAGCAATTGCTGAATGTCACGCTGCGCTACGTCGATACCGACCGTGACAGCGTGCTGGCCTACGCGACCGAGCCACGTATCGCAGCCGTCATGCTGTTTTCGCAGGAGAAAACCGTGCGGGGGGAGGCGGACATGGCCCGCATGACGAAGGAACTGATCGAACGGGTGCTCGCCATCGGCGGCACCTACTATCTGCCTTATCGTCCGCATGCGTCGGTCGATCAGTTCGTTCGCGCCTATCCGCGCACCGCTTCCTTTGCAGCGAGCAAGCGCGAATTCGACAAGGGCCTTCTTTTCCGCAATCATTTGTGGGACGCCTATCTCGCCAGATTATGAAAGGATCCCTTGTGGGGAAACTGCGTATCATCGCCGCCTTCTACGCCATCGCGCTTCTCGGCGCCGCGTCGCTAAACTACATCCCCGGATTGACCGACGATCAGGGTAGGGCGTTCGGCATTTTCGCTCTCGATATCTTTGATGATAGCCTGCATGTCGCGTCCGCCGCCTGGGCTGCAATCGCTGCGTGGCTTTCAAGCCGGGCGGCGCGCAGCTTTCTTCTCTATTTCGGTATTCTCTACTTTGGCGACGGCTTGCTCGGCCTGATCACCGGCTCCGGTTATCTTGACCTCGGCATCATCAACTATGGCATTCAGGATCTGCCCTTCGGCTTCAAGATTCTCGCCAACCTGCCACATCTGGCCCTGGGAGGGTTCGCCGTGTTCTCTGCCCTTGCGTTCGGCAAGGAGGTGGCGGCCTGATGCGTGCGGCTTGGAGCCTCCTCAAGTGGAGCCTCGCGGCGGTCCTGCTGGTGATCCTGCTGCTTCTCAGTCCCGTCGCCTATATCGAGGCTTTCTGTCATGACGACAGGACGGAAGAGCCTTACACGCCGCTGATCAAGGATGCGGCCTTTTACCGGCGCGAAGCCAATACCTTCCTGACCTATCCGGAATGGCACATCGTCTATGCCTATGACGGGTTGGCGCAAACGCTGAAGACCGGCGATGAATACGCGTTCGACTATGTCTCAAGCGTCAAGGGCTTCTGGACGTCGGCTTGCGCTCTGACGAAGGTTGCCGATGCGCACGGCGGCGCCGATTCCGCGACGCGCATGACGATCCACACGATCGGCGTCAGCTTCACGCTCGAAATGGCGCTCAAGGCGGCTTACGAGGAAACGATCGGCCGCCTGACGGCGATGCTGCGCGGTGAGAAGAAAACCCCCCAGGATCAGGTGGCTGCCGGAATGGCAGTGGACTACGCCGAATTCTTGCGTCAGACCCCGTGGTACAAATATCCGTTCGAGAGCCAGATCAGGAAGCTCGAAGAGGCACCGCAGACCGATCCCGTGCGGGGCTGGGAGCGCCGGTTTGCGCTCGGAACCGAGTGGTGGGCAAAGACGCTCTACGCTGGAATGATTGCCAATGCCGTTGCCGGAACCACCGGCGCGGCGCAGCTTGAAATCCGCAGCGTTGTCAGCGGCTTGGACCCAAGCGAGCTGACGAATATCCCCGGGCTGAAAGTGATCGGTGAAAACGGCGGCGATGTCGAAATACAAACGCCGCGCTACGATCTGTTCACCAAGATACTGGTCGCGATCGCGCAGAAAGGCGGCGCGATCCGCGAGATCGCCGGCAACGACGATATCATGGTCTCCGTCACCGAAAAACCTGACCAGCCGCTGACCGGCCTGCCGAGCACGGTCATTGCCCGCGTCCGACGGGACGGTTTTGACGGCAGCCGATTGTTGGTGGCGCTCAAGGTAAACGAACTGGCGAACCTGCTGCGAAACGTCCCCTTGGCCGATCCGGGCGTGGAACACGTCTTTGATTATTAGGGCTGCGATTACTAGGGCTGCCAGGTTCGTCGCCACAGCGATTGCCATCGTCCTTTTCTGGTATGTTGCGATGGCGGCAGTGTTTCGCGTGACCGAACAAGCGCCTGGCGCGCTGGTGCTGTTTCCGGATCTCCACCTTGCCGCCGGGCAGCTGCCGGTGGGCATCACCATCCTGAAATGGAACAGCTATTTTGCCGTCCTTGCCAGCGACCGGGCGGGTTATGTCGGCAGCCTCTACGCGGCAGGCTTTCCTTTGGTTTTTCCAGCGAGAAGCAGCGGCTGCCTCAGCTATCGCGGGTGGAACTAATCCAACCCCAAACAGGGCAAAGAAAAACCGGACTGGCAGGGGAACCGTCCGGTTTTCAATTCAGCGACACTGGAGGTGGCTGCTGTTATCGGGGATAAAACTTTCGACTGTCTGGCGGCTCGTCAAACGCTGAAGCCGCCGGCATTCTGGCTGCTGTCCTTCATCGCAACCCGATCGCGCTGAAGATCGAGAATGGTCCGGGCAAAATCGACGAGGAACACAAGACTGACGATTGCGGATAGGAGCATCATTGTGATCGTCATGGCGAAACTTTCTTATTTTACGAGACGGTGGCGCAAGAAATCAGCGCGTTCGTTACGCACCTCGCTTCTGATTGCGTTTGCAGTTGCAAAAAGCATGGCGAAAAACATGATCATCGAAAGAAGTAGAATAAGTGCCATGGACGTGATCCTTTCACTTGAGTAACGGCGCTTCTCCAAAAAAGTTCCATTCGTGTTTCTTCAAATACTCACTTCTCTCTGCCTTGAACGTTACATTCATTTAGAACTCATTCGGCCCGACCGCTGTTTCCGGGGGAACACGCAACCGCAGCGAAGGGCTCCCTTGCGATTGCCCACGGTCCGTGACAAAAGGCTTCGAAACGGAAACAGACGCGATGACCACTGCTTTTTATCCCGGCTCCTTCGATCCCATGACCAACGGCCATCTTGACGTGTTGGTCCAGTCGCTGAACGTGGCACCGAAGGTGATCGTCGCAATCGGTATCCATCCCGGCAAGACGTCGCTGTTTTCGTTCGAGGAACGGGCAGAACTCATCCGTCAGTCGCTGAGCGAGTTTCTTCCCGAGAGAGCCGGCGATATCTCGATCGTCTCCTTCGACAATCTGGTGGTCGACGCGGCGCGACAGCATGGCGCCTCGCTTCTGGTTCGCGGTCTGCGCGACGGCACCGATCTCGACTATGAAATGCAGATGGCGGGCATGAACCGGCAGATGGCGCCCGACATCCAAACCCTGTTTCTACCGGCCGGAACGGCATCGCGGCCCATTACTGCCACATTGGTCCGCCAAATCGCGGCGATGGGTGGCGATGTCAGCGCCTTTGTGCCCAAGGCCGTTTACCAAGCGCTCGGCGCCAAGCGCAAGTCCTGACGCGGTCCAATCAATTTTCACGGGAGCTATCATGAAAATCCTCCACCTCGCTTTCGCAGGCGCAGTTGCTCTTGCTTCCTTGACCGGCAATGCCCTTGCCCAGGCCAAGGAATACATCACGATCCAGCTGAAAGACGGCCCGGTCGTGATCGAACTTTTGCCCGATGTCGCGCCAAAGCACGTTGCACGCATCAAGGAACTGGCGGAGGCCGGCGAATACAATAATGTCGCCTTCCACCGCGTGATCCCCGGCTTCATGGCCCAGACCGGCGATGTCCAGTATGGCAACATGGACAAGGACTTCAAGCCGGATATGGCCGGCATGGGCGGTTCCTCCAAGCCGGATGTCGAGGCCGAGTTTTCGCAGGTCCCCTTTGAGCGCGGCACGGTCGGCATGGCCCGCAGCCAGGATCCGAACTCCGCCAATTCGCAGTTCTTCATCATGTTCGCACCCGGCTCCTTCCTGAACGGCCAGTACACGGTCGTCGGTCAGGTCGTCGAAGGCATGGCGAACGTCGACAAGATCAAGATGGGCGACGAAGCCAACAACGGTTCCGTCATCGATCCCGACCGCATGATCAGCGTCAAGGTCGGCAAGTAAACTTAAGTTCCAACAAGGAGAAATGCCATGACCGAGATCAAGGATCCGGAAAACACCATCATCATGGAAACCACCAAGGGGCAGGTCGTCATCCAGCTTCTGCCGGACCTGGCGCCGGGCCACGTCAACCGCATCAAGGAACTGTGCGCCGAAGGTGCCTATGATGGCGTAGTATTCCACCGCGTCATCGACGACTTCATGGCGCAGACCGGCGACGTGCAGTTCGGCAAGAAGGGCGGCGAGCAGTTCAACCCGGCTCGCGCCGGCATGGGCGGCTCTTCCAAGCCGGACCTGAAGGCTGAATTCTCCAATACGAGCCATGTCCGCGGTACCTGCTCCATGGCCCGCAGCCAGATGCCGAACTCGGCCAACTCGCAGTTCTTCATCTGCTTTGCCGACAGCCCCTGGCTCAACAAGCAGTATTCGGTCTGGGGCCAGGTGATCTCCGGCATGGAAAATATCGACAACATCAAGCGCGGCGAGCCGGTCAAGGATCCCGACAGCATTGTTTCGATGAAACTTGCCGCCAACGCCTGATCTGGGCTAATCAACAACCCGTCCCGGATCGCCCGAACAGGGCGCCGGGGCGGGTTTGCCGTTTAAAGAAGACTGTTGATGCGCGTCGACCTGTTCGATTTCGATCTCCCCGAGGAAAACATTGCGCTGAGGCCTGCAAGCCCGCGCGACAGCGCACGTATGCTCGTCGTCCGGCCGCAACGGCAAGAGCCGCTTTCCGATCACGGCGTTTTGGATCTGCCGTCCTTCCTGCGCCCCGGCGACGCACTGGTGTTCAACGATACGAAGGTCATCCCGGCGCAGCTCGAAGGCCTGCGCCGGCGCGGCGGGGGCATCGTAACCGAAGTGTCGCTAACCTTGCACATGCGCGCGGCACCCGACTGCTGGAAAGCCTTTGCCAGGCCCGCCAAACGCTTGAAGCCTGGCGACCGCATCGAATTCGGTCACGGCTCGAGCACTTGCCTGATGGGCTCGCTCGATGCAACCGTCGAGGAAAAAGGCGAGGCGGGCGAGGTGATGCTGCGTTTCGACCTGTGCGGACCGGCGCTTGATGAAGCGATCCTGGCTGTTGGTCATATCCCATTGCCGCCCTATATTGCTTCCAAGCGCCCGGAGGACGAAAAGGACCGCACCGATTACCAGACGGTCTATGCGCGCGAGCAGGGCGCCGTCGCAGCCCCAACCGCAGGTTTGCATTTCACCGACCGGCTTTTCGCCGCTTTGGATGCCATGGGTATCGAGCGCCACTTCGTCACGCTCCATGTGGGCGCGGGTACGTTTTTGCCGATGAAGGTCGATGACACGGATGATCACGTCATGCACGAGGAGATCGGACATGTCGGTGCCGACGTGGCAGAGCGGCTGAATGCGGTAAAGGCGAGGGGCGGGCGCATCGTCTGCGTCGGAACAACCTCCCTCCGTTTGGTTGAGAGCGCGGCCGAGGAGAATGGCGGGATCAGGTCATGGTCTGGCCCGACCGGCATCTTCATCACGCCCGGCTACCGCTTCCGCGCCGTCGATATGCTGATGACCAATTTCCACCTGCCGAAATCGACGCTGTTCATGCTCGTCTCTGCATTCAGCGGCCTTGAGACGATGCGGCGCGCCTATGCCCACGCGATCGACCACGGCTACCGCTTCTATTCCTATGGCGATGCCAGCCTGCTTTTCCGGGATAATCCATGACCGAGACATTTCAGTTCAATCTGCTCGCCACCGATGGCAAAGCTCGCCGCGGCACGGTATCGATGCCGCGTGGCGACATTCGCACGCCGGCCTTCATGCCGGTCGGCACGGCCGGCACGGTCAAGGCGATGTATCTCGACCAGGTACGCGATCTCGGCGCCGACATCATCCTCGGCAACACTTATCATCTGATGCTGCGGCCTGGGGCGGAGCGTGTCGCCAGGCTCGGTGGCCTGCATGAGCTGATCCGCTGGCCTTACCCGATCCTCACCGATTCGGGCGGCTTCCAGGTCATGTCGCTGGCCGGCCTGCGCAAGCTCGACGAGAAGGGCGTGACTTTCAAGAGCCATGTCGACGGCTCGGTGCATCATATGTCGCCGGAGCGCTCGATCGAGATTCAGGGCCTTCTGGGCAGCGACATCCAGATGCAACTCGACGAATGCGTCCGTCTGCCGGCGGAGCCGAAGGATATCGAACGGGCGATGGAAATGTCGTTCCGCTGGGCCGCACGCTGCAAGGCCGCCTTTGGCGATCAGCCCGGCAAGGCGATGTTCGGCATCGTTCAGGGCGGAGACATTCCCGCGCTGCGCGAACGCTCCGCGGACGCGTTGTCGGGGCTCGATCTCAAGGGCTATGCGATTGGCGGCCTTGCAGTTGGCGAACCGCAGGCGGTGATGCTCGACATGATCGACACGACCTGCCCCTACCTGCCGGTGGAGAAACCGCGTTACCTGATGGGCGTCGGCACGCCGGACGATATTCTGAAATCGGTCGCGCGAGGCATCGACATGTTCGATTGCGTGATGCCGACCCGTTCCGGCCGTCATGGCCTGGCCTTCACCCGTCACGGCCGCATCAACATGCGCAATGCCCGCCACGCTGAAGATAGACGGCCGCTGGATGAGCAGTCTTCCTGCCCGGCGTCGCGCGACTATTCGCGCGCCTATCTGCATCATCTGGTGCGCTCGAACGAGTCGCTCGGCGGCATGCTTTTGACCTGGAACAACCTATCCTATTATCAGGACCTCATGGCCGGTATCCGCCAGGCGATCGAACTGGGGCGTTACGCCGATTTCATGGCCGAGACGAAGGAGGCCTGGGCACGCGGCGAGGCGGAAGCCAAGCAGGCCGCCTGAGATTGGTTAGATTTCGGGGCCGGGCGCCTGCTGCAATATCTGCACTCCGTTGATCTTGTAACTGCCATCCGGCTGCTTGACGAGGAAATACAGCGCCGTCCAGTCCTTGCCATCCGGACCTGAGATCAGCACTTCCTGCACCACCATATCGCCCTCGACCTTGCTGCGTCCGAAGGCGAAATTGCCCGGTCGGTACACCGGAGCGTAACCGCGCTTCACCATGTCAAAGAAGATGTTCTTGTCAGGAAACTTGCCCTTGATCTGCGGCGAGGCGAAGGAATAGGCCGTCTCCGCATCGTCGTTGAGAAAAGCCTCGATCTGGCTCTGGATGATCGACTGGACCGTATCGACCGGTTCCGCCGCGCGCACCAACGACACCGAGATCATCAAGATTGCACATGCGCAGGCTCTGAACGTCCGGATCATTGCCCCGTCTCCTTGCAAATGAGCAGAAATGGTTTCTGCCCATTGAAAATCAGCAAGCAAGTCTCGATGCAAAATACATGATATATATCAATGATATATCAAGAATATATAAATTAATACATCAAACTGTTCGTGACAACCCTGGTTCAGGGCGTCGTCTTTGAGTCGGGGATTGATGTAGCGCAAAGCGGCCAGTTCATTTCAGGGACAATTGATCTATTATTGACATTGCGGCGAAAAACGAAAGTAGCAAATGCCTCTGTTGGGCCGAACGGTTCCCACATCCGAGAAGGAGAACGCACATGACGTCGAGAAAATTGGCATGCATGGCCATTGCCGCCACGCTTTTTTCAGCCAGCACAACGACCGTGACCTTCGGACAGACGGCCCCGGCCGAGGGCCAAGATGCGCAGCCTGACGCCTCTGAGATGATGCCTGGCGCGATGATGGGGGGGAGACACGGTATGAGGGACGGAATGCGCGGGGGGCCGATGCGGGGTCACATGATGACAATCATGTTCGCCATCGCGGATGTCGATGGAGACGGGGCACTCTCCTTCGAGGAGGTCACGACGATCCACAAGCGGATATTCGATAAAGTCGACGCCAACAAGGACGGCAAGGTGACAACCGAGGAAATGCAGGCCTTTATGCGAGGTCAATGAGCGGCATGGAAAGGTGCGGAGGGCCGTGAAAAAAATGGCGTTGGCCACGTTCCGCCGAAGTTTGTCCGGATGCTGCTGGACGAGAAGCCAGCGGCTGTCGGGCTAGCCGGAGCCTGGCAGCCAGCCGGGTCGTGGCGTGCAGGAGATGGTCCGTGCGCCTTTTGGCGTGCTTGTGCTGTGGGGAAAGTCTGTCTGCTTCGCGGCGACGACAGTCACGCTCTTGCCCGACGTCCGCCAACGCGCGATCTTGCGGCGTTCGTCCATGTCGATTGGGAGTAGGTGCGCTTTTAGTTGTCTGTTCCTTGCGATAAATCATTGTTATCTATCACAGGTCGCACTTCATCCTTGAACCCACCCGGCAACATTTTTTGTGGCAGCTATTTAAAGATGAGACAAAGTAATCAATGTAGAAACGCGACATTCATCCTATTCGTTATTACTGATTTTGCAAGATTCTATATTTGTAGATACACAGAACTGAGCCGCCGCCCGGGTGGAGCTGGTCGGGGTTGCGTAGCCCGGGCGGTGGCGGATGGCTCCAGCTGAAAAAGTAAACTTTAGCTTTGACACCCCGATCACTCCGCCGCTTTCAACTGCGCAAGGGCACGCTCGCGCCGGGCGATGACGGCGGGATCATTGGTAGAATCCGTCTTCCTGCCAGGCTTGGTGCCGCGCTTTTGGTAGCCATTGCTTTGGCTGCCGTCGGGAATGCCGAACATATGGTCCGTCTGGCCGGTGCGGCGCGGTCCGCTTTTGCTGCGTTGTTGTTGGCGCCCGGCCTGCAGCTCAGCGACGATCGAGAGCATGTCATCCAGCCGTTTGTTCTCGACCACCTCGGAGCGATGCACGGACCGTAAGGTGTCGAACGTTCTGTAGGGCAGGGAGGCTTCCCCGTCCGTGATCTCTAGGCGTCCGTCGGGATAGTCGCAAACGACGACCTTCTTGCCCGCCAGCGCCGTTGCGCGCTCTGTCGGATCGAGAATGAACATCACCTTGTCATAGCGCAGCGTCAAGGAATTCGACAGCTTACGAACCTCCTTGCGGCACATGGCGCCATCGAGGTTCTCGTGATCCGCCAGCGGCCGATGCATGTCCTTGGGATTGCGTGGTGGCTTGCCGAAACGAAAGTTGAAATCCGCCATGAACTCCGGCGCATAGGCGTTGGCCGCCGCGATCGTATCGATACCGCGCAGCCGCAGTTCCTTCACCAGCCGATCCTGCAGCGTCTGATTGGCCCTTTCTACGCGGCCTTTGGCCTGCGGGGTATTGGCGCAGATGATGTCGATGTTGAGCTCATACAGTGCCCGACCGAACTGCGTCAGGCCGCTCGTCCGGTCTTTCTCCGACGCGTGAGTCGAGCGAAAGACGCCATGCTTGTCGCTGTAGAACGCGATCGGCTTGCCCCATTGCTGCAAGTAAGCCTTCGTCGCGTGCAGATAGTCGAAGGTGTTCTCCGAGCCGGCAAAGCGCAGCTGCAACAGCTTGCCGGTGGCATCGTCGATATAGACGAGCAGGGCGCATTTGGGACCGCGGTTCTCGAACCACCAATGATGCGATCCATCGATCTGGACCAGTTCGCCGCAACAATCGCGCCGGCCGCGCGGCTGGAAAACCCGCTTCTTGCGTTCGCGTCGCGCCACCCAGATGCCGGCTTCCATCATCCACTGACGCAGCGTCTCCTTGCTGACGGCAATCCGGTGGCGTTCGATCAGCTTCTCGGCGGCCAGGGTCGGTCCGAAATCCACGTAATGCTCACGCACCAAGTCGAGCACCAGGTTGCGGAAGTCCCCGCTGTGACGCCGGTTGCTCGTACGGCCGCGCTTCTTCGAGACGAGACCATCGGCGCCGGCCAGGTCATAGGCTTGCAACAGCCGGTGGACCTGACTGCGGCTGAGACCGAGCAACGCAGCTGCCTCGACGACAGTCAGGCTCCGCCCGCGAACCTGCTGGATCAGTTCAAGACGATGCAATTCTTTCTGCGACATAGTGATCAAACAAGACATGACGACTCCGAACGCTCATGGTCTCAACCACGCTTCACGTCGCCAGTCTTCCTTCCAAACCTTGACATTTGACCAGTATCCCAAGAGGCGACGACTGTCGCATCTCTAACTGGCCCATATGTCTCATCTCTAAACTGCCGCTACATTTTTGCATCAGATAATCAGCATTATGGAACTAAGACGGCCATTTTGTAATCTTCTCATTTGTTGTATGTTGCTGAATGTCTTGCAGTGCGACAACACGCGGCTACCAATGGCCCCGAGCGCCCATCGTCTAGCGGTTAGGACGCCGCCCTCTCACGGCGGTAACACGGGTTCGAGTCCCGTTGGGCGTACCAAAAGCAATGATTGACGATCCAGTCACTTAATCAACGCGGCCGTCAAATGGCATTATTTCGAACCTACGGGTATTTGATTTGGAATACCGAATTGTTCTGGCCTTCCGCTTGACCATCGCCGCCCTCAAGGCTTAAGCGACAGCAATCTCAACCGTCAGCGAAAGACCGGACCCGATGAGCGATTTGCGCATTCTTTCAGACGCTTTCATTTCCGAATTGCCGGGACGCTACAAGGGCAAGGTTCGTGAGAACTACGATCTTCCGGATGGCCGCAGGATCATCATTGCAACGGATCGGCTGAGCGCCTTCGACGTGATCCTGACCTCGATCCCGTTCAAAGGCCAAGTGCTGACGCAGACGGCGCGTTACTGGTTCGAGGAAACGGCCGATATATGCCCGAACCACGTCATCGACTATCCGGACCCCAACGTCGTCATCGGCACGCGGCTGGATATCCTGCCGGTCGAGGTTGTCGTACGCGGTTATCTGGCAGGCACGACCAGCACGTCGATCCTGACCAAATACCGCAACGGCGAACGCGACATGTACGGCATCCGGCTGCCGGACGGCCTGAAGGACAACGAGAAGCTTCCGCAGCCGATCATCACGCCGACCAGCAAGGCCTTTGACGGCGGCCATGACGAGCCACTCTCCGCCGCTGACATCCTGTCGCAGAAACTGCTGACGCCGGAACAATGGGAAACCGTATCCCGCTACGCGCTGGCGCTGTTTCAGCGCGGCCAGGAGCGCGCCGCCGAACGTGGCCTCATTCTCGTCGATACCAAATATGAATTCGGCACCGACAAGGACGGCCGTATCGTTCTTGCCGACGAGATCCACACGCCTGACAGCAGCCGCTACTGGATTGCCGGGAGCTACGCAGAGAGCTTTGCCACCGGCGCGCGGCCGAGGAGCTTCGACAAGGATTTCGTGCGCGCCTGGGTCACCGAACGTTGCGATCCCTACAAGGACCCGATCCCGGAAATTCCGGCCGACCTCGTCGAACAGACCTCGAAGGTCTATATCGAAGCCTACGAAACGATCACCGGCCAGCGTTTCGTAGCCGATCTTTCCGGCACCACCGTTCTCGATCGTATCCGCCGTAACCTGGAACTCTATTTCAACTGATCGGGCCGACTTCATCGGTTACGTCGAATTCCAGCCGCATCCCGTCATAGGCCGGCTCCACATGATCCGGCGTCTCGCGCATAAGCGTCTCGTAGTCGAGCGGCGTATGCATATGGGTCAGCACGGCGTGTTTCGGCGCAAGGCGTTCGATCCAGCCGAGCGACTGTTCGACCGACAGATGGCTTGGGTGGAACTTGTATTGCAGCGTATCGATCACCAGCGTGTCGAGCCCCGAAAGCTTGCCGATCGTGTCCTCGGGGAAATTGCTGACATCGCTGCAATAGGCAAAATCGCCGATGCGAAAACCGAGGGACACGATGCCGCCGTGGTGCTGCAGCAGAGGCTGGAAGACGATCGCGCCACCGACGCCGGTGATCGTGATCGCCGGCAACGACGGATCGATGATGCTAGCCTCGACGATCGGCGGATAGCTGCTGCCGGGCGGCGTTTCCAGGCAGTAGCGAAAAGCCTCGCGAATGCGTGCGAGCGTTACGGCGTCGCCCCAGATCGGCATTTGTTTGCCTGTGTATTGGACGTATCCGCGCAGATCATCGATACCATGAATGTGATCGGCATGCGCATGGCTGTAGAGCACAGCATCCACGTTCTTTACTTTCGCCGCGATCATATGCGCGCGAAAATCCGGTCCGGTGTCGATGACGACGGTTGTTGTTCCGCCGTCCGGACCGATCTGCTCGACAAGTAACGATGCCCGTGTGCGGCGGTTTTTGGGATTGGCCGGGTCGCAAGCGCCCCAGTCGCCATTGATGCGCGGGACGCCGGGAGACGAGCCGCAGCCGAGAATGGTGAAGACCCGCCTCACCGCCACCTTAGAGCCTCGGCATCTTCGAGAAAACGCGGAAGGCGTTTTCGGTGGTAATCGCGGCGATTTCCTCCGGTGAAACGCCGATGGTCTCGGCCAGGACCCGCGCCGTATGGGCAACATAGGCCGGTTCGTTGCGTTTGCCGCGGAACGGTTTCGGCGCCAGATACGGCGCGTCCGTCTCGACGATCATCCGGTCGTGCGGCACGGTCTTGGCGATCTCGCGCAGTTCCTCGGACTTCGGAAAGGTCAGGATACCGGAGAAGGAAATGTAGCCACCGAGTTCAACGCCGACTTTGGCCAGATCGGGACCGGAGGAGAAACAGTGCAACAGGAAAGGGAAGGCCCCCTTCCCCGTTTCCTGCGTCAGGATTGCCGCCATGTCCTCGTCCGCCGAGCGGCTGTGGATCACCAGCGGCAGGCCGGTTTCGCGCGCAGCGGCGATATGGCGGCGCAGGCCGGTCACTTGAGCGTCGCGCGGCGCGTTGTCGTAGAAATAATCGAGCCCCGCTTCGCCGATCGCCACGACCTTGGGATGCGCCGAAAGCCGCACCAGATCGGCCGTCTCGATGTCCAACTCCTCGTCGGCATTGTGCGGATGGGTGCCGACCGAGCAGAAGACGTTGGCATAGCTTTCCGCGATGCCGAGGATCGTCTCGAACCTCTTCACCCGCGTCGAAATGGTGATCATCTGGCTGACACCGGCCGCGCGGGCGCGCTCGACGATCGCGTCGCGCTCGGCCTCGAAATCCGGGAAATCCAGATGGCAGTGGGTGTCGATCAGCATTTTCTCGTCCTTACGTTTCCGGCGCGACGTAACGCGGGAATACCGGCTTCGGCGCTTCCAGTGCCGTTCCTGCGACGAGACGTCCCGCTTCGCCAAGAGACGCGAAATCGCGCTTGTCGGCCGGAACGGCAACGAGATCGAGCAGCTTCCCGGCCGATTCCGGCATGAACGGCTGCAGCAGGATGGCAATCTGGCGCACGACATCGGCCGTGACGTAAAGCACGGTCGCCATACGCGCGGGATCGGTTTTCTTCAGGGCCCAGGGCTCCTGGCCGGCGAAATAGCGGTCGGCCTCGGAAACCACGGCGATGATCGAGGTTAGCGCCCGATGGATCATCAGAGCATTCATGTCGTCGCGCGTCGAGGCATGCAGCGCGTCGGCCGATGACAGCATCGCCTTGTCCTCCTCGGTCAGCTGTCCGCATTCGGGGATCTGCCCGTCGCAATTCTTGACGATCATCGACAGCGAACGGCTGGCAAGGTTGCCGATGCCGTTGGCGAGGTCGGAATTGATCCGGGTCGCGATCCCCTCCTCGCTGTAGCTGCCATCCTGGCCGAAGGAGACTTCGCGCAGGAAGAAATAGCGGATCTGGTCGAGGCCGAAATGCTCGACCAGATTGAAGGGATCGACGACATTGCCGAGCGACTTCGACATCTTCTCGCCCTTGTTTAGCAGGAAGCCATGCGCAAAGACCTTCTTCGGCAAAGGCAGGCCGGCCGACATCAGGAAGGCTGGCCAGTAGACCGCGTGAAAGCGAATGATGTCCTTGCCGATCATGTGGATGTCCGCCGGCCAGTATTTCGCCCGTGGCCCTTCCGGATCGGTGAGGTAGCCGGTCGCAGTGATGTAGTTGGTCAGCGCGTCGACCCAGACATACATGACATGGCCTGGATCGTTCGGAACCGGAATACCCCAGTCGAACGTCGTGCGCGACATGGAAAGATCCTTGAGGCCGGATTTCACGAAGGAAATCACCTCGTTGCGACGCTCGGCCGGGCCGATGAAGTCCGGGTTTTCCTCGTAGTGCTTGAGCAGCTTTTCCTGATAGGCGGAAAGCTTGAAGAAATAGCTCGCCTCTTCCACCCACTCGACCGGCGACCCTTGAGGCCCGTAGCGGACTCCGTCAGCACGCAGTTCGGTCTCGCCTTCCTGGTAGTAGGCCTCGTCGCGCACGGAATACCAGCCGGAATAGCTGTCTTTGTAAAGGTCGCCCGCCTCGCCCATGCGGATCCAGATGTTCTTCACGGCTTCGTGGTGACGCTTCTCGGTCGTGCGAATGAAATCGTCGTTGGAGGCATTGAGGAGTACCGCCATTTTCTGGAATTCGGCGGAGTTGCAGTCGGCCAGTTCCTGCGCCGAGATGCCTTGCCTGCGGGCCGTCTGCTGCATCTTCTGGCCGTGTTCGTCCGTACCGGTCAGGAAAAACACGTCGCGCCCGTCCAGCCGCTGGTAGCGGGCCACCGCATCCGTCGCAATCAACTCGTAGGCGTGGCCGATATGCGGCTTGCCGTTCGGATAGGAAATCGCGGTGGTGATGTAAAACGGGGACGTGTCGGTCATGATCGAGTTTCGGCCTGTGTCTAATCTTTTGGTGTCTGGCTATTAGCGCATCCCATGCCGGGATGAAACAGTGCACCCTCAGAAAAGCTGTCCGCGGCTGTCACACACGCAGCGGCAGTTCAGGCCGCCGGAAGGGACTCTGCCTTGATGTCGTCGAGGATTGAAAGCACGGTCTGCTTGCGATCGAGATTATAGGCCTGTGCCAGGGACAGCCGCTCGGCGATGGTCGCCGATAGCCGCGCGAAACGTTCGGCCCGGGCGAGGTCGCCGGCAACAGCCGCCTGTCGCGCCACCCGCATGATATGTCCGCTGACCAGCGCGGAAAAGAAATCGAAAATGGTCTCGTTATCCTTGGCCGACAGAACATCGGCGAGCCTGTGCATATCCCTGCGGATCGCCGGTCCCTGCCCGGCAAGGATCGTCTCGAAGGCGGTCATGATATCGAGACCACCATAATTGATCAGCTTCAACGCTTCCGCGACGCTGCCATCCGCCGCCGCAAGCACCTTTTGTGCGTCCGGACCGGAAAGGTCAAGGCCGAGATTGGTCATAGCGTCGCGCAAAGCGTCGGGCGCCAGCGGCTTCAGTTGCAGTGGCAGGCAGCGCGAACGGATCGTCGGCAAAAGCTTGCCGGGCGCATGCGCCAGCACCAGGAACAGCGAGCGCTTTGGCGGTTCCTCGAGAATTTTCAGGATCGCATTGGCGGCGTTTCGGTTGAGGTCGTCGGCCGGATCGACGATGACGATGCGCCAGTTGCCGGTCCCGGATGTCTGCGAGAAGAATTTGCCGGCCCGGCGCACCTCGTCGACGGTGATGGCGCTCTTGACCTTGCCGGTCTTGTCATCAATCGGCCGCGTCAGATGCAAAAGGTTGTGCGACGCGCCTGACGCGATCTGCCGGCTGACGATCGAGGTTGGATCAGGATCGGTGAGTTCCGCCGGCGCCAGAGACGGATCGGGGTAGGTCAGCACATGGTTGGCGAAGCGGAAGGCAAGCGTCGCCTTGCCGATACCCGCTGGCCCTTCGATGAGGATGGCATGGTGCCCCTTTCCCGACCGGTAGCTTTGCGCCAGAAAATGCTCCGCTTCGGCATGACCGAAGAGCTTGGTATTCTCGGCTGGCGGTACTGCGCCGTCCAGAACGTCAAATCGATCGCTGCTCATTGCGCCGCTTCCGTTTCCGGTCCATCGCCGCCCGCGGACAGCAACGGCTCGACAATCGCAAGCACGGCTGCGGCAATGTCGCTGGCGCTCGCTGTCGCGTCGACCACATGGCAGCGCCTGGGGTCGGCTCTGGCGATATCAAGGAAGGCCTCACGGCGCTTTTCATGCGTTTCGAGTTCTTCCTTCTCGAACCGGTCGAGTTCGACCTCCTCGCCGGCCGGCGCATCCGCCACCGCGGCGCGGCGCCTTACACGGTCAAGACCGACGGATGCGGGCAGGTCGAAGATGATGGTGCAATTCGGGGTTACGCCGTTGATCGCGACCCGCTCCAGAGCCTCGATGAAGGACGGTTCCAGGTTGCCGGTCACGCCCTGATAGACGCGCGAAGAGTCCATGAATCGGTCGCACAGGACGACGGTGCCATTCAGAAGCGCCGGCCGAATGATTTCTTCGACATGATCGCTTCGTGCGGCGGCAAAAAGGATCGCTTCCATGCGCACGCCAAACTCCTGCGCCGCACCGGAAAGAAGCACATGCCGCACTGCCTCCGCCCCCGGCGAGCCGCCGGGCTCGCGCGTGGTCAGAACCATTAAGCCGCGGTCACGCAAGGAATCGGCGAGAAGGCGAATCTGGGTGGACTTCCCAGCCCCCTCGCCGCCTTCGAATGTAACGAACAGGCCTTTTCCAACTGACACTCTCGATTCCCGTATGACTGCCATCGCCCGGCGTAGGACGGGCGTGTTTATAATCTGGCTGCCCTTGCGGGTGCAGCGCTTGCAAAATTCTGTTTAGCGGATTGTCCTGGACGGCGAAACCGTCGATTCCGTCATTTCCTCATAGCCAGAAAAACAACAGTTCCTGCAGCGCGTCAGCCGCCCGGCTTGCCAGCGAGCCCTCCCCAACGGCTGCCGCAGTTTCGACCGGAACCTCGCGCAACAGCCGCGTGCCGTTCCAGATCTTCAACGTGCCTGCGTGGCGACCGGCCTCCAGCGGGACATGCAGCGGCCAGCGATAGATCACCTTGGCCGACAGGCGCTCAGGATTGTTGACGGGGACGAGGACATCGACGGCATCCGGCGTGACCAAAGTGACGTGCGATTGCACTCCGCCATAGACGGCGGCTTCGCCGACGGCCTCGCCGGCCGCGAACAATTGCTTCTTTTCAAAGGCGGTCATCGACCAGTCGAGCACCCGGCGCGTCTCCTCGATCCGCTCCTTGTCGCTTGCCAGCCCGCCGATGGAAAGAAAGACACGTCGGTCGTTTCGCTGCATGGTCGCCACCATCGAGTAACCGAACCCCTCGGCGAACCCGGTCACGAAACCGTCGACACCGATATTGGCCGCGACAAGCGGATTGCGGTTCCGCTGGAGGATCTTGTTCCACTCGAATTCGGCCTGGGAATAATAGTGGAAGAATTCCGGGTAACGAGCGTGGATGTGCCGGGCGAGCATCGCCATGTCGCGCATTGTCACCTTATTCTGTGGATCGGGAAGTCCCGTCGCATTGTGGAAAACCGAGGCGGTCAGTCCCAGTTCACGGGCCCGTTCCGTCATGCGACTGGCAAAGGCGTCCTCGCTGCCGATCATCCCTTCTGCCAGGATGATGCAGGCGTCATTGGCGAACTGGACGGTCACGCCCTGGAGGAGATCGGCAACGCGGATGCGCGACTTCAAAGCGGCAAACATCGTCGAGGTGCCGGATGGTGCGCCACCGGTCCGCCAGGCGTGTTCCGAGACTGGAAATTCAGTATCGAGCGTCAGCGCGTTCTTGCGGATGGCATCGAAGACGACCTCTGCCGCCATCAGCTTTGCAAGCGATGCCGGCGGCACCGGCGCATTTTCATCCTTGGCAAAAAGCACCGTACCGGTTTCGGCATCGATCAGATAGGCCTGCTTGGCTTTGGTTTCAAAGGTCTCGGCCTGCGCGGGTGCGCAGATGAGGAGAGCAACGAAAATGAAGACTGAGACCAGCCGTGCGCGCATTCCAAACTCCGGTTCCTCTCCGGCCATAGCAGCCGGCCCACCGGGGATCAATCGCCGCATCTCGGATTAGCGCAGGACGCTCTGGCGTTTTGCATATTCGAGGATGGAATTTGGCGTCAGCGGGTTCTGGTCGACCAGGATGGCATCGAAAGCCGTTTCGGACGTGCTGACCCGTGCTTCGACGTAAGCCGCGGCATAGGCCATGTTGCCATCAGGCAGGGGAATGAATTCCGGTCGCTCGGTCGGGATCGGTCCGATTTCCGGCAGCATGACAAACGCGTCGAGCGCTGGCGACGAGGCAGGCGGCATTTCGGTTTCGGCAAGCGCGGTGACCGGCACGCCCATTTCGATGTTCGACTTCGAAGGAATTACCAGCGTGCCGAGACTGCCGGCCTGCTTGTGCAACGGCTCGTTCGAGGCGACCATCACGCCGGTTGCGATCTGTCCTTCGGGGAACGCACTCGGCGTGCGATCACCCTTCTTCACATAAGACGCCATCAGATAGGGCATGTCGTTGCCCTCGAGCGGCGCCTTGCCGATATACTGGACCCGCACCTTGGCGCTGCCCTTGCGCTTCATGTCGAGGAATTCGGCAGTCTTGGACGACACGTCGATGATCCGGCCCATTTCATAGGGGCCGCGATCGTTGACGCGCACCACCACCGAAGAACCGTTCTCAAGGTTCGTGACGCGGGCATAGCTCGGCAGCGGGAACGTCGGGTGGGCGGCCGACAGGTGATACTTGTCGTAGACTTCGCCATTCGCGGTCAGGCGGCCGTGAAACGCCGAGCCGTACCAGGAGGATATGCCGGTCTTGTTGTAACCGAAATCCTCTTTCGGCTGATACCACTTGCCTTTCACCTGGTATGGCTTGCCAACCTGATAGCGGCCACCTCCCTTCGGGATGTTCCGGCCCTGCGCAACACGCGGGCTGGCCTTCACGCCATAGATCGACTCGGCAAAATATTCCTTGCTGCGTGTCCTGTCTTTCTTGACGCTGCCCGTCGATCCGCACGCCGTCAGCGCGACGCAAAGCACGGGGATGGCGGCAAGACGCAATCCCTGGAAGAGAAAAGCCGCAGTCTGATTGGATGTCATGTGTCCCACAATCGCAATTCGTAAAAGCCGTATTCGGTACCCTCTCGCGCATGCCCCAGCGCGAAAGAACCGGCGTCACGAAACGTAACAGTCGATTAATCATGACAACAACGTGGCGAAATTGCGAATGGTTAACCGTGCCAAAACGGAACATTTGAGATTATGGTTTATGAAAGATTAATATTCCTGATGCAAGACATCGAAATAAAGCGATCTATACGATGCCTCTTGCGACTGGAAAACAGTTGTTTGATGCGGAAAGGTCGGTTTTCAACACACATATTGGATAATGATGTACTTGATGCCGATGATCCTTCCACTGGCGTCGCGAACGATGGCGGCAATATATTGCGGATCCGGCGGGACGCAGGCCTTTCGTTTTCCGTCTTCGACGCCGTTCAAGCTCGTATCGACAACCTCCGCCGCGTAGACCTGTGGCGCCTTCAGCGCCGCAGCGGCCGACGAAACGGCCATTAGCCCGAACAGGCAAAGCATCGGAAGGACCCTGAGCACCATTGCTGCAACTCCTCCATACGCTCAGAAAACGGGGAGTTGCCGGTTTTGTTCCGCTGGCGTCAGTCCTTGGTGAAGCGCGAGAATAAAGCTTCCCACGAGACAGAATGCTCGTCCCTGGGTCGCTCGCGCAGAAACGAGCCGGGTGCGCAGCAGAACCAGGCGAGGTATCCGCGCTTGCGGAAAGGACTGTCGGCGCCGGCTGGATTAGCGTAAGCTAAAGGTTAGGATGTAGTCATGCACCGCGTGGTCACCATTGCCATCGCCGCGCTCGCGGCCCTGATCATCTGCCCCGCGCAGGCGGAGGTAATGATCGGGGTTTCGGCCGCGATGACTGGACGGCTCGCCTGGATCGGTGAGCAGGGCCAGCGTGGCGCAGAGATGGCCGTTGCCGATCTCAATGCGACGGGCGGCGTCCTCGGCCAGCAGCTGCGGCTCATCAGCGTCGACGACTTCTGTGATCCCGAGCAAGCGGTGGCCGCCGCCGAAAAGCTGGTGGCTGATGGTGTGGTGCTCGTTGTCGGTCACTACTGTTCTGGAGCCTCGATCCCGGCATCGAAGGTGTACGAGGCGGCGGCAGTTCTGCAAATTTCACCAGGATCGACCAATCCGCTGTTGACCGAACAAGGCCGTGACAACGTGTTCCGCGTCATTGGTCGCGACGATGCGCAGGGTGTTGTGGCCGGCAACTACCTGGCCGATCATTGGGGCGACAAGAACATTGCGATCCTTCATGACGGCACCACCTACGGCAAAGGTCTTGCCGAATTTACCAGAAAGCAGTTGAACAAGCGGGGTGTGACTGAAGCGATCTACCGCGCGTACACCGCTGCAAAGAACGACTATTCGGCTGAAATCGCGGCACTCAAGGCTGCGAACGTCGCCGTAGCCTATGTTGGCGGGTATCATGCCGAGGTTGCGCTGATCGCTCGTGCTGCACGCGACCGCGGCTACGCGCTTCAGGTCATCTCGGGCGACGCCCTGGCGACCGAGGAGTTTGCGCTGATCGCCGGCCCGGGTGCCGAGGGGACCCTCTTTACGTTCTCCGCAGATCCACGGCGAAACCCCGAAGCGGCCCCGGTCGTGGAGCGGTTCCGTGCCGAAAACTTCGAGCCGGCAGGTTACACGCTGCTGAGCTACGCTGCCGTCCAGCTCTGGGCACAGGCGGTCGAAAAGGCAGCCTCTCTCGAGCTGCCGGCGGTCATCGCGACACTGCGCGGACAGGAGTTCGACACTGTGCTGGGCCCGGTCGATTTCGACGACAAGGGCGACCTCACGAACCAAAGCTGGGTGTGGTACGTCTGGCGGGGTGGAGAGTATGTGCCGGTTGAATAGGAGGAGCCCGCCACACGCGTCGCTTGAGGCATCTTATGCAGATCAAGTCAGCGCGATTGCTCAGATTAAGCGTCGCTGCGATGCTTGAACGCCTAGGCATACGCGGCCGCTTGTTGCTGGCATTCTTCGGCATCAGCACCTTCGCGGTGCTCGCGACGGCAGCTGCTCTTTATGCCTTCCTCCAGGTAGGAGAGGTCGTCGACGGCATAACCAGGGGTCGGGTGCCGTCGGCGCTAGCGTCCCTCCAGCTGTCGCGCCAGGCCGAGCGGGTCGCGGCAACTGCGCCGTCTGTACTGACTTCGACGAGCAAGGCACTGCACAACGAGGTCTCGGCTGCGATCGGGGTCGAGATGACGCGCCTCGAGGAACTGCTTGCCGCGCTCAAGGGCGCCACGCTTGGCACGGCGGCGGTGGCCGAGATCGAGGCGGCGGTGCTTGGTCTGCGGCGCAACCTCGACGCACTCGACGACCTTGTTGCCACGCGCCTTACCGTGGTCGCGCGCAAGGAGGAGTTGTTACGCCGCTTATCGGCTACGACAATTGCAGGCCAGCGCCTCCTGGCGGCTGGTATCTTGGTGATGAATTCCAAACTTGCGCAAGGGAGGACTGTCGCGGCCGACGCGTCGCTCGCCCCAGACCAACGCGCGGCGGCGACTATCAACCTAGTCGAGGCGGTTACGGCCTACATCCCCCAGCAGAGGGCACACCAGGAGATATCCGCCGTCAACGACGCTCTGATTAAGTTGGCGAACGCACCGACGCCAGGCGATCTTGCGTTGATGCTCTTTCCGCTGCGCCGGTCGCTCGCCGTCCTCGAAACGGTTTCAACCGAGATCGATGAGAAGCTGCGGACCCGCTTTCAACTGCGGGTGGGCGAGTTCAAGGCGTTGATCGATGGTGACAACAGCATTCCGAAGGCGCGACAGGACGAGTTTGCCGTCCTGGCTGAGGGCGAAAAGCTTCTGGCCGAAAACAATCGGCTGTCCCGCAATCTCACCGCTGCCGTCGATCACCTGGTCGCCACGGCAGATCGCGAGATCGCCGCGTCCGGTCTCGAAGCCGCGGTCGTCCAGCGCTACGGCACGGGAGTTGTCCTTGGTTCCGCCTTTCTCAGCCTCTTGAGCTCGGTTCTGATTGTCTGGCTCTATGTCGACCGTAGCCTTCTCGCGCGTCTGGGAGCGGTGAGCCAAGGCATGTTCGCAATCGCCGGCGGCAATCTTCGTGCGCCGCTGCCTGCCGCGGGCGGTGACGAAATCGGCCGCATGGCCGAGGCGCTCAGGCTGTTCAGGGACACCGCAGTCGAGGTCGAGGAAAAAAACCTGCGCGAGGTTGCCGAGGCGCGCCAACGGCTCGTCGATGCCATCGAGAGCATCTCCGAGGGGTTTGCTCTCTACGACAAGGAGGACCGGCTCGTCCTCAGTAACAGCCGGTACCGCGAGCTGCTTTATAGCGACCTTGCGATCGAACTGACGCCCGGCACGACATTCGAGTACGTCATTCGCCGATCCGCTGAGCGCGGCTACATCAGGGATGCTGAGGGTCGGTTCGAGGAATGGGTCGCCGAGCGCCTCTCCCGGCACCGCAATCCCGGCGAACCGTGGGTGCAGCGGCGAGGCGACGGGCGGTGGGTTCTGATAAGCGAGCGGCGGCTCACCGGCGGCGGCACAGTCGCCGTCTATTCGGACATCACGGAGCTGAAGCAACGGGAACAGAATCTCGCCGAGAAATCCGCAGCGCTCGAGGCGCTCTCAAGCAAGCTGGCGAAGTATCTGGCGCCGCAAGTATACAACTCGATATTCACCGGCCGTCAGGACGTCAGGATCGCCAGCCAGCGGAAGAAGCTGACAATATGCTTTTCCGATATTGCCGGCTTTACGGAGACCACCGACAAGATGGAGTCCGAGGATCTCACCCAGCTCATCAATCACTATCTGACGGAAATGTCGAAGATTGCTTTGGAACACGGCGCCACGATCGACAAGTATGTCGGCGACGCGATCCTGATGTTTTTCGGCGATCCCGAGACCCGCGGCGTCAGGGAGGACGCGCTCGCCTGCGTGCAGATGGCTCTCGCGATGCAGGAGCGGATGAGCGAACTTGCCGAAATCTGGCGCGACATCGGAATTGAAGCACCGCTGCGATGCCGCATCGGCATCCACACCGACTACTGCACTGTCGGCAACTTTGGCAGTGAGGATCGGATGGACTACACGATCATCGGCGGCGCCGTGAACCTTGCCTCGCGCCTCGAACAGGAGGCGCCGCCGGGCGCCGTGCTCATTTCTTATGAGACGTTTGCGCACGTGAAGGACACGATCGCCTGCGTGGAGCTGGGGCACGTCCAGATCAGGGGCCTCGCTTATCCCGTCGCCACCTTTCGCGTCCTCGATCTGAAGGCCAATCTAGTCGCCGCCCGCAGCGCCGTTCGAACCGAGCTGCCGCATCTCAAGCTCGAGGCTGAACCCGAGCTGATGTCTGTCGACGAACGCAACCAGGCCGCAACCGCGCTTCGCGAGGCGCTCGATCGACTTTGTCACAAGCCCGGGTAGCAGGCCTCGCGCCCGCACCCGGATCGTCAACTTCTACCGCCCTCGTCAACTAGCGCAGGCCGCCGGTGTGCACCCGAAGATCGCCAGTGAGCGCCTTGGTCATTCTACAATAGGGACTACTGACCTCCATTCTCATGCCATGCCGGGAATGCAGGCAAATGCTGCAGAGCAAGTTGACGCGGCGACCAAAGCTGCTAAAAAGCCAGCCATCGAGTGATTAGGTAGCAAATCGGTAGCAAACGCTGATTTTAAACCTTCCGGATAAACCGGAAAGATGAACCTTTTCAATTAGATGGAAGAGTGTCCGAGTGGTTTAAGGAACCGGTCTTGAAAACCGGCGTGCGGGAGACCGTACCGTGGGTTCGAATCCCACCTCTTCCGCCATTAGCCCTTGATTTAATTGCATATTCAGGCATTTTTTGCTTATTGCGTACAAAACTAGGTGCAGGCAAAGAAAAAGCCCGCCACGTTTCCGCAGCGGGCTCTCGGCACGTTCCTTCATGTTTCAACTATCGCCAACGGTCCAACCGGCGCCGATCGTTACATGGTTGGCCTCCAGACCATTAACGAGGCCCTCCGCCTTGTCGCGGGCGATCTTGGTGAGTGACGCAACTATATCGAGTTCGATATTGCGGGAGCCAGGCGGACCGAAGTCCATATCCATCAGCCTGTCATAGGTTGCTTCGATTAGCCGGCTGAGATCCGTGATGTCATGGAAGACATCGTCGAGGGAAACTGCGCTCATTGCCCTGCCCCCTTGAGTTCGTCGCCGACGATCAGAGCGAAGTTGTATTCACGATCGATGTGGGACCGCCAGCGGCGAGCGGGATTCATAGCGCCCATGACCTCAGCGAGGCGCGCGGCGTGGTACTCGGCAACTTGAACCGGATCAGCGGTATCAAGCCAGTACTGCAGGTCCAACGCTGGAGCGGCGACGGCCGGCAATGGGGCAACAGTAGCGGCGAGACCGCCGAGGATCGTTCTCCGTGTGATCTGTGTCATCGACGGACCTCCTGCGCTTCAACACGTGCCTCTGCAAGCCGCCATTCAGCGATAACTTCATCCCTGGTCAGAACCCGGAATTCTTCAGGCGCCTTGTCGAAGAGCCACAAGATTTCTTCGAGCGTCGTTGCCTCAAAACGGCGGTAGCTGCCGCGGCCGGTGGGAACGACAGAAACGATGGGAACGGGCGCGCGGGCCAGCTCGGTTTGTGTATTTGGCATTTTGATATCCTCGCGATCGGGTTAACTACGCCTTTTTGCTGTCATTGTCTAACAACGTTAGTTGATGTATAACGCTTATCGACAGTAGTCAACTAACATCTGCTAACATCTGTAAACGAGGGATAGAATGGCGCGCACTGCCGCACTTGGACTCAGGATCGAACCGATTGTGAAAGAGGCATTGGAGAATGCCGCCAAAGCTGACCGCAGGACCGTTGCGTCCTATGTTGAAAAGCTCATTGTCGACGACTTGGAGGCCAAGGGATTCTTGGCAAAGGGTGCGGCCGAATGAAAGACAAGGTGGACTGGGACGCGATCAGGGGCCGTGCGTTCGCCGATGTGGAAACGCCAGATGACTGGCCAGAAGGGGTGCGCCCCGTCAACTTGCATGGTCTGACGCTGCTTGGAGTAGACCAAGCCCGCGGCCTCTACTGGGACGGTAAGAAGCTCAAGACTGAAGTCAAACTTAGTTGGGCAGCCACGCTGATCGGCGGGCTGATAGCACTGTTTACCTTCTTCGCAGCGGTCGCGACGGTGGTGATGGCAGTGACTGACATTCTCCGCTTCATGAACGGCGTTTAGCGGGCCTTGCCGATATCGTGATCGGCGCCTAGATTCTTGCTACGGCCTGTCATTGACCGCGGATGTACCGGCAATGAGGGCCGCGCAGAAGGTCGGGGAAACCCGGCCTTTTTCATTCTGCAGTTTTTGCCCGTGAGCGTTGCCATTCTACTCAATCTGGGATTTTATCGCGCCCACTGATGAGGGGGCGATCATGCGTAAACTTTCTATCGCCGCGGCGGCTCTACTGGCCGGCTGTGTATCTGGACCCGTGAACATGATCCATAGAACGGGTTCGACGTTTGCGGAACGGCAACTGGCAGACGACGAATGCAGCATTGCGTCGTTGCAAGCCATACCGCAGGCGATGGTCACGCAGACCTCCGGGGGCTATTCCAACCCTGGAACGCTGCAGTGTTCGACAATCGGGAACATGACGACGTGCAATCGCATAGGCGCTGTTGACGTGCCTGCCCGCTCAACAACTTCGGACGCCAATCAGGACTTGCGAGATCGCTACATCGAGCGCTGCCTTGCCTCCAAGGGCTTTGACCTCATACAGATGCCTCTTTGCACGTCCGCCAAGGACAGTTCGCAGTACAAAGCAACGCGAGACAATCAGCCACCGGCATCGCAAATCAAATGCGTTCCGAACGAGCGCATCTAGCCGATCATTAGACTTAGACGTTGGAGAGGTGAATGCAGGAAAATGGCTTAACTTGGGATGATATGCGCCGCTTCACAGTAGACGGAAAAGGACGGCTTTTGTGGAATGGTGAGGTAGTGAAGACGGAAAGCAGGCTACGCTTAGATTGGTTCCAAACGACAATCGCCGTGCTCGCAACCCTCGGAACTCTCCTGTCGGGGATCTATCCATTTCTCGTCCACTTCCATGTGTTCGGGTTTTGAGAATGGAAAGGGGCCGGCCCTGCTAACGCCGGTCACCAGCCCCAACAGCCCACCGTGCGCGAACGCGGCAGGATCTCAAATGAACGTCATTTGGCCTTCTCTTCAAGGCCTAGAGCGCCACCCATTGCACTTTCCACCTCGTCGAGGATTCGCCGGATGTAGGCCAGGTTCTGCAGCGGAATCAGTTGCCGCGCCTTGCGAAGATCCCCCCGCGTCGTGCCGCCGGCAAATATGGAACCTGATATCTCGAAAATGTCGGATATCGCGCCTGGCGTGGGGCCAAGGAACGTGCCCGTCACGTTGCGGCTGGCATAGCGGGAAACCTGCTCACCAGTGAAAGCGGAAAGGCCGAACGTGCCCCGTGTGGCCTTTTCAGCGACGTTGTTGGCTTCCATCAGATAGCCGGTTAAACCTGATTTGTCTAAAGCCTCGACCGCCCATTGTGCCGGGTTGTCGGAAAGCGGCTGATTTGCAGCCACCTGCTTGAGAAAATAGGTCATGGCACCGAGGCCGAGCGTGAGAACAACGCCGCTCAACGTGGCGGCATCTCTCTGTTGCAGCCCCGCCATGAAGGTTTTCTGCATTGAGCTGATGTAGAACGATTTGAATTGCCCCACGGTTTTGCCGAGTTCGGTAGACATCCACAAGGGCTTGTCCTGACCCGGCGTGACAATGATGCGGTCAACGTCACGGACAACCGCAGCCCGAAAGGCTTCACGCGCTTCCCTATCCCGCCACGATCCCGCCCGGGCTAAAAGCACCCCACCCATATCGTCGCCATAATCACCGTAGGCGCCGAATTCCATGGCGATACGGTTCGCAAGGTCGGGATTGATATTCGACGCAGCCAGCTTCCGGATATCGTCGGCTGTCGCCGTCCCAATGGACACGCGCTGCGATGCTTGCAGCAGATTAGTCATGGTGACGAGGCCGGCGAACTGCTTCATTGCGGCGCTCCAAGGCGCCATGAGCGAGGCGACACCGAACCGAGATGATAGAGCCTTGATGCCCCTCTCAAATTTGGAATGGCGGCCAAAGTCCCCGGTGATGTCCGCAAGCGCCATTGTTCGGCTATCGAGCACCATATCAAGCGCCGTGCCCGCGGCTTTGACCTCATTGAATGCCAGCTTTGCGGCCTTGAAGTTCCGCACCATCGGAATGAAGCCGTCGCGGAATGTTGAAGTCAGACCATGCACCATAACCACGCGGGCCATGTCTGGGATGGCGGAAATGGTCATGCCGCCGAGCAGGCGTTGCGGTTCGATGTGCATCATAGCGCCAACTCCTGAAAACTGGGCGCCGGCCATCTCGAAACAAACTCGGTGTTGACTGGCACCACGGCCTCCCCCTCGCCCGCAAACGGCAAGAGCAGCTTCAAGGCGGCCTGATCGTGAATGCCAAGCCCGTCTGTTAATGACACGCCCTCTACCTTATGGAATGCCTCGATCGCGTTCGCCGGGATCGGAGACAGACAAGGTGGATTCAGTTGGCCGACGATGTAGACCGTTCCACCTTCCGGCATTTCCCGGGTGCCGAGGAACAGTTTCACGACGCCCGCGTGCCCGCCCATCCCGAGCGAGTTGACCAACTCAGAAAAAGGACCGTCGAGGGTCTGTTTCAGGATCACGCTCACGACATCGAGTGGCAGAATCTCGGTATCGGTATCGGCCGACAGCATGGCGCCGCTCTCGATGAGATCTCCGAGGCATTGGCCCGCGTACTGGAACATGTAGCTCATAGGCTTCTCCTAAATCAGGTCGGCGACCGTAGCCGCGATGAAAACGAAAGAGGCGATGACGGCGACGAGGTGCATCAAGCCGCCCTCACTCCGCATAATACGGGATTTTGATGTTCGTCCCGTCTCGCTTTACCGTGAGGAATCCTACCGGGTTCGCGGGCAGCGTTGCCGCCCCTGCTGTCGCTGATGCAGATGTTGCGGTTGAATAGACGATTTGTCCTAGAGATGTGGTGTCGATGTAGAGGAGCGGGTTTGTCCCATCCCAATCGACGTTGAAGACGTTCGATCTTACCGTCCCCGCTGATCCAGCGCGGGCAAAGACGCCTAGAGCCTGAAGTTTACCGAGGCCATCAACGTGGAACTGGTTTGATGCGAACGCATTTCCCGAAATGGTCAAATTCGAAAGGTCGATGCCATCAGTTACAGCGCCCGTGTCCGTTTCAAGGATAGTGCCGGTGGATTTGATCGGGAAACCTGCCCCGCTGTTTCTGCTGAAATGGATACCGTGCAAATAGCCGACGCTATCCGACGATCGCAGGATCATCAGACCGGCGTCAAACACGGTTCCGGCCGCCGTCGAACCGTCAACATCTGCAATATGCATGCCTACTTTCCGCAGCACGCTCGTGTTGCGAACTGATGTGTTCATTTCGCCACCAACGGACTCGGCCGAAGACGCCGCGCCCGACAAAATTTCAGAGTAGCCATTGACGCCGAAGAAATTCCCTGAGGATCCCGATCTGGCGATAGCGGTCCCTTGAATGCCGACGATGAATTTGCCGGCCTCATCGACGGCAGAACCTTGGGTGACATAATGCGCGGTGCGAGGGCCCGTGCCGCCTGCGAGCTTCTCACCCACTACGGCGCTGGTGATGTGGAAACTGGAGCCGGATGTGAAAGACTCCTGAACATTCATGTCCAGATACGGTGTGTAACCTGCCCCGGACAGTCCGCTGAGAACGTGCATTTTCAGGGGGGAAATCATGTCGCCGCTATCGAGGAACCGTGCTCCAGCCGCGCTAAGGGTCGCCTGCCTGGAATTGCCTCCCTGCTCGACGTAGATTAACTCCCCGCCAACCAAAGAGTTTACGGCTGTAATGTCTGCCAGTTTTGCGTTCACACCCATGTCAGTATTCACCCGTAAGCTTGAGATAACCGCTGAATTCGTCCGTCAGTCGCAAGGCGCCCTCATGATCGCCCGTCAGGAGCAGAAAGGGACCAATCTCGATGACATCTTTTGGCATCCGACGCGTAATCCGCTGGGTGATCGCCCCGGATATTCTTTTGGTCGTGCCGCCTGTCTCTTCGCTGTCTGCCCAATCGCCTTCGAGAAGAAGGTGGATTCCATCGGCCTCGCCCTCGTATGCGAGCGCCCCGCCAAAATCGCCCTCAAGCAACAGGAAAGGACCGAGGCCGATGACATCATCCGGCACTCGCTGTGTTGCGCTGCCGGATGGGCGCGTCGAGAGGCGTTTTGTGATCGCCATTAGCTGTAACTTCCGTAGCGATAGTTTGTCGTCGCGGCCGGCGCTTTGTACTCAGCAAAGCGAGCAAAGCCGGACGTGAGCCCGCCTAGAATGGTTCCCATGGCCGCCGACTTGGCACCTTGAACTGCCGCCGTACCTTCGGCCCTACGCCCTACCGCTTCCGCATCGAGGCCAGCCCTGCGCGATCGGCCGCCGTACATCGCCATCATTTCTTGCAGGGTGCCGTACTTGGCGATGTCTTCGCCTATCTGTAGGCCAGTCGGGTCAGTCGTTTCGAAGCCGCTGGCCGCGCCTCTTGCCTGAAGCGCGGAAAGTGCAAGGTCTTTCTCTCTCCGCTTCTGGAAGGCGTCATGCTGCGCGGCTGCCACTTCTTCCTTGCCCTGCATTTCGAGTTGCTTGGCCTGGTAGTCGAGGTTAGCCTTCCGCGAGGCCGCAGCCTGCCGTTGTCCTTGTGCCTGCATCATCCCGCCAGCAATCGTGCCGACGCCCGACACGATCGGCATGATTGTGCTGAACATCCCGCCAAGGCCACCGACTGCCGACACGTAGGGGTGAATAATGGAGCCATCGTCCTACTTTCCAAGTTCCCGGATAAATGCCTTGGCTTGCTCGACGTCCAAGGTCGTGAAGCGAGCCATGAAGTACCCCACGCCCTCATCGGTCATGGAATCGAGCATCCGATCGGCGCGCTTGTTGAATGTGGCAACGCGCTTAGGCGCTCGCCCGCCCCATTCGCTGACGAGCTGGTGCCCGATCTCGCTTGCAGCGAAGGCGCTTACATCGGCTGGAGAGGCGTCACGGACGTGGCCCGACACGCCTTCCCCCAACTCGGCATATACAACCGCCCGGACGCCTTCCGGCAGGGAGTCCACCGCAGCGACGAGATCCGCACGGCTCTCTTCTGTGAGCCTGCCAAGGACCGTGGAAGCCGCGTCTTGAGCAATGGCGAGCCGATAGCCGAGACCGCCGGCCTCTTTCTCCGACCATCGGGATTTCAGTGCGGAAGGCAGATCATCCGGTATGCTTCGAGCTACCGGCATCTCGCTGCCCCTAAGATAGCCGCCCGCGATTGTCGAGGCGGCATCGACGCTTGCGACGTTCCAATCCGGGCGGTAGACGATATCGTTTGCCATCGTCACGCCCTCTTAGGATAGGACGCCAGCGCCGCGGCAACCGCCTGATCGCGCGTGCTGAAACCGATGTTGATTGTCCGGATCCCATCCGAGACGCGATGCACGTACCACGAACCGCCGGTAAACCGGGTTTCCAGCGTCCCGTCGCTCCAGATATCGCCCGCCTCGCGGAAGTCGCTCACCTTCGAGAAGCGCAGCCATGCACCCGTCGAATCCGCCTTATGCACGATGCAATCGGCGAACCAGCTTTCGTCATCGGCAAAAACCGTCACACGGTCCTTGACGGACAGGCATTTTGATCGGTTAATCTGGACCTTCTTCCAAATCGAAGGCGTTTGCAGGTCGGACTTCGTGGCACCGACAGGAAGATGCACCTGCCACTCGCGCCAGCACTGCCCCTCGGCGTTGAACTCCACCTTGCCCGGATCAACCTCGATCGGCTTGCCATCGTGGAGCGGCTCGGCGGCCTGTGCTGTTGCAATCTTATTCATGCATTTTCTCCTTTGAGTGCTTCGGCCAAATCGGCCTTGGCGATCTTTGATTCTTCGACGGCCCACGCCTCATGCTGACGAGGCGGACAGTTCGGCCAGTTCACGAGGCCCAGGCGACTCCCGCGCGGGCCCTGCTTCAGCTTTCGCATGTCGGCGGCCAGGTACATTGAAAGACGGTTTTCGAAGGATATAGGTGCAAAGCCCACCGGCCCCCGGCCAGTCAGTTCGTGCACGGCGCTGTGAATCTCCTCGTTGGCCTCAATGGCCCGCTGCAGGGCGTCTACCAGCGCCTTAACGGCTTCCTCGGCCTCAGAGACCGCTGCAAGGCGTTCTCGCTCCAGGCGCTTGAGCTTTGCCCGCTGCTCGTCCCTGCGCTCTGTCCGGGTCTGTCCTGCGGCTTCACGCTCGCGGCGGACGGATATGGTCTCAGCATCTCTCAGCGCCTCTAATTCGGCCTCTGCGTTCGCATATTCGAGAGCGTCAAAGTCGGCATCATCCAGAACGGCGGCGCCCCTCTTCGCGCGAAGGGAGGCAAGTCTGGCCTCGGTGGCCACGATGCGGGCGGAAATGGTTTGTGTCATCTGGGTTCCTTCACCACGTCAGCGCGGCAGCCTGCCGCTCGGCCTCGTCCCGGCTCTTGCAGTACCGGTGCAATGAACCGTCAGCGTGCATCGCCCTCCAGCGCCCATCGGGGGTCAACTCGACCCAGCAACCAACGGTGCCGATCAGAACACGCTCGCCAACTGCCGGCTCGGGGGAATCCGAAAGATCGAGCGCGGCAACCTCGTCCACCTCTTCGAAGCGCTGCGCTGTGAGTTCGTGCTGTGCGCGCTGAATGGTCTGGGGGGCAGGTTCGGGGGCGTCATCAAGTGCCGCCTCGCCAAGTACGGCAAGGATCGCGCGGCCGAGCTGGCGAGGGTCCAAGTCCTCCACCTCAAGCGGCGAATCCCCGCCCTCATCTTCCGGCGCGCGCTGAATGCGAAGCGCCAGAAGGTCGGCAACTGTCTTGCTGGCAGTGATTGCGGCTGTGATGTTCCCAGTCGAAAGCGCCTTCTCTCGATCGGACAGCAGCATTTCGATCACTTGGCCCAGCAGTTCGCTGCGATCGGCATCAGGCTTCATGGGCACCTCGCTCGCGACGGAGAAGGGCAAGGATGCGAGAACCAGGGCCATCGGTATCCGGTCCAGTGTCATGCCCGACGACGCGCTTAGGCAGGGAAAGCAAATGCTCGGCGCGACGCGCGGAATTCTCCAGGCGGGTGATTTCTTCCAGAGGCACGTTCTCGCCGGCAAGGAAGCGGGCACGCGACAATTCGGCAATGGTGCGCATCTCGGCAGCGTCCTCGATCCGTGAGGACAGGACGGCATCCAAAGCCCCTGCCCCGCCGAGGGCAGCCGTGAAAGTGTCGACCAGCTCGCAGCGCCGCTTCCACGCTCGCGTGCGGCGATCGATCAGACAAGCAGACAGTCGGACGCCTTTCGGTGCTGTAACCGGGCTGCTTCGGGCGTCTATCGCTGCGGCTTCTGCGGACATTCTAAGGCTCCGGAATCCCGTTCAAATCACGATGGTTTGTACCATGATTTGTACCTAAATTGGAAGAGGCAACAATTTAGCTAATGAAATCAAAAAGGTAATGCGGAGATTGTCTCCGCCTACCGGTCGTGAGGTACCTCACTATCGCAATCGATCACGTCTGATCTGCTTCGGGGAAATTGTGAAGATCGAGGCCGGGAGGGTGGCTTACTGGGAATTGTGTCTCCTTCCACCCCTTTGTTGCTCTTAAACGGATTTGGCACCGACGTTGAAATGGTTCCTTCTCCTAAGCCTAACTCGCTCTCGGATCGGCACAGGCGAACGATCTTGCGCGAATGGGGCTCTCAGGTTTTTGTCTCTGTCTTTGTTTTCTGTCTGTGTCTCGGTCTCATGTCTCGGTATCTGTCTCTGTCTCTGTCTCTGTGTATCGGTAGGGCTACGGATAGGGGTATCGATAGGGCTATGCACGTCTGTTGAGATAATCACTGTTAGCGAGCCTGGAAACGTTGGATGGCCCCTGCTTTTGTTCCGCCCGAGCACTTTCAAAAGTATCCCGAGATTCGATAAATCCTTCTTCGGCGGCCTCACGGATAGTGTCGCTTTGGATGTTCATGATCAGGCGCGAAGTTCCCGTCGCATGTTTGCCGTTTGTGATGGGGTTTTCCTTGAACCAGCCCGCCACGAATATTTCGCTGGTGTCTTCGTCAAACAGGATCAGGCCGGCAGACGTAATTTCCTTTCGGGCGGCTTGATATCGCGCTGTGTCCCACCCAAGGTCGTTCGCAGCGTATCCATCAGGAAGGCGGTAGCATCCGGCACTCGTTTGATGTTCACAGGTGGAAAAGTAGAAGAATGCAAGTCTGGCGTCAGAAGACGCCAAACCTTGAAATCGCTTGTCGCGCCACAACAGAGGCGAGACCTTGGAGAACTCACGCATGGCGATCCTCCTGTCTCGGCTTGCGATGCACAGCTCTGTGATGCAGACGGCATAGCCACCGGATCAATAGCGGCCGCTCGTAATCGTCATGGTGCGCCTCGGAGTTTTCCGCTCCGCAGACTTCGCAGGCTTGACGCTCGATTAGGCCGCGGCGGATAGCTGATCGGACTGCATTATGAGCCCACATGGCTTTAGGATTAGCTGCATTCCATTTTGCTTGCGGGGTGATATTTGGCGCTGCTCCGGTGTCAGTGATCATGCCGCGCCCCCATAAGCCAGTTCGGCCACGGCACGCGCGAGGGGCCCGGAAAGGCCGAAGCGTTGGCGGATGCGAAATTCTTGCAGTGCCAAGGGCGGTATGGTATCTCTCTGATCGTCCCGAGCCGTTTGGACAATTTCAAGTGAGGTCAGCCTGGCGGGGCTGGCCTTTCGCTTTTCAGGAAGTGCGAGCATTGGCACCTCCCTGGCTATTTGCCTCGCTCAATGCCTCGCAGGCCTCAAGAGATGACAAACCGAAGCGCTGGCGTAGATGTGGAACGATCGGGCGTGGGCATTCTCCCTTGTGCTGGCGATACCATTGAGCGGCGACGGTGATTTGAGCGGTGGATTCGTGACAAAGGCCGGTCATCGTGCGGCCCCCGTGTCGCGGGTCTCAATGCATGCGTTCTGCCATGCCTCAATTTCGTTTTCGAGCCAGCCGACTGCACGCGGGCCGAGCTTAATGGGCTTGGGAAAGATTTCTTCTGCTACTTTGTTGTAGATACTGGAGCGGCCGAGCCCGGTTGCTCGCATTACCGCGTCGAGCCTGAGAATGTTCTGAGCCATGTAGGTGGTCTCCGTTGAACGTTGTTGACGCTCAATGGATAACCGGCCTCAGAAATCCGTGGCGCGGTAAGTCCCGGACACTTACCGTGCTACTCGTCTCGCACGCGGATGCGCGCCAATTCGGCCATGATTTCATCGGCCTTGTCGCGAACCGTCGACGCGCCAGGCTCAATCGGGCTGTCGTCGAGCCCTTGGAGGAGAACCTCCTGAATCTTCTGCCGGTCCGCTTTCGGATCCCCGACAAGCCTTAGCTGGCCTTCGAGCGCCTTCGCGGCAAGATGGATCAGCGCGATTTCCCAATCATGTTTGGGCGGCCTGTAGGAAAGATTCTTGTGACGAACTTCCATGCCGACATTCTTGCCGTACATGTCGTATTTCCGCTCTAAAGCGTCTCCTGTGTCAGCCACCGGGATAGTGAAAGCGACTTCGCGTGGTTTCTTAGCCATTGTTCGCTTCCCTTATCGCTACGACGTTGTTGCCCTTGCCGGCCGACTTGCCGCAATAGTCCGCCCAATCTGCCATGATGCGGCGGCGCTTCTCAAACAGATCGCCACGGCGATAGGCGGCCTCGACCTTGTCGCCAACTGTGTGAGCTAGCGCCATTTCGGCAACCTCATTCGGATAAGCGGTCTGCTCTGCAGCCCAATCGCGGAATGTCGATCGGAAACCATGGACGGTAAGGTCTTCGCGCTCCATCCGGCGCAGCGTCATAAGCAGCGCCATTGAGGACAGACCGCCCTTGCCGCGGTTGCCGATGAACACAAAAGGATTGTCCTCCTCGCGGGGCAGCTCGCGCAGGAGATCCAATGCTTGCTTGGAGAGAGGGACGCGGTGATCCTTTTCCGCCTTCATGCGGGCGCCAGGGATGACCCACAGCGCGTTTTGCATGTCGATCTCGGTCCAGAGGGCGCCCAGGGTCTCGCCGCTTCTGGTCGCTGTGAGAATGGCGAACTCGAGCGCCTTGGGGCTGACCCCCTCCATTGCTCGCAGATCGCTCATGAAGGGCGCTATCTCGGAATAGGGCAGCGCGGCATGATGCTTGACCTTGGCGACCTTCTGGCGCTTCGGCAGCAACTTGTCGAGATGCCCTTTCCAGCGGGCCGGATTGTCGCCCGAGCGGTAGCCGTGAGCCGTAGCCCAATCGAGTATTGACTCGATGCGCCCACGAACCCGGGTCGCGGTTTCCGGCTTTTCTGTCCAAATCGACCGCAGGGCCTTCATGACCAGACCAACGTCAACTTCGGCAACGGGTAGCTTGCCGAAGTGCGGGAACACATAGCTTGCTAGGGTGTTCTGCCACTGGTCGGCGTGCTTGGCGTTCTTCCAGCCGGCTCGGTGTGAGGAGATATAGGTCGAAGCGCAATCCTCGAAGCTCATAGCCTTGGCTTCTGCGATCAATGCGGCGAGGCGTTCGCCGTCCCGCTCCTTTATCGGGTCGGTGCCGTCCATGAGCTTGCGTTGCAACTCAAACGCCTTGTCGCGGGCCTCCTTGAGCGGAACGAGGTTTACGGAGCCCAAGCCCATCTTCTTGGCTTGCCCGTTTTTCATGTATCGGAAGATCCACGCCTTGGAACCGCCCTTGGCAACCTGGAGGTATAGACCCAGTCCATCGGCATACAGACCGGGCTTGGAAAGGCTGGTGACCTTTGTCGGCGTTAGCTTGTTGATGGCCCGCATGTTCGTCTCCCATAAGGACAAATCTAGGTACAAACTTGTACTAGATATACATGGACATTAATGGACTTGTAAAGACCAAGAAAGCCCAGATATGCGGGATTTGTACGAGTTTTTGGAAGCTAATGGACGGTGCAGGAGTTAGGCGGAGCGGACACCTCTTCCGCCAGATTTCCCAATTGTCCGACCCATAGGTAACGGCCTGTCCCCGCAAAATGAGGCTCATGATTGGGGTCATTCTCGCGCTGATGTCCTCGGTTCCGGCCATGGCAGCGGCGGACGTCTACAGCCCGGCGTACATCAAAGGCGATGAGCAGCTCTTGTGCTCCCCAACGTGTGATGGGCGACACGGGCACGTAGTACCAGCCTGTGCCTGCTGTGACCCCTTGTCTGACGGCCACTGAGCAGTGAATCTGAGCGACATTCAAATGACCTTAGGGATGCGTGGAAGTACGTCTTTAGTGTGCATGAATTTTAGAATGTTTAAATATACATTGTCAGACGTAGGGCGCGCGTATCTTTGCATGGGAGGATCTGCGTCATGGGATCAGCTGACAACGCAAATTGGGAATTTGACAATAACGAACAGCTCAGAATCCAACCGCTCGTGGAATGGGGCGTTACGTCTATGCCGCTGCACGGCGCCGTCGTTCTGCGGCTCGGCTATGCGCTTTCGCAGCGTGAGTGGGATGTGTATCAGTCAACAGATCGTCCGCCGCACCAGATTCAGGCAGCAATGTCTGCAGCGGACGCGAAGGAACTCGGCACCCAATTGATCTTGTACGCGGAATTGCTGGACGTTCCTGCATCAGGCTTTCCCAATGGGGGGTAATGAAAATGCTGACGGGCGCGACACCCAGTCAGCGCGAACGCCGGTGCTATTACTCGCCGCTCGGTTCGATCCTGCGTGACATACATGCATCCCTTCAGGGTGGAATGCCTGGAGCATCTGGCTGCCCCGACGACCAGCGCCAGACGCGTCTTCCGCCGCAACCACGAAATTTCTATATGACCCAGCGGCTCCCTCTTTTCCATCACCGTCATCCTCAAATCCGATGAGATTTTACGAAGACAATTTCGCGCCTGTTGTTCCGCGGGAACTAACCCGCGCGGGTGGTCCGGCAGCGCGAAGTTTTGAGAGCTGGAGCGGAACTTTCTAACCGGAATCACGCGATAACGATTCACTCGATCGTCAAATCGTGCTAGGTTCGAGGTAGAGGCAGACCACATCGGTTGTTGCGAGCCGTTTCTGTTTGCCTGCCGGATCGTCCAGTACCGTCTGGGACTGGGATTTGACCCATCCGCGGTGAAGGAGAGCACCATGCATTACAGCGTGCAGTTTTTCACCTGGACGCCCAAAGAGGGCGTCCATCAAGTCGGCTCGACGGTCGAGATCGATGCGGTCAATCCAAAACTCGCGGCCGTGTCACTTTTGGGCCTCCGGCTGGATGAGACCGGTACGGCCAGGAAACTGGCAGTCCGCGTCTGGAATGCGCCGGATGACAGCAAGGTCGATTGCGAATGCTTCTACTATCATTGATCGCCGGCCGCATTCCGCAATGCTAAATTCTCCTGCATTTCGTCGCCATTGATTCGGAGTTTCAACCGGAGTGCATCGTCATCGCCAGCGCGCCGCCGCGCCGCATTTGGAACGCGTTTTTACCGGTTTCGCGAAACGTCGGAATTGCTCTTTTAACGCGGCGAGACACGCGTTATCGGTCCCATCGGCGTAAACATCACGCCGATATCCGTTCATGGCGGCGTGATGGAACACGGTTGCCAACATGGTTGAAGCGGCGACCCTATCCAATTGTGAATATTGTGGAAAATTTTGGAGGCCTCGCCCGGAATTGAACCGGGGTACAAGGATTTGCAGTCCTCTGCGTCACCACTCCGCCACGAGGCCTCGTAACGATCATCTCTTAATCGTGTGACGGGCGTTTAGACCGATTTCCCATCCAGTGCAAGACGCCTTGGCCGAATTCCAGTTTTTTCTCATGGGAGAAACCTGTCTCCCACCCGTTGCCGGTTCGCGTCGCGAGGAAAAGACCGCACATTGCTGATACCAAACCGCCGGCGACTACTGTCGGGCCCCCGCTAACGTCAATTTTCAAAGAAAATCAGCCGCCTGTATCCCCGGCGCGCGGACGCAGGTTTGCCGCTCAATGGTAACGTCGGATCAGGCCCACGAGCTTGCCTTGGATCTTGACCCGGTCGGGACCAAAAATCCGGGTTTCGTAGGCGGGGTTGGCAGCCTCGAGCGCGATCGATGCGCCCTTGCGGCGAAACCGCTTCAGCGTTGCCTCCTCATCGTCCACCAGGGCGACGACGATCTCTCCGGGACTGGCGCTGTTGGTATTGCGTATGATGACGGTGTCGCCGTCGAGAATGCCGGCCTCGATCATCGAATCGCCGCGAACTTCCAGTGCATAATGTTCGCCGGTTCCGACCATCTCGAGCGGTACAGAAATATCGTGCGTATTGTTCTGGATCGCCGAGATCGGCACACCGGCTGCGATTCGCCCCATGACGGGGATCGAGACGGAGCTATTCTCATTGCTGGCCGCGACCGGTTTGGCGGCGACTGGCGCCGGCGGAGCGCCGCGGCTGCCCTGGATGACGCTCGGCGAAAAGCCGCGCTTGGGCTGCAGGCTCATGGAATAGGCCTCCGGGAGCCTGATGACTTCAAGCGCGCGTGCCCGGTTCGGCAGGCGCCGGATGAAGCCCCGCTCCTCGAGCGCCATGATCAGCCGATGAATGCCGGATTTCGAAGCGAGATCCAGCGCGTCCTTCATCTCGTCGAAGGACGGCGGCACGCCCGATTCCTTCATTCTTTCGTGAATGAACAGAAGCAGTTCCTGTTGCTTGCGGGTCAGCATGAAAGATCACTCCGGAAATCGAGAAACAAATCAAGAACGAACACTATATGTTCCATATGTGTTCCGCAAGTCCCATAATTCGTTGAACCTTTTCAAGGTGCGAGTTTTTGGGCTTGCGGCGCCGAAAACCGGCATTCAGCGCTCTCACCGCCGATGTCCGCCTTTGCTGAGCGGAACATTTGCCCCGTCCGGCCGTTTTCCGCTCATGTTGAAACCTGTGGCGGCGGCACGGTCTGCTTCCAGGAGGCAGGGATGGTCGTCAATGGACGCGGTAACAAGATTTCGCCCGAAGACACGAACCGGGTGGTGAAGATCAGCGGTGTCGAAGCCCGGCAAGGACCGCTTGGCCGCCCGGTGCTGATGGTTCTCATCGCCAGCCTGGTGCTTGCCCTCATTGCCTGGGCGGGCGCAGAGATATTCGGCGAAAGCACCGACAATGATGCGGCGACACGGATAGAGGAAACCACGCCGGCGGCCAAGGACACCGATCAGGGCGCCGTCGACAATGCTCCGGCGACCGGGGAACAGATGCAGCCGGCCCCGGTCGACAAGGATCCGACCCCACAAACCGGTTCCAGCGGCTAGGGCCATTGGCACCTCATCGAATAAAGGCCTACGACGACCCTTGCAGCCGGGCCCTTGCAGAGTGGCGCAGATTTTACGGCGTCTGCCGCTTGCGCGCCCACCAGACGGAAAGTTTGCGGCGCTGCCGCCGGACGAAGGCGAGGTCATGCGACAGCACGATCAGGCCCAGCGGCACCATCCAGAAGCCCAGAACCGGCAGGAAGCCGAGGATACCGCCAAAGAGCAGCGCGGCGCCAAGGGTGATACGCAAGGTCCGCGACTTTGGCAGGCGCAGGCGCCACGCCCCGAGAATGAGTTCATGTCTGCTCGCATCGATACCGAATTTTTTCGTTTTCTGCGCTTCTGCCATAAACTCACCTGCCTTGCTCTCGATGCCGTACACCATAGCGCGGATTTGCGTGCGGCTCTTCCAGTGCGCGGCCTTCCCGGATGGGGAGTTCTCCACAGTCAGACAAGATTGTGCACTTTTTTTGAAAAACCGCTTGGCAAATCGGTAAAGCATTTGTATTAGCAGCCTCACTTCTGCAGCGCGCAGATGATCCCTGGTAGCTCAGCGGTAGAGCATTCGACTGTTAATCGACAGGTCGCCGGTTCGAATCCGGCCCGGGGAGCCAGTTTCAAAGGGCTGCACTTATGGTGCGGCCCTTTTTTCTTTGCATTTTTTCAGTGTGATGAGACCGGCCCGCATGCTCCCCAGTCGCCTGACCTTACTCACAACTGCGTTGTCGCCTATACTCTGCGGTACAGTTCGGGCGCATTGCAGCGGCCTGTCGCCGCGTTCGAGGATGCGTGCGCTGCGGCCAACTTGGTGCGCGGCCCTCACCCCACGGGTTCACCATGACGGCCGAAAAAGTGTCACTGACAGGGGAGAAGGAAACCCTCCTCATCACGCTTTACGCGAAGGCCGGGGAAAGCCGCCTGCCGGATACCCTTCTGCGGGATCGTTTCGCCGCCGAGGCCGTCAGCCGGATCGACTATGATTTTTCGCGGCTGATGATCGATCGCGACCTGATGATCGGCGTGGCGATGCGCGCCCATATTCTCGACGGCTGGACGCGTGACTTCATCGCTCGCCATCCCGACGCGACCGTCCTGCATCTGGGCTGTGGGCTGGACAGTCGCATATTCCGCATCGATCCCGCGCCGAACATCCGCTGGTTTGACCTGGACTATCCCGAGGTTGTCGCGCTGCGCCGAAAACTCTATCCTGAGCGCGACGGTTGTAGTCTGATCGGATCGTCCGTAACGGACCCGAATTGGCTCGCAGATGTGCCGGCCGACCGTCCGGCGATCATTGTTGCCGAGGGGCTTTTTCCTTATCTGCCGGCCGACGAAGTCCCGAAGTTGCTGCGGCGGCTCACCGCGCATCTCCCGAGTGGTGAGTTGGTCTTTGATGGCTATAGCCGGTTCGGCCTGGCGCTCATCAGCTGGCAGCCTTCGGTTCGTGTGACCGGAGCCAGGCTGCATTGGGCGATAAACGATCCGCGTGAACTCGAAACTGAGGTTCCGCGGCTGAAACTGTTGACTGAAGTGCCGGCCTATGATCCGGAAGCTTACGATCCGAGACAGATCGCCAGGCTATCCTGGGCGGCGCGTCTGGCGATTTACGCCTTCGCGGCGGCTCCGGTCCTCGGGAGAATCGGCTGGCTCCTGCGCTTTCGGTTTTGAACCTCGCGCCATGCGCCCTCCCACCGGGCTTGACGTGCCCGGCAGCCTTGCGATCAGCTGACGCGACAATCCTGCAATTCCATAGTAGAGAAGACTTCCGCCCTCGCCGGCCGAAACCGGAGCCCGACCATGCCATCAATCGATCTGCTGATCGCCTTTCTTGCCACGACCGCGGTCTTTGCCTACATCCCGGGCCCTGCCATGCTTTATGCCGCGGCCCAGACGATCGCGCGCGGCCGATGGTCGGGACTGATGGCTGTATTGGGCATTCATCTCGGCGGCTATGTCCATGTTTTTGCAGCGGCCGCCGGCCTTTCGATCCTGTTCCACGCCGTGCCAATGCTCTATATGGCCGTGAAATTCGCCGGGGCGGCCTATCTTGTCTGGCTCGGCATTTCGCTTTTTCGCGCCCGGGTGCAGGGGGACGTGACCCTGCCCGGCATCGAGCCGAAATCCGCCCGGCGCGCCTTTTTCGAAAGCGTCACCGTCGAGGTTCTCAACCCGAAGACGGCGATCTTCTTCGTGGCCTTCTTGCCGCAATTCGCCGATGTCTCCGCCGCGTTCCCCGTCTGGCTGCAGCTCGCCATTCTGGGGACGATCGTCAATCTCATGTTTTCCTCGGCCGATATCGTCTGTGTGCTTCTGGCCGGCGCCGTGATCGGCCGGCTGCGCCGCTCGAGCCAGGCGCAACGCCTCATGCAGCGTGCCGGCGGCGCGATGCTGATCGGGTTGGGTGCTCATCTTGCTTTTCAGAAGAGCTGACCGGTTGAGCTGGGTGAACAGTCGGAACGGCGTGGCGCCGCTGCAGGGACCGGCCGCCCGTTTCAACCACCCGCCCCGCAATAAAGTCATCGCTACAGCTTTACCGGCGCTGTCGGTGAGCTTATGCAAGCCCCAACGTCTTTAATCGAACATTCCAAGGGGATGATGTGCGCCTTGCATGGGTTTTTCTGGCGCTCGCCATTACCACTGAAGTTATCGGCCTGACGGTGATGAAAGCAGCCTCCTCCGGCGGCGGCGCCTGGGGCTATGCGGTGATGTATGTCTCCATCGCCCTCTCCTATGTCTTCCTCGCCAAGGCGGTGAAGAAAATCGCGGTCGGCATAGCCTACGCGATCTGGGAAGGCTCCGGCATTGCGCTGATCACGCTGGTCTCGGTTTTCATCTTTGATCACGTGCTGAGCAATCAGGAGATGATCGGCCTGATGATGGCGGTCGGTGGCATCATTCTCATCAACGCAGGCGAAGTTCACGATGAAGAGGAACTGGAAGTGGCCGATGACCGCGTCTAACGTTTATTTCCTGTTTGCGGTGCTGGCGGGGGTGCTGGATGTTGCAGCCAATCTGGCGTCCACCAAGTCGAACGGGTTTGCCCGCCGCGGCTGGGGCGCCTTGTCGATCCTGCTCGTGCTTTCAGCCTTTGCTCTGTTGGTGGAAGCGGTCAAAGGCATGGAACTGGCAATCGCCTACGCCATCCTCGGCGCAACCGGGATTTTCGGCACGGCCATTTCCGGCCGCCTCCTCTTCCGCCAAAAACTGAAGCCGATCGCCTGGGTCGGACTTGTCCTCGTCTTCGGTGCGGTTGTCGTGCTTCACACGGCCTGAGGGTCGCGCGCCATCGTCTCCGCGGCGTGACGCTGCGTTACAAGCGGCCGGTCCTTCCATCCGGTCAGCCTGTTCAGCAGCCAGAAATAAAGCCCATAAGGCAGGAGCTTGAGCAGTTTCATCATATAGGTGAAGCGCTTTGGAAAGGTGATCTCGAAACCACTTGATTTCAGGCCTTTGGCAATACCTTCAGCCGCCTCTTCGGGGCTGATCAAAGCCGGCATCGGAAATTCGTTCTTGGCAGCAGACGCCGTATCGACAAAACCTGGATTGATGATCTGCAGGCGGATGCCGGTCTTGTCGAGGTCGAATTTCAGGCTTTCGGCCATATTGATCAGTGCCGCCTTCGTCGCGCCATAGGCAGCGCTCGTCGGCAGGCCGCCGTAGCCCAAAACGGAGGAGACGATGGCGATCTGCCCGTGCCCCCTCGCCTGCATGTGGCGCACGGCTGGCAAGAGGCAGTTGACCGTCCCGAGCAGGTTCACCGCAAATGTCTTCTCGAAATCCTCTCGATGCATATCCTCGCCATGCACCGGGATGGAGACGCCGGCGTTGAGTACAGCGAGCGCCATCGCGCCGCGTTCATATTCGATGGCCGCGAGAACGCGCTCCATATCCCGCGGATCGGTGACGTCGCCGTCCAGCACGATGATCTTGCCCGGTCCCGGTGCTTCGTGTTGCAGCTGAACCAGCTTTTCGTGGTCCCGGGCCGTGACCGCCACGTCGAAGCCGTCTCTTATCAGATGCAGCGCCAAGGCCCGGCCGATGCCGGAGCTTGCCCCCGTGACCCAGGCCAAACCATGCTGCGGATGTGCGACAAAGTTGGTCATGGGTTTTCCTTTCGCTGCTCCAAGCTGCGTCACCCCGAAGTCCGGGATCACAAAACAATACGCATTGAAACGGAGTTTGTTCCCGCATTCGGGCCATTCGACGGCAAGCACCAAGCTGAACATCAGCCGTTGATTTTCCGGACCTGTCGTGCCCCGGAACCGGGTCGCCCAGGATGCCGGGGACAAGAAACGGATCATCGGCTTTAGAAGCGATTTTCTGGGCCGCGGGTCAATTTTTGCCCGCCGCGGCAGCCAGATGAAACACTTTTTCTTGCTTCGCTCTGCGCTGCAGCTGAAAAGACGTTAAGATTCCGGTATGTTGGATCGTGAAGGCCGAAAACGACTGATGCGGTTCGGACATGTCCTGTTAAAATCATCATCCGCGTCAGGCGACCGCCTGGTGCAATATCCCGCAGCCAAGAGGTTCGCTCATGTCCGTTCTGCCCTCCGTTCTCGATGCCATCGGCAATACGCCGCTGATCCGCCTCAAAGGCGCGTCCGAGGCAACCGGCTGCACCATTCTCGGCAAGGCTGAATTTCTCAATCCGGGCCAGTCGGTCAAGGATCGGGCGGCGCTGTTCATCATCCGCCAGGCGGAAAGGTCCGGGCAGTTGAAGCCAGGTGGCGTGATTGTCGAAGGCACCGCCGGCAACACCGGTATCGGCCTCGCGGTGGTTGCGCAGGCGCTCGGTTATCGTACCGTCATCGTCATTCCGGAAACTCAGAGCGAGGAAAAGAAGGACGCGATCAGGCTGCTCGGGGCCGAGCTCGTTGAAGTCCCGGCCGTGCCCTACAAGAACCCCAACAACTACGTGAAACTCTCCGGCCGCCTTGCCGCGGAACTTGCAAAGACCGAGCCGAACGGTGCGATCTGGGCCAACCAGTTCGACAATGTCGCCAACCGCGACGCGCATGTGGAGACGACTGCGCCTGAAATCTGGCGCGACACGGACGGCAAGGTCGATGGCTTCATCTGCGCTGTCGGTTCCGGCGGAACGCTGGCAGGCGTGTCGCTCGGCCTGAAGGCGAAGAACCCGAACGTCAAGATCGGTATCGCCGATCCGGAGGGTGCGGCGCTCTACAATTATTACACCAACGGTGAGCTGAAAGCCTCCGGCGGTTCGATTACCGAAGGCATCGGCCAGGGCCGCATCACCGCAAACCTTGAAGGGTTCACGCCGGATTTCGCTTACCAGATCCCGGATACGGAAGCGGTTCCGCTGGTGTTCGATCTTATTGAAAAGGAAGGCATCTGCGTCGGCGGCTCCACCGGCATCAACATTGCCGGCGCCATCCGCCTGGCAAAAGATCTGGGACCTGGACATACCATCGTGACGATCCTCTGCGACTATGGTAACCGCTATCAGTCGAAACTGTTCAATCCGGCATTTCTGAAGTCCAAGGGCCTGCCCGTTCCGGCCTGGCTGACCAGAAATTCCGCGATAACGGTGCCATACGAACCCGCCGGATAAGTATCTCATGACAACGACCGCCCTATTTCGCGATGATTTCTACCTTTCAACCACGGAAGCAATCGTTACGGGAATTCGGGAAGACGGCGGCATCGAGCTCGATCAGACCTGTTTTTACGCGACGTCGGGCGGCCAGCCCGGCGACAACGGCTTTTTCGAGCGCACCGACGGCGGCCGCATCGACATCGCGACGACACGCAACGGCGACACCAAGGACGTCATCGTCCACGTTCCCGCGGTCGATCAGCCGGTTCCGTTGGTCGGCGAAAAGTTGGTGCTGCACATAGACTGGCCGCGCCGCTACAGACTGATGCGCATGCATACGGCCTGCCATCTGCTGTCTGTCGTCTGCCAGTTCCCGATCACCGGCGCTGCCGTCGGCGAGGAGGAAAGTCGCGTCGATTTCGACATGAGCGAAACCATTGACAAGGATGAAGTGACGTCGGCACTGATGAAGCTCGTCAACGAAAACCACCCCGTCTATCTGCAATGGATCACCGACGCGGACCTTGCCGCCAATCCCGACATCGTCAAGTCGAAGAATGTCCGCCCGCCGATGGGGCTTGGCCGTGTCAGCCTCGTCTGCATCGGTGAGAAGTCCTCGGTAGACAGCCAGCCCTGCGGCGGCACGCACGTATCCGAAACTCAGGAAGTCGGCTCCATCTTCATCGCCAAGATCGAGAAGAAGGGTAGGGAAAACCGCCGCTTCCGCATCCGATTCGGCACGCCGGAAATCACTTCTGCCCTTTGATCGGAGAAAAATGCAATGACCGAACAGAAAAGCGCCTTTGTCGTATCCGCCGACTGGCTGGAACAGCGGCTGAACGATCCGACGATCAAAATCCTCGATGCCTCCTGGTATCTGCCGGCACAGAAGCGCGATCCGAAGGCGGAATATGCCGCCGCGCATATTCCGGGCGCCGTGTTCTACGATCAGGATGTGATTGCCGACCTGACGAGTGGCCTGCCGCACACCATCCCCTCGCCCGCCGCCTTGGCCGATGCCGTCGGCAAGCTCGGCATCAGCGAAACCGACACCATCGTCGTCTATGACGGTCCGGGCATCTTCACGGCGCCGCGCGTCTGGTGGCTATTGCGAACGATGGGCGCCAGATCGGTTTTTGTACTGAATGGGGGCATGGACGGCTGGAAGGCGGAAGGCCGGCCGGTGACGGCGGATGTCCCGGCGCCTGTTGCGGTCCAGTTCCATCCCCAGTTCAACGCCGGGGCCGTCGCGTCCTTTGCGGAGATGATCGACATCGTCGCCACCGGCAATCGCCAGATCGCCGATGCGCGCGGTGCTGCCCGCTTTACCGGCGATGAAGCCGAGCCAAGGCCCGGCATGCGCTCCGGCCATATGCCGGGTGCCAAGAGCCTCCCCTCCGGTGTCTTTTCCACCGGTGGCAAGCTCAAATCGCTGGATGCGCTCAGGGAAACCATCGAATCAGCCGGCATCGATCTTGAAAAACCTGTCGTTACCACTTGCGGTTCGGGCATCACCGCGGCGATCATCATGCTCGCGCTGCAATCATTGGGCCATACGGACAATAAGCTTTATGATGGCTCCTGGTCCGAATGGGGCAGCCGGGCGGATACGCCGGTGGTGACGGGAAAAGAGTGATCGGAATGATCGAGGAAAAAGGCATGGAGCCGCTCGCGGTGCGCGTCACCGAGTTGGAAATGACGGCAGCGCCGAAGCAGAGCCTGCCCGTACCGGTCAACATCCAGACCGCGATCATGCGCGTGCCGGAGATCCCTTTGCCGTTCTACCGCTTTCTCTATCTGCAGGTCGGGCGACGCTGGAGCTGGGTCGATCGTTTACGGCTGAGCGATGCGGAGTTGGCCGCCATTTTGCACGACAAGCGCAACTCCGTTACCGTTCTCTACGTCAACGGCGCGCCCGCCGGATTTTTCGAGCTCCTGCAGGTCGATGAGGACAATGTCGAACTCTCGCATTTCGGCATGTTCGAACGCGCGCTTGGTCTCGGGCTCGGAAAGTGGTTCCTGCTGCAGACGCTTTACGCCGCCTGGGGTTCCAATCCGAAGGTCGTCCGTGTCTCGACCAACACCCTCGATCATCCTCGTGCGCTGCAGCTCTACCAGCGCTTCGGCTTCTCTCCGGTCTCTACCCATGACGCGACCGTGCAGCCGCTGAGTGACGAGGAACTGCTGGCGCTCGCACGCAGCCTCTGACTACAGCGCCGCGCGTCAAACCTGACGCGCAAAGGACGCTGTACTACTTTGAAACTGCTGCATAATTTTATCCTTAAATCGATTCCGATTTAAGGAATTATGCAGTAGGCCGATCCGGCACGAATCGGGTGTCGCCCGCTCTCAACGCATGGCATTTCTGTCCTCCATGAAAACCGGAGGAAACCCGATGACCCTGCGCTACAAACCGATGCCGAGCGATCTCGCAGCACGCTACCGCCGCCGCGAACCGGATGCCTATGGCCTGACGCCCGAGCTGCACGTCTCCGATGGCGATGGCATGCCCTGCCGCCATTGCCTCGCCAACATCGCTGCCGGCGATCCCTACCTCATCCTTGCGTACCGGCCCTTCCCGGCGCTGCAACCCTATGCGGAAACCGGCCCGATCTTCCTGCATGCGCAGGAATGCGAAGCCTATGGGGGCGGCGAGGCCGTTCCGCCGATCCTGACGACGAGCAAGGATTATCTGTTGCGCGGTTATGGTGCCGACGATCGCATCGTCTATGGCAGCGGCGCGGTGACGCCGGTCGATGAACTCGCTGTCCGCGCCGTCGAACTGCTCGAGCGTCCGGAAATCGCCTATGTGCACGTCCGCTCGGCCCGCAACAATTGTTACCAGTGCCGCATCGAGCGCGCATGAAAAACGGGGCCGGAATCGCCGGCCCCGCTACGTTCATTGCCTCTGCGGCGATCAGGCGATCTTCAGCACAGCTTCCGGCGCGTGGTTTTCGTAACCGAGGGCCTCGGCAACCGCCTTGTTGGTGACGCGGCCCTTGTGGATATTCAGGCCCGCACGCAGATGCCGGTCCTCGGCAACCGCCTTCAGGCCGCGGTCAGCAAGCTGCAGGCCGTAGAACAGGGTCGCATTGTTCAATGCCTGGGCTGAAGTGATCGGAACGGCACCCGGCATGTTGGCGACGCAGTAATGCACAATGCCATCGACTTCATAGGTCGGGTCCGAATGCGTGGTCGCATGCGAGGTCTCGAAACAGCCGCCCTGGTCGATGGCGACATCGACGATAACGGCGCCCTTCTTCATGCCTGAGAGCATTTCGCGTGTGACGAGCTTGGGTGCAGCCGCACCCGGAATGAGCACCGCGCCGATCACGAGGTCGGCAGAGAAGACTTCCTCCTCCAGCGCATCGATGGTCGAAAAGCGCGTGTGGACGCGGCCGGCAAAGAGATCATCGAGCTGCCGCAGCCGCGGAATGGAGCGATCGAGAATGCTGACGTCGGCGCCAAGACCGGTGGCCATGCGGGCCGCGTGCAGACCGACGACGCCACCGCCGATCACTGTGACCTTTGCCGGCAGAACGCCCGGCACGCCGCCGAGCAGGATGCCGCGACCGCCATTGGCCTTTTGCAGCGACGTCGCGCCGGCCTGGATCGCCAGGCGTCCGGCGACTTCCGACATCGGCGCCAAAAGCGGCAGCCCGCCACGCTCGTCGGTGACCGTCTCATAGGCGATGGCCGTCACACCGGAATTCAGCAGCCCCTTGGTCTGTTCAGGGTCTGGAGCGAGATGCAGATAGGTGTAGAGGATCTGACCATCGCGAAGCTGCGCCCATTCGGACGGCTGTGGTTCCTTGACCTTGATGATCATGTCGGATTTTTCAAAGATGTCCTTGGCCGTAGCCACGATCTTCGCGCCCGCGGCACGGTAGGCATCGTCCTCCGCGCCAATCCCTGCGCCCGCCTTGGTTTCGATGATCACCTCGTGGCCATGCGCCACATATTCCCTCACCGATCCGGGTGTCAGGCCAACACGGTATTCATGATTTTTGATTTCCTTCGGGCAACCGACACGCATTTCGCGTTCCTCTCATTTCGGCCTTGGCCGTTGCAGTTTCTAACCCGTGTAGAGAAACAGAAAGCAGGTCGCATGTCCTTGCAAAGTTGCCGATCTTTAGCGTAATATTTCGAATATTCTTGCGTAAAAACACAAAAATTCGAAGGAAATTCGACGAATGTCGATAGATGCAATTGATGCTGCGATCCTGCGGATTCTCCAGCAGAACGGCCGGATCGCCAACGCCGAACTTGCCGAGAAGGTGGGCCTGTCCGCTTCCGCCTGCTCGCGCCGGGTCGATATCCTTGAGAAATCCGGCGTCATCAGCGGCTACCACGCGCGCCTGTCGCACAAGGCGCTCGACTACCGCATCATGGTCATCGTCCATATCTCGCTGTCGGGCCAGTTCGCAAAGACGCTGGCCGAATTCGAGGCTGCGGTGAAACTCTGCCCGAATGTGCTGGTCTGCTATCTGATGTCGGGTGAATACGACTATATCCTGCGCGTCGCGGCAAAGGACCTCGAAGACTACGAGCGCATTCATCGGGACTGGCTTTCCGCCTTGCCGCATGTCGTCAAGATCAATTCCAGCTTCTCGCTGCGCGAGATCATCGACCGGCCGAATGTCGGCGTTTGAACGACCGGATTCTTGCGGTCGTCGTCAGGCGTTTCCGACGACGCAGTTGCGCCCGCGCCGCTTGGCCTCATATAGCCGCGCATCCGCCTTCGACAGTAGGTCCCGAGCCGCAGAACCATCGACAGGGGTCGACGCGATCCCGATGCTCACGGTGACGGCCGCAAGATCCGATGTCGTCACATCCGTCATCACTCGCTTACGCAGATCCTCGGCGCGCAACAGCGCGCTCGGGTGATCAAGGCCGTCACAGAGAACCACGAATTCCTCGCCGCCGTAGCGAAAGAAATAATCGTTCTGGCGCAAACCAGATTGGATCGCGACGGCAATCGCCTTCAGCACATGGTCGCCCTCGAGATGGCCGAACCGGTCATTGACACTCTTGAAATGGTCGGCGTCGATCATGATCAAGCTGACGATGTTGCCGGTCACCGCCGCGTTGCGGACCAGCCGCGGCGCTTCGAACTCGAACCGGCTGCGGTCGAGCACGCCGGTCAGCATGTCCCGCCCGGATTTCGACAGCAGGTCCTCATAGCGCTCCCGGAAAGTCAATGTATTGAAGATGTCGCCGATCGGCTGCGGGGAAACGGACCGCCCCGAATGGCTGGAAAAATGCAGATAAGCGCCAAGGATCGCCGCGTAGAAGACGGCAGCGCCCATCTTTGCAAACCAGCCACCCAAAAAAACCTCGGCCGGCGCACCGTTCACCGCATGCAGCGCGATGTAGAATCCGGCCTGGTCGAACGTCAGAACGGCGATGCCGCAGAGGAGGAAGCGCAGGGTGAGAAAACCGCGCACCCAGCGTCCGAGGCGCTCGTAAAGGAGAATGATCAACAGCGAGTCGATGTAAAGCAGGAGCGTTCCCCACAGCATCAGCCAGCCCATCTCGTCGATGAAGGCAAGATCGGCTGTCCGGTTCGGCACGACCGATACCGTCTCGTGCATCTGAAGAAGCAGGCCCAGTGCGACGGTCAAGAAGTTGCCCGCCAGCAGGCCGTAGATCGGCTGGCGCACCGTCGCCGCATCCTCCTTTACGTAAAGGAGCAGGATCATCATCAGCTTGCCGGCGAAAAGCACCGCCGAACCCGGTGAAATCACGCCGAATGGCAATTGCACGTAGAAGACGGCGGCGAGATAGGTCTCGATGAAATGCAGAACGCCGAGCGCGGCAATGAAGACGCCGATACCGAGGAGATGGCGCAGATGCAGCAGCGTGACCATCACCCCGACGTAGACAAGACCCTCGCCGAGAAAAAGAAATACGTTGGTCATCGACATGCGCCCGGATTTGATTCCGGAATTTTATAAATTGCAAATTTAAAGAAACGTTTATCAAACCCGCCAGCGGAGTGGCAGTGTTTCGAACTCAGACCTGCCGGGAAACCACGTCATCGGCGAACAGCGCGGGACCATGCTGGTCGATGATCTGACGCGCCTTGCGCAAGGTCGCGTCGATCACATCTTCTTCCGAGCTGAACAGATCGGCCCGGATGAAGGTACGGACGCGAATGACGCCATCGACATTCTTCTCGATGGAGCCGGCCAGCCTGAATTGCGCACCTTCCTTCTTTGGCGTCGCCCGGATCAGGCAGTCGCCATAGGTTTCCGTCTTTGCGGAGGATGCGGCGGTCTCCGCTTTGGAGCCGCCGGAAAAACCGAACAATTTTGACAAGAACGAAGCCATGCGGAAGACTTATCATGACAAGCAAACCTGTCAAAGGCTAAGTTCGAAACGGCCAACGGCCTTGCCCGCATAGTGACGAAACCTTTTGCAGTTGCACTGATCGGCAATATCGATGCCCGGCGATCGCCGATCGCCGCCTAAATCCTATGGTTTAAGATGATCGACCAACCACAAGAAATAACTTGAAAAAAAGATCAATCTAAATCACCAGGTTGGCCAGAATCTCGTTGTCGGTGATATCCTGATAGCGCAGCCCGGCGGCGTCGAACGCGGCCTTCAACCGGGGAAAGTTTTCCGGATGCTTGGTTTCGATGCCTATCAGGATCGAACCGAAATTGCGCGCCGATTTCTTCAGATATTCGAAGCGGGCGATATCGTCCTCCTCGCCGAGCAGGCCGAGGAAATCCTTGAGCGCGCCGGGGCGCTGCGCCATGCGCACGATGAAGTATTTTTTCAGGCCCGTATGCCGCATCGCCCGTTCCTTGACGTCGGGCAGGCGCTCGAAATCGAAGTTTCCGCCGGAGACCACGGCAATGACGGTCTTGCCCTCCAGCCTGTCGCGCCCCAGCGCCTCCAGCGCAGTGATCGAAAGCGCGCCGGCCGGTTCCAGCACGACTCCCTCGACATTCAGCATATCGATGATCGTCACGCAGATGGCATTTTCTGCGAGCAACAGCACTTGGTCGGTGGAAAAATCCTTCAACGCCGCGAAATTGAGGTCGCCGATCCGCCCGACGGCTGCGCCATCGACGAAATTGTCGACCTGGTCGAGCGTTACCACTGCGCCCGTCTCCAGGCTGCGCCGTAGGCTCGGGGCTCCCTCGGGTTCGCAGAAGATGAAGGATCCGGGGGCAGTGACGTCCTTCATATAACCGGTCACCCCGGCCGAAAGGCCACCGCCGCCAACCGGCAGGATCACCAGATCGGCCATCGTGCCTTCGGGCAATTGCTCGACGATTTCGGCCGCGACCGTCGCCTGCCCTTCGATGATGTCGGCATGGTCGAAGGGCGGCACCATGACGCCGTCGATCTTTTCCACATGATCGCGCGCCGCCTGATAGCACTGGTCGAAGAAATCGCCGACGAGCCGGATGCTGATGAACTCGCCGCCGAATGTCGTCGTCTTGTCGATCTTCTGCTGCGGCGTCGTCACCGGCATGAAGATGACGCCCGGTACGCCGAAGTGCCGGCAGACGAAGGCGAACCCCTGGGCGTGGTTGCCGGCCGAAGCGCAGACGAAGGTCTTGCCCGTGCCGCCTGCCTCGATCACCTTGCGGAAGAAATTGAAAGCGCCCCGTATCTTGTAAGAGCGAACCGGCGAAAGATCCTCGCGTTTCAGGTAGATCGTCGCGCCGTAGCGTGCGCTCAGGTGCTCGTTGAGCTGCATCGGCGTTGCCGGGAACAGAGTGCGCAGTGCCTCGACGGCGTGATCAACGTCCTGCTTCATGGAATGCGGGTCTTTCGCTCGGGTTCGTGTCGCCATGCCTATGCCACAACGGAAGGCGCGAAACCACAGCTATTCGCATTAACTATACTATCATAATCATGTTTCAAAAGCCGAATGCGCCTCGCCTTGACACCAGCCTGTAAATCCCGAAAATCCGTGGCGGACATGGGATCGCGGGGGAGAGACAATGCGCGCCGGTAAACGAAGAGACGCTCCGATGGTTGCGGTCCGTGCGGCTGTGATGCTGGCGCTGCTGGCCGGGCCGGCCGCGGCTGGTCAACTTGCGGACGCGGCCACCAAGGCCGAGGCTTTGGCGGCATCCGGCGACGCCGTCGGCGCTCACGACGTCATGCGCACTGCAATCAGCGATTTCTCCGCGACACTTCCCTTTTCCATCGGCAAAGCAGTGTTCGTCACGACTGACCCGGCGGGATACGCCATGTATGAGCCGAAGCCGGATCTGCAGTTCAAACCCGGCGAAGCGCTCATTTCCTATGTCGAGCCCGTCGGGCTAAGCTGGAAGCCGGCAAGCGAGGTGGGCAAGATCCAGTCGCATTTCACCGTCGATCTGGATATCCTGAGCGCCTCCGGCGAAGTTCTCGCCAGCCAGAAAGCCTTTGGCGACTTCACCTTCACCGGCTTTTTCCGCAATCAGGAAATCTATGCGACGCTGACCACCGATGTCAGCGGCGCTGCGGCAGGCGACTATATCCTTCGGTTTCATTTCAACGATCTGAACAATGGCAAGACCGCCAGCGTTGAGCAGAAATTCACCATCGCGGCGCCTCAAACGCCCTGAGGAATCAGCGCGTTACGCGCTTCGCAGCCGCAATCTTTTCGATCATCGCCCGCACATCCGCCTCTGCCGCATCGAGCAGTGCCTCGTCACGGGCGCGGATGACAAGGTCGGTGGAAAACGACTTGCCGTCGAACTTCGGATAGGAGCCGATGCTCGTCATTGGGTGAGCCTTCTGCACCTCCCCCAGCGGACCGCCGATATCCCCCTCGCCAAAGGGTGACAGCACCGAGCGCGACTTGACCTTCGTGCCGGTCTCGAGTTGCGGCAAAAGCGCGTCCAGCATGGCCTGGAAGACCTGCGGCACGCCGGCCATGACGTAAACGTTGCCGATGATGAAGCCCGGTGCCGTCGAAACCGCATTGGGGATATGCCGGGCGCCGTTCGGCATGCGCGCCATGCGCCGCCGCGCTTCGGTGAACTCCATGCCGCGCCGCTCATACATCGCGCCGAGCAGGCGCATCGCCTCGGGATCATGAACGCATTCGACACCGAACGCCCGCGAAACCGCGTCCGCGGTGATGTCGTCATGGGTGGGGCCGATGCCGCCGCAGGTAAAGACGTAGTCGTATTGACCCCGCAGACCATTCAAGGCAGCGACGATCGCCGCCTCGTCGTCGGAGACGATACGCACTTCCTTGAGATCGATGCCGGCGATCGTCAGCATATCGGCAAGATGGCCGATATTCTTGTCCTTGGTCCTGCCGGACAGCAATTCGTCGCCAATGGCGAGCATGGCGGCAGTTACGATTTTTTCGCTGGTCATCGGCAAGTCCTGTTCGGATCGTTCAATCGAAAGTCGCGACGGTCACCCCTTGGGCTCTGAAGGCGAACCTGCAAACTGATAAATCCGATCTCCAGCGGCAATCAAGCGGAATTGCCGGTTCAACTGAAAAGACCACCACCAGGACCTGGCCTCGCCAGGATCGCGACCAGGCTCTCCGACGGTAAGGCTGCCCTTTTTCAGGGGGCCCGTCTTCTTGACGGCGATCAACCGTTGCTGGTTCTCAGCCCGCCCAGTCGCGAAATTACCAAACGACGCGAATTTCGTGATACCTTGGGCTGCCCGGACGCAAATGGGAAAAACCTGCGACCCGCATTTCGGCAATTGGAACAACGCCTGCATGGGCTGTTCCGGTCCGGTCGTGCCGACGCCGCCAAGGCAATCGAATGCGACGCGCTCCAGGGAGTAAGAAATGACCCGGGTGGTATATGAGATCGTTGAGCATGATGGCGGATGGGCCTACAAGCTTGCCGACGTTTTTTCCGAGACCTTCCCAAGCCGCGAAATAGCTCTGGCGGCGGCAAAAGCCGCGGCAGCCGAACAGCAGGTCGGCGGCGATGACGAGGAAATCAGCTTTCAGGATCCAAGCGGCCTCTGGCATTATGAACACGCCGACGGCGGCGATCGTCCCGAGGCGATCGTCGAGGACGGCGATATCCGCTGAACTGGCGGCAACAGGCAGGACATCAGGCACACCGGAAACTGCAGGTATAAAATTAAGTATAATGCCCCTCTCCGGCGCCGAAGAGGGGGTATTTTTGGGTGCTGAAAATGCCGAGTTTCCCTTCCTCGGCATCGCCATTAAAGCGGCAACGGCCTACCGCATCAACGGAAACCATTGGTTAACCTTCACGCGTAGGGTTAATCACCACTGCAGAGCCCCGATTGATATTCAATCAAAAAACATCAAAAGGCGCTATGCAGCGCCGAAAACGACGGAAAGCCGTTCAGAGGGCATGTCCGCGCCCAGCAATCCCGCCCGACGGAACCACTGATCGATACTCGCCTGCACGGCCGCTTTGGCCTCCTCCAGCGTATCGGCGGATTGGAAGTCGTAGCGGATCGTGCCGTTGCAACCGGAAACCATCCATTTCCAGGTCGTTTGCCCGTCATGCTGCAATATATAGGCCAGTTGATGCTGACCCAGCATACCGGCATAGGAACGATTTCGGATCGGTTTCCATGTCAATGGGATTTCCTGCAACACTCGACCAGCCTCCATATTTCCCTGTGAGCACGAAATATAGGCCGCCTGCCAAATGCGCATAACCCCATCGTTTGAGGGGTTTTTCGGTTCCGGCATGGCCGTCTGGCCAATAGCGGCTCTTTGCTGCGATCGAACTCGCGGTCGCCCGGCGCGAGCTGTGCTCCACCTCCGCAAAACATTTGCTTGACGAAATCAACCAAGTGTCTGAAAGGAAAAACACGCGGACGTGGCGAAACTGGTAGACGCAAGGGACTTAAAATCCCTCGGAGCAATCTGTACGGGTTCGACCCCCGTCGTCCGCACCACTTTCCCGAATAAAAGATGCCGCCATCAACCGGAGCTTCGCAATGTCACTTCCTGATAAAGCATTTCCCGTTTCCTGGGACCAGTTTCACCGCGATGCACGTGCGCTCGCTTGGCGCCTTGCCGGCAACGGCGGCGAATGGAAGGCGATCGTCTGCATCACCCGCGGCGGGCTCGTTCCGGCGGCAATCGTCTGCCGCGAATTGAACATCCGCCTGATCGAGACGGTGTGCGTTGCTTCCTATCACGACTATGACGCGCAGGGTGAGATGTATGTCCTCAAGGGCATTTCGGAGGAGTTGAAGGCCGATGGCGGGCAAGGCGTACTGATCATCGATGACCTGACTGATACCGGCAAGACAGCCGCCGTGGTGCGGGCCATGCTGCCGAAGGCACATTTCGCCGCGGTCTACGCCAAGCCGAAGGGTCGGCCGCAGGTTGACACCTTCGTCACCGAAGTCAGCCAGGACACCTGGATCTATTTTCCCTGGGACATGGGCTTCACCTATCAGGAGCCGATTGCGAAAGGCTCCCGCGGCTGACGTAACCGTGCGTTTCGCTTGCGACATCCCGCGCTTACATGAAGGCGGCGGCGATTTATTTATGAGTGATGGCGAATGTTAGCTATTTTTGAATGGTTTGGCCCCATAGATTAAACCATTCGGCGCCGCGATTTCCTGCGGTGGCAAGAATCGATCGCGCCGGCCGATGGCTGCGCGATACGGATTGTCAGTGGGAGGACAGACCATCATGCGCGGGGCGCTCGTTTCGATCGCTGTCGGCACGTGCCTCTGGTCGCTACCGATCATTGGGTCGATGGCCAGCGACGTCCACATCGGACCAGTCACCGCCTATGTCGAGGCCAGTGTCCGGTCGTGGATAGAGGATCCCGTCATCGTCGAAGCGCTGAAGGATCACAATGAACGTCATGCTCATCTGGCGCAGGCCGATATCGATCGCATTGATGCTGAGTGGCGTAGCCAACGGTCGAGCGATCATCATCCATTGATCGATTCGGTGACGGATACCCCCCTGTCGAAATTCCTCAAGGCCAAGCAGGCGGCCTCCGGCGGGGCCATCACCGAGATCATCGTCATCGATGCCAAGGGCCTCAGCATCGGCGAAAGCGAGCCCAGTTCCGACTATTGGCAAGGCGACGAGCAGAAATGGCAAAAGACGTACCCTGCCGGCGCCGGCGTGCTTTTTGTTGACCGGGCGGAGAAGGATGAATCGACGCAAACGCTGCAATCGCAGGCAAGTTTGACGGTGTCCGATCCGCAGACGCACCAGCCGATCGGCACGCTCACCGTCGGCATCAATCTGGACGCCCTGTGACAGGGCAAAGGGCTTGCCGGAGACGGTTTGGAATTGAAGCGAACCGGCTTTCAAGCGTCGGCCGCGTGCCCGAATCAGTTTTTCCCCAGCGCCATAAGAAGGCCCGTTTGGCTATGGCGGATGATCGCTACGGTCAATTCTTACCCGCAAAATTTCGGAAATCCGCCTGCCTTTAGAGGAGCTGTGGCAGCCAAGCCGACGAAGCGCCTGATTTTGCTGGGTTTGATTTCTGTCCCCGTTTTCCACAGGTGGTGCACACAACATCTGGTGTTCATAAATTCGCCGCAAACCAGCCCTTGACGGAATCGGGTCTGATGCCGTTAATGGATTTCACGTTGCAGCGTCAGCGGGACCGGACACATTACGAGGCCGGTTCATTTCAGAAAAAATCGTTTGGTTCAGGCAGTCCGGTGAAAGATCGCCGGTCGCGACGGTTATTTTTTGTGATTGCCCCTGACGCCAAACACGGCACAAAAAGCTGGCGTAAAGAAGTTGTTAATACTATATTTAGTGTTTGCAGCCAAATTCAGCACAAGATACAGGATAACCCGAGACGGGTTTCCCACAGAGAGCGGAAAAACGAGAGCTGGCTGCACACCCCCCGTGCAGCCAGACGGGGATATTTTTGCCCAGCGCTTCGGCGGTTCGGGCATGCGGCAAACAAAGGACAAGGGACAGATGCAGATCGAACGTCGTTTCACCAAGGCAGGCCAGTCGGCCTATGCCGAGATTGAATTCCGCAAGGCCATCAGCGAGATCAAGAATCCCGATGGCTCGATCGTGTTTCGTTTGGCGGATATCGATGTGCCCGCCCAGTTCAGCCAGGTCGCGGCCGACATTCTCGCCCAGAAATACTTCCGTAAGGCGGGAGTGCCGAAGCGCCTGAAAAAGGTCGAGGAAAATTCCGTTCCCTCCTGGCTGTGGCGCTCCGAAGCCGACGTGACCGCGATGAAGGACCTGCCGAAGGACGAGCAGTACGGTTCCGAAACCGACGCCCGCCAGGTTTTTGATCGCCTGGCCGGCACCTGGACCTATTGGGGCTGGAAGGGTGGCTATTTCGCCTCCGAGGATGACGCCCTCGCCTTCCGCGATGAGCTCGCCTACATGCTCGCCACCCAGCGCGTCGCCCCGAACTCGCCGCAATGGTTCAACACCGGCCTTCACTGGGCCTATGGCATCGACGGCCCCGGCCAGGGTCATTTCTATGTCGACCCCTTCACCGGCAAGCTCGTCAAGTCGAAGTCGGCCTACGAGCATCCGCAGCCGCATGCCTGCTTCATCCAGTCCGTCGGCGACGATCTCGTCAACGAAGGCGGCATCATGGACCTGTGGGTGCGCGAGGCGCGCCTGTTCAAATACGGTTCCGGCACCGGCTCCAACTTCTCCTATCTGCGCGGCGAAGGCGAAAAGCTTTCCGGCGGCGGCAAGTCGTCGGGCCTGATGTCGTTCCTGAAGATCGGCGACCGCGCCGCCGGCGCCATCAAGTCGGGCGGCACCACGCGGCGCGCCGCCAAGATGGTCGTCGTCGATATCGACCATCCGGATATCGAGGAATACATCAACTGGAAGGTCAAGGAAGAGCAGAAGGTCGCTGCCCTCGTCACCGGCTCGAAGATCGTCGCCAAGCACCTGAAGGCGATCATGAAGGCCTGCGTCAATTGCTCTGGCGACAACGATGCCTGCTTCGACCCCGCCGAGAACCCTGCCCTGAAGCGCGAAATCAAGGCGGCCAAGAAGGACCAGGTTCCGGAAAACTACATCCAGCGCGTCATGCAGTTCGCGCGTCAGGGTTACAGGGACATCGAGTTCAAGACCTACGACACCGACTGGGATTCGGAAGCCTACCTCACCGTCTCTGGCCAAAATTCCAACAACTCAGTCTCGCTCAAGGACGACTTCTTGCGCGCCGTCGAGAATGACGGCGACTGGAACCTGACCGCCCGCAAGGACGGCAAGGTGATGAAGACGCTGAAGGCGCGCGATCTCTGGGAATCGATCTCCTATGCCGCCTGGGCGTCGGCCGATCCGGGCCTGCACTTCAACACGACGATGAACGACTGGCATACCTGCCCGGCCGCCGGCCCGATCCGCGCGTCGAACCCGTGCTCGGAATACATGTTCCTCGACGACACGGCCTGCAACCTTGCCTCGCTGAACCTCTTGCAGTTCAAGGATGCCGCTACCAAGAACATCAACATCGCCGATTACGAGCATGCCGTGCGCCTGTGGACGCTGGTGCTCGAAATCTCCGTGATGATGGCGCAGTTCCCGTCCAGGGAAATCGCCGAGCTCTCCTATGAATACCGCACGCTCGGCCTCGGCTACGCCAATATCGGCGGCCTCCTGATGTCCTCGGGCATCCCCTATGATTCGAAGGAAGGCCGGGCGATCGCCGGTGCGCTGACCGCCATCATGACCGGCGTCTGCTATGCGACCTCGGCCGAAATCTCCGCCAAGCTCGGCCCCTTCCCGGGCTTCAAGCCGAACCGCGACAATATGCTGCGCGTCATGCGCAACCATCGCCGCGCCGCCTTCGGTGAAACCCAGGGCTATGAGAAGCTCTCGGTCGAGCCGGTCGCCCTCGTCCACGGCGATTGCCCGGATCAGGACCTGATCGCCCATGCCAAGGCTGCCTGGGACAAGGCCGTCGCGCTCGGCGAACAGCACGGCTACCGCAATGCCCAGGTCTCCGTCATCGCGCCGACCGGCACGATCGGCCTCGTCATGGATTGCGACACGACCGGCATCGAGCCCGATTTCGCACTGGTGAAATTCAAGAAGCTCGCCGGCGGCGGCTACTTCAAGATCATCAACCGCGCCGTGCCTGAAGCGCTGCGCACGCTCGGCTATTCGGAAAGCCAGATCGCCGAGATCGAAGCCTATGCCGTCGGCCACGGCAACATCAACCAGGCGCCCGCCGTCAACCCCGGTTCGCTGCGTGCCAAGGGCTTTACCGACGACAAGATCGAGGCGATCAACGCCGCCACCAAGGCTGCCTTCGACATCAAGTTCGTCTTCAACCAGTGGACGCTCGGCGCCGATTTCCTCAAAGGCACGCTGAAGGTGTCCGACGAGCAGCTCGCCGACATGAGCTTCAACCTGCTTGAGCATATCGGCTTCTCGAAGAAGGAGATCGAGGCCGCCAACATCCATGTCTGCGGTGCGATGACGCTCGAAGGCGCGCCGTTCCTGAAGGCCGAACACCTGCCGGTCTTCGATTGCGCCAATCCCTGCGGCAAGATCGGCAAGCGCTATCTCTCGGTCGAAAGCCATATCCGCATGATGGCGGCTGCCCAGCCGTTCATCTCGGGCGCAATCTCCAAGACCATCAACATGCCGAACGAGGCAACCGTCGAGGATTGCAAGGCTGCCTACATGCTCTCCTGGAAGCTGGCGCTGAAGGCGAACGCCCTTTATCGCGATGGCTCGAAACTTTCCCAGCCGCTCAATGCCTCGCTGATCGAGGACGAGGACGACGAGGATGCGATGGAGGACTTCATCCAGGCCCCGGCAGCCGCCCAGGCCGTCGCGGTCACGGAAAAGATCATCGAGCGCGTCATCGAGCGCGTCACCCGCGAGCGTGAAAAGCTGCCGAACCGCCGCCAGGGCTATACCCAGAAGGCAGTCGTCGGTGGACACAAGGTCTATCTGCGCACCGGCGAATTCGGCGATGGCCGCATCGGCGAGATCTTCATCGACATGCACAAGGAAGGCGCTGCCTTCCGGGCGATGATGAACAACTTCGCCATCGCGATTTCGCTCGGGCTGCAATACGGCGTGCCGCTCGAAGAATATGTGGAGGCCTTCACCTTCACCAAGTTCGAGCCGGCCGGCATGGTGCAGGGCAATGACGCGATCAAGAACGCCACCTCGATCCTCGACTACGTGTTCCGCGAACTCGCCGTCTCCTACCTGAACCGCCATGACCTCGCCCATGTCGATACGTCGGACTTCTCCAACACGGCGCTCGGCAAGGGCATCCAGGAAGGCAAGACCAACCTGATCTCGACCGGCTGGACCCGCGGCCACAAGCCGACGCTCGTCCAGGGCGGCCAGATCGACCGCACTTCGGGCGAGCCGAAGGGAGCTGCGACCGCCGCCCCTGCCAAAGCCTCCGGCGGCACCAACGTCACCGCGTTTGCAGGCTCCGCCGCCCGCAAACTCGAACCGATCGCCGCCATCTCCACCTCCGAAATCGTCGCCTTCAAGCGCGACTACGAGGAACGCGCCGTCGAACCGGCCGAGGAGATCGCCGAAGAGGTCGCCGAAGTGGCCGGAAGCGAAGTGACCGCCCTCTTCTCCGACAAGGCCGCCGCCGAAGCCGCCGCCGCCAAGTCGGACGCCAAGAAGCTGGAGGCCGAACGCCGCATGCGCTCGATCGCGCAAGGCTATACGGGCAACATGTGCTCCGAGTGCCAGAACTTCACGATGGTGCGGAATGGGACGTGCGAAAAGTGCGACACGTGCGGGGCGACGAGCGGGTGCAGCTGATTTATGCTGAATTGGGATTGTATGGATAGCCCCCACTGAAATGTCACAAAGTGGGGGTCCAGAGTCACAAAGGTCTCATCTGTTGAGTCACAAATCAACAGCCACGTGACCTTGTAGTGATCGGAACTCAAAATAACGCATATTCTCCAGGCACTTAGGTGCCTGGAGAATGACTTGCAGAACAAATCATGAAACAAATTCCATAGTTGTAATATCCATCAGTTCACGCGTAACCATGAGGTCTCCCAGTCATGAACATGCATGTGAATACCATCGAGGCATTTCTCGAGGCTCTGGTGAAAGAGCTTGAGGTTCCGGATCATCGCTACGAACAAGCGGAGAAAAGCTACTCTTCCCTTGGAGAATGGCTTCATCGCCCCGAGAGCACAGTCCGTCGATACGATCCGCAGGTCTACTGCCAAGGGTCGTTCCGACTTGGAACTGCAATCCGTCCGCATACGGAAGCGGAAGAGTATGATGTGGACTCTGTCGTCGAGCTTCGCCTCCTAACCAAGCGCGACAAGACCCAGCAAGAGCTGAAGGTCATGCTCGGTATCGAGATTACGGCCTACCATGACGCCAGGGCCATGGTGAAACCCGTTCGGGAAGGTAACCGCTGCTGGATTCTGGACTATGCGGACGGTGCCCAATTCCACATGGACGTGGTTCCCGCCGTGCCGAATACCGAGCAGCAACGGATTCTTCTCGAAGCGCGGATGCTGGACACCCGATGGGCATCGACCGCGATCTCTATCACCGACAGGCGGGTGCCAAACTACCGGATACTCTCTGAGGACTGGCCCCGCTCCAATCCCAAAGGCTACTCCAATTGGTTCGCTTCCAGACAGGCAATGGTGTTCGAGCGCCGAAAGCGGGCGATCCTTGAGACCATGCGGAGAGAGAGCGTTCGGGCGAGCGTGGAGGATCTACCGGACTTCAAAGTGAAGACGCCGCTTCAGTCCGCGATCATGATCCTGAAGCGCCACCGGGACAACATGTTCGCCCGTAATCTGGATCTTCGGCCGATTTCCATCATCATCACCACGCTCGCAGCCCATTCATACGAGAACCAGGATACGATCTCGGGCGCATTGTTTGCGATCCTCGATCGCATGGACCAGTTCATCGTCTATGACGGCCGGAAGCACATCATCACGAACCCTACCGACCCCTTCGAGAACTTTGCCGACAAATGGGAGAAAGAGCCGCAGAAGGCAGAGGCTTTCTTTGATTGGCTTCGCCAAGCTCGAGCGGATTTCCAAGCAGCGGCGCAAGCGGGTACGTTTCAGCAAATGGCTGATGCCCTCAATCCCAGGATGGGATACGCGCTGTCGAGGCGAGCGGTTGACCGGCTCACCGGCGGGTCACGCCTGCTGCGCGCAGCAACGGGTGCGTCTGCGGGAGGCGCAGGCACCGTCAGTGCGCCAAGCTTCGCGAATGCCGACCGCCGACCGACGAAACCTCAGGGCTATGCATGATCTGGTGGTGGGCGGATCAGAACAGGGCCAGAGCGGAGAAGGCAGCATTCATCGCCCTCCAGGAGGAACATGGCTGGCTGACGAGCGTGCGCATCAGGCACCTTGGCAATTTCCAGCTCTGCGTGGACGTGGAGATCGTGCATGGCGGTGAGAAGTTCCCTCTTGCGGTGATCTATCCCACGACGTTCCCTGACACCCCGCCGATCGTCATGCCCCACGGAGAGAGGCGGCTCTCCGAACATCAGTATGGTGCCGGCGGCGAGCTTTGCCTCCAGTGGCGTCCGGACAACTGGGATCCCGCTGTCACCGGGGCAATGATGGTGGAAAGCGCCTACGGCCTGATTGCTGCCGAGCGCCCTTCCGATGGGGGAACCGCCGTCGTGCCTTCGGAGCACCGGTCATCGCTGGCGGGTGAACTGCGCTTCGAGACCTGGCGCCTGATGGTTCAGGAGGGTGCCTGGGCTTCGCTCAAAGGGCAACTCCCCGAGGCGGTATTGGAGATATCGCTGACGATTACTGCCCGCAGGTCCCATAGAGTGGCTCACCTCAGATCGATCGGCGCACCAGGAAACGCGCTGTGGACATCACCGCAGCCAGCACCGAATGCACCAGGGAGACGGACCGGCTTCATATTGCGGACGACGCAAGACATGAGTGTGCTGGCGCTACATGGAGGCGGTGAATTCAAAGACCTCGCCAAACGTATCCCCGAACTCTCCTCCCTTCTCGAAAGGCCGGAGTGGCCGTTCATCATCGTTCTCGAAAAGAGCGGACGTAAAACCGCCTTCGACATAGTTCGTAGCAAGGACGGCCTTCCGTTTCTGGTTCCCTATCGGATCGTTGAGGAGGAGGAGCTGGAGCGGCGTTCCGCCTCGAACCGTGAAACTGTGTCCCGCAATCGCGTCGCCATCGTAGGCTGCGGCTCCATAGGGTCAAAGATTGCAGGATCTCTTGCGCGCGCTGGTGTCAAGAAGTTCCTCCTCGTTGACGAAGACATCTTCCTGACTGGCAACCTAGTGCGGAACGAACTCGACGCGTGGGCAATCGGTTGGCACAAGGTGGACGCTTTGGCCGACAGAATCGGCCAGATCGTCACCGACACCGAAATCGACACGCGGCGCGTCGCGCTGGGTAGCCAGACCTCCGCCCTTGCGATGGAGTCCACGCTTGAATCGATCGCCGAATGCGATCTCATCGTTGAAGCGACGGCGAACCCGACATCGTTCAATCTGTGCGCGAGCGCTGCGAAGCGGCACAAGAAGCCAATGATCTGGGCCGAGGTTTTCGGCGGCGGGATCGGCGGCATCATTGCAAGGGCGCGGCCGGACACGGATCCGTATCCGCTGGCGGCAAGGAACCAGATCAGGACGTGGTGCGACGACCATGGCATTCCTTGGCAGGCGGAGACCGGAAACGCCTACGAGATGAACCGGGACGACGGGCCGCCATTCATCGCGGACGACGCCGATATCTCAGTTATAGCTGCGCATGCCACGCGGCTTGCGCTCGACATCCTCCAAGGTGGCGAAACATCCTTTCCCCATTCCGCCTATGCGATTGGGTTGAAGAAAGCATGGATATTCGAAGCCCCCTTCGACACCTGGCCAATCGATCTGCAAGCAACAGGGCCTTCGGAGGAGCCGGTTGCGGCACTTGGCGGCGAAGATATCGAAACGCTTATGTCCGATCTCCTCGACGAGGAACCTTCGTGACCGTGGAGTTGATCCTTCCTCACGGCATCGTGGCGAGGATGAAGGCCATGCTGGCTCGTGCAGCCGACCGCGAAATAGGCGGCATCCTGATGGCACGGCAGATCAGGCCCGGACATTACCAGATCGTCGACTTCTCCGTCGATGAACTGACGGGCGAACGGGCACATTTCGTCAGGGACCACGTCTTTCACAATGCGTTCCTAGACGCGTTCTTTGAAAGGACCGGTTACGACTACGAGAACTACAACTACATCGGCGAATGGCATTCGCATCCCCGGCTTCCGATCGTTCCGAGCCTCACCGATCTGAAGACCATGGAGGATCTCGTGAACGGAGAGCGTGACATTCCATTCGCAGTTCTCCTTGTCGTCAGATCAGACACGCCCCGCGAATTCCTCGCGATGGCGACCTTCCATCAGCGCGGGACTGCTCCGGAACCCGTCCAGATCAAATCCGAGAGCTAGAGAAAGCCATGTATCGAGAAACGATCGATTGGGGCATCCGCGAGTTCCTGAAGTTCCTGTTCAGGCCGAGAGGATTTGAAGGGAGGATCGCCAGTCTCTGCGTCCCGATCCTCGTCGCCCTGCTCGGTGGGAATTGGCTCGTCAAGGCCACTGTTCGCGGCGAGTACTCGTTCGAAGTCGGCTCGACAAACTTCATTCCAGGGTGGGTGCAGTGGCCCCTCGTCATCCTGTTCGTCGGGGTCTTCGTCTTCTGCGTCTGGGTCGGCTGGAAGCGGTTCTCCCGTGAGAACGAACTACGAGACAGAAGGAAGGTCATTGTCGTCGAGGGCCGCGGACTTCGCGATGACGACGGCGCTCCACTGGCAGCCGCGGTGCCGTCGGATATCGTCGGTCACCGGACCGGCGTCCTGCTGGATTTGCGACAGCGAAAAGACGGCGTTGTCGTGGATCCGGCCGAGCTTCTGAACGAGGTGGACGCTACGCGGCGGGCGGTCCAACAGCATTCGAAGCAGGGCGACCCTCAAGACGTAACGCTCGTTTATGGTGGGCTGACGCCCGTCCCCCTCGCCTTCCTCACTGGGATCATCTTCGACGATGAGGGCAGGATCGTCGTCATGGATTGGGACAGGACTCGTGAAGCGTGGCGAAGTCTGGATAGCGGCGATGATGGCCAGCGCTTCCAGCGTGAAGGATTCGAAGACATCGGCGACGCCGCGGAGGTGGTACTGGCGGTATCGGCGTCCTACCAGGTCCGGTCGGAAAACATCATCACGACTTTCAATCTTCCGGTGGTCAGGCTTTCGCTGCCGAATCTGAATTCTTCGCACTGGTCACAGGCGAAACAGAACGCCCTCGCCGAGCAGCTATTCGAAGCCGCCAAGCTCCTCGAAGCCAAGGGAGTGACGACCATTCATCTCCTTCTGGCCGCTCAGAACAGCGTCGCGTTCAACCTGGGGCGCCGCTACGACAAGCGAAACCTTCCTGGCGTCATTGTCTACCAATACGAAGCAAGCAGCGAAAAGAAGTTTCCATGGGGCGTCCGGATGCCTGTTCGCGGTGAAAAGGCAGCTTCGATCGTCAGGACCTAGAAGCTTGAGACGTTATCTCATGATTCAAGATCAATATGCGCTTAGTCGTGGCATGATCTGATTGTTCAGAAATTCTTTTGGCGAAGCGACGCGGTTATTCGAATGCAGTTCAAATCAAGAAATCTCCGTGCCCTGGCAGAATGCGTGATAGGCGACGTACAGGGATTTCCGTATCGTTCCAGCAAGTACATCACCGAATTCTTCGAAGACTGCGATCTGCCATTCGTCCACGACGGCTCGACGAGGTGGGCGTGGACGGCGGAACGACTCGGGGAGCTCCTGGCAGAACCTGTCCAGCACCAGCACTCACTTCCAGGCAGATTCGTCAATGTTTTCCGCGTCCTCATGGACAGGTCTGATGCGGTCGAAGGCGATGAGGACAGAAGCGTCGCTCTGGAGACGTTGAACGGTCCGCTTCGAAGAGAAGGCTTCGAGGCGTTCTTCGACGACACCTTGACGGTCCAGTTCCGCCATGTAGCGACTAAGCGGGTTTCGGAAACATCGAACCCACACCGTCCATTTCATCCGGAAGAAGTCAGGAAGCGAAGGGAACTGGCCGCGTTCCTGGATCGCTGTTCCGAGGACGAACTGATCGAAGACATTTTGCTGCCGATGTTCCGGCAGTTGGGGTATCACCGTATCACGTCCGCCGGCCACGCTGACAAGGCGCTGGAGTACGGCAAGGACATTTGGATGCGCTACACGCTGCCGACGATGCATGTCGTCTACTTCGGACTTCAGGCAAAGAAGGGCAAGATCGACTCCTCGGGCGTGACCAAGACGGGAAACGCCAATGTCGCTGAGATCCACAATCAGGTCGTGATGATGCTTGGCCATGAGATCTTCGATCCGGAGGTGAATCGCCGGGTGCTCGTCGATCACGCCTTCATCGTGGCCGGCGGCGAGATAACGAAACAGGCGAGGAACTGGCTTGGGAACAAGCTCGATGCAAGCAGGAGATCGCAGATCATGTTCATGGATCGCGACGACATCCTGAACCTGTTCGTCGTCTCGAACATTCCGCTGCCCGCTGGCGCGGTCCCGGCGACGCCTTCGCCTGAACTCGATGAGATCCCGTTTTAGGTTTGGCCGTGGGCAGCGACAGTCATCACCTACGGTTACATGATGGAGGATCCGATGAGAATTGCATGCTTGGGGTGGGGTTCCCTGGTCTGGGATCCGAGAGACCTACCTCTTCGATCAGACTGGCATGAAGACGGCCCCATGGTCCGGGTCGAGTTCGTCCGGCAATCGAGGGACGGTCGTCTGACTCTGGTTGTCCTGGCCTCGGCCGAACCTGTTGTCTCACTCTGGGCGGAGATGGGCGCAGATGACCCGGAACGCGCACGGGAGCTGCTTCGCCAGCGTGAGGGCCGACCGAGACGGGAGCACATCGGCCTCTGGCGTAGGCAGGATCCTGATCCGGCCGATCTTTCGGGACTGGCAGCATGGGCGAACACCAGGGACCTGGATGCCGTCGTGTGGACGGACCTGCCGCCCAAGTTCCTCGACACCGAAGGCCGGGCTCCATCTCTGGAAGAGGCCGTCAGCTACCTGAACGAAGCGGAAGGACCAGTCCGCGCCGCCGCCATCGAATACATTAGGAATGCTCCCTCGCAGGTCAACACCCGCTATCGGAAGGAATTTACCCGCCAGATACCTACCACGTCGGCAATCCAGCGCTGATCCGTTCATCACATCGTCAATGCGGCCCGTAACTCCGACAGCCTGCGAGGGGTGCCGATCCCATGTCCCTCCGCGACTGGATTGCCCACGCAGGTCAGGAGGAAAGTGCTGTGAGCGTGGCATCGTTCGCGGCCGAAGCCGTCCGTTGCTGTGGCTGCAGGGTCGCAGGACGTATCGCCGCTGCTCGCAGACAACCTGGCCTAGAATCAGGTAGCGTTCCTGAATATTTCACCTCGCGGGACGGCCGATGTACCTTTCAAGAATCACGATAGATAACTTCAGGAACTTCCGATGCCTGGACGTCTCGCTGGCGGGGAACGTCGTCATCGTTGGTGAGAACCGGGTCGGCAAGTCGAACTTGCTCTATGGCCTCCGTCTGATATTCGACCCGTCGCTGCCAGACAGCGCTCGAGAGCTGTCTCTCGGCGACTTCTGGGACGGACTTGAAGAACTCGACGAAGAAAGTCGAATCCTTGTGTCCGTCGAGATAAAGGACTTCGATGATGACCCGGATGTCCTTGCGGTGCTGACGGACTACCGTGTCCCCGGAAGTCCGGACACGGTAGCACTGACGTACGAATACAGGACGCGCCCCGGACTTGGGCGGGCTCCGACGAGCGAGAGGGACTTCCAGTTCTCGTGCTACGGCGGCAGGGATCCGACACGAAAATTCGGTCATGACGTGCGAAGCAGGGTTTCCATGGATGTCCTTCCGGCTCTTAGGGATGCGGAAGGAGACCTGGCTGTCTGGAGGCGCTCTCCCCTCAGACCGCTGATCGAGACGGCCTTTGGTGCGATCGACCGTAACGAGCTGCAGGAAGTCGCCCACCAGATTGGCAGGGCAACCTCCAGCCTGATGGAGTTCGAGCCCATTTCCGAACTTGAGGAGGCCATAGCGACGTCGTACCGGGCCATGAGCGGCGAGCGGCAGGACGTCGAGCCGACGCTCGGCTTCTCCGCCACCGATGCCTCAAAGCTTCATCGGCAGATCAGGCTGCTGATCGACTCCGGACAAAGGGCCGTTTCCGACGCCAGCCTTGGCTCTGCGAATCTCATCTTCCTGACGCTCAAGACAATGGAGTTGCGCAACCTCATTGCAGGGGACAAGCGCGACCATTCCCTTCTCGCGATAGAGGAACCCGAAGCGCATCTGCACCCCCATCTGCAAAGACTCGTCTACCGGAGCCTGTTCGAGGATGCGAGCAGACCGGATGAGGACGGCGAGGATCCACCGCTGTCGGTCATCATGACAACCCACTCGCCACACATAGCGAGCGTCGCTCCGGTGAGATCGATCGTCCTGCTCCGAGAGGACGGCGACGAGACAGCCGGCTGTTCCACGGCTTCCCTGGATCTGTCGACCAACGAGGCGGATGACCTGCAGCGCTACCTGGATTTCACACGCGCCGAAATGTTGTTCGCGCGCGGCGTCATCCTTGTCGAAGGCGATGCCGAACGCTTTCTGGTTCCCAGGTTTGCCGAGGAGCTCGCCGCCGATCTGGATGGTCTGGGCATCACGATCTGCTCGGTCGCGGGAACGAACTTCACGCCCTACGCCAAGTTTCTTGAAGCGTTGAGAATCCCCTTTTCAATAATCACGGACTTCGACCCTGACGGGGATCGGGGGCAGAAGCGGACGGTCGCGTTGTCCCGGCTCCTGGATGCAATGCGCGCGCAGAAGTACGACGAGGAATATTTTAACGAGCTCCTGGAGACCGATGACTGGCCTCGCTTCGACGAAAGCATCGAGGAGTTCGGGGTCTTCACCAACGGCGATACGCTCGAGATGGATCTATTCAAGGGCGCCTTCACGGCGGCGATCATCGAAGGCCTAAGGGAGGGCAATTTCGGCAAGGAACGAATCGCGCGAATCGACGCCTGGGAAAAGGATCCCACGACCGTCAACCGGAAGCAGCTACTCGCCATGATGGAAGACATTGGCAAGGGTCGCTTCGCACAGCGCATGACCGCTCGTATCGGTGGACTTGAGGTACCGGGCTACATCGCGCGTGCGATAAGCTACGTGGTCGACCGTGTCTAACAGCGCACTTTATCTCGACGCCGCGGAGGAACTGAGGCCGAACAACGCCCAGTGGCAGGCCTATGAGTCGACCGGGCACTGCGTCGTTCTCGCAGGTCCCGGAAGCGGCAAGACTAAGACCCTCACGATCAAGCTTGCCCGGATCCTCGCCGAGGATGTGAAGGCTCCGCGTGGTGTCGCCTGCATCACCTACAACAACGAATGCGCGCGGGAACTGGAGGATCGGCTCGGCGCGCTCGGGGTCGAACCGGGAAAGCGTGTCTTCGTCGGCACCGTCCACTCCTTTTCCCTGACGCAGATCCTGATCCCATACGCCGAGTCCCTCGACGTCGGACTCCCTCCCCGGTTCCAGATAGCAAACGCCCAGCAAAGGGGAGTGGCGATGGCCAAGGCTCACCGGGACGTGGTCGGCGGCCCCGGCAATCCGGAGGATTTCCGGTTCGGCATGGACCTCCACCGTCGCACCTACCTGGACAGAAATAAGCCAATATGGACGGAAGCTAACCCGCAACGAGCTGCGCTCGCAACGTCATACGAGCACTATCTGCGCGAAGCTGGCCTAATCGACTTCGAGGACATGCCCCTTCTTGCGCTGCGTGCCCTTGTCAGGAACCCATGGCTGCGCGATGCGTTGCTTGCCAAATTCCCTGTTCTCGCCGTCGACGAATATCAGGATCTCGGTACGGCACTTCACCTGATGGTGCTCGGACTTTGCTTCCGCACCGGAATTCGCCTGCTGGCGGTCGGCGATCCCGATCAGTCGATCTACGGCTTCACTGGGTCGAGACCAGAGCTGCTGCAGCAGCTTTCGCAGCGTGAAGACGTGGAGACGGTGAGACTGACGCTGAACTACCGAAGCGGAACCCGGATCGTTGCCGTTTCGGAATATGCCCTGGGAGAGATCCGCGGCTACCAGGCGGCGGAAGGTGCCGCGGAAGGCACAGTCTACTTCCACCCGCTGGTTGGAAGCTTCGAAGACCACGCCTCCTGGCTGTTCTCGACGTTGCTTCCTGAAGTGGAGGCGAGAAATCCCGGGCTACCGCGCGGTAACATCGCTGTCCTCTATGCGGCGGCGTTCATGGGCGACGCTGTCGCCGAGGCGGCTACTGAGCATGGCTGGGCATTCGTGCGGGCTGATGCGAATGCCCTTTATTCCCGGTCGAACAGGTTGATGCGATGGATCGAGCGGTGCGCTGCGTGGTGTTGTGGCGGATGGGAGGTCGGCGAGCCACGCTGGTCTAGGATTGTCTCCGAAGGTAGGCGCATGTTCTCCGAGACGATCTTGTCCGATCAAGATTGGAGGGAGTTCAAACGGACCCTGCTCGCCTTCACCTGGTCGGCGCGGGACAGCACCCTTCACCTTTCCGCCTGGCTCCGAACGCTCGACGCCGCGATCGTGCCGAGGTTTGCGATCGGCTGTAGAGTCTTGTCCGACGACGTGGCCGCGATGAAATCCCTCGTACAGCGGCTTGAACAGGACCAGGGACTGTCGGGCATGACACTTGGCCAGTTCTCGGGTGCTGGCGAAGGAAACGATCGCATCAATCTCAGCACCCTACACAGCTCGAAGGGCCGGGAGTTTGATGTCGTCGTAATGTTCGGTATCGACGAAGGACGGATTCCTCGGGCCAATCCGACACCAAGAGACATCATTGAACAGCGGCGCCTATTCTACGTCGGGTTCACACGCGCACGATCAGAGGTCCATCTGACGTTTTCGGCCGCGCGGCCGTCCCGGTTCGTCATCGAAGTCGATGAACGCATCCAAGCTGAAGATATTTGACCCTGGGAATCAACGGATCCCCGAGCAGGAGCCGGCCGAACTTGTTGATCGTCTGACAAAATCGATCGATCCGACCTCCACGCTGGGCGCGCCGCCGATCTTGCATGTCAGGTCGATCCAGCAGGAATGCTTGAACAAGGCAAGCAGAACCCTGGGAAAACCACAGCGCGAGATTGAAACCATCCACACTCGCGGCAACAATTGCCACGTTAGGGAGTGAGTCGAGGAGTTCGGAGTCGTGTTGTCGCTATGAGCATCCGATCATACCAGCAGCGTGTGCGCGAGTGGGTGGCAGCCTGCTTTCCTCGAAGTTCGGCGAACGACCGCCTTGAACGTTCGCATCGCTTCCTCGAGGAGGCCCTCGAACTGGCACAAGCCGCCGGATGCTCGAAGGACGACGCCATGGCGCTTGTCTACTACGTTTTCTCGCGGCCGGTGGGCGACGCCTTGCAGGAGACAGGAGGCGTCATGGTCACACTATCGGCCCTTTGTGACGTACAAGCTATCGACCTGGAGGAGGCAAGCGAACGGGAGCTAGCCAGGAACTGGGATCGCATCGATCTAATTCGTTCGAAGCAGGCGTCGAAGCCGCACGGATCGGCGCTTCCTCAATGAGGGTTTGGTGGGTCTGCAGCGTCGCGCAAGTTTCCATGGCAATTATGCTTCCGCTCGGATTTCCGAGGTGGCTGAGTTGAGGATATCGTTTGAGAGCGACGGGCTCCGAGACTGCTGCTGCACGTTCGAGCGTGGCGAGGAAGTTTTAGGAACGCATCTCGCGAGGACGCTGTTTACGATCATCGCGGAAGCGGAATCGATGGAAACCGCCGCGGACTGGCACGACTTTCTTGTGGAGGACCTCCTTTCCTGCACGTCCGACGCCTTTCAAGTCGACGTCGGAACAGAATACATCGCAACCTTCGTCCCCGCAGGGAAGAAGTTTGACGTGGGCGATGATGGACAGACAGATTGGTCGAGCGTCACGCGACTGAAGCTGCAAAGTATAACGAGGCGCACCTGATGGACGACACGAACGCGACAGACTGGTTCTCCAAGCCGGGCGATTCCATTCGCGCTGTCATGCAGCGCCGCCTTCTAAGCGCCGAACAGGTCGCCGACAAGCTGGACGGGGGCATCGCTCTCCTTCGGTCTCTTCTCGATGGCTCGCACCAGATCGACCGAAAGGTTGCTGATGGACTGGCGGGCATCCTCGGGGCGTCGCCCGCATTCTGGCTCAAGCGGCAGGAGAATTTTGAGAAGGCCGTGGACCGCGCCGTCGCGGCTGTCGCCAAGGACGACATCGACGACTTCATCCAGAGCGTTCCCGCGCCCGGCAAGAAGCCCAAGGGCAAGATGAACGACGCCCGTCGTGCCGAGGAAGTCAGGAAGAGACTTGTCTATTTCAGCGTCCCCAACCCGAAGTCGTGGAACGAGCACTACGGCCGCCTGATTGGGAGAACCGACTTCCGCAGTTCGCCCGCCTACGAAACGAAGGAAGAGGCGGTTCTGCTTTGGCTTCGCCGCGGAGAACTCGAGGCCGATCTCATCAAGACGAGAGACTGGAAGGTCGGCAACCTTGAGGACCGGCTGCAGGCCATCAAGGAACTGTCCATGCTCAAGGCACCGGAGCAGTTCCTTCCAAAGGTGCGCACCTTGCTCGCCGAGGCCGGCGTCGCTCTCGCCGTGGTGAAGGCGCCGAACGGATGTCGGGCCAGCGGCGCGACCAGGCTCGTAACATCGGACAAGGCGATGATTCTGGTCAGCTTCCGTCATCGGTCGGACGACCACTTCTGGTTCACTCTCTTCCACGAGATCGGGCATCTCGTTCTCCATCATGCCCAGACATTCGTCGATACCGACGAGATGCTGCCGGACGACCGCGAGGACGAGGCGAACCTCTACGCGCGCCGTTGCATCGTCCCGGACGAGAAGATGGAGGAGTTCGAAGCCCTGACCGAAGACCGCGACCGCGTTCTTCGCTTCAGCGTCAGGTCGAAGATAGCGGCCGGCCTGACGGTCGGCCAGATGCAGAAGCGCCGGATGATCGGTCCGGACAAGCTCAACTATCTCAAGCGTCGCTGGACATGGGAAGAGATCGCGCCGATCGAAATCTAACCAATGAAGTGAACGAACTCCGTGGGACTTTTCTGCCAGTTGCAGAGGGCGTCCTCCATGACCGCCATGCCGACGGACAGGCTGTGGTCGAGTTCGTTCAGCCAGTCCTGAAGCTGCTTTGCAGACGCGACGCCGTCGGGATCGCCGAGAAAAAGCAGACGCGCGCCGCTGGCCGGGCCGGTGGCGCCCGAAAGATATGCTGAACCCGCCGAAATCGGCGCGATAGCGTATCTCCCTATGAGGGCCAGATAGTCGAATTTGGCGAGACGTCCGAACGAAAGTATCGCGCTCATCCGTCGATACAAATGGTCGAAGATCACGGTCGGGTCGTTGCCGGCGTCACGGACGGCCTGTGCGAAGAACGTGCGATGGCTCTTGCCCACGAGGGCGATATAGGTCTGCAGCACCTTTGAGAATTCGCGCTTCGTTCCCTCCTCGAGGCTCTCGTATTTCCGATGATTGCCGAACTTGCCACGAATGGCGGTCGAGTTGGCGTATACCCAGTCCGAGAATGCCCTAGGATTTGCCGACACCGTCTTCCAAGTCCAGATATCTTGCCCTAGCTTCCCGTAGACGTCCTTCAATCGGAGCCACCCGGTATCGGCAGGCCTCGCAAAGTGCGTCATCAGGAATACCAGCCAGGCGGCTTCCTCAATGTCTCCGTTCTGGAGGTGATAAGCGACCGCACGCTCGGCTTCGAAGCGCGGACTGTTCGGATCCGCCCGGTCGGCGGAAAGCTTCTTTTGCTGCACCGCCGCGTAGAAGTCCTCGCGCCGGAGGCTGGCGACGAACTGCATTGCGAGCGCTTCGATCGCGTCCTCGTCGGCAACGCCGGGAAGAGGCCGCAAGTCGTCCGCGTGCTTTTTCATGGCGGCGACGAGTCGCTGCTTCTCATGGTCGCGCGATGGCCATTTCATTTCCGGACGTCCTCGCCTTTGTTCAATTGAATCCTTTGCCGCATGTGCCGACGCGTCTCAAGGTGTATGCGATAGAGTTCGCTATGAAATTCCTTCTTCAACTCGTCGAGACGATCCGGAATGCCCGAGGCCCAGAACACTTGAACTAATCTCAGGATGTCGGCCCAGTACGGCGTGCTGACGACGTCTTCCGCGCGCATGGTCGCACCGCTGCGGATTTCCGCCTCCGCCCGGACGAGCGGCCTCACGAACTCGAACGGATCGCCTTCGGGCATCTCCGGCATGGCTTCGGTTCGCTGCCATCCCTCGTCGAGGTAGTCCTGGAGCTGAGGAAGGTAGTCGACGTAGACATGCATGCTGCCGACGTAGTGGTAGTATTCGCCGACATCGCATCCCAACCGGCGAGCCATCATTTCCTGAATCATCGTGAAGCAGAAGACGTCATGTGGGAGACCGAAATAGGCGTCGTTCGAGCGCATCGTTACAGAAAGATTCAATCGTCCTTCCCGCAGCAGAAACTGGGCTGTTGTCGTGCAGGGTATCTCGCCGAATGTTCCGGCAAGATCGGACGCGTCGAAAAGCTGGATGACCGCGCGCTTCGAGCCCGGCCTCTCCTTCAACAGCTTCACGACGTTTCCGAGCTGATCGATCTCGTCTCGCATGTTGAAAAGCCGCGGTCCATAGGCGCCGTGCAACGTACCGTCGGCTTCGGCGTCGTCCTTGTACTTGTCGATGTATGGTTGGATGAAATCCAACTTGTTCGACGCCGACAGATACCAGAGCAGCTCTCCGATGGCGCTGAAGGGCTTCCCACGGTCTTCCGATCGGCTGATGCGCGCCCTAGGATTCCTTAGCCTGATCGCCACGCCAAGGAGTTCATTGGTGCCACCGCGGGAGCCTTGATTGAAACGCCCATGATCGCGGAGCGCCTCGTAAACGACGTGGAGGACGTCGTCGATGCCTTCCCTATCGATCTCCATTTTCCAACCGCGCTCCGAATCAACTATAAGTAAATGATATCCGCGACCTCACCGATTGTAACGATAGACCGATCGTCAGCGGGTAGTCGTTTGCGCAAGTCCTTCCGTAAACGAGGTCGAATCCCTGCATAGGCGGCGTCTCGCCTCCGACCGGGTCGATCGCCTTGAGGATTCGCCACGTCGCCCAACGGGCCTCCGCCCCTTATTGAATAGGATTCGGAATGACGGCATGGAGAGACTACCAGGAAGAGGCCGCTGCGTTCTTTCGCTCCATCGGTCTCTCCGCGGGGACCGACAAGACGATCGTAGGCGTGCGGACAAGCCATGACGTCGACGTGCTAGTGAAATCGCAACACTACGGGTTCGAGATCACTTGGATCGTCGAGTGCAAGCAATGGAAGTCTCCTGTTTCGAAGCTGCACGTTCTGGGCCTCCGGGAAATAGTCGCGGACGTCGGCGCCGACCGGGGAATCCTTCTTTCGGAGGCTGGGTTCCAGCGCGGCGCGAAGGAGGCGGCCAGCCTGACTAACGTCCAGGTCACGTCTCTCGCGGAGATGCGCCAGACCACCGAGCAACGTCTCGACGCCATGCACCTGCAGGATCTCTTCGACAGGGTGGAGGACTGCCATGATCGCTACTGGAACATTCCGAAGAGTTGGCGTATCGAGGACGATCTTCGACCTGACTCTGGCTACGGCTACTCGGGAAACGCCGTCATCGGCGGATGCCGAGACGTCATCTCAAGGGCGATCCGGGGACGTTATCCCTTCACCTGCCAGACGGGGGCGTTCGTATCGATTGCGTCCATGTCGCAAACCTTCACCTCGACCAAAGAAGTTCTGGCGGCCACTCGGCCGCTAATCGAGGATCTCGAAAATCGGCTTGCAGCGTCGGAGAGGAAGCGGGCCGTTTCGACCGCCGCCCGCTCGCAAACTTGAGTCGGCCCCGAAGTGCTTCACAATTAGGCCGACGAGCCACGAAGTCGCCGCAGCTACGTTGTATTGGAGCGAATGCCTCTCGACCTCCAATCCACCCCCGAGGTCGCCGACGCATGCAGCGAGCCGCGCGCAAGGACAATGCATTCGAACGTAGCGTCCCCTCCTTACTGGATGCCGAAGGCCTGTGCTATCGGATACACCGCCCCCTTCCCAGACTGAAGCGCACGACATGCGACCTCGCCTTTCCTGGACTGATGATCGCGGTCTTTCTCGAGGGTGCTTCTGGCACGGCTGCGACCTACATCCGCCGTCGGTCAAGAAGAATATGGATATTTGGCGAAGATCGAACGCAACCCGACGCGTTATGCGCGCACGACGGCGCACCTCACCGAACTCGGCTGGACGGTATTGAGTTTCTGGGAGCATGAACCTGTGGAGACCATCGCCGAAGCGATCATTGTAATCGATAACGGCATGTCGATTGCGACGAGATCGACTGGTTGCCGAGACGTCGAGGAGAGTGACGCGCATTTGCTGAAACTAACGCCCCGGGGGAGTGGCGGGCTTGAACAAGTGGGCACGCTCACGTTCGGGAAAACGTCAATCGCCGGATCAGTGCAATACGATCCTCGTCAGACAGAAGCGACAAGAACACGCCGGTCAAAACGGAAACGAAAATTGTACTGGCCAGAACTTGAAGCAAGAACAACGAGGTCCAACCAGGTTGGGCTCCCAGGCCGCTGAAACTCAGAACCAATCCTAGCATCGCGCCAACCGTCCCCAACCCTATTTCTAGCAGGCTCATAGTCTACCCCACTTAACCTATGCCACACCTTAGGGTGAGCTCAGTCGCAACCGGCAGCAACTGAAAAATCGATACGAAACATTTGGAGTTCATTAATTTTGAAGCGCTATCTGCGATTGTCATGCGCAAAAAACTTCTCCGCTTCTTATCAAACCGGTTCCCCGAATGGCAAAAATATCGGTTGCTCAATTGTGGATCGCCCTCGTCGCAAGGGCACACAGTCCTCCGTATCGAGAAGGAATTTCTCGCAGACACTTCTCAACGACGAATTCTTGATGTCGGCGGCACTAAGAATGGGTTCGTCAAACTGGCGTCACCTGAGATGCTGGCATGCACAACCATTGTGAACCCGGCTGACAGTTGGGCCAAGTATGCTCGACTGAAGGACGTGCCCCCCGATGCCAAGTATGACCTCATCATGATGTTCGGCGTTCTTGGCGAGCTGGAACCCGACTACAACGTGGAAGCAAATTTCCGCGACGCGCGAGCCCGTCTAGCACCCGACGGCACTTTCCTGATTGCAGAACCTGACCACAAAAGTGTCGACGAGCATGAGTGTCTTTCCGCGTTACTTGCCGCGGGTTTTAGTTTTGAAGGTATTAGAAGGCGAAATGACCTGAGGCCCGGATTTTCATATACAAAGTATTTCATCTTCACCGCTCGCGTTTGAACCGCGATGGGTGTCACCGTCAGGCAATAGGCTTCGGTTGGCAACGGCATTTGCAAGTTGCTCGACCTCTGCCTTACGACTGTCCGGCATGCCAGGGACAATGGACGAGACTACCGTATTTCTCCTCTTCGAGCTGCATCCAGGATATCTAGCAATTCCCTCAAACTGGTTGAGTGGTGACCTCCGCTAAAGCTTCTCGCGAGCCGCCCGGATGAAGGACTGGTGCGCCGTGTAGAAAGCGGACGCTGCCTCATTCAACTCCCGGATCTCTTGGCTGATGTGCTCAGGAAGCCCGAAATCCGGATCAATTCCCCGAGGTATTGCGCTTTGCATCCCGAAACCATTCGGGGCCGTATATTGAGCGACCTTCGACGTGAAATCGCCGGCAAGCCCCATCAGATTACGCTTGTCGACCTCGATATCCTTGTTCACGAACTCGAATTCCGCCTTGTCCCAAGTCTGAACGAACTCCGTAACAGGATTGAGGGCAGCGATCGCGAAGGAGTTTCCGAAGTGGTGTTCTTTCGCAAGATACAACGCGCCACTGTTCGACGGAAGAAGCGTGGTCAAGGCATCAAATAGCCTTATGTCCATCTCCCGCCGCTCCTGCTGCCTTTTATGCTCCAGGGCGTTCAGTCGGTATGAAACCAACTTGTTCAGCAGATTGTGGGTGAGCGCGCCGAACACGAGCCAATAACCCATCGGATCTGAAGGGGTCGAGATCGTTGGGAGAGGAGGTTGCGTGAACTGGTTTTGATTGACGAAAGCGACAACCCAGTTGAGCCCGGCGACAAGGATCTCACTCGGAGCACCTGCCAGGGCGATCCCGCCCAATGCGACGAGCCATGTCAGCTTGTTGGTAAAGTCTGGAAAGAGAAAACGTTTAAACCATTGAAGGGCGATGGTTCGAAGCTCATCGGTCATTATAGGTAAGCCTCTGGGTGCACTCAATTCGCCACGCGGTAGCAACTTCCACGGGCGGTAGCAAGGCGCTGATTCAGATCACAAGGCTCGGCCGCGCTTCTTCCCGTCGTAACCGAAGTTTCGTTTGGTATCGAAGATGCCTTTCAAATGCTTCCCCTGCACTCGCATCCGAATCTGCCCGTCCAATCCGGCAAACGTAAAGCGGGTCGGATCCGTCAGCAACCTTTCTTCAGGCCCCAAGCCGCGGCACCCATATCGCCGACTCCTCGTCCCCGTGCGCGCTTGCCATCCCCTCCATCACGCATGCCCCCACCCACGCGCATACGACAGCATCCAACGAATCCTCGAAGGCCTTTATCTCGTATCCCCGAGCGGTGACCGACGGCAACGTCAATGCCGCCGCGACGCCTCGGATCCGGGCATCCAGAAGAGCGACGATCTGGCTCCAGACCTCGATCAGTTTCTCCCGTCGCGCGCCTGGAGCCACCTCCGGCCAGTATTTTCTCATCTTTGAAGCCTTGTAGGGCAGCCTCCGCTCCGCCGCCGCCAATTCGATGAGAGCCGGATGCGGGTAGACCTCGATGAGGACGCAGCCGGCAGGATTCGAGACGGCCAGCGGATATCCGATGTCATCGAACCCGATCCGGAGTTCGTCGCTGAGCTTGCCCGGGCGCGTCGCGCTCGGAGTGTGAGTGCTCGCATGTCTCGCGCCGTACAAGGACGAAATCATATTGTCGGATGCCCTTCGTCCGATGATCGGTGTCATCGATAGCGGCATGTCGATTGCGACGAGATCGACTGGGGTGCCGACCTTGCCGCTGGCGACCTCAATGATGGCTGTCGCATCAGGCATCGATCCCCGATGCCGCAGGATCGGAACGCCGCCGAGGTCGCGCTGCAGGAAGGCTGAATAAGAAGCTGCAACCTGGACCAGTTGCCAGCCAGAGCCATTGTCGGCGATCAGCGCGATGCCGCTCGGCTCGCATTCGGTCCAAGCTGCGTCGATCCCCAGAACTGATCTCATTTCGTCCTCGTGCGGTTACGCTTTCTCAGCGACTTTCCTCCAAACTGTTGGAAAGACAACCGATGGAGCCTGGTTCCGTGGGAAATTGGGAAGACACCCGTCGCCTTGTTCTGGCGCGGGATGAATACAAATGCGTTTCGTGCTCGGCGAAGGTGAAGTCGCGCGATGCAGACGTGCATCATCTCTTTCCTAGATCGATGGGCGGCTCCGACGAGCTCTCGAACCTCGTCACTCTCTGCGACGGCTGCCACGCTGCCCACCATCCCAATCTCGCCGGAGGGCTGGCAAGGAGAGCGATCGAGCGCTGGGCCATACGCCTTGCTCGCTGGCTCGACAGCGATGCGCGCGCTCTTGGATCCGGCATGAACTTTGGTCCCGTCCTACGCCTTTTCGGCGTCTCCCACTTCCGGGGCGGCCAGCTTCCCATCGTCCTTGCCGCGCTCGCCGGGAAGTCCGTGCTCGTGGTCAGCCCGACAGGATCCGGGAAGTCGCTATGCTTCCAGATCCCTGCCCTCCTGCGTCGTGGCTGCACGTTCGTCGTCAGCCCCCTGAAGACGCTGATGAGCGATCAGGTCTCCGGTCTGCTCCGGAAGAAGATCCCGGCGACCTTTGTGAACAGCGCTCTCAGCTCTGAGGAGAAAGAAATCCGCTACTCGATGGTCGGGGTAAATGCGGTCAAATTCCTGTACCTGGCCCCTGAACGCTTTTTCGTCCGGAGCCAGGATGAACGAAAGGCGCTGACCGAGAGCCACCCGGAATACCTCGTCGTTGATGAAGCCCATTGCGTGGATGCGTGGGGCCGCGACTTCCGCCCGGAGTACGGTCGCCTCGGCGAAGTTCGGAAGAAGCTTGGCTCGCCGCCCGTCCTGGCCTTCACAGCGACCGCGGGCCAGGCGATGCAGAAGCGGATTCTCTCGTCGCTCGGGATCGAAGACGCCGAAGTGTTCGTCCGCGGCGTAGACCGACCGAATATCGCCTTAATCCGCTGGGCAACGGCTCCGTCCGCACGACATCACGAGATCGCCGCACTCCTCCGGCTTCCAGTGTTTGCCGCGAGGAAGGCGATGATCTTCGTTCCGACGGCTCGCATAGGTCAGGAGCTACAGGCAGACCTACGCAACAACGGCCTCGAAATCCCATTCTACCACTCAAAGCTCGGCAACGAGTGGGAACGACAGGAATTGCTGAAGCGGTTCCAGGGAGAAAGTCGTCCTGTCGTGAACCATATCATCTGCACGAACGCCTTCGGCATGGGTCTGGATGTCCCTGATGTCCGTCTGGTTGTCCATTGGCAACAGCCCGCGTCCGTCGAGGACTACTTGCAGGAGTTCGGTCGTGCGGGACGCGACGGCAAACAGTCCGTCGCGGTGACGTTCACCGAGAGCGGGCGCGGAGCCGGACGAGATGTCGGCCTCTTGCGGTTCATGGCGGAAAAGACCGCCAACGGTTCGGGACTAGACGAATTCGCGGCGCGCTCGATGCTGCGGCAGCGGTTCTCGCAGATCGAGGATCTGACCGCGCTGCTCGGCTCGAAGGACTGCTTCCGGATGGGTCTCATTGAGTACTTCGAAGGCCCGAAGGTGATTTCGCGGCAGAGCCTCGGCATGCGGATCCTGAACTGGGCCTTCAGCAAAGAAGCCACTCCTCGGCGCTTTCGATTCTGCTGCGATTCCTGCGCTGCCCTGGATCGGCGGCACGAGACGCTTCCGGATCATGTGAACTCGGTGTTTGGAAAGAGGTTTGGCGGCTAGGACCTGATCTTGGGGTTGCCCTTCGACGCACCATTTCACACCTATTTCGGCGATCCGCGCGTCTCAGGATCGATCGCCGCCCCTTCCCGAATATGGCAAGCCCGCGACGTTGCATCGATCGACACTATGAGCTCGTTAAGGCTGCTAGTTCGTGCCGATGTTCATGCCTTCCGATCGCGCCCTAGACGGCTGCAGCCTCTGAAACACCACGATATCGGAACGCGTCGACGAAGGCAGAGAATGCCGACGAGTGGTTGCGGCGGCTCGGATAGTATAGGTGGTACCCCTGGAAGGTCGGGCACCATTCCTGAAGAACTTCCTTTAGCCTGCCTTCCTCGAGATGTCGGCGAACCAGGTCCTTCGGGGCATACGCGAGTCCTATCCCATCGAGTGCTGCATCAATCGCGGATCCGATATTGCTGTAGACCAACTGACCGTCGACACGGACGCTGAACTCTCGTCCATCCTTCCCGAACTCCCAGGCGTAGAGGCCGCCTGAGGTGGGAAGGCGCAGGTTCACGCAGTTATGCTCGGTAAGATCTTGTGGGCCTCCTGGAGCAGCACGCCTATTAAAATAATCAGGCGAGCCAACCACGCAGTAGGAAACGTCAGGACCAATGCGAACGGCCACCATATCACGGGCAATCGCCTCGCCTAGTCGAACGCCGGCATCGAACTGGCGCTCCACGATATTGGTAAAACCGTTGTCGACAATGAGTTCGACGGTGATGTCGGCGTACTCGCGGAGGAATGACGGCAGCCTCGCCCGGAAGACCAAATCCACGGCATCGTCGGGACAGACGATCCGAACATGGCCGGACGGTTTGTCGCTCAGGGCTTTCAATGCCGCAATCTCGGCGGTTATGCCTTCGAAGTGATGTTCGATACTTTGCACCAGCCGATCCCCGACGGCAGTCGGAGCCACGTCTCGGGTCGTGCGCGAAAGAAGACGGGTTCCGAGCCGCTCCTCCAGCGTTCGGATTGTGTGGCTAAGTGCCGAGCGGGTCACCCCGAGCTTGGCGGCCGCACGCGTGAAGCTGCGCTCGCGGGCCACCTCAAGAAAGGCCCTTATCTCTGTAAATTCGTCCCGCCGCATTGTTGAATCTCCCTCACCACAGCGTGCAGACTATGCCTCCTAGTGGATCAACCGCAACCCGGTAATCTAAATGCGCGACGAAAAGAGAGCGAACGATGATGACCGAACTTACTTTGAACGAAAGCTTCGCGGAACAGGAGACGACACCCTGGAGTGCCGTAGCTTGCTTGTCGCTCCTTACGTTTCTTCTGGTCGGACTAGAGTTCATGCCAGTCAGCCTTTTGACCCCAATTGCCCAAGACCTGTCCATCACCGAAGGCCAGGCTGGACTGGCGATTGCGGTATCGGGGTTCTTCGCGGTCTTCACCAGTCTGTTTGGCAACAAACTGTTGAGCACATTGGACCGGAAAACGATCGTCCTGCTCTACACGGCAGTTCTAACCGCTTCGAGCCTGGCCGTGGCACTTGCGCCCACCTATCTCATCTTCTTGCTCGGCCGGACACTGGTGGGCATCGCCATCGGAGGCTTCTGGTCCCTTTCGACTGCGATTCTAGCGCGTCTCGCTTCGCGGGGGGATCTTCCGAGGGCAATTGCCCTGCTTCAAGGCGGAACGGCGATGGCGATCGTTACGGCCGCTCCGCTTGGGAGTTTTCTCGGCGGTTTGATCGGCTGGCGAGGCACCTTCCTCATTACTGTTCCGCTCGGCCTGTCGGCACTGATATGGCAAATGGCAGTCCTGCCGAAGATGCCCCCTGTGGCAGCCATATCGGTTGCGAAGATGTTCGGGTTGCTGCGAAATCGCACCTTTGCCATTGGGATGGGAGCCACAGCGCTTGCTTTTATCGGCATGAACTCTCTGTCGATCTACCTTCGACCGTTCATGGAAAGCGTGACCGCCCTAGAACTCAACTCTCTGTCCATGGTCCTGCTAGGCCTGGGCTTGGGAGGGCTGGTGGGGACATTCGCTATCGGATCGGTGCTTCGTCGACACCTCAACGCCGCGCTCATCGGACTTCCGAGTATACTTGCGATCATTGCTCTCCTTTTGATCATCGTCGGCCCATTCAAAGTTATCACCGCCGCATTGCTCATCCTTTGGGGAGTGTTCTCCACACCCATCCCTGTGGTTTGGAACACGTGGATGACAAGGATCATCCCGTGCGATCTTGAGGCAGGAGGCGGACTGCAAGTCGCCCTTATCCAGCTCGCAATCGCTGGCGGCGCGTCTGCTGGAGGCGTATTATTCGACACTATCGGATGGTGGAGCGCGTTCATCCTCGCCGCAATCTTGCTCGTCGGTTCCGCGGCTCTTGCCGCCCTGGCCCGCGCCCGCATCTGAAACTTCTCACATATCAATGGAGACCGTCATGTCGCAGGGAATCGAAAACAAGGTCGTCGTCATAACCGGGGCCAGTAGTGGGCTAGGCGAAGCTACGGCCCGCCACCTGGCCGAGCGCGGAGCGTCGGTTGTTCTCGGCGCTCGCAGAGGTGATCGCATCGATGCCCTTGCCGCAGAGCTCACCGCGAAGGGATACAGCGTGGTCGCCGTCCAGACTGATGTGACGAACCGCGACCAGGTCAAGAATCTCGTTGATGCCGCCGTTCAAAAGTTTGGCCGGATCGACGTGATGCTGAACAATGCTGGCCTCATGCCGCTTGCCCCACTGGAACGTCTCAAGATCGACGAGTGGGACCGCATGATCGACGTTAACATCAAGGGCGTGCTTTACGGGGTCGCCGCCGCGCTCCCTCATATGCAAAGCCAGAAATCCGGGCACATCATCAATGTATCGTCGGTATACGGGCATGTGGTGGATCCCGGCGCAACTGTATACTGCGCGACGAAGCATGCAGTCCGCGCGCTCTCCGAGGGCCTGCGCAAGGAAGTAAAGCCCTACAACGTCCGCACCACGATCATCTCTCCCGGTGCGGTGAGTACCGAGCTCCTGGAACATATCAGCGAAAAAGATATCCAAGCGGGCACGAAAGAGTTCGTCAGCAAGATCGCAGTGGCTCCGGAAACGTTTGCCCGTGCGGTGGCCTTCGCAATCAACGAGCCGGATGATGTCGATATCAACGAAATCTTGTTCCGGCCCACCGCACAGCCCGTCTGACGGGAACGCACATGCTTTCAAGATTTTTTCTTAGCCGACGGCAGGTTCTGGGCGGGGGAAACGACAAGATTGTCCACCCGCCCCGCAAACTCACAGAAGAAGGAAGTGGGCCGTCAGCAACGAGCGGCCCGGCGATCTCTGCTACTTCAAGCCGTGGGGCAACTTGGCGCTGTTCTATGCCAGCTATCGCTGGGACGGTCTCATCCGGCTTGGCCGCTTAGAAAACACCTTCGACCCGCTCCTCGTGCGCGGCGAATATCCGGTTCTCATCGAGCGGATATGACAACCTTCTTCCACCCAAGAAAGGACCAGCCTCCTATGAACGACGTTAAAATTGCGCTTGCGGCTTTGGCACTGGCTATCTCGTCGCCGACCTTCGCCAGTGACGGCAAGTCCCCAATCATCGGCGCATGGCGCATGACCTCGCTGGAAGTCGGTGCGCAAGGCAACCTTCAGGCCGTTCCCTACTCGGGTCAGCTAGTCTTCACCCAGGGCGGCACCCTGTCGGTACAGGCCATGAATCCCGATGCCAATGCGGCGGACACGCCCTACACCACCAAGGCCTACGAGGCCTACTACGGGCCGGTGGAAATCGACGAAGCCAAGAATATTTTCGCCATTACCGTTGAATCCTCTCTTGTCCGTGAACTCATCGGCACGCGATTGGAGCGCAAGTTCGAGGTTGCCGGCGACAAGTTGGTTATCTCCCCGGTCAACGCCGCCGAAGGGTGGCGCGTAACTTACGATCGCTTCTGAACCCGAAGCACCAGTTGTGTGGGCCTGCTTTCGAGCCAAGACTCAAACAACGGATGCGAGAGGGCTCAGGCAGGGAGCCTAAGGCCGGAACGATTCTCCTGCTCAGACACGCAGCGCATCGACCACGACCTTGAATGCGGGAGAGTTCTGCCGCCTGCTCGGGTAGTAGAGATAGTAGCCCGGAAACATCGGCGACCAGTCGTCGAGAACCTGAACCAATCGCCCAGAGGCGATATCGCTCGCCACGATGTTCTCCGGCACGTAGGCGATCCCGTAGCCATTGGCTGCCGCATCGATCATCGCGTAGGACGTGCTGAATGTGAGCTGCCCATCGACACGAACACGCAGTTCCTTGTCGCCCTTCTCGAACTCCCAGGCATAGAGGCCACCGGATCGGGATTGGCGATGGTTGATGCAGTTGTGCGCTACAAGCTCCTGCGGTGACCGGGGCGCAGGTCGAGCGGTAAAATACGCTGGAGATCCCACAGCAACGAGGCGCCAATCCGGTCCTATCCGGACGGCGATCATGTCCTTGTCCACGCTCTCGCCCAGTCTGACCCCCGCGTCAAACCGATCTTCAACGATATTGCGGAAGGCGTTGTCGGTGTTGAGTTCAACCTTTAGGTCCGGAAAGTCCTTTAGGAGGGGACGCAGTTTTGGCCACACCAGGCTTTCCAGCGCGTGATCGGACAGAGTGATCCTAACTGTGCCGGATGGCGTGTCCCGGATTTCCATCAGCTCATCGATCTCGCTCTCGATCTCTTCGATCCGGGGAGCAAGCGACTGAATGAGCCTTTCCCCAGCTTCCGTTGGCGAGACGCTTCGCGTCGTGCGGGTCAGAAGCCGCAGGCCCATCCGCGCTTCGAGGTTTTTGATCGTGTGGCTGATCGTTGACTGCGAGGTGCCGAGCTTCGCAGCCGCCTTGGTGAAGCTTCGTTCCTCGGCGACCACAAGGAACCAAAGCATGTCGTTCAGGTCTTCTCGTTTCACGCAAACCTCCGGATGACTTATGTCACCATTCGATAGGTCCATCCTAATTGCAACGACTAATCAGTGAAGTTGGTGCGCTGTATATTGCCCTCATGACACAGCAAGCACTCGCACTCGATATCGACACCAGCGCCGCCTCGGGAAGCGACGATCCTTCGCGGTCCATGACAGGAGCGCGGGGAGCGGTGTTCTCCATGGCGCTTTGTGTCGCCGTCCTGATCGCATCGGAATTCATGCCCGTCAGCCTGCTGTCGCCGATCGCGACGAACCTAGGCGTGACCGAAGGCCATATGGGCCAGGCGATTTCGATTTCGGGCATCTTCGCGGTTGCCACCAGCCTGTTCGTGTCGTCGGTTACCCGCCGACTGGACCGCCGGCTGGTGGTTACATCCCTGACACTCCTGCTGATCCTCTCCGGGACCATCGTCACGTTCGCGCCGAACTACGTGGTGCTGATGATCGGCCGCGCACTACTCGGCATCGCCATCGGCGGTTTCTGGTCGATGTCGACCGCCATCGTCATGCGCCTGGTGCCTGAAAATGCCGTCCCGAAAGGCCTGGCGATACTGAATGCGGGCAATGCCATCGCAGCGACGATTTCCGCGCCGCTTGGTAGCCTTTTGGGCTCGTACATCGGCTGGCGTGGTGCATTCTTCGCTGTGGTGCCACTCGCATTTCTGGCACTCATCTGGCAACGCATCAGCCTGCCTTCCCTTCCGCCGCGCCGCAAGGAAGGCTCGCCGAACGTCCTGCGACTGCTTGTTCGTCCACAGGTGGCAATTGGCATGGCCTCCGTCATGCTGCTGTTCATGGGACAATTCGCGCTGTTCACCTATCTGCGCCCGTTCCTTGAAACCGTGACCCAGGTCTCAATCTCGACCCTCTCCCTGTTGCTGCTGCTGATGGGCGTGGCGGGCATCGTAGGAACCTACTGCGTCAGCGGTCTGCTTCAGACGAGGCTGTTCAGCATTCTGGGATCGATCCCGCTGGTGATGGCGGCCATCGCACTGCTGCTGATCGCATTCGGCACGTCGTCCGTCGTCACCGCCATCCTTCTGATTGCATGGGGCCTGTTCGGCACGGCCGCCCCGGTCGGCTGGGGAACATGGCTCAGCCGGACCATGCCCGACGACGCGGAGGCAGGCGGCGGCCTGCAGGTTGCCACCATCCAGCTCGCCATCACCATGGGCGCATCTCTCGGCGGCGTTCTGTTCGACGCGATGGGTTGGTGGACCACATTTACCTTTGCTGCCGTGCTTCTGACTGGCTCGTCCGTCCTTGCTGCTGTCGCGTGGCGTTACAACCGGAGCACCTGACATGGTTTCGAAATCGAAGTCACTCAGCCGTCGTAGCGTTCTCGGGTCGATGATTGCGACAGCGGTGTTCCCACAACTGACCCGAGCGCAACAGGGCAATGATCCCCACAAGCCAGGAGCCGTCCAAGGTGAAGATCAGGATGACGTTCAACGGTCAGACGATGACCGCGACCCTCTACGACAACGCTTCGGCCCGCGACTTCGCGTCGATACTACCGCTGGACCTGAAGATCGAGGACTACTCGACCAACGAGAAGATCACCTACCTACCGCACAAGCTGACCGAGGCCGGGAGCGGTCCGTTCAAGAATGAGCGTCCGGGCGACCTCTGTTATTACGCGCCCTGGGGCAACCTGGCGCTCTTCCACAGCGGCTACCGCTATTCATCCGGCCTGATCCGTCTTGGCCGTTTCGACGACGGCTTCGAACCCCTGCTGATGCGCGGCGAGTTCCCGCTCCACATCGAAGAGGTTTGACGACACCCGAATTTGCATGCGCCTTTTCCTCAACTCACGGAGATACGACCATGAATGACAAGACCGAAACCTCGGCAGGCCTCGACCGCCGCCAGCTTCTGAAAATGACTGGTGCAGGTGTGGCTGCGGTCGGAGCTGCCTCTCTGCTCGGCTTTTCGTCGGCAATGGCGCAGGACATGTCCCGTGGCGCTGCCAATTTCTACACGAGCGACAAGGTCAGCATGCAGAAGGTGACGTTCAAATCCCAGTACAAGACGAGTGTAGCAGGCAGCCTGTTCACCCCGAAAGACCTCGACCGCAACGGCAAGACCCCGGCGATCATCGTCGGTCACCCCATGGGAGCGGTAAAGGAGCAAAGCGCCAACCTCTACGCGACCAAGATGGCTGAGCAGGGCTTCGTGGCGATGTCCATCGACCTGCCGTTCTGGGGCGAGAGCGAAGGCACGACCCGCAATCTCGTTTCCCCCGACGTCTACGCCGAGGCCTTCAGCGCAGGCGTGGATTTCCTTGGGAGCCAGAGATACGTGGACCGCCAGCGGATCGGCGGGATCGGCATCTGCGGCAGCGGCAGCTTCATCATCAGTGCAGCCAAGATCGACCCTCGCATCCGCGCCATAGCCACGGTCAGCATGTACGATATGGGCGCGGCCTTCCGCGATGCCCTCAACCACTCGCAGACCGTCGAGCAACGCAAGCAATTCATCGCGATGGCGGCCGAACAGCGCTGGGCAGAGTTTGATGGCGGAGAAACCCAGTACATAGGCGGCACGGTTCTGGAACTGACCGCCAATACCGATCCTGTCCAGCGCGAGTTCTATGATTTTTACCGGACATCGCGCGGTCAGTTCACGCCCGCCGGGGCGACGGTGCAGACGACGACGAAGCCGACAATGACCAGCTCCGTGAAGTTCATGAACTTCTATCCGTTCAACGATATCGAGACGATTTCTCCTCGTCCGATGCTGTTTATTTCCGGTGACCAGGCTCATTCGAAGGAATTTAGCCAGGACGCATACAATCGTGCCGCCGAGCCGAAAGAACTGGTCTGGGTCAAGGGTGCCGGGCACGTCGATCTCTACGACCGGGTGGACCTCATTCCATTTAACAAGCTGTCTAGTTTTTTCGATCAGCATCTGACGGCGTAATTTAGCGCCTTCCGGCGGAAACGATGAGAGGTCCGGAAAGGAAATCCGGGCTTCGACTCGTTCGAATGCCGTTCCGTAGCATGTAAATCGACCGGGGAGGAAAATCACTGAAATTTCGGATCTTCAACTTCAACGTGTCGATGCGCAGATCCGGTAATTATCCCGAGCCGGATATGGTGCCGAGTCCGTTCCCCAAAGCCCGCGATTTCCGGTAAACCGGGATAGCAAGCTCGGCCTAATATCGATACTCAAATGTGCCGAGAGCTGACTACACCGAGGTCTGGGACTCAGCGACTTTCGACCCGCCGTGCTTCAAGCGGTCGATCAGGCCGTGGATGTCACCGAGAACCCAGAGGATCCTCACTTTGTCACCGTGGAACGTGAGGAACGGCGCGCCGTACCACCAGACATGTGGTCGTCATGCCTATCTCCTTCTACTTCGCGAGGTCAGGAAACAGGACGTTTGGCCAGCAGCAGTCCGCACCCAAGCAATATCATCGCGCCACCCGATCCCTCCCGAAGACGCCGGATGACATTCGGGCGCGAAGCCGCGCCGTCGCGGAGTCTCCCGGCTCCGAACGCAACGACGATGTCCGCCAGCGTGTTGAGGGATACGGAAATTGCTCCGAGGATCACAAACTGCAGCGCGACATGATCCGAAGCCGTGTCGACAAACTGCGGAATGAAAGCCAGGAAAAATGCTGCGGTCTTGGGGTTCATCACTTCCACCAGAACGCCATCCCGAAAGGCTCTCTTCCCGCCGACGGGAAGCTCGGCGTCAGCCAGGGAGCGATAGTCGAGCCTCGCATGGCGAATGGTCCGATAGCCCATCCAGATCAAGTAGAGCGCGCCGACTACCTTGAGCGCAGTGAACAGCTCGGCGCTCGCCAGCACGATCGCCGAAACGCCCAAACTACCGGCCGCGACGTGAAACAGTCCACCAAGACCGTTTCCAAGACTCGAAGCTATTCCCTCCGAGCGGCCGCCGGAAAGTGTTCGGGCAGCGACGTAGAAAATTCCCGGACCTGGAGTGATCGCCAAAAGGAATGCCGTGAAAAGGTAAACGGTGAAGGCGTTGGAAATCAGCATCGATTCGTCCTAGTGAAACCTGTCTGCCCCAGTTGAATGGGAGGGGTGGAATTAATTGGGAAAGCCATCGTTGAGGCGGTCGAGAGCGGCGGCGACGCGCTGTCGCACCTCATCACTCAATGGAAGAACGGGACGTGGCGGGTCAACGTCACAGAGGTTCAGAACCTTGGCGATTACGTACATGACCCTGAAGCTGCCGAACTCATTGAACAGCGCCCATAAAGGTCCAAAGGCCGCGTCCAGTCGCTCGACGGCCACGGTGTCCCCAGCTTGCGCCGCCCGAGTCAAAGCCAAGGCCTGCGAAGGTAGAAGTCCTGCGACGACGGAATACCAGGTGTCGCCCCCGGCCTGCAACGACGGTGCGCCGCCCCAGTCACCGCTGTAGCCGATCTTGAATGCCGACCCCGTGATAGACCGGAGAGTGGCGAGTTCGGAACCGAAGTCGCCACCCGACGGCAGAGGCATTTTTACGGCCACGATGTTCGCGACCTTCGACAGCCGGGAAATGAGGGCCGGGCTGAAGGTGAACTTGGTGGTACTGGGGTTACTGTAGATGCACAGCGGCAGTTGGCCCGCATTGGCGACGGCGGCGAAGTGTTCGAAAACCTCGTCGTCGGATAGGGGCGTATAGGAAACTGGCGCGAGGAGCAGACCGTCGGCACCCGCAGCCTTCGCATCTTGAGCGAGGGCCACCGCATCGTTAGTGCGGATCGCACCGACGCCGACGATGACAGGGATTTTGCCGCCGACGGTGTCGATCGCCGTTTCAACCGCGCGCCGACGCTCGTCTCGCGTGAGGAAAGCGTAGGCTCCGGTGCTGCCGAGCAGACCGATGGAGTCCGGCCCGGCCTCCGCGATGTGCTTGAGAAGACGCGCGAGCGCTGCGGTGTCGATCCTGCCGGAAGCGTCGGCAGGCGTGATCGGGAATGCCGAGAGGCCTTGAAAGATAGACATGACAGGAAGGCCTTCAGATGTGGGTCAGGAGAAGCTTCAGTCCAGCGAACCCGAAGAATACGGCCAACGTACCTTCGATCCATCGGCGCGCCAGCCTATACAAGCGGATCATGGGAGCTGTCGAAAAGACGACGGCGTAGCCGCAGAAAATCGTCACACTCAGGATCGCACAGCCCAGGAGGATCACGACGACCGTGTGGGGCGACGACCCAGGACCGAGCCCGAGCGTCATTAACGCGATCCATGCCAGGATCGACTTCGGATTGGTCAGGTGCATTAGCAGTCCGCGCTTGTAGAGCGTGGCTGCTGTCGCCTTGCGTTCGTCGGACGGCCGAAGCTGGTCCTTGTCCGAAGACAGTGCGGCTTTGCCTGCTCTGAAGGCGAGATAGAGGAGATACAGTCCTCCAAGGACCCGCAGGACGACAAGAGCTTCCGCGTATCGACTGAGAACCGCCGATACACCTGTCGCCGCCATTAGGCCCCAGAAGATCGAGCCGCTTACCACGCCCAACGCGATTGCCAACGCGGCCTTGCGACCGTCGTTCATGGCGACGCCCATGATCCGCATATTGCTCGGGCCGGGACTACCGGCGGCAATGATATAGGCGGTGAAGACGATAGTGAGTTGGTGGATGTCGGCCAGCATAGTTTTACTTCTTTCGGGCGGCGGCGTGCAACCTGGCACCCTCAATACCCTCTCAACTGGCCCTGACATAGAACCACTTTTACCTCAAAAAGTCTGGTCCAGTTTCTATTAAATCCTTGGCGGACGAGTCTTCTCGGTCTATTTGGATCATCGAAACCTCTCTATGTAGGGAGAAGTGATGGTCCAGTTGTCCACCCGTCAGCAGAATTCGTCACCGGGCCTGGGGGCGCGCGGCATCTACGAGAGCCTGCGGGAGCAGATCGTGGCCGGCGTGTACGGCCACGATGGCGTCCTTCCATCGGCCCGCGCTCTGGCAGTCGAACTTGGCGTCTCGCGCACAACCGTGACGTCCTCGTACGAACAACTAGCCGCCGAGGGGTTCGTGGTCATTCGACATGGAGCTCGACCGCGGGTCGCCATCAAGATCGCAGGCAGCAAGACCGGAGCCCTTCACGAAGCCGGAGAGCCGCATAGCCTCTCCGCTTTCGGAGAAAGGCTTCGGTCTCGGGCGATCCCGATGCGTGTCCCATCCGAGAGATTGGTCGCGGACTTCCGCTACGGCGACATGTCATCCTCTGACTTCCCGACCCTCGCTTGGCGAAAGGCCATGAACGACGCGGCGCTCCGCCGGCCGCCCAAGCTATTCTACGACGATCCCCGCGGCTCTAGTCGCTTGCGCGCCGCCCTGCAGGGCTATCTCTGGCGAGCACGGAGCATCAGATGCGAGGTTGATGAGATCGTCGTCGTCAATGGCTCCCAGCAAGGTCTGGACCTGTGCGCGCGTCTCTTGCTCGACGAGGGCGACAGATTTGTCATCGAGGACCCGTGCTATCCGATGGCGGGAAGCATCTTCGAGATGACCGGAGCCATGGCGGCCCCGGTGGACGTGGATGTCGAAGGCATCAGGTCGGACCTGCTGGCGGATGTAAACGCCCGGCTGGCCTATGTGACGCCGTCACATCAGTTTCCCATGGGAAGCGTGATGTCCATCGGACGACGCCAGCAGTTGCTGAGGTGGGCGGAGGAGAAGAGCGCCTACATCATAGAAGACGACTACGACAGCGAGTATCGGTTCGACATGAATCCCGTGCCACCGCTACGCGCGCTCGGAGGCGCGTCGAACGTCATCTATGTCGGAACGGTCTCAAAGACGCTGTCACCGACGCTCCGGATTGGCTACGTCGTCGTGCCGCGGGAATTGCAGGAAGTGTTCGCGCACGCGAAGCGCCTGACGGACAGGCATGCCCCCATCCTGGCACAGGAAGCGCTGGCGACCCTGCTGGAGTCTGGCGTCTACGAAAGTCACGTGCGTAAGGCCCGGCGTCACAACGCCCGCAGACGCACAGCGCTCCTCGACGCGCTGCAAGTCGAATTCCATGATGCGGTCAGGATCGAAGGCGCGGAAGCCGGGCTGCACGTCGTCGCCTGGTTCCTTGACCTGTCCCCTTCCATGGCGACGTCATTCATTGAGAGGTCTTCCCAGCTTGGAGTTGGCATCTACTCCATCACACCTCACTACTTTGGCCAGGGGCTGAATTTGAAATGCCTTGGCCTTGTGATGGGGTATGCAAGTCTCACCGAGCAACAAATCGATAGGGGCGTAAAGCTCCTGCGCAATGCTTACGATGGCGTACTTTGACGCGGCACTATGTCTGGCCGTTGTTCGTGCGGTACCGTAGAGGGACGAGATCATGTTGTCAGAGGCCCTGCGAGTTACATCTTCGACAACGGCATGCCGATGGCAATGACATCCATTGGCACACCTAGTTTCCGGTTCGCAGCCTCGATCAAGGATGCCGCATCCGGCACCGACCCTCGATGGCGAGCGATGGGCCCGGCATCCGTTTCCTCTCGAAGAAATGCGGCGTAAGAGGCAGCCACGTCGATCAGCCGCCGGCCGGAGCTGTCATCGGCAACGAGGGCGCCGCTGCTCGGCTCGCGATCCGTCCATGCGGCGTCTATGCCTAGAACGGATCTCACACTACCCTCCGTTTGTCTCAGTCCGCCACCTGACACCGATCAAGAGCGGTATATCATTCACTACAGGTGCTATCTGCTCGTTGTCATTTCCGAAGGTAGCTCTTTCGACCACTGTCAGTCATGCAGTATTGCCCGCCGCGCGGACCGGTGCAGTACGCGCCCGATCGGCAGGAGCATTCTCCATCGTATGCAGGGGTCATTTGCGATTCCGCGCCGCCAAGCAGACCGACAGCGCCTCCCATGTATGCCGAGCACGATTTCTTGCTCGCGCTCACGGAGCCGTCGTTGCAGATGAATGTATCGCCTTGGCACCCCGCGATGCCGCCCTTTCGTCCGCTGCACGGAGAATTCGTCGCTTCTGCAGTGGAAACGATCGACAGCAGGATCGCCGCAACGCCAAGAAGGACGTACCACTCCCGGGTCAGTCTCAACGAGCTTTCCAGTTCATCACGTTCTCCGTGGCGAAATACTGATCGAGAACGCTGGCGACACTGCTGAGTTTCGTATCCGGCGGGACGAGATCGATATCGCGGACCATGTCGTATATCCAGTCTCCCGTCGTCGGCGCGATCATGTCATTCATTGTAGAAAGCGTCATGAGATCGCCTTTGCCGCCGAAGCTAGCAAATAGTTCTTCAATGGATCCGGCTGCCTTGTAATAGGTATTCAGATTGGATGGTTCCGGGGCAAAGAGGCACCACACAAAACTCTTTCCATCGGCGGTCTTCGCGATCGGCAGATATGCGACCCATGTCTTGATCGTGCCCTGCCGGAATACGTGCGTCCCGAAGGCGATCTGGTCTTCACCATTTTCGAGTAGCTGAGATCCCTCGATGAACTCGTCGATTGTTGCCTTGGCGACGGAAAACCCGTCGACGCTACTGCGTCGCTTAAGGTGATAGAAACGGTTCACGCACCCGTTCACGATCATGGAGCGCGTGACCCCGGGCTTGTCCCGCATCTGATACGTATGCTCGGCGTAATCGATGCCCAGGAAGCGGACACTGTCTACTTCGTCCGCGACGAAGAGTTCGTCCTTCGTCGGTGCAATCAGCTTCGGAAGCTCTGCTGGAACTACGTAAAGCTTGTCGGCGACCTCAACGAGCCTCGATATTCCCAGCACTGCTGACCTATAGGCATCGGCAACGACCGATGCGTTGTAGTCGTTGTTTGGAAGAGCAAGATACGGCGCATGGAACCCGAGCACGGCTCCAGGTTCGAGTGATCGCTGGGGAAGCTGATCCGGCAGCGGGTCATCATCCCCGACAGGATTCGGGTCTTTCGGGAGGGCCGAGCCACCCAGGAAGGCGATCGCACAGGCGGACAGGCACTCATCGCTGGAACGAACAACGGTGGCGAGGCCGCGTCGGCGAAACGCCAAGGCGAGATCGAGCCCCTCATGATAGGAGCCACCGGGACTGTCGAGCGAGATCACGATCTTGCGCCATGGATCCTGTGCGTGGGTGATCCCAGCCGATTGGATGACCGCATCGAGCCGCTGCACGTCGCCCCGATCGATCTCCCCCTTCAACCGGAAGCGAGCCTCGGCCATGGGATCATCTTTTACCCCTTCGAATGAGAATTCGGCACATGCGGCAGGGTTCGAAAGAAAGGAAGCCAAGCCTAGAATTGCCAGGGACAAAGGCTGTGCAAGTTTCATTCCGCTATACCAGGGCAGAGCTGTTGGAAAACTGTAAGTGCCACGCCGTATCCGGACGCGGACGAGCCATCCAGAATTTCTCCCGACTTCAGGTCGCGAACGGCATAGTCCGCCATGCTGTCCGAGGCCTTGGTCGTTCCCTCGAACGCGTAGGATTGTCCGTACATATCAATCCAGGTGCGTTTCCGGCAATTGCCCGTGACCCGGTCGCCGACCTTGACCTCGGCCAACGTGCGCTTCACGCAGGCCATGGAATTGTCCTGGTCATATCCGACGCAGAATGCCTTCGCATCCTTGGACGTGTGCTTGACCATGATCACGGCATTAGCGGTTCCGATCCCTTTCTTGGAGATCGTTGTCAGATGCATTCCCGAGCGTGACCCGTAGTAGATCGAGTGATCCTCGGCAGCGAACACCGGAAGGACGGAGATGGCCACGAGAGTGACGGATAGTGCAAGCGAGAGGTGTCGAAATGACGAGTACATAATGTGCCTTTCAATGGATCCAGTGTCAGTCACAGCAAATCTTGCGAACATAGGTGTTTCCGTAGGTTACCATTGAATCCTTCTCGATTAGGCCACGAGCCTTCAAGGCGTTGGACACATCCTTTGCCTCCTGCTCGCCATAGACGTCATGCAGGGTGACTGCGATCCAGCCGTTCGCAGCCAGATGTGCAGCGAGCGGGACCGGCGCGCCATTGATGAATGACCGAGCGTCTTCGAGCGTCCGGAAGCTCTTGACCTGCACGAACCGTCCGTCACCCGCTGCCTCCTCGAACTGGTTCACCCGCACCCACGAATAGTGCATGTATCCGCTGGAGCCTCCGACGGTAACGCGGTACCAGTCGTCGCGCACTTCCATGACTTCGACGGTACTTCCGTTAGGCGCTTGTCCAATCGCCTTCGCATCGCCGCTGGCTGCAGCCTTGATCGGCGCGACGCCCTTCGGGTGACGGACGAATCCTGTTCGAGCTTGCGGCACTCGCAGCGAGGCTTCATCAACGGAAACGGCATCTGTCGGCAGGTCGACCGAACTCGCAGGTGGCTGGACTCTTGCGGAGCCATCTTCGGGTGACGTCGCGGCCACCGGCGTTTCCTTGGGTGAGTAGCAGAGGATCTGGAAGACGGATGGCGTAATCTGATCGGCAAGATCGGCTGTTGCAATAGGACTACTGTTCTCAGCTTTTTCAACGCTCTGGTTGGCTAGGCTCTGAGATTGCATGAACAGCTCGGCGACGGATGCACGGATCGCGAAGTTCACATTCTGAGCGGTGATGCCGATCTCATCTGCAGTCTTCTTCGAGAGCGTTGCGCTGGTTATTCCCAGGAGAAAGCCATTTCGATCGACCACCGGGCCTCCAGAGTTTCCGGGTTGTATCGGTGTTGAAATCTGGATGTATCTCGTGTCGTTGCGGATACCCGCGAGTGCGTTGACGTTCCCGGTGGTGACCTTCACGGAGTCCGCCAGAAGTGTCGCCAAAGGAAAGCCGACCGCAACGATGTCCTCACCGAGCCTGGTAGGTGACCTTCGGAATACCAGTGGCTTCAATGGTTCGTTGCTGGAGATCTTCATGACCGCCAGGTCATTAGTCTCGTCGATGCGCGGATCAGCCGCGTCACCCCTGCCCTTGACCTCGATGCGGCCGCAACCCTGAACGACGTGAGCATTGGTCAGAACCCATCCATCGGGCGTGACCGCAAATCCCGTCCCGGAGGATGCCGGGTCTTCTGCAAGGCAGTTCGAGGCGATAGCCGTGGAAAGGCAGGCGGCGACAATGACGCGGTAGATGATAGACATTCATGATTCCCCAAGCCATCAAGAACTAAAGCTTCTGGAGGCAGCTTTTCAACCAGATATTGCAATGAAGATTAACGATGGGCGATGGAAATCTCAAAAATCCTGGTGCGTCCGCCGCCAGCGGAGACTTCCTGCGAAACCAAGGCTCTTGAGTTCGCTACATAAACAAACAATCCTCCGGGATGCGGCTCTTGTGGTGGGCCAAAAACCAGGCGGAAATCGCAATGAAGCCAATTTTCGATCCCGCCTGAACGCGCCGCCAAGCAACCTCTTTCACGGGTGCCAGTGGCAATGGACGAACCTCTCCATCTTCTCGACGTCTCACATCCTTATGCAAACGCAAGGAATGATGAGGCCACGAGCAAGGAACAGGCTGCGGGGTTACTTCCTCATCCTGAATTCGTTGACCGATCGCATTTGAATGAATCCCTTCCCGGGCGCTTAACGGGTGTGCCGGTATGAGCCATGCACTGGGCGTTGGCAATCTTGGGTGGCATGATGGATTCGAAGGCAGAGGCACTGACGGCGGCGAAGCAGCGGATCATCGCGCTGCAAAAGCAAATGTCAGCCCGAATCCTCGACATGGCTGCAGAAGTTGAGAAACTCACTGAGGTTGCGACCGAACGCGAAGCCCGCGAATTCCTGCGCGTGACGTGCAACATGCCCCCTTCCGAACTCTCGACTTACGTGGGATTCAGGGCCAAGCTGAAAGGCTACGAAGAGCTTCTCGAAACCTCGCGCGCGCAGTTTCCGGTCGTGAAGGCGCTCGTTGCAGCCGACAGCGATACACGGACCGAAGTGCTAGAGCGCATGGCAATCGGCGCTCGCATCGATACAAAAGAAGTGGCAAGCATCCGCAGGCGCTTGAAGGAAGCGCAACTTACACCCGGACAGGTCTTGGCCAAGCGAAACGGACGAAAGTTAGCGACTGCGGCAAGGAAAAACCTTGCGGAATCGCTTACCAATTTTCAGAACATTCTTCGCGCCTTTGTCGAAAGTCTGATGGACGAGCGCGATCCCAAAATGCTCGAATCGAGTGAAGTTCGCGAGGGTGCCGTGCAGATTCGAAGGGCGTTTGAATCCTTCTTTGGATCTGACCATCCGACACCGCAAGATGTGAAACCCAATACGACGGCACAGGAAATGGCTCTCGCGTTTGACGCGTTGAAGAGGCTTGAAGGCGGCACATTTGGCGGGCTGAAGTTGAGAACTCTTCGCGATCCTGGTCTCGTTGCCCTTCTGACGTTCTCCGGACATGCGCTCTTCGAATACAAGTCAGACCACCGAAACGTTCAAACACCGCCTCCCCCTCACCATCGCCTGAAGGTCGTCGAGCTCTGCGCGGGTGCTGGTGGCATGGCGATTGGTTTGGAGCGCGCCGGCTTCGATCATGTCGCGCTCATCGAATATGACAAGCATGCCGCCGCGACTCTCCGCGTGAACCGACCAGACTGGAATGTGATCGAGGGCGACATCAGGGCTACTGATTTTCAACCATACCGCCAGATGGATATCGACCTCGTATCTGGAGGGATTCCATGTCAGCCTTATTCGTCCGACGGCTACGGTCTTGGCAAGGATGATCCCCGGGATTTGTTCCCTGAAGCGGTCCGCGTCATTTCCGAAGTAAGGCCTCGGGCGTTTCTGTTCGAGAACGTCGACGGTCTGTTGCATGCACGTCACGCGGATCATGTCGCCGATTTCTTGCGCGGGTTCAAAAAGGCTGGCTATCAGGTAGAAATCCACAGGATGAAGGCCGAAAACTACGGCATCGCGCAGGAGCGCAGCCGTGTTCTGATCATTGGTCTGCGGAAGGATCTCGAAGGTGCGTTCAGGATGCCGCCCACCTTTCCTGGACGCCGACTTAACATCGGCGATGCACTCGTCGACCTGATGTCGGCGAATGGTTGGACAGGGGCCCACGATTGGGCTCGTGCCCGGCGCGAACAGCCCATTTTGGACCGAGAAGGCAAGGTGTTGGCTCTAGGTGCGCTCGCTTCAACAATCGTCACACGACGCGGCTTGCCTCGGGAAAAGGAGGCGGCTCGCTGGGGCGCGAAGTGCGTCGACATCGCTGGCCTGCCAGACTCTGCGCCGACGCCGGAGCAGGCTTCGAAACCAGGCTTCATGCCCGCGCTGACCGCACGCATGCGTGCTCGTCTCCAGGACTTCGACGACGATTGGCAATTCTCGGGGGGTAAGCAAGCGACAGCCGATCAGATCGGCAATGCCGTTCCGCCGAGGCTGGCGCAAGCCGTCGGACTCGCACTGTTCGCCGCAATTAAGGACGTGACATGGGATTGGGAACGCATTCTTTGGCCCGGGGCCGAAAGGAGAACGCTCATCAATGCTCCTCCGCTGGTTCCCGAACGGATTGCTTTGGCTGAACTTGAGATGCAACCGTAGTTGTGCAGATGCCAGTCCTAGGGCGGAGCATTCCGTCCTAGGATGAACTTAGCGACGCCAGCGCCTGACAACACCTCGTGTTCCATGAGCGCTTCCGCGACGCGCATTACATCGACCCGCCGCTCCCTGACGATATCCTCCGCTCGCGCCAACTCCTCCGCCAGCAGGCGCTCCACCCTCCTCCGCAAGATGGGATCAGTCCGACGAAGCTGATCGAGATCTCGCGATCGGGAGACGTCGGTATACCCGAGCCCATGAACACCGTGGCCGGCGATTAGAATTGTCGCAATGTCCGCCGCTCGATGAAGATCCGATCCCTCAACGCCACCGGAGCCAGAGTACATTTCGTTGAGGACTGCCTTCTCAGCAGCTTTGCCACCTAACAGCATCGCAATCTCATTCCTGTAGGCCCCAAGCGTCCGATTGAGCACAACTGGTCTGCGCCATTTGACGTGGCCGACGCTATCGTCCCGGTGCGCAGCCTGACGGGCGACGACGATAGCCTCGATATCACCGGTACCGAGCGCGAGCCCCACGATCGCGTGTCCAGCCTCATGAACACACACTTGCCATCGCTCCTTATGGGTTAACACAGCGACGGGCGGCACGATCAACATGAAGTCGGAACCGCACACTGACCTCCTTGCTTTTCTAGCGATTCGGCGCGCATCACGGGTAAGCTGCCGCAGAGCAGCCCCGGAATAGCCACTGGTTGCCACCGCGATCGTTTTCAGTTCGTCCCGCGGCAAAGCCACGCCGACATGCGCCGACAGGATCTGCTCACGTGCTTCCTGATCGGGCATCTCCACCGCAATGTGGCGGTCCAGGCGACCCGGCCTGCGGAGCGCCTCATCGATATCGTCCGGCCTGTTGGTAGCCGCAATCACGACGACACCTTCGCGCCCCACAGCGCCATCAAGGTGTTCGAGAAGTGCATTGATCACTTGTAGACCATAAGATGCGCTGTCTCCCCGAAGATTTTTTCGGGAGCCAAAGGAATCGAATTCGTCAATTAATAAAATTGACGGTGCGGCAGCGATCGCTTGCTCGAATGACTTCCGCATTGCGCGCAACATGTCACCGAGGTGGCCGTGGGATTGCCAAACCGCACTCGACGCCGCGAAGAAAGCAGCTCCACACGATCTGGCCACCGCGCTCGCGAACAAGGTCTTCCCGGAGCCTGGCGGACCGCTCAGTAGCAATCCCGCGTCCACGTCGCGCCACTCGACCTCTCGTTGCCTCCACGCAGCGATATCCTCGACGAGGTCCAGCGCCCACTCGGTGGCCTTGCCATAGCCTGCAAGCTGTTCAATCCTCGGCTCCCACGCGACCGCGCGCTTCACCTCCGGCACCGCCTCCAAATCCATCGAAGCTGCCAGCTTCTCCAGGGTGACTTCGATCGGGCGTGACCGCCTGAGAGCGGCGAACATCAACGGCAGAGGATACGAGAACAGCGCAGTGGCCTGATCCCGCGTGATTACCGCATCGAGCACCGTCCTTGCCGCAGCGATCAGATGATACGGCTTGACCACGGTCACCAGCTCGAGACGATCCAGTGAGACCGAGAGTTCTCGGGGCAGAACGGCACCTTGCGCGATCACGACGATAACTGCGTTGCTCAGCGAGACGGTCTTGACTGCGTCGTCCGCATCCGTCTCCCCCTTGTAAGCGCTGACGCGCACCAATGGGACGGCGTAGTGGAGGATCCCGCCGCCAATCAGGACCGATTTGACAGCCTGCTGATATGTAGAGATGTCCGCCTCGGGTGGCAGGACCAAGCCTACAGTCTTGTCGCCCCTTAGAAAGATCCCGCATCGCCTTAATGGGATACGGAGTGAATTGGCATAGGTAGTCACTTCGAGCGAGTTCATCCGCTCGTGAGAATTTGCCCGTTTCATCGAGGTCTCCTACGACCGAGCGCGGCGGACGATTGTATCCGGACCGAGCAGTTTCTCATCAAGGTCGACCTCGATCAGGCCATGCAGGATCATGCTGGCGACCGACCCCATCGCACCGCCTTCTCGCACCGCCGAGAGGCATTCGACGAGCGTAAGCGATCCCATCTCATCGAGGCCGGCGAGAATCCGGATGCGGTCGCCTAGACTGGCGTGTTGGGCCGCGTATCGGATAAGATCCCGCGCGTTCGCGAGGCGGATCTGATTGAGGTTGCAGATGGAAACGGCTTGGTAGCGGTAGCCACGCCGTGCTGCGGCGCTCGGCAGCCAGGTAACGATGTGAGGATCACACTTCCCGACATCGACGAGTAGGGTCTCGGTCGCGGTCTTGACTGTGAAATCCACAAAGTGATGCCGAGGCTTTCGTGCGCTCGAGTCATTGCAGATCGGGCGCGTGACGCACCGCCAGGCGACTACTTCGGGATCAACTTCCAGAAGGCATGCATAGTCACTTGCCTGCTGCGAGCGAAATAGCATGCGACCGACACATTTGACGGTGATGAAAGGAAAACGCGGCTTGTAAACCTTGTTGAAATCGCAAGCGTCATCGCTTGCGGCACGAGCGGATTCGGTCTTCATGACCTGCACTCCAACGAACAACGATCTGGGCGGCACCGGGACCGGTCCCGGAAATCCGTCAGCGTATTCGAAGGGAGGTCGTGAACGTGTTGCTCATAGAAGGAACATTTAGTGAACGTCCATCCGGACGTCAACCGAAATTGTGTGCCCCTGTGTGCCTGGTTTCGCAGCGTTAAAACCAGCCGCACGTTCGGGCCGAAGCAAGTGCGTGGGTTTGTGTGGCATTTCTGACGGAGGCGCTAAAGTTATCTCATTCTAAAACAGTGATGTAGGGCGAAGTCATAGGAATTCGACACACCCTATCTTGTTGGTTTTGTCGTCGCCGGTTACGGTTTCCAACCGTAATTGCAGAAAAAGTGATCAGGGATTGCCATCATCATCGTCAGGAAGAGGACCAGGGCGGGAGAATAGCTCCTCCAGGGTCTGTTTTCTGGGCACGAATGTAACGTCAAATCTGCCGTCGGTGTCGATCACTCTCTGAGTACCACGTACTTTAGCTGCGCCCAGAACCTCCTGGATGCGGGCCTCGGCCTCGTGTCTCTGCCAATCGGAATCATGCGTCATCTGGGCCTCTATTGGACTGTTTGCCAGTCTCCTTACTCTAACGAAGGAATTGCATCGCACCTCGGATATTTTCAAGACGGTAGTTTTTTGACAACAGGATTTTACAGTGCTGAAGGACCCTATTCTCTTAATGGATACGGACATCGTCAGTCTCATGGGCCGCGTGAAAGCGCCTATGGGACTGCGTCCCTGGCTCCTGCGAGTTGGCATATATCGTCTCGCACTCTGCTATCCAGTCATAACAGAACTACTGCGCGGAGCCCACCTTCGAACAGACGACGATCCCAGGAGAGCGCTTCTTATCGCCAACTGGGTCAGCGAGCTCATCGACATGGATTTTCCGTTTCCGGAAATGACTGCTGATGTCGCGACAGTCTACGCCAAAATGACATCTGTTCCCAGCCTCCGGCACATGTGGACCATTCAGCGCGGCCAGAAGAGCAACAGGCTCGGGCACGATTTGATGATATCGGCCGTCGCCATCGTTCACCGGATTCCAATCCTCACTGCGAACGTCGATGATTTTCTCAAGATCAACGAGCTCTTCTCCCTGCCCGGCGTGTACCATCCGATGAAGGCGCAGTGGTTTGTGGATCCCGGCTTCGAGGTACCGCTGCCATACTTCGATCCAACCGAGCCCGACCCGCACGAGAAGGTCCTGCCCAAGCTTCCGAAGTCGCCAAGGATCGCCGGTTCGTTCGAGCCAGGAAACGGTTCGCAGTAGCTCACCGAAGCTCTACTCGTCCTTGCTCTTGGTTGCCCGCCTCTTCAAATTTTCTCTGCGTTTCCCCTGGGATACGATCTTGCGGCCGACCTTGGCTGGCTCGAAACCGAGGTTTGCCAATGCATCGCCGACAGTTTCGTTGTCGCCGGCCATTTCCCCGATCGCGCCAACGTCGCCGGGTGTGCCCTCATCGTTGTTTCCGCCGTGTGGCATGCCAATCTCCGTTTCCGACACTCCGCCATCGCGGAGATCCTACCAGCTTTGGATTTGCCTCGATATTAACCCGTTTGGCAGCTTCCCTGAAGGGCGCCCTGCAACGTCCAACAGAGATTTCCAGGAGCTTCGGTTTCTTGTGGCCTAATCCCTCTTCAAGATTTCGCACTGATCGGTTGGTGGGCGAGCCATCTAGGTGCTCCAGCAAAGCGTTAATCACCTGTAGTCCGTATCCGGATGTGTTCGAGCTCAGACGTGCAGTCTAGCGCATGGAGACCTCCTGGGGCCGAGAGTGGACCCAACCTTCATCCGCCGGAAGAATGAGACACACTCACCGAGGATCGCGTAGTCCGGGACATCCTGAACACCGAAAGGATCGTGATCTCCATTGAATGATGGCACCACCTCCATCATTAGACCCGATGTCGGTGCGTTCCCGCTCAATCGAATCCTTTCGATGATGACTACGCGGCTCGCACCATGGTGACCGGACCAATGCAGACCTCCCTCTACCGAAAATTCACTTTATTTCTTTGAACCAGGGAAATGTATTGCCTGCTACGAGAGCGAGAAGATGGAGGCACGGCAATGGGCACAGGTAATTCTTCGAACAAGGCAGAAATCGTGGCTGGCGCTCGCCGCCTCAAGGGTAAGATTGCGACACTTTCCCGAAGGTTTGTCGAGATTGCGGACGCTGTGGGTGAGCTGCAGTCGATGGCGGCTCCAGAGATCATTGAAAAGCTTCTGCTCGTTGAGACCGGGCTGGCTCCGGAAGACATCAGGATCTTTGTCGCCGTGTCCAAAATTGCCGGATCCTTGAACACGTCCGACGAAGACAGCGACATGCCCATGCACGTAGCTTCTCCTGAGACGCTACGCCTCCTGGCGGACTCGTCCGAGGAGGTGCGCGCCGAAGCGATCCGCATGATCGGTGCCGGACATCCGGTCGGGAGCAGCAGGCTTGCTCAGATCGAATCCTTTCTGAGGTGGTCTCGCAGCGGGGACGAACGTACCGCAGCCGACAGGAGGACTGCCTCCCTCCTGGCAACGGCCGCAAGGAACACGCCCGCGGCGATACGAACCCTTGAAGCAGACGCCGACAATTTTATCGCCAGGCTCGACAGGTTCTTCTTGCGCCACCTCCCATGGCCCGAAGAAGGGGCAGAGATCATTGTCAGCAGCGAATACCTCGCCGCGCACCATGAGGTCTCCAAACTGGCCGCTTCCCTTCTTGCGGAATTCGAGCGGGTGCTCGGTGGTGCCGAATCCTTGGAGGAAGCGGCTCTCCTCGATCCTGAGGCAAAGCTCGTCGCCAGGACCCATGAGGCCTTGCGCAGGTTTTCCTCGGGGTGTTTCGGGCACCGTGGCGGCTTCTCCTTCGACGCTTCTGCGGACGCCATCTTTTCCACGGAACTGTGGGATGCGGTGCGCAATCTAGGGACACAGCACCCGGAAGAACTCGAGCCGCTGGTCGCTCATTCCCGCCCACCCAGGTGGCTCCGGGTGCTCGAGCTGGGTGCCGGAGCCGGAGGCATGGCGATCGGCCTGATGTCGGCGGGGTTCGCTCACCATGGCCTCTATGAGATCAACAACAAACGGATCACGACGCTCCGGAAGAACTGGCCATCTTGGCCGGTAATCAAGGCCGACATCACCAAGTTGGCCAAGGAGGAGCTTGAAAGATATCGAGGCATCGATCTGCTCGCAGGGGGCTTGCCGTCCGCACCTGTCTCCAGGAAGAAGAAGACGACGGATGAAACAGCGAAGGGCAATCTCGTGCCTGGCTTGGTACGGGCCGTCGAAATCGTTCAGCCTCGCGCCTTCATGTTCGAAACCCCGGCCAGCTTCGCATATGAGCAGCATCTGGCGTATCTCACCGAGACGGAGGCGCAACTGACGCGCCTCGGCTACGACGTCGACACTCACGAAATCGCCACCCGCGACTATGGGCTGCCCCAGGAGCGGACACGGCTGGTCATCGTCGGGATCAGGAAGGGCGAGGATGGGACCTTTCTCGCACCGGTGCGCGAAAGGCCGGTCATCCAATCTGTCGTCGAAGCTCTGGGTCCCCTTGTCATCCAGCATGAAGCGCTGCCGGATCCCACGCACTCCGTCATCGCGAGGGAGGCACAGGCCAGCTACAACAAGTGGGCCGGATACTGGCGAGATGCGCACAGTAAGAACCTCCTCTCCACGATCCCTGTCTCATCCAGCGAAGATCGCCACAGCCACCTCGACCCGTTCGTGCGACAAGGATTCGATGCGTCTTCATATGCCGACGGCCCACCACAGGTCGTCGACTTCGAAGATTACCATGGAAGGCCCGGAGCCCCTCTGGACAAGCACTTCAAGCCCAGGCTGACACTGGCGATAATCGCTGCGGCTCAGGGCTTCCCGGCCGGCTGGACCTTCCATGCAGAAGGAGGTGGCAACGTGGACATGGTAGCCGAAGCCCTGCCGCCCATCCTCGCAAAGGCTGTCGGCCTCAAGATCTATTCGGCACTGACAGGAATACAATTCGACCTCGACGCCGCCCTCGCGGAGCCCATCATCGACGAGAGATGGATCGGCAAGCTGTCTCCCCTCCGTCTGCACAAGAAGAAATGGCAGAGCGCGGCGTTCTTCGACAACGTGAAGCACTTCGTGCGTCATGAGGAGTCCATGGCCGGGATCGAAGACGCCCGGGCTCGGCAGGAGGCGCGAGACAGGTTTCTGGCCGCGCTTGTTCCGTCAAAACCCGGCAAGGGCGCAGCGCAGGTGAAGTTCCTGCGGGACAGGATCCGCGAATCCGGGGAGGCTGAACTCGCTGTGAGGGAGGCTGAGATCGAATATGCCCTGACTGGCAGGTACCCGGCCTCCCCTCGCGTCACCGACGAGGCGGCTCCAAGCCGCTGACAGCGGCTTCGCTGCCCTTCTTGAGGCGTTCTACCAGCCGAGCGGCCCATGCAGTATTTCCATAATACTTGCCAGCCTCCTGGCCGTCGATCAGGACGGTTCCTATCCCTCCTGGGACGATATGGACGCGCCTTCCCTCGCGATCCTGAAATGTCAGAGCCTCGACCTCTTCGCTAAGTTTGCCGAACTGCATGGGGACCCTGACGATCGCGAGACCCCTAAGGCGTCCGCCGATCTCCCAGTAGAGGTCGGCCAATGCCTCCGAGTCGACGATCCAATCCTGATTGGCAACGGGGGTGATGACCCCGTGTTTCCGGATCTTGCCTTCGATCCACGCGAACATCCGGTTGCCCGCCTTCTCGATCGGAACGGCTTCTGTCCCCCACCAGCGCTGGTGCGACCAGCCTGATCTCCCGAGGGGCTTGAGCCTCCAGTCGTCGACATGCAGGTCCGCGTCATGCCACTGGGCTTCCCTGCCTTCCACATATTGTGGAAGTGCGAAGCGGAGGGTCACCGGGGATCTCGGATTCGACAGAGATCCATTTCTGCTGTCGAGTAACCCGCGGAAGAAGATCGCGGTGTCTTCCGAATTGTCCGCGACATATAGTGTGAGCCCCAGTTCCCTGAGAACGGGGGCAAGTCGCTCCCGGGCTTCGGCAACGCGGTTCATGACGTACTTGCGCATGGTGGTCCTCCTGTGTGCTTGAGGAAGGATCCGATCCTTGCATGCATGCCACAAAGGGATCGCCGCGCTCGCGCGGGCGCCGGATTGAACGGCGCCTGGGCCTGGACGTCAACACCTACCGGTTGAAATAAATTGGTGGACAAACTTTGGCGTCGGTCATTAACTATGATCAGGCTTCAAGCTGGCTTCTCGACGGAGATCCATGATGCGCATCCGGATAATACGCTCGACGACAGAATGCGGAGACGACCGAGACTGAGCAATTGCCGGTCCCGTCTCCCTGGCCCAACCTGTCTCGGAGACCTGCTATGCGTAAGACGCCTTCCAGCAGCCGGATCAGCCGGTGTCATTTCACAATGAGCAAAAAACTTCTCGCCAGGAACATTCCGGCGAGGTCCTGCGCCAACGCCACGGCTCCACTACAGGTTCGCTCAACGAGAACATCCACCCGAGGACGGATACGCGCCGTTCGTCAGGAAAGGCTTTTCTCGGAGATCGAACTGGCAAAGGAGCCGCAATATGGCACACCTCGACAACCTCGTCACCCTGCTCGGTGAAATCAGCAAGTCCGGACCCCAGGAATCCTCGGGACTGTTCCCCGGTCTTTCCAATCGTCCGACCGAATATCTCCACCTCGAGAACACTGCTCTTGCGGATGCTCTCGAGCTCGCAGGGGAACATCCCGGCAACGAGCTCAAGATCTGGCGCAAGCTCGCCGAGATCATGGAGGGCTTCAACGCCAAGCTCCGCGAGATCGGCGCCCAGGAATTGAAGGTCGTCCCCTTCGACGTTTTTCTCATCATGACCGAGCTCGATGCAGAAGCGGCTAGCGTCTAACCCCCGCCCAAGGGCGCAGAGCGGAAAACGTTCTACGCCGCCTGACCTCAAGTAGTCCCTGCCGCCACCGCGGCTCCCCTGAAATTCCAGCATGTCGCGCCTCGGTCACTCCGGGGAACGCCGACGTGCGTCAAAAAACCAACGGAGACCACCGTGAACGCCGTAACCGTCGCAATTCAGTCTCGAGTATCCGTCGCAGAAACCTCGTGCGCGCCCTACTCCTCCGTCGAGACCGCGGTCCATCTGGGTTTCGCAGCCAAGGCTGCGAATGCCGAGGGCTGGAAGAACACCTCCGAACAGTACCTGGCGATGCATACAGAATGCAGCCGCCTCGGTCTGCGTCCCTGCAGCTTCCGCCAGTTCCGCAGGCAGATCAGCTACGCGCGCCGTACCGGCCGTAAGAACCATCCGCCCGGCATGCCAAAGGCGGCCCCGTCCTTCTGGCCGAAAGCATCGCGTCCTTCCGACCTCAACGAGCTTCTCGAGTCGCTCGACCGCGACACGCTCTCCCGCTGGTGATCCGATGACGACCAAACTCGAGACCACCATGAAGATCCACCCGTCTGCCGTCGCCGTTTCGACGGCGACCCGTGACCGCGGCATCCTGGACAAGAACCTGCTGCAGACACTCCCGCCGGAGCTGCGGGAGCTCTCTCTCGACACCAGCGCAGATCTGCGGGCGGCAGCGGAATTCGTGGTGGGTGCATCCGCACTGCAGATCCCCGCGGACACCCGGTCGCTGAAGCTAGTCGTGGTCGTCGGCTTGGACGAACGGTCCGGGCACCAGCAGCAGGAGTTGCCGGACGTGGCGGCAACCCACTCGCTTCCGGGTACCGCGGGAGTCTGACCGATGAGACCTGAACATCACATCAAGCAGCATATCCTGGAGAAGCGGGTCGGCATCGTGCCGAACCACAAAATCCCCGAGGTCGTAACCTATCTCCGACCGACCAAGACGGAGACCTTCGACACCATGCCGGGGCCGAGCAGCGCGTCCCGTATCCCCTCGGACAAATCGCCATTCAACACGCGCGCTACCGCAGTGAACCCGCTCAACGACACCATCATCCTGATGGAGAGCGCGCTCGAGCTCAAGGCAGGAAGAATCCTCAAGACCATGGACGTGGTCGAACTGCGCGAGCAGTGGCCCAAGGTCACCTACGTCGATTTCGATGGCGTCACCCGCGCCCACACCTTCGACTTCTGGATCAGGAAGCGTTGCGGAAAACGCGTCGTGATCGCCGTGAAGCCGTTCGAGAAGCTCGCATCCAAGCTTCTGATCGATCTCCTAATCCTCATCAAGGACCAGGGCATCGGAGGCTTCGCAGACGACGTGAGTTTCATCACCGAATACTTCGCGAGCGAGTACGCGGCCGCGAACGCGGAAGAGATCCTGTTCGCCAGACGGGCACGCAACGACGCCGACGTGGAGGAAGCCAAGCAACTTCTCATGGATGTCCGCGGACACATCAGGTTCGGGGAACTCCTGAAGGGGCTGGAAGTGCAGGCCTATCGCCGTACCGCCCTCTGGGTCCTGATCGGCGAAGGCTGGCTTCGTCCCGTCATCCCCTCCCGGATCGAGGACCACACGCTGATGGAGGTGCGCCTCCCTGTCGAAAGGCACGCACCATGATCAAGGCCCTTCCGCTCGAGTTCGACAACAAGGCCGTCGTACCGATGTACTATCTCGGGGATGCCAAGAGCATCTCCATCGATGACCAGGACTACCTCCTGGTGTCGCAGGACATGAAGACGACCACCCTAAGAGACAGGAACGGGTTTGACGAGGAATTCAGCCATCAGCAGATTTATGCGCTCTATTGCGCCCAACGTCTCAAAGTCGAACGGGGCAGCTCCGATCTCGCGCTCGGCCTTCCCGCACTTGGCGACTTCTCGGAAAAGAAGCTCGAACGCGCCTTTTTTTTGAAGGATTGCCTCGACCTCTATCTGGAAATCGAGGCGGTTGGGTCGGAATACCCGGGACTGGCGTCGTTCGGTTTCAGGCGCAAGAGGATCACGACCGGAGCGACCTGCCTCACCGATCTTCTGCCGTTCATCGAGAAAACCGTCAACGACAACGCCCGAAAGGCCAACTCTCGCGGAAGCAAAGTCCACAAATGGGTGAAGGTCGTCTGCCCCCGGCATTTCTTCCGCCTCCACAACACGTATGTCGAGAACGGTTTCCGCGTCGAATCCCTTGTCAGCAGCGCCAGCGGCCCGGGTGCGATCCCCTCGAGGTTCGACCACGAGGACCTCGCCATCTGGCTGGAGCACGCCAAGCTATATGCAGCCTACAAGCGACCCAACATCACGGGCGCGCTTCAGATGCTCGAGGCGAAAATCGCAAAGCTGAATGAAGAGCGGATCGCCTGCAACAAGCGCCCGCACGACATGCCCGCCCCGAAATTTTTCGGCAAGCTCGTCAAGGGGCTCGGCCGATACTTCCTAACTGCCTCCAGGCTGGGTGACGACGTCGCGAGGGCCGCCTTGTCCAAGACGGGCAATGGCCTCCAGATCATGCGGCCCGGGCAGCGTGTGGAGATGGATGAGTGGAAGATCGACCTGCTCGTCCTTCTCCAGTTCGCCGGACTGGCACAGAAGATGACCGATGAGGAGCGCGACCTCATCAAGAGCACCCGCATCTGGGTGACCGTGGTCATCGACGTGGCCACGCGGTGCATCCTGGCGATGCGGTTCAGCGCGCGGGCGCCATCGGGAGACTCTGCGATGGCGGCACTCGAGATGGCAGTCTCCGACAAGACGATGCTCTCTGCAGTCATCGGTGCAGGCACTCCCTGGATCTATAACGTCCTGTTTTCCAACCTGGTCACCGACTGGGGACCCGCTTTCCGGGCGACGCCTGTCCGGGCCGCGGTCGCGCAGTTGCGTGGCACCCATCAGTTCACGGCGGCCGGCTGGGCAGCAGGGCGCGGCACCATCGAATCCGTCTTCAAGACGCAGGGCATGCGGTTCATGCACTGGTTCGAAGGGCGCACCTTCTCGAACATCGTCGATCGCGGACCGAATGGAACGCAGGCGAAGCTCAACATCGACGAACTGAACCGGATGCTCGTGCGTGCGACCGTGGACATCTACCATCATACTCCGCACGACGGCCTCAACGGAGCCACGCCCCACAACGAGTGGCTGCGCCTGACTGCGAAGTACGGCATCCTTCCGCCCCTGCATCCCGATCAGCGGCGGCATGTGTTCGGCACCAAGATCGTCAAGGCGATCGGCGACAAGGGTGTCAGATTCCTCGGCATCCACTTCAACCATGCGCGGCTCCAGGAGTTGAGACGCATGCAGGCCGCCCTCCCCGGAAGCAAAGCGCCTCGCACCGAGATTCGCGTGGACAGGTTCAGTCTCCGGAAGATCTCGTTTTGGGACGGATCCCGTTGGGTCGAAGCGGAAGCCACGATGGGCCTGCCTGACGATCTGTCGGTCTGGGAGTGGGTCGGCGCCACCAAGGAACTCAGGGCGATCCACCGCGCCAACGCGAAGCTGCATCTGTCTGTCCTCCTCAAGGCCGTGAACGACCTCCGCGAAGCCGGACATGCAGCGAGCGCCCGAGCAGAGCTGGGCACCGACATCCCGTCCGAACGGCAGTACGCGATCGTCGAGAAGAACTACTTTGACCTCGATGTGGAGGATGACCTCGATGGTGCCCGGCCCGACCTTTCCGAGCTTCGGATCCCCCACGACCCCACCGTCGTCGGCATCGATGCCTTCCGCCACCTCGGCACCAGCCGCCGGTCGGCTCAGGCGGCGGCCGAGGCCGAAGAGGTCATCCGTCCGGAAGAATCCGGATTTGCAGGTATTGGCGGCGGCGACCTGTCCGGCGACGACCTCGATTTCGAATATTGATCCAGGGAGAGAACAATGACGACCAAGACCTACGACGCCTTTTTCCGCGAGGCCGCGGAAGCCCTTCTCGAGACGATGGATTCCAAGCTCCGTACGCGAGCGGAGCAGGTTGGCGGGATGAACACGGCCTATATCGGCACCGCCCGCGACATCAAGCTCGATGAGGCGTACGAGGCCTTGATCGTGAATTCGGCGGCGGAGCTGTTCGGGAAGTCCGGCAAACGGCGTGCGCTGTTCGTAGTCGGTGAGTCCGGTTCGGGAAAGACGACGGCAGTCGAGAAGCACATCTCCAAGCGAGCCGAGTTCGCACCGCGTAAGGCGGCTGACGGTTCGCTGTTCTATCCTCTTATCAGTATGGAGGCTCCCAAGCCGCTCACCGTCAAGGGGCTCGCCAAGGACGGCCTCAAGCGTCTCGGCTACCACGTCAACAATCCTCGCCTGTCAGCCAGCGAACTGTTCGAACTCTGGAAAGATCAGCTCCGCGAGCAGCGCGTCCTGTTTCTTGCGATCGACGAGCTCCAGCACGTCCTGAGAAGCGACACCGTCAAGGAACTGCAAACCGTCGCCGATGTGATCAAGAGCCTCCTCGAAATTCCGGGATGGCCTCTGCATCTGATCCTTAGCGGCGTTCCCGAACTGGCGGGGTTCCTCGACCAGTCTGGCCAGACCAACCGCCAGCTCAAGGAGCGCAGCAAGGTCATCGAGTTCCGCCGGATGACCTTCCCGGAAGACATCTCGATCATGACGAAGATCATCAAGAAGATCGTGACTGCCGAAGCCGGTCTTGCTCCAGACCCGATGATCCTCAGTGAGGAATTCGTTCATCGCCTTCTCCACGCCTCCTGCGGTGCATTCGGGTCGATGATCCAGACGACCCGGCACGTATGCGAGATCGCGTTGCGACGTGGCAGCGAGACCGTCGGCCCCGACGTATTCGCTTCCGCTTATGCGCTCGAGAGCGGTTGCCGCCCGTCGCAGAACATCTTTACCGCGGTGGAGAACTGGAAGGACATCATTCCCGCGAATTCAATGCAGGAACTGGTAGGGGAAGGCCGTAGCATGCAGCCGAAGCGCCCCAAGACGAAAAAGTAGGAGACCGACTGATGCAGAAGATCGAAATCGCTACTGACGAGCCTCTGGCAGCATATCTCTCTCGCCTTTCGGTGACACGAGGGGTGCCACTCTGGGATTTCCGGATCCATGGCGGCATCATGGCGCGCTACAACAAGAAGCCGGGTTACTACGACCATGTGTCGGCCGTCACAGGGATCAAGCCAGCGGTGCTCAGGCACCACGATCTCGTCAAGATCGGTGGCACGATCCGGGCCTTGGGCATGACGTTCGATCTCAAGGACATCTGGGCGAAGTCGGCGCGGGCGTGCCCGTGCTGCATCGGTGAGGACATCGAACGGGGTACGGGACGCGTCGAGGCCCGGCCGCGGCTGCGGTTCGGCTGGATGCTGCGCACGCTTGGGCGCTGCGCCATCCATGGAGTGCCACTTGCTGTCGTCGGCCCGGACTATGATAGGTTCACCTACGGAGACTTTGTGGGAACCCTGGCGCGTCACCGGGGAACGCATGACGCGGATCTGGCTGCTGCCGCCGATCTCGCGTCCGATATCTACTTCCAGGGTCGGATCGAGAAGGCGGCGGCAGGCGGCGCTGGTAGCGGTGCCTGTGTTGATACCTACGTCGAGGCTAGTGCTGATGATAGCATGCTCAATGGTGCGGAATCTCGCATGCTCGATGAGATGCCTGTCCCGGCGGCTTTGCTTGTCACGGAAGTCATCGGCGGCATGGAGCTGTTCGGCGATCGGTACAAGCGCACTGTCGCCTCTGGCGAGGATCGTCAGGCTGCCGTCATTGCCGGGTTCCGGATCACCAGCAGTGGATACGACGGCCTCCGCGAGTTTCTCAGCAAACGAGACAAGAATGTCTGGCGCGCCTCCCGACGTGGCCACTTCAAGACCCTTTACGGCAGACTTCAGGAGCTGCTGGCGAGCCGGACCGATGACAAAGGATACCGCGACGTAGTCCGGTTCGTCGCCGAGCATGCCCATTCGAACCACGCGCTCGGGCCGGAAGACGCCTTTCTCGGCTGCGCGCTGCCAAGACGTCTTCACAGCATCAGGACGGCCGAAGTCACTCATGGCATCCACCGGATGACGTTGAGGAGCATACTCGATTCCGCAGGCCTCCTTCCTGCGGGTTCGGGGCAGACGGGCGACGGGCGGGTCGTGATCGCCGCCGAGACCTTCGACGCACTCATCGCAGACTGGCGGGATCGTCTGCCCGCAGAGGAAGCCAAGGCACGATTCGGCATCAGCGGCGCGGCCTTGGACGACATCGTCCGCCGGGGGCTTGTGGTTGAGAAGGATCGCGACCGTCGCCGTCGCAGCCGACTCCGGAAGGCATCCTATCTCGAATTCCTGGAGCGACTGGAACATCTGCCACGCGGCTTCCCCGAGCAAGGAATGAGGAACCTGCTGGATATGACGAAGATCGTAAACCGGAGCTATGGAGAGATCATCAGTCTCATCCTAGACGGCACCATAACGAAAGTCGTCGTGGATAGCCGTCAGGGCGCGGAAGTCGGCTTCGACGGAATCTTCGTCGATCCCCTTGCGGTGAAGCTTGCGATCCAGGTCGCCGCACCTCCCGGCATCACATTCCAGTGTGCCGAGCGCATGCTGGGGACCACCACGAAAACCGTGAAGCGGCTCGCGGCAACCGGACTTCTGAAAACCGTCGAAGCCGCGAACCCACTACACCGAGTGCCGCAGAGATACGTTTCGCCGTCTGCTTTGGAGGAGTTTCAGGATACCTACATCTCGCTCTTCGAATTCGCGAAAGCCCGCGGGCAGATCGCGGTGGTGAAGAAGCGGCTGACGGCGGCTGGGATCATGCCCGTTTTCGAGGAGCCTGGATCGGCTACGTTCTACCGAAGGGATGCGCTGCCGGCAGTTCACGATTGAGATCGGAACCGGAAAATTGAAGGCGCGGAGCCGAGGATTGATGTCCCGCCTCCCACGTTGATGGAAACCCGCTTAGGCGGGTTTTTGTTTGCCCGGCGTTTTGGGGAAGCTAGGTCGGCATCAGTTTGTGACTCAGCAGTTGGGCGGATTGTGACATCGGCGACGTAGGCCTAGATGCCGGATATTGTAATCATTGGGATTTTTCAATCCATCAGGTCAAAACGTGCTATTTCAGTGGGGTCTATGCATTGTAGGCAGCCATCCATTTTGTCCGGCAGCCATCTAAATGACGCAGAATATCCCTCGCCCGGCATAAATTTGTTGGGCGAGGCGAGTATTCGGAGGCCGGATTAAAGTTCAAAAAGGCGACCTGAAAGGCTCCTCGTCAGCACCGTCCTAGTAGATGCAAAACTAAACAGCTCATTTCGGCGACGTAACGACCGGGAATTATTGAAAACATCGCACATTCGGTTTTTGATAATCGGACGCGCTCAATGGTTAAGAACGTAAAATAAGAGAATTGCTAGGGAAACAGCAAGTAAGGCCGGGAGCAACAATCTGGTGGCGGATAGGAACATATCCTCAATCACCACCACGCACTGACGAGTTAATTCCTGCGAGCTTCAACGCTCGAAATGTACTGAGGGGAACAAAACGGGTCCAACCCGCCCTACGGTTTATTCGAAAGGATACTTGGAATGCCTGCCTTCATGACGTTCTACCCTATCGGCAACGCCGACACGACGCTGATCCGTCTAGCCAATGACGATCTCGTTCTTTTCGATTTCGCCAATATGCGAAACGCAAACGACCCCCACGACAAACGCATCGATCTTGCCAAAGCGGTGAAGGACGACATGGCAGACGCCGAACGCGATTCGTTCCGCGCGGTGGCCTTCACCCATCTTGACGACGACCACATCTGTGGTGCTCGTGACTTCTTCTGGTGGGACCATGCGACCCTTCTCCAGGGCGACGGTCGCCCGAAGATCGACGAGATGTGGGTGCCTGCCGACGCGATCACCGAAACCAATCTCGAGGGCGATGCGTGGACCATCCGAGCTGAAGCGCGCCATCGCCTAAAGGAAGGTTACGGCATCAAGGTCTTCTCCCGTCCGGGGAAGCTTGCAGAGTACCTGGCGGAATGGGACCTGACCGTTGAAGATCGCCGCGATTGCATCGTAGACGCCGGCGAGCTTGTTCCCAGCTTCGACAAGGCTGCCGACGGCGTCGAGTTCTTCGTCCATTCGCCGTTCGCTTGGCGGAGTGATGACGGGCTCGAGGATCGCAACGAAGGCTCGATCGTCGTGCAGGCGACGTTCCGCGAAGCAGGCAGTGAGAGCTACGCCCTGCTCGGCTCCGACATCAACTACGAGACGCTTTCGTTGATGATCAAGACCACGAAGAAGCATAACAACACCCACCGTCTGGAGTGGGACATCCTGAAGCTCTTCCATCATTGCTCGTACAAGAGCCTCTCTCCGGACAAGGGCGAGGACAAGACAGAGCCGGTCGACGAGGTGAAGTGGCTCTTCGAAGAGCTTGCTCACAAGAAGGAAAAGATCATCTCGCCGAGCTGGCCGATCCCTCTCAAGGGATCTGACGAGGATGAGGACGCTCAGCCCCCTCACCGCCAAGCAGCGAACTACTACAGGGAAATCATCAAGGACTCCGAAGGCGAGTTCCTGGTCACGATGGAGACGCCGCGGCAATCGGCGCCGAAGCCGATCAAGCTCAAGATTTCGTGGACCGGCGTTGCAGTCATGATCGCGGCGGCGATGCCAACGGTTGCCGCGGCCGCCTCTTCGACGACGACACGGGCCGGCTAATCCATGTGGCAGCCGGACGGAAGCGAGATCATCGATCCGTCTGCTGTCGCCATTCCGCTGGCGGCAGCGACTGTTCGATATCTGAGAGAATCGTGTCAGGACTTTGCCTCGGTCCAAGAATGTCGCCGATTTCCCAACGATGGTATGGAGATCGTTACGTTCGAACTCCGGGTCGAAGTCCCGCAACGTCCAGTCTACGATATCCGCGATTGTGAGACGGTGTCGGTCTGCTTCGTGACAGGGCGGGCGAGCGCACCCGCCGTTGCCGTTGCGCGGGAAGACTTTCCGGACACACCGCACCAAAACATAGTCCCAGAAGGTTTTCCGTCGATGCTCTGCATCGATGATCGCCCTTGGCAAGATGTTCGAAGTGGATACACCGCCTCTGAACTGGTTGCCCGTATTTCGCAGTGGTTCGCAAAGGCGGGGCAAGGTGAACTGCACGGCGACGACCAGCCATTCGATCCGTTCTTTGGCTACAGCAGCCCACATCAAGTCATCCTAACGTCGGATGGCATTGCTGCAATGGACGCCGGTCAGAAACTCAACGTGTGGACGGCTGACAAGACCGGACGGTTTCTACTGATAACTTCTGCCAATGCAGACGGTTTCCATCAGCAGGTGATCAACGTCCACGTCGTTCAGGTCGACGTTGAACCGCAGCAGATGAAAAGAATTCGTCGCGCGCCACGCAGGCTGCCCGACCTCGTCGCTTTGCTGATGGATCGAGACCCGACGTTTGTCGACCGGCTGAAGACAACGGTCGAGGATTGGTTCGAGGGTGGAAAACGAGACGATGACGCGAAATGGGTCTTTTGCGTGCTAGCACGCTTTCCTCAGATCCATCCACGCACCGGCGTCATTGGCGCGACAAAACCGATGGCATTTCTAGCAGAGGTCAGTCCTGGTCAGATTGGGGTCGCGCTCGGCGTGCTCGATCGGAATGACAGTTCCCATAGTGCTGACGTCAGGTATCTCAGGAGCCTCTTTCCGAAAACGAATATTGACAGCCTGTCCAATTTCGAGGCGCAGGTGGCACAAGTTCACACCGAAATGGATGCGGATGCTGCCGCACGGATCACCGGACACGAGGCCGCTGACAAGCGGCGTGCCGTGCTAATTGGGGCCGGATCTCTTGGCTCCGTAATGGCAGAACTTCTGACCCGCGAAGGATTTTTCGAGTGGACGGTCGTCGACGACGACGCGTTGCTGCCGCACAACCTGTCGAGGCACGTTCTGAACCGTCGTCATTTCGGCCTGCTTAAGGCTCCGTGTGTCGCCGAGCGCCTGCTCGCGATCCGGTCGGACGTTGCACCGAAGGCGATCGTGGAAAACACACTTGGCGAGGTTATCTCTGACGGGCTGGCAAGTGCTCTCGACGGTGCCGAGCTTATCATCGACGCGTCTGCATCTGTCCCTGTTTCCAGATTTTTGTCCGACCGGGAAGGCAACGCGCGCCGCGTTTGCGCATTCTTCACGCCTGATGGAGGATCGGCCGTCCTGATGATCGAAGCTGCGGACCGGAACACGACGCTTCGGGATATCGAGGCAGTCTATCTGCGAGAGGTTCTGATCAACCCGTCGTTGGAAACCCATTTCGCGGCTGGCCAGCAGATGCGCTACACCGGCGCCTGCCGAGCCCTCACGAGCAAGATTCCCACGTCGCGCGTCGGTGTTCTCGCCGCCCTCATCGCTTCGGGGATATCGAAGGGTATGGGCTCGCCCGAGCCGTCACTGAGGATCTGGACGGTAGATGAAGATGACGCGGTGGAGGCCATTCGCTTGTCACCGGACGTCTCGACGCGCCGCATGGGGGAATGGAAGGTCCTATGTCCGGAGAGCCTGCGCGGTGAGCTAGCAAGCCGCAGAGCGGCGGCATTGCCGAACGAGACCGGAGGACCCCTCCTCGGCCTCATCGACTTCGAAGCCAAGGTCATCACCGCCGTTCACGCTCCGACGCCGCCAGCAGACAGCATCGGGAAACCGTACAGTTTCGTTCGAGGGACGATCGGTCTGCGAAAGATGATCGAGACGGCAGAACAGCGCTCGGGAGGACAAGTTCGTTATTTAGGCGAGTGGCATTCACATCCCCAAGGGGCATCCGCCGCGCCGAGCGCGATCGATGTCGGTCAGATTTACGACCTTTCCTTGATCTCCAACATCGATGGGTTTCCGGCGATCTCGTTCATCGTTTCAGAAAACGATATCGGGATGATGGTCGGGAGCGTCCGATGACAAGCACGAGCGGGCGTTCCTCTCGTATCGGCCTTGCGCTCTCTGGAGGCGGCATCCGTGCGGCCGTGTTCCATCTAGGTGTGCTCCGGCGCCTGGCTGAAGCAGAAATGCTGGAACAAGTCGTCCAGATATCGACGGTCTCTGGCGGCAGTCTTGTGACAGGTGCAATTTTTTCGGAGGCTGACGGACAATGGCCTTCATCGGAACGCTTTCTGGCAGAGATCTATCCGCGGCTCCGAACACGACTCACCGAAACTGATCTTTTCAGTCTCAAGGCACTCGGCATTGCGGGCCTGCTGAAGAAGAACGTGCGGATCTTAAATCGCCGGGCACACATTCTTTCAGAGCTTCTGCAAACGAAATGGGGAATTGGCCTGAAGCTTTGCGATCTGCCCAGTACACCGGTTTGGCACATCAATACCACGTGCTACGAAACTGGAAAGAACTGGCGCTTTACGCACGACTCGATGGGCGACTGGCAGTTTGGCCGGCACTACAGCCCAGACGTTCCCGTTTCTGACGCGATCGCCGCGTCGGCGGCGGTACCGTATGCGATTGGAGCACTTCGTCTCAAGCTGCCGATTGAAGGGTGGTGGGAGACGGATCCGGCGACCAAGAAGCCCTTGCGTACGAAAGTCCCGCCTACTTCTATGGTCCGCCTTTGGGATGGCGGCGCTTACGAGAATATGGCGCTCGAGCAACTATACAAGCCGATGAAGGGGCTCGATGGATGTGACGTGCTCGTCTGTAGCGATGCATCCGGCCCGTTGGGGAAGCCGAAAAGTCTTTTTCGAGCGCTGCGCGAAGGAAGCTTGGCCGCGCCGCGTCTGTTCGATATCACCAGCGACCAGATACGATCGCTTCGGTCTCGAATGCTTATAAAGTCCATCCGCGACAAAGATATCGATGGCTTCCTTTTCAGACTTGGGACGTCTGCTCGGAAATTCACACCGGCGGCCGGAAAGCTCCCAGGATTGTCAGACGAGCAATGTGGGTTCTGCCTGAACTACCCTACTGATCTCTTGAAAATCGAGGCGGAGAATTTTGATCTGCTGGCTTCTCATGGAGCTGAAGTGGCGCATCTCACGCTAGCTAAGTTTGCTGGCGGAAGATTTGTATCCCGGACGAAGAACGACGACTCGCTGTAAGTCCATACAAAGCAATTCCTTGGGCTATGAGTTTGCCGAGAGCCCCCTCGCGCCACTCTCCCATAACCATCGGAAGCCATGCGATATCGCAGGCTGAGGCCACGTCGAAAAGATCTAGTACTGAGTGCACGCCTTGGAGGGTCAGGTCGGTCAACGGCAATTCCGCAGCCGCTAATTCGCGTCCGGATCGAGCCCATTGGAGTTCTGGATCCTCGTCGCGAATGAAAGCATCGAGGACCAAGCAGACATGTTCCCTCGGCAACTGATTTCGGCGGCTATCCGGACGCTCATCTCTATGTGTGTTCGTAGGTCATCGCTCCGTTGCCTGAGTGAAACTCGCATACACACCGGCTTCGGCGAAGGGCACGCCCGCCACTGTGGTGACATTCGTCAAAAACGCGCAGGATTTGAGAAAGCGCTCTCTAAAGGCCACGCCGATGTTTTACGTCCCACAAAAATTCCTTAGTTTGACTTTCCAGAATGCTGGAACCCGTTCCCATGCGAAGGCGATTTGCGACTGGTGGAATGAAACTTCTAACTACCAGCAACCAGCGATGCACTTTGCCGTCTACGAGAACGTGAACGATCATTTAATGCAGAACGTGTGGGCTGGCGATCCGACGCTAACGACCAGGCGATCGATAGTTGAAAATCAGTCCAGCGCTTTCGCCGGGCTATCCATCTTTGAGTTCAGAACCCATCGGCAGACCTGTGATAATCGCGGGCGCAACTAATCTACGTGGGCGACCGATACCAGCAGATATATGAGTGGCGGGGCGCGGTGAATGCGATGGAATCCATCGAGACCGATGCGAGCACCTATCTCACGACATCGTTCCGCTTCGGTGACGCCATAGCCGATCTTGCGACGAAGATGCTGGTGAAGTTGGGTGAGCGTCAGCCTGTAAAGGGCAATCCTGGCATTGCAAGCAGGATCGGCAGCACGAACCCGCAGGCGATCCTCGCCCGCACGAACGCCAGCACCATCGGTGCCGTGATCGAAGCCTTGGATGCTGGTCGCAAGCCCCATCTTGTTGGCGAAAAGTCTGAACTGATGGACATGCTCCGCGGCGTCCAGTCTCTCAAAGAGAATGAACCTTCATCCTGTCCTGCTTTCTTCGGTTTCAAGTCGTGGAACGAGGTCGTCGATTTCGCCCGGACCGATGAAGGCGCCCATCTGGTTATGTTCGTCAATCTCGTAGAAAAGCGAGGCGAAAAGCAGTTAATGTGGGCGCTCAACCGAACTGTGGACGAGGAGAAGGCCGATATCATTATCTCGACGGGCACAAATCGAAGGGTCGTGAGTGGAAGTCGGTTCGCCTCACGGACGACTTTCTGCGGAGCACTCCAAGTGACGGGAAGTCTGGCGGACCTGATCCCGCCGAGATCAGGCTACTATACGTCGCCTTGACCCGTGCGAAGGAATCCCTCGAAGTACCGGCTCCTATCCTTGACTTCATCGAACGCGGGATTGCTCCTCAACGAGAGCGCATTGAGGTGGCATCGGCAACGCGGACCGCTGCGGCCAAAACCACCCATCCCAATCCAGAGCGTCCTGTTACCCCGGCGCGCTCCTCACCGCCATCTGCGACACCAGTCGAGCCGCAGCCCGCCGAACAGTTGTCTAAGCCGGCTCGAAAAGGCATTCTCGGTTGGCTATTCGGCAAGTAACTTTGGGATCACCGCTCGGTCGCTTCCAACACTCAACGTTACGCCGTGTCCAAGTACCATTCGGTGGCGCTCTCAACTGGGAGCAGAAATTGGAAGTCGACATCCTCAGAAAACAGGAGTGTTATTCCAAGCACAGTGTGTATGGGCTTTATTTCAGGCGCAACCCAAGAAAACGTCGCAGATTCAATGTTCTCCTCCTCATCGCCTCTGGACCAATCGCCTTAAGTGTGTGTTGATCGGCATGTGGGGATGGAACAAAGATTCGCGTGGGTGTTGTGCTCAAAGGAAACGTACTAAATGGGGAGCGACGGGATAGGCTATCTCCCGCGCGTAGACTGCTTGATGACATTTTGAGGCGTCAGGCGCTTGATCGGCCGAACGGCCAGGCCATATACAGATATCGGATTTCGCAAGAAGAATTCGATCGCGGCCGCACCATTCTTGAAAATTTTGCTGCCATGCTCGACCCCGCCAACGGACCACTCTGCGCGGTCTTCGCCTTTGTAACGTCCGAATGGTATCGTCGGGAGGCGAAATCACTTTGGCGCGTATGGTCGCATATCGGCGTCGTTCCCCACGCGCTTACTGTGAGCGATAGAAACGATATCGCAGATGCTGGATTGAAATGGTGGGGCCAAGCGCCGAAGATCAGCCGTCATTCAAGCAGAAAACGTCGCGAATTCCTCCTCACCCTAGCTCTTAACGGCGGGCTTCCCTCCGCGCTTATAGTAGGCGAGACAGGCAACCGGGTTCGGCGTTTCTTTCAGGGAGTGATGGAAGACGCGCTGTCTAGCGCCGCGGTCCCCACAAACGATGCATTAATGGATTACGCCGAAAGCCGCGCCGAAATACTCCCGGACAGTTATCGGGACGAGACCATCTACGAGCTAACAGCAGAGCTGATCGGGCATTTGCGAGCGTGCAAGGTGAAACTTCCCCGCGATCAGCATCAAGCAAATCCAGCCGGTTGGCTCGATACTCACGACTTCGGATGGCGGGAGCGGCTTCCAATCCATCTTCCAGAGGATGTCGGCGCCTGCAATCGATTATTCAATAATTTGCTCACGGTCGAGCCTCGCGCACGTGGAAACGGCGTCGGTCTGCGACGATATCTATATCGGGTTCCCTCCGGCGATTGGAAGCAAGGCTTCATCGCTCTCGCTGACGGACAACTAGCCTTCGATGCGCTTGCTAGCTTTAGCGAAGGCCGTTTTCGTGCATATTTTTCAGGAAGCGCGGGCCAGCTTATTTCTCGCGAATTCGCGCAACTCTACCGGTCTGATACCGATAAAAGCGGCGGCTTTACAGTGACATCCCAAAGCACCGGAAAGGTCGACCTTGTGGGTCCGGTGCGATTTTCGGAAACCATCGCGGTAAACCTGTTGCGCGATGGCAAGCCTATACCGGCAGTTTGCTGGCCGGGCGGATCACCGCGCACCTCGAACTGCGTAGTGCTCCGGCCAACCGATCGGGAAGACCGTCTCGAATTGCTCGCCACCGGCTCCGTACGATCGACGCTGCCCTTTCTGTTCGCTTTGACCCCACAAGGTTCTACCGTTTTGGCCCACGAGGGCAGTAGCGTGGAACGCGTTTGGAAAGACTCGGCGACCACGCTTTGGAAGATCGACGGAATGGCGCTGATCGAAACGACGGCCGGCGAGCGATATCGCGTGCAATCAGCCGCCGAAACCTCGGATGACAGACGTCTTGAGTTCGAAAAGCTTTTCCTTCCAGATTTGATCTTTGAAGACACCTCCCTCGTCGCAGTCGAAGCTCCGTTGAGGCCTAGGCAGTTTGGTAAGGACGGCGATGGAGGTATGAACGGAGCCGTTCGAATCCTCAAGTCAGGTCGCCCGATCGATAGACGTGATGATGTCTTGGGTGTCATAACGGTTCAATGGCATGACGATGAAGGATTCATCATCGATCGTGCCCGTGTGCTTGTTCTGCCTGATAACTTCCGGGTCGGAGGGCAGATTGACGATGGCGGCGCTAGGGTCGGGTGGTCAAACTTAGCGGGCTGGAAGATTGATGCGCTGGACGCCCAAGGCGCCGTCGCGGCCACGATTGAAAGGACCGCAAACGGCTGGCTGTGCCCATGGGCCGGTACCAAGAACGGATATCAGCGAATCCAGATCACGGATCCTGCGGGCTTGTCCGTCAAGGCGCGGCTTCATCTCACGGCGAGACATACCGTGCTTTTGGACTCCGATGGGAAAGTCCGCGACGATCGGCCGGAAATGTCTCTTGCCGAATTACGCGGATCACTTCTCCTCACCAATCGACCGGTGCTTGTCGATCTGGATTTGCGAGGCGCCGGAGTGAACCGGGCTCTCATCTCTCGAAAGCTCGAAGGTGAGACCCCGATGGTTCGCTTCGTAGATCTTGCACAGAGCTTGCTGGGGCTATCGAACGAGCGGGGGCCAAGCATTGTTTTGCTAGACGACAGCCATCGAGCAATCTGCAGCATTCGTCGACCACAAGAGAAGGCCATAATCACAGGACTTTCAGTTGAATTCGCCACCGCACCGGCGGACGGCGAAATTGCCGTTGTACGGCCGTTGCAGCATCCTGACGAAGAGCACGTGCTCAACGAGGACCCCAATGTGGGCTTGCTATTACCTGCCGGGATTCCTGGGCCGCTGCTTGTCTACCGGAGAAAGGGCGACGCCGTGACAACGAGGCCGACGGTGACGGCCGGCGCTCAGGATGTGATTTTTTCGGATGCCGTCGATGAGGTGGCTCAGGCCTCACTTATTCAAGATGAATTCACGCGGCGCCGGGCTTACGAAATGTTGCTGAACCGGGCCGCGACCGATCCGTCTTCTGGGCCAACTATCTCCCGTATCGTTCGTACAATCCACTCTTTACGGGGGCTCAGTCCTCGGGCGATGGATCTCACGCGCGATCTTCCTCAACACCCGAGCCTGCTTTGCCGGTTGCTCCTTGCCGCTAGCGGCGAAAGAATTGAGAGTGTGATTGCCCTAGAGCGTGACTTATCATTTTTGTGGATTGGCAGGACGCGGCGCTCGCAGAGTGGGAGAGAGTCGGGTGAGCCCGCCTTGCCATTCAAGTGTTTTTCGCATGTCACGCCCTCGTCCTTTAGCCAATCCGCGCGAGCATCGGAACATTCTCCAGGAGCCAGAAGGAGAAGGTCGACAACGAGCCGGTGATCATGGCGACCCCCATCGCAACCATCACACCGCCCGCGCCGACCTGCAGGGTTCGCCCCAGCCGGCGCATGGTTTTCAGGCGCTGCGTGAGGCGAGCGGCAAAAGCTGCGGACAGCAAGAACGGAATGCCCAGGCCGAGTGAATAGGTTGCCAGGAGGACAATGCCCGCCGACGCCGTCGACGACAGCGCGCTGACGGTCAGAATCGCGCCAAGCACGGGGCCGATGCACGGGGTCCAGCCGAAGCCGAAGGCCAGTCCGAGCAGAAACGCTCCGAGCGACCGGCCGCCGCGAATGCTGCCATGGAAGCGCATGTCGCGTTCGAACCACGACACGCGGACGAGGCCGGTCATGAACACGCCAAGCAGGATGACGATCGCGCCGCCAATCAGGGTTCCCTCATATCGATAGAACAGAAGGAGCCTGCTGAACGCCGTGGCCGTCGCGCCGAGCGCCACGAACACGGTCGAGAAGCCGAGCACGAAACAAAGGCTAAGCAGCAGTGTCGCCATGCGGCCGGCACCCGCATCATCGTTTCGGCCGAGCGCGTTGCCGGAAACATATGAGATATAGCCCGGCACGAGCGGCAGAACGCAGGGAGACAGGAACGAGATCAGTCCCGCCGAAAAAGCCGTAATCAGCCCGATGTTGGAGATAGCTGACATGCCTAGCTCCCGCGTGCCGATGCGATCAGCCGCTTCATCGCCGTGGCATCGGCGAGACCCCGCAGAATCTCCTTGCCCGCGACGAAGGTCGGCGTGCCCGAGATGCGCAGCGCTTGCGCGAGTGCGACATTGCGTTTGATGGCCTCGTCGATCGCAGGGTCTTGCATGTCCTTCTTCAACCGCTCGACATCGAGCCCGATCTCACTTGCGACCTCCAGGCTGGACGTCTCCGTGATCCGACCTTCGTGGGTCATCATGGCCTTGTGGAAGGCAAGATATTTGCCCTGCTTCTGGCTCGCGAGCGCGGCGCGGGCAGCGAAGATCGAGCCGGGGCCGAGGATTGGATATTCCTTGAAGACGAGGCGCAGTCCCCTGTCGTCCTGTTCGAGTTTATCGAGTATCGGCGTCGCGCTGCGGCAGTACGGGCAGTTGTAGTCGAAGAATTCGACCAGAATGGCATCGCCCTTCGGATTGGCGCCGACCGGCGAGTTTGGATCGTTGAAGACTTCGTCGTGCCGTTGCGCAAGAACGGCGGTCAGCTCGTTCTCTTCCGCGGCCTGCTGACGGGCGTCCATGCTGTTCACGGATTCGACGATGACCTCGGGATTGGCGAGGAGATACGAGCGTAGCTGGCGTTCGAGATCGGTGGTATCGCCAAGGGGCGCAAGGACTCCTGCGGCAAACAGCAACGCCAGGACAGAAAGAACCGCCGACACCGCGGAGAGAGCGAAGGAACCGAACACCCAAGGCCTCAAGCTCCGGGTCGGCTTTGCGGGCTGGGGCGATCGCCCGACATCAGCCGCATCCGTGGCCGCTTCTGCAGCGTCGGGGTGGACTCCGGACGCGCCGGACGTCGGACTGCTGGGTACGTCGGATGTCATCAGAATGCTCCTTTAAGTTTGTCCCAGAAACTCGGCTGTTGATGCCCGTGGGGCTTCTGCGTGCTGTTGGTGAGTGCGTTGACGAAGACCACCAGATTGACCGGCTCGAACTGGAGGCCGTGAAAGCGGGCGAGAAGGCGGCCGTCCTGGTCGATCACGTGGGTGACGATCCCGTGCATCTGCATCCCTTCCTCGCCCTCAGTGAACTTGAGCCCATAGGCCTCGGCGATCTTGCGGGTGCTGTCCTCGGGCTGGTCCGTTGCGACCGTCAGGAACTCCCAGTTCACGGGATCAAGACCGTGCGCCTCGCCATAGTCGCTGAGGACCGGCCCCGTGTCGCGCTTCGGGTCCGTGGTGATGGTGACGAACTCGACCATCGCCTTCATCGGCGTCTGGTTGATCATCGTCTGAAGTTCAGCGATCCGTTCGGCATGCAGCGGACAGACGTCCGAGCAGTTCGTGTAGACGAAATTCAGCACGACGACCTTGCCGCGCAGGCCTGAGAGGCTGACGGTTCGGCCGCCAGCGTCCTGCAGTGTGAATCCCGGCGCTTCGCTGTCGACGGCCTGGAAATATTTCTCTCTGTCGCGGAGATCCTGATCGACCTCTTCGAGCGAGTGCGCCAGGACTGATGTAATCGGGGCCATCATCACGGCGATCGCAAGCATCGCCAACTGCAGGACACGCATGGGTCACCCTCGAAGAGCAGTGGTCGCACCGCTTTGCTCGGATGAGCAGCACGACCGCGGGATTTCGGGCGAACCGGTGGCCGTCTCGCCCTCCGAGGAGATGGTCGACGATGCCTTGTCCTTTGAACCAGCCATGTGGCTCATGCAGAGTCCCAGCGCGCACATGGCGACACAGGGAAGGACGCTCAGCAGCAGGGGCGCGGCACCGGCCGCGACCAGCCAGCTCCAGTTGAGCGCCAGGCCGAGACCGACCACGGTGGCTGTCAGCGCGATGAGTCCCCGCCGCCCCTGCAGCCACGAAGGAAGCCTGTCGGCCAGCGGTCGGGACGGCGCACGAGGATGCGCTTCGGCAGAATTTGGTATGCTCATAGCGATTTCTCCTTGTTCCGAGGGGTCGCAAGGCGATCCCCTTCCTTGTCGATGATCGATTTGAGGAATGCGACCATGTCGGGTGCGTCCCATTCGGCTGGGCCGATCAGCCGTCCAAGCTCCCTGCCCTCCGCATCGATCAACAATGTCGTCGGCAGCCCGGCCGTTGCCAGCGCAAAGCCGACCTGGCTGGAGGTATCGACATGAATGGCGAGATGCCGGATGCCGATCTCGGCGTAGAACTTCCTCACGGCATCTGCTCCACCTCGATCGATCGACAGTGCGACGACCTCGAAAGCGCTCCCGCCAAGCGCGGCCTGCAACCGATCGAGCGTCGGCATCTCCTTCCGGCAAGGCAGGCACCAGGTGGCCCAGACATTGAGCAACACGACCTTGCCGCGGAAACCCGCGAGCGAGAGCGGCTCTCCTTCGCCGTCGGTGAACTGAAGCTCCGGCACAGGTGCCGGCGTCTCATGCAGCACGAAACTCTGCAGCGGGCCGGGGTACCCCGGCCCTGCAATGGCAAGGACTGCCAGAACGGCGAAGAGGAGCCGCCTCATGAAGTGCCTCCCTTCGCCTTCCGACGCAGTCGCTCGACGAGCGGCAGGATCGTCTCGCGCAACGCCTGTTCGGTCACCGGTCCGATGTGCTTGTGGGCGATGCGCCCGTCAGCGCCGACCACGAAGGTCTCGGGCACGCCGTAGACACCCCAGTCGATGGCGACGCGACCATCCCGGTCGGCCCCGGTGCGGGTGTAGGGATCGCCGAGCGTGTTCAGCCACTGCGCCGCATCCTGTGGCCGGTCCTTGTAGTTCAGGCCATGGATCGGCACTGTCCTGCGCTCGGCGAGACGCATGAACAAAGGATGCTCGCCCCGGCAGGCGACGCACCAGGAAGCAAAGACATTGACCAGGGAGACTTCGCCGTAGAGATTCTTGCTCGCCAGGCCGAGGGTCCGGCCATCGACCGGCGGCAGATCGAAAGCTGGCACGGTCTTACCGATCAATGCCGATGGAAGCTGGCTTGGATCGCGGCTGACGCTCCAGGCAAACACCGCGGCAAGTCCGGCAAAACCTACCGCCGGCAAGGCCAGAAGCAGCCGGCGGCGCGATACCGAAGGGCCATCCGTCTTCGATGTATCGTCCGTTGAAATATGGGCCATGGTGATGACCTCCTGTTCCGACGTTATTCCGTCGCGTAGACGGACGGTGACTTGCCGTCCTTAGGCACGGTGTAGATCACGAATTTTTCAGTCTTGGTGCCGGTCATGCCAGGCGATCCCATCGGCATGCCCGGCAGGGTGATGCCGGCGATCGCGGGCTTCTCGGTGAGGAGCTTGCGGACGACGTTGACGGGCACGTGGCCGTCGATGACGTAGCCGTCGATGAACATCGTGTGGCAGCCTTCCATCCCTTCCGGCACGCCGGCCTTGTGGCTGATCTCGAGGAGGTCGTTGGTCGGCTTGATGTCGACAGTGAAGCCGTTGTCGCGGAGATAGGCGGCATAACCCTCGCAGCAGCCGCACTGCGGGTTCCTGTAGAGCGTCGCCTGAAGCGGTTCGGCGAGGGCAGGTGACGCGAAGGCGATGAGAGCGGTGAGGCTGGCGAAGCGGATTGTACGGTTCATTTCGGTTTCTCCTTGGATAGATCTGTTTGGTTCAGGCGACGCGCAACACGGTCATCAGGCCTGCCATCTGGTGGTCCATGACATGGCAGTGCAGCATCCAGTCGCCGGGATTGTCGGCGACGAAGGCGACCTTGACGACGTCCTTCGGTGCCATCAGCACCGTGTCCTGCCATTGGCGGTGCGGTACGGACATTCCGTTTCGGTTCAGCACCGCCAAGCTGTGGCCATGGAAATGCATCGGGTGCCACCAGGCGGTCTCGTTGCGCATCACCAGGATGATGCTGCGACCGCGCTGGAATGTGAGGGCAGGCTGCATGCCGGCATGGCCGTCACCGGTCATCGACATGCCGTTGATCGTCCATGTCGGACTGCCGACCATGCTCATCATTCCATGCATCATCCCCCCGCCCTGCATGCCACCCATGCCGCTCATCATGCCGCCCTGGAGGGTCAGGCCATGACGCTCGATCGCGGCAAGGTCGGGTTCCGGCAAAGGATTGCGCGGCAGGTCAAGCGAGGCGTCGAGAGGGTGCTCGCGGACTGGCGGACTGTCGTCGTAGGCGAGCTGCGTCACCAGATAGGACAGGCCGTCATAGAAATCGTCGATGACGCCGTAGCGCCGACCCGGTTCGCCCTGCATGTCGAGCATGACATCGACGCGCATGGCGGGACCGAGCAGGATGCGCCTGCGCTCGGGCTCGTGCGGATCGCAGGGCTGACCGTCGATCGCGACGATCAAGGGCCTGTGCCCCTCAAAGCGCAACGCCATGATACGAGCGAGCGAGCCGTTGACGAGGCGCAGGCGGATGCGCTCTCCGGCCCGGACCGGTTCCGCCTCCGAGACCTGGCCGTTCAGTGTGACGGTGTTGCCGACGCGGCCGGACATCGCCGCCTCCATACGGTTGCCGAAGCCGGAGGCGATCCCGCCTTCGTCGGTCAACCGCCAATCGGTGAGCAGCCAGAGAAGATCGCGGTCGACGGCGACGGGTTGGCGTTCCTCGACGATCACCGGTCCGGCCAGACCGCGGCCGAGCTGCTCAAGGCTATTGGCATGCGGGTGGTACCAGAAGGTCCCTGCATCCGGCGGGGTGAATTCGTAGACGAAGCTCCCGCCCGGTTTGATCGGCGGCTGGGTCAGGCCGGGAACGCCGTCCATGGCGTTGGGCAGTCTGATTCCGTGCCAGTGGACGGTGGTCTCCTGGTCGAGCCTGTTTTCGACGACGAGACGGGCTGGCTCGCCTTGGCGCAGGCGCACGAGCGAGCCCGGTATGGTGCCGTCATAGGCCCAGACATCCGTCTCCGGGCGACCTGCACCAGCAAGACGCGCACGGGCTGGCGCGGCGACGATCCGGTACTCGTTGGAGCCCGCCGCGTGTCCCAGCAATGGCGGCAATGCAACGGTCAACAGGAGCCCAGCGCCAGTCCGGAGCAATCCCCGGCGCGACACTAGGCCATTGAATTGGGTATTCACATTCGATCCTTCCAATCATCGTGGATGAGGGAACGCATCGGCCCTTGGTGGGCTCTCTCACCGTGTTGGCCGCTCGGCGCAAAAACAGCGCATACGTTCGCTTGCCCGGCCCGGTCGCTTGACGCGACAGTCGGACATCAGCCGATGTCGGAGGTTCGTGGCGGATAGGGATCGGGCGGCAATGCTTTCCCGCGCAGGAGCGGGTCGCGCCTGGCAAAGAAAGCAAGCTTGCGAGGCTCGCGCATGAGCGTCGCTGCCGGAAGCATTGCGAACACGGCGGCTGCACAGACGACGCCGCAGGCCTTCATGCCTTTGTCAGTATGCTTGTCGGGGCAGTCCTGACAGTCGCCTTGAGCCGACATGTCCATCTCGGACATTGTCGCCATCCTGGCGTTCATGCCGCTTGCCTGAGCAACCGACAGGCTCATCCCCGCGGCGATAAAGACCGCGAGGACCAAAGCGTAGAGCTTTCGAGCCGACCAGTGTCTCATGACACGAAGAATTACGCCGAACTGGGTTAAAAACAAGCCATTGTTGCGTCTCATAGCGTTCGGCCGGCCGCCACGTGAACCGTCGATCGACGACGCGGGCGCATGCGTCAGCGAAAGAACAAATACTTGATGAGCGCCGCGATCGCGAGAACGATCACCACGATCCCGATAAGGCCCGCGAGCCCCATGCCCCACATCATTCCGCTGCCCATCATGTCGTTTATCATGGCTTCCTCCTGTCATTCCGCGGCCTCCTTCAGGGCCGTCACGTCTGCCCCGATCGAGGCCGCGCGGGCCTCCGAACGCGCCGAGAGCCGCCAACCCTTGACCAGCCCGTAGATCGCGGGGATCACCACAAGCGTGAGGATGGTCGACGAGATCATCCCGCCAATCATCGGCACGGCGATGCGCTGCATGATTTCCGACCCGGCACCCGTGCTCCAGAGGATCGGCACCAGGCCCGCCATGATCGCCACGACAGTCATCATCTTCGGCCGGACGCGTTCGACAGCGCCGACCATGATCGCCTCATGAAGGTCGGCTCGGGTGAAGTCTCGTCCTTCAGTCTCGCAGAGCGCGCGCTGCTCCCTCAGAGCCTGGTCGAGGTAGATGAGCATGATCACTCCGGTCTCCGCCGCAACGCCCGCGAGCGCGATGAAGCCGACCGCGACGGCAACCGAGGCGTTGAAGCCGAGCCACCACATCATCCAGATGCCGCCGACCAGCGCGAACGGCAGCGACAGCATGACGATCAGCGTTTCGGTCAGCGCCTTGAAGTTCAGGAAGAGCAGCAGGAAGATGAGCGCGAGCGTCAGCGGAACGACGATCGTCAGGCGGGCCTTCGCCCGTTCGAGATATTCGAACTGGCCGCTCCAGGCGACCGAATAGCCCGGCGGCATCTCAACGCTTGCCGCTACGGCAGCCTGGGCTTCCGCCACGTAACCTCCGAGGTCCCGGTTGGCGATGTCGACGAAGATGTAGACGGCAAGCTGGCCGTTTTCAGTGCGGATGGTCGTAGCACCGCGGGTGAGCTTGACCTCCGCGACTTCCCCGAGCGGGACCGTGCCGCCTCCCGGCAGGGATACCTGGACGTCACGGGCGATGGATTGCGGATCGCTTCGAAACGCCCGCGGATACCGGATGGCGACCCCGTACCGCTCCCTGCCCTCCACAGTCGACGTCACGACCTCGGATCCCAGAGCCATCGCGATGACGTCCTGGACGTCGTCGATGGAAAGACCGTACCGCCCCAGAGCCATGCGGTCTGGGATGATGTCGAGGTAGTATCCGCCGATGACCCGCTCGGCATAGGCGCTAGACGTTCCCGGCACGGCTTTGAGGACGGTCTCGATATCCCGTGCGACCTTCTCCATCTCCTTGAGATCCGTGCCGTAGACCTTCACGCCGACGGGCGTCCTGATCCCGGTCGAAAGCATATCGATGCGGGCACGGATTGGCATGGTCCAGGCATTGGAGACGCCGGGGAACTGCAGCGCGGCGTCCATCTCCTGTTTCAGGCTGTCGGAGGTGACGCCCGGCCGCCATTCGGATTTCGGCTTCAACGTGATGATGGTCTCGAACATTTCGGTCGGAGCCGGATCGGTTGCGGTCAGCGCACGCCCCGCCTTGCCGAACACCGTCTCCACTTCCGGGAACGACTTGATGATGCGGTCCTGCGTCTGCATCAGCTCGGCCGCCTTGGTCACCGACAGGCCTGGCAGGGTGGTCGGCATGTACATCAGCGTGCCCTCGTCGAGACTGGGCATGAACTCGCTGCCGACATGCTGCACAGGCCAGGCCGTGACGGCGAGAATGGCAATGGCCGCCATGATAGTCAGGGTCTTTGCCTTCAGGACGCCAGCAATGACGGGACGGTAAATCCAGATCAGCAGGCGGTTGAGCGGGTTCCTGTGTTCCGGAACGATGCGGCCCCGGACGAACAGGATCATCAATGCCGGCACCAACGTAATCGACAGCAGCGCGGCGGCGGCCATGGCGAACGTCTTGGTGAAGGCGAGCGGACCAAACAGGCGGCCTTCCTGCGATTCAAGCGTGAAGATCGGCAGGAACGACACGGTGATGATCAGCAGGCTGAAGAACAGCGCCGGACCGACCTCGCTTGCAGCGTCGATCAGGACTTCCGTTCTCGGCTTGTCCGGCGCGCGCTCCAGATGCTTGTGCGCGTTCTCGATCATGACGATGGCGGCGTCGATCATCGCGCCGATGGCGATGGCGATGCCGCCCAGGCTCATGATGTTCGAGCCGAGGCCGAGCGCCCGCATCGCCATGAAGGCGATCAGGATGCCGATCGGCAGCATGATGATGGCCACCAGCGCGCTGCGCACATGCAGCAGGAAGGCGATGGTCACCAGAGCGACGACGATCGATTCCTCGACCAGCGTGCCCTTCAGGGTCTCGATGGCCGCTTCGATGAGTTTCGAACGGTCATAGACGGGAAGGATTTCAGTTCCGGCGGGCAGGCTGTCCTGGATCGCCGCAAGGCTCTCCTTGGCATTCTCGATGACAGTCAGAGCATTGGCCCCAACGCGTTGAAGGACGATGCCGCTGGCGACCTCGCCCTCGCCGTTCAGCTCGGTGATGCCGCGCCGCTCGTCCGGGACCAGTTCGACCCTCGCCACGTCGGACAGACGCAGCGGAATGCCCGCGTTCGTCTTCAGGACGATGTTCTCGATGTCCTTGATGCCCTGCAGGTAGCCCTTGCCGCGCACCATGAACTCGAACTCGGAGATTTCCACGGTCCGGCCGCCGACGTCGCGGTTGCTGGTGCGGACGGCGTCGGAGATGTCCGACAGCGAGACGTTCTGCGCCTTCAGGCGGGCCGGATCGACGACGATGGAATACTGCTTGACGAAGCCGCCGACGCTGGCCACCTCGGCCACGCCTTCCGACTTGGAGACGGCGATGCGCACGACCCAGTCCTGCAGCGACCGAAGCTCTGCCAGCGACAGTTCCTTAGCGACGACGGCGTATTGGTAGACCCAGCCCACGCCCGTAGCATCCGGGCCGAGGCTCGGCGACACCCCGTCCGGCAGTCGGCTGGCAGCGGCATTCAGATATTCGAGCACGCGGCTACGCGCCCAGTAGGGATCGGTGCCGTCCTCGAAGATCACGTAGACGAACGACACGCCGAAGAACGAGAAGCCGCGCACCACCTTCGACTTCGGCACGGTCAGCATCGACGTCGTCAGCGGATAGGTGACCTGGTCCTCGACGACCTGCGGAGCCTGTCCCGGATAGTCGGTGAAGACGATCACCTGGACATCGGAGAGATCGGGGATCGCATCAAGCGGCAAGGTGCGCAGCGCATAGACGCCGCCCGCGATGGACAGCGCCGCGCCGAAGAAGACCAGCAGGAGATTGCGGGCGGACCACGAGATGATATGCGCGATCATGGCTTCACCTCGTCCGCCGTCATGGCGCTCAATGCTGCGTTCAGGTTGCTTTCGGCATCCAACAGGAAGTTGGCAGACACGACCACGCGGTCGCCGGCGGCAATTCCTTTGGTGATTTCGGTCATGTCCTCGCCACGGACACCGAGAGAGACATCCATCGGTTCGAACCTGCCCTCGCCCTTGTCGAGGAAGACGATCTGGCGGTCGCCCGTATCGATGACCGAACTATTGGGAACGGCGACCACCGCGCTTCCGGCTCCGGCCTCGATCTCAACCTCGGCATACATGTTGGACATCAGTCGCCCGTCCGGATTGGGCAACTCGATCCGGACCTTCGTTGTGCGGGTCTGCATCTCAACCTCGGGATAGATCAGATCGACCTTTCCCTTGAACGTCGTGCCCGGCAGATTGCGGACGATCACGGAGACGACCGCGCCCTTGCGGACGGAGCCCAGTTCGTACTCAGGAACGTCGGCGATCACCCAGACCTTTGACACGTCGGCGATGCGGAACAGGATATCTCCCGCCTCGGCCATCATGCCGCTCACCGCCATGCGCTCCAGCACGACGCCGTCGCGCGGCGACGTGTAGGCGATGCTCCGGGGCACCTTCCGCTCGGCCGCGATGCTGGTGATCGTCGCCGTCGGCACGCCCAGATTCTTCAGCCGCAGAGCCGACCCCGTATCGGGACCCGGCTTGCCGCCGTTGCGCATCTCGGTCGCGTATTCGGCCCCGGCCGTTGCGATCTCCTTCGAATAGAAGTGGAAGAGGTCTTCTCCCTTGGTGATCCGGTCACCGGTCGTGACATCGGCGACATCTTCCACAAAGGCGTCCGCACGCATCGAGACGATGCTGACCATACGCTCATCGAGCGTCACCGTTCCAGGCACGCGGATCTTGCGGCTGACCGTCGCCAAGTCCGCGACCGCGGTCTTGACGCCAGTCCGCTGTAGCTTGCCGAGCGACACCTTGACGGTCGAGGCTTCAGCCTCCTCACCGTCGTAGACCGGAAGGTAGTCCATACCCATGGAATCCTTCTTCGGCACCTTCGAGGTGTCCGGAAGACCCATCGGGTTCCGGTAGTACAGGACCTTGCGCTCGGCCGCCGCGGACGCAGTTTCAGCCGCAGGGGCCGCGGCTCCGGTCGCGCTGAAGCTGACATCCTCGCTTTCATGGACGGCCACGAATGGCCGCCCGTCGTCCGTGTTCTTCGGTGTGCCGGAATACGCGGCCAGGCCGTCCGGGTGGCTGTAATAGACGACCCTCCCCGTCGGCTGCGGTTTTGGCTCCGCCTCGGCCATCCGGATCGCAAGCCGTTGTTGCAACTGTGAGCCGATATCGTTCTTCCCAGCCCAGTAGCCTCCTCCGCCGGCAATCGCGGCGAGGGAGAGCGTGGCAATCAGGCGCGACGACGTGTTCACGGTACTGCCTTCAGGACAAGTTCATCCTGGACGGTCTCAGGTTCGCCCTGGACCTTGGCGGCAATCTGGAACCGCCATCCGCCCTCCATGGAGAGGTTCGTCGTGAAGGCGTAGACGCCAGCTTCGGTGGAGGCCGACGCCTCTACCGGCGTGGTCATCGTCTCCATGCCCTCGGGAGCCATGTCCATGCGGGTGGTGAAGATGACGGCGTCGGGAACAGCCCTACCCGTCCGCTTGTCGACCAGGCGCACGGAGACGACAGTGCCCGGCCCCTGCTTGATGTTGGTCTGGACGGCCTGGAATTCGTAGTCTTTCGCCCCGGCAAAGGAAGCGGTGGCGGTGCTGAACAGTATTGCACCAGCGAGGAACGCAGTCCTCGCGCCGAAGAAGTTTTTGCTCATGATTTGATATCTCATCCGGACGGGGTCGCAACCGCGTCCTCAGTCAATATGGATCGTCCTCAGTCCGGTTCGGGCGCAACAGTGCGGCCTTGCCGAAAGACTACGTGCTTCAATGACGTGAGATCAGACTCTTGGAGGACGCACTGGCGGATCGACCAGTGAGGAGGCAAGCTCCGCATGTGGGGGAACGAGGAACCGATGGGCGACCCAGCCGAGATTCAACGACCAGGAATGCGGGTTAGCCACCTGGCCGACGATCACCGTCGTGCACACCAGTGCCAGAGGGCAGGACTTGCTGCCGCAGTCAGGCTTGGTCGACATTTCATCGGGGCAGCAGGGCATATCCCCGGACATGTCCATGCCAGACATCTTGTCCAGTGCAGCAGGTCCCGAAGACGCCATCACGCTATCAGCCGCACCGATGCTCATGGGACCGGCGACGATCCCGAGCATGGCGGTTACGAACAGCAGTCGATGGATGACCTTCATGAACCTCATTTGTTTACTCTGGCATGGAGCAGGCGATCTTGGAAGAGGCCTCACGAAAATGTGCTGCCGCGTTGTATCGTAAGAATAATTCTAGGAAAACGTTCACTCTCCTGACGAGCTTCTGTCAACAAGTCATTGTTTTCGCTTCACGTGTACCAAAATCCTGAAAGAGATTGCATCTTGTCCCGCGGGAAACTTACCCTCTTGACCCTCCCATCGTTGGAAGCCCCACATTGAGGCCACAACATCGAAAGGAGCCAACAGATGTATGAGTTTGACATCCCAAACATGACCTGCGGCCACTGCAAAGGAACCGTCGAGAAGGCGATCAAGGCCGCCGATCCCGCCTCGGTAGCAACCGTCGACCTCGTCTCGAAGAAGGCAACCGTCGAGACGACGCTCGATCCTGCCGTCATCGGCCAGGCGATCGAGCGTGCCGGTTATCCGGTGTCCTACACCAAGCGATGACTCCTCGCCGCCTCCGCGTTCAAGTGCGGGGGCGGCCTGCTATCTGGGAGTCTTGTATCCTCTCGTCTTGTTGTAGTTTTCGATCTGCGTTTCCGTCAGCACGTCGAGCAGGCTCAGGTGAGCAGAGAGGTGGATATACCGCAGCCTGGCGCGGCTTTGTTCTATCGACGCCAGAAGGCCCTTCAGTGTCGCATCAGAAACCGCCCGATCCCGGAACCGGGTCTCCAGTCCCTCCTCGAGAGAAACGTAGCGCGCGCCTTCAGCCGCCGCATCGTGCTGCATGGCTTCGAACACCGTACGCACCCGTCGCTGCTGATTCGGGCTGAGATTCAGCTCGTCCGCCATTTTAAGGACATGGGACGGTCCGGGCATTCCGTTGAGTTCGGCCGCCTTCGCGAGCCCCCAGCCGCCACCGCGGCGCAGTTCGGATATGTCGTCTTCCGACAGGCTCTTGATCGAGCGCGCCTCCTCGCCGGCATAGGCCGACTTGTGCTCATGATGGGCTTGCTGCGCGCCTGCAGTTGCCGGAAGGAGCAAAATCAAGGCAAGCAAAACAAGCAGTTTCATAGCGTGGCCTCCGTTGGAATTCCGCGCGACCTTGAGCCATGGCGACGTCTCGTGACATGATAGAGATCATGTCCGATCTCATTTCCCGATTGCTCTCGATCTCTCCCGCCTCGAAGAGGCTCGGTGCGAACTCGATCCTCTTTCAACAGGGTGACCCGGTCCACGTTCTGTACATCGTGAGATCGGGGACGATCCATCTTGTGCGTCATCAGTCGGATGGGGCCGCGGCCGTGCTCCAGCGCGCCATGCCGGGTAAGATTCTTGCCGAGGCATCGGTCTATTCTGACTGCTACCACTGCGACGCAATCGCGGTATCGGCGGCGACCGTATCGGTCGTGCCTGTCGGAGACGTCATAAGGCTGCTCGAATCAGATTTGATTTTCGTCAACCTATGGTCCGGCTATCTCGCCCGAGAACTGCAAGCCACCCGGAAACGGGCGGAGATCATGTCGCTCCAAACAGTCAGGGCAAGGCTTGATGCCTGGATCGCATGGAACGATGGCGCGCTCCCATCCAAGGGAGCATGGCGGCAACTGGCAGACGAGATCGGCGTGTCGGCCGAAGCGCTGTATCGTGAATTCGCCCGAAGAAACGAGCGGGTCGACAAAGGAACGGGTTCTTTCAAAAACAGCCCTTGACCTTTCCATCATTGGAAGGATTACCTATAGGAGCAGTTAACAGAGGAATCGTCCCAATGACTGCCATGACCACGATAGCCCCATCCGAGACGCTGCCCGTTCCGACCGATTTCGGGATCGAAGGCATGAGCTGCGCATCATGCGTCGTCCGGGTCGAGAAGGCCATCGCCGCTGTTCCGGGCGTTGCCTCAGCCACGGTGAACCTGGCGACCGAACGGGCCACTGTCACATACAACGCACCCGTTCCGACGGACGCCGTTCTCCAGGCCATCGAGAATGCGGGCTACGAAGCGAAGACCGAGACCCGTGAGCTGGGCATCGAAGGCATGACCTGCGCGTCGTGCGTCTCCCGTGTGGAAAAAGCTCTGAAGGCCGTTCCTGGCGTGAGGCAAGCCACCGTCAACCTCGCCACGGAGAAGGCGACAGTCCGCATCGTCGCCGGCACGACTGCCTCCGCTTTGGAAGGTGCCGTTCGTGCCGCGGGATACGATGTTGCTAAAGTGACGCCGGACACTTCCGCGAACGACAGCGAGGACCGACGGAGCCGCGAGACCAGCCGTTTGAAGCTGTCATTGGGGCTTTCGGCTGCCCTGACGCTTCCGCTGTTCGTTCTGGAAATGGGGTCGCATTTCATCCCGGCCATCCATGACTGGATCATGGTCAACATCGGCATGCAGAACAATCTGGTCATCCAGTTCGTCCTGGCGACGCTCGTCCTGTTCGGCCCCGGCCTGCGCTTCTTCAGCAAAGGTGTGCCCAATCTGCTGCGCGGGACGCCGGACATGAATTCGCTGGTCGCGCTCGGCACCTCGGCCGCCTGGGGCTATTCGGTGGTGGCGACCTTCCTGCCGGGCGTTTTGCCGTCGGGAACAGTGAACGTCTACTACGAGGCGGCAGCCATCATCGTTACGCTGATCCTGCTCGGCCGCTATCTTGAAGCGCGCGCCAAGGGAAAAACTAGCCAGGCGATCAAGCACCTGATCGGCCTGCAGGCGAAGACCGCATATGTGAAGCGCGACGGAGAGTTCGTGGAGATCGAGATTGGCGACGTCGCCCTCCGCGATATCGTCCGCATCCGACCCGGAGAGAAGGTTCCCGTCGACGGCCGCGTCGTCGACGGTTTATCCTATGTCGACGAATCCATGATCACGGGCGAACCCGTTCCGGTGAAGAAATCCGCAGGGTCCGAGGTCGTCGGCGGCACGATCAACAAGACCGGGTCCTTCACGTTCGAAGCGACGAAGATCGGATCGGACACCCTGCTTGCCCAGATCATCAAAATGGTCGAAGCGGCGCAGGGTTCGAAGCTGCCGATCCAGGCGCTGGTTGACCGCGTCACGGGATGGTTCGTTCCCGCCGTGATCGCGGCAGCCACCCTCACCTTCGTGGCATGGCTTGTTCTCGGTCCCTCGCCTGCCCTCACCTTCGCGCTGGTCAACGCCGTCGCGGTGCTGATCATAGCCTGCCCGTGCGCCATGGGCCTTGCGACCCCGACCTCCATCATGGTCGGCACGGGCCGAGCCGCGGAACTGGGTATCCTCTTCCGCAAGGGCGAGGCCCTGCAGACACTCCGCGATGTCGACGTCGTCGCACTGGACAAGACGGGCACGCTCACCAAGGGCAAGCCTGAACTGACCGACCTCGTCACCGCGGAAGGTTTTGACCGCACCGAGGTTCTACGGCTGATCGCCAGTCTCGAGGCGCGATCCGAGCATCCGATCGCGGAGGCCATCGTGGCTGCGGCCAGGACCGAGGGGTTGGCACTGGCGGACGTCGCCGGCTTCGACGCAGCTCCGGGATATGGCGTCAGCGGCACGGTCGACGGTCACGAGGTGCTTGTCGGCGCTGACCGGTCCCTGGCGAAGAACGGCATCAAGCTGGCATCGTTCGCGGAGGAAGCCACGGCACTGGGCGACGCGGGCAAGTCGCCGCTCTATGCCGCGATCGACGGCAGGCTCGCCGCCATTATCGCCATCTCCGATCCGGTAAAGGAGACGACGCCGGAAGCGATCAAAGCGCTGCATGCGCTCGGCCTCAAGGTGGCGATGATCACGGGCGACAATGGCCGCACGGCGCACGCGATCGCCCGAGAGCTCGGCATCGATGAAGTGGTCGCCGAAGTCCTGCCCGACGGAAAGGTCAAAGCCGTCGGGAAGCTGCGCGAGGGCGGACGCAAGGTGGCGTTCATCGGCGACGGCATCAACGACGCGCCCGCTCTGTCGGAAGCCGACATCGGTCTTGCGGTCGGAACCGGAACCGACATCGCCATCGAGAGCGCCGACGTCGTGCTGATGTCGGGTGATCTCAACGGCGTGCCGCGGGCGATTGCCATCAGCAAGGCAACGATCCGCAACATCCGGCAGAACCTGTTCTGGGCCTTCGCCTACAACGTCAGCCTGGTCCCCGTCGCTGCGGGCGTACTCTACCCGTTGAACGGCACGCTGCTGTCACCCATCCTCGCGGCGGGCGCAATGGGCCTGTCGAGCGTATTCGTGCTGGCCAACGCGCTGCGTCTACGGCGCTTCAAGACGAACTGAAAACCGGGGGCGTCCGTGCGGCGGCCTCAGGCTGCATTCAAGGAGAATGGAAATGAACATCGGTGAAGCCTCGAAAGCATCCGGCGTCTCGACGAAGATGATCCGCTACTACGAGCAGATCAAGCTGATCACGCCCGCCCACCGCAACCAGTCTAGCTACCGGACCTACGCCGACAACGACGTCCACACGCTGCGCTTCATCCGCCGCGCCCGCGACCTCGGATTCTCGGTCGAGCAGATGAAGGCCCTGCTGGCGCTCTGGCGGGACCGTTCGAGGGCGAGCTCCGACGTCAAGGCGATCGCCCTCGAACACATCGCCGAACTCGAGCGGAAGGCGGCGGCAATCGCGGCCATGACGAAGACGCTGAAGCATCTCGCCAGCCACTGTCATGGCGATGACCGCCCGGAATGCCCAATCATCGAAGGATTTGCTGAAAGCCTAGGGGACGGGTTCGGGGTGCCGTCGAAGTTCGGCCTCTCTAACGTCGTCTAGGGCTTCCGGAATTTGGCATGACAGGCCGCGCACGTCTGCAGCATCAGGTGGAATGCATGCTCGGCTGCGTCCTTCGTTGCATCCGGCTTGCGCAGGATGCCGAACGTCGCATGCGCGCCCACCGTCAGCAGCAACTACGGAGTAACGGGTTTCAGGCGAGGCATGGAGAGTGGTTTATCCGGGAAGCAGGTTGCGATATCCTCGATGGCGCACGATAGCCATCGCAGAAGGAGTTGTCGAAAAAAAGGTGTGCTGAAATTTCAACCTACGATGCTCCGTTGCTGCATCGAGGTGGCGACCATGACTGGAAGAAAGAAGCTCGTTAGGGACAATCCATCGCTCGGCTTCAAATCCCCGCCGCGGCGGCGCAGACGAATTCCTGCCTCCGCCATCAGTGGAGTGAGACGCATGCTCCTTGTTGCCGCCCTAGTCGTCGTCGTCGGGATTCTTGCGTTCTCGCTCATCGCCGCCTTGAAATGAGCGCTTGGCGGTCTAGCTTTTCAAGAGTCCTTCGCCATCGCGCCCTCGGTCGCCAGGCGGCGAAAGATCGCATCGATCCGGTCGGGTGGCAGCTTGGTGCCCCCATCCAACCACCACGTCAGCACGGCCATGTAGGCGCCCACGACGTATTGCGCGACAAGTTCGCGCGGGATGGCGTCCGGAGAACCCCGGTCGCCGTCGGCGGCCAGTTCGTCGCGCACCAGATCGGAAAGTATCTGACGGATGGTGCCGAGCGCAACCGCACCTCCACGGCTGCCCGCCAACGCCCGGTAGAGATCGACATGTTCCCGTGCATGTTCGAACATGGCCAGGCTAAAGCCGAACCTCCGGCTCCCCCGTTCACTCTGCGCCGCGCGAGCCGTGGCGTCGAGATGCCTGCGCAAGCTGTCGAGGCCGCTCCGCTTCAAATCATCCTTGCTCGTATAGTGAAGGTAGAAGGTCGACCGACCGACGTTTGCCGCTTCGCAGATTTCCTCGACGGTTATCGGATCGTAGCCCTTTGCCAGGATCAATGAGATCAGGGCCTGGTGCAGCGATCTTCTGGTGCGGGCGACGCGGCGGTCGATCATATGCTCGGTTGTTTTCATGACTATTTCCGGACAAATCGGAGGCAGCGTCCAGGATTAGCCGTTCCATCCTGCGGGCCTGTTGACATGAGTGAACATCGCATCTGTTATCAGACACCGTGTCTATTTTACTGGTCGTGGATGTGAAGGCAAGCAATCGACGAAGCACAGGACGGAGCGGACGAAGATGGCTGACCAGCCCCCATACCCCGGCATGCCACGCTGGGTGAAGATATCCGGGATCATTCTCTGCCTGATAATATTGCTGGCCGTCATCGTGGCCGTGTCCGGCATCGGCGGTCCCCACGGACCGTCCCGCCACCTGTCGCTCGCTGACACGGGAAGCAAGATATCTGACACCAGTGACCGCCCATGATGATGATGATGATGATGATGCCCCGTCTCCGCAAGTTTACACTGATCGCGCACATCGTTTCGTCGGTGGGATCGCTTGGTGCGGTCTCAGGATTCCTGGCGCTTGCCGTTGCGGGACTCTCCGCTGAGGATGATCGGGTGATGCGGAGTGCCTATGTCGCCATGGAGCTGGTCGCGCGTTCGGTCATAGTGCCTCTGGTTTTCGCCTCATTGGCAACGGGACTCGTCCAGTCGCTCGGCACGACATGGGGACTGTTCAGGCACTACTGGGTCCTGGCGAAGCTTCTGCTGACCATCTTCACCGCGCTCGTGCTGATGCTCCAGATGAGCGTGATAGCCCACATCGCCGCCCTGGCGGCTGATCCAGCATTCTCCAGCACCGATATTCCCGGTCTGAGATGCTCGCTTGTCGTGCATGCCACTGGCGGCCTCGTCGTGCTTCTCGTGACGACGACGCTGTCGGTGTACAAGCCACGCGGGTTGACGCGATACGGGTGGCGGAGGTTGCATCGCCAGTAGCAGATCTTGCCAGCTTCGAGTTATGCTGGAAGCTGGCAAGTCCAGGTCATTTGCTCGGAGAGAGAACACGATCCCGAAGAAGGAGGAAGGTCCTCTCCACGCAAAACCAGAGCACGGTTGCTGCCGCGAAGCTGGTCGCCAGATAGACAACGAAGCCGAAGCCGCCCTGAAGGTTCTCTTCTCCGAAGACAAGCCTGTCGACATGGAAGACCGACTTGTGGGTCAAATACAGGCTGTACGACAAGGTGGCGACGATCGCGGCACCCGGAACCGGCCACCGTCTTAAAACCTGTTCGAGGTCGAGCATCGCGCCAAGAATGAGAGCGATACCGATTGAAATGAGCGGGAATCCGGCCACCGTACCCGGCTGTGCCTGGAAGACAAGAAAGAGGTTTGCTCCCGCAAGTGGTCCGCGAACCGAGAACAGCACAAGTGCGGCCACGACGAGGGCAACACCTACCGGCACGGCAACACGGGGAGGCGCGTAACGCTTGCAAAGTTCCGGTTTGAAAAATCTCGCCGCAGCAAGGATCACACCGAACATCAGACCATCTAGGCGGGTGTATGTCGGATAATATACGTCCCTGAGGTAGACGGCGAAGGCATCTCTTAGCTGGTCGGCATCGACAAGAACGCCGACTTGGCTTTCCCAAATCGCGTATCGAAGGATCATTCCCGCGATCACCATCGCCGCAGTGATTAGGAGCATCCAACCCACGCTAATCCGACGATGCAAGAGCAATACGAGTAGCGGCAGGACCAAATAGAAATGCTCCTCGACGCACAGCGACCATGCCTGAGTAAAGGCGCGGCCCACACGCGGATCGAAGTCGAAGTTCACGGTGAAGGTCGCGAAGCTCCAGACCGGTTGCATCGTCGGAGCGTCTCGAAGCACGGGAAAGATTGCATAGAGGCCGAGAACAACAAAAAACGCGGGAAAAATGCGAAAGGCACGGCGGAGATAGAAGGATTTCAGGCCCACGCTTCCCGTTCGCGAGACTTCGTTGAAGAGTTGGGTTCCGATCAGAAACCCGCTCAGAACAAAGAAAATGTCGACCCCTAGCCATGCGTAGGTACGAACGCCGACCAGCAGGGATGGTGTCGCCTCGACTGGCAGGTGCACGAGCATAACAAGCAGGATCGCCAATGATCGGAGGACATCGGGGCCAACCGCCCTTGATTGTGCCTTCTCTGTCGTTTGAGACGAGAGACTTCGTGCTGATGGGAAATACGCAGAATCTGAATGGACAATAGTATTCATGGTGACGATCCGTGGCTGTCTCTGAGAAGATTGGGACACGCTTGGGAACGTGCTGGTGCAACCTTAGCTTTCTTTTTTCAGATCGAAACGAGCAGATTCAGATAGATAAAATTAATCTAAATTTTTCGTAAATTCTGAAATGCCGCAAAAATCCCGCGATCAAAGCGACTGTTCTGCATCTGATCTTTGGAAAATCTTCGGTAAGTAGAATCCCCCTCAGCGCCTTGTCATGAGCAGCTTCAGACATGCAGATGCATCTGGCTCTAGTTGGGCTGGATCGAGGGACCGCTATTTGTTTTCGACCCGAAACTTGGCATGGCACGAAGTGCAAGTCTGCAGCATTAGATGAAAGGCATGCTCGGCGGGCATCGAAGCCGCGTCTCCTGCTGGATCGACCTTCTTAGCCAAAGGCCCTCCTCCGAAGGCGGCGTCTCCCGCTTGCATCCGCATCCGGGGACCGAGCGTTTCCGGGTTCTGGTCGGCGGCGGAAGATAGCGCGACTGCATAGGCAGCAAGGTCCAAGGCCAGCCCATCGAATTGCTGGCGCTCCGTCTCGATGCTCGCGCTGGCTTTCGACCCCGGCCCTGTAGCAGAACCGTCGAACAAAGACGAAAGTGCGACGCCCGAGTTGGACCGGATGGTTTCCGCCGCTCCCTTGAATCTCTTTGCATCATAGGGTGACGAGCCCTTGAACATCGCGTTGATGCTCTTGGCTGCTTCTGCCATCGCCTTCATGTCCTGCTGCCGCTGCACAACGTTGGGCGGCACCGATTGCGCTGCCGCCACAAGGATCGGCGTGGCAAAGGCGGCTATCGAGAGCGTGAGAGCCGTCAGCCTTGCAACGTCCGCATTCAACCGCATGCTTGTCTCCACACCCCCGGAGGGCGTACAACCGCCCCGTCCCATCTTGATCGATGTCAACGCAACTCTTGCAACGGTATGACAGTGTGCTTGAATACTGGATGAAGGTTCGAGCACATGATCGCCGCAAAACAGACCGTTCGAAGATGTGCGACAGGATTGCTGGCCGTTTTAGTCGCAATTATGTTCCTCTCCGTCCCTATGGCCGAGGCGGGCAGCGCAAGATGCGACACCCATGCTGGAGAAATCGAACGTACAGCCTCGCAGGCGCTGGATCGTCCGGGCGATGACGGCATCGACCACCAGAAGGCTTGCTGCGCGGGCCTGTGCAACTGGTGCCACATCGTGCTTCCGACGTCCGTCCTCTTCGAACTGGGGCGGGATTTCAATGCACGGCAAACATTCGAGCCGCCCCCATCGATATCCGGCCTTATCCATCCACCCGCCCTTGGCCCTCCCCGATCACCGGTATGAATTGCATCTTCCGCTCCTGCGGATGATCGTCGGTCGCCTGTGATCCGAATGGCGACCATGTCGTCGTCGCGCCGCTTCGCCTATTGCTGCACCTTCTTGCTCTCTCGCAGTTGGCACGGCGAGCGCTAGTTCCCGGATAAGAGACCGGCTCTCACGGAGGCAGATTCCGATGGAAGAGAAGAAACACCCTGGTGGTCATCATCACCACCATCATCACCATGATAGGCATGCCTCGCATGGCGAGGCTTACGCCGCTCAAGAAAAGCGCGCTGTCGTCGATCAGACCGAAGGCGTGATCTACACTTGCCCGATGCATCCCCAGGTAAGGCAGCTCGGCCCTGGAAACTGCCCGATCTGCGGTATGGTGCTCGAGCCGGAAGTGGTGACTGCCGAAACCGGGCCAAGCCCCGAGTTGATCGACATGCGGCGGAGGTTCTGGATCGGGCTGGTCCTCACAATACCGGTGCTGGCATTGGAGATGGGCGGCCATCTCGTCGATCTGCATATGCTGCTCGACGCCCAGACATCAAACTGGCTTCAGCTCGTCTTCGCAACGCCCGTGGTCCTGTGGGCAGGTGCGCCCTTCTTCGAACGCGCATGGCGTTCAATAGTCACGCGGCACCTCAACATGTTCACCCTGATCGCCATGGGCACGGGCGTGGCCTGGGTCTACAGCGTCGTGGCGACCGTTGCGCCCGGACTGTTCCCCGCCACCTTCCGATCCGCCGACGGGGCGGTCCCGATCTACTTCGAGGCCGCCGCCGTGATCACCGTGCTCGTCCTGCTCGGCCAGGTTCTGGAGCTGCGTGCTCGCGAGCAGACGGGCGGCGCGATACGGGCGTTGCTCGATCTTGCGCCGAAGACGGCCCGGCGCATCCGGGACGACGGCACCGACGAGGACGTGCCGCTCGAGGCCGTCGCCGTCGGCGACCGGCTGCGCGTGCGGCCGGGCGAAAAGGTTCCTGTCGACGGCTCGCTCGTCGAAGGCCGCAGTTCGGTCGACGAATCGATGATCACCGGAGAATCCATGCCCGTCACCAAGGAGGTCGGCGCAAACCTCATCGGCGGCACGATGAACAAGACGGGCGGCTTCATCATGGAGGCTGGCAAGGTGGGGCGCGACACCATGCTGTCGCGGATCGTGCAGATGGTGGCGGATGCCCAGCGCTCGCGCGCTCCGATCCAGCGCCTGGCCGACGAGGTTTCCGGCTGGTTCGTTCCCGCGGTCATCGCGATCGCCATAATCGCCTTCGCCGTCTGGATGTGGGTGGGCCCGGAACCGCGCTTCACCCACGGTCTCGTGTCCGCTGTCGCTGTCCTCATTATCGCCTGCCCCTGCGCTCTCGGTCTCGCCACCCCGATGTCGATCATGGTGGGGGTCGGGCGCGGCGCGCGGCTCGGCGTGCTGATCAAGAACGCCGAGGCCCTGGAGCGCTTCGAGAAGGTCGACACGCTGGTGGTCGACAAGACCGGGACGCTGACCGAAGGCAAGCCCAAGGTGACGTCGATAGCCACGGCAGAGGGAATGACCGAGAACGAGCTGCTTCGATTGGCAGCCACCCTGGAACGTGCCAGCGAACACCCGCTCGCGGCCGCCATCGTCGACGCCGCGACCGAACGCGGCCTGTCACTCGGCAATGCGGAAGACTTCGACAGCCCGGTCGGCAAGGGGGTCACGGGTTCGGTCGACGGGCGCAAGCTCATCATCGGCAGCCACCGGATCATGGAAGAGTTCAAGGTCGATGTGTCGGCCTTGGCAAAGGAGGCAGAGGCTCTGCGTGGCGAAGGAGCGACCGTCATCTTCGTGGCTGTCGACAGTCGCGTCAGCGGCCTGTTCGCGATTTCGGACCCGATCAAGGCGACGACCCCGGACGCCGTAAAGACATTGCTGAACGAAGGCGTGCGGGTGGTCATGCTGACCGGGGACAACAGGACCACCGCCAATGCCGTCGCGCGAAAGCTCGGCATCAACGAGGTCGAGGCGGAGGTGCTCCCGGATCACAAGAGTGAAATCGTCGCTCGGTTGCGCAGCGAAGGCCGGATCGTCGCGATGGCCGGAGATGGCGTCAACGATGCTCCCGCTCTCGCCGCCGCCGATGTCGGCATCGCCATGGGCACCGGAACGGACGTGGCCATCGAGAGCGCAGGCGTGACCCTGCTCAAGGGCGACCTCCAGGGAATCGCACGGGCACGGCAGCTAAGCCATGCGACGATGAAGAACATCCGGCAGAACCTGTTCTTCGCATTCATCTACAACGCTGCGGGAGTTCCTGTCGCCGCAGGCGTGCTGTACCCAGCCTTCGGGCTGCTGCTTTCGCCCATCATCGCTGCCGCGGCCATGGCGCTCTCCTCCGTCAGCGTGATCGGGAATGCTCTCAGGTTGAGGAGTGCTCGGATATGAATGGGAACCCAAATGGACATTGCTCATGGCCTCCTTCGCGGTGATTGCAGTCTTCTTCGTGCTCGGGGAGCAGCACTGGGTCTCGCACCCTACCTGCTGCTGCTCGCCTGCCCGTTGATACATCTCTTCCATCACGGCCATCGCCAGGGCGATCATGATCGGACGAAGACGGACAATCTCGGATGAACCACGCTCACGCGGCGCAAGCCCTTGCCGACGTCGGGACGTCCGCCGAGGTGCTCTTTGACTACATCGACGACCAGGCCAGTCTCGGGTCGCACATGCAGAAGCCTTCGATGATGATGCTCGGCGGACGGATGACATAGGGATTCGACGACGCCCGCGGCCGCGCCGTGGGTTCCGTCATCAGGATGCAAGGCAAAATGCTCGCTCTCGTGCTTTCCGTCGAGGAAGTAGTCACTGAGCGGCAGCCACCCCGCGGAAAGGCATGGGAGACACGGGGGCATCCGAACCTGGTCGGTGCCTACCGGATGGGATTCGAGATCAATGCCTCTGGCCAGGCTTCGCGGCTGCGCGTGTACATCGACTACGACTATCCGGGCACGCTCGCGGGCAAGCTCCTCGGCCCGCTGTTTGCGCCGACCTATGCCCGTTGGTGCGTCGACCGCATGGCCAACGACGCTGTCCGAAGGTTTCGGGGTTTCGCCGAAGCAGTTTAGCCGGAGCAGCCTCCCTCCCGCGCCAACTCCAGATGGCTGGCGAAGTTCAGGAGTGACGACAATTGTAGCGGACCAGCACTTGTCTGCCGTCACTCCTGGATGGTCGGACTTATCTAAGCAGCCATCTCCCGGCAGCTCTCCGCGCATCGGCGGCAGGCGTCGACACAGCTCTGCATGTCGCCGATCCGCTCGCAGTCGCCGGCGCACTCAGCGCAGATTTCGGCGCACTCACGGCAGACGTGCTTGTGATGCTCCGAACCGATGAGCATGAAATGAGCCGAGGTTCGGCAGATTTCAGCGCAGGCCATCATAAGTTTGAAATGCTGCGGCTCGGTATGCTTGCCGCCCAATTCCAGGCAATGGTTCATCGCCGTCGACAGACATTCCCGGTAGCAGGCCAGGCAGTTGTCGATGCAGGTTTTCATCTCCGGTGATTGATGATGATGCATGATCTTCGTCCTTTCGCGGGAATTGAGGGTTACTTGGCGTGTTCGTTGACCCAGGTGGTCATCTCCTCGATCTCTTTTTTCTGCGCGTCGATGATCTTGTCAGCCATGGCCTTGGCTTGCTGGTCGTCACCATATTTCAGTTCGACCTCCGACATGCTGATCGCACCCATGTGATGGGCGATCATTCCGCAGACGAAGGAGACGTCAGGGTCTTTGGCCATCATCCCATGCATCATGGCGGGATGCATCTGCTGCATGCCCTCCATCATCGCCTTCTGGTGCTCGGCCATTTGCCCCATCGGCATTTCCGGCGTTTTCATGTCGCCGCCGGCGGACATCTCCCACTTGCAGGCGTCCGGCATCGGCATCTGAGCCGACGCGACCGTGGTTGCCGACAGAAGGATCGTCGGCAAGGCTACTGCGGCGACGGCGAAATTGAGGACGGTTTTCATCGTACTCTCCTGTTTTGTTTGAGAATGGGTTTCGGTTCAGGCGAGCTGGCGCTTCGGCGGCGGATGAACCGCGCGGACGAGCAGGAACGGCATGGGATCGTTTAGGAGTGGCGTCGGGACGCGGCAGCATGCGAGCCCGCACATGGCGGCTCCGCAGGAATCGGGCAGCAGTGCAAATTGGTACAGCAACCGGCATGATGCGCGGATATGGGATAGCGATGGCCGGACTCTGCGACTGACGGGCAATTGGGATCTGCGCTGAATTGGCCAGCCGCCGCCACGCCGTGGAGGTTCACCACCATGAGGCACAGGGCCGCAATTCGGACCAAGCGGTAAACTGTTTTTAGCACGGGCATTGGCGGCGCAATTCCTTTCGCCTTCAAACGCACCTTTGAGAAGAATGTTCCCGCTTGCGCTGGTTCTGAAAACTCAGAACCCCAGGGCTGAGGTTGTCCCGAGCGCCGCCGCCGCGAGCACGAGATAGCGACCGGTCTTTGCGACTGTCACGAGTATCAAGAAGGACCATAACGGCTCGCGCAACACTCCGGCTATGACCGTCAGCGCATCTCCGAACAGCGGCATCCAAGACAACAGCAATGACCACCGGCCGTACCGCCTGTACCACCCGCCGGCTCTTTCCAGCGAGGATATCTTCACCGGAAACCACGCCCTGCCCTGAAAGCGATCAATGAATCGGCCGAGAACCCAGTTGCACACCGCTCCGAGAACATTGCCCACGCTTGCGACGACGATCAGTCCCGGCACGGAGAATTTTCCCGCGGCGAGCAGACCGATGAGCACCGGTTCGGATTGAAACGGCAGGATGGTGGCCGCGCCGAAGGCAACGGCGAACAGTCCCACGTAAGCGGTGAGACCAATCATCACGACGGATCCCTATTCCGCGGCGTCGGTGCGATCGGCTCTCACGGTGCTCGTGGTATTTCTTCTTGACCTTGCCATGGTTGGAACCCCTAGAAGCTTGACTGGATGTCGCCGACCGGGGTGCACTCATTGTGCAGCGCCACATAATCGACGCGAATCATCGGCTAGATGAAGCGCGTAATTGACAACTTCCGGACTGATGGTAGTCCTCCGGTATGGATATGTATCGAATCACATCGGCAAAAATGCTGGTTCTGTTTCGCTTGGTGATCATCGCATCACTGGCTGGATACTCATTGCCTGCTGCTTCGGCAGCAATGCATGGGTCGATAGCGACATCCACGACCGTCCCATCTGACGACCACCACGACATGACAAACGGCAACCACGTCCATGGAGACGAGAGCGCCTCTCCGGGTGACATGCAGAAAATTGCAAAGCAGGAGTGCTGCAAAGATTTCTGCGTGAGTCTTGCGATTATCGCGACCCCCGAAGTGGGGGGCGGTCCCGTCGTGACGGCTTCCATCCGCGAATTCATCGACGACAATCGTGTCGTTGGCGAACTCGTGCCGCTGCATCGACCCCCTAATATCTGAATAGGACACGCCCGTCCTTGCGGGTCTGAACGTGCGTAGGTGGGTTATTGCCCGCTGCGCCGCTGCCATCTCCTATTCGGATTACACCATGAAACCCATATTTCTGGTGGTTGCCTGGCCGCTTTTCGCAAGCGGTTGCGCTGCCACGTTGCCTCCTGAAGTCATTGCTTCAAGCGATCTTGCCGACCTGCCGGTCGACGTTCGTCCGGTCCGCCACCAAAGCCCGGTTTCGGGCTACACGCACCGCGTCCCGGTCGATCCCAAACCGTGGCGAAACCAGAATGACGCACAGGCTCCTGAAGGAGACGCGTCATGACGATTACCAAGGTCAGACTTGCGGCGGTGCTCACTCTGCCGCTCATCCTCGGCGGGTGCGTCTCGGCCGCGGAATATTCCGCTACGAACGCCGGGTTTTCGTCCGTCTCCGCGAAGACGGTCGAGGCGGCCGGAAAAGACACCGTCTGGATCCAGAACCAACACGATGCCCAGGCGGTGTCTGGTCGCGTGAAGGCCCTGCTCTCAAAGAAAAGCGTCGACGTCGAGACGGCCGTCCAGGTCGCTCTGCTCAACAACAAGGGTCTTCAGGCGGCCTATGCCGATCTTGGCGACTCGGCTGCCGATGCCTGGCAGTCCACCATGCTTGTGAACCCGACGATCGAAGTGGGGTTGATCGGAATTGGCACGCCGGGACTTGAAGCGTTCAAGACCGTCGAAGGCGTCATCGCTTCCAACATCCTGGCGCTTGCCACCCACAAGCGGAACGTGGAAATCGCCGACACAGAGTTCCGGAAGGCGCAGCTCGCCGCCGCTATGCGGACGCTGCAACTGGCGGCCGACACCCGGCGCGCCTGGATCAACGCCGTTGCCGCATGGGAGACGGTCGCCCAACTCAACCAGGCTCAGGCTGCCGCGGACGCAGCCTCGGAACTCGCGCAGAAGCTCGGGGAAGCAGGCTCGCTGACGAAGGGCGGCCAAGCCAGGGAGCACGTCTTCTTCGCCGAACTCGCAGGGCAGTCCGCCAAGGCGCGCCTCGAAGCCCGGCTTGCCAAGGAGGAACTGAGCCGGCTCATGGGACTGTGGGGTTCGGATATCGAGTATCAGATTCCGAACCGCCTGCCACAGCTTCCGAAGGGCCTGATGAAGCGTGACCTCATCGAGGCGGAGGCGCTCCAGCGGCGCGTCGACCTGCAGATGGCCAAGCTCGACCTCGAGGCCACGGCGAAATCCTACAAGCTCACTGAAGCGACACGCTACGTCACCGACCTCGAAATCCTGACAGGCTTCGAGACCGAACGCGAGCTTGAGGACGGCGAAAAGGAGGTCGACACCACCGGGAACGTCGCGCTTGAGTTCGTCATCCCGATCTTCGATTCCGGAAAGGCCCGGATGCGCAAGGGCGAACTGGCCTACATGCGGGCCGCAAACTTGCTGGCAGAGAAGGCGGTGAACATCCGCTCGGAAGCCCGATCTGCCTATCAGGCATACCGGTCGAACTACGACATCGCCCAGCACTACAGAAACAGCGTCGTGCCGCTCAGGACGAAGATCGAGGAGGAATCCCTCCTCACCTACAACGGCATGATCACCAACACGTTCGAACTGCTCGCCGACAGCCGGGAGAAGATCAATTCAATCCTCCTCGCGGTCAATGCAAAGCGCGACTTCTGGCTCGCCGAAGCCGACCTTGCCCCTGCCATCTACGGCGGCGGCGCTGGAGTCGGACGCGGAGAGACCGAGGTCGCAGCAGCCGCTGAATCCGGCGGCGGCGGTCACTGAGAAAGGACACCCACATGTTCAATAGAAGACAACTACTGGGCGTAAGCGCGGCAATGGTTTCGACAGCAGCCTGGGCGAAGACATCCAATATGGGCCTGCCCGAGGCCGCGGTGATGGAATCAGCGGCAACCCAAACACCGGTCCGGCCTTCGACAGGGCCGGACTACAATCCAGTCGTCACTCTCAATGGGTGGACCCTGCCCTTCCGGATGAACAACGGCGTCAAGGAATTCCACCTTGTCGCCGAGCCGGTGGAGCGCGAGATGGCGGAAGGCATGACAGCCCATCTCTGGGGCTACAACGGCCAGTCGCCGGGTCCGACCATCGAGGCCGTCGAAGGCGACCGCGTGCGCATCTTCGTCACCAACAAGCTGCCGGAGCACACGACGATCCATTGGCACGGCATGATCCTGCCGTCGGGCATGGACGGCGTCGGCGGGCTCTCGCAGACGCACATCCCGGTGGGCAAGACCTTCGTCTACGAGTTCGACCTCGTGAAGTCCGGGACCTTCATGTATCACCCTCATTCCGACGAGATGGTGCAGATGGCCATGGGCATGATGGGCTTCTTCGTGATCCACCCAAAGGATCCGAAGTTCATGCCCGTCGACCGGGACTTCGTCTTCCTGCTGAGCGGCTACGACATCGATCCGGGCACCTACGTCCCACGTGTCATGGAGATGACGGACTTCAATCTCTGGACATGGAACAGCCGTGTGTTTCCGGGGATCGATCCGCTCGTCGTATCGAAAGACGACCGCGTCCGCGTCCGTGTGGGCAACCTCACCATGACGAACCATCCGATCCACATGCACGGGTACGACTTCGAGGTGACGTGCACCGATGGCGGCTGGGTAAGGCCGGAAGCGCGCTGGCCGGAGGTCAGCATCGACATCCCGGTCGGAGCGATGCGGGCCTACGAGTTCGACGCCAAGTATGTCGGCGACTGGGCGATCCATTGCCACAAGTCGCACCACACCATGAACGCGATGGGACATGACGTCCCGACCTTCATCGGCGTCGATAAGAAATCCGTCGCCGAGAAGATCCGCAAGATCCAGCCCGAGTACATGCCAATGGGCACCGCCGGCATGGCCGACATGGGTGAGATGGAAATGGAAATCCCGGAGAACACCGTCCCAATGATGACCGGATGGGGTCCGCACGGCCCGATCGAAATGGGCGGCATGTTCTCCGTGGTGAAGGTCCGCGAGGGTATTTCCGCGGGCGATTACACCGATCCCGGCTGGTACGAAAATCCACCCGGTACGCAGGCTTGGGAATGGACGGGAGAGCTTCCCGACACGACCAAGGCCAAGGATGCAAAGACACAGGTCACGCCGAAACCAGCAAAGAACGGCTGATCTCTTCTCCCAACCAAACAAAGGATTGAAACATGAAGACTGCAATCATCGGACTGTTCCTCGCGGCGCTCGCCTCCCCGGCCCTCGCCTCCGGCTCGCACGCCGGCGGCCACGGCGAGGCCATGGCGGTCGGCGAACCCGGCAAGAAGAGGCAGGCCACGCAGACCATCCGCGTCACCATGAAGGAGACGGACGACGGCAAGATGATCTTCACGCCGAACACCTTCAAGGTCCGCAAAGGCCAGACGGTTGTATTCGCCATCAAGAATGCTGGCGAACTCGACCACGAGTTCGTCCTCGACCAGGAAGACAAGGTTATGGAGCACAAGGCCGTGATGGAGAAGTTCCCGGAGATGGAACATGACGACCCAAACGCGATCCGACTGGCCGCCGGAAAGTCCGGCGAGATCATCTGGAAGTTCACCAATGATGGCACCTTCAAGATCGCCTGCCTCGTTCCCGGCCACTACGACGCCGGGATGCACGGCGACGTGACCGTGGCCAAGAAGTAAGCCAAATCAAGGAGACACGACAATGAAATCGATCATCAAGTTTGCCACGGCGGCCACTTTCGCCGGAGTCCTCGCCACCGGCGCACTCGCTGCCGAATTCACCAAGGGCACCGTCAAGAAGGTCGATGCCAAGGCGAAGAAGGTCACGCTGATCCACGAGGAACTGAAGTCCCTCGAGATGCCAGCCATGACCATGGTGTTCCGCGTCAAGGATGATGCCCTGCTCGAGAAGCTCAAGGAGGGCGCGAGCATCGAGTTCGTCGCCGAGCGCGTCGAAGGCAAGCTCACGGTAACGGAAGTCAAGTAGTCCGATATCGTCAGGGACGCGGCCGTTTCAATGGCCGCGTCCCACACACCTTCACGGTGACCGAGAAAAGCGGGCTCGGCCGACAGGTATGTCTTCGAAACCCACCCGCCTCTTCAAGCGACAAATATGACGTCTTCACTTAGCGCCCATTGGGACACCGCACGGGAAATCCGTTCAATCCTGTTGCGGTTCGTCGCCTTCGCCATCCTTCTCGCCAACCTGTTGCTGGGCGGCAGGGACGGTGCCGAAAGGACCCATTTCCTTGTCGTCGTCAGCTATCTCGTCATCAGCATCGCTTCCGTGGCGACCGCACGGTTCCTGCCCGGCCTCTCCTGGCTGAAGACGTTCTTTGTCGTTCTCGACGCGCTGCTGGTCACCCTCATTCTGTATGCGCACATTCTTGGCGGACCGGTTACCGAAAACCACAACTTGACGACGACCAGCCTGGTGGTTGCGTTCATCCTGCTCAACCATGTCGGCCTGAAGCTGGACCGTCGGCTCGTCCTTGTGTACTCCGGCATCGTCCTCGTTTCCTGGGTCACCATGCTGGCCATCACAGCCGCCAGACATCATACGGCTGATGCAGTCTCGTTGATCGCGTCCTTCTTCAACCAGGACCTGGGCCTCACGGTCAGCTTCGGCTTTACCGCCTTCGCAATCTATCTGCTCGCGAAGGATCACGACCGGACACGGAAGGAAGCCCTGAGAGCCGACAAGCGGCGTCTCAACCTTTCGCGCTTCTTCTCGCCACTCGTCGTCGGGGACCTCGAGGAAGGAGGCCCCGCGCTTGATCTTGAACGCCGCAATGCAGCGATCATGTTCGTAGACCTGCGGGATTTTACGAGTTTTGCCGAGACAGCGCCCGCGCGCGAACTGGCCCTGGTGCTGGCGGAATACCGTCACCTTGTTTCCGGGACCATCTTCGAACATGGCGGACCGTCGACAAGTTCATCGGGGACGGGGTCATGGCAGTGTTCGGCCAACCCAAGCCCACCGAAGACGATGCAGACCGGGCCTTGGCATGCGCTCTCGACCTCGTCGATGCCCCCAACGACTGGAAGAACCACAGCACGCTGAACGGCTACCCTGCGCTGAAGGCGGGAATCGGCCTGCACTATGGCACGGTCTTCGGCGGCGTTCTGGACAGCGGATGCCACAGCGAGCTGACGGTCATCGGCGACGCGGTCAACGTCGCCCAACGTTTGGAGTCCTTGGCCAAATCACTTGATGCGCCGCTGGTCGTATCGGCCGCCCTGATGGCCCGGCTGCAAAGGCCAGTTCCACCCGCCCATTGGATACCGCAGAGTTCGGTTGCACTGCCGGGACGGCGGATCCCGATTGATACCTGGCACCTGCGCCGCGAAGCTGGGCTTATCCAAGCCGAGGCAGATTCAGACTACGAAACCGGACTTTCACAGACTGCCCTCCAGAGATCGTCCTTCCAGTCACCTGCCGCACCCGACATGCGTACGGGATAATCGATCCCCCTGACTGCGACGGTCGCCGGTGGATTGCATCTGACAAGTGCCCGATGTTTTCCGGGGTCGCTGTAGAGCGCTTCGCCCAGCCCGTTCGTCTCTGAGAGCGAGATAAGCACGTCATAGTCGTATCCCACTCGTTCCGCGGCTTGATTGGCAACAAGACTGAGGTTCACAACCGTGTTGTCGCCGAAGTGAGCCGTATGAAAGACAATTGGCTCCGTTGCTGCCGGACTGGCCAGGAGCAACATTTCAAGCGCAAGGACTGACGCAACGCCACGCATTCACCCCTCCCTTGGTTCATGCGAAGGAGAGATCATACCATAGCCACGAGCGAGCGTGTCGGTGAATCTCGTAGTCGAACCCGGAGCGAAGTTTAGCCGATCCGGACGACGGCCTCGGAAATGAAGGCAAAGCTCGGTATGGCGAGGTTCTCCGGTGCTGGCCCTTTACGAATGCGGCCTGCGGTATCGTAGTGCGATCCATGACACGGGCAGAACCAGCCACCGAAATCACCGGCCTGTCCAAGAGGGACGCAACCCAGATGGGTACAGACACCGATCATCACGATCCAGTTCTCCCGCCCGTCACCGGCAGAGCGGGCAAGATCGGTCGCAGGTTGATCGTTGGATAGATTGGCGTTCCGCGCCACAGGGTCCTTGAGCTCCTCAATTGCGACCGCGTTCGCCGCCTCGATCTCCTTTGGGGTACGGTTGCGGATGAATACCGGGCGGCCGCGCCATTTGACCGTGAGTGACATACCTTCGCCGAGCGAGGATATGTCCACCTCAATGGAGGCAAGCGCAAGCGTCGAGGCGTCGGGGCGCATCTGGTCGATGAACGGCCAGGTCGATGCCACGGCACCCACAGCACTCGCCATGCCTGTCACAATAAAGAGAAAATCACGGCGGGTAGGTTCGCGTGTCTCGTTCATGGCCATGGGACTGCTGCCTTCACGACAGACAAGTGCTCCATATGCACCGGTTGCTCTCCCATCCGTTCAGGGATTTTGCGCATCGCGCGCGATCGCCCACGTGTTACTCCAACCGGTGGGGGACCGCCCTGGGGCGCTGAAGTTCAGCACCCGAATGCGATTTTACCTCACAGTGCGGGCTAATGAAATGCCTCGGCCACCGGCGGATCTCCGTCCCTGTCGGCCTGACATAATTGCGGGCGAATACAATCCGTCGGATGTCGTACAGGCAGCGGAGCATGCCCCAACAGGGGGAAAAGCGGAACACCGTCGCGACGGCCCTGCCCTTGTCTGGGTCGGAGCGACTCGATCTCCACAACGCCAACGGGAGAGTTTGGTCCCGCGGCGTCCGCGCGTCGTCCGCCCTGCCGCGCTTCGACCATTCGGTGATGGATGGCTTTGCGGTGCGATCGCCTGATTTCACTGAGCCCGGCCCGTGGACCTTGCCGATCTTGAGAACGATGGCAGCCGGCGACGGAATGTTGAAGCATCGGTCCAGCCCGGCACGGCAGTGAAGATATACACTGGTGCGCCAGTTCCGCAGGGCTCGATCCCATGTCGCTGCCCTGGTGGTCTGTCAGGTCGACGTCCGACCGCGTGTCTGGGTCGCGCTACTGAGCACGGGTTCCGAGCTCCAACATCCCGGTGAAGCCCTTCATCCAGGGCATATTTACGATTCCAACCGATATATGGCAGCGGGAATGCTGTTGTTGCCTTGGATCGAGTTTACGGACCTCGGTCATCTGCGAGACGATCCTGGCGCGATACAAGAAGCGTTGCAGGAACATGATGTAATTCTGACGTCCGGAGGCATGTCGCATAGTGCTGCCGATCATATGTGGACGGCACTGGAGGCTTGCAATGCGCGGCTCGAGGTCCTGAACGTGGCCATGCGACCCGACAAGCCGCGTTCGGTTGTTGAGGAACGCGTTCGGATCGCGCTATCTCTGAGCATGGAAAACTGAATTAAAATCGCCCGTTATCAAACATATCTCAACCAAATTTGAAGCCGAAAAGACCACCTTCTTTGGTGTCGTCTATAGTCACCGGCAGGAGCTTCGATGCGATATCGACGTCCTTGTTGAACTCGAGTTTCTCGAACTCGTCGGAATTCATGAGCACGATGTACTGGCCGCCCATCTCATCCGCGAGTGACGATCCGATCTCCAATGCCGTGGCGACCTGTCGGCTGTCTAACGAACTTTCGACGGCAGGGATGACGGCGCAAAGAGGACGTCCGAAACGTGTCGCAAGAAACTGGATTCGAGTTGTGCGTCTGAGCTTGTGTTCGAACGTAGAACCTTGACCCCTATCAGCGTCAAACATTGGCCCCAGCGGATCTACTCAAATGGTTGATGGCCACTCGCGCAAAAGAAAAATCGCTGATAGGTTGTATACGTGCTGATCTTGCAGGGGGAACAGATGGACGACGCAATACGTTCGGGGAACATGGTGCTTGGACATGAAGGGCTGGAGCTGGGCCGTATTCATGCCAGATCAAACAACAGAAAGGTTCTCGCTTACTGGCTCGGCTTTTTGAAAGGCATTCTCGCCAGCGAAAAGATTGAGACATCGGAGTTCGAGCCACTCAGGGTCGAAGCCGAGAATTTTCTCAGACTCCTCCACGATCCTGACGCGCATGAACTAATCGAAGACCTTCTTATCTGGAAGAACGAGCCAAATGAGATCTTCGACATCATCGAGAATATTGTTGTTATGCGCTCGCGCGACTTTATCATCGAGAGCGAAAAAGATGAAATCAACGAGCTCTATGGATTCTGCGCCGGCATCGCGTGCGACAATCGCATAACGCCTGGAGAAGTGGAAAGGCTGCTGCAGAAACTCGGCGACTATTCCAGGATTCAGGAGGATCGGCGGGTGCTAAACCTTCGGGACGCGGCAAGGCGATCGATTGCCGACGGCAGGATCACCCCTGAAGAGTCTGACGACATCTGCGCCTGGATCACACATCTGGTCGGCGACAGCGCGACGGATACAGGCATTGCTACCCTCGGGAACGTCGGCGTCCTTAAAGGAGCCCTTGCCGACCACAACGAGATTGTCTTCGACCGACGCATGTTCGTGCTAACCGGCAAATTCACCCTCGGTCCTAGGAAAGCGGTCCAGCGAATGATTTCCGACCGAGGGGGCGAGTTCAAGAACAACGTCTGCAGGAACACCCACTACCTTTGCGTAGCGGCCGAAGCGTCACGCGATTGGCGGCTTAGTCACGAGGGCTTGAAGATATTCAGGGCTATCGAACTGCGGAATGAGGGCCTTGGACCGCACCTAGTGCACGAGGCTACGCTCGCTCACGCACTTTCTCGATGACGGCGTCGTGAGTGACCCTCGTCTCTGTGTCTTCTAGGGGCCAAGGCCTCAGTTTTGCGGTTGGAACTGGATCATGGCTCTGTTGAGGAAGTTCAGGCCTCTGCGATTGTCAGCGACCACATTAGTCGCTGGCAGTGTTTTGGCAGCTTGCACAACGATCGATTTCGATAAGCTGCCGGCGGGGAAATTTTCCGGTACTCTCATCGTCATGTGGGTTGGTGAAGGCCGCTCTTCTGGAGACGGAAAATTTGTATTTGTTCCTGATCCTGACAACCGGCTGACCTTCACACGAGCAGGGTCGGGCTCGATGCCGATCACGCCCAGCGTGATGTATACAGACGGTGGCTCCGTCCCCAAGGTTGTCCAACCATTCCGCGGCTTCAACCCATGGGGATACGCTCCTGCATATATGGTCCATGACTGGTTGTTCACCGCACATCACTGCCTCATGGACGCAAAGACGGACCGAATTTATCAGGTGGGAAATATGGAGTTCGATGAATCTGGACGGGTCCTGGGAGAGGCGATTCAGACACTCATGGCCGAGAAGGTCGTTTCCGAAAACGACGTAGCGAAAAAAGCGATCACTGCGGCCGTCAGAAGTCCGATCGCCGAGAAACTTTGGGAGGGGCATAGCGGTCAATGCAATAGTGACGCCGTGTCGCCAGCGCATCTAGCGGAGGTTGAACGAGCGATCCCAGGATCTACAAAGGAAGAATCTCGGATTCGGAACCTAGATACCGCAGTGAAGGCTCGTTCGTTCCAACGTCCATCGAATGCCATTGAAGTCGGCCGCATTTCCTTTGGAGAGTAATTTTTAGAGAATTCGACGCTAACGAGAGGTTGGTCCGATTAGACTGATCTAACGAGCATTTGCGACCAGCTTGCCTGCTAGCATCCGGCCGTCTTCATCAAATAGCGACGGGCCGGATCGCCGCGAGGCACGCGCTTTTAAGAACTCAAGCGGGCGATGTGAACGACCGAAATGGGGACGCGAAGCGGAAATCATTTCTGCTATGGGGCCGTGGAACGAACCCGCTGCGCGGGAGGGCGCCCGCAGTTGAGGTAGAGATCAACAACCGGTCGTGGCGCATGCATTGAGCGTCGTTCGGTGTGAGCAGACCATGACGGGCTTCTTCAACAAGGAGCCTGACCATGTCCCATTCAGTTCTTGATGCACCCATCAGCCCGCTGCGCCAGAGGCTGATCGACGACATGAACATGCGGCGTTTCTCACGGGAGACACAGCGCAACTATCTCCGCGATATCGGGCGCCTGGCGACGTTCCTTGGGCGCTCACCAGGCACAGCGACCTCCGACGACCTGCGCCGGTTCCAGATCGAGCAGCAGAAGGACGGCGTTCCCGTGCCGACCATGAACAGCATCGTGTCGGCGCTACGCTTCTTCTTCACTCATACGGTTGATCGTCCCGATCTGGCGCGCAAGCTCGTTCGACTGGCGCACCCACGCACGCTGCCAGTAGTGCTCAGCCGCGACGAGGTTGCCCGCCTCCTAAACGCCACCACCTGCCTGAAACACCAGGCCGCATTGTCAGTCGCCTATGGTGCGGGTCTTCGCGTCGCCGAAGTGTCGATGCTGAAGGTCGCCGACATTGACAGTGAGCGCATGCTGCTCAGGGTCGAGCGCGGCAAGGGCGGCCGGTATCGCAACGCCATGCTGTCGCAAGACCTGCTCTTATTGCTGCGCCAGTGGTGGCGGGTCGGGCGGCAGCAGGGCGTGATGCACCGCGATGGCTGGCTGTTCCCCGGACAGCACGCGATGAAGCCGATCAGCACGCGGCAGCTCTATCGCATCGTCGTTGAGGCGGCCCAGGCCGCCGACATCGCCAAGCGGGTCGGGCCGCATACGCTGCGCCACAGCTTCGCCACCCACCTGCTGGAGGACGGCACGGACATCCGGATCATCCAGGTCCTGCTCGGGCACGCCAAGCTGAACAACACCGCTTTCTATACCAAGGTCGCGACCCGCACGGTGCGAACGGTGACAAGCCCGCTCGACAAGCTCGGCCTGTTCAAGCGGGGAGAGATATCGCCCGACGGCTGAGCCGTGCGCGCCTCTGTCGAGGTCGCCGACATCTTCCGCGCGGCGGGCCCCGCCTACCGGGCCGACCATGCAGGACACCTGAGCCTCACCCAACTCAAGGTCATGTCGGCGATCGAGCAGTGTCGCACCGCGGCCCTCGGTGGTCACGTCGAGGCTTGCGAGGACTGCGGCCAGTGGCGGATCGCCTATAACTCCTGCCGCAACCGGCACTGTCCGAAGTGTCAGGGTGCCGCGGCGCGGACATGGCTTGCCGAGCGCGAGGCCGACCTGCTGCCGGTCGGCTACTTCCACGTCGTGTTCACGCTGCCCGCCGAGGTCGCCCACATCGGGTTCCAGAACATAGCGGCAGTCTACGACCTGCTGTTCAAGGCGGCATCGGAGACGATGCTGACCATCGCGGCGGATCCAAAGCATCTCGGCGCGCGCATCGGCATCACCGCCGTGCTCCACACATGGGGATCGGCGATGACGCACCATCCGCATGTCCACATGATCGTGCCGGGTGGCGGCATCGCGTCAGACGGAAGCCGATGGGTATCGTCGCGCCCGGCCTTCCTGCTCCCGGTACGGGTACTAGGCAAGCTGTTCCGCCGGCTGTTCCTCACTCGGTTGCTCGGGCTGCACGATACCGGCAGGCTTACCTTCTTCGGATCGATGGCGCACTTCACCGACCGGCGGGCATTTCAGCGGCACCTGGCCCCCGTCCGGAAGAAGCGCTGGGTGGTTTATGCCAAGGCGCCCTTCGCCGGGCCTCAAGCCGTGCTTGCCTATCTGTCGCGCTACACCCATCGGGTCGCGATCTCCAACAGCCGCCTCATCCGCTTCGACAAGGACAGCATCACCTTCCGCTACAAGGACTATCGCCGCCACAGCGCCGACCGTCAGCAGGTGATGACGCTCGCAACCGACGAGTTCATCCGCCGCTTCCTCATCCATGTCCTGCCGCGTGGCTTCCACCGCATTCGGCACTACGGCCTCCTCGCCGGCTCCGCCCGCAAGGCCAGCCTCGCGCTCGCTCGCGAACTGCTGAACGTCGCCGCGCCACCTGATGACGATACCCCAGACGAACCGGACGACTTCCGCCCGCCATGCCCATGCTGCGGCGGACGCATGATTATCATCGAGATGTTCGAACGGTGGAGGCAGCCGCGTGGACCGCCGGACAAAACCACACCGAACCGGGAGACCACCCCATGACCCGGCATGAAATGATCCGGCCTCCAGCCGCAGGCACTCAGCCTCAGGCAACGAACCCACACGAGTCTATGCCGATGATCGACATTGAAGCAGGCGCGTCCCGCCGCGCGACGTGCCAACAACACGGCGCAAGGGCACAACAAAATCGTCTGTCCCCATCCACCTGGTCCTTCCTGACGGCGCTCGCGCCACCGACGCCACTGGCGGAAATCTGAAATCCCCATAGCCATCGCCATCGCCTGTGGACCGCGGGTTCCTTCCTCGGGGACTTTCGTACGCCTGCCGGCGCCCGAAACTCTTCACGACAGCGGACGTTCCGCTGCTAGGGAAGCCAACTCGAAAAGCAGACATCCGAAGCGTCGGTGCGGGAAATGCCACCCAACCGATTGGAAATTCGCGAAGCCGCCTTGCGTCAGTAGGAGACGGAGATCAGGCAGACACGACGACGGATCGGTTGCAACTCACCTCAGCGCTCGTTTCGGAGCAAGAGCCTTCCTGACAGGTAGCGATGCGCTCGGCCGACAGCAGGTTTGGGCGGAGCAATACTCGGGTCCTGTTCGGCTTCGACAACAATCCAACCCTTGTAACCGCCTTTGCGGACAAACTGGAACACAGGATCGAAATCCACGTCGCCATCGCCCGGAACCGTAAACATGCCGGCCCGGACGCCATCGTTGAAGCTCATGTCGCCATCCCGAACCCTCGCCAGGACCTCAGCTCTCACGTCCTTGAGGTGAATGTGAACAATCCGATCAGCGAAACGCTTGATGAGGCGGACGAAATCGAACTCCGCGGCGCGAGCGTGGCCCGTGTCCAACAGCAGTCCCACCTCCGGGCCTGCGGCGTCGAAGATGGCGCTGATTTCCTCGAAGGTTTCCGCCACCATCATCAGGTGATGATGGTAGGCGAGCGTCAGCCCATAGGCGTCTTTGAGCCTTCTGGAAAAGGCGGTAAGTTTGGCGGCGTAGGGAACGATCTCCGTCGGTGCCAAGGTCAAGCGTTTCGACATCGGCGCGTCGAGTGGCTCTTCGGGATACATGCGGCCGCATTCACCGTAGACCATGACCTTCGCTCCCATTTCTCTGAGCAGGGAAGCGTGCGCGTGGACTTGGCTGAGCTCGAGATCGACGTCTCGATCGGCAAGGAAGCCCGAATACCAACCCGACGCTAGACGTAGATCATGACGTTCAAGGATTGGACCAAGCACAGTGGCATCGCGTGGAAACTTTCGACCGAGTTCCACACCCGCGTAGCCTGCCGAACGTGCCTCTTCGAGACAGGTCTCGAGCGGGATGTTGTCGCCCAGGTCTTCAAGAACGTCGTTCGTCCAGGATAGTGGGCTTACGCCCAGCGAAACGCCCGGCGGAAGCTTCGATTCGGTCGAATCTGTCACCTGTTCTCTCCTACTTAAAGTTTCAGCCGAAACGGCGGCAAAGCTCGGCGCGGAAAATGCCGCGCGCCTCCGCAACGTCGCGGAACCCGATATGCGTTACAAATCGCGCAACGGTCGCCGCGGATACGCCGCAATCTTCGGCAATCGAAGACGTGCTCTCGAACGCCATGAGCTCCGGTTTTTCGAGAACCCTCTTCGCGACATTTTCGACGCGAAGAGGAAAGATGACCTGCCGGGACGCGATCGCCAGCTTCAACGCCTCAAAACTCGAAGGCGGACAATTCAAGGCGCGCATGTGCTTGCGCATGTTTCGGCACTCCCTTGCGGCCAGGCAACTTATATTAGTTGATCAGCTTGACGGTCTTGCGCTCCGAAACCGAGCCGACGCAGGCGAGCGCGATGGCGAGAGCGTTGCGGGCGTCCTCGCCAGTCGGACCGGTAACCTCGCCGGTCCTGATCGCCTCCACGAATGCGGCGAGCTGGGCGGTGTAGCCGTGGACGAAGTGATCTGTGTCGCGCCGCCAGGTGTCATTCGACACGCCTTTCTTGTCGAACAGGGTCATGCTGGAACGACGCACGTCTCCCATGGTCACCATGCCGCCGGAACCAAAGACCTCGCCACGGATGTCGTAGCCGTACATGGCGCAGAAATTGGCTTCCGCGACAGCGATCGATCCATTGTCAAATCGGACCGTGACGACCGCAGTGTCATGGAAACCCTTGTCGGCGAAGTCCGGCCGGACCAGCGCATCGGCGACGGCCGTCACCTCGACCGGCTTGGCGCCTGGGTTTAGCCAAAGCAGCGTGTCGAAATCGTGGATCAGCGTTTCGTAGAAGATCGTCCACTGCGGAATTTTGGCGGGGTCAGCATCAAACGGACCGGGGTCGCGGGTCAGTGACCGGATCAACTGAGGGCTCCCGATCTTTCCGTCATCGATCGCTGCGCGCCCCTCGGCGAAGGCCTGATCCCAGCGGCGGTTGAAACCGACCTGCAGCGGCACCTTGCCCGCCCTGGCAGCGGCAATCGCGCGATCGGCATCCTCCAGCGTCAAGGCCATCGGCTTTTCGCAGAACACCGCCTTTCCGGCTTCGGCGGCTTCGACGACGATATTGGTGTGGAACCGCGCCGGGGTCGCGATGACAACGCCGTCGATGTCGCGATTGGCGAGCAGCTCGGACACGCTCGTGTAGGCGTTCGGCGCGCCGAGTTCGGCGGCGAGCTTTTCGGCTGCTCCGGGTGCCGGGTCGGCGATGGCGACGAGATTGGCATCCACCAACCGGCGGGCGACGCTTTGGGCGTGGAAAGAACCGATGCGGCCTGCGCCGATGAGGCCGATGTTGACGGGACGATTGATGGACATGGAATGCTCCTGAAGAATGTGGTGCGTCTGATCAAATGGAGAAGGCGTTGCGGAAGCGGGTGAGCGCGAGTTCATCGTCGCTCTCCGGCCATGCTTCCATGCCGATCGTTCCGCGGTAGCCCATCGCGTCGAGCGCGACGGCAATTGCCGGGTAGTTGATCTCGCCCGTGCCCGGTTCCCTGCGGCCGGGTACGTCGGCGACTTGGATTTCGCCGATGTGGGGAAGCGCCGTGCGGCAAAGCTCGATCAGGTTACCTTCGCCAATCTGCGCGTGGTACAGGTCGAGATTGAGCTTGAGGGAAGGCCGGTTGACGGCTGAAACCAGAGCGATCGTGTCTGCCGCCTTTGCAAACGGCGTCTTCGGGTGATCCACCGCCTCGTTGAGGTTTTCGAGAACGAAGGTGACGCCTTCCTCTTCTCCAAGGTCCGCGATGCGTTTCAAGGTATCGACGGCTTTCAGCCACATGGCTCCCGTGACGACCTCGGACTTCACGACAGGCAGGCCTTGCCCGTCGAGGCCCGTACCGTGCAGATTGAGGCGCGGGCAATTGAGCTCCTTGGCGACGGGAATGGAGAGGCGCGCCGTGCGCAGAAGTTCGTCCGCGCCTGCGTCGTCCGCCAAGGTGCCGGTCACATATCCGGTCATTGACGAGAACGTGGCACCGGACCTGGCAATTGCTGCGATGTCGTGCTTCGTCCAGTCCCAGATTTCGGCCTGGAAGCCGAGCTCTGTGAGCCGCTTCAGGCGATTGATTACGGGCAAGGAGCGGAACACCATTTCAGCGCAGACGGCGAGCGTGAACGGCGACGATTTGGTCATCGTTGTCATGATTTCTTCCTGATGCGTTCGAATTTAAATCGTGCCGCCGAGTTCGTCGGAGAGCACTTGCAGTTCCTTGCCCCCGGCCATGAGGTTCTGCAGTTCGTCGATGGAGATCGCACCTTTCTCGTAGGTACCGAGGGTCTTGCCGCGATTCAAAACGGTAAAGCGATTGCCGACGGCGAAGGCATGGCGGACGTTGTGGGTGATGAAGATGACGCCGAGGCCGCTATTGCGAACCTGGTTGACGTATTTGAGCACCATCGATGTCTGGGCCACGCCGAGGGCCGATGTCGGCTCGTCAAGAATGAGAACCTTGGCTCCGAAGTAGACCGCACGGGCGATGGCGACGCATTGGCGCTCTCCTCCTGACAGCGTGCCGACCGCCTGCTGCGGATCGCGGATATCGATGCCGATCTTGTGCATCTCGTCGCGTGTCACCTCGTCCGCGAACTTCATGTCCATGCGCTTGAACGGGCCAAATCCCACCATCGGCTCGCGACCCATGAAGAAATTTCGCGTGATCGACATAAGCGGGATCATGGCGAGGTCCTGGTAGACCGTGGCTATGCCGGCATCGAGCGCATCGCGGGGGCTGTAGAATGTCGTCGACTTGCCGCCGACGATAAAGTCACCCGATGTCGGCTGGTGAACGCCCGCAAGCGTGTTGATGAGAGTGCTCTTGCCCGCGCCGTTGTCACCAAGAAGGCAAAGCACCTCTCTCGGCTTGACCACCATGGAAATGCCATTCAGTGCGATGACTGATCCGAAGTGCTTGGTAAGGTTCCTGACTTCGACCAGGGGAGTATCAATCGAGGACATCAGCGTTCTCCCGTCACGCGTTTGCGGATCACATTGTTGAACATGACGGCGACCAGCAGCATTCCACCCAGGAAGACGAGATACCAATCCTGATCGATCGATGTGTAGGTCAGGCCGATCAGCACCATCCCGAAGACGATCGAGCCCAAGAATGCGCCGATCGCAGAGCCATACCCACCCGTCAGCAGGCACCCGCCGATGACGGCCGCAATGATGGCCTCAAACTCCTTCTGGAATCCCCGCCGCGCGTCGGTCGATCCGGCGTCGAGCACAGTCAAGACGGCGACAAGCGTTGCGCAAAGGGCGGTGATGATGAACAGGACGGTCTTAACCCGCACCACAGGCACACCGGACTTGCGCGCAGCGCGTTCGTCGCCGCCGACGGCGAAAATCCAGTTGCCGAATCGTGTTCTCAAAAGAACCCATGTGGCCAGCAGCGCGATCACGATGAACCAGAGGATTTCGACCGGAATGCCGGACACCTGTGGGGTACCATTCGGAAACTTCGCGATCAGATCGTTCGAGGCGAGCCACGCGAACAGTCCTTGAAACGCATCGCCGGAAAAGATCGATGTAAGCGGGCTACCGGCGGCGGCTTCCTTCATACCCCGAAGCTGGGTGGCACCCCCGCTTGCCCACTTGAGGCCGACAAGCGTGAGGCCGCGAAGGATGAAGAGAAACGCCAGTGTTACAATAAAAGAAGGCAGTCCGGTCTTGATAACGATCTGGGAATTCACAACCCCGATGACCACGGCCATGAGGATGGCGATAAGAATCGCCACGCTCAACGGAACCTGCCAGACAACGAGGGCAGCGCCGAACACCAGGCCCGCAAACGCAACCATGGAGCCGATCGAGAGATCGTATTCACCACCAATCATCAGAAGAGACGCGCCGACCGCGAGGATGCCAAGTTGAGCGGCCGGGGCCATGAAGTTCATGATGCCGGCGAGCGTGAACATTGAAGGATTGGCGGTCAAGAGAAAGAAGACCGTTACGAGTACCAGTCCTGCCACCGCTCCGAGTTCTGGCCGACGAAGCAGCGTCGTGGCGACCGACGCCTTTTTCAACCGTTCGTCTGCGGGGGTCTTCTTGATTTTGTCATCTGCCACAATGGACATGTCGATATCCTTTGAACTGATATCCGGGGCATTGCGGGTGCTACCTTCAGATGTCGGACGGTCCCGGACGAAAAGGGCACTCAACTGCAAGCCGTTATGGAACTGAAAGAGTGTACGCCCTCCGCATCCTGGTGCGGAGGGCGCCGCGGACCCGCGTTAGCGGATGCCCTGGGCGGATTTCTCGATGACCTGCGCGGCCGTCTCCTGCGTCACAAAGCTCGGGCCAGATGCAACATTTCCCGCCGGGATCGTGCCGTATCGGGAATTGAGCGCCAGGAAGGTGACCGGCAGATAGCCCTGAAGGTAAGGCTGCTGATCGACTGCAAAGAGTGCCTTGCCGTCGGCAACAGCCTGCAGGAAGCTTGCCGACAGATCGTAGGATGCGACCTTTACCTTGTCGCCATTGCCCATCTTCTCAACGACGGCGACAGCGCGCTCGCCGACCAACGGGGCCGATAGCCCGAGGACAAGGTCGATCGACGTATCGGACGTCAAAGCCGCCTGGATTTTGGCTTCAATCTCGGCCGGATCGGCAGAGGTCGGCAGGACCGTAACCTTGCCGCCAGCAAAACCTTCGGTAACACCCTGGCAGCGCTGATCGAGCGCCGCGTTGCCGACTTCCTGGTTGACGCAGAGAACATGCTTCAAACCCAACCCGGCGAGGCGCTCCCCAACGGTCTTGCCGGCCGAAAGCTCTTCCTGACCGACATGAAGTTTGATCCCCAGCTTCGAAGCCGCAGCGATGCCGGAATTCATGGAAATTACCGGAATGCCAGCAGCCACGGCCTTTTCAATAGCCGGGCCGAGCGCATCCGGATCCGGATTGGAGATGACGATGCCGGCAGGGTTCTGGTTGACCGCGGCTTCGATCAACTGGGACATGGCGACCATGTCGAATGTTTCAGGGGCTCGATAGTCGACTTTGACGTTGCTGTCCTTGCCAGCCTGCATCATGCCGTTCTTGACGATCGACCAGAATGGATCGGAGGCCTGGCCGTGGGTCACGGCGATGATGGAAACCTCCTGAGCGAGTGCCGAACCTGCAGCAGCGCCGAGCGCTCCAACAACTGCGACACCGAGCACGATTCTGCGAAGAAATGACTTCATTACAAACTCCTCCAAAACTGTCCCACGCCCAAAGCGCGAGAACCAACGAGCGCCGAGACGGCGCTTCCTCCCTACTTGCTACCGGGTGCATAGTTTTTGCTACCGGTAGCAAACGAGATGCGTTATAAGATTGCTGTGCAGAAAAATCAACTGGTCATTTCGCATTCCGGAAAAAATGGAATAAACGTTCTGAAGCAGGGAGGGAGTTTGTATGAAGCGCGCAACGGCTCAGCACGTGGCCATCGAGGCTGGAGTCTCGAAGTGGACGGTGATCCGTGCGTTTACGCCGGGCTCTTCCATTACCGAGGTGAGCAAGGCCAAGGTCCTGGCCGCCGCCGAGAAGCTCAATTACCGCCCCAATCTTCTGGCGCGAAGCCTGGCCACCAATCTGACGCATCAGGTCGCGGTCCTCGTCGACGACTTCGGCAACCCGCACAAACTTCCGTTTCTGGAGACACTAACCGCCGCGCTGCAGGCCAAAGGTCTGGTCGCGATCCTCGTCAACATTAATGACCACTACAACCATATTCACGCCATCCTGAATGCGGAGCAGCGCCAGGTCGACGCGATCATTCTGCTCGGAACGGCGTTTCGCGACGAGACCCTCAACGACCGGAAGCTCGGCGGGGGGAGCGCTCCGATGTTCGTGCTCGCCCGCGACAGCCAAATCGAGGGCGTACCGGCGGTTTCATGCGACACCGACGTTGCCATCGCGGAAATTGGCAAGCACCTCCTGGAGCGTGGCTATCATCGACCGGGCTTCATGTGTGGGCCGCGAACCCTCTCGACGGCTCTCGGCCGTCGCCGGAACTTCAAAGAATTCTGGAGGCGTGAACGCGACACCGACTTGCTGGAAATCGCGGCGGATCGCTACAGCGTCGATGCCGGCGCCGAAGCTGCGCGCCGCTATCTCGAGAAGACGCCCGCGACAGACCGTGTTGATGTCCTCATGTGCGAGAATGACGCTCTGGCTTTCGGCGCGCTCGACGTCATCCGCAGCGAGTTCAAGTTGAGAGTTCCGGAAGATATAGCCGTCGTCGGGTTCGACAACGCCGCATTCGCAGCGTCGCCGTCCTATGGCCTGACAACCTATGAGCAGCCCGTATCCGAGATGGTCGATGCGGTAATTGAGATGCTCCTCGGCCAGCGGGAAAAGATCACCGTCAATATTGGAGGTCGGCTTGTGGTGCGTGCCTCGACCTAGTCTCGAATGCCAAGGCTACTTTGTCTGTCCTCCGCGCGGCTTCCGTCAATCTTACCCGCGGAATCACCACTTGACGCAGATCTTGCCGAAATGGGCGCCACTCGCTTGGTATCGGAAAGCTTCCGGCAACTGCGCGAAAGCGAAAGTTCGATCCACAATGGGTCGAATATCCGCGGTATTGAGCGCGGCCACGTAGTCCTGCTGATCGCGGCGGCTTGCTACGATAGGCCAGCCCACGCGCTGGGACTGGCCGCATCCGGCTTCGCAATGCCGGAATGGGACGCGGTTTGTTGCGGCGCCGTAGAAGCTGCAGCCGCTCTCGCTCGTCTCCTCCTCGCGACGCTTGTCCTGCTCTTCGGCTATCAAGGTGAACAGAGACTACGATCATGCCGCGGCAGCTCTCATGGACGGGAAAAGTTCCGATGACCGTCTCCTGGATGTGCGCAGTCTGCGCCCTGGAAGTCGATGCGGCTTTCCTCCGCCAAAGTCTTGGATTTCTTCGCGCTCCTACATCAACGCTTGACTTGACAGAGCTACGCGCCGACTTGTCGGGAAGTTCGCTGACATCTAGGATTGAGGCCGCCTGTTGAAGCCGAATGTTTTCCGTAAACTCCTATCAACCGCCGGTGCCGGCAGAAACCTGCGCAGCCGGCTTAGCAACTTTGCCTGTCCGCCGGCCGGTTGCCTCATACGGTAAGGTCCATTGATTGCTGCCAGAATCTGGTTGGCAACGATCTCAGGAGACGGTGCCGCCTTTATCTGTGCCTCGATCGTTTTGGTTGTTGCCATGGCCTGAGACGCATAGACTCCGAGGGGGGAACCAGTGTGCTTTGCGTTAACGTCAAGGTTGGTGTTTGTGAACGTTGGCTCGATGAGGACGACGCGCACGTTGTACTCCCGGATTTCATGATCCAAGGATTCGGACAAGCCTTCAAGCGCGTGCTTGCTGCTCGCGTAGATGCCCATAAATGGTGCTGGCAGGAAGCCGAGCACGGAACTCATGTTGATGATGATCCCGCTTCGCGCAGCACGCATCGAAGGCAGTGCGATCGTGTCCCTGGAGGTGGTGTAGGTCGCGGCTGAAGGCCGTGCTTTCCGACATAGGGCCGGAGGGATATCAGCGGGCCACAGCGGGCAGACTGATTTGCGGATCATCGCTCATTTGCGCCATGGTCTCAAGTGTCAGGTACCGGGCGCGTTGGACGGCCCATTCGTCATTCTGTTCGAGCAGCAATGCGCCGACGAGGCGGACGATGGCTTCGTCATTCGGAAAGATGCCAACGACCTCGGTGCGGCGCTTGATTTCGCCGTTGAGACGCTCGATTGGATTCGTCGAATGCAGCTTTGCCCGGTGCTCTTTCGGGAAGGTCATGTAGGCGAGCACATCCTCTTCGGCATTGTCCATGATGGTGGCGAGCTTTGGAACTTTCGGCCTGATCTGATCGGCGACGCTGCGCCATTGAGCGCTGGCTGCCTCCGAGGTCTCCTGGGCGAAGGCCGTTGCGATGAAGGCGGATACGACGCGCCTGCCGCTCTTTCCGGCATGTGCCAGGACGTTCCTCATGAAGTGGACCCGGCATCTTTGCCAGGTGGCATTGAGAACCTTGGTGACAGCCGCCTTGAGGCCTTCATGCGCATCGGAGACGACAAGCTTCACGCCACGCAATCCTCGGCGGGTCAGCCGGCGCAGGAACTCTGTCCAGATCGGCTCGGCTTCGGACGTGCCGACTTCCATACCAAGGACCTCACGCCGCCCGTCGCTGTTGACGCCGACGGCGATGATGACGGCGACGGAAACGATGCGCCCGCCGCGGCGGACCTTCAGATAGGTGGCATCGATCCAGATGTATGGCCAGTCACCTTCAATCGGCCTGTCGAGGAACGCCTTCACCTTGACGTCGATCTCCTCGCATAGCCGCGATACCTGGCTCTTGGAGATGCCGCTCATGCCCATGGCTTTGACCAGATCATCAACCGAGCGCGTCGAGATGCCTTGAATATAGGCTTCCTGAATGACGGCCGTCAGAGCCTTCTCCGCCATTCGACGCGGCTCTAGAAAGCTTGGGAAGTAGCTGCCCTTGCGCAACTTAGGAATGCGCAGCTCGACGGTTCCGGCCCGCGTCTCCCAGTCCCGGTCACGGTAGCCGTTGCGCTGGGCGAGCCGCATCGGGCTCTTCTCACCGAAACCAGCACCGGTCGCGCCGCCAACCTCCAGCTCCATCAACCGCTCGGCCGCAAAGCCAATCATCTCGCGTAACAAATCCGCATCGGCGCTCTTTTCAACAAGCGAACGCACGTTCATCATGTCATTGGTCATCGGTGATCTTTCCATCAGGTTGGTCTTGAACAACCCGACCCTAAATGGAAAACACTGATGGCCGCCTAAACCTCAGGACCTACACCACCTGATGGGACACGATCGGCAGTGCCGCGCGAATCATACGCAAAGGCCCAAACAGGTTGGTGTCGAACACCGATTGAGCTTCAGAAGTCGATGTATTTTCGATGGGGCCCACAAGCGAGACGCCCGCATTGTTAACGAGCACATCTATCCTGCCGGCTTCGGACAGAACCCATTCAACGAATTGGGAGACTGAAGTTTCATCGGTGACGTCTACAGTTCCGAAGCGGACACCGGGTATCGCAGGCGCGCGGCTGAGGTCGCGAGCGCCCCCGAAGACCTGGAATCCATTCTGCGACAGAAGACGGGCCGACGCTTCACCAATTCCCGATGATGCTCCCGTAATCACGACAACTTTTCGATTTGACATAAATGCTCCTGGAGTTAGCTGATTGGTCGCAAGACGAATGAATGAAAATGCGGGATCAGAGTCTGTTGGAATTTGGAAACTGCCGCCGCGGGAATCCTAGGGTGACGCGCTGAGCGCTGCGGCGATGAAGCTGGTCTGAGCTAAAAGGCCCGCCTCTGTATCTTCACAGCTCCGGACGCCCTGCTCTATGAGAACGGGATGGTAGAATGGCATGAACGACTTCACCACGCTGCGCGCGGCCTGGATGGAGTCCTTGACCCCAAACTCGCCTGCTTCAATACCCTCCCTTACGATCGCTTCAGTCAGTCCCACTAGCTGTTCGTTATGTGCTCGGTTGACAGCCCAGTTCTCGTACGTTGCGGCGGTGATCAGATCGTGGATCGGCTTCAGTCGCATGAACGTGCTCTTTCTTTCGCGATGGAGGGCGTGCAAAAGGGCTACAAGCTTTGCCCGGGCTGGCCCTGGCACATCTGCGATCGCTTCCCCAAACAGGATTGTTCGATTAAGGAAACGGCCACAGACCGACTTGTTGATCGCTGACCTCGAAGGAAAAAAGCGATAGATGTTCGCGCGGCTCACCCCGAGGTGGACTGCCATGTCGTCCACTGACGTTTTTTGGTGACCAATGCGGCGAAAGTGCTCTTCCGCCACATCCAGTATTCGCTCCCGGAAAAGACAGACATCGATCCCTGTAGGTGTCGGACTATCCATGTCACCTCCACTCAAGCATTCTCTTTCAATGGCTCGACCACATCCCCGCGCTTCCCCGATTTTCACCATGTTCCTGGTCTCCACGACCTCTTGTTGAATTGAGATCCGCCGCTAAAAATAGATGGGGAGTCTTGATCACGGGCCATCTACTCCGCCGCAATCGCCCTTGGAGGTTCGTGTGCGTAAGTCACTTCCCGAAGACTACTTTCCTTCGGAGGCTTGATCCGGAACCACACGGCATACAGGGCCGGAAGGAAGAGCAGGATCATCACGGTGCCCGCCGCCGTACCACCAATCAGCGTATAGGCCATCGATCCCCAGAAGACCGAATGGGTCAAAGGGATGAAGGCCAGGACGGCCGCGAGCGCGGTCAGGATGACAGGGCGTGTCCTCTGCACGGTCGCTTCGATGACCGCATGATAATCATCAAGACCGGCGGCCTGGTTTTCCTTGATCTGCTCTGTCAGGATCAGCGTGTTGCGCATGAGGATGCCTGCCAATCCTATCAATCCGAGAATGGCGTTGAAGCCGAACGGCTGATTGAACAGGAGCAAGGTCGGCACTACTCCGGCGAGGCCAAGCGGTGCAGTCAGCATCACCATCGTCATCGTCGACAGACTGCGAACCTGCAGGATGATGACGATCAACGTGGCCGCGATCATCAGCGGGAAGACTTGAACCAGCGCGACATTGGCCTTCAAGGACTCCTCGATGTTCCCGCCCATCTCGATGCGGTATCCCACGGGGAGCGATGCGATCAGCGGCTGGAGGGCCTTCATGACCTGCTGCGAAACCTCTGGAGGCTGCGTCGCCTCGTTGATATCGGACCTGATCGTGATCACTGGCATCCGATCGCGACGTTTCAGGATCGGTTCCTCGAAGCGGATCTCGGAATGGCCGATCTGATCGAGCGGAACCTGACGGCCGTTCCTGCTCATTAGTGAAAAGTCGGCAAGCCGTGACGGATCGAGACGGTTATCGCCGGCGCTTCGTGCTACGACGGGTACGTTGCGGATGTTGTCACGAACTTGGGTGACAGGGATGCCACTCAGCAGCAACTGCATCTGCTGGGCCGCTTCCGATGGTGAAAGACCGATCAGATTGAGCCGCTCCTGATCGGGGACAAATCGCAGCACCGGCAGAATGTCAAAGCAATCGTGTGGGCGCGTGCCGCCGGCCGGTGCCAGTTCCGCGGGTGCAACAAAGCCTTGATAGGCGACCTGCTCACGGGAAGAGACGACCTCAACACGGCCTATATTGCGCACATTGTCTCAGAGTCGGACTCGAAAAGGCTTCAACGATATCCATATCTTGCAAGGCGTCTTGTGAGCATGCGGATGTGGGCGATGGTTATCCACGCTTCTGCTGAAGCGACGGATTTTTCGAAGTCCTTGGCCAGCCTGCGGCATCGCCCCAGCCAGGCGAAGGTCCGCTCGACGACCCAGCGGCGCGGCAGGATTTCAAAACCCTTGGCCTTGTCGGAACGTTTGATGATTTCGAGTGTCCATTTCCCGATTTTCTGTAGCCGCTTTTTGAGCTTGTCGCCCGCATAGCCGCCATCAGCGAAGACATGAAGCAACCACGGCCACCGGTTTTTGACGGATTTCAGGAGATCGGGAGCGCCGTCGCGATCCTGGATATCGGCGCTGTGCACCATGAGGCCGACCATCAGCCCGAGCGTGTCTACAATGATGTGGCGCTTGCGGCCCTTGATCTTCTTCCCAGCATCAAAGCCACGGATACCACCGCTTTCAGTCGTTTTAACGCTTTGGCTGTCGATCACGCCTGCTGTCGGCGAGGCTTCTTTCCCCTCCAGTTCCCGCGCCTCCATGACGAGGTGATGGTTGATCCGTGGCCAAAGACCCATTGCCCGCCATTCATAGAAATACCGCTGCACCGTCGAACAGGGCGGAAAGTCCTTCGGCAGCATCCGCCACTGGCAGCCTGTCGAAGCGATATAGAGAAGGGCGTTTAAAACATCGCGCAAATCAGTCTTGCGCGGACGGCCCAGACGCCGTGGCGCAGGCATGAACGGCGCAACAAAATCCCATTCCCGATCCGTGACATCGCTTGCATATCCGCTCGTCCGCCGGACATAATTGCGCCGGGTGGTTTCAGTCCAGGCCATCGTGATCTCCATCGAATCTTTGCAAATCCGACGGAATCACAACTGACTGAAATCACTCAAATCTTTTTGAGGCAGCCTCTCAGATGCGCCCGGCGGTCCGCGAGGTGATGAAGTTTTATCGCCCAAGCTTTCTAGCGACCCTTCGAACCTAATGCTGCTCTGCGATCCGCATCACAGGCTCATTGATGGCAGGGCGACATGGCGGGAATACCCAGAAGATCTCCTGAGAGACATGAAGGTCGAGCACGAAGACCGGATCGAAGCTGTGACATCGATCGCCCGTGACCGTGGCTGCCATGTAATCCGGTTTGCGGCCGGCATTGGTAAGAACGAATCTCCGGTGAATGCCGATGCCGTCAAAGAGGCCCTGCTCCCTGAGTTCTATCCTGTCCGAAATGGGATGATTGATCTGGACGTTCCCGATCTTGGAATTCCCGACAGCGACCCCAGCTACTGGCCGCTGCATCAGCGGCTCCTTCGAGAGAAGTACCAAGAGCGCGTGAGGGGCAGAATCGAGCGAAACGAGATCAACCGACTGGCGGTCTTTGGCCTAGCCCCTATGCCGCTCCTGATCGAGCTGGGTCGGCTAATATCCGATATTTCAGAAGCCCACGTCCGCCAGCTTCTTCGTGAACCGAAAGGTTGGGCATGGAACCCGGCTCCTGGACAAATGGAACTCATCCGCGGGGAGCCGGCGAAGAACGGCAGCGCCGTCGCTCTGAAGCTGGACGTCAGCGGTGCGATTGGCGACGACCGTGTAACAGCGGTTCTCGGCGACGACGCCTCTATCTGGTCGCTTTCCGCAAAGGGCGCCCACAACGACATACTCCGAACCCCGAGCGACCTCGCGCTGTGGCGGAAAGAAGTCCGGCATATTCTTGAAGCCATCAAGGACAGGCACGGCAACGCGGACATGATACATGTGTTCCCTGCGGTTCCCGTCTCCGCAGCGGTGGAGCTGGGCCGGGTCTGGATGCCGAAGGCCCATTTGCCGATGCGGATATATGACCACAACCGCGTGCTGGGCGGGTTCCGCCAGACGCTCGACATCATTCATCAACTATAGGAGCCGTCTGATGAACTATACGGATCCGGTCCTTCGCGAGATCGCGACCTTCAGCCCGCTCGATGTCCTTCTCGCGGACATCGCGATTCGAATTCAGCTCACGCCAACCGATCATCGCCTGGCCGTCGGTCATTACCACACTGTCCACGATTGGCTGGAACGCGCGGACAGTCCCCTCTCGGGCCTCATTGAATCCTTCTATGCTCAAGGTGGTTTTTCGATCGGCGCAACCACTGCACGTCATGCGGAAGACGCCGACTTCGACATCGACGCCATGGTCCAGGTGAGCATGCATCCGGATACGGATCCAGAGCATGTTCTTTCCACGCTCCATACCGCGATTCGAGGCGAACCCGGTTCGCGGTACTATGGGACCGAACGGAAGAGCCGCTGCGTTCGGTGAAGTACGACGGCATGCATCTCGACGTGACCCCTGCTGTCCTCTTCCCGGCTCTCGAGGAGCGGTCGAGCTTCACCTTCCATTCCAAGAAGACCGCAATCGGCTTCGACAAGGATCGACTGATAGGCAACCCTTGGGGGTTCGCAGAATGGTTTCTCAAGAAGACGCCGCCGGAAGCGGCGTTCGGCCAGTTCTTCGAACGACAGTCCTTGGACTACGAAAGATTCCGTTTCGCGAAGGCGGTTTCGGATGCTGAACCGGTTCCCAATCAGGATCCGGCATATCGCAAGTCCCGTGCCGTCATCGCGCTTCAGCTCATCAAGCGCTGGAGAAACCTTGCCTACGACGCAAGGCATGGTGGCCGACGCCTACCCCCGTCAGTCGTTCTGGCGCACTCTGTCGCTATGAACGCGAACAGGACTTCAAGCCTATCTGAAGAACTTCTTCATCAGGTCGGCTGCTTGGTCTCGGCTCTCGAGATTGCCGAAGCCAGAGGGAAGACCTACGAGGCGTTCAATCCCGCCTGCAACCCGTACGACGTCCTTACCGACCGGTGGCCGGAAGATTTGAGGTCACAGCGCATCTTCATAGACGAGCTGCGCGCCTTCGCTGTAGACATCGAGCGGCTTCGGAACGGCCTGCTGTTGATTTCCGCTAGGAACTGACCCGGCGTTTCCACCGAGAATTGACCCGTCTTTTAGGTATTGTTCTTGTCGGCTGTGGTGGTCAAGTCCCTACGTTTCTCCTTCGTTTTTTTGGGTTCATGCGCTGAGCTGTTCTTGAAGCGGAAGCTGTCGTTTCCGGTTTCGAGGATGTGGCAGTGGTGGGTGAGCCGGTCGAGCAGCGCAGTCGTCATCTTGGCGTCGCCGAAGACGCTGATGAGCGATCAGGTCTCCGGTCTTCTCCGGAAGAAGATCCCGGCGACCTTTGTGAACAGCGCTCTCAGCGCTGAGGAGAAAGAAATCCGCTTCGCTTTTTCGTCCGGAGCCGGGATGAACGAAAGGCGCTGACCGAGAGCCGTCCGGAATACCTCGTCGTTGACGAAGCCCATTGCGTGGATGCGTGGGGCCGTGACTTCCGCCCGGAGTACGGTCGCCTCGGCGAAGTCCGGAAGAATCTTGGTTCGCCGCCCGTCCTCGCCTTCACAGCGACCGCGGGCCAGGCGATGCAGAAGCGGATCCTCTCGTCGCTCGGGATCGAAGACGCCGAAGTGTTCGTTCGCGGCGTAGACCGACCGAATATCGCCTTGATCCGCTGGGCAACCGCTCCGTCCGCACGACATAACGAGATCGCCGCACTCCTCCGGCTTCCAGTGTTTGCCGCGAGGAAGGCGATGATCTTCGTTCCGACGGCTCGCATAGCTCAGGAACTGCAGGCAGACCTACGCAACAACGGCCTCGAAATTCCATTCTACCACTCAAAGCTTGGCAACGAGTGGGAACGGCAGGAATTGCTGAAGCGGTTCCAGGGAGAAAGTCGTCCTGTCGTGAACCATATCATCTGCACGAACGCCTTCGGCATGGGCCTGGATGTCCCTGATGTCCGTCTGGCGGTCCATTGGCAACAGCCCGCGTCCGTCGAGGACTACTTGCAGGAGTTCGGTCGTGTGGGACGCGACGGCAAACAGTCCGTCGCGGTGACGTTCACAGAGAGCGGGCGTGGAGCCGGACGAGATGTCGGCCTCTTGCGGTTCATGGCGGAAAAGACCGCCAACGGTTCGGGACTAGACGAATTCGCGGCGCGCTCGATGCTGCGGCAGCGATTCTCGCAGATCGAGGATCTGACCGCGCTCCTCGGCTCGAAGGACTGCTTCCGGATGGGTCTCATTGAATACTTCGAAGGCCCGAAGGTGATTTCGCGCCAGAGCCTCGGCATGCGGATCCTGAATTGGGCTTTCAGCAAAGAAAGCGCACCTCGACGCTTCAGGTACTGCTGCGATGCCTGCGTTGCGCTGGATCGGCAGCACGAGACGCTTCCGGACCATGTGACCTCGGTGTTCGCGAAGAGGGTCGGCGGCTAGGATCTGATCTTGCGTTGCCATCGGACGCACCATTTCACTACGATGATCTACTTCACGAGCGACACCCAATTCGGTCATCCGCGCGTCTTCAGGGTCGATCGCCGCCCCTTCCCGGCGCTGTGAGATGTGGGCAGCGCCAGCAGACGATACACCGCGCCACTCGGGTCGCGTCTGACGATCCCGTCGGCCGCGATGGCATAGTGCGTCCGCAGCGAGATAGCGCTGGCTTGTCGGCTTTCATGCAAACCGCCGTCACGAGAATGGTAGCCCCAGTTGGCGTTTCCGAGAGAATCAGGCGTCAGGCCCGATGAGGTACGCGACAAACTCTTCGGGGAAGTGGTACCGAGGCACCCTGTTGAACGCCACGTCGTAGATGGCCTTGCTATGCTCCATGATGGTCATGATCGACTGCAGGTATTCGTGGTCTTCAAGGTAGTACACGAAGTATGGGACCTCGCTGCCATTGTAGCTAACCTTTCTCGACAACAGTATGAATTTCCGGACAAGAGGTTGACCTCGCAGATCCTCGCGCATCTCCGCCACGAGCTTCGGCACCTTCTTCTCGATGTCCGGGAATGGGCTCGCGCGCCGGATCGCGAATCCTTTCGCCTCCAGCGCCGCCATGTGCTCGGCGGTTTCCTTCCAGTCACGCAAAACAGCCGGCGTGTAGGTGAATTCGTCGTCGTCGATCAGCTTTGCATGGGTCTGGCAAAGCCAGATGCCGTTAGAGATATCGCTCCTTACCTCGGATGCCATGTCCGGGTCATACCGTGGCCCGCCGGGGGAAGCCGCCGATATATGGGCGGCAACGCCCGTGTTCGTGACACCGCCATCGCCATCTGGACCAGCGGTAGGGAGCCTGCAATCCGGACACGAGCATCTCATGCCCGCCCTCCGCGACAGCCTGTCTATGACAGGTCGGGTGAAGTCGTCTCGCGCCATAGATGCCCCTCGCCAAGGTTGCGGCCACATCGAGTCGCGTCCAAGGCGACCCAATTGCCGACTATGGCTCGCTGAGGAATGCGTCAAGCCTTAGATGCACAGGTCCTATCAGCCGCTCGGTCCCAAGACTCACTGACTATAGAACGCAGACCCAGGTTAGGGCGCACTGCGAGTGTTAGATCGATGACCCAGATTGAGATCCGGCGTAGCGACCTTTGGCATCAAGCCGAAAATGCGGAGCGTCACGACATAGGGGCAATTTTTGAGCCCCAGTCAGCGGCCGGAATCGGACCCGACGCCGCCATTTCGCGGCAACTGGGAAGAGTTCCACGCGCTACTCACCCATAAACGCCCGCATTTCCTCGGGTGTGACCTTGGCGTTTTTGTCGGCGTCCACCTTGTCGAAGATTCTCTTATGGATGGTGGATACTTCCTCGAACGAAAGCGCGCCATCCCCATCGGCATCCGCGATTGCGAATATGATCTTCATCATGTGCCCGCGCATTGCGCCCATGGGCATTCCGCCCATCATACCGGAATGCATCATGTTCCGGCCCATCATGCCGGGCTGACCAAACTGTGTTCCTTGGTCTTGCCCCGCGTCACCGTTAGCATCGGGCGTTTGCGTCGCCTGGCCGGAATTTGCCTCAGGATGATGTGGATCTGTATCGCCTGTCTGCGCACCGACACCGGATGTCGAACCGATGGCAATTAGCGCGAAGACAATAACTCCGCGCGTCAAGTTGGCCGATGTCATTTCGTTCTCCTTCTTAACGTGATTTCTACGTCGTCGATAGTCTTGGCTTTGACTCGGTTGTGTTCTCCTCCGATTTTGCCTCACCTATTTCGATGATACGCTGAGGACGAAACTACGCATTGCGCCAGATCAAGCGATCCAAGGCATCGCCCTGAGATGACGTCTGGCACACGGCACGAGACTTCTCGCCACCACGCTATTTCCTGGCTGTACCTCCGGTTGGGGGCGCACCCGGCGCAGTTGGTCCTCCGAAATGCTTCTGTGCATCGGTAACCATCTGACGGGTGCACCAGCGGGCGTAAGTCCCGCCAAGAAGGATGCCCATCAGCCTTGGGAAGCCGTCCACAGGGCGCTCGTATTCGATAAAGACGCGCAGGGTAGTACCACCCGGCTCCGCTGTGAGCTCGAACCCCATCTTGTAGCGGCCAATGACCCAAAGATGCAGTTCGCCGATCGCCTCCCAAATCTTTCGAATGGGCGGATCCCGGATCGTGACCACTTCGTCCACCCACAAGGGAATTCCGAGGATACGACCTCGAAAACCGAACCTGGAGCCGACGGCCCGCGTTCGCCTGCTGTCCATATAGATGTCCATGCTCGTCCCCAGCATCATCCAGGACGACTTTCCCATGTGCCTAGACAGGTTCGAGTGATCATCGAGGAACTCGAATACGGTTTCGACCGGAGCGGCGACCGAGCCGATGGAGTCGGCAGAGTGAGGATAAAGGCTCATGACAAACCCCCAAGGCCGCAAACGTCACGCATAGTTTCTGCCGTGGCATGCTGCTAGTCCAGCGGCGAATGGCGAAGCCGCAAAGCGTTGCCGACGACGCTGACCGAGGACAGCGTCATCGCCGCGGCCGCGATGATCGGTGAGAGCAACAGCCCAAAGGCCGGATAGAGCACACCAGCCGCGATCGGGACCCCTGCCGCATTGTAGATGAAGGCGAAGAACAGATTCTGGCGGATGTTGCTCATCGTTGCGTGGCTGAGCCGGCAGGCCCGCGCGATCCCCTGAAGATCGCCCTTCAGCAGTGTCACCCCAGCGCTCTCAATCGCGACATCGGTCCCCGTTCCCATAGCGATCCCCACATCGGCGGCAGCAAGTGCCGGCGCGTCGTTAACGCCGTCGCCCGCCATGGCAACGACGCGCCCCTCTCCCCGAAGTCGCGCGACGACCTTGGCCTTATCCTCCGGCACGATCTCGGCCTCGACCTCCTCGATGCCCAACCTGCGTGCCACCGCCTCTGCCGTTGTCCTGTTGTCGCCGGTAAGCATGACGACGCGGATGCTGGCCTCCCGCGGTGCGCGGAGGGCCGCCCGTGTCGTCGTCTTGATAGGATCGGCGATAGCGAGGAGGCCGCCGACCTTACCGTCGATGGCGACGTAAATCACGGTCGCACCCTCGGCGCGAAGCGCTTCGGCTTCCTTCATGAACGTAGAAAAATCAACCTCAGCCTCAGCCATGATCCGGTGGCTGCCGATCACCAAGTTCCTTCCTTCAACGATGCCCGTCACGCCCTTGCCAATCGGGCTGTCGAAGTCGCTTGCTTCACCAAGGGTTAGCCCCCTTTCCTGCGCAGCTTCGACAATTGCGGTGGCAAGCGGATGTTCGCTGGCTCGCTCCAGCGTCGCCGCCAACCGCAGGAGTTCGGCCTCGCCGACGTCCCCGATGACCTTCAGCGCAGTGAGCTTGGGCTTTCCCTCCGTAAGGGTGCCCGTCTTGTCGACGACCAAAGTGTCGATCCTCTCGAAACGCTCCAGCGCTTCGGCATTCTTGATCAGGACGCCCATTCCTGCACCACGGCCGACGCCCACCATGATTGACATCGGCGTCGCGAGACCAAGCGCGCAGGGACAGGCGATGATGAGCACCGCGACGGCTGCCACGACACCATGGGCGAAGCGCGGGTCGGGCCCCCACACTGCCCAGACCGCGAAGGCAACGATCGCGACTAGAATGACCACCGGGACGAACCAGCCCGACACCTGATCGGCGAGACGCTGAATGGGTGCACGCGAACGCTGAGCCTCGGCCACCATGCGCACGATCTGCGCCAGCATCGTGTCGCGCCCTACCTTGCCCGCCCGCATGACGAAGCCGCCGCTCCGGTTGAGAGTGCCGCCGATCAGTGTGGCACCCGCTTCTTTAGTGACCGGCATCGACTCGCCGGTGATCATGGATTCGTCGACCGAACTGCGCCCTTCGATCAACTCGCCATCGACCGGAACCTTCTCGCCTGGACGGACGCGCAGCCGATCACCGACCGCAACGCTGCCGAGGGCTACGTCCTCATCAGAGCCGTCAGCTCTCACACGGCGGGCCGTTTTGGGCGCAAGGTCGAGGAGAGCACGGATGGCGCCGCCGGTCTGTTCCCGCGCGCGCAGCTCCAGGACCTGCCCGAGCAGCACCAGCACTGTGATGACTGCGGCCGCCTCGAAGTAGATCGCGACCGAACCGTCGGCGCCGCGGAATGTGGCGGGGAAGATGCCTGGGGCTGCCGTGGCGACGACGCTGTAGGCCCAGGCGACGCCCGTTCCCATCGCGATCAGCGTGAACATGTTGAGACTGCGGTTGACGAGAGAGCCCCAGGCCCGATCGAAGAACGGGGAGCCCGCCCAGAGCACGACGGGTGTCGCCAGCACGAACTGAATCCAGTTCGACGCCTGCGCGCTGACGAGCATGTGCAAGTTGGTGAGGTGGCCGCCCATTTCGAGTGCAAGAACGGGGAGCGTGAGGACGAGGCCGATCCAGAACCTTCGGGTCATCTGGGTTAGTTCGAAGCTCGGACCGATCTCGATGGTCGTCACGACAGGCTCAAGCGCCATCCCGCATATCGGGCAGGTGCCGGGGCCGATCTGACGGACCTGCGGGTGCATCGGACAGGTGTAGACTACCTCCCGCAGTGCCTCCGGCTTGTCGGTCGCATCGACCATGAGCTGAGCCTGTCGGTCAGGATGATGACCGTTGTGGCCGGCATGGCTTGCATGAGTGCCGTGATCAGTCATGGACGTTGTCCCCTGAGTCTCCGAGCGACTGGAGAAGCGCAAGTGCTGATCTCCGTCGTACCCAGCATCGGCCTGGATAAAGAAGTTGACCCAATCAGTTTCTGCGAGGCGTTTCCTGTACGGTCTAGTGTGACATGAGAACGGGTATTGAAAGGTTTGTTAGGAATGAACGAGTGACGCCGCCGAGAATGAATTCACGCAGCCTCGAGTGGCCAAAGGCTCCGGCCACCAACAAGTCGGCATGCTTCTCCGTTGCTGCCAATTGAATGGCAGCGGCGGCACAGTCCCCATTTGCTTCGAGGGTTACGACCTCCACTCTTAGACCACTCCTGCTGAGTGTTTCTGCCAAACGGTCGCGGATGTCTTCGTCAATCAGTTTGTCGTCCGTGGCGGACACGAGTATGACGCTTGAACACCTTTCCAAAAAATATCGCGCCCCGGTCAGTGCTCGCGCGGCAGTCGCGCTGCTATCCCATGCGATCGCGACGGTATCGATACGTCCAGAACAGCTTGCGGCAGGGAAGATAACCGTCGGGCGACCACCGTCAAAAAGAACACTCTCAATCAACGACCTGGCTGTCGGAACCAATTCCAGTATCGAAAAATCATACACCCGTGACAATTGGGCGACTCGTTCGCCGACGAAGGGTTGCTTTGCCTCAAATGGCGCCACGGTCACGTCCTGTTGAGTTATATTTGCTTGCGTTCGGAGCTTTTCCGTTAAAGCCGCTCCGCGTTCGTGGCTAAGTTGCTCTGCATCATGGACCATTTTCTCAACATCAACGATCGTGGGAAAAGGTTGGGATATCCGGGGTATTCTCACCTGCAGAACACTAGCACTCAGCGAGGCCCCCTGGTGGCGCGACAATTCAAGTGCGTTTTCAATGATCCAGTCGGAGCTGGCATCCGGATAGGTAATCAGGGGCAGGTGAAATTGAGCTTTCATGGCTCAGAACTCCTAAACTGAGCGCACCGCAAATGCGCTTAACTGGAGAATAATTCACGCGAAGTTTTCCGTCATTGATGCGGGTCAATTGAAGTGACGCAAATATCGATCGGTATTTGTGCAACGTGCAAATAGCGGTCAGAGACAATTGGACCCTCCCCCGGCTTGGACTTACCCTTGGCGGTCGGCTGGTCGGTCTCAAGCGACTTTGACGAGAGCGCGAAGCGCCGCCATACCGCCGAAAATCCGAGCTATGGTATTGTCGACTTCGCCGTCTACCTGCTGCTCCCACATGCGCCGTCATACCGATAATCGGGTTGAAACTTCCGTCCGGCTGCGCCGCCGTCGCCATTTATCGAATTCCATTACGACCAGCACCGAAGAAGCGACCAGAAGCAGCGCCGTCCATTCCCCCGGAGAAATCGGCGCCAGTTGTAAGGTATCTCGCAGCCAGGGAATATACATGGCCGAAATATGGAGCGCCTGCGCCGCTGCGACGCTCACGACCAAAAATGGATTGGCAAAGACACCGAGCGGAAAGACGGACCTGCGTTCCGAGCGACTGTTGAAGGTCTGGAAATTTTCAAACAGAACCAAGAGCAAAAGCAGCATATTGCGCGCCTGCGCTTCGCTGTAACCCTGCTGCAGCAACCAGTAGAAAGTCAAGAAACCGCCAAGTCCCATGACGAGCGCGGATTGCCAGATCCGCCGGATCATTAATCGGTCGAAGATCGGTTCGCTTGGCCGGCGCGGTGGACGGGAAAGCTCGTCGCCCTCCGCTCTTTCACCGGCCAACGCCACATCCTGGATGCCGTTGGTCACAAGGTTGAGCCAGAGCAGTTGCACGGGCAGCAAAGGCATAGGCAGGCCGAGCGGTATCGCAAGCAGAAACAGCACCACCTCGGCAGCACCGGTCGACATCAGCATGAAAATCACCTTGCGGATATTGGCGTAGGCAACCCGCCCTTCTCGGACGCCGCCGACGATCGATGCGAAATTGTCGTCGGTGATAACGATGTCGGCGCTCTCCTTGGCAACCTCGGTGCCCCTAAGTCCCATCGCCACCCCGACATGAGCCTGTCTTAGGGCAGGCGCGTCGTTGACGCCATCACCGGTGACGGCAACAAAGTGCCCATTGCGCGCCAACGACAGTACTATCGACAGTTTTTGGGTCGGCAATACGCGTGCATAGATCCTCGCCCGCCGAGTGAGTTCATCAAGCGTCTCTGAGCCGCTCTCTTCGGCGCTTCGGACGTCTGCGCCCGTCACCACCTGGTCCGGACCGAAGATCAATCCCGCCTGTGAGGCAATCGCGGCCGCGGTGCGGGGGTCGTCGCCCGTCACCATCGCCACCTCCATTCCGGCGGCATGGCAGTCCCTCACAGCTTTCGGCACTTCCGGGCGCAGCGGATCCTGCATGCCGGCCAAACCGAGGAAAACCAGATCGACAAGGTGATGATGACCGTAGCCTTGGTCGATTTCATCATCGATCTCGCCCTCTGCGAAGGCGAGGACGCGTAGGCCCCGCGCGGCCATCTCCTCCTTCTGCCGGATCAGGGTTGTGCGGTCGATTGGCACGGCGCGACCGCCAACGTCCATCCGATCGGCCATGTCGATCAGTGTCTCGGCTGCACCTTTGACGAAGATTCGGACGCTCTTTCCCCGACGATGAAAGGACGCGGCATATTTGAGATCCGGCTCATAGGGGATGCGAACAAGCAGAGGATAGTCTTCTTCAATTGCGTGCTGCACGATCCCGGCCTTGTGCGCCGCGGCAAGCAGAGCGACATCGACGGTGTCACCAACGCCCTTCCAGCCGTCGCTTTCTTTCCTGAGCCTGCCTTCGTTCGGCAGGGCCGCCGCCTTGAGAAGGGCAAGCGCCATATCACGCGCCTGATCCGGCGTCGCTCCCGGGCCATGAATGCGGCAGGCATCAAGATCCGCGCCCGCCTCGCATGACAGCTCCGTTCCGTCCGGCAGGAGAATATCCGTCACGGTCAACTCGTTGCGGGTCAGCGTGCCCGTCTTGTCGGTTGCGATCATGGTACATGACCCAAGCGATTCGACTGCCGGCATTTGCCGCACGATGACATTCGCTTTCGCCATGCGGCGCATACTGATGGCCAGTGCCACGGAGATCGCAACGGGCAGGCCTTCCGGGATCGCGCTGACGGCCAAGCCGACGGACATCATGAAAAGATCATGCAAGGCCATCCCGCGTGCGAGCCCCACGATGATGAGCAGCGCCACGGCCAGCCCGACCATCCAGGCAATCATATGCGAGAATCTTTCGAGCCGGATCATCAGGGGCGGGCGCGAGACGTCTGCCTTGTCGACTTCGGCCGCGATCCTGCCGATTTCCGTCGCCGCGCCAGTCGCGATCACAACGCCCCTTCCCCGACCGCGCGTGATGAGCGCGCCCGCAAAGGCGGCGCAGTCTCTCCCGTCATCCAAGTCCTGGCCGGCCGAAGCCTTCTTGCGGACTGGAGCGGACTCGCCGGTCAGCAGCGATTCGTCGCAAAGGAGATCGTTCACGGCCCTCAGGCTGATATCCGCAGGTACCCGCCCGCCTGCATCAAGCGAGACGACGTCACCGGGCACGAGCAGTTGCGCATCTATCTCCTGGGGCTGGCCGTCACGGATAACCGTCGCATGCGGCTGCTCCAGTTTCCGAAGGGCCGCGGCGGCTCGCCCGGCCGAATGCTCCTGGACGCCACCAATAATCCCATTGATGAGCAAGACGGCGCCAATAAAGAGAGCGTCCTTAATGTCACTCAGGGCCAGCGACACGAGAGCCGCCGCAAGGAGGATGTAGATCAACGGGCTGCGAAACTGCCGCAGAAACGTCGCCAAGAAAGAGGGAGATCGCGGTTTGGGCAGGACGTTCCGGCCAAATCTCGCTAGCCTCGCGTCTGCGTCTCGGCCGCTCAGCCCGCTGTCAATGGAAGCGCCGAGTGGGGCGGCATTTTCAACATTCGAAACGTCGGAATGCATCGTTGCTCCGTCCGATAAATTTCTGCCTTTGGCGGCAGGCCAGGAAGAGAGTTATCCGTCGAAGTATAGCCGGCATGCGCGAGCATCCTTTGACGTGCGTCAATCGGTTCGAACGCGGCAGCGAGATGCCTTCCTACCGGGGTCTATAATACGCCGCCGCCATCGCAGCCGAAGGGAAATTAGCGGTGCTTTGATTCCCATCAATGATCTTCATCTTCAAACGGGCTCTCATTGATGCTGCCGTCGAGTGGTTCGGTGTGCCCGGCAAGGCAGTCGTCGCGAGTATTCAAGACGATGGGCGCCGATGAAATCCACGAACCACGATGAAACACAAAGCCTGAGAAGGAGCTCAAATCATGAATAAGTCGCCCACAAAATTGCAAGTTAAGACCGAGGGCACGACACCGGTGGCGACCGGGCAATCCTGGAGCCTATTGGATAACCTGCGCCAGGACATCGATCGCTTGTTCGATGACTTCCATCCCCTGTCGTGGCGCTCCCCCTTTGGCCGTGGACTTAGAGGCGGCGCGACCGCGGCCGACACCCGGTGGCAAATCGCTCCGGCTGTCGACGTGGTCGAAAGAGACCAGGAATACGAGATTACTGCCGAACTGCCCGGAATGGATGAAACCAATATCGAGGTCAGTGTCGTAAGCGGCATGCTGACGCTCAAAGGCGAAAAAACGGAGGAGAAGGAGGAGAAAGAAAAGGACTGCTACCTCTCCGAACGCAGCTACGGCTCGTTCCAGCGCAGCTTTCCGATCCCCGATGTAGTCGACGCCGACAAGATAGAAGCGTCCTTTGCGAGGGGGCTGCTGACAATCAAGCTGCCGAAATCAGCAGAAGCCCAGAAGAATGAAAAGAAAATCCCCGTCAAATCGGCCTGATTTAGATTCTGAAGATCAATTGGCGCGTCGGTGAAGAAACGGCGCGCCTCCCGCGAAAACCGTTGAGAAGTGTTTGCTGCGTACCGACTAAGACCAGTAGTATACGCCAACCGGTGCTGAAACTTAGCGTTTGCCGAAGGCTCCGTGTGTTTGCGAGAGGGACCGATGCAACACCGTTTCCGCCGTTATGCCCTCGTGACAAGACTATCAGATCATATGCAATCGATCCTGGTCGCGGTTGCGCTGAGCGGGTTTATTGGCGGATTCGCACTTCAATTCATGGATATGCCCTCTGCGTCGCCACTCCTGTGGGGAAGTGCGACGGTTCCTATCCTGGCTATACTCCTTGTGACCGCCGGCAACTCCCTTTTTCGCGGCGACTTCGGTCTGGACCTGATTGCCGCTCTTTCCATGACTGTGGCACTGGCGTTCGGCGAAACGCTGGCAGCAAACGTCGTTGCACTTATGTATGCCGGCGGACAAATGCTCGAAGCGTTCGCATCCGGCCGCGCGGCGCAAGAAATGACGGCCTTGCTCGGGCGGGTTCCGCAGCGTGCGATACGCTACAGACGTGACCGGCTTGAGGAGGTGCCTATCTCCTTCCTCGTTCCTGGTGACCGCCTTCTCATTCGACAGGGTGAGGTCATACCTGTCGATGGTTCGATCGTGTCGGGATCCGCCCTGCTGGATCAGTCGGCCCTGACCGGTGAGTCCCTCCCCGTCGAGCGCCGGCCGCGGGATGAGGTCCTGAGCGGCAGTACCTCGCTCGGACCTGCCTTTGACATGCAGGTCCTCCGCCCGGCGGCCGAGAGCACCTATGCGGGCATCGTGCGGTTGGTGGAGGCTGCTCAGAAAAGCAAAGCGCCGATGACGCGCTTGGCTGATCGCTATGCTATCGTCTTTCTTCTCCTGACGATTGGGCTGTCCGTCGCGGCATGGTTTCTGTCCGGCGAGCCTCGCCGCGCATTGGCAGTCCTTGTTGTGGCAACCCCCTGCCCCCTGATCCTTGCCGTACCGATTGCCCTCGTTTCAGGTCTCTCCCGTTCTGCAAAAATTGGGGTCTTGATAAAAGGAGGCGATGTTCTTGAGGCGCTCAGCCGCGTGCGTGTGGCTGTGCTCGACAAGACCGGCACGTTGACCTTCGGCTCTGCCGAAATCGTCGACATCCGTGCGGCGCACGGGGCCACGGATGCTGAACTTCTGCGACTAGCGGCATCGCTTGACCAGGCTTCGAACCACGTGATGGCAGCCGCGCTCGTCGCCGCTGCCCGTAAACGCGGCCTGCGGCTCTCGTCACCCACCAATGTTCGAGAAAACGCCGGCGCCGGGTTGGAAGGCCTCGTCGACGGAAAGAGGGTCGTCATTGGAGGAAGCGGTTACGTTGCCGCCAACAGCAACGAAGGCGATCCGAGATCGTTCCGCTCGGATGGAAAACCGGGCCAAATGGTCGTGGCGGTCGCAATTGACGGCATCGTTGCCGGAATAATCATCATGGCCGATCAAGTCAGAACGGACGCTTCCACAGCCGTTGCCCGCTTCCGTGAAGCAGGAATTACAAAAATCATTCTTGCTACGGGGGATCGTCTCGACGTTGCGTCTGTCATTAGCGACGGATTGGAAATTGATCAGGTTCTCGCAGACCTTACGCCAGAGCAGAAAGTGGGGGCCGTTCTCGCCGCTCGTCGATCCGGTCCTGTGATGATGGTCGGTGATGGGGTGAATGACGCCCCAGCCCTGGCATCTGCGGATGTCGGCGTGGCAATGGGCGCACGCGGTGCGGCGGCCTCCTCCGAGGCCGCCGGTGTGGTCCTGCTCGTCGACAAGCTTACACCTATCGCACAGGCGATCGCGATTTCGCACAGGACGTTTGCAATCGCGCGGCAAAGTGTGATTGCCGGTCTCGGACTGTCGTTAGCCGCAATGTTTCTGGCGGCTTTCGGTTACCTGCCGCCGGTCCAAGGCGCACTCCTGCAAGAGATCATCGATCTCGCCGTCATCCTCAATGCAATGCGGGCGCTACGGTGAGTAGGCCGCAGATCGCCTGCCGCGCGCCATCGGTCAAACGACGACCAACCGATCTTCGACCGCTGTGACGCCTGGCACGGACCAGGCAGCACGTTCTGCCGTGGTGCGTTCCCGCCATGTATTGACCCTGCCGTTCAACGTCACCTTCCCGCCGGAAACATCGACGCTAATGCCGTCTGCCTCTATCTCCGCATTCCGCGTGAGCGCGGTTTCGATGGAATTTTTGATGCTGACAATGTCGACGCGCGGGCGGATCGTCAACATATTGTTGACACCCGTAACGCCGGAGAGTTTGCACACCGCGTTTTCGGCTGCAGCGCTTTGGAAGTGCCAGTCGACTTGACCCGATAGCGTCACACATCCCTTTTGAACTTTGATATGAATTTTTCCGTCCGGAAGGGCCGCGTCCCACGCGATGATCTTTGCGGCGCGCCCGGCGATCTCGTCGTCGGCCGTCTTCTTGTCTTCGGGAAATCTGACTTCGATATCCTGCGCGATGGCACGCACTCCCTTGATGCGTTGTACCACACGTTCAGCCGCCGTCTTCTCCGCGTAGCTACCGACATGCCCGGTAAGCGTAACAACACCGTTGTCGACGGCGACACCGATGTGCTCGGCCTCGAGGCTTGGCTCGAATGAAAGCTCATCCAGAATATCCTGACGCAGTTCCATGTCGTTCATGACAAATCTCCCTTTTGGTGCCGTTGGCTCGCTCCTTAAGAGCGCGATGTTCTGCTATTTTCAGGAGACCGATGCCGAAAGTCTTTGCGCCGGATCAAAATGAAGTGACGTTTTTCGTGCCACTATTGCCATTGCCAAACCTGGTGCCGAAAAGGAGCCAAATGCCATGATGGTGAAGGAAATGACGCGCCCGGAATGCATCGCCCTGATCTCCACCGGTCGCCTGGGACGGTTGGCCTGCTCCAGAAATGACCGGCCTTATATCATCCCGATTTACTATGCCCTTGACGGCAATTGCCTTTACAGCTTCTCCATGCCGGGACAGAAAGTCGACTGGATGCGCGAGAATCCTCACGTCTGCGTCGAGGTCGATGAGTTCTCGAGCGGTTCCGGCTGGAGAAGCGTCGTCATTTACGGGAAATATCAAGAATTTCCGGACACCGATCAATGGCACCACCAGCGGCTTCATGCCTGGTCAATTCTCGAACGGCGCATAAATTGGTGGGAACCAGGAGCACTGAAGTCGACGCCGCAAGCAATCGCAAGCGCTTCGCCTCACCTGTTTTACGGAATTGATATAGTCGAGGTGACCGGAAGAATGGCGGTGAACGCGGACAACTAGCCCGCAGAGTGGTGATGTCTTGCAGCCCATACAGACAAGTGATGCCGACCCGGTCGCACGACCGGGGCGGCATTTGGCAAAACGGGATCAGTGGGTCATCAAAACGGGGACGCTCGACTCCTCGACGATCGCCTTCGTGACGCCGCCGAAGATGCGTTCCCTCAGGCGAGAATGACTATAGCCCCCCATCACGATCAGATCGGCCGAGACATCAAGCGCATGCTGATTGAGGACTTCGTCAACGGGACGGCCGCCGCTCGCCAACCGGTCGACCGTGACCTCGATCCCATGCCGCGCAAGATAGGCGGCAACATCGGCGCCGGGTTCCTCTCCGTTTCTCGCGGAAGATGCCCGAGGGTCAACGAGGGTCACATGAACCTCGGCGTTCTTCATCATGTCGATTGCTTCGCGCGCTGCCCTGGCGGCTTCCAGACGCGAGTCCCAGGCAAGTATGATCGTCCTGGGAGAAAGTGTCGGCTTGCCGCGTTTTGGAACAATGAGAACAGGTCGCGCAGACTTGAAGAGACAGCCGTCGATGGCACGCGCCCGGAGTTCCGGGTCCAGTTTAAGGCCGGGCCCAAGGAGTGAGATGTCGGCATAGGAGGCACGCTCACCGATTTCCTCGTCGGACCATGCAATCTCCGTGTAGATCGTATCGACTTCGAAAGATATGCCGGTTTGGGCAAGCAAGGCCTTGGCATCTTCCGCCCGTTCGTCAAGCTTCGCAATTTCGCGGCTGCGCTCTTCGAGCCAATCGACCGACACGGCAGCAGCATATTCACCAATCGGTGGCGATGCCGACAACGCGACGACCAAGGCGGAGAGATGCGCGCCGGCGGAAGCGCATAGCTCTGCCGCTGCCCGCAGATCATCGTCGGACTGATGAATCCCAGTCACGCTGAGAACGGTTTTGTAGCTCATGGAATGTCCCTTTCGAAGATCATTGAACTGTGAACTCGAAGCTTAGGCCTTCCCGCCGCGTCCACATTGATCTCCGTCAAGGATGCCCGCGCGTTTGGTCAGGAAGAGCGCCTCAGATCCAGACTTGCCAGGAACAGACGGGGATCCTGCTTGTAGCGCTCGACGACGAACCCGAATTCCCTGCACATTTTCAGCATTTCCTGGTTTTCGCTGAGCATTATGCCTTCGATGCGCCGCAGGCCGTCCGCCATGGCAAAGTCCCTCAAGTGGGCAAGCAGCGCCCACCCGATACCATGGCCCTGCAGGTCAGTCCGCACGAGCAAACCGTACTCGGCGATCTCATGGTCGGGGTCTGCGTATAACCGTGCGATCCCGGCCAGTTCGCCGCTGTTCCCATCGAGTGCAACGAATGCCATCTCACGTTCGTAGTCGATCTGGGTCAGTCTGATCAGCATTTGGTCCGGAAAGCTCTTGCGCGGTGCGAGGAAGCGCAATCGGATATCATCCGCCGAAACCTTTTCGAGAAATGATGGGTATAGCGAGATGTCGGCCGGTCGGATTGGTCGAAGCCGATAATCCTTGCCTTGAATAAGGAATTCCTTCTCCCACTCTGCGGGATAAGGCCGTATGGCGAGATTTGGATTCGGGCTCGGACACTCCACGGCAGCGGGGTCGATTTCGATGCGGGCGTCGAGCGCGATCACGCCCCGGTCGTCGGCGAGCAGCGGATTGATGTCAATCGCAACGATGCAGGAGAAATCGACGATCATCTGCGAGATCGCATTGAGCGATGACACAAGCGCCGTTCGGTCGGCGGGCGGGCGATCCCGGTAACCTGCCAACTGGCGGCCGACGCGCGTCCTGTCGATCACATCAGCCGCCAACAGGTCATCGAGTGGCGGCAGCGCGATCGCCGTATCGTTCACCACTTCGACGGAAACGCCCCCAGCACCGAACAAAATCACCGGGCCGAAGATGGGATCGCGATGGATGCCGAGTATCAGTTCGTGTGCCCCTTTGCGTTCGATCATCGGTTGTAATGTGAAACCGTCAACCGCCGCCTCAAGGCCGAGCTGCTTCAAGTTTCGGGATATCTCGTCGACTGCCAGTCGCGCTGCAGCAGCCGTTTCGATGTCGAGCGCCACGCCTCCGACATCGGATTTGTGGGTCAGCGTCTTCGACAGGAGCTTGACCGCCACCTTGGCCGATCGTTCCAAAAGCCGCGCGGCGGCCTGTTCCACCATATCGCCCGCGTCCACGACGACCGTTTCGGGCACGGGGATTCCGTAGGCAGCAATGACCGCCTTTGCTTCCGGCTCCGTCAGCATGCGCCGCCCCTGGCCTGCGACATTGCGAAAGATCACAAGGGCCGCCTGCCGGTCCCGCACGACATTGCCGCTCACACCGTTTGGGACGCGCGCCAGAGCGCGCTGCGCGTCAGACCAATTGCTGAGGTACGACATCGCCATCGCGACATCCGAAGGTGTGTCAAAGCTCGTCAGGCCAGCCGCGGCGAGGACCTGGCGGCCTTCCCGCGCTGCTTGGCCACCCAACCAGCATGTCAGCGCCGGCTTGCCAGAAATCAAGCCCGAGGAAGCAGCGGAGGCAACGGCGTGCGCGGCGTCGACCGGAGACGCCAATCCGGTTGGACAGTTCATGATGATCAACACATCAACGGCCGGATCGGCGGCAACGGCTTCGATAGCCAGCCTGTAGCGCTCCGGAGGAGCATCGCCGATGATGTCGACCGGGTTAGCGCGGGACCAGGTGCCGGGCAGAACCGCATCGAGGGAGCGGATGGTCGCAGGCCCAAGCTCCGCAAGGACGCATCCGAGATCCATCAACCTGTCGACTGCAAGTACGCCCGCTCCTCCCCCGTTGGTCACGATGGCGACCTGGGCGCGCTTAAGCGGCGAGAACCGCCCAATCGTTTCCACCGCATCGAACAATTCCGCAAGACCATCGATACGCAAAACGCCGGCGCGGCGTAGCGCGGCGTCAACGACCCTATCGGCGCCGGATAGGGCGCCCGTATGTGTAGCCGCGGCTTTTGCCGCTTCGACGTGGCGTCCGGCCTTGATGGCGACGACTGGCTTTAATCGCGCCGCCGCGCGGGCGGCCGAGAGGAATTTCCGTGGATTCGGGATGGATTCGAGATACATCACGATCGCGCGGCATTTCGGATCTCCTGCCAGCAGGTCAAGAAAATCGCCGACATCGACATCCGCCATGTCGCCGAGCGATACGATGTGGGAGAATCCTGCACCGGTATCGGCAGCCCAGTCGATCAGCGAGGTAGCGATCGCTCCCGACTGCGACAGCAGGGCAATGCCACCGGCCTTGACCGGCAGATGCGCAAAACTCGCATTCAGTTTCGCAGACGGCACGATCATGCCGACAGTGTTGGGTCCTATGACGCGAAACAGGAACGGTCTTGCGGCATCCAGCATGGCCTGTTTCAGTCCATTGGCCTCGTCCAGCCCCGCCGTGATCACCAGCCCCGCGCGGGTCCCCTTTCTTCCGAGGGCATCGATAATCTTCGGCACGGTTTCCGCTGGCGTCATGACAACGGCGAAGTCTGGAATACCATCGATTTCCTCGACGCTGGAGAAGCAGCGGCGACCGCCCATTTCGGTATACTTCGGATTCACTGGCCAGATCTCGCCGTCGAAACCGGCAGCGAGGATATTGGTCATTACGACTTTTCCCAGCGAGCCGGTCCGGTTCGATGCACCGACAACGACGAGTGATTTCGGGGCAATGGCATGCTCCATGTTCCGAATGGTCATCGCAAATATCTCCGGCTTCTGCTTGTTATGCCGTGCAAAAGCAGCAGGCGAGCTTGAACGAGTTGCGCGCCGAATGCGCAATGAGCGCGAAATCAAACCTGGCTTCCAATAGTGTTATACGGGACTCCCTGACAGCGAGTCAGGCGAGAAGCGCGTCCAGCTATAAAATAAGAGGTGCGATCCCCGTCAATCGAGGAGTTCGCGAAGCCGCGTCGCAAGATCGCGCGCGGAATAGGGTTTCTGCAACCAGCTTCCGGGATCGGTAAACTCTTTTCCGGCGATGTTCGGTTCGGCATAGCCGGAGGTGAATAAAACCTTGAGATCGGGCCTCAGAGCTCGCGCGTACCTTGCCAGCTCGTCACCGGTCATGCCGCCAGGCATGATGATGTCGGTAAACAACAAGCCGACCTCGGGGTGTGCGGCAAGCATCTCCAGCGCATCGCTTCCTTTGTCCGCTTCCAGGACGGTATAGCCCGCGACCCTCAGCCGCATGACGGACACCCGGCGAACACGTGCCTCGTCCTCGACCACGAGAATCGTCTCACGCCCCTTCGGGATATCTCGGTCCGGCAAAGAGGCCCCGTCCTCGGCTCCGGTCTTGTCATTCCCTTCTGCAAAGGCGGGAAGGAATATGCGAACGCTGGTTCCCTGGCCGGGTTCGCTATAGAGCTGGATATGGCCTCCTGATTGCTTCACAAACCCGTAAACCATGCTCAATCCAAGACCGGTACCGGAACCAACGGCTTTCGTGGTGAAGAACGGCTCAAAAGCGTGCCGCTTCACTTCGTTTGTCATCCCGGAGCCAGTATCGGTCACAGAGATCAGAACGTAATTTCCCGTCCGGACTTCGGGATACATCTGCGCATAGTCGCGATCGAGCAATGTCCGCGCTATCTCGACGGTCAACCGGCCTCCGCGAGGCATCGCATCGCGGGCATTGAGCGCCAGGTTGAGAAGTGCGTTTTGAAGCTGCGACGCGTCAACCATTACCTGGCCAGGTGTACCGTTTGTGACGCTCCGCAGCTCGATGGTCTCCCCTAATGTCCGGCGCAGCAGCTCGGAGAAAGTGGAGACGTGCATCGCTGCGTCGACTGGCTTCGGATTGAGCGGCTGCCGTCTGCCGAAAGCCAGCAACTGGCTCGTCAATTTAGCACTATCATCCGCCGCCTCCTGCGCCTCACGCAGCAATTCCCGCAGTGCCTCGTCCTTGAGCCGTGTCTCCATCATTTCCAGATTGCCGCTGATTACGGTCAGCAGATTGTTGAAGTCGTGGGCGATGCCACCGGTCAGTTGCCCCACCGCCTCCATTTTCTGAGACTGCCTCAGTTCTTCTTCTATCCGTTGCCGGCTCGTCAGGTCGCGGATGAAACCGGTGAAGATCCGCTTTCCATTGGCAGTCGTTTCACCGACCGAAAGCTCCATGGGAAAAGTCGTTCCGTCTTTCTTGATGCCCGTCACAACGCGGCCATAGCCGATAATGCGCCGCTCGCCGGTGCGAATGTAGTGAGACAGGTAACCGTCATGGGCGTCTCGATCGGGCTGCGGCATCAGCATTCTGACATTTTTTCCGAGAACCTCATCCTCGACATAACCGAATAGCCGCCCTGCCGCGGCGCTGAACGACCCTATCACCCCGGTTTCGTCAATGACGACCATGGCATCAGGCACGGTGTCGAGGATCGACCGCAAATGAGCTTCCCGTTCGGCGAGACCGGCTTGGCTTTGCTTCAGCTCGGAAATGTCGTTGTCTGTCTGAACAATCAACGGCGCGGGTGCTTCTCCCGAAAGGACCCAACGGCTCATGATGGAAATTGCACGACCGTCCTTGTGGTAGTGAACCAGCTCGCCTTGCCAAATATCCCGCTCGATGAGGCGCGCACGCAAACTCTCGATCGGTTCCGGAAACTCGGTGGCAAGGAGATGTTGGGCATTCCGGCCAATAGCCTCAGGGCGAGTATATCCATAGAGCCTCTCGCAGCCCTTGCTCCAGTAGCGAATGATGCCGTCAAAGCTATGTATCATTATATTGGCATCGTCCAGGAAGCGGGCGACATCTTCCAACCGCAGTTCTGTTGCCGATCCGCCGTGTGCCGTGTCGCCCATGCAGTTTCCACCTCGATAGGCCGTTAGTGAATCAAGCAGCCCCTAAACAACGTCCTGTCGGCGCGCCGTACGGGTCAGCATAGCTCTCGCCGGCAAGCGATGCGAGTGTCACCGGCTTTACTATAACAACAGAATGGCGACCGGCAGGGCTAATAACGCCACGATTTACCAGTTTTGTCATTGTACGCGAGACCGTCTCGATCGTCAGCCCAAGATAGTCTGCCATATCGAGCCGTGTCATCGGCAGTTCCACGATAGGCATTGCCAGGCAAGCCTGAGCGACGCGGCGCGTCATCAACAGAAGAAAATTGCAGACCCTTTCCTCGGCGTTCTTGCGCGACAGCAGCACCATCTGGTCCTGCGCCGCAGCCAGTTCATCGCTCAACCGGGAAAAAAGCTGCTCGCGAAGTTCCGGCTGACGCGAAATTTCCTCCTGGAAGCGGTTGCGTCCGAAACGCCTGACCGTGACCTGCGTGACGGTCTCGGCGCTGTAGAGATATCGATCGCGGAGAGACGCGCCCAGCAACTCGCCCGCATAGATGAACCCCGTGATCACGCGCCGCCCATCGCTCAACACCCTGACGATACGCAGCACGCCGGCGACGACCTCAAAGACATTGGCGGCGGGGTCCCCTTCCCAGAACAGCGTCGATCCCGCGTCGAAACGATCCATCGGCTGCTTGCTGAAAATATCCTGCAAGCCCGGCGTTCCCGCGCTGGCTCCTGGCAAGACTGCGTTCGACATGGAAGCCTGCAAGGAATGTATCTGCGCGAGCATGGTGTCCCCCTTGTCCGATCGATTTGGTTCAGACAAGTTCAACCGGCACGGTGACGGCGTGACGACGAGCATGTAAGGTTTCGTGCGGGTATGTAACAGCTTGTAACAGTATGGCGACGGCCCGGCGGAGGGCAACGATGTCGAACAGTGCGATACGAACAGAGCACATCCTGGTCGTTGATGACGATCCCAGAATTCGGCAGATGCTGATCCGCTACTTCGAGGGTGAGGGTTATCGCGTCAGCGCGGCGGCGGATGGCCCGGCAATGCGAGATTGTCTGACCAAGGCTGGGGTGGACATTATCCTTCTCGATCTCGTTCTTCCCGGTGGTGAAGACGGTCTAGCGTTGGCACGGGATATCCGCTCCCGGTCGAATATCCCGATCATCATGTTGACGGGGCGTGATGACGTGATCGACCGGATCGTGGGTTTGGAGGTGGGCGCCGACGACTACATTGCCAAGCCATTTCACCTGCGGGAAGTCTTGGCGCGTGTGAGAAGTGTGTTGCGTCGTCACCAGACCCCGGCCTCAAAAGGAGACAACGAGACAACGGAAAGTTTCTGTTTCGACGGTTGGCAACTTAATGTGGGCCGTCGCCAATTATTCTCCGCCGACGGCAGCGATATTGCGTTGACGACCGGGGAGTTCGACATGCTTTGCGTGTTCGTGAAGCACGCCGGCCGCGTGCTTTCGCGCGAATTGTTGATGGACTTGACGCGCAGCCGTAACTTGGGGGCGTACGATCGTACCATAGACGCCCAGGTAGGGCGTCTGCGAAGGAAGATCGAGCGTGATCCAAAGAACCCCACGCTGATCAAATCTGTTCGCAATGTGGGCTATGTCTTCAGTGCAAGGCCCACGCAGGACTGAACCTTCGTCGAAACCGTCAGATATCGCCGGGATCCACTTCAATCGGCATCAACAGGCCGTGATCCCAACGTTCGAATTCCCCTTTCTGCAGGGTTCTGCTCCAGTTGTCAGTTCCCAGGCCCCAAACCCGCATCATTCGGCATTTTTGATTCTGCGCCAATGTCCTGAGGTGATCGAGCAGAGCCTCGGAGACGCCAGCAACATCCCCGGCGCTGACCGCGACGAATATCGGCACATCGAGTAGCAGCCCATAACGCTGGTGGTTTTTTATGCGAAACATACAGATGCCCCGCACATATCCTGTTGGATTCGTTGCGATCGCGATATGGTTTCCACCGGCCAGATTGACACGTCGCTGAATGATGCTCTCGCAGATTTCGCGCCAGTCGGCCTGTTCCAGTGATTGTTCCACAATTTGGATTAGCGGATAGGTCACGTCGATCTGTTCAGCCGAAATCTGAGCGATGGTGTAGGCCGCAGGCATCAGGTCACTCCTCACGTTCATGCGCTCATTCCTATTCCGCCGGTTATCGTCGCCTGCTGAATTCCGCGGAAAATCTCCTCATCCGCGAAGCATCAAATCGATTTGTTCACTAGGCGTCTGCCGAAGAGACGATCCCGGAGAGACCGTCTCTTGTTCCATAGGTGCGTTACTCGACAGTAATCCGGTCCACGACCGCCTTCACACCAGGTGCAGACCACGCTGCCCTTTCGACGGCATCGCGTTCTGGCCATGCTTTGACACGGCCTTCAAGCGTGACCATGCCGTCGAGGACGTCAATCCGAATGCCCTTGGCCTCGACTTCTGCATTGCGCTTCAGTGCATCCTCGATGCGCTTCTTGACATCAGAAACGGAAACTCGCGGCTTGAGGTCGATGTTGTTGCTGACCCCAGATACGCCCGCAAGCCCCTTCACAGCGTCACCGGCGGCAATCTTTTGATAGTGCCATTCGACCGTACCGGTCAGTGTTACCCAACTCTTTTGGACTTTCACCTGGACGGCATTCTTGGGAACTGTCGTATTCCAGTTGATCATGTACAAGGCGCGCTTCGCGATTTCGTCATCTGCGGTCTGGTTCGCACCAAAGGGCCGTACTTCGATTTCCTGGGCGATGCCTTTGACGCCAATTACCCGTCGGACGACATCCTCGACCGTCGCCTTCTGGGCATAGGTTGGAACATGGCCCGTGAGCGTTGCAACGCCACTTTCCACCGCCACGCCGATGTTCGCAGCGTCGATGCTCGGCTCGAACTCGAGTTCATCGATAATGTCCTGTCTCAAAACGTTGTCGTCCATTGGACTCTCCTCTCTGCCTCAAGGGCTGCATACGTCCGCCACTTTCGGCATTTAATCGACGGTAGGCATTGATCCGCGTCAAAGTCATACGACCCTTTATCCCCCCCGCCGATTTAAGCGGCTTGACGACAGCAGATGTGCCTGCGCAAGCAACGCGCCGAGCATCTTCAATGCGCAAAAAGGGAACGGGCACAGATTCGGCGCAGAATCATGCGGCTTCGCGCAAAACGCGGTCGATAACCCTGTCGAACGGCGTACGCCGCAAGTGGGGCGCTCCCCGCTCCCGATGGCCTGAATTTCTAACTCCACAAAACCGCCACTGGCGCTGACGCAAGACGCCGATAAAGGTCGCGACGGCGCGCAATTGGCCACCAGCCATAAAGAAAGATTTCAAGAGCGCGCCAGTTTGCAACCCAGCCAAATATCAGCAGGCTTTCGCTGACCACGCGCGAAAATGCGGCCGTCCCTGTCAAATTGTTGACCATCTGACTTGCACGAGGCTGAAAGCCAAAATCGGGATGCCGATAATCAACGCCCGTCGTCCCTCCCGAAGCAACTCTCGCAATTCACGATTAGCTTGGGTGGCACGGCCCTCGAAATTGTATTGCACAGCATGCGTCACAGTTTGCTCGGATACAGAATTCGTCTCTTCCTTCGGCAATTGGATAACAATTTCAATCGGCACGTTCGCAGGGGCTTCCTGTGCCCACTCGACGATAAATCGCTCGGCATCGTCGTCGAGGTCGCGTTCCCTGAACGGCGTGGGGTCCAGGGAGTTGAAAAGGCGTGCTATCCGGTCGACCCGGATGAGGATTGTATAGTGTCTGGCATCTGCTCGCATGAAGTTCACTGCCGTTGGTGCTCTCAGAGCGACAACCTTGTCGAATTCAGCCATATGGTGACCTCGACACCTCCCCTCGCCCTGTCCCATATGTCAACGGGCGCGGCTCGAGTTTGACGCACATCAAGTTGCGTCCCGCTTTTGATGGCTATGCTAGGCGACGATTTGAAATCCCACCAAAGGTCCGCGAAGCCATGTCTGATCAGCCGATTATCCGTTTCCACGGCGCAGCGGGCACGGTCACTGGATCCTGTCATCTTATCGAATTTCGCGATAGACGCATACTTGTCGATTGCGGTCTGTTCCAAGGATCCAAGACCGAGAAGGAACTCAACTATCGGGCCTTTCCTTTTGACCCTCGGACGATTGACGCGGTCATCTTAACCCACGCGCATATCGACCATTCTGGCCTGCTACCCAAGCTCGTCAAAGCCGGATTCGACGGCCCGATCTTTGCAACGCCCGGCACGATCGATCTTTGCTCCGTGATGCTGCCTGACTCCGCCCATATCCAGGAAAGCGAAGTCGAGCACCTGAACCGCCGCAACCAGCGCCGGGGCCGGCTGACCGTTGCACCTATCTATACCGCCGAGGACGCAGCCGTTGCGGTGACGCTGCTACACTCGGTGGAACTTGAAACATGGCAGACCGCGGCGGCGGGCATCCGTTTCAGGTTCTGGAACGCCGGCCACCTGCTCGGCTCCGCTTCGGTTGAGTTGGAAATCGCCGGTTCTCCCACTGTCAGGATGCTCTTCTCCGGCGACATCGGACCCAGCCACAAACTTCTGCAATTCGACCCGGAAGCGCCAGCGGGCTGGGACTATGTCGTTTGCGAGAGCACATATGGTGACACAGACCGCATTGAAGCCACAGACCAAACTCGCCGTGAGGCGTTGCGTGCGGAGGTCGTGGCGGCAACCCATCCCAACGGGGCACTTCTCGTCCCCTCCTTCGCCGTCGAACGCACGCAAGAGCTCCTCGCCGATCTGGTGTACTTAATGCAGGCCGGCGAGATCGCAACATGCCCGATCATTATCGATTCACCGCTGGCCACGCGAGCCAGCGCGATTTTTCGCAAACATGCACGGGATTTGGAAAACGGCGCATTGCTGGCCAAGGCCATGCAGGCCAGAAACGTACGGTTCACCGAGACCGTCGAGCAATCCAAGGCCGTCGACTTCATCAAGGGATTTCACATCGTCATCGCCGCAAGCGGCATGTGCGAGGCGGGCCGCATCCGCCATCGGCTAAAGAACTGGCTTTGGCGCGACGAAGCCACAGTCCTGCTTGTCGGCTATCAGGCGGCGGGAACGCTGGGCCGCATTCTCGAGGATGGTGCCTCGATGGTCCGCGTTCAGGGAGACGATATAAAGGTCCGCGCGCGCATTCGCAGGCTCGATATCTACAGCGGTCATGCCGATGGCCCGGAACTGGCTGAATGGGTGCGTGCGCGACAACCTGTTCGTGCCGGTGTCTTTCTCGTCCATGGAGAAGAAATAGGAATTTCAGGTCTGCGGCGGCGCCTACTGGCTTTCCTGCCGGAGCAACGGATCACATCCCCGCATTTGGACGCAGCGTTCCGGCTGACGCCGGCGGGACCGGTCGATATATCCGATGCGGTGCAGCCGCCACGGATCGACCCTGTTCGCGTAGGCAATATGGACTGGCACAACGACCTTCAATCGCTTGTGCTTGATCTGCAGGAAAAATTGGCAAAGACTGCCGACGACAAAGCGAGACGCGTGGTCATTCGCAAGCTGCGGCGCGCATTGGCGGAGTAAATCCCCTGTGTTCGACAATAATCGTATTTTCGATGGGCAGGCGTATGATGGGCAAGACTTTCCCGTGTGACGGCACCACGAGTTTCCTGTTTCTTGATCCTGGTCAACGAGCAAAGCCCATAGCTGCATATCCTGGAACCGTTATGGAGGTCGCAGCCACCGCACGCAAAAGGCGTTGCTGGATTCAAGTCGGCCACAACTGAGTGAGAACAAAAATGAAAATAATGGAGATAAAACGAGATCTCGAAGATCGGCGTCGCGGCATTGAGCGGCGGCTGGCTGCGATTGAAAGCGACCTCAGCAAACAACTGGATCCCGACAGCGCCGATCGGGCGATCGAAACGGAGAACGACGAGGTCCTCATGGGCATGGACCGGAGTGGCCGCGAAGAATTGAAAGCGATTTCGTCGGCGCTTGATCGCATTGAAAGTGGAACCTACGGCCGATGCGTCCTTTGCGGGGCCGAGATCGGCGAACAGCGGCTCGAAGCCCTGCCCTTTTCGCCCTATTGCGTCGAATGCGCCCGTGGCGCAGCTTAGCAGCAACTAAGACTGCCGGATCGAATCCGGGAATCTTGCTTGAACAGCGTAGACGAAAGTCAATATCGGATGGAAGGCCATCGCTCCTTCTGGGCAGGGTTCCACCGATATCAACGAAAGAGCCATGCCAATGCGAGCGATGGTCCTTGAAGCGATTGGCGGGCCGCTGTTAGCGGTCGAGCGGCCGCTGCCCCTGCCGCGTGCCGGTGAGATTCGGCTGAGGATCGAGGCCTGCGCCGTCTGTCGCACGGACCTTCATGTGATTGATGGCGATCTGCATTCGCCGAAGCTGCCGCTCATTCCGGGTCACGAGATCGTCGGTATCGTCGAGACGGTGGGCGACGATGGAGACACAGCAAAAATAGGCCGCCGCGTCGGGGTGCCCTGGCTCGGCCAAACCTGCCGGACATGTTCCTATTGCCGAGCGAACGCGGAAAATCTCTGTGATGACCCTTTGTTCACCGGCTACACCCGTGATGGCGGCTTCGCCACGCATGCCGTTGCGGACGCAGACTATGCATTCGATCTTGACCCCGGAGCCGATCCCGTATCCCTGGCGCCCCTGCTCTGCGCCGGCCTGATCGGCTGGCGCTCACTGAAGCGGGCCGGTGACGGTCGCAGGATCGGCATCTACGGTTTCGGCGCAGCGGCACACATCATCGCCCAGGTGTGCATCTGGCAGGGGAGGAAGGTTTATGCTTTTACCCGTCCCGATGATGCGGCGGCCAAGCGCTTCGCCCTCGACCTTGGTGCCACCTGGGCCGGCGGTTCGGATGAGCCGGCACCGGAACCCCTGGACGCCGCGATCATCTTTGCGCCGGTCGGCAGCCTCGTACCGGCGGCACTCAAGGCGGTGCGCAAAGGTGGGCGCGTGGTCTGCGGAGGCATCCACATGAGCGACATCCCCACCATGCCTTACGCTGTGTTTTGGGGCGAGCGGGAACTCGTTTCCGTAGCAAACCTGACACGTCAGGATGCATGCGAATTTTTCGCGGTCGCCAGGCAAGCCGGCGTGCGCACGCACACTACTGCTTATCCACTCGATAATGCCAATTCCGCTCTTGCCGACCTTCGGGCGGGCAAGGTCAGCGGCGCAGCGGTTCTCGTCCCGCAGGGGCGAACCTAACAGCCGAAGTCATCATTGCTCTGTTAGAGACTTGTTCGTTCCTTGAGCTAAATCAATGTCATTGCAAAACGCGGCGCTACTCTCGCCAACCATGAGCCAGCCGTCCAACTCAACCATCGCCTGAGAGCGCTGTCTGGCCGGCGCAAAGGAGAAGCGAAATGGAAGTTCACGACACCGATGACGATCTGACCACACGCACTGGGTTTCGCTTCCACGTTCGGCACGCCACGCCACAAGACGATGCAATCGTTGCGGAGTTCTTCACGCACGTGACGCCGGAGGATCTACGATTTCGATTTCTCTCTGGAATGAAGGCAGTGTCCCACGAAAGGCTCGTCGAAATGACACGTGTCGATGATCCGCACGTCGTCAATTTTCTCGCCTTCTCGCCCAATGAAACGCTGCTTGCCGTGGCAATGCTGGCAACTGACAAGGTCGATCAACGAGGCGAGGTCGCACTGACAATCCGCAGCGATTTCAAACATCAGGGAATAAGTTGGGAAATGCTTGCGCATATTTGCCGCTATGCGGAGCGGCACAAAATTAAAAGCATCGAGTCCATAGAAAGTCGTGAGAACCATTCAGCGATCGAGTTGGAGCGGGATATGGGTTTCAGGGCCTTGGACTACGACGACGACCCGACGCTCGTTCTTTTGCGGCGAGAACTCACCGTTGCCGATGCTGCCCAAAGCCGTTAACGCACCGTTTTCACGGCTCACTGATCGCATTCTGCGCCTTTGCTGTCCGCCGCTCGCGATCGCTTTGACGGAGCGAACCAAGGAGAAAACAGATGCAGTCAGACGCCGAGATGTCCGCAAGGCCCGCGACCGCCGGAGAATTGAAGCTCGTCGACCGCTATTGGCGTGCCGCCAACTATCTGTCTGTGGGGCAAATCTATCTGCTCGACAACCCACTGCTGCGCGAGCCGCTGAAGCCGGAACATATCAAGCCCCGCCTTCTCGGGCACTGGGGCACGACGCCCGGCCTCAATTTTATCTACACTCACCTCAACCGCATTATTCGAAATCGCGATCTCAGCATGATTTATGTCTGCGGACCGGGACACGGCGGGCCAGGGATGGTCGCGAGCACCTACCTCGAAGGCACCTACAGCCACATCTATCCTGAAATTTCCCAAGATGCGGCCGGGATGAAAAAACTGTTCCGGCAGTTCTCCTTTCCCGGCGGCATCCCAAGCCATGCGGCTCCGGAAACGCCGGGCTCTATCCACGAGGGCGGCGAACTCGGTTATGCCTTGGTGCATGCCTATGGAGCTGCCTTCGACAACCCGGACCTGATCGTAGCCTGCGTCGTGGGTGACGGCGAGGCCGAGACTGGACCACTTGCCGCGAGCTGGCTTTCGAATAAGTTCATCAATCCCGCCCGCGACGGTGCTGTCCTGCCGATCCTGCACCTCAATGGCTACAAGATCGCCAATCCGACGTTGCTCGCCCGCACAAGCGACGAAGACTTGACAAATTTATTCCGCGGCTACGGTCACGAGCCATTCTTCGTGGAGGGTCACGAGCCGGAAAAGATGCACCGACAGATGGCCGAGACGCTCGACCGAGTGTTCGATCGAATCCGCACCATCCAGCAAGAATCCCGCAACGGATCGGATACCGTTTCCTGCCCGCGGTGGCCGATGATCGTCTTGCGCAGCCCGAAAGGTTGGACTGGTCCGAAGGAAGTAGACGGCAAGAAGGTCGAGGACTTCTGGCGGTCGCATCAGGTACCAGTCGCCAATTGCAGGGAGAATGCCGATCATCGTCGAATCCTTGAGGAGTGGATGCGCAGCTACGATCCGGCAGATCTGTTCGATGAAGACGGTCGGTTGAAGGAGGAGTTGCGTGGGATCGCGCCCGAAGGCGAGCGACGAATGGGTGCCAGTCCGCATGCCAACGGCGGACTGCTCCGAAAAGAGCTGAATGTACCAGATATCCGCGATTATGCCGTGGCGGTTACAGGGCGCGGCGCATCTCTCGTCCAGACTACCGAAGTGCTCGGTCATTATCTTCGCGATGTCCTTCGGCTCAATGAAACGACCGCCCATTTCCGCATTTTCGGGCCGGACGAAACCGAATCGAACCGGCTCGGGAGTGTCTTTGAAGTTACCGACCGCGTCTGGATGGAGAAAATTGAACCCTACGACGTCCATCTTTCCCGTAATGGCCGGGTGATGGAGGTGTTGAGCGAACATCTATGCCAGGGTTGGCTCGAGGGTTATCTTCTAACGGGGAGACACGGTTTTTTCTCCTGCTACGAGGCCTTCATCCACATCATCGATTCTATGTTCAACCAGCACGCAAAATGGCTGAAAGTTTCGCGCGAACTACCTTGGCGCAAACCCATTTCCTCTCTCAACTACCTGCTGACATCCCATGTCTGGCGGCAGGACCACAACGGCTTCAGTCACCAGGATCCGGGATTCGTCGATCTCGTCGCCAACAAAAAGGCGGATATCGTTCGCATCTACCTTCCGCCGGACGCCAATACGCTGCTTTGGGTCGGCGACCATTGCCTGAAGACCTGGAACCGCGTCAATGTCATTGTCGCCGGCAAGCAGCCCGAACCGCAATGGTTGACGCTGGACGAAGCTGCCCGGCACTGCGAGGCGGGTATCGGCATATGGGATTGGGCGAGCAACGAGGAAGGTGTAACGAAACCCGACGTCGTGATGGCCTGCGCCGGCGACGTGCCCACCATGGAGACACTCGCGGCCGTCACCCTCCTTCGCGCGGCGATCCCGGAGCTTAGTATTCGCGTCGTGAACGTCGTCGACCTGCTGGCACTACAGTCGAAAGCCCAGCATCCACACGGCCTCACCGACGACGCTTTCGATCGACTGTTTACCACCGATCGCCCGGTTATCTTTGCCTACCACGGCTATCCCTATCTCATTCATCGGCTGACATATAAACGCACCAACCACGAGAACATTCATGTCCGCGGCTTTGTCGAGGAAGGCACCACGACGACGCCCTTTGACATGGCCGTTCTTAACGGACTTGACCGCTTCCACCTGGCAATCGAGGCGATCGAACGCGTGCCGGGATTGAAGGATAAGGCAGCAGCCGTCATCGGCATGCTCGAGGATAAGCTCGCGGATCATTATAGCTATATCCGAGCCTACGGCGAGGACATGCCAGAGGTCCGCGATTGGAAATGGACGCGTTCCTGACGCAAGACGCTCAGCCTGAACGGTAGGCCTCAGCACGCGTCATCCGCGGGCCTGAAGGCTGAGGATCTCGCGGACGACCTGGTCAACGCCCCGGTTGGCGTTCGTCCGAGACCAGTGGACATCACCGGTTTCGGACGCGAGTTGCCTCGAGAGGATGCCCAGGTCCGCATCGGATGGCCCAGCCGTTCTAGCAGCGACACGGTTGCGAAGCACTGCCGAATCTGCCTCGAGCCAAATCCTCGAGCATGGAACCTGGAGATTACGTGCCATCTGCTCTATCCGATCGCGGTTAGTGACCTTGTCAAACACCGCATCGACTACAACCGAACCTCCTGCGCGCAAAATTGAGGCGGCGCGACACGCCATCTCCCGATACACTGTTTCCGACATTTCGGGTCGGTAGGCGCTTGCCGGAAGCTTCCTCTCCGCCGGGACCCCGTGCAGTGCCTTTCGAATGCGATCGCTCTCGATAATCCTGGCGCCCGGAGGCGTACCGACGTGGGCGGCCAACGCTTCTGTCACGGTTGTCTTGCCGGAACCGCTCAAGCCGCCAATGGCAATTAGTTTCGGCGGAACTGGATCAAGCAAAGAGAGCGCTAGATCGAAGTAGGAGCGTGCCTCGGCAACAAGTCGCCCTGGGTCGTCGTTGCTCTCCTCTACTTGCGTGGCAGCGACATGCGCCCTCACCGCAGCCCGTATTGCCATGAGATAGGGAAGAAGAACAAAGCCGTCTTCGTCTGCGGATTCGTCCAGATATCGATTCATGACCAGATTTGCGAGCTGCGGAAATCCGCGATGCCAGAGGTCCATGAGAAGAAAAGCAAGGTCGTAGAGGGTGTCGACGGTAGCAATCTGATCGTTGAACTCGATGCAATCGAACAGCCGCGGCTCACCATTGAGGAGGCAGATGTTGCGAAGATGCAGGTCGCCGTGGCAGCGCCTGACATTTCCGGCCACCTCGCGCGCATCGAGCAATGGCGCGTAATCCACCAACTTCCTCTCGAACGCATGATTGAAGCCTGCAAGTTCGTCTGTCTTGAAAACCCTGCTGGTGGCGAACCCTTCGTTGTTGATGCGCAATACCGCAGCGATGTTCGCCGAACCAGAGCCTTGATGGACGACTGGAGCTGCATGATGAAAGCGGGCAATCATGCCTGCCGCCCGGGTCACGAGCTCGGCGGTCAGCCTGCCCTCGATGGCCATGCGGTCGAACAACGAGCCTTGGTCAAACCGGACCATTTCGACGACGGCATCGGCGAGCTCTTCTCCGTCATCGAAAACGAGACGCCCCTCGTGATCGCGCATGATCCGCCGGACACCGAGATACAACCTCGGCGCCGTCGCCGCGTTCAGCTCGACTTCCCTCCTACACGCTTTCAATCGCAGTTCGGGCGACGAAAAATCCACATAGGGCAACTTGACCGCGCGCTTCATCTTGAAGGCGCGTTGGCCAACAAGAAAGATGCGGGAGATATGCGTTTCGATTGTTTCTACCGTTTCGGCTCCATGAGTGACGGGGTCGGTCAGAAAGGCGGTAACCGCGGTTTGGTCCTGAGCAAACATGGATTGCCTCCGCTGTCCTTCCTTTTCGCGCAGTGACTGCAAAAGTAAATCACCGATCCAAGGGGTTCACTTTGACCGGCATCAAAAGTCGGTCGCCAATTGTCAGCCCGCAATCCCCGTAGCCATCACGCCGTTCAATTTGATGTGCGTCAAAGCGTCCATTTCAACCTGTGCTACAAAAGTCAGTGCACGGAGGGTTGAACGGTTGAACCATGGCTCCCAAACAAGTCCTTTTTCATTCAGCCGCTCGAGAGAAGATTTTGAAGGGCGCAACGCTACTCGCAGATGCAGTTCGCGTGACGCTTGGACCACGATCGAAAGCCGTTCTGATCGAGAGGAAGTGGGGAACGCCACACTCGCCCATGGGATAGTCTCGACGGTTAAGTCTCAACGATACGATTCTGGTACCGATCATTCTCAATGCCACCCGTTTCAGCTCCAAGTGGCACTGTCAGAGCATAAGCCTTGATCAAAAGAACGCTGAGAACCGACGCGGCCATAAGAATAATGATAATTAGAAGAAGCCATTTTATGATGACTGCTTGAAATAAGCGGAGTTTGTTCTGCGCAGAGGCCTTCATCGTTCGAGCCTTGGTCCTTTAAATCGGGCACCTGGCCATCAGGCGTCCTGCGGAGTCGCCTGACCCCGGCCCCTCAAAGCTCCCATTGTTTTCGCTAGGGCGCATTGCTTTTCGTCAAATTTGCCATGCCAACCGAACCGAATACCGGTGACAGACGCACAATCGTTGCTACTACGTGCGGTCCGACCGGCTGCGAGTGATTGAGCGGGGGGGAAACAATGCGTCACATCGACTTTTGGATATGTTGGCTCAGCCAAGCATAGGCGCCGTGGAAATCGCGTTGCCAGCCGTCATTCCGCTTTGATGCGGATCAATGAGGATGTCCGTTGGAATGGTTTAATAAGAACGTCGGGCAATAGGACACTCGAAGCATGGCCAGATAACTGCTGAGCGGCACCGTTCACTTGCGTTGGGCAGCCGCCGGAGCAGTCTCGATCCCAATGATCCCCGAGGGAGGAGAGCAAATGCCCATTAAGACAATTCTCAATGTGATGGCCGCTACGACGATCGATGGCGATCTCCTCGTGGCGACCGATCTCAGCCGTCAAGCCGGTGCCCATTTGAGTGCTCTTGTTGTAGCGGTGGCGCCGCAACCAACCGGAAGGTATGCAACCCTTTCGCAGGGATGGCTGGAACAACGCGAGCAGAACCTGCAGGACCTCGACGAGTGCGCAAAACGGGTTCGCGAAAAGCTGGCGCGAAGCGAGCTCTCATCTGACGTCGACAGTCTCTACGTGGAAGCAGCCGGGGCGAATTTCGAGATTGGCGAGCGTGCGCTCTACGCCGATCTCGTACTGATTGGCCCCAGCGTATTTCAGGATCGCGATATGAAGCAGCAGGTCGTTGATGGCTGTCTTTTCCAGACCGGCCGCCCGCTGCTGATCGCGCCGCCTGACAGCACCCCCACGCTGCAACCTAAAACGGTCCTGCTGGCATGGGACTCGCGTCCATCATCCGCACATGCCGCGCAGCAAGCACTCGAGCTCATGATAAATGCCGATTCCGTTCACGTTACCATGGTGGATCCAAACGCGGCGCTCAGGGCGAGCGGCGAAGAACCCGGCGCAGACGTCGCCACCTATCTCGCCCGTCATGGCATCAACGTGACAGTCGACACATTGCCGAGCGCGGGTCGATCGGTGGCGCAGGTTCTGCAGCAACATGCCGTCGATGTCGCTGCTAATGTCATCGTGATGGGTGCCTACGGCCATTCCCGACTCCGCGAGCTCATTGTCGGCGGCGTGACGAGATCGATGCTTGAGGACGCGAGGCTCCCGGTTCTGATGGGGCGTTGAGCCGGCGGAAAGAACGACCCCGGAACCACCTTTGCCAGGCTCGGCTGCAGAGAGGGGGACATCATGTCGACGACAAGAATTCCGCATAATGGCTGGGTGCTGGTATGTGATGGAGCCAAAGCCCTTATTCTACGCAACGAAGGTGACACGGAACGGCTTAATCTCATTCCGGTTGATGTCGCCTCCGAACATCAACCGCCGACCCGCGATCTTGGAACGGACCGCCAGGGCCGCGTCTACCAGTCGCAAGGCGGCGCTCGAAGCGCGACACAGGAGACGGATTGGCACGATCATGCAGAGGAGGTGTTTCTCTCGCAAATTGCCGAGAAGCTTGATGGCTTGATACGCGACAGTGACTTCACCAATCTCGTTCTCGTTGCACCGCCGCGCGTGCTCGGCATGCTGCGAAAGTGCTTGCGTCCTTCTGCTCGCGGCACCGTGACCGCCGAAGTGGCAAAGGATCTGGTAAAGTTCCCAATCCCGGAGATCGAGCATTATCTCTCGGAATGACATCTGCCGACTTCAACAGGTGGGGTTCCTCGCGATCAAAGCGACGCCTCGCAAATCAAGGAGCGACCGGTGGAGAAGGAGATATCGGCCACGGCCCTGCAGGCGCGCGACCTTGTCAAGGTCTATCGGATGGGCACGGTCGAAGTTCACGCCCTGCGCGGCGTCGACGTCGATCTGCGCGAAGGCGAGCTCGTGGTCCTGCTGGGTCCGTCGGGAAGCGGCAAATCGACGTTGCTCAACATACTTGGCGGTCTCGATAGACCGACCAGCGGCAGGGTCGTGTTTCGCGATCGCGAACTCGAGATGGACAACGAACGCACGCTCAATCTCTACCGCCGCAACCACGTTGGCTTCGTTTTCCAGTTCTACAATCTCATTCCCAGCCTGACTGCGCGCGAAAACGTCGCCCTCGTGACTGAGATCGCCAGGGATCCCATGCCGCCGGCCGAGGCGTTGGCGATGGTTGGTCTCGGCGACAGGCTGGACCACTTCCCGGCGCAGCTCTCCGGTGGCGAGCAGCAACGGGTCGCCATCGCCCGCGCGATCGCGAAGCGCCCCGACCTTCTTCTTTGCGACGAGCCGACGGGCGCACTCGACAGCAAGACTGGAATCCTTGTCCTTGACGCGATCCTGCGGATCAACCGGGAACTTGGTACGACCACAGCGCTCATCACACATAACGCAGTCATTGCTGAAATCGCCAATCGCGTGCTCTACTTCTCCGACGGGCGCATCGTCGAAACACGGCGGAATTCCGCTCAGCGCGCGCCCTCCGAACTCGCCTGGTAACCGTGATGACGAGTCTGGACCGAAAGCTTCTTCGCGAACTTTGGCGGCTGAGAGCTCAGGTGCTGGCGATCGCATGCGTAATCGCTTCCGGCACGGCGTTACTCATCATGGCGCTGACGACGATCGAGGCGCTGAAAGAGACGACCGCCGCCTACTACGAACGAACCCGTTTTGCCGATATGTTCGCCGAGGCCAAGCGCGCACCCGAATATCTCGGACGCGATATCGCGGACATTCCCGGCGTGAGGATTGTCGAAACGCGTATCGTCGAAGGCGCCATTCTCGACATGACCGGTTTTTCCGAGCCCGTCGTTGCCCGGTTAATTTCGTTGCCCGAACGGGGCCCCCGGAGCTTCTCAACGCATTGGTGATCCGGTCGGGGCGCCTGGCCGACCCAACGCGGCCCGACGAGGTCGTGGTCAGCGAACCCTTCGCCGAGGCCCACCGATTGAAACCCGGCGACAGTTTCGATGCCATACTAAAGGGACGCAAGCGCAACCTGCAGGTCGTGGGCACCGCGCTTAGCCCCGAATACGTCTATGCCATTGCCCCCGGTGGCCTCATGCCCGACGACGAGCGTTTCGGAGTGCTGTGGATGGGTCGGGATGCGCTGGCGGCAGCCTTCGACCTCAAGGCTTCCTTCAACAGCGTGACGTTGAGCCTCTTGCCCAATGCGGACGAAAAGGAGGTCATCCGAAAGCTCGATGGCCTGCTTGTTCCCTTTGGCGGCGTCGGGCCTATGATCGTCCGGATCAGACCTCAAATTGGTTTCTGGAAAGCGAAATCGCGCAACAGAAAAACATGTCACGGATCATGCCGGCCATCTTCCTTGCGGTCGCCGCCTTCCTGACCAACATGGTGATGGCTCGGTTGATCCAGACCGAGCGCCGCGAGATCGGGCTCCTGAAGGCTTTCGGCTACGGCAATTGGGCGATCGGCTGGCACTACGCCAAGATGGTTCTTGTCATCGGCACGATCGGCATACTCATGGGCTCGCTGATCGGCGCCTGGCTCGGCCATTGGAATACAGAGCTCTACACGAAGTTTTACCGCTTCCCGTTCCTGCTCTACCGTCCCGGCCCGGCGGGCTTCGTGATTGGCGGCGCGATCAGTCTGGTAGCGGCGCTGGCCGGCAGCCTGGCGGCGGTTCGGCGTGGGGTCCGGCTCCCACCCGCGGAGGCCATGCAGCCCCCTTCTCCGCCGATCTACCGGCGCACCTTCGCGGCGCGGACAGTACTGGCCGGCGCTCTGGACGAACCGTCGCGCATGATCTTGCGGCGCATCATCCGATGGCCGGTGCGGGCGTTCCTCGCCAGTCTCGGCCTGGCCATGTCGGTCGCCGTGCTCATCATGGCACTCCAATGGGTCGACGCCATCGATTCCCTTGCCGAATCCGTCTTCGAGCGCGCACAGCATCAGGACGCGACCGTCGCGTTCAACGACCTTCAACCGATCGACACGATCAGGGATTTCGAGCATCTGCCGGGAGTCTTGGCGGCGGAACCCTATCGCTTTGTCTCGGCGCGCATCAATCACGGACAACTCATCGAGCGGCAGGGCATTATTGGCGTGCCGACCGGAGCCATCCTGAGCCCCGTCTTTGACGTCGAGCGCGGTCGCTTGGAGGCGCCGCCCGGCGGGCTGATGCTCTCTGCCAAACTGGCCGAATTGCTTGAGGTCAAGGCGGGCGACACCGTCGTCGTCGAATTCCTGGAAGGGCGCCAGCCGCGGACGAGCCTGCCGGTGTTACAGATCTTCGAAACCTATATCGGCAAGCCAGCCTATATGGACATGGCCACGCTCAACAGGATCGCGGGCGACGGACGCGTCATAAGCGGCCTCCACATCCGCGTCGATACATCAAGCCGCACTACCCTACTCTCAGGGCTCAAGGATACGCCCCATATTGCCGCCGTCCTGTTCCGCCACGCCGCAATCGATACTTTCTACAAAACCATGGGCGAAACGATCTTGATCTTCATCGGCTTCTTCGTCGCCTTTTCGATGACGCTCTCCGTCGGCGTCACCTACAATTCAATCCGCATAGCGCTCTCCGAACGGGCGCGCGAACTCGCGACCCTGCGCGTTCTCGGTTTCAGCCGATGGGAAATCTCCTACATTCTGCTTGGCGAAGTCGGCCTCCTCACATGGGTCGCCATTCCGCTCGGCGCGGTCATCGGCTTTGGCCTTGCGTGGTACATGACGAGCGCCTTTGAGACAGAATTGTACTGGTGCTGCGCGATGCGACCTACGGTAAGGCCGCACTGATCGCTCTCGCGGCGACGCTGGCCTGCGCCGCGATCGTGCGCCGGCGGCTGGACAAGCTAGATCTGATCGCCGTATTGAAGACAAGGGAGTAACCGGTGAGCGTCGCGAAACGCAGGTTGGTTATCTGGGGCGGCTTGGTGGCCCTGCTCGCGGCCGGCATCGCTTACGCCTTGCGGCCGCAGCCCGTTCAGGTGGACCTCGCCACCGCCGGAACCGGCGTTTTGCGCGTCACAATCGACGAGGAAGGCGAAACGCGGGTCCGCGACGTCTACACGCTTCATACACCTTTGCGAGGCCAAATGCAGCGCATCGAGGCGGGCGATGTCGTCGAGGCAGGGAAGACCCAGTTGGTACAAATCGAGCCCGCGCCACCGGCCTTTCTGGACGTGAGGACCGAAGCGGAGCAGCAAGCGGCGGTGGAGGCGGCGCGTGCCGCGCACAATCTTGCTGCCGCCGAGCTCAACAAGGCGAAGGCTGACCTGACCTTCGCCCACGGGGAACTCGCACGCAACCGTCTTCTGTTAGAGCGCAGAGCGATCTCACAGCGCACTCTGGAAGACGCAGAGCGGACCCACAACGTCGCGGAAGCCAATCTTGCCACAGCCGAGGCCGCCTTGAACGTCAGGCAGCACGAACTCGCGCAGGCACAGTCGCGACTCTTGTCGCGCCAGGAAATCCGGAGTCGGAGCGGGCCCTGCGAATGCGTGCCGGTGACCGCTCCGGTGAACGGCGTGGTTCTAAGGGTCATGCGCCGCAGCGAAGGCGTCGTTGAGGGCGGCGCCCCTTTGCTCGAAATCGGTGATCCCGCCGACCTCGAGATTGTTGTCAACCTGCTCTCGGAGGACGCAGTCAAGATTAAACCGGGGCAGAAGGCCATCATTACCGGGTGGGGCGGCGAAGATTTGAAGGCGATCGTGCGGCGCATAGAGCCCTTCGGTCAGACCAAGGTTTCGGCGCTCGGAATAGAAGAGCAGCGCGTCGATGTCGTCCTGGATTTCGCCGATCCGCCGGAAAATTGGCGACCGCTCGGCCACGGCTATCGCGTCGACGTGCAGGTCATCCTTTTCGAAGGCGAGGTCCTCAAACTGCCGCTCGGCGCGTTGTTCCGGCACGGCGACGAATGGGCCGTATTCGTCGCGCAAGAGGCGCGGGCACAATTGCGCTCCGTTGTCGTCGGCCAGCGAAACAGCCTCTCGGTGGAGATCCGAGAGGGGCTGCAGCCGGGGGAAAAGACCATCCTCTATCCGAGCGACCGCATCAAGGACGGCGTAGCGATTGTCGAGCGTGAGCGGGATAACCATGGCATGGCCCCCCGCTACATCGGTCAACCTCGTGCCGCCCGCTTCTGCCGACGCAGAGTACCGAAACGAAAGTCTTCGGCGGCCGTCCGGAGCATCAGCATCTCTCCAATTGTTTCATAGTTCATCATACCGACAAGACGTCGGCGACCGTCGACCACTGCAGCGGCCGGAGCATTGCGGCTCTGCATGATGCGAAGGCTCTCGTCGACCGGTGTCTGCTCGTTAACGCTGGGGATATCGACGCGCATGACACTTCGTACCGGCGTATTGACGCCTTTGTCCGTCATTGCACTGATCAATCCAGCACGCGTCAGCAGGCCCTCGAACTGGCCATCCCGGTCGACCACGGGAAATTCGCTCTGGCTGGTCGCTAGCAAAAGCTCGACAGCTTCGCTGAGGTTCGCCGAGGGCTGAAGGGTAGCGAAAGCCGTTACCATGACATCGCTGACGACCACGTCACCCGAAATCTCCTGCAGTTGAGCGCCTTGTGCTTCCGCCTCCGCCGCGAGGTAAACGAAGATTGCAACGAGAATGAGCAGCGGATTGTAAAACAACCCTGCAAGCCCCATCGCGAAGGCAGCACCCTGCCCGATCGTGGCTGCGACCCTTGTCGCGCGCGCCCAGGACCAGCGCCAAGCAAGGATCGCCCGCAAGACCCGACCACCATCCATTGGAAAGGCAGGTATCATGTTGAACAACACGAGGAAGATGTTGACGCCGGCCAACCTGACAAGAAAGCTGACGCGGGGATTCTGCGGCTCGGCAAGTTGCTCCAGGCCGACTACGCCCCCAAGAGCCGCTACGAGCAATGCGGCGATCATCACGTTGACCAGGGGACCCGCGACAGCGATCACCAACTCCTGAAGCGGCTCGCTCGGATTGCGCTCCAGCCGCGCCACACCGCCGATCGGCAAAAGCGTGATGTCGGGCGTCTTGATGCCAAAGTGGCGGGCGGCAGCAATGTGTCCGAATTCATGCAACACGACGCACGCGAACACGCAGACGATAAAGGCGACGCCTTCCCATGCAGCAGGCGCTCCGCCAATCCGATAGTGCATGAACCAAATCCAGACGAGCAAAAGAGCAAAGGTCATGTGCACGCGGATTTCGGTGCCCACAATCGTCCCGATTTTAAAGGACCATCCCATCGGATTTCACCTGTCTACTGGCCGAGACTATCACTTCCGTCTGCACGTCTGTCGTGAACTCACAGCTTCGCGCAAATGGAACGCCCTTGAGCACGGTGCAAGCTACCTCGCGACCTAAAACGTTATTATACGCTCATTCAACTTCAATTCGGTACGCGGTTCCTGCTCGCAGAACATCGACTGAGACATTCCCGTCCGAACCTTCCAGAATTTGGCGAACTTGATCTGGCGAGTTCAGGGCCTCGCCGTTGATAGCTGTCAGAAAATCACCCGCCCTCAATCTGACCGAGTGCGCCACGCTGGCGGTCCCGACGTCAAGAAGGACCGGGCCTGTCGGTGCGCAAGCCCGCGAGTTCATCCTTGACGGGAACCCGATGGTGACCGAATCGAGGAAAACCGTGCTCGCATTGTGTCGAGGGTCATCATTTCGATCAGAAAGCACCAAATTCAGCCTTTGCAGCTTTTCTCCGCGGCGGATATCGAGGCTGATGCGAGCGTTGGCCGGAAGCAGGCTTATAGCGTTCCTGAAGGCCGTCCGTCCCGAGTGCACGACCGTCCAGCGCCATGATGACATCGCCAAGCTGCACGCCTTGGAGTTCTGCTGCAGAGTTGCACGTCAACTCGTTGACGACCACTCCTTGCGCTTCGCCAGCGCCTCCCCCGTCATCAGTCTCGGCAGATGTGACGGAGAGGCCCAGCCAGCCGCGCCTGTATTCTCCGTGAGCTATCATCTGTCGGACGATTTGTTCCGCTATTTGCGACGGGATCGCGAAGCCTATGCCGGCACTCGCCTCGCTTGTGGCGGGAACTCCCCGCGTGATGCCGATCAAAGCGCCGGAGGGAGTGACCAGCGCGCCGCCAGAGCTTCCGGGATTTATGACCGCGTCGGTCTGGATATAATCCTCGTATTCATCCACACCGAGACCCGACCGCCCCAACCCGCTCACGATGCCAAACGTTGCCGTCTGCGCCATAGTTTGAAAAGCCTCGCCATTAAACTAATCTCAGCCTCGAGCCTTAGCCGCCAAGCTTCCCCGAGTGGCAAAGATTGCCAGGTGTTCGCCACGCCCGCCCAACGGCTCGCGTCCGACCTCCTGCCAACTGCCCTGTTGCCCAGTCTGAATGACCACTGTTTCAGAGGCGAGTAACGCGGCGTCAAAGCGCTTCGTAGCCTGTTCAATCTTGGCAGCCACATTGACCGTGTCGCCAAGTACTGTGAACTCAAGTCGTCGGTCATCCCCGACAAGCCCGCAATACACCACACCCGTGTGAATGCCGATCCCCACCCGCACAGGCGGATTAAACCCGCGCTTGATGTTCCATTGATCGACAAGCGCAAGAATCTCGTGGGCACACGCTAAAGCGCGGGTGCAATCGTCACCACGGGGTTCTGGAATGCCGAATACCAGCAGCGCACCGTCGCCTACGAATTTATCCACCAAACCGTCATGCGCTTCCACAGCACGCGTTACGCGTCTGCGGAAGGAGGATATGAAGACAGACAGCCTCGCTGGATCCATTTTCTCGGCAAAAGCCGTGAAACCCCGTATATCGACAAACAGGATGGTGGCTTGCTGGAGGCGGCCTTGCCGCCAAGCGGCAACACCATTCTCCCCCAACAAAGGCGCGATTTCGGCTGGCAGGAAACGAGCAAGGTTTGCGCGACGGGCTGTCTCGCCTACCGCGCGCATGAGAAGGCGCCGAGAACGCGCCATTGCAAGTGCCGTTACGAGGCCGATCAGCGTCAGCATAACAGCCCGCATGAGATGAGGCGGCAGTGAGAAGAGGCGACCGATGCGTGCCTCCAGGTCAGAAGGAGAAACAGTGGTCCCAAAATCGGTCAGGAACAGGTCAAAGCCGAGCGCAAAAGCGACCCCAAAAACAGCGACCATCATTACCGCGGTGGCCCATATTTGAACGAAGGGCCGATGCCGAAGGGCGCCGACCGCAAGAATAAGTGGCGCCGCCCAGATGGCTGGCATTGCGGCGATCCAGTTGCCGCCGAGCTGAGTGCCTTCCAGACCAAAATAAAGGCTACCAGCGAGAATTGTTGCATCGCCGGCAGCAAGGACGAATGCCATCCACGGCTTGAACCAACGGCGGACAACCAGGAGGAATGATATGATACCCAGGCTAAAAAGGGCGCCAACGGTGATCATGGCAGTAAGACGAACTTGGTTCGGGTGATATTCCCCTGTGACCCCGGCCGTCCCAGACCAGACGAGGAAGCCACTCGCAAACAGGACAAGACCGAGGACGATCCGAACCCATCCAATCGCATATTCGGCTTCTATCTCCGCTTCCTGGACCAGTTTATCGACAGAGGCGCTCATCAGGACCGAGCGGTCTGCATCGGATCGGCGGGCATTCAATCGGACAATCCACCTCAACAGATACAACAGATCGCCCCCCGCACGCGGTCATGAGCCGCGAACCCGACCGATGCCGGCGGGGCCTTACCTGGCCGGCATCGCGAAGGGTCCTTTTCGAGCCCGGCCGCTTCTGCGTGCCGGCCCGCCGCGCCCAATATGGCCGCGATAATCGGAAATTTTGACACTTTCATCATTTTCGCGCTCCACGCAGCAGTTGCGAGATTTCAACCGCCTTTGCATCGCTGTGCATTGACGCGTATCAATTTCGGCCTCTTCCGCAAGACTGACGGCACTCGAGCAAGCCGAAACGCGCGTCGAGCCCGGCTACTTGCAGAAACAATGCCGAGGAAGCCGGCGCGAGTGTGCCTGGACGGCTGAACGCACCGCGAGAAGAGGGGTAACTTGGGCAGGATCGGGGTAGCCGCAAAGGCATGCCGAGAGGTCCATTTGAAGTTCTGCGTTGATACGGATCAAGGACGGCGCAAATCCGAAGACTATCTTGGTGATCGCTTCAATCAACAGAACCGGTTTTCGGAGGTGTGCTCATGCCCGCAATTACATACTCCCCCATCTCAGCCTTTGTCTGGCCCCGGATCGACAGCCCTGTCCTGCCATTTTCCCCAGGAGATCTTCAGACCGATGCACTGAAGACAATGCTTCGCTATCAGATCGAGGCGCAGCGGTTCTGGAAGAGCCGCTGCGAACAGGATTTCCGACTCTTGGAGAATTTATGGTCACCTGACCATGTGAGCGACACCTTCGATCTGTGGTGCAGCTTCTGGCAACGGGCTTTGCTCGATTATTCGACGGAAGCGGGCCGCCTTGCGGATATTGGCTCCAGCCTCGCAAGCATAACGGCCAAACGCGTTCATGATGAAGGAAAGCTGTTCGCGCAGGACCTGGCCGCGCGAACGGTCATGTAGAGGGCATAGCGTTGGGTTCCCGCTAAGCAACGCGACGAGTTTGAGGAGAGATGGCAATGCGAGTAACGATCGTCTTAGTGATTGCCGGCACTCTTGTAACGGTTCCGACGGTACAGGCACAGGACATCCAGCAGGGGCGCCAGCTCGCGCTTGATGTCTGCGCGGCCTGTCACGCAGTCCTCGCCGGGCAAGCTCAGTCGCCGAGGGCGGAAGCGCCGAGTTTCGAGGTGATTGCCGCGACACCGGGCATGACCGCAGCGGCGCTTAATGCTTGGCTCACGGCCCAGGACCATCCGACCATGCCGAACATAGTACTCTCGCAGGCCAATGTTCAGGACGTATCGGCCTATATTCTAAGCCTAGGGGAATAGAGACTTGCCCACTTGACGGAACGATGACTGCGAAAGCGGAACGACGGTTCCGTGTCGGCGACACCAGCGCTCTCCACATGTCTTTTCACTTCTTGCGTTGTAAACGAGCAGTTTGGCGACCCTGTCGCCGCAGCTCTTCGCCGATCAGGCAATCGCTTATCGGCGCAGCGGCGAATGAAGCAGGGTGTCAGCCCGCTCGGCCGCTGCAACAATCCGCCTTATGCGATGGCTTTATCCGCCGAATGGGTCGCGTGGCTTACGTCCGCAATTTCCCATCGTCGCATTGCTTCATCGCCCTTTGCGTGGGGCCGACGGTTCTTAAGGGCTACCCCCGCTTCCTCAGGACAGCTTTCGCCGCAGGACTGGCAGGTGATACCCCTTGTGGCTAGGCAAGCATCAGTGATGACGGCCACATGGTGAAAGCGCACGGGCCATCCAACCGGAACACGGGCTCAGGGCAGACGGTTTTGCGCTCTCCACAGAACGTGCATTCGCTCAGTGCAAAATCGACTGAAGGCAAGCCGTCGATCAGACGAATTATGCCGGTGGGACATTGCTCGGCGCATAGTCCGCAACCTGTACACGCTTCGAGGCCTTCGGCGGATGCGCCGGGTGGGGAGATGCCGAAAGCTTTGGCGACCGAGCGACCGGCGAGAACCTGACGGCGGGAGAGAAGTTCCGAACGCATGGCAACCCTCAATGTGCAGGCGGTCCGGGTAGGCCGAATACGATCTGAAAGATCCAGACAATAAAACCGTAGCCGCCAACGACGCCTACAGCGAGCAACGGCCAGATGCCGAACGCCAACACGGCGAAAACGAGCGCTTCCGTTCGTCGTCGCAAACGCGGATCTGTGTCGCCTATGCGCTGTTCAAGGGACTCCGACATTCTTCTCCCCACAATCCACGGTCACATGGGTATCAGAAATAAAAAGCAAAGACGTCGATGCGGCCATAAAGCTGGCTGGCAAGTCACCTGTTAACGACAGCGCTCGAGGAGCTACTCAACGGAGGGAGCCGCGAAAGAGATTGCCAAGCGTTTTACGGTTCGCCTCCGGGATTCGTATCGATCAGGACACGTTCGGCGGCCCCGTCAAGATCATCGTACTGCCCCGTGCGCAGGGCCCATAGAAAGGCGCCCAGACCGAGAGCTCCCAGAAACAGGGCTATGGGAAGTAGGTAGACCAACGTTGCCATTACAGTACGCCCTCCCTGGCTCCTGAAGAAGACCTGACAAAAGCCGGCCATAAAACCGAAAGACCTCTCTTTTTGGCGCGAAGCCGCAGCGCGTTGCCAATGACGATAAGCGATGAGCCGGACATGGCGATGGCCGCAATCAGCGGCGTGACAAAGCCGAGAATGGCGATCGGAACTGCGATCAGATTGTAGATGACGGCCAGCGCGAAATTCTGCCTTATCAACCGGTCAGCGTTGCGAGCGATCTGCACCGACAACGGCACCGCCATCAGGCTATCACGTAGAAAGACGAAATCGGCCGCGTTGCGACCGATGTCGGCCCCTGTCGCGGGCGCCATGGAGACATGTGCCGAAGAAAGTGCCGGCGCATCGTTCAAGCCGTCTCCAACCATCAGGACCCTCTTCCCGGTGGTACGGAGCTGCGCGAGACGATCGACTTTCCCGCTGGGCAGGACCGACGCATTGAACATGCCGATGGATAACAGCCCAGCGACCTGCGCGACCGCCGGCGCCTTGTCGCCGGAGAGAATCTCCAGCGACAGGCCAGTCCCGGCCAGTTCACGAACGGCAACCTTTGCATCGTCGCGAAGGCTATCGACAAAATCGAACGAGGCGCGCAAGGCACCATCGATGCTAAATGCGGTTCCAGCCTGTAAATCCGGGATGTCCCCCCCTTCCGAGGCCCAGGACATCCGCCCGAGCCTGCAGCACCTGCCATCAAGCGTCGCCTCGATACCAAGACCCGGATGCTCGACGACATTCTCATACGGCACCCGCTGGCGTGACCGCACGGAGAAAGCCGTATCGATTGCGACGGAAGCTGGATGACGGGAAAAGGCGGCGAGGCTTGCGGCCATCGCTAGGTCGTGTTCATCCAAAAATTTTACATCCCGCAGCCCCGGTGGCCCCATGGTGAGCGTCCCGGTTTTGTCGAAGACGACTGTATCGATCTCGGCCAGCCGCTCCATGGCTGAACCGTCCTTCACCATGATGCCGTTTTCGAACAGTCGGCGGGCGGCGACCACCTGAACGATCGGCACTGCAAGGCCGAGTGCACAGGGGCATGTTATGATCAGCACGGCAGTCGCGACCGTGATCGACAGGTGCCAGTCTCCGGTGGCGGCCATCCAGCCGAGAAAGCTTAGGAGTGCAGTAACATGCACGACAGGGGAATAGAGCGCCGAGACCCGGTCGGCGATGCGCCGGTAAGCACCTTTGCCCTGCTCGGCAGCCTCCATCAACCGCACCATCTCGGCGAGAAATGAATCCTTGGCTGCGGCGGTGACCTCGATGGTCAGCGGACCTGTGAGGTTTTGTACGCCTGCCAAAACGGAGCTGCCGGGCTCGATGCCCTGCGAGCCGCTCTCTCCCGTCACCAGCGAGCAATCGACGTCTGAACGTCCCTCAACGACGATCGCGTTTACGGGGATGCGCTCGCCGGCCGCAATGAACAGCCGCATGCCGGGCTCGATCTCCGTCAGGGCTAGGTAATTGCGCCGGCCATCCGGCGCAATTACGATGGCCCCGCGTGGAGACAGGCGAACAAGCCCGCTGACCGCGGCTCGCGCACGATCGCGCATGAGATGATCGAGCGTCCGGCCTATCAGGAGAAAAAACAGCAGCGAAACCGAGGCGTCAAAATAGGCATGATGACCGTGGGTGATCGTCTCGTAGAGGCTCATCGAATAGGCGAGCGCTACACCGAGCGAAATCGGCACATCCATGTTCACGCGCCCGTGCCGCAGCGCATTCCACGCAGAACGGAAATAGATCCTTCCGGCAAAGGCCATGACGGGAACCGCGATGAGGGCTGACAGCCAATGAAACAGATCGCGCGTCGGGCCATCGGCTCCGGCCCAGATAGAGACCGACAGAAGCATGATATTGCCCGTCGCAAAGCCGGCGACAGCGACGGCCGTGATCAATTCGGAGAGAGTTCCGTCCTTCTCGGCCGCAGGCTCATCGGCAAGGTGGGCCGGATAGCCGAGGCGAGCAAGCGTCGGGACGACGTCAGGAACAACACTGCCACGCCAGTTCACCGAGACCCTCTTCGTCGAAAGATTGACGCGAGCGCTTTCTATATTCGTAAGCCGGGACAGACCGGTTTCGATGGCCTGGATGCAGGCGGCGCAATGGACGGAGGGCACAGCCAAATCAATCTGGCTCAGACCGTTGCCAAGCTGACGGCGAGCCAGCAATATCTCGTCATCGGAAGGACCCGCGCCTTTTGCCCGTTCCATGTCAAGCATCATGTCGATGGCAGGCGCGCAGCAGCTCATTGGATCACTCCGCCGCTGATGGTAACGCGCCTGACCTCAGCATAGGGCCGAGCCAGACCGATGTCGCTTTCGATGGTCACGATCCAGACGCCGTCGCGCAGGCCATGGCGTCCTGAAAAAGTCTTGCCGTCCCGCGATGCAAGGTCAATCGACCAGTCGGCCGCTTCATAAACGGGATGGCTGAAAGAAGCGCGGGCGGATGCGATCTTCATCACCTTGCCTTGCGCATCCACCAGCGCGTAGGTGATCTCGTCTTGACTGGCCGTCAGCGTACCCTTGTAACCAAACGCCAGTTGCTCACGGCTTTCCTTGAGCCTGCGGTTGAAGTCCTGGCCGGCGACGTAGGAGTTTTTGACCACGAGGCCGGACCAGGAAGACCGCGCGAGGCTTGCCATGGCGACGTTGACGGCGATGATAATGGCGAAGAAGGCAATCATGATACACAGCATGTGCATTCCGGTGAACTTCCGCGGTACATCGTTCCTGATTTTCATTGCGCTGTCTCCGGTGCATTGAAGGTTGCCGTGTAGTCCGCACGTTCGCCGCCAGCATTGTCTTCGATGACGAACTTGAATTCCTGAAAGGGCGCGGCCGCCTGCCCTGCGGCTTGCCGGACGAATACCTTGATCGTCTTCAACCGGTCGGGCTCAAGTTCAATATCGAATGCCCCTCCTTCCGGCTTGCCACTCCCCAGCACCGACATCGACGCTGCGGGGAGAGCTCCCTTTAAGGAGAGCCGTACGCTGCGCTGCCGGGGCACCATGTTGAGGAGTTTCAGCGTGTAACCGTTTCGGATGGAGCCGTCGGACAGCACGACGAACTGAGGATTTCGGTCGTGCAGAACGTTCAGTTCCAGCCGGTTACGGGTGAGCAGTGCATAGACCATGAACAGACCTATAGCGCTCCAGACGCCCAAGTAGATGAGGGTTCGCAGCCGGAAGAGCTTGCGCAGGCTGATGTGTGCCACCTTGTTGGAAAGCCGGCCGTCCGGATCGCGCACAAGAGCCGGATTGACCAGGCGGGTGCCTCCAGCGGTGGCAAGCGCCATATTGGCGTTATAGTCGTTCAGGGTCGTGTAGGAGATCAGCCCGCGTTCCTTGCCCAGTTTGTCCATCACACCGTCGCAAGCGTCGATGCACAGGGCGCAGGTGATGCATTCGAGCTGCTGCCCATCACGAATATCGATGCCCATCGGGCACACGGCAACGCAGGCGTCGCAATCAACGCAGTCGCCGACGCTTTTGCCGGCCAACGCCATCCTTTTGGCGTGGCGCGATCGCGGTTCGCCCCGCCAGTCATTATAAGTGACTGTTAGCGACGTTTCATCGAGCATGGCTGCCTGAATGCGCGGCCAGGGGCACATGTAGGTGCAGACCTGCTCCCGCATCAGCCCCCCGAGCGTATAGGTCGTCGCGGTCAGGATGGCGACGGTCATGTAGGCGGAGGCAACCGCCGCGCCGGTGACGAAATCGGCGACGAGTTTCGGCGCATCGGCGAAATAGAAGATCCACGCGCCGCCGGTCGCGACTGCGATGCAGAGCCAGATGGTATGCTTGATCACACGGGTCACTATCTTACGGCACGACCAGGGTGCGGCATCAAGTTTGATCCGCGCGTTGCGATCCCCCTCGATCGCACGCTCCACAACGAGGAACAGATCAACCCAGACGGTTTGCGGACAGGTGTAACCACACCAGGCGCGTCCAACCGTCGAGGTGACAAGAAACAGCCCGATCCCGGCCATGACCAAAAGACCTGCCACGAAGAAAAACTCCTGCGGCCAGATCTCGATGAAGAAGAAGTAGAAGCGGCGGTTCACCAGATCGATCAGCACAGCCTGATCCGGCGCGAACGGACCGCGGTCCCACCGCAGCCACGGCGTCAAATAGTAGATGCCGAGCGTGATCGCCATGACGATCCATTTGAATCGGCGAAAGTCACCCGAGGCCCGCTTTGGAAATATCTTGCGGCGCGGCGCATAGAGGGGCTGGCGGGTCCTGGCTGAATTGACGGCGTCCGCTTCCAGCCGAATGATTTCGCTTTGATCCTGCATCTGGGTACCAGTTTTCAAAAAAGTTTGCGTCATCGACACGCACCCATGCATCAATTGACGTGCCCACCATGCGGAAACGATGTCCGACGCAGCCTTGATCGAAATCAAAGCGCGTCGGACATGTTCGTCACTCGCTGCCCCCGAGCGAGTGGACGAATACGGCGAGCTCCCTGACGACCGTTTCACCGAGGCGATCGCCCCAGGCCGGCATGACGCCCATCTTCGGAGACTTCACTTGCGCAGCGATCGCGGTCTCGCCGGAGCCATTCAGCCAGATGGCATCGGTCAGATCGGGTGCTCCGAGCTCGCGATTGCCCTTGGCATTTGCGCCATGGCAAGCGGCGCAGTTCTCCGAGAAGATGACCGCACCGGGTTCAATATTGCTTTGCTCGGCAGCCGGGCCGGAGAGGCTGGCGACGTAGGTGCTGACTTGTTGGATTTGTTTCCGGTCAAGGACATCCCGGAAGGCGGGCATCACGGAATCGCGCGTTTGGCCGTCACCGGCAAAGCGGATGCCATGGTTGATCGTCTGCTGGATCGCATTCGCCTTGCCACCCCATAGCCAGTCATCGTCGTTCAGGTTCGGATATCCAGACGAGCCTTGGGCACCCGATCCATGGCATTGGACGCAGTTCACCTTGAACGCCGCGCCTCCGGCCGAGACTGCGATCGAGCGCAGTGTCTCATCGGCGAGGATGTCGTTGATCGTCTTGCCCTTGATCATCTCCACATAGCTGCCCTTGACGGCGTCCGCAGCGGCAATGTCCTGGACAACCTCGGCGCGGCTCGAATAACCGAACAGACCTTTGGTCGAGGAGGTAAGAAGTGGCCATGCCGGATAGGCGATGGTATAGGCGAGTCCCCAGAAAATTGTCGCATAGAACGTCCACACCCACCACCGGGGCATTGGATTGTTCAGCTCGCGTATTCCATCCCACTCATGTCCGGTGGTCGAAACGCCGGAAATCTTGTCGATATGTTTGTCGCTCATGTCAGTCATCCTTCAGGGGGATGCGGGCAGCTTCGTCGCTCAGCACCTTGCTGCCGGGACGGAAGGCGAAGATCGAGGCGCCGATGAAAAACAGCAGCATTGCGAGAAGCCCCCAGCTATCCGCAAATGTCCGCATGATGTGATAGTCCATTGCGGCCCCCTTAGCGGTCACCACCGGTTTCAACGTAGGTTTTGAAATCGACGAGCGTGCCCAGCATCTGGAGGTAGGCGATCAGGGCGTCCATCTCGGTAAGCTGCTGCGGGTCGCCGTCGAAATCGCCGACCTTGGCTTTCGGGTACCGGGCTTCGAGCCCGGACGTATCGGCGTTCGGATCGGCCTGTGCCCTGACGTCCGCGCCGGCATTGTCGATCATCTCCTGCGTGTAGGGCACGGCGACGGCCGCATTGGCCTTGAGATGCGAGGCCATATCCCTGACATCGAGTGGCGTCGTCTTCAGAAACGCGTAGCTTGGCATGATCGATTCCGGCACGACGGCGCGCGGTTCGATCAGATGCTGGGCATGCCACTCGTTGGAGTACCGGTCGCCGACGCGGGCGAGGTCCGGCCCGGTTCGCTTGGAACCCCACTGGAACGGATGATCGTACATGGATTCCGCCGCCAAGCTGTAATGGCCGTAGCGTTCCACTTCGTCGCGGAAGGGCCGGATCATCTGGCTATGGCAGACATAGCAGCCCTCGCGGACGTAGATGTTCCGGCCGGCAAGCTCCAGCGGCGAATAGGGCCGCATGCCTTCGGCTTTCTCGATCGTGTTCTGGAGGTAGAACAGCGGAGCAATCTCGACGATACCGCCGATCGTCACGACCAGAAGCGAGCCGACGAGAAGCAGGGTTGCGTTGCGTTCGATAATCGCGTGTTTGTCCAACAATGACATGGAAGTCCCCTATTCTGCAGGCTGCATGGCGGGAAGCGCGCCGCCGATGGGCTCTTCGTCGCGTTGATAACCCAGTATCGTCATGGCGACGTTCCATGCCATGATCAGCGCTCCCGTCAGGTAAAGCCCGCCGCCGAGCGCTCGGATCAGATAGTAGGGATGCAGCGCTGCAACGCTTTCGACGAAGGAGTAGACGAGGAAACCCTGCTCATCATGCTCGCGCCACATCAATCCCTGCTGGATGCCAGCTACCCACATCACCGCCGCATAAATGACGATGCCGAGCGTTGCACACCAGAAATGCCAGCTCACCATCCGCATCGAGTAAAGCCTTTCGCGGTTCCACAGCTTCGGCACCATGTAGTAAAGTGCCGCAAAGGCGATCAGGCCGTTCCAGCCTAGCGCGCCGGAATGGACGTGGCCGATGGTCCAGTCTGTGTAGTGAGACAGGGAGTTGACCGTCTTGATCGACATCATCGGCCCTTCGAAGGTCGACATGCCGTAGAAGGCTATTGCCGCGACCATCATGCGGATGATCGGGTCGGTACGCAGCTTGTCCCAGGCGCCCGATAGCGTCATCAGGCCGTTGATCATTCCGCCCCAGGACGGCATCCACAGCATGATCGAGAACACCATGCCGAGCGTCTGCGCCCAGTCCGGCAGCGCGGTAAAGTGCAAATGGTGCGGCCCCGCCCAGATATAGAGGAAGATCAACGCCCAGAAATGGATGATGGACAGGCGATAGGAATAGACCGGGCGGTTGGCCTGCTTGGGCACGAAATAATACATCATGCCGAGGAAGCCAGCCGTCAGGAAGAAGCCGACTGCGTTGTGACCATACCACCACTGCGTCAACGCATCCTGTACGCCTGAGAAGGCCGAGTAGCTCTTGGTGCCGAGTAGCGACGCCGGCATCGACAGGTTGTTGACGACGTGCAGCATCGCGACGGTGACGATGAAGGAAAGGTAGAACCAGTTCGCCACATAGATGTGTGGCTCCTCACGCTTCAGAATGGTGCCGAGAAAAACCACCAGATAGGCAACCCAGACAATGGTCAGCCAGAGGTCAACATACCATTCCGGCTCCGCATATTCACGGCCCTCCGTTATCCCGAGCAGATAACCGGTCGCTGCCATGACGATGAACAGTTGGTAGCCCCAGAAAACGAACCAGACGAGATCCCCGCCAAACAGCCGCGCCCTTGTGGTCCGTTGTAGGACATAAAAAGAGGTTGCCAGCAGCGCGTTGCCGCAGAAGGCGAAAATCACACCTGAAGTGTGCAGCGGCCGCATCCGGCCGAAATTGAACCATGGCTCGATGTTGAGCTCCGGATAGGCGAGTTGCAACGCAACAATGACGCCGACCAGCAGACCAACGACGGCCCATAACATGGTGGCGATGACGCCATAGCGAATCGGCTCATCCATGTAGACGGACGGGTTGACGACCGGTGCCGGTTCGAAGGTCGTGCGGCGCAAAAGCACGGCCACCGATATCAGCAATACGAAAAACAGAACCCACATGTGACTGACAAAGGCCGCGTCATATGCAAATCCGGCAGCGAGCAGCACCAGGAATGTGGCGACGCCCAGCCCGATGATGGCGGAACCGTGCTTCATTGAATTTTCCCCAAAGGCATGTCTGGGGTCACATGTCTCGCATCGGAGAGGAAAATGCTTTGATCTATGTCAAGGCCGGTACCGCGGATGTCGGCCAATGCTTCTCAGGCACCAAAGCGGGAGAGGTAAAATGTCAATGATTGGCGGGCGATATAGTCCTGGGTGGCGGCAATACCGCGCACCTTTCCAGCCGCTTCGAAACGATCGGGGAATGTTCGTGCTCCTCCAGGAGATGCTCTTGATGCATGGGCGCAAGCTCACCTTGTGCGGCACGCTGGAGGACATCGCCGATTCGCTGCCAGAGCGGGTCGAAAGGCTTACTTGCTTGACGGTCGCCAGTACGCTCCTGCCACCATGCTCACCATCTGGAAGAAACGATCATTTTCCCAGCATACGATGCCTTGCCTGACGCCACCAAAACGGCTGGATCCACGCAGCGCTTGCGGATCGAGCATGTCGAGGATGAGTGCTTTGCAGATGAGCTGACCGAGATTCTGTTCAAGATCGGGCACGAGGGTGTAGTTGCGAATGCCGAAATGTTCGGTTTCATGCTGCGCGGCTTTTTCGAAGGCACGCGCCGGCATATTGCTTTCGAGAGCGAGCATATTGCGCCGATCGTTCGTGGGGCGTTTGCTAATGCCCCGCACGAAATCTGAGACGCTCGATATTTTCGACGGTTACACGCCGATTGTTCTCGATCTGGATGACCTTGTCCGCTTTGAGCTTCGTCAACTGCCGGCTGACAGTTTCAATGGTCAGACCGAGGAAATCTGCGATCTCAGCGCGTGTCAGAGGCAAATCAAAGACGGCCGAACCTGAGCGCGGGTCGAACTCTGGATCGATATAGGTGGCGATCAACATCAGGAAGCTCGCGACTTTTTCCCCGGCGGTCTTGCGGCCGAGCGTCACCATCCAGTCGCGCGCCTCATCCAGTTCCCGCAACGTCTGCTCGAGTAAACGGTGTTCGAGACCGGGCGACCTCTTCAGCATGCCCTCTATCGTGGCGCGCGGGAACGAGCAAAGCGACACGTCGGTCGCGGCCTGGGCTGTAAGCGCGCTCTCCTCTCTGAAGGGGCGGCCAAGAAAATCGGGGGCGAATTGCAGGCCGACAATCTGTTCACGTCCATCCGACAGCGTTTTCGTCAGCTTGACGACGCCGGAAAGGATATTGGAGTAACCATCCACCGCTTCCATGTCGCCGATCAATTCTGCGCCGCTAGTCACACGATGCTTTGACGAGGTTTTGGCAAGAGCGACCAGTTGGTCCGGTTCAAGCGCACCGCAAACGCCGCGATGCCGGGCCTCGCAGGCCTGACAGAGGACGGGAATGCCTGCGCTGTGCACATCAAGCCGTTCGGTCATCAAATCACCATATGGATCCTGGCTGCCATTTGCGCGCAAAGAAAATGAAAGACAATCAGCCAAACTGTCGCTGCTATTTGATTGAAATCAAAGCCCCCGCTCCTCTTTTCATCGAAACCACGGGAAACAGGAGACCGAACCGATGACAGTTTTCCCGCCGGACATGGCACTTGAAAATGTGCCCCGATATACAAGCTATCCTACGGCGCCGCACTTTCATTCAGGCGTCGGGCACAGTCAATTCGACTCATGGCTGAGGGGGATAGAACCCGGTCAAAACGTCAGCCTTTATATTCACATACCATATTGCGATCAGTTGTGTTGGTTTTGCGCATGCACCACCAAACACACCCGGCGCTATGATAGCGTGGCGTCTTTCCTGAAATATCTGCAAATGGAAATCGAAACGGTCGGGCGCATCGTCAAGGGCAAGGCGAAGATAGGCGCTGTTCATTTCGGCGGCGGCTCCCCGACCATCCTGAAGCCTGACGATCTCGTCGCATTGAAGGCCACACTTGTTAGCGCCTTTGACATTCAGCCCAATGCGGACGTCAGCGTTGAGATCGATCCGCGGGATATGGACGGTGCCCGCTTCCAGGCACTGGCGACGATAGGTATGACGCGCGCAAGCCTCGGCATACAGGATTTCGACGCAACAGTTCAGAGGGCGATCAATCGCCATCAAAGGTTCGAGGTGACCAAAGCAGTGATCGAGGGTGTCCGTGTCCACGGGGCAACGTCGGTGAATGTCGATCTGCTCTACGGCCTACCCTTTCAGACGATTGCCAGTATCTGTTCGACCATCGCACAGACGCTTGACCTAGGCCCCGACCGTATCGCGCTGTTTGGCTACGCACATGTTCCGCGGCTGAAAAAGCATCAGACGATGATCAAGGACGAATGGCTGCCTGACGTCAGCGCGCGGCTTGAGCAGTCTTCGGCGGCGCGCGAGATGATCCTGTCTGCAGGGTATGAGGAAATCGGTCTGGATCATTTCGCCCTCGCCGGGGATCCGCTCTCTCGTGTCTCATCGACGGGCAAGCTACGCCGCAATTTTCAAGGTTATACCGATGATCCGTGCACGACTCTGATCGGTCTTGGACCATCGGCGATCAGCCAGTTCCCGCAAGGTTACGTCCAGAACACGCCTGTGACGGCCACCTACCAGCGGGCGATACGCGAAATCGGATTGGCATCGGCGCGAGGGGTCATTCTGAGCGATGATGACAGGATCAGGGGCTGGATCATCGAACGGCTGATGTGCGATTTCGGCTTTTCGCTTCGAGAGCTTTTCCGGTCCTTTGGGAGCGGAGCGCGAGCCATTGCAACAGAAGCCGAGACGATGGCAGCGGCACATGTCAACGGGCTGTTCGAGTGGCGCGACGAAGGCTTCAGGATAACGCCTATGGGAAAACCGCTCGTGCGGACGATTGCGGCAGGGTTCGACAAGTATCTGGCCACGGGCATGGCACAACATTCCTCGGCAATCTGACAACCAGGAAACAAGGCACCGGAGCCCGCACTGCTAGAGTTCGACCAGCAAACAGGGCCATCGCCGGTGGAGGATAAAGGCCGGCGACGTCGAGGCTATGAGAGCCGCGGGTTCGGCCACCTAGCCCAACGAAATCTCGCCGTTACAAAAATCAATGGTTGCGCGCGGATATGCCTCTCGCCGCAGCCGCTTCCCTTGCCAGCACCGCCACCAAACATAATTGAAATTCCTATGGCCAGGCAAATGTGAAGATCGCCGCGGTCACTGAAGTCCACATTGGATCGTAATCAGAACATCGAAATAGACAGCCCGACCCAGCCCATCAAGCCGTCCGGCCTTCCAGCCGCCGGTCGACAGTGCGTCTGCGGAATTGCTCACAACGGCCTTGCGCCCGCGCCTCCCATTCCAAACGCTTCGACCGAAAATCGTAGCAGAATCAGAAGTCTACCGCGTACCGTCAAAATCACATGGCTGTAGCGTCAAAATGGATTGGCTGCGGCCTGAGTTAAGCGATTGAAATTCCACGAACCGCTGCGTCATAATCAGTGGCTGCCTATAACTATGTTTTACCACCACCAGCCCGAAGGAAACTTCGGGCTGGACCAATACTCAGAACAAAACAAGATCAGTTATGATTGGAAATACAGAAATGACAAAGCCGAAACCTTTCGGTTTCGGCTTTGAATACCGCGAAAAAGCCAAAGCTCACGCGGGGCAAAGAGACTCAAATCCCTTGGCCGGTTACAGGGTTATCATAAGGGAAATTGAGGATTGGAGTCGAGGTAGCTTTGGCGGCCATACAAAGGAATTACCATGGCCTCAAACGAACGTACTTCGAAGTCAGTCGCATCAACAGCTGCAAAGCTTTTGAGCAATCCCAAGACACCAGCTGCAGTGAAAAAAGTTGCGGCATCTGCACTGACTCAAGCGCCAAACAAGAAAAAATAATCGGCGATTAAGTTGAACTCTGAGAACCGCGGCACAGGCCGCGGTTATTTGCATCTACAAGCGCTAAAAACGTCAAGTTTCCAAGTTTCCGCCATGATCCTATCTCCCCCTCGGTGGGGAGATAGCAATTTCAGCATCTTAGCTTCACCTAAGTGCTAGAAATTGCAAGAGAGGGGGTAGGTTTGGGCGCACAGACCGATCCCCTCACCAGCAAAATCTAACACTTAGCTGAAGCTAAGATGTTGATTTTGCGTCCTCTCCCACAGAGGGAGAGGTAGCGCCGGCGGCACGCCCGGTTTCCTTCAAGACCGCGATCAGATCGTAACACCATGGAAAAACGCAAAGGCGCGTCATTCTCCCTATCTCCCCCTCGGTGGGGGAGAAAGCATTTTCAGCATCTTAGCTTCAGCCAAGTGCTAGAAATTGCAAGAGAGGGCATGGACGCACAAAGCCGATCCCCTCACCATCAAAATCTAACACTTAGCCTAACGGCTAAGGTGTTGATTTTGCGTCCTCTCCCACAAGGGGAGAGGTAGCGTGCCGCTACGGCTTCTCACACGCAATCCAGTTGTCTTCATTGATGAACGGCCCCTCGCTGCAGATGTGCCGGTATTCCAGAATAGACTGGTAGACCTCCCGCGCAGCACAGCTGGCGAGCGTCAACGCCCGCGACGGATATTGCCGGCACTCCGCTTCCGCATCCTGAGCCAGAACCTTCAGCTCCGCGGTACTCGTCGCCACGCCCTCCATGTCATCGGCCGAGAGGGTGAAGGCGAGAAAGGCAAGGGTGACGAGCATGGACGGGCTTTCGCAATGACGGGTGCGCCGATCGACTCGAGAACGGCAGACGCAAAGCCTATCTCCCCCTTCGTGGGGGAGAAAGCAATTTCAGCATCTTAGCTTCAGCTAAGTGCTAGAAATTGCAAGAGAGGGGGTAGGCATGGACGCACAGAGCGATCCCCTCACCAGCAAAAATCTAACACTGAGCTGAAGCTAAGATGTTGATTTTGCGTCCTCTCCCACAAGGGGGAGAGGTAGGCCCCTCATTCGCCGCTGTTCCGCAATTCCGAAAGGATCGTCAGGCAAACGCCGTCGAGGTTTTTCACCACCTCCTCGTTCCAGAACCGCAGGATGCGAAACCCCTCTCGCCGGAAGAACGCATCGCGCTCAAGGTCGCGCGCGCTGTCCGCATGCTGGAATCCATCGACCTCGACAATGAGCCGCGCCTCGAAACAGACGAAATCGAGAATGAAATCGTGCAGCGGCACCTGCCGGCGGAACGTGTGGCCTTCGAGCTGGCGGTTGCGCAGCGCCTTGACGTTCGGGAATGGATCCTCGGGGCAAGCCCGAGGATGACGACCTTGGGGGCTGGGCAATCGGACCATGGTTCCTCAAGCACAAAAGCCGGCTGCTTATCCTCTGCCGCTCCCTCCGCTCCGTCATCCTCGGGCTTGACCCGAGGACCATTCCCAAGCCTGCCGGCGAGCCGCCATTCGCCCCAAAACGGGGAAAAGGATTCAGCCGCGAGGGCACGGCACCCGCTACCTCTCCCCCAGTGGGAGAGGACACAAAATCAACATCTTAGCCAAAGGCTAAGTGTTAGATTTTGTTGGTGAGGGGATCTCCGCCATGCGCTCAATATCCCCGTCCCAAAAACCTCTGCCATAATCCCCCCGTCCCGCCCTCGGATACGCTGCCAGCCGTGGCAGCCGGCGGGGCCGGCGCCGGTTTCGAGGAAAGGACGGAAGTCCTTGCGATCGGGGTTCGCAAGAAGGTTCCCCTCCGCAGGCTGATGCTGCTGCGGGCGTGCGATGCACAGAGGGCCGACGAGGCCGTAGCGGAACGCGTTTGCGGACAAAAACCGCCGAACGGGGCGCTGAGAGGTGTCACTTTTTACTATCCAAACGAGGCAGCTTTCAGCGCCCCGTCCGAACTGAAGCCAAACCACGGCGAGCATCGCGCGTGAAGGATAGACCATGCCCTTAAGACGTCCCGCCTCACACGCCCGCAGGTGGCCGGTGATCGTTGATCTCGATCCAGTAGCCGTCCGGGTCCTGCAAGTAGACCTGCCGGAAGCCGTTGCGGTGCAGGCCGATGCGGCCGGGATTGCCCGGCCAGTCGGTGAAGGGAACGCCAAGCGCGCCGATATGGGCGACGAAGGCGTCAAAATCGGCCGTGGAGATGGCGACATGCGTGTCTTTCGTCACATGCGTCGCGCCGAAATCGCCGGCGATCAGATGGATGGCATCGCCGCCGCCGATTGTGAGCCAGGCGACATTGGCGCTGCCTTCCCGCGCGATCGGCTCGAAGCCCATGATCTCCCGGTAGAACGCGACGCTGCGCTCGATGTCGCTGACGAGCAGCGCAACATGGTCAAGACTGTAACGCATGACGAATCCTCCGATAAAGCGCCCATCATGCAGACAGACGGGGTCAGCCGCCAGCCCTCACCGCCCCGCGAACGGGTCCGCCAACGCCGCTTCCGGCCGGCTGATCGGATATTTGATACCGGAAATGCTGGCCGCCAGCTTCTGCGGCCCCTCGCTCTTCAGGAGCGCGCGAAAACGCGGATGCATGCCGCCATCGACATAGGCACTCATCGATGTGCTGGCGGCAATGGCCTCAGTCATCGCCGCTTCGATCTTGCGCTCCTCCGCCTCGATCTTCGCCATCGCCTGCGGCTCGAGCTGGTTGACGACCGCCGGGCAGGCGGCGAGCGGATCGGCGGGTTCGCCGCCCTCGAAGTCCTTGTTGAAGACGTAGCGGCTTTCGCAGACGGACACCTTCGGCTGCCGGTGCGTCACCTCGAAGGCATCGTAGCCCTCTTTCAGCGTCCGCCAGAAGGACATGTTCGCATCGTCGCGGTGTTCGATCATGTTCTTCGCCGTCATGCGGAAGGGAAAGGCCTGGACCTGGAAATCCTCCTGCCCGCCCGAAAGCGCCTTCTGCACGATCGCATAGATTTCGCCGACGCCCTGGTCGGTCATGGCGTAGCAGCCGGACGACGAGCAGGCGCCATGCACCATCAGCGCCTCGCCAGTATGGCCGAGCGCCGCTTCGAGCTTATTCGGATAGCCGAGATTGAAGGAGGCGTAATATTGCGACTTCGGATTAAGCTGGCCGGCCGAGACGTGGTAAAACCCTTCCGGCGCCTGCCGGTCGCCGATCCTCGTCTTCGGCCCGAGCTTTCCCGACCAGCGGCACATCGGATAGGTCTTGAACAGCGCATAGGTGCCGGACCTGTCGACCTTCCAGACCTCGAGCTCGCTTTCCTGCTTGAAGATGCGGATCAGCACCGGACCTTCCGGCTTCATGCCTTTCTTCGACATCTCCGCGATCATCTTGCCGGAGAGCTTCGGCGGCGCCTCGGAGAGATCGTCCAGCCCCATGCAGCCGGAGAGCGCCACGCCGAGGAAAAGGGCGGCCACCGTCCGGGTAAGAACGCGGCGGGCGGTGCGCATCGCGGCGCTGGAAAGGGAAATCGAAGGAAGCATGAAGGGGTCTATTGCTTGAAATCGTGCCAAAGTTGTGTCGAACGGTGCAAATCAGGGCGCCATCCGCCCCGATCCCGGACAGAATCCGAAAGAGCGGTTAGCGTTCCGTTAATCAGGGCCGGGTTTGTTGCGGCGGCCGCCGGGACGACATTGCCAGACGACTCGCCGGGCCGCCTCGCTGCCACTGCGATTTTTCCGCCCGATCACCACGTCGTGATCGCCCCTGACGGATGCAGCCACGCCCGCCAGGATCTCCATCCAGCTTTTCTCCCCCGACGCCTCGGTAAAATTTGCCTCAAATGCAGGCACCAGATTTCACGCGGACGAAACAGCGCTCGCGTTACGGTAGAGTGGTCGTCACATCCGAAGGAGCCCATTCGCAGGGCGGATCGTCATGAGTCAGGTCATCACCATGTCAGCCACCACGGCGGCTTACGCGGCGCAAGCCGTGAAGCCGTCCGCGCGCGTGACCGGCGATGGCCCGGCCGAGGAAGCAATCACGCTGCTCTCGGCACGACCGAAGGACGATGCGGTCAACACGCACGCATCGATCGCCGCCCTTCGCAATCCGACATCGCTATCGCTGTTGCTGATGAGTTCCAACGGCCGCCCGCCGCAGGGCACACGCGGCGACGTGGTGCGCCGCTATATGGAATTCGCCTCCGACGAACCGGAAGCCGACGAGAACGGCGAGACCTCGGAAGAGTAAGCCGTCCCTTTCCTGGAAAAAGCGGCAGCGCGGTGTATTCGCGCCGCCGCCTCACGCCACAAATCCGGCTGTGCCGCTCAGTTGTGCTTGTGCGCCCCGCCGGCGGCATTGCCGACCGGAAGCGCATAGTCCACCTTGCCAGCTTTCTCGAACGTCAGCGTCACCGGCACGCTGTCGCCCTCGGCAAAGGGCTTTTTCACATCCATGAACATCAGGTGCAGGCTGCCGGTCTTGAGTTCGACGGTTTCACCTGCCGGAATGACGATGCCGTCGAGCTTGCGCATCTTCATCACATCATTCTGCATGGTCATTTCATGCAGTTCAACACGACCTGCCGCCGGGCTTTCGACGGAGACCAGGGTATCGTCCTCGCTGCCATCGTTCCTGAGCGTGAAGCCGCCGCCGCCGACCTTGGCTCCTGGCAGCATCGCCTTGACGGCGCCGCCGGAAATCTCGAGCAATCCAGCCTTGACCGTCGCGCCACCCATGCCCGCCATTGCTGCCATGTTGTGGCCATGATGCCCTTCGGCTGTCGCCGGTGTCACCGTGACCGTCGGCGCCGGATGTTCGAGCGAATGGGCGTCCTGGCCTTGCGCGGCGATCTCGTCCCAGACAACCTTATCCGTCGCACCGCACAGTTGCGTTACCGGAAAGGCGATCTCGGTCTCCGTGTTGAAGCCCGAGATCGTCCCCTTGATGACGAAGGTGTCGTAGTAGTCATCGGACAGGTTGCCGTTCTTCCAGCGGATTTCGAGCGGCCCGGACGTTACCGTCTTGCCGTGGTTGTCGTAGCTCTTCTGGTAGTCACCCTTGATGATCTCGATCTCCCAGTCGGCCTTCGGCTGTGGCTTGGCGAAGACGAAGCCTTCCGGCAGTTTCACCTGGACTTCGGTCGTCGCCTTGCCGTCGCAACCGTGCGGAACCTGCAGCACGGCCTTGAAGCTGCTTTCCGAGGCAACTTCATCGGTTTCGAAGGACGCATGCGCATAGGCGGCGCCAACGCCGGCAAGCGAAAAGGCGAGCGCAAGGAGGGTTGTTGTTCTGGTCTGTGTCATTGATCTGTCTCCAGACCGGTCGTTGCCAATCACGGCACGTCGGTCAACGCCGCACCAGGCGGCTGAAATGACGAAAAGATGGAAGAATCGCCGAAGCGATGACGTCAGAGCGACAGCGGAGGAGCGTGCGACTGCGGCAGTGCGCGCGGGTATTCGACAAAAATGGCCGGAAAATCCGTCTTGCTCTCGGCAAACGCGGCGACTCGAATGATGAGATAACTGTCGCTCGGAGGCGGCGGTAAGACGATCGATGCGGCGAGCCGGCAATAGTCGCAGACCGGCGCAAGCCCCTCGTGCGGGGGCTTGTGATCGTCGACACCGTCTGACCCGAAGCAGATGTCGGCACTCGTCCCATCCGGCAGCACAAAGTTCGCCGCCATCGCCGGGGCGAGCTGCCGGGCGAAGACCGGTTGATGCGCAAAAGACAGGAACAGCAGGGCAAGTGCCGAAAGCACGCGCGCCGTCATCTGCCACTGTCGTCCGGCTCTCGCCATCGATCGTCCCCGTGTTGGCCGATTGCATTATCGCCTTGGCGCAAAAAAAGCAAAGGTCGTTTTCCGCACCGGGGAGGCATGTTGAAACAGTGGCGACAAAAATCTGTTCGAGCGCGACATTTTGCGCTTGCCAAGCAATCGGGATCGCCGTTATCTGAACCCGATCTTGTTGGGAGAATCCGGGTAATACCGGTGCCGAAGGAGCAACCGCCCCGGAAACTCTCAGGCCAAAGGACCAGCAAGGTGCCGGTAGGACTCTGGAGAGAAGCATTCCGCTCGCCGAAGGGATAACAATCTCAGGCAAAGGGACAGAGGGGGCTCGAGGAAACTGCGCATTAAAATGCGCCGTGGAAATGAGCCGGCGCGTTGCGCCAGACCTGGAGGCCGGATTTGGACGATCATTCCCCCCTGAAGCAGACGCCGCTGCATGCCCTGCACCTCTCGCTTGGCGCCCGCATGGTGCCCTTTGCCGGCTACGATATGCCGGTGCAATATCCGACCGGGGTGATGAAGGAGCATCTCCACACCCGCGCCGCCGCTGGCCTGTTCGACGTTTCGCATATGGGCCAGATCATCCTGCGGCCAAAATCCGGAAAAATCGACGATGCGGCGCTTGCTCTTGAAAGGCTGGTACCTGTCGACGTGCTCGGTCTCGGCGAAGGCCGCCAGCGCTACGGGCTGTTCACCAATGACCAGGGTGGTGTTCTCGACGACCTGATGATTGCCAATCGCGGCGATCACCTGTTCCTCGTCGTCAATGCCGCCTGCAAGGATGCCGATTTCGCACATCTGCAACAACAACTCGGCGAGACATGCGATCTCACCTTGCTTGATGACCGCGCGCTGATCGCGCTGCAGGGGCCGCGCGCCGAATGCGTTCTGGCTGAACTCTGGGCCGATGTCGCCACCATGCGTTTCATGGATGTGGCCGAAGCCGATCTTCACGACGTCCCCTGCATCATCTCCCGCTCCGGCTATACCGGGGAGGATGGTTTCGAGATCTCCATCCCCGCCGCGTCTGCCGAAGATGTGGCCCGGCGGATTCTCGAACACCCCGATGTGCTGCCGATCGGTCTCGGCGCCCGCGACTCGCTTCGGCTGGAGGCTGGGCTGTGTCTCTATGGAAACGACATCGATCCCATGTCGACCCCCGTTGAGGCGGCGCTTGAATGGGCCATGCAAAAGGCCCGGCGGACAGGCGGCGCGCGCGAAGGCGACTTCCCCGGCGCGGACATCATTCTTCGCCAGTTTGCCGATGGCGCCGACCGCCGCCGTGTCGGCCTGAAGCCGGAGGGAAAAGCACCGGTGCGCGGCGGTGCCATGCTCTATGCCGATGCGGAGGGTCTCGTCGAAGCCGGTGTCGTGACCTCAGGCGGCTTCGGCCCGAGCGTCGATCATCCGGTCGCCATGGGTTATGTCGCAGCGCCCTATATCGCGAACAGCACCCGCCTTTTTGCGGAGGTGCGGGGCAAATACCTGCCCGTGACCGTCTCATCCCTTCCCTTCATCACCCCGACCTACAAACGCTGATCTGGAGCAAAATCCAATGCTGAAATTTACCGACGAACATGAATGGCTGAAGATCGAGGGTGACGTGGCGACCGTCGGCATCACCGCTCATGCCGCAGAACAGCTTGGCGATCTCGTCTTCGTCGAACTGCCGGAAGCCGGGACGAGCCTCGACAAGGGCGCGACGGCCGCGACCGTCGAATCCGTCAAGGCTGCCTCCGACGTCTATTGTCCGCTTGACGGCGAGATCGTCGAGAGCAATCAGGCGATCGTCGATGACCCGTCTCTGGTCAATAGCGACCCGCAGGGCGCCGGCTGGTTCTTCAAGCTGAAGCTCGCCGACCCGTCGGCCGCCAACGCGCTGCTCGATGAAGCGGCCTACAAGGAGCTGATCGCCTGATGAGCATGCCGAAAGATTTCACCTTCACCGACTACAAGCCGTATGACTTCGCCAACCGGCGCCATATCGGGCCCTCGCCCGACGAAATGGCGGCGATGCTCCAGGTGATCGGCTATGACAGCCTTGACGCACTGATTGACGATACGGTTCCACCATCGATCCGCCAGAAGGCGCCGCTTGCCTGGGGGGCTGCGATGACCGAGCGCGAAGCGCTCGACAAGATGCGCGAGACGGCCAACCGCAATCAAAAGCTCGTGTCGCTGATCGGCCAAGGCTATTACGGCACGATCACGCCGCCGGTGATCCAGCGCAACATTCTGGAAAATCCGGCCTGGTACACAGCCTATACGCCTTACCAGCCGGAAATCAGTCAGGGCCGTTTGGAAGCGCTGTTGAACTACCAGACGATGGTCTGCGACCTCACCGGCCTCGATGTCGCCAATGCCTCGCTGCTCGACGAAGCGACCGCTGCTGCCGAAGCCATGGCGATGGCCGAGCGCGTGTCGAAATCCAAGGAAACCGCGTTCTTCGTCGACGAAAATTGCCATCCGCAGACGATCGCGCTGATCAAGACCCGCGCCGAGCCGCTTGGCTGGACGGTCACCGTCGGCAATCCCCATACTGATCTCGAATGCGCAAGCGTGTTCGGTGCGATCTTCCAGTACCCCGGCACCTACGGCCATGTGAGCGACTTTACCGGCCTCATCGCCCGCCTTCATCAGGCCGGCGCCATCGCCGTCATCGCCGCCGATCCCCTCGCCCTGGCGCTTTTGAAATCCCCCGGCGAAATGGGTGCCGACATCGCCATCGGCTGCACCCAGCGCTTCGGTGTTCCCGTCGGATACGGCGGCCCGCACGCGGCCTATATGGCGGTCAAGGATGCTTATAAACGCTCGATGCCCGGCCGCCTCGTCGGCGTATCGGTCGACAGCCGCGGCAACCGCGCCTACCGCTTGTCGCTGCAGACGCGCGAACAGCATATCCGCCGCGAAAAGGCGACGTCGAATATCTGCACGGCGCAGGTCCTGCTTGCCGTCATGGCGTCGATGTACGCGGTTTTCCACGGCCCCAAGGGGATCAAGGCGATCGCCCAGAGCGTACACCAGAAGACGGTTCGGCTCGCCATGGGGCTCGAGAAGCTCGGCTACACCGTCGAGCCCGACGTGTTCTTCGACACGATCACCGTCGATGTCGGCAAGCTTCAGGGCATCATTCTGAAGACCGCCGTCGCCGAGGAGGTCAACCTGCGCAGGATCGGCACGACAAAGATCGGCATCAGCCTTGACGAACGTTCGCGGCCGGTAACGCTGGAGGCCGTATGGCGGGCGTTCGGCGGCGATTTCAGCGTCGACGACTTCGAGCCGGGTTATCGGCTGCCGGGAGAGCTGCTGCGCACCAGCGAGTATCTGACCCATCCGATCTTCCACATGAACCGAGCGGAAAGCGAAATGACGCGCTATATCCGCCGGCTGTCGGACCGCGATCTGGCGCTCGATCGGTCGATGATCCCGCTCGGCTCCTGCACGATGAAGCTCAACGCAACGGCGGAAATGCTGCCGATCACATGGCCGGAGTTCTCAGAAATCCATCCCTTCGTGCCGGCGGATCAGGCGGAAGGATACCGCCACATGATCACCGACCTGTCGCAGAAGCTTTGCGTCATCACAGGTTATGACGCGGTCTCGATGCAGCCGAATTCGGGTGCTCAGGGAGAATATGCCGGACTGCTCACCATCCGCGCCTATCACCTTGCCAATGGCGAAAGTCACCGCGACGTCTGCCTGATCCCGACCTCGGCGCACGGAACCAACCCGGCCTCGGCGCACATGGCCGGCATGAAGGTGGTCGTCGTCAAGGTCAGCGACAACGGCGACATCGACATGGAGGATTTCCGAGCAAAAGCAGAGCAGTACGCAGAAAACCTCTCATGCTGCATGATCACCTATCCGTCGACCCACGGTGTGTTCGAGGAGAATGTGCGCGAGGTTTGCGACATCGTTCACAAGCATGGCGGCCAGGTCTATCTCGACGGCGCCAACATGAATGCCATGGTCGGCCTTGCCCGGCCGGGCGACATCGGCTCCGACGTCAGCCATCTCAACCTGCACAAGACCTTCTGCATCCCGCACGGTGGCGGCGGCCCGGGCATGGGACCGATCGGCGTCAAGGCGCACTTGGCGCCGTTCCTCCCGGGCCATCCGGAAACGGATGGCGGCGACGGTGCCGTTTCGGCTGCGCCTTTCGGCTCGGCTTCGATCCTGCCGATCTCCTGGAGCTACTGCCTGATGATGGGTGGCGAAGGCCTGACGCAGGCAACCAAGGTGGCGATCCTCAACGCCAACTATATCGCCGCCCGCCTGAATGGTGCATACGGCGTGCTCTACAAGTCGGCGAAGGGACGCGTCGCGCATGAGTGCATCATCGACACGCGCCCGCTGGTGGACAGCGCCGGTGTCACCGTGGACGATGTCGCCAAGCGGCTGATCGACTGCGGCTTCCACGCGCCGACGATGAGCTGGCCGGTTGCCGGCACGCTGATGATCGAGCCGACGGAATCGGAGACCAAGGCCGAGCTCGACCGTTTCTGCGATGCGATGCTGGCGATCCGTGCCGAAGCCCAGGCGATCGAGGATGGGCGGATGGACCGGGTGAACAATCCGCTGAAGAATGCGCCGCACACGGTGGAAGACCTTGTCGGCGACTGGGATCGCCCCTATTCGCGCGAACAGGCCTGCTACCCGCCGGGTGCCTTCCGCGTCGACAAATACTGGTCGCCGGTCAACCGCGTCGACAATGTCTACGGCGACCGCAACCTCGTCTGCACCTGCCCGCCGCTGGAGGATTACGCCGAGGCGGCAGAGTAAAGCGGAAAACCGAAAGGGGCGCGCGATGCGCCCCTTCGTACCGCGATCGCGGGTGACGGTGATCGCTGTGGGCGAACCGGCACAGAAACGCGCGAACTTTCGCCTGACTGTCCGCCTTGCCTTCCAAAAGATTACATCATGTGCGGCAGGGCGAGGACAAAGCGTGCACCTTGGGTGAAAGAGGTGTCGAGCTCGATGGAGCCATTGTGGCTTTCGGCGATACGTTTTGCCAATGCAAGCCCGATGCCGGTGCCCGGATAGGTCGTTTCATCCACGTGAAGACGTTGCAACACATCGAATATCTTCCTTGCAAACCGTGGGTCGATGCCGATGCCGTTGTCCTGGAAATAGATCCGGACCCAATCCTCATTCTTTTCGCAATAGATCCTGATGACCGGCTTGATCCCTTCGCGACGATATTTGACCGCATTGCCGACCAGGTTCTGGCAAAGGCGCTTGAGCAGTTCGGGATCGCCCTTGACCTGCGGCAGAACATCTAACTCGAAATGCGCATCTGCCTCGCGAATGAAACTATCAAGATTGAGGATGGCGTCTGAAACAACGTCGGCCATGGAAACCGTCTGCCAGTTTGCAATCTGGTCAGCGATCTGGGCGTAGTCGAGCAGACTGTCGATCAGCTGATCCATCCGCCGGGCGCTCTGGCGCAGGTGGTAGGCATAGACCGGCAGTTCTTCGAAATTGCCGCTTGTGACATCTTCGCAGATCATCTCCGAAAACATCGATATGTGGCGCAGCGGCGCCTTCAGGTCGTGTGAAACCGTGCCGGTGAACTGGTTGAGTGCTTCGTTCTTGCGCTTCAGTTCGGCGCTTTGCTGGGCGATCCGCACCTGCTGTCGCTTCAACTCGGTGATGTCGCGCCCGGCAGTGATGTATTCGACGAGTTTGTCACCGTCGAAGACCGCCATGTTGGACCAGAAGATCCAGAAATCACTGCCGTCGGCCAATTGCTGGCGCTGTTCGCGCGCGAAGATCGGTTGCTCCGGCGACAAGTTCTTCAGCAGGCGGGTCAAGCGCTCGCGGTCGCGTTCCGGAACAAAATCCAAAAAAGGCTTTCCGGCAAGCTCAATGGCCGGCTTGCCGACGAACTCGGCATAGGTCCTGTTGACGAAGGTGCATCTCAGATCCGGAGTAATCCGGCAGATGAAATCGGGTATGTTCTGGACGAGCGTGTAATATTCCAGCCGCTGCCGGTCGAGCGCGAGCTCCGCCTCCTTCAATGCCGTGACATCGATGCGCAGGGCAACCGTATTGCCGTCACCAGCCTTCAGGTTTTCAGCCTGCAGCCAGCGCCCGTTGTCGTACGGAAAGACATGCGCCTTGCCGCTCGGGTGCCGAAAATCCTGCAGCCGGCGCTCGATCCATGCCGAGGCATCCGGCGAGCCGATGGGCACGAACGGATAGTTGCCGGCTTCATAGACGGCAACAAGGATTTCCTCCGCGGTCATGCCTGCCTGCAGGCCGTGGCCGGCCGTCCCCAGAATGCGGCGATAGGCTTCATTGAAGGCGATCAGTTTTTCCTGCCCGTCGAAAATCGCAAAGCCTTCCGGTATCGCCTGAAGGCCGGCGTCGAACATATCGGCGGTCTTCTTTCGCTCCCTGTCCAGTTCGAGAAGATCCGAAATATCGTGCACGACACCGATGAAACCCAGCGCGGCGCCATCCTCGCCAGTGACGGCGGTGACGCGAAGACGGCCGGAAAACACCGATCCGTCCTTGCGACGGTATTGGTGGACGCCATCGCAAACGTCCTCGCCGGCGCGCTCGCGCGCGTCCCGGCTGAGACACGCGTCGTAGTCTTGGTCCGAGGCATACAGGATCCGCTCGGGCAGATTGGCGATCTCGTCCAGTGCATAACCGAATTGCTTCATGGTCGCGGGATTGGCGAAAAGGATGACGCGGCTGGAATCGACGATGACGACAGGATCGGGAAAGCTGCCGTAGAGGGCCTGGACGAAATGTTTCTGCGCAATCGGCATCGCGTTACTCGATCCATGCCTGGCCGCGGTTGTCAGCAGTGCATAAGAACAGAAAAAGAGACTGGCGCAAACCAGTCTCTCTTCGAATTCTTATGCGGGTGTAAGCCTTGCTCCGAAACGCTTAGCCGGCGCGCACCACAGCGTCGCCCTTGGCTGCGAGCGCTGCAAGGTCGGCCGGTTTGAGCTCGACCGATTCGCCGCAGCCGCAGGCCGAAGTCTGGTTGGGATTGTTGAAGGTGAACCCCGAGCGCAGCGTCGTGACTTCGAAGTCCATGCGGGTGCCGAGGAGGTAAAGGACGGCTTCAGGTGCTACCCAGACCTTGGCGCCCTGATGCTCGACAAGGTCGTCCTTGGGGTTGGCTGCGGTCACCAGATCGATGGCATATTCCATGCCGGCGCAACCACCCTTCTTGATCGACACACGGATACCCTCGGCCTCGCCGCCGGCATTCTCGACGATCGCCTTGACGCGGCCAGCGGCCGCATCGCTCAAACTCATGACTGCAAAGCCCATCGGCCATTCTCCTTAGCGCAACCAGGTTCAAGGCCTGATGCTTTCCGAGTCCAGAATGTAATGCGCGGCGGTTAAGGGATCAATACGCTGATCAGTACCAACCGACGGCGACCTGCGCTTCTTCGGACATGCGGTCAGGCGTCCATGGCGGATCGAAGGTCATCGATACCTCGACGCCGGACACGCCTTCGACGGCGCCCACCGCATTCTCCACCCAGCCCGGCATCTCGCCGGCCACCGGGCAGCCGGGCGCCGTCAGCGTCATGGCGATCTTGACCATCCGGTCGTCTTCGATATCGATCTTGTAGATCAACCCGAGTTCGAAGATATCGGCCGGGATTTCGGGATCGTAGACCGTCTTCAAAGCCGAGATGATGTCGTCGCTGAGGCGCGCCAGTTCGTCTGCCGGGATTGCGGAATGAACGATCCCTTCGCGGACATTGATCTTGTCTTCGGTCGTATCAAGGCTCATCAGACTATTCCTTACGCAAAGAACTTGCGGGCATGATCCAGCGCATCGACGAGCGCATCCACTTCGCCTCGTGTATTATAGAGACCGAAGGATGCACGGCATGTGGAGGTCACGCCGAAGCGTTTCAAGAGCGGCTGGGCGCAATGCGTGCCTGCCCTGACCGCTACCCCCGCCCGGTCGATGACCATCGACACGTCATGGGAATGGATCCCTTCGAGTTCGAAGGAAAAGATACCACCCTTGCCGGGCGCTGTCCCGAAGATGCGCAACGAATTGACGGACGAAAGACGCTCAAAGGCATAGGCGGCGAGATCGGCCTCGTGGGCGGCGATTGCCGCACGGCCGAGCTTTTCCATGTAATCGAGCGCGTAACCGAGGCCGATCGCCTGGACGATCGGCGGCGTGCCCGCTTCGAAACGGTGCGGCGGATCGTTGTACGTGACGTTGTCTTCGGTTACCTCGAAGATCATCTCGCCACCGCCCATGAAGGGACGCATTTCGCGCAAGCGGTCCGACTTCCCGTAGAGCACTCCGATACCCGAGGGGCCGTAGAGCTTGTGGCCGGTCATGACATACCAGTCGCAATCGATATCCTGGACGTCGACCGGCATATGGACCGCGCCCTGGCTGCCATCTATCAGCACCGGAATGCCGCGCTCGTGGGCGATACGGCAAATCTCCTTGACCGGAACGACCGTGCCCAGCGCATTCGACATATGCGTGATCGCCACCAGCTTGGTGCGATCGCTCAGGCATTTGACGAAATCGTCGATATGGAACACGCCCTGGTCGTCGACCGGCGCCCAGACGAGCTTGGCGCCCTGCCGTTCGCGGATGAAATGCCACGGCACGATGTTGGAGTGATGTTCCATGATCGACAGGACGATCTCATCGCCCTCGCCGATTTTCGGCATGCCGTAGCCGTAGGCAACCGCATTGATCGCCTCCGTCGAGGACTTGGTGAAGATGATGTTGTCGACCGACGCCGCGTTCAGGAAGCGGCGCACCTTTTCACGCGCGCCCTCATAGGAATCCGTCGCGGCATTCGACAGGAAATGCAGGCCGCGGTGGACGTTGGCATATTCGTTGGCATAGGCATGGGCAACGGCGTCGATAACCACCTGCGGCTTCTGCGCCGAGGCGCCATTGTCGAGATAGACGAGCGGCTTGCCGTAGACGGTCCGCGACAGGATCGGAAAATCCTTGCGGATCGCTTCGACGTCATAGGCAGGCACCGGCACCGTATGTTCCATGTCAATTATCCAATCAGGCGTGCTTCTCGAGCCAGGCTGCGATGATTGCTTCCAACGGCTCGATCACTGCTTCGACTTCCAACTCCTCGACGATCTCGTCGACGAAGGCATTGACCATCATCGCCCGCGCCTTGTTTTCCGGGATGCCGCGGGCGCGCAGGTAGAAAAGCTGCGTCGCGTTGATATCGATCACCGTTGCGCCGTGGCCGCACTGAACGTCGTCGGCGAAGATTTCCAGCTCCGGCTTTGCCGAAAAATCGGCGTCGTCGGAGAGGAGCAGCGTGTTGCATGCCATCCTCGCGTCGGTCTTCTGCGCGTCGGGGGCGACCCGGATCTGGCCCTGGAAGACACCCTTGGCGCGATCGAGCACTACGTTTCGAATGACTTCCGTCGATGTCGTGTGCGGGACGTCGTGGCCGAGCGTGAAGGTCACATCGGTATGCGTTTCGCCGCCGAGCAGGTTGATGCCCCGCAGCTGGAAATCGGAGCCCTCGCCCGTGGTGACGCCGTGAACCTCCTGGCGCACCAGCTTGCCGCCGGCATTGATGACGAACAGCCTGAACTTTGCGTTTGCGCCGAGATCGAAATTGACCTGGGCGAGATGGCTATCAGCGCCCCCCTGCTGCTGCAGGATGACCCAGGTGATCTCCGCACCGTCATCGAGGATCAGGTCACAAACCGTCGTCACGAGGCTCGGCGCCTCGCTAACGGAGAGATGGCGCTCGATGACCATCGCCTTTGTATTGGCGCCAAACGTGACCGGGAACCGCGTGTGACTCTGGCCGGCGCTCTGCACCAGCTGAAGCTCCAGCGGCTGTTCGAGCTCGGTGCCCTCCTGAACCTCGATCTCGAAGCCGTCGCACACGAAGCTACCGTTGATGCGCCCAATCGCGTCGTCGACGTCGCGCTCGACGAGGTCGGCAGCGGCAACGCCGTCAACGAGGCTTTCGGCATAGGACCGGACGTTGACACCGGCCGGCGCGCCCTTCGGATCGGCCTTGCCGTTCAGAACGGAGAGCACGGACGAGCCGGCAACCAGCGGGTCGACGCGCTCCGCGAAAGCCGTCGGATCGACAGCCGGAACGCTACGCAGAAGCGCGCGCAGATCGGTATAATGCCAGGATTCGACGCGGCGCGTCGGCAGGCCCTGTTTTCTCAGATCGGCGAGCAGCGTGTCGCGCGCCGACAAGACGGCACCTTCGCCAGGCAGTTCGCCAATCTGTGCGGCATAGGCATCGACGAGGGCCGTTTCGGCGGCCGTCATCGTTATCGCCGTTTGCATGTTCATCCCCAGCACTCCTCAGGCCGCCGCGTCAATGATATCGGCATAGCCGTTGGCTTCGAGATCGAGCGCAAGCGACTTGTCGCCGGACTTGATGATCTGGCCCTTGTAGAGAACGTGGACGCTGTCCGGCACGATATATTCGAGCAGGCGCTGGTAGTGCGTGATGACGACGACGGCACGATCCGGCGACCGCAGCGCGTTGACGCCGTCGGCGACGATCTTCAGGGCGTCGATGTCGAGGCCGCTGTCGGTTTCGTCGAGAACGCAGAGCTTCGGCTCAAGCAGCGCCATCTGCAGGATTTCCGCACGCTTTTTTTCGCCGCCGGAAAACCCGACGTTCAAGGGGCGCTTCAGCATGTCGGGGTTGATCTGCAGCTTGGCGGCGGCATCCTTGACGCGGCGGATGAAGTCCGGCGTCGAAAGCTCTTCCTCGCCACGATACTTGCGCTGTTCGTTCAGCGCCACCTTGAGGAACTGCATGGTGGCGACGCCCGGAATTTCAACCGGATACTGAAAGGCAAGGAAGATGCCCTTGGCCGCCCGTTCGGACGGGTCGAGCTCTAGAACGCTCTCGCCATTGTAGAGGATGTCACCGTCGGTGACTTCATAGTCTTCACGACCGGACAGGATGTAGGACAGCGTCGACTTTCCGGAGCCGTTCGGGCCCATGATAGCGGCGACTTCGCCAGCCTTTACGGTCAGGTCAAGGCCGCGGATGATTTCAGTGCCGTCTTCGGCGATGCGGGCATGCAGGTTCTTGATTTCAAGCATTTCGATCTTCCCTTTGGGAAAAGAATAAACATCGTGCGCGATGATCTGCGCATCGGGTTCAAGTGTGTGATGCCGTTTAGCCGACCGAGCCTTCCAGCGAAATCCCGATCAGCTTTTGCGCTTCGACCGCGAATTCCATCGGCAGTTCCTGGATGACTTCCTTGACGAAGCCGTTGACGATCAGCGCGATCGCCGCTTCCGTCGGAATGCCGCGCTGCAGGCAGTAGAACAGCTGGTCTTCCGAGATCTTCGACGTCGTCGCTTCATGCTCGAATTGAGCCGAGGAGTTGCGCGCCTCGATGTAGGGCACCGTATGGGCGCCGCACTTGTCGCCGATCAGCAAACTGTCGCACTGCGTGAAGTTGCGGGCATTTTCCGCCTTGCGGTGGGTCGAGACCTGGCCGCGATAGGTGTTCTGCGATACGCCGGCGGCGATGCCCTTGGAGATGATGCGGCTCGACGTGTTCTTGCCGAGATGGATCATCTTCGTGCCTGAATCGATCTGTTGATGACCGTTCGAAACGGCGATCGAATAAAACTCGCCGCGCGAATTGTCTCCGCGCAGGATGCAGGACGGGTATTTCCAGGTGATGGCAGAGCCGGTTTCGACCTGCGTCCACGAGATCTTCGAGTTCCTGCCGCGGCAATCGCCACGCTTGGTCACGAAGTTGTAGATGCCGCCCTTACCTTCCTTGTCGCCCGGATACCAGTTCTGGACGGTCGAATACTTGATTTCGGCATCGTCCAGCGCAACCAGTTCGACGACGGCCGCGTGCAGCTGGTTTTCGTCGCGCTGCGGCGCGGTGCAGCCTTCGAGGTAGGAAACGTAGGCGCCTTCTTCCGCGATGATCAGGGTCCGCTCGAACTGGCCGGTGTTCTTCTCGTTGATGCGGAAATACGTCGACAACTCCATCGGGCAGCGGACGCCCTTTGGAACGAAGACGAAGGAACCGTCGGTGAAGACAGCCGAGTTCAGTGTCGCATAATAGTTGTCGGTCGTCGGAACGACAGTGCCGAGATATTTCTTGACGAGATCCGGATGCTCGCGGATCGCCTCGGAAATCGACATGAAGATCACGCCGGCCTTCTTCAGCTCTTCCTTGAAGGTGGTCACGACCGAAACGGAATCGAATACCGCATCGACGGCAATTCTCGAGGTTTTCACGCCAGCGAGCATTTCCTGCTCGCGTAGCGGAATACCGAGCTTTTCATAGACCTTCAAAATTTCCGGATCGACATCGTCAATCGATGTCGGGCCGGGCGTGCTCTTGGGCGCGGCGTAATAGTAGATATCGTTGAAATCGATCTTCGGGTAGTTGACCCGCGCCCAGGTCGGCTCTTCAAGTGTCAACCAGCGCTGATAGGCGCCGAGACGCCACTCGAGCATCCACTCCGGTTCCTGCTTCTTCGCCGAAATGAAACGGATGATGTCTTCGGACAAGCCCTTGGGCGCCTTGTCCATCTCGATCTTCGTCTCAAACCCGTATTTGTACTGGTCCACATCGATCAGGGCGACCTGATCGATTGTTTCCTGCACGGCAGCCATGTCGTTCTCCAATCTCGCCGGATACAAGGTCCGGCAGCTTGTCAGTACGATGCAATTTTCGTCGCACCGCTTATGTAATGGCTAAGGGGCGATTTTCACCCCGTTTGCCATGCGGAAATTTGAATTTCCGCAACTTTATCGTCATCAGGCGGCAGCACCCGAAAGCCTGCGCCGCGCTGCGACCTTTGCAAAGACCTCTGCACACCGGTCAATCTCGGCCCGCGTGGTAGACGACCCGATCGATATCCGCAATGCGCCCTGTCCCGGATCGTGCCCCATGGCCGACAGAACATAGCTCTGGCCGACCTTGCCGGACGAACAGGCCGACCCTGCCGACAAAGCGACACCTTCCAGATCGAAAGCAATCTGGCCTGTCTCGGCTCTGAGGCCGGGCAACGTGAAGAATGTCGTATTGCCGAGCCGAGGCCCGCTTCTGCCATGAATGATGACGTCGGGTGCTGCGGCGGCCATCGCGCTTTCCAGATTGTCGCGCAACGCCGACACGGCGGTCATCCGTTTCTCAAGCTCATCTACCGCGGCGCGCGCCGCAGCCCCAAACCCGGCGATGGCCGCAGGATTTTCGGTGCCCGAACGATGTCCCTTTTCCTGGCCGCCGCCACGGATCAGCGCTGAAGGCATCAGGATTTCACCGCGTGCAATCAGCGCGCCTGCCCCCTTCGGCCCGCCGATCTTGTGCGACGAGACGATCAGGAAGTCGGCACCGAGATCTTCGATCGACAGCGGAAGTCGGCCGGCGGCCTGGACCGCATCGACAACCAGAATGCCGCCGGCCGCCTTGAGGAGGTGTGAGACCTTCGCGATCGGCTGAACGATGCCGGTTTCGTTGTTGGCGAGCATGACGGCGACCATTGGCAGGCCGGTCTGGCGGTCATGCGCCGCAAGTGCTGTTTCAAGCGCTGCAAGGTCCAGTATGCCTGCCGGCGTCACCGTGATTTCGCTGATCTCGTGTCTGCCGAAACGGCCGCCTTCGCGAATGGCGGGATGTTCGATGGCCGAAATATAGAGATGGCCGATCTTCAGCGGCGTCTTGCCCACGCGGAAATCGGGCGTCAGCACCCAGTTGGCCGCCTCGGTCGCGCCGCTGGTGAACGTCACGCTTGCCGGCTGCGCGCCACACAATGCGGCAACATCACGCCGGGCATTCTCGATCAACGCGCGGATTTTGCGACCTTCGCCATGGACGGATGACGGGTTGCCGGCAAGGTCGAGTGCAGACAGGCAGGCCTCGCGCGCTGCCGGCAAAAGCGGCGCGGTGGCATTCCAGTCCATATAAATGCGCGCTTCTCTCATGTTCCCTTGCCAAAGAATGACCGGTTGCCATGTTAAAGGTAGCGGCCGGTGCATTTTCCTTGAAATTTTCGCGTCGCTTGCCGTAAGAGACGACACTCGCACGGAAAGACCGTGTCAAAGTTTTGAATGGTTCTAAACTACGTTCTAGAAAAGCTGACTGCTTTCGTCAAGACTGCTGAAGCACCGGAACGCGTTTTTTAGTGCCATAAACATGCCCGGAGAGCCAATGCCCGAAATCATCTTCAACGGACCGGCCGGTCGCCTCGAAGGCCGTTACCAGCCGTCCAAGCAGAAGAACGCCCCGATCGCCATCGTCCTGCACCCGCATCCTCAATTCGGCGGGACGATGAACAACCAGATCGTCTACCAGCTGTTCTACATGTTCCAGAAGCGCGGCTTCACCACACTGCGCTTCAACTTCCGTTCGATCGGCCGCAGCCAGGGCGAGTTCGACCATGGCGCCGGCGAACTGTCCGATGCGGCCTCGGCACTCGACTGGGTTCAGAGCATGCACCCGGATTCGAAGAGCTGTTGGGTCGCCGGCTATTCCTTTGGCGCCTGGATCGGCATGCAGCTCCTGATGCGCCGGCCGGAGATCGAAGGCTTCATGTCGATCGCGCCGCAGCCGAACACCTACGACTTCTCGTTCCTCGCCCCCTGCCCGTCGTCGGGCCTGATCATCAATGGTGATCTCGACAAGGTGGCGCCGGAAAAGGACGTCAACAATCTGGTCGACAAGCTGAAAGCACAGAAGGGTATCCTGATCACCCACAAGACCGTGCCGGGTGCGAACCACTTCTTCAATGGCCAGGTCGACACGCTGATGGCGGAATGCGAAGACTATCTCGACCGGCGGCTTGCCGGCGAACTGACGCCGGAGCCGGCGGCCAAGCGCATCCGCTGAGATCTAGAAAAGGCCGGGGAGTTCCCCGCCTTTTCATTTGCTGATCATCGTCACGTCTTGGCCTGCCACTGTTTCCCCGCTTGTCGCCGTTGCATGGCGCGTCCGGTTGACTCGATTGCGTCCGCTTTCTTGGCTAATATTGCGCGCCATCCACCCGTTGATCGCATCTGCTATGGAATCCGCGGCAGAGACCAGTGCGTAAAGGATATTAATCGGGGCGCAAAATCGCTGTTTCGCCGGGCATGCCGAGGATGCCGCCGGTGACCGGCGCAGTCACGCCTGTCGTGCCCGGGAATGTCAGCGGCAAACCTCGCAACGAGCGAACGGCAAGATAGGCCCAGGCTTCCGCCTCCATGGCATCCCCATCGAGGCCCGCCTCCTCCGCGGCAATGACCGCCGCGTTTTGTGACCGGGCGAACTCCGAGAGATCGCGCATGATGACGCGGTTCAGCCGACCGCCGCCGCAGACGACATAGCGCGCTGGAGGCTCGGGAAGATGCCTTGCCGATTTGACAATGGCGGCAGCCGCGACATGGGCAAGCGTGCGCGCACCGTCCGCAAGGCCGGCCTCACCGATCGCCGGCGGCAGGAAATCATTGCGATCCAGCGACCGACGCTGATTGGAGGAAAAGAAGGAATTGCCGAGATAGCGGTCGGCCAATATCGGCAAGACCTGTCCGGTGCTGGCGATTTCTCCGCCGTGGTCGTAAGCGGCGCCTGTATGCATTTCCACCCATTGGTCGATCAGCGTATTTCCCGGCCCGCTGTCGTAGGCCACGATCTCGCCGTTCCTGCCGATAAAGGTGAGATTGGAGATGCCGCCGATATTGACGAAAACCGTCGGCAAGGCGTGGCCCGCGCTTGCGGCGAGTGCGGCATGATAGATGGGAATGAGCGGTGCGCCTTGGCCGCCGTGAACCATGTCGTTTGCGCGCATGTCATAGACGACCGGAATGCCGGTCACCTGCGCAAGCAGCGCGCCATCGCCAAGTTGCACCGTGAGCGCCTCGTCCGGGCGATGGAGAACGGTCTGCCCGTGAAAACCGATCACATCGATTTTGGCGGGCGGCACATCATGCCGATAGAGAAAATCGCTTAACGCTACGGCATGCCGTAACGTCAGGTTTCGTTCCACGGCAGCAAGATCGCCGGGCCGCGCTGTCCTGTCGGTCAAATCCCGCGCATCGACCAGTGCCTGCTTGAGCCGATTGCGGAAAGCCGGCTCATACTGGTTGCCCATGGACGGCCCGCGTTCGACCACGTTTTCACCGTCAGTGCGCAACAGAGCGATATCGATGCCATCCATGCTCGTGCCGCTCATCAGGCCGATGGCCGTTCTTATGATCTTCGTCATCAGCGCTCCCACCTCGCAGGCATTGGTGCTTCCTCAAACATTCCCGACGCAAACAGGTGCACTTTTCAAGAAACAGTGCTAAACGCCGCGCAAATATCCAACAAGCGTTAATCCAAACAGCCCACCGAAAGAGACAGGTCATGTCCGAGTTCAAGTCCGATTTCCTTCACACTCTCCAGGAACGCGGTTTCATCCACCAGACGTCCGACGACGCTGGCCTCGATGCGCTGTTCAACAAGGAAATCGTGACGGCCTATATCGGGTTCGATCCGACGGCGCCCAGCCTGCATGCCGGGGGCCTCATCCAGATCATGATGCTGCACTGGCTGCAGGCGACCGGCCACAGGCCGATCTCGCTGATGGGCGGTGGCACCGGCATGGTCGGTGACCCGTCCTTCAAGGACGAGGCACGGCAGCTGATGACGCCGGAAACGATTGCCTCCAACATCGCCAGCATCAAAACCGTGTTCTCCAATTACCTGACTTATGGTGATGGGCCGAGGGATGCCCGGATGATCAACAATGCCGATTGGTTGCTCGGCATCAACTATCTCGAATTCCTGCGCGACGTCGGCCGCCACTTCTCGGTCAACCGCATGCTTGCCTTCGACAGCGTCAAGATGAGGCTCGACCGCGAGCAGTCGTTGTCGTTCCTGGAATTCAATTACATGATCCTGCAGGCCTACGATTTCGTCGAGCTTTACAAGCGCACCGGCTGCCGCTTGCAGATGGGCGGCTCCGACCAGTGGGGCAACATCGTCAACGGTCTCGACCTCGGTCACCGCATGGGCACGCCGCAGCTCTACGCGCTGACTTCGCCTCTGCTTACCACCTCTTCTGGTGCCAAGATGGGGAAGTCGGTCAATGGCGCGATCTGGCTCAATCCGGAAATGCTGTCGGCCTACGACTTCTGGCAATACTGGCGTAACACAGAGGATGCCGACGTGTCGCGCTTCCTCAAACTCTACACGACCCTGCCGATGAGCGAGATCGGCCGTCTGTCACAGCTTGGCGGCGCGGAAATCAACGAGGTCAAAAAGATCCTCGCGACCGAGATCACTGCCATGCTGCACGGCCGTGCTGCTGCGGAAGAAGCCGCAGAAACCGCACGCAAGACCTTTGAAGAGGGCGCGCTTGCCGAAAACCTGCCTTCGATCGACGTGCCGGCGGCAGAGCTCGAAGCCGGGGTCGGCGTTCTGACCCTGTTTGTTCGTGCCGGTCTGGCGGAATCCAACGGCAAGGTCCGCCAGTTCCTGAAAGACGGTGCGGTTCGTGTCAACGACAAGGTGATCAGCGACGACCGGGAGATCATCGGCACCGGCGAGATCACTGCCGAAAACGTCATTAAGCTGTCGCTCGGCAAGAAGAAGCATATTCTCGTGCGGCCCGCCTGATCGGCGGCACCGTCGAGCATTTTTTGAAACCGGCGGCAACCCCGCCGGTTTTTTATTGGAACTCGAAGATGCTGCGGAACACGCCCGGCGCGATGATCGACAGCGGGTTGATCGTCAGGTTCGGTTTTACGAACGGTCCTGTCAGCTTGAAGGTGATCCCGAGCAGGCCGCGGTCGCGGCCATTGCCGAGAAGCACGCCGATCAGCGGCAATTCGCCGAACAATCGGTTCAGGCCGTAAGCCGGCATGAACGTGCCGGTCATGTCCATATTGCCGTTCCTGTCGCGTACCATCCCCTGGAAGGTTGCGCCGATATCAGTACCGCGTACGACCCCGCGGTCGACCGCGACCGTCCCGTCGTCGAGCATCACATTTGCGAAACCACGTTCGAAACGCGCCGAACTGACGTCGATGTCCCTTTTCACCGCCTGGTTCAGGCTTCGGCCATCGGCGCCGGTTGGCGTGGAAACGATGGATTGCAGCCGCGCTTCGTTGACAAGCGAAAATTTGCGGATATCGACGTTTCCCCGCCAGGAACTGGCGCCCCTGTCGCGCAGCTTCACGTTCAACAGGCCGCCGCGCATGTTGCTGTAGACATTTGCGAACCGGGCCAGCGAGCCGGCATCGCCGCTGGTCAGCTCCAGAATATTGTCCGGGCCATTTTGCGTAAGCCTGGCCACGACCGCCTGACCGCTATCGGTGACCGCGGAGAGATTGACGGCATCGATCTGCTGGCCCCTTGCGATGTAATTCAGATTGAGGTCCGACAGGGTCTCGGAATGGAATCCGATCACCTGCTGCAGGTTCGCGTCCAAGGCGATTCGTGTCGAATCCATCTTGTCGTTCCCGGAAGACGTGCGCAGTCGTTCGATCACCGGGCGGATATCTGCAACGCTGCCATTGACTTTGACTGCAAATCCACCCTTCTGGCGCTTGATGCTGACGGCGTAGTTGTCGTCCTGAGCCAGCCGCACCGACGAAAACTGGCCCGAAATCAGCCCCGATTTGTCGATCACGAGCTTGCCGGCTGCGCCAAAACTGCCGCCATTGAGCTTCAGGTCATCGATCTGCGTGACGCCGCCGGTGGTTGAGGCCGAAAACGTCGCCTTCGCCGCAATCCCCGGGCCCTTCGACCAGCCGATCCAGGGCAGCGAAATCGACGCATTGCCAAAGTCGGCCGAAACCGTGTGTCGGTCCTTTTCATCAATCAGGATATCCAGCGAAACGGGCCCGCTGATGATTTGCGCCAGGCCGGGGGCCAGCTTGGCAAGTGCTCCGTCCTTGAGCGTCCCGGAAATCTCCCGTTTTCGCCTGACGGCGCTGTCTGACCCGACTGGTTCCACAAGCGAGATATCCATCGCACCACCATCGATGTCGGCTTTCGCCTCCAATACCGCCTGTTGCGGATCGATTCTGAGCGTGCCCTCGATGTTTGAGATCGCGCGTCCGGATATCGGCTTGTTAACGGTCACGCCGTCGAGCAGCATCTGCGCCTGCCATTGCGGCGCCGGTGGGTTCTGTGCTCTCACAAGCCCAAACCGCGCCCCGACCTGCGCCGTCATTTCACCCGAAAAGTCCTCCGGCTTGAACGGCGTTCTCTGCAGGGCGGCAATGGGCCGGTAGCTGACGAGTTCCGCGATTGCGTCCGCCTGCCCGCCAACGTCCAGTTTCATTTCGGCGATCAGCGGCTTTTCGTAGGTGTTCGGGATGACGAAATTGCCGCCATTGAGAGTTACCGAACGGCCGGACGGGAAATAGGCGGTTCCCCGATCGATCTGCACGTCAAGGTGCTCGCCTTTCAGCGTGAATGCACCGGCCGCGTCGCGCAGCGGCGGGATGTCGCCGGCAATATTCACACGGGCGTCCGTGATGTCGAAGCGGACGTTGAGTTCATCGCCGTTCAGATCGATTGGACCGACGGTGCGGGTTACGCGCCCCATCGGCAGGAAGACTTCAATCCTGCCGTCGGTGACGGTTCCACCAAAGATGTTGTTGACCACCCAGCGGCGCGCGTTCTTTCCGACCCACCAGGGCCAGAGCTGCTTGACCGCCGCCGACTTCAGCTTGTCCGTGACGAGGGCAAAGCTGACCTGCGGCGACGTTTCGCCAAAGGTCATGGCAAGCGAGCCGGCAGCCGTGCCAAGTTTGCTCGACACGGCCAGTTCGTCGAAGACAAGCTCGTGGCTTTCCGACAGAAACCGGCCTTGCGCCTTGGCGTCGAAGATCAGCGGCGGTTCCTCGACATCGACAGGCGCGGAACTGGCCGATTGCAACAGGATATCCAGCGAGAATCCTTTTTTGCCGGCAGGCGTGGTGTGATCCAGGTCGGCGATCGCCCCGGTAAAGGGAAAGACCGACCGGCCAACCCGCACGATGGACGGCAGAATTTCTATCCTGCCGCGAGCGAAGTCATAGGTGACGTTAAGCTCGGATTGTTTCAGCTCCGAGGTGAAGCCGCCGGCGTCAAATGCCCCCGCGCTTGTCCGGGTGCTCAATTCAAGTGTCGGCGTCGCACCATTGGCAGCGCGCGTCGCGGTAATACTGAGATCAGCGCGGCTCTTGATGCCGAAGGCAGGCTCCGTGGCAGTCTCATCCCGGTGCAGAAGCGCCGAAAGCGGCAGTCCGGTCACCGTGCCATCGAGCTGGGCGATGCGGTCGCTCTGTCGGCTGGCGCGCAAATGCAGGTCAGCGGCCTCACCAGCCACCGTGAAAGCCCCGTCGATCTGCATCGAGCCGTCATTGCTGCGTTTGAAATCAACGGCATCCACGACCACAGGAACAATACGCTTGCGCGGTCCTGCAAAAGACAGTTGCAGGTCCGCGATCCGGACAGATTCGGTATTGCTGCGGCTGATCAGCTGCGAGATGCCGTCCATCTGGTTGAAAACGAATTCCAGTCCGCTGGCAACATCGGCAACGCGTATCGCCGTCAGATCGATCGGTTTGCCCTCGGGCAGCAAGGAGGGATCGAGCACCGCCCCCTCTGCCTCCAGTCGCGACACGGCAATCCTCCCGCTTAACAGCGCGATTGGATTGAGTTCGATAAACACGGATTTGGTGGTCACCAGGCGCTTTTTGGAGGTATTTTCGACCAGTGCGACGTCCTGCGCCTTGAGAGCGAGGCCGCCGTTCGATGTCACGCGCAGCACGGTGCTGCCGACCTCTGCATGATAGCCGTCGCCGATCGCTGCGTTCAACGCCGTCTGCGCCCGCGCATTGAGCGGTCCGTCCAGCAGCCCGCCTTCAATCGTTGCCAACAGCACGGCGCCGAGAAGAAAGACGATTGCGATAATGACAACAGTCGTCATGAAAACAAGGTGCGCCATGCCGCGCTTGTGCGGCGCACGTACGATGCACGGGTCGTGCGCCTGCGCCGACGGCAGGGAATGCAGAGCGACGATGTCCTCCTTGCGAAACGATACCTTTTCGCCGCGGATTTCATTCATCGGCGCCGGCGGCCTCCCGGAATTGTCAAAAAGTTCATGCGGTGCCTTTTCCAGATTCCATCTCGCAGCGCGGCAAGACAACGCTTCGCCATCCGCACCTTGCTCACGCTGTCGTGGCTGATTTTTTCGGATTTTCATCCGAGAATGCCAAAGGGCCCTGCCCCACAGGCATTTGCATCAGTTCCACAGTAGTTAAAGAAGAAAGGCAGGGCAAACGATGTCTGCAGCCGGGCTCAACTTCCTGTCCAACAGGATCGCTCATTCCACTCGGCGCTGACCACTCGGCGCTGGACGCGGCGGGTTCAGATTCGATAAGCCTCTTGCGATAACCGCCGCAGCATCTGGCGCAGAAAAAAGGAATATCCATGGCGAATTTGAAAGAAGGTGCCTTTGCGCCGGAATTTATTCTTCCCCGCAATGGCGGCGGCATCGTCTCGCTGGCGCAATTCAGGGGAAAATCCGTCGTGCTGTTCTTCTATCCGAAGGACGATACCAGCGGCTGTACCGCGGAATCCATTGCCTTTACGGCGCTCGCCGGCGATTTTGCAGCCGCCGGGGCCGTGGTGATCGGGATGTCGCCCGATTCGGTCAAGAAGCACGACAAGTTCGCGAAGAAATACGATCTCTCTGTCATTCTCGCTGCCGACGAAGAAAAGGCTGTCCTGAACGACTACGGCGTCTGGGTCGAAAAAAGCATGTATGGCAGGAAATATATGGGCGTCGAGCGGACCACTGTGCTGATCGACGCAAAGGGTATTGTCCGGCGGGTATGGGAAAAGGTGAAGGTTCCCGGGCACGCCGAAGAGGTGCTGGCCGCAGTGAGAAGTCTTGCAGAAAGCGGCCAAAAATGACGGACCTGCCGGCGATCCACAGCCTGCGTGACGGCGCCGCGCGCGCAATCCGCGCCGCCGACCTCGACGTGAAAACGCTTCTGGCACAGGAAGTCGCGCGTCGCTGGAGCGCGCGCAGCCTGTCCTTGCGGTCGCCGCTCGATACGCAAGTTCCCGATCGCCCCGGCCGCCCTGAGAAGCCCGATCTCATTCCGCCACGGCAAGTGCCCAAGCGAGCACTGACGACGGAGAAGGGGCGGATCGCCCTGCTCCATGCCATTGCCCATATCGAACTCAATGCCGTTGATCTCGCCCTCGACATCGCCGCGCGTTTTGCCAGCGAGCCGGTGCCGAACTCCTTCTTCGACGGCTGGATGCGGGTGGCGTTCGAGGAAGCCAAGCATTTTCGCCTGGTCCGCGACCGGTTGCGCCAGTTCGGCGCCGATTATGGCGACCTGCCCGCCCACGACGGGCTTTGGCAGGCGGCGCACGATACTCGCAATGACCTCACGGCGCGTCTCGCCGTCGTGCCGCTTATTCTCGAGGCACGCGGCCTCGACGTCACGCCTGCCCTGCAGGCGAAGATGCGGGAAGCCGGCGACCTTGAGAGCGCGGCGGTGCTCGACGTGATCTATGAAGACGAAAAAGGCCATGTCGCCGTCGGCGCCAAATGGTTCCGCTTTCTCTGCGCCCGCCAGAAGAAGGACCCGGCAGCGGCATTTCAATCCCTTGTCCGGGCCAATTTCCGTGGCCCCCTGAAGGCGCCGTTCAACGACATAGCCCGGGCTGAAGCCGGTTTGACACCGTCGTTCTACCGGTCGATGACGGCCTCGGTGAACACCTGACGAAGCTGCGCGCGGCGGGCAAAGGCTTTATTAACCTTAACAGTATCTAATCAACCTCATCAGAATACGCAGAATCGCACGCGCTGGGGGTGAGTTGGTGTCTACGGAAAGCCGGGTCTTCGGCAAGCGCGCACAAAAGCACATCATCATCGTCGCAAGCGGCGACAAGGTTCGCCACATGACCTTCCAGCCCTGGATGGCCGCGCTGTCGATCTGCTTCATCTCGGTCTTCTCGATCGGTTATCTTGCGGCAACCTCCTATCTCGTGCTGCGCGATGATCTGATCGGCGGCACCATGGCACGCCAGGCGCGCATGCAGCATGAGTATGAGGACCGGATCGCCGCCCTGCGCGCCCAGGTCGACCGGGTGACAAGCCGCCAGCTTCTCGACCAGCAGGTCGTCGAGGACAAGGTCGAAAAACTGCTCCAACGGCAAATGGCGCTGACATCCCGTCACGGCAAGCTCGGCACGCTTCTCGATCGGGCAGAGGAATCCGGTCTTGCGCAGGAAGATGCCCAGCCGGTCGGGGCACCAGAGACCGATGAAAAGCGCGCCGATGCAAGCGGCGGGATCAAGGCGATCGAGCGGCTAATGGATATCGGCGGCCAGCCGGCGCAACAGCAGATGGCGATCGCCTATGCGCCGGTATCCGCCAGTGGCGGCCAGGAAACCATGTCTGACCGGGCCGACCGGCTGTTCTCCAAGGTTACCCTTTCCCTAAAGGACATAGAACAGGCACAGAAGCATCGCATCCAGACGCTGACGGCAGGCGCTTCGCAGGCCACCGATGCCATCGTGAACATTGTCGCTCGCACGGGTATCAAGGTCGTTGACGACGAGCCACAGGCGACGGTTGGAGCTGAAGTGGACGACGTAACGGCGATCGGCGGGCCGTTCGTCGAGCCGCAACCCACCGAGGTCTACGACAACTCCCTCGTCGCGCTCGACACGGCGCTTGCCCGGCTCGAACACGTCCGCAGCCAGACGCGGAAATTGCCGTTCAACAATCCCTCTCCGGCGAGCGACATCACCAGCCGCTTCGGCAATCGCCTCGACCCGTTTCTCGGGCGGCTGGCCTTGCATGCCGGCATCGATTTTCGCACGCCGATAGGAACGCGGATCGTTGCGACAGCGCCCGGAACCGTGATCACGGCCGGCAAGAGCGGCGGCTACGGCAATATGGTCGAGATCGACCACGGCAACGGCATCACGACGCGTTATGCCCATCTGTCATCCATACTCGTCAATGTCGGTGACATGATTTCGGCAGGCGAAGCGATTGGCCGCTCCGGCAGCACCGGCCGCTCGACCGGGCCGCATCTGCATTATGAGGTCCGTCTGAACGGCGAGGCCGTCGATCCGATACGCTTCCTGACGGCCGGCATAAAGCTGAGCCACTACATAAACTGACAAATGTCGTTTTGTGACCGGGACCTTTGGAGGTCAGCCGGAGCCATCCCATTGATGGCAGGCCGTTTATTCACTCTGTTTCGGAGCAGAATGCCGGTTTTCTTGACTTTGTCTGCCTATGGGACTATGAGCCCCAGCGACGGCAACGAAAGCATTTGCCGAGTCACAAGAGTTCGACCGAACCGGAACGGAAACAGATTTCCCTTTGACCACTTTTTCAGACCTTGGCCTGAGCCAAAAAGTTCTTTCCGCAGTTACCGATGCGGGCTACACCATTCCTACGCCGATCCAGGCAGGCGCCATTCCGCCAGCGCTGCAGCGGCGTGATATTCTCGGCATTGCCCAGACGGGAACCGGCAAGACGGCGTCGTTCGTGCTGCCGATGCTGACGCTGCTCGAAAAGGGACGCGCCCGTGCTCGCATGCCGCGCACGCTGATCCTTGAGCCGACGCGCGAACTTGCAGCCCAGGTTGCCGAGAATTTCGAAAAATACGGCAAGAACCACAAACTCAACATCGCCCTCCTGATCGGCGGCGTGTCCTTCGACGAACAAGACCGCAAGCTGGAACGCGGCGCCGATGTGCTGATTTGCACGCCCGGCCGCCTGCTCGATCACTGCGAGCGCGGCAAGCTTCTGATGACCGGCGTTGAAATCCTCGTCATCGACGAAGCCGACCGCATGCTCGACATGGGCTTCATTCCGGATATCGAGCGCATCGCCAAACTGATCCCGTTCACGCGCCAAACGCTGTTCTTCTCGGCAACCATGCCACCGGAAATCCAGAAGCTCGCCGACCGCTTCCTGCAGAACCCGGAACGCGTCGAGGTCTCCGTCCGTTCCTCGACAGCAACGACCGTGACGCAGCGCCTGGTCGCGACCCACAGCAAGGATTACGAAAAACGCGCGGTGCTGCGCGACCTGATCCAGAGCCAGGAAGAGCTGAAGAACGCCATCATCTTCTGCAACCGCAAGCTCGACGTGGCCGATCTGTTCCGATCGCTGAGCCGCCACGGTTTTTCGGTCGGCGCGTTGCACGGCGATATGGACCAGAGCTCGCGAACGAAGATGCTCGCAAGTTTCAAGGACGGCCAGATCCAATTGCTCGTCGCCTCCGACGTTGCAGCCCGCGGTCTCGATATCCCGGATGTCAGCCACGTGTTCAACTTCGATGTGCCGATCCACGCGGAAGACTATGTCCACCGCATTGGCCGCACTGGCCGCGCCGGGCGTTCCGGTGCCGCCTTCACGCTGGTTTCGAAGCGCGACATGAAGTTTGCCGACGCCATCGAAAAGCTGATCGACAAGAAGGTCGAGTGGCTGAATGGCGACCTTTCCGCCCTGCCCGCCCCGATGGAAAGCCACGACAGCGGCAAGTCCGAGCGCGGCGGCCGTGACGGTAAGCGTGGCGGACGCCGCAACGACCGGGACCGTGACCACGCGCCCCGTCCGGTGCACAGTCACAAATCGGACATCAAATCAGACGATATACCGACGGACCAGGAACCGGTTACAGCAAAGGCAGAACCTGTGAGATCAGAACGCAAGGCAGACACGAAACCGCAGAATGCCGGCCGCCACAGCAATCGCCCTGCGCCTCAGCCGCATCCTGCCAACGACGACAATCGCGATCGGCGCAACCGCTATCGCCGCGATCACGACGATGGTCCGACGCCGATCGGCTTCGGCGACGATATTCCGGCCTTCATGCTGATCGCCGGCAAGGCCTGATTCAGGCAGTCGCATGGCCCATCCAGGCATTGATTTCCCCGGTGTGGGATCAGGGCTTGCCGTCTTGAACGACGGCAAGCTTTTGCTTTGCAAGCGCTTGAAGGCACCGGAAGCCGGCTATTGGAGTATCGTCGGCGGCAAGGTCGATCATATGGAGACTGCGGCGGACGCCGCGCGCCGCGAGGCGGAAGAGGAAAGCGGCCTGACAATCCATTCCGCGCGGTTTCTCTGCCTCAGCGAGCAACGCGTCGAAGCCGACCGCCACCACTGGGTCTCACTGATTTTCGTGACGGAGGATTTCTCCGGCGAACCACGGCTGATGGAGCCCGACAAGCTCTCTGAAATCGGCTGGTATGCGCTCGACGATCTGCCGCAGCCGCTTTCGGTGTTCGCGCAGGATGCGGTCAAGGCGCTGAAGTCGATGGCTATTTCTTAGCGCGCAAGGCGGCCTCATAGGCAAGCCGTACCCAGCGGGCCATCTCGTCCGGATCGTCGAACGCTTCGTCTGGAATGGACCAGTAAGGCATTTTCACCGGCTTTCCCTTGCCGTCATAGGCCCATTGCGAACTTCCCGCAGCCTCGAAATCCGGCGCGCTTTCGGTATCAGCCTTGAGCAAGATGTCGCCATCCACCTCCAGCGCCAGGATACGGCCCTCGAAATAGATGCCCTTGCCGCCGAACATGCGCCTGACCGTGACCGGACCGAGGGCCGCAAACATCTCCTCGATTGCCGCATTGTCCATTTTCTATTGACCTTTCGCTCTGTTTCCTCGGTTCCCTTAGAGGAAATTACAGCGTGCGATAATCCCGATCCAGGTAGACGAGAGCCGGTTTTTGTTCGCCGAGGGTGACGCCGACGACCTCGCCGAAAAGCACGATGTGCGTGGCGACAGTCTTGATATCGATCAGCCGGCAATCGAATGCCGCGACGGCCTCGCGAAGAATGGGCGCGCCGGTCTTCAACTCATCCCATGTGCCGTGTTCAAACCGTGCGGCAGGTTCGATATTGTTCCGGCCGGAAAAGACATGGGCGAGATCCATCTGGTCGGCGCCGAGCAGATTGAGGGCAAAGCTGCCGCTACGCGCAAAAATGTCATTTCTCGGGTTGGCACCATTGAGGCAGACGAGCAGCGTCGCCGGACTGTCGGACACCGAGCATGCCGCAGTGATCGTCACGCCGCGGCGTTCGCCTTCATGAACTGCCGTCACGATATGGACGTGGCCGGCCAGGCGGCTCATGGCATCGCGGTAGGTCAGCGGATCCAGTTGGGTCTTGTCCAACACGGCAGTCTCCAGATCGGTGTTCGCATTTTACACATAGACGCTACGGCAAAATATAAAAGCCATCAGCCGGTTTTTCTTGGTCATGCGCGGCAATTGCCGTTCACGCGGCGAAGGTCACGATCTTTTCCTTTGACGCCTTCGGCCACATCTTTAAAACATGCCCATTATCCATCTGGAAAAGCGCATGTTCCGTTCGATTATCGCAAGCCTCCTCATTGCCGGATCGGTGCAGCCGGCTCCCGTGCTGGCGGCAGGCGTGAAGATCGCGGTCGTCGCGCCGGTTGAAGGACCGTTCGCGCTGCTCGGAAAGCAGATGCTCGATGGCGCGCGCTTCCAGGCCGGCGATCGCGGGTCGGAGATCATCTCGGTACCTGAAACGTGCGAACCGAACGACGCGGAAAACCTGAGGAAGGCCTTGGCTGCGAGCGGCGCGGAAGCCGCAATCGGGTTTCTCTGCACAGAGAGCCTCGAGGCAACGCTTCCCGCGCTCGCCGAGGCCGGCATTCCTGCGCTGTCACTGAGCGTGCGTTCCGATGTCCTGATGGAGGACGCACTGAAAAAGAAGTGGCCGTTCTTCCGTCTCGTGCCGAGCGCCCGGATGGAGGCGGCCAGGGTCACCGAGATCATCCTGTCGCGCTGGAAGAACGAGCCGCTGGCGCTGATCGAGGACGGGACGATCCACGGGCGCGAACTGGTGGAAAGCGTGCGCGGGGCTCTGGCCGAGGTCGGACTGACGCCGGTGTTTTCCGATACCTACCGTCCGGCGCAGGAACAGCAGGTCAGCCTTGTGCGGCGGCTGGCAAAGAGCGGTGCCACGCATGTCTTTACTGGCGGCGACCGGCCCGACACGGCCATCATCGCCCGCGACGCCGCCGCCGAAGAGGTCGCACTGACGCTGATGGGCGGCGAAGCCTTGAATGCAGCCGATCAGCCTGTAGCGCTTACGAATGGCGTGCTGGCCGTGTCATTGCCGGACTATGCTACTCGGCCTGAGGCAAAGGTGCTCCGCGAGGCGATGACTGTGGCGAAGCTTATTCCGGAAGGTTACGTCTTGCCGGCATTTTCCGCCGTTGCCCTTTTGGAACAGGCGAAGGACCAGGCCGGCAAAGACGACGCGCCGCTTCTCGAGGCGCTCCTCAAAGGTCCCTATCAAACCGCGATCGGCCCGATCGGCTTCAATGCAGACCATGAACTGGCGGACAATCCCTACCGGCTCCTCCGGTGGCAAGACGGCCGTTTCGTGCCCGCTCCCACTGCCACGGGAACCGAATGATGCGCGCCGGCCCGAAAAATTCGATTACCGACGTCGCAGGCCTCAGGGTCGGTAATGCCGAGGATCATCGCCTGAAATCAGGCGTTTCCGTTGTCGTCTGCGATCAGCCAGCCATCGCCGCCGTTCAGGTGCTGGGCGGGGCGCCCGGCACGCGCGAGACGGACCTGCTCGATCCGCACAATACCGTGCAGACGGTCGATGCGGTCGTCCTGTCCGGCGGCTCGGCCTTCGGTCTCGACGCGGCCTCCGGCGTCCAGGCGGCGCTGCGGGAAATGGGACGCGGCTTTGCCGTCGGCGCGTTTCGTATTCCCATCGTGCCTGCCGCCATCCTGTTCGACCTGATCAACGGCGGCGCCAAGGATTGGGGGCTGTATCCACCCTATCGCGAACTCGGCTACGCGGCGGTCCAGGCGGCATCTGAGGATTTCATGACAGGCACCGCGGGCGCCGGGACTGGCGCTTTGACCGCCACATTCAAGGGCGGCCTCGGCACAGCCTCGACGATAATGAATAACGGCATCACCATCGGCGCGCTGGTTGCCGTCAATGCGCTCGGCTCCGCAACCATCGGCGATACCCGGCATTTTTGGGCTGCCCCCTTCGAAGAGGGCGTGGAATTCGGCGGGCTCGGCATGCCGCAGCCTTTCCCGCAGGATGCCCGCGAACTCCGCATCAAGTTCCGCGCCCGGCAGAAGGAAACGCAAAACACCACCATCGCCGTCATCGCCACCGACGCCATCCTGACCAAGGCGGAAGCGAAGAGGCTCGCAATTGCGGCCCATGACGGTTTTTCGCGGGCGCTCTGGCCGTCACACACGCCGCTCGACGGCGATCTCGTCTTTGCCCTTGCGACAGGCACGAGCGGAAAAACCGTTTCCGTACAGGATTTCATCGATCTTGGCGCCGTGGCGGCATCGACCATGGCGCGTGCGATCGCGCGCGGCGTTCATGATGCGACGGCCGCAGAAATCGATCTCCTTCCCGTCTGGTCGCAGGGTGACAGAACCGCATGACGCCAAAGCGTTGTTCACCAATGTTGTTTGCGGCGAAAAGCAGTGTTATTGGCCGCAAAACAGTTTTTGGAGCCTAGATCATGTCCCTGCCCATCCGGATCGCACCGTCCATTCTTGCCGCTGACTACGCCAAGCTCGGGCAGGAAGTGCGCGATGTCGTCGCCGCCGGCGCCGATTGGATCCATCTCGATATCATGGACGGCCATTTCGTGCCGAACATCTCCTTCGGCCCGGACGTCATCAAGTCGCTGCGTCCGCACACGGACGCCCATTTCGACTGCCATCTGATGATCGCGCCTGCCGATCCCTATATCGAAGCCTTTGCCAAGGCCGGTTGCGACGGCATCACGGTGCACGCAGAGGCAGGACCGCATCTCGATCGCTCGCTGCAGGCGATCAGGGCGCTCGGCAAGAAGGCCGGCGTTTCGATCAATCCCGCAACATCCGAAAGCGTTCTCGACTATCTGCTCGACAAGCTCGATCTTGTTCTGGTGATGACGGTCAATCCCGGTTTCGGCGGCCAGAAGTTCATTCCGGCGATGGAAGAAAAAATCCGCCGCATCAGGGCGATGATCGGCGATCGCCCGATTGATCTTCAGGTCGATGGCGGGATTACTATCGACACGATCGCGCGTCCGGCCGCGGCCGGTGCCAATGTCTTCGTTGCAGGCTCGGCAATCTTCAGCGGCGGCCACGTTGACGCCTATCGCAAAACCATCGACACTCTGCGCGCCAATGCCGAGGGGAGCCGCGGGTGAAATTTTCGGGCGGGATCGCTGCCGCGGTTTTTGCCTCGGCCTTGATGGCCGAGGTGGCCTGCGCCGGCGACATCGCCTCGTTCCAGTCCATCGGCTTTTCCCCGGACGGCGGCGTTTTCGCCTTCGAGGAATATGGCGTTCAGGACGGTTCCGGCTTTCCCTACTCCAACATCTTCTTCATCGACACGCGCAAGGACACGTTCCTGCCGGGCACGCCGATCCGCGCGCGTATCGAGGACGAGAATGCCGGTCTTGGCGAGGTTCGGGCGCAGACGTTGGCGAAAGCCGCCGCACTCGTCGATCGTTATGGCATGGCAGCCAATCCGGGATTGATGGCGGCCTTCAATCCGGTCACCGAGACCGAGGCTCCGGCGCATCGCCTGGTCTACCGGCAATATGCCGTTGAGCCGCCGGTTGGCGGCGCTTTCACGCTGGCGTTGAAGGAAATCTCGCTGCCGCCATCCGGCCCCTGCAAGGACGTGACGCCGCAATCGATCGGATTCAGCCTTTCATTCGAAAGCGAGGATGGCCAGGCATCGGATCGCGTCCTTCACACCGACACGGCCATCCCCGAGAGCCGCAAATGCCCGACCGCTTACCGGATCGGCGGCGTCATGGTTCATCACCCGGCCGGCCTGGACCCCATCCACATTGTCCTGGTGCAAGTGATAAGCGTCGGTTTCGAGGGTAGCGACGGTCGGTGGATTGCAGTTCCGGTCCCCGTGGTGCCATGACCGACGTTCAGGTTGCCGAGGTTCGGCCGCAATCAGGCCTGATGCGGCGATTGGGCCGGCGGTTTCTCGCCTCGCGTCCGAGCGTGCGGGAAATTCTTCTCGGGTCACCGCTCTGGGGCATGATGATGGCGGCGTCCGCGCTCGTAGCGCTCTGCCTGCAAAACGGTGCCGAAACCTACCAGCTCTACAGTATCCTTGTGCTATACCTCTGCGGCGGCATTGGTTCATGGCCCTGCGGCGTCCTTCTTGGCCGCTTTTGCGCCGACGGCCGCGGCAGGGAGACCCGCTTTGCTGCCTTCTTTCTTTGCCTGGCGGCCTGCACCATTGCGGCAACGGCCTTTCTGTTTGCCATGGACTACCGCCTTTTTTACGCGCGGTGGCACGGCCCATTCGGCAGCCGCCTCTGGATCTATCAGTTCATCTTCACCTCGGTTGCGGCCGTTTACCAGTTCGTCGTGATGGGCATTCGCCTGTATCTGCCGGTCGGATTTGCCGCCCTTGCAGCCGCCAGCTTGTGGCTCGCGCGCAAGATGCCCGATCAGCGGCGTTGAGATTGCCGGCCATCTTTGCTAGAGGCTCAGCCAACGCCACCTATGACGAAAGCTGAAAGCCCATGATCCCCCGTTACTCCCGTCCGGAAATGGTGGCCATCTGGTCGCCGGAAACCAAATTCCGCATCTGGTTCGAAATCGAGGCGCATGCCTGCGACGCGCTCGCCGAGCTCGGTGTGATCCCGAAGGAGGCTGCAAAGACCATCTGGGAACGGGGCGGGGCTGCCACCTTCGACGTCGAGCGGATCGACGAGATCGAAGCGATCACCAAGCATGACGTCATCGCCTTCCTGACGCATCTTGCCGAGATCGTCGGTCCGGACGCGCGTTTCGTGCATCAGGGCATGACCTCTTCCGACGTGCTCGACACCTGCTTCAACGTACAGCTCGTCAAGGCGAGCGACCTGCTGCTCGCCGACCTCGACAAGCTGCTGGAAGCGCTGAAGCGGCGGGCGTTCGAACACAAGGATACGGTGACGATCGGCCGCTCGCACGGCATCCACGCCGAGCCGACGACCTTCGGCATCAAGCTGGCCCTAGCCTATGCCGAGTTCGAACGCTGCAAGAAGCGTTTGATCGCCGCGCGTGAGGAAATCGCCACCTGCGCCATTTCCGGTGCCGTCGGCACCTTTGCCAATATCGATCCGAGCGTCGAGGAACACGTCGCCAAGGCCATGGGCCTTGCCGCCGAGCCGGTTTCGACCCAGGTCATCCCGCGCGACCGCCATGCGATGTATTTTGCCACCCTCGGCGTCATCGCTTCGAGCGTGGAGCGCCTGGCAACCGAAATCCGTCACCTGCAGCGCACCGAGGTGCTCGAAGCCGAAGAATATTTCTCGCCGGGCCAGAAGGGCTCGTCGGCCATGCCGCACAAGCGTAACCCGGTGCTGACGGAAAATCTCACTGGGCTGTCGCGCATGGTGCGCGCATTCGCCCTGCCCGCCATGGAAAACGTCGCCTTGTGGCACGAGCGGGATATTTCCCACTCCTCCGTCGAACGCATGATCGGCCCGGATGCCACGGTGACGCTCGACTTCGCGCTGGCACGCCTGACGGGCGTCATCGACAAGCTGCTCGTCTATCCGGACAATATGATGAAGAACATGAACAAGTTCCGCGGGCTTGTTCATTCCCAGCGCGTCCTGCTTGCGCTGACGCAGGCCGGCGCTTCGCGCGAGGATGCCTATCGCCTCGTGCAGCGCAATGCCATGAAGGTCTGGGAACAGGGCAAGGATTTCCTTGAGGAACTGCTTGCCGACAGCGAAGTCAGCGCCTTCCTGCCGGAGGCGGATATCCGCGAGAAATTCGACCTCGGCTATCACACAAAGCACGTCGACACGATCTTCAATCGCGTCTTCGGTTGATTCCTACTGCATAATTCCTTAAATCGGTATCGATTTTAAGGATAAATTATGCAGCAGTTTCAAAGTGCTACAGCGTCCTTTGCGCGTCATATTTGACGCGCGGCGCTGTAGCGGGGAGCCGAAGAGGCTCCCCGTTTCGCCATCGCGCAGGGTGTCCGGTTTCGGCCCACATCGCTCCATTTTGAACGGTTTTCTCAAGCCTTTCGTCAGCCTTTCGTGAGAGGCTGCGGAAAACGAGCAAACGGAAACTGGGTGGAAATATGCGGCATCAGCAGGCGATCCAACGCAAGGTGGAACGCACTACAACCAAATTCACCGGTACGGTGACTTGCAAGGGCGGATCGAGCCGCGGGATCGTCAAGGACCTGTCAGAGGTCGGAATTTGCTTCCAGCTCTATTTTGATATCAATGCCAGGATCGGCCAGGACGTTTCGATCGAGAGCAACGAATTCGGTCACCTGACCGGCGCCGTGCAATGGTATCGCGGCGACAGGATCGGCATTCGTCTCGACCCGTCGTCGAATACCTCGGCGCAAATCTCATCCTATTTCAAATATTTCCGCTAAGCGGCACACACTACAGCACGAACGTGCCGCCTATCTGGCGGCACGTTCGTTTCGTGCCCGCTTCATTTGGTGTCCGGCGCAACCACGAGCTTGCGATAGAGGTGCCACGTCGCATGTCCGAGTATCGGCATGATGACGGCGAGCCCGACAAAGACTGGGATCGATCCGATAACAAGGCCTGAGGCGACGATCAACCCCCAAACGGCAACGGGAACCGGATTGGTGAGCGTTGCCCGCACCGACGTCTCGACCGCCGCTACGGCGCCGACATCCCTGTCGAGCAACAGCGGAAACGACACGACGACCGTCGACAGAACGATCACGGCGAAGACGAAACCAACGGCGTTGCCGACCAGGATGAGGTTCCATCCCTGATCTGTCGCGAAAATCTGGTTGGCGAAGGCTGAAATCGATGCCGGCGGCACATCGCCGAACATCTGCACGTAAAGCGACTGCGCAACGAGCAGCCAGGCGACGAACAGCACAAACAGCATGAAGGCAAGCGCGATGATCGACGGTAAGGCTGGAGAACGGCGAACATCGAAAGCGTGCCGCCACGACGTATTCATCCCCATTTCGCGGCGCCTGCTGATCTCATAGAGACCGATGGCAGCCACCGGACCGAGCAAGGCAAAACCGGAAGCCAGCGGATAGAGGATCGGCAGCATATTGGCACCCGAACTCCATGTGGCAAGCACGACACCTGCGATCGGGTAAATCAGGCACAGAAAGACGTAATGAGACGGCTTGGCATTGAAGTCCTGCCAGCCGAGACGCAACGCGTCGAAGACATCGGAAATGCCGATCTTGCGAACTGCCGGATGCTCGATAGTGGTGCTGGATCCTGCCAATACATGGAATGTCGTCATGATCAATTCTCCTCCTTGAACATACGCATCGTCACGTCATTCGAGAACAATCAGTATTCCGGTTTCGAGGGGATCTTGGCATCGCTGACCTCAATCCAGTGCTCTCGCTATTGGCGGCATTCGCCGTCACGGAACGTCGTGACCAACCGTCCCGTGCAGCAAGCATATACCAGATCTGCGTCTCTTTCACTTGACTTCCGTCGCCCTCGGGCACAAATCGCCGTTATTATGAAAGCATCCGAAGCAGATATCCTGATCGTTCCCGGCTATACCAATTCGGGACCGGACCATTGGCAGACCCGATGGCAGAAGAAGCTCGCCTCCGCGCGCCGCGTCGAACAGGCCGAATGGGCAAAGCCCGTACGCGAAGACTGGGTCAGGCAGATGGTCGAAGATATCAATTCGGCGACCAAGCCTGTCGTCATCGTGGCGCATTCGCTCGGCGTCGCGACAGCCATTCATGCCCTGCCGCTGGCGGAAAAGCAGATTGCCGGCGCTTTTCTCGTCGCCCCGCCGGAAGTGACAAATCCGAAAATCCGCCCGAAGCACTTCATGACGTTCGGTCCCTATCCGCGCGATCCGCTGCCGTTCCCGAGCTTGGTGATCGCAAGCCGCAACGATCCATTCGGATCGTATGATCATGCCGGCGATATCGCAAACGCCTGGGGTTCGCTGCTGGTGGACGCCGGCGAATCCGGCCACATCAACACCGAATCCGGTCACGGTCCATGGCCGGAAGGCACGATGGTTTTTGCCCAGTTTCTTAGCCGGCTTCGACCCTGACCCGGCGGCGAGCGCTGCCCCTATCACAGCAACGCGCCGGAAATCGCGGAACCGCCGCGGCTTCCGTGCTAACCGCTAACGCGGGTGCGTCCGTTTCTTGAGACAACCATGACTGTAAGCGTGGGTATCGCTTAGGTAATCCGAGCCGATCGTGCCTCGCTCGAAACGCATGATTTTACTCAACTTTTGATAGTGGAAATGACGCGCTTTGGCCGCGTGGCGGCCCCATAATGGCCCTACTTATGAACTTTGCTGCAATGCAAATAGAATTCTTCGGCTCAAGCTTCGAGTCTCCCCAAGCAGCCTGACGTTCCATCTGCCGGCTGTCAGCTCCGATCGAGTTCCATTCGATCTCTTGGCTCAACCAACCGGATTCGCGACCTGATGACCTCAGTTATTCGAAAATTCATTTTCCACGATCTCCAGACGATCGAGGGCTATATCGATCCGCCGGACGCACTTGTTTTCCTTTCGCTTCTGCAAGGTCAGAAAGAAAGAAGCTTCGCCGGCGCCCTTGCCGAGATCGGCGTGTTCTATGGCCGCTCCTATTTTCTGCTCAGAAAGATCAGTGGCGGCGACGAGAAGGTCTTGGCGATCGACCTTTTCAACATCGGTCAGACGGCCGATGGGGTCAGCGCGCAATACGGCCGTTTTCTGGAAAACGGACGCCGGCTCGGCTTGCCCGTGGACGAAGAGCTGATCATCAAAGGCGACAGCACACTGCTGGAGCCAGACCAACTCACCGACAAGATCGGTAAAATTCGGTTCTTCAGCATCGATGGCGGCCACATGCTTCGACATGTCGCGGCCGATAGCAGGCTTGCGATGGAAACGATTGCGGACCACGGCGTCATTGCGTTTGACGATACGTTCAATCCGGCCTGGCCGGAGGTGACAATCGGCGTGGCTGATTTCCTGCGGGACTGCGGCGGAGCCTTTTCCGCCTTCTGCATGACCAAGTACAAAACCTATGTCTGCCGCCGCGAATTCCACGCGCTCTACGCCGAGTTGATCGCCAATTCAGCCGATCTCGCCGCATTCGATCACGTCGAAACCGAATTTCTGGGCTCGAAGGTTGCCCGTCTCCACAACCCGATCAGCCGCCGGATGGTTTACGAACTGATGATCCGCTCAGGCATGAGCGCTTTTTCCGAGCGCGTTTATCGATGATCGAACCGCCGGCAGCCGGCCAGTTGGGCCGAACAAAAAAGGCCGCCCGAAAGCGGACGGCCCATAAAATATTGCGGGGGCTGGTATCAGCCGTTCTGGATCTGCGTGACGGCCTCGGAAAGAAGCTCCAGCATCTTCAGGCGAATGTCGTCATCAGTCTGGGCAATGCCGGCAGCATCGAAGTCTGCACGAATCTTGCGCACGACGTCCTCATGCCCGGCCACGGCGAAATCGGCAGCGATGACTTCCGTGGCATAGGCCGCAGGATCGCTCTTGCCCAGAAGCTCCGCGGCCCAGAGGCCGAGCAGCTTGTTGCGGCGCGCCTCGGCCTTGAACCGCAGTTCTTCATCCAGCGCAAACTTCGCCTCAAACGCCTTCTCGCGATCCTGCATACTGGTCATCCTTTGCTCTCCCTGAAAACCCACGCCGCAAACAGCTTTTCGCCCATAAACCAAAAGCCCGCCAAAAGTGCAATGCGAAGTTTTCCGCTTTGATGACTTTCCGTGTTACCCTCTTGCTAATTCAGGGGATCGGATCAGACGCCGATTGTGAAATAGTTTCTTTTCAGCTATGGACCCGATTAGAAAATGCCAATGGCGCAGCCCAAGAGCGCCGACAACCATAGAGAACAATATTGATGAACCGTCGCCGCCGTATCTACGAAGGCAAAGCCAAGATCCTCTACGAGGGTCCTGAGCCAGGCACGCTGATCCAGTTTTTCAAAGATGACGCCACCGCCTTCAACAAGAAGAAGCACGATGTCATTGATGGCAAGGGCGTGCTCAATAACCGGATTTCGGAATACATCTTCACGCATCTGAACAGGATCGGCATTCCCACGCACTTCATCCGCCGCCTCAACATGCGCGAACAGTTGATCAAGGAAGTGGAAATCATTCCGCTCGAGATCGTCGTGCGCAACGTGGCTGCGGGTTCGCTCGCCAAGCGCCTCGGCATCGAGGAAGGCGTCGTCCTGCCGCGCTCCATCATCGAATTCTACTATAAGGCCGATGCGCTCGACGACCCGATGGTCTCCGAAGAGCACATCACCGCTTTCGGCTGGGCAAGCCCGCAGGAACTCGATGACATCATGGCGCTCGCCATCCGCATCAACGACTTCCTCACTGGCCTGTTCCTGGGTGTCGGCATCCAGCTCGTCGATTTCAAGATCGAATGCGGCCGCCTCTTCGAAGGTGACATGATGCGCATCATCCTGGCGGACGAAATCTCGCCGGACAGCTGCCGTCTCTGGGACGTCGAAACCAAGGAAAAGATGGACAAGGACCGGTTCCGCCGCGACATGGGCGGCCTCGTCGAGGCTTACCAGGAGGTGGCCCGCCGTCTTGGCATCATGAACGAGAACGAGCCGCCGCGCGGCACCGGCCCCGTGCTGGTGAAATAAGCAGGAAAGACAAAGTGATCAACGCACGCGTAACAGTGACGCTGAAGAACGGCGTTCTCGACCCGCAGGGCAAGGCCATCGAAGGCGCCCTTGGGGCTCTCGGCTTCGACAGCATCGGCCACGTCCGCCAGGGCAAGGTCTTCGACCTGCAGATCGAGACCACCGACAAGGCAAAGGCCGAAGCCGACCTGAAAGCCATGTGCGAGAAACTTCTGGCAAACACGGTTATCGAGAACTACACTATCTCACTCGACTAAGGGTTGAAGGAGCAGTCTCATGGGAGGCGTGACAAAGGAGATGATCTACGCTGAAGTCGTGGAACTCGACCGGCGTCTCGGCGAAACCGTGAGCTCCCTTGAAGAATTGGTCTCCTTCATGAAGGAGACCAATCAGGAATTGGCCGAAGGCCGGGCCAGAACGGAAGCGCTGAAACAGGCGCTGTTTGGGGATCGCTTCGATCGAGCAGGCTTGTTGCGTGGCTGACATCACTCAGGAACTCATTCATGAGATACTGCGGCGTGTGCATGTGAGAGCTGACAAGGCCGATACCGGCATACGCGACCTGCGAAGCGAAATGGGCTCGATAAGACTTTCGTTGCACGCGCATCAGAACGACATCAATACGCTCTACACAATGCTTCATCAAATTGATGAACGCTTGGAGAGAATAGAAAACCGCCTCGAACTGCGTGAGCTTGCAGAGGCCCAATCCAGGTTTGAACCGCACCCATGAAATCAGCCGTCGTCCAGCTTCCAGGCCTCAATCGTGACCGCGACATGATCGCGGCGCTCACCAAGATTTCCGGCAAGGCGCCGGTAACGATCTGGCAGACCGAGACGGATATCCCGGATGTTGATCTGATCGTCATCCCCGGCGGCTTCTCCTATGGCGACTATCTGCGTTGCGGCGCGATCGCGGCGCGCATGCCGGTGATGCAGGCGATCAAGGCGAAGGCAGAGGCTGGCGTCAAGGTGCTGGGCGTCTGCAACGGCTTCCAGATTCTCGTCGAAGCGGGCCTTCTGCCGGGCGCGCTGATGCGCAATGCCTCGCTGAAATTCGTCTGCAAGGAAGTCCAGCTGGAGGTCGTCAACGCCAATACCGATTTCAGCCGCGCCTACGAACAGGGCCAGATCATCCGCTGCCCGGTCGCCCATCACGACGGCAATTATTTTGCTGACGCGGAAACGCTGAAGACCATCGAGGGCAATGGCCAGGTCGTTTTCCGCTACGCAGCCGGCACCAATCCGAACGGTTCGATCAACGACATTGCCGGTATCGTCAATGAGAATGGCAATGTTCTCGGCATGATGCCACACCCGGAAAACCTGATCGAGGCGGCCCATGGCGGCGTCGACGGCCGCGGCCTCTTCGCTTCCGCTCTTGATGTAATCGCCGCTTAACATTCGGTCTGCTAGAAGGCAGCTTCTGAGACCGAATCAAAAGGGGCTTTCCGATGCGCGCCGCAGCATTTATCCGTTTCATTGCAACTGCCGGCTCCTTCGCCATTGCAGCACTTGCCGCCGGCTGCCAGTCGGCCAGCCCGCCAGCACCTGCGCAGAGCACGGCGGCGTTGCCGACCATGGAACGCGTCGCGCTCGGCGCCAACGCCTGCTGGTTCAAGTCTGGCGACGCAGCCTTCAAGCCATATCGCCTGGCTCCGGAACTCAACTCCTTCTCCGGACGCCCGCGCATCCTACTGGTCAAGCGTAACTCACCCGAATCACGCCCGCTCGCCGTCGTCCAGGCGGAAGGACACCCTGCCCGGCTTCAAGCCTTCGGACCGCTGTTCAATGAAGCGGTTGGAGCGAGAATGGCAACGGATGTAAAGCGCTGGGCCGCGGGCGACACCGGTTGCCGATAACACAACCTTCGCCGGCGCCGGGCGCGGTGCCTAACTCTAGCAGCTCTTCTTTTTAAGGATTTTGCTCGACGATCCGGCTCGAACGGTGTCGGCTGTGTTTTCGCACGTTTCCAACCCGAAATGCCGTTCTCACATATGTCACGAAATTGTGTTACGTCCCTCATAAGCGTAGACCGGCTGGGTCAGTGTTGTCATTCTTCGTGGCCCAACGGTCATCAAAGGCCAACGGTCATCAAAGGGCATAGTCATGAGCGTTACGATTTATCACAATAGCCGCTGCACCACGTCCCGGGCGGTGCTCGAGATGATCCGCGAATCCGGTATCGAGCCCATTATCATCGACTACATGAAGACGCCGCCGACCCACGAGCAGATGCTGGCCCTTCTCCTGGAAATGGACCTGTCACCGCGCGCAATGTTGCGGATGAAAGAGAGCTCTTACCAGTCACTAGAGCTTAACGATGTGAGCAAGACGGACCGCCAGATCCTGGATGCCATGCTGGCCCACCCTGAACTGATCGAACGGCCGATCGTCGTCAGCGAAAAGGGCGTGGCCATCTGCCGGCCGAAGACGAAGGTTCTCGAACTCCTGTAGCCGGCAGGCCCGTCATTTCCAGAACGGTTGCGAGGCTTCGCCCTTCGCCTCCGCCGGTGTCACGCCGATATCGGCAAGCTGGTCATCCGTCAGTTCGGCGAGGGCAAGGCGGCTGAGCCGCTTTTCCTCCCGCTCCACAATCCATGAGATTGCCCGCCCGAAAAAGTATTTTGCCCGTGGCACCACGCCAACGGGCGCACGAATTGTATTTGTCTCCAACGAGCAAATTGCATCGTCTGCAGTACAAATTGTACCCATTGCCACTACTCCGCTGATTGTCACGGTTACTTTTGGATTGCATTGTCATAATTGACACAGAAATTGATGCAATGTAGAAATTGTTACCATGACAACTTGGATGCCAGACCCCGGCCTTGGCCAAGGCCCCCTTTACGCACGTATTGCCGACCAGATCGAGCAGGCGATTACCGGTGGCGTGCTGCCATCCGGAACGAAATTGCCACCGCAGCGCAATCTCGCCTTTGATATCGGCGTGACAATCGGCACAATTGGTCGCGCCTATCACCTGGTACGGGAACGCGGGCTCGTGAGCGGCGAGGTTGGCCGCGGTACTTATGTGCTCGACAATGCGAACATGCGGCCGGCCGAACAGGCCGATCCGATGACCGCGGCACTTGCCGGCACGCGGCCGATCAAGGCGCCTCCGGGCAAGCTCCGCTTCGACAGCACGGCGGCGCCGGATATCGGCCAGGGGAAATCGCTCGAAAAGCTGCTGATCGACATCAGCCGCGAACACCCCGCCGACATCGCCAGCTACGCTCGCGATTTTCCGGCGCACTGGTTCGAGGCGGGAAGCCGGTGGCTTGCCAAAGGAGCGTTCAAGCCGCAGCCCGATCGCATCGTCCCGACCCTCGGCGCCCATGCCGGCGCCGTCGCCGTCATTGCGGCTGTCACCGCTCCAGGCGACAAGATCGCCTTCGAAAACATCACCTATTCGCAGATCAGCCGTAGCGCCGGCCTGATCGGCCGGCGCACGATCCTTCTGCGCACCGACGACTACGGCCTCGACCCGGAAGACTTTGAGCGCGTCTGCGCCCAGCAGCACCCGAAACTCGCCTTTCTGATGCCGACCGCACAGAACCCGACGGTTGTGACATTGTCCCTGGAGCGCCGGCAGGCGATTGCCGATATTGCCCGCCGCTATGGCGTCTGGCTGCTGGAGGACGATCTCTACGGCGCGATGACCGGCGATATGACGCCGCTTCTCGCCGAACTTGCGCCGGAACGGACATTTCTGGTCGGCGGCCTGTCGAAATCGGTTGCGGCCGGCGTGCGCGGCGGCTGGGTCGCCTGCCCTGCCCATTTCAGCCAGCGTATCCGCATTGCCCACAAGATGGTGAGTGGCGGCATGCCATTTCTGCTCGCCGAGCTCTGCGCACGCCTGGTGCTGAGCGGTGAAGCTGCGATCCTGCGCGCGCGAAGCATCGATGAGATCCGCGCGCGCGAGCAGATGGCGCGCGAGATATTTTCGGGCATCGAGTTCAACTCGCACCCGCACGTGCCGTTTCTGTGGTTGAAACTGTCCGAGCCATGGCTCTCCGGCACTTTCAAGCACGCAGCGTTTGAGGAGGGCGTGCTGGTTGACGACGAGGACGAGTTCAAGGCAGGGCGGACCGACAGCGTCTTTCATCGGGTGCGGATCGGCTTTTCCTCGCCTGCCGACCGCAGCGAGGTGCGGCGCGGTTTCCTTACCCTTCGCCGGCTGCTTGACAGCGGCCGCACCGGTTACGACAGCTTCGCCTGATCGAACCGCCGCCCCGTCGGCAAAAAGCACGCGATCTCCTGTGCTTTTCCGGCATTTTCCTGTCGCATCCCGCAAGAGCATCGGCTAAAGAAACGCCGACGCGATCTCTTTGTTTTGACGCATTCCTTCAGGAAGACGGTGTCCTTGCCGTCCGGGATGCTCCAACGGACCGAATGGACCACGATGACCATTTCCAATACCCGCCCCATCACGCCCGACCTCATTGCCTCGCACGGCCTGAAGCGGGATGAGTATCAGCGCATCCTGGACCTGATCGGCCGTGAGCCGACCTTCACGGAACTCGGCATCTTCTCGGCGATGTGGAACGAGCACTGCTCCTACAAGTCCTCGAAGAAATGGCTGCGCACTCTGCCAACCACCGGTCCGCGCGTCATCCAGGGCCCCGGTGAGAATGCCGGCGTCGTCGATATCGATGATGGCGATTGCGTCGTCTTCAAGATGGAAAGCCACAACCACCCGTCCTACATCGAGCCCTATCAGGGTGCGGCGACCGGTGTGGGCGGCATCCTGCGCGACGTCTTCACCATGGGCGCACGGCCGATCGCGGCGATGAACGCCCTGCGCTTCGGCGCGCCTGACCATCCGAAGACCCGCCATCTGGTGTCCGGCGTCGTTGCCGGCGTCGGCGGCTACGGCAATTCCTTCGGCGTGCCGACGGTTGGCGGCGAGGTTGAGTTCGACGCGCGCTACAACGGCAATATCCTCGTCAACGCCTTTGCCGCAGGCCTTGCCAAGTCCGACGCGATCTTCCTGTCGGAAGCCAAGGGTGTCGGCCTGCCGGTCGTTTATCTCGGTGCCAAGACCGGCCGCGACGGCGTCGGCGGCGCGACCATGGCGTCGGCCGAGTTCGACGAATCGATCGAGGAGAAGCGTCCGACCGTCCAGGTCGGCGACCCCTTCACCGAAAAATGCCTGCTCGAAGCCTGCCTCGAACTGATGAAGACCGGTGCTGTCATCGCGATCCAGGACATGGGGGCTGCCGGCCTCACCTGCTCCGCCGTCGAAATGGGCGCCAAAGGCGACCTCGGCATCGAATTGCAGCTCGATCAGGTGCCCGTGCGCGAAGAGCGAATGACGGCCTATGAGATGATGCTGTCGGAAAGCCAGGAGCGCATGCTCATGGTGCTGGAACCGGCCAAGGAGGAAATCGCCAAGGCGATCTTCGTCAAGTGGGGCCTGGATTTCGCCATCGTCGGCAAGACCACCGACGACCTGCGTTTCCGCGTCATCCATCAGGGCGAGGAAGTAGCCAACCTGCCGATCAAGGAACTCGGCGACCAGGCGCCGGAATATGACCGCCCCTGGACGCCGGCAAAGGCGCCTGCGCCGCTGGCGGCCAACGATATCCCGCAGGCCGATGTCGCCGACGCCGTCCTGTCTCTCGTTGGCTCCGCCAACAACTCGTCGCGCCGCTGGGTTTACGAACAATACGACACGCTGATCCAGGGCAATTCGCTGCAACTGCCGGGCGGTGACGCCGGCGTCGTGCGCGTCGAAGGTCATCCGACCAAGGCGCTGGCCTTCTCCTCCGACGTGACGCCGCGTTATGTCGAGGCCGATCCGTTCGAAGGCGGCAAGCAGGCCGTAGCCGAGTGCTGGCGCAACATCACCGCGACCGGCGCCTTGCCGCTGGCGGCCACCGACAACCTCAATTTCGGCAATCCGGAACGCCCGGAAATCATGAGCCAGCTCGTCCATGCCATCAAGGGCATCGGCGAAGCCTGCCGTGCACTCGAATTCCCGATCGTATCCGGCAACGTCTCGCTCTACAACGAGACGAATGGCCAGGGCATTCTGCCGACCCCGACCATCGGCGGCGTCGGCCTGCTCGGCGACTGGTCGCAGATGGCGCGCATCCGCTTTGCGGCCGAAGGTGATGATATCCTCCTCGTCGGCGCGCCGGAAGGCCTCGGAACGCATCTCGGCCAGTCCGTCTACCTGCGCGATATTCACGGCCGCACCGATGGTCCTGCGCCGCATGTCGATCTCGCCCATGAGCGCAAGACCGGCGACTTCGTCCGCGGGCTGATCACCGACGGCCTGACGACCGCCGTGCATGATTGCTCTTCCGGCGGCCTTGCGCTGGCGATTGCCGAAATGGCGATGGCATCGGGCATCGGTGCAAAGGTTTCGACGGCAGCGGACCGCGATCCGATCCCCGTCTTCTTCGGAGAAGACCAGGGACGCTACGTCGTGACGGTAAAGCCGGAGCATGCAGATGTTGTCGCCGAGCGGGCAAAAGCCGCGGGCGTGTCCGCGCCCGTGCTTGGAGCGACTGGCGGCACCGAAGTCGTGCTCGGCTCGGCCAAGCCGCTTGCAGTCGTGCAATTGCGATCGGAACATGAATCCTGGTTCCCGGATTTCATGGAAGGCAGCCTGCCGGAATCAAACTGAAACGGCTTTGATGCCGGCCGGGTTTGTCCGCTGTGCAGGCCATCGATATAGCAGCGTGACTTGCCACGGTCGTCTCGCGTAAGGAAGATTGCTGAAACAAAGGCGACAGCGGTCTTTCCGAGGCCTATCCGAAACCTATCTGCTGATCCAAAAGGATCACACGGACACAGGGGAACGCATGAGCGGAGGTGAAGTGCACTGGTATGCCTGGTTGAACAGATTGCGGCGCTCTTGGCGGTATCACCTGGCTTATCGGCTGGCGCGGCCGCAGGCGCCGAAGCACCCTACCCCTTTCCGTGGCCCGGCGCTGATTGTGGGTTCAGCGCCGGTTTCCAATTTACCAGACGGATTTGACAGCCGATTTGCCGTTATTTGCGTAAACGGCTCCCAGGTTGTGACAGCGGGCTGGGGCATAGACGCGCCAGACGTCACCTTCCTGCAATTCAACCAGGTGGAAGGCAAGGGTGAGCGCGCTGCCGCCGTGCGTCGCGCACTTTCCGGAAAACACTGTGGCATGCTCTACGTGCTTCGCTGGCCGAAGAGCGAAGCACGATTGCGCGAAGGTCTCCGTGCGTTTGACTACGGCTTCAAGGAATTGCGGCTCATCAGCCAGTATCATCGCACCCGGCTGGCCGAAGCGGTGCTCGGACGCATCATTCCCGAAAGTGACAATGAATCGAAATTTTCCAATGGTATAACGTCGATTCTGTACGCCATCCACAATGGCGCGACCGCCGTCATCATGACAGGGATCGATCCGTCATCGACCGGTCATGTCTACAACGACCTCAAAATGCAGAGGCTGCATGCCGATACCGACGTAAAAATATTGATGGAACTGTTGGAACGCGGTTTTCGCCTCTATACAAGTGATCCTCATGTGGCAGAATCGACGGGATTGCCACTGTGGAGCAAGCAAGAATTGAGGGAGTAGCGTATGCCGATGACACCGGGCGATATTGAAGACATGATCAAATCCGGTATCCCGGGCGCCAAGGTGACAATCCGGGATTTGGCCGGAGACGGCGATCATTATGCCGCTGAGGTCGTGGCAGAAGCCTTCCGCGGCAAGAGCCGCGTTCAGCAGCACCAGATGGTCTACAATGCGCTGAAGGGAAATATGGGCGGCGTTTTGCACGCGCTCGCCCTTCAGACATCTGCGCCGGAGTGAGGCTTTATGGCCGGACTGATGAATGAACTGGTCAGTGACGTCGTCGAGAATGTTCTGAAGGAAATTCTCAAGAAGACCGGCGGTCGCACGGCGACAAAACGCCAGAAGCGACAGGCGCGGTCTGCCACCGGCCGGTTCAAGAAAGCGACGGCGAAAAGAGCCGTAAAGCCCGCGAAAAAGCAGGTGAGCCGACGCCGGACGGCCGCATCGCGGCGCAGGACGCGATGATTTCGCCGGCGGCATGTCGCCGCCGGGCAAGCCATCAATTTTTGTTGGGATCGGGTGATGAAAATCACCGGCCTGCATGCTATCTAGAATGGATCGACACCCCCGGCCCTTGAAGCTGGAGCAGGAAGGACTACGACATATGAGCGGAATCAACGAATTCATCGACAACGAAGTAAAGAGCAACGACGTCGTCCTTTTCATGAAGGGCACGCCGCAATTCCCCCAGTGTGGGTTCTCGGGCCAAGTGGTCCAGATGCTCGACTATATCGGCGTCGACTATAAGGGCATCAACGTGCTTGCTGATGCCGATCTTCGCCAGGGCATCAAGGATTATTCCAACTGGCCGACCATTCCGCAGCTCTACATCAAGGGCGAATTCATCGGCGGCTGTGACATCGTGCGCGAAATGTTCCAGGCTGGCGAACTCCAGTCGCATTTCGAAGAAGCCGGCGTCGCCGTCAAGGGCGCAGCCTGAATCTGACTTCAAGTTACAGGGCACCGTAAAAGGCGGGTCACCGCCTTTTTTGATTCCTGCGAATTGTGAAGGCTACCTAATGTTGCGCGACCTTTAACAGTCGAAGTCAATATGAAGCGGCTGTCACAAGATAGTCGCGAAACAAGGCGTAAGCACGCGCAGACAGACGTTCGGCACAGAATTCCGAACAAGTGTCGGCATCACGCCAACCAGCTCATTGTTTTAAAGCGCTCGGAGCCTCGCTTTCGACCAGATATGGGATTACCGGCTTCAGCATTTTCATCCGCGCCTGTTTCCTGCTGGAACCTATTCGTTTTCAGCTCAGGCGCCGGCACCTCTGCCCAGGAATATTCCGATGACCGTTACCACCGAAGAACCGGGCCTGCAGGCTTTGTCGAAACCACAATTCGTTGCGCTGATGGCCATGCTAATGGCAATCAACGCGATCTCGATCGATATCATGTTGCCGGGCCTGCAGGAGATCGGCGCCAGCCTCGGCGTCGCCGATGAGAACACGCGCCAATATATCATTACCGCCTATCTGCTCGGCATGGGCTGCGCGCAACTGTTCTTCGGTCCGCTTTCCGACCGGTTCGGCCGCAAGTTGCCGCTTCTCGGCGGTCTCGGCGTCTATGCACTTTGCGCGCTTGCCATCGTCTTCGTGCCGTCCTTCGCCGGGCTTCTGGCGCTGCGCTTCATGCAGGGTATTGGTGCAGCCGCGACGCGGGTCATCACTATTTCGATCGTTCGCGACGTTTATGGCGGGCGGATGATGGCCGAGGTCATGTCGCTGGTCATGATGGTCTTTATGATCGTGCCGGTCATTGCACCAAGCGTCGGTCAGTTGATCATGATCTTTGCCGAATGGCACATGATCTTCGTGGTCATCTGCGCATTTGCGGCTCTGGTGGCGACGCTGGTCGCCCTGCGGCTGCCCGAGACGCTCGCAGTCGAACATCGCCGCCCATTCACAGTCGCATCCATCGTCGACGCATTCCGCATTGTCCTGACCAACCGCGTCTCGCTCTGCTATTCGCTGGCCGCGTCCTTCATCTTCGGTTCGCTGTTCGGCTTCATCAATTCCGCACAGCAGATCCTGGTCGGCATCTACCGGCTTGGGCACTGGTTCCCGCTGGTCTTTGCAGGTTTCGCCGGCATGATGGCCGTCGCCTCCTTCACCAATTCGCGGCTCGTCAAGCGCTACGGCATGCGGCGCCTGTCGCACGGCGCGCTAATCGGCTTTGCGCTCGCCAGTTTCGCCTGGGCCATGGCCTCGTTGCTCGGCGTGCTGCCTCTCTGGCTTTTCGTGCTGCTCTATGGCGCAGCCATGTTTCAATTCGGCCTGATCGGTCCGAATTTCAACGCGATGGCGATGGAGCCGCTCGGGCACGTCGCCGGAACGGCATCTTCCGTGCTCGGTTTCACCCAGACGATCGGCGGCGCGACCATCGGCGCACTGATCGGACAGGCGTTCGACGGCACCGTCACGCCGCTTGCCATCGGTTTCCTGACGGTCTCCGTCATTGGCCTGATCTTCGTGCTTGTCGCCGAAAAAGGCAGGCTTTTCAGCCCACATAATCCGTCCATTTAATCACTGTCTCCCCCCAAGACATCCATAGGCCCCTCCATGTCCGCCACCACGACCGCTGAACACATCGAAAATATCGGCTCCTCCCGGATAGGCCTCGGCTTCTTCGAATTCGTCATCACCATCGCGCTCATGACCGCGAGCGTCGCGATCGCCATCGACATCATGCTGCCGGCCCTGCCCGCCATCGGCCAGTCGCTCCGCGTTGCCAACACCAACGACACGCAGCTGATCATCGGCGTCTTCTTCCTTGGCTTCGGCTGCTCGCAGATCATTTTCGGCAGCCTGTCAGACACCTTCGGGCGCCGCGCGATCCTGCTCGGCGGTCTCGCCTTCTTCACCTTGACGATGTTCGGTGCGGCGGCGACAGAGAGTTTCGAAATGCTGCTCCTGCTGCGGTTCGTGCAGGGGATCGGTGCTGCAGCGGTTCGCATCACCACCATGGCGGTGGTGCGCGACTGTTTCGGCGGCCGCGAAATGGCGCGTGTCATGTCCTATGTGATGATCGTCTTCATGATCGTGCCGATCGTTGCCCCTTCACTCGGCCAGGCCGTGATCTATTACGCGAACTGGCACTGGATCTTCATTCTGCTCGGCTGCGTCGGCGCCATCCTTTTCGTCTGGGCAGGTTTGCGCCTGAGGGAATCCCTACCGCATGAAGAGCGCCTGCCCCTTTCTGTGGCTTCCGTCGGCGCCGGCTTCCGCACTGTTCTCACCAACCGCACCACCTGCGGTTACATGATCGGCATGACCCTGTTCACTGCCGTCATCTGCGCCTACGTTGTCACGGTCCAGCAGATCTTCGGCGAAGTCTACGGCCTCGGCGATTGGCTGCCGATTGCCTTTGCCGGAACCGCCGGAGGCATAGCCCTCGCCAACTTCGCCAATGGCTATTTCGTCCGCAGCTTCGGCATGCGGCGTATCTCGCATGCGGCGATGATCCTGTTCACGCTGCTCGCCGGCGTCGGGCTGGTGATTTCGCTCGGCGGCAAGCCGGACTTCCGGCTTACCTACCTGCTCTTCTCCGTTCTCTTGATGATGTTCGCTGTCATTGCAACCAACTTCACAGCGATCAGCCTGGAGCCCATGGGGCATCTGGCAGGTACGGCAACGGCGATCACCGGTTTCGTTTCGACCACCGGCGGCGCGCTGATCGGCGGCGCGGTCGGGCAGATGTTCAACGGCACGGTGCAGCCGCTGTTTGCGGGGTTCACCGCTTTCGGAGCGGTGACGATCCTCGCAGCACTCTGGGCAGAGAAGGGCAAACTCTTCACGCATCCGAGCGACGATCAGGCTACGCTCGATGCGGGCGGCGGCCATATGTGATCACGCGACACGAAAAAGGCCCGCTCGACTGATGTCAAGCGGGCCTTTTCGTGTGCATTATCTTGCCGCCTCAGACGGTAAAGACCTCACGGCGAAGCGCTTGCCAGCAATCCCTGTCGGAGGCCACCAGAAGGCCGCCATTGACATGATCCGGGCGATAGGGCGAACCGTCGAAACGCGCCGCATAGGCCCCCGCCTCTTCAGCGATCAGCGTTCCGGCAAGGTGATCCCAGGGCATCAGTTTCTGATACATCAGGAAGTGAAAATGTCCGCTGGCGAAGGCGCGGTACTCATGCGCTGCGCAGCGATAGCTCGTGGCGACCCGCACCTTGGCCATGTTGCCCATGACGATGCGCCGGTTTTCCGCCGAATAGAAGCCGGTCGATGCGCAGCCGACGAGGTTTTCCAGCGGCACAGACGGCGCCACGCTCAACCGTTCCTGCGAGCCATCCGCCTTGCAAAGCCAGGCACCAGCCCCCTTTTCGGCGATCACCCAATCATTACCCATCGGGTCATAGATCACGCCGGCAACGGTTTCGCCCTTGGCAACGACAGATGCCATGACGCCGAACAGCGGCATTCCGGCCGCATAGTTGAATGTGCCGTCGATCGGATCGACGATGACAGCCAGACCGGCGCCGGCAAGGCGATCCAGCAGCGCCGGGTCGGCGGCAACCGACTCTTCGCCGATAAACAGCGCGTCGGGCGCAACCTCCGCCATGCGCGCTTTGATCAGGCGCTCCGCCGCTTCGTCGGCCTCGGTCACCAGGTCGATGGCCTCCGATTTCATCCTGACGTCACCAGCGCCGAGATTGCGGAACCTTGGCAGTATCTCCTTGACCGCAGCCTCCTGCAGGATATTGGCGATGGTTGCGATATCGATGGCAGACGTCATGCTTTGGGCTCCGCGAACAGGGATTGGAAATCGAACAGTTTCGGGTCGAGCAGGTGCGACGGATTGACGTGGCCGAGCGCCCTCAGCATCGTGTCCTTGCGGCCAGGCATACGGCGCTCGATATCGGCCAGCATCGCCTTCATGGCATTACGCTCGAGCCCATCCTGCGAGCCGCAGAGATCGCATGGGATAATCGGAAACTCCATCGCCGCTGCGAATTTTGTGAGATCATCCTCGGCCGCATAGGCCAGCGGCCTGAGCACCATCAGATCGCCGTCGTCGTTCAACAGCTTGGCCGGCATCGAGGCGAGCCTGCCCCCATGGAAGAAGTTCATGAAGAAGGTCTCGAGGATATCCTCGCGGTGATGGCCGAGCAGCAGCGCGTCGCAGCCTTCCTCGCGCGCAATCCGGTAGAGATTGCCGCGGCGCAGGCGCGAACAGAGCGCGCAATAGGTGCCGCCCGCCGGCACCTTCTCCTTCACGATCGAATAGGTATCGCGATATTCGATCCGGTGCTTGACGCCGATCGAGGTCAGGTAATCCGGCAGCACATGCTTGGGGAAATTCGGCTGGCCCTGGTCGAGGTTGCAGGCGACCAGTTCGACAGGCAGCAGGCCGCGCCATTGCAGGTCCATCAAGAGCGCCAGCAGGCCGTAGCTGTCCTTGCCGCCGGAGACGCCGATCAGCCAGCGCTTCTGGCCCTTCAGCATGCCGAAATCCTCGATCGCCTGGCGCACCTGCCGCAGCAGGCGCTTGCGCAGTTTATTGAAGGAAACCGACGACGGCATCTTGGCAAAGATCGGATGCAGCACGTCATCAAGGGCCTTATCAGAGCCGGATGAAAGCTCTTCCAGGTGGGCTTCAGGCGATGGGGTGGAAATATCCATGACAAAGTCCCGGATTGGAAAACGCGCTGTGGCGCGTGCGTTGTGAACTGCACTTGCCCGGGTAAGCCGGCAAGATCAAGGGAAATGCACGCGGATCGATATGAAACTTCCGTAACGCCTGCTCAGCCGCCGAATACGGACCATCCGGTGCGGCTTGCCAGCATTTCAAGCGCAAGCGAACCAAGCAGCGAGTTGCCGTTGTTGTTGAGGCCGGGCGACCAGACGGCGATGGAGGCCTTGCCGGGCGCCGCGACCAGAATACCGCCGCCGACGCCGCTCTTGCCGGGCAGACCGACACGATAGGCGAAATCGCCCGAGCCGTCGTAGTGCCCGCAGGTCAGCATCAGTGCGTTGATGCGCCTCGCCCTCTGGCGCGAAACGACGGAATGCTGGGTCAGCGGATTGCTGCCGGAGGCGGCAAGGAACAGGCCCGCCTTTGCCAGCTGGACGCAGCTCATCGCCAGGGCGCATTGATGGAAATAGACGCCGAGCACGTGTTCGACCGGATGGTCGAGCTTGCCGAAGGCGCGCATGAAATTGGCGAGCGCGGCGTTGCGATAACCAGTCGCGGCCTCCGATCGCGCGACCTCGTGGTCGATGACAATGTCTTCCTCGTCGGCAAGGTAGCGGACGAAGCGGACGACTTCGCCGATCGCTTCGCGCGGTGTGTGGCCTGCCAGAACAAGGTCGGTAATGGCGATTGCGCCGGCATTGATGAAGGGATTGCGCGGAATCCCGTGCTCATGTTCAAGCTGCACGATGGAGTTGAAGGCGGAACCGGACGGCTCACGGCCGACGCGATTCCAGATGCTCTCGCCATGTTTGCCGAGCGCCAGCGTCAGCATAAAAACCTTGGAGATACTCTGGATCGAGAAGGGAACCTCGGCATCACCGGCCTTGTAGACATGACCGTCGACGGTCACGACGGCCATACCGAAGCGCTTGGGATCGACGTGGGCGAGTTGCGGGATATAGTCGGCAACCTTCCCCTCGCCGAGCCTTGGTATCAGCTCACGATGGATATCATCGACAATCGACTGCAGGTCCAACGGTTCGGTGCCGGGCATCAGTCATTCTCCACATCAGTGCAACAAAAAAGCCACCCATCTCTGAGTGGCTTTTCCGTATCACAAGGCCGAGGCCAGAAGAAATTATCGCGAATAGAATTCGACGACGAGGTTCGGTTCCATGACGACCGGGTACGGAACGTCGGTCAGGCCCGGAACGCGAGCATAGGTGGCAACCATCTTGTGGTGGTCGGCTTCAATGTAGTCCGGAACGTCGCGCTCAGCGAGCGAAACGGCTTCGAGAACCGTAACGAGCTGCTTCGACTTTTCACGGACTTCGATGACGTCGCCGGCCTTGCAGCGGAACGAACCGATGTTGACGCGAACGCCGTTGACCTTGACGTGACCGTGGTTGACGAACTGACGGGCAGCAAAGACCGTCGGAACGAACTTGGCGCGGTAGACGATCGCATCGAGGCGCGATTCGAGCAGGCCGATCAGGTTTTCCGAGGTGTCGCCCTTGCGGCGGTTGGCTTCGTCGTAGATAGCGCGGAACTGCTTCTCGCGGATGTCGCCATAGTAGCCCTTGAGCTTCTGCTTGGCGCGCAGCTGTACGCCGAAGTCGGAAAGCTTGGACTTGCGGCGCTGGCCGTGCTGGCCCGGGCCGTATTCGCGGCGGTTGACCGGCGACTTCGGACGACCCCAGATGTTTTCGCCCATACGGCGGTCAATTTTGTACTTGGACGATTCGCGCTTGCTCATCGCATTTCCCTTCAAATTGTTACACCGGTCTGTTGCCAAACCGGATCAAGGAAACACGCCCTCCTCTGAACCTCGTTTTAGAAGCTCTGACAGGTTTCTCGCGATCACGCTGACGGAGAAGCCACGGGACATGTCGGTTCACGCATATTTCTTTCCGTCCTTGCGGACAAGAAAGGCATATGCGCCACTAAAAGTAACACCGGGCATTTCGGCCCGGCGTTGGGCGGGTCTTTAGGTAAGTTTCACAAATTTGTCAACGACCGACGGAAATAATCCCTCATATCCACCCTATTCCGCAGCGCTACGGCTTCCTGCGTCATCATAAACGGCATCCGCCGCCCCTGGCGCCGTCTCCACCTGCAGATCGGGGAACGCAACGATCCTTTTGCCGGAGAGATCGCTGTGGACGACGATCAGCCCCTGCTCCTCGAAATAGCCGAGCAGGCGCCGCGCGCGGCGGGCGGAATGGGTGCCGTAGGCGCGCGCGATCATCGCATCAGACGGACAAGGCAGACCGCGGACGGCAGATTGCGCGACGAGCAGGAAGACGCCCTGCAGGTCTTCGGTCACCTGCCGCGACAGTTCCAGCGCAGATGCCCAGATCTCGCTCGCGGCCGTATCAGCATCGACGCCTGAACGTGCGACCGCCATCTTGCGGCGGAAAGCGGCAAGCGACAGCGGCGCGCCGGGGACACGGCGGATGCGGCAACGGACCAGGAAATCCTGGAATAGTTCGGCATCGGCGCGGAAGGCGGCTTCGGGGTTTTCGAGGATTTCCGCCAGCAGGCCTTCCAGGAGCGCCTCGCGCTCGGCAGCCGGCATTTCAGGCGCTGGTGCGCGGGGTTCGACGGCAGCGGCAGGCTCCGGCCTTGGGCGTGACAGCTCGGCCAGAATATCCGTGGCGGGCCGCGGCTGGGCGCTCGGGCGGCGAATGATCGGCCGGATCAGTTCCTCCGGGTCCGGGGTGAAGATCAGGTCTTCGATGTCGGCGACCGCTTCCGGCAATGGCGTCAACTTCGGACTGGTGGACCGCGCCGAGGTCTCGACATTGCCAATCGTCACCGGCAGCGGGCGGCGCGACAGGGCCGGACCGAGCGCCACGAAGGAACCGCGCTTCAGATCGCGGAACATTTCGGCGGTGCGCCGATCCATGCCAAGCAGGTCAGCGGCGCGCGCCATGTCGATGTCGAGAAAGGTTCGGCCCATCAGGAAGTTGGAGGCTTCGGCCGCGACGTTCTTGGCAAGCTTTGCCAGCCGCTGGGTCGCGATAACGCCGGCAAGCCCGCGCTTGCGGCCGCGGCACATCAGGTTGGTCATAGCGCCGAGCGAGATTTTCCGCGCCTCCTCCGATACATCGCCGGCAACCGAGGGCGCAAACATCTGTGCCTCGTCGACGACCACCAGGACCGGATACCAGTAGTCGCGGTCGGCATCAAACATTGCATTGAGGAAGATGCCGGCATTGCGCATCTGCTGCTCGATATCGAGGCCCTCGAGCGAGAGGACGCAGGAAACGCGATGCTGGCGGATGCGGGTCGCGATGCCGATCAGTTCAGATTCCGTCCGCTCGCCCTCGATCACGACATGACCGAACTTGTCGGCAAGCGTGACGAAATCACCTTCGGGATCGATGATGCATTGCTGCACCCAGGGCGCCGACTGTTCGAGAAGCCGGCGCAGGAGATGTGATTTCCCGGAGCCTGAATTGCCCTGCACCAAAAGGCGCGTCGCCAGAAGTTCCTCGATATCGAGCGGAACGGATGCGCCATCGGACGCCGTCCCCATGTCGATGCCGACTTTCATATCCACCTCGTTGAAACTGCCATGCCGGATGCGCCGCCACGAACCCGCAAGTAGTGAGCATTAGCATCGTTTCCGCCGCTGCGCGCCCCGACTGCGCCGAAACCCACAGTTTATGAGGGACTTCGTTTACCGTATGGTAAGGCCAAACCCCTGCATCAACCGACGCGTCGTGAAATCCGGTCTGCCGGATGTGAAGATTGCCGGGTCGACGCCGTTCAGCGGCTCGAAGCCATCCGGCAGCGGCACCAGCCGGCGAGCTTGCCGCGCGATCGCCTCTGCCGGATCGAGCCAATCGACCGGCCATGGCGCGAGGCGGCGGAAGACATTGGCCATGAAGGGATAATGCGTGCAGGCGAGCACGACGATATCGGTCTTGCGGCCGTCCTGTTCGACAAAACACTGTTCGATCTCGGCAAGAACCGCCGCATCATCGGTCACCTCGCCGCGGATGTAGGCTTCCGCCATCCGCGCCAGGCTCTCTGACCCGACGAGGCGGACATGGCATTGCGAGGCGAAGGATTGAATGAGATCGCGCGTATAGGCACGCTTGACCGTGCCCGGTGTCGCCAGCACCGAGACCAGCCCCGAGCGGGTGCGTTCCGCCGCCGGTTTGATTGCCGGCACGGTGCCGACGAAACGCATGTCCGGAAAGGCAGCGCGTAGATCCGCCCCCACGAGCGTGAAGGCGGTGTTGCAGGCGATGACGCAGATTTCCGGATCATGCTCGGCCAGCAAATGGCCGAACAGTTCGATGACATGTCCCTTCAGCACTGCCTCCTCCCAGCCGCCATAGGGAAAGCCCGCATCGTCGGCGACATAGATGAAATGTCGCTCCGGCATCAGGACACGCGCCTCACGCAGCACGGTCAGCCCGCCGATGCCGCTATCGAAGACGAGGATGGGTTTCAGTTCAGAGGTCGTCGCCGGCATCGTCTGCCTTTTTCGCGCGCGAGTTTTCCGGTGCTCCGGCGCCGCGCGGCGCCTCGCGGGTGAAGCGATCTAGCGAAGAAATGATGCCTCGCACAAGACGAATTTCAGATTCGGTAAAGGCCGGGCGGGTCAGGACAGCGCGCAGATTTTCCACCAATTTCGGCTTTTTGGCGACCGGGCGAAAATATCCGCGCGCATCGAGCGCTTCCTCGACGTGATCGAACAGGCCCTGCAGATGTTCCTTCGTCGCCGGTTTCTGCGAGAGCGCCTGAAACGACGTTTCCTCCGGTGAGACCATGCTCGTCTTCAGCCACTCGTAAGACATGAGCAGAACCGCTTGTGCCAGATTGAGCGAAGCGAAAGCGGGGTTGACGGGAAAGGTAACGATCTCGTCGGCGAGCGCGATTTCCTCGTTGGTGAGCCCTGTGCGCTCGCGGCCGAAAAGGATACCGGTCGCCTGCCCCGCTGAGAATTTCTGCCTGAGTGTTTCGGCGGCGACAAGCGGAGACCGGACCGGCTTGTAGCCATAGCGATCCCGTGCTGTTGTCGCATAGACGAAATTGAGATCGGCGATTGCCTCTTCCGTCGAAGCATAGAGCTTGGCATTGTCGATGACGTGATCCGCCCGGCTCGCCGCCGACTTCGCCTTCTCGCTCGGCCAGCCGTCGCGCGGATTGACGAGGCGCAGTTCCGCAAGGCCGAAATTGGCCATGGCGCGCGCCACCATGCCGATATTCTCGCCAAGCTGCGGATGCACCAGAATGATCGCCGGGCCTTCCGTCAGTAATTCCCGCTCGCTGTTCGTTCCTGCCATTCCATCGCCTTCCCACAGATTAGGGCGCCTCACTGGCACAATGCGGCGAGAAAATCAAAAAGGATGATGAACAGGGGGCCGCATCAGGGCCGCGCCCGCCGCTCCAGCCACGCCTTCAGCGAAAACCACTTTCCCTCCTCGACGAAGCGCAGCACGTCGTCGATCCGGTACGGCCCCGATCCGTCCTTTTCGAGCAAGAACATCAGGCGGATCGAACGCGCGGCGGCACTATTGCAGGACGGCAGATCCATTGTCACGTCGAGCATGTTGCGCGTGTCGCTGCGGGTTCGGTCCACGATCCCGGTCTTGCCGATGGGACATCTGTTCGCATCGCCCGTCATTGGATCGGTCTCGAACAAGGTCGCATCGCCCCGCTTGCGCGATGCCGTCAGCGCCTTCGCGTAAGCATTGACGAAATCGCCGCTGAAGTCGTTGAGCAATTGGATTTCGGTGAAATAGGGATCATGGCGATCCGGCTCATGCAGCGAATTGACGACGATCCGGTCCACATAGCTGCGCACCAGTTCCTCGCGCCCATCGGCAAAAGCTGGCGTCCACACCGCCAGCATGGCCAATGCGATGCATGCCATCCTCATCCTCATCCAGTGCCCCGCTTTCGCCTCACCGCAACAATAGGCACTTAGCGCGACTCGGCGATAGGCAGCAACAATCCCGACTACTGCGCTCCCGCACCCTGGCTCGCAATGCTCTCTAATTCCGTCTTGAGGGAACCGGCATCGCCCGTCCTTACGATATCGTCGATGACGGCACGGCCGTTTTCCTCGATGACCATGAAATGCAGCTCATTCGGCTTCCAGTCGGCGGTACGTTCGCCAAGGCAATGCGTGTTGTCGAAAGTGACCTTCACGTCGCTTTTGCCATCGGCCGGCGCTCCGGTGGCAACAGAGAGATCCTTGATCGTGCGTCCTGCCCGCTGACAATGACGTCATACTCGAAGGGCGAGTCACCTTCGTCATAGGCCGGAAACTTTGCCGCTTCGCGATAGACCTTGGTAAAATCCTGGCTGTAGATGCGCTGAAGGCGCGCCTCGGAGAAATAGTCCTCGCCCGGCCGCGCATCTTCCGCCCAGCCCTTGACCGCTTCCTGCATGATCTCGTTGACGGGCGCCGCTGGATCGGCCGCCTCAGCCGTCGAGACGGCGCACGAGGCGAGAAGCACCAGCACGAAACGTTTCATTATTATCTCCCGATTCATATCACCGACCGGCGGCCGGCGCCGGATGGTCACGGTCTTAGCCATTTTCACGGCGGCATGCGAGGCCAGTCTTGCGCACTCGCGGCGGCCCATCGCGCCTGCCGATGTAGTAACCGGCTAATACCCGGCCGCAAAGCGGCCATGGCATTGTTTTCCCGCACGCAACACGATGGAGGATGAGATGAGCGGCAAGAAAATTCTGATGATCTGCGGCGACTTTGCCGAAGACTACGAGACCATGGTGCCGTTCCAGGCGCTTCTCGCCGTCGGCCACACCGTCGACGCCATATGCCCCGGCAAGGCGGCCGGCGAGCAGATCGCGACAGCCATCCACGATTTCGAGGGAAACCAGACCTATTCGGAAAAGCGCGGCCATAATTTCACGCTGAATGCGACTTTCGCGGACACCGAGGCCAATACCTACGATGCTCTCGTCATCCCCGGCGGCCGGGCACCGGAATATCTGCGGCTCGACGCGGCCGTGATCGCCATGGTCCGGCATTTCTTCGATGCGGGAAAGCCGGTTGCAGCCATCTGCCATGGCGCACAGCTTCTTGCCGCAGCGGGCGTGCTGAAAGGGCGAACCTGTTCAGCCTATCCGGCATGCCGTTTCGACGTCGAGCTCGCTGGCGGCCGCTACGCCGAAATCCCGGTCGATCAGGCCGTCACCGATGGCAATCTGGTGAGCGCGCCTGCCTGGCCCGCCCATCCCGCCTGGATCGGCCAGTTCCTCAAGGTTCTCGGCACGGAGATCCGTCATAGTCCTTCCCTGACGCGCTCGGCGGCCTGACAGCCCCCGACAGCCCCGAAGCCTCTTGTCAGGCTGCACCAAAGGGCGGACACTCCGGCCACGATGTTGTTCGAAACAGACGAAAGCGTTTTCGGACAACATCGTGGTTGATGGAAAGCCGGAATCCTGGGAGGAATAGATGTGCAGGCTATTCATCGGCGCCGATCCGGCGCTGTGGCAGAGTGTGACCCGCTCGGTGCGGATTGACGGCGTGGCGACCAGCATCCGGCTTGAAAGTTTCTTCTGGTCCGTCCTCGAAGACATTGGCGAACGCGACGGCATGTCGGTCGGCCGCCTGATCGGTCGGCTCTATAGGGAATCGCTCGAGGAAGGACATCCGCCCGAAAACTTCACGTCGTTCCTCCGGGTCTGCTGCGGCCGTTACCTTGCACTGCAACTCGATGGACTTGTGCCGGCCGGCCGCGACGCCCCGATCGCCTCGCTTGACGCGCCCGCTATCCTGGCGCGGGAGAAACGCGGTTATCCAAAGTCTCCCAACCGCTATTTTCCAAGGGCGGCACGGGGACATTAAGCCGCGTTTCCGCCCCGCACGAAACGCCAACGAATTCACGCCGCCATGCCTTTGCCTGTGGTGAACTGGATGCTATAGGGGCCAATCCCGTTTCCATTCCAACCCCATGCAGAGGTTTGCATCATGACAAAGATCAAGGTCGCCAATCCGGTCGTCGAGCTCGACGGCGATGAGATGACCCGCATCATCTGGCAGTTCATCAAGGATAAGCTGATCCATCCCTATCTGGATATCGATCTGGAATATTACGACCTCGGCATGGAAAACCGCGACGCTACCGACGACCAGGTGACGATCGACGCGGCGAACGCCATCAAGAAGCATGGCGTCGGCGTCAAGTGCGCGACCATTACCCCGGATGAGGCCCGCGTCGAGGAATTCAAGCTGAAGAAGATGTGGAAGTCGCCGAACGGCACGATCCGCAATATCCTCGGCGGAGTGATCTTCCGCGAGCCGATCATCTGCAAGAACGTGCCGCGCCTCGTTCCGGGCTGGACCAAGCCGATCATCGTCGGCCGTCACGCCTTCGGCGATCAGTACCGCGCCACCGACTTCAAGTTCCCCGGCAAGGGCAAGCTCTACATGAAGTTCGTCGGCGACGACGGCAAGGAAATCGAACACGAGGTCTATGACGCTCCCTCTGCCGGCGTTGCCATGGGCATGTACAACCTTGACGAATCGATCACCGAATTCGCCCGCGCCTCGCTGAACTACGGTATCCAGCGCAAGGTTCCGGTCTACCTTTCGACCAAGAACACCATCCTCAAGGTTTATGACGGCCGCTTCAAGGATATCTTCCAGAAGGTATTCGACGAGGAATTCGCGACAAAGTTCAAGGAACTGAATATCTGGTACGAACACCGCCTGATCGACGACATGGTCGCTTCGGCGCTGAAGTGGTCCGGCGGTTACGTCTGGGCATGCAAGAACTATGATGGCGACGTCCAGTCCGACATCGTCGCACAGGGCTTCGGCTCGCTCGGCCTGATGACCTCCGTTCTCATGACACCCGACGGCAACACGGTCGAAGCCGAAGCCGCCCACGGTACCGTCACCCGCCACTACCGCCAGCACGAGAAGGGCGAGGAAACCTCGACCAACTCGATCGCATCGATCTTCGCCTGGACCCGTGGCCTCGCCCACCGCGCCAAGCTCGACAACAACGCCGAACTGGGCCGGTTCGCCGACACCCTGGAAAAGGTCTGCGTCGACACCGTCGAAGCCGGTTTCATGACCAAGGACCTCGCGCTGCTGATCGGCCCCGACCAGCCCTGGCTCTCGACCACAGGATTCCTTGACAAGATCGACGAGAACCTGCGCAAGGCGATGGCCGCCTGATCTCGGCCACCAAGAGCGACCTTAGGAAACCCGGCCCCGTGCCGGGTTTTTTATTGGAACTTTTTCCGCTTCCGATCGTTCGCGATGTGAACCCTTCTGCGTGCTGCGCACGCCTCACCTCCCAAGAAAAGATCGTGGACAGCTGATAAATGACTGTTTCTACTGAAAAACCCCATTCGCATCTTCCCCGTATCGCCCTCGTATCAACCCACGGATACGTTGCCGCCGAACCGCCGCTTGGTGCCGCCGATACCGGCGGCCAGGTCGTCTACGTCATTGAACTCGCCCGAAAACTGGCGCTGCTCGGCCATGAGGTCGACATCTACACGCGGCGCTTCGAAGACCAGCCGGAATTCGATGAGGTTGATGAGCGCGTGCGCGTGATCCGCATCCCCTGCGGCGGAAGAGAGTTCATTCCGAAGGAATATCTCTACAGGCACCTGATGGAATGGTGTGAAAATGCCGTCCGCTTCATCCGCAGGAACAATTTCACCTATACGCTGATCAACAGCCACTACTGGGACGCCGGCATTGCCGGCCAGCGCATGTCGGAAGCGCTCGGGGTCACCCATATCCACACGCCCCATTCGCTCGGCCTCTGGAAGAAACGCCAGATGGAGACCGACTATCCCGACAAGGCGGATACGTTCGACAAGGAATTCAACTTCTCCGAACGCATCAAGCATGAACTGATTATCTACCGTTCCTGCAGCATGGTGATCGCCACGACGCCGATCCAGGTGGAGGTTCTGGTCAACGACTACAACCTGCCCCGTGACCGGGTACACATGATCCCACCGGGCTACGACGATAATCGCTTCTTCCCCGTTTCCAAGGCGACCCGCGAAATGGCGCGCCAGCGTTTCGGCTTCGAAGGAAAGGTGGTCATGGCGATGGGTCGGCTCGCCACCAACAAGGGCTACGACCTCCTGATCGACGGCTTTTCCGTGCTTGCCGAGCGTGAACCGGAGGCGCGGCTTCATCTGGCCGTCGGCGGCGAAAACCTGGACGAGCACGATGCAGACCTTCTCGCCGAACTGAAAGAGAAAGTGACTACACTGGGCCTGGAGGACAAGGTCGTGTTTTCCGGTTTTGTCACCGAGGAGGATCTGCCGGACTTCTACCGCGCCGCCGATCTCTTCGTGCTGTCGAGCCGCTACGAGCCCTTCGGCATGACGGCGATCGAAGCCATGGCCAGTGGCACGCCGACGATCATCACCATTCATGGCGGGCTGTTTCGAGCGGTCACCTATGGTCGCCATGCGCTGTTTGCCGATCCCTTCGATAAATACGATCTCGGCATCACCATGATGAAACCGCTGAAACACGAACGACTCTATGGCCGCCTGTCGCGCATGGGCGCCCACAAGGCGCGCAGCCTCTTCACCTGGACCGGGATCGCCCAGCAACTGATCGGTGTCGTCGAGGGGCGACCGATGCCGCAGGCTGTGGACGACAACGAATGGGCCGAGCCATGGACGGACGGGGATTGAGGCGCGTGCGGCTGCTCTGCAGCGATATCGACGGCACGCTGGCCGGCGACCGGGCAGCGGAGACGCGGTTTTGCCAGGCATGGCAGAGTCTTCAACCGGAAAACCGGCCGCTCCTTGTCGTCAACAGCGGCCGGCTGATCGAGGATCAAAGAGCGTTCATCGCGACAACGGCCCTTCCACCGCCGGACGTCTATATCGGCGGCGTCGGAACCATGCTGCGCAATGAGAGTGACCCATCCCACGCGCAGCTCTACACCCGCTCCATCGGTGCCGGTTTCGACCGGGCGCTGATTGCCGCAGCACTCGCCGACGTTGCAGATGTCGTCGTCCAGCCGGATGCATATCAGCATGCCCATAAATCAAGCTGGTACCTGCGCGATGCCGACACGGCGACGTTGACAAGCATCGAGGCAAGGCTGGCAGCGGCTGGGATAGAAGCCCGGCTGGTCTATTCCAGCAACCGCGACCTCGACATCCTGCCGGCGGGCGTCGACAAGGGAGCGGCGCTCTCCTGGCTCTGCCGTCAACTTGGTCTTTCTCATGATGATGTCGTCGTTGCCGGCGACACGAACAATGATCGCAGCATGTTCGACCTGCCGGGCGTTCGCGGCATTGTCGTCGGCAATGCCCTTCCGGAATTGCGGGCAATCGCGGACCACAGGCCGGACATCTATCGTGCCAATGGCTCAACGGCGGATGGTGTATTGGAGGGACTGGTGAACTGGGGCGTCTTCAGCGTGTCTTCATCCGGTACGCGCACGTGAATATTTTTGGCGAGCAAGGAAATATCGTAGCCAGTTAACGACATTCGCAGCACCCGGCGCTCGCACCGGTGCTGCGATCCTACTGTTATTTCAGCGGCAGATGGATATCGGTGAGCAGTTCGGTTGGAGCCGCGTCGCGCGGATTGTTGATATATTCCTCGAACATCACCGTATCGCGGACTTCGCGGCCCGATTGCGGCAGCCATTCGCCATAAAGCCATTGATAGGCCATGTGCATGTCGGCATAAGGCCCCTTGTGGCGCAGCACCGCATACTCGCCGCCGTCGAGGTGGCGGTGAACCAGCGGCGCCTCGGCCGGCACATGCTCACCTTCCGTCATGCAGGCAAAGGAGCGCAGCCTTTCTTCCGGCACCAGTTCCGGATCATCGAGATAGACGCCGATCATCTTCATCTCCGGCCGGTAGAGATGACGCGCCTGCAGCGTGCCGCCAAGCGTTTCGAAGGCGCGGCCGATCCCCATATAGGAGCCCTCATGGCTGACGCCGACCAGCTTGCACGGCGCCAGGGTTTTCATTGTCACATCGTACATTTCGCCAAGTCCTTTTTGCGATATCGATTGAAAGACCGTGTGGCTTCCCGGCGGCATGCTGAACACCGATTTGAAAATCCGGTTGAAGGATTGGAGATTGGGATAGCCCGTTCGTCTTGCAATTTCCTCGACAGGAAGGTTGGTGCGCACAAGATCGCCTGCGGCCCGATGAAGCCGCAGCCGCTTGACCGTCACCGCCAGCGTTTCGCCGTGCACCGCCCGGTAGATCCGGTGCCAGCGATGCGGCGACAGGCAGGCGATTTCGGAGAGCCGATCGAGATCGAGCTCCTCGTCCAGGTGACCATGGATATAGGCCGATACGCGATGCAGACGCTGCTCGTAAACCGTCCAGATGCTCTCCCTCATGTCGATCCTCATGCAAGCCGAACAGCGAGACAGAAGCATATCGGCATTTGACAAATCCTGCGAAGTTGGCGCCGCGTGACTTGAGCACCGGAAAAGCAACCGGCCAAAGAAAAACCGGACCTCCCAGCCCGGTTCTCGTCATCGCCATCAACCTGAAGCAGGCTACGCGGCCAGTGCGGCGCCAACGGCCTCGATGGCATCCTTTGCCTTTGCGCCGTCCGGGCCGCCAGCCTGCGCCATGTCGGCGCGGCCGCCGCCGCCCTTGCCGCCGAGCGCAGCGGAGGCGACACGGACCAGATCGACAGCGCTGAAGCGGCCGGTCAGATCGTCGGTGACGGCAACCACGGCGCTCGCCTTGCCATCCGCGGAAACGCCGACAAATGTGACGATGCCGGAGCCGAGGCTCTTCTTGCCATCATCGGCCAGGCTCTTCAGGTCTTTCGGCTCGACTCCAGTCACTATCTTGCCGAGGAATTTGACGCCGGCGATCTCCTGCACCTGATCGGCAGAACCATTGGCGTCACCGCCGCCGAGCGCCAGCTTCTTCTTTGCTTCATTCAGCTCACGCTCCAGCTTGCGGCGCTCGTCCATCAGCGTTTCGACCCGGGTCAAAACGTCGGCGGGCTGCACCTTCAGCGTGGTGGCAAGCGACTTCACCCGCTCGTCCTGCTCGTTGAGATAGGCAAGCGCGGACGCACCGGTCAGCGCCTCCAGGCGGCGGACGCCGGCGCCGACGGCGCTTTCACCGACGATCCGCACCAGGCCGATTTCGCCGGTGGCGCCGACATGGGTGCCGCCGCAGAGTTCGACCGAATAGGGCCGGTTGGCCTTGGAACCATGAATACCCTGCCCCATCGACACGACACGGACCTCATCGCCGTATTTTTCGCCGAACAGTGCCATCGCTCCCTCGGCGATCGCATCATCGACACTCATCAGACGCGTGGTGACCGGCGAGTTCTGCACGATGATCTCGTTCGCCATCTCCTCGACCACCTTCAGCTCGTCGGCCGTCATCGGCTTCGGATGCGAAACGTCGAAGCGCAAGCGCTCGGGCGCGACCAGCGAGCCCTTCTGCGCCACATGCGTGCCGAGCACTTCGCGCAGCGCCTCGTGGAGAAGATGGGTCGCCGAATGGTTGGCGCGCAACCGCGAGCGGCGGGCGTGATCGACGCTGAGCGCAGCGGCGTCGCCGACCTTGACCGTACCCTCCTCCACGACGCAGGAATGCACGAAAAGGCCTTCACCACGCTTCTGCGTGTCGGTAACCGAAAGCTTTGCGCCGTCGGTAGAGATCACGCCGGTATCGCCCATCTGGCCGCCCGATTCGCCGTAGAACGGCGTCTGGTTGAGCACGAGCTGGACCGTCTCGCCCTTGGAGGCCACCTCGATCGCCTTGCCGTCGCGCACGATTGCCTGAACGACGCCTTCGGCGGTCTCGGTATCGTAGCCGAGGAAGTCGGTTGCCCCGAGCCTCTCCTTGAGCTCGTACCAGATGGTCTCCGTTGCCTTGTCGCCGGAGCCGGACCAGGAGGCGCGGGCTTCCGCTTTCTGCCGTTCCATGGCAGCGGAAAACGCATCCGTGTCGACGCCGATGCCGCGAGCGCGCAACGCGTCCTGCGTCAGGTCGAGAGGGAAGCCATAGGTGTCATAGAGCTTGAAGGCGGTTTCGCCGTTCAGCCGGTCGCCTTCCGACAGGTCGGCCGTCGCATCGGCGAGAAGGCCGAGACCGCGCTCCAGCGTCTTGCGGAACCGGGTTTCCTCGAGTTTCAGGGTTTCGGAAATCAGCGCTTCGGCGCGCATCAGCTCCGGATAGGCCCGGCTCATCTGGCTGACCAGCGCCGGCAGGAGCTTCCACATCAAGGGTTCCTTGGCGCCGAGCAGCTGTGCATGGCGCATGGCGCGGCGCATGATGCGGCGAAGCACGTAGCCGCGGCCTTCGTTGGACGGCAGAACGCCATCGGCGATCAGGAAGGCGGTAGAACGCAGATGGTCGGCGATAACGCGGTGACTGGCGCGGCGGTCGCCTTCAGCCTTGACGCCGGTCGCCTCTTCGGACGCCTCGATCAGCGTGCGGAACAGATCGATGTCGTAATTGTCATGCTTGCCCTGCATCAGGGCCGCAACGCGCTCGAGCCCCATGCCAGTGTCGATCGACGGACGCGGAAGATTGACGCGTTCCTCCTTCGTCACCTGCTCATACTGCATGAAGACGAGGTTCCAGATCTCGATGAACCGATCGCCATCCTCATCCTTCGAGCCCGGAGGGCCGCCCCAGATATGATCGCCGTGATCGTAGAAGATTTCCGAGCACGGGCCGCAGGGACCGGTATCTCCCATCGCCCAGAAATTGTCGCTGGTTGGAATGCGGATGATCCGGTCATCGCTGAACCCGGCGATCTTCTTCCAGAGGCCGAAAGCCTCGTCGTCGGTATGATAGACGGTGACCAGCAGGCGCTTGGCGTCGATGCCGAAATCCTTGGTGATCAGGTTCCAGGCAAGCTCGATCGCCCGCTCCTTGAAATAATCGCCGAACGAGAAGTTGCCAAGCATTTCGAAGAAGGTGTGGTGGCGCGCGGTATAGCCGACATTGTCGAGGTCGTTATGCTTGCCGCCGGCGCGCACGCATTTCTGCGCCGTCGCAGCCGTCGAATAGGGCCGCTGCTCGAGGCCGGTGAAGACGTTCTTGAACTGCACCATGCCGGCATTGGTGAACATCAGGGTCGGGTCGTTGCGCGGCACCAGCGGGCTCGACGGCACGACCTCATGGCCGTTCTTCTTGAAGTAGTCGAGGAACGTCGACCGGATTTCATTCACGCCGTTCATAGTGCGCCCTTACCTCTGCATCAGACGTCCGCAGCCGACATGGCCGAACCGCGAACCGGAAAACTCTTGAAAATCGCGGATCGCCGATAGTTGCCGACAATCCTGCTCCCGCCCATTTGGAACACAGGCTTTTATCGTCCGCGCAAACCCCTGTCCAGACGGCAAAAGAAAACCGGCCGCCCTGTCAAGGAGCGGCCGGCGACGTCATCCGGCAAAATCAGGCGATCTTATGCCAGAGCAGCATCGTCACCATCGTCTCCGGCTTCCGGCCCGCCGTTTTCAAGGAATTTTTCAGCGATCAAACCGGCATTCTGGCGGAGCGCGAGCTCAATCTCGCGCGCCGTATCCGGGTTGTCGCGCAGGAAGGACTTGGCGTTCTCGCGGCCCTGGCCGAGACGCTGGCTGTTATAGGAAAACCAGGCGCCCGACTTTTCGACGATGCCGGCCTTGACGCCAAGGTCAACCAGTTCGCCGGTCTTGGAAACACCTTCGCCATACATGATGTCGAACTCGACCTGCTTGAAGGGCGGCGCCATCTTGTTCTTGACAACCTTGACACGGGTCTGGTTGCCGACGACCTCTTCGCGTTCCTTCACCGAGCCGATGCGGCGGATGTCGAGACGGACCGAGGCGTAGAATTTCAGCGCGTTGCCGCCCGTCGTCGTTTCCGGCGAACCGAACATGACGCCGATCTTCATGCGGATCTGGTTGATGAAGATTACCATGCAGTTCGACTTGGAGATCGATGCGGTCAGCTTGCGCAGCGCCTGGCTCATCAGACGCGCCTGAAGACCGGGAAGACTGTCGCCCATCTCGCCTTCGATTTCAGCCCGCGGCGTCAGCGCCGCCACGGAATCGATGACGAGAACGTCGATCGCACCGGAGCGCACCAGCGTGTCGGTGATCTCGAGCGCCTGTTCGCCAGTATCCGGCTGGGAGATCAAAAGGTTTTCCAGATCGACGCCGAGCTTGCGGGCGTAGACTGGATCGAGCGCATGTTCGGCATCGACGAAGGCGCAGATGCCGCCCTTCTTCTGTGCCTCGGCAATGGTCTGCAGTGCGAGCGTGGTCTTGCCCGAGCTTTCCGGCCCGTAGATTTCGACAATGCGCCCCTTGGGCAGCCCGCCAATGCCGAGTGCGATATCGAGACTCAAGGAGCCCGTCGAAACGGTTTCGATCTCGACGATGCTGTCCTTTCCACCGAGCTTCATGATCGATCCCTTGCCGAACGACCGTTCGATCTGGGAGAGTGCCGCTTCAAGTGCCTTGCTTTTATCCACCGATTTGTCCTCTACGAGCCGCAAAGAGTTTTGTGCCATTTGATCCACCTTTAGGTTATGGAAGCCGCTGAGGCAATGAAGCTGCCGATGAAAGCTATGTACACTTTTTGTTCTCGTTTTGCAATAGGCGGCTATATATTTGAATATATTTAATAAAGAGCACGATGTTCCTTTCTTGTTCCAGATTTTTTGGGCGGCAGCAGAAAAGTGGAAGACAAAATGCGGTCAAGAGACCGGCACAACGAATCGGATCACAGGGACACACGGGAAAACGCATGACGGGCAGTAAAGTTTCCATCTTCGGCGGCGCCCATATTGACCGTCGGGGGCGTATCTCCGGCGCGACTGTTGCGGGCGCGAGCAATCCGGGCACCTGGTTCGAAGAGGCCGGAGGCGGCGGCTTCAACGCGGCACGCAATCTGGCGCGACTGGGGCTTAAGGTCCGGATGATCAGCCCGCGCGGCGGCGATGCCGCCGGCGAGACGGTTGCCCAGGCTGCAGCCGCTGCCGGCGTCATCGACAGCCCGTTCATCTTCCTCGACCGCAAGACACCGAGCTACACGGCCATCCTCGAAAACGACGGCAACCTGGTGATCGCGCTTGCCGACATGGATCTCTACCGGCTGTTCTCCCCGCGGCGGCTGCAGCAACGTGCCATGCGGGAGGCCATTTCTTCCAGCGACCTTATCGTCACCGATGCCAATCTGCCGGAAGAAACCCTCGCGAGCCTCATTGAGCGGGCCGCACAGGAAACAAAGCCGCTCGCCGCCATCGCCATTTCACCCGCCAAGGTCGTGCGTCTTGCAAACAGTCTTGCCGGCATCAGCTTCCTGTTCATGAACGAAGCCGAGGCGCGTGCGCTCACGGGCCGTGACGTGACTGAGGCATCAGAGTGGCCTGCCCTGCTCCGGGCCATCGGCCTTTCCGGCGGCGTCATCACCCTTGGCGGCAAGCCGGCGATCGCTTTCCGGCTGGGAGAGGCCGTGACCGTCACCCCACCTGCCCTCGATGCGCTCGGCGATGTGACAGGCGCCGGCGATGCGCTGGCGGCCGGTTTCCTTGCGGCATACCTCGGCGGCGAACCGCTGGATAGCTGCCTGCGTTCCGGTGTCGCGGCTGCCGGCATCACCGTCCGCTCGCCGCTCGCCGTGTCGGAAAAAATGTCGCGCGAGATGCTGAGAGAAGCAATTCGGCTTGTGCCGCCGGCCGAAATCCTGTCATGAACGCGCCTTAAAAAGCCACAAAGGACATGCGATGACCAAGCCGTTTTCACCCCTTCTACCGATGGAATATTCCAACGAAGTCGCGGCCGCCAAAGGACGCGGCGCGCCGATTGTTGCACTGGAATCGACCATCATCACCCACGGCATGCCCTTCCCCGGCAATCTGGACATGGCCCGCAGCGTCGAGGCGATCATCCGCGAGGAAGGCGCAGTACCGGCAACGATCGCCGTCATCGACGGGGTCTTGCACATCGGCCTGGAAGACGCGCAGCTGGAAGCGCTGGCGCAGACCGAAGGCGCGATGAAGCTGTCGCGCGCCGACCTCGCCTTTGCGATTGCCGAACGCCGCACCGGCGCGACCACGGTCGCCGCAACGATGATCGCGGCGGCCCGCGCCGGCATCCGCGTCTTTGCGACCGGCGGCATCGGCGGCGTGCACCGCAAGGCCGAGGAGACATTCGACATTTCCGCCGACCTCGACGAACTGGCCCGCACCAGCGTGATCGTCGTCTCAGCCGGCGCCAAGGCGATCCTCGACATTCCCAAGACGCTCGAGGTGCTGGAAACCCGCGGCGTGCCGGTTGTCACCTACGACAGCGACATCTTCCCGGCCTTCTGGTCGCGCGATTCCGGCCTGAAGAGCCCGCTGATGCTCAACAGCCCGGCGGCGATCGCCAATTTCCAGAAGATGCGCGACCTGCTCGGCGTCGACGGCGGCATGCTGATCGCCAACCCGGTACCCGAGGAAAGCGAAATCCCGCGCGACGAAATGGAAATCTACATCGCCCGCGCGCTCGACAACGCCGAACGCGACGAAATTTCCGGCAAGGCGGTCACGCCCTATCTGCTCGACAGCATCTTCGGGCTGACCGACGGCCGCAGCCTCGAAACCAACATCGCGCTGGTCGAGAACAACGCGCGCCTTGCGGCCGAGATCGCGGTCGCGCTGGAATAAAATTTAACCTCGCGCAGAAAGCGAAGGCCGGCGTGTCCGGCCTTTTTCGGATACGCGGCAGTTTAACAGCAATCAGCTGTCCAGCATCTCGCGCACGGCAACGGCAAGCTGCTTCAGCGAAAACGGCTTCGGCAGGAAGCCGAACTTGGCGTCGGCCGGCAGGTTCTTGGCGAAGGCGTCCTCGGCATAGCCGGAGACGAAGATGAATTTCAGGTCCGGGTAGTTCTTGCGGATTTCCCGAAGCAGCGTTGGCCCGTCCATTTCAGGCATGACGACGTCGGAGACGACGATATCGACCGCGCCGTTCAGTTCCTCCATGATCTCGAGCGCCTCGACCCCCGAGCCGGCTTCGTGCACGGTATAACCACGCGTTTCCAGCATGCGCTTGCCGCCGCGGCGCACCGCTTCCTCGTCCTCCACCAAGAGCACCACGGCCGAGTTGCCGGTGAGGTCCGTCGGCTCCTCCGCCTTGGAGGGCGGCTTCGTTCCAAGCATGGCGGCGGCCGGCACGTCAGCCACCTCGCCTGGCAGGGGCGCTTCCTCGATATAGCGCGGCAGGAGGATGCGGAACGTCGTTCCCTTGCCGACTTCGGATTCGGGATAGATATAGCCACCGGACTGCTTGATGATGCCGTAGACCATCGACAGCCCGAGGCCGGTGCCCTTGCCGACTTCCTTGGTGGTGAAGAAGGGCTCGAAGATCTTGTCGAGAATTTCCGGCGGAATGCCGGTGCCCTGGTCGGACACCTCGACCATCACGTAGTCCTCCTCCGGCAGGTCGCGCCGGTTCAGCGCTGCGACGTCCGCAGCCGGCAGGTTGCGCGTGCGCAGCGTGATCACGCCGCCATCGGGCATGGCATCGCGGGCGTTGACGGCGAGGTTGAGGATGACCTGTTCGAACTGGCCGAGGTCCGTGCGCACCGGCCATAGATCGCGGCCGTAATCGACCTCCAGCTTGACATTGGTACCGGTCATGCGGTCGACCAGCATCCGCAGATCGCCGACGACGTCGGTCATGCTGAGCACCGTTGGCCGCATGGTCTGCTTGCGGGAAAAGGCCAGAAGCTGGCGAACCAGCACCGCGGCGCGGTTGGCGTTCCGCTTGATCTCCATCAGATCGGCAAAGCTCGCGTCGGACGGACGGGCCGAGAGCAGCAGGTGATCCGAGGAGAGGAGGATTGCCGTCAAGACGTTGTTGAAGTCGTGCGCGATGCCGCCTGCCAGCGTGCCGACCGCATTCATCTTTTGCGTCTGCGCCATCTGGGTCTCAAGCGCCTTCTGCTCGGTGATCTCGACCGCGTAGACGATTGCGGCTTCTTCCGGCGCCTGGTCGCTCTGGTCGATGACGGCGTTCACATAAAAGCGGAAATGCCGCGTTTCATCGGTCGGATGCAGCGAATCGATCGGGGCGATATCGCCCTGCCGGTCCTTGGCGGCTTCCAGCGCCTCGCGCAGCTGCGGCCGCTCCGCATCATGCACCACGGCTTCAAGCAATGCCCCGCGCTCCATGTCGTCCTGCGATACGACGGCAGAAAACAGCTTCAGGAAGGGTGCATTGGTTCTCAATATCCGCCCATTGCCATCGACGGAGGCGATCGCCATCGGCGTGTTGTTGAAGAAGCGAGTGAAGCGCATGGCGGCAATCGACGCCGATTGGTCGCTTTCATCGTCATTGGAGCGAGCAAGCACGATCGTGCGGCTTTCGCCCGGCGCACCGTCGCGGGTCGAGGACACGCGGTGGACCATGCGCACCGCAAAACTCTGGCCGTTGGCCTTCTTGAGGTCGAGGTCGAGCGTCTTGGTCTTTTTCAGGCCTGGTTCGGCCTGCACGGATTGGACGAGCGCCAGCCCCTCGCCTGCCACCAGATCGGCGATCGTCATCGATCCCGGCTGGAATTTCGTCAGGTCGAGCCCCAGCCAATCGGCGAGCGTGGCGTTGACGTAAAAGATCTCGCCCTTCTTGCCGGCGGAGAAGAAGCCTGCCGGCGCATGATCGAGATAGTCGATGGCGTTCTGCAACTCCTTGAAGAAGCGCTCCTGATCATCACGTTCGGAGGTGATGTCGGAAATCTGCCAGATGTAGAGCGGGTTGCGATCGCCGTCTTCAAGCGGCAGCACGCGCGCCTTCAGCCGAAACCAGTGCGCACCCGATCCAGCAGTACCGCCGCCCGAGCTTAAAGGCTTCAGCAGACGGAATTCCTCGTGACCGGGCTTGCCCTCGTGCAGGCCGTTGGTCAGCCGGTAGATTGCCTCGGTCGCCTCGCGGTTGCGCGACAGGATGGTTTCCAGCGACTGGATTTCCGTCGCCTTGGTTGCCCCCGTGAGCGCGCCATAGGCGGCATTGGCATAGATAATCCGGCCCTTACGGTCGGTGACAAGTGTACCGTCCTGATGGCCGTCGAGAAAGGCGCGCGCAAGCTCGTCGGGCCGGGATTGCGGCATGACCTCGATGAAGCCGATGACCGAGGATACCAGGAAGAAAATACCGACCATGGCCAGCACGCCGAGAATGCCGAGCACAATCTCATTTTCGAGCTGGTTCTTGAAGATGACGAAGGCAACTGCTGAACCGGTCAGAACGATGGCGAGCAGAATGATCCGCAGCACCGTTCCCGGCCGGCTTCCACGGTCCACAATCGGCATGTGATAGTCACCTGCCTGCCGCAATTTCGTCATAGGGCCCTCGTTTGCAACCGGTGCCGCGCGCCTCCGGAATGAATGCGTGGGTTCGGTTCATCTGCTCCGTTCAACGGCAGCCGGGGCGGAAATGCAATCCGCGCCGGCGGACCGCGAGACACCAAGCAGGAATCATCTTTAACAGCCACGGGGAAGTGCAGAAAGCACTTGCATGAAAGCCATTGGCGTGAATTCACAGGGAATGTCCAGCCTGATGTCGCCAAAGTCCGCAACGGCACTACATCGATGATAAACCAATGAGACTTGGACAAAATGGAACATCGCTTGTCTCGATCAGAAAAAAGCCGTCAAATGGGCGCAAGTCAGGATATCACGAAGGAGGAAGCACATGATCGAAGATATCGTTGGCAACAACGGTACCCGTTTCATCATTGCCGCGGGCGCTGTGGCTCTTGGCCTTTTATGCCTCGTGGCCGTGCTCTGGTTCATCCGCAACCGGCCGTCCTCTCCCTTCATCCGTGGCGGCAAGAACCGCCAGCCGCGGCTCGCCGTGCTCGATGCCGCCGCCGTCGATACGCGCAGGCGCCTGGTTCTGGTCCGCCGGGACGATGTCGAGCATCTGATCATGATCGGCGGCCCGACGGATATCGTCATCGAAAGCCGCATCGTTGCGCAGGCTGCACCACAGGTGGCCGCCGCCTCGCCTCTTCCCGAAACCATCGCCGCGCGCCCCATCGCGGAACGCCGTATGGCGCCGCAGCCTGAAACCCGGACTGCGCCAGTCTCGGCAATGGGTCAGGTTCTCTATGGCGAAAGCACTGACCAAGTCTCAGCGACGACAGTCACAAACGCCCTGGCACGGCCGCAGGCGGACAGCCGCCAGGTGATGCCCGAGAGTAGGGTTGCCCAGCCGCGCCCGCAACCCGTGGCCTCGAATACGACACCAACGGTCGAGACGGCCGGGTCCCCGGAGGACATTCTCGAGGCAGCGAGGACACGCGTGCTGGCCACGAACCAGCCAGCTCCAGCGCAGCGTCCCCTAACGCAGATAACGCCCGTGCCGGGCGCAGTCCTGCCGGCTGCACAGAGCCAGCCGGATACCTCCAGCACCGAATTCGAACGCATCCTCGACGCCCAGATCACAGGTGATCTCGGCAAGCTGACGGCCGACGACGTTCGCGTCGACAATGACCAACGCGCGAACGCGCGCTTGCCCAACCAACCGATCCGCCAGGAACCACGGCTCGGTAGCAGCCTTGCGGGCGGGCGGGCGGAACCGACACTGGAAGACGAAATGAACCGAATGCTGAACGAGATCGCCGTCAACCGGAAGAACTGAGCGACCCCATTGCGTTGGGATGCAAAGACATTCTACAGCGCCGCGCGCCGCGCGTCTTATCAGACGCGCAAAGGTCGCTGTAGCACTTTGAATTGATGCATAAGTTTATCCTTAGATCGAAACGATCCGAGGAATTATGCAGCGCAAACAAAAACGGCGCGAAAATCTCGCGCCGTTTTTAATGGTTCGGGGCGGAAGGTTATTCGTCGCGGTAGACTTTTTCCCGCCGCTCGTGGCGTTCCTGTGCTTCGATCGAGAGAGTGGCGATCGGCCGCGCGTCGAGCCGCTTCAATCCAATCGGCTCGCCCGTCTCCTCACAGTAGCCGTAGGTTCCCTCGTCCAGCCGCTGCAGGGCTGCATCGATCTTGGAGATCAGCTTGCGCTGCCGGTCACGGGCCCGAAGCTCGATGGCCCGGTCAGTTTCCGAAGATGCTCTGTCTGCAAGATCAGGGTGGTTTGCACTTTCTTCGGCGAGGTGCCCGAGCGTTTCACGCGCCTCACGCAGGATGTCGTTTTTCCAGGCGTTCAGCTTTGCTCTAAAGTATGCACGCTGGTTGGTATTCATGAATTCCTCGGTCTCGGACAGGACGAAGGAACTAAGATCGATCTTCTCACTCAACGCGATTCTCCTGAAGAACATCTCATTGCGGCGGTGTATAGCCCCATGCAGGCGCCGTTTCAAGTCTCTGAAAAATAGCACGCCATTTTTCAAGCTTTGCCTAGTCCCGAGGCTAACGGGCTAATATTTCATCAAAATTACAGGTTTGCCATTTTTCGCGAAATTGTCTTACAACCGATAGCCTCCATACATGTCCAAAGTTGCGGGCGCAGGACCAGAAAAATCAGCACTGCCGGATCTCGAGACAGCCAGCGCACAAAAAAAGGGCGCATTATTTCCCATCGCGGTCTGCAGAAGAAGAAAGCGAAGGCGCCCATATTGGCCTCACCGTCCTAAAACCGACAGGTCTGCAGACCGCTGATGCCCGGCCTGTTGAAAAACAAGTCGCCGTGACTTGATCTTTCCGCGAGGCCGGCGGACAAAGTTCGTCTGAAGCCGAGCGATCGACGCTGCTGCCGTCAATCCACTTTCTGGGATCCCGCCTTATGCATGCCCCACCTGCCCCGGGTTTCCGGCTCTACCTTCTCCGACACGCCAAGGCCGGCTGGGCGCTGCCGGGCCAGAAGGATTTTGACAGGACGCTTGACGACACAGGCTTTGCCGAAGCCGAGATCATTGCCGAAATGGCGGCAGATCGCGATTTTGCGCCGGAGCTTATCCTGAGTTCCCCGGCGGTTCGCTGCCGGCAGACGGCAGAGGCTTTCGGGCGCGCAATGGGCAAAGACCTGAAAATCCGTTACAACGATGCGCTTTATACCGGCGCCGAGGATGCCTATCGCGATATTATCATCGGGCAGAGTACCGCCGTCGCGTCGCTGTTGGTCGTCGGCCACAATCCGGTGATCGAGGAAATCCTGCGCGAGGTCCTCGGCGAACAGGCAGCAGCGATCCCCTACGGATATCCGCCAGGCGCGCTTGCGGTGATTGATTTCCGCGAACGTCCGCAGACCGACAGTCTGCCTCCGGGTAAACTCGTGGCCTGGCTTGATCCGGAATGTCACGTCCGCTGAATGCCGCATGGCAACACTTTTTTCGCCCGCCAAGGCGTCCTATATCGCAAACGATCAAGCTGGCCCGAGGCCATGATATAACGCGTTCCGAGGCCCGAAATTTTGCCATCACTCCTGACCCGCTTTTCCAATGATGCCCGCCTTGCACTCGATACTTTGACAGATCGCGCGTCCGGTTTCGTCCATCCGACGCTGCGGCTCGGCGTGACCGGGCTTTCGCGCGCCGGCAAGACGGTATTCATCTCGTCCCTTGTTCACAATCTCCTGAATGGTGGCCGCCTGCCGGTATTCGAAGCGGTTCGCTCCGGGCGCGTCTCGAAGATAAGGCTGGAACCACAGCCGGACGACGCAGTGCCGCGCTTTCAGTACGAGGATCACATTTCAGCGCTTGTCCGCGACCGGACCTGGCCGGATTCGACGCGGGCGATCTCGCAATTGCGCATCACGCTCGACTACGAAAGCGCCAGCGGTTGGAACCGGATGTTCTCCCCTGGCCGGCTCTCCATCGACATCGTCGACTATCCGGGCGAATGGCTCCTCGATCTGCCGCTGCTGACACAGGATTTTCGCGCCTTCAGCGACAAGACGGTCGAGCGCGCGAAGACCGGCGTCCGCGCCGGGCTCTCCACGGATTGGCTTTCACTCGCCAGATCGCTTGATATCACTATGCCCGCTGTAGAATCGGACGCGCAGCGGCTTGCGGTAGCCTTCACACGCTACCTGCGGGCCTGCAAATCCGACGAACGTTCCCCGTCAACGCTGCCGCCGGGCCGCTTCCTCATGCCCGGAGACCTCGAAGGCTCCCCGGCGCTGACTTTCTCACCACTCGCCAACCTGCCCGATGGCCGCGCGCCAAAAGGCTCGCTCTGGGCGATGATGGAGCGGCGTTATGAGGCTTACAAGACCCATGTGGTCAAGCCGTTCTTCCGCGAACACTTTGCCCGGCTCGACCGGCAGATCGTCCTGATCGATGCGCTGCAGGCGATCAATCGCGGACCGGAATCGCTGCTCGACCTTGAAGGCGCTTTGGCCGACGTTCTTGCCAGTTTCCGGCCGGGCACCAATTCCTTCTTGTCGTCGTTCCTCACCAAACGCATCGACAAGGTGCTGATCGCCGCCACCAAGGCCGATCATCTGCACCACGAGAGCCATAATCGCCTGGAGCAGATCGCCGCCCGGCTGGTGCAGCGCGCCATCGACCGTATCGGCGTGAGTGGTGCAGGGCTCGAAGTCATGGCCATAGCCTCCGTCCGCGCGACGCGCGAGGCGACGGTCAATCACGACGGCCATACCTTGCCGGTTATCGTTGGCACCCCGATCGCCGGCGAGACAATCAACGGCGAAACCTTTGACGGAGAGCGGAAAACAGCCATATTTACCGGTGACTTACCGGAGAATCCTGATTCACTTTTTCAGGACCTTGAATCAAAACCGGAGAAGAGCCTGGTCCCTGACCTGCGTTTCGTGCGTTTCCGGCCGCCGCATATCGAGGAAACCGGCGGTGGGCTGAAACTGTCGGTGCCGCACATCAGGCTCGACCGGGCAATGCAGTTTTTGTTCGGAGATCGACTGGCATGAGCGATACGCCAAAAACACCGAAGCGGAAGCCGGCCGTTTTTACGGTCGAAGGCGAACCATCGACGACGGCAGCACGCAGCGATCCCGTGCGCCGCTCGCCTGCCAGTTTCGACGAAAACATCGTCATGACACCCGATACCGACGACCCGTTCCTTGCAACCACCACGGCTCTACCCGCGCCCGCCGAGGCGATCCCGCGCAAGCGCCGCTTCTCCTTCGGCAAACTCGCATTTGGCGCCTTCGGCGTTCTGGTTTCCCTGGCCGTCGGGCTGTGGATCGATAGCCTGGTGCGCGATCTCTTCAGCCGTGCCGATTGGCTCGGCTATCTTGCAATCGCCGTCGTCACCATCGGCCTGCTCGCTTTCGTCGTGGTTGTCGCCCGCGAGCTGGCAGGCATCATGCGGCTGAACGCCGTCCAGGCGCTGAAACAGGAGGCCATCGACGCGAGCCTTGCGCCAACGCCAAAGCCGGCCCGCAAGGTAATGGCCCATCTCGTGCATCTCGTTGCCGCCAAGCCGCAGACAGCGCGCGGACGCCTGCGCCTCAAGGAAACCGAAACCGAGATCATCGACGGCCCGCATCTGCTTGACCTTGCCGAGCGGGAACTGCTGACGCCGCTCGATCGCCAAGCCCGGGCGCTTATTCTCAACGCCTCGAAGCGAGTCTCCATCGTCACTGCCGTCAGCCCCCGCGCACTCGTCGATCTCGGCTACGTTATCTACGAATCCGCCCGGCTGATCCGGGCGATGGCCGATCTCTACGGCGGGCGGCCGGGCACGTTCGGCCTGCTGCGGCTCATGCGCGACGTCGTCGCCCACCTCGCCGTCACCGGCTCCATCGCCGTCGGGGACAGCCTGATCCAGCAGGTGCTCGGCCATGGTCTTGCCTCTAAACTGTCGGCCCGGCTCGGCGAAGGCGTCATCAACGGCCTGATGACCGCCCGCATCGGCATCGCCGCGATGGATCTTTGCCGGCCGATGCCGTTTCGCGCCCTGAAACGCCCCGGCATCGGCGATTTCATCGGCGATCTGGCACCGGGCGCATCAAGATCGAAAGCCTCCGACGAAATCGCCGGCTAGATGCCGGCATACCATTCGTAGCCGAGATCCTCCCAGAAGCCGCCCTTGCCGCTACCGAATGGCGTAAGCGTCGAGACCAGTTCGATACCCCTAACGTATTTCGCCATCTTGTAGCCGAGTTGCCGCTCGATGCGCACCCGCAGCGGCGCGCCGTTGGCAACGCGCAGCGCCTCGTCGTTGCAGCCATAGGCGAGGATGGTCTGCGGATGGCGCGCGTCGATAAGGTCGATCGATTCGTAATAGCGCACGGCGCCGGACCCGCCGAGGTCCATGCTGTCGTAACAATGGAAGACGACGAAGCGCACTTCCGGCTTCAGCTTGGCTTCGTCGAGGATAGTTGCGAGCGGCACGCCGGTCCATTTGGCGATACAGCTCCAGCCCTCGACACAGTCGTGCCGGGTGATCTGCGTGCGGGCCGGCATGTTGCGCAGTTCATCGAGGCTGAAACTCAGCGGCTTTTCGACCAGCCCGCCAACCGTCAGCCGATAATCGGCGAATGCCTTCGCCTTCAACGCCAGATAGTCCGCGTCGGTCGGGTCGGTCGAACCGTTCGGCCGCTGCCCCTGGCGCACCTCGCTCGCCGAGAATTCCGGCGCCAGCGCGTCGGCATCGATCAGCATGCGCTGGACGCGGTAGGTCAGGCTGTTTGCCGAAGCCAGGACATCCCGCACGGGGCTCTGGCTGGATAGGAGGCCGTCAAACGCATCACAACCGGACAACGGGATGGTCGAGGCCGCCGCCCCGGCAACAGTGAGGAACCTGCGGCGATTGATGCTGAACCCGCTCATGCCGTGTGCTCCTTCTTCTTTTCGGGGTCGGTGCGATACCAGCCGGTGATGATCGAGCGCATCTCGTTCAGCGGACCGGCTGCAATGACCATGAAGATGTGTATCAGGAAGAAGGCCACCAGCAGAGCCATACAGACGAAGTGGATCGTGCGCGCCGTCTGCCGTCCGGCGAAAACGTCGAGCAGCCAAGGCCAGGCGGCGTTCATGCCCGGCGACATGGTAATGCCCGTCAGGATGATCAGCGGGAAGATGACGAGCAGGATGCCGGCATAGGCGAGCTTCTGCAGGACATTGTAGCGGCCATCATGATGAAAGCGGAATCGCAGATGATCGGAAAGGCTTTTCGGCAGGCTCTTGATATCCGCGACGGATGGAAGAATGTCGCGCCTGAGGTGGCCGCTGATCAGGCTCGCGACGAACCAGGTGAGGAAAGCCGCCACGAAGAACCAGGCAAAGAAGAAATGGATGACCCGCCCGGTCGACAGATCCTGGTAGGATGGCAGCGTCGCCCAGGCCGGGAACCCACGGTAGGACGGATTGTCCTGCGGCCCGCTCATCCCGAAAACACCGGTCGTCTTGTAGCTCTGTCCGAAGATCGTGGTGTAGCCATCGACCTTGCCGTCGGCGGTCTGCATGGCGCGCATGGACAGGACGCTGTTGTCGAACTCGAAACCCGATTGCTTGCCGATATAGAGTTCCGGATGGGCATTGAAGATCTGCAACCCGCTCAGCAGCAGGAAGAACAGCGCAATCGCCCAGGTCCAGTGCGTAATGCGTGTGGCAATCCGGTGTCGGTAGATCACCCTGCCCTTGCCACCTTGATGCGTTAAACGCGATTGGGTATCGTCGACGATGGTCATGGCAAGCCTCCTTACTGCATAATTCCTTAGATCGTATTCGATCTAAGGATAAAATTATGCAGCAATTCAAAATGCTACAGCGACCTTTGCGCGTCTGATAAGACGCGCGGCGCTGTATATGCGCAACTACGTAGCAAACTCTGGTTCGGTTTCAACGCAACTCCACTCACCCGCGCACACATCGCAGTGATGCGCGCGTGAAGCCCAGGATTTCCAATGATTTCAGTCGCCAGCGAAAGTCCGCATGAAACATTTCGTGAGCCTCAAAACCGGCCTTCCAGAGGGCCGGAGCAACACTCCATTAACCATTTAAGTGCAAATGTAGCCTTACATTCCTGACACTGACCATCAAGGATCGTTTATGTTTTCGCGCCCATCTTTGATCGCTCGCGGCATTGCCGTAGCCTCGCTTGCCGCCCTCGCAGCCTCTCCGGCACTCTCGGGCGGCAACGACAAGGCGTTTTTTGAGCAGGTTTCCGGCCAGTGGAAAGGCCCGGGCGAGATCGTGGCGGGAAAATACAAGGGCACGAAATTCACCTGCGACCTGACCGGTGAGGCGAACGAAAGCGCAGCCGGCATCAAGCTTGACGGTTTCTGCCGCGTCGGGGTCTTCAAGCAGCCGATGTCCGCCGTCATCACCCAAGCCGGCAAGAGCTATAACGGCAAATTCCTCGATGGCGCCGATGGCAAGGGCCTTGACATCGTTTCCGGCAATGTCGGCAAGGACAAGGTCGTCGTCGGTATCAACCGCAAGAAGCTGAACGGCGCCATGATCGCCCGCCTGCAGGGCGACTCGAAGCTCAACATCACTATTTCCGTGAAGGTCGAGGACACCATGGTGCCGGTGATCGGCGTCAGCCTCAACCGCCAGCTCGACACCGTTGCCGTCGGTTCGATCAAGAAATAACGGTTGCGACGTTTTCCAAAAGAGCCGGCTCGTCCGGCTCTTTTGCGTTTCAGACGGCTGATTCCGGAGCGCGTTGCCGCCACCAGTCATCTCGCGGATCAGCCACTTCGATGCCGGAGACATCGGCATCCTTGAGCCATTCCGCCACCGATTTTCCGGCAACAATGAGATCGGGAGCGAAATCGGCGAGCGGTTTCAACACGAAACCCCGTTCAGTCATGCGCGGATGCGGTATTTCCAGCGCCTGGGAATGCTGGCTGAGACTGTCATAGGTGAGCACGTCGATGTCGATCGTGCGCGGGCCCCAGCGCTCCAGCCGCTCCCGTTTCATCTGGCGCTCGATCGACAGGCAGGCGTCGAGCAGATCGTCGGGCAAGAGCGAGGTTTCAACCGCAGCGCAGGCATTGAAAAACCAGGCCTGATCCGTCTTGCCCCAGGGCGGCGTCCGGTAGAGTTTCGAGACATGCGTCACCGCGCAGTCTGGCCGCGTATCGAGAAGCACAAGCGCCCGCGCCATCGAGACCGCCGGATCGCCGATATTGCCGCCGAGGCCGAGTGTCGCCAGATGAGTCGGCATCTCAGGAAAAATGCTCAACCGTGACTTCGACATGGTCGAGGACACCGGGAACCGGCGCGTTCGGCTTGCGGATCGATATCTTCGCGCGGCGAATCTGTGGAAAGACTGAACAGAGCGTGGTGGCAACCTCAAGCGCCAAGGCCTCGATCAGATAACGCCGGCGGCCGGTGATGATCTTCTCGATCTCGGTGAAGGCGACACCGTAATGCACTGTATCATCGATCGAATCCTCGATGAGTGCCGTTCCCTGCTCGACATCCAGTTCAGCATCGACGAAAAAACGCTGCCCCAGAAATTCCTCTTCGTCGTGAACGCCATGGCGCGCGAAGAAGGCGCAATTCTTGAGGGTGATCGTGTAGATCGCTGTCATGGCTGATTTTCCATCCCGAGTTTATTTGGCCCGTATTTTTTTGGCCCGTGTTTCTTCTGCGCCTGTCTTTTAGCCGCCAGCATAGCATCCGCCACCAGAAGCGCATCCCTGTTGATTGCGACATCGTGTACCCGGAAAACCGCAGCGCCCGCCATTCTGAGCAATGCTGTCGTGGCTGCCGTGCCGACATCCCGCTCCTGCGCTTCGCGGCCGGTGATGGCCCCGATGAAGCGCTTGCGCGACGTGCCTGCCAGAAGCGGCAGCCGGAACCCCCGCAGTTCACTGAAACGCGTCATCAGTTCAACGTTCTCGTCAGTGTCCTTGGCAAAACCGAAGCCCGGATCGAGCACGATCCGGTCGCGCTCGACGCCGGCGGCCGCCGCTATTTCCAGGGAGCGCTCGAGAAAATGATACTGATCAAGCACCACGTCGGCGAGTTTCTCGCGGTCGCGGCCGGTATGCATGATGCAGAGCCCTGCCCCGGTCGCCGCAGCGACATTCGCAAGTTCCGGCTCGCGCTGCAGGCCGTGTACGTCGTTGACGATATGCGCGCCGGCGGCAACCGCCAGCCGCGCGGTCTCGGCCCTGTAGGTATCGACGGACAAGATCGCATCCGTCCGTTCGGCAAGCGCCGCAATGACCGGAAGCACCCGCGCCTGCTCTTCCTCCGCCGTGACTTCGGCAGCACCCGGCCTGGTCGACTCGCCGCCGATATCGAGGATTGCGGCGCCCTGGTCGAGACAGCGCAGCGCCTGGGACACCGCAGCTTCCGTATCGTCATAGGCGCCACCGTCCGAAAACGAATCCGGCGTCACGTTGATGATCGCCATGAGCAGCCCGGTCGGGCCGAGTGTCAGACTCCGCCCGTGGGCGAGCTTCCACTCGAGGGGATCGAAAGGATCATCCATGCCGGTTTTCACTCCCTCTTGCCGGCCCTCCTGCCGGCCTGTGGCCTCAGCGGAGGACGTTGACCACGAATGCAGGCCGATTGTGTCACATCTTGCAGCAAATGCTCGGATTACTCTGCGTTTTCCGCTTGTCCGCGATGCTCGTTATTTGCTGTTGCGCTCCGGCTGGCTATGCCCCAAGCTCTAGGGAAGTTCAACAGCCGAGACCTGTAAACCCATGACGACTGGCCGCATTTCCTTCGCCGCGTTTCTGATTTTGAGCATCGTCGCGGGCCACTCCTCGTCAGCACGCGGTGACACGGTGGTGAGCAAGAGCATCACCTATTTCTCGGTGGGCGGCCGCACGGCTGAGGAGCTCGACAAGGCACTGTCCGAGCGGGGACCGATGATGAACAAGACCGGCGCGCGCCATCCCGGCGCCACAAAGATCAGGTTCGGCGGCACGGTCACCTATGTGAAGGACGGCAATCGCTGCGCTGTCGGCAGCGCCAAGGTGACGCTCAGCACCAAGCTGATCCTGCCGCGCTGGAAAAACCGCAGCACCGCGAACCGCGATCTGGCGCTGGTCTGGGACACGTTGGCAAGCGATATCAAACGCCATGAGGAGCGCCACGCCGAGATCGCCCGCAACCATGCCCGCAAGCTGGAAAAGGATTTCCTCGCCTTGAGACCCGAAGCCGATTGCGAGCGCATGCAGGCGCGCGTTGCCCGGTTGAGCGAAACGGCGATCCAGCAGCATGACCGCGACCAGGCCCGCTTCGACCGCACGGAAGCGGCGAATTTCGACCGCCGCATGATCAGGCTGCTCCAGTTCCGACTCGATGGCTTGACGAAGGCCAGGCGCTAGCCGTCCCGAAGCGCTGCAGACGCGTCAGGGCAAGAAGCACGAATCACCCGCTTCCGCAAAACTTGCAACGTCAACAGAATATCACTGGTGATTTTTCGCCATACAACAGTATGGACGAATCAGATATAGTGTAAGCATTGAGTGAGGAACAGGAAAATGGACCGCCTTCACTCCCAGTCCGGGTCGGCATACATTCATGCACTTTGAACCGGAAGTATTGTTTTGCGCTTGACTGTCGTGGTCTGGTGATGTTCGACCGACCGGTTCAAGGCGCATGTGGCGTTCTCCTGGCGTGTCTGAAGCAGCAGACGTTCCCTCCCTCGTCTGCATGCGATGCGCCCCCCTAGCCCCGCTTGTCGATCACGACGGTGGGGCTTTTTCTTGGCTGTCCTGAAACGGTCGCGCAAAGATCAGGCCTGGCGCTCGGGAACATGAACCACGAGCCCGTCCAGGCCGTCACTCATCTTGATCTGGCAGGAGAGCCGTGACGTCGGTTTCACATCATAGGCGAAATCGAGCATGTCCTCTTCCATCGCCTCGGGAGCGCCAACCGTCGCCGACCATTCCTCATCCACATAGACATGACACGTCGCACAGGCACAGGCACCGCCACATTCGGCTTCGATACCGGGAACCGAATTGCGCACGGCATTTTCCATGACGGTCGAGCCATTTTGAACGTCAAAGTCATACTGCGTGCCGTCGAAGGCGATAATGGTGAGTTTAGGCATTTGGTTTTCCGGATGCTGGCGTTGTATCGGTACCGCAGGAACAATCACGCCGCCCCTCATAACAGAGGCGGCGGCGGAATGCGGCAAATTCGTGCGATTTCTTCCAACAATTCGCATCGCCAGTCAACACGAAGGGATGCATCCGGCTTTCGGCCGCGACGCTTCGTCACTGCGGGCCGCACAGGCCAGCAACTCTCAAACAGCGTTGCTTTTAGCGGCAGAGCTTCAGGATGAACAGTTCGGCCTCGATCACCGCAGCGCTCAACGCTGCAAGATGGACCGCCTGCTCTGGCTCGGTCTCAACTGCGCCGGCCGCCTCGGCAACACCGAAAGCCCCAACGGCAAGCGCAGCACCCTTGAGGCGATGCGCAGACGCGACGGTGACGGCCGCATCGGCGGACGACAATTCCTTCATCAGCTGCCGCGTCTGGCGCGCAAACAACTGCAGCACTTCGATTTCCAGGAGCTTGTCGCCCATCGTCTGCGTCGCAAGGTGAACCAGATCGATCGGCCGCGACTTCGAGGGACATGCCCCGGCGAGATTGTCGGGTGCCTCGAACGCGATCTTGAGTGCCGCCATATGCCAATATCCTTATTCTGTTTTCTTCTGACGCAACCGGCCCGTCACCGCTCACGTCCTGTCTTTTTAGTGCCCGTCCATGACGCCGGATTTGCCTCCGGTTTGTCTGGAAGTGCTTGACCCGTCAGGCTATTATGAGGCCCGAAGACGGTGCGGGCGTTACCCTCTCGATGCTCAGTCCGGCTGTCATTTTGCTCATTTCATGAGCCTATTAGGCCGGATCGGCGCTGCTATCTGATTAAAACGCGGCGCAATAAGGGCAGGTTTCGCTCGGCGTGGTTAACGGCCATTAAACCGCCTGATTACAAGGGTTTCTGCGGGAAACAGGTCCACTTTTCATTAAGAACTTGTTAGGATTTTAACGAATGCCCGGGGCACTTAATTGTAAGAAACCGGTGAATGTGTCACTACGGTACGTTGAGGGATATGTTTATGCCTGTAAGGTACAGACAGTCCTGGCGGAAAGCCGCATCGAATGAAGCACCTACGGGGCTGATGTGCTGTTCCGCCGGTGCGTGGTTGAAATGGGTGCATGTCAGGTTCTGCGCAGATGTATGCGCATATCCTGCTGTCACCGTCCGAGTATCGGAGGTGCTCCCAATGCAGGCGGTGTTGCGGAGGGTCCTTTCGAAAGGACAGTTTAGTAACGAGGCGTATCCGCATGGCGACAAATAAAAGCAACGAGTCGATCGACGACGAGGCATTTCAGGCGTTGGAAGACGCTTTGAAAATCGACTTCGATGAGCTTAAGTCTGCCCTGAACGAAAAGACTTCCTTGGATGATCCGGAGGGAAAAGTGTCTGAACCAGTGAGCCAGGCACCGGCACCCAGCCAGGCAAAGACGACAAAGCCACAGGGCCAGGCAGCCCGCTCGGGACGCGCGACCGAAACGCCAAGAAGCCTCTCTCCCGAACCGGCTCCCAAGGCGCCCTCGTTTGCGCCTGCCAACGATGACGGGCGCCGAACGCCGGCCGCCATCCTGCGCTCGCTGGACGTCCGCTCCAGCCGCTCGACGATGCGGATCGCCGCTGCCGTCGCCGCCCTCTGGACGATCGGCGGCCTTGGTGTCGCAAACCTGCTCTATGGACCGGAAATCTGGCAGATCCGCTCGCTTGCCGACCTGTCGGCCATGCCGGGCGCCATCGGGGTGGCGATCTTCATCATCCTGCCGGTGATGCTGTTCTTCTCCTTCGCCATCATGATTTCGCGCGCGCAGGAACTGCGCAACGCCGCGCGTTCGATGGCCGAAGTCGCGCTGCGCCTTGCCGAGCCTGAAACGGCAGCGTCCGAACGTATCATGACGGTCGGCCAGGCCGTTCGCCGCGAAGTCTCGGCGATGAACGAAGGCATCGAGCGCACGATCGCGCGTGCGACCGAACTTGAGACGCTTGTTCATTCCGAGGTCAACGCGCTCGAGCGTAGCTACAGCGACAACGAACTGCGCGTGCGCACGCTGGTCCAGGAACTTGGACTGGAGCGGGAAGCCATCGTCAGCCATGCGGAGCGTATCCGCTCGTCGATCGCCGGCGCCCACACGCAGTTGAAGGATGAACTTTCGACTGCCGGAGATGACATCGCCAGCCGTATTGCGACTTCGGGCGAAGCCTTCGCCTCAATGATCGAGACCCGCGCCGCGGCTTTGATGGAGCGCTCCGACAGCGCAACGCAAACGATCGGCGCCATGCTCTCGACCCGCACCGATGCCTTGCTCTCAGGCCTCACCACAGCCGGCGTGTCGCTCAGCAACGAGTTTGATACCCGCCTCGAAAATCTCAGCCAGACGTTGGCCAAGCGCGGCCAGCAACTGCTCGGACAGTTTGAAACACGCGCCTCGACCCTCGACGCCAATACCGAAAAGCTGAATGCCGCGCTGAACGAGCGCGCCCGCCAGCTCAACGAGACGCTGATCGCCCGCACGCGCGATCTGAACGAGAGCCTCAATGTCGGCCAGCAGGCCATCACCGGCGGTCTCGATGATATTCTCAACACGCTGAACGCCACGCTGGACGAAAAGGGCGCGAGCTTCCGCCAGAGCCTGAAGTCCAGTTCCGACGACATGATCATGGATCTCGACCTGCGTTCTGGCTTCTTCGAGGAGAAGCTGCAGACGACGGTCGGACAACTGGCAACGGCCTTCGATTCCCGCTTCCACGAATTCGCAACCGCCTTCGACAAGCGCGCCGGCATGCTCGATTCCAAGCTGATGGAAAGCCTTGCCCGCATCAACCAGTCGGTAACCGGCGGCGCGGAATCCATCGGCGGCATGCTCGACGGCGGTATCGAGCGCTTCGAGTCTGCCCTGTCCGAACAGTCTCTGACGCTCGCCACCACGCTTGGCACCACACAGGACTTCATCGAGCACACGATCAGCGGCAGGACTGCCGAGCTCAGCGAAGCGATCGGCAATGCGCACGCCCGCATCGACGGTGTGCTGTCCGAACGCTCCGGCTCGTTGATGAGCGCGCTCACTGCGGCGCAGGACCGGATCGAATCCGGCTTCGCCGAGCGTGCCGGTTCGCTCGAAACGGCGCTCACGGAAAGTCAGCAACGGCTCGCCGAAACGCTTGATGCCCGCACCAGCGCCATCACCACCAGCAACCAGCAGCTTGCCGAAAACATCGTCACGCAAACCAGTGGCCTCATCGACGGCCTGCAGGCGATCCACGGCCGTATTGAAGACACGCTGACCAACCGCGCCGACGAGATCACCACCGCCATCGCCGCCAGCCAGTTGCGCCTTGACGACACGCTTTCGGAGCGCACGGTCGAGCTTTCGAGCCTGCTTGCGGCAAGCTCGGAATCCATTGACAGCGCTTTCGAGGGCACGGCGGAAAGGATCGATACGATCCTGTCGCAACGTACCGGCGCGCTCGCCAACGTGCTGACTACGTCAACGGCCGCGATCGACAGCGCCTTTGACGGCACGGCGGAACGGATCGATACGATCCTCTCGCAGCGCACCGGCGCACTCGAAAACGTGCTGACATCGTCCACGACAGCAATCGACAGCGCCTTTGACGGCACGGCAGAACGCATTGACGCGATCCTCTCGCAGCGCACCGGCTCGCTGGCTAACGTTCTCACCTCGTCCGCAGGCGCGATCGAGAGCGCGATCGGCGGCACGACGGAGCGGCTGGAATCGCTGTTGTCCGAACGCAGCCGCACGCTCGGCGACACGCTTGCCAGCCAGACGGCGACGCTCGACACTCTCCTCTCCGAGCGCTCGGCGGAGATCACCGGCACCTTGTCCGCCCGCGCAAACGAAATGGTCGATGCGCTGAGCAGCCGCACGGAAGAAATCGCCGACGGCCTCTCCTATCGCGCCAGCGCAATCGCAGAAACCATGGCCGACCGGGTCAGTGATATCGAACAGCAGCTTTCAGGCCGTGTTGGAGCGATCGCCGAAAACCTCAGCGGCCGTGTCAGCGAGATCGCCGGCACGATGACCAGCACTTCGGCCGAGATTGCCACTGCCCTTTCCAGCCATGCTTCGGAGCTGGCCGTGTCGATGGCAGACAAGGCGTCCGATATCGAACAGACGCTGTCCGGCCGTGCCGGTCAGCTGGCGACATCGCTGGCCTCCACCCATGATCAGATCCGGGTAACGCTGGACGACCGCCTCAACGCGATCAACGTTGCGGTCACCCATGGAACCGAGCAGCTTTCCGATGTGCTCAGCGAACAGGCGACCTCCATTGCCACGACGATCGCCACCAGCGCCAGTATGCTGGAAATGACGCTGGAAGAGCGTCAGGCAGACCTCGGCGGCGTCATAGACAAGAGCGCCGCAGCACTCGAACAGCGCATGCTGGCAAGTACCAGCCGCGTGGCAACCCAGCTCGGCGAGACCGCCGGCCAGATCAGCCGCGCCGCCGATACGCTGACGCAGCGGATGGACACGTCCCTTTCCAATATCAACAGCAGCGTCGACGAAACCGGGGCCCGCATCGAAAACAGCCTCGGCGTGCTGGAAAGCCGAATTCGCAACAGCGTCGGCGGCGTCAGCGAATTCGTCGATAATGCCGGCCAGAAGATTGCCGACACCCTCGCTGCCAAGGTCTCCGAATTCGATGAGGTCAGCGACAGGGCTGCAGCGCGCATTGCCGACAGCCTTGCCGGACGCGCCGAAGAAATCGACCGCATCGGCAGCATCGCTGCGGCCCGGATCGCGGACGCCCTCTCCGACCACACGGCCGAGTTCGACCAGGTCAGCACCGCCGCTGCTGCGATGATTGCAGATAGCCTTGCCGGCCGTACCGAAGAAATCGACCGCATCGGCAACAATGCCGCAGCGCGGATCGCCGAAACGTTGTCTGACCGCACGGCAGAGCTCGATCGGGTCAGCACGACTGCGGCGGCCCGTATTTCCGAAAGCCTTGCCGGGCGCACCGACGAGATCGACCGCATCAGCGGCGCGGCCGCGACGCGCATTGCCGATACGCTCTCCAGCCATACGGCTGAGCTCGGCCGTGTCAGCGACGAAGCAGCCGCGCGGATCGAAGCCAGCATCGGGGGCGGTACGGGCCGCATCGAAGAGCGGCTTGGCACCATGGACCGTGCCCTGTCGATCGGTCTCGACAATGTCAGCCGGACGATCGAAGGCAAGGCTGCCGGTCTCGTGACGAACCTGCGTGGCGCCGTCAGCGATGCGGCGCAGGGCATCGATGCGGAAGCCGTGCGCTCTGCCGAGCTCCTGGCCAAGGCCGGCGAGGATTTTGCTCAGGCAATGGCCGCGCGCCAGTCCGATTTCCAGTCCAGCATCGAGCAGACCGCCGCGACCGCCGCGATGCGCAGTGCCGAACTGGCGCGGTCCGTCGGAGAAGCAACCGATGGTGCAGCCACCCGGATCGCCCAGACACAATCGCGCGTGGCGGAACAGGCGTCGTCGCTGCAGCAAAGCCTTGCCGACGTGGAAAAGGCCCTGGAAGCCCGCGGCAACACGATCCGCACCACCCTTGACGACAGTACGCGCGAGCTCAACTCGATGCTCGCCGGCCGTTCGGCCGAACTGTCGCGCCTGATCGACGAGAAGGCTCGCCCGGTCATCGATCAGTACGCCGCCACCGGCAAGGAAACCGCAGACCTGATCAGTGAAGTCGCACAGCAAAGCGCGGAACGTCTGCGTGCCGAAAACGCCGCGTTGCTCGAGAGCCTCACCGCCCGTACCGGCGAGACGCTGAACGCCCTCTCCGGCCGTGCAGAAGAAACCGCCAACGCGATGAAGATGATCGAGAGCCGTCTGCAATCGACGGCCATGGGTCTCATCGACCAGCTGGCGGCGAGCAATTCGTCGATCGCGGGCGTCATCGAGCAGGCCAGCGCTAATCTCGGCGCCATGGACCAGCAACTGGAAACGACCACCACGCGGTTCTCGGAATCGGCCAATCGCGCTTCCGACATGCTGTCCACATCGACCCGCCTTCTTGAAGGCAAGGTCGACAAGCTCGCCAATATCTCAGGCTCGACCCTGTCGCAGATCGGCGGCATCGTCGGGCGTTTCGAAGATCACTCCAAGGTGCTCAGCCAGGCCTCCGACCTCCTTGCCGCGGCGCAGTCAAACCTGGTCAGCACACTCGAAGAACGGCAGGACGCCCTGCGCACCCTTTCCGTCGGTCTTGTCAGCCGCTCGGAAGAAATCGAGAAAACCATGCACGCCCTCGAAGGCTTCGTCGATGGCGCCTTCCAGCGGGCGGAAGACCGCTCGGCGCAGATCGCAGGCAACCTGCGCTCCGGCATCCAGACGTCCTTCAACGATGTCGGGCGTATCCTGACGGACGCTGAACAGCGCGCCGCCTCCGCTGCCGAGGCCATGCGCGATGCGGTGGTCAAGGCGGGTGACGAAGCGAGCATGTCGGTCGAATCGGTGTTCGTTCGCGCCGAGGAACGCTCGAACGAAATCGCCAGCAACCTGCGCGCCGGTGTCCAGGCGTCCTTCGTCGATGTCAGCAAGACGTTGTCGGAAGCCGAGGCCCGCGCAACATCGGCGAGCGAAGCCATGCGCGCCGCCGTCACCAAGGCCGGCGAGGATGCAGGCCTCTCCGTCGAGGGCGCCTTTGCCCGCGCTGAGGAGCGCTCCAAGGACGTTGCCTCGCGCCTGCGCGGCAGCGTCGGCGCCTCGCTGTCGGATATCGACCGGATGATGACCGAAACCGGCAAGAAGTCGGACGGTGCCGCCCAGCAGATGAGCGAGGCGATCCGCAAGGCCGTCGAAGAAGCCGTCGGCCGCTTCAGCGGCGCAACCGAGGAAATCCGCCGCTCGGCCAACGAGATTCGCCGAGAGCTCGACATGACCCGCGAGGAACTGAAGCGCGGCGCCTTCGATCTGCCGGAAGAAGCCAAGGAAAACGCCTCGGTCATGCGCCGCGCCGTTGCCGAGCAGATCAAGGCGCTGCAGGAGCTCTCCGACATCATCGGCAAGTCCTCCGGCCAGCTCGAGATCGCCCAACCGGCGCCGCGCCAGCAGGTGGCACAGCAGCAGCCCGTGGCCGCGGCCCCGGTCCGCGCCGTTGCACAGCAGCCGGCCGTCGAGCCGCGCCGCCAGGCGCAGGAGCCCCTGCTCCGCGGAAGCCTCGGTCTGGAACAGCCGCGTGCCCCCGCCCAGCAGCCGCCCGCCCAGCAGCCGCCCACCCAGCAGCCGGTTCTCCGGCAGCAGGAGCCGGCCACGGCAACACGCCCGTCCGGGGAAGGCAGCGGCTGGATGCGTGACCTGCTGCGCGGTGCATCGCGCGATGACGAGGCGCCCGTTGTTCCGGCGCAACGCCCAAGCGAAGCCCAGCCTGCCGCCCGCGCCGGCGATACCCGCAATCCGCGCCATGTCATGGAATCGCTGAACTCGCTGTCGGTCGACATCGCCCGCGCCATCGACCACGACGCCTCGGTCGATCTGTGGCGGCGTTACCAGCGCGGCGAACGCGACGTCTTTACCCGCCGCCTCTACACGTTGAAGGGCCAGCAGACCTTCGACGAGATCAAGCGCAAATACGACCGCGAGCCGGAGTTCCGCACCGCCGTCGACCGCTACATCGGCGATTTCGAAAAACTGCTCGGCGACGTCGCCCGCAACGACAGCGACAAGGTGATGACCCAGAGCTACCTGACGTCGGATACCGGCAAGGTCTACACGATGCTGGCCCATGCGGCGGGGCGGTTCAGCTAGCGGCGGCCGAAGGGCTTTTCGATACGCTGGTCAATCGGCCTGCTCCTTATCCTCGCCGCGGGGCATGTCCACGTGGCGTCGCCAGGCAAGATCGACGGCGACCCTTCGGCTTGCTCCGTCTTCTCCCCTGCGGGGAGAAGGTGGCGCGGAGCGCCGGATGAGGGCGCGGCTGGCGCCGAAATCGCCGAGCCCCCCTTATCGCCTCGCATATGCGAGGCATATGCTCGGCACTTCTCCCCACTGGGGAGACGTGGGCGCTGAACGGAGCGCGCTGGAGAATGCAGGCCGCCCCGTTGAGGAATATCTGGCCCCACTTGATGTACGCTGCTTTTTGCTGCGGCTTCGCCGGTGACGCCGAAGTTTATCTCCCCGGCGTTTGCGCCGGATCACACGAGTGAGAGTGTCGTTGCAAATCAACGGTGAGGCTCTGCCCCCTTCGCGAGCTACTGCATAATTCCTTAAATTGGAATCGATTTAAGATTATGCAGCAGTTTCAAAGCGCTACAGCGTCCTTTGCGCGTCAGGTTTGACGCGCGGCGCTGTAGCGTTTCAAAACATCACAATAAAATCAACAATAGCACTCCGCCGTTTTCCCCGCCCCGCAGCCCGCGCATACAATGCCTGTGTCCTGTCGCGGATACACCGGTGAGCGTTACCGGCAAGGCGGGACCGGTGCCCTGGAATTTCGGTGCAAACGCACGCCGGATTTCAGGGGCTGCGCGGAAGGTGGTTCTCCTCCGGTCTCGACATGCAAGAGGCCGGGCGTGCCGGGCATGCCACGCCAACTTGGTCCAGGGCATGGTCTACCGACGGAAAGGCGGGGCGGATAAGAGGCCCTGCCACGGGCACACAAATCCTTGGCCGCAATGGCGAAGGACGCAGAAGAACCTAGCTAGAGGCGCGGCAAAAGACACCGAACGGGGCACGGCATCGTGTCAGTTCAATTCTCTTTATCACGGCACATGCCGGGCCCCGGCCGATCCTGATCATGGGATATTGGTCATGGGATATAAAGAGACTGTCGCAAAACACGGACGGAACACCGCCGCGTGAACGCTGTCGGTTGCCCGTCGAACGGAGAAAAATCCAATGGGCGAAAGCACGCCGGACAATACCGAACCTTTGACGCAAGCCGAATTCGAGCGGATCAGCCGAATCGCGGCGACTGACATGGACATCCACACCTTCTGCCGCATTCGAAAATGCCGCCGCGACGGTTCCTGCACCGGCCCGATGCGGAAGCGGATCGTTCCGGTAAGGACCGCTAGCGGATCGACCTTTGCTGCCTTGCTGCCGGCGTGCATCGCTGCCACCGACAATGCTTGGCTCGTGGCCTTTGCCAAGCATCTGCGCGTGCTGCACACATCGGAAATGTTCGGGGGGAAATTGTCCGGGAGGAAGCCGAACGCCCCCCGGAATCAAAAAACCTCCGGCCGGAGCCGGAGGTTTCGATCGTGGGCAGAAAATCCGTGACCGGATCAGTGTTCCTTGTTGGCGTAAACCGACTTCTTCGTCAGATAGATCAGGCCGGTGAAGATCAGCAGGAAAACCATGACCATGAAGCCCGTGCGTTTGCGATCTTCAAGGTGCGGCTCTGCGGCCCACATCAGGAAGGAAGCGACGTCGCGGGAATACTGCTCCACCGTCTGCGGCGCACCATCGTCATAGGTGACCTGATCATCGGAAAGCGGTTTTGCCATTGCAAGGGCCGCAGCACTGCCGAAGTAAGGGTTGTAGTGCGTGCCTTCGGCCACTTCCGTGCCGGCCGGCGGCTCCTGATAGCCGTTCAGAAGCGCGTGGATATAGTCCGGACCGCCTTCCTGGTACTGCGTGAACATGTCGAAGATGAAGGTCGGGAAGCCGCGCTCGATGCCACGTGCCTTGGCGAGCAGCGACATGTCTGGCGGTGCCGCGCCATTGTTGGCGGCAGCGGCTGCTTCGGTGTTCGGATAAGGCGACGGGAAATGGTCGGAAGGCACGGCCTTGCGGGTGAACATCTCGCCATCGGCATTCGGCCCGTCCTGGACCTCGTAGTTGGCGGCAAAGGTCTTCACCTGCGCTTCGGAATAACCGAGGCCTTCGAGCGTGCGGAAGGCGACGAGGTTCATCGAGTGGCAGGCGGAACAGACTTCGGTGTAGACCTTCAGTCCGCGCTGCAGCTGACCCTTGTCATAATGGCCGAAAGGACCGGCGAACGTCCATTCTTCCTGCTCCGGTTTGTGGATCGGGAAGTGCGGCGTACCGCCTGCATGCTCCCCCTCGGCGGCTGCGCCTTCGGCTTTGTGTTCGCCGGTTTCCTGGGCAAACACGATGCCGGCGCCGAGGCCTGCGACGACTGCGAGCGAAAGAATGCCTGTAACAAGCTTTTTCATTGTTGTGGGTTCCTTAATCTTCGCAGACATCACGCGGCAACGGGCTTCTTCGCAGCCTGCTTTTCCAGCACCGCTTCGGTGATGGAATTAGGGATGCGCTTCGGCGTTTCGATCAGGCCGAGAACCGGCATGACGACGAGGAAGAAGCCGAAGTAGTAGAGGGTGCCGAGCTGCGACATCACCACGTAGAGGCCTTCCGCCGGGCGCGATCCGAGCCAGCCGAGCATGATGGCATCGACCACGAAGAGCCAGAAGAACAGCTTGTACCATGGACGGTAGACCGCCGAGCGCACCTTCGAGGTATCGAGCCAGGGCAGGAAGAACAGGACGATGATGGCGCCGAACATCACCAGAACGCCGCCGAGCTTCGAGTCGATCGGGCCGACATTGAAGGTGATCGCGCGCAGCATCGCGTAGAACGGCAGGTAGTACCATTCCGGAACGATGTGTGCCGGTGTCTTCAGGGCGTTGGCCGGAATGTAGTTGTCCGGATGGCCAAGGAAATTCGGCATGTAGAAGACGAACCAGGCATAGACCAGCAGGAAGATCGATACACCGAGCGCATCCTTGAGGGTAGCATAAGGCGTAAAGGCAACCGTGTCCGTCTTGGTCTTGACTTCGACGCCGGTTGGGTTGGTCTGGCCGACGACATGCAGGGCCCATATATGCAGGACGACCACGCCGGCGATCATGAACGGCAAGAGATAGTGCAGCGAGAAGAAGCGGTTGAGTGTCGGTTGATCGACGGCGAACCCGCCAAGCAGGAACTGCTGGATCCACTCGCCCACCAAGGGGAAGGCGGAGAAGAAGCCGGTGATAACCGTGGCACCCCAGAAGGACATCTGACCCCAGGGCAGAACATAGCCCATGAATCCGGTTGCCATCATCAGCAGATAGATGACCACGCCGAGAATCCATAGGATTTCACGCGGCGCCTTGTAGGAGCCGTAATAGAGACCGCGACCGATGTGCAGATAAACGGCGATGAAGAAGAACGACGCGCCGTTGGAATGCATGTAGCGCAAGAGCCAACCTTGGTTGACGTCGCGCATGATCTTTTCGACGGAATTGAAGGCAACCGTCGTCTCAGCCGCATAGTGCATGGCGAGAACGACACCGGTCAGGATCTGCACGATCAGCATGACCGACAGCATGGCGCCGAAGGTGTAGGCATAGTTCAGGTTGCGCGGAACCGGATAGGAAACGAAGCTATCGTGCACGAGCCGCGGCAGCGGCAGGCGCGAATCGACCCACTTCTCGATTCCAGTCGTCGGCATATAGGTTGAATGATCACCACTCATAATCAGTATTCCCCTCAACCGATCTTGATGACTGTGTCGGAAGTGAATGCAAAGGTCGGGACGGCGAGGTTCATTGGCGCCGGGCCCTTACGGATACGGCCGGCCGTATCGTAGTGCGAGCCGTGGCACGGACAGAACCAGCCACCGAAATCGCCCGCCTGGCCGAGCGGAACGCAACCGAGATGCGTGCACGAGCCGATCATGACGATCCAGTTTTCCTTGTCCTTGCCAGCGGAGCGATCAACGTCCGTCGCCTGCGCATCGGCCGGAAGGTTGGCGTTACGCGCGACCGGATCCTTGAGGTCGGCCAGTGCCACCGCGTTGGCTTCTTCGACTTCCTTCTCCGTGCGATTACGGATGAAGACTGGCTTGCCGCGCCATTTTGCCGTCAGCGACATGCCCGGCTGCAGGCTGGAGACATCGACCTCGATCGAAGCGAGCGCCAGTGTCGAAGTGTCCGGGCGCATCTGGTCGATGAACGGCCAGGCGACAGCCCCTGCGCCCACGACGCCTGCCATGCCGGTCGCCAGATACAAGAAGTCGCGGCGAGTAGGCTCGCCCAGGGTTTCGCTTGATGTCTCGTGTTCGCTCACGGTTAAACCATCCTCTCACGCAATGTTTGCGGAAACCGCACTGTCCCCGGCGTCGACCCGCCCCGTGCTGCCACTTGAGCGAAAGAACAGCGCCAAATCAATAAGCCGATGCACGATTCGAAGAAAACTTTCGCCCTTGCGCCTCATGCATCAAAACCGGGCGAACCCCACGCGTTAAAGAAACGGCAGATTCCCCGGCAATCCGGCGCGTTCTATGCTTGATCGCAAGGGATGTCTAGCCTTGAGGACGGGAGGTGGGCCACAATGTCGCGGGAAAACTGAAGCCAATGTTCGCAAACCGCTTTTCGCGGTCTGGCCTTGTCAAAACACGGCTTTCTCAAGCTCGCGGGCGACGGTTTTCGAGGGCGTTATTCGGCGGCGGCATCGCGAGCGAGGAAACCGCCGGACTGACGTAGCCACAGATCGGCGTAAAGACCACCGGCAGCGATAAGTTGTTCATGCGTTCCATCTTCGACGATCCTGCCCTCATCCATGACGATGAGGCGGTCGAGCGCGGCGATGGTGGACAGCCGGTGCGCGATCGCAAGCACGGTCTTGCCGCGCATCAGCCGGTCGAGATTGGACTGGATTGCTGCTTCCACTTCCGAATCGAGGGCCGAGGTTGCCTCGTCGAGAACGAGAATCGGCGCATCCTTCAGCATCACCCGGGCGATCGCCACCCGCTGGCGCTGGCCTCCGGACAGCTTGACGCCGCGCTCGCCGACATGCGCCTCGAAACCTGTTCGCCCACGCTGGTCCTGCAACCTTTCGATGAAGCCGAGCGCCTCGGCCTTCCTTGCCGCCTCCCGCAATCGATTCTCGTCCGCGTCCGGACGACCGAACAGGATGTTGTCGCGGATGGAGCGGTGCAGAAGCGACGTATCCTGGCTGACGACGCCGATCTGGCTGCGCAGGGACTCCTGCCGGACTGCGGCGATATCCTGTCCGTCAATCAGAATGCGGCCGCCCTCCAGATCGTAGAATCGCAGCAGCAGATTGACGAGCGTCGTCTTGCCGGCGCCCGACCGACCGACAATGCCGACCTTCTCGCCGGGCCTGACGACGAGCGACAGGTCATCGATGACGCCATTGCCCCTGCCATAGTGGAAGCGGATTTTCTCGAAACGGATGGAAGGACTGGTGATGACCAGGTTTTCAGCGCCCGGCCGGTCCACCAGCTGGATCGATTGCGAGATCATGTCGGCGGCATTCTGGATCGTGCCGATATTGCGCATGATACCATTGAACTGAACCATCATCCGTCCCAGGAGAAAATTCAGCCGGAGGATGAGCGCCATCGTGAAAGCGACAGCACCGGAGCTGATCGCCCCCGAAAGCCAGAGGTCGACGCTCAGGGCCGCCATCGTCACGATCATGATGCCGGACAGGAGCGCCATTGACGCACGCACGCCGGTAATGAACCGGGTGAAGCGGATGATCGTATCCTGAAAGATGTCGAAGCCCTGCCGCATGTAGCGATCGTTTTCCTCGTCGCGACCAAAGAGCTTCAGCGTCTGGATATTGCTGTAGGCATCGACCATGCGGCCGTTCAACATCGACGACGCTTCGGCCGTCTCCCGCGAATGCTCGCGGATACGTGGCACGAAGAAGCGCGCGAGGAAAGCAAAGCCGATTAGCCACAGCAGCACCACGACGGCAAGCGAGGCATCGAGCTGCCCCACCAGCACCAAAGTCGATACCGAATAGATGCCGACGAACCAGACGCTTTCCATCAATGACGTGACGACGTCGCCAACCGCCTGCCCGCCCGACCAGACCTTGGTGACGATGCGGCCGGAGAAATCATTCTGGAAGAAGGACAGCGATTGGCGCGCCACGTGCAGATAGGACTGCCAGCGCACCAGATTGTAGAAGCCGGGCGTAATAATCTGCTGGTCGACCAGCGCCATCGCCAGCGAAACCAGGAAGCGCACGATGCCGATCAGGACCAGCATGCCGAACAGCTCAGCCCCATGGGCTGCGAGCAACCCGCTCCAGCCATCGCTCGGCTTGACCGTCGCAAGGATATCGACCACGCGACCGACGAACCAGAACAATGTCGCCTCGATCGCCGCCGTCATGCCTCCCAGGACGAGCATTGCAATGAACGGCGCTTTCGCCTGCCGGATGTAAAACCAGACGTAACGAATCAGCCGCGCCGGCGGCTGTAACCCTTCGCGCGCCGCGAAAGGCTGTATCCAGTTTTCGAAAAAGGCAAACAGGGCGCGCAAGAGCATGTGTCCGATATAAGCCTTTCCAAAAATGCGGCAATGCGGAATTCTGATCGGCCGGATTACAATCGCGTAATGTGACCAACCGCGGTCATTTCAAACCAGTCGCTCTCTCCGCACGGAGAGAGATCGAACCGGTGCTACTCCGCCGCCTCTTCCTTTTCCGCATCGTCGGCGATGAAGCCGCCGGATTGCCGCGACCAGAGATCGGCGTAAAGCCCGCCCCTCGCTACCAGTTCGGCATGGCTGCCGGTCTCGACGATCCTGCCGGCTTCGAGGATGACCAGCCGGTCCATCTCCGTCAGCGTCGACAAGCGGTGGGCAATCGCGATCACCGTCTTGCCCGTCATCAGGGCGAAGAGGTTTTCCTGGATCGCGGCTTCCACTTCCGAATCGAGCGCCGACGTCGCCTCGTCGAGGATCAGGATCGGCGCGTCCTTCAGGAAGACGCGGGCGATCGCAATCCGCTGGCGCTGGCCGCCGGAGAGCTTGACGCCCCGTTCGCCGACCTGCGCATCCAACCCCTTGCGGCCCTGGTTGTCCTCGAGCAGCTCGATGAAGTCCCAGGCATTGGCCCGCTTGGCGGCGGCGATGATGTCGGCATCATCAGCTTCCGGGTGACCATAGGCGATGTTGTCGCGGATCGAGCGATGCAACAGCGAAGTATCCTGCGTCACCACGCCGATCTGGCCGCGCAGGCTGTCCTGCGCCACCGCGGCGATATCCTGCCCATCGATGCGGATCGTGCCCGATTCGAGATCGTAGAACCGGAGCAGCACATTCATCAGCGTCGTCTTGCCCGCACCCGAGCGACCGACAAGACCGATCTTTTCGCCCGGCTTGATGGCCAGCGACAGGTTGTCGATGACGCCCTTGCTCTTGCCGTAGTGGAACCGGATGTTCTCGAACGCGATCGCCCCATGCGGCGCCTTGAGTACCGGCGCTTCCGGTCTGTCGATGATGTCATGCGCCTTGGTCATCATGCTCATGCCGTCATAGACGGTGCCGATGTTTTCAAACAGCGCCGAGACTTCCCACATCACCCATTGCGACATGCCGTTGATGCGCATGGCAAGCGCCACCGCAATCGCGATCGAGCCGACCGACATGCCGCTGGTCATCCAGAAATAGATGCCGAGCGCCGAGATCGAAAACAGCGCGATGCAGTTGTTCGTGTAGACGAACACATGGAACAGCGTCACCTTGCGCATCTGACGGTGCACGGTCTGCAGAAACTGATCCATGCTTTCCCGGGCATAGATCTCCTCGCGGCCCGCATGCGAAAACAGCTTCACAGTGGCGATGTTCGTATAGCTGTCGACGACACGGCCGGTCATCATCGAACGGGCATCGGCCTGATCCTTCGAGATCTTGCGCAGGCGCGGCACGAAATACGTGACGATCAAGACGTAGACGATGATCCAGATAACGAGCGGCGCAAGGAGCCGCCAGTCAGCCGCGGCAACGACCACCAGCATCGAGACGAAATAGCTGACGACATAGACGAAGACGTCGAGGATTTTCATCACCGTTTCGCGCACGGCAAGCGAGGTCTGCATCACCTTGGTGGCGACGCGGCCGGCAAACTCGTTAGCGAAGAAAGTCATGCTCTGGCGCAGCAGGTAACGGTGCATCTGCCAGCGCGCGATCATCGGATAATTGCCGAGCAGCACCTGGTGCATGATCAGCGAATCGAAGGCGACGATGGCCGGCAGGCCGATCAGGATCAGCGCGCCCATCCAAAACAGCTTCGTACGCTCAGTCTCGATGAACGTCTCCTGCCTGGCCGAGGACAGCCAATCGACGACATTGCCGAGGAACTGGAACAGCGCCACCTCGCCGATCGCGATCAGCATGGTGCAGACCGACATGGTCAAGAGCCAGGGTGCCGCCGGCCTGGTATAGTGCCAGCAGAAGGCAAACAGCCCCTGCGGCGGAACCTTGGGCTCCTCGGCGGGATAGGGATTGAGGCGGGATTCAAACCAGCCGAACATTATCAAGCTCCTTCAGGAATCCAGTGAAGGAAGGCGGGAGACCCGCATTCATCGATTCGAAATTCAAGACCGGAGGAACAGCTCAATCTTGCACGCGAGACGTGTTCGCCCGGAAAGCGGTCGGTCGCGCGCGGTCATGCCGACAAAGGAAAAGCGCGAAACCGGTCAGTCCATCAGGACTGGAGACACAGCCTGGAGGCTGGCGATCATTCGGTAATCCATGCATGCCTCCGTCGGTTCGCGTTGAAGATGTGCCAGCCTTAGAGTGTTTTGCGTCGATATGCCAGATTGTCGCAGCCACTTTTTTCATCGTTTCCATCTCTGCCGGGATTTTGTTGCCATTACGGCACAGATTGATTACGGGCTGTGATGAACCCCATAAGCCGTGTTGATATGTCCGCACATCCGCTCCGCATTGCCCTCTACCAGCCGGACATTCCCGGCAACACCGGCACGATCCTGCGCCTTGCCGCCTGTCTCGGTCTGCCGGTCGATATCATCGAGCCGGCCGGCTTCGACCTGTCGGACAAGAACCTGAAACGCGCCGGCATGGACTACATCGCCTCGGTAACCCTGACCCGCCACGTCAGTTGGGACCGTTTCGAGGAGGCACGGCTGGCAGAGGGCCGGCGGCTGGTGCTTGCCTCCACCAAGGCGGCCGAACGCTATACCCGCTTCCGATTCCTGCCCGGCGACACGCTGCTCTTCGGCCGCGAAAGCGCTGGCGTTCCCGATCATGTGCACGACAGGGCAGACGGCCGGATCATCATCCCAATGGTCGCGGGCCAGCGGTCGCTCAACATCGCCATGTCGGTGGCGATGATTGCGGGCGAAGCCATCCGGCAAGTGTCGATCTGATGCCAGCCAGCGCCCCTCATGCGGCCGCTCCGCTATAGGCGTTTTCAGCCCGGGCGGCCTTCAGCGCGCTTGCCCACCATTTCAGCCGCCGCAACATGACGAGCAGACTGGCCTTGGCTTCGTCCGCCTTGAACGGATTGCCGGCGGCATCGAACTGCGCCCAGACATTGGAGAAACTGACGCTGTCGCGGATGGTTACGGTGTGCAGTTCGGCAAAGACCTGGCGCAGTTGCTCGACGGCCCGCAACCCGCCTGACACGCCACCATAGGAGATGAAGCCGACAGGCTTTGCGTGCCATGGCTCGTAGCACGCATCGATCAGTTCCTTCAGCGCCGCCGGATAACCATGATTGTATTCCGGCGTCGCGACGATGAAGGCGTCCGCCTCGGCGATCTTCTCCTCCAGCGTGGCGACATCGATGGCCGCCTCGTCTGCCGGCCCCTTGAGCTGCAGCGGATCGATCAGCGTCACCCTTATGCCGCTTTCGGCCCAGAGCTCGTTCAGGACCCAGTTGACGACTGTGTCACAAAAGCGGCCCTGCCGCGCGCTGCCATAGACGACGGCGATGGTCATTTTCTCGTTCATGCTTGCGGTTGCTCCGTTGTTGATCGGTTGGAGCAATTGGTATAAAACCTCAACTAAACTTTAGGTCAAGGCACCCTATGGAAAAAAGTAAAACCGATTTGCCGCGCCGCGAACTCAGTGTCGGAGAGGTCGCGGCCCGCAGCGGCGTCGCGGTCTCGACACTGCATTTCTACGAGGCCAGGGGCCTGATCAGAAGCATGCGCAGCCGCGGCAACCAGCGCCGTTATCCCCGCAGCGTGTTGCGTCGCATCGCCGTCATCAAGATTGCCCAGCGCACTGGCATCCCGCTCGCCGATATCCAGAAGGCGCTCTCGGCGCTGCCGGACGACCGGCAACTCTTGGCCAGCGACTGGGAGCGATTGTCGGAAAACTGGAAAGCGGACCTCAACGAGCGCATCACCGAGCTCACCGCCCTGCGCGACCAGCTCACCTCGTGCATCGGCTGCGGTTGCCTCTCGATGAGCGACTGTCCGCTGCGTAACCCGCACGATATGCTCTCGGAAAAAGGGTCCGGTGCCTATCTGATCGAACATGCCGGCGAAGAAGGTGATGCCGTTGGTCAGGCCGACATACTGCCAGTTTTTTGAAGCAGACGCTGCAGTGCCAACATGCTTAAAAGCGTGCCGAGCGAACTGATGAAGGCAATGGTAAGCGCCGCGAGGTTGCCATAGGCGCTCAGAACATAGGTGAAGAACGGTGGCGCGGCAGCGAAAGCGAGATTGAGGGGCAGACCCAGGCGCGCGGCGACACCGGCATATTCGGCAGGCGTGAAGAACACCAGGGGCAGCGTTGCCCGGCTGACGGACATCGCGCCGCTCGAAAGCCCGTAGAGCAGCAGGAAAAGCAGGATCGACCATGCCGTCCCGCCGCCCACCGAAAGGACGATGAGACCGACCGGCATGATCAGAGCCGCAACCAGTCCGGTCGAGAGCCCGTTCCACCGGTTGGCCCCCAGGAAATCGAACAGCCGCGCCGACATCTGTACGACGCCGATCGCCGATCCGAAGCCGACCGCCAGATAGTCGGCCACGTCAAAACTGCGGAACAAGTCAATGACAACGAGCTGGAAACCCCAGGTGATGGAACCGTTGAGTGCAATCGCGGCCGTGATCAGCGCGATGATGCGGCGATATTCTCCGCCTGGCTTGGTGCAGACAGCTCCTGTCCTTTCACGCGACAGGGCGGCAACCGGCATCTTCGGCAACGCAAAGAAATGCAGCGGCAGGCAAATGACGAGCATGAGACAGCCATAAATGACGGGCACGCCACGCCAGCCGAACTGGGCTTCCAGGAAATCGGTCGCCGGCCAGGACAGGCTCGGCGCCAGCGCCATGAACAGCATCTGCGCGCCGATCGCCCGCCGTGCGCCCTCGCCCGCGAGTTCCGCCAGGAAGACATGCGCCGATGTCGTCAGGCAGGCGGCGCCGGCGATTCCAAAAATGGCCCAGGCAATGAAATAGCCGATGGGGCCGCCGGCAACCGCCAGCAGCCAGAGCCCCGGAACGGCAAGAAGCGAGCCCGCCGCCAGCACCAGCCGGGCGCCATACCGCCGATAAAGCCCAGCAATCGGCGGCGAGCAGACCGCCATCATGACGAGCATCAACGTCGGCCCGAGAAAGATCGTTGCGCGGCTGAGGCCAAGGTCCGCGGCCATCGCCTCACCGGTCACCGAGATCGACATGAACAACGCGCCCCAGCCGATGATCTGGGTGATCGAAAGAATGACAACGGAGCGCGTGATGGACGAGCACGGAAAAGGCATAGCGAAAGCTTTGGGAACGGCCCGAATCGGGCGGGAAAGGATCGCGCCGACTATGCGCTTAACCGGTAGAAAGGCCAGCCGGCCTGCAATCAATCCGCGCTTGGCAGGCGCCGCATCGTGAACTCGATTTCATCGCCTTCGAGCTGCCGCCAGCTTTCGACCTCGGTCCAATACGCAGCCTTGGGCCATTTGTCGAACCATTCCTGCGCCTTTTGCCGCGCATGCATCCGATCAAGGCGGAACGTCTCACGCACAAACAGGCCATCGCTTCGCTGCGGGTTGCCGCTGCGATGCCGGGCAATCTGTCTCCGCAAACCTTCGAGCGGCGGCCCTGCGGGAATTTTCGCCATGAAGCTCACCTTTCGCCAGTCGAGCCTTCTGAAACAAAGATAGGGAGATCGTCCTGATTTTGCGAGTCTGAATTTCAGCCGCCTGCCCTGCGGCAGACTGACCTAAGACTCCTGGCGCCGTTGCCAAGCGTGGCAGAAATATGATCTTTCCAGAATCGCTATATATCGGCGGGTTTCGCAACTCCCATCCCCCGCCAGACAGGATGATTTCTATGGAACGAGCGGACCTGCCGCAGGGACTGCCAGCGGATATCGAGGACAAGAAGGCAACGGCGAAGGCCTGGTTCGAAAGCCTGCGCGACACGATCTGCGTGGCATTCGAAACCATCGAGGACGAACTCACCGGTCCGTTGTCCGATCGCGAACCCGGCCGCTTCGTCGGCAAGGATTGGCTCCGGGACGAAGGCGCTGGAGGTGGCGGCCGCATGTCGATGATGGAAGGCCGCGTCTTCGAAAAGGTCGGCGTCCATACCTCGACCGTGCACGGCGAATTCTCGCCGGAATTCCGCAGCCAGATACCCGGCGCGAACGAAGATCCGCGGTTCTGGGCTTCAGGCATCTCGCTGATTGCCCATCCGGTGAACCCGAATGTCCCCGCCGTCCATATGAACACCCGCATGGTCGTCACCACCAGCCACTGGTTCGGCGGCGGCTCCGACCTTACACCGGTGCTCGACCGCCGCCGGACGCAGACCGATCCGGACACGATGCTGTTTCACAAGGGCATGGAAATCGCCTGCAAGCGCCATCCGGTTGCCGACTATCCCCGCTTCAAACAATGGTGCGACGACTATTTCTTTCTGAAGCACCGCAACGAACCGCGCGGCATCGGCGGCATCTTCTATGACTGGCTGCATTCGGATGAGGAGAAAGGCGGCTGGGATGCCGACTTCGCCTTCACCCAGGACGTCGGCAAGGCCTTCAGCCTGATCTACCCGAAGATCGTGCGGACAAACTTCAACAAGCCATGGACGGAGGAGGATCGCGACGAGCAACTGCTGCGCCGCGGTCGCTATGTCGAATTCAACCTACTTTACGACCGGGGAACGATCTTCGGCCTGAAGACAGGCGGCAATGTCGAATCGATCCTGTCTTCGCTGCCACCGGTGGTGCGCTGGCCCTGACATATGTCCTGTTATCCCAACGAAAAACCCGGCCGCGCAAACGGTCGGATTTTTTCGTTGAGAGGAACGCCTGCGCATTAGTCGCAGATCTGGATCCGCTTGATGCGCAGGTTGCCCCAGCGGTCCCAGCGCTTCACCTTCTTGATGTAGCAGGACGGTTCATAGTAGCCGCCGTAATAGCCGCCGTCATAGAAGCCGATCGAGAAACCGCCATGATAGTAGCCGTGATGGCGATGATGACCGTGGTGGTGACCATAACCGCCGGCGTACGACGGAGCTGCAAACGAGATAGCTGCGATTGCAGCGACGGTGGCGGAAATGATGAACTTGCGCATGCTTTTCTCCTCTGTCGGTTGCTGATGAGGTCGTCTCATCCAGTGACCCAACAATCTCACGAAGCCCTTATCTGCGCTGTTTCGAATGGAACAGGGCCGAACAAAAGCCCGGCATGTGCGTTGTTCTGTGCGTGAACCGAGAGTGGAGACCTGAAGCCATGATCTTCAAGGAGCGTACATTTTACGGCAAGACACCGGAAGAATTCTTTCCGCAGGACCAGGCGGACCTGGAGACGCGCGTCGCCAATTGCCTGGCAACGGTTTCCGGGCTCGATGCCTCGGATGTCTCGGTGGTCTCCAAGGGAAACACGATCCTGTTGACCGGTACCGTTTCGACGATCGAAGAGGTTGAAAGGGCCGAAGAGGCCGCAAGGACGGTCGAAGGGGTCGCTGAAATCGTCAACAGAATTGCGGTCGCCTGATCAGATCGTCGTCAGCGTCCAGGCAACGATATCAGCAGCCACCTGCGCAAAGGCCCCATCGAGCGCGGCGACAAAGGCCGGGTTTCCACTACCACTCACGGGCAGCGTTGCTTTAAATGCTTTCTGCGCAATGACCGTGCCGTTGCGATCATTGAGAATCTTGGCGAAAATCTCGACGACCGCCGTGTCGGCGCCTTGCGTCGCGATTTCAAACGCGCGGATGTTCGTGATCACCTGATAGTCGATCGCGAGCCCCTCGCCCGGCTTGCCGACGCCAGCGACCTTGCCGGTATTTTCGAAAGTTTGCACCAGTTTCGCCTGCACCATCTTCGGCAGGCGGTCACTCCATTGGGATTTTGCCAGAAACTGGATTTCCGAGTTGGATAGCCGGATGACGACTTGATCGCTGTCGAGCGCCTTCAGTGCGGTCGGATCGGGAACGAGGATTTGCTTGGCGGTGGACGATGGTGCCTTGATGACTGGCGCGGTGGAAAGACTATAGGTGTCATTGGCGGCCTTGCTGGCGCAGGCCGACATTGCGGCCGTCAGGGAAAGAAGAATGCAGGCCCGGAGCAATCCTGCCTTTCGATCACACGAAACACCGGGAAAATTCATTTCAAACACTATCCCTCGCCAATCAGCAGCAACTTAAACGCTCATCTAGTCAAAACAAGCCAAAAAGCTGCCAAGCCTACCCAGACACGGCAAAATTCCGACAGGGCTTGCAGCCTTGCCACGCACAATTGACGCTTGGGCAGCCATACGCGATTCGCGCGCTAAATCAGCGGGAAATATCGAACAAGAAACAGAACTGGGCTTAGCGGCGTGTGCGGCCGTCATACTGCTTGACGGTCTCGCCTCCGAACAACAGTCGTTGCGGATTCCTATCGAAAGTCGAGATTGTCGTGTCGAGGTTTTGGATCGCCCGCCGCGTCTCGCCAACCAGCGTCTCGACGTCCCGCAGCCCCGAGCCGGAGAACCGTTTCCAATTGTCAGCGATCGGTGCGATTTGCGCGTTCAGATTGTCGACCATCTTGCGGAAGGAGGCGAGCGTTGCACGGGCATCGGCCGATAAGGAAGGCGCGTCGGCATCGCCGAGGAAGCCGTCGATCTTGACCAGAATACCATCGACGCGGCTCGATGCGGCATTCAGCTTGTTGGCCAGCTGGGTAACGTCGGTAATCGTCTGGTCTATATCGGTCTGACGGCCCCTGATCCGATCTGCCAGTTCGCTGATGGAAGCGGCAGTCTTGCGTGCGTCAGCGCTTGCCGCTGACACATCATTGACGACGCCGGTCACCTTCTGGCTGTCGACGGCTGCAATCAGGGTATCGACACGGCTAAGCGTCGCGGTCGCATTCTCGCCAAACCGCTGATAGGTCTCGGCCGTCTTCTTGAAGCTGGCTATGGTGTCGGCCACGCTGCTGGATGCCGCGCTCAGCTCATTGCTCATCTTCTCGACATCGCTGATGATGTGATCAACCTTCTTCGTATCGACGGATCTCACCAGCGCTTCGGCTGACGTCAGCGTCGAATCGAGCTTGCCGGCTGCCGCCGTAATCGAGGTCGAGAGGGCGCTGACGCTCTTCAGGAACTCGTCGATACCTTCCGAGTTGTCAGCCAGGGCTCGGGTGAAGCGGTCAGCATTGGAGATCGTGCTGGTCAGCGGACCGCGGACATCCTTGACGAACCCCTGAATATCGCCGATCGCATTGTTCGCCCGATCCATGATCTTGTCGGCAGTTGCGAGAAGGCTCGTGACGCTGGACTGATCGGCCTGCAGCTGCGCCGGCTTGCCCTCCTCGAGCGCCTTCTTCAGGATGTTTTCCTCGCCCCTGTTGCCGCCGCTGAGCTCAATATAGGCAGCACCGGTCAGCCCCTGGATTTCAAGCGTTGCGGTCGTCGATTTGAGAACGGGCGCCTCGGCGGAGACCTCGGTTACGGCGACGGAAAAGCGGGGGTCGTTGGCATTGATTGCCAAGCTGCGGACCGAACCGACGGGAATACCGTTGAACCGCACGGGAGAGCCGACGCTCAACCCATTGGCCGAGCCCGGAATGCTGATCACCAGTTCCACCATCTGGCCGCTGCGGCCATATTGCGACATCCAGTAGACGAAGCCGAAGGCCGCGAAGATGACCATGACGGTGAAAAAACCGACGATGGCGTAATTGGCTTTTGTTTCCATTGCTACCGGTGTCCTTCAGGGAAGCCGCGCACGCGGTTCCTTGCTTCAATCAAAATCATGGCGCGGTCAGGATGCCCTTTTGTCGTCACGGACAATTGAGCGTGCACGTTTGCCCCGGAAATAGGACTTCACCCAATCGTCCTCACAGGCGAGCATGTCCTCGATCGTGCCCTCGACCAGGACCCGCTTCTGCCCCAGTACCGCGATCCGGTCGCAGACCGAAAACAGGCTGTCGAGATCGTGAGTCACCATATACACCGTCAAACCCAGGGTGTCGCGCAGTTTGGCAATCAGGTTGTCGAACTCCGCAGCGCCGATCGGATCGAGCCCTGAGGTCGGCTCATCGAGGAAAACCAGGTCGGGGTCGAGCGCGAGCGCGCGGGCAAGCGCCGCGCGTTTGATCATGCCGCCGGAGAGCTCGGAGGGAAACTTGTCCGCCGCCTCTGGCGCCAGGCCTACCATGTCGATTTTCAACCGCGCCAGTTCGTCCATCAGGTCCTGCGGCAGGTTCAGATATTCCCGCATCGGCACCTGGATATTTTCCAGCACGGTCAGCGAGGAAAACAGGGCACCATGCTGAAAGAGAACACCGAGGCGCATATCGAGTTTCATGCGCTCCTCTTCGCTGACCTCGTCATATTCGACACCGAGGATCTTGATCGAGCCGGAGCGGCGCGGGAGCAGACGCAGCACCGTGCGCATCAGCACCGATTTGCCGGTGCCCGAAGCGCCTACGAAACCGAGGATTTCGCCGCGATAGATGTCAAGATTGAGCTTGTCGAGCACGATGTTGGCGCCGAAGCCGACAGTCAGATCTCGGACGGCCAGAACGGTCTCCGCGCCGTTTGTGCGGCCCGCCGTATCATCATCTGTCGGTTCCACCGTAAAAGCCTCTTCCATCAGAAATCGATCGACGCGTAAAACATCGCAAACAAGCCGTCGACAAGGATGACCACGAAGATCGACTTCACCACCGATTGCGTGACGTGCCTGCCGAGCGATTCGGCACTGCCGCCGACTTTCAGGCCTTCCACCGCGGCGACGACGCCGATGATCAGCGCCATGAAGGGCGCCTTGATCATACCGGCCAGCACGGAGGAAAAATCGATCGCCTCCTGCAGCCGGGCGAGGAAGGTCGCAAAGGTGATGCCGGAATAACTCCAGGCGACGACGGCTGCGCCCGTCAGTGCGGCAAAGTTGGCGATGATGGTCAAAAGCGGCAGCGCCACCGTAAGCGCAACGAGCCGCGGAAATACCAGCACGCCGATCGGGCTTAGCCCCATCACCTTGAGCGCGTCTATCTCTTCACGCATCTTCATCGAGCCGATTTCGGCGGTGATGGCGCTGCCGGACCGGCCGGCGATCATGATTGCTGTCAACAGCACACCGATTTCGCGCAGTTGCAGGATACCGACCAGATCAACGACGAAAAGTTCAGCGCCGAAATAGCGCAGCTGGAAAGCACCCTGCTGAGCGATGATCGCCCCGATCAGGAAGGACATCAGCGTGATGATCGGCACGGCCTGAACGCCCATGCGATCGATCTGGTTGACGATCGCGGCCGGCGAAAGGCCGCTGTGGCGTCCAAGCTTCAGTTGCGCGCCCCGAACCGCGGAGCCGAGAATGAACATCGCCGCAACCGTGTCTTCCCAGGCTGACATCACAGCCTCACCGACAGGCGCGAAGAACCGGGTAAAGCGGGAGCCGCGGCCCGCGTTATCCTCGGTCGGCTCGGGCAATTCCTCTGGCAAGGCGCCGAGAAGCTCGACATAGCGCGGCTTGTCGCCAGTCAGCTTGACCTGACCGCCCACGCGCGTCATCAGGCGGCGGATGAGCCATGCGCCCGCTGTGTCCATGGCCGTGACACGGCTAAGGTCGAACTCGGCTGGTCTGCCATCCTCTGATGACAGCTCGCCCAGTCGCTGCGTGATCGTGTGTACAGTCGCGCTGCGCCAATCACCGCTAAACCGGTAGATCCGGGTTCCGGTCTTGCCAGCCTCGTCGAGCTGCACGTCGGCGTCGGTTTTCGTTTGCGAAGGCGTCACGTCTGTTCTTGTCTTCCGGAGATAGCTGCATTTGATAAAAAGGTCAGCGACTCATAACCGCTCGAGCCTCATCTGTCACCGATTGAAACATTTCTGAAACAAACGGTTGGCCGCTGCGATATGGATGTCACAGGAGACACCGATGACACGTTCGCTCGAGACCGCCATTGAACATTTTCCGATCGCCGGCAGCTTCACGATTTCTCGCGGCAGCAAGACGACAGCCTCCGTCGTGACCTGCCGCATCGCTGAAGGCGGCTTTGCCGGCATCGGCGAATGCGTGCCCTATGGTCGCTACGACGAGACCGTCGACAGCGTGATGGCCGAAATCGAAGTGATCCGCCCGAAAATCGAGGCGGGTCTTGGCCGCAACGACTTGCTCAGCGCGATGAAGGCCGGTGCGGCACGCAACGCCGTCGACTGCGCGCTCTGGGATCTCGAAGCAAAAACATCGGGCAAGCACGTCTTCGCTATAGCAAATCTCGGGGAACCGCAGCCGCTGACGACGGCGTATACGATCTCGCTCGGCGAACCGGAGGCCATGGCAAGCCAAGCCGCGCACTACGCACACCGGGCACTGCTCAAGGTCAAGATCGGCACCGCTGACGATGCTTCCCGCATTCGAGCGGTGCGTGCCGCGGCACCGGACTGCGCCATCATTCTCGATGCCAATGAGGGCTGGACGGAGGCAAATCTCACCCATCATTTCGCCGTCTGCGCCAAAGCGGGCGTCACTCTCATCGAACAACCGCTTCCCGCAGGGCATGACGGCCTGCTGGCGTCCGTATCCCGTCCCGTTCCGGTCTGCGCCGACGAAAGCGTACACAAGACCGAAGACTTGCCGAAGCTCGTCGGGCTCTACGATGCCGTAAATATCAAGCTTGACAAGACGGGCGGGCTGACGGAAGCGCTGCGCATGCGCGATGCGGCGCGTGTCTTGAACCTCAAGATCATGGTCGGCTGCATGGTCGGTACCTCGCTCGGCATGGCACCGGCTATTCTTCTGGCGCAAGGCGCCGAATTCGTAGACCTCGACGGACCGTTGCTTCTCGCCCGCGACCGCGAGCCCGGCCTGCGCTATGAGGCCTCGCTGGTCCTTCCACCTATTCCCGCTCTCTGGGGCTGAAGATACCAGGCGGTCAAGGCCGAGCTGCAGCCGATCAGCGCCACGACGGACATCGAATAGAAACCGTGGACCCCGAACCAGGTATAGAAATAGCCCGACGCAAACGTGAAGGTCGCCGAGAATACGCCGGTATAGAAGAAATACAGCCCCTGCGCGGACGCCTCCTGCTCTTCGGACACCCGCTGGACCAGCATGTTCTGCATGCCCGTATGCATGATCGCATAGGTGAAGGCGTGAAAACACTGCAGGACGAAATAGCCGGAGAAACCAAGTTCCATCGGAAAGATGATCCAGCGCACGACGGCAAGGCCACATCCGGCAAAGATCATCGTCCACAGGCTGAAACGCCGGATGATCGTCTTGGCGCAGGCAAACATCACGACTTCGGCCGCGACGCCGGCGCTCCATAACAGACCAATCTGCGTGCCGCTGAAGCCGATGTGCTGCCAGTAGATCGCCGAGAAGGCAAACAGCATCGCGTGGCTGCTGTTGACCAAAGTGACCCCGATCAGAAGCAATTGCAGGTCGAGTTTGCGCAAGGCTTTGGGCGGCGGTTCGGTCAGCGTCGTCAGCGTGGATGGTCGCCGCGGGCGGCCGACACGGGGCGCAATGAAGGTCGACAGGATCATCAGCAGGAAGCCGCCGGCCATGGCGGGCACCACCATTGCGCCGCCATAGACACCGATCATGACGCCCCCGAACATCGTCGCACCGATGAAGGCGACGGAACCCCACAGGCGCATGCTCGCGTAGTCGAACCCCCAGCGTCGCACGCCGGTCAGGGCGACGGCCTCGACGATCGGCAGGTAGGGCGAATAGGCGCCGCCCTGCAGCGCGTAGATGATCAGCACGAACCAGAAACTATGGGAAACGAACAGCGCCAGCGCCGTCAGCAGCGACAGCACCGCCGACCAGATGAGCACGCTGGCCCGCTCACCGATCCTGTCGGCCAGAAGCCCGACCAGCGGTGCCGTGATAACGCGCACGAACATCGGCAACGCCAGAATGATGCCGATCTCGGCATCGCTGAGGGAAAGCGTGCTGAGCCACACCGGAAAATACGGCATGGCAAAACCGTTGACGATCAATGGCGCACAGAAGAGCAAGGCGATGCGCGGCACGAAATAAGCCGGCGCATCCTCGTGATAACGAGGCGGAGACGAGGGAATCATGGAAGGACCTGATGAATGCGTCCATGACTTATCACAGCGCCACCAAGCGGCGCTAGAAGCTAGATTTCCCTACAGTCGTTGCGCGGCTGTTTTTATGCCGCCTGTTGCGAAAGAGCCCGCGCCATCATCGCCTCGATCTCGGTCGTATCCTCGCGAACGGCAGGAACGCCGCTCAATTCACGCCAGGTGATCAGCTCCATCGTGCCGTCATGATGCTCGGCGATCGCCGTGCAGCTTTCGACCCAGTCGCCGGTGTTGATATAGCGGACGCCGCCGACATCCTCCATCACCGCATGATGGATGTGACCACAGATGACGCCATCGGCATTTTCCCGCCGCGCCTCGTCGGCGACCACCCGCTGGAACTCGCCGATGAAATTGACCGCATGCTTGACTTGCAGTTTCGCCCAGGCCGAAAACGACCAGTAGGGCAGACCAACGCGGCGGCGGACGGCCGACAGCCCGATATTGATGAGGATCGCCATGTCATAGGCCCAGTCACCGAGATAGGCGAGCAGCCGCGCGTTGCGCACCACGACATCGAATTCATCGCCATGCAGCACCAGATATGTCTTTCCATCGGCTCCCTCGTGGATATGCCGTTGGGCAACCTCGATGCCGCCGAAATGCACGCCGGGGAAATCGCGCAGGAATTCGTCGTGATTGCCGGGAATGTAGATGATGCGGCTGCCCTTGCGGGCTTTGCGCAACAGCTTCTGGACGACGTCGTTGCATGCCTGCGGCCAATACCAGCTGCGTTTCAACCGCCAGCCATCGACGATGTCGCCGACCAGGATGATCGTCTCGGCCTCGGTGACACGCAGGAAATCCAGAAGATAGTCGGTCTTGGCCGCTTTCGATCCCAGATGCACATCGGAAATGAACAGGGTCCTGAAACGGCGAATGGCTGGGTCTTGTTCTTTCGCGGTCATGTTGCCTCGCGGATCTTTCGGGCCTCTCTTACCCCTGTCAAAAACAGACTCTTGTTTCAGGAAAATGACAGTATGTGGATCGGCCATTTTGCGGTTGCGGAAAACCAAGGGCAATCAGGTCGTTCAAAACTGTACGGGGCGTCCGTTTCGTGCAAAAAGAGCCGCGACGCAAAGGGAAGGATTCACGAATATGAGCACCGGCGACAAAGCCAAGACCCCGACGGTTCCAGCAAGCGGCGATCTCGACGAACAGGCGCTGTTCTTCCATCGCTATCCGCGTCCCGGCAAGCTTGAAATCCAGCCGACCAAGCCGCTCGGCAACCAGCGCGACCTGGCGCTCGCCTATTCACCGGGCGTCGCAGCCCCCTGCCTTGCCATCCGCGACGATCCGTCGACTGCCGCCGATTACACGGCCCGTGCCAATCTGGTCGCCGTCGTTTCCAACGGTTCGGCGGTCCTCGGCCTTGGCAATATCGGCCCGCTCGCTTCCAAGCCCGTCATGGAAGGCAAGGCCGTCCTGTTCAAGAAATTCGCCGGCATCGATGTGTTCGATATTGAGATCGCCGCGCCCGAGATCGATCAGATGGTCAATGTCGTCGCAGCGCTGGAGCCTACCTTCGGTGGCATAAACCTTGAGGATATCAAGGCGCCGGAATGCTTCGAGGTCGAGCGCCAGCTCCGCGACAAGATGGATATCCCGGTCTTCCACGATGACCAGCATGGTACAGCAATCATCGTCGCCGCGGCCATTCTCAACGGCCTCGAACTCGCCGGCAAGGATATCGCCAAGGCAAAGATCGTCACGTCCGGCGCAGGGGCGGCAGCCCTTGCCTGCCTCAATCTCCTCGTTACGCTCGGCGCCCGGCGCGAAAACATCTGGGTGCACGATCTCGAAGGCCTCGTCTATGTCGGCCGCGAAGTGCTGATGGACCAGTGGAAGTCGGTCTATGCGCAGGACAGCGCCAACCGTGTCCTCGCTGACAGCATCGCCGGTGCCGACGTCTTCCTCGGCCTGTCCGCAGCCGGCGTTCTGAAGCCGGAACTGCTGGTGCAGATGGCCGAAAAACCACTCATCATGGCGCTTGCCAACCCCAATCCGGAGATCATGCCGGAAGTTGCCCGTGCCGCTCGGCCCGACGCAATGATCTGCACCGGACGATCGGACTTCCCGAACCAGGTCAATAACGTCCTGTGTTTCCCGTACATCTTCCGCGGCGCGCTCGATTGCGGCGCCCGCACGATCAACGAGGAAATGAAGATGGCCGCGGTGCGGGCCATCGCAGCCCTTGCCCGAGAAGAGCCGTCAGATGTCGCCGCGCGCGCCTATTCCGGCGAAACGCCGGTCTTCGGCCCGGACTACCTCATTCCCTCGCCCTTCGACCAGCGTCTGATCCTGCGCATCGCGCCGGCTGTCGCCAAGGCTGCCGCCGAAAGCGGCGTTGCCAACCGGCCGATCACCGATTTCGACGCCTATCTCGATCAGCTCAACCGCTTCGTCTTCCGGTCCGGCTTCATCATGAAGCCGATCTTCGCCGCAGCCAAGAACGCCCAGAAGAACCGGGTGATCTTCTCCGAAGGTGAGGATGAGCGTGTGCTGCGCGCAGCCCAGGTGCTCCTGGAAGAAGACACGGCCCGCCCGATCCTGATTGGCCGCCCGCAGATCATCGAGACGCGCCTGAAGCGCTACGGTCTGCGTATCCGCCCGGACACCGACTTCGAGGTGGTCAATCCGGAAGGCGATCCGCGATTCCGTGACTATGTCGATGAGTATTTCTCGCTGGTCGGCCGCCTTGGCGTCATTCCGGAAGCGGCTCGCACGATCGTCAGAACCAACCAGACCGTCATCGGCGCCCTCGCCGTCCGGCGTGGTGAAGCCGACGCGCTGATCTGCGGTGTCGAAGGCCGCTACAGCACCCATCTGCGCGCCGTTTCACAGATCATCGGCAAGCGCGAAGGCGTGCTCGATTTCTCGGCGCTCAGCCTGTTGATCTCGCAGCGCGGCACCACCTTCCTGACCGATACTTACGTGACCTTCGATCCGACGGCGGAGGAGATCGCCCAGAAGACGATCATGGCCGCCCAGGAAATCCGCCGCTTCGGCATCACGCCGCGCGCCGCCCTCGTTTCGCATTCGAATTTCGGATCACGGGATTCAGACAGCGCGTCCAAGATGCGCAAGGCGATGCAGATCGTGCATGAACTGGCGCCGGATCTCGAGGTCGATGGCGAAATGCACGGCGATTCCGCGATTTCGGAAATTCTGCGCAAACGTGTCATGCCCAACAGCACGCTGACCGGAGAAGCCAACCTGCTTGTCTTTCCCAATCTCGATGCGGCCAATATCACGCTCGGCGTCGTCAAGACCATGACCGACAGCCTGCATGTCGGCCCGATCCTTCTTGGTACCGCCCTGCCCGCCCACATCCTGTCGCCGTCCGTCACCTCGCGCGGTGTCGTCAATATGGCGGCACTCGCTGTGGTGGAAGCCTCGCATCCGGCGTGAGGCAGATCGACTGAGCCGGACCGGAACCGGCTCAATCGATACAATAAATCTGCTCAAAAGTACTACTTTTAATTGAAATATTTGGAAACTTAACATTAACCAAAGATTGCACTAGACAAAGAGCGAAAACAGTTATCATGGTAAAATACCTTTAAATAACAGGGTATTTGCAACATGACTGACCAACAGGCGTTCTTTGACCTGCTGGACATTATGGAAAACGAGAAACTCGTTGAAGCAAAACGGTTTTTCGCCCTGATGCGCAGCACTTTCAGTATTGCAAATCTACTTTACGCCGATGTTGATATATTAACATCGGGCTTCGTCGTACACAGGCTCCACCATACCTTCAACGCCAGTATAGCCAGAACCTATATTGATGAAGGATTTCCGCGGATCGACCCGGTCCTTCGCTCGATCATGGGTGGCGTCAGGCCGGTGGACTGGGCAACCGCCCGCGCGCTTCACCCCGAAAGCGAGCCGCTCTTTGCCGCAGCGGCGCAACTCGGGCTTGGTGTCGATGGAGTGACCCTGCCGCTCGCGACACCGACACGCCGCCTCGCCTTTTTAGCGATTCATGCCGATGTCCCCGCTGAAGATTGGCCAGCCTACCGGCGCTGCCATCTGCGTGATTTCCAGCTGCTCGCCAATCTTTTTCATGCTTCTCTCCTGGAAAACGACGACAGGATCCACCTTTCGGAGCATGGTAACGAAACACTGACCCATCGGGAGACCGAAGTGCTCGGCTGGGCAGCGGCCGGCAAGAGCTACTGGGAAATCGGCACCATCCTCGGCATCTCCGAGCGGACAGTCCGCTTCTTCATGACCAATGCCCGCCGCAAGCTGAACGTCGTCTCCAACACGCAGGCTGTCGCCCAGGCCGTCCGGCGCGACCTTATCCCGACTTTCTGACTGCGCGAAGCGGCCTCATCCCACGCCGCCTGCAACCCATTTCTGGTCCCGCAATCGCCAACTCAGTGCGTCCGAAAGGACGCACTGCATTTCACCACATATCAGCGTGCATTCGAAACCTGTCACTACCGACAGTTTTGCCGGCCGCCGATCACTGACAGCATTTGCTCCTCGCATTGGCGATCACAGGAGCAAAAAAATGATCAGGATTTTTAACCGCAACAGCCGCAAACAATACCCCCAGGATATTGACGCCATGTTCAGGCTGCGCAAGCGCGTTTTCCATGATCTGCTGAAATGGGACGTGTCGGTGCACGGCGATTGGGAGATCGACCACTATGATGACGCCAACCCGCTCTACGTCCTGTCTTACTCGGACCAGACCGGCCGCCTGCGCGGTGCGCTGCGGCTGCTTCCGACACTTGGGCCAAACATGCTCGACGACACTTTCCCGATCCTGCTCGGCGACAATCCTGAGGTCCGCAGCGCCTCCATATGGGAATCCAGCCGTTTCTGCATCGACCCGGAGATTTCGCAGGATCGCGGTTCCAATCAGGTGACGATCGCCGCCGCGGAACTGATGTGCGGCGTCGGCGAACTCGGACTGTCCTCCGGCCTCAGCCACATCGTCACCGTGACGGATGTCTTCCTCGAGCGGATGTTCCGCCGCATGGGTTGCCCCGGCGAGCGGATCGGTGAACCGCAGCGCATCGGCTCCGTCTATGCGGTCGCCGTCGCCTGGGAGGTGACGACCGACCTGCTGGAGAGGATGAAAGCCGTTGCCGAAATCGGCGGGCCGGTTCTGGAAACGCCGATGTCGCTTGAGACAGCGCGGGCGGCATGACATAGACAACACACTCCTGGAGGGCCGCGATCGCGGCTCTCCGGCCAGATAGCGGAATTCCGGGCATTGCGTTAACGCTGGCAATCAGACTGCGTTGCACCTCGTTCGAATGGCGGTATGATGGCGCATGGCTTTGAGGTGCGGGCCGCCGCACCCGCTAGATTGCCGGTTCGCTCAAACGAGAAATGCAGTGATTTTCCGTTCAGTCCGCTTCGCGGTGCTTATTGCTCCGCTTCTTATGGTCATGACGGCCACAGCCGACGCCTCGGCTGTCTGTGACCGGCTGAATGCGCGCCTGTCGAACCTCCCGAAGATCGTCGCCTCCAACGCGAATGTGCGCGATTATATCGGCGCCATTTCACGGCAGAATCTCGACCTGCGCAAGGCGCGCGGCGACAGGCGGCGTCTCGGATGCAATTCTGGCAGCGTAGTCATCGTCGGCAACCCGAATGCCGACGACTGCGCAAGTCTGGGCAAGATGATCGCTCGGCTGGAGAGCGATCTCGAAACGCTGAAGGCTCGCCGCCACCTTGCTGCAGGTGGCGACGTCGACATCAGTCGCCGCCGGATCATGGCAGCCCTCGATGTCAATCGCTGCGCCGAGGAACAGGATGAAATCCTGAGGGCAGCGGCGGAAGAGCCCGAAATCCACCGTAACATTCTCAGAGACCTGCCGCCGATCGGCGAAAACGACCCGGCCTTGCGCGGCGGTGCCGATGTCTCCGATTTCACCCGGCTGAACGCTGACAATGGCGGCAGCCTGCGGACGCTATGCGTTCGCACCTGCGACGGCGCTTTCTTCCCGATCTCGTCGAGCGCCACACCCGCGGATTTCCAGCGCGATGCCGAGGCTTGCCAGCGCCGATGCCCAGGTGCGGAAACGGCGCTGTATTACCATGCGTTTGCGACTGAAGAGACTGATCAGATGGTCTCGGCGTCCACCGGCGAGCCCTATATCGAACTGCCGACGGCCTTCGCCTATAAGACGCGTGACCTCGCTCAGCCCGGTCGGTGCGGTTGTACGCCCGCCCGTCAGACCGCGACGAACCAGAGCATGCCGGCAGACAGCAGCGGCGTTCTTGAAATCCGAACCCGCAAGGCTGGCACGACGCAGGCAAGAGCTTTGGTTGAGGACCGCCCCTATGACCCGCAGAACAGCAAGGTACGCGTTGTCGGACCGCGCTTCCTGCCCTCTCAGGAATCGTCGATCGACCTGATGCATCCGGCCGGCCCGGGATACCAGCCGCAGCAGCCCAACTGATCACTCGCCCGGTTTGATCCCCCAGGCGTCGGCAAAGACCAGCTCGTCGAGCGGCAGACGCTGCCGCCAGCCCTTGATCGCCAGTTCGGGTTCCGCGTAGAGCTGATCGACATAGCCGAGGCAAAGCCAGGCAATGATCTCGATGTGATCTGGTATGCCGAGAACTGCCTTGATGTCGCGCTCATGGAAAATGCTGACCCAGCCGACACCGACGCCTTCGGCCCGCGCGGCAAGCCAAAGGTTCTGCACCGCGCAGACCGTCGAAAACGCATCCATGCGCGGATTATGTGTCCGGCCGAGAACGACCTTTCCGGCACGGGTCGGGTCGCAGGTGATGCAGACACTCACCGGCGCCTTACGGATACCCTCGAGCTTGAGTGAACGATAGGTATCGCGCGCGGCCCCCTCGAACATCAGCGCCGCCTCCTCATTGGCCCGCCGAAAGGCTTCAAACACCTTCCGGCGCCTGTCTTCATCGCGCACGACAATGAAGTTCCATGGCTGCATGAAGCCGACTGATGGCGCGCTGTGGGCCGCGGCAAGCAGCCGAGCGATCACGTCATCCGGCAACGGCGTCGGCAGGAACTGATCCCGCACGTCGCGGCGGGTCTCGATGGCGCGGTAGACGGCGGCGCGCTCGTCCGATGAAAATGCCTCCGCCCTGACAAGGCGGTCTTGCGGTTCCGTTTGCATCGTTTGATCCCCAACAATGCGAAACCTCCCGCCGTCCGCGCGGGGCTGGTCTATCTCGTCAGGCCGGTCTTCTGACTGCGGATCGACCGGCCTTGCCGCCTTCCCAAATCACATGAGGATTCAGTGGCAGAATTCTGAAAATAATCAGAAATTCATTATAGCAGAGCCGTCCCCGTCACAGCGTTGGGCACGTCCCGGACTTTCACCGGATTCCCGATTCTCCCGCTTTCGCAGGCACCTGAACCAAACCGATAAAGGCATAGTGGGCCGCCGAATGCAAGCGGCCCCGCCTGTTCTCTTTACAAGGCGGCAATCGGATGCGGCGAACCATCATAGGCGCCCCAGATCGACTGGTCGAAGCAGATGACCGATCCGGTCATCAGGCCGGATTCGGCCGACGACAGATAGGCACAGGCCCGCGCCACTTCGGCAGGATCGACCAGACGGCCGAAAGGCTGGCTTGCGGCCGCCTTTTCAAGCCAGTCGCTGGCAGCCCCGTGAAACTCGCGCTGGATGCGATCCTCGCCTTCCGACGCCATCCAGCCGATGTTGAGGCCATTGACGCGGATGCGGTTACGCAGCACCGCATAGGCGGTGTTCTTGGTCAGCGTTTCCAGCGCCCCCTTGGAAGCGCAATAGGCGGAAATGAAGGGCTGGCCGGCCTTGGCCGACATCGAACCGATATTGACGATCGTTCCCTCGATCTTTTCCCGCCGCATGATCTTGATCGTCTCCTGCATCAGGAAGAACGGCGCACGCACGTTGACGGCGAACATGCGGTCGAACAGTTCCGGGCTTGTATCGAGGATGGTGCCGCGGTCGGTAATCGCAGCCGCATTCACCAGTGCGTCGACACGGCCGAACTGCGCGTCACAGGCGGCGACCACCTTGCGAGCATCCTCCACCTTTCCGAGATCGGCCTGTACGTACACCAGTTTGGTACCCGTCGCCTTACCGATCTCGGCCGCCTTGGCCTCGCCTTTCGCGGCATTGCGCCCACAGATGACGATGCCTGCAGCTCCCCGCTCGGCAAACAGCGCCGCAATCGTCGCCCCGAGCCCCTGCGTGCCACCGGTCACGATGGCAATCTTGCCGTCGAGCTGCCCATAATCCTTGCTCATTCCGTTCCTCCATTTTTTGATATCCATGACCGGAAAAACGTCCGCCCGGAACCGGACGAAAGTTTGAAATATTTGGCGAGTTTGGCATCAGCTCAGCTTCTTCTGCGCCTGTGCTGCAAGCGCGGCAGCGAAGGTCTCCGCCTCCCACCCGCCGGACAGCGCCTCATGCATCAACTGCGCCTGCGTCTTCGGTGCCAGACCGCCGAGCGGCGGGTCGCGGTCCAGATTGGTCGGGAAGGAATAGCCTTCCGCGCAGGACGCGATCGCATTGGCCGCCTGCGCAGCCGATAGACGGCCATCGGCCAGCATGGCTTTCAGGGCCGGATAGAGCACTGCACTCATCCGCTCGCGGTTAACCGTCTCCATCGCCCGGCCGAAGGCGGAGGAAACCTGCAGCAGATTGGCGACCCGCTTGATGCCGGCCGAACGATTGGTGCCGGCAGCGTGGAAGAGCGCCGGGTTGAAGAACACCAGATCCCCCTTCGACAGCGGCAGCTGCACGTGGTTCCTATCGAAATAGTCGCGAAATTCCTGCCGTTTCGTTGCCAGATAGCCGGGCACATAGGTTTGGCTGTAGGGCAGGAACAGCGTCGGCCCGCTTTCGAGCGGCATGTCGCAATGGGCAACCGCACCCTGCAAGGTGAGCACCGGCGACAGCCGATGCACATGAGCCGGAAATTGCTCGATCGCAGCGGATGTCTGGAAGCCGAGATGATAGTCGCGATGCGCCAATTGCGCCGCGCCGCCCGGATTGACCCGGTTGACCTGCGCCGTCATCTGATAGCTCGGTCCAAGCCAGGCTTCGCTGACAAGCGCAATCAGCGCATTGCCATAATAGGCCGCGAAATTCTCCGGATCCGTCAGGCAGTGCTTTTCCAACGAATTCCAGATGCGGTCATTGGCGCCAGGCTTGGCAAAATGATCGCCGCCGCCGGTATTGGTGCGATGCTGCTCGTTGATGATCTCGTCGAAGATGCCGCTTGCCGCATCGATGACCGCCGTATCCTCGAAAGCCCGCTTCAGAACGACGACGCCCGGCCCGGTCGCGAAGGCCTCGCAGATCTCTGCGAGCACCGCGCGACGTCTCTCCTCGCTCGACGCCGCCTTCAGAACGCTGGCACCGTCATAAATCAGCACGTTTTTCTCGACGCTTGCAGCATGCGGATAGTCGTCGCGTTGGGTGGTTTTCTCCACTTCGGCACGGAAATCCTCCAGGTCGCAGGCCGCTTCCGTTAGCCACACTCGATCGGCGCGCTGCCTCAGGACATTGTCGGTCTTCATCCTTTTTCCTCCCGCTGGATGCCGTTCGATGGCCGACTATACGCGGCGGAGAATTGTGATATAGAGCAGAAATCCATCAAAAAACCATCAGAACGGAATCACGATGGCGCATGAGTTTCTGGTCAAGGATATCGCCTTCCAGGCAGGCTTGAGCACGGCGACCGTCGATCGGGTGCTCAACGGTCGGCACGGCGTTCGCAAGCAGACCGAAATGCGCGTGCGCGCCGCGATCCGCGAACTGGAAACGCAGCAGGCCGGCATGGAGGTTCAAGGCCGCAAATTCGGCATCGATATCGTCATGGAGGCCCCGGAGCGATTCACCAACGCGGTCCGTGACGCCTTCGAAAGCGAGAGCCTCACCTTCCTGCCGACGATCTTCCGGTCCCGTTTCCATTTTGCCGAGACGATGCGGCCGCACGAGATCGTCCAGGTGCTTGACCGCATTCGCCTGCGCGGCACCGACGGCATCGTGCTGAAGGCGCCCGACGTTCCCGATATCAGCGCCGCCGTCGTCCGGCTCGAACAGTCAGGCATTCCCGTCGTGACGCTGGTTACAGACCTGCCGAACGCACCGCGCACCGCCTATGCCGGGGCGGACAACAGGGCCGCCGGAGAGACCGCCGCCTATCTGATCGGCGAGCGGTTCGCTGGAAGTCCGGCGACCGTTCTGGTGACGCTGTCGAGCAGCCGGTTCCGGGGCGAAGAGGAACGGGAGATCGGTTTCCGCCGAACTTTGCGCGACCGCTACCCGTCGATCGGCATCGTGGAAATCAGCGAAGGGCTTGGCCGAGACGAAGCAACCGGTGCACTCGCGGCAGAGGCGCTGTCCGCCAATCCCGGCATCAGCGCCGTCTATTCGATCGGCGGCGGAAACCGGGCGGTGCTTGCCGCTATTGCTGCGGCCGCCAGGCTCTGCACCATTTTCGTCGCGCATGATCTCGATGCCGACAATCTCGATCTGCTGCGAAGCGGACAAATCCACTTCATTCTGCATCATGATCTGAAAGCCGATGTCCGCACGGCCTTCCGTGCGATCATCGGCCGCCGCGGGGCCTTGGCCAATTCGAAAGGAACACACCTCTCGGCCGTCGAAGTCATCACGCCCTACAACATAGCGGCATGGGTGCGTTAGCCAGGCGGCATGTCCGGCTTCGGAAGCAGCGCATCAAGGAGATCATCGGCCGTCTGGATGCGATTGCGGCCACAGACCGCCTTGTCTGCCCGCTCTGATCGAGACGTAGGCTAGCGGCGATGACGCGTCACGCGGAAATGACTGCGATCCCACGCTTCACGCGAACGAACATCCCTTTTTCACGCTCCTGCAATTCGAGTGAGGGTTCTCGCAGAAGCGCCTTTTTCAAGGTGGCCGAACCATAGGACTTTACTGTGAAGTCTGGATCAACCTCTCGCAAAGCCGCTGCCAGACTCGGAAGTGAGACCCATCCATAATCCGCGTTGGCAACAAGCGTTTTGAAGACTTTGCTTAAGAGCGGCAACAATGCCTGCGGTTTTGCCGGCTTCTGCTCGAGTTTCGCTTGAGGTTTCGGCGTCGCGGCAACCGGCACCGGAACAGCAGCGGGTCGACCGACGATATGAAAGAAGTCGCAGCTTTGGCGAAACGTTGTGGATGCCTGCTTCGCGCCGATGCCGACCACGACCTTCCCGGCTCCACGCAGGTGGATCGCAAGCGGCGTGAAATCACCGTCCGAGGACACAAGACAGAAAACATCGGCCTTGTTGGCAAACATCAGTTCCACCGCATCGATCGTCATGCGCATGTCGCTGAAATTCTTGCTGTTACACGGGCTTGAAACCTGGATGGTGTCAACCGCATGGGCCGGTGCCACCGCGAGCCAGCCCGACCCTCTGCCTTGGGCAAAATCGCCGTAGGCGCGGCGCGTCACCGTCGCTCCATATGCGCCGGCTTCCCGCAGGACGTGGCTGGCGAAATCTCCCGAAACATTTTCCGCATCGATCAGTACGGCCACTCGGTGATGAATGGGCATTTCCCGTTCCCCTGTTTTAGAAAACAATAGGAAAAGGAATAATTGCGCACAAGGCTCAGACACAACCACCGAAAGGCGTACTCAAATTACCCCCTCAAGGCACCGGCTCGTACCGCACGAAGGCGAACGCCCTGCCATCGGGCGACCAGTTGGGCACGTTGATTGTCCCCTGCCCACCGAACAGCTCGAACAGGACGCGCGCATTGCCGCCGTCCGGATCCATCAGCCGCAGCCGCACATCGAGGTCGCGCGGATGATCGAAGACGTCGCCGTCATAGGAGAGCACAAGCAGGTGTTTTCCATCGGGCGATGGATGCGGAAACCAGTCGCCGAACTCGCTGTCGGTGATGCGCCTGACCTCCGAGCCGTCCGGGCGTACACGCCAGATCTGCATCCGGCCGGTCCGGCTGGAGTTGAAGTAGATCCATTTTCCATCGTGACTATAGTCGGGGCCGTCGTTTCGGCCCTCGCCAAAGGTCAGCCGCGTCTCGTCGCCGCCTTCAATTGGGATCGTATAGATATCGAAGACCTGGTCGCGGATACCGCAATAGGCAAGCGTCGTTCCATCCGGCGACCAGCCGTGCCAATAGGACGGCCTGTTCTGCGTCACCTGCCTCGGGAGACCACCCGTCGCCGCAAGAGTATAGATCGTGGATGCGCCGAACTCGGTCTTGTCGCTGATGACGATCGTCTTACCGTCGGGCGAGATGCCGTGGTCATTGTTGCAGGTGCGGGCAAAGCCGGTATCGATCAACGCCGGCTCGCCACCGGAAAGAGGCAGCCGATAGAGCAGTCCGTCGCCATTGATGACCAGCGATTGTCCATCCGGCGACCAATTCGGCGCTTCGACCAGTTGCTCAGTCTGCCAGACGACGCGGCTTTCGCCGGTTTCAAGCGTGCAGATTTCAACCGAACTGCGCATATCGTTTCCCCTCGTTCCGAAAACTACCTATCGCGGAACCGGTTGGTGATCGGATAGCGGCGGTCGCGGCCGAAATTCTTCCTGGTGATCTTGACGCCCGGCGCCGACTGGCGGCGCTTGTATTCGGCGATATAGAGCAGATGCTCGATGCGGTGCACCGTCGCCTCGTCATGACCACGCGCGACGATCTCTTCGGTGCCCATCTCCTTTTCGACCAGGCATTCAAGGATATCGTCCAGCACCGGATAGGGCGGCAGGGAATCCTGGTCGGTCTGGTTCGGGCGAAGCTCCGCAGAGGGCGCCTTGTCGATGATGTTCTTCGGGATCACCTCGCCGGAAGGACCGTGCGCACCGGACGGCACGGTCGTGTTGCGCCAGCGCGACAGGCTGTAGACCTGCATCTTGTAGAGATCCTTGATCGGGTTAAAGCCGCCGTTCATGTCGCCGTAGAGCGTCGCATAGCCGACCGACATTTCCGACTTGTTGCCGGTGGTCACCACCATCGAGCCGAACTTGTTCGAAAGCGCCATCAGGATCGTGCCGCGGGTACGGCTCTGCAGGTTTTCTTCGGTGATGCCCGGTTCCGTGCCCTCGAACATCTCCGAAAGCGCGCTCATGAAGCCCTGGACCGGCTCCTCGATCGGGACAATATCGTAGCGGCAGCCGAGCGCCCTGGCACAATCCTCGGCATCCCTGAAGGAATCCGACGACGTATAGCGATAGGGCAGCATCACGGTGCGCACGCGCTCTTCGCCGAGCGCATCGACGGCGAGCGCCGCGCAGATGGCCGAATCGATGCCGCCGGAGAGGCCGATCACGACGTTCTTGAAGCCGTTCTTGTTGACGTAGTCGCGAAAGCCCAGCATGCAGGCGCGATAATCCGCCTCTTCCAACTCCGGCAGGCGCGACATCATTCCAGGCGTGCAAACCCAGCCGCTCTCCTGCTTTTTCCATTCCGAAATCGATACGGATTCTTCGAACTGGCTCATCTGGAAGGCGATCTGCCGGTCCGTATTGACGGCAAAGCTTGCGCCATCGAAAACCAGCTCATCCTGGCCGCCGAGCTGGTTGGCATAGAGCATCGGCAAGCCGGTCTCAATCACCTGGTGGATCACGACCTGGTGGCGGACGTCCATCTTGGCGCGGTAGTAGGGGGATCCGTTCGGCACCAGCAGGAGCTCGGCGCCGCTTTCGGCGAGCGTTTCACACACACCGAGCTCGCCCCATATATCCTCGCAGATCGGGATGCCGAGCCTCACGCCGCGGAAATTGACGGGTCCGGGCATTGGTCCCTGATCGAACACCCGCTTTTCATCGAATTCGCCATAGTTCGGCAAATCCACCTTGTCGCGAATCGCGATCACCTGCCCGCCGTCAAGGACCGCGACTGCATTGTAACGCCCCGTCTTGTCCTGCCGCGGAAACCCGATCACGATCCCCGGTCCGCCATCGGCGGTGTCCGCCGCCAGCGCATCGACTGCCTTGCGGCAGGCCTTCAGGAATGCGGGTTTCACCACCAAGTCTTCCGGCGGATAGCCTGAAATGAAGAGTTCCGTCAAAAGAAGCAGGTCGGCCCCGTGGCGGGCCGCGTCGGCGCGGGCTTCGCGCGCCTTGGCAAGATTGCCGGCGATATCGCCAACAGCAGGGTTGAGCTGGGCAACGGCGATGCGGAACGTGTTCGAAATGGTCTTTTGCTCGGTCATGAAACAGGCCCGTACTTTTTCTTGCTGTCGCGGATGCGGCGGCACCCGGGGAGATATCTAACGCATTCCGCGCCAAAAAAACCCGTGCCTGCCGTCAAAATAGAAAAAAAGCGCCGGCTCGGGATCTGGGCCCCACGGCACAACCGCAGGACCGCGCCAGCGTGCGCGTTTCGCGCATCGAATCCGGACGGAAAAGGCACAGAGAAAGCCTTAACCGGCTTATTCATCCTCCATTCAAGATGACATCTGTATGACATTGAGACGACAGTTTTGTGAAAATTGGAGAAGGCCTTGGCCAATTTTGAATCGGCAGTCCATGCTGCCACCGCCACCGAGGTCTATGGCCCCTCTATCGCGTTCGGCGCCCGCTACGGCAAAGTGTTGTCGATCGCAGGACGCCTTTCTCTGTCAGTGCTGCTGTCGATTACTCTCATCTTCGCCGTTGAGTGGATCGCGCGTAGTTCGGCCTCCGAGACCGTATCGTATTTCCTCGATCCGGTGCGCCCGGCATGGACGACGGTCGGCGTCTTTTTTCTGTTGTTCCTGGCATTCGACGCTGCATTCGGGCGCGAAAACTACAGCGTTGTCCTGATCGCCCCGCTCGCGCTGATCCCGGCGCTCGTCAGCCGCCAGAAGCAGATTTTTCTTTCCGACCCGCTCTATCCGACCGATTTTCTCTTCGGGCGCCAGATCATGGAACTGATGCCTGTCCTCGTGCGCGACCGCCCTTGGACCGCCGCCGGCATTGTCGTCGGCCTCATCGCCTCGATCATCGCCCTTGCCTGGCTTGCCCGTTTCGCCTGGCGCCGCTTTCCACTGTTGGCACGCCGCCAGCGGCTGGCGCGGCTGGCGGTCGCCCTGCCGATGCTTGCCTCCTTCTACCACATCATGGACTACAACAATTTCTCCTGGGTGCGCGATCGTCTGCAGGTCATCCCGATCATGTGGGACCAGACGGAAAACTATCGCCATAACGGCTTCATCATGGCGTTCGCCCTCAACCTGCCGATGGCAAACGTCACGGCACCGGCAGGCTACATGTCCGATGCCATCGACAAGATCCCGACAAAGCCGGTGCCGGCCGGCACGACGCATCGCGGCAAGCCGGATGTCATCGTGCTGATGAGCGAATCCTTCTGGGATCCAACGCGCCTGCCGAACGTCAAGCTGTCGCCCGATCCGATGCCGACCATTCGCAAGATGCAGTCCGGCAACGTGTTTTCGCCGGAGTTCGGCGGCATGACCGCCAATGTCGAGTTCGAAGCACTGACGGGCTTTTCGAACGCCTTTCTGCCCTATGGCAGCATTCCCTACCAGCAGTATATCCGCAACCCGATCCCGTCGCTGGCCACCTTCTTCCGCGGCGAAGGTTATGTCGCGCGCGCCGTTCACCCATTCCAGAAATGGTTCTGGAACCGCAGTGCCGTCTACAAGGCCTTCGGCTTCGAACAGTTCCGGTCGGAAGAGAACCTGCCGGCCATGCAGAAGCGCGGCATGTTCGCCTCGGATGAGGCGCTGACCAAGGAAATCATCCGCGAAGCCGATCAGCTGCGCGATCCGTTCTTCTTCTTCACCGTAACGCTGCAGGGCCACGGCCCCTATGAAGCGAACCGCTACGCGAAAAATACCATCAAGGTGGAAGGAAACCTTCCGGAAGGCGACCGGCAGGTGCTGGCGACCTATGCGCAAGGGATCAAGGAAGCCGACGACAGCCTGAAGATGCTGATGGATTGGGCAAAGGAACGCGACCGCGAAACGATCATCGTGCTCTTCGGTGATCACCTGCCGCCGCTCAACACGGTCTACCCGAATACCGGCTACATGAACGACGTCACGGCCTCGCGCAAGGGCTCGCTCGAGCAGATGAAGGCGCAGCACGAGACGCCGCTGGTGGTCTGGTCGAACAAGACCGGCCCCGTCAAGGATATCGGCACGATCAGCCCGGCCTTCCTGTCCTATCAGATCCTCAAGCAGGGCGGCTTCGAGCATCCCTACTACACGGGTTTCCTCGGCAATGTCTTCGACCAGTATCACGTCATCGACCGCTACATGCTCGTCGATACCGCCGGCAAGGATACGCTCGCCTGGGGCCGCAAGAAGGCGGTTCCGTCTCTTATTCGCGACTATCGCTTCCTGCAGCACGATATGATGTTCGGCAAGCGTTTCGGGACCGACCGGTTCTTCCATTCGCACGCGGATCTGTTTGCGATCGCAATTGGAATGGCTCCTTAGAGAGGTCTAACGGGCAGCGACCAACGGCCGGAAGCACTGTCCGGGCGATTTGCCTTCGGGATACTGCTTGAGGGCACAAATCATGAAACAACCAGAATGGTCGGAATCCGTCGCCACCAATCCGAAGACGGGTGTCAACCCGAACACGGTTTGTAAATCGCGGTGCCGACGAACCTAGCGCGCCTCGGCGGGGACGGCCTTCGGCATCTTCAGGACATCGGACGATCGATGAACCGCGCCGGCCTTGACCAGCCCGCCCAGCGCTTGCTGCATCAGGTCGACGGCGTTGGCGAAGGCATCGACGGGCATGATGATCCTCTGGCGGAAAACCGGTTTCGGATTGTTCTTCCCGTCCTTTTCGGTGGCGGAGAGGCTCATCAGATCGATTCTGACGATCGAGGTGCTGACCGTGATTTCACCGATGCCGTCGGCGTAGAGTTCGGTACTCATCGTATACTCCATCTATCGCGCGGCCGCCTGTTTCCCGTCGAGCCCGCCTCTACGCCGCCAATTGCGGCCTGAACGCCACATCCACATAGTAGTTGGTGCTGTTGTAGCTGTTCGTCGGGAACAGCCCGGTTGCGCCATAGGCATAGACGCCGTTGCCGCCGCTGAGCGCCGACGACAGGGCATGCAGATTGCCGTTGTCTACGCCGGAACTGAAGAAATTGCTCGTCGCCGAATAGAACCCATTGGTGCTGTAGGAGACGACGTAGGTTGTGTTTGCCTGGATCGCCACCTGTTGGGCAAGATTGACTGATTGCCAGCCACCGGCGCCCTCGTTCGTGAAGGTGGCGCTTGCGAGCAGCGTTCCCGTCGACGTCCAGAGATATCCGGTGTGCGGGCCGGTGTTGCTCTGGCCCTTGTAGAAGCGGATCCCGGTAATCGAGCCGGCCACGTCCGCCTGGAACTTCATGCCGAGATTGACATCGCCGGGGTCGTTCACCGTCACGGTCGCCGGCGTGCTGGCCGACGAAAACACGTTCTGTTCGCCTTGGGGAACGACGTTGAGCGACACCTGCGCCGTGTCGGTTCCGCCCTGCCCGTCCGATATGGAATAGGTAAAGCTCGCCGGGCCGGAGTAGCCGCTCGTCGGCGTGAAGGTGACGGCATTCGGCTGGCTGTCGAAGGCGACGGTGCCGTTCACGGCGCTTCCGACGCCGGTAATGACCACCGGATCGCCATTGGGGTCACTGTCATTCGAAAGCAGTGTACTCGCCTGAACGGAGAACGCGGTATTGAATGGCGTCTCAAACCCGGAATCGTCGACTGCTACAGGGCTAAGATTTCCCGTCGCCTGCTCGTAGAGCACATCCACCCAGTAGTTCGACGCACTGTAGGTGGCGGTCGGGAAGAGACTGCTCGTGCCATAGGCATAGACACCGTTGCCGCCGCTCGACGCGCTGGAGGGCGCCGTCAACGGGCCGTTCGTATAGCTGGTGGCGAAGAAGTTCGGCGTCACGCCATAGAAACCATTGGAGTGATAGCTTGCGACATAGGTAGCCCCCGCGGAAATCGAGACCGGCTGGGTAAAGGTCACGGTCTGCCAGCCACTGGCGCTCTCGTTGGTGAAGGTTGCAGACGTGAGCAGATTGCCGCCGCCGTTCCACAGCGAACCGGTATGGGTGCCGGTGTCCTGGGCGCTCTTGTAATAGCGCAGCCCGGTGATGATGCCGGCGGAGGAGGCAACGAATTTCACGCCCAGTTCCACGGACCCGGGGTCGTTGGCGGAAGCGGTGCTCGGCGCGTTGGACGGAGAAAACAGGTTCACCGTCGTCTCCGATTGGCCCACCGTCAAGCCTACGACGGCAGACGCCGTTCCGCCGCGCCCGTCCGATATGGTGTAGGAGAAGCTTGCCGGCCCGATATAACCTGACGTCGGCGTGAACGTGACGGCGTTGGTCTGGCTGTTGAACGCCACTGTGCCGTTTGTGGCGCCGCCCACGCTGGTGATCGTCAGAGGATCGCCGTCGGGATCGCTGTCGTTCGCAAGCAGCGTCGATGCGGCAATCGAAATCGAGTTGCTGTTGGAGACCGTAAAGCCGTTGTCGTTGCTGGCAACCGGCACGGTGTTGACCGTCGAACGGTTGTAGACGACGTCGACCCAATAGTTGGAGGCCTGGAAACTGGCAGTCGTTGGAAACGCGGTGCCAGACGAATAGACATAGAGGCCGTTTCCACCGCTTGTCGCTGATGAGGGGGCCGTCAGCGATCCGTTCACCTTCGCACTGTTGAAATAGTTCGCGGTAGTCGCATAGACTCCGGTCGTGTGGTAGGAGGCGACATAGGTCGTTCCCGCGGTGATCGCGACCGGATTGGAGAAGGCGGCGGTCTGCCAGCCGCTGGTGGATTCGTTGGTGAAGGTGACGGTTGCCAGCAGCGTGCCCGTTGACGACCACAGCGAACCGCTGTGCGACCCGGTGGCAGTGGCTGGCTTGTAGAAGCGGATGCCCGTGATCGTGCCGGCCACGGATGCGGTGAACTTCATTCCAAGCTCCAGTGGCTGGCCGTCGCTGACCGCCGGTCCCGCTGGCCCTTCTGTCCACTGGAACAGCGACACGCCGGCGGCGTCTTGTTCAACTGTCAGGGATACATTGGCGGTCGCCGTGCCGCCGCGCCCATCCGAAACCGTGTAGGTGAAGCTTGCCGGCCCGCTATAGTCGGTGTTGGGCGTGTAGATGACATTGCCTGTCTGCGTATCCAGCGTCGCGGTTCCATTGGTGACATTGCTGACCGCGCTGACCGTCAGCCGATCGTTGTTAGGATCGCTGTCATTGGCCACCAGTGCGGTGAAGGAGATCGGCAGCATCCCGTTCTTGCCGACCGAGAACCCCGAATCGGCCGTCGCTGTCGGCGCCTGGTTGGGGTCCGGCGTGAATACGACGTCGACCCAGTAGTTTGTGTTGGAACTGTTGCCCGGGAACACGCCGTTGCTGCTGGTATACGCGTAGACACCGCCCTGAACCGTGAGCAGGTCGTTCGTATAGCTCGACGTGAAATAGTTGTCGTTCGACGACCAATATCCACCGGTGTAATAGGACGCGATATAGGTCGTTCCAGAAGCAATCCGCACCGGATTCGAGAACGTCACCGTCTGCCAGCCCGTTATGGATTCGCCGGACGACGTGCCGGTGGCTATCCGCGTGCCGGTGGAAGTCCACAGGCTGACGACGTGTTGGCCGACATTGTAGAAACCCTTGTAGAACCGAATGCCATTGATAACGCCATCCGTCGATGCCTGGAAGCGGGCGCCAAGTTCAACTCCGTCCCGGTCGAGATTGGTTTCGACTTGCGGTTTGCTGGCAAGGGTCCAGACACTCGATGTCGAAGGCAGGTTGACCGTGACCTGGGTGCTCGCGGAAGGGTTGCCCAGGTTGAGGCTGTCGTCCACCGCGCGAGACATGATGTTGTAGGTCCCGGACGCCTGCACGACCCAGCTGTAGGTCCAGGCCTCGCGGCCCGTGGCCTTCCACCAGCTCTGGCCGCCATCAAGGGACACCTCGACGCCCGCGACGATGCCGCCGCCGGAATCCTGTGCAGTGCCGGTGACAGTGACCTTCTGTCCTTCGACGAAACTCGCGCCCAAGGTCGGAGAGGTGATGGTCGAGGTCGGCTTGACCGTGTCGGTTGATTGCGTCGCCAGGATCATGCTTGCGTCGAGCGTTCCGGGCTGGATGCCCATGTCGGCGAACATGTTGACCATCGCCTGCTGGACATTCGGATCGGTTGGTGTATTCGCCCCCTCATGGTTCGAATCAAGCCCCCAGGACCAGAAGACGGTACCCGCACCGAAGACGAGGGCGCCGCTTTCAGCCCGATACATGGTCAGGCTATGTGTCACATCGGCGGGACCGACCGTCGTGCCATAGTCGCGCAGATAGGTGTTAACCGAAACCGTCGACAGCGACATGTTGATCAGCCCGGCGGGCCGGTAGCCGTTTTCGACGTCGGAGTCCCACTCGTAGCCGAGCAGGTTCTGGACAAGGGAGTAGGTCTGGCCCGGCTGCAGCTCGGCGACGTCTGTATTGCGCCAGAACCGCAGGTTGGAATAGTCGTAAGGGATGGTGATCGTGTCCTGCCGGTAGCTGTCCACCGTGAACATGGTGCCGGTCAGCGAGTTCTCCGGCTCCTGCCCTGGATGGGCAAACCGCGGGTCTCGCCAGGTACCGGTGCCCGTGGAGCTCGGATCTGGGGTCCCACCCCAGGTTTCCTTGTAGCAGACCATCGTGCGGTAGGGCGTGCCGTTGCCGTCGATGCTGGTTTCCCAGCGAACCTTCCAGTAGACTTCGTTGCCGCTCCAGAAGGCAAGGTCGACGCCTGCGTCGCGCGCCGCCTCGACGTTGGTGCGCTGTTCAGCCGACCAGTACTCATCATGGCCGACCGAAAGAAAAGCCTCGTGATTGAGCAACAGGCTGCCGCTTCGCGTTGCGTCGACGCCGGAGACGTAGGAGACGTCATAGCCGTTCTGCTCGAGCCAGCGACCCCGAATATGAAATCGTGAGTGCCGCCGATCGGGCTGGTGTTGGTGATGAACGGGCGATTGTAGCTGACTGCCGAGGCTCGACCGATCGCGGTCAGGCCGCAACCGCAGTTGGGCGGCCTGTAGCCGATCATATCGGCTGGATCGACGGGCACTTCTCCATAATACAAGCTGGCGCCGCCCCAGGCATTGTAAGCCTGCCAGGTGGTGTCGGAAGTCTGGAAGACGATATCGCTGGTGGAACTGTCGTCGCGGACAATGAAGGGGATGTGGCTGGCGCCTGCCGTGCCGTCCTCGCGGACGAGCTTGGCGATGTAGACGCCGGAGACCATGTCTGAAGGGATGGCCCAGGTTGCCGAGACCGACCAGTTGCCGCAATCGATCAGGCCGCGCGACATGTCGACGATCGGATGCGGCTGCACCTGCGCGGATGCGAGGTTCACATCGACGGTCCCCACCTTGCGGGCGCCGGCGCCGCCATAGTAGCCGAGCCGGTAGATCTCGATCCGGTAGTCGGTAGAATCGGTGGCGATCTTGAAACTGACCGTCCCACCGATATTGGTGCTGATCTCGGTTGCAAAGCCCTGGATGTTGACGTCGCCGTCGCCGGTGATGCCCCATTCGCTGACCGGATTGCACTGCTTCTGGTTCTCCAGGACAATCTTGTTCTTCGGGTTGAGCTGGCTTGCGGTGCGCGTTCCATCGGAGAACTGGAAATTTTCGACACCGGTGACCGTATCGGCACCATCCGGCGCGCCGCTGCGGTTGTCGGCAATCGTGTAGGTGGCCCCTGCCAGGGAGATCGTATAATTCGCGAATGCACCGCTGAAGACCACCGTGTCGCCTGTTCCGCCGCCGCCGTCGATCGTATCATTGCCGCCGCCGCCGTTAAGCGTGTCGTTTGCCGAGCCGCCGGTGAGCGCGTTGGCGCCACTATTGCCGGTCAGGCTGACCGCCGAGCTCGATCCGGTCGCATTGACGTTCTCGAAGCCGGTCGTGTTCGCCGTGTCGCCGGAGCTCTGGTCGGCCGACGACAGGTTGATCGTCGCCGCACCGTTGACCAGCAGCGTGTCGATATCCGCCCCGCCGGCGATCGACGTATCCGACCCGTCATAGGTGATCGTGTCATTGCCGGCTCCGCCGGCGATCGTGTCCGTGCCGGCACCGCCGACGATCGTATCGGCACCGGACCCGCCGTTGAGCACGTTCGCGGCGCTGCTGCCGGTCAGGCTGAGGGCCACGCTCGATCCGCTCGCGTTGACGTTCTCAAAACCGGTGATATTCGCCGTGTCGCCGGAACTCTGGTCGGCAGACGACAGGTTGATCGTCGCCGCTCCCGTTACCACCAAAGTGTCGGTGTTCGTTCCGCCGGCGATCGAAACATCCGTGCCGTCATAGGTGATCGTGTCGTTGCCTGCCCCGCCGTTTATCGTGTCGGCGCCAGCACCGCCGACAATCGTGTCGCCACCGGAACCGGCGGTGATATTGTCGGCCTGGGCGCTGCCGGTGACGGTGAAAGCTTCGGTCTGGCCGCTTAGCGTGACCGTCACGCCGGCAGCTGCGCCCGAAGCGGAGATCTCCTCGACACCCTGAATGGATGCATTCGTCGCCCCGAGTGAATTAAGGTCGGACGAGGTCGATGTCAGATTGATCGTGTCGCCGGTTCCGCTGCCGAGATTGATCGTGCCCGTGCCGATCAGGATCGCGTCGAGTTGGGCGCCGCTCAGTGTCACCGTGTCAGTGCCGGACGTGCCGGTGAGATTGCCGGTTTCGACATTGCTGATCGTCGGTGTGGCGAGCGCCGAGATGCTTCCGCTCGCCAGGACATTCAGCACATCGGTGGTCAACAAGCCGCTGCCCAGATCCATTGTGATGAACCCGGCCCATTGCGACGCGGTCATCGTTACGGTATCGCTGCCGGTACTTCCGGTAAGCGTCTCGATGCCAGAAACCGTGCCAAGCGAAAAGTTGAACGTACCGCCGGCAGTCAGCACGATCTGGTCGCGTGTGCCGCTGGCGCTGTTGCCGCCGCCCTCGATCGACTCGCCGGCCACAAACTGCCCACTACCCAGGTTGATCGTGTCGTCGCCGCTGCCGGCGACGATTTCATCTGCGCCGCTGCCGGGATTGAAGGTGTCGCCGCTGGCGTCCTGAAGCTGAGCGACCGTACCGCCGGAGAATCCTGTGAGCGTCCCCGTCGTCGCGTTCGCCCTGTCGTTGCCGCTGGTGCCGGTGAACGTCGCCATGATCCCGGCATAGGTCATCATGCCTTCCGGTGTAAGCGGAGGACGTCCGGGACCGGCACCGCGATCCAGCGACCAGGTTCCGCCGCGGAATTCCGCACCGACGATGCCACTCGCAGCCGCGACACAAACGCCCGTCCTTGCTGCAAGTAAATCGACGAAAGCTGTCCCCCGTTCCCCGGCGCCGGCCTCGCAGGCCCAAATCTGCAGCGCCCTTTCCTTTCCAAGCGCAACGCCGAAGCCGGAAAGTTCGGCAGTTTCGTGCCTGATCGTCTCATACGTGAACGCGCCCGCCGCGAAGCTCACTTCGCCGGGCCGCCCGTGCGCGATCACATGGATCGCATCCAGGTTCGTCCGACCCTGCAGGATCCGCGCCATCTGCGAAATGGCCGGCTCGTCCCGCGAAAGCACGACGGATTCGACGTCGGGCCGGAGAGCGGCAAGCAGTGTCTGGAAATCCGCTACGGCGGGGTCGATGAAAGCGATCTCGCGAGAGTAGGTCATGGTGTTTCCCGGGGCAATTTGGATCGTGTTGGGGCATTTGACCTGGCCTTGCGACCGCATGGATTTTCCCGCCATGTGGCTGCCGCCCAATATAGGTTGATCAGATCAAGGTTCTACACGCATCCTGCCAGCTTTTGCCGGATCGCAAACCTTAGCAATCGGTCTGCACGACACTTCCAAAGTCGGTAAGAGGTGGAGGGGTCCTTCCTCCAATGTGATGATGGATTGGATGGCCATTCAGCTTGAGCTCATCTTCGAGCAGCTGGGTGGGGCGCTTCGGGCCGGTGACAAAAGATAGCGAACATCCTGGCGAGCGGCGGCGAGCCCTTTCGGCCAGGAGGCATCGGCAAGCCCGATGACAATACACTGGCAGAGCGAACAACGGTCGTTACAGGCGGAAGCTTAGCCGATCCGCACGACAGCTTCGGAGATGAATTCAAAGCGCGGAATGGCGAGGTTCTCCGGTGCCGGCCCCTTGCGGACGCGACCTGCGGTATCGTAGTGCGATCCATGGCACGGGCAGAACCAGCCTCCGAAATCGCCAGCCTGCCCGAGCGGCACGCAGCCCAGATGGGTGCAGACGCCGATCATCACGATCCAATTCTCCCGCCCCTCGCCGGCAGAGCGGGCAAGATCGGTCGCCGGTTGATCGTCGGCAAGATTGGCGTTCCGCGCCACGGGGTCTTTGAGCTCCTCAATTGCAACCGCATTTGCCGCTTCGATCTCCTTGGAGGTCCGGTTGCGAATGAAAACCGGACGACCGCGCCAGTTGACCGTAAGTGCCATACCTTCGGCAAGCGAGGATACATCCACCTCGATAGAGGCCAGTGCAAGCGTCGATGCGTCGGGGCGCATCTGATCGATGAATGGCCAGGTCGATGCAGCGACACCCACAGCACTGGCCATGCCTGTCGCAATATAGAGAAAATCACGGCGGGTAGGTTCGCGTGTCTCGTTCATGGCCATGGGACTGCTGCCTTTGCTGCACACAAGTGCTCATATGCACCGTTTGCTCTCCCATCCGCTCAGGGATTTTGCGCATCGTGGCGCGATCTCGCCCTTATCTGCCAACGGGTGGGAGATGCTCCTGTCATTTTACCGCGCAATGGAGTCTATTGAAATGTCCTTGGTCCATGGATAGCAAAGCGTTGCTGCGGTGCCGGATCGACGGTGTCTCCTTGAAAGCCAACGTGATAACCGGCCTGTTCCTGAAACAAAAGATGGACATTACACGCTTTACGAGCAACATTCTTTCAACACACCGTTATTCCGAAATCGATGAACCTATCTATTAGACTTCGTTAAAGCCATGACAGGTACGCCGTTGCCAGAGATCGAAAGCCCGGAAACCGGCTCGTCCGCCGAGATTGACGCGTTTGCGTCGAACCCGGCGCTGTTTGCGGTCCTGCAACAGGGCGCCCGACACATGATCGAGCTCTATGACCGTTTGCCGAGGATCGGTCGCCTGGTCGCCGCCCAGCAGAAATGGCTCCTTACCCAGGCTGCCTATGCGCTGCACCTGCAGCGCAACCCAACCGATCCCCTCTCCGGCATCACAGCCTCGCGGCTTCTCGATATCATCGTTGAATTCGGCGCAGCCAGCCGCAACACGGCGACAGCCTTTCTGGCCGAACTGCTCGCCTACAAGCTGATCCGCGACGTACCGGGATCGCCCAGCAAACGCAGCCGTCCCCTGGAGCCGACCGAGATCAGCCACGAGGCGATGATGCTGTGGTTTCGTGGCCAGATGCGCAGCCTTGACCTTCTCGACGGCGGCGAGCGCGTCACACGGCTGGAGGCCAATCCGGACATTTTTCGCCGAGCCCAACCGATCGCCGCCAAGCGGCTGATCGCCGACAGGGCGTGGCGGGAACCACCGCTCAGCATCTCCTGTTTCGTCTGGAGCGAATATGGCGGACTGATCCTCGACGATTTCATCTCACGCATTGTCAATGTGGTCCCCGAGGAAGGCTATCACTGGGTCGAAGACCTTCGTTTCGCAGAATTGTCCAACCACTACTCCCTGTCGCGCACGCATATCCGGCGCCTCTTTGCCCGCGCCGAAGCGTTCGGATCGCTTGGCTGGCGGGACCGCAGCAACAACCGGAACAAGGTATGGGTCGCGGCCTCTTTCGTAGATGATTACAAGCGCTGGCAATCGATCAAGTTTTGCGCACTGGACTGGGCCTTTAGCAAGGCGGTCCGCTCGATTGGGACCGAGGAGCATGACCTCGAAACGAACCGTGCCGATACGAGCCCGTCAGACGTTTGACTGCGCAAATTGCGGCAGGCTGTCGTTAATCTCATAGAAATCCCCTTTGTCGGCGCAGAAGATGTGATAGCCGAAAGCCAGCCCGGTTGGCGGATCGAAGGCACCGGCCATGATCGAGGTGTAGTTGAGGCCATCCATCTTCCAGAACAGCGCCGAACCGCAGGCCTTGCAGAAGCCGCGCCGGGCTTCCGGGCTCGAGCGGTACCAGGTGATGTTGTCGTCGCCCCGAATATCCAGGTCCACGTCGAGAACATTGGTCGCCGCATAATAGAGCCCGGTCTGCTTGCGGCACTGCGAGCAGTGGCAGGCGATCACCTCCCGCAACCTTCCCCGCGTATGAAAACGGACCGCACCGCAATTGCAGGACCCGGTATGCTCTTCGGCCATGGTCATCCCCTCAAGCTGTCTATTGGCCCATCGCGCGGGCATGAAAAAACCGGGCCAGCATCTCCAGCCAGCCCGGTTCCGTCAAATTCAAATCTCTCAGCCGAGGATCAGCAGGGCTGATCAGCCCCAAGATCAGCCGTTTACGACCATGCGCTTCTCGTCACGGCCGCCCTTCATGCGCTCGGCCAGAAGGAAGGCAAGTTCGAGTGCCTGGTCGGCATTGAGACGCGGGTCGCAATGGGTGTGGTAGCGATCGGCCAGATCGGCGCCGGAGAGCGCCCGGGCGCCGCCGGTGCATTCGGTGACGTCATTGCCGGTCATCTCGATATGGATGCCGCCCGGATGCGTGCCCTCAGCGCGGTGGATCTGGAAGAAGCTTTCGACCTCCGACAGAATCCGCTCGAACGGCCGGGTCTTGTAGCTGTTGAGCGTGATCGTGTTGCCGTGCATCGGGTCGCAGGACCAGACGACCTTGCGGCCTTCCTTCTCGACGGCGCGGATCAGGCGCGGCAAGTGCTCGGCAACCTTGTCGTGGCCGAAGCGGCAGATCAGCGTCAGGCGGCCAGGCTCGTTCTGCGGGTTGAGCAGATCGATAAGCTCGATCAGCCCGTCACCCGTCAGCGACGGGCCGCACTTGAGACCGAGTGGGTTCTTGATGCCGCGGCAGTATTCGATATGTGCATGGTCGGGCTGGCGCGTGCGATCGCCGATCCAGATCATGTGGCCGGAGGTCGCGTACCAGTCACCGGAGGTCGAATCGACGCGGGTCAGCGCCTGCTCGTAGCCAAGCAGCAGCGCCTCGTGACTGGTGAAGAAATCGGTCTCGCGCAGGCTCGGATGGTTCTCGGACGTGATGCCGATCGCCTTCATGAAGTCCATGGTTTCGGAGATTCGGTCAGCGAGCTTGCGGTAACGCTCGGCCTGCGGTGAATCCTTGACGAAGCCGAGCATCCACTGGTGCACGTTTTCGAGATTGGCGTAACCGCCCATCGCAAAGGCGCGCAGCAGGTTGAGCGTCGCAGCCGACTGGCGGTACGCCATGATCTGACGTTCCGGATCCGGAATACGGGCCTTTTCGTTGAACTCGATACCGTTGATGATGTCGCCGCGATAGCTCGGCAGCTCGACATCGCCCTGACGTTCGATGTTCGACGAACGCGGTTTGGCGAACTGGCCGGCAATGCGGCCGACCTTGACGACCGGCTGCTGGGCACCGAAGGTCAGGACGACGGCCATCTGCAGGAACGCGCGGAAGAAATCGCGGATCGTATCAGCGCCGTGTTCAGCGAAGCTCTCGGCGCAATCGCCGCCCTGCAGCAGAAAGCCCTTGCCTTCCGACACATTGGCAAGCTGGTTCTTCAGACGGCGTGCCTCACCCGCAAACACCAGCGGCGGAAAGGTCGTGAGCTGCGCTTCGGTTGCGCTGAGCGCTGCCAAATCCGGAAAATCCGGCACCTGCTGAATGGGCTTCTGCCGCCAGCTGTTCGGGGTCCAATTCTGTGCCATTTCAATCACCTATTCTCTTGCGCGAGGTCCGCCGTCGCTGCCGCGTTCCGGAGAGGTCCGGTCAACGCTGGCTGGAAACGGGATCTGAATCGCGTTTCCATTCGGCCCAATTCCTGACCGCAGCTTCCCCAGCCGGGAAAACGGCGATTTTGCGGATGCGGGCTTATAAACGTTAACATGGGGATTGAAAAGCGATTGTTCCACCAAAGTACGCACTGCGAGATTTTGGCACGCAGTTTGCCGGTAAACTCGCTCGTTGCAGGCCGGAGCCTAGCCGACCCTCTCGCCGTTCTTGAGGCGGTAGCTTGGGTTGTACATCGTCACCAGTTCTTCCGACGCCGTCGGATGCACCGCCATGGTGCGATCGAAATCGTCCTTGGTGCAGCCGGCTTTCAACGTAATTCCAAGCAGTTGCGCCATTTCTCCGGCCTCGTGGCCAAGAATATGAGCGCCAACGACCTTGCGATCGGCGGCATTGACGATCAGCTTCATGATCGTCTTTTCGCTGCGTCCCGACAGCGTCGCCTTCATCGCCCGGAATTCGGCGCGGTAGATTTCGAGTTCGTCGTATTTCTTTGAAGCATCCTCTTCCGAGAGGCCGACGGTACCGATTTCGGGCTGAGAGAAGACGGCGGTGGCAATCAAGTCGTGATCCGGTGAGACCGGATTATGCTTGTATTCCGTTTCGATGAAGCACATGGCCTCGTGGATGGCGACCGGCGTCAGCTGAACGCGATCCGTCACGTCGCCAAGCGCATAAATGCCCGGCGCGCTGGTGCGGGAAAACGCATCGACGACGATCGCGCCGCGCTCGTTGACCTTCACGCCCGCCGCTTCCAGCCCAAGCCCCTTCGTGTTCGGCACGCGGCCAAGCGCCAGCATGACCTTGTCTACCGTCAGCGTACCGTGCTTCAGGGTTTCGGCAGCCAGCTTGCCGTCAGCATTCTTCTTGATCGACTGCAGCAGGTCCTCGCACAGGATGCGGATGCCCTTCTCTTCCATCGCCGCGTGGAGACCGCGCCGCATATCCTGGTCGAAGCGCGACAGGATTTCCTTGCCGCGATAGATCAGTGTCGTCTCGACGCCAAGGCCATGGAAGATATTGGCGAATTCGACGGCGATATAGCCGCCGCCGGCAATGACGATAGATTTCGGCAGTTCCGCAAGATCGAAGGCTTCGTTCGAGCTGATGCAGAGTTCGTGACCGGGCAGCGCCTCATGCGGCGTCGGGTGGCCGCCGACGGCGATGACGATGCGCTCCGCCGTCACGGTCTTTGCCGTGGCGACGAGCCGGATGCTGTTCGGCCCGGTCAGTTCCGCTCGGGTATTCAGAATTTCCGCCCCGGCATTGGCCAGCCCCTTCTGATAAAGGCCCTCCAGCCGGGTGATTTCCTTTTCCTTGGCGGCGACCAGTTTTTGCCAGTCGAATTTGTGCTCGCCGACGCTCCAGCCGAAACCCTCCGCATCCTCGAAATGTTCGGTGAACTGCGACGCATAGACGTAGAGTTTCTTCGGCACGCAGCCGCGAATGACGCAGGTGCCGCCGTAGCGGAATTCCTCGGCGATGGCGACCTTCTTGCCCATGGCTGCTGCGAGGCGGCCGCTGCGCACCCCGCCGGAGCCGCCGCCAATAACGAAAAGGTCATAGTCGAAAGACGTCATGCTGAAAAACTCCCGGACGGGTCACTGCGAGGGAGGCGGATCGTCTGGAAGCCGGGTCGGCCATGCTGGACCCCGGCGATTCCCGCCATGTGTTGCTGATATAGGGTGGAGCGATACAAAATGAAAAGCCCGGAATGATCCGGGCTTTGCAATTCGTCGTCCGGCGTGCACCGGTTGAAACCGGCAAGCCGCTTATTGGACGGGCTTTTCGGCCGTGGCGCCTGGTACCGGCTGCTGCCCGGCGGTCAGGGTCGCGCCGAGTTCCTTGGTCGCAGCCGTGTTGAGATCGCGGGAAATACCTGCCGCCCAGATGTCGGCAGCCTTGATCATTTCGCGCGAGGCGATCGGGCCATCCTTCAGAAGCTTCTTGCCCGCGTCCGACGTGTAGAACGCCGTGATGGCATTCAGCTGTTCGACGCTGAAGGTCTTTGCGTAGATCGTCGCTGCCTCACGCTCCAGATCAGCGCGGCGCGCTGCCAGCTCAAGCGCCTTTTCATCGACCGTCTTGGTGATCAGTTCCTGATAGTTCGGCGAGGACTGGATCAAGGTCGTCTTCAGGCGTTCAGCCAGATTGGGCAGAATATTGTCGAAACCGTTGGTGGCGTTGATTGCCTCGATCGCGGCGCGGGCAGCCTTGACCTGCTCGTCCGTCACATCCTGCGCCCGCAAGGCAGGAACCATGACGGCCGAAAGGATGATGGCGGTTGCAGCCACTGTACGGCCAAGACCTGCGAGATTGATCATATCTGAAACGCTCCTGTCAGTTGACGCCGGGTTCCGTGCGCGTCTTGCTCCTGCGAACCCCGCATAATCCAATTTCAAAGCCGCCGCCACCATCGGGGCTCGATCCCCTTAGGCGGCAACGCTGTTGTAACACTCCGCCGCGCCCGCCTTCGGCCACGGCTGGAAATCTCGCCTCTAGGCGGTCATCACCCGCGCCCCCGCCGGACCGGCAATGATGGCAAGGGATGCGATGCCGATGAATAGCCCGTGTTCGACCACGCCGGGAATAGCATTGAGTTCATGTGCCAGCGCATCTGCATCAGGAATACGGCCAAAAGATGCATCCAGAATCAAATGTCCGCCGTCGGTCATGAAGGGTCCGTCGCCGGAGGCGCGCACGACGATTTCGCCGGAAAGACCATGCCGCGCGGCCAGTTTTTCGATGGCGATACGAGTGGCGACAAGCCCGAAGGAGTTGACTTCGATCGGTAGTTTGAAGGCTCCGAGCGTGTCGACGATCTTGGTTTCGTCGGCAATCACGATCATCCGCGATGATGCGCAGGCAACGATCTTCTCACGCAGAAGCGCGCCGCCGGCACCCTTGATGAGGCGCAGCTTGCCATCCACCTCGTCGGCGCCATCGACCGTCAGATCCAGTTCGGGAAGCTCGTCCAGCGATTTCAGCGGCACGCCGAGTTCCAGGCATAGCCGCGCCGTGCGTTCTGACGTCGGCACGCCTTCGATGCGAAAGCCGGACGCCACCTTTTCGGCGAGCAGACGAACGAACTCCTCCGCCGTCGAACCTGTGCCGATGCCGAGCCGCATGCCGTCCTCGACATAGTCGAGTGCTGCCGCGGCAGCCTTGATCTTCATTTCACGGGCGTCCATGCGCCACGCACTCCTCAACATCTTATTCCACGGACACGGCAAAAAGGCTCGGGTCTTCTGTTCCGCTGAGACGTTTACACGGCTGCCACGGCAAACAAAAGCCCAAATAGCAGGCGAGATACAAATGGCTGCCACAGCTTAAGCGGAAAGTGGCGATTGCTTTTTTCCACAGGTTCCCCTACCCGAACAGAACGTTTCGCAGTCCCCCCGAGAGGTTTTCGTGTCCGCCCCCGTTATCGTCTTTGATCTTGATGGAACCCTGGTCGATACCGCACCGGATCTTGTCGCAAGCCTCAACCACGCCGTTACCCAGGCCGGCCTTGCGCCGGTTACCTATCACGACCTCACCCATCTCGTCGGACACGGTGCCAAGGCGATGATCGAGCGCACGTTCACGCTGCGCGGCAAACCGCTGAGCGCCGGCGATCTCGACTGGCAGATGAAGGAATTCGTCGATTTCTATCACGGCTCGATGCCGGGCTTGTCCATCCCCTATCCCGGCGTCATAGCGGCCATGGACCGGCTCTCCGAAGCCGGCTACATACTCGCCGTTTGCACCAACAAGCTGGAAATGCTGGCGAAAAGCCTGCTGGAGGGGCTCGCGCTCACCCCGCGCTTCGCTGCAATCACCGGCGGCGACACATTTCATGTGAGAAAGCCGGACGCCGAACACCTCTTGTCCACGATCCGCCTTGCTGGCGGCGCGCCGGAAAAATCCGTGATGATCGGCGACAGCCTCAACGACATCCTCGTTGCCCGCAACGCGTCCGTCCGCTCGATCGGCGTACCCTTCGGCTATTCCGACGTGCCGGTCGAAAGCCTGGCGCCCGATCTCGTCATCCACCATTTCGATGAACTGACGCCGGACCTGATCGAGCGACTGATCACGCAGGCATGAAAAAGGCGGCCTTCAAGCCGCCTTTATGGAATGATCGATTTTACCGCACTCAGCCTTCGGCGCGGCGGGCGATCCGTGTCGCCTCGAACGCGCGGCTCATATACATGTCGCGCTCGTAGACATCGTCAAAATACTCGATCGCCCCGTCCTTGTTCGGCCAAGCGGTGAAATAGGCGACATAGACCGGAATCTTTTGCGGCACCTGAACGCCCTTGTTGCGGCCGTCGGCGACCTGTTCGGCCACATCGTCGACAGTGGTACCGAGCACGGCAGCAGCCATCCGGCGCGGATCGGCCAGACGCACGCAGCCATGGCTGAGCGCCCGCTGGTCCTTCTTGAAGAAGCTCTTCGACGGCGTGTCGTGCATGTAAATCGCGTGACTGTTCGGGAAGAGGATCTTCAATTCGCCGAGCGCATTGTCGCTGCTTGGAGGCTGGCGCACGGCAACGCCAGTGGTCGAGCCGTTCCAGTTCACGTCATAGGACGAAACGGCACGGCCGGCCACTTCCACCTGGTAGCCGAGGCGGTCGAGATAGCCCGGATCGTTCCTGAGCTTCGGCAGCATCTCGTTGATGATGATCGACTGCGGCACGCCCCAATAGGGGTTGAATTCCACCGTCTGGATCTCGTCCTCGAAGAAATAGGTCTGGTTCGCCTTCGAGCCGACAACCACACGCATCGAAAACTGCTCAGCACCCTGGTCGTGATAATAGGCCATGAAGGCCGGCTGGTTGATGAAGACGTAACGGCTGCCGAGATCGGCCGGCAGCCAGCGCGCCTGCTCCATGGCGACGCGCACCTTGTCGATCTTGCTCTGCGTGGTGTCGCCCCCGGTCAGGATACGGATCGAGGCCTTGCCGACGACACCGTCCGGCTTCAAGCCATTTTCCTTCTGGAACCCCTCGACCAACGCTACCAGTTCCGGTGTATAGTCCGGCGTTCCTTGATAGGCAGAAAGGGTAAGCGCGTGCTCGACCTTCAGCGCGTCAGAACCCTTTTGCCGGATGCCCGCGACTACATTGGCAAGCTCCGGATTGGCAATGCCCGGTTTCAGCAGCGTGCCCGGCGCAATGGTGATCCGCGGCGCATCGCCACTCTTTGCCTCAAGTGCTTCCAGCTCCCGTTTGAGCGCCAGGAATTCCGGACCGGTCGGCGTCTGGGCCTTGAGATAGGCTGCAACATCATGGCTTCTGGCGATGTTCTCGAGCTTGGCCGTCAGGTTGACGCTCTTGCGCTTGAAGTCGTGATAGCCGGAAACTCTGTTCGGATCGATGCGGCCGCGAACGGTGTCCTGGACATAGGTCAGCGTCGCGGCGGACATGCGGATTTCGAAATCGACCAGCGCCTTCTCACGCGCCATCATGTCGTTGCCTTCGAACGTGTCGGACGGCACGGAAACGGCATAATCCTGCGGATCAAGCCCGACGCTTGCAGCGTCACCGAGAACAGACAGAGCGGCCTTTGCCGCCACATTCGGACCATTCTCCTCAATCCAGACAAATCCCTCGCGGCCGGCGTAAAAGGCCTCGACGGCCTTGGCCACAACGGCCGGCGCATAGGCCGCCACATCCGGCAGGAAACGGCGGGCATCGGCAAGCGACGTACCCTGCGCCAGCGGCAGCGCATCGTTGCGCACGGAACCGGTGACGACAGGATCGAGAAGCTTTGCCGTGTCGATGCGCCGCAGCGGCTCGGCCTTGTAGGTGTAGTAGCGCGGCGAGGTCACGCGCGGCAGGGCACGGGGCACCGAATCTTGCGCCGGGTTCGCTTCCTGCATGCCGCCAAAGCGGGGCCACACCTGCACCTCTTCCACGGGCGGCCTCTTCTTGCGAAAGAGATCCATCAAGGTATATGCCTCTGCGCCCTGGACGCCGAAAGAGGTGAACGCGCACCCGGCAAGGAGTGTCACGATCGCTGCAGATTTCATCAATTTCATTGGCTCACACGTCCCCGTATCGCATTGCCGCCGTCAGCGGTTCGCGCCCGATGCCCTTCATGTCACCGAGCTTTGGTACTTATAAGAAAGGATGGTGAATGAAAAGGAAACGCCACCCATTCCCAGCCTCCAGCGGCCGTTGAAAATTCGTTACGGCGCCCGGTTAGCAAGACGGCTGAGCACGTCCAAAAATTTGAATTCCTTGAGCTATTTTTCTAAACACCCGTAAAATTGCTCAAGATTGGGAAAATCGCCGCCGCGACCTTGGAAACTATGCGATCGGTTGTGTCTGAAAAGGCACAGCACGCCAGCGACGGCGACTCGCGGAAAGGGACTTTCCGATTGAAACGGAAGGCTCCACGAAGCACCCGTATTTTAAACGATTGTAGCATGGCAGGCCCCCTCGCGACCTCTTTACAAGCACCAGGCACCTGGGCCAGAGAGAACCGCATCATAGCTTTAGACCACCGCGATCCGGCGGCCATATCCACCTTCGGTCTTGATACCGCATGACGAAAGCAGGGATTACGATGACATCAACGCGCACGGAAACAGATACGTTCGGCCCGATCGAGGTCGCGAGCGACCGCTACTGGGGCGCTCAGGCGCAACGCTCCCTCGGCAATTTCAAGATCGGCTGGGAAAAGCAGCCGCTCGCCATCGTCCGCGCGCTCGGCATCGTCAAGCAGGCCGCCGCCCGCGCCAACATGGAATTGCAGGGCCTCGACCCGACGATCGGCAACGCCATCATCAACGCGGCCCAGGAGGTCATCGACGGTAAGCTCGACGATCACTTCCCGCTCGTCGTCTGGCAAACCGGTTCCGGCACCCAGTCGAACATGAATGCCAATGAAGTGATCTCCAACCGTGCGATCGAAATGCTCGGCGGCGTCATGGGCTCGAAGAAGCCGGTGCATCCGAACGACCACGTCAACATGAGCCAGTCGTCGAACGACACCTATCCGACGGCCATGCACATCGCCTGCGCCGAGCGCGTCGTCCACGACCTGTTGCCGGCCCTCAAGCATCTGCACGCGGCGCTCGAAGCCAAGGTGAAGGCCTTCGATCACATCATCAAGATCGGCCGCACGCATACGCAGGACGCCACGCCGCTCACCCTCGGCCAGGAGTTCTCCGGTTACGCCGCACAGGTCGCCTCCTCGATCAAGCGTATCGAAATGACCCTGCCCGGCCTTTGCGAACTGGCACAGGGCGGCACCGCCGTCGGCACCGGCCTCAACGCGCCGATCGGCTTTGCCGAAAAGGTCGCCGCAGAGATCGCCAAGATCACCGGCATCGCCTTCGTCACGGCGCCGAACAAGTTCGAAGCGCTGGCGGCCCACGATTCGATGGTCTTCAGCCACGGCGCGATCAATGCTGCCGCAGCTGCATTGTTCAAGATCGCCAACGACATCCGCCTGCTCGGCTCCGGCCCCCGCTCCGGTCTCGGCGAACTGTCACTGCCGGAAAACGAACCCGGCTCGTCGATCATGCCGGGCAAGGTCAACCCGACGCAGTGCGAAGCGCTGACGCAGGTCTGCGTCCAGGTGTTCGGCAACAATGCGGCGCTGACCTTTGCCGGCAGCCAGGGCCACTTCGAGCTCAACGTCTACAATCCGCTGATGGCTTACAATTTCCTGCAGTCGGTGCAGCTGCTGGCCGATGCCAGCGTCTCCTTCACCGACAATTGCGTCACTGGCATCGAGGCCCGAGAGGACAATATCAAGGCGGCGCTCGACCGCTCGCTGATGCTGGTTACAGCACTTGCCCCGAAGATCGGCTACGACAATGCCGCCAAGATCGCCAAGACGGCCCACAAGAACGGCACGACGCTGCGCGAGGAAGCCGTCGGCGGCGGCTATGTCACCGACGCTGAATTCGACGCCATTGTCCGTCCGGAAACGATGATCAGCCCTTCCTGAGGCGTCACCGGAACCAGTTCAGAAAATCCCGTCAGGCAGCGAGACATCGCTGCCTGATTGCTTTTTTAGTGAGGAAATTGCTCGGCGACGGAGTTCCTATATGCTCGATCACCTTGATGATGTCTCCATCTCCCTTCGCAATGAGGGCGTCAGGCACGAAATGTGGTTCATGGGTAGGGATATACATCACTATTTTTCATTGGGGTCTCCTCATCTGCCGACTTCTTTGCGATACAGCGGGTAGCCATCCTCAAGATACGGCCCGAACGACTTCCGCTGGCGGGTAGCCAGCAGCGCCTGAGATCATTCGACGCATCAGGAATCGGTCCGAACGGGGATGTAACGCGGAGCGCGCATGAAGTATGCGGCGGTTGTCGATGATGAGGAAATCACCCTCTGCAAAATGTGCTTCCAAAAAGGCCTGATCGCGCAACAACCCGACGAAACGGTCTAAGGCAAATTGTTGGGAAGGTGTAAGGTTACGCTGCAGGCTCCAAGGATTGTAGGTCAGGTTGAAGCGCCTGTTTCCATCTGAATAGACAATGGGTGACATTAGTAGCGCTTCTTCAATACGGCATTTGTAAATCATCTTGATGCTGGAAAGCGCGTCTATCTCGTCATTTGTCATATGCGCCAGAACCGCCAGTCCGTCCTTAAGAAGAAGTGGCGCAGGCTTGCTGCCCGGATTGAGGCATTGCCAGACGACAAATTCAGCTTTTGGGTAGTCGCAATGGAAGGGAATTTCCTGAGGCAGATTGACGATGCCTTTTGCATCGTTCTTTAGACGGATTTCCGTGTCGAAGAGGCGATGGCCGAGCGCTTCGGTAACCGTGCCGATGTCTGATGCCGTTTCGCGGCCGAGTGTTGCGATGCCATGTGCGCGCGTGCGGGCAGCAAGAGTACCCAGGACATTGCATTCATAACAAGTACCAAAGATCATTTTAGTACCACCTCCATTTCTACCCCGGAGTCCGATTTTCCGCGGATGCTCCAGCGGACAAGTCGCTCGAACCAAACTTTTTACGTGTGAGCTTGGGGCCAATGAGGATTGCCATGGATGCGCCGAACGCGGCGACTACCAGTAAGATGGTCGCCACGGGTACTCCAGCTGACAACGCCAGTCCGGCAGCCGCCGAAGAGACTAGGGATGCAATCCGTCCCACACTGCGAGCCAGTGTGGTATATTCCACGTAGCGGGGACCGGCGAGCTTGGCGGTTGCGAGCGAGGTGGCCGAAATCATTAGAATCGCGTAAGCTGCGCCCGTTGCTCCGGCAGACAAGACGAAGGCGGTCGTGCCGCTTGCGAATCCATAGGTTGCCACCAGACCGGCAAGTAAAAACGTTATTGCCTGCACATGTCTGCGCGACTGGTACCGCTGGAGATCAAAGAGACCGAGGGTGATCGTGAAATTGACGCCCACAAAAACTGCATAAAGCACCCCGTAGGGCACGAGCGGATTGCCGAGGCGCTGATCCGATAGAATAACGAACGCCACGCAGGCAAACGCGAGATTCGCTACGGCCGTAAACAGCATGTACCAGTACGCCCATGGCGAAAGCTGCCGTAAGTACGACAGGAACCGCGACCCGTCGGGCCGACTCCTTGCCCGTGGACGCGATTGCGCCGTGTATGGGGCTGTAGAACATGCGAGCCCGATCACGAAGAACGCCGCGGTCAGCATCAATTGCCCTTGGGGCATGGAACTGCCGAGACCCGCGATTAGCGGCGCAAGGGCGGCTGAGCCGCGTCCAATAAGATTGGCGAGCGATGCGGACCGGGCATAGGCAAAGCCGAAGCGTTCATGGGCAACCAGAGGATAGGATCCGGTTAACGTCTGGTCCGCCGCGGCAACCATGCCCGCAAGTAAAAACAGGCCCAGCGACACTTCGGGCGATTGCGCATTGACAATCAGCGCGGCAGTAACGAGGCAACCCATCAGAACGCGCAAACCTGCGATGATTACCGGTCGAACCGTTACCCCAACCGTGCTCAGATGTGCGGCCAACAGAGGTTGCATTATAATCTGGATGATTGCCGGTGCGTTGAATACCAAGAACGCATAGGCAAAACGGTCCGTTTGGGAATAGTTGAGGGTTAGCTGCAAGCCCACTGAAAGCATTGCGATTTGCGGAAGGAATACTGAGACGATGAAGAACATCCCGGCAAAGTTAGAGGAACGGAGCCACTTCACCATTCGGCCCTTTCTGTGACGCATCCCGATAAGCGCCACCAAAACAGCGGACGCAGGCGATCCGGCTGTCTTGGTGAATGATCGCGTAGCGGATCGGTGGTAGATTTTCCGGTTTTTGCCATTCACCCGGCTGCTTGATCGCAGCTGCCGCCAATTTATCAAGGCGCCGCGCTAGGCCGCCAGCAGTGTCGGGCATCCCCAGAGCTTCGTATCGCGCGAGTGTGCCAGCAGCGGTCGGATTCATCGAGGTCGAGGGCAGTCCCAAGGCGGTGTCCAGCAACATATAAGCCTCCGCATCCGCGTGCTCTGCCGCGTCTCTGATGATAAGGGAATAACAACTGCCAGCAAGTATTAAGGGCGGATCGTCTCCTTGCAGGACCGTGCAAACGAACACGCCTTCTGGCCGCCGGTGCAGAAACTTCAGCTTTCGCACCGATTTGCCAATCCTGCTTTCCTCGATAATTGCAGTTGTTAGATCTCCACCGAACCAGAAGCACCATGCCAAATGACGCTCGATGAGTTCGTTGCGGGCGTGAGCGACCGCGCTCCAAACGTCTGGTCCGATCGCCAGTCCGGTCGCATTCCTCCTACCTCCGTCGGCTTGAGCACCGACGAGCAAGTCCTTTCGCAGGACGGTATCCCCGCTCCTGCTGCCATTCACGTGAAAGATGGGTAGCTCTTCTTCGAGTTCGTCTACATCGTAAGCTTCATAGACAGCGAAGGCATGCTCGAGGCACTCATAGAACGAAGCAGCCTCTGCCCGATCACGATTGCGGTCGCAGCCAAACCCCAGGACATTGCGCGTTCTCCCGTAAGTGCCGACTGCAATGCCCCCAACGCTGACCCAATATTCGGGCACCGCACGATTCACACGCCCGCGAATCTGCACGGGATAGACTTCGCACGGGAGAATGGCTGGCGAAGCGCGTATCATGCTCGCGCGTCCGCCTGCGCCGAAGCCCGGAAGACGACTCCACCTCCGAAGCGATGTTCGCGCGGCTGGTCGAATACATAGTCAGACCAGTAAGGCTTGCCTAAAGCGTTGCTGTGGACTTGGCGGAATTCTTTCAAGAGGATTTCTCCCGCAGCGGTCAATCGCCCGTGCTTCTCTATCTCGTCGATACCGTCGGCGAGTTCGGTGAGCTGTTGCTCGAGGTGAACAAGCCGCTCCTCCGTTACGTGCGCAGCAGACAGCCTGTCGAAGAACTGAACGATCCGTGAGGTGACGAACGTGGCATGGAAGACCCCGATCATCGGCCGCGGGTCTGGCCGGATCGGTGATTTGTGCCGTTCGTCACGGCTGTTGAGCACGATTGGATCGATGCTCATCGCAGCATTCAGATACATGTGTGAAACCTCGTGGCAAATGTGCTCGCCGTAATAGAGCGCCGGGTTGACGTCCTCGCGCGGCGTACGAGCGAACATACAGCCGAACATCCGAACATCGGTTATGCCCATCGTGATCCGCCCTTCAAAAACGCGAATGCAGTTGAGAAAAACAGCAATCTCCTCGCTCATTTCAGGGAAATGCTGTTTGATCGCGTCCAGTGCCAGGCGAATGTTCGCGTATTCTGCTTTAGCGGCCCCGTCAGAGACAGGACGCAGTTCTGCCTGTCTTCCGAGGTCATCCTGCACGGTGCGCACCGTCTCGTTGACTACGAATCTTTCCCATTCGCTGCCACCGATGGACTCGACCGTCGGCAATACCCTCGCTTCGCCGGCATCGTGGAATTCCTTCACCTGGTTGGCCAGCAGACCGAATAGGTAGCGCGTTCTGTTGATTTCCTGATTTCGCATCGACATCAGGATTCCGTCGTGCAAGAAAAAGAGGTTCGGATCGAGCATCGATGCATTTCGGCGCGCATAGAGAAGCGGCTCCAGCGTGAAATCTAGCGATCCAAATTTTTCTTCGTATACGCCTTTGAGGTAAGCCAAGCTTCCAATTGTCGTCGAAAAGAATTGCGCTCGCGCGAGAATTGCGTTCTTCTTCGAAGGCAGCGACGAGATGAACGGGCGCGAATTGTTCATGGAATTTCTCACCGTTGGAAGTCAATTGTTGGGTGCCGAGGACCGGCCAGCGAAACCGGCCGGTCCCGTGTCAGGACCACGAAGCGCTCGGACTAAACTGGAGCGTCGCTGCTGCAGTATCGAAGATGTATTCCTCTTTCACTTCAAAGAACTTTGGCTTCGATGTTGCCTCGACGCCGCTTTCTGGGCGCGCGATGTTCTTCTTCCAATTCTGTTGTTTATTCGGGGTCTGCATCTGCAACTCCGTAGGTGAGGTGGATCTTTGCCGCAGGGATCTCCCGCAGCGAAGCAACTCTGCATAGAATATTTAAAAAAAACAACCCGCCGAATTGCCCTGGTTTTTGAGCGGAGATGAAGTTGGCGGCATGCTGCCCGGGGACATTACCAGCCGAGTTCGGTGCTGTGTTTGCGGCAGGTCCAGTCGAACAGGTGGGGAGCACGCACCCGTCCAATCGGACCATTGCGGTGCGCAGATCGCAGAACGCCAGGCTTGCTCGGTCAGCACGGCGTGGACATTAAAAACGACGCACTCGACATGCCGGTTACCGGAAAGCTATACGAATACATGAAGTGGGCGGGGCACTTACCACGACAAGATGGGTCGCGACGTGTTGACGCAGTTTGTGGTCTCGATACCAGATCATGACCAATTCATAGGCGACCCGGACGACGCCTAGGAACATCACAAGCACGACACGGCGCCGAAAAAGCTTACCGAACCCCTCGTCGCCTTGGCATCGTTGTTCTGGATGACGTAATTAGCCCGGCCAACATCGAATTACGTTCAAATCTTACCGATCGATTTCGCAAAACGTTAAGCCTTCCAAAATCTTTTATCCCTAAAACTTGCCGGCGGAGACAATTGGACAGGGAGTCCGCGATGCAGGCGGCTTTGAGCAAGGTGCAGATACCGGATATCGCAGCGCAAGTGACCTATGCGATGCGTGTCATGGGGATTGCGCCCCTTCCGCGAAACTACGAGCTCTATTACGAAGCCTATATCGGCTCCAACCCGAAGCTGACCAAGGAACTTGCAGCACTCGGCAGCCGCGCCACCCAGGAGGAACTGGACGAGATCGGCGCGCGCTACTTCGCCCACGTGCACCACGCGGCCGGCATCGACCGGGCACATACACATCTGGCAAGTGAACTCGGCGATCTTCTTCAGCTTCTGAAGGAAGAGCAGTCTGCGCTCGAGAACTATAACCGGCTGCTCGGCGAGACCTATCGGAACATCACGTGCAAGAGCAATGCCAGCGTCGAAATCCTGCGGCATGCAGTCAGCATCCTGACTGAAGCGACTGCGGACACCATGAACCAGGGCAAGGAACGGGCCGAAAACGTCTCGCTGAAGTCCTTCGAAATGGAGGTCATCCGGCAGGAACTCGACGAGTACAAGCGGATCGCCAATACCGATTCCCTGACGCGCCTCGCCAACCGCCGGGCCTTCGACGAGAAACTTGCCGCCATCTACAATTCCGAGCATCTTCGCGCCCAAACAGGCCTTCTGGTCGCCGATATCGATCATTTCAAGAAGATCAACGACAGCTACGGCCATCCGGTCGGCGACAAGATCCTGGCAACCGTCGGTACGGTCATCCGTGCCAATTTGCGCCGCGACGCCTTCGTTGCGCGTACCGGCGGCGAGGAATTCGCCATTATCCTTGGCGACAACACGCTCGAGGAAAGTCTTCAGGTAGCCGAGCGCATCCGCACCGCGCTGGCAACGACGCCCTTCAAGAATTCCAAGACCGGCGTCAATTACGGCCCGATCACGCTTTCCGTCGGCCTCTGCCAGGCAACGCAGGCCGACGACCCGACCGACCTCTACAATAAGGCCGACATCGCGCTCTATTGCGCCAAGAATGCCGGCCGAAACAGATCCATGCTGTTTGAGGAAGGCATGAGGAAAGACACCGGCAAAAGCTGGCTCATCTACCGGAAATAGCAAAAAAGATACATCTCGGCCGAAGCCGCCCAAGCGGCGCCTCTTGCCGTTTTTTTCGCGTTCCCCAGGAAACAGCCGCTCTCCCGGTGATTGTCTAGAAAGGCTCCATGCAAGGGGGCGAACCGGAATGAACCGGAAAATTCTCCCGCACAAACCGGGAGATACGGACATGAAGACCATCATTGCAGCCCTGATCGCAACCGCCCTTCTCGCCCCCACGGCACAGGCCGCGGGCCAGAACGGATCCTTCGAAGTCGCCTCGCTCCAGGCCTCGACGGCGAAGACCGGCTGGCTGCAGGTCCTATCGGAGGGCAAGCCTGCAAAGACCAAGACCGCGAAGAAGAACGTCAACCAGTCGCCGATCCAGCGCGAACTGATTGCCTTCAGCGAAAACGTCGCGCCTGGCACCGTCATCGTCGACAATTCCGACCGCCGCCTCTACCACGTGCTCGGCAACGGTGTCGCCATGCAATACGGCGTCAGCGTCGGCCGCGATGGCTTCATCTGGACCGGCACCAATACGGTCAGCCGCATGGCCGAATGGCCGACCTGGAACCCACCGGCGGAGATGCGCGTCCGTGAAGCCAGGAAGGGCCACATCCTGCCCGTCACCATGAAGGGCGGCATCGATAACCCGCTCGGCGCTCGCGCCATGTATCTCGGCTCGACCATCTACCGCATCCACGGCACCAACCAGCCGTCCTCGATCGGCAAGGCGATGTCCTCCGGCTGCATCCGCATGGCGAATGAGGATGTCGAGCATCTCTACGCCAATGTGACGATCGGCACCAAGGTCATCGTCCGCGACTGACCTGATTTTACAGCGAACACTCTTTAGCGGCAGGCCGAAACGCCGGCCGTTTTGGCGATGGCCAGGAGTTCGGGCCGATATTCGAAATGCATGGTGTCGTAGTGATACCAGCGCCCGCCCCAGATGAAGCCGTGCCGCTCGAACGCATCGACGATCGTCAACGGATATTTGTTGTTGTAGTGCGGCACCCTGCCCGGCTTGCCGCCCGCCCAGATCCAGTAGTCCGCAAAACGGGTATTGAGGTCGATCGCCGCGCCAAAACTGTGCACGGAGAGGTTCGAAGCGCCGGCGATTTTGCGCCAGTTGAAGGTGCCCGCAGAAGGCGTGAGAAATGCCTTCAGCTCAGGCATTGATTTCAGCTCGTCACGAACTTGCTCCAGCGCCCGCGCCACGCCCTGTCTTTTTGTCACTGGCAGCTTGCTGCCGAACCAGTTTACCTCCACGAGAGACGCCTCCACGTCCCGGGCCGATCCGCCGTAAAGGCGTTTCATCAGGGCCTCGCTGCGAATGCGGCCCGGATCGGAATTAACCTCCGGCCGGGTTTCGCAGGGTCCCGGCGGATAGATCTGCGACAGGCTGTCCTCGATATCGCCCGCCGCCAGCTTTTGGGCATGGTCCTTCGCCTTGCCGTCATCGATCGGCAATGGCGGTCCGCCGTCGCGAAAGCGGATTGATCCGTCTTCGCTCCTGAGAAGGGTCTCCGGATAAGCTTCGATCAGCAGCTCTGTTTTACGTGCGAGACCGAGATCGTCCGCTTGAGCCGCGACAGCCACAAGCAACATTGCAGCGAAAACAAGCGACGCCCGGTCAGTCGACGGTGACATTGATATAGTCGCCGTCGGCTCCGCGAAAAACCTGCACGTTGATCAGCACGTTGCCTCGTACCAGCGCCCGCGCGGCACGCGTTTCGATGGTGCCATGCTCGATCATGCGCTCGGCCTTTTGGCGGTTCGCAGCGGCACCGAAGAAGCTGTCGCCTTCATCACCCGGCTGGGAAGTGCCGAAGCGATGATAGTTCGCCCGGTCCTGGCGGATGATCTGCCACGGCTCGGACAGCCGCTCTCCATAGGAATTATAGAGATCTTCCTCGCCGATATAGGCATTGTATTCCTCAACGAGCCGATCGGCCCTCGCCACTCCGGTGGAAAGTCCGACGGTCACCGCGACCGTCAGCAAGAAGACGCCCCTGTTTTTCATATGTTCCCCAATCCGCGGCGCCCAAAGCCAGCCCAATCCATCAGGGCACGCGCGCCGTCCTCTAAATGACGCGCGACTGACCTGTTTTATTCAGGGTTCGCAAGCGCCTACCACATCGTCTTTGCGGCACGCTCCGGCCATTCGCGATCATACGTCTCCCGATCGAAATCAGCCTTCGCCGCCTTCAACAGCGCGCCCGGCGTCGGCAGCGACTGCGGATCGACGAAGCGCTCCTCGTTCCAGAGTTGCGAGCGGATCAGCGCACGGGCGCATTGGAAATAGACCTCGCCGATGGTGACGACGATGACGCTGCGCGGATGCTTGCCATCGGCCTCGAAGGAATTGGTCAGCGCCGGATCGACGCTGACAACGGCCGTGCCGTTGATCCGCATCGTCGTGTTCGAGCCGGGAACGAGAAACATCAGGGCCACGCGCGGATCCCGCACGATGTTGGCGAGCGAATCGACCCGGTTGTTGCCGCGCCAGTCCGGCATCAGCACGGTTTGTTCGTTGGCAATCCTGACCACGCAGACGTCGTCGCCGCGCGGCGAGCAGTCGACCCCCTCGGGGCCAACAGTGGCGAGCGCGGCAAATGGGGAAGCCTCGATCATGCGGGCGTAGTCGGGCGTCAGCCTGGTTGTCACCTTGACCAGCGACGCCTCACCGGCTTCCCCATAGAGCGCGTTCAGTGCCTCGACCGAGCGAATGATCGTCATGCTATTCACCCATGGTTCCGAGCGAACTTTTCGACCGTAGCATCACGGCTTCATGACAGCACCCGTAAAAATTGCTTTAAGCCGCAGCCCTTTTTTCCTCCGCATGAATGAAGGCATTGATCCGCTCGATCACCGGCGTCGCCGAAACGATACGGCGGTGGCCAAAACCGTTGGCCCAGTGCAGTTCGATATTCGGGCCCGCCGCCGCATAGCGGCGCGCATGATCGGCCGAAACCTCCTTGTCATCCTCGGCGTGAATGACCAAGGTCGGCACGGTGAGCCCACCGAGAATCCGGGCTGCATCGAAGTCCTCGATGGGCCGGCCCGACAGCTGCACGACCATGCCTTCGAGCGCCGCCTGAGCCTTGTGAGAAAGACGAAGAAGCCTCCCGAACCCTTTGAAAAGCCATGTCATCTCGCTCGGCGCACCGATCAGCACCATGCTTCTGGCGATACGGGACGGCACGTCGCAGACCAGACCGCCCGCAGCGCAAGCGAGACTAGCACCGCCAAAGGAGTGGCCCACCGCGACGTCGAACCCGCCAAAATGCCGCCAGGCGGCGTCGATTGCCCGCACCGCGGCCGGCATCGTCAGCGTTCGCCCGGGTGAGGCGCCGTGTCCCGGCCAGTCGAGCGTGATCACTTCGGTGCCTCCGGCCAGGAGGCCCTCGATCATCGCCGCCAGATAGTTGCTGCGCGATCCCCAGCCATGGACCAGCAAGATGCGTTTCGGCGCGCCATCGCCCTGTGCGCGAAAGTGTCTGGCCGTCACCCAGCCGCCGGCATAGGAAAGCGTGACTGGATGGGCTCGTGCCATGACGGGCTCCGCCGCGGCAAGCGCTGCCTTTTCCTTGCCATTTGACGGCTTGCGCGAGGGCGTGACGCTGAACAGCCGAAACGCCAGCCGCCCCGCCCTTTCCGGAGAAAAGGCCGAGACGCATCTGAGCGCAAGACGGGTGACCTCGATCGCAAAGGATGCCATAGTGGGATTCCCTTTAAATGTTCAATGATGAACATTATTGTACAACGATGAACAAAAAGCAAGCAACGATCGAACACCGTCATTTTCCCTGGGACCATCCGCGTTTCCGCAGCTGGATCGCCGTCGCACGTGCCTGCCAGCTGATGCAGCAGACGCTGACGCGCGCGCTCGCCGACCTCGACATCAAGCCGCCGCATCTCGACATCCTGATCAATCTCTATCGCTTCGACGGCATCTCGCAGCAGGAACTCGCGCGAAAACTTCTGGTCGGACGCTCCAACATGAGCATGCTTTTGCCCCAGCTCGAAAAACGCGGACTGATCGAGCGGCGCGGCGACGAGAAGGACAAGCGCGTACTGCGGCTGTCGCTGACAAAGAGCGGCCGGGAACTGACCGAGCAGGCGTTGGAAATCCAGACGGCGCTGATCGAGAAATCGCTGGACAACGAACCGATCGAAGAGTGCCTGATTGTCGCCCAGTCGATGGAGCGATTGATCACCCGCCTTTTGAAGGAAGAGAACGATCTCGACTGAAACAGGGCGCGACGCCGGTCAGCGCGGCCGTTCCGCCTTGTCGCGGCTCATGCCCTTTTCGGCGAGATCATGCTCATAGGCGGCAAACAGCGTTTCGCCGTTTTCCCCGAGTTCGCGCAGATAGGTCCAGGTGAAAATCCCGGTATCATGGAGATCGTCAAACCCGATGCGTACCGCGTAATTGCCGGTCGGCGTCATCGAGATGATAGAAACGTTGCGTTTGCCAGGCACCGTCAGCCCCTGTCCGGGCCCATGGCCCTGAACCTCGGCCGATGGTGACAGCACCCGCAGCATCTCCGCCGAAAGATCAAAGGAAGCGCCATCGTTGAAGGTCACCGTCAGCCGGTGGCGGTCCTTCGAGACGCGCAGTTCGGTCGGCCAGATGTCGCTCATGATGTCAGTCTCCTTGCTTCACTCGAGCACTAGAGCCGGATGATTTTTAAGTCGAATCGACCTAAAATCTGAATCCGCTCTAGAATCATAAAAGTAGAGCATGATGTCGTCCGCGCTTACACTTTTCGGCATCATGCTCTAGCGCAGATTCCCGCCGGAGGGAATTCCTGGCCCTCGCTTCCTTCCGATGAAAGACAATGTTTCGCCGGTTTTCTGACGGTTTTAAGTGCTTTCGCCTTGACGCCGCCTGCTTTGCTCACGACATTGATGCAACAGGAGAATTTCGTTGAACACCGTCACCATCGACAGGACCGGCGCCCACAAGCTGGTCGACGCCAAAACGCCGATGATCGACCCGTTCGGGCGCGCCGTCACCTATCTCAGGGTTTCGGTAACGGACCGCTGCGACTTCCGCTGCACCTATTGCATGGCGGAGAACATGACCTTCCTGCCGAAAAAGGACCTGCTGTCGCTGGAGGAGCTGAACCGGCTCTGTTCCGCCTTCATCGCCAAGGGCGTGCGTAAGCTGCGGCTCACCGGCGGCGAGCCGCTGGTGCGTAAGAACGTCATGTTCCTGGTGCGCGAGCTCGGCAGGCACGTCCATTCCGGCGCCCTCGACGAGCTGACCCTGACCACCAACGGCTCGCAGTTGTCGCGCTTTGCCGCCGAACTCGCCGATTGCGGCGTCCGGCGCATCAACGTCTCGCTCGACACGCTCGACGCTGATAAGTTCAAACAGATCACCCGCTGGGGCGAATTGTCGAAAGTCATGGAAGGCATCGACGCGGCACAAACTGCAGGCATGCATGTCAAGATCAACGCCGTTGCCCTGAAGGGCCTCAACGACGCCGAGATTCCCGAGATGCTGCGCTGGGCGCACGGCCGCGGCATGGACCTGACACTGATCGAGACCATGCCGATGGGCGAGATCGACGAGGATCGTACCGATCACTACCTGCCGCTCTCCGAAATGCGCGATCGCCTCGCGGGCGCGTTCACCCTGTCGGACATCGCCTACAAGACCGGCGGCCCGGCGCGCTATCTGAGTGTCGCTGAAACCGGCGGCCGGCTTGGCCTGATCACGCCGATGACCCATAATTTCTGCGAGAGCTGCAATCGGGTGCGCCTCACCTGCACCGGCACGCTCTATATGTGCCTCGGCCAGAATGACGCGGCCGACCTGCGCACGCCGCTGCGCGCCTCCGACGACGACGCCTACCTGTCGCGCGTCATCGACGAGGCGATCACCCGCAAGCCCAAGGGCCACGACTTCATTATCGACCGTACCCGCAACAAACCCGCCGTCGCCCGCCACATGAGCGTCACGGGCGGTTGAACCTGCCACGAGCGGAAAAAGCATTGAAGACATCCCTCGCCGCGACAGTCTTCTTGCTCTGTAGGATGCGGCCAACGGAACAAACCTCCGCGGATCACGTTCGGCTCGAACCGATCAACGCAATCTGCGGAACGCCGCCATGTTCGCTTCTATCGAAGACATAGTACGCAGCAGTTTCGATTGTTACCTGACGGCCGACAGGCTTCGTCTGGAAACGCTGCTCGCACAGGATTTCACCTTCACCAGTCCCTACGACGACCATATCGATCGCAGGACGTATTTCGAGCGCTGCTGGCCGGTCGCCGGTACGTTCGAATCGCTGGCGCTGCAGCATCTCGCCGCTTCTGAAAACCGATGTTTCGTGCTTTACGAGGCGACGTGGAAGAACGGAAACAAGGCCCGAAACACCGAGCTTTTCGAGATATCAGAAGGTCAGATCCATTCGGTCGAGGTGTTCTTCGGCCTGCCGCCCGGCGGTCCGGTCTCACACCTGCCCGGCTGAAACGACAAAAACCCGCGCCCATGGTCCAGGCGCGGGTTTGATCTTCGTTGATGCCTGCCGATTAGGCGGCATAGCTTCGGCCGTAGCCCTGCATTCGACCACCCGCGACTGACCGGCGCGTGCCGGTCTTGAAGCGTTCGATCTTCTCGTTCAACGTATCTACCTGATGGCGAAGTCCGTGAATTTCGGCGGTATTCTCCTCGACCATCGCCGCGTTCTGCTGCGTCAAGAGCTCGACCTCGTGGACGGCTTGGTTGACCTCGTTCAGGCCGCGATACTGATCGGCGGCGGCTGCTTCGATGTTGCTGACGAGCTGATGGATCGTCGAAATGTGGTCGTTGATGACGGTCAGCGCCTTGCCGGTTTCCTGTACCAGCTCGACGCCGCCACGGACCTGTGCCGAGCTCTCGGAAATCAGCCCCTTGATCTCGCGGGCAGCACCGGCGCAGCGCTGGGCAAGCTCGCGAACCTCCTGAGCGACAACCGCGAAACCGCGGCCGGCCTCACCGGCGCGGGCCGCCTCGACGCCGGCGTTGAGCGCCAGAAGGTTGGTCTGGAAGGCGATCTCGTCGATGACGCCGATGATCGTGCTGATCTTCTCCGAGGAGCGATTGATCGCTGCCATCGCATCGATCGCCTTGCCGACGACTTCGCCGGAATGCTTGGCATAGCTGTGAGTCTCGTCAACCGACACCGTCGTTTTGCGCGCGCTTTCGGCGGTCGAGCGGACGATTTCCGTCAGCTGGCGCAGAGCCCGCGAGCTTTGTTCAAGTGCTGCCGCCTGCTGTTCTGTGCGGCGGGCAAGGTCGTCGGCTGACGAGGCCAGGTTGCCGGTACCGCCGGTGATTTCGTCGGTGACCGTGCGCACGTCGATCAGCGTCGCGCGCAGCGCCTCGACGGCATTGTTGTAGGTCCGGGCCATGACGATGTAGTCTTCCGACAGGTTTTCCGCCATGCCCTCTTCCAGATTGCCGTCGGCAAGCTTGGCCAGCACGTCGGAGAGAGCGTTCAGCGCCTCCATCTGTTCGGCCTCGATGCGGGCGCGCTCCTCGCGGCGGCGGGCTTCCTCTTCGGCCGACAGCGTGCGGGCGGCTTCGGCTTCCTGCCCGAGCCGGACGTTCTCCACCGCATTGTCGCGGAACACGGCAACCGAGCGCACCATGTCGCCGATCTCGTCGCCGCGGTTGCGGCCTTCGATCGCGACTTCGAGGTCGCCTTGCGCAAGCCGCGTCATCGTCTCGGTTACGCGCTTCAACGGGCCGCGCAGGGTTTCGATCAGCATCAGGCCGCCGATGATGGCAAGCAGAGTACCTGCCACCATGGCAATGATCGACACGTCGGCGGAACGCTGGCTGTCCTGCTTGCCGGCTTCCTGTGCGCTGCTGACGAAGTTTTCCAGTGTTTGGCTGGCGTCGGCCACCAGTGCGGAAGCCTCGGCCTTGGCAGTCTGCCAGCGTCCGCCGACATCGATCAGTTGTGAGGTACCGGTATCGATCGCTTCGAGCGAGGGCGTCAGCTTGCCCGCCAGATCGCGCAGGGCTGCGTTCTTGCCGCCCGTTTCCGAAAGCTTTTTCACGCTCGCACGCACGGCAGAGATGTCGGCGATCACGCGCTCGCGGCCTACAGTATCAAGCTTGCGATGCAGTTCGCTGATGTGCAGCCGCGTGTCGTCGAGCCCCTTGAAGGTTTCGTTCATCAGTCCGATCAGCGTCTTCAGAAGCGAAATCTCGCCGTCCATGCCGACGAAGCGCTTCGCGGCGGTGTCCGAATTGGTCACCGCCTCCTTGGCGAAATCGGCTTCGTATTTGGAGAATTTGATCAGCGCCGTGCTCAAGAGGCCCTTCTTGATATCATTCGTATCGCTGCTCTTCAGGATGTCCTGGATTTTCTGCGTGTCACCCTTCACCACGGCGATCTTCTTCAGCACCTTGTCGGAAGCGATTTTCTCGGCTTCGGCGATCTGCTTCAACAGATGCGGCAGGAGATTTGTGGCCTGCTGCACCTTGGCGTCCGGAGCCATCGCCATAGTGACCGGCAGGCGGAATTTCTTGATGCGCTCGGCAAGCCCCTGATAGGCCGCCGCATCGAAAAGCAGCGCCTTGGCGAAGGATTCCTTCTCACCGGCCTCCTTGCGCAGGATGTCGATCTGCTTGAAGGCAGTGTTGCCCTGTGCGGTCATATCGGCAAGGGCGGCGTCGAGCGATGCCGTCACGCCATCGCGCTCGGTCTTGATCGCCCAGAGTTTCTCCTGCTGCCCGCGCATCGCCTCGCCGAGCGCAACGACCGAACCGATCTTGGCCTTGTCAGCCTCAGCCGTCAGCAGGTCGTTCAGCGCACGGATGCCTGCTTCCTGGCCATCGATCCGGCCAATCAACGTTGCACGCGCTTCTTCGGTCGGGTTGTCGGCGAAGCTCTGCAGTCCGCTGCGCAGCGCCTGGAAATCGGAAAGATTATTGATCGTTTCGCGCGTCACGGTCATGTGCCCGTTGAGCGTGCTCGCGGTGAAATAGCCGACAAGGCCGATGCCAGCGATGAGAGCGACCAGCGGCACGACGAACAAGAGAACCTTGGTGACAATGCGAAGACGCTGCAGCGAACGATCGATCAGGGACATTCCGAACTCCAGATGTTGAGCAAATCGGACATTCCCGCCAGACTGCTCTCCCGGTGGAGAACGGACTACCGGCACGCGACCATGGCGCTGTCCGGAACGTCATCCGGTTGACCTTGAACGGAAATACCTGCCGTTACGTCAACCATAATCGCGTCATGCGAAAGGCAGCGGAATATCGGCACAATAGGCAGCGAAGCTTAATATTTCCCCAAAAAATCCGGTGGTTTAGCCGGTACGCGCGAAATTGCGCGGAGACTTTTTGTACATTCTAAAATATTGATAGAAACGACTATTCTTTCAAATCTGCCGAGAAATAAGTCAGCCATCGGATAGACGTTGCATAAAAGGCATGCCGATGCTTTAGAGATAGGCAAGACCAATCCCCAGTGCTTTCGAAGCGAATGCATTCCATGCCAAAAGGCCGGATTGCGACGAGAATAGGCCAATAAAAATAATGCAATCCAACGCCAATTTTCGCGGTGCAATCTTCATGTGCCTCGCCATGGCGGGTTTCACCTGCAACGACGCTCTGGTGAAATCGGTCACCGGCGTTATGAACGCCGGTCAGATCATGCTGGTGCGCGGCTTCTTCACCTCCTTGTTCGTGCTGTTGCTTGCCCGCCACTTCGGCGCCATGCGCTCGGTCCGCCTGGTGCTGACCCCCGTCATCGCGCTACGCATCGTGGCCGAAGTCTTCGCATCCATCACCTATATCACGGCGCTCGGCCAGATCCCGCTTGCCAACGCCTCGGCCATTCTGCAGGCCTTGCCGCTTGCCGTGACCCTCGGCGCCGCCCTGTTTCTTTCGGAGCCGGTCGGCTGGCGGCGTTGGCTCGCGATTCTTGCCGGCTTCATCGGCGTGTTAGTGGTGCTTCGCCCCGGACCCGAGGGGTTTACCGGCGCGGCACTCAGCGTGATCGCATCCGTCGTCTGCGCGGCGGTCCGCGACCTGTGCACCCGGCGGATCGATCCGGCCGTGCCGTCCCTCTTCATTTCCGTCATCACCGCAGTGGTCATCACGCTTGTCGGCGCGGCCCTTGTGATGCCGCTGGGCGGCTGGCAGCCGATGTCGCTGATATCCGTCGGACATCTCGCAGCAGCAAGCCTGTTGCTCTTCGTCGGCTACCAGTGCATCGTGCTCGCGATGCGAAACGGCGAAATCGCCATCGTCGCTCCCTTCCGCTATACCAGCCTCATGTGGTCGATCGGTATCGGCGTCCTTTTCTTTGCCGAAGAACCGGATCTCTGGATGGTCACCGGCGTTGTGATTATCATCGCCTCCGGCCTCTATGCCTTCGCCCGCGAAAACAAGCGCCGCGCGGCGGCCTTGGCGCAGCAATCGGACCCGGGATCGCCGAAATGAGCGGATGCAACGACAGAGACATTCGATGAGCGCAACGACAGATAGCCCGCCCGCCGTCATCCTTGCCGGCGGCAGGTCTTCGCGCATGGGCAGCGACAAGGCGGCGGTGATGCTGGGCGGCAGGCCGCTTCTCAGCCACATCATCGAACGCCTCACCCCTCAGGCAGCCGGGCTCAGCGTCAACAGCAACGCCATCGCGCGCTTGGACTTCGCTCCGGGCATTGCCGTCTTCGCCGATACAGTTCCAGGCCATGCCGGCCCCATGGCGGGCGTGCTCGCCGCGATGCGCCACGCAGCCGAGTGCTTTCCCGCCGCAAGCCACGTCGCCACGGTGCCAACCGACACCCCGTTCGTCCCGCGTAACCTCGTCCCCCGCCTTCGGGGCGCAATCACCGGCCCCGCACAGATCGCCGTTGCCTATTCGGCGGGCGTGATGCACCCGGTCTTCGCACTTTGGCCGGTCGGTCTCGCGGGCGAGCTTGAGCGTTGGCTGCAGACCGACGACAAGCGGCGGGTGCGCAGCTTCATCGAGAGCCATGCTATGATAGCGGTCGATTTCCCCCTGATCGAAACCGCCGCCGGCCCGATCGACCCCTTCTTCAACATCAACACGCCGGCGGACCTGGAAACGGCCGAACGCTGGCTGCCGTTCATCGAGGACATGGAAAGATGACGTCTGCCAAAATCTTCGGACCAAAGATCTTCGGCATCGCCGGCTGGAAGAACTCCGGCAAGACCGGCCTCGCCGTCCGGCTGGTCACAGAGCTGACGCGACGCGGCTACCGCGTCTCAACCGTCAAGCACGCCCATCATGATTTCGATATCGACAAGGTCGGCGCCGACAGCTTTCGCCATCGCGAGGCGGGCGCCCATGAGGTGACAATCGTTTCCGGCACCCGCTATGCCATCATGCATGAATTGCGCGGCGCGCCCGAGCCAAGCTTTCCGGAGATTCTCGCCCGCCTTGCCCCGTGCGACATCGTCCTGATCGAGGGCTACAAACGCGAGCCGATCCCCAAGATCGAGGCACGGCGGCTGGAGGCGGCAAACCGCGAACCGCTCGCCCCCACCGATCCGCATATCGTCGCCATCGCGTCCGATCATCCGGTCGAGGATCAAGGTCTGCGCCTGTTCGATCTCGACGATACGACGGCGATCGCCGATTTCATCGAAACCACAACGGGGCTTTCAAGAAAGCCGGACTGATCGCTGCGTCAATTGATCGTATCGTCGCTGCCGTCTTCCATCGCGTCATCGAGCCGAACGAACGCGAAACCCTTGACCTTGAGATCGAGAATGCCCCTGACGACGCCGTCGCCTGCCGCATGCGCCGGCTGGTTGATATGGGCAATGATCACATCGCCATCCTTCGCTGCGGCGATCCGTTTTTCCGCGACCGAAGCGCCAAGCAGCGAGCCGCCGTCGCCGTTCACCGAATAGCCGGCGATCCGAAATCCCATCCTGCGAATCTGCCCGATCGATGACAGGCTGTATTTCGCCGTCGCGCCGCGGAACCAGTGCGGCGCCACGCCTTGGGCCGCAATGGCCGCGGCGCCCCCCGCGACCTCCGCTTCCACCGCTTGCGTGCTTCCGGCGGCGGCAATTCCATAGATCGATGCCGGTCGATCGACAGTGGGAACATGCATCGCCCCGTGATTCTCGATTTCAAACAAATCAGACCGGGCCTTGAGGATCGCGAAAACCGCACCATTGCGTTTCAGCCAGCGGGCGGTGACGAAGATGGTTGCCGGAATATTGTTGTCGATCAGTGTCGAGAGGATGCGCTCGTCCGTCGTGCCGCCACAGGCATCGAGGGTCAGCGCAACGCGCGGCCGCGAACCCGCCTCCTGCTTCTGAAGCACGAGCCGCGGCTCGACCAGCCGGGTTGAGGCAAGACAGGCGTAGGAGGTCGAAACGACCACCAGCAGCGTGGCGAGAAAGGTTTTCATAACAGGCTCGAAGGCTGCGACGGCGCAATGCCAAAAGAAGAAGAAGAAGAAGAAGAAGAAGTGGCCCGGTGCACGATGGCACCGGGCCGGTTTCAAGCGGCATCTCTTTGAGATGCCCGGCTATAGCTAGTTCCGCGCCACCGGACGAACAAGTGGCGTCACGCGACGGATCGTCACGCGGCGGTTCTCCTGTTCGGCTTCCAGCGTGCGGACCTTGAGGAAGCGCTCGCCATAGCCCTGGGTCACCAGGTTTTCGGCCGGTATGTCGTAGACTTCCGTCAGCAGCGAGGCGACCGATTCAGCCCGTTCGTCGGACAGAACGAGGTTCGATTCGTCGCTGCCGACCGCGTCCGTGTGGCCTTCGATGAAGAAGGTTTCGCCTGGATCCTTCTCGATCACCCGCAGCATGGCGTCGGCAACCTTGCGCAGGGTCTTGGCCTGCGACATCGGCACTTCGGCGCTGCCGGTCGCGAACGTGATCGTATCGAGATCGATACGGCGCACCTTGTCGCGGATACGCGCCGAGTTTCTCACCTCGTCGATCGAATAGACGCGTTCGACCTGCTCCACAGGCGGCTCGGCCAGGAAGTCGTAGTAATCGCGGTCGGGGTCGCTCGACGTATCGATGATATAGTCACGAACCGGTACGCGCAGCCGCATAGGCGGCAGTTCTTCACCGACATCGTAAATCGGCGGACGCGGGCCTTCATCGACCTCCGGCGCATAGATCATCAGATATTCGCGTCCGTCCCGATCGATGCGCAGGCGCTGCACGATATCGCCGTAGCGATTATAGATCGTCACGATGCGCACGCCGTTGGCCCGCTCGATCGTCTCGCGGGTCCGGCCGCGCGACAGCTCCTCATAATAGGTCTCCTGGGCGTTGCGGCGCAGACGCGGACGATCGTCGCCGCGCACGATGATCTGGTCGCCGAAATCGAGAACCGTACGGTTGTCGCGCGTGTCATCGATCCGCGGCCGGTCGGCGCCGGTAAAGGCGTCGATCAGATCATTGACGCCAAATTCCGGAACGCGCTCGACCCGGCGGCCCTCCTCGCGAATGGCAGCGCCCAGTTCCTCCTGGGTTGGACGGCTGTCGGTGCGGCGCGACTGGGCTTCCTCGTCGCTCTTCGGAATTTCGACGTTTTCTTCCTGGGCACGCGCCTGTTCACGACGCTTGCGACGCTTCTCGCGCACACCCTCGTCGCCGGCATTGTCTGCCTCCTTGTCGCTGTCGAGAACGGCAGCACCCTTATCGACGGGCAGCACGACCGTATCGTCAGTCGCCGCCGGATCGCGGGCAATCTCCTGCTTTTCCTCCTCGCTGCGCGTATCGACGATCTCCGGGATAGGCTCGCGGCGGTCGCGCCGCTTGCGGCGGGTTTCGGTCGGCTCGGCCTCACCGTCGACCGCCGGGCGCAGTTGCTCCTCGGTCACGGGCGGCTGGCCCTCTTCCTGCTGCTGCCCTTCGGTCTGCTGGAGCTTCCTGCGCTCGGCGCGCGCCTTTGCACGCTCCTCGGCGGCCTTTGCAGCCTCGTCCTCGGCGGCCTTTGCCGCCTCATCCTCGGCCGACGGCTGGACTTCTTCCTGCTGCGGCTGTTCGGCCTGGCGCTTCTTGCGCTCGGCGCGTGCCTTTGCACGCTCCTCGGCGGCCTTTGCAGCCTCATCCTCAGCGGGCGGCTGAACCTCCTCCTGCTGCTGCTGTTGCTCCGCCTGCTGGCGTTTCTTGCGTTCGGCGCGAATACGCTGTTTTTCTTCGGCTGCCTGACGGGCAGCCTCGTCATCGGCGGAAGGTTGGGCCTCTTCCTGCTGCTGCTGCTGCTGCTGCTGTTGCAGCTCTTCTGCCTGCTGGCGCTTCTTGCGCTCGGCGCGGCTCGGCTGCTCTTCCTGCGAAGGCTGAGCCTCTTCAGCCGGCTGTTCCTGCTGCTGCTCGGCCTCCCGCCGTTTCTTGCGGCGTTCGGCGCGGCTCGGCTGCTCTTCCTGCGAAGGCTGGGCCTCTTCAGCGGGCTGTTCCTGCTGCTGCTCGGCCTCCTGCCGTTTCTTGCGGCGTTCGGCGCGGCTCGGCTGCTCTTCCTGCGAAGGCTGGGCCTCTTCAGCGGGCTGTTCCTGCTGCTGCTCGGACTCCTGCCGCTTCTTGCGGCGTTCGGCGCGGCTCGGCTGTTCTTCCTGCGACGGCTGGGCTTCTTCAGCCGGCTGTTCCTGCTGCTGCTCGGCGTCCTGCCGCTTCTTGCGCTTCTTGCGCAGTAGCTCTTCCGGTATCTGCTCGCCGCCTTCCTGCGCGATGCCCTCTTCCTGCGCGACCTTGAACGGCTTCATCAGGCTATCGGCCAGCGCCGGCTGGATGGCGATCGACATCGACAGCATCGGCAACGCGACGGTCGCAAAAAGTTTGGATCGAATGGTCATGTATTCCTCCTTCAGAGGTCCCGTTTCGTCGTTTTCAACCAGCAGGACGTACCGGCCTTTTTCTTTCTTCGCCCCTTGGGCAGACCCAAGCCGTCAAAAGGCGGTCAAAAAAAGGCACACCGGCCAAATCAGCCCACGAGGATTAGCCAATCCTGCATTAACTCAACATGAATAGTCCGTTCATGTTGGGCAGACATAGGCCGGCATCACCGGGAAGCCACCCCGGGCGTGGCGAAGTTCATACTTTTCATGAAGGTTTCGCTGCTTTCCTGTTGATTTTTTCGCGTAAAGCGTAGGAATATCCGCCCAGCCCGGCCGCAACGACGGTCGGCATATCGGCGGCCGCGAAGAAGAAAAAACCGGCAGCCAACCAACAGAGAGGATGAAAATGCGTATTTCAAGACGTCTCGCCATGGCCGCTTCGGCCGCCGTATTCGCGCTGATGGCCAGCACCGCCATGGCTGCGGGCGAAAAAATCGTGATCGGCACGGAAGGCGCGTATCCGCCGTTCAACAACCTGGAGTCCGACGGCTCGCTGACCGGCTTCGACATCGACATCGCCAAGGCGCTCTGCGAAGAAATGAAGGCCGAATGCACCTTCGTGACGCAGGACTGGGACGGCATCATCCCGGCGCTGATCTCCAAGAAATTCGACGCGATCATCGCCTCGATGTCGATCACCGCCGAGCGCAAGGAAAAGGTCGACTTCACCAACAAGTATTACAACACGCCGCCGGCCATCGTCGTCCCGAAGGATTCGCCGATCACCGCAGCGACGGAAGACGCGCTTGACGGCAAGACGCTCGGCGCCCAGTCGGCAACGACCCACTCCAACTATGCCGAAGCGCACATGAAGAAGTCGGAGCTCAAGCTTTATCCGACCTCCGAAGAGTACAAGCTCGACATCGCCAATGGCCGCATCGACGGCGTCATCGACGACGTCGTCGTTCTGTCGGAATGGCTGAAGACGGCGGACGGCGCCTGCTGCAAGCTGCTCGGCGTGCTGCCGGTTGACCCGGTCATCAACGGCGAAGGCGCAGGCATTGCGGTGCGCAAGGGTGACGATGCGCTGCGCGAAAAATTCAACGCCGCGATCGACGCGATCCGCAAGAACGGCAAATACAAGGAAATCAACGATAAGTATTTCCCCTTCGACGTTTACGGCAGCTGAACCGGAGCGCGGCCGAGCATCCCATATTCGGGAAAAGCCCATATGCGGGAAAAGCATTGGCCCATGACAAAAATGCGACGGCGGAAGGCTTGCCCTTCCGCCGTTTTTGCCTGACAAGGACTATATAAAAAGAAGCTCATCTAAAAACGCTTCAAAGGGGAATGTTCTGGCATGAGCGGATTGTTTGCCGCCCTCTCTTCCGCCGTGGCCTGGTTCGGCTCGGTGATCGACCCACTATGTGGTCCCATCGGGATTTTCCGATTGTTCGGCTCGGGCACGCTGCTCGCCTGCGGTAATGCCGGCTGGGGCGACGAAATCTCCTACGGCTTCATGATCACCGCCACTCTGGCGCTCGCGACACTGCCGATCGGGCTTGTGTTCGGCTTCTTCATTGCGCTCGCCAAGCAGTCCGAGGAAAAATCGCTGCGGCTTGCCTCCAACATCTACACCACTATCTTCCGCGGCCTGCCGGAACTCCTGACGCTGTTCATCGTCTACTACGGCCTGCAGATTCTGGCGCAGCAGTTCCTCGCCTCGCTCGGCTACGAGGGCGCGGTCGAGATCAATGCCTTCGTGGCAGGCATGATTGCGCTTGGCGTGGTGTTCTCCGCCTATTGCTCGGAAGTGCTCCTGTCGGCGTTCAAGGCCATTCCGCGCGGCCAGTACGAAGCGGGCGACGCGCTCGGCCTCCATCGCGGCAGGACCATGCGGCTCATCATCTTGCCGCAACTGGTGCGCATCGCCCTTCCCGGCCTCGGCAACCTGTGGATGGCACTGCTCAAGGATACGGCCCTCGTCTCGGTGATCGGCCTGCCGGACATCCTGCGCCAGACGGGCGTCGCGGCCCGTGTCAGCAAGCAAGCCTTCGAGTTTTTCGCCGTCGCCTGCCTCCTGTTCCTCATTCTGGCCATGCTGTCGTCCATCGTCTTCTCGGCGCTGGAGCGCTGGACCAAGCGTTCGGAGGCGGTCCGATGAGCCACGCCGAAACCATGATCCCGCCGCAACCGGCTCCACCAGGCACAGTCCGGCCCTTTACCGCACAACGCCTGATCGGCAACATTGCGCTCGGCGTCTGGCTCGCGGCAAGCGTCGGGCTCTTTCTGCTGATGGTCGACGGCTGGGACCCGGGAAAATTCACCAAATACGGCCCGAGTTTCATCTCCGGCCTCGGCGTCACGCTGGCGCTTGTCGGCAGTTCCATCACGCTCGGCGCGATCCTGTCGCTGCCGATCGCCTTCGCGCGCATGTCGAAGAACAAGATCCTGGGCTGGGCCGCCTATGCCTATGTCTATTTCTTCCGCGGCACGCCACTGATCGCCCAGCTTTTCCTCGTCTATTACGGCCTCGGCAGTTTCCGGCCGCAGCTCGAGGCCGTCGGCCTCTGGTGGTTTTTCCGCGATGCCTGGAACTGCGCGCTGCTTACCTTCACGCTCAATACGGCCGCCTATCAGGCGGAGATCCTGCGCGGCGCCATCCAGAGTGTGCCGCGCGGCCAGACGGAAGGTGCCGCAGCGCTCGGGCTGCCCCCACGCATCGCCTTCTTCAAGGTCATTCTGCCGCAGGCGCTGATTGTCGCGCTGCGTCCCTACGGCAACGAGATCATCCTGATGATCAAGGGGTCGGCCATCGTCGCGATCGTCACCGTCTTCGACCTGATGGGCGAAACCCGGCGCGCCTTCTCACGCACCTTCGACTATCAGATGTATGTCTGGGCAGCGATCCTGTACCTGATCATGGTCGAGATTCTGCGCAATGTCTGGGCCTGGCTGGAAGACCGCATCACCCGCCACCTGAAGCGCTGAGCTTCAAAACCGCCTTTTAGCAGCACCCGTATTAGACTGCTGCTAAAGTACTGATATTCCTGAATATTTATTAGGTGCGACCATTTTATTAATTCCCGATTAACCAAATCGGTGCTTCAATTCGACGGACCATCATTGATGAGAATGAGGTCCAAAATGACACATGAACTGGAACTGCAGCTCAAGGGTTACGGCCTGACGACGGCCCAGATCCTTTATCGCATGCCCGATCATCCAAGTTTTCTGCAGACCTATATCTGGCAGCACTACGATATCGCGCCCGATTTTCCGGAAATGAAAAACTTCCTGAAATTCTGGCAGGAATCGCTCGAGGGGCCCCTGCATTCGGTGCGCTACGTGCACCGGAAACTGATCTCGGCCTCGGACTGGCGGGCACTCAAGGGCGAGTTCATCATCAACTAGGGCGCCGCGCGTCCTTTCGGACGCGCTAAGGTCGAACTAATGTTAGATTGTGTCTCGCCCCGAGCTTGAAGAATTTACACCGACCGGGTGATGCCGCCATCGATGCGGATGTTCTGGCCGGTAATGTACCCGCCGCGGTCGGTTGCCAGAAGCGCCACCAGTTCGGCCACTTCCTCTGATGTGCCATAGCGCCCCATCGGAATGCGCTGGCGTCGTTCCTCGGTCTCCGGCAGGCTGTCGATGAAGCCCGGCAGAACATTGTTCATGCGGATGTTGTCGGCCGCATATTTGTCGGCAAACAGCTTGGTGAAGGCGGCAAGGCCGGAGCGGAAGACGCCGGATGTGGGAAACAGCGGGTCCGGCTCGAAGGTCGCATAGGTCGAGATATTGACGATGCTGCCGGATTTCTGCGCGAGCATGATCGGTGTCACGAGCCGCGTCGGCCGCACGACGTTGAGGAAATAGACGTCCATCCCCTTGTGCCAGTCGTCGTCCGTCAGTTCCAGCACAGGCGCGCGCGGCCCGTGTCCAGCCGAATTGATGAGAGCATCGACCCGGCCCCATTTGTCATAGGCTGCATCCACCAGCCGCTTCAGATCGTCGTTCGACTGGTTGGAACCCGTCACGCCGACGCCGCCAAGCTCTTTTGCCAGTGCTTCACCCTTGCCGGAGGAAGAGAGGATCGCGACGCGATACCCTTCCGCCGCCAGCCGCCGTGCCGATACTGCCCCCATGCCGGACCCGCCCGCCGTGATGATTGCAACCTTCTGACCCGTCATCGCCGTCTCCTCGTGTCACTGAAAGCGCGATAAAATCAGCAGTGGGAGCGGATCACAATCAAGAAATCCTGCATGTGTCATCAGCCCGCGTGTTTCATCGGACCAGACGTGTTTCATCGGATCAGACATGGACCTCGCCATGCGCCAGTTCGCCCTCGCCGGGCTCCTTGGAAAGCGCCGCATAGGCCATGGCAGCGTAGAGCAGGACGACAAGGCCGAGCACCAGCCAGCCTGAAACAGGGCCGAGCGCTGCATTGGCGGCGAGGTCGGCGAGGGAGCGAACATGCCGTGCCTCGCTGCCGTCGGGCTGGAGAACGGGCGACGAGATCTTCAAGGCCCAGGCCAAAAGCAGAATCAGGTACATCCAGCAATAATTGCGCCGCAACCGTCGATAGACCGCCGCGCGATAGGTCATCAGGAAGGCAGGCCGCCGCAGGCTGTCGGCGATCGGCATCGCCCAATTCACCTTGAAGGGCGCCTGCGGATACAGAATCTGGGCAAAATAACCGCGCTCCATCCGGCGAACGCGGGCGCGATAGACATCGAAGAAACGATACCGCCGCGCCTCGATGAACAAGAGCAGCGAGACGAGAAGCATCGCGAACAGCAACACGCCATGATGGGACGTTGGCGCAGAAAGAGAAACCGAAAGAAGTGCAGCGACGACGGTGATCGCCCAGTTCGAGGTCCGGTCGATACGGTCGCGCCAGCCGGCCATTCGGCCTATTTCGCCGCGATAATAGTGGACGAGCGCGGTGATCGTCTCCGGTGGCGTTGCCGGCAAGGGCGGGCTTTTGGCCTCGCTGTCGTCCTTCAGCAGTTCGACCGGGCCGAGTTCGTCCATGATGATGTCCTCCCAACCTTTTGTTGTTTCACGCATCATGCACCCAATTTTTGCCGCGATAAACGTTTTTCGCCCCCCAAAATGCCCCGGAAAGCGGGTTTTCGCATTGCCAAAAACATGCGCCCGCCGTAAAGACGCGGCCATGCAGAAGATCGATGAAGAAGCCCTCGCCGAAGCCTATAACCGCGCCCTTGCCCTGGAGAAATCCGGCCAGGTCGATGCCGCGGTGAAAGCCTATGAGGAGGTGCTTGCGATCGATCCGGACGATCATGGCGGCGCGGCCGTTCGCATCGCATCGCTCGGCCGTGGCGAGGCGCCCGACAAGGCGCCGGACGCCTATGTGACCACTCTCTTCGATCAGCACGCCGATGTCTTCGAGGATGTGCTCGTCGAGCAGCTCGACTATCACGTACCGATGATCGTGCGCCAACGGCTGCAGGCTCTAAAGCTCGGCCGGTTTGCCCGGGTCCTCGATCTCGGCTGCGGCACGGGCCTCACCGGCGGCGCGCTGCGCGACATAGCAGACGATATCACCGGCATCGACCTGTCGGAAAAGATGATCGAGATCGCTCACGAGAAGGACCTCTACGAGACGCTCTATGTCGCCGAGGCCGTCGATTTCCTTGAGGACAATGACGACGAGCCCTTCGATCTGATCACCGCGACCGACGTCCTGCCCTATCTCGGCGCACTCGAGGCCCTGTTCTTCGGTGCCGCCGAAAACATGAACCCCGGCGCCCTGTTCATCTTCTCAAGCGAAACCCTGCCCGCCGAAACCTTCGCCGGCCGCACCTTCATGGTCGGCCCGCACCAGCGCTTCGCCCATGCCGAAACCTACGTCCGCGAACGCCTCGACGCCATCGGCTTCGACATCGTCGAACTGACCGGCATCGTCGTGCGCATGGAAGAGGGGGAACCGATCGCCGGCCATCTGGTGATTGCAAGACTGCGGGCCTGACCGCCTTTCTTACGGCAAAAATCTTTCTCCCGTGTCCGTGTCGGACCGCGGTGACGCGAGCCGGAATGCCACTCTTGCCCTGACGCCTCCAGGCCCTATCATTCTCGAATGGAAATTGTTGAAGCCTTCCAGCGCCTCGGCGTGGCGCTTGCGATCGGCCTCCTCGTGGGCTGCGAGAGAGGCTGGCAGGACCGCGACGTGCCCTCTGGCGGCAGAACCGCCGGTATCCGCACATTCGGCCTTTCGGGCTTTCTCGGCGGGCTTGCCGGCTATATCCAGACGCTCGCCGGACCCATCCTGCCTGCGGTGCTGCTGCTCCTCTTTGGTGCTGCTTTCGTCGTTTTCAAACTGCGGGAGTCCGAGGCAGACGAGGATTATGGCGCCACCACTGTTGTCGCAGCCTTCGTTGTCTTCGCGCTTGGTGTGATAGCGGTCGTCGGCGACGTGCGGGCTGCGGCGGCCGGCGGGGTGGTTACCACCGCGTTGCTCGCCGCCAAGCGCAGCCTCCACGGGTTTCTGAAGAAATTGACGTGGCTGGAGATCAGGGCAGCCCTCATTCTCCTGGCCATGACGCTGGTCGCTCTGCCGCTGCTGCCGAACGAGACCATCGATCCTTGGGACACCTTGAACCCCTTCGCTCTGTGGCTGTTAACGGTCGTTATCGCCGCGATTTCCTTCGCCGGTTATGTCGCCATCCGTGTTGCCGGACCCACTCGCGGCATTCTGTTTGCCGGTGCCGCCGGTGGGCTGGCCTCCTCCACGGCGCTGACGCTTTCTTTTGCCCGCTTCGTTGCCGATGCGCCGGAGAGCGCCCGGCAACTGGCCGCGGGTGCCACGATTGCCGGGGCGCTATCGCTCATCCGCGTCCTCGCTATCGGCGCCGTGATGGCGCCCGTTCTTCTGATGCCACTGTCGATAGCGATTGTTCCGGCCGTACTCGTCATGCTGGCCGCAAGCTTTTTGATCGTCCGCCGTGGCAACGGCAAGCATGGCGCACCGGATCTTCAACTCGAAAATCCATTCGAGCTTGGAGAGGTACTGCGATTTGGCGCCCTGCTTGGCGCCGTCATCGTGGTGTCAAAGATTCTGGTCGACAGGATCGGCCAAACCATGCTTTTTGCAGTCGCGGCCGTGTCGGGCCTGATGGATCTCGACGCCATCACGCTTTCAACCGCACGTCTGACAGGCACGTCGGTCGATCTTACCACCGCCGTCGCGGCGATCCTGATCGCGGTGGTGGTCAATCTCGTGACGAAAGTCGTGCTGGCATTCACGGCTGGCGGCAAAGGACCCTACGCGACAACGCTCACTTTGGCGACGCTTGCGGCCATCGCTGCTGGTGCAGCCGCCTATTTTACCCTGAGTTCGTTCGCATCCTGATGGCCATTCCGCGCATTTTCATGAACACGGCGGCATTCTCCCTTCCGCCTCCGGACCATTTCCGCTAAGTCTCTCGCGATACGCGGTAGAGGAGCATTTGGAATGGCAAAGGTCGCTTTCATCGGTCTCGGCGTCATGGGCTATCCCATGGCCGGGCACCTCAAGACGCGTGGCGGGCATGACTTGACCGTCTACAACCGCACCGCCACCAAGGCTGAGAAATGGGTGGGAGAATTCGGCGGACGTGCGGCCGCGACACCTGCCGAAGCGGCGGACGGACAGGATTTCGTTTTCTCCTGCGTCGGCAATGACGACGACCTTCGCTCCGTCGCGATCGGAAAGGATGGCGCGTTCGAAACCATGAGGAAGGGTGCAGTCTTCATCGACAACACGACGGCATCGGCCGAAGTCGCCCGAGAACTCGACGCCGCCGCGACGATTGGCGGCTTCCACTTCATCGACGCCCCGGTGTCTGGCGGCCAGGCTGGCGCTGAAAACGGCGTGCTGACGGTGATGTGCGGTGGCGAGCCGGATGTCTTCGAGCGCGCCAGACCCGTCATCGACGCCTATGCCCGCATGGTCGGCCTGATGGGACAGGCTGGCAGCGGCCAGTTGACCAAGATGGTCAATCAGATCTGCATCGCCGGCCTCGTCCAGGGGCTTGCCGAAGGCATCCATTTCGGCAAAGAGGCCGGGCTTGATATCGAGAAAGTCATCGACGTCATTTCCAAGGGTGCCGCCGGCTCCTGGCAGATGGAGAATCGCCACAAGACGATGAACGCGGGCAAATATGATTTCGGCTTCGCCGTCGACTGGATGCGCAAGGACCTCGACATCCTGCTCGCCGAGGCCCGCCGCAACGGCGCCAAACTGCCGGTCACCGCCCTCGTCGATCAGTTCTACGCCGACGTACAGGCGCTCGGCGGCAACCGCTGGGACACCTCCTCGCTGCTGGCGCGGCTGGAAAAATGAACCTGTCGCCTTCCTCTCCGGCAGATGCGGTCATTGCCCATCTGAAATCGCTGCGGAGGGAGGAAAACCGTGCGGGAATGGCGCGTTTCGGCATCGAAACCAAGACGGCGCTCGGCATTTCCAATGCCGAGCTGCGGCGGATCGCGCGGGCGATCAAGCGTGATCATAGCCGCGCACTCGACCTGTGGACCAGCGGCATCCGCGAGGCGCGGCTGCTTGCGTCTTTCACGGCCGAACCGAAGGCGCTGACACTGGAGGCGGCCAGAGTTTGGGCCGGGGATTTCAATTCCTGGGAAATCGTTGACGGCGTCGCCGATCTCTTTATCGATGCCCGGCTGGAAGGTATCCTCATCCCGGAGTTTGCCGCCGATGAACGCGAATTCGTCCGGCGGTCTGCTTTTGCGATGATCGCCGTCAGCGCCGTTCATCTGAAGGACGAGCCGGATGACACCATCCTCGCCTGGCTTGCCCTGATCGAAGCCCATGCCGGCGACGAGCGCAATTTCGTTAAAAAAGCCGTAAACTGGGCGCTACGCCAGATCGGCAAGCGCAGCGCCTGCTGCCATGGCCCTGCCCTGTTGCTGGCTGAGACGCTCGCCGCACGCCAGGATCGCAGCGCTCGATGGATCGGCAAGGATGCCGTCCGCGAACTGGCGAGCGCCACAGTGCTTGATCGTCTGAACCCGTAGCCGCCCCCGGCCTCACTCCTCGCCCGATTTCGCCTGTTCGATCTGCATGTAGTCGAGCGGCAGTTGCGTCGTGTACTTGATCTGCTCCATCGCGAAGGCGGACGAAACGTCGCGGATTTCGATCTTGGCGATCAGACGCTTGTAGAAGGCATCATAAGCCGCGATATCGGGCACGACGACGCGCAGCAGGTAGTCGACGTCGCCACTCATGCGGTAGAACTCCACCACTTCCGGAAATTCGCCGACCACTTCGGAAAAGCGCCGCAGCCATTCGATGGAGTGGGTATTGGTGCGGATCGAGACGAACACCGTAACCTTGGTGTTGACCTTGACCGGATCAAGCAGCGCCACGCGGCCGCGGATCACGCCGTCCTCTTCCATCTTCTGGATCCGGCGCCAGCATGGCGTGGTGGACAGACCGACCTTCTTGGCGAGATCGGCGACTGCGAGTGTGGAATCTTCCTGCAAGAGACGCAGGATTTTGCGGTCAAGACGATCCATGGAACAGCTCCTTCGAATATTTTTCTCTCTATAGCGTGAAAACAGCCAAATGGAAGAAAATTGTTTCAGGATATCAATTTTTTGACCCGCTCGCGCAAGACCGGCAGCACTTCGGCCTCGAACCACGGATTCCTCTTCAGCCAACCGGTGTTGCGCCAGCTCGGATGCGGCAAGGCGAGCACCGCCTGACCGGTGTTGGAGCCCAGATATGTCCGCCAGTTGCGCACCGTCTCAGTCATCGTTGCAGCGCGCCGCTCGCTAAGGTGCCAGCCTTGCGCATATTGGCCGATAGCGAGCACAAGCTCGATCTGCGGCATGGCATCCACGACCTTTTGCCGCCACCGCGGCGCGCATTCCCCGCGCGGCGGCAGATCGCTGCCCTTTTCGTCATAACCAGGAAAACAGAAGCCCATCGGCACAATGGCAAACAGGCCCGGATCATAGAACTCTTCGCGCGTCACATTGAGCCACAGCCGTAGCCGGTCTCCGGAAGCATCATTGAACGGCAGCCCGCTCTCGTGGACGCGCAGGCCCGGCGCCTGGCCGCAGATCAGGATGCGCGCCGTCGGCGAGATGACCGCGACCGGCCGCGGCTCGTGCGGCAACCGATGGTCGGGGCCGCGCGCCGGCGTGTCTCGACAGATCCGGCAGGCGGCAATCGCCGCGCATAAATCCGCCAGATCATCCCTTGCCTTGTCCGTCATTCCCTCAAGCCTTGAAAGCTACGTCTTCAACCATGCGCCAAGCCGCGACATCACCGCGTCAAGCCAGCCATCCGGTATATGGGGTCCCTCCTCCATTCCGCCACGGGTCCGGCGCCATGTGCGCGGCGCATCGAACGTACCCGCCCAGATGCCGAGCCGCTTCGCCCTCGCGGCGGCCTGCTCGGCCTCGTAGTCTCCGAAGGCAACGGCATAACCCGCACCGACCATCGCCGCATTGAGATCGCGGCCGCCCGACGAGCACACGGCCAGAAGCCGGCCATAGCGGTCGCTGCCACCCGCGTCGCATGTGGTCTTCGCATCGCCGATCAGAGCGTCCAGGTGGTCCCTGGCCCCTTTGCCGCACGGCCATGGCTGATTGTCGCGCTGACAGACCTGCCGGAGCTCCGGCGCATCGATACCGACGAGCCGGATACGCTTGCCGTCAAGAACCAGCGTGTCGCCATCGACAACTTTCACGTGGCCCGAGCTCAGTTCCTGACGGCCAGCGTCGAGGCGCGTCACGACAAGCCCGAGAAAGAGCAGAATCAAAACCGTCAGGAAAAGATCGCGGATGACGCTCACCAGACGTTTCATGGTCATCCCTACTGCCGCAAACGATAAACTCACCTTACGGAAGGCAGCTCTAAAAACAAGAAATCGCAGCAACTTCTTAAGGATTTCCCCTTATGGTTCAACGGATTCCGTTAACGCGTTTGAGATCATGAGTAAGGGCGTCAGCACCTCGACCGACAAGATCATTGTCGACAAGTCGCGCAGCCATCGCAACAAGGCTGTGTCGAAAGCCGTGCGCGCGACCCGCGAACGGCTGCAGGCCGGCCCGTCGAATGCGTCAGGTTTTGCCAGGGAGATGCTCGGGCTCCATATCGATGCGATGCTGCAGGGCGCCATCGCCATGCCGCTCTTCCTGTTTCTGGTCACCGGCGTCGGCGTCTACCTGTCTCAGACCCTCGACATCGTTGCCTGGGGCCTGATGACGCTCTGCGTCCATGCCATCGGCATTCTGGTGGCACGCCGCGCCAAGACCCATGAGATCACCGCAGAAAAAGTATCCTACTGGCGCCGCCGCTGCCTGATCGTGCAGATCGTCCTCGGCCTCTGCTGGGCAGCTTTCATGCTCCAGGATTGCGATCGCTGCGGCGAGGCCAATTTCGGTTTCTACAAGGGCGCCGTGCTGTTGATGGCGCTTGCCGCAACGGCGATGGGCACCTTCCTGCTGCGCAATGCCCTGCTCTTCACCTTCATTCCGGTCATGCTGGTGCTTGCCGGCCTGACGCTCAAGACCGGCAGCCCCGGCTACCTGGCCTTGACCGCGGTCGTTTCGACGTCGCTGATCTTCCTCGTCTTCATGACGAACCGCATGCACCGTTCGAATATCCATATTCTATCGATGCAATCCGAAAAGGATGACCTGATCGCCGAGCTCGAAGTCGCCAAGTCGATGTCGGACGAAGCGCGGCGCCGCGCCGAGGAGGCAAACCTCGCCAAATCCCGCTTCCTCGCCTCGATGTCGCACGAGCTGCGCACCCCGCTCAACGCTATCCTCGGCTTTTCCGAGGTCATGTCGACGGAGGTACTCGGGCCGCTCAACAATCCGATCTACAAGGAATATACCGGCGACATCCATCGCTCCGGCCAGCATCTGCTCGACCTGATCAACGAGATCCTCGACCTGTCTCGCATCGAGGCCGGCAAATACGACCTCAACGAAGAGGCCGTCCATCTGGTCGAGATCACCGAGGATTGCATCGGCATGGTGCAGCTTCGCGCCCGCACCAAGAACATCACCATCACCGAGCAGTTCGAACACGATATGCCGGCGGTCTGGGTCGATGAGAAGTCGATGCGTCAGGTGACGCTCAATCTCTTGTCGAACGCCGTCAAGTTCACGCCGTCCGGCGGCGAAATTTCGGTAAAGGCCGGCTGGACGGCCGGCGGCGGCCAGTACCTCTCCATCAAGGACAATGGCCCCGGCATTCCCGAGGACGAAATCCCCGTCGTGCTCTCGGCTTTCGGCCAGGGCTCGATCGCCATCAAGAGCGCCGAACAGGGAACCGGCCTCGGTCTGCCGATCGTTCAGGCGATCCTTGCCAAGCACAATGGCCAGTTCATCCTGCGCTCCAAGCTGCGCGAAGGCACGGAAGCCATCGCCATCCTGCCGTCAAAACGGGTGCTGCAGAGTATCCCAGCCGTCGAGGACGCGCCGGCGATCGAGCGGCGCCGGAAAAGCTTCGCCTGAGTTCGCCAAGCCTTTAACCCGTCAATCGGCCAGCACATGCGCCGGGCCGTGGACGCTGATCTGCACCAGATCGCCCGGCTCGGGAATTTCGAAACCGACACATTTGATCGACAGGAAATCCGGCATGGCGCGGTCGGTGCGATCAATCCGGACCAGCACCATGCAGTCGCCGCCGCCGAACTCCACATCGTCGATGCGCCCGACAGGGCCATCCGGCTCGCTCCTGGCAACAGCCGTCGTAAGCCGGATCTGTTCGGGGCGCAGCATGATCGTCGCCTGCCCGGTTTTCGATCCCGGCCCCACGGCGAGTGAACCGAGAACGCACTCAGCGCGGCCGGCGGCGATATCGGCGTCGAGCAGAATGGCCTCGCCGAGGAAGATCGCCGTTTCGCGGTCGCGCGGCTTTCCGTAAAGCGCCCGCGGCGGCCCGAACTGGACAAGCCGTCCCTGCCGCAGCACGGCCACCTGATCGGCAAAGGAAAGCGCTTCCGCCTGGTCATGCGTCACCAGGATCGCCGTCGCCCCCGCTGCTCGCAGCACCCGCGCCACCGTCCGCCGCATCGTGTCGCGCAAGCCCGTATCGAGTGCCGAGAAGGGCTCGTCCAGCAGCATCAGCCGCGGTTTCAACGCCAGCGCCCGTGCCAGCGCGACGCGCTGCTGCTGGCCGCCGGAAAGCTGGTGCGGCCGCCGGGCCGCCATGATGCCGTCGAGCTCGACCATCTCCATCAGCTCGGCGATCCGCTGGTCGCGATCCGCAGCCTTCTTGGGCAACCCGAAACCGATATTGTCGGCCACCGTCAGATGCGGAAAGAGCGCCCCGTCCTGCGAAACGATGCCGATGCCGCGTTTATGCGCCGGTACGAGCGAGCCATTGCCCGCCAGCGCTCTTCCGTCCAGCACCAGCGCGCCGCTATCGGGCGTCTCGAAACCGGCGATGATGCGCAGAAGCGTCGTCTTGCCGGAGCCTGAGGGTCCGACGATTGCCGTGCGGCCGCCCGCCTCGATCGTCATGTCGATCGCATCCAGCGCCACCGTCGGGCCGTAGGATTTCCTGATGGCGTCAATAGTCAGAAACGTCATTGTCCGGCTGCTCGTCTGGATTGGATGTAGAGGAGGAAGGTCAGCGGCAGCGATAGAAACACCATCATCACCGCATAGGGCGCCGCCGCGACATAGTCGATCTCGCTGGTGAGCGACCAGAATTTGGTCGCCAATGTCTCGACGCCGGTCGGCGACAGCATCAGCGTCGCGGTCAGTTCGTTGGTGATACCGAGCGCCACCAGCGCGGTACTCGCCGCAACGCCGGGTGCCGCCAGCCGCATCGTCGTCTGGCGAACCGCCTGCAACGGCGTCCGTCCAAGCGCCATCGCTGCGCGCTCGAGCTCCACCGGCGCCTGGGCGATGCTGGTGCGCAGGCCGACCATGGCGCGCGGCAGGAACAGCAGCACATAGGCAAGGAACAGCGTCGCGAATGTCTGGTAGAGCGGCAGGATCAGCCGCACCGTGATCGTCACCAGCGCCAGCGCCACGACGACGCCGGGAAGCGATCCGACATAATAATGACAGGCTTCGAAAATCCGTTGCAGCCGGCCGGGCGCACGCACCGACAACCAGGCCATCGGCGCAGCAGTGATCGTCGCCATGACGCCACCGGCGACGGCCAGCACCATCGTCTGCCCGAAAGCGCCACCGATGAGGTCGATCCGCCAGATCTCGGCGCCGCCGATATAAAGCCAGCGCGTCAGGGTGACGAAAGGCACGCCGATCGCCAGCGCCACCATCGCAACGTTGAGGGCAAGTGCGGGAACGGCCAGCCAACCGAGCCGCCGCGTGTCCGCCGGCCGTGCAGCACCTGAACCGACACGGGCATAACGCTCGCCGCCACGCAGGATCACCTCGAGACCGAGAAGCAGCAGGCAGCAGAAGACGAGAACACCGGCCAGCATGTTCGCCGCCGGGCCGTTGAAGGCTGACTGGAACTGGTCGACGATGGCGGTCGAAAATGTGTCGAAGCGGATCATCACGTAGAGACCGTATTCAGCCAGAAGATGCAGGCCCACCAGCAGCGAGCCGCCACAGATCGCCAGTCGCAACTGCGGCAGGATCGCACGAAAGAAGACCTGCCATGGATTGAGCCCGAGCGAAGCCGCCGCATCCTCGATCGCCGGGTCAAGACGCCTGAGTTGCGCGGCAACCGGAAGATAGAGAAACGGGAAATAGGCAAGCACGGAGACCAGCACGCCGCCCGACAAGCCGTGCAGGCCGGGAAACAGGCTGATCCAGGCATAGCTGTGCACGAAGGCCGGGACCGCGAGCGGCGCCACGCCAAGCCACGCCCAGAGGCGCGCGCCGGGCAGATCGGTTCGTTCCGTCAGCCAGGCGAGCACGACCGAAAGCACGATCGCCAGCGGAATGGTGCAGAGTTCAAGCAGCGCCGTGTTGATCAGCAACTCGCCGACGCGAGCGCGAAAGATCAGCTTTGACGCGGTCTCCCAGCCGGTCTGGATGGTGATCCAGGCGATGAAGCCGAGCGGCACGAGGCTGACGAGCGAAACCAGGGCCGCAAGCATCGTGACCCAGAGATAGGCAACCCGTGCACGACCTCTGGCGGCAACAACCAGCCGCCGCAGGGCGGAGGTGGATTCGACGTGAAACGCAGTGGCACTCAATATCTCTGCCTTCAAACCAAAAAGAATATTCGCAGCCGCCCGTCCCGAACCGCTGCGAACATCACCGGTAGTTCCGATCACACACCTAACCGGAGCGTTCCGTTCAGGTTTAGGCCCTGCCTATCACAGCAGACCGGCCGCCGTCATCAGGTCCGTGACTTTTGCGCTGTTGAGCGTCGCCGGATCGACCTTGGGATACTGCAGATCGGAGAGAGCCGGCAACGCTGCGTTCGACGCTTCGCCATTGCCGACAGCGTATTCAAAGGAATTGCCGTCGCGCAGGATTGCCTGCCCGCCCTTTCCCGTTACCCAGGCGAGGAACTTCTGGGCATTCTCCTTGTGCTGGCTGGCAGCAAGCACGCCGCCGCCGGAAATGCTGACGAAAGCGCCCGGATCTTCGTTCTTGAAGAAATGCAGCGCGACGTTCTTGCTGTTCTCGCCGGTCTTCGCCTGGTCACCGAAGTAGTAATAATGATAGATCACCGCGCCCTCGACTTCGCCGGCATTGACCGCCTTCATCGCCGTCGAGTTGCCCTTATAGGCCGTGAAGTTCTCCTTCATCGACTTCAGCCACGAAGCCGTCACCTCTTCGCCCTTGAGCGCCAGGAATGCGCTGATGATCGCCTGGAAGTCGGCGCCGGAAGGCGACGCGGCCCAGCGGCCCTTCCAGCTCGGATCGGCCAGATCGAGCATCGATTTCGGCAGCTTGTCTTCACTCAGCTTGGTCTTGTCATAGGCAAACACGGTCGAGCGGGCAGCAACGCCGGTCCAGTGACCGTTGGACGGCCGGAAGTTCTCCGGTACCTGCGCCAGTGTGTCTGCGGCGACCGGCTCGAACAGCCCCGCCCCATCGACAAGCGACATGGCCGGTGAATTTTCGGTCAGGAACACATCGGCCGGCGATGCGGCGCCTTCCTGGACGATCTGGTTGGCAAACTCCATGTCTCCACCCTTGCGCAGCGTCACCGGAATGCCGGTCTCCTTGGTGAAGGCCTCGGCCCAGGCGACGCCGAGGCTCTCATGCTGGGCGTTGTAGACGACAATACCGACGTCGTCGGCCTTGGCGGCAGTCGCGCCAAGCATCGACACGCCAAACAGCGCAGTTGCCAGCGCAAGCGCACTTGCGGAACCCGGGATCGAAATTTTCATGGAAGCCTCTCGAAATTTTTGGCCGGACCATCTGCCCGGCGGCTCCGGTATATAATTATGATTTCTTGTGTCAACTTTGATCGGCGCCGGCATGCCGTACCGCCGCTCAAATTATTTTGACCGCTCACAGGGCAATAATACCAAGGATCGATGATAGGAACCCATAGGATGGCTCATGCTGGCCTTTCGGCTAGGCGCGTTTCGAAGAGCGATGCTTTCGCATCGGTCGAGGGAGGCAACAACGCCGAAAGGCCAGCATGAGCCACCTTCGGTCGGCTTCTCTTCGCTTCCGGCGGCGTCGAGGCTCTTGCACGATGCGAAAGCATCATCCTTGGTATAAAGCCTTCGCGCGTCAGAAGGCGAAAATTTTCGAAAGGAAAACCACATAGCCCGCATAACCGGCATTGGCGAGAATCAGGCAGAGGCAGGCCAGCGATCCGAGATCCTTGGCATTCTTGCCCATCTCGGAGATTTCCGGAGAGACGCGATCGACGATCTCCTCGATCGCTGTGTTCAGCGCTTCAAAGGCGATCATCAGCAGGAACAGCACCAGCATCGCCACATATTGGAATAACGTCGCGCCGCTGACGATGAAGGCGACCATGGCAACCGCAAACGCGATGAGTTCGTGGCGAAACGCGGATTCGCCCAGCAGGCGCTTGGCGCCCCCCAGCGAGTAGCTTGCAGCGGCGAAGAAATGCGCGATGCCCGTCTGCTTCTTTACCGGCTTGCCCATGCCACGAAAGTCCTTGTCCAGATACATGTTCGCTCCTAGCGCCGCGTGGAGCGAATGCATCGAGCATGCAATTCTGACACCGGCCTGAATGTTGTCGAACGGCTGCGGGTTGTGATCAGATCGCCGCTTCCGCATAAGTGAGAAGGCATGCGGTATCAAGCCCCATCATGGCCGGACGATGGCGGCAGACGCCGCAATTAACGGGATTGCCGGGCCTTCATGCCGGACCGGGAGGAATCCCGGTGTGGCCCCGGCCGCATCCGCAACCGGGGGGCAATATCTCGGGCGCCCGTCAGCTCTTGTTGCTGACGCCGGCCTGGGCAAAGGTCGCCATGCCCGAATGACAGGCGGCGGCGGCCTTGACGATGCCCGCTGCAAGGGCAGCACCCGTGCCCTCGCCGAGCCGCATGCCGAGCGCCAGAAGCGGCGTCTTGCCGAGCATCTCGATCGCCTTCATATGGCCGGGCTCGGCCGAGACGTGGCCGATCAGGCAATGATCGAGCGCTGCCGGGTTGGCGGCACGCAGGATGGCACCAGCCGTCGTTGCCACGTAGCCGTCGATGATGACGGGGATCTTCTGCATGCGCGCGGCCAGGATCGCCCCGGCCATGGCGGCGATCTCGCGCCCGCCAAGGCGCCGCAGCACTTCCAGCGGATCGGACAGATGGTCGGCATGCAACGCAACCGCCTTTTCGACGGCAGCGATCTTGCGGGCCAGCACCTCGCCCTCCGAACCGGTGCCGGGGCCAACCCAATCCTCGGCTGTGCCACCATAGAGCGCCAGATTGATCGCGGCGGCAATCGTCGTGTTGCCGATGCCCATTTCGCCGATGCACAGAAGGTCGGTACCGCCGGCAACCGCCTCCATGCCGAAAGCCATCGTGGCGGCGCAGTCGCGCTCCGAAAGCGCCGCCTCTTCGGTGATATCGGCGGTCGGGTACTCCAACGCCAGGTCGAACACCTTCAGCCCGAGATCGTGGCTGACGCAGATCTGGTTGATGGCAGCACCACCGGCCGCGAAATTCTCGACCATCTGCGCCGTCACCGAGGGCGGAAACGGCGTCACGCCCTGCTTCGTCACGCCGTGGTTGCCGGCAAAAACCGCGACCAGCGGCCGGTTGACGGCAGGTGCCCTGCCCGTCCAGGCGGCAAGCCAGAAGGCGATCTCCTCCAGGCGGCCGAGCGCACCCGGCGGCTTGGTCAGCTGCGCGTCGCGCTCGCGCGCCGCCACCAGCGCCGCGCTGTCGGGGCCTGGCAGGTTGCGCAGCAACTCACGGAAATCGTCGAACGGCAGGCCGCTGGCACTCATGATCGGTATCCTCTTGTCGTCTCGTCGCCGGCGGATGTTTCGCCCGCCAAGGTGCTTCCTCATAGAGTGCGATCACAAATCCGGCAACGGCATTTGCGCCTGTTGGTGTCGCCGTCGCATGATCAGCCGGAAAACACCGATTCGCGGGGGGAAGCATCCCCGCTTCAAGTGGGAGCACTTGCAAGCGGATAAGATGCCCTGAAATCAAATAGGGAAGCGTTGACCACGTTCGCTTGAACGCCGGAAAACGTGGGGGAGCATCAATGTTCGAATTCCGCGATTTCATCGACGACGTGGCGCGCTCGGTCGCGTTCCTCAGCCGCATCCACATGCCGCAGCGCCATTTCGTCAATTTCGACGGACGATTGAGCCGGGCCGTACGCGCCTTTCCGGTGGCGGGGTTGCTGATCGTGCTGCCGGCGGCAGCCATCGTCTCCATCTTCAGCGCCATCCAGGCGGCGCCCCTCTTCAGCGCCGTCGTCGCTGTCACGATCCAGACGCTGATCACCGGCGCCCTGCATGAGGACGGCCTCAGCGACACGGCCGACGGCCTGGGTGGCGGCAGGACCAAGGAAAGCGCACTGGTCATCATGAAGGACAGCCGCATCGGCTCCTATGGGGCCGTCGCGCTGATCCTCTCCTTCGGCCTGCGCGTTTCGGCGCTTGCCGCAGTGATCCCGCTTGTCTCGCCAAGCAGCGCCGGCCTGCTCTTCCTTGCGACAGCAGCACTCAGCCGCACGGCGATGGTCTGGCACTGGTCGAAACTGCCGCCCGCCCGCAAGGATGGCGTCGCCGCGTCGGCCGGCGAACCAGATGCGCCGGCCGTTACATTTGCGCTGGTGCTCGGCGTCGTTTCGGCAGCTCTTCTTCTGCTGGTTTCGGGCGCATCGCTTCTCGCCGCCCTGCTGGCGATCGCAGCCTTTGCCGCCACCGTTCCCGCCTTCACCCGGATCGTCGCCGGCAAGATCGGCGGCCATACGGGCGATACAATCGGCGCTGCTCAACAACTAAGCGAAATCGCGGTTCTCGCTGCCCTTGCGCTGGCGATTTGAAACGCCGATATATTTCGAACCGCTCTTGATGGACGTTACGCCTTTATGGAATCGCCCTGCATCCTCGTCTGCTCGATCGACATGAAAACCGGCTATTGCTTCGGCTGTGGCCGCACGCGCGACGAGATCGGCGCCTGGACGCTCTATACGTCCGAAGAGCGCCGCAACATCATGGACCTCCTGCCCGCCCGGCTCGAAACGGTGGAGCGCAAGCCACGCCGCGAAACACGCCGGGCCCGCATGGCCCGCGAAAGGGTCAACCAGGAATGAACAGGCTGACCTTCCTTCTCGGCATCCTGGCGGTCGGGCTTGTCTTTCTCATCCTGAACCATGACAGCGGCCGCACCTTCGGCATCATGAACGACGACTTCGGCCGTCTTGTCTCGCTCGGCGCGATCGCGGCCTTGATCAGCACCGGCATCCTTCGGAGCCGGCGCCATATCGGCCAGAGCCTGCGCCAGTTCGCCATCTGGGTGCTGATCATCCTGGTTCTCGTCGCAGTCTATCTCTACCGCAACGACCTCCAGTCCTTCGGCAACCGGCTGGCGGGCGGTCTCATCCCCGGCCGCGCCACGGTCTTCACCGACAATGAGGGGCGCCAGGAAGTCGTGCTGCACAAGGTTCTGAACGGCCACTTCGAAACACCCGTGACGATCAATGGCGAAAGCGTCCAGATGCTGGTCGACACCGGTGCTAGCACGGTCGCCCTGTCTTTCGAAGATGCCGAAAAGCTCGGCCTCAACCCCGCCGGCCTGACTTATACCCAGACCGTGCTGACGGCCAACGGCTCAGCCCACGCCGCCCCGGTGACACTCGCCGAAGTCGCCATCGGCCCGATCGTCCGCAACAACATCCGCGCCAGCGTCGCCGAGGCAGGCATGCTCGACCAGAGCCTGCTCGGCATGAGCTTCTTGTCGACGCTGGGTTTCCTGCAGATGCAGACGGATGAGTTGCGGTTGAGGGATTAGGTGATGTGATGCCGTGGAACACTCTCCTGTTTCTATCCGCGGCGATTCTGTCGGCAAGCGCTGCGCATGCCGATGAAAACCAGTTCGCTGGACGGTGGCAGCAGGTGTATTCAAGCGCCGGTTTCTGCAAGTCCTGCCTCATCGCCGTCGTCCAACACGGGACTGTGCTGATGCTCACAGCAAACACGGGCTGGTCGGCGATTTTGCAAACGGAACTTCCAGGGCATTCCAGTTTCGCCACGGGATCGGGCAGCAAACGGAAGGGAAATCAGCCCCTCGATATCGGCTTGGCGCTCAGCGGCGAAGACCTGCACCTGCTGATGTTGGTCAAAGCCAAGGACGGCACGACCAGCTCGATCAAGGCAATTTACAGGAAGCCGTCCGAGGAAAACCCGACGACCAGAAGCTGAGCCCGCAGGCCTGGTCGCAGGTGGCGGTCCTAATTCCTCAACCGATACCCCGTCCGAAAAATCCACGTCAACAGCCCCATCAACACCGCCAGGAAGACGATGATGATCGAAAAGCTCACCACCGGACTGACGTCGGCGATCTCGAAGAAGCTCCAGCGGAAGCCGCTGATCAGGTAAAGTACCGGGTTGAAATGGCTGACCGCCTGCCAGAAGGGCGGCAGCATGTCGATCGAATAGAAGCTGCCGCCGAGGAAGACGAGCGGAGGGATGACCAGCATCGGGATCAGGTTCAACTGCTCGAAGTCCTTGGCCCAGATGCCGATGATGAAGCCGAACAGGCTGAAGGTGATGGCCGTCAGCACGAAGAACAGGATCATCACCAGGGGATGGGCGATGTGCAGGTCCACGAACAGCGCCGCGGTGCCGAGAATGATCGTGCCGATCATCACCCCCTTGGTCGCCGCCGCCCCGACATAGCCGAGCACGATTTCGGTCATCGATACCGGCGACGACAGGATCTCGTAGATCGTGCCGGTGAATTTCGGAAAGTAGATGCCGAAGGAACCGTTGCCGATGCACTGCGTGAGCAGCGTCAGCATGATCAGGCCCGGCGTGATGAAGGCACCGTAGGAGACGCCGTCAATCTCCTGGATGCGCGAGCCGACGGCGGCGCCGAAGACGATGAAGTAGAGCGAGGTCGAGATGACCGGCGAGACGACGCTCTGCAGCAGCGTGCGCCTTGTCCGCGCCATTTCGAAGAAATAGATCGACTTGACCGCTTCGAGGTTCATGCGCGTGCTCCCACCAGTTCGACGAAAATATCCTCGAGCGAACTCTGTCGTGTCGAGATGTCCTTGAGCCTGACCCCGGCCTCGGCCAGCGCCGTCAAAAGCGTCGTGATGCCGGTGCGCTCGCTTGCCGTGTTGTAATCGTAGATCAGCGAATGCCCCCCGTCCTCGATCGTCAGTTCGTAGCCGGCCAGCGTTTCGGGGATGGTCGAGATCGGCTCCTGCAGATCGACACGCAGTTCCTTGCGCCCGAGCTTCTTCATCAGCTCGTTCTTTTGCTCGATCAATAGGATTTTGCCGCCATTGATGACGCCGACCCGATCGGCGATCTCCTCCGCCTCTTCGATGTAGTGCGTCGTCAGGATGATCGTTACGCCGGTCGCGCGCAGCTTCTCGACCACCTGCCACATGTCCTTGCGCAGATTGACGTCGACGCCCGCCGTCGGCTCGTCGAGAAACAGGATGCGCGGCTCGTGGGAAAGCGCCTTGGCGATTAGCACCCGCCGTTTCATGCCGCCCGAAAGCTCGCGCAGCATGTTGTCCTTCTTGTCGTAGAGCGACAGGTCCTTCAGCACCTTCTCGATATGGCCCGGGTCCGGCTTCTTGCCGTGCAGGCCGCGCGAGAAGGACACCGTGTTCCAGACGGTCTCGAACTGGTCGGTCGTCAGTTCCTGCGGTACCAGGCCGATGATCGAGCGCGTCTCGCGAAAATCCCTGATGACGTCGAAACCGCCGACCCTGACCTCGCCGCTCGTCGGATTGACGATGCCGCAGATGATGGAGATCAGCGTCGTCTTGCCGGCACCGTTCGGGCCAAGCAGCGCGAGGATTTCGCCTTCCTCGATCTCGAGGCTGACGTCTTTGAGCGCCTGGAAGCCGGACGCATAGGTTTTCACCAGATTGGAAACGGAAACGATGGGTGCCATGAATTGTGTTCCGGAGGGGTAGGTACAGAAAGAGATGCTCTATATGGACCTTTCCGCAGCAATGTTCACCCCGGCATCGCAAAAATAGGCAGATGCCTTTTTTGCCCGAGCGGATCAGAAGACCAAGGCGTTGCGGGCGAGGACATAGAGTGCGACCGCCAGGATCAGCACCGCGAATATCCGGTTGAGGACCGCCTTGCGCCGCGCTAGGCGTGCCCCGAGCATGGTTCCACCAATGCCGCCCAGGATTCCGCCGGCGACGAATTCAGCGGCCACCACCCAGTCAATCAGGCCGGAGGCGGCATAGTTCAGCGCTGTCGCAAGCCCGAATGTGCCAATGGCCAGAAGAGACGAGCCGACCGCCTGGATCATCGGCATTCCGGTTGCGAGAATGAGGCCCGGCACGATGAGAAACCCACCGCCGATCCCGAAAAAGCCGGAGGCGGCGCCCGTTGCTGCGGCGACCAGCGCCGTCGTCAGGCACATCCGCAGGTCGACGGGACGCACGACAGCTTCGGTGGTTTTCGTCGGCTTCAGCATCAATCCGCCGACGACGATCATCAGCAACCCGAAGGCAAAGAGAAGAAGTCGCCCGTCGACAGCCTTGCCGAGCGTCGAGGCAGCGAGCGTCGCGATGGTGCCGAACAGCGCGAAAACGGCGGCGCAGCGCCACCAGACATGCCCTGCCCACGCATGAACCGTGAAATTCGCGAAGGCATTGACCGAAACGGCAACGGCGCTCGTCCCGATCGCCACATGTGGATTGGCGACGCCGACCACGTAGAGAAGCAGCGGCACGGCGAGGATCGATCCCCCGCCACCGACGAGACCGAGGGTAAAGCCGACGATGCCACCCGATCCGAGCGTAGCAACAAGGGTGGCGCTCATATCCTTGGCACCACGAAACGGTCGTGAATGATCATGCCCGCCAGCATGGCCACGACGAACCAGACAGTCGCCGGCAATCCGAGCGAGAGCGATGCCAGTGCCGGTCCGGGGCAAAGCCCGCCAATGCCCCAGCCGATGCCGAAGATGGCCGAGCCGGCGACCAGGCGGCGGTCGATCAGTCGGCCCTGCGGCATGTGGAAACGGTCGTCAAGCATCGGGGCCGCCATGCGGTTGGCCACAAGCGTGCCCAAAGCCGCGACCGCGACCGCGCCCCCGAGAACGAAGGCAAGGCTCGGATCCCAGGCACCGGTGATATCGAGAAAACCACGCACGCGGGCGGGATCGAGCATTCCGGACAAAGACAGGCCGAGACCGAAAACAAGCCCGGAAACCAGGGCGGCGATCATGCGGGAGCCGGCAGGCGTTCTCATGAAACGGCTCCCATTAAAAATACGGTCAGCACCGCCGTTGTCAGGAATGTCGCGACGGCGACAAGCGAGCGCGGCGACAGGCGCGCCAGCCCGACGACGCCGTGGCCGCTGGTGCAGCCGGAGCCCATCCGCGTGCCGAAGCCGACGAGCAGGCCGGCAACGATCAGAAGCGGCGTCGAGGCCTGTATCGTGACCGCCGGCCATGCCCCGGCGATGGCCCGGTAGCATATCGGGCCGAGCATGAGGCCGGCTACGAACGCAGTACCCACACCCGTTTGCCGGCCCTGCAGAAGCCGCCCGGCAATACCGCTTATTCCGGCGACCCGGCCGTTCGCCAACATCAGGATCGCCGCCGAAAGGCCGATCAGCATGCCGCCCGTAAGCGAGATCAGGTATACGCTCATATGCGGCCTCCATCGGCGCAGAAGATGTCGTAGAGGGCGGTGACGAGGCGCGCGGCCCTGTCTTCGGTCAGGCGGTAAAAGATCTGCTTGGCATCCCGCCTCGTTTCGACGAAACCGCCATCGCGAAGGACACCCAGTTGCTGCGATAGCGTCGGCTGGTGAATGCCGAGCAGGCCCTCAAGCTCACTCACCGATCGCTCCCCTTCGACCAGCGTGCAGACGATCATCAGCCGGTTCGGATTGGCGAGGATGCGCAGAAACTCGGCGGCGTCCGTGGCGCGCGCTGCCATATCGGCACGCAGATGCGGCTGGGTGGGCGATGCTGTGTTCATGTGCTTACTCCCAGGCGGCGCCGCTCAATGCATCAAGCGGAATTTTCAGATAACGCCGGCCATTGTCCTCCGGCTCGGGTAGCCTGCCGCCGCGGATGTTGACCTGCAGCGCATGCAGGATGAGCTTCGGCATCGGCAAGGTTGCATCGCGCGCCTTGCGCAGGCGGATGAAATCCTCGGCACTGCGCCCGGCCACATGCGGATTGTTCCGCTTCTGGGCGCCGACTGTACTTTCCCACAGCGGGGGGCGGCCATCTGGCTGGTAATCATGCCCGGTAAAGACGCGCGTCTCCTCGGGCAGCGACAGGATCGCCTGGATCGTTTCCCACAGCCGCCGGGCGCTCCCGCCGGGGAAATCGGCACGCGCGGTGCCGCTGTCGGGCATGAAAAGCGTGTCGTGCACGAAGGCCGCATCTCCGATCACATAGGTGACCGAGGCCAGCGTATGCCCCGGCGAGAACATCACCCTTCCCTCGATCGAGCCGATCCTGAACGTATCGCCGTCGGCAAACAGCCGATCCCATTGCGAACCGTCCGTGGCAAGGCCCGGCAGATTGTAGAGCCCGCTCCAAAGCCGCTGCACGTCGACGACGCGCTCGCCGATCGCGGTTTGCGCGCCGGTTTTCTCTTTCAGATAGGCGGCGGCAGAAAAATGATCCGCATGGGGATGCGTATCGAGGATCCAGGTGGCCGAGAGTTTCCGCTCCGCCACGTAGGCGAGAATGGCATCGGCCTCGACGGTGGCCGTCGCCCCCGATTTCTCGTCGTAATCCAGGACCGGATCGATGATTGCGCAGGCGCCCGTCTGCGGATCGGACACCACATATTGCACGCTTCCGGTCCGCGCATGGTAGAATCCCCGCACATCCGGTTTTTGCGCAGCAATCGGCGCGATGGCATCCAACGGCATGCGATGCTCCTGAGCGTTTATCAATTAACGATTACATATATTATATAATATCATTTTGCAAGGCGGAACACGGCGGCAAACCGCCCTCGCCTGCTTGCGGCAGCGACGAGCCCCGCACCCGTCAGCCCGCCCGTGCTCAATCGCAGTGCCGGTAGCCCGACTTGCGGTTCCTCAGGTCGAAATGGAAGTGATCCTTGTGCTGCGGGTCGCTGCCGGGGCCGAGCACGGTGTTGAAATATTTGCAGCTGTCGTTGCGTACCGCCTTCAACAGCCCCTTTTCGCGGAAGGCGAAGAAGCCCGGCTTGCGCACGTCGATCTCCTTGCCAGATTTCAGCACGAACTTGCCGACGTCGATGGCGTTGCCGCGGGCATGTTCCGACATCGGGTTGCCGCGCCGCGAATTCATCGTCCGGCAGGAATAGCCGCCGAGCGGCTTGATCGTCTTGACGCCGGAGAGGTAGCGGTAGCGGGCCGACGGCGCCAGCTCGTTCTTCACCCACAGGGCAAAGGCTTCGGTCACCTCGCAATTGAGCTTGACGGCGGGCTTGACGTCGATGCCGCCGGAAAGGCCGGTCAGTTCGATCGGATATTCGATGCCGCAGGCTTTGCCATCATAGATGCGCGGAATGTCGGTGAACTCGACGCGCAGCTTCTTCAGCCGCTTTCGGCAGGCGACTTCGGAGGCCGGCATTCGGCCGATGAAATCAGGTTCGCTCAAAGGGTTTTCGGCGCGCGGCAGGAATGCCACCTGCTGCTCTTCCTGCGCCTGTTGCCGGCGCAGCATCACCCGCTGCTGCTGTTCGAGAAACTGTGCCTTGCGTGCCTCCTCGGCTGCGATTTTCTCCGCGCTCAACGGCGGCAGGTCCGGATCATAGCCGGGATCCGCGTCTGTCGAGGCCATCGCGACCTGCGGCCCGCCGAGCTGCTGCACCGTATCGCCGCCGATGCCGCCGACCACCGGCTGGCTGGCATTACCCTCGGCGATCTCATTGCCCACCCCGATATCGCGGTTCTGCTCCTCGGCAAGGCCGACGACCGGCGCCGGCTCGACACCCAGCATCGCATCCATGTTGACGCCTTCGGGCGGCACGATCATCGGCTGAACGTTCGCCATGGCGGAGGGCCGCTGCCCACCGTCCAGTGGCTCGCCATCGATCATCGGTAGCCGCCCGCTTGTCTGCATCCGCGGATCAGCGGGAACGGCACCGTCTGAATTTTCGGAGAATGTGCTGACCGGCGTCTCCGCCGAGGGATAGGCGTTTTCGCGCATCCGGCGTTCGCGTACCGGTTCGATGGCGCTGACCCGCGTCGACGAATCAATCCGGGCCGGCGGGCTGAGATCGTCCGTCGAACAGGCCGTCAGCGACAGCGACAGCACCAGGACGTGCGCGGGCCGCCGGAAAAGGGAAACCATACTCATTGCCGCCCTCTGCGCCGCGCGTCGAAGCGGAAAGAACGCCGCAACGCTGTTACACTCGTGATGACGTTGCGCCAAAACGCACCATCCCTACTCCGCCCGGCCCTGCTTGAAGCCTGAGGTCCGCCTGTGTCGAAAGGCGGGCATCGGTTCGCAAAGACGGTGATGAAGCAGATTTTATGCAAACAGGGTAAACGAAGCCTTTCGTTTTCCTTGCCGGATGTGGTCCCTGCCCGCCTCGACGCCGGCAGGAACGTCCGTCACAAATGCCTGACGGAGAGCGCCCCGCCCCATTTTCCGTTGAGATAGTCGCAGACAAGCTGGCGGTGGCACTGGTGCGGCAAGGGCTCGGAGCAGAGCAGGCAACTCCCCGCAAACATCGCAGGCTCAAGCCGGCTCTCGATCCGGCGCTCCGCCATCAGGCTCATGAACCGATGGCGCATCGTGTTCCAGTCGCCTTTCTCCTTCTTGAAGGCGGTGAGAATGTCTTCGGTCGGCGCGAGCAGCGGTTGATGGACGTAGTCCGCGCCACACAGTTCTTTAAGAAAATACGGCAGATCGCCGGACTTGGCGAAACCGGCCAGCTGGGACGTGTTGTGAAGCCGGATGTCCATCACCCTCTTCACGCCGGCCTGCCGGAGACGGCCGAAGAAATCCGCCGCGCTGCTCTGGGTGAACCCGATCGTGGTAACGTCTACCTGCATCTGCCCCTCCTCGCATTTTTCCCAGCTCACGGAACAATGCAAATACCGATCCTATCGCATCTCCAGCAGCAGCGCGCGATGGTCGGAGACTTCGGGCTGCTCGACCACGTCGAAGCCCACGACCTCCACCTTCGGAGTCACCAGCAGATAGTCGGCAAAGCGTCCCGGCTTTTCGTAGTAGGACGTCCGCGTATCGTTATGCCCCCGCGCGGTCACAAGATCGGACAGCCCCAGATCGGCGAGCGCACCGAACATCCGGCTCTCCGGCAGGACGTTGAAATCGCCGCAGACCACCAGCCGCTCATCGCCGCGCCACAGGTTCAGGATGATGTCGATCAGCGCCTCCGTCTGCTTGTCGCGGGTCGGCGTATCGCCCTTGCCGTTGAGATCGCGAAGACCGTGCATCTGGATGATCGTCACCGGAAAGCCGTCCTTATAGCTGAACAGCCGGACACAATGGGCGTTGCGCGGCCGCGGATGCGGTCCCCAGCCGTCCGGTGAAAATTCACCATGGACGAAATCGCTTGCCTGGCCGATGACGGCCAGCGAACGGCGCACAAACGTTGCCAGTCCGAATTCGGATGGAACTTCCTCGTCGCCATCAAACAGCGTGCCACGCGCGGTGGGACAAAAGAAGGCATCATGGGACGGAAGTGCGGTACGGATCTCGTCGAACAGATTGGCCCGTTGCGGCAGTTCCACGCCATGATCCCGGTAGACCAGCCAGTCCGATGTCGCAGCCGCCGTACGCACCACCTCCTGCAGGCAGATCACATCCGCGTCCACATCGACGAGATAACGCATCAGCGGTGCATAAACCCGGCCACCCCATGCGTTCAATGAAACGATGCGCAGAGACATACCGCCGCTTCCTCTTTTCCGTCGTCAACTGTGAACCGCCCTGAATAGGGCGGCTCGATCGTCAGACGAGTGTGCCCGCCCTATTGGCACGGACCGTTGTCGATCACCCGGAACCCCTCTGCCTCAGCCATACAGGCATTCGGAAAGGTCTGCCGCTGACGCCCCTGGCGGGCGCAGACCGGCGCGAATTCGCGGGTGCAGGCCCGTGGCCGGCGATCGGGATCACGGCTAGGCCGCATGCCGGTATCGTCGATGGGCTGAAAATCCGGGCGGCGGCATTCGCCGCGGCCGATCACGCGGAAGCCTTCGGCTTCGGCCATGCAGCCGTTGGCAAACGTCTGCTGGCGGCGTCCCTGGCGGGCGCAAACGGGATCGTATTCGCGCGTGCAGAACTGCGGGCGATCATCGCCGAAATCGGGCCGCTCCGGCCGGCATTCGCCGCGGCCGATGATGCGGTATCCCTCGGCCCGCGCCTGGCAGGCATTGCCGAAGGTCCGGCGGTTGTCGCCGCGGCGGGCGCAAACCGGGTCATATTCCATCGTGCACATCTGCGCGAAGGACGGTTCCGGACGCGGGCGGGGTTCGTCGACGACGACGGTGCAGGCCGAAAGCAGGCTGAGCGACAGCGCCACCAGCGCCCCGATCCGGGACATAACACGTCGAAACGGCGTCACTGGCAGTCCTCCCATTTTTTAAACGTCGCACATCGGAGCCCGACGCGGCGGGACGCTGTAACACCTTGAATCACGGCGCCATTCTCGCTGTAAATCCGGCATGGTCAAGGCATGCGTCGCGAATGGCGCGACGATCGCCCAAAAACCTCAGATTGCGCCTTTCCATATCGTGCAATCGCCAGGGAGCAAGAAAGAGCCCGCGTCCTTGCGAACGCGGGCAGTCGGCATTTCCGTCTTTTTGTATGGATCAGGCAGCGCGCCCGTAGGCGGTCTGGCTGCTGCTGCTGGATGACAGGCGGAAGGTCTGCAGCAGGCTCTTCAGCTCGCGGCTCTCCTGCGCCAGCGTCTGGCTCGCCGCCGTCGTCTCCTCGACCATCGCCGCATTCTGCTGGGTCATCTGGTCCATGCTGTTGACGGCCGTATTGACCTCGGCAAGACCGGTTGCCTGCTCACGCGCAGCCGTGGCGATCGAGGCCACGTGGTCGTTTACCCGGTTGACCAGCGCCTCGATCTCCATCAGCGCGTCTCCGGTCGAGCACACCAGCGTCACGCCGGTTTCGACTTCCGTTGCCGAATTGCGGATCAGTTCCTTGATCTCCTTGGCAGCACCCGCCGAACGCTGCGCCAGTTCGCGCACTTCCTGGGCGACGACCGCAAAGCCGCGGCCGGCTTCGCCTGCCCGCGCCGCTTCGACGCCGGCGTTAAGCGCAAGCAGGTTGGTCTGGAAGGCGATCTCGTCGATGACGCCGATGATCTGGCTGATACGGCTGGAGGAGCCCTCGATGCGGCTCATCGCGGCAACCGCATTGCGGACGATGTCGCCGGATTTGGCGGCGCTGCCCTTCGTCTCGTTGACCATCTCGCGCGCTTCGGCCGCCCGCTCGGATGCGCTCTTCACCGTCGAGGTGATCTCGTCCAGCGCCGCCGCGGTCTCTTCAAGGGCTGCGGCCTGCTGCTCGGTGCGGCGCGACAGGTTGTTGGCGGCTTGCGAAATGTCGCCGGCGCTGCCATGGACCACTTCGGTCGATTGCGCGATCGACTGGATGACACCGCGCAGCGCCGTCACCGCCGTGTTGAAATCCTCGCGCAGCTTGGAATATTCCGGCGCGATGCGGCCGATTTCGGCCGTCAGGTCGCCACTCGCCAGCTTTTCCAGCGCTGCTCCGATCGTCGCCATGGCATCGGCCTGCGCCTGCGCGCCGGACTGCAGGCGGTGCTCGTTGCTGCGGCGTTCTTCATCGAGCTGGCTCTGCTGTCCGGCCTCGCGCTCGCGAAGCTCGATGCGCTCTTTGACCGAGTCGCGCAGAACGACCAGCACACTCGCCATCTGGCCGATCTCGTCCTTGCGGTCGGTTTCCGGCACCGCGCCCGAAACATCCTCGTCCGCGATCGCCCGCATCGAGGACTTCAGGCGTTCGACCGGGCGAACGACGCTGCGAACGATCGAAAAGGCGGCAAGCAGGATGATGAGGGCTGCGACGCCGCAGATCACCGCAACCTGGATCAGGCCTTCACGGAACATTGCAGCAAGGTCGTCGGCGTAGACGCCGGTACCGACGACCCAGCCCCAGGGCTTGAATCCGGCAACATGCGAATATTTCAGCACTGGTTCTTCTGCACCCGGCTTCGGCCAGTAGTAGTCGACGAAGCCCTTGCCCTCGGCTTTAACGGTGTTGACGAACTCGATGAACAGATGCTTGCCGTTCGGATCCTTGTTTTCGGTAAGGTCCGTACCGTTCAATGCAGGCTTGATCGGATGCATCACCATTTTCGGCTGCATGTCGTTGATCCAGAAATAGCCGTTGCCCTGATAGCGCATCGCACTGACCGCCTCGATGGCGCGCGCCTGCGCGTCCGCCTGACTGAGCGTGCCGGCCTGTTCCTGCTTGTAATAGGCCTCGAAGACCGTGACGGCATTCTCGTTCATCGCCGCGAGCATCGCCTTGCGCTGCGCGACCAGCTTGTCCTGCTCCTGAAACAGGCCAAGCATCATGACGGCGGCCATGGTCACAAGTGCCAGTCCCACCAGCGCATACAGCCGCACGGAAATACGAAAATTCTTCATAGAGCAAGGCCCCCCTCGGATTTAGAGGCCACAAGGTACAGGCACGTATTTTCAAACTCCCTAACAATCGAACGCCAAAATTGACAGGTTAAATTTACGCTTTGTTAGCGCCTGATCCCATGCATCCGTGATGCTGGCCCAACCCATATTTCCTCACGGGGTCTTTGCCGATCGCGCCGCCTTGGGTTACATCGAACAAAACGGAGAAGCTCGATGATGACGAAACCGAACGGCGACCTCACCCTGCGCACCCTGGCGATGCCGGCGGATGCCAATGCCGCCGGCGATATTTTCGGCGGCTGGGTGATGGCGCAGATGGACCTTTCCTGCGGTATCCGCGCCGCCGAGCGGGCGCGCGGCCGCGTCGTCACCGCCGCCGTCAAGGAAATGGCCTTCGAAATGCCGGTCAAGATCGGCGATACGCTCTGCATCTATACCGATGTCATCAAGGTCGGCCGGACCTCGATGACGCTGAAGGTGGAAGCCTGGGCGCAGCGTTATCTCTCGGACCGCATGGACAAGGTCACCGATGCGCTGTTCGTCATGGTGGCGCTGGACGAAACCGGCCGGCCGAAACCGGTACCGCCGGAAGCCTGAGAAACATGGCGTCCCGAGGAAAAATTGCGGCCACGCCGTAAACCCCGGGCCCGGAAGCGTCGAAGTCGGCATGGCAGGCGAAGTCGCGCGCGGGCCCTGCGACGCTACGCCTTGAACACAAAGGCTGCGCCGCCCGCGATCAGGCAAAAGCCGATCGCGTGGTTCCAGGTCAGGGTTTCCTTCAGCCAGAAGACGGAGAAGGCGGTAAAGACGGCGAGCGTGATCACCTCCTGCATCGTCTTCAGCTGTGCCGCCGAATAGACCGCGTTGCCGATCCGGTTGGCCGGAACCGCCAGGCAATATTCGAAGAAGGCGATGCCCCAGCTGGCGACGATCGCCATATAGAGCGGCGACGAGGCGTGTTTCAGATGGCCGTACCACGCGAAGGTCATGAACACGTTCGACAGCAGCAGCAGCAGGATCGGCCAGACGGCGGCCGGGTTGATCGCAAAGGGCATGGAGGAATCCTGGGAGGGTTTGACAGCAATCCGCTTCTAGCCGGACTGCGCCGCGACCGGCAAGCCCCCGCCGGGAATGCGTCGCAGCCCCGTGTCAGAAACTGGCAGCAGCGGTATATCCGTTGCCTTTTTGTACTCATCTCCCCCTTCCCTTTCCGGCGGACTCTCGCCATATTCCCGGCATGTCGAAAGCACCGAAAAAATCCGCCGGCTTCGAGGAAGCCCCTCAGGCCCCGCTGACAGGCGCACCGTTGTCGTCGAACGTCGCCGACTGGGCCGAAGAGTTGCAGCGCATGGCCGAGGCCGAGACAATCGAGACCCGTCACGACGTCGCCTCGAAGGCCGGCAAGCACCGCAAGAAGGTCGAGATCGCCGCACAGAAGGCGAAGAACAGCGATGGCGTCGGCGCCAGCCGCTCCGCCCGCGGTACCTCGATGGGCGGCACCACCGATCCGAAGACCCGCGCCGCCGCCGGCCTCAATCCGGTCGCCGGCCTCGACATCTCGCTGGAGGAAGCCGAACGGCTGGGCCTTGGCCGGCAGGGAACCTCCGGAGCGAAGCGCAGCGGGCAAGCGTCCGCCGCCGGCCGTCCGGCGGCCTCCCGCGACGCCGCAGGCGCGCAAAGGAAAAATGGCGCGGAGGGCGACCAGCCCGTGAGCGCAGAAAATGGCGTCACCGCCACCGTCGAAGCCCTCTCGGCCCTGATCGAGAGCGGCAATCCGCTGTTCAAGGACGGCAAGCTGTGGACGCCGCACCGGCCGGCCCGGCCGGAGAAGTCCGAGGGCGGCATCCGGATCGTCATGAAATCCGACTACGAGCCCGCCGGCGACCAGCCGACCGCCATCAAGGACCTCGTCGAGGGCCTGGAGAACCACGACCGCACCCAGGTCCTGCTCGGCGTCACCGGCTCGGGAAAAACCTTCACCATGGCCAAGGTGATCGAGGCGACCCAGCGCCCCGCCGTCATCCTGGCGCCGAACAAGACCTTGGCCGCCCAGCTCTATTCCGAGTTCAAGAACTTCTTCCCCGACAACGCGGTGGAATATTTCGTCTCCTACTACGACTATTACCAGCCGGAAGCCTATGTGCCGCGCTCCGATACCTTCATCGAGAAGGAATCCTCGATCAACGAGCAGATCGACCGCATGCGCCACTCGGCCACCCGCTCGCTGATCGAGCGCGACGACGTCATTATCGTCGCCTCGGTCTCCTGCATCTACGGTATCGGCTCGGTCGAGACTTACACCGCCATGACCTTCCAGATGACCGTCGGCGACACGCTGGATCAACGCCAGCTGCTGGCCGACCTCGTCGCCCAGCAATACAAGCGCCGCGACATGGATTTTCAGCGCGGCTCCTTCCGGGTCCGTGGCGACACGATCGAAATCTTTCCCGCCCACCTTGAGGATGCCGCCTGGCGCATCTCGATGTTCGGCGACGAGATCGATGCCATCACCGAGTTCGATCCGCTGACCGGCCAGAAGACCGACGACCTGAAATCGGTCAAGATCTACGCCAATTCCCACTACGTCACGCCGCGCCCGACGCTCAACCAGGCGATCAAGTCGATCAAGGAGGAGCTGAAGCTGCGCCTCGCCGAATTGGAAAAGGGCGGCCGCCTGCTCGAAGCCCAGCGGCTGGAGCAGCGCACCCGCTACGACATCGAGATGCTCGAGGCGACCGGCTCCTGCGCCGGCATCGAGAACTATTCGCGCTACCTGACCGGCCGCCAGCCCGGCGAGCCGCCGCCGACCTTGTTCGAATACATCCCCGACAATGCCCTGCTGTTCATCGACGAAAGCCACGTCTCGGTCAGCCAGATCGGCGGCATGTACCGCGGCGACTTCCGCCGCAAGGCGACGCTCGCCGAATACGGTTTCCGCCTGCCGTCCTGCATGGACAACCGGCCCTTGCGCTTCGAGGAATGGGACGCCATGCGCCCCGAAACCATCGCCGTCTCGGCAACGCCGGCGGCGTGGGAGCTGGAACAGGCCGGCGGCGTCTTTGCCGAACAGGTCATCCGCCCCACCGGCCTGATCGATCCGCCGGTGGAAGTCCGCCCGGCCAAGACCCAGGTCGACGACGTGCTCGGCGAGATCCGCGAGGCCGCGCAGGCCGGCTACCGCACCCTCGTGACCGTGCTTACCAAGCGCATGGCCGAGGACCTCACCGAATACCTGCACGAGCAGGGCATCCGCGTCCGCTACATGCATTCCGACATCGACACGCTGGAGCGCATCGAGATCATCCGCGACTTACGCTTGGGTGCTTTCGACGTGCTGGTCGGCATCAACCTGTTGCGCGAGGGCCTCGACATCCCCGAATGCGGCTTCGTCGCCATCCTCGATGCCGACAAGGAAGGCTTTTTGCGCTCCGAAACCTCGCTGGTCCAGACGATCGGCCGCGCCGCCCGCAATGTCGACGGCAAGGTCATCCTCTATGCCGACACGGTCACCGGCTCGATGAGCCGCGCCATGGAAGAAACCTCTCGCCGCCGCGAAAAGCAGATGGCCTACAACGAGGCCAACGGCATCACCCCGGAATCCGTCAAGGCGAAGATCTCCGACATCCTCGACAGCGTCTACGAGAAGGACCATGTCCGCGCCGATATCGGCATCAAGGGCGTCAAGGGCGGCATCACCCAGCTGGTCGGCAACAACCTCGCCGCCCATCTCGAAGCGCTGGAAAAACAGATGCGCAACGCCGCCGCCGACCTCGACTTCGAAACCGCCGCCCGCCTGCGCGACGAAATCAAACGCCTCAAGGCCGCCGAACTCGCCGTCATGGACGACCCGATGGCCCGGCAAGAGGCGCGGACGGCCGAAGGCCGGACAGGGACACAAAACAATGGGGCGCGGGCGATGGAAGGCGGAAGCAGCAAGAAGGGCGGCAAAGCCAGCCGCGAGTCGATCTCCCCCCTTGTGGGGGAGATATCCGACAGGACAGAGGGGGGTGCCCCCACCTCAAACTCGGAATCCGCTGCGATACCCCCCTCTGACCCTTCGGGCCATCTCCCCCACAAGGGTGGAGATCAACCCGGCCGCAGCCTCTTCACCAAACCCGACCTCGACGACATGGGCCACGACGTGTCCATCCCTTCTCCCCGTTCACGGGGAGAAGGTGCCCAAAGGGCGGATGAGGGGCAGTCTCTGTTCCGCAAGAACACCCTCGACGAAATGACCGTAGGCCGCACCGAAAAACCGCTCAACACCAAGGGCAAGCTGCCGGAAAAACCGCTGTTGCCGGGCTCCTCCTCTCCCCAGCGGGGAGAGGATAGTTCGCCCCAAGAGGCAAAGCCGATTGGCACGGCGAACTTGGTGAGGGGGTCCGACGACCCCAAACCCCTCCTCCGCGCCAAGCCCGGCGTCGGCTCCTATGAGGATCCGGGCGATGTGAAGCGCCAGAAGAAGACCAAGGGAAAAACGGGACGGCCGGGCCACTGACACCCTCGCCGCCAGAATGCCCCTCATCCGCCCTTCCTTGTCTGAGAAGAATGGCGGGCACCTTCTCCCCGTCGAACCGGGGAGAAGGAACCAGCGGCGCCCTCCGTCATCCCCTCTCCCCGCGTGCGGGGAGAGGGCTAGGGTGGGGGGTAAGCCCGCCGCACGCTCCGCACTCACCACCCACATCCCCAAAAATGCACCATGGCCAGACCGCCGCCTATCGGTTAGTCCTCGCTGACCTCGCCGCCAAAGGACCCGTCATGCGCCTGAAATTCGGTTTGCCCCCCATAGCTCGGGTGACGAACGTGGAACTGCTCTGGAGTAATGGACCGCGTCCAAGCCGCTGCATCGTTGCCGATTGCGATGACACGCCTTACGGAAAAGATTGTGCAGAGTTCTTTGAGAAAGGTCACCCCAACTTCTGCCTCTGCCCGTGTATGTTGGCGATTGCTAAAGGGCTTTCCCGATTCATGTGGATGCAGAGGAAACACGTTCCAAGTTAAGACAGGCAGATCGACCTCCGTAAGTATTCGGAAGATATTTGCTGCGGTCCGCTCTTTTGACGCTGGCCCGTTCGTCGCGCGTTCCAAAGAATTTAACTTGAGATGCGTCGCGTAAAGATCCAAGCTATACTCATCAGTTAGTGCTAGGCCCGTCCTACGTCCCCCCTTATAACCCAAGTCCCGACCTACCCAGACATCAATCATCTGCGCTGAACTTAGAGAGGTTAGTATCTGCAACGGATTCTGGCGCCGGATGGAGGGCGCTAGTTTTTTGTCGAAAACTGGACACGTGTCGGCATAAGGATTGAAGCAGTCCTCAATCCGCAACGTCGATATTCTTTGCACAAATCTCTCGATCAAACTCATGGTCTTATCCCCGCCCCCCAATTGGAACGCAAATAAAGATAGCGTGCACAACGACTATGAAGTGAGATCTATTCAATCAGCTTCCTCTCCCACAGGGAAGAAGTTCCGCGCCGCTCGGCAAACGGGGATGAGAATCTGCTGCGAGAGCGACACCTTCCCCACCGCTCCCCGAGTGGCAGCGAACACAAAATCAACACCTTAGTCAAAATCCCAGTCCCACACTTTGCCGATAAAGGCACCTCCGCCACATCCCCGCTCGTCCCCGCCCCCCATTCCCCATGCCATACTCCTCCCGTCCCGCCAACGGATACCCTGCCAGCCGTGGCAGTGAGGCGGGACCGGCGCCGGGTTTGGGGAAAGGACGGAAGTCCTCAAGTTCGGGGTTCGTGCGAAAATTCCCCTCCGCAGGCTGATGCTGCTGCGGGCGTGCGATGCACAGAGGGCCGACAGGCCGTAGTGGAATAAGTGCGCGGGCAAAAACCGCCGAACGGGGCGCTGGCGAGAGCCACTTTCCCACCACCCAACGAGGCTCTTGCGAGCGCCCCGTCCGAAGCCAGCAGGCGGCGGACAGGACAATGCGGCAAACCGCGGGCCGGCCGGTCGCGTGAAGGCGATGGCGTGCCCACCCGATCACTCAGTCACCAGCCGGAGAGACGCCATGCCCCCGTCATTCACCGAGCGACGCCGAACAGCGTTGCCGCAACGCACCATCGAAATGTTCGGCCTGCCGGGCGACCGCTGCGCCGATCCCGCCTGCCGGCGGCGCGGACGCTGCCAGGGCAGCGCACCGCAAGGTCCGGCCTGCCTCAATCACCTCACCCCCGGCGAGCAGACATTCTACAAGCGATTGCTGGACCATTGCCATTGGGCCGAGCGGAGCCACCTCCACTTCCTCCAGCATTATATCCGCGCAATCGACGATCCCTTCCTGATGCTCGTCGGCGAGATCGTCCGCCGCGTCCAGCCGCGTGGCCACTGGCTGCATGCGGCCCTGCCCCGCTGGTACAAGGAAACCACCGGCCGCCGCGGCCACGCGCCGATCTCACTCACGGCGGCGGCGCAAGCACCCGTCCGCTGGTATTAGCGAAAATGGCGCCGGCCTCCCCACCCTCCGTCATCCTCGCCCTTGTGGCGGGGATCCAGCCACGGCGCGTCCGCGCCGTGAGAGGACCCGCGCCGGATGAATCACAGAGTCTAACGCGCCGTGGACACGGCGCACTGGATTCCTGTGACGGGCACAGGAATGACGGAGGATGGAGATGCGCCAGCGGACCAAAAAGACGCGGAGAAGAGGACGACGCGCCGGAACCCAAAATGCCCGCCCTACTCCGCCGCCTTCACTTCCGGCAGCAGCTCCAGTTCATACGAATAGCCCTCGAGCATCACATAGGCCTGCTCGATCGCCTCGATCTGCGCCTCGGCATTGCGGATGGCGTCGGCGATCGATTGCGAACGGGTGCGCAGCATCGAGCCGAGCACGTCGGCGGCCGGCCGGCGGCCGAGCCGGTCGATGTGCTGGCGGACTCGGGCGCGGTGGCGTTCGAGCTCAAGGATGTGGAAGCGGCTCTTGACGATGTCGTCCGACAGCTTGCGGCGCATGGCGGCGAGCGGGTCGAAGCTGCCGGGCTCGCGCTCGTCGAGGATGAACTCGTTGACCAGCGTTTCCAGCATCAGGATGCCCTTCAGGTCGCGCGGATCGGCAAGCTGCGGGTCGTAGCCGGTATTGTCATAGACCTTGCGCCGCACCGGGTCCTTCAACAGCTCGTAGCAGGCCTGCAGCCGGCCGAAATCGTCCCGGTCGCCGCCCTGGTCGGGATGAACAGTTTTCGCCGCCTTGCGCCAAGCCGTCTTGATCGCCTGCTCGTCGGCATCGCGCTCAAGTCCAAGCGTTTCATAAGGATCGATCACCAGGCCACCTCGTCTTCCAGCATCCGTCATTCCCGCCCTATCCCTTCGCGCCCCCCGCATCAAGGCGGACCGGAGGGCGGGCCGCCCCTTCTTCCGCCATGGCCGGGACGAAATTGTGGAGACACGGCGGCAACGGGCGGTTTTCCCCGGCCGGCTGTTCGATTGCGTCCCAGGCCGCAACCTGCGGAGATTGCCCCGGAAAAGAGACAGCATGCGGTTGAAATATTGGCCATTAATCGCTTGCTATTTTCACGAATTGCTGCCAATTATTTCAACGTTCGGGCGTTTGCATCCCGGAGACTGGACTGGCTGTATGGTCCCGGAGAAATCCGGGCGTGCCGAAAAGGCACTGTAGGCGTTCTTTCCCCGTTATCGACTTCTCCGACTGGCTTTCCGGAATAAAGACAAAACCGGAAAGAAAAAAGGTCTCCACCCTGGCAGGGGTGAAGGCACATCATCAAGGGAATAAGGACTTCTCCCATGGCCACCAAGGGCACCGTAAAATTCTTCAACCAGGACAAGGGCTTTGGCTTCATCACGCCGGAAGGCGGCGCCAAGGACGTTTTCGTCCACATCTCGGCGCTGCAGGCCGCTGGTCTCCAGACCCTGAAGGACGGCCAGCAGGTCACCTTCGACACCGAGCCGGATCGCATGGGCAAGGGCCCGAAGGCCGTCAACATCCAGGCTGCCTAAGCCGGATCTGATCGCCTCGCGATGACTGAATTGAACGGCGTCCTTCGGGGCGCCGTTTTTTTGTTGTGATAGGCGATAGAGAATAGGCAGTGGAATATTGGCTATTGGCTACTCACTACTCCGCCGCCTGCTTCGCCTCGGCCGCGGCAAAAATCGCGTCGAACGCCGCAGCGATCACCTCCGGCCCGGCCCCTGCCCGCGTCGCATCGGCCGACAGGATCTGCCGGAAGCGGCGCGCCCCCGGCCAGCCCTGGAACAGGCCGACCATGTGGCGCGTGACGTGGATCAGCCGCCCGCCCGAGGCGATGTGCCGGGCCGCATGCCCCATCATCGCATCGCGGACATCGGCCCAGAATGCCAGCGACTGCCGGTGCCCGTCGGCGGTGAAGGCCTCGCCGCTCAGGTCGATCGGCGCCGCCCCCGTCAGCGGATGCGAAAAATATTGGTCCACGGCCGTCAGCATGGCGCTATCATGATAGGCGGCGCGGCCGAGCATGACACCGTCCACATGCTCAAGCTCGTCGAGGGCCTGATTCAAACTGCCAAGACCGCCGTTCAGACCAATGAAAAGATGAGGATTTTCTGCCTTGAGACGATGAACCAGGCCATAGTCCAGCGGCGGAACCTCGCGGTTCTCCTTCGGCGACAGGCCCTGCAGCCAGGCTTTTCGCGCATGCACCCAGACGGCATCGGCACCAGCCTCGGTGACGCCGAAAACGAGAGCGCGCAACGCCACCTCCGGCTCCTGATCGTCGACGCCGATCCGGCATTTGACCGTCACCGGGATCGACACCGCCGCCTTCATCGCTGCGACGCAGTCGGCGACGACCGCCGGTTCGCGCATCAGGCAGGCCCCGAACGTGCCGGACTGCACGCGGTCCGACGGGCAGCCGACATTCATGTTGATCTCGGCATAGCCGAAGTCTTCGCCGATCCGCGCCGCTTGCACCATCTTGGCCGGATCGTTGCCGCCGAGTTGCAACGCCACCGGCTGCTCGGTGTCATCAAGCCCCAGCAGCCGCTCCCGGTCGCCGCGCAGGATCGCCTCGCAGACGATCATTTCGGTATAGAGCAGCGCATGCTTCGAAAGCTGCCGGGCCAGGAACCGGTAGTGACGATCGGTCCAGTCGATCATCGGCGCAACGGCGAAAACCGGTGCTCTGAAATACGCCGAACCGCTCGCGCCCGCCGCCAATGTTGTTTCGTCACTCATGAAAGCACTTTCATCCCCGCACGCTCCGCAGGCAGCATAATGAGGCTGGGGCGCACAAGCGGGAAGGTATCATCCGGCTAAACGGCGTCATTAATCGCGGCCTTATACAGCGGGCCGGTTTTGAAAGCGAGATGGAACTTTGGGTGAAGGCGCGAGACGGCAAGGTGCACAGGCACGTAAGGCAAGAGGAGCGAGAAAACCGCCTGGCCCATCGCCGGCATGTAACGATGATCGATTTCAATCGTGCGAACCGGCTCTGCCGCAAAAACAACGGCAGCATGCCGCGGCTTGATGCGCGGCCGGTTTTCGCAATTCTATGCCGGACGCATCAATGCGTCTGAAGCTTTGCCTCTTTCGCGGCCGAAATGAACACTTCCCTTGCTTCCTCGGGCGACTTGCGGCCGTCGAGTGCTGCACGGCACAGGCTCCTGGCGGCGACGTAGCGCGGACCACGCAAATCCGGCCAGGTGTCCATCAGGCAGATCAGGGCATCGAACGGTCCCTGGACGAGCTGAGAGCCTTTTTGTCCAAACCCAACTTCCACGGGACGGGACCATTTAGCATATGGCATGAGCGTCTCCTCCGATTTTCTTGCCAAATCATAACTGGAGGATAACCGATTTGGTTCCCGCTGGGCAGTCGGCAAAACGAAAAAAGCCTGCCGCGGGAGGAGGTGCGGCAGGCTTCTGAAAATGACCCACGGTCGGGAGGAGGTGACCGCTGATCGATCGCAGCTTTCCGGGAGGAGTGAATCGCTGCGATAAATATGACTTTATTACCGCATTGCAGCAAAATCAAGGCAAATATTATGCAGCGCAGCAATTTTACCAATAACGGCTGCGATGCGGTGGCGGGTTCGCGGCACTGCCGATCAGATAGCCGGCAAGAAAAGCCGCGACGCCGAAAACGAGCAGCGCCGTGCTTGTTGCCGACGGGTGATCGTGCGCGGTCCTTGCGACCGCCGACGCTTCGTCCTTGACATGGCTTGCCGCCCGCTTTGCTTTTGCCACTGCGCCGCTTGCCCCACCCAGTTCGCCTGTGAAACCGGTTCGCAAATTTTTGATATTGGCCATCTTCATGCTCCTCTTCTTCAGCAAGGAAACATGTCAAAAGTAATATAGTTCCATCAAAAGGACGGAGAGGATGCCCGAACCTTGGGCGTATGCTCGACAAATACGCCCGAACAGCTCTTTCGATAGAAGATCACGCATCGTTACGACACGAAATCAAAGCCTTTGCTGAAAAATGACTGTTGTGATTCGTTTACCTATGGCATGTTATTGGATGTGGTGCCCCATAAAAACCGATTTCGGAGTAACAACTGCAATCCAGAATCAAAAAAAATAACGCGACGGGAGAGAAAACATGGCAGAGGAAAATCTGTATCGCATCGTTGAAGTCAGTTTGAAGCGTGGTGCTGATCGCCGTGACGTCGGCATCATGACCGTGCGCCAGGCGCTGGAGCTTCCGGATGTCCCCAGCCTCGAATATACCCACCCGGACCTCAATTCCCGAGCTGGAAGCCGGTTTCTGACGCGTGATCAGCTTGAAGCCTATGCCTGCAGCTGACGCACCTTTCCCCACCCCGTAAAGGGGTGCTATCGTCCGGCATCCGCAATCGATGCTTGGATGCCGATGACCACAATTGTTCCCCTTCCTGCCCCGGTTCTGTTGCCGGTTGCGAATACCGAGCGGGCCTTTCCCGTTCGCCGCGTCTATTGCGTGGGCCGTAACTATGCGGCCCACGCAATAGAGATGGGCCATGATCCCGATCGCGAAGCGCCATTCTTCTTTCAGAAAAATCCGGACAATCTGCTGCTGCAGGGCACGGACTTTCCGTACCCGCCGCTCTCCTTGGACGTTCATCACGAAGTCGAACTTGTCGTCGCGCTGCAAAAGGGCGGCAACGATATCGCGACAGGCGACGCCCTCGACTGCGTTTACGGCTATGCCGTTGGTATCGATTTCACCCGCCGCGATCTTCAGGCCGCGGCGAAGGCGGCTGGCAAGCCCTGGACCGCGGCGAAAGCCTTCGAACAGTCGGCGCCGGTTTCAGAGATCGTTCCAGCCGAAACCATAGGTCATCCCGCCAATGGCAATATCTGGCTGACGGTCAATGGCGACAGGAAACAGCACGGCGACCTCAACCAGATGATCTGGAAGGTGCCGGAAATCATCGCCGAACTGTCGACGTTTTTCACCCTTGCTGCCGGAGACATCATTATGACGGGGACGCCCTCGGGCGTCGGTTCGGTGTCGCGCGGTGATGTGATTTCCTGCGGTATCGACGGCGTCGCGACGCTGACCGTCACGGTCATTTAAAGAACAAGAAGGAAAAATCATGCCGCTTTATGCACTTGGCCCAACACGACCATCTGTCCCGGCGCAAGGCAGCTATTGGCTCGCCCCGGACGCGTATGTCATCGGTAAGGTCGAACTGGGTGAGGATGTCGGCGTCTGGTTCGGTGCGGTGCTTCGAGGCGACAACGAGCCGATCCGGATCGGCTCGCGCACCAACATCCAGGAGGGCGTCATCATCCATGTCGATCCGGGTTTTCCGGTGACGATCGGAGAAGGCTGCACCATCGGCCATCACGCCATCGTGCATGGCTGCACCGTCGGCGACAATTCGCTGATCGGCATGGGCGCAACGGTACTGAACGGCGCTGTGATCGGCAACAACTGCCTGGTCGGCGCCAATGCGCTAGTGACGGAAGGCAAGGTCTTTCCCGACAATTCATTGATCGTCGGCGCACCGGCAAAGGCCATCCGGCTGCTCGATGAAGCGGCCGTCGCCGGTTTGAAGAACTCGGCGAACAGCTATGTCAAGAAATGGCAGCTTTTCGCGACCAGCCTGTCGCTCATCGAGTAATCGCCGTCAGAGCTTCAACCGTCGCAGCCGGAGTGCGTTGGTGACGATGGAGACGCAGGACAGGCACATCGCGGCAGCAAAGCATGGGCGAGAGCAGAGGTCGAGATCGGCGTGGCGGGGCCGAGCGTGCAGGACCATCAGGTCCGGATGCTCACACATCCGTTTGCAGTGGGATACCGCTTTGACTTGGCGGGATTATCCGCAGGTGCAGTTCTGGCAATGGCCGCGAATCTCGATCGTCGTCTTTTCGGTCTTGAAATGCTCCTTGCCGGCGAGGAGGGAAAGCCGCTCCTCGATACCTTCATCATGCATTTCGGTCACTTGGCCGCAATCCTCGCAGATCGCAAAGGCAGTCACGCCGTGATCAAGGTGATGATGATCCGGATGGGCGCAGGCGACGAAGGAGTTCAGGCTTTCGAGCCGGTGGATCATGCCGAATTCGAGCAGTTTGTCCAGCGCGCGATAGACCTGCAGCGGCGCACGAAAACCGTGGTCACGCAGTTTGTCGAGAATCGTATAGGCGCTGAGCGGGCCTTCCGCGTGGGTCAGCGCATCGAGCACCAGCGTCTGGTTCTTGGTGAGTTGCTGCGCCATCAGTGATGCCCTCCATGCGTCGAGTGAATGGCTGTCTCGGTCTCTCCATTGCGGCCGAACGGCAGAAGGCTGAGCACGAAAAGCCCCATCGCCGCAACCACGATCGAGGGACCGGACGGCGTATCGAAATGCAGCGAGCCGAACAGACCGCCGGTGACGGCAAGCACGCCGATAACCGAGGCGAGCACGGCCATGATCTCCGGCGACGTGGCAAAGCGGCGGGCGGTTGCCGCCGGGATGATCAGCAGCGAGGTGATCAAGAGGATGCCGACGATCTTCATGGCGATCGCGATCACCAAGGCCATCAGCAGCATGAAGTAAAGCCGCGCCCGCTCCGGCTGCAGGCCTTCAGCCTCGGCCAGTTCCGGATTGACGGTGGAGGCGAGCAGCGGCCGCCAGAGATAGACGATGGCAAACAAGACGAGAATGCCGCCGCCCCAGACGAGATCGATATCCGCTTCGGAGACGGCGAGGATATCACCGAACAGGAAGCCGACGAGGTCGATCCGCACCCAGGTCATGAAGGCGACCATGACGAGGCCGATCGACAGCGCCGAATGGGAGAGGATGCCGAGCAGCGCATCGGTCGACAGTGCGCCGCGCTTCTGCAGAAGCAGCAACAGCAGCGAAACGACGGCGGCAACGATGAAGACGCTCAGCATCACATTAAGGTTAAACAGCAGCGACAGCGCCACGCCGAGCAGGGCCGAATGCGCCATGGTGTCGCCGAAATAGGCCATGCGGCGCCAGATGACAAAGCAGCCGAGCGGGCCGACCGTGATGGCAAGGCCGATACCGGCAATGAGCGCGCGGGTGAAGAAATCGTCAAACACGGCGCGTCTCCTTGTCGTCGAAGCCCTGCAGGCGGCTCTGATGGCCGCAGCCGCAATCCGGGCCGTGGACATGATCATGGGCGTCATGCTCACGTTCAGCATCGGCGTGGGCGCCATGATGATGGCCGTCGTCCGGATGGCAATGTTCGGTGATACTGCCATCGGCATGCAGAACGCGGCCGTCGGGCAGATGGGTGTGGTCGTGATCGTGGCTGTAGACGGCAAGCGTCTTGGCTGCGCGGCTGCCGAACAGCTTTAGATATTCCGGGCTCTGGCTGACCATCTGCGGCGTGCCGCGGCAGCAGACATGGCCGTTGAGGCAGATCACCGTGTCGGTCTCGGCCATCACCACATGCAGGTCGTGGGAGATCAACAGGATGCCGCAGCCGGTCTGGTTGCGGATTGACTTGATCAGGTCGTAGAGCGCGATCTCGCCGGAAAAATCTACGCCCTGCACCGGTTCGTCGAGAACGAGCAGATCGGGCTTGCGGGCAATGGCGCGGGCAAGCAGGGCCCGCTGGAATTCGCCCCCTGACAGGTGCTGCACCTCGGCGCGGGCGAGATGCGCAATGCCGGTCGCATGCAGCGCCTCCTCGATCTCGCGGTCCTTCAGCGGGCCGGTCAGCGTCATCAGGCGCCCGACCGTCAGGGGCAGCGTCCAGTCGATGGCGAGCTTCTGCGGCACATAGCCGACCTTGAGGCCCGGTTTGCGTTCGACCCAGCCCTCGTCCGGCTTCAAAACGCCGATCGCAGCCTTCGCCGTCGTCGATTTGCCCGAGCCGTTCGGGCCGATCAGCGTGACGATCTCGCCGGGGCTGATGGAGAACTCGACACCGCGCACCAGCCAGCGGCCGCTGCGGCGCACGCCGGCATTGTTCATGAGGACGAGAGGCTTCTGATCGGACGTGCGGAAATTCAGCATCAAAAAATCCGGATTTTCGGTGTTGCCAGTCGCTATGCCACACGTTATAGCATAACGCAATTGATGTAATAACATTACATTGATTTACAAGACAGGAGTCCCCGCATGAGCCTGAAAAAATCCATCCTTTTGACATCCTCCCTTTTTTTCGCCCCCTCCATGCTTCTGGCAACTGGCACCGCCCATGCCGAAGTCCCGAACGTCGTCGTCTCGATCAAGCCGATCCATTCGCTGGTCGCCTCGATCATGAAAGGGCTCGGCGAACCGGCGCTGATCGTCGAGGGCGCCGCCTCCCCCCACACATACAGCATGAAGCCCTCCAATGCCTCGGCGCTGGAAAACGCCAACATCGTCTTCTGGGTCGGTCATGGGCTGGAAGCCTTTCTGGAAAAGCCTCTGGAATCGCTCGGCAGCAGCGCAAAGATTGTCGAACTGGACGATGCGCCCGGACTTGAAAAGCTGAAATTCCGCGAAGGCGGCGCCTTCGAGCCACATGACGACGGCGACGAGCACGAGGCAGGTGCGGAAGGCGCCGAAGGTCACGCCCATGAAGAAGGCCATCACCACGACGAGGGTGAGTTCGACATGCACCTCTGGCTCGATCCGGCCAATGCCAAGGCGATGGCGGCCGCGATCGAAAAGACGCTTGCCGCTGCGGATCCGGACAATGCGGCCGCTTACAAAGCCAATCTCGATGCCCTGAGCACGCGGCTCGATACGCTCGACAAGACGCTTGTAGAAGCGGTCGCGCCGATCAAGGACAAGCCCTTCATCGTCTTTCACGATGCCTACCAGTATTTCGAGCATCGCTATGACGTGAAGGTCGCAGGCTCGATCACGGTGAGCCCCGAAGTCCTGCCGGGCGCCGAACGGCTGTCCGAGATCCACGCCAAGATCGTCGAACTCGGCGCGACCTGCGTCTTTGCCGAACCGCAGTTCGAACCGAAGCTGGTCAATGTCGTGCTCGAAGGCACGCCGGCGAAATCCGGCGCGCTCGACCCGGAAGCCGCCACCCTCGATGCTGGCCCCGACCTCTATTTCCAGCTGATGGAAGGCATCGGCACCTCGCTAAAGACCTGCCTTTCCAACGGCAGCTGAACAGGTTCCTCCCAGCGACCTTAGAAGGCGGGCCACCGGTCCGCCTTTTTTAGACCATTGTGTGTAATAGTATAACATTAAGGGATACAGGACAATGTCCGACAGACTTCCGGTCACCGTTCTCTCCGGCTTTCTCGGCGCTGGAAAAACGACGGTGCTCAATCATATCCTCAACAATCGCGACGGGCTGCGAGTTGCGGTGATCGTCAACGACATGAGCGAGGTGAACATCGATGCCGCCCTGGTGCGCGATGGCGGCGCGAACCTGTCGCGGACGGAGGAACAACTGGTTGAAATGACCAACGGCTGCATCTGCTGCACGCTGCGCGACGATCTCCTGAACGAGGTGCGCAAACTCGCCGAACAGGACCGGTTCGACTGTCTGCTGATCGAATCGACCGGTATCGCCGAGCCGCTTCCCGTTGCAACGACCTTCGAGTTCCGCGACGAAAGCGGCGCCAGCCTCTCCGATGTGGCACGGCTCGATACGATGGTAACCGTCGTCGATGCCGCGAGCCTCTTGGCTGACTATTCCTGCGACGATTTCCTCGCCGACCGCGGCGACACGGCCGGAGACGCCGACAACCGCACGCTTGTCGACCTCTTGGTCGAGCAGATCGAATTCGCCGACGTCGTCATCCTCAACAAGACCGGCAGCGCCACGCCTGAAAAGCTTGACGCGGCGCGCAAGATCGTCGTTGGCCTCAATCCGGATGCACGGCTGCTCGAGACGGATTTCGGGCGGGTGGCGCTACGCGATGTGCTCGGCACCGGGCTGTTTGATATGGCGAAGGCCGAGCAGCATCCGCTCTGGTACAAGGAACTACACGGCTTCAAGGACCATGTGCCGGAAACGGAGGAATATGGCATCCGCTCCTTCGTCTACCGCGCGAAACGGCCGTTCGATCCCGCCCGGTTTCACGCCTTCATCAATCGTTCGTGGCCGGGCATCGTGCGCGCAAAAGGTTTCTTCTGGCTGGCGACACGACCGCATCAGGTGGGCGAACTGAGCCAGGCGGGTCCCATGGTGCGAACCTCGAAGATGGGGCTCTGGTGGTCATCGGTTCCCAAAGCCCAGTGGCCGGACGATCCGGGGTTTTTGGCGATGATGAAGCCCTACCTTGATCCCGTCTGGGGCGATCGGCGCCAGGAGATCGTCTTCATCGGCGCCGATCCGATGAACCAGGCGGCACTGGAAGCCGAGCTTGACGATTGTCTGGTGGATGCCGGCAGTTTCACGCCGGAGCGCTGGCGGACACTGCCCGATCCGTTCGTGGATTGGTCCGCCAGGGCAAGCTAGCGGCGCGAGCACTATCCGCTGTTCTCGAAAGGCGGCACGACGCCGCCTCTCGACAACCGTGCTTTCTCACTCAACGGTGAATTACAACGGCTCGTAGCTAAAGCGATCGAAATCGGCGACCTTGGCCCGACCCGATGTGTCGAACGCAAAAACGCCCGCGAAAGCGCCGGTGAACGAGCCGTGTTCGCCCCGCCCGCCCTCGTCGGATACGACGCCGGCATCGAGCACAGGACCGATCTTGCGCCACGCCCGATAGCCGTCCGGATGCCAGAAGAACTGCAACTCGTTGCCCCGAATTTCCATTGCCAGATAGACCCGTCCGAACGGCACCGTGACGCCGCTATCGACAGGAAACATCATGCGGCCATGTGGAAAATCGCCAGCGCAGGAGAAGATCGTCGCCACCCGGCCAAGCTTTTCGTGCAGCGTGACGGCGAGCGCATGAAACTTGTGGCGGTTGTAGTAATGGGTCAGACCGGCGGCCTGCTGGTAGGTGTCCGGCTCGAATTCGACCACCGTCTCGGCGCGGAACGAATGATGCTCCTGGCGGCGCGCCACCAGCGCCTGTTCGAACCAGCTGCCGATGCTTTCGCGACCAAACAGCCGCAGATGCCCGGGCCTTTCGGTCAGCGAGAAGAGCCGCTCGGGCATGGGCGTGCGCAACCATTGGAAATCATCGGGTAATGCCGGGCCGTCGAAATCGGTCTCGACCCGTGAGGGCTTCTCGATGGCGACGGCCTCGCCTGGCGCTGGAACCTCGACGGCTGGCACGACACCTCCCTGCGCCAGATAGAGCCATCCGTCGTCGCGCCAGACGCATTTCTGCAGCGCCGTCTCGCGGCCGAGCGTGCAGCGCCGGAGCGGCGGCAATGGCCGGCCCGTCAGGTGGGTGTGATAGGCTTGACCGTCCGGCGTCTCGACATATTGCCCGTGCCCTGCCCTCTGCAGCACAGCATCCGGCGCGTCCTTGGAAGTGATCAGATGCGTCTGCGGATGCATCTCATAGGGACCCTCGATGCTACGCGAGCGGGCCATGGTCACCGCGTGATCGTATCCCGTGCCGCCCTCGGCCGTGGTCAGATAGTACCAGCCGTTGCGCTTGAAGAGATGCGGGCCTTCGACAAGTCCTTGCGCGCTGCCGGCGAAGATATTCCTGATCGGGCCAACGAGCTTCTTTGCGACCGGATCCCATTCCTGCAGCAGGATACCGTCGAAGGCCGGTGATTTCGGCGCCCCGCCAAAGCTCTCGGTACGGTGGTTCCATTGCATGTTGACGAACCATTTGCGGCCGTCCTCGTCATGGAACAGCGACGGGTCGAAGCCGGAGGAATTGACATAGACCCGATCCGACCAATCGCCCTCAATTGACGGCGACGTGACGATGTAGTTGTGCGCATCCTTGAAGTTGCCGTCGAAGCGCTTGACGTCGGTATAGACCAGCCAGAAGAGACCATCCGCATGGGACAGGCACGGCGCCCAGACACCGCAGCTGTCGGGATTGCCCCGCATGTCGAGCTGGCTTGCCCGCTCCAGCGGCCGGCGCACCAGGCGCCAATTGACCAGGTCGCGCGAGTGGTGGATCTGCACGCCGGGATACCATTCGAACGTGGACGTGGCGATGTAGTAGTCCTCGCCCACGCGGCAGATGGAGGGGTCGGGATTGAAGCCGGGTAGGATCGGGTTGCGGATCAACGCGCTCATGACGAACGTACCTCATGGTTTCTCAGACATCATCCATCCCCAAACCGGTCGCCAATTCAAGTCCCTTGCGGAACTTCGGCGGTGAAACTCGCCTTCTCCGTCTGACTCCCGGCCCGGCTTCCATACAGACTGTGCCTCGCCAGCTAGATGTTTAGTCCGCGACAACGCGATTCCCCGCGATTTTTGCCCAACCTTTGAGCACTGCAGCAAGGCCTAGGTACAACTTTGGTATGACGTTGCGATACCACACGGGAAAATCCAGCCGCAGACTTGAAACGGGGCTTGAAATCGGCACTGTGACTATGCTTGGCAACAAAATCGAAAATCAGCTTGGCGGGGAGGAACTCTATGACCGCATTGCTCGGTATCAGCAGGCTCATCGACCGTGTCACGGAAATCATTGGCAAGTCAGTCTCCTGGCTGATCCTGGTGGCCGTTCTGGTCAGCGCCGGCAATGCCATTATCCGAAAAATGTTCAACATGTCGTCGAATGCCTGGCTCGAGGCGCAGTGGTATCTCTTCGGCGCCGCCTTCATGTTCGCGGCCGCCTACACGCTGAGCCAAAACGAGCACATCCGCATCGACGTCGTCTACGGCAAGTTTTCGCGCCGTGTGCAGCACTGGATCGACCTGTTCGGACATGTGTTCTTCCTGATGCCGTTCGTATTGCTGATGACATACTACCTCGTCCCCTATTTCCTGATGTCCTACCGCTCGCAGGAAGGCTCATCCAGCGCCGGTGGCCTGATCGTCTGGCCAGCCAAGGGAATCCTGCTGTTCGGCTTCATCCTGCTTGCCCTGCAGGGGGTGTCGGAAATCATCAAGAAGGTCGCGATCATCACCGGCAATATGGACGATCCAACGCCCTACGCACCGACCCACGCACCGCTGGATGAAGCCATCATTCCGGAGACGCGCCCATGATTGAGTTCATCGCCGTAAACCTCGCACCGATCATGTTCGTGTCATTGATCGTGTTCCTCCTGCTGGGTTATCCCGTTGCCTTTTCGCTCGCCGCCAATGGCCTGCTGTTCTTCTTCATCGGCGTGGAGCTTGCTCCTTTGTCTGCCGGCTCAATCAATCTCTCCTGGCCTCTACTCAATGCACTGCCGGAACGATTCTGGGGGGTGATGTCGAACGACACATTGCTCGCCATCCCCTTCTTTACCTTCATGGGGATCGTGCTCGAACGATCCGGCATGGCCGAGGACCTGCTCGACACGATCGGCCAGTTGTTCGGCCCGATCCGCGGCGGTCTCGCCTATGCCGTTATCTTCGTCGGAGCACTGCTCGCAGCCACCACCGGCGTGGTTGCAGCTTCAGTCATCGCCATGGGCCTGATCTCGCTGCCGATTATGCTGCGCTACGGCTATGACCGGCGTGTCGCCTCGGGCGTCATCGCTGCCTCCGGCACGCTTGCCCAGATCATTCCGCCTTCGCTGGTCCTGATCGTTCTTGCCGACCAGCTCGGCCGTTCGGTCGGCGACATGTATGCCGGCGCCCTGATCCCCGGCCTGGTGCTGACCGGCCTCTACATGCTTTATGTCCTGATCATGACCTTCGTCCGGCGTGACTCGATGCCGGCGCTGCCGCTCGAAGCACGCACGCTCGGCTCGGGCGTTGCCTCGCTCTTTGTCGCGCTCGCCGTTGCGGCGGGTATCGCCTATGCGGCGCATGTCTACCTCTCGTCGACGCAGGGCGAAAACGCCGATATTCTCGGCGCCAGTGTCGGTGTGGCCTTCATCTACGTGATTGCGCTCGTCGACAGGGAATTGAAGATCAATGCAATGTCCAGGCTTGCCCAGCAGGTCATCATCGTCCTGATCCCGCCACTGGCACTGATCTTCCTCGTGCTCGGCACGATCTTCCTCGGCATTGCAACGCCGACGGAAGGCGGCGCCATGGGGGCTGTCGGCGCCCTGATCATGGCGGCAGCCAAGGGACGACTGACCTTGGATGTGGTCCGCTCCGCGCTGGCCGCCACGACCCGTCTGTCGGCCTTCGTGCTGTTCATCCTGATCGGCGCACGGGTGTTCTCGCTGACTTTCTACGGAGTCAACGGCCATGTCTGGGTGGAACATCTGCTGGTGGGGATGCCCGGCGGTGAAACCGGCTTCCTGATCACCGTCAACCTGCTCGTGTTCTTCCTGGCGTTCTTCCTGGATTTCTTTGAACTCGCCTTCATCATCGTGCCGCTGCTCGCACCGGCGGCCAACGCGCTCGGCATCGACCTTATCTGGTTCGGCGTCCTGCTCGGCATCAACATGCAGACGAGCTTCATGCATCCGCCCTTTGGGTTTGCGCTGTTCTACCTGCGTTCGGTCGCCGCCAGGGTGCCCTATCTCGATCGGGTCACAGGTAAGCTGACGAAACCGGTGACCACGGGGCAGATCTATTGGGGGGCGGTGCCGTTCGTCGGCATCCAGATCCTGATGGTGGCGTTGACGATCATGTTCCCGCAGATGGTCATGCACTACAAGGGCGACGCCGCCGTCGTGGATCCGGCCACAATCAAGATCGAGGTCCCGGGGTTCGGCACCGGCGGAGGCGGCCTGACGCTGCCGGACAATGGCGGCGGCCTCGGCCTGCCGGGCGGCCTGCAATTGCCAGGCGGCAATCCGCTCGACGGCAGCGGCCAGCAACCAACGGATCAAAACGGTTCGGGGAACCAGCAGAAACCCGCCAACGATCTGAGCGCCCCGCCATCGTTCAATTGATCATCACAGGGCCGGCCTTTGCGCCGGCCCTGTCTTTTGTCGATTGCGACAATGAAAAACCCCGGAGCGGCGCTCCGGGGTTGTTTTTCGTTTTGGCGATGAAATCAGCGCTTAGAGCTTGCCGCCGCGCTGCTGGATCATCATGAAGGTGTCGTAGTTGTATTCGGCGATCTGGGCATTGAGGTAGTACTCGCCGCGGAACGCCTTGATCGAATCCCAGATCTTCTTGAAGGTCGGGTTCGAGGCTTCCATGCCAGCGTAAACCTCATTGGCCGCGTCGAAGCAGGCCGACAGGATTTCCGGGCTGTAGGGGCTGAGCTTCGCGCCGGCGCCGACGAGACGCTTGATCGCCGCGGGATTGAGGTAGTCGTACTTCTGCAGCATGTTCGCATCGGTTGCCTGGCAGGCGGTGCGCAGCAGCGACTGATAGTTTTTCGGCAGGCCGTCGAAAGCCGCCTTGTTGAACATGGCGTGCACGGTCGGTCCGCCTTCCCACCAGCCGGGATAGTAGTAGTACGGCGCAACCTTGTAGAAGCCGAGCTTCTCGTCATCATAGGGGCCGACCCATTCGGCGGCGTCGATGGTGCCTTTTTCGAGCGACGGATAGATGTCGCCACCGGCAATCTGCTGCGGCACCACGCCGAGCTTCTCGACGACCTTGCCGGCAAAGCCCCCAATGCGCATCTTGAGGCCCTGCATGTCGGCGACGGTCTTGATCTCCTTGCGGAACCAGCCGCCCATCTGCACGCCGGTATTGCCACCGGGATATCCAACGAGGCCTTGCGTCGCCAGGAACTCGTTGAACATGTCGATGCCACCGCCATGATAATGCCAGGCATTCATGCCGCGGGCATTGAGCGCGAACGGGACTGCTGCGCCGAGCGCCCAGACAGGATCCTTGCCCCAATAATAATAGGAAACCGTGTGGCATGCTTCCACCGTGCCGGCCGCGGCGGCGTCGGCTGCCTGCAGGCCCGGGACAATTTCGCCGGCGGCGAAGACCTGGATCTGGAAATTGCCGTCGGTCGCCTCGGAGACATATTTCGACAGCACCTCGGCACCGCCATAGATCGTATCGAGCGACTTCGGGAAGGACGATGCGAGACGCCAGTTGATCTTAGGGCTGCTCTGGGCGATGGCGGGCGCTGCGAGCGTCGTTGCCGCGGCGGCGCCGACGCCGCCGAGACCTGCACGCTTGATGAATGAACGGCGATCCATGTTCTCTCCTCTGTTTTCGCGGACAGCCGGCCTTGCCGATACTGTTCCTCCCCGCGGGGCGCAGACCGCACCACTCGGTTTCGACTGGCTCAAACGGACATACGCGTTTTCGAATTCACGAGATTCGGGCAGATAATTCCAATGAAACCACCCGGCTCCGCGGGCAGATTACACGCTCGCCCCCTCATGTCCAGCCATGCCAAGAAAAGCCCTTCTTCGACTTTTGTCTAATAACAACTTTCAATGTTTGCAGCGACTTACGGAACGCTTCGGACACAGCTGCATGTCACCGTTACCGGGCAGGCAAGATCGTCAAAGAGCCGGAGCGCCGGAAAAGCGTGCCGCGCATATGCCAGGCTTTCGTACGGAAAAAGGCACCGGACCCAAAGGCACCGGACCCCGCGATCCGATGCTTCCTATTTGCCACCCGAATGCTGGCTTTACACGCGTTCCGCCGACGAAGCCCAGAGATTAATGTCAGCTTCCTTGGCGTAGACGTCGATCTCTGCCAGTTCCTCGGCCGTGAACGTGTCGTTCCTCAGCGCAGCGACGCAATCGACGATCTGCGACGAGCGGCTAGCGCCGATCAGCGCCGAGGTGATCCTGCCACCGCGCAGCACCCAGGCGATCGCCATCTGCGCCAGCGTCTGGCCGCGTTTCTCGGCGATCTCATTGAGCTTGCGGATATTGTCGATGATCGACGGGCGGATGAAGTCCTTTTTGAGGAAATGATTCTGCGCCGCACGGCTGTCGGCCGGGATGCCGCCCAGATATTTCGTCGTCAGCATGCCCTGCGCCAGCGGCGAGAACACAATCGAGCCGACGCCGAGGCCTTCGAGCGTGTCAACGAGCCCGTCATCCTCCACCCAGCGGTTGAGCATTGAATAGCTCGGCTGGTGGATGAGCAGCGGCGTCCCGAGATCCTTGAGAATTGCAGCTGCCTCGCGAGTGCGCTGCGAGTTGTAGGAGGAGATGCCGACGTAGAGCGCCCTGCCCGAACGGACGATATGGTCAAGCGCCCGGCAGGTTTCCTCGAGCGGCGTTTGGGGGTCGAAGCGGTGCGAATAGAAGACATCGACATAGTCGAGGCCCATGCGCTTCAGGCTCTGGTCGCAGGAGGCGATCAGATACTTGCGGCTGCCCCACTCGCCATAGGGACCCGGCCACATGTCATAGCCGGCCTTGGAGGAAATGATCAGCTCGTCGCGCAAGCCGGAAAAATCCGTGCGCATGATTTCGCCGAAAGCGGTTTCGGCCGAGCCCGGAGGCGGACCGTAATTGTTGGCGAGGTCGAAATGGGTGATGCCGAGATCGAAGGCCGTGCGGCACATATCGAGCTTGCGCTCGTGCGGCGTGTCATGGCCGAAATTGTGCCACAGGCCAAGCGACACCGCCGGCAGCTTCAGCCCGCTCTTGCCGCAGCGATTGTACGTCATCATCTCATAGCGATTGTCAGCGGGTTGCCAGCTCATCGTTTCATCCTGCCCTGTGCCTGAAATGTACTTGAAAACGGAATTCCCGAAGCAGCGCGGCTCCGGGAATGATTTGGATCGGTATATTTTACTGCGATGACGGTGCAAAGCGATACTGCCCCTGCACCCCCAAATTTGGCCTATCGCAACAGCGCCTTGGCCTCCTCGATGCCGAGCGCCGCCGGCTGCATGCAGGTCGTCGTCAGTTCGACGAACTGGCCCGTCTCGCCCGACTGCAGAATCGACACCATGACCTCGACGCCGTGCAGCGCGCGCTCCAGCGAGCAGCGGGCGTCGCGATCTTCGAGGATGGCAAGCGCCATGTCGGCAAGGCCGGCCGTACGGTAATTGGCCATCGGTCCCTGCGGATGCTCCTGATTGGTGACGGCGAAGGGATGATCCCACATCTCGACGGGCTGGATATCCTTGTCGCGACCGCTGGCAGAGACAGTGCCGCCGAAGAAGTTCGGATCGGGCAGGAAGAGAGAGCCTTCCGTGCCATAGAGCTCCATGTTGCCGTGGCGGTGCGACCAGACGTCCCAGCTTGCCGACAGCGTGATCGTCGCACCGTTCTGGAATTCGAGCAGCGCATGGATGTTGGTCGGGGTCTTTACCGGGATGACCTCGCCCTTGCGCGGCTCGCTAGTGATGGTGCGGGTCGGATTGGCCATAGAGGTCAGAGCTGCGACCCGCTTGACCGGGCCGATCAGGTTGACAAGGTTGGCGATGTAGTATGGCCCCATATCAAGGACCGGCCCACCGCCGGGCAGGAAGAAGAAGTCCGGGTTCGGATGCCACATCTCCATGCCCGGGCCCATCACGTGGCAGGTACCCGAAGTGACACGGCCGATCTTGCCCTGGTCGATATAGTCTCGCGCCAGCTGATGCGCGCCGCCAAGGAAGGTATCCGGCGCGCAGCCGACCTTCAGGTTGCTCGCCGTGGCGATACCGCGCAGCTGCTCGCCCTGCTCCAAGGAAAGCACCAGCGGTTTTTCCGAATAACCGTGCTTGCCGGCCTCGAGGATCATCTTGGAAACGGGGAAATGCGCTTCCGGGATCGTCAGGTTGACGACGATATCGATCTCCGGATTGGCAAGCAGTTCCTCGATGGTCTGCGGCTTGACATCATATTCGGACGCGCGCGTTTCGGCGGCGGCCGGATTGATGTCGGCGCAGGCAATGACCCTGATGCCCTTGAAGAGCGGCGAAAGCTTGAAATAGGTGGTGGAGATGTTGCCGCATCCGATGATGCCGACGCCGAGTTCTCGTGTCATGATCTGGTCTTTCTATCAGTAGGTCTTGATCGATGCGATCGAGCGCTCGGCCGTCGCCTTGAAATCCTTGGGGTTGTCGTGCTCGACGATGTAGTATCGGGCAGGTGTCGCGGTCAGCGCCTTGAATAGCCTTTTCCAATCGACGGTGCCGTGGCCGACGTCGGCCCAGCCGTCCTCATCCGCGTTTTCGCCGGCTGCAGCGATGTCCTTCACGTGGACGGCCGTAATGCGGCGGCCATATTTTTCGATCCAGGCAAACGGATCGGCACCGCCGCGGATGACCCAGGCAATGTCGGCTTCCCAGGAGAGGTTCGGTCCGCCGGCAAAGATGTGATCCTGCGGAATCGAGCCGTCCGGCAGCGTGGCGAATTCGAAATCATGATTGTGCCAGCCAAAGTCGAGGCCGGCGTCACGGAAGGGTTTTCCCGCCTTTTCCAGGCGTTCCCCGAATGCTTTCCAGCCAGCGGCATCCGTCGGACGCTGTTCGGGAAGCAGATAGGGGCAATAGATCGCCCTGATTCCGAGGGCATTGACGATTTTGAGGACGCCGGCCGGATCGGATTCGAGCATGTCCAGACCGAAATGGGCCGTCGGCATCGTGACGCCGCTTTTGTCCATGTCGGCCTTCAGCGCAGCAAGGGCATCGTCGTCGAGCGCGGCGTACAGCGCGCCGTAACCTTCGACCTGTTTGTAGCCGACGGCCCCGACTGTCTTCAGGACATCGGAGAACGGCGGGAAATTGCGGGCGCTGTAAAGCTGGAAGCTGATATCTTTCATCGGAATTCTCCTCGGTGGGCGGGGATGTGCCAGAGCGGGCCTCAACCATTGCCCTGGCAGGATTGAAGATCGAAGGCAGTGAAACTCGGGGCGATGCCGGAAGCAGCCTGTTGTTTCGGTGTGAAGCGGATCAGGCGGCTCTCGCCGGCCGTCAGGTCGAAGGCATTGTCGGAATAGCGGCCTTCGACATCGGCCTCGACAACGACATGCAGGGCAAGGCCGGTCGCCGTGACCGTGACCTCGTAGGTGTTGTCAGCGGCCTCGCTCGTCGAAATCAAGAGATCGGACGGAACTAGATCGAGCGCCTTGTAGGTGCCTTGCACATGATGCCCCTCGCCGCGCATGCCATTTGATGCTTCGAAGGACCAGAACAGCAGCATGTTCTCCGGGATATCCGCAGCAGCGATCGTCAGAAGTGTTGCGGCGCGATCCGGGCTGCAGGTGCCGGCGGCGGCCGTCAGGGGCTGCTTCTCGCCCGACAGCGAAACAAGGAAGGTCTGCAGCTCGACGGTGACCGGCGCGGCGGTGTCGTTGACCATCGAGAAAGCAATGGTCTTTCCATCGTCGGAGGGGATGGCTGCGACAGCCACCGGCTGGAAGAACCGGCGCACCATGTAGTGCATGGCCTTCCAGTTGCCGCCATAGTCCAGGCTTGCCCAAGATGCGACCGGCCACGTGTCGTTGAGTTGCCAGTAGAGCGTACCCATGCAATGCGGTTTGAGCGACCGCCAGAAATCGACCGCGGCACGGATCGCCAGTCCCTGCTGGATCTGGCTCAGATAGACGAAATTTGAAAAATCCTTGGGGAAGCGGAAATAGCGGAACATCGTCGCGGCGATGCGTTCGTTGCCGCCGGCATTCTTCTGGTGCGATTCCATCACCGGCGAGGCGATGTTCAGGTCCTTCTGTTCCGCAAACTGTCGGACGACCGGCATCGAGGTATAGGACTGGAAACCGAATTCCGAGCAGAAGCGCGGCCGGACGGTGCGGTAATTGTCGAACGACTTGTTCTCGTGCCAGACGGACCAATAGTGCATGTCGCCTGAACCGTCCGCATGCCAGGCATCGCCGAAGTTGAGCGGGCCGATGGAGGGGCTGGAGGGCCACCAGATCGCGTCCGGCGCCGCCGCCTTGATGCCCGCCTCGATCGTGCGGTTGAGGCGGTCGTAGGAGACGAGATAGCGGTCACGATCCCTGCGGCTCTCTTCGAACCAGGTGAGCGCTCCGACCAGTTCGTTGTCGCCGCACCAGAGCGCGGTCGATGGATGCGACGATAGCCGCTTGACCTGATAGTCCACCTCCGCCGCGACGTTTTCAAGGAAATCCGGGGTCGAGGGGTAGAGGTTGCAGGCGAACATGAAATCCTGCCAGACCATCAGGCCCAGCCGGTCGCAGAGATCGTAAAACCAGTCCGTCTCGTAAAAGCCGCCACCCCAGACACGGATCATGTTCATGTTGGCGTCGACCGCCGAGCGCAGCAGATCCTCGACGCCCTCGGCCGTAACCCGCGAAGCGAGCGCATCGGCCGGGATCCAGTTGGCGCCGCGGCAGAAAATCTCACGGCCGTTGACCCGGAAGGCAAAGCGGCCGCCGGCGTCGTCCTTGTCCGTCAAGAGCTCGATGGTGCGGAAACCGATCTGGCGGGTGACCGTTTCGCCGGGAAACGAGACGGTGAGTTCGCACAACGCCTGCGCGCCGCTGCCAGCCGGCCACCAGAGCTTCGGATCTTCGACGGTAAAGACATGCGTAACCTGTGTTTCGCCGGCATTGACGGCACAGTCCAGGTGTTCCCTTTGGCCATCAAGCGAGAATTCGATACCGATGACGCCGGGTTCCTCGGCAAAGAGCGTCACCGTCACCTGAAGATCGATTGCACCGCCGGCCTGCGGCACCTGCCGGGTTGTGACATGTTCGATGCGGGCGACCGCAAGCTTCTTGAGTGCGACCGAACCGTAGATGCCGAGCGGCGCAATGGCGATGTTCCAGTCCCAGCCGAAATGGCATTGCGGTTTGCGCAGCATATTGCCGTTGGGGATCGGGCAGTTTCCGGTCGAATACGGAATATAGAAGGGCTGGGCCGCTTGCCGTTCGGCGCCGGCAGCGATCGACGAGTGGATGACGACGCGCAGCCGGTTCTGGCCCGTTTTCAAGGCCGGACCGACCGCTGGCCGGTAGCGGCGAAAGCAATTCTCCGCCTGAAGAACCAGTTCATCGTTAATATATACCGAAGCGATCGTGTCCAGGCTTTCGATATCGAGATACCAGAAACCGGCGAGATCGGTCGCATCGATCTCGAATGTACGCTCAAGCACCCAGTCCTTGTGCGCCACCCATTGAACGTCGTCCTCGTTGCGGCCGACATAGGGATCGGTGATCATGCCGACAGCCTGCAGGGCGCTGTGGACGTCGCCCGGAATGACGATCGTCAGCGCATGACTGTTGTCCAACGAGGCAAGCAGCCAGTCGCCGCAAAGGTCGAGCGCTACGGGTTCGGACGTGAAGGTGTCAACAGACATTGTCAAAAATTCCATTGGCTGCCCGCGCCGCTCAGGGACAGGCGTCATCGTCGTTCGGCGGCCACGGAAAGTGCGGCCGCCGGATGCTACGGGTTGATCAGATCCTGTTTTCGGTAGCGGCGTCGAAGACCGAGGCCATCGACATGTCGAAGCTGAGTTTGAGCGCCGTTCCAGGCTTGTAGCGCCGCGAACCGGCGATGCGCACTGACATGGTCTGCCCGGCGTGCTTCAGCCAAAGGAGGTTGTCGGCGCCCATCGGCTCCTCGATATCGACGACCGCATCATGAACTTCCGTTCCAGGCACATTTTCATCGACCTTGACGTGTTCCGGCCGCACGCCGAGTACGACATTGCGGGCGGCCTCCAGCGGTCCGCGCGCCGGGTAAGCCCCCATGCCGAAATCAACGCCGTTGACTTCCACCACCTTGCGCCCTCCCCGCTCCTTGATCTCGCCGCGGAAGAAATTCATCGACGGCGAGCCGATAAAGCCGGCGACGAAGAGGTTTTCCGGAAAATTGTAGATCGTCATCGGATCGGCAAGCTGCTGGATGACTCCGCTCTTCATGACGGCGATGCGGTCGGCCAGCGTCAGGGCCTCGATCTGATCGTGGGTGACGTAGATCATCGTATTGTTCAGCGACTGGTGAAGCCGCTTGATTTCGACGCGCAGTTCCGAGCGCAGCTTGGCGTCGAGATTGGAAAGCGGCTCGTCGAACAGAAAGACGTCGACGTCGCGCACCAATGCCCGGCCGATCGCGACACGCTGACGCTGGCCGCCGGACAATTCCGAGGGCTTGCGCTTGAGCAACTGCTGGATCTGCAGGATCTCGGCGGCGCGCGTGACGCGCTTGTCGATTTCGGCGGCCGGCAGCTTGGCGACGCGCAGGCCGAAGGATAGGTTCCGCTCGACCGTCATCTGCGGATAGAGCGCATAGGACTGGAACACCATGCCGATGCCGCGGTCCTTCGGCTCCTCCCAGGTGACGTTCTTGTCCTTGATGAAGATCTGGCCGCCGGTGACGTCGAGAAGACCGGCGATGCAGTTCAACAGCGTGGACTTGCCGCAACCGGACGAGCCGAGAAGCACGAGGAATTCGCCGTTCTTGATGTCGAGGTTCAGCGTGTCGAGCACGGTGACGGCACCGAAGCTCAACGACAGATCCTTGACCGATACGCTGACGTTGTTCATGCACTCACCCTTTCACTGCGCCGGCGGCAATACCGCGGACGAAAAGCCGTCCGGAAACGAAGTAGACGATCAATGGAACGGCACCCGTGAGGATGGTCGCCGCCATGTTGACGTTGTATTCCTTCACGCCCTGGACCGAATTGACGATGTTGTTGAGCTGGACGGTCATCGGATAATATTCCGGCCGGGCGAACACCACGCCGAACAGGAAGTCGTTCCAGATGCCGGTGACTTGCAGGATCATCGCAACGACGAAGATCGGCAGCGACATCGGCAGCATGATCTTGAAATAGATCGTCCAGAACCCGGCACCGTCGATACGCGCCGCCTTGAACAGCTCTTCCGGCAGCGACGAGAAATAGTTGCGGAACAAGAGCGTCAGGATCGGCATGCCGAAGATGGTGTGGACGATGATGAGGCCGGTCAGCGAACCGTAGAGGCCCATTTCACGCAGCACGATGACGATCGGATAGATCATCACCTGGTAGGGGATGAAGGCTCCGACGATCAGGATCGTGAAGAACAGATCGGCCCCCTTGAAGCGCCAGTTCGCCAACGCGTAGCCGTTGACCGAGGCGATCGCGATCGAAACGATCGTCGAGGGAATGGTGATACGCACCGAATTCCAGAAACCGCGGGACAGGCCGTCACAGTTCAGGCCAGTGCAGGCGGTGGCCCAGGCTTTGACCCAGGGCTCGAAGGTGATCTCGACCGGCGGCGAGAAGATGTTGCCCAGCCGGATTTCCGGCATGCCCTTCAGCGACGTGACCATCATGACGTAGAGCGGCAGCAGGTAGTAAGCCGCAGCGACGATCAGGGCACCATAGATCATGATGTTTCTGGACGAAAATATCGGGCGCGGCTTTTTGCCCTGGGGGCCGGGAGCCAGTCTTGAGGCGTCATGGGCGGCCTGCCCTTTGCGAGGTATTGTGTCAGCCACGCTTGCGTCCTCCGAATTCCAGATAGGCCCAGGGCACGATGATGATGGCGACGGTGATCAGCATCATGGTCGAAGCGGCAAAGCCCTGACCGAGGTTCTGCGCCAGGAACATGTAGTCGTAGACATATTTGGCGGGCACCTCGGAGGCGATGCCGGGACCGCCGCTCGTCTGCGCCACGACGAGGTCGTAGACCCGGACGATGCCGCTTGCGATGATCACCAGCGTGGTGATGAAGACGGCGCGCATCATCGGGATGATGATGAAAAGATAGGTCTTCCACATCGGAATGCCATCGACACGCGAGGCCTTCCAGATGTCTTCGTCAATGCCGCGCAGGCCTGCCAGCATCAGGCACATGACGAGGCCCGTTCCCTGCCAGAGGGCAGCGATCAGGATGCCATAGATGACGATGCTTTGATTGTAGAGCGGATCGAAGGTGAAGCTCGTCCAGCCGAGCGACCGGACCACCGACTGCACGCCGAACTCCGGGTTGAGCACCCATTGCCAGACCAGGCCAGTGACGATGAAGGAGAGCGCGAACGGATAGAGGAAGATCGTCCGGAACGTATTCTCGAAACGGATCTTCTGGTCCATCAGTGCGGCAAGCACGAAACCGATCACCAGACTGAAAATCAGCGAAAACACGCCGTAGATGGCAAGGTTCTGGATGGACACGAGCCAACGCGGAGCGGCCCACAGTCGTTCATACTGATCCAAGCCGACGAAAGTCAGGCGCGGCAGGAGCTTCGAATTGGTGAAGGAATAGAATACCGTCCAAAGCGTGCCGCCGAGAAAGATGACAACGGCGGTCAGTATCATCGGAATTGAGGCAATCTTTGAATGCAGATTACGCAACAACTGGTTTGGCCGGCCGGCATATGCTTGGCCCGTCATGTCTCACTCCTCCCCTGAATCAGGTTCATCCGGTTGAACGCGGCGGCGCACGCCGTAGCTCTTTGCTCCATCCTCAAGTCCAAAGGATCGCCGGCCGTGATGCAGCATCCGCACGAAGAGCCTGCGGCATAAGCTGGCGCCGGCCGTCTGAACTTGAGTTTCGAACCGGCCCCGCACAAGGCGGAACCGGCTTCGACAGAGTAGCCGTTGATCAATCGGCCGACGCGATAATGTCGGCGAAGCGCTTCTGCGCATCTTCCGGCGTCATCGAGGGGTTGGCGAAGAACTCGGAGAAGAGGTCTTCCTTCTGCTTCTGGCTGTCTGCAGACAGAAGCTGGTCTGTGCCCTGGATCACATTTCCCTTGGCAAGGATCTCTAGACCCTTCTTCATGCAGTCGTTTGCCGTGGCGAGGTCGACGTCACCCCGCACAGGCAGCGATCCCTTCTTCAGGTTGAAGGCGACCTGCGTCTTGGGATCGAGCAGCGTCGAGGCGAGCACTTCCTGGGCCTTCGATTTTTCCTCGTCCTTCAGGAGCGGGAAGTAGAAAGCATCGCCCCCCGTCGAGATGATCTCGTTGACACCCAGCCCCGGAAGGCAGGTATAATCCGTGCCTGCTTTCTGCCCGGCGACCTGGAATTCGCCTTGAGCCCAGTCGCCCATGATCTGGCCGCCCGCTTTTCCGGTGATGACCAGATTGGTAGCCTGGTTCCAATCCTGCACGTTGCTGCCCTTGGACATCTTGCGGGCATCATCAGCGGCCTTGAAGACCTTGGCGATTTCCGGACCCGCGGCAACTTCCGCATCCTTGTTGCCGAACACCTTCTCAAAGACATCCTTGCCGGCGATAGCGACCATCAGCACGTCGAAGGCGCCGGCCGATTGCCAGGGCTGGCCACCCACGGCGAGCGGTATGATGCCGGCCTTCTCCAGAGCCGGAGCCGCAGCGACGAATTCGTCCCAATTCTTCGGCACTTCGACGCCGGCTTTCTTGAAGGCCGCATTCGACAGCCACAGCCACTGCCAGGAGTGGATATTGACCGGCGCGCAATAGATCTTGCCCTCGATGGTGCAGCTGTCGAGCAGGCTCGACGGCTTGACGATATCCTTCCAATGCTCCCTCGTCGCAACATCGGTCAGGTCGCGCATCAGTCCGGCCTCGACCAGCTCCTCGGCCTGACGGCCGTGGTTGAACTGCGTGGCACCCATCGGATCACCACCGGTGATGCGGCTGATCATGATCGGCCGCGCGGTACCGCCGGAGCCGGCAATCGCGCCATCGACCCAGTGGTTGCCGGTCGCATCGAATGCCTTCGCCAGTTCAGCGACCGCCGCGGCTTCGCCGCCCGACGTCCACCAATGGGTGACTTCCAGATCGGCAGCGCTGGCTGCGCTGAATGGAAGCACGACACTCACCGCCAAAGCAGCTGCCAACAAACGCAATTTCATGAGTTTTCCTCCCTCACTGTAACGTTACCGGAAAAACTTAGTTCAATCGATTTGCCTGCGCAACAGCCACAACGCAAAATTCTGAAGAAAATATTTTCCACACTTATAAAGTGCCATTCAGAGGATAGCTCCGAGCAGGGCCCGCATGCATGTTGCAGCGCGATATCCTTTCGGAAAGTCGTTTTTCTCCAGTTATTTCAAGAGATTTTCTAATAGGATCGACGCTTCAAGCCACTTTCGCTTTCTCGCAAATGCAAAGCTTGGATGATGCGTTGCAGAATTCAACTTTTCGGTGAGACCATTGCCGCATCAGGAAAAAAGCTCTCGACAAGCGAACTGTATCGTTACAGATTTTTGCCGAGTGAGGAATGAGCGGGCAACGATACCCATATGTCATAAATCGTATATAAGGCAATGAAGACCGGAGGGTCAGAAGCAGGCAATCGCGACGATGCGAACTGAACATGGAAGGCTATAGGCGGGGAATGGACGAGAAGACCAAGAGCAGACAGGCCCCGGCGCCCTCCTCATTGCAGGAACGTCCGACCCTGAAGACAATCGCCTTCATGACGGGCCTTGGCATCACGACGGTCTCTCGTGCCTTGAAGGATGCCCCCGATATCGGCGCTGAAACCAAGGAACGCGTACGGCTCGTCGCCAAACAGGTAGGCTACCAGCCGAACCGTGCCGGCGTCCGCCTTCGCACCGGCAAGACCAATGTCATCAGCCTTGTGCTATCGCTCGAAGAAGAGGTGATGGGCCTGACGAGCCCGATCGTCGTCGGCATTTCGGAGGTGTTGGCCTCGACCCCCTATCATCTGGTCATCACACCCTATAGGTTTTCGAAGGACGCTCTCGCCCCGGTCCGCTACGTGCTCGACACAGGCGCCGCTGACGGCGTAATCATCTCGCGCACGGAACCGAAGGACCCGCGCGTCGAACTGATGATGGAGCGGAATTTCCCCTTCGCCACCCACGGCCGCACGGATATGGGGCTCGTTCATCCGTATCACGATTTCGACAATGAAGGATTTGCCTATGAGGCCGTGAGGCGGCTGGCGAAACTGGGGCGCAAGCGCATCGTGCTCCTGCAGCCGCCGCCGAACCTGACCTTCCACAGGCACATGCGAAAGGGCTTCGATGCAGGCATTCGCGATTTCGGCGTCGAAGCTGTTGCCTTCAACTCTGTGGACCTTGACAATAGTCTGGTGGAGATCCGCGCGTCCTTCGAGACGCTGATGCGGTCCGACGACGCGCCCGACGGCATCGTTTCGGGTTCCGGCGCCGGTTCGATCGCGCTGATCGCCGGGCTCGAAGCCGTCGGCAAGAAGCTCAGCCAGGATGTCGACATGGTCTCGAAGGTGCCCAGCGATTTCCTGAGCTGGCTGCGTCCCGAAGTCATCACCATGAACGAGGACATCCGCCACGCCGGCCGAGAGTTGGCCAGGGCCGTTATCGGTCGTATTGCCGGTTTGCCGGCGGAAGAGCTGCAGAGCCTGAGCCAGGCGCGGTGACCTGAACATCCAGGCATTGAAAAGCCGCGCGATTCGATCCGCGCGGCTTTTCTGTCCAACGACCGGCAGAGCGCTGAGATCAGGCGCTCAGGCCGCTGCCCCAAGGGCCGTGATGCGAGTCTGCGCCATCGACGCGATCGAAGCCATGGGCGCCGAAGAAGTCGCGCTGCGCCTGGATGACGTTTGCGGTGCCGCGGCCGCGGCGGTAGCTGTCGAAATAAGCGAGCGCGGATGCGAGTGCCGGCACCGGCAGACCGCCGAGAGCCGCCGCTGAAACAACACGGCGAAGCGCGCCGTCGCTCTCCTTGACCATTCTTGCAAAGGCGGGCGTAACGATCAGATTGGTGACATCAGGATCCTTGGTGAAGGCCGTAGTGATCTCATCGAGGAACTGCGAGCGGATGATGCAGCCAGCGCGCCAGATCTTGGCAATGCTCGGCATCGGCAGGTTCCAGTTGAATTCCTTGGACGCGGCGGACATGACGGCAAAGCCTTGCGCATAGGCACCGATCTTCGATGCGAGCAGCGCACTCTCGAGATCCTTGAGGAAGGCGGCCCTGTCAGCAACCCTGAACTCGCCAACATTGGGCAAGCCCAGCACCTTTTCGGCCGCCTCGCGCTCATCCTTCATCGACGAGATGCTACGCGCGGCGACGGCGGCTTCGATGCCGGTCGCCGGAACGCCCATGTTCTGCGCCTCGATGACGGACCACTTGCCAGTGCCCTTCTGGCCGGCCTTGTCGAGGATCAGATCGACGATCGGCTTGCCCGTGATGGGGTCAGCCGCCTTCAGCACCTTCTCGGTGATCTCGATCAGGTAAGAATTCAGCCGGCCCTTGTTCCACTCGCCGAAGACTTCGCCGATTTCGGTGGCGCTCATTTTCAGGCCGTCGCGCAGGATGCCGTAAATTTCGGCGATCATCTGCATATCGGCATATTCGATGCCGTTGTGGATGGTCTTGACGAAGTGACCGGCACCATTTTCGCCCAGCCAATCGACGCAGGGAACACCGGCATATTTCGCGGCGATCGAGGTCAGCACCTTCTCGACGCGCTTCCAGGATTCCTCCTTGCCGCCGACCATGATCGACGGGCCATGGCGTGCGCCCTCCTCGCCGCCGGAAACGCCCATGCCGATAAAGGTCAGGCCGCTGTCCTTGAGAGTGTCGAAGCGGCGCATCGTATCGCGGAAATTGGCATTGCCGGCATCGATCATGATGTCGTTCGTCTCAAGATAGGGCTTGAGCAGTTCCATCTGCTGATCGACAGCTTCGCCGGCCTTGATCATGATGATGATCGGCCGAGGCGGGCGGATGGCGGCAACGAAGTCCTCGATGGTCTCGCACGGCACGATCTGGCTCTGCAGCTCACCGGCGTCGGCATAAAACTTTCGCGTCGCCTCGACCGTGCGGTTGAAGACTGCGATCTTGTTGCCCTTCTCGGCAATGTTGAGTGCCAGATTCGATCCCATAACGCCAAGACCGATAAGGCCGATTTCCGCCTGTGCCACCGTATGCGCCTCCGTTAGACAGTGAAGTGGCCAATGCCCGGCTGGACATGCGCGAGAACTCCACCAGATTGACTTGAGCAGGGCGGTTCCGTGCGGCAGGGAAGCCTGAAAGCGCCTTGCGAAATGCTGACGGAGTTTTGGCATTCAAATCGATTAACGACAAGTGATTGTTGTCGAAAGCGAGACTTTTCCGGGCAGGCCGGGTAAGCTCAAGCGGACGGTCCCGGCCGATCGAACGGATGAGGTGATCGGGCGCATATGTCAGGGAAGATGCGAATGTTGGCCTTTCGTCTGGCACCATCCGCTGGCCGTTCCGTTCAAGACTTCGCGATCCAGTCACCCAGACTCTCGGGTTAAGTTGGAGGGAATTAAAATGAGCGTGATGGAAGCCAGGATCGTCCATATCAGCATCGAGAGGAACTGGCGCGATGTTTACGACTTCGCGGCCAAGCCGGAAAACATGCCACTCTGGGCTTCCGGCCTCAGCAGCGGCCTTGAGGCCGACGGCGAGGCCTGGGTGGCGCGTGGCCCGCTCGGCAGCGTCCGCGTCACATTCACACCGAAGAACGATTTCGGCGTGATGGACCATGTCGTGACGATGGAATCGGGACTCGACGTCCACAATGCACTGCGCGCCGTGCCCAATGGCGACGGCTCGGAGGTGATGTTCACGCTGCTGAAACTGCCCGGGATAAGCGAGGAACAGTTCGAAGCCGATTTCAAGTGGGTTCTGAACGACCTCAACACCTTGAAAAAACTGCTGGAAACATAACAAGGGAGACGAACATGGGACAGAAAGGCACCGATCGCCAGATCGACAATATCGAATTCGCCGTTGCCGACATCGCTCGGTCGAGGGCATTTTATGGCGCGGCCTTCGGCTGGTCGTTCACCGACTACGGCCCGCAATATTGCGAATTCAGCGATGGCCGGCTGACCGGCGGCTTGACGACGGGAACGGTAAGGCCGGGCGGACCACTGGTGATCCTATATGCGGACGATCTCGCGGCCACGCAAGCGCGGCTGGAGGCGGCCGGTGCACATATCGTCAAGGACACCTTTTCCTTTCCGGGCGGCAGGCGCTTCCATTTTCAGGATCCGGATGGCTACGAACTGGCGGTCTGGTCGGACAAATAGCCGAGATGAAATGAGGCGCGAGGGCGGCCCGCCCTCGCCATTCGGCCTCACGCGGCGATTGCGGCGGCCGGCGACCTCCTGAAAGATCAGGATTGCGCCGATGATCTTGCCGGTGCTTGGAGAGCGTCGCAATCCCGATCTGCATCGATTGGATCGCACCTGTTCAATCGACGAAGCGCTTCGCGGTGCTGGTGCAACACAGTCTACAATCAAAGAGACGGCATTCATGCCGGCCACCAAGCTGAGACGTTACCGTTTGATTTTATTTTCGCCACTCATGCACGAAAGCAGAGATGCCGTGATAATGCGGCTGGGAAACACGTGCACGCTGGCTTCCGATCAATCCTTCAGACTGCGCTTGATGTTCCAGCGGTCATGATACCAGAGCCACTGACCGGGATATTCCCGGACCCAGCTCTCGACCTTGTCATTGAGAAGTTGTGCCGTCGCGGTGACATCGACGCTGCCGTCGGCCCGGCGCGGGATGGTGATGGCCGGTTCGAGCTCGAGCCGGAAACGCCCGTTCGGCAGCCGGATCGAGCGGGCCGGATAGACCTCGCAGTTGAACTGCCGCACCAGCTTGGCAAGCAACGGGTTGGTACGGACATCCCGACCGAAGAATTTCGTCGTCAGACCCTTGCGGAACTTCTGGTCGACGAGCACGCCGACGGCGCCGCCCGCCTCCAGCTTGCGCGCGAGCGTGAACGACGAGCCGGCATGCGACGGCACGAGATTGCCCATGCGCTGCTTGCGGAAATTGAACACCTTGTCGGCTACGTAAGGATTATTCGGTGGGCGGAAAAGTACTGTCACATCCAGCCCGAAGGCTGCACCGGCGACGGGCAGCAGTTCGAAATTGCCGCTATGGGCGGTAAAGACGATGAACGGACGCGGATTGTCGCGCAACTCGATAAACAGAGGAACACCCGAGACTTCGATGCGGCCCGGCTCCGGGTTTGCTGGATCGAAATCGAAGAGTTCGTCGAGAAAGACGTATTCGGCCGCCAGCCTTCCGATGCTGCCCCAGCTTTCGAGCGCGATCGCCTCGATCTCCGCCTCGCTTTTTTCGGGAAAGGCATTGCGCAGATTGGTCATGGTCAGCTTGTGCCGACGCTTCAGCTTCGGCCCGAGCCAACGGGTGAAACGATCGGCAAACTCGATGGCGCCATTGGCTGGAAACAGTTTCAGCGTGCCGAGCAACAGGAAGACGAACTGCGCGATCGACCACTGGCGAAAGTGCTCCACCGCAAGAACCAGCCGTGTGATCAGCATGCGCACGATGTTCAGTCCATCCGCAGGATGATTTTGCCGAAGACTTGGCGCGTCTCCATCCGCTCCAGCGCCCGGTCGATTTCATGGAAGCCGACTTCGGTGTCGATGACCGGATGAACGAGGCCACGCGCCATCTTCTGCATGGCGTTCGCCATGTTCTCCATGCGGCAGCCGAAGGATCCGAGCAGCTTCAACTGCTGCTGAAAGAGCATCATCAGGTTCATGTCCGTCGAGACGCCGGAGGTCGAGCCGCACGTCACCAGACGCCCGCCGCGTTTCAGGCTGAACATGGAGGCCGCCCAGGTGTCCTTGCCGACATGTTCGAAGACGACGTCCACGCCCTTCTTCTTGGTCAGCTTGCGAACGACGCCCTCGAAGCGGTCGGTGCGATAGTTGATGACATGGTCGGCGCCGAGTGCCTTCGCCTTCTCGATCTTGTCGTCGGAACCAACGGTGGTGATGACGGTGCAGCCGATCTTCTTGGCAAGCTGGATCGCCGCCGAGCCGATCCCCGAGCCGCCGGCATGGATGAGGATGGTTTCGCCCGGTTCCAGCTTGGCATTGTCGAACAGCATGTGCTCGACGGTACCGAAGGTCACCGGAGCGACAGCCGCGGCCACCGCATCGACGCCTGGAGGTGCGGGAACGAGCAGGCGTGCCGGCAGATTGACCTTCTCCTGGGCGAAGCCGTCAAGATGGAAACCGTGCACACCGCCGACATGTTCGCAAAGATTGTCGCGGCCTTCGCGGCACGCTCGGCAGAGGCCGCAGGTGCGCGCGCCGTAGATCGAAACGAGCTGTCCTGGCAGCACATTGGCGACGCCCGGGCCGATCTGATCGACCACACCAGACGCTTCCGCGCCGATCACCAGCGGCATCTTGCGCTTGGCAAAGGCCATGCCGCGCCAGCCCCAGACGTCGATATGGTTGAGCGCAACGGCCTTGATCCGGAGCGTGACTTCGCCGGGACCCGGCGCTTCCGGTTCGGGAAGGTCGGTGATTTCCAGCTTGCGGTCGTCGATCAGTTGCAAAGCGCGCATGATATTTTAGTCCTTCGCCCAAAGGCGTCTTCATCGATAAAGTGTCGCCTGTCGGATTAGGCGGGTTCCGCAGTCATGACAAGGCTGGCGTTCTGGCCACCGAAGCCGAAGGAGTTCGACAGGACGGCCGTCACCTTTGCATCCCGCTTCACATTCGGCACGACATCGAGCACGATGGCGGGATCGGCGTTGGTGTAGTTGATCGTCGGCGGCAGGGTACCGGTCAGTATGGTCTGCAACGAGAAAACCGCCTCGACAGCGCCGGCCGCTGTCAGCGTGTGGCCGATCATCGACTTGTTCGATGACACCGGAATGCTGGCAAGCGCCTCGCCAAAGACCGCCGACATGGCGCCGTATTCCATCTTGTCGTTTTCCGGCGTCGAGGTGCCATGGGCATTGATATAGCCGATGCCGCTTTCGGCGAGGCCGGCATCGGAAAGCGCCGCGCGGATCGTCGCGATCGCCGGGCCGCCGTCCGGAGAGGAGCGGGTGCGGTGGAAGAGATCAGCCTTCTCGCCGCAGCCCTTCATGATGCCGAGAACGCGGGCGCCGCGGGCAATCGCTGATTCCAGGCTTTCGAGCACCAGGGTCGCTGCACCTTCAGCGATGACGAAACCGTCGCGATCCTTGCTGAAGGGCTTGGAGGCCTTTTCCGGTGGATCGTTCTGCGTCGAAAGCGCCGACAGCAGCGAGAAGCGGATCAGCGCTTCAGCGCTGACCGAACCGTCGGTAGCAACCGTCAGCGCGCGGGTGGTCCGGCCCTGGCGGATCGCCTCGACGCCGAGCTGGATCGCCGTCGCGCCGGAAGCGCAGGCGGTCGAAAGCGTCACCGGCAGGCCGCGCGTGCCGAAACGATCGGCCAGGCGTTCGGAAATGGCGCCGAACAGCATGGCTTCGTGAAAGACCGGATCGGCCTTGTTGCGCAGCACCGCCATGAAGCGGTCATAGGCATCGCCGGGACGTTCGGAGGCCGGTGCCCGGTCGGCGAGCGCGAAACGGTCGCTCCATTCCGGCTCGATCGGCGGGGCAGCGAGGAATAGCGGCCCGTTGAAATCGCCGGAAAGCCCGGCCTGCGCCAGTGCTTCCTCCGTCGTTGCGCGGGCGAAGGCATAGGAACGCTCGACGGAATTTTCCGCCGGCACATCGATGAAATCGACCGTGCCGGAAATGCGGGTCGACAATCCGTCCGTCGGAAAGCGCTTGATCGCGTGGATGCCGGAGACGCCGGCGGTCAGCGCCGCCCAATTATCCTTCAGCCCCTGGCCGAGCGAGGTGATGACACCCATGCCGGTCACCGCGATGATCGGACGGCCGAGATGATCGGTGAATTTCGATTGGGTCATGATGGTTCACTCCTCACGCATTGGCCGACAGGAAGGCAACGCCCTCACCGCGAACATGGCCGACTGTTGTGACGACGGCCGCCGTTGCCCCGGCCGTCATCGCTCGTTCGTGGCCGATGTCGAACGGCGGGACCTTCGCCCGGCCGTCGAGCGTTAGCGCAGCGAGCGCCAAGCCAAGCGGAAACTGGGCTTCGAGCGCATGACCAGTCAGGCCACCATAGGCGCGAAGTGCTGCACCGCGAACCGTGGCCTCTAGCACGGCCTGCTCGCGCGCGGCCAAATCTTGAAAGCCGGTCGTGCCGCAGAAAACAACGGTCCCCTCGCCCGCTAGGGCTTTTGCCGGCTCCAGCAGCCGTTCAAGCCGCGCTTCCAGCCGGCCGGCATCGCGGCTGCCGCGATCGCCCTCGATCGCGTCGATCGTCGCATAGATGTGGGCGCCACGAGCCTCCGCATGAGCGCGCGATTCCAGAACGAGGAAGGCGCCGACCGAACCGAGGATCATGCCGCCGCCATCTTCGGCCTTGCGCGCCCACAGCGGCTGCCAGTCGCCACGGGTGTGGCCCTGGATGGCCTCAACCAGAAGCAGCACGTCCTGCCGTTCGGCCACGAAGGCGCCGCCGACGAGCGTATGGGTGGATTGGCCCGCCTTGATGCGAGCGAAGGCGGTTTCCACGGCTGAAATACCGGCTCCCTCCTCGCCCATGAAAGTGCGGGATGAACCGGTAACCTTGTGAACGATGGAGATATTGCCGGCCATCAGGTTTGAAAGCTGGGCAAGGAACAAGGTCGGGCGCAGTTCCGTCGTCAGCTTCTCGTTGAGCAGCCGCTCGCGGTCGTTGCGCTTCAGCCCCTCGTCGACGATCAGCGAATCGACGGTGATGTCGCGCTCGCCGCCGCCGGCTGCCACGATCATGTCCATCGAGCCGCAGGCTTCGAGGTCATCCTTGAAACCCGCATCATCCAGCGCCAGACCAGCGGCGAAGACGCCGAGGCGCTGCCAGTTTTCCATCTGCCGCTGGTCGCCGCGTTTCGGAATCTGCTGCGACCAGTCGATTTCCGGCAGCGGATGCACGGGATAAGGCGAGAAGCGCTCGGTCTCGATGCGCACGGCTGGCGGCTGGGCGGCGGTCAGAAGCGCAGTGTGCACCTCGGTGCCCACCCCCTGGCTGGTGACGATGCCGACACCGGTGATGACTACGTCATTGGCAGACTTGCTCATCGTCACTCTCCTGTCGTGGCTATAGCTGCCATCGCCGCCATCAGCCCCACTTCTTCGGCACGCTTCTTGACGATCGGGCCAAGCGGCACCTGATCGAACGGCATGGTCCGCAGTTTTAATTGCGCGTCGCAGACCTTCTTGCCCTGCGAGGTGATTTTCGCCTTGGTGACGGCAAAGCCGGAGCCGTCATGTTCCAGGAAGGCCTCGATGTCGAGCACGGCTTCCGGCTCGACGAAGGTGCGCATCTTGGCACCATCAACCGACATCAGGAACGGCATGGCCGCGAAATCGGTCGCGGCAAGCACGAGGAAACCCGAGGCCTGCGCCATCGTCTCGATCAGAAGAACGCCTGGCACCAGCGGATAGCCGGGAAAGTGACCCTCGAACACAGGGCTCTTGGCGGGAACAACCGAGCGCGCCTTAAGCGTCTTGGCGGTGAGATCGAGGGTCTCGACCCGGTCGATCATCTGAAAATATTCAAGGAGCATCAGGAGCAAATCCAGCTTGGCCCGGAGCGCGGCGCACCAGAGACGGCGCCTGGACTGCTCCGGATTTCAAATCCGCGCATGATCCCGCCCAGTTTGGCCCGCCCGAAACCGGTGCGGCGGCGCGATCATGCGATCGTCAAGTAAAAACGCAAATGCCGCCTGTCAAGCGCAGTCCACGCGACAGGCGGCATTGAGATCGTTCATGCACGGTGTTCCCGCGTGTTGAACGCGGGACATTCGTCAGCCCTTGGCGGCCTTCAGTTCGTCAATCTTGGCGCAGAGGTTCTTGAGGACGAAATATTCCTCAGTCGAAACCTTGCCTTCGTTGACTTCCTGGGTCCACTGCTCGAGCGGGATCTTGATGCCGAATTCCTTGTCGATCGCAAAGACGATGTCGAGGAAATCCAGGCTGTCGATGCCAAGATCGTCGATGGTGTGGCTTTCCGGTGTAATCGTCTCGCGGTCGATTTCGCTCGTCTCCGCGATAATGTCGGCAACCTTGTCGAATGTAGCTGTCACGCGCATACCTCTTTAGAATTCATGTTTTGGCGAACCTATAGGTAAATGCCGCTGAAAAGCCAATGGCCTTGAGCCCAAGAGTTGCATTTATGGCAATGGTGTTGCGCAAACATCAGATGAGCGGCCTGCGCCGCCAATCCGGCCGCGCATGCGCTCTCCTTCCGCGTAACCGCCGCAACGGTTCAGCGGGTCACGACGATCTTCGTGTTCTTCAGACCGTACTCGCTTGCAAGCGAGAAGAACTCCGCGGCATTTTCCGGATGCAGGCGGATGCAACCATGCGAGGCCGGACGGCCGAGGCGCTTGAGATCGAAGGTCGCGTGAACGGCGTAACCGCCGTTGAAGAACACGGCATAGGGCATCGGAGCGTCGTCATATTTGCGCGAACGATGGTTCTTCGACAGCCACTTGGCGCTCCAGCTTCCCTGCGGCGTGACATAGCCTTTGCGCGCAGTCGAGACCTTCCAGCGATAGCGGACGATGCCGTTCTGCGAGACTGTCATCGTCTGAGAAGAAAGGCTGATATTGGCAATAAGATTAGCGGCAAAGGCGGACGGCAAATGAATTTGCATGAACAAGAGGGCCAAAAGGGCCACGACAATTCTACGCATTAAAGTCCTCTCCGGATACAAGCACCTTATTACTGGTGTTCCAACGGACGCAGACCTAACAATATTCGAATGATATTCGCTTAAGACAAATGGAAAATGCCGGATTAACGAGTCCGGATCAGTCTTCTCGTTCTCGGTAAAGACGCTAAGCTATACTGACAAAGAGAGCGACAGACGCACTCAACAGGACGAGCGCCGTGCAGGCGCCGTAGAATATGGAAACACCCGTTTCGACATCCTCGACGGTTGCAACTGCCCGACCGGAGCCATTGATCATCGGTTCATTGACAAGAGAACCGGAATAGATCCGCGGGCCTGCCAGTTGAACGTCGAGCGCGCCCGCCATCGCTGCCTCCGGCCACCCCGAATTCGGCGAACGATGCAGGCCATGATCCCGCAGCGCCGTGCCAATGGCGTTGCCGCCGGCGCGGCGGCCGGTTGTGAAAAGGGCACCGGCTGCGATCAACAGGATCGACAGGCGTGCTGCTGGAATATTAGCGAGATCATCGAGGCGGGCGGAAGCCCAGCCGAATTGCAGATATTTCGGGCTCTTGTGCCCGATCATCGAATCGGCGGTGTTCAGCATCTTGTAGGCAAGGAGCCCCGGCAGGCCGAGAACAGCATACCAGAAGGCGGGCGCGACGACGCCGTCGGAGAAATTTTCGGCCAGGCTTTCGATCGCGGCACGGCAGACCGCCGGCTCATCCAGGGTTTCCGGATCCCGCCCGACGATCATCGACACCGCCTTGCGCCCGCCCGCCAGTCCGCCGAAGCGCAGCCCCGAGGCGACGCGGGACACGTGATCGGCAAGGCTTTTCTGGGCCAGGAAGACCGCGACGAGGACAGTTTCAAGGGCCATTCCGAATAGCCCCAGGTAAGCAAACAGCCGATGCAGCAGCCAGCCGCAGACAAGGCTCCACGCCAACAGTGCGGCGATGACGAGAACTCCGCTGATTTTCACCGCATCGTCGCCCAGATGCTTGCGATTGAAGGTCCGGTCGCACCAGCCGATCATGGCGCCGAACAGCACAACCGGATGCGGCAGATGGCGCCAGAGCCCGTCGGGATCGCCGACAATGCGGTCGAGCACCAAAGCGGCAACGAGGACAACGAGGATTTCGGTCGACATGCAAGGGTCCGTTCAGGCGAGGTCCGCGCGGCGCAAGGCCTGCGCCAGACGTGTATCGCCTGCAACATCCGGCGCAAGCCCAATCCTCAGCCACGACGGCGCATAGTCGAATTTTCTCGTCAGGATGTGAGCCCGGCATAGATGTGTGTGGAGATGCGCAGCCTGCTCAAGTTCCACCAGCGTGAAAAGCGGCGTACCGCCGACGATCTTCAGCCCGGCCCTGAGGAGAATATCTTCAAGCGCGGTCTTCCGCTCCGTGATGGCAGATTGAACGACGTTCGTGTCAGCGTTCATGAGTGCCGCGGCGATCACCAGTGCCGGACCGGAAACCGACCATGGTCCAAGCCATTCGCGAAAGGCCGACAGCACCGGCTCGCCCGCAATGACGAAACCGAGCCGCAGGCCGGCCAGGCCGAAAAACTTGCCGAACGACCGAAAGGCGATCAGGTTGTCGTGCTCGGCCACCGAGAACACGACACTCAGATCAGGCTGCGTGTCGCCAAAGGCTTCGTCGACCAGCAGCGTGCCGTCATTCGCCTTCATCCGCCGCGCCATGGCAATGATTTCGCCCGGAAAATAGGCCCGTCCCGTCGGATTGTTGGGATTGACCAGGATCGCCAGCCCGTGCTCGCCCGTCAGGTCGTCAGGCGCCGTTATCTCATCGACGGCAAAACCGGCGGCCAGTAAAACACGCGCATATTCGCCATAGGTCGGCGCGAAAATGGCGACGCGACGGCCAGCTTTAATAAGACGCGGCAGCAACTGGATCACCGACTGCGTGCCCGGAACCGGAAGCGGTAGGACATCGCCGCTGCGATAGTAGCGGGCGGCGGCAGTTCGCGCGCCATCAACCAGGTGACGGTCCGGCAGGCGATGCCAGGCATTGACCGGAATATCCGGCAGCGACACGGGATTGGGATTGACGCCGGTCGACAGATCGAGCCAGTCCCTTGGCTCTCCGCCGAACGCGGCTGCCGCCTCGGTTATCCCGCCGCCATGGATGATCGGAGCACTCATGGGACCCCGGCCGAATCGATAATGTGCATGAACGAGCCGGCGACCCGTCCCCGCCGCAACCCGGCAGGCCCAAGCGGCGTGCCGACGGCATCGGTGGCGTCGAACAGCCGATCGGCGTCGCCCTCGGACAGGATCGAAGCATAGTGAAATTCGTGCGCCATCAACGGACCGTCAAAAAACGTGGTGTCGAGCGGCCTGATCCGCCGATAGCCGAGATGCCGCTTGCGCTCGGCAAAGCTGGTCGAGAGCGGCAGGAAGCCCAGCATCTCGAACCGTACGCCATCCGCTGCGACAAGAGTGTCGCCGAGCACCATGTAACCGCCGCACTCGCCGAAAATTAAGGCGCCACGATCGCGCGCCCGTGCCATGCCCGATTTGAACCGCGCGGCATTCGCCAATATCCCGGCGTGAAGCTCCGGATAACCGCCCGGAAGATAGACCGCGTCGGCGTCTTCGGAAGGCGCCTCATTCGCGAGCGGTGAAAAGAACGACAATTCGGCACCGGCGTGCTGCCAGCCGGACATGAGGTGCTCGTAGCAGAAGGCGAAGGCGATATCGCGGGCGATCGCGATTTTCTGGCCGAGCGGCTTCAGCGGCAAGACATCCGTCTTCAATCGGCGCGGCGACACGGAGCGCGCCGCAGACAGAATCGCATCCAGATTGCAGCCTTGTTCAACATGCATTGCCGCCCGCTCGATAAACGCATTCAACTCGCCATGTTCGCCGGCCTGCACGAGACCGAGGTGGCGCTCCGGAAGATTGAGGGCAGCGTTATGGCGAAGCACGCCCAACACCGGCGTGCTGATCGCGTCCAACGCGTCTTGCAACATCCTTTCGTGGCGATCGCTACCGACCTTGTTGAGGATGATGCCAGCAATATGAACGTCGTCGCGATGGTCGGCATAGCCGCGCACCAGGGCAGCAACCGAGTGAGCCATGCGGGCGCAATCGATGACAAGGATGACCGGCAGGCCGAGCAAGGCAGCAAGATCGGCCGGCGACCCCGTTCCGTCGGCCGCCGCATCGTAAAGCCCCATCATGGCCTCGATGACGAGTGTTTCGCCGTTGGCGGTCGTCGTGCCAGCATTGGCGCGAAGCAGGTCCGGCCGCATCGCCCAGGGGTCGTAGTTCAAGCAGGGCTTACCGCTGGCGGCCGTGTGAAAAGCCGGATCTATATAGTCCGGCCCCGCCTTGCCCGGCGCCGATGCGATGCCGCGATTGCGCAGCGCACGCATCAGTCCGAGCGTTACCGTCGTCTTTCCGGAACCCGATGACGGCGCCGCGATCAGGAGACCGTTCATGCGGGGTCCCTGAAGGCGCGGCTCGACAGTGGATCGGCATCGAGCACGCGCCCCTCAAGGGCACCCAGCCAGTCGAGGGCGGAGCGCAGGCGAACGACTTCGCCGACAACGACGATGGCTGGCGGCTCCAGCCCGGAAGCGACAACGTCCGCCTCGGCGCGCGCCAGCGTCGTTTCCAACACCGTCTGTTGCGGCGTCGCGGCGTTGCAGACGAAGGCAACCGGCTCCTCCGGCGAGCGGCCGGCGGCGATCAGATTGGCCGTAATCTGGCTGATATGCTTCATCGCCATGTACATGACGATGACCGGTGAGCCCTTGGCGATGCCCTCCCAGTTGATGCGGTCGGGAACGACGCCGGACGAATCGTGGCCAGTGAGGAAGGTCACGGCGTGATTGACCTCACGATGCGTGACCGGAATGCCTGCATAGGCAAGCCCGCCGATACCGGCGGTGATGCCCGGGACGATGCGAAACGGGATGCCGTGTTCGACCAGCGTCAGGGCCTCCTCCCCGCCCCTTCCGAAGACGAAGGGATCGCCGCCCTTCAGCCGCAGCACGCGCTTGCCCTGGCGCGCCAGTTCGACCAGGCGCAGGGAAATGTCCCGCTGCTTCGGCGACGGCTTGCCGCCGCGCTTGCCGGCAAACTCCAGCACCGCGCCGGTCTTTGCCATTGCCAGGCAATCGGAATTGACCAGCGCGTCGTGGACGATGACATCGGCCTGGCGAAGCGCATTGACGGCATGCAGCGTCAGCAGGCCGGGATCGCCGGGACCCGCGCCAACGAGCCAGACGGAGCCAGGCTCAAGTTCGGGCAGACCGGAAAACAGTGCATCCGTCATGGCTTCATCCTCGACACGGCCCGCGGCATCCGAGATGAATCAGACTGTGAAGATGTAGAATCGTTTTGTTCACATTCTGCGGCAACATCCTCAATTTTTTCGATAAACGCGCCGCCGGCAACGGCAGCGGTTGCCATGGCGGATTTGATCTTCGGCACGATCAACGAACTCGCCTTGCCCGCCGCCGCCAGCGCCGCAGCCTCAGCCACACCGTGGCAGCCAGTCAGCGCAAAAACGATTTCCGAGGGATTCTTCAGCCGCGTGGCTTCGGCCTCCAGCGTCTGAACATCGAAGACCCGGAAGGGAACGGAGAAATGGGCGGCCGCGGCAATCATCGCCGGCTCCTCTGCGCGCGCATCGAGAGACGCGACACAGGCAAGCGCATGGCGATCGATCCCGGCGGCCGCCATCGCCTCTTCGGCAAGCCGGATCACCTCTTCAGACGGTGTGCCGCGCTCGCAGCCAAGGCCGAGAAAAAACGGCGCAACACCCGCCGGATTGCCGGTATTCACATGCATCAGAAAAAAGGCCTCCCACGCCGTATGGTCACGATACGCGGGCCTTCGACGCCACAGAGCTTCGAAGCGGTCTGGACAGCACCGGATGAAGCCCCCTGGATGGGTCGGCCGCACCGGACGCTCTTTCAGCCCACCATGATGGGCGCCGTCGCACGTCCATTCTTTTTACCGAACGGCATCCGGCCGGTCAAACCGGATTGCGTCATACGGCATGCGGCCAACGCCATGGCGTAGAAAGCGACTGCTTGGCCCCGAACCACTGTGCGGCGACCTTTGCATTTCCGTTCGACGTCTGACAAACAGGGCTGAATTCCCACCTCTCGCGAGTCTCTCTTGCACGATCTTGCCCCCCAACTCTTCGCCTTGCTGTTTGCCGCCGCCTTTCTCGCCGGATTTATCGATTCGATCGCCGGTGGCGGCGGCATGATCACCATTCCGGCGATGCTGATCGCCGGAATCCCGCCGCTCGAAACGCTCGGCACCAACAAGCTGCAGTCGCTGTTCGGCTCGGGCTCGGCAAGCCTTGCCTATGCCCGGCACGGTCATGTCAATCTTCGCAAACAGCTGCCGATGGCAGTAATATCGGCGCTGGGAGCGGCGCTCGGCGCCATTCTGGCAACGGTGGTGCCGGGCGACGTCCTGAAGGCGGTTCTGCCCTTCCTGCTGGTGGCGATCGCGCTCTATTTCGCCGTCAAGCCGAGCCTCAGCGATGCCGACAAGGCGCAGCGGATGACACCCTTCCTGTTTTCGCTGACGCTGGTACCCGCGATCGGCTTCTACGATGGCGTCTTCGGCCCGGGTACGGGTTCGTTCTTCATGCTTTCCTTCATCGCGCTTGCCGGATTCGGCGTATTGAAGGCAACCGCGCACACGAAATTCCTCAACTTCGGCTCCAATATCGGTGCCTTGGTCGTCTTCCTGTTCTATGGCGCAGTCCTCTGGAAAGTCGGCCTCCTGATGGGCGCCGGCCAGTTCGCCGGCGCGCAGGTCGGCTCGCGTTTCGCCATGAAGAATGGCGCGAACATCATCAAACCGCTCCTGGTCGTCACCTGCATCGCGCTGGCGATCAGGCTGCTGGCAGATCCGGCCCATCCGCTCCGGATCTGGCTTGGATGGTGAGAGCGGAAAGGCTCAGTATTCGACGCCGATCTGCGCCTTGATGCCGGAGCGGAAGGGGTGCTTGATCAATTCCATTTCGGTAACGAGATCGGCCGCCTCGATTAGTTCTTCCTTGGCATTGCGGCCGGTCAGAACGACATGGGTCATGTGCGGCTTTTCTTCTTTCAGGAAACGCACGACCTCGGCGACATCGATGTAGTCGTAGCGAAGGGCGATGTTGATCTCGTCGAGCAGGACCATGGAATTGCGCTCGTCGCGGATCAGTTCCTTGGCCTTTTCCCAGGCCTTCTCAGCCATGGCAACATCGCGGGCGCGGTCCTGGGTTTCCCAGGTAAAGCCCTCGCCAAGCGTGTAGAACTGGCAGAGATCGCCAAAATGCTTTTCGATCAGATCGCGCTCGCCCGTCACCATCGCTCCCTTGATGAATTGGACGACAGCGCAGGGCATGCCATGGGCGATGTGGCGGAAGATCATGCCGAAACCGGCCGTCGACTTGCCCTTGCCCTTGCCGGTATTGACGATGATCAGGCCCTTCTGATCGGTCTTGGTCGCCATGATCTTTTCGCGCGCGGTCTTCTTCTTCGCCATTTTCATGGCATGGCGCGCCTCGTCATGGACGGGGCCCGTCTCGGTCGTTGGCAGATCGTCTTCGCTCATGGTGTGTCCTCTCCGAATTTGATTGTCTTGGGGACGGGCATTGACTTATTCCGCGGCCGCCCGGCCCTGCAGTTCGAAACGCGCCGAATTGGAACGCGGCGACCACAGGCCGCGGTCGATCGCTTCCAGCATTTTGTCGGTCATCTCGCGAAACGCCGCCGGGTTCTTGTCTTCCATGAACTGGCGGACGCGTTCGTCCATGACATAGGCCTGGTAGACCGCCTCGAAATGGTGGCTGCGCACGGCCCCGGTCGTCGCCGCGAAGGCGAACATGTAGTCGACCGTCGCGGCAATCTCGAACGCCCCCTTGTAGCCGTGGCGCATGACGCCCGCGATCCATTTCGGATTGACGACGCGGCCGCGCACCACCCGGCCGATCTCTTCCTCCAGCGAGCGGATCACCGGCTTTTCCGGGCGGGAATGATCGTTGTGGTAAATCGACGGACGGGTTCCGCTCGTCTGTTCGACAGCAAGGCTCATGCCGCCTTCGAACTGATAGTAATCGTCGTTGTCGAGCAGGTCATGCTCGCGGTTGTCCTGGTTCTGCACCACCGCCTCGACCGTCTTCAGCCTTGCTTCCAGCAACCCGCGCTCTGCCTTGCCGTCCTCGCCGGCGCCATAGGCATAGCTTCCCCAGGTGAGATAGGCGTCGGCCAGATCGGCGCGGTTTTCCCAACCCTTTTCATCCATCAAGGCCTGCAATCCTGCGCCATAGGCGCCGGGCTTGGCGCCGAAGATACGGTAGGAGGCGCGCCGCGCGGCTTCCTTCGGCGCAACGCCCGCCGCCTCAAGCCGCACGGTTTCCGACCGCATCCGGGCCGCGATCATATTGTCGGCATCGTCTTCCTCAAGCGCGCCGATGGCTCGGATCGCGTTATCGAACAGGGCGATCTGATCCGGGAACGCATCGCGGAAGAAGCCGGAGATGCGCAGGGTCACGTCCACGCGCGGACGACCGAGCACAGCAAGCGGCACGATCTCGTAGCCCGTCACCCTCCGGGACATCATGTCCCAGGTCGGCCTGGCACCGATCAGCGCCAAGCCTTGCGCAATATCGTCGCCGCCCGTGCGCATGTTCGAGGTGCCCCAGGCCGTCAAGCCGAAGGAGGTCGGCCATTCGCCGTGGTCCTGGAGGTAGCGGCGGATCAAGAGCTCGGCAGACTTCTTGCCGAGTTCGAAGGCCGCCGGCGTCGGCACGGCGCGGCAGTCGACCGAATAGAAATTGCGGCCGGTCGGCAAGACATCCGGCCGTCCGCGTGTCGGCGCGCCGGAGGGGCCCGGAGCAACGAAGCGACCGTCGAGGCCGGTCATCAGTGCCGCGATCTCGGCGGGACCGGATTGGACGATCGACGGTTTCAGGCGGGCTTCGACGTCCTGCAGGACCGCTTGGGTTGCCGTCCAGCTTTCAGGGCACGGCAGATCGCCGGCGACCAATTTTGCTGCCAGAAGCTCGATGCGCTCGACGGCGTCACCCGAGGTGCGCCAAGGGGTATCGCTGAGCTCGGCCAGGATCGCAGGCTTCGGACCGGTCCAGGGATCGGAGAGGACACAGTCGAGCGGGTCGAAAGCTCGCCCCGGGTTGATCTCCCCCCTTGAGGGGGAGATGTCGGCCCGGCCGACAGAGGGGGGTACCGCGGCGTCTGAGTTTGCGGAGGCTTTACCCCCCTCTGTCCTGTCGGACATCTCCCCCTCAAGGGGGGAGATCGATGCTGCGCGCGCCAACCCGGCATCCGCCGCAATCGCCCGCTGCAAACTCTGATCACCGCCCTCACCCTGCCCGCGCGGTACGCGGGCCAGCGCAACTGTCAGGTCGGTGAGAAGCCGGCCTTCGGGCGCAACGCCAAAGACATGCAGGCCGTCGCGGATCTGCAACTCCTTGAGGTCGCAGAGATAGGCATCGAGTTTTTCGAGCGCCTTGTCCTCGGCGTCCGCGCGCGCGATGCCGGCGTCCTGATCGAGCCCGATGTCGCGCACGAGGTCGAGGATCTGCTTGCTCAAGAGCCGCAGGCGTCGGGGGTCGCCGCCGGCCGCGTCGTAATATTCGTCGACCAGCGCCTCAAGGTCTTTCAGCGGTCCGTAGGATTCTGCGCGGGTCAGCGGCGGCGTCAGATGGTCGATGATCACGGCGCTGGTGCGGCGCTTGGCCTGGGTGCCCTCGCCGGGATCATTGACGATGAACGGATAGAGATGCGGCATCGGCCCGAAGACGGCTTCCGGATAACAGGTTTCGGACAACGCCAGCGCCTTGCCCGGCAGCCATTCGAGATTGCCGTGCTTGCCCATATGGATGATGGCATGGGCGCCGAATTCCTGCCGCAGGAAGGCATACAAGGCAAGATAGCCATGCGGCGGCACGAGGTCCGGCGAATGGTAGGTTTCCTTCGGATCGATATTGTAGCCGCGTGCTGGCTGGATGCCAACCAGGGTCTCGCCGAACCGGGCGAGCGGCAGGGCGAACCGGCCGTCGCCGAAGAACGGGTCGGCGTCCGGCTTGCCCCATCTTTCAACGACCTGATTCTGAATCGGAACTGGAAGAGACGAGAAGAAGGCATTGTATTGATGGAGCGAAATTGTCTCACGGATTTCGCAATCCGAGCGCGCTGCGTTGGTTGGCCCCGCCATCAGGTGGCGGATCAACGCATCACCGTCGTCCGGGATATTGTCGATCTCGTAGCCACCGGCGGCCATGGCCTTCATCACTTCGATCGTCCCGGCCGGCGTATCCAATCCAACACCGTTGCCGAGCCGTCCGTCACGGTTCGGATAATTCGCCATGACGATCGCCACCCGCCGATCGCGCGGCGCGGTCTTGCGCAGTTTCGCCCAGTTGGCCGCCAGTTTCGCAGTGAAAGCGATCCGGTCTTCGAGAGGCTCGTGGCCAATGATATTGGCCTCGACATCCGGATCGTAGACAGCGGCCGCCTTGAACGAGACCGCGCGCGACAGGATGCGGCCATCCACCTCGGGCAACGCCACGTTCATCGCCAGGTCGCGCGCCATGAGACCCTGGGGCGAGGCTTCCCATGCCTTCCGGGTCGAGCCCGAGAAGATGACCTGCAGGACAGGCGCGTCGGTGAATTCCAGCACCGTCGGCTGGCGGTCGGCACCCGGCGCCGATACCGCAAAGCCGGTGGCGTTCATGACCACGTCCGGCGGCGCCTCGCCAAAGATCGCCTCCAGCGTGCCGATCGACACGGCGTCCTTGAGGCTCGAGACGAAGACCGGCAGGACGATCATTCCCTCGACGGAGAGCGCTTCGATCAGGGCCTCGACGGGTTTGGTTTCGCCGCTCTGGACGAGGGCTCGGTAAAAGCAGAGGGCGACGATGGGCGTACCGTTTCGCGCTTTCGGATGGGTGGAGGCTTTATCCCCCTCTGCCCTGTCGGGCATCTCCCCCTCAATGGGGGAGATTGCTGGAGCGCGAGCTCCCCCTTCCAATGGACTTGCAACAATCTCGAAATTTGCTTCAGGCTGCCCCAGTTGCCACGGGTCAATCTCCTCCCTGGTGGGGGAGATGTCAACAAGGCTGACAGAGGGGGGTAGCTCTCCACTCGTGACGAACCCAACCGCCTTCTTCCATCCCTCGACGCCGATAACACCTTCGCCCGGCCACCAGATACCGGCCTTGAGCAACGGCGCGGCAGGCTCCGGTTTCTCCGAACCGCCGATCAGCGCCTCGGCATAAGCGAGCAGCCGCGCCATGTTGTCGGCACCGCCCTCGGTGAAATAGGTCCACATCCGGGTGCGGTCCTCGGCGGAAACCGTCGAAAACGGTTCCAGGCCGGGATCCGGCTTGTCATGGCCAGGCAGGACGGCGATCTGGAATTTGTGCGTGACGGCAGCGGCATGCAGCGCTTCCAGCACATACTGGAAGTAGCTGGCGCCGCCGAGCGGGCGGACGATGATCAACCTGGCGTGCCGTGCCGTGCGCTCGACATAGGTATCGACCGACATCGGGTGCTTCAGGGTCAAAAGGCTTGCGACCCGCAGGCTGGATTTGCCCTGCCGCGTCCGGTGCGCGGCGGCGACCGCCGAAAGCTCGGTGTCGGCGGCGGACAGGAACAGGATATCGGCAGGCGACTGGCCGAGGTCGATCGCTTCCTCACCATCCGAGATGGTGCCTTTTTGGGCTAGGAGAAGATGCATGACATTCTCCGGGGGCCGAAGCCTCTGTCACTGCGTGACATCTCCCCCTCAAGGGGGGAGATCGGGAGCAAGCGGAACCTATAACCACGCAACTTTTTTGAACGCGAGGTTGCCCCAGCCAATCTCCCCCCTTGAGGGGGAGATGTCCGACAGGACAGAGGGGGGTATGCCGCAATCACCATTCTCTAAACCGCCGCTGCAATCGCGGCGCGCATGGCCGTCTCATCCATATCGTGCAGGCCGATGACGACGAGGCGGGTGCCACGGGTCTCGCCCGGCGCCCAGGCGCGGTCGAAATACTGGTCGATGCGAGCGCCGACGGCCTGGATCAGGAGGCGCATCGGCTTGCCGGGCACGTCGGCGAAGCCCTTGACGCGCAGGACGTCGTGTTCCGCGATGACGGTCTTCAGTTTTTCGACGAAGCCGGCCGGATTGGCGATCTGACCGAGTTCGACGACGAAGCTGTCGAACTCGTCGTGATCGTGCTCCTCGCCCGCCTCATGCTCCATCTCATGATGGGACTTGCGGTTGGCGATGTCGCTTTCGGTGCCGACGCCGAGACCAAGGAGCACGGCGGCCGGGACCTCGCCGTTCTTCGCCTCGATCATGGTCGGCTTACGGCTGGTGCGGGCGGCAACCTCGTTGCGGACGAAGGCGAGGCCGGTCGAATCGAGCAGATCGGTCTTGTTGAGAACGATGAGGTCGGCGGCTGTGAGTTGGTCTTCGAACAGCTCCTCGATCGGGCTTTCGTGATCGAGATTGTCGTCCTCGACGCGCAGGGCATCGACCTTGTCGTGGTCATCGGCAAACCGGCCGGCGGCAACCGCAGCACTGTCGACGACGGTAATGACGCCATCGACGGTGACTTCGCTGCGGATATCCGGCCAGTTGAAGGCGGCGATCAGCGGCTGCGGCAGCGCAAGACCGGACGTCTCGATGACGATATGATCCGGGCGGTTTTCCCGGTCGAGCAGCTTCGTCATGGTCGGAATAAAATCGTCGGCGACGGTGCAGCAGATGCAGCCATTGGTCAGTTCGATGATGTCGTCCTCGCTGCAAGCTTCGGCGCCGCAGCCCTTCAGCACGTCGCCATCGACACCGAGGTCGCCGAACTCGTTGATGATCAGCGCGATACGCCGGCCGTTGGCATTCTCCAGAATGTTGCGGATCATCGTCGTCTTGCCGGCGCCAAGGAAGCCGGTGATGACGGTTGCCGGGATCTTGCCGTGGGCGGCTTTCGCTGTAGTCATGGATTAACCCTTCATTTTCAGCGGCAATCCGGCCGCGATAAAATAGACTTCCGCGGATTTCTCCGCAATGAACTGGTGCAACCGGCCGGCATGATCGCGAAAGTCGCGCGCCATGCGGTTTTCCGGCACGATGCCGAGCCCGACCTCGTTCGAAACGAACACCAGCCGCGCCCGCGCCTGCGGCAGCCATGCGCCCAGGTTCTGAAATTCCGCCGCCATATTGCGGTCTTCCATCATGAGATTGGTGACCCAGAGGGTCAGGCAATCGATCAGGATGACACGGTCGGGCGCGTCGATCGCTTTTAGACAGGCGGCGAGTTCAAGAGGCTCCTCATGCGTCTGCCAATCCGGCCCCCGCCGGTCGCGATGCTCGTCAATCCTTGCCTGCATCTCGCCGTCCCAGGCCCTTCCGGTCGCGACGTAATGCATGCCGAGACCCGACGCTATCGCGATTTTTTCGGCGAAGGAGGATTTTCCTGAACGGGCGCCGCCAAGGACCAGCACAGGTCCCGCTGTCGTCGATGTCATGGAACGATCCCAGCCTTAATGTTCGCCGGGAAATACGCAGGCGCTGAGGCGAGAAACGCAAGAATGGCCGCTGGGGAAACGGAACGAAAAAGCCATGACAACCTCCGTGCTGGCATCGGGAGCGTCTCTCCCTGGATCGGGCACGATGCCCTTAAGGATGGCAGGTCTCCTGGCTCACGGCGTCACGGACCTTTTCAAGGCCCGAACGGGTCCGCCTCGCCTTCCCGAAGTTTTCGCGCCAGATTGCGTGACCGCAATCGACGGGCATCACGAAGAGGTGGACGATTCGTAGAAATAGAGGCGTCCGGCCCCGGCTGATCATGATGCCACTCCAGTGGCTTCTCCGGTTGGACCGGCCATTCCGCAGGACGCACCGCGCGGCCTGTCCGAATACCGGCTTTCCCGGATGGCGAACCCTGACCGTTCTACAGTCGCGGGGTCGGCTGCGATAAGAATGCCCGGCTTGGGTCCATTCCTTCACATTCCCATTTACTCCCGAACCGGAACGCCGCTCCGGGAACCATCCAATGGCTGATGATTAGGCGCTCGGTTGAACCCTGTCAATTGAAACACCGGCCGCCACGAAAACGTCACGGCATCAGAGAATCGAGCCATCGCGGGTCGAGAACGGCTTCCAGTTCGATTGCGACATCATCGAGCGCCCGATCAACGGACTGACGATAGTTTTCGCCGCCGCCTTCGATGCCGAAACTTTTGAGAAGCGCAGCGCGATAGGCGTCGCTGGTGAAGAGCCCATGCAGATAGGTGCCGCTGACCTGGCCGTCCGCCGAGACGGCACCGTCCGCCCGGCCGTCGATGATCACGGCAGGACGAGCGCAGTCCGATCCGGTCGTCCGGCCCAAATGGATTTCGTAGCCCCCCAGAGCCACATCATAGATGGCCGAACGGGCCTGGCTGTTGCGCACCGTCTTTTCCGGCGCCATTTCTGTTTCGACGGAAAGAAGGCCCAGGCCCTCGATCTCGCCCACATTTCCCTCGATGCCGTGCGGGTCGGTCACGCGGTCGCCGAGCATCTGGTAGCCGCCGCAGATGCCGATGACGCGGCCGCCGCGCCGCACATGCGCCTGAAGGTCACGGTCCCATCCTTGAGCGCGAAAATCGGAGAGATCGGCGATCGTCGCCTTCGAGCCCGGGATGACCACCAAACCGGCATCGGCCGGAATGCGTTCTCCAGCGCGGACGAAGACCAGATCGACCTCCGGTTCAGCGGCCAGTGGGTCGAGATCGTCGAAATTAGCGATGCGCGAGAGCACGGGGACGGCAACCTTCAGCGCCTTGCCGCCACCTCGCGCCAGCCTTTCCAGGACGACGGAATCCTCGGCAGGCAGCCGGCCTGCACTTTTCAGCCACGGCACGACGCCGAAACACGGCCAACCGGTGAAGCCCTGGACAGCTTTGATCCCATCGTCGAAAAGCGAAACGTCGCCTCGGAACTTGTTGATGATATAGCCACTGATCATCCGCCGGTCTTCATCTGACAGGATCGTGTGGGTGCCGACCAGCGATGCAATGACACCACCGCGGTCGATATCGCCGACAAGCACAACGGGAACGTTGGCGCGGGTGGCGAAGCCCATATTGGCGATGTCGCCGGCACGAAGATTGATCTCGGCGGGCGATCCTGCCCCCTCAACGACAACAAGATCACGCCCGGCGCCGACCGTTTCGAAGCTTTCCATGACGGCGGCCATCAGCCTCGGCTTCAGGGCCTGATAGTCCCGTCCTCTCGCTTGCCCTGCCACCTTGCCCTGCACGATGATCTGGCTGCCGGTTTCAGACTGGGGTTTTAGGAGAACCGGGTTCATGTGAACCGAAGATGGTATTCGCGCGGCCATCGACTGCAGCCACTGGGCACGACCGATCTCGCCGCCGTCATCCGAAACGGCAGCATTGTTGGACATGTTCTGCGGCTTGAAGGGGGCAACCTTTACCCCGCGATTGGCCATGAGGCGGCAAAGGCCGGCCACGAGTACCGTTTTTCCGACATCGGAGCCGGTTCCCTGAAGCATGATCGTCTTTGTCATGACGTCTCGTCTAGCATTGCAGCCGCCACAAGCAAAGCCATGTTTTGCCGCATTTTTGCCGCCTTTTCCGCCACCCTTTCACGCCGTATTGCAGAACGCATCAAGCCTTGTACAACTTCACCGCCGGACTATCCGGAAAACGACATCACACGGCGAAAACGATTGTTGCGGCGCGCAAGAACAGGCGTATATGAGCGTCAATCAGATCACGGAGCGCAAGCGCTCTACACCCGAGGTCACTCCCAGATGTTGTTCATCTTCAGCAAGCCCAATTTCGTGCAGATCGCCTGGAATTCCAAGGCACCGGAAAGCCAGTCGCGCATTCGCAATACCGTAATGCCCGCACCGTTCGGCCCGCTCGGTTTCATCCGGACGCGCAGCGTCGGCTGATCCATTCCTCCCGGACGACGACTTAAACCGCGCCGCACCACCGGCGCGGTTTTTCTTTTGCCGGAATGCACGCTCGAAATTTTCCTGGCCCAAAACGCGAAAACCGCACCCGCCCCTCTCGGAACTGTGCGGCCTGCCAATATACGCATGGCTTCTGCGGCCTACACCCGCAGAACGCTCCGGCCCGGGACGCAATACCTGATCCGGCCGGGCGGCAAGTCTCCCTCGCCGCACGGAGACAATTAGCCTGACAGTGTTACCGGATGGTTAGTGAGACCTTAACCAAAGGTGAATTCTGTATTTTTTGAGATTTTTTTCGTGCTCTCAAAAAAACATTTCAGAGGCGCATACGGAACACAATTTGTCTGTGATAAAACGCGCCCTAGGGACGCTTTGTGAAGCAGTGCTAATTTTCCACCAAGGACGGCGGAATTTGCACAAAAATCTTGCCCATCTGGTTAAACTTCAACAGCTTGGGCCTGCGTTCTCGCACGTCAAAAACATTGCCGGGCGATCGCGGAGGTTGATTTCTCCGGAGGAATACTTACGCTGCCCGCAACGGTAAAAAGAGAGATGACTGGAGACTACGGTCTACGGTCAGGCGAGAAACTCGAACACCGTTGCAGCGGGGATAAAAGACTGGCCTTTATCTCAAAAAAGCCCCTGCCTGCTTCGACCTTAACGATTGGGCGCCCAGGACTGCAGTATTCTGGTCCGCCCCAAACATTTTTGGCTGCATCTAAGACTGGGAGGTCTTAAAACATGAAGAAGCTCCTCGCTTCCACCATTCTCGCCGCCGGCCTCTACGCTATGGCCGGATCGGCGCAGGCCGCAGAATGCGGCGAAGTCAGCATCGCAGAAATGAACTGGGCATCGGCCGGCGTTGCCGCGCATGTCGACAAGTTCATCCTTGAAAGCGGCTACGGCTGCACGGTAACGCTCGTCACCGGCGACACCATGCCGACATTTACGTCCATGAACGAGAAGGCCCAGCCCGACATGGCGCCCGAACTGTGGGTCAATGCCGTGCGTACATCTCTCGACGCAGCCATCAAGGAAGGCCGCCTGATCGAAGCCGCACCGCTGCTTAGCGAAGGTGGCGTCGAAGGCTGGTGGATTCCGAAGTTCATCGCCGACGCAAATCCCGACATCAAGACAGTCCAGGACGCCCTGAAGCATCCGGAGCTGTTCCCGGCGCCGGAAGATCCGTCCAAGGGCGCGGTCTTCAACTGCCCGTCGGGTTGGAACTGCCAAGTTTCCACGGCGAACCTCTACAAGGCGCTTGGCGCGGAAAAGCTCGGCTTCGAGTTGGTTGACACGGGTTCGGCTGCAGGCCTTGACGGCTCTATCTCCAACGCCTTCGAAAAGAAAAGCGGCTGGCTTGGCTACTACTGGGCACCCACCGCCATCCTCGGCAAATACGAGATGACGCGCCTGAGCTTCGGCGTCGACCACGACAAGGCCAACTGGGATGCCTGCACCGCGGTTCCGGATTGCCCGGATCCGAAGGTCAATTCCTATCCGCGCTCCGACGTGTTTACGGTCGTGACCAAGGCTTTCTCGGAGAAGGCAGGCGTCGCGATGGATTATGTGAAGACCCGCCAATGGGACAACGGCACCGTCAACAAGGTCCTTGCCTGGATGGATCAAAACCAGGGCACGAACGAAGACGCGGCCAAGTACTTCCTGGAAAACTATCCGGACATGTGGACCAAGTGGGTCGCGCCTGACGTCGCGGAGAAAGTCAAGGCCGCCCTCTAGGCCATGCCGATGGGCAGTGGAGCGTCAAGCTTCGCTGTCTCACTCACGACGCACCTGAATGATCCGCCAACGCAGCAGAGCGGCGACCGGAGGAAAGACGGCCAATATCCGGCGGCGTGAAGATGCCGCTGGTGTTTCACCAAATGCGAATGTGAAAACGAAGATCGTCGCAAACGGCATAGTCGCTTGCGGCGAAACTTGTCATATTCTCAAAATGCCGGGGTCCGCAGAGACCACCCAAGTCCGCGCGCGAGCCTTGAACAGGTTCGATGACGTGGCCGGCACGATAAAACTTCCGGTTAAAAGGGGAACGACATGGCAATATGCAGTTACTTGCCAGATCTGCTTTGTAAATTTCCGGCGATCGACGACACGACAATTCGCATGGCACGCAAGAGCGTGGACGAAGGCTTCAAAGGCCTTGTCCGCAGCTACGGCACCGCCATCGACGTGCTTGTCCAGCCGCTTCAATGGTTTCTAAACTATCTTGAAAGGCTGTTCGTCAGTTCTCCATGGATCGTTATCATCGCCCTGATGGTCGTGATTGTGTATTACGGCAGCCGCAATATGCGCATCACCATCGGCACCGTCGTATCCATGCTCGCGATCGGTTTTGTCGGCCTGTGGAACGATACCATGATCACGCTGGCCATGGTCACGGTCTGTACGCTGATTGCCATCCTCGTCGGCATTCCGATCGGGATCGTCATGGCCCGCTCCGAAAAAGTGCAGTCGATCATCAACCCGATTCTCGACGTCATGCAGACGATGCCGAGCTTCGTCTACCTGATCCCGGTCGTCATGATCTTCGGTATCGGCAAGGTTCCCGGCCTGATCGCCGTCGTCATCTATGCCGTCCCGCCGATGATCCGTCTGACCAACCTCGGCATTCGCCTCGTCGACAAGGAGGTGCTCGAAGCCGCGGACGCCTTCGGCTCGTCGCCCTGGCAGCGGCTGAAGAACGTCCAGATGCCGCTCGCTCTGCCAACCATCATGGCCGGCATCAACCAGACCATCATGATGTCGCTGGCCATGGTCGTGGTCGCATCGATGGTCGGTGTCGGCGGTCTCGGCCGCAACGTGCTGCAGGCGATCAACAATCAGTTCTTCACCGTCGGCTTCTTCAATGGTTTCGCGCTCGTCGCGATTGCCATCATTTTTGACCGCACCAGCCAAGCTTACGGCAAGCGGCTGCAGAAGCACTCGGAGGTAGTCCATGGCTAGTCATGCAATCGAGGTCAAGAACCTCTACAAGATCTTCGGGCCCCGCGGCAGCGCCTTCATCGACCGGGTGAAGGCCGGAATGACCAAGGGCGAACTGAACGAGAAGCACGGCCATGTGCTCGGACTTCAGGACATCAACATCTCCATGCCTGCCGGCTGCGTCATGGTGGTCATGGGCCTGTCCGGCTCCGGTAAGTCGACCCTGATCCGGCATATAAACCGCCTGATCGATCCGACGGCAGGCGAAGTGCTCTATGACGGCGTCGACGTCTGCAAGATGAACGAAAACGACCTGCGCGAATTCCGCCGCCACAAGACGGCGATGGTGTTCCAGAAGTTCGCACTCTTGCCGCACCGCACAGTCATCGAGAACACCATCTACGGGTTGGAAATCCAAGGTGTGCCGGATGCGGAAAGCCGCAAGCGGGCACAGGGCTGGATCGAAAGGGTCGGCCTCAATGGCTTCGAGAACCACTACCCGAACCAGCTTTCCGGCGGCATGCAGCAGCGCGTCGGCCTGGCCCGGGCGCTAACCAACGATGCCGACATCCTGCTGATGGACGAGGCCTATTCAGCGCTCGATCCACTGATCCGCGTCGACATGCAGACCGTCCTGCTCGACCTGCAGAAGGAATTGAAGAAGACAGTCGTTTTCATCACGCACGATCTCGACGAAGCGCTGAGACTCGGCGACAAGATCGCCATCCTGCGCGACGGCAAGGTGATCCAGCAGGGCACGGGCCAGGACATCGTGCTGAAGCCGGCCGACGAATATATCACCGCCTTCGTCAAGGAAGTGAACCGTGGCCGCGTGATCAATGTCGAAACGATCATGAGGCCGCTGTCTGGCATTCCGGAAGGCGTGCCTGTCGTGGTCGGGACCGTGCTCGAAAGTGCTGCGCGGATGATGACCGTCGCCAACCAGAACATCGCGCATGTCGTCGATGCCAACGGCAAAGCGGTCGGATCGATCGACCTCGGCACGATCATTTCCGCCATGGTGACGCCGATCAGCCACGAAAAGGTGCCCCAGGCGGCGGAATGATCACAAACCGCCGTGGAGCACCGCAAAGCGCCTGGAAACGGGCGCTTTTTTTTGTTGGGCCTGCCATTCACCTCGATTTAACCATAAACCGTCATGGTATCAGAAACGCCCATCCGTCGGGCGGTCGCGCCGCGGCGCCTTCCTCAATCCGGCCGATGAGATGCAGGATCATGCTTCGACAGCGTCGCGGGATTTTCACCGCCTTGCCATTCCTCCCATGGGGAGCGCGGGCTTTTTCATGGCCCGGATCACGCGAAAAGTGGCCGCCTTCCTGTCCGGTGCCGGCCTGTTCCTGATCGCCTTCACGCTCATTCCGTTTCAGGGCACCTACGACCTCGACCCCACTAAAGCCAACGAAGGCAATATCGTCAATCAGCTCGGCTACCTCGGCCTCGGCGGCTTGTATCTTTTCGCCATGCTTTTGATCGTCGACAGGCGCGTGTTGAAGCGGATCGTGTCGCCGACATGGGTTGCCGTCTTCGCCATCGCCTTCCTGTCTTGCCTGCAATCCTACGATCCGACGGCATCAGCCCGCGGCCTGATGTTGAGTTTGGTGGCGATGATCCTGGTGGCTGGCGTGCTGGTCCTGCCGCGCAGCGAGAAGGATTTCGTCAATGCCGGCGCAAACGCCATCCTCTTTCTGATCCTCGTCGACTACGCGGCACTCGTCCTCGCACCCGGCATCGCTATTCACACCGCCACCGGTTCTGAACCGTGGCATGCAGGCTTCTGGAAGGGACACTTGATCCATAAGAACGTCACTGCTCCGGTGTTTTCCGTACTGTGCATGTTCGGCATCTACTGCCTACGGGCGGGCGCCACCGTGCGGGGCCTGCTGATCGCCCTTCTTGCCGCCAACTTCGTGCTTCACACCGGCTCGAAGACCACGATCGGGTTCCTGCCGCTGGCAATCATGCTGGTGCTCGGCGGACGTGCGGTCGGCAAGCCAGGCCTGACGGTCTTTGCCCACTTTCTCTTCTCGATTCTGATTTTCTGCCTGACGCTCGGCACCATCTATTCGAACCTGTTCCTGTCGATCACCACTGCGCTGCTCGAAGATCCGACCTTCACCGGACGCGATGACATCTGGAAGTTTGCAAGCGCAAGTATTGCCGATCACCTGTGGGGCGGCCACGGTTACGCAAGTTTCTGGCTGTCGCCGATCATTCGCGGCCTGGAAGCAAATTTCGAGGCGAATTGGGACGTGCGCGGCATCGTCTCAGGCCACAACAGCTATCTCGATGCTGTTCTCACCTTCGGCTTGCCGGGCGGGCTGTCGATGATCGTCCTGCTTTTCGCCAAGCCGCTCTACGACTATATGCGCGCGACCCGACAGGCAGCGAGCCGTCATTTCGCGGACTTCTGCATCATGGTCATCATCTTCATGACCTATAACGGCATGATGGAAAGTTTCCTGCTCAACCGCGCCGATCCGATGTGGCTCATGACGGCATTGGCCGTTTTCGGCTTGGGAATTGCGGCGCGAATGGGCGTGCGGATGCCGCACTGATCAAAGCGAGCCCATTGCAATCACATAAAGATATCTTTATATGCTTGTACCACACGATTAAATCAGGAATCCACCATGACCGCGCAAGCCAATCCGCTTTCCGACCTTCTCAACGCCAAGGGCGTGCTGCTCGCCGATGGCGCGACCGGCACTTCGCTGTTTGCGATGGGTCTCGAGGCTGGCGAAGCACCGGAACTGTGGAATGAGGCCAAGCCTGAAAACATCACCAAGCTGCATCAGGACTTCGTCGATGCCGGCGCCGATATCATCCTGACCAATTCGTTTGGCGGCACGCGCCACCGGCTCAAGCTGCACCAGGCACAGGACCGCGTCCACGACCTCAACAAACGGGCTGCGGAAATCGCTCGCGCTGTTGCCGACAAGGCGCCACGCAAGGTGATCACCGCCGGCTCCGTCGGCCCGACCGGGGAATTGCTGGTACCGCTCGGTGCCATGACTTACGACGATGCCGTCGCGGCCTTCGTCGAGCAGATCGAAGGCCTGAAGGCCGGCGGCGCGGAAGTCGCCTGGATCGAGACGATGTCCTCACCCGACGAAATTCGCGCGGCGGCAGAAGCTGCTGTCAAGGTTGGGCTTCCCTATGTCTACACCGGATCGTTCGATACAGCAGGCAAGACGATGATGGGCCTCCATCCGAAGGATATTCACGGCGTTGCCAGGGATATCGGCGATGGCCCGGTCGCCACCGGTGCCAATTGCGGCGTCGGCGCCTCGGACATCCTGTCCTCGCTGCTGGACATGACGGAGGCCAACCCGGCTGCAGCGATCATCGTCAAGGGCAATTGCGGCATCCCGGAATTCCGCGGGTCGGAAATCTACTATTCCGGCACACCGCCGCTGATGGCCGACTATGCGCGCCTTGCCCGCGACGCCGGCGCCCGGATCATCGGCGGCTGCTGCGGGACTTCCTGCGAACATCTGGCGGCGATGCGCGTGGCGCTCGACACCTATATACCGGGCGAGCGGCCGACGGTCGAAACCATCATCGAACGCATCGGCCCGATGCGCAACAAAACCGCCAATGAAGTGCCTTCGGCGCCAGTGCGCGAACGCGGCCGCCGCCGGGGATAAGCGCCAAAACGAAATGCGATGGAAGGGCTTGGGACCGGACGGTTCCCGAGCCCTTTTGCATATCAGCCCAACCCGCAACACAACAGTTGCATCCCGCGATCCCGTCGAATCCAGTTTTGCCCCAGCCTGATCCGCTAGACGCTGGTCCCATCACAAGACGAATATGACGAGAGACGACCAGATGCAGGCAGCAGCAACTTTTCCGGACCGCGATTCCGTTGCAGAAAAATTCGCAGCCCTCGGCGAGAGCGACCAATCCTACCTGAAGCTCCTGATGGAAAATGCCGCACAGGATGAAAATCTGATCGAGGGACTGTACCGGCACTTAAGCCTTGCCGCGGAAGCACGTCTGCTGAATTCGCTCAAGCTCGAAAAACTGGGCGAATGGCTGGGTGCGAACGCCCCTGCCCGGCTGCAGATCCGCCTAATGGAAACGGCGCGCTCCAGTCAGCACGCCGCTTACCAGGCTTTCAGGGCCGGGCTGGTCAGGTCGGGTGGCCTTGAAAGAGCCTACCCGAAAGCCTGACCTTTCGCTGCCTCATTCGCCGCCAAGGCTCTTTGCCAGGCGAACCAGATTGAGGAACTCGGCGCGGTAACCGTAGGTGTCTTCACCTTTGGCCCCCGCGGCCAGATCAAGGATCGAACCGTAGGGATAGGCGGATATGGCGTCCGTTCCCCGTAGCTTCTGGCCGAAGGCCGCGACCGCGACCGAGAATCGGACGTCCTGCCCGGCCTGCTGCAGTGACGGCACGGCATTTTTTTCAGTGACCGGCGTGGTGATCAGGTTGCTTGTGTCGCTGTCCGGCTTCTTGTAGCGGATTTTCAGGAAGGCCAGTTCGCCGGATTTCTCCGCCGGTTCGGCTTGCTGCGCCGCCGGCGAAGCACCATAGCGCAGGTCGTCGTTCAAGACCGCAGGGCTGCCCTTCGGCGTGATCTCGTAGATCGCGGTCACGCGGTGGCCGGAGCCGATATCGCCGGCATCCACCTTGTCGTTGTTGAAGTCATCGCGCTTCAGGGCGCGGGTCTCGTAGCCGATCAGCCGGTATTCGGCGATCTCACGCGGATTGAACTCGACCTGGAACTTCACGTCCTTGGCGATCGGGAAGAGCGAAGACCCCGCCTCCTCCACCAGTGACTTCTGCGCTTCGGCCAACGTATCGACATAGCTTGCCGTGCCATTGCCGTTCTGCGCCAGCGTCTGCATCAACGCGTCATTGTAGTTACCGCGACCGAAGCCGAGGACGGAAAGGAAGATGCCGCTCTTGCGCTTCTGTTCGATCGCCGCTTTCAGTTCCGCGTCGCTGGAGGGCCCGACATTGAAATCGCCGTCGGTCGCCAGCATGATCCGGTTGACGCCGCCCTTGATAAAGGCCCGCTCTGCCAGATCGTAGGCCGCCTCCAGCCCCTGCGCACCCGCAGTCGAACCGCCCGGCTGGAGCGTGTCGATCGCCGCAAGGATTTTTGCCTTGTCCTTGATGGCGGTCGGCTCGAGCACCGTGCCGGCATTGCCGGCATAGGTGACGATCGCGACCGTATCCTCCGGCTTCAGCTTGTCGACCAGAAGGCGGAAGGCACTTTTCAGGAGCGGCAGCTTGTAGGGCTCGTCCATGGAGCCGGAAACATCGATCAGGAACACCAGGTTCGCGCGCGGCGCCGTTGCCGGAGCGACATCATAGCCTTTGATCCCCACATGCATCAGCCGCGTATTGGCATTCCACGGCGTTGGCACAACGGTGACGGTCGCCTTGAATGGCTCGGCTTCGCTTTCCGGACCCGGCCAGTCATAGGGGAAATAATTGATCATCTCCTCTACGCGCACGCTGTCAGGGTCCGGAATCTCTCCGGCCATCAGCGCCTTGCGCACGAAGGAATAGGAGGCGGTATCGACGTCCGCGGAGAAGGTCGAAACCGGATCGGTCGCGACGCTCTTGACGGGATTGGTATCGCCCGACGTAAAGCGATCGCGATTTTCTTCCTGAGGAAGCACGATGTCACTTGGGACGATGGACGGTGCGGGCATGGTGCGCATGGCAGAGCCGCCAGCCAACATTTCAATCCCACCCGCCGGAGATGGAGCAGCATGCCGTTTGCCCGCAATTCCATAAGCGTCGTCAGCCACAATGCCGGTTTCTCTTTTCGCGACGATTTCCGCCTGAGTTTCTGCCACCGCGCTTGAGGCTTCCGGCGTCAACTGTTTGTCCGCTGCGACATCCGTCGCGGGCTTCACGGCAATAGCGCCCTTCGTCTCTGAATCCTTCAATGCATCTTTGCCGACCACGTCGATCTGCTGCTCGCCCGTCTCCACCGGTAACCCGTTGCGCGTCAGTTCTAGCGTAAGAAAAGCAGCAGCAGGCACGACGAGCAATGTGGCAAGCGCCGAACCTGCGAGAAATTTCCTGTTCATGACGGGGCTCCATAGCCTGTTGAATATGGAGCTTTGACGCCGATGCTCGGCGGTTCCTTGGGTGATAATCGAATTATTTTCCGCCGCGTCGAACGCCTGCATCGCACGCGACAGCGCCCGGCCCCGCGCTTCGGAAGACGGCGCCGGCGGCGTCATGTGGCCAAGATTCTTCAGTTCATCGTTCATCATACCATCTCCCTGCCGAGCAGGATCTTCAGGCGTTTACGAGCCTCATGCACGTGCCATGATACCGTCGCCTCGGAGCATCCCATCACATCGGCCGCGGCGGAATGGCTGAGCCCCTCGCCATAGACGAGGAGGACCGCGTCACCCTGTTTGTCGGGCAATTGCCGCACCGCCTCCCAGAGCGCCTCGACCTGATCGTGATTGTCATAGGCTGCAGTGCTGGTCGGATCGGCGAAAAAACCCGCCGCATTGCGCCGCTCTCGCGCCTGGCGGCGCTGATGGTCGCGCGCCGTGTTCAGCGTCAGCGCATAGAGCCAGGTTCGAAACCGGCTGGCCCCACGGAAGGTCCGGATCGTATTAGCGAGCTTCACGCAAACCGTCTGCGTGATATCCTCGGCATCGCTGACATTGCCGGACCAGCGCCAGGCAACGGAATGCACAAAATCATAGTGTCTTTCGACGAGCAGGCCGAAGGCATTCCGATCGCCTCTCTGCGCCTTTTCGATCAGCTCTTCGTCCAAGTCATCGGCCCGGATTTGTTGCAACTGCTATTGAGACGTTCCGCGTGGCCCGATCCTTTGGGGCGACGCGCAAATTATTTTTGCGCGCCGGGCTCTTTTTTTGTCACGGCGATGATCGGCCCCATCGGATAGGTATTGTCGTAGCGGTTCAGAGTGGGCGCGAACAAGCTGGAGATCGATCCGTCAAGAAAAAGCGCGTTGGCGCAATCAAGCTCATCGCGAAACAGCGTCGCGAAATCATGAAAGCGCACCGGTTCCAGCGAAACGGCGAAAACCGCCTTTCCGTCACGGGCGACCCCGACGCCGTTGCGGATCTGCAGGCTGTCGCTTTGCGGCAGGAAGGCGGGATGCAGCGCCCCCTCAATGACGAGCATCGGGCCGGATTGCGTCGCAAAATCCGGTTTTACCCCCGCCGCGACATAAGCCTCGGTTTCCATCACGCCTGACCGGTCATCCTGCAGGAAAAAAACGCCGTTCGGCTTCAGATAGAAATTGCCCCAGCTTTTGCCGCGATCGATCGGCTTGCGCTCGACGCCATCAGTGACCAGCAATCCGACGGAGCTGAGATCCGATTCGTACATGCCGCCGTTCATCGCAAATTCGAGATATTCGCCCTCCTGTCTCAGGTCGCGGGAGAGGTTTTCGAAACCGGCATAGGGCAGACCGTCACGGCCGCGATGGAAAATGCGGATTTCGCTCGCGGCAGGGGAAAAGCTGCAAACCGCGTACGCCTGGGTCAAATGCATCACCTTACGGCAGGCGGCCGCATCGTCAGCGAACGAAGCATAAGCAGTCATGGCCAGTCCGATACGCAAATTGCGGAACATCTAAATCCCTTTTCACGCAGCATGCGAGTCTGCCCGGCGACAAAAACTGACGGTGGAAATGCTACACACTCAGGGCGGCCATATGAAAGCACAGCTGTTCCGGCCGATAGCGGTATTGCATCCCGACCGGGCAGGCATTGCGGGCGAGACATCCGCTTGCCATGCACCCGGCCTGCCCGTCCGCTGTTCCCAGATGTGCGCGACAGGGCGAAATCTGAAATCCGGAAGCCAGCACGGCAGCCACGGGACAGACCGACAGACAGGGCTTGCCGGAACAAGTGTCGCAGGGATGCGCATGGGGCGCTGGCGGCATGGCAGGAAGAACGCGGCCAAAGCCGAGCGCACCGCGGTAACCGTGCCACAGGCCGTATTCCGGATGAATGAGGATGCCGAGAGGCGACGGCCGTAGATCCTCGGCGCGCATCGCCCATTGCTGGAAGGGCTGCCACGGCGGATCGGACGGGAAATACGCAGTTGCGCCAACGTCTCGCGCGACCGGCTCGATCACGGCTTTCGACCAGGTATCGAGCGGGTTCTGCGCGTCCTTGTTCGCAGGCACGTCGCGCCAGCGTTCGAACGCCGGCCAGATGGAACTGCCGATATTCCCGAGCAGGACGATACTTGCAGCCGCCTGTCCGTCGTTGAGGACTGGCGCCTTGTCTCCCTCGGCGAAATTGACGACCCCGCGCAAAAAAAATCCGTGCGGTTCAAGGACCGCACGGAGTTTCTTCAAAACATCATCCGATGATTTCAGCGGGCCGCTCATTTTGGCTTGGGCCCCCGCCTGTCGTAGTGCGGACGCCAGACCTCCTTCTGGATGAGGTCAGCGACCTGCGCCGCGCCGCCTTGCTCCCTGGCGTTCTCGGGCTCGCTTCAGGTGAAGGCGTCCGGCATGGAGTCCTTCTTGCGAGCGATATAGTCCTTGAGCGCGTCGTCGATCGCCGGATCGAGATACGGTGCCTCGTAATGTTCCAGCCAGTTGCGGGCCAACGCATTGGCGCGCTGTTCGATCCGCTTCTCGCCCTCGATTTCCCACTGCTCGAAGGAATTGTTATCGGCCAGCGCCGAGCGATAGAAGGCCGTCTGGAAGTTGGCCTGCGTATGCGCGCAGCCGAGATAGTGGCTACCGGGGCCGACTTCGCGGATGGCGTCGAGCGCCTGCGCGTTTTCGGAGAGATCGACACCTTCGGCCATCTTCTGCATCATGCCGAGTTGGTCCTGATCGATCATGAACTTCTCGTAGGACGACACCAGACCGCCTTCGAGCCAGCCGGCGGCATGCAGCGAGAAGTTGGTGCCGGCAAGCAGCGTCATGTTGAGCGTATTGGCCGATTCGTGCGCCGCCTGCGCATCCGGAACCTTGGAGCCGCAGAGCGAACCGCCGGTACGGAACGGCAGACCCAGGCGTCGCGCAAGCTGGGCCGCACCATAGGAGACCAGCGACGGCTCCGGCGTACCGAAGGTCGGCGCACCGGACTGCATCGAAATTGAGGCTGCGAACGTGCCGAACAGTACCGGCGCACCCTTGCGGATCAGCTGCGTGAACGAGGCGCCGGCCAGCACTTCCGCCAGAATCTGCGTCAGCGTACCCGCGACCGTCACCGGGCTCATCGCGCCGGAGAGGATGAAGGGAGAGATGACGCAGGCCTGGTTGTGGCGCGCGTAGACCTTCAAGGCGCCGACCATGGTTTCGTCGAATACCATCGGCGAGTTGGCGTTGATCAGGTTCAGCGTGACGCAATTGTTCTCGACGAAATCATCGCCGAAAACGAGCTTGGCCATCGCGATCGTGTCCTCGGCGCGCTCAGGCGCGGTTACCGAGCCCATGAACGGCTTGTCGGAATATTTGATATGGCTGTAGACCATGTCGAGATGGCGCTTATTGACCGGAATATCGACCGGTTCGCAGACCGTGCCACCCGAGGAATGCATGGACGGCGCCATATAGGCGAGCTTCACGAAATTGCGGAAGTCTTCGATCGTCGCATAGCGCCGGACGCCTTCGAGATCGCGCACGAAGGGAGGGCCGTAGACCGGCGCGAATACGGTGGCCTTGCCACCGATCTGCACGCTGCGCTCAGGATTGCGTGCGTGCCAGGTGAAGACCGGCGGCGCGGACTTAAGGAGTTCGCGGCACAGGCCCTTCGGGAAATGCACCCGCTCACCCTTGACGTCGGCGCCGGCTTCCTTCCACAGCGCCAAGGCTTCGGCGTCTTCACGGAATTCGATGCCGATTTCCTCGAGCACCGTGTCGGCATTGCGCTCGATCAGTTGCAGGCCTTCCTCATCAAGGACCTCGTATTCGCGGATCTTGCGGGTGATATAGGGAAGCGACGGACCCGCGCCACCGCCGGTGCGCGAGGCGCGCCTTGCCGCGGCACCCCGGCCCTCGCCGCGCGTCCGGCGGCCGCCACCACTTTCTTCCGTGTGTTCCGTTACTTCGGTCATTTGATATCCTCTTCCCGCGCCTATCCTGCGCACTTGTCGAACCTATGCTACCAAGCCTCGGCACCGGAACGGTTCTCTATGCGCCAACAAGTGGCGCAACTCGGACACGGGCCTTAACAGAGCTCCCCGCCCGAAGACAGGGCGTGCCGCATTTTCGCCTATCCTCATGAACAAAAGAGTCAATATCTGGCAGAATCGCTGCCGAGCTGTCATATAAAACCTTGTTTTTGTTAGGTACAGATGGCGGCGAGGACCGATCATCCGAGTGCCGTCGTTTTTCATCGCTTGCGACGTCGCATTCGAAAAGAGCTTTTGGAACCAACAAAGCTAAGTATAGTGCGTCCGTCCGGGAGGTTGAGCCGGGCAGCGCCAGGAACCGAGGAAACCTATCATGGCAGACGACGAAATCATTCTCGAGGATCTCTCCGACGACGAACTCGTGCAGCAGATGCATGACGACCTCTATGACGGGTTGAAGGAAGAGATCGAGGATGGCACCAACATCCTTCTGAAGCGCGGCTGGGCGCCCTACGACATCCTGACCCAGGCTCTCGTCGAAGGCATGCGCATCGTCGGCATCGACTTCCGCGACGGCATTCTGTTCGTTCCCGAAGTTCTCCTATCCGCCAACGCGATGAAGGCCGGTATGTTCATTCTCCGCCCGCTGCTTGCCGCCACCGGCGCACCGAAGCAAGGCAAGGTCGTCATCGGCACCGTCAAGGGCGACATCCACGACATCGGCAAGAACCTCGTCGGCATGATGATGGAAGGCGCCGGTTTCGACGTCGTCGACCTCGGCATCAACAACCCCGTCGAAAACTACCTCGACGCCATCGAGCGCGAAAAGCCGGACATTCTCGGCATGTCGGCGCTTCTGACGACAACCATGCCCTATATGAAGGTGGTGATCGACACGATGAAGGAAAAGGGCATGCGAGACGACTATGTCGTTCTGGTCGGTGGTGCGCCGCTCAACGAGGAATTCGGCAAGGCCGTCGGCGCCGACGCCTATTGCCGCGATGCCGCGGTCGCGGTCGAAACCGCCAAGGACTTCATGAAGCGCAAGCACAACCAGCTGTCCGGCGCGTGATCACAATTTGACCATGTGAAACCGGCCGCGCTGATGAAAAGCGCGGCCGGTTTCTTATATCTTAGCTCAAGGAGCCAAGGTTTTAATTAGCGGCTCGTTCGACCTTACGGCCCGCATCCTGCGTCGCATTGACCGCATTTGCCGTGTCGGCGCCCATGCCGCGGATCGTGTTGCCGCAGGAGGCGAGTGTGGTCATGGAAAACAGGACGATACCGATGGTGGCGATTGTCTTTGCTGTCATGGCTTGGGTTCCTTGAACTGAACAGGTGGGCGAGATGGCAGAATCCTTTTCGGCAATGCAACGCGCGAAAGCGGAAAAAGTTCACGTCATCGGTTGTGGCGCAATTGCCCGCGAAATCCTAGCGGTATGCGAAGCAAACGGGCTCGACCACATCGACCTCATATGCTTGCCGGCGATCTGGCACAACACTCCGGAAAAAATCACGCCCGGCATCAAGGCCGCTATCCACAAGGCGCGCGCCGAAGGGTTTGGCCGCATCTTCATCGCCTATGCCGATTGCGGCACCGGCGGACTGCTGGACAGGCTCTGCGAAGAGGAAAACGTCGAGCGCATTGCCGGACCGCACTGTTTTTCCTTCTTCGCCGGTAACGCAGCCTTCGAATCTCGTTGGGACGACGATTTCACCTCTTTTTTCCTCACGGATTTCCTCGCCCGCCAGTTCGAAGCCTTCGTCATCGAGCCCCTTGGGTTGGACCGCCACCCGGAGCTGCGCGACATGTATTTCGGGCACTACAAGAAACTCGTCTACCTGTCGCAGGTCGAAGATGAAAAGCTGCAGCAGAAAGCAAGAGCGGCCGCAGAGACGCTCGGCCTCGCCTATGAATACCGCTTTACCGGTTATGGCGACCTGACGCCGGCGCTGCTTCACGCCTGACGTTTCTCGGCGCGGAAACCATCTGTTAGCCCTGCGCTGAATTTTGCGGCGATGATCGTATTTGATTTAAGTGCATCGTAACGGCTGCCCGCCACACTCCCCGAACAAACACAACAAAAGGGGACGGGGATGACGGACACTTTGGCGACGGTGGCACTGCCTCGAAATGCGGCGCAAAGCCATTCGCAACATCTTTCCCAGCTTCTGCGCAACCTGTCGCTCACCGCCGGACCGAGGATCACGCTGCGTGATCTCGCGGTTGCCATGGAAGACCGGTCCTTCGGTGCCTTTCTCGTCGTTTTCGCCCTGCCCAATCTCATCCCGCTGCCGCCTGGTGCGACCTTCATTCTTGGCCTGCCGCTGATCTTCGTCGCCTGGCAGATGCTGGCATCGCGGCACACCCGCATCTGGCTTCCGAAGCGGATGGGCGACTACGCTTTCGAAAACGCGACCTTCTTCGTCTTCGTCAACCGCGTTTCTCCCTGGCTTCAGCGCGCCGAGACGTTGATCAAGCCGCGCGGCTGGTTTCTCGGCGGCAGGCTGGCCGAGCGGGTGATCGGCCTGCTGGCCTTGATCCTCGCTGTCGTGATCTTCCTGCCCATTCCCTTCGGCAACTGGCTTCCCGCCTTCGCGCTGGCCGTCATCGGCTTCGCCCACATGGAGCGGGATGGCCTCGGGCTCGTTGCCGGCGCCCTGATCGGCGTCGCGTCGCTGGTGGTGGCCGGCGCCGTCGTCGCCGCTGCCGGCGCGGTTCTGACGTTCATCGTCTGACAATTGCGACGATGGAAACGGTACCAGACAAAACGATTGCGATCGTGACGGCGGGTGGACGAAACCCGCAGGTCCTGATCAATGCGCTCAACGCCCGCTTTGCCAATGTCACGGTTCTCATCGAACAGCCCGAATCAAAGGCACTGTTCCTGAAGCGCCGCGCCCGCAAACTTGGCTGGGTGACCGCTGCTGGCCAGTTCGCGACGATGGTGGTGTCGAAATTTGGAAAACGGTTTACCGAGCAACGCGCCGAAGACATCGTGCGCGATTTTGGCGCCAGCGACGCGGTCGATCCAACGGTCCCGGTCGCCGAGATCGAATCGATCAACAGCACGGCGGCGATCGACCACATCCGGCGAATCGGTCCCGCTGTCGTTTTCCTCGTCAGCTGCCGCATGCTCTCGGCTTCGACGCTGGCGGCCATGCCCTGCCCCGTTATCAATTTCCATGCCGGCATCAACCCGCAATATCGCGGCCTGATGGGTGGATACTGGGCGCTAGTCGAGAACGACGAGGAGAATTTCGGTGCGACCGTGCATCTGGTTGATACAGGCGTCGATACCGGCGACATTCTCTATCAGTCGCGCGTGAAGCCGTCGAAAAGCGACACGTTGCACACCTACCCGCTGCTGCAGACTGCAGCCTCCACGGATATCGTGATCCGTGCGATCGAAGACGCCCTCTCCGGCACGCTCAAGCCCTTGCCCGCAAACGGCACTTCCCGCCAATGGTACCATCCGCCGGTCTGGACATGGCTCTGGAATGGGTTCACGCGCGGCATCTGGTAGTTATATCTTCGGCAGGAGCACGGGGTCGCTTTTAAGCATGACGCGCGTCGTGCCAAGGTGAGCCATGAGGCGCAGAGATGCGCATTGTCGGCCAAGAGGAGATTTCGGGCATATGGCAGATCGCATTATCGTTTACTGGCGTGACATTCCCGCACAGGTCATCATCAAGCAGGGACGCAAGAGCGCCAAACGCGAACTCACCCTGCGCTTTACCGAAGCGATCGACATGTGCGCCATGCGCACCGGTGCTGCCGACAGCGGCGATTATCTCGCCGAATGGCGCAAGGCCGATCCGGTCCCGGTCTCCGACGATCTGGAAGCGGAAGCCGACAAGGCGGCCGCAGAGCTCGAAGCAGCCTACGACAAGGAGCGTCTCGTCGCTCTCGTCAAATCCGGTGGTAAAGACAATGGCTGATCCAAAACCCGGCAATGCCGCTCCCGCCAAGAAGGCCGCGACCGGCGCTTATACCCCCTCCGGCGTCTCGCCCAATCGTCGCGCTCGCCGCAGCTACACGATCCGCCTCTGGGCGGTGCGCCATTCGCGTTTCCTCGAATGGTTCTACAGCCGTTTCGCCGACATGTTCCTGCTTCTCCACCCTCTGTGGAAGGCGCTCGGCTATGACCGGGTAGAAACCCCGATCACCTTCGTCGAGCGCAACGTCAAGGGCCTGCTCTTCGACTGTCGCATGTGCGGCCAGTGCGTTTTGTCGTCGACCGGCATGTCCTGCCCGATGAACTGCCCGAAACAGTTGCGCAACGGCCCCTGCGGCGGCGTCCGCGCCAATGGCAACTGCGAAGTGGAGCCGGACATGCCCTGTGTCTGGGTGAAGGCCTGGGAAGGCTCGCGCAACATGGTGAGGGGCGACGCGATCATGAACGTGCAGAAACCCGTCAACCAGTCGCTCAGGGAAACCTCCTCCTGGCTGCGTGTCACCGCCCAGGCCGCCGAAGCGCGTGAAGCAGCCGCGGCTGCCGCCGCAAGCAAGGACGCATGACGCATGGCCCATATCGATGAAAACCCGCTCGGCCGCCACCTGCCGCTCGATCCCCTGCCCGGCCACTCCTCGCGCGGGCGCCTGGAGCGTGTTCTGCGCCGCGGCGAATTCGCCGTCACGGCCGAACTGAACCCGCCCGACAGCGCCAATCCGGAAGACGTCTACGAACGCGCCGCGATCTTCGAAGGCTGGGTCGACGGCATCAACGCGGTCGATGCCTCCGGTGCCAACTGCCATATGTCGTCGGTCGGCATCTGCGCGCTTCTGACCCGCATGGGCTATGCACCGATCATGCAGATCGCCTGCCGCGACAAGAACCGCATCGCCATCCAAGGCGACGTTCTCGGCGCAGCCGCCATGGGCGTCACCAACATCATGTGCCTGACAGGCGACGGCGTGCAGGCCGGCGACCAGCCGGGCGCGAAACCCGTTTTTGACCTCGACTGCATGTCGCTGCTCGAAACCGTACGCGTCATGCGCGACAATGGCAAATTCCTTTCCGGCCGCAAGCTGACAACCCCGCCGCAGGTTTTCCTCGGCGCGGCAATCAATCCGTTCGCACCGCCATATGATTTCCGTCCTTACCGTCTTGGCAAGAAGATCGAGGCCGGCGCCCAGTTCGTCCAGAGCCAATACTGCTTCGACGTGCCGATGTTCCGCGACTACATGAACAAGGTGCGCGACCTCGGCTTCGATGAGAAATGCTTCATCCTCGTCGGCGTCGGCCCGCTTGCCTCGGCAAAGACCGCCAACTGGATCCGCAACAACGTGCCGGGCATCCATATTCCCGACGCCGTGATCAAGCGGCTGGAAGGCGCGCAGGACCAGAAGAAGGAAGGCAAGCAGCTCTGCATCGACATCATCAACGAGGTGAAGGAGATCAAGGGCGTCTCCGGAGTGCATGTGATGGCCTACCGGCAGGAGGAATATGTCGCCGAGATCGTCCATGAGTCGGGCGTGCTGAAGGGCCGCACGCCGTGGAAGCGCGAGGAAAATCCGGGTGACAGCATGGTCGCCCAGCGGTTGGAGCAACTGAAGGACGGCAAGACGGAAAATCAGGAAGAGATGGCCGACATCGCCGCACATCATCCGCATTGACAATGCCAGTGAACAACCCAAGGCGTCGCGACATCCGCGCCTATCGCAATCCATTCCGGCGCTGTACTAGAGGACGCGCCTACCGACCCAGAGGACCAGTATGACCCGCACCATCGTTGCCTCCGCCACCCGCGAAATCATCATCGGCTTCGACCAGCCATTCTGCGTCATCGGCGAACGCATCAACCCCACCGGTCGCAAGAAGCTCGCCGCCGAGATGATCGTCGGCAATTTCGAGACCGTCATCAGGGACGCGCTGGAACAGGTGGCCGCGGGCGCCACGATGCTCGACGTCAATGCCGGCGTCACCTCCGTCAATCCGAACGAGACCGAACCGGGCTTGCTCGTCAAGACGCTGGAAATCGTGCAGGGGCTCGTCGACGTGCCGCTGTCGATCGACAGCTCCGTCACCGCCGCAATTGAAGCCGGCCTGCGTGTCGCCAAGGGCCGGCCACTGGTCAACTCCGTCACCGGCGAAGAGGAAAAGCTCGAAGCCATCCTGCCGCTCGTCAAGAAATACGATGTTCCGGTCGTTGCGATCTCGAACGACGAGACCGGTATTTCCATGGATCCGGACGTTCGCTTCGCAGTTGCGAAGAAAATTGTCGAACGGGCCATGGACTATGGTATCAAGCCGCACGACATCGTAGTCGATCCTCTCGTCATGCCGATCGGCGCTCTCGGCGATGCCGGTCGCCAAGTCTTCGCGCTGCTGCACCGCCTGCGCAACGAATTGAAGGTCAACACCACCTGCGGCCTGTCGAATATCTCGTTCGGCCTGCCGCATCGCCATGGCATCAATGCCGGCTTCATCCCCATGGTTATCGGTGCGGGCATGACGTCGGCGATCATGAACCCGTGCCGTCCGCAGGAGATGGAAGCCGTTCGCGCGGCCAACGTCCTGAACGGCACCGATCCGAACTGCGGCAACTGGATCATGACCTATCGTGATCACAAGCCGGCTGAAGGTGGCGCTGTTGCCGCCGCAGCATCCCCGGCAGGTGCCGGCGGCGGCCGCCGTGGCGGACGCGCCGGGCGCGCCGGCGGAAACGCAAGGGCGGAATGACCGTCCGGAAAGAGACAAGCCCGTGAATGCCGACCTCATCGAAGAATTCGCCGTCCTGTGGTTCCTGGCACCCCTCGTAATGTCCAGCCGCGTGCAGGATTTTGCTTTCTCCGGCGCGTTCGGCGGTTCGAGCGAGATGGGGCGAATGGTGACCGAGAAACTGGCGGCCGCTATGGAAAGCGTCTCTGCTGTGAATGTGGCGCTCGTCAAGGAAGGCATCGATGCGGCTGCGGGCTTTGCGATGGGAACCAGCGCCGGCCTGGCCGGCGCTTCCGACCGCGTTGCAGTGGCGGCGATGAAACCATATGGCGAGCGGGTCCGCGCCAACGTGCTGCGCTTGAGCAAATAGGAATGATTTGACCGTGTCGGCCCAGGAAAACAAAAGCGATCCCCTCGTCCTGTTCATGCCCTCCGGCAAACGCGGCCGTTTTCCCGTCGGCACGCCGATCCTCGATGCGGCGCGTTCTCTCGGGGTCTACGTCGAAAGCGTCTGCGGCGGTCGTGCCACCTGCGGGCGCTGTCAGGTGTCGGTTCAGGAAGGCAGTTTCGCAAAGCACAAGATCGTCTCCTCGCTCGAAAACATTTCCGTCAAGGGGCCAAAGGAAGAGCGCTACGAGAGCATTCGCGGCCTGCCGGATGGTCGCCGCCTCTCCTGCTCCTCGCAGGTCCTCGGCGATCTCGTCATCGACGTGCCGCAGGACACGGTCATCAATGCGCAGGTGGTGCGCAAGGCTGCGACCGACCGGGTGATTGAGCGCAATGCCGCGGTCCAGCTCTGCTATGTCGAGGTGGACGAGCCCGACATGCACAAGCCGCTCGGCGATCTCGATCGCCTGAAAGTCATGCTGGAAAGAGACTGGGGCTGGAAGGACCTGTTGATCGCACCACATTTGATTCCGCAGGTTCAAGGGGTTCTTCGCAAGGGCAATTGGGGCGTCACCGCTGCGATCCATCGCGACATGGATTCCTCGCGCCCCTTCATCGTCGGCCTCTGGCCCGGCCTGAAGAACGAGGCCTACGGCATTGCCTGCGATATAGGCTCGACGACGATTGCCATGCATCTGGTCTCGCTGCTCTCCGGCCGCATCGTCGCCTCGTCCGGCACGTCTAACCCGCAGATTCGCTTCGGCGAAGACCTGATGAGCCGCGTCTCCTATGTGATGATGAACCCGGATGGGCGCGAGGCGATGACCAAGGCGGTGCGCGGCGCCGTCAATTCGCTGATCGGCAAAGTCTGCGAGGAGGGTGAAGTCGACCGCCACGACGTTCTCGACATGGTCTTTGTCGGCAACCCGATTATGCACCATCTGTTCCTCGGCATCGATCCGACGGAACTCGGTCAGGCGCCGTTCGCGCTCGCCGTGTCAGGCGCGCTGCAATATTGGGCGCATGAGATCGACATCGACGTCAACCGCGGCGCCCGTCTCTATATGCTGCCCTGCATCGCAGGCCATGTCGGCGCCGACGCAGCCGGTGCCACGCTTGCCGAAGGGCCTTATCGCCAGGAGCGGATGATGCTTTTGGTCGATGTCGGCACCAATGCCGAAATCGTGCTGGGCAACAAAGACCGCGTCGTTGCTGCCTCCTCGCCCACCGGTCCGGCCTTCGAGGGCGCTGAGATTTCCTCAGGCCAGCGCGCGGCACCGGGAGCGATCGAGCGCGTGCGCATCGATCCGCAAACGCTGGAGCCGAAATTCCGCGTTATCGGCGTCGACAAATGGTCCGACGAGGAGGGTTTTGCGGAAGCGGCCGCCTCAGTCGGCGTCACCGGCATTTGCGGTTCGGCAATCATCGAGGTCGTTGCGGAGATGTATCTCTCGGGGATCATTTCGGAGGACGGCGTGGTCGATGGCGCGATGGCGGAAAAAAGCCCGCGCATCATCCAGAACGGCCGCACGTTCTCCTATCTGCTCCATGAGGGCGACCAGCGCATCACGGTGACGCAGAACGACGTGCGCGCCATCCAGCTTGCCAAGGCAGCGCTCTACGCCGGCATCAAGCTTTTGATGGAAAAGCTTGAAATCGACCATGTCGACACGATCCGCTTTGCCGGCGCCTTCGGCTCCTTCATCGATCCCAAATATGCAATGGTTCTCGGCCTCATTCCCGACTGCGATCTTTCCGAGGTCAAGCCCGTCGGCAACGCGGCCGGCACTGGTGCACTGATGGCGCTGCTCAACCGCGATCATCGCCGCGAGATCGAGGAAACCATCAAGAAAATCGAGAAGATAGAGACGGCGCTTGAATCGAAATTTCAGGAGCATTTCGTCTACGCGATGGCGCTACCGAACAAGGTCGATTCCTTCCCGAAACTGGCTCAGGTGGTCACACTGCCGGAGCGCAAGATGCTTGCCGACGATGGCGGCGGTGACGGTGGCAGACGCCGGCGCCGCAGCCGCGAATAACGCGGGACCAGGTTCACGACTGGAACCAAATGATCACGGCGGCGTTCTGGCGTCACTGTGGATCAGACACCCTGTCACACCGGAAAACCAAGCGCGCAAGAAGCCGATGCGTTAGCACCGCGATCGACGGATCTCGTCTATCGCGCCGATCTCGACGGCGGCATAACCCGCAGACCGGGCAAACGCGCTTTCCTGTACTTCGATGCCGGCGGCCGGCGGATTACCGACCGGGCGGAGCTCGACCGGATCGCCGCCCTTGCCATCCCGCCCGCCTATACCGATGTGCTGATCTCTCCCGATCCGAACTCGCATCTGCAGGCAACCGGACGCGACGCCAAGGGCCGCAAGCAGTATCGCTATCATCCCGAATGGTCGGCCGAGCGCGACAAGGCCAAATTCGCCCTGCTGCCGGACTTCGCCGCCAGGCTGCCGAACATCCGCGAAAAGGTCGACACCGACCTGCGCCTTAGAAAACCGGGTATGGACAAGGCCCTGGCGACGGTCGTCTGGCTCCTGGACAATCTTTATATCCGTGTCGGCAATACCAGTTATGCCGAAGAAAACGGTTCCTACGGACTGACGACACTGCGCAACCGTCATGTGAAGACTGAAGGCTCCAGCGTTCATTTCAATTTCAAGGGCAAGTCGGGCAAGGAGTGGCGCCTCAGCTACAACGACCGGCGGATCACCAAGGCGATCCGCATGCTGCAGGAATTGCCGGGCCAACAGTTGTTCCAGTATCTCGACGAGGACGGCAATCGCCGTCCGATCCGCTCCCAGGACGTCAATGCCTATATCCGTGAGGCCTGTGACGCCGACTTCTCCTCACGCCAGTTCCGCACGTGGGGCGCGACCTGTATGGCAGCGACGGCATTGGCGGCCATTGAACCTGGCCCGAGCCAGCGGCAGCAAAAGCGGCAGATCAACGATGTTATCGACGCTATCGCGGCACGCTTAGTCAATACCCGCGCGGTCTGTCGGTCATCCTATATTCATCCGCAGGTTTTCGAGGATTTCGAGAGTGGTGAACTCGCCGGCCTCCTGCAAATGCGGCCGAGCAGGAGCGAAACGCTGACGCGCTGGATGGATGACGACGAGATCAGGGTGCAGCGCTGGCTGAAGACAGGTTTTGCCGGGCAACGGACGAGTCCAACTGCATAGACGCCGTCGTCCGCTCGCACAGCGTCTAGTCACCTCTCCTTCGTTGTCACGGTCACCAAAGCGCTCACCGGTTTTCCGTCCACGAGAACGGGGCGATGATGATCGTCGGCGAGGAGTATCCCGATGACGTGCGTGCCCGCGGCGTTTGGGCAATGGCCAAAGTGAGCCATGATGAGACTACCGCCGAAATCGCTGTTCATGCTGTTGTATGGCTTCCCGGGAATATTGCAGGTGTCGCCATCGGGATCGATCTTCATATGCACATGACCGCATTGTCTGTTTTTGCCGCACTGCCCCGCGGGAAGCAATGTGAAGTTGCTCCTTACGACGACCCCTATGGCCCTCTCCGGATCGCCTGCGAGCTCAATGACGGAGCCCTTGTTGGGCCAGACGATTTCGAGCGTGGGCCGATCCTGAGCCTGGATCGGCGTGAATGATGCTGCGATGAGGGCAAAGGTGGTAAGTGCGACTGAACGAAACATGGGAACCTCCGTTGGTATGTAATCGACGATTACATGACGGACCTGTGCAAGCAAGAAAATAATCGGTGATTACATAACGATATTGTGATATCGCTCCCGCATGGCCAAGAGTTCAAGCAGCAATGGTCCCGACCATTCCAAGCGTTACCACCACGGCAATCTGGTCGAGGCGCTCATCATCGCAACCGTGGAGATCATCCAGGAACGTGGCGTCGAGCATGTGTCTGTACGTGAGGCAGCGAAACGGGCCGGCGTTTCGCCAGGCGCCCCGTTCCGGCATTTTCGGTCGAAAACGGCATTGTTGACCGCAGTCGCTGAACAGGCGATGGATCGGTTGACAGAGGCTGTCGGGAAGGCCCGGTCAACCGTCGATAGCGCGGATCCGCTCGCGGCCTTCGAGGCAATCGGACACGGCTATTTGCAATGGGCGATCGCTAATCCCACACATTTCCAAATCATCAGCTCCCGCAGCCTAATCGATTTCGAGGCATCGGACAGCCTTCGCAATCAGAACGAAGCCATTCGCCGGAGCATGGTCGATCTCCTTGCCCAAGCGCAGCAACACGGGAAGCTTGCCCGCAATATCGACTTTGATCATCTGGTGCTTGCCGCCCGCGCGCTCGTATACGGTTTGGCACGTATGGCGATAGACGGTCATTTCCCGGAGTGGCATCGATCCGAACCGCCATCCCGTGCAGCACAAAAGGCCCTCAGTCTTTTCATGAGCCAGATGACCATCTCGTCGGACATGGCGCGTTAGGGAGCGCCCAAAAGACCCCTCTCAACGCGTGCGGACAAGCCTGTACGCATGAGATCCTGCGAGCGCCGCCCTTGTCTGAACTATTGCAGACCGATGAAGGCGGTGCGAACGTGCTCGGCGACAGCCAAGACCGGTGCCGACGCGTTGTCGATCACCTGCAGGCCGATATTGTAATGGCCCAATTCCGGAAGGCCCTCCGCATCGCCGAGCGCGACTAGATCGCCCTGCACCAGATAACGCGGCAGCGGCGCAATCGCGAGATCCGCCTGGATTGCGGCGCGCTGGCCGGTCGTATGGGCGCTCAGGAAGGCGACACGGAACTTGCGTCCGGCTCTTGAGAGTTGTTCCACTGCATCGGCTCGCCAGACGCAACCGTCCTCCCACATGGAGATCGGCAACGGTTCGCGCGTATGTGCGGTACCGCATTTCGTTCCGGCCCAGACGAGCTTCTCGGACACGAGGATTTCACCGCCGCCGGTATTTTCACCGGCCATGCTGTTGAAGAGGGCGACATCCATCCGATGTTCGTCGACACGCTTGCGTAGGGCGCTGCTGTTGCCGATGGTCACGTCGACGGTGACGTTCGGATAGGATTCGGCAAAGCGCTTCAGTACTTCCGGCAGGATACGCTCGCCGATATCTTCGGGCGCGCCGACCCTCACGACGCCGTTCATGTCCGGCAGCAGGAAGCGCGAGACCGTCTCGTTGTTGAGCGCCAGCATGCGCCGGGCAAAGCCGAGCAGCACCTCGCCCTTCGGCGTCAGCGATACGGACCGGGCGTCGCGCAAAAACAGAACGCAGCCAAGCATTTCCTCGAGTTTCTTGATCTGCATCGAGACGGCCGACGGCGTCCGGTAGACAGTCTCGGCAGCCGTGGTGAAGTTCCCGGTCTCGGCAATGGCGACGAAGGTTTTCAGGATGTCCAATTCGAGAAGCGGAAGGACATGCCGCAGCATCATGTTCATGGTAAACCTCGTAGATCAGATATTCTGAATGATACCATCACTTCATTTCGTTTGATTGAACCTCATCGGAGCGCGATAGTCAAGTTGCAAACATCGAAGACGTGATGAAAGGAGCTTCCCATGTCCCTGCAACACGACACGACGACAAGCCGGAAGAATGCCGTCAGCCTACGCGCCGGCAGTTTTACATTCGCAATGCGCCAAATGTTTGCGCCCCTTATTCGTCAGGTCAGCGAGAGGCACCACGCTCGCAAGATCGAAGAAACGCGCAGAACCGCTGAGCGCGAGATCGCCACCTTGCCAGCCAGCCTGCGGCAGGATCTCGGCTTCGCCCACGGCACCGTTATCGAGCGTGAGCGGCCCTGATAAAAAGCGGTGAACAGCACGCATTCGCATCGGGCTCGCCAGGTCGAGCCCGATGACGCACAAGCGGAGCCCCGCCACGACGGCTCTTGGAAACAATGGCATTGACCTCTAAACTCTTCCTCTTGGCTGCGCGAAGGCCGCCGGGGGAATGAGGGAGGAGCCTTGCAGTCCGTTAGATACCGCCTTGTCCTGGCGATTTGCCTGATTCCCGCCCTTCTCTACGCCGTGATTTTCCAGGGCGGAGCGCTGGCGACACGAAGCTATATGAATGAAGCATCGCTTCAGGCTGGCTCGGCCTTGCGTCTGGCGGTCTCGGCATTGAGCGGACATCTCAGCCGCTACGAACCGCTGCCGGCGCTGATCGCCGATCATGACGGCATCAAGGACCTGGTTGCGCATCCGAACGACAACTCCCTGCGAGAGGCGGCGAACCTCTACCTGAGAGAGATCAACACGTTGCTCGAATCCTCCGACATCTACGTCATGACGATGGATGGCAGCACCATTGCCGCCAGCAACTACGAGCAGCCGACAAGCTTCGTTGGCCAGAATTTCAGCTACCGGCCTTATTTCCAGGAAGCAGCCAAGGGAGACCAGTCGCGGTTTTACGCGCTCGGAACGACCTCCCTGAAACGCGGCTATTACTTCGCCTCGCCGATAAACGTCGACGGCCGAATCAGCGGCGTCATCGTCTTCAAGGTCGATATCGATTCCATCGAGACCTCCTGGCGCGACGGCGAATACAAGATCTTCGTCTCCGACCCCGAAGGCATCATCTTCATGACCGGCAGCCCGGAATGGCTCTATTCCAGCATCCTGCCTCTGAACGCCGAACGCCTGCAAAGGACGCAGGCGTCGCGGCGCTATGCCGAGGCTGAGCTCAAGCCACTTCCGATCAAGCGCAGCGGCCTGGAAGGCCACCAGCTGATGACCACGAACGACCCCGGCGGGCGGGAATATCTGGTGCTGTCGCAATATATGCCGGAAGCTGACTGGACGGTGAACGTCCTGATGGACACGGCCTCCGCGCGCGCCCAGGCGCGCACCACCATCGTCGCCATCGTGCTGTTCCTCTGCCTTGCAGGCCTGGCGCTCGCCATTTTCCTTCAGCGGCGAGCCCGGCTGGAGGAGCGCATGCGCATGCAACTTGAAGCGCACAACGAGTTGGAGCACCGGGTCGAAGAGCGCACTGCCGATCTCGCCCTCGTCAACCGGCGCATCGAGGAGGAGATTGCCGAGCGGCGACTGACCGAGCAGGAACTGCGCAAGACGCAAGCCGATCTCATCCAGGCGGGCAAGCTCGCCGGATTGGGCCAGATGTCGGCAGCACTGAGCCATGAACTCAATCAGCCGCTGGCTGCTGCCAAGACCTACGCCGACAGCGCCGCAATGCTGATCGACCTCGCGCGTGTGGACGAAGCCCGCGACAATGTCCGGCGCATTTCCGGCTTGATCGACCGCATGGCCTCGATCAGCCGCCACTTGCGCAATTTCGCCCGTAAGCCGAATGAGAAACTCGGGCGGGTGGCATTGGATGCCGTCATGGCCGACACGTTCGAAATCGTCGCCGCGCGCTTGAAAACAGCCGATGCCGATCTGCAGATCGATCTCAGTGATGCGCCGCTAGTGAAGGCGGGCTTCGTGCGACTGCAGCAGGTCCTCGTCAATATCGTCACCAACGCAGCGGATGCAGTAGAAGGCTTGTCCGACCGACGCATTCACGTTTCAGCGGAACATCTCGACGGCAAGGTCATCCTGACGATCAGGGATCACGGCCCCGGTGTGCCAGCAGCGATCGCCGAGCGCATCTTCGACCCTTTCTTCACCACCAAGGGCGTCGGCAGGGGGCTCGGCCTTGGCCTCTCCATCTCCTACAACATTATCAAGGATTTCGGCGGCAGCCTGTCCGTCTCGAACCATACCGAGGGTGGCGCCCTGTTTCGCATCGAACTGGAAGCCGCCACGGTGGCGCAGGAGGCGGCCGAATGAGTGAAACACGCGTCCTTCTGGTCGACGACGAAGAGGAAATGCGCCATTCCACCGCGCAGGCGCTTGGTCTGTTCGGGCTTGACGTCGACACATTTTCCAGCGCCGAGGATGTGTTGGAGCTGATCGGCTACAGTTTTTCCGGTGTGGTCGTCAGTGACATCCGCATGCAGGGCATGGACGGCATGACCCTTTTGCAGCGCGTCCGCGAGGTGGATGCGGAAATCCCGGTGATCCTGGTCACCGGCCATGGCGATGTGCAGCTGGCCGTCAAGGCGATGCGCGAAGGCGTCTACGATTTCATCGAAAAGCCCTTTACCGCCCAGCATCTGGCAGCCATCGCCCGCCGTGCCATGGACCGGCGCAGCCTCGTTCTGGAAAACCGCCGCCTGCGGGCGGTAGCTGGCAAGCGCGATGACATCGAGGCAAGACTTCCTGGCCGGACCCAGGCGATGGTCGATCTGCGTTACCGGCTGCGTGCCATCGGCGCCACCGACGCCGATACGCTGATCATCGGCGAGACCGGAGTCGGCAAGGAGGTGGTCGCGCGCGCTTTGCACGATATCAGCGCCCGCGCCGACCGGCCGCTGATCGCAATAAACTGCGCGGCCTTGCCGGAAAACCTGATCGAAAGCGAACTCTTCGGCCATGAGGCCGGCGCCTTTCCCGGCGCGCTTCGCCCGCGTTACGGCAAGTTCGAACATGGCCGCGGCGGCACCATCCTGCTCGATGAGATCGGCTCCATGCCGTTCGACCTGCAGGCGAAGTTTCTGCGGGTGCTGCAAGAGCGGGTCATCACCCGCCTCGGGTCGAACGAGCCTGTGCCGCTCGACGTTCGCTTCATCGCCACCAGCAAGGTCGATCTCGAGGCGGAGGTTGCCGCCGGTCGCTTTCGCGCCGACCTGCTCTACCGGCTAAACGTCGCGACGCTGCACGTGCCGTCGCTCACGCAGCGTAAGGCCGACATCCCGCTCCTCTTTCTCCAACTCGTGCGCGAGGCGGCGGCACGCTATATGCGCAGCGACGTCGACGTACTGCCTGAAATGATGACCGAGATCGCCGAGCGCTCATGGCCGGGCAATGTCCGCGAGCTGCGAAATGCCGCCGATCGGCTCGTACTGGGGCTCGACCCGAAACCGGACGAGACGTCGGTTCCTGCGGTGCGGCTAAAATTGGCCGACAAGGTGGCTGCATACGAACGCAGCATCATCGCTGGCGCGCTTGCGGCCAACGGCGGCAGCTTGCGGCCGGTATATGAGCAGCTCGGCATCTCGCGAAAGACGCTTTACGAGAAGATGCAGCGATACGGTCTCGACAAGAAGATACCGATCACGGATGACGATTACGTCGCCTGAGCGCAATTGGGTGGAAATCCACCCATCCAAAACGCCAGTTGTTTCTGATCTCACCCATGATGCACCGCACACATTGAGAAAAAGGAACGAACGCATCGGCAAAACCGTTGCTCTCTTTTTGATATCGGTCGCAAATGATGCATCCAGGATCGGCGCGGGAGGAGCTGCGCCAACTGGCCACATATTCATCCGGGAGGACTTCGATGAAAATCTTCAAAGCCATGCTTGGCATGACGGCTCTTGCTGCCGTCTCGCTCATTTCCGTTTCTGCACATGCCCAGACCTATCCCGAGCGCACGATCACCATGGTCGTCCCTTTCTCGGCTGGCGGACCGACAGATACGGTCGCCCGTCTCGTCGCCGAATCCATGTCGAGGGATCTCGGTCAGCAGATCATCGTCGAAAACGTCGGCGGCGCTGGCGGAACGCTCGGTGCCGGCCGGGTGGCACAGTCCGATCCGGACGGCTACACCCTGCTCCTGCACCATATCGGCATGGCGACCAGCGCCACGCTTTATCGCAAGCTCGCCTATGACACGCTGAACGCGTTCGAATATGTCGGCCTCGTCACCGAGGTGCCGATGACCATCGTCGCTCGCAAGGATTTCGAGCCGACCGATCTCAAGGGCCTGATCGACTACGTCAAGGCCAACAAGGACAAGGTGACCGTCGCCAATGCCGGCATCGGTGCCGCCTCGCATCTCTGCGGCATGATGTTCATGAGCGCCATTGAAACGCCGCTCGTTACCGTCCCCTACAAGGGCACCGGCCCGGCGATGACCGATCTGCTCGGCGGCCAGGTCGATATCATGTGCGACCAGACCACCAACACGACCAAGCAGATCCTCGGCGGTACGATCAAGGCCTATGCCGTCACCTCGCCGGCGCGCCTGCCCGTCCTCCCGGACGTCCCGACAGCAGCCGAAGGCGGCCTGCCGGAATTCCAGGTCGGCATCTGGCATGGCGTCTATGCGCCGAAGGGCACGCCGGCGGAAGTGGTCGAACGTCTGTCGAAGGCGCTACAGGTCGCGTTGAAGGATCCGAACGTCGTTGCCCGCTTCGCCGAGCTCGGTACCGTCCCGTCCTCGGAAGCCGACGCGACGCCGGCAGCCCTGAAGGCCAAGCTCGAAGGCGAGATCGCCCGCTGGAAGCCGGTCATCGAAGCAGCCGGCCAATACGCCGACTGATCCTTGTTCCCGTCATGACAAGGGCTTGGCACGTCCTGCGCCTTTCTCCTCTCTCGGGGGAAGGCGCCCGTTCACCTCTCTTCCCTTCGCTATCCTTTCAAGAGATGATGAACGTTGACGACTGGGCCGATTTCACGGAGGCACTATGAAACCCTTATCCTTCGACACGACCAATACGCTGTGCGGCGCGCTCTTTATCGGCACCGGCGGCTTCTTCGCCTATCAATGCCTCGGTCTTGAGCTCGGCACGGGGCTGAGAATGGGGCCCGGCTATTTTCCGCTGATCCTCGCCGTTATCCTGACCCTTCTTGGTTTCGTCATCCTGATCCAGGCGGCGCGCGTGCACGGCGAACCATTCGGTCCGATCGCCTGGCGCGGCATGATGTTCATCCTGCCCGCACCGATCTTTTTCGGGCTGACAGTGCGCGGCCTCGGCTTCGTGCCCTCGTTGTTCTTCACCACGCTGATCGCCTGCTTCGCCTCCCACCGCATGAAGCCGCTGACCGCGATCGTGCTCTCGATCGCGCTGACCTTCTTTTCGGTCGGCGTGTTCAGTTACGCGCTCGGCCTGCCCTTCCAGCGCTTCGGCCCCTGGGTCAGATTCTAGGACATCGTCATGGACCTTTTCAGTAATCTCGCACTCGGCTTCTCCACCGCAGGTTCGCCCGAAAACCTCCTGTTCTGCCTGATTGGCGTGCTGCTCGGTACGCTGATCGGCGTTCTGCCCGGCATCGGCGCCACGGCGACGATCGCCATGCTTTTGCCGATCACCTTCCAACTGGAGCCCGTCTCCTCGCTGATCATGCTTGCCGGCATCTACTACGGCGCCCAATACGGCGGCTCGACCACGGCGATCCTGATCAATATGCCGGGTGAATCCTCCTCCGCCGTCACCGCCATCGACGGCTACCAGATGGCCCGCAAGGGTCGGGCCGGCGCAGCATTGTCGATCGCCGCCCTCGGCTCGTTCTTCGCCGGGACCGTCTCGACTTTCCTGGTGGCGATCTTCGCCATTCCACTCACCGGCATCGCGCTTCAATTCGGGGCCGCCGAATATTTCTCGCTGATGGTCGTCGGCCTGGTCTCGTCGATCGCGCTCGCGCATGGCTCCATCGTCAAGGCGCTGGCCATGGTGGCGCTCGGCCTGCTGCTCGGCCTCGTCGGCACGGACATCTATACCGGCACGCCGCGCTTCACCCTCGGCATCCGCGAATATGCCGACGGATTGAACTTCGTCGCAGTCGCCGTCGGCGTCTTCGGCGTCGCCGAAATCCTGCGCAATCTCGAGGGCGAGAAGACCCGCACGGTGCTGATGGCCAAGGTCAGCGGCCTTTTGCCGACGCGCGACGATTTCAGGCAGATGTTCGCACCGGTCCTACGCGGTACCCTCATCGGTTCGGCGCTTGGCATCCTGCCGGGCGGCGGCGCCATCCTTGCAGCCTTTGCCTCCTATACCGTCGAGAAGCGGCTTTCGGCGACGCCGGAGGAATTCGGCCGCGGCGCGATCGCCGGCGTCGCCGGACCGGAATCGGCCAACAATGCCGGTGCGCAGACATCGTTCATTCCGCTTCTGACCCTTGGCATCCCGGCCAATCCGGTCATGGCGCTGATGGTCGGCGCGATGATCATTCAAGGGATCGTGCCCGGCCCGAATGTGGCTATCGAGCAGCCGGCGCTGTTCTGGGGCATCATCGCCTCGATGTGGATCGGCAACCTGATGCTGGTCGTGCTCAACCTGCCCCTTATCGGGCTTTGGGTGAAGCTGCTCACCATCCCCTACTACGTTCTTTTCCCGATCATCATGGCCTTCTGCTCGATCGGGGTCTACAGCGTCAATTCCAACGTCTACGACCTCTACGCCGTGGCCTTCTTCGGCATCGCAGGCTACCTGCTGGTCAAGCTGCGCTGCGAGCCGGCGCCGCTGCTGCTCGGCTTCGTTCTCGGGCCGCTTTTGGAGGAAAACCTGCGCCGGGCGATGATCCTGTCGCGCGGCGATCCGATGACGTTCGTCACACGACCGATCAGCGCCTTCCTGCTGTTGATGGCGCTCGCAGTCCTGGTCGTCGTGTTCCTGCCGGCCGTCAAAGCCAAACGCGAAGCGGTTTTCCAGGAAGAGGATTGATCTACCCGTCGCCGACACGCATGACCGGCTTGCCGGGCATACCGGTCATGCGTTCAACATCGCGGTTTATCCAAAAACAAAGGCCGGTTTTCCGAGCCTTAACTGCGAATTTCAACCAGGATGCTCAAACGATGCGGAGCACCCCGCCACCGGCTTAGCCTTAAAAACAACCAAAAAATTCTAAGGAAAACGGGTGGGGAGCCAAGCTGTTTCTCTACTTTCGAGGACCTGACAAAGATGTTTCGAGCCTCACGAAGCATCATGATATTTGATGCATGAGATCAATTATATTCGCTTGAATGATGAATGGCCGTGCGGCATTACTCTTTCATGGTCGCGACCTTTTGAAGCCTCCCAATCAAAAGGAAACCAGAACATGGCATTCTTCAGTCTAGAACATACACCCGATCCAAGGCATTCGTCCTTTGTGGCTGGCCTTGCGGGCCTGCGCGCTCGCGCCGTCGCATCCTGGCAGCGTCACCGCGCCGAGCGCGTTCTCGAAAGCCTTTCCTATGATACGCTCAAGGACATCGGCTTTCCGACCATCGACATGGCCGAAGACATGGCCGACAAGGATACGCCGGCCAAATGACGGATCGGACACCCGTAGCGACCGAGGGCAATCCTCCGTGTCGAACAAATGTGAATGACGCATGAAAAGGGCATTTCGACCATGATGGCGAAATGCCCTTTTTCATTTTCCGGCTACTCATCACGACGGGCCGGTGCCACCCCGTTCCGCGTAGTCTGTTTCCGACACGTTCGCCGCAGCAAAGTATGTCGCAAATTGCAAACTGAACATGACAATGCGCATTGGTGGCATTCCTTGCTCCTCTAGACGCAAGATTTGAATGCGACATTTTTGTCGCCGAGAGTGAAAAAACTGGGTGCTTTTTAGGGCTCATGCCGATTTTCGCAGCAGATTGTTCGATGTCGCAAACATTTATTTCTTTGCAGTCGCTCGCGTCCATGCCAATGTCGTTTTCAGAAAAGCCAGATGCCGCTTTTCCGCGTGACAAATGCAACATCTGCGGCGCATGGAACCCTCTCAATGAACAAGCCATTGACCAAAAAACGTTCGCTCGTCTTCTTCCTGGTCCCGAACTTTTCCATGTTGCCGTTTTCCGCGGCAATCGAAACACTTCGGATCGCCAATCGCATGCTGGGCTATGAGGCCTATACCTGGCGGCTCGCCTCCACCGACGGCACCCAGGTCCTGTCGTCGAGCGGCATCGGGCTTGAGGTCAATACCTCGCTTGCCGATGAACGCAAGTTCCTCGGCGGCGAGAACCGGCCCTCGATGGTTCTTGTCTGTTCCGGCATCTATGTCGAGGACTTCAACAACAAGTCCGTCAATGCCTGGCTGCGTGAAGTCTACAATCGCGGCGTCTCGGTCGGCAGCCTCTGTACTGGCGCGCATGTGCTGGCGTCAGCGGGTCTGCTGACGGGCAAGCGCTGTGCGATCCACTGGGAAAACCTGCCCGGCTTTGCCGAAAGCTTCCCGCAGGTGGATGTCTATGCCGACCTCTATGAAATCGACAGCAACATTTACACCTGCGCCGGCGGCACCGCCTCGCTCGACATGATGCTGAACCTGATCGACCAGGATTTCGGCGAGAACCTCGTCAACCGCGTCTGCGAACAGGCGCTGACCGACCGGGTGCGCGGCCCGCACGACCGCCAGCGGCTGCCGCTGCGTGCCCGCCTCGGCGTCCAGAACGCGAAGGTTCTGTCGATCATCGAACTGATGGAAGGCAATCTCTCCGAGCCGCTGTCGCTTCTCGAAATCGCCGACGGCGCCGGTCTGTCGCGGCGCCAGATCGAGCGGCTGTTCCGGCAGGAAATGGGGCGCTCCCCGGCCCGCTACTACCTGGAAATCCGGCTCGATCGCGCCCGCCACCTGCTGGTGCAATCAGCCATGCCGGTGGTCGAGGTGGCGGTCGCCTGCGGCTTCGTTTCCGCCTCGCACTTCTCGAAGTGTTATCGCGAACTCTACAACCGTTCCCCTCAGCAGGAGCGCGCCGAGCGCAAACTCACGCTGCAGGCAGCGCGATAAAACACATGGTTCGATCTTCGGATCAGACATGACGGCGAAACCCGCCGCGGTTCAGGACACCATGGCCTTGAGAACGGTCCGTTCGGAAACGATCCGGTTACGGCCGTCATATTTAGCCATGTAAAGGAACTGGTCGGCGGCGTGCAGGTAGTTGTCGAAGGTTTCCGGTCCCTCGATCGTGGCAAGCCCGATCGATATCGTGATCGATAGTTCCTCGTCGTCGGCTATCACCTTGGCTCCCGCGATATCAAGGCGCACAGTCTCGCAGAAATCATGGGCCGCGGAGACGTCGAGTTCGTTGAAAAGGATGCCGAACTCCTCGCCGCCGAGGCGGGCGAGCATGTGTTCGTCTCCAATCAGCGCGCGAAGGCGTCTTGCCACCGTCTTGAGCACAAGATCACCGACCTCGTGGCCATAGGTGTCGTTCAACCGCTTGAAATGGTCGATGTCGAGGATGGCGATCGAGGTCGTCCTGCCATGCCGCAGGCATTGATCGACCATTCTTGGACCGTATTGGAAAAAGTAGCGGCGGTTGTAGATGTCGGTCAGATAGTCGCGAGCGGCAAGGCGGTGCAGGGCCTGAATGCGCTTCTGGATGTTTGCGACCTGAAACAGGCGGCCGTTGAACTCCTCAACGAAAAGCGGCTTCTGAATGAACTCCGTGCCGCCGCTTTGCAGGAACTTGGCGGCATGGGCCCGATCGTCGGAGGCAGCGACGACGCTGACGGCATCCTCGCCATGTCGCTGACGAATTTCAGCGAGCAGGCCGTAGGCCGTCATGTCGCAGAGCGCGATATCGCACAGCACCATGTCGATGTCGTCGCGGGCGTCGAGCAAGCGCAGAGCCTCGGCGCCGCTGCCGGCCTCGGTCACGTTGAATTGCTGCTGCCGCAGAAGCGCCAGAAGCTCGGCGCGCGAGGCCTCCTCGGAATCGGCCAAAAGAACATGGGTGCGCCCATTGGTCAGCGCCCGATCAACGACCGAAATGAGGTGACCGATGGAATCCGGCTGGTTCTTGATGACGCAATCCACGACATTTCGATTAAGGACGGTATTCCGAGTGCCATCATTGAACGAACCGGTAAACACGATCGCGGCGATGCTCCTGGAGATCACATAGTCCAACGCCTCGCAATTCGGCGCGTCGGGAAGATTGAGATCGAGGACCGCGAGAGAAAATTCGCCATAACCATCGTCCACAGCACTGCGAAGAGCCGAAAGCGACGAGCAATGGGTGACGGAGAGACCGTGGATGGTTTCCAGTGCGTATTTGAGCACCGTCGAGAACATGCGGGAATCCTCGACGAGAAGCATTCGCCGGCCCGAATGCTTCTGCACGCTGTTTCCCAGCCCCGACACTTTGCGAAAGCCCACGTTCCTGCCAGTCCCATATGAGCGGCAGGCGCCGCTATCGCTGAACGCTGGCTCTAACATTTTTACGATAATGGATTTGTGAGCGGAATGACGCCGCTCCCCATCCTCGTCCCCACGCCATCAAATCCACTTGTGATTGCAAATTCGTTAATTGCTCATGCCTTACGGCAAAAATCACCACCCGCGCACGGAAAATGTTGCCGCTCGGTGCCTGATCTCAGGCCTTACGGGCAATTTTTGCACCCAAAGTCTGGATTTTCGTCAAGGTGTCGAGATTCTGGTTGACGCGGCAGTAGAACTCTTCGTTGACGAACGGGCGCAGCATGAAATCGTTGCCGCCCGCCTTCAGAAACCGTGCCGACAGGAGCCGGTTGTCGGAGGACGAAACGCCGATGATCCGCAATTGATGTGGCCCATATGCCGCGCGGATGCGGCGCGTCAGCTCGAAACCGTCGATATCGGGCATGTTGTAATCGGTGATGACCAGGCCGATGTCGGAATGCTTCTTCAGCAGTTCCAGTGCCGCAGCGCCACTTTCGGCGGAGCTCGTGCGGAAATTGTAGCGCTTCAGCTGCGTCGTCAGCAGCGCGCGCGCCGTCGGGCTGTCGTCGACGATCAGCACGTGATGCTGGTGGTTCGTCAGGAACCGGCAGACGGATTCGGCCAGCATGTCGACGGCAAAAACGCTGTCCTTGATGACGTAGTCGACAATGTCCTGGGCGAGGATCGTCTCGCGCGTGCTTTCCTTGAAGGTGCCGGTGAAGACGACCGTCGGCACGCTCATCTCGATGAGATAGGACAATGCCTCGCCGTTCTCGGCACCAGGGAGATTGATATTGGAAATGGCAAGCGTTGCCGCAAAGGAGGCGTTTTCAACGGAAAACTGCAGTTCCTCATAGTCACGGCAGACGATCACGTCGATGTCGAGAAGTTCCTTCAGCCGTTTGGAAACCATGGCGGAGAAGAGATTGGAGTCCTCTGCAAGCACAATGCGATGCTGCTGCAAGGATTCACCGGAATAGTACATTCCGGACACGCCGAAAAATGACATAGATCGCCTATCTGAAAAGATTGTCCCCGAGGCCCAAGCTACGCAGAAAGGTTTTCGCAGTCGTTAATCGCTTGCTGAAATACGCGACCAACCTCAGGCAAAAAGATGGCAAGCCTGAAGCCGTCTTTCAATCATCTGAGCGTCGCTGTTCGGATCCAAACGCACTCTCTTCGATGACCTGTTGCCGAGGAGAGTTCGAAGGATCTTCGATCTTCGGCTTTGCGCCGATTTCGGCATATCCGGGCTTCAGATCGCCCTTCGCAACGCGCCTTGCCGGGTCGATGCGGCAGGCCGGCCAAGGATTCCGAAAATCTGTCGCGCAACGCGTTCGCCTCCCTCAAACTGGCGTCTATCCGCCTCATGCTGCGAAGGCTCTGTTCAAACGAATAACTTTCCGGACTCTCTCGGAGAGACGACCGGCATGTGCCGCCCTACCGCCGCGCCACTGCGGCGAGAGAACCTTTTTGAACACTTTCGCTCATGAGGAGAATTGCGTTGCGAGTAGATTTTTCCAAACTTTGACCCGCTTTATGCTGCCGTCTGCATTCCGTTTGATTGAATGTGCTCGCATATCTGGAAAATGGTTGCATTGAAGATCACGTACGATCGCTCGCGCATCTCCGAAAGGAGCAACAATGTCCATAAACCAAAGATTAGGGCCAGAGCGCCATTTATTCGGCGGAGGATTGATACCGCGTTCCGACAGAATCTGATGACATTCGTCATCGACCAGAGCCCAGGTCACAAATGCCGACGGACGTCCAAGATCATTTAGAGGCTGCCTCAAAAAGATTTGAGTGATTTCAGTCAGTTGTGATTCCGTCGGATTTGCAAAGATTCGATGGAGATCACGATGGCCTGGACTGAAACCACCCGGCGCAATTATGTCCGGCGGACGAGCGGATATGCAAGCGATGTCACGGATCGGGAATGGGATTTTGTTGCGCCGTTCATGCCTGCGCCACGGCGTCTGGGCCGTCCGCGCAAGACTGATTTGCGCGATGTTTTAAACGCCCTTCTCTATATCGCTTCGACAGGCTGCCAGTGGCGGATGCTGCCGAAGGACTTTCCGCCCTGTTCGACGGTGCAGCGGTATTTCTATGAATGGCGGGCAATGGGTCTTTGGCCACGGATCAACCATCACCTCGTCATGGAGGCGCGGGAACTGGAGGGGAAAGAAGCCTCGCCGACAGCAGGCGTGATCGACAGCCAAAGCGTTAAAACGACTGAAAGCGGTGGTATCCGTGGCTTTGATGCTGGGAAGAAGATCAAGGGCCGCAAGCGCCACATCATTGTAGACACGCTCGGGCTGATGGTCGGCCTCATGGTGCACAGCGCCGATATCCAGGATCGCGACGGCGCTCCCGATCTCCTGAAATCCGTCAAAAACCGGTGGCCGTGGTTGCTTCATGTCTTCGCTGATGGCGGCTATGCGGGCGACAAGCTCAAAAAGCGGCTACAGAAAATCGGGAAATGGACACTCGAAATCATCAAACGTTCCGACAAGGCCAAGGGTTTTGAAATCCTGCCGCGCCGCTGGGTCGTCGAGCGGACCTTCGCCTGGCTGGGGCGATGCCGCAGGCTGGCCAAGGACTTCGAAAAATCCGTCGCTTCAGCAGAAGCGTGGATAACCATCGCCCACATCCGCATGCTCACAAGACGCCTTGCAAGATATGGATATCGTTGAAGCCTTTTCGAGTCCGACTCTTAGATAAACCTTAAATTGTCCTGCATCAAGCGCTGGGACCAGGTACAATCCCAACTCCTCCACCGTAAACTGGTAAACGATCGTGTCCCATCAGGTGGTGTAGGTCCTGAGGTTTAGGCGGCCATCAGTGTTTTCCATTTAGGGTCGGGTTGTTCAAGACCAACCTGATGGAAAGATCACCGATGACCAATGACATGATGAACGTGCGTTCGCTTGTTGAAAAGAGCGCCGATGCGGATTTGTTACGCGAGATGATTGGCTTTGCGGCCGAGCGGTTGATGGAGCTGGAGGTTGGCGGCGCGACCGGTGCTGGTTTCGGTGAGAAGAGCCCGATGCGGCTCGCCCAGCGCAACGGCTACCGTGACCGGGACTGGGAGACGCGGGCCGGAACCGTCGAGCTGCGCATTCCTAAGTTGCGCAAGGGCAGCTACTTCCCAAGCTTTCTAGAGCCGCGTCGAATGGCGGAGAAGGCTCTGACGGCCGTCATTCAGGAAGCCTATATTCAAGGCATCTCGACGCGCTCGGTTGATGATCTGGTCAAAGCCATGGGCATGAGCGGCATCTCCAAGAGCCAGGTATCGCGGCTATGCGAGGAGATCGACGTCAAGGTGAAGGCGTTCCTCGACAGGCCGATTGAAGGTGACTGGCCATACATCTGGATCGATGCCACCTATCTGAAGGTCCGCCGCGGCGGGCGCATCGTTTCCGTCGCCGTCATCATCGCCGTCGGCGTCAACAGCGACGGGCGGCGTGAGGTCCTTGGTATGGAAGTCGGCACGTCCGAAGCCGAGCCGATCTGGACAGAGTTCCTGCGCCGGCTGACCCGCCGAGGATTGCGTGGCGTGAAGCTTGTCGTCTCCGATGCGCATGAAGGCCTCAAGGCGGCTGTCACCAAGGTTCTCAATGCCACCTGGCAAAGATGCCGGGTCCACTTCATGAGGAACGTCCTGGCACATGCCGGAAAGAGCGGCAGGCGCGTCGTATCCGCCTTCATCGCAACGGCCTTCGCCCAGGAGACCTCGGAGGCAGCCAGCGCTCAATGGCGCAGCGTCGCCGATCAGATCAGGCCGAAAGTTCCAAAGCTCGCCACCATCATGGACAATGCCGAAGAGGATGTGCTCGCCTACATGACCTTCCCGAAAGAGCACCGGGCAAAGCTGCATTCGACGAATCCAATCGAGCGTCTCAACGGCGAAATCAAGCGCCGCACCGAGGTCGTTGGCATCTTTCCGAATGACGAAGCCATCGTCCGCCTCGTCGGCGCATTGCTGCTCGAACAGAATGACGAATGGGCCGTCCAACGCGCCCGGTACCTGACACTTGAGACCATGGCGCAAATGAGCGATGATCCGCAAATCAGTCTGCCCGCTGTGGCCCGCTGATATCCCTCCGGCCCTATGTCGGAAAGCACGGCCTTCAGCCGCGACCTACACCACCTCCAGGGACACGATCTCAATTGCGATAGCAGTCATCATGCCGAATACCTCGAAGAAGCCATATCGCCTACCTTCGGGCGCACCCTCCACATGATTGAACACTCGTCTCTCCACTTTCTCTTGAATACGCACCGGTGCTCACTTTCAAATCGCCAGTAGAACACTGTATTTTCATTATGTTACAATCTATTGAACCTACCGTGGCTTCAACGGGATAACGGAATCTGACCATATGTCATTGGCCAGACTGACTAGAGATTTCGAATTAAGTGGCCAAGGTCAAGGCCTCATCAGGGCAATTTTATCCGTTTAGCGCACTAGTCATAGAAGTTTCAATTATCCACAAACACCCCCTTGACGTGCATCAGGGCACATGTAGAGTTGCAGCCGTGCGAGCGGCACAATCGACATAACATTCTGTTACATGATTGAAACCAGGAAAAAAAATGGGAAGCGGTAACTCAGGTCATGGTGGCGGTGAAGAACGGGTAAACCGGAGGGACAAGACCAGCAGGGTTGGCAACCATCGCGATGGTTTGAGCGATGCCGGGCGAACGGCAAGAGATCGTGATCCGGATGGTAACTACGGCTTCAATGATCATGCTTGGAGCAGCTTAAACCGGCAAAGTTGCGGCAGTTGCCACACGAGCGATCCAGGGCGCTTCTCACAAGGCGGTAGATAAGACTCTTGTGAATTAGGAGGCTCACGCCCCTAGACCTGACATCTAGGGGCGTGTCTGTGTGCGAGGACCGAACAATTATCCGAATATTCTATCTTTTCACCTTGGTGGTTGCAGTCGTCACGGTCGTTAACGCTACCGCGAACTTGGTCAGCAGCAAGCGCAATGAATACAACTCGCTCGTCGACAAAGCTCTCTACGAGAATGGCGTCATGATTAACTACATCGCCACCAGCAAATTTTCTAGAGATGATAGCGCATCTGAGTTCAAAGTGGCGATAGATGCCAGCATCCCAGGGGTTTATTCCCAGTACATACAGTCGGCGTATGAATTTCTTGCTCGGGTGAGCGGTCGCGCCGTTGTATTCGATATTGTATCAACCGCCGGTGACGTTTTCAGCCGAAACGATCGCTACATATATATTGGAAGAGAAGATTATTACTATAATCATAATATTAAACAAAATCCATTTGTCAGTAAGTTGAAGTCTTCAATTAATCGAGAATTTCCAAACGGTAAGGATAGGATATTTTGGGAAGATCTTAATGCGCGATTGGGAATTTTTTTTGGAACGCCTCTGTTCTTCAATGCTGAATTTTCGTCGATTGACTATGACGCCGTCATTCTGCGAGGTGCTAAACACCTGCTGGACAACAAACGCATTGAAAAAACAGCAGTTTATGTAAATATCCCTAAATTAGACGGCTTAAACACAACGGAGATTGACGCATTCACAAAGTATATCTCCATTCAGGAGATATTTCAGGAGTATAACTTGGCATCAGATATCGCGGATGAGGCCTTGAAGCTGAAAACGATACTATACGATCATGACGTAGTGCTAAAAGATTCCACTGGGGCGCTTCGCTTGGCGGAGTTGCACAGGAATGCAGCAGCTGGACTTTGCCTGTATGATGTGATGCTGACGTCTCAACTGTACAACGAGGGAAGTGGGCTCAAACCGATCGGAGCTTTATCTTATCTGAAAATGTACATGGAGGCCTATTGGTATCGCCTGACTTCGTCTGCCGATTTGTTTGATAGCCGGTGCTGGTAAATCGTTGGCCTGGTGGATGAGCATCTGAAAATGATAATCGACAATAAGTCGCACAGGTAAGTTGGAATGATTAATATAGAATCCGCATTAATTGCGTTGTCTTTGTACATTTTGGTGTGGGATAAACTGCCTTATTGGGGAAGTTGGTTTAACAATACTTTAAGTAGATGTCCGGTTTGGATCCAAACGCTATATGATCAATGGAGATGGACACCTCTTAAAACCTCCCCTTTTTGCGGAATTCGTGATTCACTCCGGCAGTGTGATTTGCAGGGAGCGGATGATGCGGGGACAGCCTGGCTTTTGGGATCTGGACGAGCGTTACGAGCGCTTGAGTGCGGTAGGAGATCCGCTTGAGAAGCTCAACGCGATTATCCCCTGGGCTGTGTTCGAGAAGCGTTTGGCGAAGGCACTGAAGCGATCCGACGGATCGAAGGGCGGTCGACCTGCTTTCCCGTCGGTTTTGATGTTCAAGATCCTGGTGCTGCAGGCGCTCTACAATCTCTCCGACGACCAGGCAGAGTTCGTCATCCAGGACCGGTTGTCATTCATGCGGTTCCTGGGCCTGTCCTTGTCCGAGAAGGTGCCCGACGCCAAGACGATCTGGCTGTTTCGGGAAAGCCTGGTGCGGGCCGGTGCCATCGATAATCTGTTCGCCCGTTTCGACAAACATCTGTCGCGGTCCGGCTATCTGGCCAAGGGCGGTCAGATCGTTGACGCGACGATCATTCAGGCTCCCAAGCAGCACAATAGCCAGGACGAGAAAGCGGCGATCAAGGCGGGCGAGATCCCCGAGGGCTGGAAGGACAAGCCCGCCAAGCTCGCACAGAAGGATCGTGACGCCCGTTGGACGATGAAGTATTCCAAGGCGAAGCAACCGACAGAAACGCCGACATCAACAGCGACCCGGCAGCACGACATCGCCATTCCGATGTTCGGCTACAAGAACCATGCGGGCATCGACCGGGCGCACGGCTTCATCCGCGGATGGACGGTGACGAGTGCGTCTGCTCATGACGGCGCTCAACTCAGAAACGTTGTGACCAAGGACAACACGGCATCGACGGTCTGGGCCGACAGCGCCTATCGTTCGAAGACCAATGAGGAATGGCTGAAGGACAATGGCCTGAAGTCGGATATCCATCAAAGGAAGCCGAAGGGCAAACCGATGCCGGAAGCGATGTCGCGGGCCAATGGTAGCCGAACGCCGCTTTTCTGGCACGAAACTGTCCGCGCCCGTTGGAGGTATCGTTGATGGTCTAAAGATTCATACGGTCGGCGGCGTTGCTCAGGCGGGAGACGAACTTATGCGCATTGTGCCTGCGAATAGTGGTATTGAAGTGGAAGCAATCTTCACCAACAACGACATAGGATTCCTCGCCCGAAGACAGCCCGCCAACGTCAACCTGGATGCCTTTCCGGCGGCAAGGTTTGGCTTTGTAAAAGGCCACGTCATCGACGTTTCTGCCGACGCAACGGAGCTTGTTCCATCCAAGTGGGGATTTGTGGTTCGAATTGCTCTTGAAACCCCATATCTCGACGCTCCCTTGACCCGCCAAGCCCTGCGCCCCGGAATGACGGCGTCGGTTGACGTCATCACCGGAGAGCGGCGCTTAATCAGCTATTTCTTTGCACCGATTGTTGAGACGATCCAGGGTAGTTTAGGTGAGCGGTAGCGCCCATCCCCTGGGACTTCATTTTGTATCGTTAATCAAATAATTCGCGAGCATTGTGCCGACCATTCAAAATCCTTGTCAATAACAAATGTTGAAGCCATCGAGATACCAGCGGCCATTCATTGCTGTAGGGGCAGACGAATTCGTCCGGTCATACCAACCCTCATTGACTAATTATTTCACGACCGCCGAACCGTTGACGATCTCGATGGTTTCATCGCCCTGCAGGCCAATGCGGTCGCCGCTCGGCGTCGTGATGAAACAGCCGCTGGGGCAGATCGATTCCGTGCCGCCGGCACTGATTGCCACTTCCATACGGCTTTCGCCTTCAACGACAACAAGCACGGCAGCCTCACCATCCGTGTTGGTCACGGTGGCTGACCACGCAGGCGGAGCCGTGAGTACAGTCAGAACACATGCACTTACGAATGTTTTCATTGCCCATCAGCGCCCCAGCGCCGCCCCTCTTGGCGTCTCGCGGTTCCAGGCGACGTACCCGGACGAGACGAGACACCCCTTCAGCCCGACTTCAACGTAACTCACGCCGGAAGAATTGCATGATAAATATTGCGGGCCGGCTGAATAGAGGCTGAATGGCCGCGCGGCTTGGGCTACGCAGCCATGAAAAAGCGCGCCTGCTCGGTTTCGGGCAGGCGCGCCAAGATCGTTGGCAGATGGTCTATCGTACCGTCTGGGAGGATCAGCTCCGGGGCTTCAGGTTCTGCGGATCGTAAAGCGGCTTGTAGCCGACACCTGCCACCTCAACCGGGAAAATCTCACCGAAATACTCGACGTTGAGCTTGCGCCCCTCCTGGCAATAGGCCCAAGGCAGATAGGCAAGCGCGATGTTCTTGCCGATGGTCGGGCCATAGGCGACCGAGGTCGTGTAGGAGCGGCGGCCGAGTTCGTCGATCAGCGTCTCGCCGGACGCAGGGTCCATCACCGGCATCGAGCCAACCGGATAGCGGGCCACGCCCTTGGCGTCGACATTGTCGCTCATCACCAGCGTGCAGAGCATGGCCGGCTGGTGGTCGCGGGCCTTGTATTCCAGATGCTTGGTCTTGCCGCGGAAATCGGCTTCCTTGACCTTCGGACGCGCAAGGTCGCACTCGATGAGGTTATACTGGGTGATGAGGTCGGCGTTCTGCAGGCGCAGGCTCTTTTCCATGCGGCGCGAATTGGCATAGGTTTCGACGCCGAAGGCCATGACGCCGGTGGAGCGCAGCGCGTCCCATACGGCGAGGCCGTCCTCGTATTTCATATGCAGTTCCCAGCCCTGCTCGCCGACATAGGAGATGCGGAAAGCAGTGACTTGTCTGCCGCCGATCTCGATCTGCTTGATCGCGGCAAAGGCGAAGTTTTCCGGATTAAGACCGGCCGGATTGGCGACGACTTGTCTCAGCGTCTCGCGGGCGTTCGGGCCCCAGATGCCGATGGTGATGAACTTCTCGGTCACATCGGTAATTGTGACGTCGAGGCCCCGGTCTTCGGCGACGCGGCGCATATAATGGAAGTCGCGCGGGCCGGCATCGGCGCCGTTGATCAGGCGGCAGCGGTCGGCCATGCGGATGACGGTGAAGTCGGCCCGCACCATGCCCTCGTCGTCGAGGAAGTGGGTGTAGATACCCTTGCCGATATTGTTGTCGCCGCCGATCTTGGCGGCGCACAGCCATTCCAGAAGCTCGACATGATCGGGTCCCTCGATGTCCACCATATGGAAATGCGAGAGGTTGACGATGCCGCAATCCTCGCTCATCGCCAGATGCTCGGCATTGGAGACGCGCCAGAAATGCCGGTTGTCCCACTCGTTCTCGCGAACCGGCACGCGGTCGCCATACTTTTCGAGCAGATGCTCGTTGGCGGCATAGCCATGCGCACGCTCCCAGCCGCCGAGCTCCATGAAGTAGCCGCCGAGTTCCTTCTCGCGCTCGTGGAAGGGCGAGCGCTTGACGCCACGGCTGGAGGCATAGGGTTCGCGGGTATGCACGGCCGGGAAGTAGATCTTCTGGGCGGCCTCGTAGCAGCGGTTGGCGATGAACTCTTCCGTCAGCTGGTGCGGATAAAAGCGCGCATAGTCGATGCTGTTGTGGTCGATCTCGGTACGACCGTCCGTCATCCAGTCGGCGATCAGCTTGCCGTAGCCCGGGCCGTCCTTGACCCAGATGGCGACGCAGTACCACAGGCCGCGCACCTTCTGGCTCTCGCCGCAGGACGGGCCGCCGGCGGCAGATACCTGCAGCAGGCCGTTGAAGGAGTGACCTTCGTTATAGCCGATTTCGCCGAGGATCGGAGTGAGTTCCATGGCGCGCTCGAGCGGCTCGATGATCTGCTCCATGTCGAGGTCGCGCTGCGAGGGTGACAGGCGCGCCTCGTGCTTCTCGAGCAATTCGCGCGGATGGCACATGCGCGGATTGTCCTTCTCGTAGTAACCCCATTCGATCTGGCCGCCTTCCGTGGTCTTCGGGTCGCCGGTGTCGCGCATATAGGCGGAATTGCCCTGGTCACGCAGCAGCGGATAGCCGATTTCCTTGCCGGTGCCTTCGAACTCGTTATACGGACCGAAGAAGGTCAGCGGATGATCGACCGGCATGACCGGCAGGTCTTCGCCAACCATCTCAGCGATCAGGCGACCCCAAAGACCGGCGCAGACGATAACGTGATCGGCCATGATCGTACCGCGATGGGTGACGACGCCCTTGATGCGGCCGTTTTCGACGATCAGCGACTGGGCCGGCGTATTGCCGAACATCTGAAGCTTGCCCGACTTCTCGGCGGCATCGACCAGCTTGCCGGCAACCGTCTGCGAGCGCGGAACGACGAGGCCGGCGTCGGGATCGAACAGGCCGCCCATGACCTGCTCTTCCTCGATCAGCGGGAACATTTCCTTGATCTCGGAAGGCGAAACATAATGGGCGCGGGTGCCGAACGCCTTGGCGGAAGACAGCTTGCGCTTGATCTCTTCCATCCAGGTTTCATCGCCGGTGCGCGCGACTTCAAGGCCGCCGATGCGGGCGTAATGGCCCATCTTCTCGTAGAAATCGATCGAGTACTGCGTCGTCCAGACCGAGAGATAATCGTGGCTCGTCGTATAACAGAAGTCGGAGGCATGCGCCGTCGAGCCGATGTCGGTCGGGATGCCGGACTTGTCGATGCCGACGATGTCGTCCCATCCCCGCTCGATCAGATGATGAGCGATCGATGCGCCGACGATACCGCCCAGCCCGATAATAACGACCTTCGCCTTTTGAGGAAATTCTGCCATTGCGTACGACCCTGATTGAATACTGGAAGCGGACTTTAGGACTTGCTCCGTCATGAGTAGAGCCTGTCTACGACATAATCATCATGCTGCACGACCAGAGCTGTGCAGTCCACGGATTGGGCGATGCTTAGCCGATGACCCTCGATGTTCGATCGCCGGACCCTCAATCCCTGTCGCTCACGGCTTCGATGCTGACCCTGCGGGGGCGCCGCTGGGTGCCGCTGCGCTTGAGCGGTTCGCCCACGACCGCTTGCCCATCGGCATCAACCGGCCTCGGTGCCGATTGCTGCGCCGGCGCACCCGGTTCCGACTCGGGTGCCGGCGGCACAGGTTCCAGCAAGTCCTCCTTGGAAAAGGGGGCGCCAAGCCCCTCTTCCCGGAAACGCTCGTAAATCGCCAGCCTGAGATCGTTGCGCACGGTGTTGCCATTGACGATATCGGCCAGATAGACGCGCAATTCGAAGGTCATAGTCGTTTCGCCGAAGGTCGTGAATACGGCCTGCGGCTCGGGATTCTTCAACACCAGCGGATGGCCGCCTGCAATCTGCAGCAGCGTATCCATCACCTGTCGGGGCACAGCATCGTAGCTGACCGTCACCGGAATATCCGAACGGCCGAGCCTGTTGCGATGCGTCCAGTTACCGACGGAAGCGTTGATGAACAGGGAGTTCGGCACCATGATCGTCTGGCGCTGGAACGTCTCGATCTCGGTCGCGCGAACGGAGATGCGCCGCACGAACCCTTCCGTCGTGCCCGTCACCACCCAGTCCCCGACCTTGAACGGCCGTTCGACCAGCAGAATGAGCCCGGAAACGAAGTTGGAAACGATGTTCTGCAGACCGAAACCGACGCCGAGAGAAAGCGCACCGGCAACCAGCGCCAGGTTCGAAAGGTCGAGCCCTGCCGCAGAAATACCGATCAGGCCGGCGAGCCCCAAGCCGAGATAGCCGACCCCGGTCTTCACCGAATTGCGCACGCCGGGATCGACGCGGCTGCGGGCCATGACACTGCCGTCGAGCCAGCGCTGGAACCAGCGGGTGACGACATAAACCGCGGCAAAAAGCAATATTCCGGCAAGAATGCCGGTAATGGAAATGGTGATGCCTCCGATCTTGATTTCCGTGAAAATACGGTACGCCCATGCCTGGATGTCGGCGATCTGGAAGCCCCACTGCAAAAGGAAGAGCGGGATGAAGAACAGAATAACCAGCGCATAGATGCCGAGACCGGCAACCAGTCCCGCCTGGTCGAGAGCGATCTGCTCCATCCGGAAACGCTTTTCGAGATAGCGGCCAACGATCGTATCGGCGAGCGCATTCTGCTTGGCGACGGCCTTGCCCGTCAGGATGCCGATATACATCGTCACCAGGATCGCACCGGTCATGACGATCTGCGTAGCAACGAACCGGGCAAGACCAACGTACCCCGACAGCGCGGCAATGATCAGCGCAGCGCCGGTCAAAACGAACAGCAACCAAACGGCGCGCGGCCAGGGAGTGCCTTGACTATCCAGCGTTTCGCTGGCCGCAACGATCGGCTTGATCAACGACATGGCCATCAGGATCAGGCCGATGATGATCGAGGCGATCAGGCTTTTGACGACGGTGAGAACGATCGGCGAGCCCATCACCTCGCTAATCGTGCCGGCCAGATAATCGAGACCATTGACGACCGTCATGGCGAAGATCGACCACACCAGCAAACGGGCACCGCGATCGGAAACGCGCACAAGGCGCCAGCCGCTCTGCCGGGGCGCAAGAACGGCGTTCGACAAGGTCGAGACAAACAGCAAGGCGACACAAACCGCCAAGGTGGTCGAAACGATCGGCGCAATGTCGGGCCGCAGCACATTGAAATTCTGCAGGAAAAAGTAACTCGTCGTGGCGAAGGCCGCCATCGCCATAGTCGGTATCATCGTTGACCAGAACGCCACCGACAGGCGGGTGATGTAGCCCGGCTCTTCGCTCCGGACCTCGCGGTGAATGAACGGAGAAAACAGCCGGCGCGTGCCTGCAAGCAGGACGAGTGCCGCGCAGAGCGACAGGAACAGAGCCGAAAGCAATTGCAAACGCTTGAAGTTCCACGCGAAGGTCAGCCAGCTGCCGACCGTGCGCATGAATGTCTGGCGTTCCAGGTTGATGGCGGCGATCGCATCCATCACCATGGTCCGGTTGATATCGGTGTGCTTGAGCAGCGTATTGCTGAACAGAGCACGCCGCGTCGCGGTGATGCCGTTCGACAGTTTCGTTGCCTGGATCGACAGATCTTCAGCGGTGCCCGTCAGCGCGTTGATCTCGCCCCGCTCGGCGAGAAGGCGCTTGCGTTCCTGCGCCACGACTTCGGCCTCCGGCGGCGCGCCCTCCCCGGGCGGATCCCCCAGTTCCGTCAATCGCGCCTTGATTTCATCCAAACGCGGCCGGGTGGCGACCGAGGTCGCGATAATCTGCTTGGCCGTCGCATCGACCTCGACCTTGAGCTCGGCAAGGCGGCTATCGTTAACTTTCTCCTGTGACACAAGCTTTGCCAGCCGCGCCAGGTTTCTGCGGGCAGTCTCAAGTTGCTCGCCAGGCTGCGCCTGCGGGCTCGCTGCCTCCTCAGTCTGCTGCGGAATGACATTTGCTGGCGGTTGCTGCGCCATGACGAGCGCGGGGGCTGCAACCACCCACAAGGACAGAAGGGTGGCAAAGAGTTTCGACATCATCGGCAATCACATTATCCTTTTCCGGCGGCCGGCACTGCAAAACAGAATCGAAGCGCGGCTCGGACGGCTCGGCGTTGCATAGGCCGGGGCGCCGCCAGATGCAAAATCCGATTTTGGCACCGCGGCATTTGATCCTTCGCGCGCATCAGAACCGAGAACCCGGTTGCGACAGGAAGTCGATCTCCGCTGCCGTCGAAACGCGACCCAGAATCGCATTGCGATGCGGGAACCGGCCGAATTTCCGGATGATCTCGCAATGGCGGATGGCAAAATTGAGGTATTCGGCATCGCCAAGCTCGGTAAAGAGCTTCACGCCGCGTGCCTGATCGACGAGATTTTCCGAATGCATGAACGGTAGGTAGAGGAAGGCGCGCTGATCGACCGACATCTCCTGATCGACAGCCGCATCGAGCGCAAGGCTTGCTTCCCTCAGCGCCAGACCGTCTGTCGCAAAAGCCAACGGCGAGGCCCGGTACATGTTGCGCGGCATCTGGTCGAGGACGATCACGGCAGCAAGCCGGTTCTCGGGCGTCTCCCGCCATCCGGCGTCAACGTTCCTCGAAAGCGCCAGATGCGTTGTGCGGAACCGCCGGTCGCATTGCTGGTCCAGCCCCGGAGGGGGATCGAACCAATGTTCCGGACGCAATTCATCGAACCAGAACGACAGAATTTCGCCCGGTGAACATATGCCGGCGGCACGCGCCATGATCGCCTCCTTCGTCATCCGTTCGGAACCGCAAAGCGCCGTTATCGCCGCTGGACGGATATAGAACCGCTTTTTCGCTTTCCATGGCGCGCTTCGTCAGGATTCCGCGCCTGGAAGTCCGCGCGGCTTTGGAAAGCTTATCTCTCGCGCAGCAGGCCCGGCAAGGCATTGCCGCCCGGCCCATACTGCTGCCTGCCGGTTTCGCATGCAACTTCAGCGTTACCGCGGCGCATCTCACGTTCCGCGCATTGGCCATCGCGTCGATCTCGCGTAATCGCGGTTGGATTTTTCGATTTTCTGGCTGACGGCGATCGCGGTTACCGACACCGTATCCATCTCCAGCGCTGGACATATACGGGCGAAGGAGACGACGTCGGCGATCTTTTCCATCACGTCTTCGCGCCTCCAAGCCCTCCTCAGAGGTTGGAATATATCCGCGCAGACACTATGTCCGCAGAAGCAGGGGATCAAAATATCCCCAGGGGGTATTCTGCGATGAAAAAGATAATCATTGCGGCCTTTGCCGCTCTGCTGGTGACTTCCTGCGCACAAACTCAATCCAACAGCGAACTTCAGCCGATAGCGGGCAGCATCACCTATGGCGGCCAGCCCCGAACCAAGCTGACCAAATCGCCGATCGGCAGCACGTTCAGTCACACCTTCCTCGACCCTGACGGAAACGGCTGGAGCGAGACCTATCAGATACAACCCGATCGCTCGCTCAAGCTCATTGCAAGACGCAGATCCCTGGAGTTCACGCTGAACCCGGGCGGCCGATTGTAGGACGTTCCGCGCGCGGGATGCCCAAATCGCCGCTTTGCGCGCCCTGCCCCGGGTGAACGGATCGAGGCGATCTATGGGGTTATAGTCGACCGCGTCGCTCAAGCATGTCGCCGGCAAACATGGTGTTAGCGGGCTTTGCCGAGGATTGACGTTCCGGATGGCATCACGATGTGGTAGCCTCCCCGCAACGGCCAAGGAGCCTGAGGTGGCTGTGAAGCAAATGATTTCGGCATTGGCCCATGCCAGGGGCAGGACTTTCTCCCTGTGATCCGGGAAAGGAAAAGTTCTGCGTTATAATATCCCACTTAATGAATAGAGTATGCCTGCTAACAACGGAGGTAGACATGCGAGCGAAACGACTCACGAATTTTTTTACGATGGCGCTTCTCGCCAGCAGCATCCAGATCGGCGGGCTTGGTTTCGCATTTGCCGATACGACGCTTCTCAATGTCTCCTACGATCCGACGCGCGAGTTTTACAAGGATTTCAACGCAGCCTTCGCTGAAGAATGGAAGGCGGATACGGGAGAAACGGTGACGATCCAGGCGTCGCACGGCGGCTCCGGCAAACAGGCGCGCGCCGTCATCGATGGGCTGGAAGCGGACGTCGTGACATTGGCGCTCGAGGCCGACATCGACGCCATCGCCAAGGGAACCGGCAAGATTCCGGCGGACTGGAAGACGAAGCTCGAAAACAACAGCGCTCCTTATACCTCAACCATCGTGTTCCTGGTGCGCAAGGGCAATCCCAAGGGCATCAAGGACTGGGGCGACCTGGTGAAGGATGACATCCAGGTGATCACGCCGAACCCGAAGACCTCGGGCGGCGCCCGCTGGAACTTCCTGGCCGCCTGGGCATGGGCGCGCGCGGCCAATGGCGGCGACGATGCCAAGGCGCAGGAATATGTCAGCCAGCTCTTCAAGCATGTTCCCGTGCTCGACACCGGTGCCCGCGGTGCGACGACCACCTTCGTGCAGCGCGGTCTCGGAGACGTTCTGCTCGCCTGGGAAAACGAAGCGTATCTCTCGCTCGAGGAACTAGGCCCGGACAATTTCGACATCGTCACGCCGTCCATCTCGATCAAGGCTGAACCGCCGGTCGCGCTGGTCGATGGTAACGTCGATGCCAAGGGAACCCGCAAGGCGGCGGAGGCCTATCTGCAGTATCTCTATTCGGACGTCGGCCAGAAGATCGCGGCAAAACACTACTATCGCCCCTTCAAACCGGAGGCTGCCGACCCGGAGGACATCAAACGTTTTGCCGATGTTAAGCTCGTGACTATTGACGAATTCGGCGGATGGAAGGAAGCTCAGCCAAAATATTTTGGGGACGGTGGGCTCTTTGACCAGATCTACAAGCCAGGACAATAAGACTTTATGACCGTACGCACAGCTTCGCTGTGGCAAATCAGGCAGCCGAGCGTCATTCCGGGATTCGGATTGGCGCTCGGCGTTACTTTGTCATGGCTCACTCTCATCATTCTCATTCCTCTTTCCGGCCTCGTTTGGCGCTCCAGCGCCTTGGGGTGGGCAACCTTCTGGGAACTGGCCACCGACCAGCGCACGGTCAACGCGCTTCGCATCAGCTTCGGTACGGCCTTTCTTGCCGCGCTGATCAATGTCGTCTTCGGCGTCATCCTCGCCTGGGTCCTCGTGCGCTACCGGTTCCCCGGCAAGCGCGTCATCGATGCCATGGTCGACCTTCCGTTCGCGCTGCCGACGGCCGTCGCCGGTATCGCGCTGACGACGCTCTACGCACCGAACGGCTGGATCGGCAGCCTCTTGACGCCGATCGGCATCAAGGTCGCCTTCACCCCGCTCGGCATCGTCTTCGCGCTCGTCTTCGTCGGCCTGCCTTTCGTCGTCAGGACCGTGCAGCCGATCATGGAGGAAATCGACAAGGAAGTGGAGGAAGCGGCGGCAACGCTCGGTGCCAACCGTCTCCAGACGATTCGACGCGTGCTGTTGCCGGGGCTCTCTCCCGCGGTTCTCACCGGTTTCGCGCTGGCCTTCGCCCGCGGTGTGGGCGAATATGGCTCCGTCATCTTCATCGCCGGCAACCTTCCATACGTGTCGGAAATCGCGCCCCTTTTGATCGTCATCCGTCTGGAAGAGTTCAACTATCCGGCAGCGACCGCCATTGCGGCCGTCATGCTTGCCATTTCCTTCGCCATGCTGTTGATCATCAACACGATTCAGGCCTGGAGCAGAAGGAGGTACGGCTATGGCGCATGATGTAGTTACGCCCGGCGGTGGTACCGGAAACACCGAGCTGGTGCGGATCGCCACATCCGAACACAGGATGGCGCGCTACGGACTGATCGCTGCGGCGCTCACCTTCGTCGCCCTCTTCCTCGTCCTGCCGCTGGCGGCGGTATTCACCGAAGCCATGCGCAACGGTCCTGGCGAGTTCCTCACCGTTTTGTCAGATCCGGAAACCTTTGCGGCGATCAAGCTGACACTGCTCGTCGCTGGCATCGCCGTGCCGCTCAATCTGGTTTTCGGCATCGCCGCCGCCTGGGCAATCGCCAAGTTCGAATTCAAGGGCAAGGCGTTCCTCACCACGCTGATAGACCTGCCTTTCTCGGTTTCGCCGGTGATATCCGGTCTGGTCTTCGTGCTCCTGTTCGGCTCCCACAGCCTGCTCGGCCCCTGGCTGCAGGCCCATGGCATCCGGATCCTGTTTGCCGTGCCCGGCATCGTTCTCGCCACCGTCTTCGTCACTTTCCCCTTCGTCGCGCGCGAACTCATCCCGCTCATGCAGGAACAGGGAACGAGCGACGAGGAAGCGGCACTGTCCCTGGGCGCTAGCGGCTGGCAGACCTTCTGGCACGTGACATTGCCCAACATCAAATGGGGCCTGCTCTACGGCGTCCTGTTGTGCAACGCCCGCGCCATGGGCGAGTTCGGCGCGGTCTCCGTCGTCTCCGGTCATATCCGCGGCCTGACGAACACCATGCCGCTCCAGGTGGAAATCCTCTACAATGAATATAATTTCGTTGCCGCCTTCGCGGTCGCAACGCTTCTCGCCCTGCTAGCTCTCGTCACCCTCGTTCTGAAGTCGCTGCTCGAAATGAAATACAGTGCCCAGATCGCTGCCAGCCGCCGGCACTGAAAGGTCAAGTTTACATGGAAGTTCGCGTTCAAAACATACGCAAGGAATTCGGTCGCTTTCCGGCGCTCAACGACGTGTCCCTCGACATTCGCTCTGGCGAGTTGATCGCATTATTGGGCCCCTCCGGCTCCGGCAAAACGACGCTGCTGCGGTTGATCGCAGGCCTTGAGAGCCCGACGGAAGGTACCGTTTATTTCGGCAACGAAGACGCCTCGCGCAAGACGGTGCAGGAGCGCAACATCGGCTTCGTCTTCCAGCATTACGCCCTGTTTCGCCACATGACCGTGCTCGACAACGTCTCCTTCGGCCTGACGATCCGCCCTGCGGGACGCCGTCCGCCGAAAGCCGATATCCGCAAGCGCGCGCTGGAACTGCTCGACCTCGTGCAACTGAGCGGCCTTGAAAAGCGCTACCCGGCGCAACTGTCCGGCGGCCAGCGCCAGCGTGTGGCGCTCGCCCGCGCCATGGCGGTGGAGCCGAACGTGCTGCTGCTCGACGAGCCCTTCGGCGCGCTCGACGCGCAGGTGCGCAAGGAGCTGCGCCGCTGGTTGCGCGAAATCCACGACCGCACTGGTCATACCACCGTCTTTGTGACGCACGACCAGGACGAGGCGTTGGAACTCGCCGACCGCGTCGTTGTCATGAGCAAGGGCAAGATCGAGCAGATCGGCACGCCGGACGAGATCTACGACACGCCGAACTCGCCGTTCGTCTTCGGTTTCATTGGCCAGTCGAACATTCTTCCGGTGCGTGTCGAAAACGGCCAGCTTTGGCTCGAAGACCGCTCGATCGGCGTCAGCGCACCGGGCGAAGCGGATGGCCCTGCGCAGCTCTATTTTCGCCCGCACGACGTGGAACTGCTCGACGGCGGCGGCTGCATTGCCGGTATTGTCGTCCAGACCCGCCGCGTCGCCGGCACCCGCCACGTCGAGCTCGATATCGGCGCAGCCAAAACGAAGGCCGAAATCGAACTGCCCCCGGAAAAGGGAACATCCGATCGGTCTCGCCTCGCCTTCAGGCCGACCCGCTGGAAACTGTTCCGCGACTGACCATACCGCGATAAACTGAAAACACACCGGGGGCGCGCCCCCGGTGACGACGCCGCTTACCGCGAGGCACGGCATTTCCTGTTTCGCCACAAATATGCTGTTGCTTGGACAACTGATTTCGCAGGAACAGCTTGATCCGCGGTATCAAGCCGTCGCATCCTGCCGGGCTATAACGCCTGTTTTGATCGCTACAGGGTCGAATGAACTACAGACGCGAAATCGATGGGTTGAGATCGGTAGCGGTCGTTCCGGTGCTGCTGTTCCACGCCGGTTTCCAGCACTTCAGCGGCGGCTTTATCGGTGTCGATATCTTCTTCGTCATCAGCGGTTATCTGATCACCTCGATCATCATCGCGGAACGGGAAAAGGACACTTTTTCGCTGCTCAAATTCTACGGGCGCCGAGCCCGCCGCATTCTTCCCGTGCTCTTCTTCGTGCTGTTGTGCTCACTGCCGTTTGCCTGGGCCTGGATGCTGCCTGACCAGATGACTAGCTTCGCCACAAGCGTCATCTCCGTCTGCCTGTTCGCTTCCAACTTCTTTTTCTGGGGTGACAGCGGCGGCTACTTCGCCGCAGTGTCGGAAGAGCAGCCACTGTTGCACACCTGGAGCCTGGCGGTGGAGGAGCAGTATTACCTGCTGTTTCCATTGTTCGTGATACTAGTCTGGCGCTTCGGCCGCCGGGCGCTGATCGGTGCCGTCGCGGCGATCGCGATCGCCAGTCTGCTGCTTGCCCAATACGGCTCGCAGAACTTTGCGACGGCCAATTTCTACCTGCCAAACACACGTGCATGGGAACTGCTGGCCGGCTCGCTCTGCGCCTTTGTGCTGGCGGGCGGGCGGCAATGCAAAAGCAACGTCCTGTCCCTGACCGGCCTGGCGATCATTGTCTTCGCGATTTTCGCCTATGATCAGGCGACACCCTTTCCGTCTCTCTATGCGCTCGCCCCCATTCTCGGCGCCGCTCTGGTCATCCTGTTCGGCTCCACGGAAACGGTAACGGCACGCTTGCTCTCCATACGTCCCATGGTCGGAGTCGGCCTGATCAGCTACAGCCTCTATCTCTGGCATCAGCCGGTGTTCGCTTTCGCGCGCATCCGCAGCTTGACCGAGCCTTCCGCGCTGGCGATGGGCCTGCTGGTGCTCGGCTGTTTTCCCCTTGCCTACCTCTCCTGGCGATTCGTCGAGACACCGTTCCGCAAGGGCGCCAAAACAACACTTCTGCCACGGCCGGTCGAGATTCTGAGTGCTGCTGCGGTGACAGCCTTACTGTTCATCGGAACAGGCTTTTACGGTCTTTCCGATGGCGGCCTGCTATTCCGCCTGCCGTTGGAGGCGCAGGCTGCCCTTGCCCAGGAGCGTCATGACCCGATCATGGACACCTGTCTGTTCGACAAGGGCGAGGCATCCCTGCCCCATCCTGTTCGGGACTGCCTGACCAAACATTCAGCCGGCAGCAAGACGATTCTGATCGGCGATTCTCACGCCGCCGCACTCGCCGGAGAAGCACTCCGCGTCTTCGATGCAAATGACGCCGATCTCTACGTGATGACCCATTCCGCCTGCGTCGGCTTTTCCGGATTCTATGTTTCCAGTCCAAAATACCGCCTGCGCTGCAACTCCTTTTTCACCGGCATCGAAGACTACATCCGCAAGAGCGGCACTACGACCATTGTCCTGGCAAGTCGCTGGAGCCTGTATCTCGACGGTACGCCATTCGACAATGGCGAGGGCGGCATCGAGCTTCTGAAGCCGACCTATGTCGATCTCTTCGATCGTCTGGGCGAGGCCACGAGCGAGGATGATCCGGCGCGCAAGGCCCGCGTGCTGAATCAGTATGTGGCTGATATCCAAACCTATCTCGATGCGGGCCGCAATGTGGTGCTCGTCTATCCAATACCCGAAGCCGGGTGGAACGTGCCCGAGCTTGTGGCGAAAAGCGCGATGACCGGACGCAAAAACCTGGAGTTCAGCACCAGCTTTGAACGCTATAGGCAGCGAAACCAGGCGGTCATCGCCGCCTTCGACGCGATCGCCCATCCCAATCTCTTCCGTGTGAAGCCCGCAGATTTCCTCTGCAGCACTTTCATCAAGGAGCGATGCATCAACAGCGTCAACGCCGACAGGGTTTTCTACTTCGACGACGATCATCTCTCAGACGCGGGCGCCGCGCTGGTCGTTCCGGCTCTGCTCGACGCGGTGCGAGCGATCGGGGAGCGGGACGCGGGACCGGCGCTGGCCAAGCAATAGCCCGCAATCGAGCTTATACAATTCCCCGTCTTAAATTCGCGCTAAACTGCGATCATCATCACGTAGTCGGGGCAAAGAAAAAACGGGTTGCAGCCGCCCCACGCAAAGGAGGAATCGCCATGGCGCTCGCCGATATGCCTATGGACGTTCTCTGTGCCGAGGATATCGATACACTACGGCTCGTTTTCGATCAGTTTTGCGAGGCACATCACAGGGCACGATCGGACAATGACATGGAAATCTGTGCCAACATCATGGTCCGGCTCTACCAGGGTGGTGAACGGGACCTCGCTGTTTTGACGAGAGCCTGCGAAGAGGCCTTGCGGCGGGATATCGCCGTGGGGGAGTGATGGGCAAAAGGTAGCAACTCCGCTATCTGGTTTCCTCAGCGGCATTTTCCGGATCAACGACAAGCGGGTCCGGGGGCGTGGTGCTTTTGATGTTCTCGTCCGGAGCAAAATGCTGAACGACAAGGACGCTGAGGATCGAACCGACCACGAAGCCGATCACGGCGATCATGACTGTGCGAGAGGTCATGTCCGTTCCTCCAGACGAACTCTCGTCGAATCGGGACGATACGCCCCTGCCCGGGCCGCGCCTTGCGCGGCGCGGGCCAGATTTTGCAAAATCAGCGTCTATTCATAAACATAGACGATCCGGCGGCTCTGCGGATCGACCAGGATTGGCCGGTCATTGACGCGGACATAGCTGTATCGGTAGTTGGGAACCGCAGAGATCACCACGTCGCTCGGCAAGGTGGCGCCAACAACGACTTCCCCGTCATAGGGAACCGTCTCCATGGGCGTACGCTCGATATAGGTGATCACTTCGGGTGGCGGCACGATGGTTTCGCCGACCTTGCCGATCAATTCATCACCCGGCGCCGGATCGGCAGGGCCGGCAATGCTGCCCGTCCGCTCGTAACTGACGATCGGCACACCGAGATCGACGCGGCGTTCCTGAACGATGACCGGCGTGCCATTGTAGTCCACGGTCAGTTCCTCTGCGAAAACCCAGCCACGCATGCCATTGACGTCGATGCGGCACCAATTCTCGCCGTCCAGGCAGCCGTCAAGCACCGCCGAACTGCCGCGCGTCGCGACACCGATGGAAGGATATTCCGTACCAGGCCCGGAATAGACCGTCAGGTCCGTCGCCGTCGTCGCCATCATGGCCGCTTGCGCGAGCCCTGCACCTGAAAGCAGTATGGCCCCAACGAGCAAGGGCTTTGAAATCCACCGCATGGTCTTTCTCCTTTGAACGGTGAATCCCAAACGCCTGACCCGCACGCAAGGTTCCGTGGATGGCGTTTTTCCTCATCGAGAGAAACGTCCTGTCCGAATATAAACCGGGGCTCTGACCAAGCTTCGTGAAGGCGAACCTTGGCGTTATGGGAGACGAGGTTTCCTTGCTCTGTCAGGTAGTCAATGGCGGCCTGGTTGACGGTTCAGAATGACCTTCTGGTGAGCAGTGCGCCATTACAGAAAAGCGATCACGATGGCTACGGCTGCAATAGCTGGGGTGAGTATGAGCGAGTATCGGAGGCGAGAATGGTCAGCTAAACGAACGGAGACTGGTCCTCATCCAAGGGAGGACTACCTACCCGGCCCAGGCAGGTTTATCTTTCATTGGGTGGTTAAAGAGGGAGGAGTGCCATGAAAACGCTTTCACGCATAATTGCTGCCACAGCCTTTGCCATGGGGTTCCTTGGTGGTGCCTCCGCAGGCGCTGACTTGACCCTGTACCAGCGCCTTGGGGGTTATGACGCCATCGCAGCCGTGACCGACGATTTCATTGGCCGCCTTGCGGGCGACGACAAGCTGGGCCGCTTTTTCGTCGGGTTCTCGACGGACAGCAAGCAGAGGATTCGCCAGAACATCGTTGACCTGATCTGCAACAAGGCCGGTGGCCCTTGTGTTTATACCGGGCGCGACATGAAAACCGCCCATGCAGGGGCTGGAATCACCAAAGAGGATTGGGATCGCTCAACCAAAATGTTCGGCGAGACGTTGGTGAAGTTCAAAGTTCCAGATGAGGAACAGAAGGAACTGGGAGAGATTATCGCGCCGCTCGAAAAGGACATTGTTGAAGGCGCCTTGTGACAGGATCCCACACGCCCGAGGATGTTGGCGTTTTCTAAAGCGTCCATCGATAAGATGTTGCCGTGCGAAAAAACCGCTGCCCCGCAATTGTGGGGGTGCCTTTGAAAGATTTGGTGGGTGATCACGGGCTCGAACCGTGGACCCGCTGATTAAGAGTCAGCTGCTCTACCAACTGAGCTAATCACCCGTCCAGAACCGCGTTGCTGCGGTCTGATGGGGCGTATAATGGCCTTCGCCGGCCTTGTCTACCCCCACAGCGATTTTCTTTCCGGATTTCTCAAAAAAATCTGTATTGGCCCTTTAGGGCCTGTTTTTCAAAGATAAAGTTCGCCGGCTGCGACCTTCACCGCCTGCCCGCCTATCCGCGCGGTTACGATTTCACCACCGGAAACGTCGAGATGAAGGTGCAACAGCGATGGCCGGCCCATTTCGACGCCCTGTTCGATCAGGAACGGATGATGCCCATCGATCAACTGGTCGAAATGGTGGATCGCCCCGGAAAAGGCGGCAACCGCCGCGCCTGTCGCCGGGTCTTCGACGATGCCCATGGCGGGCGCGAACATGCGGGTGTGGAAGCGGGCTATATGATTGATCCCGCCACGACAGTAGAGATAGGCGCTGGCGAGCCGTCCCTCGGCCATCGGCGTGATCTGCTCCCAGATTGCTGCGTCGAATTCGACGGCGCCGGCCACCGCCACGTCATGCACCGGGATCATGACGAACGGAACGCCGGCACTCCAGAAGGTCGGCACGTGGTTCTCGAAACCGATCTGCGTCGCCTTCAGGCTGAAGGCATTGGCAATCTCCTGCCGGTCGAACTTCGCGTTGAGTTGCACCGACTTCCTCGGCATGTCGAATTCCGCGAAGGATGCCGATGGGGACCGGCGCCGCACGGCACAACGCACGGGACCGACATTTTCCTCAAGCATCTGGACAAGATCATAGTCCTCGCCGTCGGCATCACGCGCGGCCTCCGCCAGGGCGACCGCCGCGCCGACCGTGGGGTGGCCCGCGAAGGGCAGTTCGTAGCCAGGCGTAAAAATCCGCAGCCGGGCGGTATGTGCAGGGTTCTCGGCAGGCTTGACGAACACAGTCTCCGACAGGTTGAACTCGATGGCGATCGCCTGCATCGCCGCGTCGCTCAGGCCGTCGCTGTCGAAAACGACAGCCAGCGGATTTCCTTCCAGCCTGTTGGCGGTGAAGACGTCGTAGATTGCATAGCGCCGCGCCACGGTAAGCTCCCTGTATGTTTTTAATTCCAGACCTTGCACGGCAGACACCCTGCGGCAAGCGTAAAAAGCGTCACCACCTGTTCTTGAAAACCCATTCCAGGATCGGTGACATGAAAGGTTGATAGAGATGCAACCCCGGATCGGGGCTGCGGATGGCCAAGGCCTCGTCGATTTCCGGCTGCGGATCCTGAGCGATATGACCGGCGATGCGTCCGATCAGTTCCTCGGCCGTCGCGGAAAACCCGTAGGAACGGAAAACCGTGATGACGCCCCTGTCGTGGAGCGCATGAAATCCAGACACGCTGTCGGCATCGGACAACGCAAGCCCGGTCTCTTCCAGCACCTCGCGTGCCATGTTTCCGTCCAGGTCGCAGATGCCATCGCGGATATCCTCGGGATCCAGCGACCCGGCCGCGCAGTAGACGCGCCCTGGATTGGCTGTGTGTTTGCCCATGCGAACTGCGATCACCGCACCATCTGACGAAACAATAACCGGGAGAGCGAACAGGTGGATTGCCGAAGTCACCGGCCGTGTCCTTCTCCACCACAGGAATGTCGAGAACGGCACGATATGCGTTTCTCCGGAAATCACGCCGTCGCGAATTTGCACCGCGCGGGACAGCATCATGCGGCCGTCATAAAGGGCGGGATTGGCTGAAATCTCCTGCGCCCAGTTTTCCGCGATCTTGTCCTGCTCGGCGAGAAAGTAGGGATGCGGTCCCTCCGCTACACGCAAGTCGACGTAGCTGACGGGAAAAACCAGGCGTTCATCGGGCCACTCGGATATATTGCTGGTCAGTCGTTGCATGGGGATCAGACGTCGAGGGAAATGACAACGGGGCAATGATCGGAGGCCTTCGGCCGGTCCCATCCGGTTCGCGGATAGCGCTCGACCTCCTGCCCCCGCGGAAAGATCGTCCGGTAGGGCTGGCCGGCACGGATGATTTCCGGCACGCTTGCCGGGTTGCGCTTGGCAAGGGCCGGTGAAAGCCAGATATAGTCGAGCTGACAGAGGTGCCGTTCCTCCGGTCCACGGCTGTGAAACAGCGTCCATCGATCGAGTTCGGGCCGCCGCCGCATGGTGTTTTCAACAAAGCCGTCATGGCTGAGAATGTCCAGCGCGCTCTGCGTTTCCTGCCGTGGCACGAAACGGTAGCCGTTGCGCCGGTCGCCAAGCACGTCGATCCGCTCCTGATAGTCGTTCATGTCGCCGCAGATGGCGAACATCTTGCCCGCCGTATTGTCAGCGCCAAAGCGTGTCTCGATGATGCAGCGGACGGCCGCTGCCTCTGCCCGTCTGACTGCCATCGTCGCGGTGCGCCCATCCAGCCCTTCGCGCGCCGGCCCCATCGATTTGAAATGCACAACGAACAACGTCAGCGGCCGCCCACCGATGCGGAAATCCAGTTCGAGGCAGTCCCGTTTGAAGACGCGGTCACCGGGCACGTTGGTCGCGGCTAGCGCATCGTTGAAGAGACCGAAGTCGGCATAGGTGACGGCGGCGTGGGATTTGACATTGACACATTCAATCTTCTGGCCGTTGCGGGTTTCCTCGCGCACCAGCACGGCGACGTCGATGCCGCGGCTGTCATTGCCCTCGAGCAGATATTTCTGCCGGTAGCCGCTGCCGACCATCTTGAACAGATAGCCGTATTCGAAGGCCTGCAGCGCCGCCATGTTGTCGGCTTCCTGCAGACAGAGAATATCGGCATCGCAATCAGCGATCGCCAGCGCCGACATCTGCCGCGTATCATCCGTGTGGGCGATAGTGCGGGCTTCCTCCAGCCGCTGATATTCCGCCTCGCTCTTCACGTCAAAAAGCCTGAGGACACGGTCCTGCTTGAGGTTATTGCGAAAGCCGGAGAAATCGAACCTGCTCATCAGGTTCTCGATATTGAACGTGGCAAGGCGAAGGGACATCAGACGATTCCGTATGCGATCGCCGCGACTTTAGACAATCACCGGCAAAAGTCGAACGCCTTTCTCCGGGCCAGTTCACCACTCCACCGGACGACAAAGGATCAAAATTGTGGCGATCGGTTGCCGGCGAATAATCAGGCTTGATGAGCCGTTCCTCATACGCAAGATTGATCTACTGTTAGGGGAACATAATGCGAAATTGGAAACCGACACTGAAAGCCGCGCTCATCACGATCGCCCTTCTCACAGGCGCCACCGCGGCTCATGCCGACAGTTTCGGCGCAATCTCGCTGTCGCCGGCAACGGGGGCAACGGGCTGGTCACACGACTACGCGTCGCGGTGGGAGGCCGAGGAAGTGGCGCAATCCCATTGCTACAAGTATGCCGGCGATTGTCGCGTGGCGATCTGGTTCAAGAACGCCTGTGGCGCGGTGGCACGCGGACCGGACGGCTGGGGCGCAGACTGGGCGCCCGGACGCAGGCAGGCCCAAAGAGCGGCCGTGGCCTCATGTTCCAACCATTCCTATGGCTGCGAGGTGATCCGCTGGCAGTGTTCCGGCGGACACTGACCGCAAGCGGGGTACGCACACCGTCCCTGCCGGATAACGAAGGGCTGTGACCCGGAGAAACCTCTGTCGCGGGGCTCTGCACAACACCAGGGCCGGCGCTTCCTCTCAAAGGCGCAGCATTCCATCTGAAACGGTGTTGCTGATCGGCGTCGACATATTCCGGGCAGTTAAACATATCTGGGGGGATTGACCCGCGGCGGCCTAAACCTGTTGATTATATTAGAAATACCTGCGATTCGAGGGCGGGACGCAGCATGCGGGGCCAGGAGAAATCGATGAAACAGGGTACGCCATGGGGCGCGCGGCTGCGCTATGAGTTCGACAAGAGCATGGCCGCAGGACCGATCGCGCTGATCGGTTGGCTGGCGGTCATTTCGCTCATCGTCATTATCGTCGCAGGCGCTTTTCTCGCCCTCACGCGGATTGCGCCGGAAGGCGGTCGGCCGGTGAGCTTCGTTGAAGGCGCCTGGGAATCGCTGATGCGCACGATGGATGCCGGAACCATGGGCGGCGATGTCGGCTGGAGTTTCCGCGGCGTCTCGCTCCTCGTCACCATCGCCGGCATCTTCGTCTTCTCGGCCTTGATCGGCGTGCTGAGCTCCGGTCTCGAAAACAAGCTTGAGGACCTGCGCAAGGGGCGCTCCCAGGTTCTGGAAAATGATCATACCATCATCCTCAACTGGTCGCCGTCGATCTTCGACGTCATCTCCGAACTGGTCATCGCCAATAGCAGCCGCCGCAAGCCGCGCATCGTCATCATGGCCAACAAGGACAAGGTGGAGATGGAGGACGAGATCGCCACCAAGGTGCCTGACCTGAAGAACACCCGAATCATCTGCCGCAGCGGCGACCCGACCGATCTCTACGACCTCAGCATCGTCAATCCGCAGACATCCCGCTCCGTCATCGTGCTTTCGCCGGATGGCGACGATCCGGATTCACAGGTCGTCAAGAGCGTGCTCGCGCTCGTCAACGACCCTCACCGCCGGCCAGAGCCCTACCAGATCGCCGCGGAGATCCGCGACAGCAGGAACGCCGATGTTGCCCGCATCGTCGGCGGCAACGAGTTGCAGCTCATTCTGGCCGACGACCTGATTGCCCGCATCGTGGTCCATTCCAGCCGACAGTCGGGCTTGAGCGCGGTCTATTCCGAACTGCTCGATTTCGACGGCTGCGAGATCTACACGCTGGAGCAGCCCGGCATCACCGGCAAGAGCTTCGCTGCCGCCGTGATGGCCTACGAAACCTCGACGCTGATCGGCCTTTGTGACGAAGAGGGCAAGGTGCATCTCAATCCGGCACCCGGCCGCATCTTCAAGCAGGGCGAACGCGCCGTCATCATCGCCGAGGATGATGCCGCAATCAAATCCGGGAACAACGAAATCCGTATCGAGAAGGATGCCATCCTGCCCGCAGAAGCACGCGACCCGAGACCGGAGCGGACACTGCTGCTCGGCTGGAACCGTCGCGGATCGGTCATCACCTTCGAGCTGTCGCGCTATGTCGCCCCCGGCTCGCTCCTCACGATCGCAGCCGACACGCCGGAACTGGAGGACGACATCAAAGCCCTCAAGGTTGCAAACGACAATATGGCCGTCGACTACCGCATCATCGATACGAGCAACCGTGCCGAACTCGATGCGCTCGATATTCCGAGTTACGATCATGTTCTCGTTCTCGGCTACAGCGACCACATGGCGCCCCAGCCTGCCGATACCCGCACGCTGGTAACGCTGCTGCAACTGCGCAAGATCGCCGAACAGGCTGGCCGGCACATCAGCGTCGTCAGCGAGATGACCGACGTGCGCAATCGGGAGCTGGCGGAAGTGACCCGCGCCGACGATTTCGTCGTCAGCAACAAGCTGGTCAGCCTGATGCTGGCGCAGGCTTCCGAGAACGAATCGATGGCGGCTATCTTCGGCGAGCTGCTCGACGAGGATGGATCGGAAATCTACATGCGCCCGGTCAGCGACTATGTGGCGATCGGTGAACCGGTCACCTTCTACACGATTTGCCTGGCGGCCCTGCGTCGCGGTGAAGTGGCCATCGGCTATCGCCGCCAGCGCGACGGCAATCCGGATCTGCGCAAGCTCGGCGGCGTTACGGTCAATCCTCCGAAGTCGGAAAAGCTGCTCTACAGCGAGACCGACCGCCTCATCGTCCTCGCCAGGAACTAGGCAACAACGACAGAACAAGGCGACGGCTTTTCCAGTCGCCGCCCCTTTCCTTTTCGCCGAACTGCCCTAGCTTCGCCGCGTCTTCGCATTCTCAAATCGATTGGGGTATCACCATGGACTATCGTCTTCTCGGCCGCTCCGGCCTCAAGGTTTCGACACTGACCATCGGCACGATGACCTTCGGCGGCAAAGGCTGGGCCAGGACCGTCGGCGACCTCGGCGTCAACGAGGCGCGCAGGCTTGTCGATCTCTGCCTCGATGCCGGCGTCAACCTGATCGACACGGCCGATGTCTATTCGCAAGGCGTGTCAGAAGAAATCATCGGTGAAATCACCGGCGGCCGACGCAAGAACGGCGTGCTGATCGCAACCAAGGCCCGGTTCCCGATGGGCGACGGCCCGAACGACGCGGGCTCCTCCCGGCACCATCTGATCCGCGCCTGCGAAGCGAGCTTGAAGCGGCTGAAAACCGACGTTATCGATCTGTATCAGTTGCACGAATGGGACGGCCAGACGCCGCTTGAGGAAACCATGGAAGCGCTCGACATGCTCGTGCGCCAAGGCAAGGTCCGCTATATCGGTTGCTCGAATTTCTCCGGCTGGCACATCATGAAGGCGCTTGGCGTCAGCGCTGCCGACCGGCGCCCGCGCTTCGTCAGCCAGCAGATCCACTACACGCTCGAATCGCGCGACGCCGAATATGAACTCCTGCCGGTCTCGATCGACCAGGGCCTCGGCGTGCTCGTCTGGAGCCCGCTGGCCGGCGGCCTTCTTTCCGGCAAACACCGGCGCAACAGGACGGCGGAAGGGTCACGCCAGCTCGCCGGCTGGGACGAGCCGCCGATCCGCGACGAGGACCGCCTCTGGGCCATCGTCGATACCCTTGTCGACATTGCTGAAAACCGCAGCGTCTCCGCCGCGCAAATCGCCCTCGCCTGGCTGATCGGCCGCAAGGCCATCACCTCCGTCATCATCGGCGGCCGCACCGAAGCCCAGTTCAAGGACAACCTCGCAAGCGCCGACCTCGTTTTGTCTGCTGAAGAACGCCAGCGCCTCGACGCCGTCAGCGCCCCGCCGGTACTCTATCCATACTGGCACCAGTTGCGTACGGCAAAGGACCGGCTGGGGGAAGCGGACCTGTCGCTGCTCGGTCCGCATATCTGAACCGGATCAAATCGTCGCCAGCAGCAGGCTCGTCTCCGATTTCGAAAATATGGACCGCCGGGAAATGCGTGGAGCGCCATCCAACAGGGGAGCGCGTCCACATGCCCTATGCGTTCGACGTGCTCCCGGATGTGACCTTCGAGGCGGCGGTCGCCTGCCTCGAAGACAAGAGTTAGGCCGCCAGAGCCTCCTCGCCGATAAGCCCGCCGAGGCGGGAAATCCCCTCCTCGATCATTGCTTCGTCGGCGCAGGAGAAGCTGACACGGCAGGTATTCGCGCCGGAACCATCCGCGAAGAAGGCTTTGCCTGGCACAAAGGCGACCTTTGCCGTCGCCAGCGATTTGGCGAGCAGCTCGGCACCATCCATGCCGGCCGGCAAGGTCAGCCAGACGAACATGCCCCCTTCCGGCACCGTCCAGCTCACATCCGCCGGCATGTATTTAGCGAGGGCGGCCAGCATGGCGTCACGCCGCTTACTGTAGACGGCCTTGAGCTTGGCGACCTGCTTGTCGAAGCCACGTTCGGCAACATGGCAGATCGCCATCTGGTTGATGGTCGAGGAATGCAGATCGGCCGCCTGCTTCATCAGCACCAGCTTGCGGATGACCGTGTTGGAGGCGCAGACCCAGCCGACGCGAAGGCCGGGCGCCAGCGTCTTGGAGAAACTGCCGCAGTAGATCGTCCGAGTTTCGTTGATCGAGCCCTTGCGGGCGATCTCGAGCGAAAGAATCGGCGGCACGGTCTCGCCGTCGTACCGCAGCGACTGGTAGGCGGCGTCCTCGATGAGGGCGATATCGAGTTCCTCGGCGAGTTCCAGCACCTTTTTTCGGGCGGCAAGGTCGAGCGTCTCACCGGTCGGATTGGCGAATTCGGCCGACACATAGGCGAACTTCACCCGTCCACCGGCTTCCGCCGCAACATCACGGTAGGTCTGCGGCGTGCGGTTGCCGGAGGGCGACAGCTGGTCGTAAGCCGGCTCATAGGCGTTGAAGGCCTGCAATGCACCGAGATAGGTGGGCCATGTCACCAGCGCCGTATCGTTCGGCGACAGGAAGAGCTTGCCTAGATAGTCTAGCGCCTGCTGCGAGCCGGAGGTGATCAGGATGTTTTCCGCTTCGCAGGGAATGCCGATAGCGGCCATGCGGCCGGCAAGCCACTGGCGCAGAGGCAGGTAGCCCTCGCTCACCGAATATTGCAGGGCGGCACTGACGGCCGGACCACCGAAGATATCGGCATAGGCAGCCTTGAAGTCCTCATCCGGAAACAGCGCCGGGTCGGGAATGCCACCTGCAAAGGAGATGATGTCCGGCCGGTCCAACAGTTTCAGAAGTTCACGGATTTCCGAAGCGCGCATCCGTGAAGACCGCGTCGCGAATATCTTTTCCCAATCGAGCATGGAAGTTTCCTCAGGTTATGCTTTTGCCGGAGCACAACACGGCTGGTCTATTAAGTCAATAATACTGACCTATATTTCGACATGGAACCACCTTTTCTCTCCCTATTGCGCCGATGGCGATGGCCAGACGAGTCGATGACGGGATTGCCCAGCGGATCACGGTCATGTGTGAAAGGTGTGCATGCCGAGTGCGAAATTCACAAGGACAGGCACGCGACTTGATCGCGCCGGCTGCGCTTGCGGTCATTATCCGCCTCAGTTTCGGAAGATTGATCAGGCCTCGTGGTGCCCGAACATGCTGAGGACCAGCAGCAACACGATGGCGCCGAGGATCAAGGCGTCGAACAAGGAGAAGTGATAGAAGAAGGTCTCCATCGCAGTGTCCTTCTGTCAAAAAGAATACTGCAAAAGCCTAAATATTTCAAATATTACAGTTGTCGGCGGCAGACAAAACGGAAACGCCGGAGATCTCTCTCCGGCGCCGAGTATAGAGCAGGCGCAACACACAAATGTTGCTTTGCAGCAAAGATTAGTTCTTGGCCTTGTCGACCAGCTTGTTCTTGCCGATCCACGGCATCATGCCGCGCAGCTTGGCGCCGACTTCTTCGATCTGGTGGTTGTCGTTCATGCGGCGGATACCCTTGAAGCGGGCAGCACCCGAACGGTATTCCTGCATCCAGTCGGAGGTGAACTTGCCGGTCTGGATGTCGGTGAGGACGCGCTTCATTTCAGCCTTTGTCTCAGCCGTGATGATGCGCGGACCCGAGACGTATTCGCCCCATTCTGCCGTGTTGGAGATCGAGTAGTTCATGTTGGCGATGCCGCCTTCATAGATCAGGTCGACGATCAGCTTCACTTCATGCAGGCATTCGAAATAGGCCATTTCCGGCGCATAACCGCCTTCGACCAGGGTTTCGAAACCGGCGCGGATCAGTTCGACCAGACCGCCGCAAAGAACGACCTGTTCGCCGAAGAGGTCGGTTTCGCACTCTTCCTTGAAGTTGGTTTCGATGATGCCCGAACGACCGCCGCCGACGCCGCAGGCGTAGGAGAGAGCAAGATCAAGCGCGTTGCCCGAGGCGTTCTTCTCGACGGCAACGAGGCAGGGAACGCCGCCGCCCTTCTGGTATTCGCCGCGAACCGTGTGGCCCGGGCCCTTCGGCGCGATCATGACGACGTCGAGCGTGTCCTTCGGCTCGATCAGGCCGAAATGAACGTTGAGGCCGTGCGCGAAAGCGATGGCAGCACCGTCGCGGATGTTGCCGGCGATTTCAGCCTTGTAGATGTCGGCCTGGAGTTCGTCCGGGGTCGCCATCATCAGAAGGTCGCCCCACTTGGCGGCGTCGGCAACGGTCATGACCTTGAAGCCGTCGGCTTCGGCCTTCTTGATGGTGGCCGAGCCGGCCTTCAGCGCGATGACGACGTTGTTTGCGCCGCTATCCTTCAGGTTCAGCGCATGCGCGCGGCCCTGCGAACCATAACCGACGATAACGACGTTCTTGGACTTGATGAGGTTGAGATCGGCATCACGATCGTAATAGACGCGCATTGTAATTTCCTTCCCTTTGCTTGTGTCTTTAAGTCTTTCCGGCCGCCCTCAGGACTGGACCGAACCCTTTTCGCGGCCGTGGAGTCGAAGAAAGGCCGAAACCGCCCGCTCCGCTCTCCGTCCGAAATCCTTGGCCATCCGGCCGCCATCCTCGCCGAGCAGCATGCGCAGATGCAGATCGGAAACAATCAGGCCATAAAGCGTGTCATAGGCCTCGTCACGATCGTCGAACGCAAGCAACCCGGCACAACGCCCCGCTTCCAACAGCGCCCCCGCCCGCTTGCCGATTTGCCGCCGGCCGCGTTCCTGCAGCATCGATCCAAGCTTGGAGCCTTCCCGGCTCGCCTGCCCGATCGCCAGCCGGTTCAGCGCCAGCGACACGTCGCCGGCCAGAACCTCCAGGAGGTCGCGCGCGAAGAGAACCAGATGCTCCCGTAACGTGACTTCCGTCAATGCCTCGGCGTTATCTTCGAACGTGCGGACCTTGCTTGCCTGGAAGCCGATCATCGCCGAAAGCAAGCCGTCGCGATCGCCGAACCATTTGTAGAGGCTTTCCTTCGAACAGTTGGCGGCCCGCGCCACGCCTGCGGTCGTCAAGGCCTTCTCGCCGCCATCGACAAGCAGCCGCAACGCGCAATCCAGAACGGCGTTCTGGCGCGGCGAATAGTCCGGCTGATGCGGGTGGGTGGCAAGCGGCAAAAATCCGACTCCAGCGACAGTACCGTACGGTACGGTTCGCCGGTTATGCCGCAAATCGGAAAGGCGGTCAAGGCTCTCCAACAAGGGAACTTAATTAAGTCATTCTGCCGACATTCCCGCCCCCACCGCCGCCATCTGGTCGAGGAAATCTTGACTACCGGGCAGAATGTCGATGCGGTCGACGCCTGGTGGCAGTTGCCACCCAATAGCGGGATTGCCCGACGACGGACGCCTCAAAAACGAGAAACCGCCCGCCTCTACTTGCAGCATCCGAGCTCATGCTGGACCGGCGGACACTTCACCGAACCGAACGAGCAAAACACACAGCATTCCCCCGGATTGGGACGCAGCAGAGTCTTGCAGTTGAGACACTCGTAGAAGAACTGGCAGGCGTCTGTGGGCATGGTTTCCAGCTTGGTGAAGCCGCAACGCGGGCAAGTCAAAACGGATTCGAGAACGACGACACTCATTGCCATCACCTTCTACGCGGCGCGCGCCGAAAACGAATTTTCTCGGGCCGGGAACGCCGTCCATGGCGTTGGGCAGCCTGATCCCAGGCCAATGGACGGTAGTTTCCTGGTCAAACCGGTTTTCGGCGACGAGACGGGCCGCTCGCCTTGACGCAGGCGCAGCGACCCCGACAGCAGCGACCATAATAGCTCGTCCGCCTTGGTCAAGGTACAGGTTCTTTCAAAAACAGCCCTTGACCTTCCCATCATTGGAAGGATTAGGTATATGAGCAGTTAACAGAGGGATCGTCCCAAATGACTGCCATATCCAAGATTGACCCATCCAAGTCCCTGCCCGTTCCGACCGATTTCGGGATCGAAGGCATGAGCTGCGCATCATGCGTCGTCCGGGTCGAGAAGGCCATCGCCGCTGTTCCGGGCGTTGCCTCAGCCACGGTGAACCTGGCGACCGAACGGGCCACTGTCACATACAACGCACCCGTTCCGACGGACGCCGTTCTCCAGGCCATCGAGAATGCGGGCTACGAAGCGAAGACCGAGACCCGTGAGCTGGGCATCGAAGGCATGACCTGCGCGTCGTGCGTCTCCCGTGTGGAAAAAGCTTTGAAAGCCGTTCCTGGCGTGAGGCAAGCCACCGTCAACCTCGCCACGGAGAAGGCGACAGTCCGCATCGTCGCCGGCACGACTGCCTCCGCTTTGGAAGGTGCCGTTCGTGCCGCGGGATACGATGTTGCTAAAGTGACGCCGGACACTTCCGCGAACGACAGCGAGGACCGACGGAGCCGCGAGACCAGCCGTTTGAAGCTGTCATTGGGGCTTTCGGCTGCCCTGACGCTTCCGCTGTTCGTTCTGGAAATGGGGTCGCATTTCATCCCGGCCATCCATGACTGGATCATGGTCAACATCGGCATGCAGAACAATCTGGTCATCCAGTTCGTCCTGGCGACGCTCGTCCTGTTCGGCCCCGGCCTGCGCTTCTTCAGCAAAGGTGTGCCCAATCTGCTGCGCGGGACGCCGGACATGAATTCGCTGGTCGCGCTCGGCACCTCGGCCGCCTGGGGCTATTCGGTGGTGGCGACCTTCCTGCCGGGCGTTTTGCCGTCGGGAACAGTGAACGTCTACTACGAGGCGGCGGCCATCATCGTTACGCTGATCCTGCTCGGCCGCTATCTTGAAGCCCGCGCCAAGGGCAAGACAAGCCAGGCGATCAAGCGCCTGATCGGCCTGCAGGCGAAGACTGCATATGTGAAGCGTGGCGAAGAGTTCGTGCAGATCGAGATCGGCGGCGTCGCGCTGGGCGATATCGTCCGCATCCGCCCAGGCGAGAAGGTTCCCGTCGATGGCCGCGTCGTCGATGGCTCATCTTATGTCGACGAGTCCATGATTACCGGCGAACCCGTTCCGGTGAAGAAGGCGGCCGGCACAGACGTCGTCGGCGGCACGATCAACAAGACCGGGTCCTTCACGTTCGAAGCGACGAAGATCGGATCGGACACCCTGCTTGCCCAGATCATCAAAATGGTCGAAGCGGCGCAGGGTTCGAAGCTGCCGATCCAGGCGCTGGTTGACCGCGTCACGGGATGGTTCGTTCCCGCCGTGATCGCGGCAGCCACCCTCACCTTCGTGGCATGGCTTGTTCTCGGTCCCTCGCCTGCCCTCACCTTCGCGCTGGTCAACGCCGTCGCGGTGCTGATCATAGCCTGCCCGTGCGCCATGGGCCTTGCGACCCCGACCTCCATCATGGTCGGCACGGGCCGAGCCGCGGAACTGGGTATCCTCTTCCGCAAGGGCGAGGCCCTGCAGACACTCCGCGATGTCGACGTCGTCGCACTGGACAAGACGGGCACGCTCACCAAGGGCAAGCCTGAACTGACCGACCTCGTCACCGCGGAAGGTTTTGACCGCACCGAGGTTCTACGGCTGATCGCCAGTCTCGAGGCGCGATCCGAGCATCCGATCGCGGAGGCCATCGTGGCTGCGGCCAGGACCGAGGGGTTGGCACTGGCGGACGTCGCCGGCTTCGACGCAGCTCCGGGATATGGCGTCAGCGGCACGGTCGACGGTCACGAGGTGCTTGTCGGCGCTGACCGGTCCCTGGCGAAGAACGGCATCAAGCTGGCATCGTTCGCGGAGGAAGCCACGGCACTGGGCGACGCGGGCAAGTCGCCGCTCTATGCCGCGATCGACGGCAGGCTCGCCGCCATTATCGCCATCTCCGATCCGGTAAAGGAGACGACGCCGGAAGCGATCAAAGCGCTGCATGCGCTCGGCCTCAAGGTGGCGATGATCACGGGCGACAACAGGCGCGCAGCCGAAGCGATCGCCCGCCAGCTCGGCATCGACGAGGTGATCGCGGAAGTCCTGCCGGACGGCAAGGTCAAAGCCGTCGGGAAGCTGCGCGAGGGCGGACGCAAGGTGGCGTTCATCGGCGATGGCATCAACGACGCGCCCGCTCTGTCGGAAGCCGACATCGGTCTTGCGGTCGGAACCGGAACCGACATCGCTATCGAGAGCGCCGACGTCGTGCTGATGTCGGGTGATCTCAACGGCGTGCCGCGGGCGATAGCCATCAGCAAGGCAACGATCCGCAACATCCGGCAGAACCTGTTCTGGGCCTTCGCCTACAATGTCAGCCTGATCCCGGTCGCTGCGGGCGTTTTCTACCCGTTGAATGGCACGCTGCTGTCACCCATCCTCGCCGCCAGCGCGATGGGGCTGTCGAGCGTGTTCGTGCTGGCCAACGCGCTGCGTCTACGGCGCTTCAAGACGAACTAAAACCGGGAGCGACCGCATGACACCCTCTCTTGCAGTCAAGGAGAACGGAAATGAATATCGGCGAAGCCTCGAAGGCGTCCGGCGTCTCGACATAAGATGATCAGGTACTACGAGCAGATCAAGCTGATCGCGCCCGCGCACCGTTCCCAGTCCAGTTATCGGACATACGCTGACAACGACATCCACACGCTGCGCTTCATCCGCCGCGCTCGCGACCTCGGTTTTTCGGTCGAACAGATGAAGGCCTTGCTGGCGCTCTGGCGCGACCGCAAGAGAGCCAGTGCCGACGTCAAGACCTTCGCGCTCGAACACGTCGCAGAACTGGAGCGCAAGGCAGCGGCGATCCAGGAAATGATCAGGACACTCAGGCATCTCGCGAGCCATTGCCATGGCGATGACCGCCCGGAGTGCCCGATCATCGACGATATCGCGAACGAGTCCGACAGAGAAATTCCGGAAATCAATGCCCCTCCGGCGTTTCCGCGCTGAAATGAGCGCTTGGCGATGTAGCCCTCAGGAGCCGTTCGCCATCAGTGGCGAGGCGACGAAACATCGCATCGGTCTGATCGGGTGGCAACTGGTGCACCCATCCAACCACCATCAGCACGGCCATATAGGCACCCGCCACGTATTGGAACTTGAGACCGGTTCTCACGCGCGATCCTGCCGAATATTGCGCCGCCGCCAAACGTATTGGAGACAGCCAGACACAAACCCCAAAATGGATCCCTGGCATCCGCCCACCGCGGTTCCGTTTCAAGACCGGTTCCGCTAGTAGTGTGCGGCTGCCGACACGCCCCTCTTCCCGGAGTTTTCATGCCTCACCTGAATAAAGCCGCCATGCTTCTGTCCGCCGCCCTGATGCTGATGCCTGTGCCGGCGGCGGCGCAATCCGATGAAGAGGTCTATAACCGTATCGAAGCCCTGCATGGCAATGCCGGAGATCTTGCCGAGCCGCTGCTGAGCCTGACGGAAGCCATGGGCAACGGCGATGCGGCAACGATCGCCGGTCTCGCCGAATACCCGTTGCGGGTCGCCGCCAATGGCGAAAGCTATGACATTCAGAACGCCGACGATTTCGTTGAAAATTTCGACAGCCTCGTCACGCCGGAAACGCGCGAGGCCGTTGCACACCAGAAATATGACCAACTCTTCGTCAACAGCGATGGCGTCATGCTGGCGGACGGCGCGGTCTGGATGAGCGGAATCTGCGACAATGACGATTGCAGCTCATCGCATTGGGCCGTGACCAGCATCAACAACTGACGCTGCTCCAAGGAAACCATGCCTATCACTCGGCGCGCCCGTCAGCGGATCTATCGCGCATGGTCTCCTTCTGCGTAATCAGCCGCGCGCTGTGCTGGCCGCTGAGATAGCTCCACAGCCAACTCCAGGCAACGGCGAAGCGACTTCGCGTGCCGATGAGGAAGTAGATATGGGCAATCCCCCATATCCACCAGGCGAGTGTCCCCTTCATCCTGACGCGTCCGAAATCGATGATCGCCGAGCGCTTGCCGATCGTTGCCAGGCTGCCCTGGTGGCGATAGCGGAAACCGGCAGGCTCCGCCTGGCCGTTCAGCCGGGTTCGGATGACCTTTGCGACGAAAGCACCCTGCTGCTTTGCCGCGGGCGCGATACCCGGCACCGCGGTGCCGTCTTCCCGCAAGACCGAAGCCGTATCGCCGATGATGAAGACATCCGCATGGCCGGGCGCGGTGAGGTTCTTCTCGACGACGGCACGGCCGGCACGATCCGCCGCGACGCCGAGCCATCGGGCGGCCGGCGAAGCCTGAACCCCCGCGGCCCAGACCATGGTGCGACACGCAATGAAATTATCGTCTATCGTCACGCCCGCTTGCGTGCAGGACGTTACCTTCTGCCCGGTGCGCACTTCGACACCGCGTTTTTCCAGAGCGTGATGCGCATAGGCCGACAGGTCTTCGGAAAATCCCGGCAGAACACGCGGGCCGGCCTCCACGAGGATAACCCGCGTTCTGCGCGTATCGATGCGGCGAAACTCCTTCGGCAGGGTAAACTGCGCGAGTTCGGAGATCATACCCGCCAGTTCGACACCAGTGGGGCCGGCGCCAATGATGGTAAACGTCAAAAGCGCCTCGCGCACCGCCGGATCGATCTCGACTTCCGCCCGCTCGAAGGCGAGCAGCACGCGTCTTCGAATGGTCGTTGCATCCTCCAGCGTTTTCAAACCCGGAGCCACCGCTTCCCACTCGTCTTTTCCGAAATATGTGTGAGTGGCACCGGTCGCCAGCACCAGTGTGTCGTAAGGGATGGTCTTGCCGTTGGACAGGCGAATCGTTTTCGCACCCGCATCGACACCGTCGACCTCGGCCAGCATCGTCGTCACCTCCGGCCGGTCGCGATACAGCCGGCGGATCGGCCATGCGATCTCCGAGGTCGCCAGAAGGGTCGTGGCCACCTGATAGAGAAGCGGCTGGAAAAGATGATGATTCCTTTTGTCGACGAGCGTGATGTCGAGCGGTGCGCCTTTCAGATCGTTGACGAGCTGAAGGCCGCCGAATCCGCCTCCGACGACGACCAGATGATGACGGCTCGATGCTGTCATTACGCTACCTCCATTTCGCGCCGCAGTGTCCACGCTCCGTTGGCCCGACACAACTGCTCTGTCGGAATGGCTGCCCTGTTGAAAGATCTCAGCCTACCCGGCAGCGGGCGGCGAGAAAGTCAAGGAACACTCGCACCCGCGCCGGCATATTGCCGCCCTGGCCGAGAAAGACCGCATGCACCTCTTCGCTGTCCGTCGCAGTGAAGGCCTCTAGCACCGGCGTCAATGCGCCGCGGGCGAAATCCTCCCGCACCTGAAAGTCGGCAAGACGTGCCAGCCCTGCCCCGGCAAGCGCAAGCTCGCGCAGGGCCTCGCCGTCGCTGGCTTGGATGTTGCCCGCCGACTTGATCGTCAGGTTGACGCCGCCCGCGACGAAAGGCCAGCCGCCGATAGCGCGGACGTAGCTGGGTCCGAGCAGATTGTGTTTCTGCAGGTCGTCGGGATGGTGCGGTACGCCCCTGCGCGCGATATAGTCGGGTGCCGCGGCGATGTGCATCTTCACCGTTCCAAGCTTGCGCGCCATCAGCGCCGAACTTTTCAGGGGGCCTGCCCGAACGGCCACATCGGCGCGGTCTTCCAGGAGATCGACGACACTATCGGTTAATGACAGGTCCAGTGACACATCCGGATAAAGTGCCATGAAGTTCGCCAGCACCGGCAACAGGATATGCCGCCCGAAGGGAATGTTGCAGCTGACACGAATCCGCCCGCTCGGACTGTCGGCCAAGGCCGCGGCGCTTTCGGCCTCGTCGAGATTGGCCAGAGCCCGCACGCCATGTTCATAGTAGCGGCAGCCTTCCGGCGTCAGTTGCAGTTTGCGGGTCGAGCGGTTGACAAGCCGCGCATTCAGCCGCGCCTCCAGCCGCGAGACCAGCTTGCTGACCGCCGACGGCGTCATGGCGAAGTGGCGGGCGGCGGCCGAAAAGCCGCCGAGATCGACGACCCGCACGAACACCTCCATCTCGCCCGATCGATTGACGTCCAGCCGTGCCATTGTGACTTCACCTCACAAATCCTGTGCTTGTCTGCTGTCTAGTTCCTAAATCGCGCCGCGTCCATATCTCCTCCATCAGGACATCAGGAGATCGTCATGCGTGACCAGCACAAAACCGCCCTCATCGTCGGCGCCCAGGGCGTCATCGGAGGCAACCTCGCCCGCCATCTCGAAACGCTCGACCACTGGTCGATCATCGGCCTGTCCCGCCGCGGGGGACCATCCTCGGAGAAAACGCGGCACATTTCGGTCGATCTGCTCGATCCGGCGGATTGCGCGAAGACACTTGGCGATCTCACTGAAGTGACTCACATCTTCTACGCCGCCTATCAGGATCGCCCGACCTGGGCGGAGTTGGTCGCGCCCAATCTCGCCATGCTGGTCAACGTTGTCACTGCCGTCGAGCGCGTAGCATCGGGCCTTGAGCACGTCAGCCTGATGCAGGGCTACAAGGTCTACGGCGCCCATCTCGGGCCCTTCAAGACACCGGCCCGCGAAGACGAAGACAACCATATGCCGCCCGAATTCAACATGGACCAGCAGGCGTTCCTGCAGACGCGGCAACAGGGCAAATCATGGACCTGGTCGGCGCTGCGCCCCTCCGTTGTCATCGGCACCGCCACCGGCAATCCGATGAACCTTGCCATGGTAATCGGCCTCTACGCCTCTATGTCGAAGGAACGCGGCCTGCCCCTGCGCTTTCCCGGCAAACCAGGCGCCTACGACACGCTGCTCGAAATGACCGATGCCGGACTGCTCGCCAGGGCGACCGTCTGGGCCGCCACCAATCCGCAATGCGCCAACCAGGCCTTCAACATCACCAATGGCGATCTCTTCCGCTGGAACGAGATGTGGCCGAAGATTGGCCGCTTCTTCGAGATGGAAACCGCCGCTCCTCTCCCGATGTCGCTCAGTGTCGTGATGGCGGATAAGGCTGGGCTCTGGCAGCAGATGAAAGAGAAATACAGCCTTGCCGATCACCCCTATGAAGCCGTCTCCTCCTGGGCCTTCGGCGACGCGGTGTTCGGCTGGAATTACGACTTCTTCGCCGACGGCACCAAGGCGCGCCGACTGGGATTCCATGACTATGTGCAGACCGACGAGATGTTCCTGTCGGTCTTCCGTAAGATGCGGGAACAGCGGATTATTCCGTGAGCCCAAAGGCGAAAGCGGTGCCGGCTCACCGCGCATACTCCACCGGCACCGCCATTCCGCTCTTCAGCACCTCCATCGAGATCGAGGCCGAGACGTCGAACAGTTCCACCTTGCGGACAATCTGCTTGTAGATCACGTCGTAGTGCTCGACGCGCGGTAGCACGACCTTCAGGATGTAGTCGTAATTGCCGGTCAGCCGGTGCGCCTCGACGATTTCGGGAATATCGGCGATCACCCTACGGAAGGTGTCGATCCAGTCGTCGGAGTGATGGGCGGTCTTGATCAGGGCGAAGACGGTTGTCGGAATACCCATCCTGTCACGATCGAGCACCGCGATGCGGCGCGCGACATAGCCAGTCTCCTCCAGCCGCTGGATGCGCCGCGAGCAGGCCGAGAGCGACAGGCTTACCCTTTCGGCGAGGTCGCCGACAGAAAGGCTCGCATCCTCCTGCAGCAATGACAGAATCTTCCGGTCTCTTTCGTCCAGCACGCCATTCTCTCCCAACTAAAGTAGCACAAGCGCGAGAAATTCGCGCCATTGGCAGCTTCAATGCAAAAAATACGCGCAAATGGTCGCGATGTCACTAAACAAAGCAAACACTTTCCGCTCACTCCCGGCGACAATCACTGCATCAGAAAACAAGACGGACAGGAACAGCCTCATGCGCAAGATCGGCCTCATCGGTGGAATGAGCTTCGAAAGCTCGGCAGTCTATTACCGCATGATCAACGAAGCCGTGCGCGAACGCCTCGGCCGCCTGCATTCGGCTGAAGTCATGCTGCATTCCGTCGATTTCCAGAGCATCGTCGACCTGCAGAAGGCCGGCCGCTGGGATGATGCCGCCAAGCGCCTCTCCGAGGTCGCGCAAGGCCTTGAGGCGGCAGGCGCATCCTGCGTGCTGATCTGCACCAACACGATGCACTTGATCGCCGACGCGGTTCAGTCGTCCATTTCGGTTCCGTTGATCAACATCATCGACGAGACCGCCGCATCCATGAAGGCCGCCGGCGTCAAGCGCCCGCTGCTTTTGGCCACGCGCTACACGATGGAACACGGCTTCTACACCGGCCACATGGCGGCGCGTGGCATCGAGGTCATGGTTCCGAACGCCGAGGACCGCACCCTCGTGCACGACATCATCTTCAACGAACTCTGCGCCGGTGCCGTCCTCGACTCCTCCCGCCAGGCGCTCATGACGGTCACCGAGCACGCCAAAAGTGAGGGCGCTGACGCCATCATCCTCGGCTGCACCGAGATCTGCCTGATCCTCGATCCGCACAACCTGCCCCTGCCCGGCTTTGATTCCACCGCGATCCACGCCGAAGCGGCCGTTGATTTCGCGCTGAAAGGTTTATCGCAGCCTGGCCAACAGGCGGCCTGACGCCGTCGCAATTTATTTGACTCAGTCAACTAAATAATGGCAATCTTCCAGCAGGGAGATTGCCATGAACACACACGCGACCTTGCATGGTCCGCAAGCCGACCGCATCGAGACCGTGCGGGCCTTCAACCGCTTTTACACCAATCAACTCGGCCTGCTCGGCCGCGCCTTTCTCGACAGCCGCTTCACGCTGACCGAAGCGCGCATCATCTACGAATTGGCGTCCCGGCCCGGTCTGCCGGCGAAAAAGCTGATCGAGGAATTGCATCTCGATCCCGCTTATCTCAGTCGCATCCTGAAAAAATTCCGCAACGACGGGCTACTCCTTACCAGGCCGGACCCGCAGGATCAGCGCAGCCAGTTGCTTGAACTGACCGCAGAGGGTGTGTCGCAGGCCCGCGCGCTTGCCGCCCGCTCCCGTGAAGAGATCGCGGCCATGCTTTCGCCGCTGAATGCCGCACAGCAGGAGACGATCGCGACGGCCATGGGGCGGATCGAAACGCTGCTTTCGGCCCCGTTGGTCAGGACCTTCACGCTTCGCGCGCACCATCCCGGTGACATCAGCTCGGTTCTTGGCCGCCAGACAAAGCTTTACATGGAGGGATATGGCTGGAACGGCGAGTATGAAGGACTAATCCTGCAGATCGCCGCCGATTTCATCCAGAATTTCAAACCCGGCCGCGAGTTCTGCTGGATCGCGGAATTCGGCGGCGAGATCGCCGGTTCGGTGTTTCTGGTCGATGCCGGCGGCGGCACCGCCAAGCTGCGGCTGCTCTATGTCGAGCCCTTCGCCCGCGGTCTCGGCATCGGCCGCGCGCTGGTGCGCCAATGCATCACCTTTGCCCGAGAGGCCGGCTACGAAACGCTGACGCTATGGACCAACGACGTTCTCGTCAGCGCCCGCAAGATCTACGAGGCGGAGGGCTTCGTTCTTGTTGCCGAGGAACGGCATCACAGCTTCGGAAAGGATCTGAACGGCCAGACGTGGCAGCTCAGGCTCTGAGAGAGCCGCGATGATTCTACGCCATGCCGCGAGCAGGCTGAGGTCCTTTTGCCACCTGCATTCGGTCAGGCCGGCAGCATCGGCGCCGTGCAGCTGATCGATCCGGCTACACGGCGCAGATGGTATCGGACAGCCCGAGCGCGTTGACAACCGTGAGCCCAGCGGTGCCGGCGTCTCGAACCGTTCGAGGATTTCGACGCGGTGACCGCGCGTGCCAGGAAAAGGGCCGCGGCAAGACCTGCCGGTCCGGCGCCCGGCACGCCAATATCGAACTGTTTCATCAATGCCTATCCGGATATCGTCCCCATCGACGTCTGTAGCAGCCTGCGCCACGAACCGTCCGGCACGGCTGCGCAGTCACATCGTCATGCGGCTGCGTCATATTCCGCTCGCGCCGCCCGGATCGCGTCGTGATGCGCCGTCGACCAGTCGACCAGTCCCTTGACGAGCACGAGGAAGGACTGTCCAAGCGGCGTCAGCCGGTATTCGACGCTCGGCGGCTGGGTCGGAAAGACCTCGCGGCCGATATAGCCGTCGCGCTGCAGGTCGCGCAATGTTTGGGTCAGCATGCGCTGGGAGATATCCGGGATCAGCCTCCGCAACGCCGAAAAGCGCATCGGTCCGTCGGCCAGCGCCAGGATCATCAGCGTGTTCCATTTACCGCCGATATTGTCGATGACGTCGCGGACGGGGCATTCCTCGCGGGAAAATGCCATGCCCATGACGACGATCACCCGCTCGCCTTGCGTCTTGCCGGCTACTTTGTTCATGGGCTGGTTCCCTTCACGTAACCACCGAATAAAAAACTGCCTCCTTTACATCCGCCTGGCGATAACGAAATAAGAGAAGGTCTCATTTTGGAACCATATCTCAAACGGGATGTTTCGGCAACAAACCGGGCGCCGTTTGACAAACAAAGGAAGCATCATGTCCGAAACCCTTCTCGTCACCGGCGCCGCCGGTCAACTCGGCCGCCTCGTCCTCGATGAACTGCTCGCCTCCGGCAAGGTCTCGCCGGCCAACGTCATCGCCACCAGCCGCGATGCCGCCAAGCTCGCCGATTATGCCGCCAAGGGCGTCCAGACCCGTTCGGCGAATTTCGACGATGCTGCCTCGCTGGAAGCGGCATTCAAGGGCGCCGACCGCATCCTGATCATCTCCACCGACGCACTGGACGAAGCCGGCAAGCGCCTGCGCCAGCACCAGGCGGCCGTTGCCGCCGCGCAAAAGGCCGGCGCCAAGCATATTCTCTACACCTCGATGCCGAACCCGGAGACCTCGGTCATCCCCTTCGCGGCCGACCATCTCGGCACCGAAAACGCGATCAAGGCAACCGGCATTCCCTACACGATCCTGCGCAATGGCTGGTACATGGAAAACCTGTTCCTGGCGCTGCCGCACGCGATCGCCGAGGGCAAGTGGTACAGTGCATCCGGTGAGGGCCAGATCGCCCATATCGCACGCAAGGACATCGCCAAGGCAACGGCCGCCGCCCTCGCCTCCGGCGCGACCGGAAGCGCGACCTACACGCTGACCGGCGAGACCAAGTACACCGTGAACGAAATCGGCGCCATCGTCTCGAAGGTCGCTGGCAAGCCGCTTGACGTCGTGCATGTCAGCGACGAGCAGCTTGCAGGCGGGCTGAAGGCCGCGGGCCTCCCCGATTTCCTCATCCCCATCATCGTCTCCTTCGATACCAACACACGCGAAGGCCACATCGATCTGGTCACCGCGGATGCCGGCAAGTTCTCCGGCGAGAAGCTGACGACGCTCGAAAGCTTCCTGAGCGCCAGCAAGTCAGTCCTGCTCAGCTAAGAAAGAAAAGGGGCTCCGGTCACACGGAGCCCCTTTTTTGGGGGGAAATGGAACTGTCTCAGATGTCCTGCCCGCAAGCGCGGCAGAAGCGGCGGACGGTTTCCGCCATACCATATTGCAGCGCATCCGCGGTCAAGCCGTGGCCGATCGAAACTTCGGCGAGGTTGGAAATCCGCGCCGCCAGCGCCGGCAGGTTGGCGACCGTCAGGTCGTGACCGGCATTGACCCCGAGCCCAAGCCCGACTGCAACATCGGCCGTGCGCCCCAGCTCCTCCAGAAGCACGGCACCCCGCTCTGGATCGTCGTAGCAGCCGCCATAGGGGCCGGTGTAAAGCTCGATCCGGTCGGCGCCAGTCTCCTTGGCGATCGTCAGCGCCTCGATGTCCGGATCGCCATCGGCAAACAGCGACACGCGAAAACCCTTTTTCTTCAAGCGCCCGACGACATTGCCAAGCAGATTGTGGCTCTTGCGAAAGTCCCAGCCATGGTCCGAGGTCGCCTGCACCGGATCGTCCGGCACCAGCGTCACCTGCTCGGGTTGGTGGCGCTCGACAAGCTCCAGGAACTCTTCGTTCGGAAACCCTTCCATGTTGAATTCTGCCTGCGGGTAAAGATCGTCGATCAGGGCGCGGATCGGGGCGAGATCGGAGAAACGGATATGCCGCTGGTCCGGTCGTGGGTGCACCGTCAGGCCGCTGGCGCCCGCCTCGAGCGCAATTTGCCCCAGCCCCGTCACTGATGGCCAGGGAAGATCGCGCCGGTTGCGAAGCATGGCGATCGCGTTCAGGTTTACCGAGAGTTTCGCAGGCATTTCAGCACTTTCGATGGGAATGGCGTCATGGTGGGTCTTTTCTAGCGGTTCCTTGTTCGGCTCGCAACAAACAGGCAATCGCGAAAGTGTACCCGTCACAATAAACGCAAGCCTGCCTCGCCGGACTATTTCATATGAAACTCAAGTTTCATGATTGCAGCACCTGACAAACCGGGAAAAGTCCGGTTAAATGCAGACTCAAGTACAAGCCATATGCTCCCGGTCGGCGAGCAGCTGTGCTGAAAATTCCACGGAAAGACCCAAACCGAAACCAATGAGCCTTCGTTTTTGCCGCGACATCACCGAATCGACTATCGCTCCTGACAATGGAGTGCCGATATTTGCGCGTTTTTCACGGAGAACGCGTTGATGGACGAGCGCGAAAGGCCCAACGATCATGCCATCCTCGATGCGCTGGACAGTATTCTGTCGAGCGCTCTGTTTTCGCGCTCCGAGCGGCTGCGCGCCTTCCTGAAATATGTCGTCGAAAGGGAAATCGAGGGCAATGGCCACCAGTTGAAAGGCTATGCGATCGGCATCGATGTCTTCGACCGGCCGCAGGCCTTCAATGCCGATAGCGACCCGCTTGTGCGCGTCCACGCCGGCAAGCTGAGGAAATTGCTTACGGCCTATTATGCCGGCGAAGGCGCTGGCGACGAGTGGCGCATCGATATCCCCAAGGGCACCTACGTGCCTGAGTATCTGCGCCAGCGTGTAGCACCGTCCGCGCAGACGGCAACGCAACGCCTGCCGGTACAGCCGCGCCTCGCCGCGTCCCGCCGGGTACCCTGGCTGCCGGCTCCGCTGTCCTCGCCGCTGGCTCTGCTTTCCGTCCTGCCGCTCCTGATTTTCGTGCCCTTGTCCTCGCCCGCCTTGAGCGTAAATATCCCGGCACAGTCGCGTTTGCACGGCGCGCTCCTGGAGCGCAAATTTGCCAGCGATCTGCCGAAGATAACAGTGCGGTCGCAATGGCCGCGTACGAGCAGCGCGGCGCGCTTTGCCGATGCGTTTCGCACCGCCGCGTCCCACTACCGGACGATGACTGCCGTGCCCGGCACGGTGCTCTGGCAGCGGCCGCAATCGCCGGCAACCGACCGGCTGGGGTTCACGATTTCCATCACCCAGCAGACGTCGCCGGCCGGTTTGCGGGTGCTGGTCACCCACGACGCGACCTCCGAAACGGTCCACAAAGGGTTTCTCGACGAGGCACATGTGGCCGGTGACGCGGACATTCTTTACGAAAGCCTTGCCCTTGCGGCAAAGACCTTGGCCGCCGACGGCCACATCTTCCGCTATGCGAACAGTGCTGCAATCGACAGCCCGCTGATGAAATGCATGGCGCTGACGGACACCTACCGGCATCTGCAGACGCGCCAATCCTTTCACGAGGCCAAAGCCTGCCAGGAGAAGCTGTCGGCCGAGCATCGCCGGAAGCTGGAATTCGTCATCAGCGCGGGCGCCCTGCCCTCGACGCTCATTCGCTAGACTGATAGCGGGTTAGCCAAGGGCGAACTGCGAGACGTTGCCAGTAATATTGCATGCATCCGAGACGCGCGGATTCGATCAAAAACCCCAGATTTCATCCCTAATGTTACGGGCTATCCATTTTCCCGTACCGCGTGTATTCTGGCGGGGCAAGCGGATAAAGGCCTGGTCGCTCATCAGCAGGCACAGTGGTCGCGAGTATCCATCCCCGGGCGGGTGGTGTGCATGACATGGAGGGCACAGAGGGAGGCAACTGCCGCGTCGTTTCGATGCCAACGGGCAGATTGCAATCTCCAGGAATTTCTGCCGTGCATGACCAGCGAGGGGCGATTTCACACGATGCCAGAACAGTCGAAGACCATCCATTCTGCACCGGCCAGCCGAACGGGTGCCGGTTTCCTGCCGCATCTGCCTTTGCCGGGAGCGATTCCCGACAACCACCTCGCCATCGCCGACATGGCGGACGCCTTCGGCGTCACGCACCGTACCTTGCATTTCTACGAGGAGAAAGGACTGCTGACGGCCGATCGAATGGGGCCGATGCGGGTCTACGGTCCGCACGACATCCGGCGGATGACCGTCATCAACGCCTGTCGCGAGATCGACATGCCGATCGCCGAAATTCAGGACCTGATGCAGGCGCTGACGGCTTGCGAAAGCCGGGATGACGCCGCGCAGATATTCGAAAATGCGCTCAATGCCCGTAAGCGGGAACTGGCAGCGCAGCAATCGATCCTGCGGCGCCAGATGCAGCGGGTCAGCGAACTCCTGGAATCGGCTGCGGACGGCGATGGCGGCGAACATGCCGCCGTGATGCCGATCCATCTGTCCCCGATCGAAGCGAAGTGCCTTGCCTTCATGGCCGAAGGTTATCCGGCAAACCGGATCGCTGGCCTGATGGACATGGACCTGACCGCCGTGCTGACGCTCGAATCCGACATCATCCGCAAATTCAACGTCAATCATCGCTTTCAGGCGGTCGCCAAGGCGGTGCTGATGGGCCTGGTTTCCGCCGAGTGAACCGTCAGCGCACGATCGTCAGGGTTTCGGCAGCCCGCGTGATCGCCGTATAGAGCCATCGCTCGCGTGTATCGCGGAAGGCCCAGCTTTCGTCGAACAGCACGACGTCGTTCCATTGCGAGCCTTGAGCCTTGTGCACGGTCAGCGCATAGCCGTAGTCGAATTCATCGTAGCGCTTGCGCGTCGACCACGGAATTTCTCCCTCGACATCCTCGAACGCGGTTTTCAAAAGCTTGATCTTGGCGGCGCCCCGGTCCATGTCGTCGTCTTCCGGGCGGATCATCAGGTTGATGCCGGGCTTCACCGTCTCCTTGGACGAGGTCATCACCTGCCAGAGCGACCCGTTGAGCAGCCCTTTGGCCGGGTCGTTGCGCAGGCAGACGAGCTTGTCGCCCGATTGCGGATAGTCGGTCGTAAATCCCTTCAGCTCCCGCAGGCGCATATTGTAGCGCCGCCGCGTCTTGTTGGTGCCGACCAGCACCTGATCGGCATCGAGCACCAGGTTCTGCGTCACCTCGTTCTTCGAAATCACCTTGGCCGTGGTGCCGTAGTCGCCATGCATGATCTCCTTGCCCTCGCGCACATGCATGGCAAGCTGAATGATCGGATTGTCGCGCGCCTGCCGATGAATATCCGTCAGCAGGTAATCCGGCTCCTCATTGGTGAAATAGCCGCCGCCGGACACGGGCGGCAGCTGGCCGGGATCGCCGAGCACCAGGATCGGCGTCCCAAAGCTCATCAGATCCTTGCCGAGTGCCTCGTCGACCATCGAGCACTCGTCGACGATGATCAGCGCCGCCTTGGCGACGGGCGACTGCCGGTTGATGGCAAACATCGGCGCGATCGAGGTCTTGCCGGTCTCCTCGTCGGAGACCTCCTCCTCGCCGCGCGGCCGGTAGATCAGCGAATGGATCGTCCTGGCGTTGGTCGCCCCCTTGGAGCGCAGCACCTGAGCGGCCTTGCCGGTGAAGGCGGCAAACAGCACATCGCCATCGACGTGCTCGGCGAAATGGCGCGCAAGCGTGGTCTTGCCCGTTCCGGCATAGCCGAACAGCCGGAAGAGCGGCGAACGCCCTTCCTTCAGCCAGCGCGAAACGGCCTTGAGGGCCTCATCCTGTTGCGGTGCGAATTCCATGTTTGTTCTATTGCCCGATTCGCACGAGCCTGTCGCCTTCCACGTCCTGCAGAACCCACGCCTCGCATTGGCCACATCGAAATCCGGCATACCGGCGGGATACGGCAAGAAACTGCCACACCGCCCCTTATATCGCCGGGATACCGCTCGTGATAATACCACCTCAGAACCGCCTCGCCTCCCAAGCGCTGACTTTTCTGGATTCCGAAAGTGCCGATGTGAGACCTGATCCTGCCGAAGACCCGTTTGCCCCCGTAACGTCGGGGATCGGCCGCTGGAACGCCGCATTGCAATGGGGTCTGCTGCTCATCCTCTCGGCCATTCTTGCCGGCTGCCTCGAGCTTGCCGGCATTCCGGCCGCCCTCCTGATGGGCCCCATGGTGGCCGGCGCCGTCGTCGGGATGAACGGCGGCTCGATCCGCCTGCCGCGCCCGGCGCTTCTTTGCGGCCAGGCGCTCATCGGCACGATGATCGCCAAGACCATGAGCCCCGGCATTCTGGTGACCTTCTTCGCCAACTTGCCGCTGTTTCTCGCCATCGTCGCCGCCGTCATCGCGATGAGCACGCTGAGCGGCTTCGTGATGAGCCGGCTGAAGATTCTGCCGGGCACGACGGCGATCTGGGGCTCCTCGGCGGGTGCGGCAACATCGATGCTGGTCATGGCCGATGCCTATGGCGCCGACATCCGGCTCGTCGCCTTCATGCAATATCTGCGCGTCGTCTTTGTCGCCGCCGCGGCCTCGCTTGTTGCGCGCTACTGGGCGGAGGTCGACGGGGCGGGACCGGCGTTCATCTGGTTCGGGCCGATCCATCTGAGACCCTTCCTCGAAACCGCAGCCGTTGCGATCGTCGGCGGTTTTTTCGGCAAATGGCTGCGCATACCGGCCGGCGTCTTCCTCCTGCCCTTCCTGCTCGGCTCCGTGCTCAGCGTCACAGGCATGCTGACGATCGAAATTCCCGAATGGCTGCTTGCGATCAGCTATGCCATGCTCGGCTGGAACATCGGCCTTGGCTTTACCCGCCCGATCCTTGCCCATGCCCGCAGGGCGCTGCTGCCGACGATCGTCTCCATCCTCGTGCTGATGAGCTTTTCGGGCCTGCTCGCCTTCATCCTTGTCAAAGCAGTCGGCATCGATCCTTTGACCGCCTATCTTGCCACCAGCCCCGGCGGCATGGATTCGATCGCCATCATCGCCGCTTCCAGCAAGGTCGACGTGCCCTTCGTCATGGCTTTGCAGACGGCGCGGTTGCTGCTCGTCATGGCCGTCGGCCCCTCACTCGCACGGTTTGTCGCCTCGAAGGCCGCACCGCCGCGATAAGTTTTTTAAAAGCGGTGGGAATAAGAAGAGCTCCGGATGTGTCTTACGTTCGAACCGGCTGAAAAAAGGCGGTTCGTTCGGTAATATTTCAGAGAGGACATATCCAATGAGATTTCTGCCGCTCGTTACAGCCTTTTCCTTCGTTGCGGCCACCTCCGCTTTTGCCGCTCCGCCGGTCCAGGCCGTCGAAACCGACAAGGGAAAGGTCATCGCCGCGGAAAACGGCATGACGCTCTACACCTACAAGAAGGATGAAAAGGGCGAATCCTATTGCTATGATAAATGTGCCACCAACTGGCCACCTTATCTCGCTGAAGCATCCGCAGCGGCCGAAGGCGACTATACGCTGATCGAACGCAAGGATGGCAAGAAGCAATGGGCGCTCAAGGGCATGCCGCTCTACTTCTGGATCAAGGACACGAAAAAGGGCGACGCCACCGGTGACGGCGTAGGAAAGGTCTGGGATGTCGCACGCCCCTGATGAGGCTTCTCGCGCGAAGGGGGGTATCCCCCCTTCCGCAGACACGTTTGAAAATCAGGTCCTTTCGCTGGTGCCGTCTCTGCGCCGCTATTCCCGCAGCCTTGCCAAATCCGATAGTGACGGCGAAGACCTGTTGCAGGATTGCGTCGAAAAAGTTCTCGTCCGCCGCAGCCAGTGGCGCGGCATCAACCTTCGCGCCTGGGCGTTTACGATCATGACCAATCTCTATCGCGACCGTCACCGCCGCCTCAATCAGCGTCCATCCGTTGAACTCGACGATGCGCTTGGCCTGACGGCGGAGGACGTATCGGGTGATCCGCTCGAAAAAACGCGGCTGCAGCAGGCGCTGAACGCGCTGACGCCGGACTATCGCGCCGTCCTGATGCTCGTGGTCGTCGAAGGCTATGCCTATCAGGATGTCGCCGACATGCTGTCGATCCCGATCGGCACCGTCATGTCGCGCCTGTCACGGTCACGCCGGCAGATGGCCGCGCGCCTTGCTGAGGACAATATTGTTACGCTGCGGAGACCGAAATGACAGACGAACACACCCCGGTCACCGAAGCCGACCTGCATGCCTTCGTCGATGGACGTCTCGACGATGACCGCCGGAGTCAGGTCGAACTCTGGCTGAAAGACCATCCGGACGAAGCCGCCGAGGTCCGGCAATGGCAGCAGCAAGCCGAGGATCTGAAGGTCGCGTTTTCGCACTATGCCCGTTTCAGCGAGAACGATCGCACGCTCCTGAATCCCGAGGCGCAGGGCCCCTTCTGGCGCAGAGCTGGCCTGCTTGCCGCATCGCTGCTGCTCTTACTGTCCGGTGCAGGTGCGGGCATTTATGCCGACAGATTCTACGCGGGAAGCCCGCCGGTCGAAACCGCCTCGGCACTCGAAAGTCTGCCCGGCCAATCGAAAACGGCCTTTCTTGTCTATGCCAGCGAAAAACGTCACCCGGTCGAGGTTGGCGCCGATGACGAGGCCCATCTGATCGCATGGCTTGGCAAGCGTCTCGACTACAAGCTCGTCGCGCCTGATCTCCGCTCAGAGGGTTTCTCGCTTGTGGGCGGCAGGCTCGTGCCCGTCAATGGCAGGGCCGGCGCAATGCTGATGTATCAGGATGCCGGCGGCCAACGGCTGACCGTTCTCCTCGGCAAGAACCCGGAAAGCAGGGAGACCAGCTTCCGATTCGAAACCTCGGGATCGATTGAGACCTTCTACTGGATCGACGGCGAGATCGGTTATGCGGTCACCGGCGAAGTCACCCGCGCAAAACTGCAAGCAATCGCCGAGGAATGCTACCGGCAGTTCGAAAGCTGACATATTCCGCGAGCCTGAGCGTCACCCTATATGACCGGAGCAGCCAGTCCCATCTGGCTTCAGCTTCTCACCGTCGTGGACGGGAGAAGGAACAGGCGCACACTCCGTTTTCCCTCTCCCCGCTGCGGGAGAGGTCAGGGGGAGGGGCAAACCAGCCAGGGCGTCTTTGATTTCATAATCCGCGCCCCGCGCCTCAGGTGGCCGGACCGTTTTCCAGCAGGATCGGCTGTCCGTGCGGCGTGGCTTCCGCCGCTCTTTGCCAGCGTCGGGTGAGATGATCGAGCTGCGCTTCGGAAGCGATCGACAGCTCCGTCACCAGGCGCGACAGAGCCGCAACCCAGCAATCGAAATAATCGCTGCCGTCCGCGCAACGGCCGGGCTTGTAAAGTTCCCGCGACAGCGCCTCGGCCCACTCGCTCCAGGAAAACACGCCCTTCTCATGCAGGCGCACGGTCATGGCGAAGGCTTCGGCCTGCCATGGCTCGGCAAAGACCGGATCGCCCTCCCGTGACTTCGGCAGTCCCGGCGAACCCGTCACAAGGTTTGAAGGGTCATGCGCGTTCAAGATAGCTCTCCCAGGCATCGATCGAAACCGTCAACGATGGATCGGCACCCTCGCCCCATATTTCGACGGCGTCGAAGACGACCGTATACACCCATTGCGGGTTTTCGCCCTTGCCGTGCGCATTGTCGTCGGGAAAGACGAACGAGCCCTGCACCGCCTCGACAATACCGGTCTTGGCGCGAGCATAACGCGGCAACCGCGTATGGGTTTCCGGATTGAAATTGCGGGTCCGCACCCGTTGACCCACGGCAAAGACCGGAGCCTCGGCCACGCGCCGGTCGCAGGGACTACCCTTTGCCAGCACGCCGGGCACCATATCGGCCGTCAGGATGCGCTTCGGCGCCCTGCCCTTTTCCAGCATGCGGCCCTCGGCTAGTTCCGCGGCGGAGACGAACCCATGCCGTTTTAGCAGCGTTTCCAGTGCCCGTATCCAGATTTCGTAGTAGCTGGCGGCAAGATAGGTCGCGGGCGGCAGGCTTTCGCGGACATGCCGGCTTTCATCGATCGTCCAGGCGCCGAAGGCGCCGCAGGAAAGCGTCAGCCCGAGCGCGCGTTTTTCCCATTCGGCATGGAAATAGGGCTCGTCCTTTTCCGGCGCGACCGGACCCATTCCGTGCTGGCCGCCAAGATCCTGCGCGCCGTTCATGGCCGTTCTCCGCCCGGTTTCGCCAGCCCCGTGCCGATCATCGAATCGCGTGTCACCAGATCGGCGAGCGCCTCCTGGTCGAGCCCCTCCGATCCCACCGGCCGCTCCGGAATGACGATATAGCGCAGCTCCGCCGTCGAATCCCAGACTCGGATTTTCTTGGTATCAGGCAGCGTTAGCCCGAATTCCTCAAGCACGCCACGCGGATCGATCACCGCGCGTGAACGGTAAGGCGGCGCCTTGTACCAGACCGGCGGCAGCCCAAGCACCGCCCAGGGGTAACAGGAGCACAGCGTGCAGACGACGAGATTGTGCGTCTCCGGCGTGTTGAACACCGCCCGCATGTGCTCTCCCTGCCGCCCGGTGTAACCAAGGCTGGCGATCGCCGCCGTTGCGTCGCGGGCCAGCCAATCGGCAAAATCCGGCTCGCTCCAGGCCTTGGCAACGACACGGGCACCGTTGCGCGGACCGACCTTCGTTTCGTAGGTCTCCACGATCGCGTCGATAGCCGCCGGGTCGATCAGCCCCTTCTGCGTCAGCACCGTCTCCAGCGCTTTCACCCGCGCCCGCATATCGGAAAAATGGTTGTCGTGATGATCGTCGTCGTGATTGTCGTGGGAGTGAGAGGTCATGGTTTTGATTCCGCTACCCTGTTCATTTCAGCATCGGCCAAAGGCTAACGACGAGCAAGACCGCCATGGTGATATTGAACCATTTCAGCCGAACCGGATCGGACAGCCATTGCCGCAATGCCGAGCCGAAACCGGCCCATGTCGAGACGCTTGGCACGTTGACGATTGCGAAGATGACGCCAACCACCGCGACACTGAAGAGATAGCTCTGCTCGTTGGTGTAGGTCGCCATCGCCGTCACCGCCATCACCCAGGCCTTCGGATTGACCCACTGGAAGGCGGCCGCGTGCAGGAAGGTCATCGGCACGGCGCCGGTTTTCCCTTCGGACAAGGTTCGCGACGTACCGATCTTCCAGGCGATCCAGACGAGATAGGCGCCGCCCGCGAGCTTCAGCGCGGTATAAAGGAGCGGCACGGAATGCAGCAGTGCGCCAAGCCCAAGCCCGACGGCAACGAGCAGTGACAGGAATCCTGCGCCGATGCCGAACATATGCGGGATGGTGCGGGCAAAGCCGAAATTCACCCCAGATGCGAACAGCATCATGTTGTTCGGCCCCGGCGTGATCGATGTCGTGAAGGCAAAGAGAAACAACGCGACAAGTGTGTCGGCCTGCATGGAATCCTCCCGAAATTTTAGGTCAATCTAGCTGACCTATCAGGAAGGACCACCCGAAACTTGTCACGGTGACAAGAAGCAGGAGCTATCGGGCGTCATCGTTTTTGACACACGGTCTTTGCGCCGCAACGATACGCCTTAAATGAGACATCGACCGTTCATACGACTGGGCCAGCCTGCAAGTCAAAGAGGATTCAGATGCGCGACGCCATTCCGACCACCACCTTTCCCAACGGCCGGACTGTTCCCGTCATCGGCCAGGGCACCTGGCACATGGGCGAGCGCAAGGCGAGCGCCGCCGAAGAAGCCAGGACCCTGCGACATGGGCTCGACCTCGGCATGGTGCTGATCGACACGGCGGAAATGTATGCGGAGGGCGGCGCCGAACGGGTCGTTGCCGAGGCAATCAGGGGCCGGCGCAGCGACGCCTTCATCGTCAGCAAGGTCCTGCCCACCAATGCCAGCCGCGACGGTACCGTCAAAGCCTGCGAGGCGAGCCTGAAAAGGCTCGGCACCGATCATATCGACCTCTATCTGCTGCATTGGCGCGGCCGCTACCCACTTTCAGAAACCGTGGAAGCCTTCGAGGCGCTGCGGCAGGCCGGCAAGATCAGCGCCTGGGGCGTCTCCAATTTCGATTCCGACGACATGGAGGAACTGTTCGCCGTGCCGGGCGGCGGCAACGTCGCGACCAATCAGGTGCTCTACAATCTTAACCGCCGCGGCATCGAATATGATCTTCTGAAGGACAGCCAGGCTCGCGGCATGCCGGTCATGGCCTATTCGCCGCTCGACGAGGGCCGGCTCCTGCGCCATCCGGACCTCATTCATATCGCCAAGGCCCATCAGGCAACCGTCGCCCAGATCGCCCTTGCCTTCCTGATCAGAAATCCCGGCGTCATCGTCATCCCGAAGACCGGGATGCCGGAGCGGGTGCGCGAAAACCGGGCAGCCGTCGAGGTGCATCTGACCGTGGACGATCTTGCGACACTCGACCAGGTTTTCCCGCCACCGGCAGGAAAGATGCCGCTGGAGATGATCTAGACGAAATGCCGGCGCGCAAGGTCGCCGGCCTTCCGCATCGTCTTACATTCCCTGCGGACCGCGGTTCATCGCCGCGATGCCGGTGCGGCAGACCTCGATGACGCCGAGCGGTTTCATGATGGCGATGAACTGGTCGATCTTCGACGACTTGCCGGTGATTTCGAGGATGAAGTGCTCCAGCGTCGCGTCGATCACCTTGGCGTGGAAGGCGTCGGCCAGGCGCAACGTTTCCGCCCGGCTCTCGCCGTCGCCGCTAACCTTCACCAGCGCCACTTCGCGCTCGATCGGCCGGTCGTGGCCAAGCTCGGCGGCCCGAACGGTCAGGTCGACGACGCGGTGAACCGGCACGATGCGCTCCAGCTGTGCCTTGATCTGCTCCAGCACATGCGGCGTGCCGCGCGTGACGATCGTGATGCGAGACAGGTGCGTCTGGTGTTCTGTTTCCGAGACGGTCAGGCTCTCGATATTGTAGCCCCGGCCGGAAAACAGGCCGATGACGCGGGCGAGAACACCCGGCTCGTTGTCGACGAGGATCGAAAGCGTGTGGTTTTCCGCCTTCTCGGTTTCCTTGGCGATGAAATAGGCGGAGCCGGTCGGCTGAAGATGTGCGTTCATGATCTTGTCCTTTTCCTATTCATCAAACCAGCGCGCGGCCCTTGGCGTCGATCGCATTAGCGACCGCCTCGTCCGTGGCTTCGTCCGGCAGCAACATCTCGTTATGCGCCTTGCCCGAGGGGATCATCGGGAAGCAGTTGGCGAGATTGGCGACGCGGCAATCGAAGATCACCGGCGCGGGACTATCGATCATTTTCTGGATCGCCGCATCGAGTTCACCCGGTTTTTCGCAGCGGATGCCGACGCCGCCATAGGCTTCCGCCAGCTTGACGAAATCGGGCATGGCTTCTGTGTAGGAGTTGGACAGGCGGTTGCCGTGCAGCAGCTGCTGCCACTGGCGCACCATGCCCATATACTGGTTGTTCAGGATGAAGATCTTGACCGGCAGGTTATACTGCACGGCACAGGACATCTCCTGAATGCACATCTGGATCGAGGCGTCACCGGCAATGTCGATGACGAGGCTTTCCGGATGCGCGACCTGCACGCCGACTGCCGCCGGGAAGCCGTAACCCATCGTGCCGAGGCCGCCCGAGGTCATCCAGCGGTTCGGATGTTCGAAACCGTAGAACTGCGCCGCCCACATCTGATGCTGGCCGACTTCGGTCGTGATGTAGGTATCGCGGTGCTTGGTCAGTTCATACAGCCGCTGGACGGCGTATTGCGGCATGATGACGTCGTCGCTCGGCTTGTAAGCGAGCGAATTGCGTGCCCGCCAGCGGGCAATGCTGGCCCACCAGTCTTCGAGGCGGCCCTTGTCAGCATCCTTGGCAGTGGACGCGCGCCATAGGCGAACCATGTCCTCCAGAACGGAGCCGACATCGCCGAGGATCGGTACGTCGACACGGACATTCTTGTTGATCGAGGACGGGTCGATGTCGATATGGATCTTCTTCGAATTCGGCGAGAAGGCATTGAGACGGCCGGTGATGCGGTCGTCAAAACGGGCGCCGATGCAGACCATGACGTCGCAGTCATGCATCGCCATGTTGGCCTCGTAGGTGCCGTGCATGCCCAGCATGCCGAGCCAGCTCTTGCCCGAGGCCGGATAGGCGCCCAGTCCCATCAGCGTCGAGGTGATCGGGAAGCCAGTCAGCTCTACCAGTTCACGGAGCAGATGCGAGGCTTCAGGACCGGAATTGACGACGCCGCCGCCGGAATAAATGACCGGGCGACGGGCGCCCTTCATCAACTCGATCGCCTGCTCGATGCGGCGCATGTCGCCCTGCACCTTCGGCTGATAGCTGTGCTGTACCTTGACGGCCGATGGCGGCGTATAGGTGCCGGTGGCGAACTGGACGTCCTTGGGAATATCGACGACGACCGGGCCCGGGCGGCCGGACTGGGCGATGCGGAAGGCTTCGTGGATGACGCCGGCCAGTTCGTTGACGTCCTTGACCAGCCAGTTGTGCTTGGTGCAGGGCCGCGTGATACCAACGGTATCGCATTCCTGGAAGGCGTCCGAGCCGATCAGCGATGTCGGCACCTGGCCGGTCAGGCAGACAAGCGGGATACTGTCCATCAGCGCGTCCTGAAGCGGCGTGACGGCATTGGTCGCACCTGGACCGGACGTTACCAGCATGACGCCGACCTTGCCGGTCGAGCGGGCATAGCCTTCGGCCATGTGGCCAGCGCCCTGCTCATGGCGCACGAGGATGTGCTGGATATCGTCCTGCTGGAAGATCTCGTCATAGATCGGCAGGACGGCACCGCCTGGATAGCCGAAAATATGCTCCACGCCATTGTCCCTCAGCGCCTGAAGAACAATTTCCGCCCCAGTCATGCGATTATCCTGCATCTGGTTGCCATGCATCTGATTTTCTGTGCCGCTCATTGGCCTGTTTCCGTCCATGTTTCGCGATTTTGGCTGTGAGTATCGTGTTTGAAGGCATAAAAAAAGGCCCGGTGAGGGCCTCGTGTTTGCGCATGGGTGGCTATCGCCGGATGGTTACACCATCCTGCCCATGCGCCGTCCCACCACAAGAATAGCAACGATCTTTTTCATGGGGCGCAGTGATAACCAGAAATGCAGACCCCGTCAACGCCTTTCCCGAAAACAACCGGCACGGGTCCAAAACGGCACAAATTAGCCCAAGCCCAAGAAACAACTTATTAAATCCCGTCCGATAATGTAGCGAACTCGTGACCAGAGGTTTCGCATTGTTGAACAGTGACCTTCATTCGTCGATCAGTGCCGGAGAACAGGACCGGCGCGATGCTCTGACACGGGGCAATCGCTTCCTCGGTCGCGTTGTCGCGTGCAGCGGGTCGCGGGCAACGGTTGCTGCCATTGCCGAAAAGGGTGAGACCTCCCTGACCGAACTGTGGTCCGTCGGCAGGCTGATCTCGATAAGTGTCCTCAACAACCGCGTCGTCGCCCTCGTCTATTCGATGCAGACCGCCACCAATGAGTGGGGCGAGGAGCTCGACAACGTCTTCCGCATCGAAGTCGAACTGATGGGCGAAGTCCATATCGGCGCTTCCGGGCGCGAGGAATTTTCCGCCGGCATCAGTCAATATCCCCATCTCGGCGCCATCGCCCACCGCATCCGCTCCTCCGACCTTGCCCGCATCTATGACACGGGCAAAAACGATGTCTGCGTCATCGGCAAGCTCACCCAGGATGAAAGCCTCGATGCCGCCATCCATGTGCCCTCGATGCTGTCCAAGCATTTCGCTATCGTTGGCACCACCGGCGTCGGTAAGTCGACGGCCGTCAGCCTGCTGTTGCGCAAGGCGATCACGGCGGATCCGAAGCTGCGTGTGCTGATCCTCGATCCGCATAATGAATTCGCCGCCGCCTTTCCCGATATTGCCGTCGTCGTCGACACGGACAACCTCGATCTGCCCTTCTGGCTGATGAAGCTTGAGGAATTCGCAGAAGTGATCTTCCGCGGCCGGCCACCCGTTCCGGAAGAGCTCGATATCCTGCGCGACGTCATTCCGGAGGCAAAGAAGGCGTTCAAGGGCTCGGCGGAGAGCGGCCTTGCCCGCCGGACCAGCGAAAAAAGCTCGATCACTGCCGACACCCCGGTCCCCTACCGTATGGCCGACCTGCTGGCGTTGATCGATGAGCGCATCGGGCGGCTGGAAGGCCGCAGTGACAAACCACATCTGCGCTCGCTGAAGGTCAAGGTGATCGGTGCCATCAATGACCCGCGCTACAATTTCATGTTCTCGTCGAACACCATCACCGATACCATCCTCGAGACGATCGCCAAGATCTTCCGGATTCCGGGAGACGGCAGGCCGGTGACGACGTTCCAGTTGGCCGGCATCCCCTCGGAAGTCGTCAATTCCGTCGCATCGGTACTCTGCCGGATGGCGTTCGAAATCGGTCTCTGGAGCAATGGCGGCGTCCATATGCTGGTCGTCTGCGAAGAGGCCCACCGGTATGTCCCGGCCGATGCCAGCCTGGGCTTCGTTCCGACCCGTCAGGCAATCGCCCGCATCGCCAAGGAAGGCCGCAAATACGGCGTCTCGCTCGGCGTCGTCACGCAGCGCCCCGGCGAACTCGATCCGACCATCCTGTCGCAGTGCTCGACGGTCTTTGCCATGCGCCTTTCCAATGACCGGGACCAGGACATCATCCGCTCGGCCATCCCGAACTCGTCAATTTCCTCGACGAGCTTCATCTCCTCGATCGGCAACGGCGAAGCGATCGCCTTCGGCGAGGCGGTCGCCGTACCGATGCGCATGCGCTTTACCCGTGTTGAGGAAAAGAACCTGCCGAAAGCCCATGGCGCCGCCGTCAAGGCAACGGACGAAACCCCCGACACTGTCGATCTGCGTTCGGTGGTGGCACGGATGCGCGCCCTGAATGGCCCTGACATCTCAAGCTTCCAGCAGGCCTATTCGGCCAGCCTCGGGCTCGATGAGGATCTTGGAGGCCCGACCCAGCCCGTCACCGATAGCAACAAGCATCCAGGGTTGACTGCAGAGCCCCAGGACGAGCCGTCCACGCCAGCCATCGAACCATACAACCCCGCCATGCTGCCGCGCACGGAGCCGGTCAATCCACAACTTGAGCGCTTCAACCAGATCCGCAATCAATTGCTTTCGGAAGATCTTCCAGCTCAACCGAAACCGGAGCCTTACCAGGCGCCACCGCCGCGCGTCGCCCCAAGCTTTGCCCAGCCCGGATCGGACCTGCCCCGCCCATCTCTGCGCGAAAGCCTCCTGAAAAAACCGCTAAGCAGCATCATTCGCAAATAGATCATTCCCGGTTTGGCGGCTCCGTCGCGTGGAAGCGGTCTCAACAGCCAGCGTCCGGATCCCAGCGCAGCCAGGTCTCGTCCAGTTGATTGCGAAACCATGTCATCTGCCGCTTGGCATATTGGCGGGTGGCGGCGGAGGCAGTTTCGATCACTTCGGCCTTCGTCATCGTCCCGGCCAGCATGGCGGCAATCTGGGGCACACCGATCGCCTTCATCGCCGGCATTTCGGCCTTCAGATCAAGGGATAGCAAAGCCTCGACCTCCTCGACGGCACCACCATCCAGCATCTGGGCAAAGCGCCGGTTGATCCGCTGGCGCAGCACGTCACGCTCCGGCAGGACGACGATTTTCAGCGCTTTTTCCGGATCGATGGCGACCGGCCCCTGCTGCGCCTGGAAGACTCGGATGGACTGCCCGGTCGCTTCGAAGATTTCAAGCGCCCGGGCAATGCGCTGGCCGTCACCCGGCCGCAAGGTCTCGGCGGTTTGCGGGTCCTTTTGCGAGAGGATGGCGTGCAGCGCCTCGGCCCCCTCTGCCTGCAGCCGCTTGCGGACATCGTCGCGTATGACGGCCGGAACCGCAGGCATGTCCGACAGGCCGCCGGTCAGAGCCTTGAAATAGAGCCCGGTGCCGCCGACGAAAACAGGAATGCGCCCCTCGCCGCGTACGGCCTCCAAGGCCTTGACCGCATCGCGCAACCATTCGCCGGTGGAATAGTGCTGCGACGCCGGAACATGACCGTAGAGATGGTGCGGAATGCCCTGCATATCCTGTTCGAACGGCCGTGCCGTCAGCACGTGCAGTGTATCGTAAACCTGCATGCTGTCGGCATTGATGACCACGCCATTATGCCGCTTCGCCATTTCCACGGCGAAAGCGGACTTGCCGCTGGCGGTCGGCCCGGTTATCAGGATCGCGTCCTGTCCAATCTCAAGGTTTTTCATCATGGCCTTCGTTGCCACGCTTGTTGCCAATCCGTCAAATCCCGTTCTGACACCGGTACTCGCCGAAGAGGCAGCGGCCGCCGTCGACGCGTCGGGCCTCTACTGGCTCGCCGACGGTATCGCCTGCGACATCGCGCTGAAGGATGGCGCCAATCCCGATTGGCAGGAAGCGCTGCTGCGCGGCGTCGTCGGCGATGCGCCGGTCGACGTCATCGTCCAGCAGGCCGAGACACGCCGCAAGAAGCTTCTGATCGCCGACATGGATTCGACCATGATCGGCCAGGAATGCATCGACGAGCTTGCCGCCGAAGTCGGCCTCAAGGACAGGGTCGCCGCCATTACGGCGCGCGCCATGAACGGCGAGATCGCCTTCGAACCGGCGCTGATCGAGCGCGTCGCTCTGCTCAAGGGCCTGCCGGTCACCGTCATTGCCGATGTCATCGCCAGGCGCATCACGCTAACATCAGGCGGCAAGGAGCTCATCGCGACCATGAAGGCCAAGGGCTACTACACCGCCCTCGTCTCCGGCGGTTTCACCGTCTTCACCCGCCCGATCGCCGAAATCCTCGGATTCGACGAAAACCGCGCCAACATCCTCCTCGAAGAAGGCGGCTACCTGACCGGCACTGTTGCCGAGCCCATCCTCGGCAAGCAGGCCAAGGTCGATGCGCTCATTGATATCTCCACCCGGCTCGGCATTTCGACGGCTGACGCACTTGCCGTCGGCGATGGCGCCAACGACCTCGGCATGCTGCATCTCGCCGGATCGGGCGTTGCCCTGCATGCAAAGCCTGTCGTCTCCTCGCAGGTGAAAATCCGCATCGATCACGCCGACCTTACCGCCCTTCTCTATATCCAGGGCTACAGGAAAACGGATTTCATCCTTTGATCGTCCTCGAAACGGTGCGGCTGCGCATCCGCAACTGGCTGGAGACAGACCGGCCGCTCTTTGCCGAAATCAATGCCGATCCGAAGGTCATGGAGTTCTTTCCGCGCCGGCGCTCGCGCCAGGAATCCGACACTCTGATGGACGAAGTCCAGCGCCGGATCCGCGAGACCAGGCTCGGCTTTTTCGCACTGGCGCTCAGGGACACGGATGAGCCGATCGGATTTCTCGGGCTCGCCCGCACCGATCTTGAGCCGTTCCTGCCAGACGGCACGGTCGAAATCGGCTGGCGGCTGGCCGCTCGTTTCTGGCGCCAGGGCTACGTCACGGAGGCGTCGGAAGCGATGCTCAGGCATGGCTTCGAAAAGCACGGCCTTGCCGAAATCGTCTCCTTCGCGGTGGTAAACAACACGCGCTCGACGGCGGTGATGCAACGCATCGGCATGCGGCGAGACCCGGCGCGCGACTTCGAACATCCTCGGGTGCCGGACACGGCGCCGCAGCTCAAGCGACATGTGCTCTATGCCATCAGCCGAAACGAATGGCTGGCGCGCGGCCCGCCTTCAAACCTCCATTCGCGATAGACGAATGAGACAGCTACTCCATCCGCACGGTGACGAACCGTAACTCGCCCGCCTTGTTGGCAATCATCAACAGCGCATTGCGGCGGCCGTCGGCCTTCAGTTCCTCGACCCGCGCCGATACGTCCTCCGGCGTCTTCATCGCCTCCTGGCCGATTTCGACGATCACGTCGCCCGGCGTAATCCGCCGCTCGGCCGCCGCCGACTGCGGCTGGACCTCGGCAATGACGACACCCTCGACATCCTCTGAAATGCCGTAGGTCTTGCGGCTTTCCGCGTCGAGCACGGCGAGCTTCATGCCGAGCACGATGCCGGATGCCGGCAGGTCTGCTGCCGGCGGCTCGGCCTGGTCGGTTCCTTCCTGGGTTTGCGGGTTCTTATCCGCCTCCGCCCCTGCGAGGTTTTCGCTATCCTCGAGACGGCCGAGCGTCACCTTGACGGTCATCTCCTTGCCGTCGCGAATGACAACGACATCGATGGCCTTGCCGACCGGGCTTTCGGCGACAGCACGCGGCAGGTCGCGCATTTCGACGACATCGCGTCCATCGAACTTGACGATCACGTCACCCGTCTTGATCTGGCCGCCATCGACCGGTCCGCCCTTGATGATACCGGCAATGAGCGCTCCTTTCGGCATCTCCATCTTCAGACTTTCGGCAATTTCGTCCGTCACCGGCTGAATACGCACGCCGAGCCAGCCCCGGTGGGTTTCGCCGAATTCCTTGAGTTGGTTGATGATGTTCTGCGCCAGTTCCGTCGGCACGGAAAACCCGATGCCGATCGAGCCGCCGCTCGGCGAAATGATCGCCGTGTTGATACCGATCACCTCGCCCTTCATGTTGAATAGCGGACCGCCGGAATTGCCCTTGTTGATGGCCGCGTCCGTCTGGATGAAGTTGTCATACGGCCCGGCATTGATGTTGCGGCCGCGCGCCGAGATGATCCCGACGGTCACCGTCCCGCCAAGCCCGAATGGATTGCCGATCGCCATCACCCAGTCGCCGATGCGCATCTGGCGGGAATCGCCGAACGGAACGGCGGCCAGCGGCCTCTTCGGCTCCACCTTCAAAAGCGCAAGGTCGGTCTTCGTGTCGGTGCCGATCAGCTTTGCCTTGAGCTTGGTGCCATCGGCGAAATTGACCTCGATGTCGTCGGCGCCCTCGATCACATGGTTGTTGGTGACGATGAAGCCGGTGGGATCGATGACGAAGCCGGAGCCGAGGGAGTTGACGGTGCGCTGGCGATTGCCGCCCTCGCCGCCCTGGCCCTTGAAGAACTCATCGAAGAAATCCTGGAAGGGGGAGCCTTCCGGCACCTGCGGCATTGGCGCCTGGTCGTCGGTCTTCACATTCTGCGAAGTCGATATGTTGACGACGGCATCCAGTAGCCCGGCAGCGAGGTCGGCGACCGATTCCGGACCGTGCTGTGCCACGGGCGCCTTCGTCTGTGGTTCGGCGAACGAAGGCAGCGACACAGAATTCATCATGAGCGCGGCGCTCGCCGCCAGCGTCACGGTGCGGAGGAAGGAAGCGCGGATGGACAAACCCATGGGGTCCTCTCGATTAGGGGTGGCACGCCGGAGAAAGACCGACCGGCAGGAGGTTGTTCGTGCCGGCGCGTGTGGCAGCTGCGGGATCGCATCCTCGCCAGACTTCCACCGCACAATGTGACCTAAATTCTGTCTGAAGATAAGGCCGATTTGGGACGCGTCCAGTCATCTTTTCGTTAGCGCGGAAAAGCTGATCGGCCGCGCGCCGGCTCAGGTCGTGATCTCGTGGCCATGCGCCTTCAACGCCGCCACGGCCTTGTCGAGGTCCGAACCCATGATGAAGACATAGTCGGTGCTGAAGGTCGAATTGGCGAAGATGCCGACGCCCGCCTCCGACAGAGGGTTGAGCACGGAGGCGAGCACGCCCGGGACATCGAAGCTGAAATGCTGCTCGATGCGCAGACAGCGCCAGCCGCCGGATGACTGGACGCCGGGCGGAATGCGAGCGGCCCGACAGACCAGCGTCATCTCCTCGCGCGAACTCGATACGGTCCAGAACCCCGGCCCCATCAACCATTCCGGCAATGGTGTCCCGATGTTGAGCCGGGTGATCGCATATTCGGCGTCCACCAGACGGATCAGCAGTTTATGTGTCATTTCCTATCCTCGAACCATCCACACAAGTGCCACGCCGATGGCGATGGAGACAAGTCCGAACAGCCGCAACTGTTGCTCCGGAATATGGGGCAAGCGTTTCGCCATTTCCACCAAAACCAAAGGGGCCAGTGCGTACACCAGCCCCTCGATGATCAGGAAAAATGCAATTCCCGTCAGAAAATCACTCATTGCACTGATCAGTTTCCTGTCGCGGGCTGAGTGGCGGGCGGCACGGCTGCCCCATCCGAGCTATTGAAATAGCGGAAGAATTCCGAGTCTGGCGACAGCACGAGCGTCGTATCCGGGCTGCCGATCGCAGTGCCATATGCCGCCATCGAGCGATAGAACTCGAAGAACTGCGGATCGCGGGAAAAGGCATCGGCAAAGACGGCGGTCCGCTCGGCCTCGCCCTGACCGCGAAGGATTTCCGAATCGCGCTGCGCTTCGGCGACGAACTCGACCACCTGCCGGTCGGCGACCGCGCGGCGCGTCTGGCCCTTCTCGATACCGCGGGCGCGGATCAGCTCGGCTTCCGCCAGACGCTCGGCCTTCATCCGCTCGAAAGTCTGCTGCGAGACTTCCTGCGTCAGATCGGTCCGGCGGATACGGACATCCTCGATGTTGAGACCGAGCGATTCGGCATCGGTCTTCAGGTCGGCGCGCACTTCGCGCATCATCGATGCCCGCTCTTCGGAAAGTGCGGATTCAAAGCCGCGAAGACCGTAGACCCGGCGCAGCGAAGCGTCGAGGCGGGTGCGCAGCCGCGATTCCGCCGATTCCCGGTCGCCGGAAACCGTTTCGCGGAAGCGCTGCGCGTCATAGATCTTGTAGACCACGAAGGCATCGACTTCATAGAACTTGCCGCCGGAGACCTGAACACGGATGTTGTCGAGGTCGAAGCGCAGCGCCTGCCTCTCGACATATTGCACGCGGTCGGCATCCATGAAGCCAAAGGGAAGCTTGAAGTAGAGGCCCGGCTCGCTCTTGACGTCCCTGATCTCGCCGAAACGAACGACGATCGCCTGCTGACGCTGGTTGACGATGAAGACGGAGGAATAGGCCGTCATCAGGACAAGCGCGAGAGCGATCAGAATATAAGGGAGACGGTTGTTCATCACTGGGCCCCTCCCGACTGCGCGGGCTTGCCGATTTCATTGAGCGGGAGATAGGGCAAGACGCCCTGCCCGTTCCTCTCGTCGAGAATGACCTTCTTCGACTTGCCGAGGACACTCTGCATGGTTTCGAGATAGAGGCGCTTGCGCGTCACGTCTGGCGCTTTGGCGTAGGCGTCGTAAACCGAGATGAAGCGCTGCGCCTCACCTTGCGCTTCCTTGACGACACGGCCCTTGTAGGCCGCCGCCTCTTCCCGGATCTGTGCGGCCTGACCGCGCGCCTTGCCGAGCACCTGGTTGGAATACTGGTTGGCCTCTTCGACAAACCGGTCTTCGTCCTGTTCGGCGCGCTGCACTTCGTCGAAGGCATCGGCCACTTCGCGCGGCGGTGCTGCGTCTTCGATGGCAACCGTGTTGACGGAAATGCCGGCGGCGTAGGCATCCATCGTCGCCTGGATGGTCGTCTTCACGTCCGCCGCGATCGCCTGGCGATTATCGCGGAAGATGTCCTGCGCCGGACGGCGGCCGACGACTTCGCGCATGGCGCTTTCAGCAACCCGCTGCAGCGTCTCTGCCGGGTTCTCGACGTTGAAGAGATAGGCCTTCGGGTCGGTCACGGAAAAGAGCACGGAAAACTGCACATTGACGATGTTCTGGTCGCCGGAGAGCATCAGGCCGGCCGACGACTGGCTCGCCAGGCTGGACTTGCTGCCGATATTCTGCTGCTGCTCGGTGATCTTGACCAGTTCGACCTTTTCAAGCGGCCAGAAATGGTAGTGCAGGCCCGGCATGGAAATTTCGTCCTTGGGCTTGCCAAACCGCATTTCGACACCGCGCTCGTCAGGCTGGACGGTGTAGATCGAATTGATCAGCACGAAACCGACGATGAGAAGGCCGATGATGGCAGCAACGCCACCGTTGAAACCGCCCGGAACAACATTTTTCAGCTGATCCTGTCCCCGGCGGAAGATTTCCTCCAGGTCCGGTGGGCCGCCATTGCCGCGGCCACCGCCGCGCGGGCGGTTCGGCCCCTGGCCCCAAGGCCCCTTATTTCCGCCGCCGCCGCCCCAAGGACCGCCGCCGCCGCCGTTCTGATTGCTCCAGGGCATTCATACCTCTTCCACGAAAAAAATTCCAGGATCGACACCCTGCGGACACGCCGCTGGCCGTGATGTGAACCCGTTATAGGTATCTCCAGAACGGCTTTCAACGCAGTGCATCCAACTTCACCGTAAATCCGGCAAAATAGTTATCTTTGCTCAGCTTTTGCGCCGCCAGGTCGAGAACCGCATGGCATGGCTGTCCTTTTCGCCCCGCGGCAGCGGCTCATCGACGATCTTTTCGAAAGTGCCGGGATCGACCGGCGGAAAGCGCGTGTCGCCATCCACTTCGGCAGCCACTTCCGTGATATGCAGGATGTCGGCGGCACTCATCGCCTGCCGGTAGATTTCGCCACCTCCGATGACACAGACTTCGTCGGCCCCAAGTGCGCTTGCCTGCTGCCGTGCCAATGTGACGGCTTCGTCCAGCGAGCGGACGGCTGTCGCACCTTCGGCACGAAAATCCGGATCGCGGCTGATGACGATGTTGGGCCGCCCCGGCAAGGGCCTGCCAATCGATGCCCAGGTCTTGCGCCCCATAATCACCGGTTTTCCGAGCGTCAGCGCCTTGAAGCGCTTGAGATCGGTCGGCAGGTGCCAGGGAAGTCCGCCATCCCGCCCGATGACCCCGTTCGCCGAAACGGCAACGACGATTGTAACCTTGGCCTCAGTCATGAAATCCGTCCGGCTTGCTGTCGATCTCGCGGGCACGGACAAGCGCCGGCCGTGATGTCAATGTCTGCACGTAGCGATCGACGCATATGCTTTCCGGCAACAGCGTTCGCATCCAGGCGAGCGCGCCACCCAGCATGAGGTCAGCGGCGCTGATCCGCTCGCCAAGCAGATAGGGCTGCTTGTCAAGCGTCGCGACCACGTACGCACACATATCCTGGTAGCGTTTCGCAAGCTCCGGACTGGTCTGCGTCAGGCCGCTGATGAAGGCGCTCCCCACCGGTTCGATCACACCGGCGTAGTAGGCAAGCCAGGACAGATACGCGCCCCGCTCGGGGTGGCCCTGCGGCCGCCCCATCTCGCAATCCGGATAAAGTTCGGTCAGATACTGCGCAATCGCCGTCGACTCAGTGACCAGCGACCCGTTATGCAGAAGAGCGGGAACCTGCTTGTGCGGATGCGGATTGTTGTCGTCCGGCCCGCCCGAACCGTCCCAGCGGCGGATCGAGACGTAACGGACGTCGTATTCCGCCCCGAGTTCCTCCAGCAGCCATAGAATTCGGCCCGAGCGCGACATGGGCGCATGGATCAATGTCAGCATGTGGTCCTCCCCGACCGTTCCGCTGCCGGCGACGTTGTCAGCGCGCCACGCTTGTCTGCATCACACCGCAACCGGCGCCTTGATATGCGCATCGGCTTCATAGCCGGTCAGATCGAAGTCTTCGAATTTAAAGGAAAATAGATCCTTCACATCCGGGTTCAAGTGCATCTTCGGCAAAGGCTTGGGCGTTCGGGTCAGCTGCTCGCGAACCTGGTCGAAGTGATTTCGGTAGATATGTGCATCCCCGAGCGTATGGACGAAATCGCCGGGTTGAAGGTCGCAAACCTGCGCCACCATCAGGGTCAACAGCGCATAGGAGGCTATGTTGAAGGGCACGCCGAGGAAGATATCTCCCGAGCGTTGATAGAGCTGGCAGGACAGTTTGCCGTCCGAAACGTAGAACTGGAACAGGCAGTGACAGGGCGGCAGCGCCATTTCGTCGACCAGCGCCGGGTTCCAGGCGGAGACGATGTGACGGCGGGAGTTCGCGTTCTTTTTCAGGCCCGCGACAAGGGCAGCGATCTGGTCGAGATGGCGGCCGTCATGGGTCGGCCAGGATCGCCACTGATAGCCGTAGACGGGGCCGAGGTCGCCGTTCTCGTCGGCCCACTCGTCCCAGATATTGACGCCGTTTTGCTTGAGATAGGCGATGTTGGTATCGCCCTTAAGGAACCAGAGCAGTTCGTGGATGATCGATTTGAGATGCAGCTTCTTGGTCGTCAGGACCGGAAAGCCCTCGGCCAGATCAAAGCGCATCTGGTAGCCGAACACGGAGCGTGTGCCTGTTCCCGTCCGGTCGCCGCGGTCGGAGCCGGTGTCCATCACGTGACGCAAAAGATCGAGATACTGTTTCATTGGGTCCGCCGCCGATTCGTTTAGCGCTAAAATAGGCGCAAGTCGCTGGCGAACCAATCGGTAAATCCCGGGTTTCCCAAGGGTGCGATCGGAGCGCCACCAACTCGCCGAGTTGTTTTGCCGCCAGATAATAAAATGTCGCGCACCATCTTCCTTTATGGAAAACTTGCAGCAAGCGTTTTTTCACGCCGAACGCTGCCTCGAAGGCCTACTGCCAGGCCATGCAGCAGCGATACAGTGTATTTTCCCGCAAACCCCTTTTCTTGGGACCTTTTACGACCTATATGTGACATGCCGTCTTCGGGCGGCTATAGCGATAAACAGGCGGTGAAATAAACCTATTGGACCCGGGGGCGGTACCCGGCGCCTCCACCAAAAACCGGTCGGACACGAACGGACCGGCTTTTGATGGGGGCGAAATAGGATCGACAAGGGTGTAAAGATCGACTTTTCGCTCGGCATTGTACCACCGTTATCGGGCTAAAATTGTAGTTGCAAACGACAACTATGCGGAAGCTCGTCTCGCTGCTTAATCGCGGTGTGACACTTCAAATCAAGTCCTAAGGGGTCGCACTCTTAGGCGGGGTCCGAAGGCACCTGGCAACAGAAGCCTTCACCTTCTCCCCTGCCTTGAAATGGTCTATAGATGATGCAACTGACTCGTATGCGAGGACTTTCCTGCTAAGCGAGCAGACGGCATAGAGTGTGACAGAGTTGAGTTACAAGAAAGACGGGGATCTTATGGGCCAAGACCATATCCGCTACGACATTCTCGCGCAGGACGCGCTTCGCAGCGTCATTCGCAAGGTCTTGACCGAAGTCGCAGCCACAGGTCACCTTCCCGGCGATCACCACTTCTTCATCACGTTCCTCACCGGTGCTCCGGGCGTGCGCATCTCCCAGCACCTCAAGGCCAAATATGCCGAGCAGATGACGATCGTCGTCCAGCATCAGTTCTGGGACTTGAAGGTCTCGGAAACCCAGTTCGAGATCGGCCTCTCCTTCTCCGATACGCCGGAAAAGCTGGTCATCCCGTTCAACGCCATCCGCGGCTTCTATGACCCTTCCGTCAACTTCGAACTGGAGTTCGATGTCGCCGCTGCCGAAGAGGACGAAGGCGCCGAAATCACTGCCTATCCGATCGCGCAATCGGACAAGGCGGGCGAGACCGAGACCGATGCCGCGGCAAAGTCCGGCGAAGACGGCAAGAGGGAGGGCGGCTCGGTGATCTCGCTCGATTCTTTCCGCAAGAAGAACTGAACCCATTCTTCAAGACAGGTTCCCCATGACCGGCGACGTCGTCAATCTCCGTCAATTCCGCAAGCAGAAGGCGCGGACGGAAAAGGACAAGCACGCTGAGCAGAACCGCATCTCCTTCGGCCGGACCAAGGTCGAGAAGGATCTGACCCGGGCGCTGAACGACAAGGCCGGCAAGGCCCACGAACAGGGCCGACGCGAAAAGACGCCGGACGAGAGCGACGATCGGTCTTAGCCCGCCCTTGGCACCGATCGTCATTTCCACGCCAGATCAACGGGTTAAACAGCTTCCCGGAATCAAAAGCCAAACGACCTGAATCATTTTCTGAAGGCACGATCGTTGATCCGCAAGCACTCCGCAACACTGCATGGCCACCGCACCAGCTTCTCGCTGGAAGAGCCATTCTGGCTGGAATTGAAGACGATTGCCGACAGCCGGAAGATCGCGTTTGCGCAACTGATCGCCGAGATCGACGACGCACGCCTCGCCGGCAGCAACCTCTCCTCGGCGCTCAGGGTCTACGTGCTGAACTGGATCAAGACCCACGGACACTATACCTAGGGTCGATGACCCTCGGCGTGCGGCCTGCCGGGCCGGAACTCGACGCCGCGTGCCATTCAACCGCACAATGTCGTGCCCTTGGTGATGGGCGGACCGCCGCCAACGGGTCATCTATCGTCGCCGACCGGCAAAGGCGCGCCGCCGCATCAGGCTGATCACCGCTGCAGTCCTACTGCGCCGTCACACCCGGCAGCGTATTGAAATCAAGTCCCGGCTGCGGAGCCGTTGGCTGCTCATCGGCAGGCTGCCCGGTCGTGCCGCCGTCCTGCGGCGCTGCCAGCGCGCCACCCCGCAACACGCCCCCGGTCGGATCGAAGGGCAGAAGGTTCTTCTGTTCCTCGGCCTTGCGCGCAGCCTCTGCCGCCGCCCTGGCCGTAGCGGCCTCCTCTGCCGCCTTCTTCTCGGCCGCCTCCTCGGCCGCCTTTCTCTCGGCAAGCGCCCTTGCCTCGGCTTCCGTCTTCTGCCGCGCTGCCGCTTCCACGGCGAGTTGGCGCCGCCGCTCTTCTTCCATGGCCCGCAGCCGCGCCGCCTCGCGCTCGGCGGCATTGGCCTTGTAGAGTGCCACTTCCCGTCTGAGCCGCTGTTTTTCCAAGACGTTCGCCTGCAGCATCTCGACACGGCGGCGTTCCCGCTCGAAGGCCCTGAGCGACAGGAAATTCGACAGGCCGGTGGCATCGAGCGTCAGGCCGGGTGACTTGAGCAGGCCGGCATAGTCCAGCGTCACCTGCGCCTCGGCGCCAGTCAGCGCCTCCTCGCCCGGATTGAAATCGACGGTCACGCCCGCCCTCATCCGCTCGTCCGGAAAGCTGATTTCCGCATCGGCGGAAAGACCGGCAGCAGCATCGCCCGCCGTCACGTTCTGCGCCCGCAAGGTGCCCCCGGCAATGTTGAAGGGCACAGTGACCGCGCCCAGCGCCGCCTGCCCGGTCAGTACATTCTTCTCGGCAATGGGCTTGATGACATCCGCCGTGATCTCCCCCTCCAGCCGATCGGCGACCGCCATGATATCCGCCAGCGCCGCCGTGTTCAGCCCGTGAACGACCGCATCGCGAAGCGTCGCCGTACCGGATCCGCTGGCCGATTCGGCCATGGCCCGCGCGGTCTTGCCGGAGGCCTCCATCGCAATCGTCAGGTCGGCCTTGCCCTCGGCCACCGCCGCCCCGCCCGCTTTCCAGGCGGCTGCTGCCAGGTCCGCATCCTTGAGGTCAAGCCGCGTCTGGAAAAAGCCGGAGCCGTCGCCATTGCCGAGCAACAGGCGGCCCTCGACCTTGCCGCCGAGCCAATTGCCGGAGAGCGTGTCGAACGCGATCTGGTCGCCCTTCCAGACGAGCTTGCCGGTCAGGTCGGAGACGGCTCCGTATATACCCGGCCAGAACCGCTTGGCTGAAAAATCGAGAGCGACGTCGAGCCCGTTCCATGCCGGATGCACGACGGGCGACGTCGACAGATCGCCGCTCGTCGTATCCTGGACGGGTCCGATGATGCCCTCGCCGATCCAGGCAAGATCAAGCGTGTCGAGCGCAATCTGCCCCGCCACCTTGCCCGGCGTCCTGCGGTCGATGGCGATGGTCCCGGAAAAGGCGTTGCTGTCGGCCTTGCCCTCGATTGCCGAGAGCGTCACTGCATCAGGCGTCGTCGCGATATCGGCCTTCAAGGCGAGCGGCAGCCCCGTTCCCATCTGCGGCAGACCAATGCCCTGCAACAGCAAAAACGGCTCGAAATCCCGGCTTTCCAGCGTAACCTTCGACTGGCCGGACAGGAAATTCTCGCGCGACAGGTCGATATCGCCATTGGCGGCCAACGACGTCTGCTCGGTGGTAAAGGTCAGCGAGCCGTTGGCCTTCTGGCCGTCCGTGCCCTGCAGCTTGACCGAGAAAATCGCATTCTTCTCAACGTCGAACGGCAGCGGATCGAAGCCGATCTGGCCGAGCAGCACCGGCGTCGAAGGGTTCTCCATCGTCGCCTCCAAGAGGATGCCTTGGCCCGTCATCGCCTGCGCCACATTCGGCGCCTGGTAGTTGGCGGCGATCTTCGTGCCGTTCGCCGTCCCGATAATGCCGAAGGTCACCGGCGCCTTGCCGTCCTGGCCGCCGGAGGTCACGGTCACGTCGAGAGCCGTGTCCGTGTAATAGGGCCCGCTCTTAACCAGCCGCTCCAGCGCCGGGTGGGCCACCGCATGACGCTCGAGCATCTTCAGGAACGGCGTCAGATCGGGCGAGGCAAGCTTCATCTTGGCCGAAACCACGGGTGTCGACAGATCGCCGCTCATGCGGCCTGACAAGGCTAGTTGTGTTCCGGCGATATTGCCGATCGAGACGCGCTCGGCCTGCAGCTGGCCGTTTTTCAGGGTCGCCACCAGTTGCACGTCGCTCGCATCCTCGTCGAAAGCGGAGAAATGCTCGACCGAAAGATCGGCGGCGATCGTGTGCGACAGCACCGTTTCGTTCGATGCGTCGCCTGCCACCAGCCCCGCCAGCGCCTGCAGCGCTTCCAGGTCGACGCGGTTTCCCTTGAGCTGCAGCGACAGGTTTGGCGGAACGCCATCGAGAGCCTGACGCTCGATCCGGCCGTGCAGGACGGCGGGCCCGGCGGCGACTTCGAGGCGCTCGAACTGTTGCAGCGTGTCGGTAAGGTTGACGGTGGCCGAAAAACCGGCGGTCTTCAGCTTGCGGATAGCAGGATCGACCGAGCCGGCGACCCAGGCCGCAAGGCCCGACGGCTGGTTGGAAGCGACGAGCATTTCACCGCGGAAGGCGCGCTGGCCGCTCAGCTGCAGCCTGCCCTTGGCCTCGAACTGCGTGCGGCCGGGCAGTTGCGCCACCGCGTTGTCGACCATCCAGCCGGCCCCGTCCGGTCTGAGGTCAAGGCGGACATCGCGCACTGTCGTATCGCCAATCACGATCGCCGGCAGCTTCAAGCTCGCCCGGCCGGGCACCTGGGGGATCGGGATATCCGCCGCGATCGCCATCATCGCAGTCAGCCTCTGGCGAACGGAGATTGCCGGGTCGCGGCCGGTCTTGCCCGCCTCACCGGTGTTGCCGATGCGGCTGACATCGATCTGCTGGCCATCGGCCAGAAGCAGGAACTCCTGTTCCTTGCCGGTATCGAGCGTCGCCTCGCCGGTTACCAGATAGGGATCGTCCTTCGGGCCGATTTCGAGCCGGTATTCGGGCACGCGGATGCGCTCGTTGGTGAGCTCGAAACCGCCCGTCACTCGCAGGGCGCCGGATTGATCGGACACCGGCTGCGCCTCGGCGGGCTTGTTTTCGGTCAGCGTGAACTTGCCCTGGTAGAGCGGCTTGAAGTCGACGATCTTCAGGTCGCCGTCCAGTTCCACGCCAAACGGGCGTTTGTCGGGCGTCAGTCGCGCCCGCAGGCCAAGCGTTCCGGCTCCATCGTCGGCCTCGCTGCTGGAAAAGGCGAAGCTCCCCGCCTCGCCGTCTAGCGCCGCGCGGCCTTCCATCTTCCACGGCCCGGCAAGCGATCGGGCCGAGAGATCGGCCTCGAGCCCGGTGATCCGCCGGGTCCGGCCCGTCTGCTCGTCGATGAAGTCGATCTGGCCGCCGGTAATGGCAACGTTTTCGAGGACCACGACCTTTGCCGGAATGGAGGCCTTGCGTCCGCGCGCCCAGTCTAGCGTACCATCCGGCAGCAGCCGTATCTTCGCCTTCGGCTGTTCCAGCCGCATGTCGAAGATCAGCGCTTCGCCGGAAAGGAAAGGCGCGAGCTCTGCATCCATCGAGAAATGTGCGACCTGAATCAGCGGCTCGCCGCGCTCGGACTGGCCGACGCGGACATCATTGAGGGTGACCGACGGAAACGGGATCAGCCGTGCATCGACACTGCCGTGCACGACCACTGGCTTGCCCATGATCCGGCTGGCCTCACGCTCGAAATCCTTGCGAAAATCGGTCCAGTCAACGAACAGTGGCGCAATCAGCGCGGCAAACAAAGCCACGACCAGAAGACCACCGACGAAAACCAGAATTCGCGAAAGCACCAGTTGAAAGTCCTAAACCCGTTTGCTGCGGAAGATGGCGCCCTTGGGAGCGTCTCCTGTCATCGATAATTGGTATTAGCACCGCTTCAGGCTTTTCACATGGCAAAAATCTTGCCGGGATTGAAGATGTTGCCCGGATCGAGCGCCCGCTTCACCTGCCGCATCAGATCGAGCGCATCGCCAAGCTCAGCCTCGAGGAACGGCATCTTGCCCTGTCCGATGCCGTGCTCGCCGGTGCAGGTGCCATCCATCGCCAGCGCCCGCTCGTTGAGGCGGGCGACGAATGCCTCCGCCTTGGCAATGTCGGTGTCGTCCTTGTCGTCGAACAGCAGGCCGACATGAAAGTTCCCGTCTCCCGCATGCCCGACGATCGGGGCGATCAGGCCATTGGCGAGAATGTCCTCCTGCGTCGCCTCGACGCAATCGGCAAGCCGCGAGATCGGCACGCAGACGTCGGTCGAGAGTATAGCCAGCCCGGGCGCCAGGCTCTTCTGCGCCCAATAGGCATTGTGCCGCGCTTTCCACAGTGCGTTGCGCTCCTCGGTATTGGCCGTCCAGCGGAATTCGGAACTGCCGAATTCGGCGGCGATCTCGCCGAATTGCTTCGATTGCAGCGCAACGCTGTCGGCACCGCCGTGAAACTCGACGAACAGCGTCGGCATTTCAGCAAAGGACAATCCGGAATAGGCGTTGCTCGCCCGCATCTGCACGGCGTCCAGAAGCTCGATTCGCGCCACCGGAATGCCCGACTGAATGGTCAGGATCACTGTGTTGCAGGCGTCGCCGACAGAAGGAAACGAGCAGACGCCGCCGGCGATCACCTCAGGGATGCCCTGCAGCCTGAGCGTGATCGAGGTAAGGATGCCAAGCGTGCCCTCGGCACCCACGAAAAGACGGGTGAGGTCGTAGCCCGCCGACGACTTCCTGGCCCGGTGCGCCGTGCGGATTTCCTTTCCGCCCGCCGTCACCGCGGTCACGGCGAGCACATTGTCCTTCATCGTGCCGTAGCGCACCGCATTGGTGCCCGATGCCCGCGTCGAGGCCATGCCGCCGATCGAGGCATTGGCGCCCGGATCGATCGGGAAGAATAGGCCGGTGTCACGCAGATAGATGTTCAGCGCCTCGCGCGTGATGCCCGGCTGGACGGTGCAATCGAAATCGCTGGCATTGACTTCAAGCACCTTGTCCATGCGGCTCATATCGACGCTGATGCCGCCGTGCGGCGCATTGATATGGCCTTCAAGCGACGAGCCCGTGCCGAAGGCGATCAGCGGAACGCCGTGCTCGCTGGCGATCGAAACGATCGCCTCGACCTCCGCCGCACTCTCCGGAAAGACGACGCCATCGGGCAATTGCGCCGGGATATAGGTCGTCGCGTGGGCATGCTGCGCCCGGATGGCTTCACCGGTCTGGAAACGCGCTCCGAACCGTTCGCTCATCAGCCGCACGGCCGTTGCTATGCCGGTTTCGTTGCGGCTGCCCGCCTTGATCGCCTTCAACGCCATGCCTTCCTCCCGAACTGCCGCTGCACGTCGCGGAAATACTTAGATTTCAATGCGCTACTGTGCAAATCGGAATCATTTTGTCCAGAACCTCGTCCTCAACCGCACCGGTTTAGCATGGAATTGCGCCGAAGTGAGACAGTCGGGACACAGGGGGAGAAAGAGCCTGGAACCAGGCCTCGTCAATCTGAGCCGGAAGATGACGGCTACCGCTGTCCATATGCAGCGGCCTTCGCAATCCGCTGCGATGACCGAATATACTGCTACTTGTGACCTTACGATCATCCACTCGCGGAATACCGCGGGACATTGGAAATGTGCGGCTTTATTCGGCGCATTTGCGCGCGGATAACGGCATTAAATCACTCATTGCAGTGCCTCCTTGCTCTGCAATTGGTTCAATCCGTCGCTCTAAGTGGCAATGCCTTTGGCCCCTATTGCCTCCCAGACGTCACTTCACTGCGACGACGACCTTCCCCTTCGCGCGACCCGTTTCGACATAGTCCAGTGCCTCGTTGGTCCTCGCGAACGGAAAGACCCGGTCCATCACCGGGCGTATGTCACCGGCGTCGATCAGGGAAGTGATCTTTCCGAGTTGCCCGCCATTCGCCGTCATGAAGAGAAACGAATAGCTTATTCCTCCGCGTTTCGATTTTCTCCGGATGCCGTAGCTCAGCAGGCGCATGACCTGTCGAAGCAGCCAGCCGGAGCCGTTCTGCCTCGCGAAGTCCGGATCGGGCGGACCGGAAATCGAGATCAGCTTCCCGCCTGGCTTCAGCACATCAAGGGATTTCTCCAGCGTATCCTTGCCGAGGCTGTTCAGCACGACATCGTAGCCCTGCAGCACTTTCTCGAAGTCGTCCTTCTTGTAATCGACCACGACGTCTGCACCGAGGCTTTTCATAAGAGCGATATTTGCTGTGCTCGTGGTCGTGGCCACATATGCCCCGAGATGCTTGGCAAGCTGGATCGCGATCGTGCCCACGCCGCCCGAGCCGGCATGGATCAGGACCTTTTGCCCCTTCTGCACATTGGCCCGCTCGACAAGCGCCTGCCACGCCGTCAGGGCGACAAGCGGGATGGACGCAGCCTCTTCCATGGTGAGATTGTTCGGTTTCATTGCCACATCTGCCTCGTCCATGGCGATATACTCGGCAAATGTCCCGATGCGATCCTGGGCCGGACGTGCATAGACCTCGTCACCGGGCTTGAAATGCCGGACCTTGGCCCCAACCCGGACGACGGTGCCCGCGACATCGTTGCCCAGCACCAGTGGAAGGCGGTATGGCAGGATAAGCTTGAACTCTCCGTCCCTGATCTTGCTGTCCAATGGGTTCACGCCGGCGGCATGAATCTCAACCATGACGTCGTTCTCGCGCAACTCCGGCAGGGGGCTTTCGCCGAGCCGCAGAGCGCCGCCTTTCGCATAGCGATCGATCAGGAATGATTTCATCAGATTAACTTTCGTTTCTGTGGTGAGCCGGCAGCGCCGCCAGCAGTGCCGTCAGGCCGGCAAGCGGAACTGCTTGCGCAAGCTCTTGTCGAATATCTCTGCGGGTGCAAACCGGCGCAGTAGGCTGATTTGCTGCGCTGCCTTGCCAGCGGTATAGCGCCGTCGCGGACGGGCATCGGCCGCGGCCTTGACGACCACATCGGCCACCACATCCGGCAGATCGGCTTTAGGCATCACATCGCGAAGGAGCGCGTCGACGTCAGCTCGAGCGCGATCATATTCATTCAATATGGAATCCGGCTTGATCCCATTCTGGTCAAAGACCGTACGGACAAACGCCGGCTCGATAACCGAGACGCGAATATTGAAGGCACGAACCTCATGATCCAGTGATTCCGAATAGCCCTCGATTGCGTGTTTGGCGGCTGAATAATAAGCTGCATACGGCGCAGGTATGAGGCCCAAGACCGAGCCGATGTTGATGATGCGCCCTTTGCCGCGCCGCCGCATCGACGGCAACACCGCATTGGTCATGCGGATGACGCCGAACAGATTGACGTCGAACAGGGCTTGCACCTGTGCGATCGAGGATTCCTCGGCGCCCCCTAAGAGGCCGAGGCCGGCATTGTTGACCAGAAGATCGATCCGCCCCGCGCGGCTTAGAACCTCGTCGACGACGCTCTGCACGGATGCGTCATCGATCACGTCGCAGACCAGCATCGTGATCCCATCCGCGGTGACTGGCATCGGCTTTCTGCTGGTACCGAAGACACGGTAGCCATCGCGCCGCAGCGCTTGTGCCGTCACCAGCCCGATACCGGAGGAAGCCCCCGTGACCAGGGCAACGCCGCGTTCTGTCTTGCTCATCTCTTCCGCCTTCATTTTGTCGTGGAACATCGATGAACAATCAGTTACTATCAATTTAATAGCAAGTCACTACTAAAAAGATATCGACATGAAGAATCTTTCGAACCAGCCCTGCCTGATCGCCCGCAGCCTGGCGCTCGTGGGGGACGCATGGAGCATGCTGATCATGCGCGACGCCCATGCGGGGCTGACCCGCTTCGATGATTTTCGCAAGAGCCTCGGTATCGCGCCGACGATGCTGACAGGGCGGCTTTCAGGCCTGACCGAGGAGGGACTGCTGGAGAAACGCCGCTATTCCGACCGTCCGCCACGGGACGAATATGTGCTGACGGAAGCCGGCCGCGACTTTCTGCCGGTTCTGTTTGCGATTGGCGCGTGGGGACGCAAACATCGCGGCGGGGGCAAGGTGACCCGGTTCTTCGACGCCGAGACCGGAACGGAGATCGATCCCGTCACCATCGACCGCGCGACCGGCGCCCCGGTCGGAACACGTCCCATTCGCATCGCAGCCCCCGAATGAGCCGCTCACCACAGCTGAAACGGCGCCTGACGATTCCTGTTGAAAGCTGCCTCCTAGAAGACCCGGAGGGGCTGTCGCATATGGATCGAAGGCGATTGCGGCAAGCCCCTCTTCTCCCCAGCGGGGAGAAGGTGGCGCGAAGCGCCGGATGCGGGGGCGGTTGGCGCCAAAATCACCGAGAAAACCCCTCGTCGCCGGAGAAGAGGGAGCAAGCGGCAAATCCCTATGCAATTGCCTCCCCCGAACGTGCAGAAAATCCCGGCTGGAAGGCGGCCCGGAGGAGCCCTTTATTCCGCGGCTTCGGCCAGTTGCAGCGCTTCGGCCTGCTCCAGCTCGCGGTGCAGCCGCCGTTCTTCATCGACATGCGGCTTGGTGAACCGGGCGATGGCCAGATAGGCGACCGGCGTCAGATAGAGGGTGACGACCGTTGCAAGCCCGAGGCCACCGACCAGCACTCCGCCGAGCGCGATGCGGGCCTCGGCGCCCGCGCCGCTCGCCAGCACCAGCGGCAGGGCGCCGACGATGGTGGCGATCATCGTCATCATCACCGGTCGTAGCCGGATATTCGCTGCGTTCTCGATCGCCGAGCGCAGGTCTTCGCCACGGTCGCGCAGCTGGTTGGCGAACTCGACGATCAGGATGCCGTTCTTCGCCATGATGCCGACCAGGAGCACCAGGCCGATCTGGCTGTAGACGTTCAGCGTGTTACCGGTCATCACCATAGCAAAGACGGCGCAGGCAAGGCCGAGCGGCACGGTTGACATGATGATCAGGCCGCTGACCAGGCTTTCGAACTGTGCGGCCAGCACCAGGAAGATGATGACGAGCGCAAAGCCGAAGGTGATGAACATGCCGTTGGCGTTCTCGTCGAGCGTCGCGGCCTCCGCAAGCGGCACGACGCGTGAGCCCGGCGGCAAGAGCGGCTCAGCCATCTGCTCTACCATCGTCAGCGCGTCGCCGAGCGCAAGACCGGATGTCAGGCCGGCGGACAGCGACACGGAACGCAGTTGCGATTCCCGCGCCAACTGCGGCGCAACCGCCTTTTCCTCGACGGTCGCGATCGACGACATCGGCACGATCTTGCCGTCGCCGGTCTTCAGGAAGATGTTCTGCAGGTCGGTCGGGTCATTGACCGGGTTGGTCGTCGACAGGAGCTTGACCGGATAGGCCTCGCCCTCGACATAGACGTCAAGCACGCTGTTGCCGTCGAGCATCGCCTGCAGCGCCGCCGACAAGCCCTTGATATCGATGCCGAGATCGGATGCCCGTTCGCGATCGATCGTCACCGAAAGCTGCGCCTGGTTCTCCTCGTAGTTCAGGCGGACATTCTCAAACCGGCCGGTGTCTTCCATCTGGCGCACCAGTTTTGCGGCCGCATCGCCGAGTTTGCGGTAGTCGTTGCCGACCAGCGCCACCTGCAGCCCATTGCCGGCGCCGCGGATGCCGAGGCTGTTCGGCTGGATCGGGAAGACCCGGATCGACGGGATATTGGTCGTCATCTTGGTGATGTCGGCGGAAATCTGCTGCTGGGTACGCTCGCGGTCGCTCCAGGGCGCCAGCGTCAGCACCATGAAGCCGCTGTTTACCGATCCGCCCTGGCCGGAAATGGAGAAGATGTTGGCGATCTCGCCGCTGTCGACCAGCGGCTTCAGCCCCTCTTCGACCCGCCGCATTTGCGCCTGCGTATATTCGAGCGAAACGCCCTGCGGCGCCTGCATCCGCAGCATGATGCGGGCGCGGTCCTCCGTCGGCGTCAGTTCCGACTTCAACAGCGTGAAGGCGCCGGCGCCCGCCGCAGTCACCATCACTGCCACCATGAAGACGATCAGCGGTGAGTTGAGACAGGCCCGCAGCGTTCGCCGGTAGAAACCGGCCGCAAAAATGCCGATCCTGGCCATGAAGCCGGTGTGACCATGCTCCTCGCCATGCGGTTTCAGCATGCGCGAGGCCAGCATCGGGCAGAGCGTCAAGGACACGAAAGCCGAGAGCAGGATGGCAAAGGCCAGCACGAAGCCGAACTCCCGGAACAGCCCGCCCGTCTGTCCCGGCAGGAACGACAGCGGCACGAAGACCGCCGCAAGGGTAGCCGTCGTAGCGATGACGGCGAAGAACACTTCCAGCGTACCGAGCACCGCCGCCGCCCGCGGCCCCATGCCCTCGCCACGTCGCCGTACGATGTTTTCGAGCACGACGATCGCATCATCCACCACCAGCCCTGTCGCCAGCACGATCGCCAGCAGCGTCAGGATGTTGATCGAGAAACCAGCGATATAGATCGCCGCACAGGTACCGACCAGCGCAATCGGCATGGTGAGGGTTGGGATGAGGGTCGCCCGCCAATCGAGCAGGAAAAGATAGATGACGATGGTGACGATGATCACGGAAGCAGCGAGCGCAATTTCCACCTCGTGGATGGCGCCCTCGATGAACACGGCATCGTCGCTGGTCACCTTAAGCTGCGTGCCCTCAGGCAATATTTCGTCGATCGTTGCCACTGCTTTCTTCACGCCCTCGGAAATGTCGAGCGTGTTCGACTGCGCCTGCCGGATGATGCCAAGCCCGATGCCCTGGCGCCCGTCGGACCTCAGCGACGAGGTGCCGATATCAGGGCCGAGCGTTACCGTCGCAACGTCACCAAGCCGCACATTCTCGCCGAGGATCAGGTTTTCGAATTCTTCCGGTGTCTGCAGGCCCGCGGTGGCGCGCACCGAAATATCCTGGTCGGCACTGGTCAGTGATCCAGCCGGCACGTCGAGCGAGGCAGTTGCCAGCGCGTCGCGCAGATTGGCCACGGTCAATCCGCGCGAGGCCAGCTTCGACTGATTGACGTCGATGCGGAAGATCTTCTCCTGGTCGCCGTTGATCTGCACGTCGGCAACGCCCTCGACGGCGGCAAGCCGGTCGGTGATCTCGTTTTCGGCAAGCAGCGTCAGGTCTTCCATCGACAGCGTGTCGGACGTCAGCGCCAGCCGAAGGATCGGCTGGCTGTCGGCGTCCGCCTTGACGATGCGCGGCTCATCGGCATCTTCCGGCAGCTGGTTCGCCACCCGGCCGAGCGCATCGCGGATATCGTTGGAGGCCTGGCCGATATCGGTCGTATCGGAAAATTGCAGCGTGACGCGGCTCTGGGCATATTGCGAAGTCGAGGAAATCTCCTTGATGCCCTGCACGCGCGACACGGCGCCCTCGATCACCGAGGTCAGCTCACGGTCGACCGTCTCCGGCGAAGCGCCGTCGAAGGTCGTGTTGACGGACACCACCGGCTGATCCACCTGGGGCAACTCGCGAATCTCGATGCCATTCAAGGCCGCGAGGCCGGCAACGATGATCAGCGTGTTGACCACCAGCGCGAAAATCGGGCGGCGAATGAACAATGCGGTAAAACCGGCCGTGCGCCCTGCCTCGTGATGCTCGCCGCCCCCGCTCATTTCGTGGCCTCCGTTTCGGAGACCTTCTGTTCCTGACCGCTCTGTTGCGGCTTCTGTTGCCGCGGCTGCTCGTCGCTCGCCACACGCACGGTGCCGCCGTCACGCAGGCGCTGCACGCCTTCCATCACCACGGCATCGCCCTTGGCAAGCTTGGCCTCGACCAGCACCTTGTCGGAATTGCGCTGGATGATCTTGACCGGAATCTTCTGCGACTTGTCCTCATCGACGCGCCAGACATAGGAGCCGTCGGCGCTCCACTGGATCGCCAGCGGATTGACCGTCGGATACTTGTCGCCGGGGAAACGGACCGAGACCGAGAAGGACATGCCGGCCCGCAAAGTATCATTGGGATTATCGATCCGCGCCCTGACCCTCAGCGTCCGGCTTGCCTGGTCGATGCGGTTGTCGATGGCGTGAATGGCACCGGAAAACTCCGAACCCGGCAGAGCGATGGCCGACGCAGTGACCGCCTGTCCGACGGAGATCTTCGTTGAGAACCGCTCCGGCGCCCAGAAATCGACGAGGATCTGCGAGCGGTCGTCAACGACGGCGACCGGCGTCGAGGTCGTGACGTAGTCGCCCGGATTGACGGTGATGATGCCGACGATGCCGCCGGACGGCGCGACGATGTCGCGGCGTTTGAGATCGAGTTCGGCCGTCTGCAGGGCGAGTTTGGCGGCCTGCATGGCGAATTCCGCCTCGCGCAATACGGCAACGGAGACGGCATCGCCGAGCTTGCGGTTGCGCTCGACCTTTTCGCGGGCACTGTCGACGGCGACTTTGGCCTGGGCCGCCGCGATCTTCTGTTCATCGCTGTCGAGCCGGGCAATGACCTGCCCCTTCTTGATCCGATCGCCGGATTTGGCGAGAATCTCGATCAGATTGCCGGTCGCCTGCGGCGTGACGGCAACGGAGACGATGGCCTCGCCATTGCCGATCGCGTTCAGCCTGTCATTGACAACGGCGCTATCCACCGGCTGCGTGACGACGAGCGGCGCACCGCCAGCCTGCCCGCGCCGGCCCGACCCTTGTCCCGAACCTTGTCCTTGTCCTTCCGCGGCACCATCCGCCGGCTTTGCGGCTAAAACCAGCAGTTGCTCGGGTACGCCCGCCTTGGCAAGCATCGCGCCGGCGCCCGGCACGAAGCGGACCCAAATACCAAGACCCACCACGAGAATGACCAGGCTGATCAACAGCTGCTTCCAAAGCCGCATCAACGAACTCCATTGAAATCCACGGCTCCCGGCAGCAACAGCGCGCGGGGTCCATCAAACAAGGCCAACTATCCCCTTTTGCCGCGGCGCGGGCAATGCCACAATACCATCATTACGCAATTGTAATGAAAGCCATTTTCGGCCCAGCGCGGCCGCTGGCCCGTCAATTCAGCCCGGAGACCCCATGAGCACCATCGCCAAAAATCAGAGCCCGGAATCCGATCCCCGCGTCAAAGTGGTGTTCGACGACATCCGCACCACCCGCAAGTCGGACTTCATCAATAATATGTGGCACTACCTCGCCTTCGATCCCGGCCTGCTCGAAGACACCTGGGCCGAGGTCAAGGCGGTGATGGCAACGCCGTCCGCGCTCGATCCGCTGACCAAGGAGATGCTCTATATCGCCGTCTCCGTCACCAATGGCTGCGGCTACTGCGCCCATTCCCATACGGCCGCTGCGAGGGCCAAGGGCATGACCGCCGAAAAGCATGCCGATCTCCTGCGCGTCATTTCGCTCGCCGGCAAGACCAACCAGCTGGCGACGGCGCTGCAGGTCCCGGTCGATCCCGCCTTCGATGCCGATCATCGGCCCTGATCGCGGCGGAAACGCGGTTGTTTGCGCAATGAAGCTGGACTTCACGGAATAAAAGAAGAACGGAATTCTGGCCTTTCGGCACCGAATCACTACATTGAGCCGCATGAGCAATGGATTTGACGACATTCCCTTCTTCGATGAGGAGCCGGCGCCGCGCCCCGCGCGCGGCCATGGGCCGGTGCCGCCAGCGCCCTCAGGCGGCATCGCCGCCCGCGCCATGGCAGCACGTGACCAGCATCGGGCGCCCGATTATCTCTCCGGCCTGAACCCGGAACAGCGCGACGCCGTCGAAACCCTCGATGGCCCTGTTCTCGTGCTCGCCGGCGCCGGCACCGGCAAGACCCGCGTGCTCACCACCCGCATCGCCCATATCCTGTCGACCGGCCGCGCTTATCCGAGCCAGATCCTCGCCGTCACCTTCACCAACAAGGCGGCACGCGAAATGAAGGAACGTATCGGCGTATTGGTCGGCTCAGCCGTCGAGGGCATGCCCTGGATGGGCACCTTCCACTCGATCGGCGTCAAATTGTTGCGTCGCCATGCCGAACTTGTCGGGCTCAAGTCCTCGTTCACCATCCTCGACACGGACGACGTGGTGCGGCTGATCAAGCAGATCATCCAGGCCGAGGGCATCGACGACAAGCGCTGGCCGGCCAAGCAATTTGCCCAGTTGATCGACGGTTGGAAGAACAAGGGCTTCGGCCCTGCCGACATCCCCGAAGGCGATGCCCGCGCCTTTGCCAACGGCAAGGGCCGCGAACTCTACGCCGCCTACCAGGCCCGGCTGATGACGCTGAACGCCTGCGATTTCGGCGATCTGTTGCTCCACCCGATCCGCACGTTCCGCGCCCATCCGGATATCTTGCGCGAATATCACGACAAGTTCCGCTATATCCTCGTAGACGAGTACCAGGACACCAACACCGCCCAGTATATGTGGCTGCGGCTGCTTGCCCAACGGCCGCGCGCACGCGGCCCAATCTCCCCCCCTGAGGGGGAGATCAGAGGCGGCACCGTCAACATTTGCTGCGTCGGCGACGACGACCAGTCGATCTATGGCTGGCGCGGTGCCGAGGTCGACAACATCCTGCGCTTCGAGAAGGATTTTCCCGGCGCCAAGGTCATCAAGCTGGAGCGCAACTACCGCTCGACGGAGCACATCCTCGGCGCCGCCGCCCATCTGATCGCCCACAATGAAGGCCGCCTCGGCAAGACGCTGTTCACCGACCGCACCAACCCGGACGACGACAAGGTGCAGGTGCATGCCGCCTGGGATTCCGAAGAGGAAGCCCGCGCCGTCGGCGAGGAGATCGAGCAGCTCCAGCGCCAGAACCACAATCTCAACGACATGGCGATCCTGGTGCGCGCCTCCTTCCAGATGCGCGAGTTCGAAGACCGCTTCGTCACGCTCGGCCTCAACTACCGTGTCATCGGCGGCCCGCGCTTCTACGAGCGGCTCGAAATCCGCGATGCGCTCGCCTATTTCCGCCTCGTCTGCCAGCCCGCCGACGACCTCGCCTTCGAACGCATCGTCAACACCCCGAAGCGCGGCCTTGGCGATACGACGGTGCGCAGCCTTCACGACTATGCCCGCAGCCGGAATATCCCGATGCTCGCAGCGGCTGCCGATCTCATCGAAACCGACGAGATGAAGGCCAAGCCGCGCAAATCGCTGTTCGACGTCGTCACCATGTTCAAGCGCTGGCAGGGCCTGCTTGAAACCACGCCGCATACGGAGCTTGCCGAAACCATCCTCGAAGAGTCCGGCTACACGGACATGTGGAAGAACGACAAATCGGCCGAAGCGCCCGGGCGGCTCGAAAACCTCAAGGAACTCATCCGCTCGATGGAGGCGTTCGAGAGCATGCGCGGCTTCCTCGAACATATCGCGCTGGTCATGGATGCCGAGCAGAACGAAAACCTCGACGCCGTCTCGATCATGACTTTGCATTCAGCCAAGGGCCTCGAGTTCGAAACCGTCTTCCTGCCCGGCTGGGAAGAAGGCCTCTTCCCGCACCAGCGTGCGCTCGACGAAGGCGGCCGCTCGGGCCTTGAGGAAGAACGCCGCCTCGCCTATGTCGGCCTGACGCGGGCAAAACGCCGCTGCCACATCTGGTTCGTCTCCAACCGCCGCATCCACGGCTTGTGGCAATCGACGCTGCCCTCGCGCTTCCTCGACGAATTGCCCGTCACCCATGTCGACGTCGCCGAGACCGAACAGTCCTATGGCGGCTACAACCGCGGCGGTTACGGCCAGTCGCGCTTCGACAAGCAGGAGCCGTTTGCCAATTCCTATTCCACCCCCGGCTGGAAACGCGCCCAGGCCCACAAGACCGACGCCACTCGCGACAACTGGGGCAGCCGCTCCGGCGTCGGCATAGAGCGCATTGGCTACGGTGAGAGCGGCCCCCGCGCCCGCACCATCGACGGCGAGCTCGTCGCCAAGTCGAAGATCGACGAACCTTCGAAATTCAACGTCGGCGACCGCGTATTCCACATCAAGTTCGGCAACGGCAATATTGCCGGGATCGAGGGCAACAAGCTGACGATCGACTTCGACCGGGCCGGGCAGAAACGGGTGCTGGACGGGTTTGTCGAGCGGGTGTGACGCTCGGCTTGGATCCTCGGGTCAATCCTCGGGTAAAGCCCGAGGATGACGGCTTTGGGGATTCGGATTGAAAAAAACCGACAACTACAAAAGCAGATTGAAACACCAAGCCAGCGATGGTCCTCCACGCCCACCTCCCCTCCGTCATCCTCGGGCTTGACCCGAGGATCCATCCGTAGTCACCAACGCTTACATCCGGGCGATGCGCGTGCTTGTCCCTTGGATCAAGCCTGAGGATGACAACCCTTCTTAGGCAGCCTCCCTATAACCATCCTGCCCATCAAGGCTTACCGTTCATCGACAGTCCTCCCTCCCCACCGTCATCCTACAACAGCATATTGAAACACAAAGCCAGCGATGGTCCTCCACGCCCACCTCCCCTCCGTCATCCTCGGGCTTGACCCGAGGATCCACAGCCGCGCTCTCCAAAGCCCAAAGCCAAGCCCACAAACTTCGGTCAAGCGCCAATGCCGACCCGCAGCCGCGAAAAAAATCACCCGCAAACTCCCCGCCCCTTACATCCATGCCATAATCCGCTCGTCCCGCCCACGGATACGCTGCCAGCCGTGGCTGCGAGGCGGGGCCGGCGCCGGGTTCGGGGAAAGGACGGAAGTCCCCGAGGCTGGGGCTCGCAAGAAGGTTCCCCTCCGCAGGCCGATGCTGCTGCGGGCGTGCAATCGCACAGAGGGCCGACAAGGCCGTAGCGGAACGAGTTTGCGGGCAAAAACCGCCGAACGGGGCGCTGAGAGGTGTCACCTATTCTATTCATACGAGGCAGCTTTCAGCGCCCCGTCCGAACAGAAACCAAAAACACGGCGAGCGATCGCGCGTGAAGAATGGAACCGTGCCCTCCCGGTCGTCATCCTCGGGCTTGACCCGAGGATCCACACGCAAACCCAACGCGCAGACGTGGGTTGGCTCCGGTTCTGGATCCTCGGGTAAAGCCCGAGGATGACGACACCAAAGAGGAGGCCGCAGCAACAAAGGGCGCCCGACAAGAATCTGCTGCCCGCACCGGTGCGAGCGGGAAAAGTCCCTTCTGAAAGCCACCCGCTCACAGCCGCCAACGCCTGTTTTCCCCATCGGCGCCGGCTGTGCTAGGCTCGATGCCAGAGGGGCGGATGGCGTAGTCATGACACGTGCACAGCAAGTTGGCGTCATCGTCGGTCTGATGATCGTGGCGATCCTGACGATGTTGCGCGCCAGTGACCCTCAACTCATGCGGCAGGCCCGTGCAGTGGCCTTCGACGAGTATCAGCGCATCGCGCCGCGGGCATTCCAGGATCTGCCGGTCCGCGTGGTCGACATAGACGAAGCGTCGCTGAAAGAATTCGGCCAATGGCCATGGCCGAGGGACCGCATGGCCAAACTGGTGAACAGGCTTTCGGAGATGGGAGCGGCGGCCATCGCATTCGACATTCTCTTCTCCGAACCCGATCGCCTTTCGCCACGCACGGTCATGCGCGATGTCGCCGGGGTCGATCCCTCGCTCGTTGAACGGCTGCCGGACAATGACGAAATTTTCGCCCGTTCGATTGCTGAAAAGCCGGTCGTGCTCGGCTTTGCACTCTCCAACGAGGGCAACGACCGGCCTCAGGTAAAGGCCGGCTTTGCCTTCACCGGCGAACCGCCCTTCCACGCGCCGCCCCGCATCACCAGCGCGACACCCCTGCGCCCGCAACTCGAGGCCAATGCCGCCGGCATCGGCCATATCAGCCTCAACCCCGGCGATCCGTCGGCGGTGGTGCGCACCGTGCCCCTGCTCTTGAGCGATGGGCAGCAGCTCTATCCCAACCTTGCGCTCGAAGCGCTGCGCGTCGCGCAGGGCGCGTCCACCTACGTGCTCGCCGATGCGCCGGACGTGCCGGACACCATTACCCTGATCAAGATCGGAGATTTCGTCGTCCCGGTGACGGCAGCAGGTGAACTCTGGCTCTATGTCACTCCCGACAGGGCGGACAGGTATATTTCGGCGCGACAGATACTGGCTGCCGAAGGGATTTCGCCCGAAACAGCCGCGGCAATGCAAGGCAGCATCGTCTTCGTCGGCACCTCGGCCGCAGGCCTCCAGGACATTCGCACGACGGCGCTCGGGCAGAACGTGCCGGGCGTCTCGCTTCAGGCCCAGACCGTCGAGCAGATCCTGGCCGGGCGCTTCCTCTCGCGGCCCGACTGGGCCGACGGCCTCGAAATCCTGTCCATCGCGGTTGCGGGCACCCTGCTCGTCATCCTGACCACATTCGTCAGCCCCGCCGTGGCGCTGGCCTGCGGGCTGCTGATCACGGCGCTCGCTCTTGCCGCCTCGTGGCTTGCCTTCCTCTACGGCGGCCTCCTGCTTGATCCCCTGGCGCCGATCATCAGCGGCTCGATGACGCATTTCGCGGCAACCGCGTTCCGTTTCCTGGTGATCGACCGGGAACGCCGGGAGGTCCGCGCCGCCTTTGGCCACTACCTTTCCCCCTCGCTGCTCTATCGCATCGAGCACACCCAGGGCGCCCTGCGTCTCGGCGGCGACGACCGGGAATTGACGGTGATGTTCGTCGACATCCGCAACTTCACCGAGATCAGCGAGCGGTTGGCGCCCACCGCCGTCGTCGGATTCCTGAACACCCTTCTTGATGCGCTGAGCCGCCATGTCATCGAGAACGAAGGCACCCTCGACAAGTTCATCGGGGATTCGATCATGGCCTTCTGGAATGCGCCCGTCGATATCGGCGACCATGCGGCCAAGGCAGTCCGTGCCGCATTGGCCATGCGCGAGACGCTTGCCCGCCTCAATGCCGATGACGCTTTCGGGTTTGGAAATGGACAGTCCGTCGGCATCGGCATCGGTATCCATACCGGTCTGGCCTGCGTCGGAAATATGGGCGCCGAGACCCATTTCAATTATTCGGCCGTGGGCGATACCGTCAACGTCACAGCACGCATCGAGGCGGCCTGCAAGGACGTCTGTTTCGACATTCTGGTGTCCGAGAGCACTGCGAGCCTGGCGCCGCAGTATGCGCTTCTTGAGGCGGGTGCGTTGGCGCTCAAGGGTAAGAGTACGCGAACCCGCACCTTCGCGGTGATCGGCGACGAGCGCCTCGCCATCTCCCCCCATTTTGCCACATTGAAGCATGTTCACGGGCAACTGATTGAAGCCATGGCATCGCGGTCGCCGGCTGCCCGCAAAATGCTGCGCGTTGCAAAACGCGGGGCGGCGGAGTTGCCGGTGGGGCTGGCGGAATTCTATCGCCGCATCTCGCGCCGAGCCGACCATTTTCTCCAGCGGCCCGCCGCAGCGCCGCGCGTCCTTCCTGATGGGAAAACGTGACACCTCATGCTACAGTGGCACCTCGGCTGTACGTCGACGGCAAAATTGCGGGCGCCACGACCGCGTCGATACCTCCTGTCATTTCCCGCTCTTGCCGTGATCGCCGCGGTCCTTGTTCTGGCCGCGATGGTAGCCGTCGTCGTGATCACCGTGATGCTGGCTGCCGTCATCGATGCTGTTGCCGTCACGATCATGATGGTTGTGGTGCCTGTCGCGGTCGTGCGGCTTGTCCGGCCTGTCCTTATCCGGCTTGTCCTTATCCGGCGTGTCGGGCTTATCGTCCTTGTCGGGTATATCCGGCGGCACGTCGCGCTGCTCGCGAACGGTCGCAGGGATGCGGTCGGGCCGAATATCAACAACATTCGCAAGGCCGCAGCCGCCGCCGCTCGCTGAAAGCCTCTGGCTGCCGGAGAGGAACGGCAGCGCCTTGGTATTGCCGAGTGTCTTGAAGATGCTGCGGTCGACCGGGCGGGTTTCGGTCAGACCTCCGTTACGGGTGGCAACCACGCAGTCGCAACGCCGCCTCAATTCTCGACAGCCGCCCGGGCCGCAGAAACTGGCCGATCCGCCCAACAGCACCATCGCGGTCGTGCCGTCCGCACCGACATAGAAATCGAACACGGTCCCGCGAACGCCGATCGTGCCGGCTGGCGTCAAAATCTCGTAGGCGGCGTGTCTGGAGTTTCCGCTTATCCAGCGAAACGTACCCTTGGCCGCCTTGACGGTGAACTTCTTCACCGAACGCGAGCCATCGAAGACGAACTTGTCGATCACCACGGATGAGCCCCACCCCACGGCAAGCTTGGTCCCATCCCGGAAGACAAACTGGCCCAGCCCGGATCGGGACGTGCTGATCCGTTCGTCCTGGAACACCGGATCGTCGACCGCGAGCTCACCGCTCGCGCCCGTCACCGCAGTCTTGATGTGGATGGCCTTGCCGATCGATTGCGCAGCAACGGACGGGGTTGCAGCGGAGAGCAACAGACTGAACGCGACGACGACGGCCCGATCTGGAGTAAGCATCTCCCCCTCCTCGAGAGGGGCAACATTAGCACAATGTAATTTAGATGTCTCGTGATCCGCGTGGGGTGATCCGGCCGCAAAAAAGCGACGGCTTATACACCCTTGGAAAACAGCGAGGCTAGCGTCTTCTTCGGCGAGGAGAAGCCGCCCTTCATATTGTTGACGATGACCATCTGCGAGATTTCACCGCGCTTGAAGGCTTTCAGGAAGCGCGGATAGTTGGCGAAGGCGACGCAGCCGTGCGAATCGCCACGGTTTCTGAGCAGATAGCTGTGAGCGAGAAAGCCGTCGCGGCCATGCTGCGCCGTGCCTGCGACCGGCGTCAGGCGTACGGCTTCGACACCATGGAACAGAGACTCACGCATTGTCACCTTGTAGGTACCGGGCGGCGTCGGACCTTTCATCTTCACATGCACATAAGCGGGATTGTCGCGCATCTTGCCAATACCGGAATGCGCCTCGAGTTTCTCGCCGTTCGGCATGTAAACCACGCCGGCCGAGAGATCGAAATAGGCAATGCCCTTGCGGCCTCGGAAGGTCGGACGAACGTCGTCCTCCTCGTCCATAGGAAGACCCGGCTTGGCGTAGGCAAGCTCCTTGGTCACCGGCTTGGTGTCATCGGCTGGCTTACGGGCGCTGTCGGCGAAGCTCTTCGGCTTGGAGAGCGGCAGCGGCCCCAAGTCGGGAAGCATGCCATTCAGCGATGAGGCCGGTTCCTGCATCACGAGGCTGAACGGCTTGCCCAAGCCTTGCTTGAGCGAAACGTTTTCGATGAGCGCATTGGCCATCACGGGCGTCGAGCCGGTGATTACGCCGTCATCCCTCGCCGCAGCCGCCTTCGCCAGCGCCAAAACCTGCGTCTTTTCGATGAAATCGACAGGGGGCTTCGTCAGCGCAACGGCCGCAATGCTCTTTTGTGGCACAAGCGTGGAGGCCAGATGGATACGCGGCAGGACTGTCAGCCGCGAGAACTTGTTGAGCCGCACGACGCGCTGCTGTGAGGCAGCGCGCACGATCGGGTTGAGCCCCAGGGAGGCCTCCAGACGAGATTGTTTGTCTGACGACAGCGATGGCCCCATGGTTTGCATAGCCGCGAACGTCGCGATCACCCAGATCGAAGCGGCGATGCCGACGCCGATAAACGCCGCGCCGGAGACGAGCGAATGCGCCTTTTTCGAGCGGCCTGCCGGTTTCCCGGATGAGGCGACATGACTGAACTTTTCGACCGCGAACGCCATCATACTCGTTACCCAAAACGCATTACACAATCCGAAGGCAACGGAACGCATTGCCGAGGAGGCCGGTCCAATGCTTGAGGGGCGCCAAACTCTGCGCTTTCCCGGGCATGCCGATCGATCAGAAGAATGACAAAGTATGGTAACCAATTCCTTTACGCTGACCCCGCGAATATCGATGCGGGAGGACGAACAGCATTGCGGAATAGAAAAGGCGACGAAGATTGTACCCTCGCCGCCAGGGATATTGCGGTCCAACGGACACATGGCTGCATCAACGCCAGCACCGAGCCGAGGCTCGGCAGTCGCCTGCGTTTGGTCTCAGACCCTTTATTTTTGACGATATTGTGGAGATAGCGGGGTTTTTCTCGGCCTTACCGTATTCGTTCTGGCCCCGCCGAAAGTTTCAGGCCACTCAAAATGGTATTCGGTTCGTGCGGCGTGCGCATCCGGCACCTTGCCGATAATGCACATGCAAACTTGCAATACCTATATCGGCGGTAGAGCGCGGCATCCCTGTCCGCCGTTGCGCGAATGGCGGTGGAAATCGCTAGGTGTTGTCCCGTTTGAATAAAATTGCAGCGAATTTCAGCCAAAAAAATTAAAGCGCCGCAACTACGAATTCGGGCTTATCCGCGCAAACGGACCCAACCATTTTCAGCGCCGCCCGGCAGGAATCCACGCCTATGAGCTTCCCTTCCGCCATCGCCGTCATTGCCCTTGCGGTGATGCTTCCCGTGCTGCTGCTATTACGCAAGAGCGGTGTACCGGGAGTTGGCAGCTTTTACCTCGCATGCGTTCTTTCGACGCTTTCCGCCGGCGCCGGTCTTACATCGACGATTGCGCCCCCCTGGTTCGATGTTATGGCCGATTCAACGCTGACGGTGGCTGCGTCTCTGGCCGCCTTGAACGGTTTTCGTGGCTTCCTGGGGCGAAAACAGCTCAGATTGCCGCTGCTCGTTGCAACCCTTGCCTGTATGGCTATCATCCTTGGTTTCTTCAGCCACCTGTTCGAAAGTCGGGATGTCTGCGTCGCTTTCAGTGCCGGATTGGCGGGGCTGATCTATTTCCTCACTGGCATCATGATCATGCGCCATTGGTCGAGGCAACGGGCGATCGCACCTTATGTGCTGTTCTGCTGCGTGTCCGCCTTCGCAGTGGCTGCCCTGAATGCCTTTCGCGCCATCGCCGCCACCACAGATTTCGGCAGTGCCGTCGAGCCGCAGATGTGGGTAACGGCGCTTGTGGCTGCCCGTCAACTGATGATGCCGCTGTTTTTGCTAGGCGTCGTTCTGCTGTTGCACGGCTGGATGATCGCCAATCTTCGTCATTTGATCGCGCATGACGAACTGACGGGCGCCCTGTCGCGGCGGGCCTTCATGGCCGAATGCGAGCGGATATCTCACGCCGCCTCCGGCTCCGGCCGCCAGACGGCGTTCATGCTGCTCGACCTCGACCGGTTCAAGCAGATCAACGATCAGCACGGCCACGCCGGCGGCGACGCGGCGCTTGGGCACTTTACCAGGATTGCTCAACAGACGCTTGCCGGGCGCGGTATGTTGGGGCGTTTGGGTGGCGAAGAATTCGGCATTGTTTTGGCTGGCGTCGGCCGCACGGAAGTGATCGCGGTCGCGGAAGCCATCTGCACGGCTGTCAGGACAACGCCGGCCAGCGCCGGCAAAGGCATGACTATCGCACTGACGGTCAGCATTGGCATCGCCATCGCCAAGTCCGGCGGCGCATTGGCCGATCTGATGATGCAGGCGGACGTGGCGCTCTACGAAGCCAAGGCGATGGGACGCGACCGGTTGAGTATTGCCGATAGCCTTGGAGCGGCTTCCTCAGCCAGCGCCCGGGCGCTTGCAGGAGCCGCTGCGCAGATGCGCGCGGCAGCAGCCATGACGGTTACCTCTGCACAGCCCCTGTCAAACGTTGGCTGAGATTGACGTTGCCAGCGGTTCTGTCCACTGCGGCTTGCATTGCCAAGCGGCCATCCTATGTGAGGGAAACCGCCTATGGAGAACAATCAATGCCGCTTCCCCTTCGCCTTTGCCTTCTCAGCGCTTGTGCCCTTTTCGCGGCCAGCCTTGCATCCCTGCCCGCACAGGCCGAAACCGTCGGCGAGGTCGGCGTCGACTGGCTCGGCAACGACATCGTTGTCGACGCAGTCAGCGACCCCAAGGTCACCGGCATCACCTGCCACGTCACCTATTTCGACCGCAGCGTCATCGACCGTCTGAGAAAGGGAAACTGGTTCGAGGACCCCTCCAACAACTCGATCGCCTGCCGCCAGACCGGGCCGGTGACGATCGGCGATATCGACCTCGGCCTGGAGGGGGAGGAAGTCTTTCGCGAGGGACTTTCGCTGATCTGGAAGAAACTCGTCGTCAACCGGATCTATGACAAGAAAAACAATACCCTGATCTACCTCGCCCATTCGCGCGAATTGACCGACGGTTCCGCCAAGATGTCGATCTCGACCGTTCCGCTCTTCGGTCAGCCGGTGAAATGGACGAACGGTGCGCCGAAGTAGCAGCACTACCGCTCGGCAAAGACATCCTTGGACGTCATGATGCGAACACCTGCCGCCGCCATTTCGGCAATTGCGGCCTGCACGCCGGAAAGATCGATGCCGCGGCTTGCATCGGCAATAAACCGGACGTTAACGCCGGGCATCATCGCCTTCGCGTCAAGCGCCGAGGCCTTGACGCAATAATCGGTCGCAAGGCCGCAAATATCGAGGGTGCCGACGCGTGCCCGGGTCAGGTAGCCCGAAAGTCCTGTCAGCGCGGCGTGATCGTTGTCGCGAAAGGCGGAGTAACTGTCGACCTCACGATTCGCCCCCTTGCGCTGCACGTGATCAATGCCGCCGAAATTCAGGCCGGGATGGAACTGGGCATCGCGGGTCCCCTGGACGCAATGATCCGGCCACAACATCTGCGGCTTGCCGTTTAGCGTACCCATCTCGAAAGGCTTCTTTCCGGGATGCTGCGAGGCAAAGCTGCCGTGATCGGCCGGGTGCCAGTCCTGCGAGGCGACGACGAGATCATACTTGCCTTCGGCGATCAGCCGGTTGGCGACCGGCACCACATCCTCGCCATGCGGTACCGCAAGGTTTCCCCCCGAGCAGAAGCCATTCTGGATATCGACGAGCAGAAGGCATCGCACGGCAGTCTCCCATCATTGCAACAGAGGTTCGGGCAGAGAACGGCGCCCGTATTTCGCATCGCACAATAAACGGAGTGTCGGGAAAAACCAGCCGGCTTCTGCCAACGACCAATCTATCACGAACGCAGCAAAACACCGCGCAGTTTCCCGCGCGGTGCCTGCCAATTTGCAGATATCAGCTCACGCAGCCTGCGCCAGTTCGTCGGCAATGACGGTATCGAGGTTGAGGAAGCAGACCATGGTCTTTTCCAGTGCCACGATGCCGCGGCAGAAGGCACGCTGTGCCTCCGGAATGATCTCCGGCGCCGGCTGCAGGTCTTCGCTCTTGATGGTCATCATGTCGGAGACCTGCTCGACCAGGAGACCGACCAGCTTGCCGGCGATATCGGTGACGATGATCGCCGAGCGCTCGGACGGCTCGGTCATCTTCATGCCGAGGCGGCAGGCCATGTCGATGACTGGGATGACGGCGCCACGCAGGTTGATAAGGCCGAGGACGTAGGGCGGTGTATGCGGCATCGGAGTCACGGGCGCCCAGCCGCGAATTTCGCGGATCGCCATGATGTCGATGCAGAATTCCTGATCACCCAGGTGGAACGAAACGATTTCGAGATAGGCACCGGACTGCTTGATTGCGTTTGACATGATCAGAACTCTTCCCAGTTTTCGGCGGAACCCGATGCCTTCGGCACGGACGACGCGGGGCTGCTAAAGGCACCCGCCAGCTTGCCCATCAGGGCCTTGGCGGGAGATGGCGCGGGGCGCGCGGTGGCCGATGTGGCAACACGGACCGGTTGACGGATTTGCGGAGCGAACGCGCCGCCGCCGAGCTTGAACTGGCCGATCAGCGCGGTCAGGCCTTCGGCATCCTGTGCGAGCGTATGGCTGGCGGCATTGGTTTCCTCGACCATCGCCGCATTCTGCTGGGTCATCTGATCCAGCTGGCCGATCGCCGTATTGATTTCCTGAAGACCGGTCGACTGCTCGCGGGCGGCCATCACGATCGACGTCATGTGCTCGTTGATGCGTACCACATCCGTGCCGATGCGCCCGAGCGCCTGGCCGGTTTCCTGCACCAGTCGAACACCGGTTCCGACCTCGGTGCTGGAGCGCCCAACCAGAACCTTGATATCCTTGGCAGCGCCCGCTGCCCGCTGGGCGAGCTCGCGCACCTCCTGCGCTACCACGGCAAAGCCCTTGCCGGCTTCACCGGCGCGGGCGGCTTCGACACCGGCATTCAGCGCAAGCAGGTTGGTCTGGAAGGCGATCTCGTCAATCACATTGATGATCTTGCCGATTTCGGATGATGCGTTTTCGATCCGGGCCATGGCTTCGACCGCTTCGCGAACGATACGGCCGGATTCTTCGGCGTTGGTGCGCGTCTCGCCGACCATCTGGCTCGCCTCCTCGGCACGCTGGGTAGCCGTGCGTACGGTGACGGTGATCTGGTCCAGCGCCGCCGAGGTCTCTTCGAGTGAAGCCGCCTGCTGTTCCGTCCGCTTGGCAAGATCGTCGGCGGCGCCGCGCATCTGCTGGCTGTTGGACTGGATCGAGCTGCTGTTATCGCGGAAACTGGCAAGCACGCTCTGCAGCTTCTCGACCGTGTGATTGAAATCCTGGCGCAGAGTTTCGAGATCCCCGCGGAACGGCTGGTCGATCGTTGCCGTCAGATTGCCTTCAGAGAGCCGGTTCAGGCCCTGTCCAAGTGCTGTGACCGCGGACTGCACCTGCCGCGCCTCTTCAGCGCGGGCTGCTTCACTGGTCGCGCGCTCAGCTTCATTTTCGCTGCGGCTTGTTGCTGCCGTCCTTTCAAGATCGCGTTTTTCAACGGCGGCAGCCCGGAACATCTCGACGGAACGGGCCATGTCACCGATCTCGTCGCGTCGGTTGACCGCATCAACTGCGGTTTCGTAGTCGCCTTTCAGGATGCGCTGCATGCTGTCGCGCACGGCGAAAATGCCACGGCGAAGGATGTTCCCATGGAAATAGAGCATGCCCATGAGCGACGCCATGGCAAGGAGCCCAACGGCGATCTGGAACTGGAGGGATTCACGCGAGCGAGCGGTTGCGTCGGCGACGCGCGCACCGAGCGCCAAGCCAGCCTCTTCATACAATTTCCCAAGCGTTACGGCCATGCGCTCGCCGGCGCCGTCAATCGTATCGTCGATCGCGCCGTATGCATCGGCAACAGCGCCCTCTTCCACCATTTTCTTCAGGTCCACCTGGATAGCCTTGGTTATCTCGGCGAGATCGGCATCAAACGTTGCCATCATCTCCGGCTTGCCGAGAGATGCGGCCAATTCCATTGCCGCCGGCTTTCCCGCCTCCAGCACCGAGATGAAATCGGCGACCGCCTTCAACCGCTCCGGCGCGACCTGGCGCTCCTCGCGATCGACGATCGTATCCATCGCCACCAGGGTCAGTTCGACACTGGCAAGCCGCATGACGGCGGTGTTCTTGATGGCATCCTGCGCGGTAATGGCTTTGTCGAGCGCCTGGTTGACATGCGAATTCTGATACCAGCCGACAGCCAGCATCGAACCGAAGCCAATGAAGGCGGCGAAACCCAGGGTGCCGAGCCGCTGGCTGACGGAAAGTTTACGGTCGAGTGGTGCAGACGTCATACGGCAGTATCCAATTCGTGAGTGCGGCAGCGAGCATCGCGCGCAGACAAAGGGAGCGATGATGCGGGAAACCGGACTCAGGCAAACCGGCGACGTCATGTCGGCAAGGGGATTTAGCACCCCTCCACGCGCTTAGAACATGGCAAACACAAATTAAACATTTGCTAAAATGAGTGCTGAATTCTCGTTATTCGACTACGCTGAAGAGGCTGGAAACGCGCCATCCCGGCCTTTCAATCTTCAGCCCGCCCAAGTATCATGGCGGCATGCAACACGATGTGAAAAAGCACCCGCAAACCTTGATGGTCACCGCGCTTGCCGGCGGCGGCCTCATTCTATTGCTTGCCGCTTTTCTCGGATGGATCGTCCAGGGACCGGAGATATTCCTGGCCATGGCCGAAAACGGCCTTTCCTGGTGTTTCTAATCCTGCCTGCCGCAAATTGACGCTGGCAACCCGAACGTTTGCAACGTCCGGCCTGAAGGTCTATCTGGTCATCAGGATTGGTTAAATGGACCGGACATCATCATGAAAGCACTTCGCATTGTTCTTTGGGCAGTCGTTGCGGTAGCCGCGGCCATACTTGGCTATGGGACCTACGCGCTGACCACGTCGAAGGATCAACTGGCGGTCGGACCCTTCGGCGTGCCGTTCCAGCTCGTCTCGCAGACCGGTCAGCCGATCTCGGAAAAGGCTTTCACCGGCAAGCCGACAGCCTTGTTCTTCGGCTTCACGCACTGCCCGGAAGTCTGCCCGACGACCCTGTTCGAATTGAACGGCTGGCTGGAAAAGGTCGATCCAGACGGCACCAGACTGCAGGCCTATTTCATCAGCGTCGATCCGGAACGCGACACGCCTGAAGTCCTTGGCCAATATGTTTCGAACGTTTCCAAGCGTATCATCGGCATTTCCGGTCCGCCGGACAAGGTGATGGAGATGGTCAAGGGTTTCCGGGTCTATGCCAAGAAAATCCCGCTGGACGAGAAGAAGCCGGACGGCGATTATACGATGGACCACACCGCCTCCGTTTTCCTTCTCGATTCCGAAGGCAAATTCACCGGCACGATCGCTTACGGCGAAAATCCGGACACCGCGGTCAAGAAGCTGGAAAATCTGCTGAAGACATAATGATCGCCGCGAGGAGCTGATGGGGGAACACACCGGAAAGTCAATTCTGATTGCCGGTGCGGGGCCGACCGGACTTGCTCTGGCGCTCGAACTTGCGCGGCGTGGCTTCCGCCCACGTCTGGTCTCAAGGGCCGCGGGACCGGCACCAATCAATGAAAGCCGGGCGCTGGGTGTCAATGCGAGGACCATGACGCTTCTGGAGGCCTCCGGCGCCAGCGCCCTGGTCCTCGCCAAGGCCCGGCGCCTGACCAAATTCAAGATCTGCTCTGCAAGCAAGTTGCTGCTGACGATCGACACCGAGACATTCCGAGGCCCCTATTGTCCGATCTATGCCCTGCCACAGGGCGAAACGGAACGGTTGTTGCTCCAGCGATTGTCGGTATTCGGCATCAGGCCTGAGCGGTCAACGCAAGTTCAGGCTGTCTCCGGCGATGTCCGGAGCCCGATCGTCATGCTGCGGCACGCGGATGGCCAAACAGAGACGGTGCTGCCGGACATGCTGATCGGCGCGGATGGCGCCCATTCCGACGTGCGCAAGGCCTGCGGCTTCGCTTTTCCAGGCTATGCGATCGAAAGCCGTTTCTTCCTGGCCGATTACCGCTATGTCCAGCCGGTCGATACCAGCTTCGCCGAAATGAACCTCCTCAATCCAGGCGTGCTCGTTCGCTTGCCGGTATGCGAAGACAGGCTGCGTTATGTGTCGACGATCGAGGATTTCGAACCCCGCATCGAGCATCCGGCCACGGTGCTGGAGCGGACGTGGAAATCGGACCTCACCGTCAGCTTCCGCCATGTCGAAACGATGAGCCGCGGCAATGTCTTTCTTGCCGGCGACGCCGCGCACGTGCATTCACCGGCTGGCGCCCGTGGCATGAACCTCGGCATCGAAGATGCCTGCTGGCTCGCCTGGCTGATTTCCGAAGGACGGGAACGGGATTATTCCAAGCTGAGAATGCCCGTCGTCAAAACCGTGCTCAGGGACACGCGGCGCTACACCGCCTTCATCACCCTGAAGAATCCTCTCCTGACCGGCGTGCGTAAGCTGTTGATGCCGCTGTTGAACCAAATACCCGGTTTCACGGCGGCAGCGCTGCGCAATGTTTCCGGCCAGGACACGCCGCCGCCGCCGTGGATTCCCGACGCCAGATAGGCCTGCGCTTTACCTTTGATCGGCGGGCATGCTAGAGCCGCGCAAGCCGTCCAGCCGACCAAGGATAAAGACATTGAGCGACCTTCGCCTGTTCATCACCACGACCGAAAAGCAGTCAGAAGTCATCATGGACCTGATGACCGAAGCGTTCGAGGATGACGGCTACGCCATTGCCACCATGGAGATGGACGAAAAGAAGGACATCTGGGAGGCGTCGCTCTACATCGATTTCGACGAAGAAGACGAGATGCGGGCCCGCTTGAGCGACGTCATCGTGGCGCACTTTCCCGATGCGACGATCAAGCGGGAAGTCATTCCCGATGTCGACTGGATCGCCAAATCGCTGGAGGGCCTGTCGCCGGTGCGCGCCGGCCGCTTCCTCGTCCACGGCTCGCATGACCGCGACAAGGTTCGCATCAATGACATCGCCATAGAGATCGATGCCGGCCAGGCGTTCGGCACCGGACACCACGGCACGACGGCGGGCTGCCTCGAAGTCATCGAAAGAGTCATGCGCGCCCGCAAGGTTCGCAATGCCCTCGATCTCGGCACCGGCAGCGGCGTCCTGGCGATCGCCGCGCGCAAGCTGAAGCCGATCCCGGTTCTCGCAACCGACATCGACCCGATCGCGACGCGGGTCGCCGCCGAGAATGTGCGCCGCAACGGCATCTCCACCGGCATCACCACGGTCACCGCCCCCGGCTTCCACTCACCGGCCTTCGCCACGCATGGTCCGTTCGACCTGATCATCGCCAACATCCTCGCCCGCCCGCTGATCAAAATGGCGCCGCAGCTTGCTGGCCATCTGGCACCGGGCGGCTCGGTCATCCTGTCGGGCATTCTGGCATCGCAGCGCTGGAAGGTGCTGTCCGCTTATAATGGCCAGCATCTGCGCCATGTCCGCACCATCTGGCGCAACGGCTGGGTGACGATCCATCTCGACCGTCCCTGAGAATTGACATTCAACGTCCGGAAAACGAAAAACCCGCCTGTCCGTTAGGGACAAGCGGGTTTTCGAAACAAAGGCGATGCCGAAGCACCGCCCGCTGACCGGCAAGCCGGCCATGTCCGCGAGCTTAAGGAGGAGGAGCGCTCAAGCGGACTCTTCATGATCCAAAATTGGCCACCCGGAGGGAGGAGGAGAAGGATGACCAACCATTCTCGGATCATGCAGCTCTTGCCTTTCGGCATTCGCGTGAACAACAGATTTGCGTCCGTGTTCGTTGAGCGGGTTTATAGACTATTTTTGAAACGGGTCTAGGTGCATTGCAGCATGGGAGCCATGCGCACGACGCATAAGTATGATAATTACGACAAACCACCGCGGGCAACCTGGAAGTCATCAAAAAGCTGAGCAAGAAAACACGGGCTTTCGCTGCGCCGTTTGTTTCCGCTAGAGTACCGGCACCTTTCAGGAATCAGCCTGCACTTTGCGCGGCGTGATCCCGGCCACCGGCTCCCTCTTCGGACATCCTCGCAGGAAAAATCCATGTTCCAATCTTTCGAAGTCACCTCCACCCCGCAATTCGGCAAGGAACGCGTCAATGTGCTGCGCGCCGCCTTCGCCGGCCTGAACATCGACGGCTTCCTCGTGCCGCGCGCCGACGAATTCCAGGGCGAATATGTGCCGAAATCAGCCGAACGGCTGGCGTGGCTGACCGGCTTCACCGGGTCCGCCGGCATCGCGCTCATTACACAGGAGCAGGCGCTTGTTTTTGTCGATGGCCGCTACGTCACCCAACTCAAAGAACAGGTGGACGGCACCGTTTTCGAAGGCGGCGATCTGGTCGGCGAACCGCCGCATCTCTGGCTTGAACACCATGGCAAAAAAGGCTTCCGCCTGGGCATCGACCCATGGCTGCACACCGGCGCCGAGGTGCGCAAGCTCCAGAAGGCACTCGAGGGACTAGGCGGAACACTCATCTTCCTCGATCACAATCCGCTTGACCGGCAGTGGGTTGACAGGCCCGCAGCGCCGCTCGGCCGGGTCAAGATCCAGCCGCTGGATCACGCCGGGGTGCTTGCCAAGGACAAGCTTGAGACGATGGCGCAGGAAGTAGCCAAGGCAGATGCCAGCGCCGTGGTGCTGACCGACCCCTCGTCGATCGCCTGGACCTTCAACATCCGTGGTAGCGACGTGCCGCACACGCCACATCCGCTGGCCCGCGCCATTGTTCACGCCGATGGCAAGGCAGAATTGTTCCTCGACAAGCGCAAGACAGGAATCGAGGAGGAAGCCTATCTCACCCAGCTTTCGAGCCTCGAGGCTCCCGCCTCGTTCGACGATCGTGTCGCAGCGCTCGCTGCGACCGGCGCAAAGATCATGATCGATCCGGAGCATGCACCGTTTGCGCTCGCCGAGCGCATCCGCATCAGCGGCGGCACGGTGATCGAGGCAATCGACCCCGCCCGCCTGCGCCGCGCCCGGAAAAACGCAGCGGAACTCGAAGGCTCCGCCCGCGCCCATCTGCAGGACGGCGCAGCCATGGCCGAGTTCCTGGCGTGGCTTGACGGTATGCGACCCGGAACCGTCACCGAAATTGCCGCGGTCGAAAAACTCGAAGCCTGCCGCTCAGCCGTCGGCGAGCGAATGCAGAACCCGCTCAAGGACATTTCCTTCGACACCATCTCCGGTGCCGGCGAACACGCCGCGATCATGCACTACCGGGTGACGACGGAGAGCGATCTGGCGATTGCCGACGGCACGATGTTCCTGATCGATTCCGGCGGCCAATACATCAACGGCACCACCGACATCACCCGCACGGTGGCAATCGGCACAGTGCCGGAAGAACAGCGGCGTTTCTTCACGCTGGTGCTGAAGGGCATGATTGCCATCAGCGTTGCCCGGTTCCCAAAGGGCTCGCGCGGCGTCGATCTCGATCCGCTGGCCCGCATCGCGCTCTGGAAGGCGGGCGCCGACTATGCCCACGGCACCGGCCACGGCGTCGGCTCCTATCTCTCGGTGCATGAGGGCCCGCAGCGTATTTCCCGCGCTTCGACGCAGGAACTGCTGCCCGGCATGATCCTGTCGAACGAGCCCGGCTATTACCGCCCCGGCGCCTTCGGCATCCGCATCGAAAACCTTGTCCATGTTCTGGAGCCAAGCCCGATCGAGGGCGGCGACCTGCCGATGCTCGGCTTCGAGACCCTCACCTTCTGCCCGATCGACCGTCGTCTTGTCGTTACCAGCCTGCTGACGGACGACGAACTCACCTGGCTGAACGCCTATCACGCCGAGACGCGCGAAAAGCTGTCGCCGCTAATCTCGGACGAAAAAGTGCTGGGGTGGTTGAAAGAGGCGACGGCGCCGCTGAAGCGTTAAAAATCCCTAAAGCTGGATCACGCGACACGAAAGTTTTGTGATTGCCCCTCACCCTAACCCTCTCCCCGCAAGTGGGAGAGGGGATAACGAAGGTCGCCGCTTGTCCCTTCTCCCCGTCAGAACGGGGAGAAGGGACAAGCGGCGACCTTCTTCCTAAACAAGGAGAGGGCCGGATGAGGGGCGAGCCTGAAGTGATTTGCTTCCTACACGGTCAAATAGCGGATCGCCATGACGACGAGCCAGCCGACGGCCAGCATCCAGAGCGACGAAACGCGCAAACCGACGGCGAGGGCAACGAGCATGGCGGCCGCCACATCGAAGCCGCCACGGACGAAGGCGGGAGCAACCAGGGTCGAGAGCACGGCGGCGGGCACCGAATTCAGCGCCGCCTCCATGCGCGGCGGGATGCGCTTCATCTGCGTAATCATAACATAGCCGCCGATGCGGGTGAGAAAGGTCGCGAAGGCGGCCGCGAGGATGATGTAGATCAGTTGCATGTGGTCTGAGCTATCCATGATCAGACCTCGTGTTCCAATGTGACCGGCTCTTCATGCCGTTTCGGCAGCGGCAGGCAGGAGGCAAGCAGGATGCCGGCGATCGCGCCGATGCTGACATGCCACGGCGAGCCAACGAAATGCATGGCCGCAATGGATGCGAGCGAACTGGCGGCGACGACCGGCAACCAGTTGTCCCGTTTGCGGAAACCGAGAACCAGCCCCATGAAATAGATCGGCAAGAGCACGTCGAGACCGACCGCACGCGGCTCGCCGATCATCTGCCCGAAGATCGCCCCGAGCAGCGTCATGATCTGCCAAGGTATGTAGATGATCATCGCAAAGCCGAGATACCAGTTGAAGGTTATCGGCTCGCCGCGTTCGGCCCGCTTCTCGGTTTCGGCGTATTGCGGATCGACCAGCAGGAAGAAGGTGACAACCTTCTGCACGCCGGAAAAATGCCGGATATGCCGGGCGATCGATGCCGAATAGAGGATATGGCGGAAATTGACCGCGAAGATCGAAAGCACGATCAGCCATGGCTGGACCTTGTGGCCGAACAGCTCGATGCCGACCATCTGGCTAGCGCCAGCATAGAGCGTGGCGCTCATCAACACCGCATCGAAAACCGAGAAGCCATTGTCGACCGCAAGCGCGCCGAACAACGCGCCGAACGGGGACGCCGACACCATGACGGGAAAACCGCCGCGAACACCCTGCCAGAAACGGTCTTTGGTCATGAAGGAAACTTTCCGGAACGACGGCGACCAAAGGCCAAACGACGCCTCCCGAGATGTGTGAGAGATGGAACGCACAGATAGGCCGTGACCGGCCAGGGAACAATTCAATAAGATTGATGTAGTGATCCAATTTTCTGATCAGAGCGGACCGGGACAGCGCCCGATCCGCCACGCGTGTCAGCGCTTGACCTGAAACGTATGCTCGATACCGGGGAAGGTCCGCGCCTTTACCTCATTGGCATAGGCCTCGAAAGCCGCCGAAATCTGCGGTGCCAGCTCGGCGAAATGCTTGACGAAGCGAGGCTTGAAGTCGCTGAAGATGCCGAGCATATCGTCCGACACGAGGATCTGGCCATCGCAGGCCGGCGACGCACCGATGCCGATGGTCGGCGCTCTGAGTTCCGCCGAAATCTCGCGCGCCAGGGGTTCGATCGTGCCCTCGACGACGATGGCAAAAGCCCCCGCATCGTCGATCGCCTTGGCATCGCGCCTGATCTTCGCTGCTTCCTTGTCGTTGCGGCCAACTGACCGGTAGCCGCCCATCGTGTTGACGAATTGGGGCATCAGGCCGATATGGCCGAGCACGGGAATGCCGCGCTGGGTGAGGAAATCGACCGTCTCGGCCATCTCCGCGCCACCCTCGAGCTTCACCGCGCTGCAGCCGGTCTCCTTCAGAACGCGGGCTGCGGTGGCGAAGGCCTGTTCCTTGGACTCCTGGTAGGAACCAAAAGGCAGGTCGACGACGACGCAAGCCTTTTCCGAGCCGCGCATGACGGCCTGGCCATGGGCGATCATCATGTCGAGGGTAACGCCGACGGTCGAATCCAAACCGTAAAGCACCATGCCGAGCGAATCGCCGACCAGCATGAAATCGACGTGCGGATCGAGCAGCCGGGCGATCGGCGTGGTGTAGGCCGTCAGGCTGACGATCGGCCGTTCGCCCTTGAGCGCCTCGATATTGCCGGGGCTCAGGCGACGCTTCATTGCCTGTACACTCATGCTTACGCCACCTTTGCAAATTTTGCGGTTTTCGGCGTGAAAACCCGGTTATCGAGCAGCTTCGTGCTCCCGAAACGGACAAAAAGCAACAGAAGAACCGGTTTTTCGCCGATTTCCGTCACGGTGTGCAGTGTTTCCGGATCACGAATGGCAACCACTTCCGGCTTTGCCAGAGGCTCCGAAGCGATGAAATCGGTCACCGCTTTTTCGAGGGCTGCGACATCCGTCAGCCCGCCGGCGATGAGCCGTTCGGCCTCGTCGAGTGCCTTCGGCACGATCGCCGCTGCGGTCCGTTCTGCGGGTGTCAGGTAGACATTGCGCGACGAGCAGGCGAGCCCGTCGGCTTCGCGCACGGTGGTAACGCCGACGATCTCGACCGGTTGCGCCAGATCCTCGACCATGCGGCGAATGATCTGCAACTGCTGGAAATCCTTCTCGCCGAAATAGGCGCGGTCCGGCTGGACGATGTTGAAGAGCTTGGTGACGACGGTGGCGACGCCGGCGAAATGGCCGGGCCGGACGGAGCCCTCGAGCTCGCCGCCGAGCGCCGGCACATCGACCACCGTTTCCATCGGCCGCGGATACATGTCGGAGACGCCGGGCGCAAAGAGGAAATCGGCGCCGCCTTTGATGAGCAAGTCCTCATCGCGCGTGAGATCGCGCGGGTATTTCGCCAGATCTTCATTGGCGCCGAACTGCAGCGGATTGACGAACAGGCTGACGACGACGATGTCGTTTTCCGCCCTCGCGCGACGGACCAGTTCCATATGGCCAACATGCAGATAACCCATGGTCGGCACCAGGCCGATGGTCTTGCCGGCACGGCGGTGATCCGCAAGGCGCGCGCGCAACTCTGCAATCGTGGTAATCGTTTCCATCCCGGGATCCTCCAATCCGTCAAGGCTGCCGCCTTAGGCATGGCGGCTGGCTCTTGCCGGATATTCACGAGAGCTCCCGTGAAAATCCGGCGCGATTTCCCTAACGTGTGCAGTGCAAAAAGACAATTCAAGAATTGCCTACCCGGAAATAGGGTCCCGGCGTGCCGTGACAATCATTTGCGGCGCGTTTCCACCATCTGCTCGATGGCGCCAAAGATGGAATGTCCGCTCCGATCGTTCATCTCGATGCGAACGGTATCACCGATGGAAAGGGGGCAGGATGTCTTGCACAGACCCGTCCCAACGATGCTGCCAGCCATCAGCGGGCGGATTGCTGCGGTTTTGGCGACGATCTCCGCCGCCTCCTTCCTGCCGATCTCGCCGCCGTCGAGAGCCCTGCCGTTGCGGCGGACGAGCAGTGCCAGGTCGCCGGTATTCCAGCCTTCGCCCAGTTCGTCAGGCGTGACGGCGACCGGAGAAAACGTCGACACTGCCGTCGCATTGCCAACCGAAATATCGCTGGCGAGGAGGACAAGAAGAACAGCGCCCTTCGCATCGGCGCTGGCGGGCTGCGCCTCGACATCGTCGGTGATGACGGCGACCTGCGCGGTGACAGTGATGCCAGATGCATCATCCGCAAGCGGAATGGTATTGCGCGGCCCGGAAAAGCCGCCGGAGCCACCGGCCCAGAAGAAGGCGCGCGGCAACGGCGAAGCCGCATCATTTTCGTGGAAGCGCATGGTCGGCTGCGAGCCGCTCTCCATGCCGACCGCGACCTGTTGCAGCCGGGGCGCGACGTGCGCCCAGTCGTCCAGCGCCGCCTGCAGCGTGCGGGCGATATGGCCGACTTCCGAGCAGCGCGTCAGATCCTTCGATACCACGACGAGTTTTCCGTCCCGGGTCGAATCCTTCAAGGTAGCAAGCTTCATGGATTGGTGTTCCTCGGTTCCGTTCAAAAGCGGCGGCTCTGCGGTCGCCTGCACCCATAGGACACTATTTGACGGCGGGTGTCGCGTCGAATTTGCGCCATCGTCTGAGAAGGAAATCCCTCGCGGTTACCGCTCGGAAAATGTACTGGCCTCGTGCAGCCGTCGACATGCAAAGCCGACCGCAGGGCGGCGAAACGATTCGTTTAGCCCAGCAGGCCTGCTGCAAAATAGAACAGCGCGGAAATTAACGCCGCCGACGGCAGCGTGATGATCCAGGCAATCACGATATTGCCGGCAAGCCCCCAGCGCACTGCAGAGACGCGTCTTGCAGCGCCAACGCCGATGATGGCGCCGGTGATCGTGTGCGTCGTCGAGACCGGGATGCCGAGCCAGGTGGCGCCGAACAACGTGATAGCGCCGCCTGTTTCCGCGCAAAACCCTTGCATCGGATTGAGCCGGGTGATCTTCGACCCCATCGTATGGACGATCCGCCAGCCACCGAAGAGCGTGCCGAGCGCCATGGCTGACTGGCAGCAGATCACCACCCAGAACGGCACGTGGAAGGTCGGGCCGAGATGGCCCTGGCTGAACAGCAGGACCGCGATGATACCCATGGTTTTCTGCGCGTCATTGCCGCCATGGCCGAGCGAATAGAGCGAGGCTGAAATGAACTGCAAGCCGCGAAAGCTGCGATCGACGGCAAACGGGGTCTGGCGCAAGCAAATCCACGAGACGATCAGAACGAGCATGAGCGCCAGGAAGAACCCGATCATCGGCGACAGGAAGATCGCGCTAACCGTCTTCAACAGGCCGCTGAGCACGATCGCATCGCCACCGGTCCTCGCAAGGCCCGCACCGACCAATCCGCCGACCAGCGCATGGGATGAACTCGACGGGATGCCGAAGATCCAGGTGACGATGTTCCAGATGATCGCCCCCATCAAGGCGGCGAAAATCAACTGCGGATTGACGATCGCCGGGTCGATAATTCCCTTGCCGAGGGTTTCGGCGACATGCAGGCCGAAGAACAGGAAGGCAATAAAATTGAAGAACGCCGCCCACATCACAGCATATTGCGGCCTTAGCACGCGTGTCGAAACAATCGTCGCGATCGAATTCGCCGCATCGTGCAGACCATTGAGGAAGTCGAAGAACAGCGCTATGCCGATCAGACCCGCGAGTAGCGGAAAGGCGAGCGTGGCCTCCATCAAACGTTCTCGATCAGGATGCCGCTGATTTCATTGGCGACGTCTTCAAAGCGGTCCACAACCTTCTCGAGCTCGCCGTAGATTTCACTACCGATAATGTAGGCCATCGGATTCGACGTGCCGTAACGGCGGAAAAGGTCCTTCAGGCCTTCTTCATGCAGTTCGTCGGAACGGCCCTCGACGCGTGTGATTTCTTCGGCGATGGCGCTAAGGCGCGGCGCATTCGTGCCGATCCGATCGAGCAGCGGGATTGCCTCGGCGATCAACCGGGCGGCGTCGACGACGAGGGCGCCCATCTCGCGCATGCCGGGATCAAAACTCTTCTGCTCAAACAGGCGGATCGTCTTCACTGTCTTGTGCATCATGTCGATGGCGTCATCCATCGACTGGATCAGATCCTTGATGTCGCCGCGGTCGAACGGTGTGATGAAGCTGCGACGGACGGCCAGCATCACCTCGCGTGTGATGCCATCGGCCTCGTCCTCCAAGGCGATGATGCGATTGCAATGCGCATCATGATCGCCCTCGCCTGCAAGCAGCGCCTTCAGCGCGTCGGCGGCGCCGGCCACAGCGCGCGAATGCGCATCGAAAAGTTCGAAGAACTTGTCTTCGCGCGGCAGGAGTTTGCGAAACCAACCCAGCATTGTTTAATCACCCGTCTTCGCCACTGTCACGAAACTGTCATAGCTGACAGGCCTCATAGCGAAGCCAGCGGCGCAAGGGAAGCTTTCGAAGCTGTTGAAGCGTGATTACCCACCGATCAGCGTAAACCAGCCGTCTTCATCGGTGGTTTCGACACCGAGTTCACGGGCTTTTTCGAGCTTGGAACCGGCGCCGGGACCGGCAACGAGCAGGTCGGTTTTCTTCGACACGGAACCGGCAACCTTGGCTCCCAGCCGTTCCGCCATGGCTTTTGCCTCGTCGCGCGTCATTTTTTCAAGCGAGCCGGTGAAGACGACGGTCTTGCCGGCAACTGGGCTCGAACTCGAAACAGGTGCTTCGGCGTCCAGCGGGGTCACTTGCTCGAGCAGCCGCGAAACGACGTCAATGTTGCGCGGCTCCTTGTAGAACTCGACGATCGCCCGGGCGACTACTTCGCCGATGCCGTCGATGGTGTTCAAATCGCTCCAGGCCTCCGAGGTAGGGTCCGCCGCGGCCTTCATCGCCTCCGCGAACACGGTGTAGCTGCCGTAGGAGCGCGCCAAGAGCTTTGCTGTCGTCTCGCCGACGTGGCGGATGCCGAGCGCGTAGATCAGCCGATGCAAGGCCACCTGCCGCCGGTCGTTGATCGCGTCAAAAAGCTTGCGGACACTGACCTTGCCGAAACCGTCGATGTTTTCGAGCTTGGCGAGCGGTGAATAGCTCTGCCGCTTCTCGAGCGTGAAGATGTCCGGTGCCGTCTTGATCGACAGCGAAGGATCGTCCGCCTCGAAGAAGAAATCGATCTGCTTGGAGCCCAACCCCTCGATATCGAAGGCATTGCGGGAGACGAAATGCTTCAGATGCTCGACAGCCTGCGCGCGGCAGACGAAGCCGCCGGTGCAGCGGGTCACCGAATCGAGCTTGCCGGTCTTCTCGTTCCTTTCCCGCACTGCATGGCTGCCGCAGACCGGGCAGGTCTTTGGGAACTGATAGCGTTCTGCCGTTACCGGACGCTTTTCCATGACGACATCGAGAACCTGCGGGATGACATCGCCGGCACGCTGGACGATCACCGTGTCGCCGATACGGATATCGTGCCCCTCCTCCCGGATGCGCTCGCCGCTATTGCCGATGCCCTCGATATAGTCCGCATTGTGCAGTGTCGCATTGGTGACGACAACGCCGCCGACCGTGACCGGCGTCAGCCGCGCAACCGGCGTCAGCGCCCCGGTGCGGCCGACCTGAATGTCGATGTTCTCGACGATCGTGAAGGCCTGCTCGGCCGGGAACTTGTGGGCCGTCGCCCAGCGCGGCGAGCGCGAGCGGAAGCCGAGGCGCTGCTGCAGGTCCAGCCGGTCGACCTTGTAGACGACACCGTCAATATCGTAGTCGAGATCGGGACGTTTGAGGCCAATGTCGTTGTAATGCTCGAGGATCGCCTCGATCGACGACAAGCGCTGCATCAGCGGATTGACCGGAAAGCCCCAGCGCTTGAACACCTCGACCATGCCCAATTGCGTATCGGCCCCCATGTCCGACATCTCGCCCCATGCATAGGCGAAGAACTTCAACTTGCGGCTCGCCGTGATCGCCGGATCAAGCTGGCGCAGAGAGCCTGCCGCCGTATTGCGCGGGTTCACGTAAGTCTGCTTGCCTTCCGCCGCCATCTGCTCGTTGAGCGCCAGGAAATCGCTCTTGGCCATATAGACCTCGCCGCGCACTTCGACGACAGCGGGAGCATCCGACGGCAGCGTCTGCGGGATTTCCTTGATCGTGCGGATGTTGGCCGTGACATTCTCGCCGGTCGTTCCGTCGCCGCGCGTCGCGGCGCTGACCAGCTTGCCGTTCTCGTAGCGCAAGGACATCGACAGGCCGTCGATCTTCGGCTCGGCGGTGAAGGCAATCGAATTATCCGGCAGCAGGCCGAGGAAGCGGTAGACGCTGGAGATGAAATCCCGCACGTCCTCGTCGGAAAACACGTTATCGAGCGACAGCATCGGCCGCGCATGGGTGATCTGCTGGAAGATGGCCGAAGGTGCGGCGCCGACTTTCCGCGACGGGCTGTCGGCGCGGATCAATTCCGGAAAGCGGGCCTCGATCTCCTCGTTGCGCCGCTTCAGCGCGTCATACTCCGCATCCGAAATCTCCGGCGCGTCCTTGCCGTGATAGAGCGCATCGTGATGCGCAAGCGCCTTGGCCAGCCGCTCCAGCTCGGCCGCGGCATCTTCGAGCGTCAGATCTTCAACGGCAACAGATTCGGTCGACATGCTGGGACTCCATATTTTGGGAGTCGTTTTAGTGAAATTTCGAAGAATGGGAAGATGCTGAAACCCACCTCACCTTGAGGGGGAGGTCGCGTGGAACGCGCGGGCGGGGTGATTGTAACGTGGGCACAAAGGATCACCCCACCCCGGCACTACGTGCCGACCCTCCCCCTCAAGGGGAGGGTAAAAAACTACACGTTCCCGGCCAACAGCCTCGCTGCCGCCGCCCTCGCTTCCTCGGTCACGGAGGCACCGGCAAGCATGCGGGCGATTTCCTCGGTGCGGGCCCTGTCGTCCATGCGGGCGACGCGGGTGGCGATGGTTTCGGATTTTTCCGCCGATGGCCCCTTGGAGATGAGCAGATGCGTCGCGGCGCGGGCAGCCACCTGCGGGGCGTGCGTGACGGAAAGCACCTGCACGTTCCTCGATAGGCGCTTCAGCCGCTGACCGATGGCATCCGCCACAGCACCGCCGACGCCGGTATCGATTTCGTCGAAGACCAGGGTCGGCGCCGAACCGCGATCGGCAAGCGCCACCTTCAGCGCCAACAGGAAACGCGAAAGCTCGCCGCCCGAGGCGACTTTCATGATCGGGCCCGGACGCGTCCCCGGGTTGGTCTGGACGTGGAACTCGACCACGTCGATGCCGTCTGCTGTCGCAAAACCCGGATCGGATGTGACCTCCACCATGAAACGAGCCCGCTCCAGCTTCAAGGCCGGAAGCTCGGCCATGACTGCCTCGGAAAGAGCCGTTGCGGTGTTGTGACGCTTGGCGGAGAGTGCGGCGGCGGCGGCATCAAAGGCGCGCTTCGTCATACCAAGTTGCGCGTCGAGCTGCTTCAGCTTCTCCTCGCCGGCATCGAGATCGGCAAGATCGGAAGTCATCCTGATGGCGAGAGCGGGAAGCGCCGTAACCGGCACGGAATATTTGCGCGCAGCCGCCCGAAGCGCAAACAGGCGTTCCTCGACGCGCTCCAGTTCCTTCGGGTCGTATTCGGTTTTCCGAAGCGCTGCCTCGACCGCCATCTGCGCATCGGAGAGATGGTTGAGTGCGGTATCGAGATACTCGACCGTCTCCTCAAGCAGCCCTGGCGCCTCATGGCTCTTGCGCTCGAGCCGGCGCACCAGCGAGGCAATCAGCGGAACCGGCGACGCGTTGCCATTGAGGAACTCGCTCGCCTCGTTGATATCGACGGCGATGCGCTCGGCCTTCATCATCCGCGAGCGGCGCTCGGCGAGATCGTCCTCCTCGCCGTCCTGCGGCGAGAGTGCCTCCAGCTCATCCACCGACGACCGCAAATAATCGGCTTCGCGGGCGGCGGCCTCGACCTTGTCGCGGTGCTTCTTCAGCGTGCGCTCGGCATCCTTCCAGACGCGATAGAGAGCCGCCACATTCTCCGCCTCGTCGGCAAGACCGCCAAAAGCATCGAGCAACGTGCGGTGGGCATGGGTATCGACGAGGGCGCGGTCATCGTGCTGGCCGTGGATTTCGACGAGCAGCTGCCCCGCCTGGCGCATCAGTTGCACGGAAACGGGTTGATCGTTGACATAGGCCTTGGTGCGGCCATCGGCTGATTGCACCCGGCGAAAAATCAGGTCGCCATCGTCGTCGATGCCGTTTTCGCGGATCATGAGGCGGGCCGGATGACTGATGCCGACATCGAAGACCGCCGTCACCTGCCCCTTGTCGCTACCGTGACGGACCAGCGAACCATCGCCGCGCCCGCCGAGCGCGAGCGAGAGACTGTCGAGCAGGATGGATTTTCCGGCACCGGTTTCCCCTGTCAGCACGGACAAGCCGGCATCGAAGGACAGATCAAGCCGTTCGATCAGGACGATATCGCGGATCGAAATCTGTGAAAGCATCCCGTTTCAAATCTCTTCGCCTAGGTCTTTGTTCTTATGCATGTCGTTGCCCAAAAACGCTGCAGGTTCCCGGGCAACACGCATCAAGCGCCCAGAAGCTTCTTGCCTGCGCGCGAAATCCACGAATTGCCGCTTTCGCGCGGCTCAAGACCACCGGTCTGCAGCAGCTTGTAAGAATCCGCATACCACTGGCTATCCGGATAGTTGTGCCCGAGAACCGCAGCCGCCGTCTGCGCCTCTGCGGTGATACCCATGGCGAAATAGCTTTCCACCAGCCGCGACAAGGCTTCTTCCACCTGGTTGGTGTTCGGATATTGTTCGACCACGGTGCGGAAACGCGTCACGGCAGCAAGATATTCCTTGCGCTCGAGATAGTAGCGGCCGACCTGCATTTCCTTGCCGGCCAGCTGATCCTTGGCAAAACGAATCTTGGCCTCGGCATCCTCGACATAGTCCGAATCCGGATATTTGGTGACGACGGCCTGCATCGCCTCGATCGTCCTCATCGCCGGCTTCTGGTCCTGCGTCACCGCCGGAATCTGCTTCGAATAAGCAAGGCCGACGATGTACTGCGCATAGGCCGCATCTTCGGATTCGGGATAAAGATTGAGATAGCGGCTCGCACCGTTGATGGCGTCCTGATACTGGCCATTGCGGTAGTTGACGAAAGATTTCATCACCAGTGCCTTGCGGGCATATTCCGAGAAGGGATGCTGCTGGTCGATCGCCTCGAACTTGCGCGCCGCTTCCGTCGTCTTGCCGGCATTGAGGTTGGCAAGCCCCTGATTGTAGAGGACTTCCGGCGGATCCGTTTCCACCGTCAGCTTGGTGATATCGATGTCGGGATCGTTCTGGCAGGCGCTCACCAGCACACTGGTCGCGGAAGCCGCAAGCGCGATGATGGCAACACGTGCCATCTTCTTCAATTCAAACTGGCCTGCAAATACCATTCGTAAATCCCAACTCGCACAGCGGTAAGAATACCGCCGCCTATGAACCGCGTTTTAGATCAAGATGCAACAAGACCGCAACGTCATGATGATCGATTAACGCAATTTTGTGGCAGCGAGATCATGAAAAAGCCGGTCAAAAGACCGGCTTTGGCAAAGAACAGAACTGGTTTTCCGGCTCCGAAAGACCCTATTCCGGCTTACGGAGCATTGACGGCCACCACTTCGCGCGGGCCAACCCGCTGACGCCGCGTTGGGGTCTCGACGATTTCATAAGCCGTCGGATCGCTCATCAGCGCTTTCAGAGCGTTCGCGTTCATCTTGTGGCCGCCGCGATAGGAACGGTAGCAGCCGATGAACGGCGTGCCGGCCAGAGCCAGATCGCCCACGGCGTCCAGCGTCTTGTGGCGAACGAATTCGTCCGTGTAACGCAGACCCTCGATGTTGATCACCGTGTTGTCGTCGGCAATGACGACCGAATTCTCGAGCGACGAGCCGAGGCCGCGGCCTGCGGCCCACATGCGCTCGACATCGCGCATGAAACCGAAGGTGCGGGCGCGTGACAGTTCGGTCTTGAAAACCGACGGCGTGATGTCGCCCTTCCAGGCCTGCCGACCGATCAGCGGGCAATCGAAATCGATCTCCACTTCGAAGCGCATACCGTCATAGGGCGTGAATTCCGACCAGGACGGGCCAGATTCGATGCGAACCGGCTTGAGGATACGGATATAGCGGCGCTTGACGGCAAGGGCCTTGATGCCCGTCTGCTCGATCGCTTCGATGAACGGTGCCGAGCTGCCGTCCATGATCGGCATTTCGGCGCCCTGCACCTCGATGAGAAGATTGTCGAGGCCGAGTGCGTAGATCGCCGCCATCACATGCTCGATCGTCGCGATCGAGGTGGAAGAGGAAAAACCGAGGACGGTGCAGAGATCGGTGTTGCCAACCTGCGAGGACACGGCCCTGAATTCACTGATCGTCCGTTCGCCGTCAACCCGCTGAAAAACGATACCACTATCGGGTTCCGCCGGATGGAACGTTATTGCTACCTCGGCGCCTGAATGAACGCCCGTGCCGCCAAGAGTTACAGAGTTTGCAATCGTTGTCTGAAACCCAAGCAGTCCAATTCCCAATCCCATGCTTCTCGCCTTCAAATACTTCTGGCGTTGCCGCCGAATTTTTTCCCTAGACCGGCGCTGCGCATTTTCAAAATGCCGCAAGACACACAGTCGGTTAGCGACGCCGAGCGCCACCAACCGGTTCAACCTGCAAGCCAGCGATGTCTCGAATCGCGGTTCAGCCCCGTCAGTCCCGAGTGTGAAGATAAGGGCGCCGGACTGTCATTCCAAATCAATGTTTCTTTCGCTTTGTTACGCAAGGTAACCACTGAAACCAATTGATAATCCATAAAAAATGCCCGGGCGCAAACCCGGGCATTTCGGCAAGGTGGAAGGCGGGTAAAATATCAGTTCGATTGACGGCGCAGGAACGCCGGGATTTCGAGCTGATCGTCTTCATGCACGCGCGGCTGCGAGACAGCGCGGGCACGGTCATCCAAGGGGGCAGCCCGGCGCGGCGCATAGAGGCTTGCCTCCGCAGACAGCGGACGGCGCTGCTGCGAAGCGGCGCTCGGTGCACCGGCGGTCATGTCCGCGGTGACATTGTGATCTTCCTCGTCGCGGCGTCCGAGCGAACTGGTGATTCGCTTCAGCAGGCCCATCGGGCCGCGTTCTTCCTGGGGCACCGGCTGGGCGCGATGTTCGGCTTCGGCCTTCACCATCGGCGGAAAGTCTTCCACCTTCGGCATGCGTACCGGCTCGGCCTGCTGGCGGATCACCGGAGCGATCGGCTCCTGACGAACCTGGGCGACCGGTGCCTGAACGGCAGGCTGCGGCTGGTAAGCCACCGTTTCGACTGTCCGCTGAACCGGGGCGGCAGCCTGGACGACCGGCTGTTCGATCGGAGCAGAGCCAGCAAAGAGCTTGCTCTGCGGGCGGAACTCTTCCTGCGCCTGCTGAACCGGTGCAGTTGCTCCGCCGCGCGGCATCGACAGGAACAGTTCACGTTCCAGTTCGGCTTCGCGGATAGCGCGGGCGATGTCGTCGGAGGTCTGCTGAACCGGTTGGGCGACAGTCTGCTGGACGACCGGCGCCGGCTGAGCGGCAACCGGGGCCGGCTGCGGCTGAACGGCGACCGGCGCCTGCTGGACGGGAGCCGCAGGAATGGCAGCGGACGGACGGACGATCGGCCTTGCTACCGGACGAAAGTCAGCAGAACGACCGGCCACCTCGGCGGCCGTGCGATCGATACCCGTTGCAACGACCGAAACGCGGATGAGGCCTTCGAGTTCTTCGTCGAACGTTGCACCAAGGATGATGTTGGCGTCCGGATCCACTTCCTCGCGGATGCGGGTCGCAGCTTCATCGACTTCGAACAGCGTCAGGTCACGGCCGCCGGTGATCGAGATCAGCAGGCCTTGAGCGCCCTTCATCGAGGTTTCATCGAGCAGCGGGTTGGCGATCGCAGCTTCCGCTGCTGCCATCGCGCGGCCTTCGCCGGAAGCTTCGCCGGTACCCATCATGGCGCGGCCCATCTCGCGCATCACCGAACGGACGTCGGCGAAGTCGAGGTTGATGAGGCCTTCCTTGACCATCAGGTCGGTGATGCAGGCGACGCCCGAATAAAGAACCTGGTCGGCCATCGCGAAGGCGTCGGCAAACGTGGTCTTGTCGTTGGCGATCCGGAACAGGTTCTGGTTCGGGATGACGATCAGCGTGTCCACCGACTTCTGCAGCTCGGCGATGCCCTGATCGGCGAGACGCATGCGGCGCTGACCTTCGAAATGGAACGGCTTGGTGACGACGCCGACCGTCAGGATGCCCTTGTTGCGGGCCGCTTGAGCGACAACCGGAGCAGCACCGGTGCCAGTACCGCCGCCCATGCCGGCCGTGACGAAGCACATGTGCGTGCCGTTCAGGTGATCGATGATCTCATCGATGCATTCTTCAGCGGCAGCCCGGCCGACCTCCGGCTGCGAGCCGGCGCCGAGACCTTCGGTAACCGCGACACCCATCTGAATGATGCGTTCGGCCTTGGTCATGGTCAGCGCCTGGGCATCGGTGTTGGCGACGACGAAATCGACGCCTTCGAGGCCTGCGGTGATCATGTTGTTGACAGCGTTGCCGCCGCCGCCGCCGACACCGAAGACGGTGATGCGAGGCTTCAGCTCGGTGATATCCGGCTTTTGCAAGTTGATCGTCATTGTACCCGTTCCTTCCTGGTTTCTGGCCGCCTTGCCGAGCCGGCCAAATCACTAATTCCGTATTGCATCCGTTCAGCCGAAGCCGAAGGGGTCAGAAGCTTTCCTTCAGCCATTGGCCCATGCGGGCGATACGGCTGTTGTTTCCTGCGAGCGACGCGAGCAGACCGCCCTGCGCCATATGTGTTTCCATGTCGGCGACCTGCGGATAGATCATCAGGCCGACGGCCGTCGAAAAGGCCGGACCCTTGGCCGCCGCCGGCAGGCCCGACACGCCGAGCGGACGGCCTATGCGAACGTTGCGGGCAAGGATGCGCCGCGCCGCTTCCGGCAAACCGGTCAGCTGGCTGGCGCCGCCCGTCAACACGACGCGCTTGCCGACGATCGGCGAGAAGCCCGAACGCTGGATCCGGTCGCGGATGAGTTCTAGTGTCTCTTCGATGCGAGCACGCACGATGCGCGAGACAAGCGCCCGCGGCACATGCGTTGGCTGGTCGCGGTCGTCCTCGCCAATCGGCGGAACCGAGACGATGTCGCGTTCGTCGGCGCTGTTGGGCAGAGCCGAACCATGAACCACCTTCAGGCGCTCGGCATCCTCGATGCGGGTCGAAAGGCCACGCGCCAGATCGGTCGTGACGTGATGGCCGCCAAGCGAAACGGCGTCGGCATGCACCAGCTTGCCTTCGGCGAAGACGGAGATCGTCGTCGTGCCGCCGCCCATGTCGATGGCGGCGCAGCCGAGTTCGACCTCATCGTCCACCAGCGCTGCGAGACCGCTTGCGTACGGTGTTGCAACAATGCCTTCGACCGAGAGATGCGCGCGGTTGATGCAGAGTTCGAGGTTCTTGAGCGCAGCGCGTTCGGCCGTCAGCACGTGCATGTCGACGCCGAGCTGGTCGCCGAACATTGCCAGGGGATCGCGGACGCCGCGCTCTCCGTCGAGCGAGAAGCCAGTCGGCAGCGAATGCAGGATGACGCGGTCCTGGCGCAGCGACTGCTGGCCGGCGGCGGCGAGAACCTTTTTGAGATCGGCGGCATCGACTTCCTGACCACCGAGATCGATGGAAGCGGTGTAGATATCGCTCTGCAGGCGGCCGGCGGAGATGTTGACGATCAGACTGTCGATCGTCAGGCCCGCCATGCGCTCGGCGGCATCGACCGCGAGACGAACGACGCTTTCGGCGGCATCGAGATCGGCGATCACGCCGTTCTTCATGCCGCGCGACTTGTGATGGCCAATGCCGATGATCTCGATCGAATGGGTGCGGCCCGGCAGGATCTGGCTCTCGGCGCGCGGCGTCAGCCGGCCGATCATGCACACCACCTTGGTAGAGCCGATATCCAGCACCGAAACGACATGAGACCGCTTGGAATTAAGCGGCTTCAGGCGGGGAAGGCCAAAATTCGAAGAACCGAAAAGACTCATATACGGTTCTCCTGTTGTTCCTGCTTCTTCAACATCTTCGTGCGCGCTTCCAGAACCACCTGCCGGCGGGCGGCAGCTTCGGGCGTCAGCTGTATCGTGGTGCGATCCTCCAGCCGCAGATCGACCGCGGCGATATCGCGCTCCAGCAGTTGCTGCCCCTCTTCCATCGTCGAGAGAACCTGCATGGCGCGATCGATATCGTGCTCGGGCAGCTTGATGGTGATGCCGTTGTTGAGCATCAAATCCCAGCGGCGACCGGCAACGCGAACATAGGCTTTGACGCGCTTTGCGATTTCCGGCCACTGCGAGAAACGCTCATAGAATTCGGCGGCAGCCGTCTCGGCGTCGCGGCCCACGAACAGCGGCAGGTCTGCGAACTTGTTGTCACGCAGCGGCGCAATCACGCTACCGCTCGCCTCGATCAGCGAAAGATCGGAGCCATGTTGCCAGATGCCGAAGGCCTTGCGCTCCTTGAGGCTGACTTCGATCGTACCGGGATAGACCTTGCGGACGGCAACGTCCTCGACCCACGGCATTTCGCTGATCAGCTTGCGGGCGATATTGATGTCGAGCGCCACCAGCGACGTCGCGCCGTCGAGGCCAAGCTGCTGCAGGATATCGATTTCCGAGGTCTGGTCGTTGCCGGAGACCTTGACATCCTCGATCGCGAAACCGACGGCAGAGGTGGTCGTCTGCGCAAAATCCTGACTGTGGCCGCCGAGCGACATACCATAGAAGCCGGTCGCCGCCAGGAAAGCGAGCGCCGAGACGGTGCCGGTGTGCGGGGTGAAATGGATACGGCCGGTTCCGAGACTGACGAGGAAGCGCACGACGCGACGCAAAGGGCGCGGCAGAACGCGCTGACCGTCGAGATCAGCCATCTCCCGCGAAGTAGGGACCCTTGCTGCCTTCCTGCCTCTCAACGCAAACACGACGCGTCCTCCACCATCCACCTGAGGAATTCACCGAACGTATGGCCGGCATAAGCCGCCATTTCAGGCACCAGAGAGGTTGGAGTCATTCCGGGCTGAGTGTTGACCTCCAGCCAGATGAGCTCTCCGTCTTCAGAGAAACGGTCGTCAAAGCGGAAGTCGGAGCGGCTTACGCCGCGGCATCCAATCGCCTGATGCGCCTTGACTGCGAGTGTTTGTATTTTTTGGTAAATATTCGGTAAAATATCCGCCGGAATGACGTGTTTTGAGCCGCCTTTTACATACTTTGAATCGTAATCGTAGAAGGCATGCCCCTGGGGAATGATTTCGGTTACGCCAAGCGCCTTGTCACCCATGACGCCGCAGGTCAGTTCGCGCCCATAAACATAACGTTCGACCATGACGCGGTCGCCATAGCGCCACTCGCTTGAGGTGATCACCTGCGGCGGATGCGACTGATCTTCCTTCACGATGACGACGCCGAAGCTCGAGCCCTCGCGGACCGGCTTGACCACATAGGGCGGCTTCATCGGATGCTGCGAACCGAATTCGTGGCGATCCATGATCTGCGCCTCGGCAACCGGAATGCCGGCGGCACTTGCGACATGTTTGGCCTGCGCCTTGTCCATGGCGAGCGCAGACGCCAGAACGCCGGAATGAGTGTAGGGAATTTCGAGATATTCGAGGATGCCCTGGACTGTGCCGTCTTCACCGAAAGGCCCATGCAGCGCATTGAAGGCGACGTCCGGACGCAGATCAGCAAGCACGGAGGCGACGTTGCGATCAACGTCGATGCGGGTCACGCGATAGCCCTCGGCCTCCAGGGCATCGGCGCACGCAGCCCCGGAGGACAGGCTCACCGGCCGCTCCGAAGAAAATCCGCCCATCAGGACAGCGACGTGCTTACCACTCATAAAAACCCCCGACATTACGCCAGTCTTACAAATTCCGCTTGCGCCTAGCTTATTCGCGCTGACGAGTCGCACCCTCAGGCACAGCCCCACTAGAACGGCATTATGGTTAATGAACCGTTTACTTTGGTTAACCCGGTCCAGAGGATGGATGAAATATTTGGCATCGAATCAACAGGCTGCTCGATTCATCGCTTGGAATCAGAGAGTTAAATTCGATGCAACCGATTTTCGAAGACGGCAGCCGATAAAAGGAAAGGCCCCGCGCGTTTGCGCGAAGCCTCTTTACAGCCGATTGACTGCGGGATTTGCGGAGCTGTCAGTCGCCTTCGCCGACAACCTTCCAGACGATGCCGCCAATTGCTGCTCCGATGATCGGAGCAAGCCAGAACAGCCACAACTGCTGCAGCGCCCAGCCGCCGACAAAGAGCGCTTGCCCGGTCGAACGCGCCGGGTTGACCGATGTGCTGGTGACCGGGATAGAGATGAGGTGGATCAACGTCAGGGCCAGACCGATAGCGATCGGGGCAAAGCCCGCCGGCACGCGGCCGCTCGTGGCACCAAGGATGATGAAAAGGAAGAAGGCCGTGAGCAGCACCTCAATGACCAGCGCCGAGGTCAGGGAATAACCGCCCGGCGAATGTTCGCCATAGCCATTGGCGGCAAAGCCACCGAGCTGGAAATCGGCCTTGCCGCTGGCGACCAGATAGAGCGCCGCTGCCGCAACGATCGCGCCCGCAACCTGTGCGATGATGTAACCGATGAGCGACGAGGCCGGAAATTTCCCCGCGACCGTCAGGCCCACCGACACCGCCGGGTTGAAATGCCCGCCGGAAATTCCGCCGACCGCATAGGCCATGGTCAGCACGGTCAATCCGAAGGCAAAAGAGACGCCGAGCAGACCGATGCCGACGTCCGGAAAGGCTGCAGCCAGAACCGCGCTGCCACACCGCCGAAAACGAGCCAGAATGTCCCCAAAAATTCCGCAGAAAGCCTCTTGAACATGATTTCCCCTTGAAATGGAGCAAAATGCTCCAGTGGGTTGATGCGCGCTACCGCGTTTTCCCTCCGGCCTCCGAATGAAACCACACGCGCATTCCAGCCGTTTGCCTCGCCCATTCGCAGAGCGCACAACCCAAGATTTGCAACAAATCGATTCTGGTCAATGATTGTGCATTGAGAGAAATGCACGCGCAGCGTTTTTGGCTTTCTTTTGGAGGCCTGACGGTTTTATGGGGGAACCGTCTGCGTCAAGAGCCGTGCAGCTGCCACGTTCAAAGGAAACAAAAAGACCGCCTTGGATCGCTCCGCGGCGGCTTTTTTTCGTCCGGGGGTTGGTTCAGGCCGTCAGCTGACCAAGAAATTCCTTCACTTCGTAGCCGGGCATGAAATTGCCGATGCGCTTGATCTCCCATTCGAGCTTGATGCCGGATGTTTCGTACACCCGCTGGCGTACGGTTTCGCCGAGATATTCAAGCTCGTAGCCGCTTGCCTGGCCGGTGTTGATCATGAAATTGCAATGCATCGGCGACATTTGGGCGCTGCCGATCATCAGGCCGCGGCAGCCCGCCTCGTCGATCAGTTTCCAGGCGGAATGACCGTCGGGATTCTTGAAGGTCGAACCGCCGGTCTTCTCGCGGATCGGCTGCACCGTCTCGCGATGCTGGCGCACCGCATCCATATCGGCGCGGATCTTCGCCTTGTCTTCCGGATAGCCTTCGAAGACGGCATGGGTGAAGATCAGGTCGTCTGGCGCAGAGGAATGCCGGTAGGTGTAGCCCATGTCGGCATTGGTGAGCACGTGCTTGTTGCCCTTGCGATCGACCGCGTGAACCTCGACCACACGCTCGCGCGTCTCGCCGCCATTGGCGCCGGCGTTCATGCGCAGTGCGCCGCCGATTGAGCCGGGAATACCGTAGTAGAAATGGAATCCGCCTATGCCGTGATCGAGTGTCATGGCAGCAAGGTTCTTGTCCGGGCAGATCGCTCCCGCTCTAACGCGGGTCTCCGAAACCAGCTCGACATCACCGAACCCCTTGGCCGAAAGCCGGATGACGACACCCGCAATGCCACCATCGCGCACGAGCAGGTTCGAGCCGACGCCTGCGACCATGACAGGCACTTCGTCCGGCAGCAGCTTCAGGAAAGCGACGAGATCATCGGCGTCATGCGGCTGGAACATCAGTTCAGCAAGGCCGCCGGCACGGAACCAGGTGACGCGATCCATCGGCGCGTCCGGCGTCAAACGCCCGCGCAATTCGTTCACGCCTGCCCCAAAAGAGGCCAGAAGCTTGGTACCATCAACCTGTTTCATGCGGAATTTCCTGAAATGCCTGCGAGTTCCTTCGGAAGGGCGGCCGCCCAGTATGTGATGCTGCCAGCCCCCAAGAGAACCACAAAGTCACCCGGTTGCGCAATGGCGGAGACGATCGGCGCGATCGCTTCCGGGCCGTCGATGAAACGCGCGTCGCGGTGCCCCCCCGCCTTGATGCGGGAGACGAGTTCCGGCGAGCTGACGCCTTCGATCGGATCCTCACCGGCCGAATAGACCGGCGCGAGCAGGACCGTATCTGCATCATTGAAGCAGGCGGCAAAGTCCTCAAAGAGGCTGTGCAGCCGAGAGTAACGGTGCGGCTGGTGCACGGCGATGACGCGGCCGCCCTGGCAAGCTTCGCGCGCAGCCTTCAGCACGGCCTTGATCTCGACCGGATGATGACCGTAGTCGTCATAGATGCGCGCACCGTTCCACTCACCGGTGAGGGTGAAGCGTCTCTTGACGCCACTGAACGCCGCCAGCCCCTTGGCGATGGCGTCCGGTTTGATGCCGAGACGCTGGGCAACCGCGATCGCAGCCGTCGCGTTCGAGACGTTGTGACGACCCGGCATCGGCAGGCGCAGATCCGGCAATTTGATAATCTGGCCGGTACGGCGACGGCGGATTTCGACGTCGAAGACCGAGGTCGCGGCGTCCATGCGGATATTGGAAAAGCGCACATCCGCCTGCGGATTTTCGCCATAGGTGATAACCTTTCGGTCCTCGATGGTCGATACCATGGTCTGCACTTCGGGATGATCGAGACACATGACGCCGAAGCCGTAGAAGGGCACGTTCTCGACGAACTGGCGGAAGGCGGCACGCACGGCATCGAAATCGCCGTAGTGATCGAGATGTTCCGGATCGATATTGGTGACGACCGCGACGTCGGCGGGCAATTTCAGGAAGGTGCCGTCCGATTCGTCGGCCTCGACCACCATCCACTCGCCCTCGCCCATGCGGGCATTGGTACCATAGGCATTGATGATGCCGCCATTGATGACGGTCGGATCGAGCCCGCCGGCTTCGAGCAGCGAGGCAACCATCGACGTCGTCGTGGTCTTGCCATGGGTGCCGCCGATGGCGATCGCATTGCGGAAACGCATGAGTTCGGCGAGCATTTCGGCGCGGCGCACGACCGGCAGCAGCTTTTCACGCGCGGCGATCAGTTCCGGGTTGGTCTTCCTGATTGCGGTCGAGACGACGACGACTTCGGCATCGCCAATATTCTCAGCCTTGTGGCCGACGAAAACCTCGATGCCCTTGTCACGTAGCCGCTGGACGTTGGCGCTGTCGGACTGGTCGGAGCCCTGCACCCGGTGACCGAGATTGTGCAGCACTTCGGCAATGCCGCTCATGCCGATACCGCCGATACCGATGAAATGAACCAGGCCGATCGTCTGCGGCATTTTCATGAGCGTGTTTCCTTGAACTGTGCAATCGTCGAACCGCTGGCAATAGCTTCAACCATGGAGGCAAGCAAGCGTGCGGCATCCGGTTTGCCCACCTGTTTGGCACTCGCCGCCATGCCGCTGAGCTTGGCGGGGTTATTCATGGCCTCCGTCAGTATCCGGCTCAGTTTTTCGCTGGAAAGTTCGGCCTGGGCGATCACCTTGGCCCCGCCGGTCGCCGCAAGTGCTGCTGCATTGGCGGCCTGATCATGATCGAGCGCGTAAGGATAAGGCACCAGGATCGCAGGCCGGCCGATTACCGCGATCTCCGACACCGTGGAGGCGCCGGACCGGCAGATGACCAGATGAGCCTTGGCGATACGCTCCGCCATATCGGTAAAGAACGGCGCGATGTCCGCATTCATCTCAAGCTTGGCAATGCAGCCTTCGACCATCGGCAGGTCTTCGGCGCGGGCCTGCTGGGTAACGCGCAGACGCGCCCGCAAGCTGTCGTCGAGCAGGCTGATTGCCGTCGGCACGCTCTTCGAAAAATACTGTGCGCCCTGGCTGCCACCGAAGACGACGAGGCGGAAATCTTCGCCGTCACCAGACGGCTGATATGGCACCCTGGCGGCTTCCAACACCGCCGGACGGACGGGGTTGCCCGTCGTGACGGTCTTCGCGGCATAAGGACCATTCGTTTCCGGAAGAAAACCGCCGGCGATAGCCTTGACGCGTTTGGCGAGCGCCTTGTTCGCCCGGCCCATGACGGCGTTCTGCTCGTGGATCATCGAGGGAATGCCCATGCCGGTTGCGGCCAGCAGTGGCGGAATGGTCGGATAACCACCGAAGCCGACGATGACTTTCGGCCGCACCTTGACCATCAAACGGCGAGCGATACGCATTCCGGACCAGAGCGTCCACAGCGAGCCTGCGACCTTCATAGGGTTTTTGGACCCGATCGTGGCGGAAGGCACGACATGGATTTCATCCGCTGGAAATTTTCCCGCATAGCGCTCTGCCCGGCTGTCCGTCACCAGGTGCACGGCATAGCCGAGCGCCTTCAACTCATGCGCCAGCGCTTCCGCCGGAAACAGATGGCCCCCGGTCCCGCCGGCGGCGAGCATGATGATGCCTTTGGTCATAATCAGTCCTTGTTACGCCGGCTCTATTCGGCTGGCACGCCCATGCCTGAGCGGAACAGGCTGCGCTCGATAGCGCGTTTTTCCGGGCGATGGCGGGTCAGCGCCAGGATGAAGCCCGCCGTTACGCAGATCGCCACCATGGAGGAACCACCATAGGAGATCAACGGCAGGGTCATGCCCTTGGCCGGCAGGAGTTCGAGATTGACGCCGATATTGATCATCGACTGGATGCCGATCTGCAGCACGAGGCCGGCAACGGCGAACCGGGTGAAGTCATTGCGCTCGCGGAAAGCATGGGAAAGACCGCGCATGACGAGGAAGGCGAAGATCAGCACGATGACAATGCAGAAGATGATACCGAACTCTTCCGCCGCGACCGAGAAGATGAAGTCGGTGTGGCTGTCCGGGATGATCCGCTTGACGATGCCTTCGCCCGGTCCCTGCCCCAGCCAGTCACCGCGAATGATCGCCTCGCGCGCGGTATCGACCTGGAAGGTATCGCCCTCGCCGGTCAGGAACCGGTCGATACGGCCGGCTACGTGCGGCAGTATCGTATAGGCGACCACCAGCCCCCCGACTGCCGAGCCTCCGAGCACGATGATCCAGAGCCACGGCATGCCGGCCATGAAGAACATGCCGCCCCAAACGGCCGTCGTCAGGATGGTCTGGCCAAGGTCGGGTTGCGCCACGAGCAGCGCGACGACGATGCCGTAAAGCAGGATGGCGAACAGGTTGCCTGGAATTTCCGGCTGGCGCGCATGCTCGGAGAACAGCCAGGCACAGACGACGACGAAGGCCGGCTTCATGAATTCGGACGGCTGCACCGACAGGCCGGCAAGCGAAATCCAGCGGCGGGAGCCCTTGACCTCGGCGCCGAAGAATAGCGCCAGCACCATCATGCCGAGCGAGGCGAGAAGCAGGATCATCGCAGTTCTGCGCACCTGCCGGGGCGACAGGAAGGAAATGCCGACCATCACCGCGAGCGATGGCAGAAGGAACGCAGCATGCCGCTTGACGAAGTGGAAGCTGTCGAGATTGAGCCGCTCGGCGACCGCCGGACTTGCGGCGAAGGATAGCATAAAGCCGATGCCCATCAGCAGAATGAAGGTCGCCAGGAAGAACCTGTCGATCGTCCAGAACCAGTCGGCCACGGGGCCACGTTCGGCACGGCTTACCATCTCTTCGTCCCCTTCAACGGCGCGTCCGGCGCCCGGAAATCAACGCAAGGCCATCGGCCTTCATATCAGCATCGTGACGCCTTCGATCGCAGCAACATGGCTGACGAAGGCATCGCCCCTGACTTCAAAGTTCTTGTACTGGTCGAAGCTTGCGCAAGCCGGGGACAGCATCACGGCGGATGGCCCCGCCTCGTCCTTGGCCGCATCAGCGGCGGCATGGGCGACGGCCTGCTGCAAAGTCCCGGAAATTTCGAAGGGCACGGCCTCGCCAAGGGTCGCGGCGAAAGCGGACGCAGCCTCGCCGATCAGGTAGGCCTTGGCGATTTTCGGAAAGAACGGTGAAAGCGTCACAATGCCGCCCTCCTTCGGCAGGCCGCCGGCGATCCAGTAGATCCGCTCGTAGCTCGACAAAGCGGGCGCTGCCGCATCCGCATTGGTCGCTTTGCTGTCGTTGACGAAAACCACCTGCCCTTTCCGGCCGACCGGCTGCATGCGGTGCTTCAGCCCGGGAAAAGAGGAGAGGCCCTTGACGATGTCTGCCTGCGAAACACCGACGGCAAGGCAGGCGGCAATTGCTGCGGCCGCGTTCTGGGCATTATGACCGCCGCGCAGGGTCTGGATGCCGTCGAGATCGGCAAACAGGGTCGTTGCTCCGGAAAGGGCCTGCACGATGCGGCTGCCCTCGGCATAGAGACCATCCGCCAGCACCTGACGCCGCGAAATCCGCACGACCTTGGTGCCTGAGCGTTCGACGCGATCGGCGATCAGGCTGGAAAAACTGTCATCGACCCCGACGACGGCAACGCGGCTTCCGGCGACAAGACGTTCCTTAATGCCGGCGTAGTGCTGCATCGACCCGTGCCGATCGAGATGGTCAGGCGTCAGGTTGAGCAGGATGCCGGCGGACGGATTGATCGTCGGCGCCAGGTCGATCTGGTAGGACGAGCATTCGACCACGTAGAAGCGGCCGTTCTTCGGCGGATCGAGCGTCAGTACCGCCGTGCCGATATTGCCCCCGAGTTGCGTATCGCGGCCGCTGGTCTTGAGGATATGGGCGATCAGCGCCGTCGTCGTGGATTTGCCGTTGGTGCCGGTGATGGCGATGAAGGCGCAATCAGGTGCATGCGCCCGCCGCTCGCGGACGAAAAGTTCGACATCGCCGATGACCTCGACACCGGCTTCATGGGCAAGATCGACGGTCCAGTGTGGCCGCGGATGCGTGAGCGGAACGCCCGGCGACAAAACGAAGGCGGAAAAAGCCTTCCACTCCGCCTGTCGCAGATCACCGGTACCAATACCCTCGGAAACCGCCTTGGCGACGCTCTCGGGATTGTCGTCCCAGGCCGTAACCTTGGCGCCACCGGCGACCAGCGCCTGCGCCGTCGCCAGACCGGAGCCGCCGAGACCGAAGAGCGCGACCTGCTTGTCCTTTAATGTCGTGACCGGGATCATCGGCTCTTTACCGCAGCTTCAGGGTCGAAAGGCCGATCATGGCGAGGATGACCGCGATGATCCAGAAGCGGATGACGACCTGGCTCTCCGTCCAGCCCTTCTTTTCGAAATGGTGATGGATCGGCGCCATCAGGAAGACGCGCTTGCCGGTGCGCTTGAACCAGAAGACCTGGATGATCACCGACAGGGTTTCGATGACGAACAGGCCGCCAATGATGATCATGACGATCTCATGCTTGGTCGCAACGGCAACGGTCCCGATCAGGCCGCCGAGCGCCAAGGACCCGGTGTCGCCCATGAAGATCGCCGCCGGCGGTGCGTTGAACCAGAGGAAACCGAGGCCGGCGCCGATGACGGCGCCGAGAATGACCGCGAGCTCGCCGGTGCCCGGCACGAAATGAATCTGCAGGTAGTTCGCAAACACCGCGTTACCGGCGAGGTAGGCGATGACGCCGAAGGACGCGGCGGCAATCATTACCGGGACGATGGCAAGACCGTCGAGACCATCGGTGAGGTTGACTGCATTGCCGGCACCAACGATGACGAATCCACCGAACAGGATGAAGAAATAGCCGAGATTGAGAGTGAAATCCTTGAGGAAGGGGAATGTCAGCGACGAGCCGAACGTCGAGCCGTTCGTTCCAGCCAACAAGGCGGTCCGCATCATGAAAAAGACCGCGATGGCGGCGATAACGAACTCGATGCCCAGGCGAGCCTTGCCCGAGAAGCCCTTGTCCGACTGCTTCGTCACCTTCAGGTAGTCGTCATAGAAGCCGATGGCGCCGAAACCGAGCGTCACCAACAGCGTCGAAACCACGTAGACGCTGGAAAGATCGGCCCAGAGCAGCGAACTGCCGATGATGCCGGCAAGAATCATCAGCCCGCCCATGGTCGGTGTGCCGGCCTTCTTGAAATGGGTCTGCGGACCGTCCGCGCGGATCGGCTGGCCACGGCCCTGCCGGACACGCAGCGACGAGATCATTCGCGGACCGAACAGGAAGACGATGATTGCCGATGTGAACAGGGCGGCGCCGGTACGGAAGGTGATGTACCGGAAGAGGTTGAAAAATTGAAAATGGTCCGCCAGTTCGACAAGCCAGATGAGCATAAGGGACCTTTCCCCAAAGGTTCGTTGCAGGTGCCATCCATCAGAATCACCGAATGGAAGAATAACTGCGTGGTATCAGAAGTGTCAGCATGGAACTTCGGCCATGAAAGCCTTGTCCCAGCCTTATTCGGCGCGTCCTGTCCCGGATGAAGGCGGGTATTTCTCAAGCAAGGCCGCAACGATCCTGCCGCAACCGGTCCCCTTGGACGACTTGACCATCACCACATCTCCAGCCGCGATCGATCCGAGGGCGAATTCCTTCAGGTCCTCGACAGTTTCGCGATATTCGACGCGGATATCCTCAGGCAGCGCATCGCGCAGATGCGCCATCTCCGGTCCGGCGAGCCAGACAGCGCCGATACCGGCTTCGGCGAGCGGCGCAGCAAGCCCGGCATGAACCTTGCCCGCGAATTCGCCCATCTCCAGCATGTCGCCCAAGATGGCGATTCGCCGTCCGCCGTCGGGCAGTTCGGCATCCTTGAGAAGCGCGATCGCCGCCCGCATCGATGCCGGATTGGCGTTGTAGCTCTCATCGATCAGAACGAAGGAACCCGAGCCGATCGGCAGACGGTGCCTTGCGCCCCGCCCCTTTTCCGGCACCAGGGTGGCAAGGGCAGCAACCGCAGCATCCACGTCCGCCCCGACCAGAGCGGCGGCACCGAGTGCAGCAAGCGCGTTTTCGGCGACATGCCGGCCCGGCGCGCCCATCTGTATTTCCAGCGTCCTGCCGCCGATCGCCGCCCAGAGCACGGCCCCTTCCGAGCCGCCTGCGAATTCCACCATGCGGAAGTCGGCCTTGGCGCTGCTGCCGAAGCTGTGCACATGGGCAACGCCCAGCACCGCCGCTGCTTTTTCCAGCGTCTCGAACTGCTCGTTATCGCGGTTGAGGATCACATGGCCGTCATCGACGAGCCCTTCCATGATCTCCGCCTTGGCAGCGGCAATCTCGCCGAGATCCTTGAAATTGCCAAGATGCGCAGCGGCGATCGTGGTAATGATTGCCACATGCGGACGAACCATCGTAACCAGCGGCCGGATTTCGTCAGCGTGGTTCATGCCGATCTCGAAGATACCGAAATCGGTATTTTCCGGCATGCGCGACAGGGTCAGCGGCACGCCCCAATGATTGTTGAACGAGGCGACAGAGGCATGCACCCGGCCGGACGGCGACAATACGTGACGCAACATTTCCTTGGTGGTGGTCTTGCCGACAGAACCAGTCACCGCGATGATCTTCGCGGCGCTGCGGTCTCGAGCGGCGCAGCCGAGCCGCACCATCGCCTCCAGCACGTCATCGACGACGATCATCGGCGCGATCAGACGCCCGAGCGCCGGCAGTTTCGCCTCGCTGACGACGAGCAGTTCCGCGCCATTGGCAATCGCGATGCCGGCATAGTCGTGGCCGTCGACCCGGTCGCCCTTGATCGCGAAGAAAGCTTCGCCCTTGGCGATGGAGCGGCTGTCGATCGAGATCCCGGTAATGCCTTCAGGCAGGTTTCCCATTGGGCGGCCATGCATGGCCGCCATCAGGTCGCTAACTGTCCAGAGAAAGCTCAAATCATTGATCTCCCAATGCTTTTCTTAACTCGGCATGGTCGGAGAAAGGCAAAGTGACGGAGCCGATGGTCTGCCCCTCCTCATGACCCTTGCCGGCGACGATCAGCGTATCGCCGGATTTCAACATGGCGACAGCAGCCTTGATCGCTTCCGCGCGGTCGCCGATTTCAGTCGCGCCCTCGGCCGCCACCATGATCTCGCTGCGGATGGTTTCGGGAACTTCCGAGCGCGGATTGTCGTCGGTGACGATCACCACGTCGGCAAGCCGCGTGGCGATCTCGCCCATGATCGGACGCTTGCCCTTGTCGCGATCACCGCCGCAGCCGAAGACGACGATGACCCGGCCGGTCGTGAACGGACGGACGGACGTCAGGACGTTTTCGAGCGCATCCGGCTTGTGGGCGTAGTCGACATAGGCGAGCGCGCCGTTCTTCGTGTGGCCGACCAGTTCGAGGCGGCCTGAAGCACCCTGAAGCTTTTCGAGCGCCGCCATCGCCGCTTTGGCGCTGACTCCTGTGGAGATGGCGAGGCCGGCCGCCACAAGCGCATTGGAAATCTGGAAGTCGCCAGCCAGCGGTACGTGCACCTCGAAAATCTCATCGCCGATGTGAACCTCGGCGATCTGCTTGTGGCGGAAATGCTCGACGCGCTTGAGGCTCAGATAATCACCCTTGCGGCCGACGGTCAGCACCTCCTGACCGGTTGCCTTGGCCGCAGCGATCGCCGGTCCCGACCAGGCGTCGTCGGCAAAGATCACCGCCGGCGATCCCTTCGGCAACACGCCCTCGAACAGCCGCATCTTGGCGGCCATATAGTCCTCGACGGTCGGATGGTAGTCCATGTGGTCTCGGCCAAGATTGGTGAAACCGGCGGCGGCAAGGCGCACTCCATCCAGCCGGCTCTGGTCGAGCCCGTGGCTGGAAGCCTCCATCGCCGCGTGGGTGACGCCGGCGTCGGCGAGATCGGCGAGCAGTTTGTGCAGCGAAACCGGATCCGGTGTCGTCAGCGAGCCATAATCATTGCGACCGGGCGCGATGACACCCGTGGTGCCGATCATTGCTGCCGCATGGCCAGAATGCGCCCAGATCTGTCGGGTAAACGAGGCGACCGAAGTCTTTCCAGCCGTACCGGTCACAGCCACCATCGTTTGTGGCTGGCGCCCGTAGAAATTGGCGGCTGCGAGCGCAAGCACGCGGCGAGGCGCCGAGGCGGCAAAAACCGGTGCTGAAACATCTTCCGAGGGTTTTGCGCCCGCGACCACGGCTGCGGCGCCGCGCGCAATTGCGTCATCAATGAAGGCCTTGCCGTCCGCCTTGCTACCCGAAAGCGCCACGAACAGCGCACCGGGGACGACCTGCCGGCTATCGGCGGTGATGGCGGCAATATCGATATCGCCGGCGGCGGCGTTCAACTGCGCGGCAATTTCCGGGAAATCCTTCCCGATCAGGTCTTTGATCTTCATGGATGCACTTTTCAGTTATACCGACCCGCCGAGCGGCGAATCCTCCAGATTGTCATTCCATGGTCAATAAGACACAAGCAAGGCAGAACCGTCTTCACCAAACTTCGGCTCGACGCCGAGAAGCGGCGCAGATCGGCTTATGATATCGCGAACCATCGGGGCTGCCGTATTGCCTGCAAGTGCCGCGCCATTGCCCTTGTCGGTTTTCGGTTCGTCGATGAAGGTCAGGACCACATAGCGCGGATCATCGATCGGAAAGCCGGCCAGAAAGGCATTGAAATTGGCGTCATGCGAATAGCGGCCGTTCACGACCTTATCTGCGGTCCCGGTCTTGCCACCCACATTATACCCCGGCACGCGCGCGTTCTTGCCAGAGCCATTGACGGCGTTCCAACGGAACAGGAAGCGCATATCGTCACTGGTCGATTTCTTGATGACCGTCGTCGAGGCAGCCTCTGCCTCCTCCGCCGTGCGCGGCAGGAAGGTCGGTTCGATGAGATGTCCACCGTTCAACAGGGCGGCACCGGCCACGGCGGTCTGCAAAGGCGTCGTGGAGACGCCGTGACCGAAGGAGATGGTGATCGAGTTGATCTTCTTCCATTCGCGCGGCTGGCTCGGCATCTTCACTTCGGGCAGCTCCGTCTGCATCTTGGAAAGCAGGCCTATCCTGGTCAGGAATTCCTTGTGACCCGCGATGCCAACGATATCGGCCATCTTGGCCGTTCCGATATTGGATGAATACTGGAAGATCTCCGGCACCGTCAGAACACGATGCTTGCCGTGGAAATCCTTGATCGTGAAGCCGCCGATGCGAATCGGGAAGCGGGCGTCGAAGCTGTCGGTGAGCTTCACCTTGCCGGAATCGAGCGCCATCGCAGTGGTAAACGACTTGAAGGTCGACCCCATCTCGAAGGTGCCGTTCGACATGCGGTTCATCCAGCCTTCCTTGGCGCCATCGGCGGGCTTGTTTGGATCATAGTCGGGATAGGACACCATGGCGAGAATTTCGCCGGTCTTCACGTCCATCACCACGCCGCCTGCGGCAAGCGACTTGAACTTTGCCATGGCATCGACAACGACATCGCGCAGGATGTTCTGGACGCGCAGGTCGATCGAAAGCCTGACCGGCTCTAGTTTCGCATCGCTCGTCATGCCGATGGCGGCAAGATCGGCCAGCCCCTGGTTGTCAATCCAGCGCTCCATACCGGCAATACCGCGATTATCGACATTGACATGACCGATGACGTGCGAAGCGGTGGCGCCGCCGGGGTAGAAACGGCGCTTCTCCGGCCGGAAACCGATGCCGGGAATGCCGAGCGCCAGGATTTCGCTCTGCTGTTTCGGGGTCAACTGGCGACGCAGCCACTGAAACCGCGATTTGGATTTCAGCTTGTTGTAGATTTCCGCGACGTTGAGATTGGGCAAGACAGTCGACAATTGCTCGACCGCCTCATCCGCATCGACGATCTTGTGCGGCTCGGCATAGAGCGAGACGGTGCGGATGTCGGTCGCCAGGATTTCACCGTTGCGGTCGAGAATGTCCGGGCGCGAAGCCATCAGATTGTCGGCGCGGCCGATGCTGGAAACCGTATCGGGCTTCGCCAGACCGTACTGCACGAGACGGCCGCCGATGACGCAATAGACCGCCGCGAAGCTGATGATGACGATCGCCACACGGCTTCTCGCCTGGTTGCTGCTCTTCTTACGCGTTCCCTGGAACGGAATGCCGAGATCACCGGGATGGTTGTTGCCGCCGGCGGAGAAATGAGCCTTGCTCTTGACGACCATGATACGGGACAGAAAAGACATCAGCGTGCCACCGAACCTGTTGCGATATCATCCGTCTTCGCCAGCGGTTTTTTCGACTTGCCCTTGGCCATGCCCATCACCTCGAGGACATCCTCCGGTGGCGGCAAATCGGCCTTCAGCATCGGCAGCTCTTCTGGGCGCACAAGCTGGGTCGAGGCGGTAGCCGTAAGCTGCAGGTCCTGCTGGTAGACGGTTACGAGCTTCTCAAGGCGATTGGGTTGGGTGAGCAACGCCCAATCGGCGCGCAGAAGGTCGATCGTATCTTCCTCGAGCTTGATCTCCCCCTCCAGCTTGCGCACGTCTTCCAGCTTGTTTTCCGCCCGGTGCTTGATCGTGTAGGTGACGGTCGCTGCGGCCGTCATGACGACGATCAGGACGATGTCAAAGGTACGCAGCATGTCTCAGCCCCCAATCTTTCCAAGGCTCGCAAGGTTCGGCAAATCGAAGATGGACAGATCCTCTGCCTGAGGCGGCGCATCGGTACGGGCGCCAACCCGCATCTTGGCAGACCGGGCGCGCGGGTTGCGCAAGGCTTCTTCTTCACTGGCCGCGACCATAGATTTCCCAACTGGTGCGAAAGTTGCCGCACGCTCATGCACCAGCGGCATGTGACGCGAGCCGGAGGCCTTGCCGGCGCGATCCTGGAAGAATTTCTTGACGATCCGGTCTTCCAGCGAATGGAAGGTGACGACGGTCAAACGCCCGCCGGGCTTCAGCACGCGCTCGGCGGCAAACAGCGCCCGGGCAAGTTCGCCGAGTTCGTCGTTGACGAAGATGCGCAGCGCCTGGAACACACGGGTGGCGGGATGAATCTTGTCCTTGGCCTTGCGCGGCGTAACGATCTCGATCAGTCCTGCGAGGTCGCGCGTCGTTACGAAAGGCTCTTCAAGCCGGCGCTTTTCGATCGCGCGGGCGATGCGGCCCGACTGCGGCTCTTCACCGAGAAAGCCGAAGATACGCGTAAGGTCGGAAACCTTGGCCCTGTTGACGACGTCGGCCGCGGAAACACCATCCGACGACATGCGCATGTCGAGCGGCCCGCGCTTCTGGAAGGAGAAGCCACGCTCGGCCTCGTCGATCTGCATGGAGGAAACGCCGATATCGAGCACGACGCCATCGAGTCCGCCTTCGGGGGCATATTGCGCAAGGTTGGAGAAACGCGAATGCACCAGGGTGAGGTGGCCGTTGCTGGCGGCGACCAGTGGCTGTCCGGCTTGAATGGCTGCGGGATCACGATCGAGCGCGATCACATCGGCGCCGGTCGCCAGAATGGCAGAGGTATAGCCGCCGGCACCAAAGGTACCATCGAGAATGACCTTGCCGGGAGCGAGATTAAGGCTCGCAAGAACCTCTGGGAGAAGAACCGGAATGTGACGGACCGGTCCGCCATCGGCATCAGGAAAACCTTCGCCTTGATCCGCCATCATTCCGCTTCTCCACTCTAGTCCGAACGCCGACCTCGCAACCTGCGTTCTTCCCGCGCCGCCGCTTGGCGTTCCAGAAACACCTGCGGCGCCCACAACTGAAAATGATCCGCCCGACCGACAAAGGTCACCTCCGTGGTGATGCCAGTGAAGTCGCGGATGAAATCCGTGACCATCAATCGGCCTTCCTGGTCGAGCTTCATGAAGACCCCGCCCCCATGAATCAGGAGCGACATCTGATTGGCCTGCGGCGAAAACGGATCCTCGCCGCCGATTTGCCTTTCGAACCGATCCAGCAATTCCGGACCGCCGGCGCTGATTGCCGGAAAGACGAAATCCTGAAAGCAATAAAGCTCCCGAATATCGAGCGCCGACAGAACAGAACGAAACGTCGAAGGAACGGAAACCCGCCCCTTTGCATCGATCCGGTTTGTCGCATGCGATAGGAAGCGGTTCATGACGAGATACGGCCGTTTCCGGTAAACGCGCGAAACCCAATAGCCCGCGCACACCCTCAAAACAAGACACAGCACTCCACCAACGGGCGACATGCCCGTTCGAAAATCCCCCGACGAGGGGTCCCGAGACTTGCGGTGAATCGGCCTGAATCAGCCCGTGTACTGTGTGTGATTGGGATACCATGGGACCATATGGGCGTCAATGGGATTTGCTCTATTTCAGCACGCGTCGTCAGCAAATCTTGATAGTCTGTTAAGTTTAACAAATGGTTACGACACGGCCATCAACACGTTGGATTCACTGTCGAATCCTCTTCGGTAAAATGATTACCCTGAACATTAGCAATGTATAAAAATAATAAGCATTCAAGCGGATACACGATTTTTGAAATCGCGTTGGCCGGGATCAAAGAAGAAGAATTTGCCAGTTGGCCTGTAAGCCGGGTTCTGTATGGCTCCGGCCCGAAAGCCGGAACGTGGCAGCCATTCATCTGGGACAGCGCTTGCGCGCTGCCTCCTGCAACCCACCCGGATGACTGGCCCGGAAAAGGCCGGACCGCTTGCGCAGTCCACGTCATCCCTATTCGGTCTTGCTCCCGGTGGGGTTTGCCCTGCCACTCATGTTGCCATGCGCGCGGTGGGCTCTTACCCCACCCTTTCACCCTTACCTGCCAGAGGCAGGCGGTATTCTTTCTGTGGCACTTTCCCTGGGGTCACCCCCGCCGGACGTTATCCGGCACCGTTTTTCCGTGGAGCCCGGACTTTCCTCCCCCCGCAGCCTTTCGGCCCTAGCGGAGAGCGGCTGCCCAGCCAACTGGCAGGCGGTGCATAACCGACGCATTCGCCAATTGCCATAGATAAAAGAAAATAAGGTGTGCCCGCCGGTGTTTCCACCCATAGCGGACGATAAAATCCGTCTCGTATTCTGGCGTATCCGAGCTGCCAACGATGATGAAATCGAATGTTCCCTACATGCCCGCCGTCCTTGTAGACGATCTGGCGGAGATGGCATGGCATCTGCCGGGCCGGCAGGTGAGAACTTGAAAAACGCCGGTACGCGAAACCCTACCCGGCGCCCGGACCGCGGCTTTATGAGTTGATGATGCTCTGGACCTTGCCGCAATAGCGGCGCGATACCGGGTTCATCTTCTTGGCGCCGTGGCCGGCATTGTAGCGAAGGATCGTGCCGCAGGTGAAACCGCCGGACAATTCATGCGCCATGGCAAGATATTTCATACCGAACTTGATGTTGGTCTCGGGGTCGAACAGACCGCCCTTGCCCCCGGTATAGCCCATCATCCGGGCCGTCGCCGGTTTGATCTGCATCAGGCCGATTTCGCCGGCGCCGCCGCGGGCCTTTGGATTGAAATTGCTTTCGACCTTGACGACCGCATGGGCGAGATCGACAGGAACGCCGTATTGCTTCGCATAGGTTTGGATCAGGTTACTGTAGGTCGAAGTCTCGAGGGAGGCGCCTGGCGACGGATAGCCCGTGGTTCTCGTGGCTGGCTTGATGGAGGATGTTATGGTCTTGTCGATGCCCCCGGCATACGACGTTTCAACCCCGGAAAAAAGCATGCAGAAGCATGCCGCAGTTGCAGCAAGATGCGGTAGTCTCATTTAGCTTGAAATCTCCACTTTCGGGCGCAGCAGCATGTGGGCGCACCCCGCCCTGCCATCACGCGTCCCCGATTTTCGTCATCAGCAGGAGAAGGCCTTGCGCCTTGAAATCACCCACGGCTCGGTACGCCGGCAAAAGACCCCGGCATAGTGACGATCATGTGGCGGTGCACAAAATTAAAGCGACGAAGGCCTGGCAAGGGCGCAGGAGAGCCCGTCCGGCAAGCCTGTTCAGCGGCTGAAATTCGGCAGCGCGGACAAGAGCCTGTGGAGCGTATCGAGGGTCGAAATATCGGCGATGCCGTCGACCTGGGACTGGCGGAAATGGCGCTGGAAGGCGGCAACCACCCCCTCCGTCTTCTCGCAAAAAACGCCTGTCACTTCAATTCCGTAACCATAGAACGACAGCATGGTCTGCACCGCCTCGACGGGCTGGCCCTGATCGCCCCTCTGGAAAAATCGTCCGCCGCCGATCGGAGCCGGTGGAACCCAGTGCCCGACACCGCTCGAATGGAGCTGATCCCAAGGAAATTTTTCTCCCGGGTCCGCCTTGCGAATCGGGGCCACATCGCTGTGCGCAAGCACCCTTTCCGCGGTGATAGACCAGCGATTGCCACAGTCCCGACACAATTCAGCGACCGCTTCGATCTGCGCCGGGGGGAAATCCGGCAGACCGCCAAGGTGGCCGGCATTGGCAATCTCGATGCCGATCGAGCGGGAATTGATGTCTGTCTCGCCCTTCCAGACGCTCTTGCCCGCGTGCCAGGCGCGACGATCCTCGGCCACGAGCTGATCGACGCGACCGTCCTCATGGACGAAGTAGTGACTGGAAACCTGGCTTTCCTCGCGACAGAGCCAGTCGAGCGCGGCTTGCGCCGTCTCCATGCCGGTATAGTGCAGAACGATCATGTCCGGCTTCAGGCCGCCCGCCCTTTCGCCATGGTTGGGCGAAGGCACGGCGCACGCGGCCGGGTAGTCGCAGGCGAAGGGCGTCATGCGGCGCGGCGTTCTTTCTCGATCGCCTCATAGGCGGCGTTGAGTGCCGCCATGCGATCATTGGCGATCGCGTGCAATTCTTCCGGCACGCCGCGGGCGACCAGCATATCGGGATGATTTTCCGACACGAGGACGCGGTAGCGCTTGCGGATCATCGAGAAGTCGTCCTTCGGCGAGACGCCGAGCACGTCGTAGGGATTGGCATCGGACAGGTGAACATGGCGTGCCAAGATCTCCTGAAACCGCTCTTCTCCCATGTGGAAGATTTCCGCGACACGTGTGAGGAACGCGACCTCCTTGTCGTGCAGGGCGCCATCCGACTTGGCGATATGAAAGAGCCCATCGATGATGTCTTCCAGCACCGGGCAGTTCTCATCGCAGGAAGCGCACAGCGACGCCATCTTCTCGGCATAGGCCTCGTAACCGGCAACGTCCTCACGGGCGAGATTGTAGAGCCGCGCGACATTGCGGGCCTGATCGTCCGGAAACTTGAAGATATCGCGGAAGGCAGAGACCTCGGCCTCGGTGACGAGGCCGTCAGCTTTTGCCATCTTGGCGGACAACGCGATCATGGCGACGGAGAAAGCCACCTTGCGGCGTGTCTCCGGATCACCTTCAAACAGCGTCCTGATCGCCTCGACAACGCCGGCAAGCGCATTGCCCGTCGCGGTGACGATGCTGAGGATGCGATCCCAGAATGACATAGGCACGTTCTTTCCCATGATTGCTGATCCACATTGCTTCGGGAGGCGGCGGCAGGGCAACGCCCGCGCACGAGTGCAAAAAGTCAGAAACAGCAGTGCGGCCGCAATAGGCGGGCAGCTCATGCAACAGCTTGACCAGATGTTGATGCGGATTGCAAGGCATACAACCCGCCGAAACGGCCCAAATGACGAATTTGTGATGGCACCTCACTATTTTCCATTCGATTGGGTGATCCGTCGATGATGCAAATGAATTTGACTTTGGTCCTGCCAGGATGCGAGCGAAAGCTGTACATCAGGAGTTCCCATGCGCATTTCCACCCACCCGCAGGCCGTGGGCATGGCCCTAGGTCTGATCGGCGTCACGATTTTTGGCGCAACTTTGCCGATGACGCACATCGCGCTCGGCGGCTTTTCTCCCTTTTTCATCACCTTCGGTCGCGCCGTCATCGCCTCAACCGCAGCGGGCCTGACGGTGCTTTTGCTTGGCAAACGCTGGCCTAAGGGACAGGGCGCGATGCTGATCGGCGCAGGCATTTGCGTGGTCTATGGTTTTCCGATCTTTTCCTCGATCGCGATGCAGACGATCCCGGCAAGCCATGGCGGCGTGGTTCTCGGCCTTCTGCCCTTGTTGACCTCGATCTTTGCAGCGGCTGTCGACGGCGAACGGCCTGGGCCGGCCTTCTGGGCCTATGGTGTTGCTGGCGCCGCCCTTGTCGTCTTTTTCTCTGTTCGCGAAAGGGGCTTTCATCTGCAAACTGGCGATGTCTGGCTTTTTTTGGCGGCGGTCACCGCATCGCTCGGTTATGTGCTGTCGGCCAAGGTGTCACGCATCATCCCGGGCTGGGAAGTGATTTCCTGGGCACTGGTGATCACCTCGCCACTATCGCTCGCGGCAACACTTGTGGTGATGACCAACGGCATTCATGCACCGACCAATGTGGAGCTCGGCGCCCTCTCCTATCTCGGCCTGATGTCGATGTTCGGCGGCTTTGTCTTCTGGAACGCCGGCCTCGCCCTCGGCGGCATCGGCCGCGTCGCGCAGGTGCAGTTGCTGCAGACCTTCGTGACGCTCGCCGTGTCGGCGGTGCTACTCGGCGAAGTCATCAGCCTGGCGACGGTCGCCTTTGCCGTCGCGGTCGCCGTCATCGTCTGGCTCGGCCGCAAGGCGCGCATTGCATAGCGCGTCACGCGGCCGAATTGACTGGATGTCATTTAACTTCCACGGGAATTGCGCTAGAGAGACCTCGGACGATTTGCCGAAATCCCGAGGAGGAATTCATGCCCAAACAGAAAGTTGCAATGCTGACCGCAGGCGGCCTCGCCCCCTGCCTGTCCTCCGCCGTCGGTGGCCTGATCGAACGCTACACCGATATCTCGCCTGATATTGAGCTCGTCGCCTATCGTTCCGGCTATCAGGGTCTGCTTCTTGCCGACCGGATCGAGATCACCCGCGACATGCGCGAGAAAGCCCATATCCTGCACCGCCATGGCGGCTCGCCGATCGGCAACAGCCGCGTCAAGCTGACCAACGCCGCAGACTGCGTCAAGCGCGGCCTGGTCAAGGAAGGCCAGAACCCCCTGCGGGTCGCTGCCGAGCAGCTCGCTTCCGATGGAATCACTATTCTGCATACCATCGGCGGCGACGACACCAACACGACGGCAGCCGATCTCGCCGCCTATCTCGGCGCCAATGGCTACGACCTGACCGTCGTCGGCCTGCCGAAGACCGTCGACAACGACGTGGTGCCGATTCGCCAGTCGCTCGGTGCCTGGACGGCTGCGGAATACGGCGCGAAATTCTTTGACAACGTCAGCAACGAGCAGAGTGCTGCGCCGCGCACCCTTGTCGTGCACGAAGTGATGGGCCGCCACTGCGGCTGGCTGACGGCCGCGACTGCGCGCGCCTATATCCAGATGACCGACGACAAGGAATTCGTCGACGGCTTTATGATGGACTCCAAGCTGAAGAACATCGACGGCCTCTATCTTCCCGAAACAGCATTCGACGTGGAAGCCGAGGCCGAGCGACTGCGCGCGACGATGGATAAGGCGGGCTTCGTCACCCTGTTCGTCAGCGAAGGTGCCTGCCTGGACGCCGTCGTCGCCGAACGCGAAGCGGCTGGCGAAAGCGTGAAACGCGATGCGTTCGGCCATGTGAAGATCGACACGATCAATGTCGGCGGCTGGTTCTCCAAGCAGTTCGCGGCCCTCCTCGGCGCGGAACGCTCGATGGTACAGAAATCGGGCTACTACGCCCGCTCCGCACCTGCCAACGTGGACGATCTGCGCCTTATCCAGGGCATGGTCGATCTGGCCGTCGAAAGCGCGCTCAACAAGGTCTCCGGCGTCACCGGTCACGATGAGGACAAGGGCGGGAGGCTCAGGACGATCGAATTCCCGCGCATCCGCGGTGGCAAGCATTTCGATACGTCGGTCAAGTGGTTCGGGGACGTGATGGACGTAATCGGCCAGAAGTGGTCGCCGGCATCCTGATTCCCTGCTGACAAGGCCTATTGACGGCTCCGTTCGCGCATGGCTTCCTCGATGGAACGCCACGTCCAAACGGAGCCTTTTTCATGTCGATCGAACACTGGCTTGCCTTCGTCGTCGCCTCGTCCATCCTGCTTGCGATTCCAGGCCCGACAATCCTGCTCGTCATCTCCTATGCGCTGGGCCATGGACGCACTGTTGCAGGTGCCACGGTTGCCGGTGTCGCTCTTGGCGATTTCACGGCGATGACCGCCTCGATGCTCGGCCTCGGTGCACTGCTCGCCACTTCGGCTGCAATTTTCACGGTTCTGAAATGGGTGGGTGCCGCCTATCTCATCTGGCTCGGCATCAAGCTGTGGCGCACACCGATCGCGGCCGAGGCCACTGACGGGACGATGGCGGTTCCGGTCGAGCAACCCTTGCGGATTTTCCTGCACGCTTATGTCGTCACCGCGCTGAACCCGAAAAGCATCGTCTTCTTCGTCGCCTTTCTGCCGCAGTTCCTCGATCTCAGCCGTCCGCTGTTTAGCCAGATGCTGATCTTCGAAACGACATTTCTGGTGCTCGCCGCGGCCAACGCAACGGCCTATGCGCTGATGGCCTCAGTCGCCCGCAAAACGATTCGAAAGCCGAAGGTTCAGGCCATCGTCAACCGGACGGGCGGCTCGCTGCTGATCGGCGCAGGCCTTGTGACAGCGGGCCTGCGGCGCGCCGGCGCCTGAAAAGGCGTCCCGCGCTTGCGGTTCCCTGCCCCATCGGTTAATGAGGATTTGCACATGGCGGCCGTTTGCTGCTGATTTGCGAGGGCTGCGGGGCCTGACAGCACGAAAGCGACAGCATGGCTAATTTCCGTTTTTCCGTTTTGAAACCGGCGCTTACGGCTTGTGCTCTGGTCTCGGTGACGCTTGCGGGCGGTTGTTCGAGCGTTGAGCGAACGCCGATGGAGCAGTTGATGGCAGTGCAGACGGTGACGCCGCTGCCGAAGCCCGGAACGGAAATGACGGCTTACGCTCTGCCAACCCCAGATGGCGCAGCGACGGCGACGGCCGCGGCGCTTGCGGCCGAAACCGCGATGATGAAGCCCGGCGAGAGTCCGATCGTGACGAACGGCGCGACCACCGACCCGCTTGCCACGCCGCAGGCATCGACAATGGGTGAGGCGGCAACGCCAGGCGCCTTGCCTCAGACCGCAAACGCCATGGTCGCTCCGGCCGCCAACCAGACCGCTATGGCGAGTGCGCCTCAGATTCCCGAAGGCATGGTCATGGCCGCGATGGAATCGGATTTCGACACCGGCGAACCAGTCGGACTGGAAACCCTCGTCGCAAGACGCATGATCGTACCGGTCCAGAAGCCTTCGATGACCGAGGCAGTTCTGTCGGCTCCGCAGGCGGTGCTTGCTTCACTGACCGCGGAAAAGCCGACCAGCTCGCGTCCTGAGCTCGATCGCCTGATCGCCTACTACGCCAAACTCAACAATATTCCGGAAGAGCTGGTGCATCGCGTCGTGAAGCGCGAAAGCACCTATAATCCGCGCGCCTATCATGCCGGCAATTACGGCCTGATGCAGATTCGCTACAATACGGCCAAGAGTCTTGGTTACCAAGGTCCGGCCGAAGGCCTCTTCGATGCCGAGACAAACTTGAAATATGCGACGAAGTATCTGGCAGGCGCCTGGATGGTGGCCGACAACCAGAACGACGGCGCCGTCAGGCTCTATGCCAGCGGCTATTATTACCACGCCAAGCGCAAGGGCCTGCTTGAAACGCTGGGCATGAAATAAAGCCTTCAGCCGGCCATATCACCGGATCTCTTCAGCGGCGGTCAATTGACAGTCTCAGCTATTTTCGCCTCCAGCATGCGCACGTCATAGCCCAGCCTCGATGGCGTGAGGCCCAGGCGAACGACGGCAAGCCCAAGGGATGGGGCCAGCATGACGGTCTGCCCGTCATGGCCCTGCAGCCAGTAGGCATCCGCAGGCAGGCGCGGCCCACCATCCTTTCCGAGCTTCGTCCAGACATGCCCTGCCCCATAGCGCCCGTTTGATATCTTTGTCGGCGTGCGCATGAAGGTAACAAAGTCCGGCGGCAGGATCTGCTCGCCTTTCCAATTGCCGTTTCGCAGCAGGAAGAGGCCGAACCGGGCCCAGTCCCGCGCCGTCGCATACATGTAGGAGGAGCCGACGAAAGTGCCGTGCGCATCCGGCTCCAGCACCGCGCTTGTCATGCCGAGCGGCCGGAACAGGGCCGCACGCGGAAAGGTGAGTGCCTCGCGGAGGCTGCCGAAGCTATCCATCCAGAGCCGCGAAAGAATCGTCGACGTGCCGCTGGAATAGCTGAAGCGTTCTCCCGGCTGCGCCTCGAGCGGTTTCGAGGCCGAGAAATTCGCCATGTCCCCCTCGAGGAACAGCATCCGGGTGACGTCGGTCACATCGCCATAATCCTCGTTGAACTGAAGACCGCTCTGCATGGCCAGAAGATCGCCGAGCGTTATCTGGTTGCGCGGGTCATTTCGCCATTGCGGCAGAAGCTCCGTTCGATCGAGCGCCATCCGGCCATCCCTGATGCGCAAGCCGATCAGCGCGGCCGTCACCGACTTGGTCATCGACCAACCGAGCAGCGGCGTGCCGCTGTTGAAACCTTCGCCATAACGTTCCGCGACGATCTTGCCGTCCTTGACGACGACAATGGCGCGCATGCCGGGTCCGGCAAGCTGCGGATCCGCCAGCAGTGTCTGCACCGCAGGATTGACGTTCGTGCCGCTACCGTCGGGCCAGGGTTTCCCCTCATCCGATTGCGGCGGCCTGCGGCGAAGCTGCCGGTTGCCCGGAAACGCCGCAAACTCGCCTTCGGTGACATTGGTGCATCCAAGACCCTCGCGGTAGATGGCATGGCCTGGAGCCGCAAAGCCCAACATGCGGGCGGTGACCGCCTTGCGGGTTTCATCAACCGATAGGCGCACTAGGCGCAAAAAAGGATGACCGGGCGCCTGAACGTCGTCGGCGAGCACCGCATTGGCGTCGCGGCCAGCTATGAAAACATTGGAGCAGACGATCTTGGCAGCATAACTGTCACCGACGCGCAACAATTCGGGCGGCATGACCACCAGCCAGCCGGCAATCGCCGCAACGGCAACCGGCATCGCGCCCGCAAGCCACCACAATCTTCTGCGCATACGCACCGCCCCTGCTTCGCCACCGCCACAAAAACAGGATTCCATGTTTTTAGGAAGGGTTTATGGCAATCACTTTGGCGCGATAAATGTTTCTAACCTATTGATCGTGCCGCGACCTTGGCCGGTTCACACTGAAGAATTCCGCTGAAACCGGGTGGAAATCAAAAAGGTCCTTTGACGTCGTGTTCGGGCCGTCGGGAGATGGCCTTATCCAACATGTGCAAACTCAATCGATTATCGTGAACGAGAAATTGCATCAGCTACCCGTCATCAAAGTGTAGCGGACTCGTCTTAGAAGCCTTCCAACTTCAACAGATGGCAGGCTGACATGACCGATCTCGCCCCCGATGCAGGCTATAGCAAAAAGAACCGCAAGCTCAAGACCGCTCTGCTCCAGCATAAGGCACTGACCGTCGACGGTTTATCGGAACGCCTTTTCGGACTGCTTTTCACCGGTCTCGTCTATCCGCAGATATGGGAGGATCCGGCTGTCGATATGGAGGCCATGCAAATCCGGCCGCAGCACCATATCGTCACCATCGGCTCCGGCGGCTGCAACATGCTCGCCTATCTCTCCGCCGCCCCCGAGCGCATCGACGTCGTCGATCTCAATCCGCATCATATCGCGCTCAACCGGTTGAAACTTGCGGCTTTCCGGCACCTGCCCGGCCACGCGGACGTCGTTCGCTTCCTTGCCCGGCACGATGTTGCCAGCAACGTTCAAGCCTTCGATAGGTTCCTCGCGGCCAAGCTCGACACCGCGACGCGCAGATACTGGAACAGCCGCAGCCTGACGGGTCAGCGCCGCATCCGGGTTTTCGGCAAGAACATCTATCGCACCGGCCTGCTTGGCCGCTTCATCAGCCTCGGTCACCTTCTGGCGCGCTTGCACGGCGTCGATCCGGCCGAACTCGCCAATGCGCGCTCGATGCGCGAACAACGGCAGTTCTTTGACGAGCGGCTGGCGCCACTCTTCGATCGGCCGGTCATCCGCTGGATTACGAGCCGCAAGAGCTCGCTGTTCGGGCTTGGCATCCCGCCGCAGCAGTTCGACGAACTTGCGAGCCTCAGCGACGAAAAATCGCTGGCGGGTGTGCTGCGCCAGCGCCTCGAAAAGCTCTCCTGCCATTTTCCGCTGAAGGAAAACTATTTCGCCTGGCAGGCCTTCGCACGCCGCTATCCGATGCCGCACGAAGGCGAACTGCCGGTCTACCTGCAGGCGAGCCGCCACGAGACGATCCGCAACAATGCCGAGCGCGTGCATGTGCATCACGCCAATTTCACCGAGCTACTGGCGAAGAAGGCGGCCGGCTCCGTCGATCGTTACGTCCTGCTCGATGCGCAGGATTGGATGACGGACCGCCAACTCAATGATCTGTGGACCGAAATTACCCGGACGTCAGCGGAGGACGCCGTGGTCATCTTCCGCACCGCCGCCGAAGCCAGCATCCTGGAGGGCCGCGTGTCGCAGGCCCTGCTTGGCCAGTGGCACTACGATGCAGACAAGTCGCAGGCTCTGAACCTCAAGGATCGCTCTGCCATCTATGGCGGCTTCCATATCTACAGGAAAGCGGCATGACAGCGATCGATACCGGTGCCACCCATGCCGAGCGCATGGACCGGATGTACCGCACACAGCGGCATTTCTACGACCTGACCCGCAAATACTATCTGTTCGGCCGCGACACGCTGATCCGGGCGCTTGATGTTCCGGTTGACGGCAGTGTGCTTGAAATCGGCTGCGGCACGGGCCGCAATCTGGCGCTGATCGGACGGCGCTTTCCGCAGGCGCGTCTGTTCGGGCTCGACATCTCGGCTGAAATGCTCGTTTCGGCCGAGGCGAAACTCGGCAAACCCGGACGCACGAGGACGGTTCTGCGTGTCGCCGACGCGACCGATTTCCAGCCTTCTGAATTCGGCGAAACAGGCTTCGACCGCATCGTCATTTCCTATGCGCTGTCGATGATCCCGGACTGGGAAAAGGCGATCGACGCCGCGATTGCCGCGCTCAATCCCGGCGGCTCGCTTCATATCGCCGATTTCGGCCAGCAGGAACGCCTGCCGCGCCTGTTCCAGCGCGGGCTCCAGGCCTGGTTGAAACGCTTTCACGTGACGCCGCGCGAGACGATGGTGACTGTGCTCAGGCAGAAGGGCGAACAGTTTGGTGACACGGTCGAGCATCGCCCGATCGGCCGCGGCTATGCCTGGCTCTTTGTTTACCGCCGCCAAGTGAAATAAGCCGGGGCAAGCTCCGCGTAGCGATCCAGCTCTATAGGATCGACCGCAGACCCGCGCCTATTTCGGCTCTGCGGTGCAGCTTTGACAATTGCTGCTTGAAACTAACTCAATTTTTACGATGATATGGTGAAAATGAGGTTCACGCCTCCCGGGGGATTCACATCAGCGGATATCATCGTGTGAGGCATCATCGTCGATCGTTTCAGAACGGGGACCTCATGCGCCGGCTTTTCCTGGCTCTACTGCCTATTGCGACGCTCCTTTCCGGCTGTACGTCGACAGATTACGATCTCGTTTCCACCGCATCGATCCCGCCCCGGTTCCAGGACAAGGATCCGCAGGATTTCGGCGCACGCACCCCGTATAATCACAATATCCATGGCGTCGATGTCTCGAAGTGGCAGGGCGATATCGACTGGGTCAAGGTGAAGGGATCTGGCGTCTCCTTCGCCTTCATCAAGGCAACGGAAGGCAAGGATAGGGTCGACACGCGGTTCAACGAATACTGGCAGCGCGCCCGCGCCGCCGGCCTGCCCTATGCGCCCTATCATTTCTACTATTTTTGCTCGACGGCGGACCAGCAGGCCGACTGGTTCATCGCAAATGTGCCGAAGAGAGCGGTCTATCTGCCGCCGGTTGTCGACGTCGAATGGAACGGCGAATCCAAGACCTGCCGCTACCGGCCTTCGCCGCTGACCGTGCAGACCGAAATGAAGCGCTTCATGGACCGGCTTGAGCAGCATTACGGCAAGCGCCCGATCATCTACACCTCGGTCGACTTCCACCGCGACAATCTCGTCGGCCAGTTCAAGGACTATCATTTCTGGGTTCGTTCCGTCGCCAAGCACCCGACGGAAATCTACCCGGAGCGCCGCTGGGCCTTCTGGCAATATACCAGCACGGGCGTCATCCCCGGCATTGACGGCGATGCCGACATCAACGTCTTCGCGGGATCGCCCAAGAACTGGAAGAATTGGGTGACCGCCGTTTCGAAAGCGCGTGAACAGGTCGCGAGTGAGTAACCAGGCGCGGTTTCTTCTTTCCGCCCCATTGCCGTGCGACAGCGGCTTTCATAATTTCACGCCAACCGCGGCTCTTTTTCGGGCCGCATCCGGCCGGTCCCGGCCTGACAACAAGGACTTGCGATGACACGCGGCACACTGCGCTCCGTTCTTTCGATCGGCTTCCTCACCCTTTTGACCTCGTCTGCCCTTGCGCAGCAAACGACCACGCCCGCAGCCCCTTGTGGCGGCGACCTCGCTTCCTTCCTGCAAGGCGTCAAGGCGGAAGCGATTGCCAAAGGTATCCCGGCAGAAGCAGTCGACCGCGCGCTGGCTGGCGCTGCGATTTCCGAGAAGGTGCTGAGCCGCGACCGGGCGCAAGGCGTCTTCAAGCAGAGCTTCACCGAATTCTCCCAACGCACCGTCAGTAAAGCGCGTCTGGACGTGGGCGCGAAGAAGATGAGCGAATATGCCGCCGTCTTCGAGCGGGCGGAAAGGGAATTCGGCGTTCCAGCCCCGGTGATCACGGCGTTCTGGGCGATGGAGACGGATTTCGGCGCCGTTCAGGGGGACTTCAACACCCGCAATGCGCTCGTGACGCTGGCGCATGATTGCCGCCGCCCGGAAATGTTCCGCCCGCAGCTGATTTCGGCGATCGAGATGGTCCAGCACGGTGACCTTGACCCGGCAACCACCACCGGTGCCTGGGCCGGCGAAATCGGACAGGTGCAGATGCTGCCGGAAGACATCATCGCTCAGGGCGTCGATGGCGATGGCGATGGCCATGTGGACCTCAAGCAAAGCGCGCCGGATGCGATCCTGACGGCCGCGAAATTCATCAAGAGCCTCGGATTTACCGCCGGCCAGCCATGGATTCAGGAAGTTATCCTGCCGGAGAACCTGCCTTGGGAGAAGACCGGCTTGCAGACCGGCATGCCCGCCGGCGACTGGTTTGCACTCGGCGTCGAGCCGCGCGACGGCAACACCACATTTGCGCAGCTTACCGCCTCGGTCGTCATCCCGCAGGGACGCCACGGCGTCGCCTTCATGACCTATCCGAACTTCAACATCTATCTCGAATGGAACCAGTCGTTCATCTACACGACCTCGGCCGCCTATTTCGCCACCCGGCTCGCCGGTGCACCTCCTTACGAGACGCACACCCCTGAACAGGGATTAAGCGACGAGGGCATGAAGGCCCTGCAGGTGAAACTTCAGACCATGGGCCACGATGTCGGCAAGATCGATGGCATCCTCGGTTCCGGTACGCGCACGGCGCTGCAAAAGGAACAGTTGCGCCTCGGCCTGCCTGCCGACGGTTGGGCCACGGAAGCGGTTCTCAACGCTCTTTAACGTCGGTTCCCCTCTCGCTGTGCAAACGCGCCTGCCGCCGATGGTGGCGGGCGAGCCGGAACGCGCGGTAACGCAGCCGGAGGGACCAGCGGGCGTCCGCAAGGGCTGCCCCTCCTTTCGACACCTCGCTCAGTTCGCGTGCATAGGCGACCGCGAAAGCCTCGCGGTAGGTCGAGAGATGTTCGGAAGCGATGTTCTCCAACCGGTGCATCACGCTGACCCACAACGGCGATACCAAGAGCGTGACGGCGGTGACGGCGATCGCCACCTTGTAGGTGTCGAACTGCAGCACGCCGGCGCTCAAGCCGGCAGCCGCCAACACGAAGGAGAATTCACCGATCTGCGCCATCGACAGGCCGGCGATCAACGCGATCTGCGGTGACGATCCGGTCTTTCTCAGCAGGAAGATGTTGAGCACCGTCTTGGCGGCGATGACGATCAGCGCAGCACTCAGCACCGACCAGAAATTCTCTCCGATGAAGGTCAGGTCGATCAGCAGGCCGATCGACAGGAAGAAGACCACCAGCAGCACGCTCTGGATCGGCTCGATAACCGGGATGACGCGGCTGCGCAGGGTGGAATTACCGATGACGATGCCAGACAGAAAGGCGCCATAAGCTGGCGACATGCCGGCAAGACCGGAAATCGCAGCAGTGCCGAAGCAGACGGCAAGGGCGCCGAGCGCCAGTATCTCGACCTTGTCCTCGACGGCCTCGCTGTACGGAATCCTGAGTTTCCCGTGCCGGCCGAACCACCAAAGCAAGGCGGCGAGGATGGCGATGGCGATCAGCATCTTGACCGCGATCGTGCCGATACGCACCTCCTCGCCGCCCAGGCTCGAGACCAGGATCAGCATGGGCACGACCGCGATATCCTGGGCAATCAGCACGCCGACGGCAATCCGCCCGGTTTCGCTGCGCAGTTCGCCCATGTCCTCGAGCATCTTCATGGCAACGACGGTGGAGGACATGGCGATGACGAAACCGAGGATCAGCCCTTCCGCCAGGCTTGCCCCGGTCATCAAGGCAATCAGCCCGGCGGCCGCGATGGCGGCGATAACCTGACCGCCTGCGACGAACAGCGCCTGGCGCAGGCTGAGCACGAAGGCCCTGATCGAGAGTTCCATGCCGATAAAGAACAACAGGACGACGACGCCCATCTCCGCTAGCAGCGTGACGTTGCCGCTGGAGGAGATGAAGCCAAATCCGGTTGGCCCAAGCGCGACGCCTGCCAGGATGAAGCCGACCAGCGGCGGCTGGCGCAAACGGAGGAAGCCCAGCCCAAGCAGCGCTGCGACCGCCACGACGATCGCGATCGAGATAAGCCCCTGTCCGTCATGCGCGGCAGCGGCCATGGATTGTGTCGTCAGCGGCTCCAGCAGATCGTCCTTCATGTCGATGAGGCTATGTTCAAGAATCGGGTGGATAAATCCCGCCCAAAACCTTAACCCTCGCTATGTTCCGAATGAGGCAGGGGAAGGTCAAGTCGTATGCATGCAAAAACGGATAGTCTGCAGCATCGGATGACGCTGGCCACGTGGGGGCTTCTTGCACTGCTCGGGCTGATCTGGGGCGGTTCATTCTTCTTCGCGCGCATCGCCATCCAGCATGTTCCGGCCCTCACGCTCGTTCTCCTGCGGGTGGCGATCGCAGCACTCGCGTTGCACATCTATGTTTTTGGCCGCTACGGCATCTACCGCGAACTCCAGGCCCGCTGGCGGCAATTCTTGCTGCTGGGGCTGATCAACAACGCCATTCCGCATACCTTCATCTTTCTCGGCCAGACGCAGATCGGCGCGGGCCTCGCCGCCATCCTCAACGCGACGACACCGGTCTGGACCGTCTTGATCGCCAATGCGCTGACGCATGACGAGAAGCTGAGCCTTGCCAAGATAACCGGGTGCCTGCTTGGCCTTGCCGGAACGGCTGCGCTGATCGGCCCAAGCGCCCTACCCGGGCTGACGACGTCGGGCAGCAACATTCCGCTCTGGGCATTGCTCTTTCCGCTCATCGCGGCAATCAGCTACGGTTTTGCCGCAACCTACGGCAAGCGTTTCAGAGGGGTGGCGGCGCCGGTGACCGCGGCCGGGCAACTGACCGCATCGACGCTGATCATGCTGCCGCTCTCGGTGGTCATCGACACGCCCTGGCACTTGCAGGTACCACCGCTGACCTCCGTCCTAGCGGTCCTGGCCCTGGCGATGCTGTCCACCGCCTACGCCTATATCCTGTTCTTCCACATCATGAGCCGCGCCGGCGCGACGAACACCTCGCTGGTGACGCTGCTGGTACCGCCAAGCGCAATCCTGCTCGGTTTCCTGTTCCTCCGGGAAACGCTTGAACCGACAGACATCGCCGGCATGCTGCTGATTGCCGCCGGACTGGTCGTTCTCGACGGCCGTATCCTACCTGGCCGTCTAACCTGAAGGCACCGGAATCGGAACTGTCCGCGCGGAACGCAAATGTGTCTATTCGGTCACTCACAGCGCATTTCAGTGCGTTACATTAACCAGATCGAAGACATTATGAAAAAAATGTGGCGGCAGATAAAATGTTTTTTAATCAGCATGTTAATCCTGTGCATAACCAATTTTTAAGCCTCAGGCACTGCAGCGCAGCATAACTTTTCCTTTCACCCGTGACATTTTCACCCTATGTTTCGTGCGTTAACGCAAGGAGGGCCGGTTATGGGAATAGCACATTCGTTGAATGTCCTCATGATAAGTGCAGCGTTCGTTTTCGTAGCAACCATGCTTTTCATCTGAAAACGTCAGGCAACAGTCCAATCGGTAACAAGGACTATAATACCGTAAATCAATTGCAGCATGATCGAGCAGGTTAGTGGCTCTACCGAGCACTGCGAAGCGAGGCAGCCGGACAATCAAAACCCTTGAGACCATACGGTCTCAAGGGTTTTTCTGTTGGCATGTCACCCCATAGGGTTCCCACGATCTTCGGTTTCGGCCAGAAGTGGCCTCAACGCCGCCGGCAGCGACGAGAAGCCGATTAGGCCGCCGCGCCCGCCGCACGAGACGGAATGGCCGCGGACGTGTCCCGCTGGAATCCGACGAGATCGCAGACGGCGGCGACGAGCGGCGACCGGTTCATCGTGTAGACATGGAAATCACGGATACCGCGCCGGGCGAGATCGACGATCTGCTCAGCAGCGATGTGGGTCGCTTCCTTGAAGCGTTCCAACGGGCTCTCGTCGAGATGGATCAGTCGGGTGACGATCGCCTCCGGAACCCGCGCCCCGCACAGCCCGGCAAATTTGCTGACCTGCGCCAGGTTGTTGATCGGCAGGATACCCGGAACGACGGGAATCGTGATGCCGGCGCGCCGCACGCGTTCGAGGTAGCGCTCGAAATCATTGTTGTCGAAGAAGAACTGGGTAAGCGCCCGCGTTGCGCCGTTATCGACCTTGCGCTTGAGCATATCGATATCGGCGGCGACGTCGGAGCTTTCGGGATGCTTTTCCGGATAGGCGGAAACGGAAATCTCGAAATCGCCTCTTGCCCTGATCGCCGCGACCAGAGCAGCCGCGTTTTCATAACCGTCCGGAAAGGGCTCGTAGCGGGCGCCGATCCCGCCCTGCGGGTCGCCACGCAACGCCACGAAATGCCGCACGCCGCCATCAATGAACTCGCTGACAATCGCATCCACCTCTTCCTTGGCCGCTCCGACGCAGGTCAGATGTGCGGCCGTGTTCGGAAAACCGTCGTGGATCATCCGCCGCACGGCCGTCAGGGAGCGCGCCTTGGTGGAACCGCCCGCGCCATAGGTCATCGTCACGAACGCCGGGTTGAAGGCGGCGAGATCCTCGACAGTCTGGAACAGCTGCGTTTCCATCTCGTCATTCTTCGGCGGGAAATATTCGAAGGAGAGGCTCAGATTGCCGCGTTCGGCCGGGTAAAGGGTGTGTATCGGCATGTCAGGTCCTCCCGGCATAGGCTAGGGCCTTGCCGCCCGCGGATAAATCGGCAGCGGCGGCCTGCCGCTGGTCTCGGGCAAGCCATATGGTCACCGTCAATTGCCGGTCTCGGTCCTTTTCCGGAGCAAGATCGACGACCTCTTCGACACTGAGCCCGGCCTTCTCCAGCCATTCCGCCATGGTCTGGCGTGAAAAGCCGAGACGCATATGGGCATGATCATCGCGCAGATATTCCAGCGCGTGCGGGGCGAGATCGATGATCGCCAGCCGGCCGCCGGGCGACAGCATGCGGGCAGCCTCCACAATCGCCGCCTCCGGCTGCTGCAGGAAGTGCAGGACCTGATGAATGGTCACCAGATCGAACTGGCGCCCGTCCAGCGGCAGGTTGAAGATATCGCCATGCCGGATCGATGCCTTGGTGATGCCGGCCCGATCCAGATTGGCGCGGGCAACGGCCAACATGTCACGGCTGGCATCGACGCCGACGCCGCGCCGGTAGAGCCCCTCGAACAGTTGCAGAATACGCCCGGTGCCTGTGCCGAGATCAAGCAGCCCATCGACCGGTTCAGTGCCGACGACCTTTTTCAGCGCAGCCTCGACGTCCGCCTCACTGACATGCAGGCGGCGCAATTCGTCCCATTCGGCGGCGTTGCGACTGAAATAGGCCTGCGCCTTCTCCGAGCGCGCCTGTTTCAGCGCCATCAGCCTTTCTGCATCGCGCGTCAACACCGCATCCGAGACGTCGGAAGCGGCGAGCAGATCACGTACCAGCGCGACGCCCGCGCCCTCGCCTCTCAGACGAAAATAGGCCCAGGCGCCCTCCTGGTAACGATCGATCAGCGCGACTTCGGCGAGCAGTTTCAGGTGGCGCGAAATTCGCGGCTGCGATTGGCCGAGAATTTCGGTAAGATCGGTGACGGTCAGGTCGCCGGCGGCCAACAGAGCGAGAAGACGCATGCGCGTCGGCTCTCCCGCCGCCTTCAGGACGTCCACCAATGCGTCCAGTCCAAGCCCTTGTTCTCTCGCCATCACACCCTCATCAACACATAAAGATATGTTTATGTGATTTTCGCGAGTGCTGCAAGATGAAATGTGACGCCATGCGGCAACGTCCACAAACGGAAAAGGCGGCCACAAGAGCCGCCTTCCGATCGACAGGGTACTACGAGGCGCCCGAGAGGTCCCTCGCGGCCGGCACTCAGCGGGTCAGACGCTTGTAGCTGACACGGCTGGGATTGACCGATTCCGGGCCAAGGCGGCGGATCTTGTCCTTCTCGTAATCCTCGAAGTTGCCCTCGAACCATTCGACATGGCTGTCCCCTTCGAAGGCAAGGATATGCGTGGCAAGACGGTCGAGGAACATGCGGTCGTGGCTGATGATCACGGCGCAGCCGGCGAAGTTTTCCAGCGCGATTTCCAGCGCCGCCAGCGTTTCGGTGTCGAGGTCGTTGGTCGGTTCGTCGAGCAGGAGCACGTTGCCGCCGGCCTTCAGCATCTTGGCAAGATGAACGCGGTTGCGCTGACCGCCGGAGAGGTTGCCAACCTTCTGCTGCTGATCGGTGCCCTTGAAGTTGAAGGCGCCGCAATAGGCGCGCGAGTTCATTTCGAGCTTGCCGAGCCTGATGACTTCGGCGCCGCCGGAAATCTCTTCCCAGACGGTCTTGTTGCCATCCAGCGCATCGCGGCTCTGGTCGACATAGCCAAGCTTCACCGAATCGCCAACCCGGAAGCTGCCACTGTCCGGCTTCTCCTGACCGGTGATCATCCGGAACAGGGTCGTCTTGCCGGCGCCGTTCGGTCCGATGACACCGACAATGCCACCCGGCGGCAACTTGATCGACAGGTCGTCGATCAGTATGCGATCGCCGTAACCCTTGGTGATGTTCTCGGCCTCGATGACGACCTGACCAAGACGTTCGCCGATCGGAATGATGATCTGGGCATCGCCGAGACGCATTTTATCAGCGGCATCAACCAGTTCGTCATAGGCCTTGATACGCGCCTTCGACTTGGCCTGACGGGCCTTCGGGCTGGAAGCGATCCATTCCTGCTCGCGGTTGATCGCCTTGCGGCGGGAGGCGTCCTCGCGGTTTTCCTGCTCCATGCGCTTGGCCTTGGCGAGCAGGTAGGCCGAATAGTTGCCCTCGTAGGGAATGCTGCGACCGCGATCGAGTTCGAGGATCCAGCCCGTCACGTTGTCGAGGAAGTAGCGGTCGTGGGTGATCATCATCACGGCGCCCGGATACTGGCGCAGATGGTTTTCCAGCCAGCCGATGGTTTCGGCGTCGAGATGGTTGGTCGGTTCGTCGAGCAAAAGCAGATCCGGCTTGGAGAGCAGGAGCTTGCAGAGCGCCAGACGGCGGCGCTCACCACCCGAAAGGCTCGTCACGTCGGCATCGCCGGGCGGGCAGCGCAGCGCGTCCATCGCCATCTCGACCTGGTTTTCCAGATCCCACAGGTTCTGGCCATCGATGATGTCCTGAAGGCGCGCGCCCTCGTCCGCCGTCTCGTCGGAATAGTTCATCATCAGTTCGTTGTAGCGCTCGATGATGGCCGTCTTGTCGGCCACGCCTTCCATGACGTTTTCCATGGCCGTCTTGTTCGGGTCGAGCTGCGGCTCCTGCGCCAGATAACCGACGGTCGCACCCTCGGCGACCCAGGCTTCCCCGGTAAAATCCTTGTCGAGCCCGGCCATGATACGCAGCACAGTCGACTTGCCGGAGCCGTTCGGGCCGAGGATACCGATCTTGGCGTCCGGGTAAAACGACAGATTGACATTCTCCAGCACCTTCTTGGTGCCGTAGGACTTGTTCAGCCCGGACATATGATAGATGAATTGACGTGCCATAAAGAGACTGCTCCGACGGAATGGGATTTTGCCCGCTATGTAGGCGAATTATCCCGACGGAGCAATGAAGAAACCGGCTTTAACTCAGCCATTCACTAAAGCCCGGCAGCATCGACAATCCCCCTGCCGCATTTGAAATCGGTATCTCCGGCAGCAAGGATCAGCGGTGACAGGCGAGCCCCGGCCGAGACATCGCCCGAAAGCCCGATCGTCAACCCCGTGATGACGCTACGCTCACCCGCCTTCTGGCAACGCATCCGCACCCGGCCGCCGGCCCCCTTTCCAAAACTCGCGTCGAACGCCTGCTTGATCTCGCCCTCCGTTATCTCCTGTCCGAGGCGACCGGCGAACAGGCTTCGCACCGCCGAGCCGTTGAGTTCGTCGAGAAGATGGAGCTGGATGGCAAAATAGTCCTGCGCCGTGCCGCCCTGGCAGGTGCCGCTGCGCAGCCATTGATGCCGGTCGAGACCCGACTGGGTTCCCGGCATGGCGATCAACAGCTTCGCCGCCGTTTCTTCGGCCATCGCCAGCTGCGGCAGTTCCAGCCAGTCGCCCTTCTTGTCACGCGCCCGAACATCCGCCGCGACGCCACAGTAACTCTTCTTCACCGGCCAGAGACCATGCAGGGAAAAATGCGTCGCATCGTAGCGTTCGGCGGTCTGGCCAACGCATTCCTTCCGCTTTGGTCGCGTCTCGCAAAATCCCGGCTGCCAGCTGACGGCGAGAATATACTCGGTCTTTCCTTTCGGTGCCGCCGGCTCTTCATCGGCCAATACCGGGGACGCGGCCATAGCGGCTAGGACGGCAAGAGCCAGACGGCGCAGAAATGGCATAAAGATATTCGCTTGCATGAAAGCCCCTCCTGAAAATAGAACAAAACAAGATCAATTAGAGACTAAAACGGGAAAAATGCAACCTATAATCCTTATCCGACCAATATTTCCTGACCTGATGCGAAACGGACACCAAGCGGAGATTGCCTTTCGCCGACAAATCAAGTTGATAGCAGGGACGTGCAGGAACTTCGCCTGGGAGGGTTGGCGTGTTTGCCAAGGTCGAAACGTTGCAAAGCCCGAGCGGTGCTTCCCTCGTCTGGCGGCGTCAGCCGGCTGCTCGCCCGGAAAGAGGCATACTGATCGTCAGCCACGGCCTAGCCGAACATACCGCCCGCTACACCCGTTTCGCCGAGTTCATGGCCGGCCACGGCTTTCACGTCTATGCGCACGATCATCGCGGACATGGCGCAACCAAGGCCGGAGATGCGCCGCTTGGCCGGTATGCGCACCGGCAAGGCGCAGACAAGGTGCTGTGCGACGTCAAGGCAATGCGCGACATGGCAGCCGCCAATCATCCCGGCCTTCCCGTTATCCTGTTCGGTCATTCCATGGGCGGGCTGATCGCGCTCAACGCGGCAGAGAGCGATCCCGGGCTCTATGATGGGTTGGCGGTGTGGAACTCGAACTTCAATCCGGGCCTTGCCGGACGTGCCGCACAGGTCATTCTCGCCGCCGAAAAGATGCTGAAGGGGTCGGACGTGCCGAGCCGCCTTCTATCGAAACTCACCTTCGACGCCTGGGGCCGGTCCATCAAGGACCGCAAGACCGATTTCGACTGGCTGTCGCATGATGCCTTTGAAGTTCAGAAATATGTGGACGATCCTCTCTGCGGTTTCGATGCCAGCGTCTCGCTGTGGATCGACCTGTTTGACCTGACATTCCTGGGCGCGCGGCGCGATCGATTGCGACGCCTCCCCCCCAACCTGCCAATGCATCTCGTCGGTGGCGGCGAGGATCCGGCCACCAACGGTGCCCGGGAAATCAAGTGGCTGGCCAGGCGCATGCAGGCGGCGGGACTGAAACGCGTGACGACGGTCGTCTATCCGGCGATGCGTCACGAAACGCTGAATGAAACGGAACGCGAAAGCGCCATGCGGGATTTTGCCAGCTGGTGCCTCACTGTTGTGGAACAGCGGACATAACGAAGGCATGGCATGAGCAATATTTCTTGCAAAGCCGGCAATCGGCGCGATCATCATCGCGTCCGGCCCCTAAATCATCTGGCGCGAACGCAGGATCAACAACAGCGCCAGTGTGGCGCCGATGTCGCCTGCAATCTGACAAAATAGTTTTCACAAGGCTTTGGGAGGAGCGGACATGAAGACAGGCGGGGAGTTGATCGTAGAGGCGTTGAGGGCGAACGGCGTCAAGCGGATCTCCTGCGTGCCGGGAGAAAGCTACCTCGCGGTGCTCGACGCCCTTTATGACACCGAAATAGACGTCGTGGTCTGCCGTCAGGAGGGCGGCGCGGCGATGATGGCGGATGCCTGGGGCCGCCTCACGGGCGAACCTGGCATCTGCATGGTGACCCGCGGTCCGGGTGCGATGAACGCATCGGCCGGCCTGCATATCTCCCGCCAGGATTCGATCCCGATGATCCTGTTCATCGGCCAGGTGCAGCGCGATGCCCGCGAGCGCGAGGCCTTTCAGGAAATCGAGTACCGCCGCGCCTTTACCGAAATCGCCAAGTGGGTCGGCGAGATCGATGACGCAGCCCGCATTCCGGAATTCGTCACCCGCGCCTTCTCGGTCGCAACCTCCGGCCGCCCCGGTCCGGTGGTGCTGACCTTGCCGGAGGACATGCTGACCGAGAGGACCGAGGCTCCAGCGGCCAAACCCTATCAACCGGTTGAAAGCCATCCCGGCCCCGGGCAGATCAAGGCGCTCGAAGGCCTGCTGGCAAAAGCCGAGCGGCCGATCGCCATTCTCGGCGGCACGCGCTGGAGCGAGCGAGCCATCCGGCAGTTCCAGGCCTTCGCGGAGCGGTTCGATCTGCCGGTCGGCTGCTCCTTCCGCCGCCAGATGCTGTTTGACCATCTGCATCCGAACTATGCCGGAGACGTCGGCATCGGCATCAATCCGGCACTCGCCAAGGAAATCCGTGAGTCGGATCTTTTGCTCCTGATCGGCGGCCGCTTCTCCGAAATGCCCTCCTCGGGCTACACGCTGCTTGATGTGCCCTACCCGCGCCAGACGCTGGTGCATGTGCATCCCGATCCCGGCGAACTCGGCCGTGTCTACCGCCCGGATCTGGCAATTGCGGCGGCGCCCGCCGATTTAACGGCTGCCTTGGACGACTTGAAGCCCGCCGTTGCGCAGCAGCTGTGGCGCGATCGTACTACAGCGATGCACCAAGCCTATCTGACCTGGTCCACCCCACCGGAAACTGGCCCTGGCGATGTGCAGATGGGGCCGATCATGCAGTACATCGAGGCGAATACGGCCGAGGATACGATCTTCACCAACGGCGCGGGCAACTATGCGACCTGGCTGCACCGCTTCCACCGCTTCCGCCGCTTCAACACCCAGGCGGCTCCAACATCAGGTTCGATGGGTTACGGCCTGCCTGCGGCTGTTGCTGCAAAACATCTCTTTCCTGAACGCGAGGTGATCTGCTTTGCCGGTGACGGCTGCTTCCTGATGCACGGACAGGAATTCGCGACCGCCGTGCGCTATAACCTGCCGATCATTACGCTGGTGATCAACAACGGCATCTACGGTACCATCCGCATGCATCAGGAGCGGGACTATCCGGGCCGGGTGAGCGGAACCGATCTCACCAATCCGGACTTTGGAGCCTTCGCCCGCGCCTATGGCGGCCATGGCGAACTGGTGGAAAAGACGGAGGAGTTTGCCGGCGCTTTCGAGCGTGCCCGGCAGAGCGGCAAACCGTCGATCATCGAGATCCGGCTTGATCCCGAGGCTATCACGCCAACGCGGACGTTGAGCCAGATCAGGAATGGTTAGGCTTCAGGAGGCGCGAACGGCGCGCTCAAAAAAGCGCGCCGTTGGTAAAAACTCTCAGCCGCGAATGTGCTGGGTCTGCTGATACACATTGGTCGAGCGGGCGCCGGAGCGGCAATAGCCGAGCATCGGCCGTTCGAACGTATCCAGCGCATCGACCATGTCGCGCACGGCGTCTGCCGTCACGCCCATCGGGCCGACCGGAATATGGGTGATGTCGAGGCCGAGTTCCTTGGCACGGGCGGCGATGACATCGAACTGCGGCTGGTCCGGCTGCTCGAAGTCCGGGCGGTGGCAGACGATGGACTTGAATCCCATCGCCTTGATCGCATCGAGGTCTTCGACGGAAATCTGTCCGGTGACCGAATATTCATCATTGATCTGGCGAATGTCCATGGGAAAACCTTCCTGAAAATGGTGTCCGGACTGATGTAAGACTGGCAGCGCAAGGCGTCAATCGGAAAGCCGGTTTCAGCGGATCTGGAACGCCAGTGTATAATCCACCGTTTCTCCCGGTGCGAGCATAGGCATCTCCCCCGCAGCAGCAAGATCGGTCCGTTTGGCAATCCGGTGGGACACCGGTTCGATGCTGATGACGTCGGCCGGGCCGCGCTGGCATCGCCACATCTGGAGGAACGGCAGGGTTGCCGTCGAAAACCGGACGATCAGCGTGCGGCCGGACAAGGCCTCGAATGGACCAAGGCTCACCTGCGCCCAACCGTCTATGGCCGTTGGCGCGGCCGGCAGACAGAAGTGTGCGCTTTCGCCATCGCCGAACCGCCATGGCCATCGCTCGTTGCCGAACATTGTCCCGGCAATATACGTGTCGTCGCCAAGCATCCGGCCACCGATGTTGACATGATACATCAGCATCGGGGCGAATGGTTTGGCACCCGTATTGGTAACCCGGTCCGACAGCAGAACCTGTGATTCATCCGTGCTGATCGCCCAGCGCCGCGACACCAGCGCCGTCCCGCCATTGGCAAGCGGAACCTCGGTTTCGGCAAGACAGCAGAGCGGCTCGTCCGGTGCGGACATCTCGGTCCGCCGCACCGGCGTGCCGCAAAGCGAACCATGCAACGGAAACCTCCGCCCGTCCTTAAAACCCTCGACTGGTTCCGGATGGCGGATATGGTCCGGGCCGCAGGTGAAAAGGAAGCCCCGCAGCGCATGGTCGATGCGCCGGTCGCCGTCCGAGGGGATCGCCGTGCCCGGCGAAATATCGACGCCGTCGACGACGAAGGCACCGATATCCAGCGCCGACCGACGGTCGAGCAGGATCTGGAATTCGCCTTCCCCGTCCCGGCCAAACATGGTGAGCGGCATCGAACATCTCCCCCATGAGCGTGAGTCGGTGTGAACCGCCGACAATCAGCCCGGGAAATCTAAATCAAAGAAAGCGCCAAATCTGCCGCTTGAAACGCGCAACCCACCGAATTAAATGGATTTTAGGGAACTGTTCATGATGAATTCAGTTTATTCATATTACCGTCCCATTTGATTTGTAGGCCCCGAACACAACCGCCAGATTAAAGGTTTCATCGTGACGTTCGTTTCCAGAGCCGGAATTGCCCTCCTCGCTGCCGCCAACGTGCTCGCACTTGCCTCTGCGGCAAAGGCGCAGGACAGCTTCGGCCGTTTGCCGGCCGATGCGGTTCTGGTTACGCCACAGGGCGAAATTCTCGATTACCTGCCCGAATCGGGCGATGTGCAGATGATGCGTGACCGCCGCGGCCGCACCGTTCTGGTCGATTCCTGGGGCAATGTGGTGGCGACCGTGATGGGCAGTGGCAGACAGCGTAACGAAATGCGCAGCCGCGAGATGAGCCATGACGACTACGCCGATCAGGGCTTCGGGTTTTTCGGAGAGGGATATCCCGAACAAGGCTTCTCAGAGCCTGGCGCCGTGACCGGCTCCGTCCCAGATTACCGCGATGCGACGCCGCCAAGTGTCGAGCGCCAGGAACTGCCGGACGAGTATTCGGCGCTCCCGGACGAAAACGACATGGAAGCTCTACCGCGGGAGGAACGCCAGACCCTGCCTCCCGCCGCGCAGATCACCAAGAAATCCAGCGCCGAAATCACCGCCCTGCAAGTGTTTCTCGATCGCGAAGGATTTTCTCCGGGCGTAATCGACGGCAGGAGCGGCTCGAACGTTACCAAGGCCATCGAGGCCTGGCAGCAGGCGACCGGCGAGACGCTCGACCCGAACAATACCGATGACATCATGGAACGGCTGCGCTTCTCCGGCGGGCTGCCAATCACCACCTATACGATCACGGCTGCGGATGCCGCCGGCCCCTATGTCGCCTCCATTCCGGAAGACTACGCCCACAAGGCTGCTCTGCCGCATCTGTCCTTCACCTCGACGACGGAAATGCTCGGCGAAAAGTTCCACATGGACGAAGCCTATCTGCGGGAGTTGAATCCCGGCGCCGATTTCACTATCCCCGGCACGATCATCAAGGTGATCAACCCCGGTGACATGAAGAAGGGCAAGGTTTCCCGCATCGTCGCCGACAAGTACCGCAAACAGGTCTTCGCCTATGATGAGGGCGGCACGCTGATCGCCGCCTACCCCGCAACGATCGGTTCGTCCGATACGCCATCTCCGTCGGGTACGGTGCAGGTCGATCGCATCGCATTCGATCCCGGCTATACCTACAATCCGAAGATCAACTTCAAGCAGGGTGAGAACGACCAGATATTGACCTTGCAGCCCGGTCCGAACGGCCCCGTCGGCACGATCTGGATCGCCCTGTCGAAACCGACCTATGGCATTCACGGCACACCGGAACCGTCAAAGATCGGCAAGACCCAGAGCCATGGCTGCGTACGCCTGACCAACTGGGACGCAACCGAACTCGCCAAGATGGTCAGTGTCGGAACCACCGTCGAATTCCTCGACTAAAAAAATGCGCGGCATCCCCCATTTGGGGGAGTGAGGACGCAAAAAAACTGTTAAAAATAAGGGGTGCCGCGGGCTGAGGGGCATACCGCAGCGCGCTTGGCGCTTTCAGCACCAAGACATTCACCGGGCGTAGTCATGCGCCCGGCCAGGGGAGTATTGGGACACATTCGGGAAGATGGAAATCGGGGCCGCGGTGCATAGCTTGGAAGCACCGCGGCCCCAACTGTCTAAGGCTTCTCCCCCACAGCTCTTCGCTTCATGACCTCATCATGTTTTGTCATTAAAAAACATTGCAGCAATGCTCTATCTGTCGGAAGAAAATAAGTTCAATTCCGACAGACGAGGAATGCCGTGATGGCCGCCGAACGCTCCCTTCCCAACCTCTGGCATGCCACGGCGCCCGCGGCTCCGGAAACCCAGCCGCTTGCCAGCGATATCGTCGTCGATGTCGCGGTGATCGGCGGCGGCTTCACGGGTCTTTCGGCGGCCCTGCACCTAGCCGAAAAGGGCGTGACGGTTGCCGTCGCAGAGGCGAAGATGATTGGCTTCGGCGGTTCCGGCCGCAATGTCGGCCTCGTCAATGCCGGCATGTGGACGAAGCCCGACGATCTCATCGCGACGCTTGGTGCCGAAGCCGGCAAGCGCCTGCTGACCGAGCTCGGCGCTGGACCGTCCGTGGTCTATGACCTGGTCACCAAGCACGATATCCAATGCGAGGCCGTGCGTAACGGCACTCTGCATATGGCGGTCGGCGCCGAGGGCCTGACGGAACTCAGGGATCGGGAAGCACAATGGAAGAAATTGGGCGCTCCCGTCGAGGTGTTGTCCGCCGAGCGCGCCAAGGCGCTGACCGGCGCTGAAGGGTTCGCCGGCGCCCTGCTCGACCGGCGCGCCGGTACGATCCAGCCGCTCGCCTATGCCCGCGGCCTTGCCCGCGCAGCCCTCGCAGCCGGTGCTGAAATCTATACGGAAACGCCGCTTCTGTCCGCCGAACGCAAGGGCGATGTCTGGAAGTTAACGATGCCGGGCGGCTCGGTCACGGCAAAAAACGTGATCCTTGCCACCAATGCCTATGGCAAGCTCATCGAGCGCACGCCCTGGTCGGCCCATACGGAAGAACTGACCATCCTGCCCTTTTTCCAGTTCGCGACCCAGCCGCTCAGCGACAACATCGCCCGCAGCATCCTGCCGGAGCGCCAGGGCTGCTGGGACACCGGCCTGGTGATGACGTCGTTCCGCATGGACCAGCAGAACCGCATGATCTTCGGCAGCATCGGCGGGCTGGACGCCGTTGCGAAGGGAACGCACCGGGCTTTCGTCAAGCGGTCGTTGCGCAAGCTTTTCCCGCTGATCGGCGACGTCCGGCTCGAATACTGGTGGGACGGCCGCATCGGCATGACCACCAACCACCTGCCGCAGATGCATGTGATGGCGCCGAACGTCTTTTCGATCAGCGGTTATAACGGTCGCGGCATCGCGCCGGGCACGGTCTTCGGCCGGGCGCTAGCCAATTACGTGACCGGGGAGGCGAATGCCCTGCCGCTTGCCGAAACGCCGCTGACGCCCGATCCATGGCGCGGCATCAAATCGGCGTTCTATCACGCCGGCGCACAGGCCAAGCACTTCATCGACCGCCGCTTTTGAAATCTGAACGTGAAGGCGCTCGGGTCGCTCCGCACGGCTTTTCATTTGCAGTGGTACGATCAGGCCGCCCGGCGGACCGGGTTGAACGAACGAAGTGGAACGAGCTTGCGCACTTCCTCGCCGAAGGCGCGGGCGTTTTCGCAGGCCTTGTCGAGATTGCTGACCTTGCCCGGGTCCATCGCTTGCAGCGTGCCGCCACAGTCGAAGATATCGCGGAAGGCAGCGCGTTCGATGATCGGCGTATTGAGCACCGGAACGGAACGCTCGGCCAGCAGCTGCTTCACAACCTGCAGGGCCCGTGTCGTTACCAGCGAGTTGACGCGCGTCAGGACGACGGAATGATTGATCCGGATGCCGGCCTTTTCTTGCAGCTGACAGAGCAGTTCAAGCACCTGGGCGCCGCCTTTGGCGTCCATCGCACAGCCCTGGATCGGGATCATCACATGGTCGGACAGACCGATCGCGGTGGCCATCAGCGTGTTGCGGGCGCCGGCGAGGTCGATGACGAAATAGTCGGTCCTGGCCCTGTTTTCGCGAATATGCGTCTGCAGCGACGCCATCGTCACATGCGAAATGACCTCGATGTTCGCGACCTTTCCCGAAATCTCATGCCAGTGGGAAATCCAGTGCTGGGGATCGGCATCGAGAATGGTGACGCGTGCGCCGTTGCGTGCAAGTTCCGTCGCGAGGATAAGCGCGGCAGTCGTCTTGCCCGCGCCGCCCTTGGTATTTGCAAATGTGATGACTGGCATTGCTGTCCCTGTCTGAAAAAGCGTCCGAGCCCCGGCATGGCTCTCCGAAAAGCGCAAGATCCATCGCGCTCCGGTTAATCAAACCTTTCAGATCGTGGTTAAGAAAATCTAAACACGCCCCTCGTTAGAATTAACGATGCCGGCCGAAGCAGGCATCGCGTCGCGCTCGAAGGATAGAGCCGCGCGCGCCACCGGCGAATGCTCGGCAAGGCCTTCTGATTGCGGGATGCGGTCTGGCGCCTTGTAGCAGATACGCGCAAGGGAACCGCTCGATTGCAGATGCGGCCGTCCGCAGACAAGGTGCAGGACCTCCGTCGCCAGGCCTTGCATGTCTCGCCGAGCCTTGGCGAGATTGCTGACCTTGGTTTCGTCGATCGTATAGAGCGTGCCGCCATGTTCAAACATGTCGCGATAAACGCTACGCTCGATGATGGGGGTGTCGAGCAATACCACGTTGCGCTTGGCGAGCAACGCCTTGACGCTTCGGATGGCGCGCGTGGTGACGAAAGAGCTGACGCGGGTCAGGACCACGGCATGATTGATGCGGCTATGCGCATTGTTTGCCACCTGTCCGATGATATCGAGCACGTGCGCGGCGCCCTGCGCATCCATGGCGCAGCCCTGCACTGGAATGAGCACGAGGTCGGAAAGACCGGCGGCTAAGGCGATCAGCGCGTCGCGCGCTCCGGACAGGTCGATGATGACGTGGCTTGCCTGGCCGCTTTGAGCCCGCAGATTGGCACCGAGATTGGCGAAGGTCACACCGGTCACGACGGCTATTCCCTCTACCACGCCGGGCAACCCGTGCCACTTGGCTGCGAACGCCAGAGGGTCGCAATCGAAAATGACAACCTTGCCGCCCGCTTGCGCAAACTCCATGGCCAGAAGCAACGCCACCGTCGTCTTGCCGGTTCCCCCCTTGGCATTCGCGATTGATATTACTGTCATCTCACTTCCGTCGGCACGCTCAAACCGCCATCGCCATGCCCTTCATGGAAGGGCGTTCATTGCCTTACAGCCTTGCAAATCAGGGTTAAAGAACGGCAAACAATCATTAGCCGGGAAACAAAAAACGGAGCGACCGCCGGGATCGCTCCGTTCAAATGATGATTGCAGATCAGGACGCCGTTTGAAAAAAGGCGCCGCGCCTCCGGTCAGATGCACTCTTTGAAGAGTTGCTTGGCAGCCTCAAGAGTTAGCTCGACCGGATTGCCGCCTGCTGTCGGATCGACGATCGCCATTGCAGCCATTTCGTCGATCCGATCCGTGCCGACGCCAAGCGCCGACAGCTTGTCCGGCACGCCCAGTTCTTCGCGCAGCTTCAGGACGTAGTCATAGAAACCGTCGAAGCCGCCGGAAATACCGAGATAGGCGGCAGCCATGCCGATCTTGTCCTTAATGGCCGGGCGGTTGAAGCGCAGCACCGGCGGCATGACGACGGCATTGGTCATGCCGTGGTGGGTGTTGTAGATCGCGCCAACCGGATGCGACAGCGAATGGATGGCGCCGAGCCCCTTCTGAAAGGCGACGGCACCCATGGCAGCGGCGCTCATCATGTGGGCGCGGGCCTCGATATCCCTCCCGTCCTTGTAGGCGCGCGGCAAATATTCCTTGACCAGCCGCAGGCCTTCGAGCGCGATACCGGCCGACATCGGATGATAGAACGGCGAGGAATAGGCTTCCAGGCAATGGGCAAACGCATCCATTCCGGTGCCGGCAGTGATGATCTTCGGCATGCCGACCGTCAGTTCCGGGTCACAGATGGTCACTGCCGGCAGAAACTTCGGATGGAAGATGACCTTCTTCGTGTGCGTCTCTGAATTGGTGATAACCGAAGCGCGGCCGACTTCGGAGCCGGTACCGGCCGTCGTCGGCACGGCGATGATCGGGGCGATGCCCTCGACGCTGGCGCGCGTCCACCAGTCGCCGATATCCTCGAAATCCCAGACCGGCCGCGTCTGCCCGGCCATGAAGGCGACGCATTTGCCGAGATCGAGGCCGGAGCCGCCGCCGAAGGCGATCACGCCGTCATGGCCGCCGTCCTTGAAGGCCTTGACGCCGGCCGCGAGGTTGCTGTCGGTCGGGTTGGAATCGACGTCGCTGAAAAGAGCCCGGCCGAGACCGGCGGCATCGAGGATATCGAGTGCGTTCTGGGTGATCGGCATCGGCGCGAGGCCGCGATCGGTGATCAACAAAGGCTTCTTGATTCCGAGTGCCTTGCAATGACCGGCAAGTTCCTTGATCCGCCCCGCCCCGAACTTGATGGCGGTCGGATAGCTCCAGTTGGCTGTGATGGACATCGCTTAGGCTTTCTTCAGATGATAGGATTTCGGACGGGTCAGGTTCTGGAAACCGATGACGGAAAGCGAGCCGCCGCGGCCCGTTTCCTTGACGCCGGTCCAGCAGAGCGCCGGATCGAGATAATCGGCGCGGTTCATGAAGACGGTGCCGGTTTCGAGATCGTTGCCGATCCGGGCCGCGCGTTCGGCATCCTTCGTCCACAGCGACACGGTAAGCCCGTATTTGCAGTCGTTCATCAAAGCCAGCGCTTCTGCGTCGTTCTTCACCTTCATGATGCCGACAACCGGGCCGAAGCTTTCTTCCGTCATCACCTTCATGGAGTGATCGACATCGACAAGCACCTGCGGCGCAAGATAGGCACCGCCATCGCCCTGCGGGAACAGCTTCGGATCGACCAGCGCTTTGGCGCCCTTGGCAACAGCCTCGGCCGTCTGGGCGCGGACTTCTGCGGCAAACCGCTTATGCGCCATCGGGCCGAGCGAGGTTTCCTGTTCGAGCGGGTTGCCGAGCGTGTAGGCGGAGGCAAAGGCGACGGCCTTTTCGACGAAATCGTCGTAAAGGTTCTCATTCACATAGATGCGCTCGATGCCGCAGCAGCATTGCCCGGAATTGAACATCGCGCCGTCCATCAGCGTATCGACAGCAGCGTCGAGATCGGCGTCCTCCATGACATAGCCCGGATCCTTGCCGCCAAGTTCGAGGCCGAGACCCGTGAACGTACCGGCAGCGGCCCGCTCGATCGATCGGCCACCTTCGACGGAGCCGGTGAAATTGATGAAATCGAAGCTCTTGGCCGCAATCAGCGCCGAGGTGGTGGAATGGTCGAGGAAGATGTTCTGGAAGACATCCTCCGGAACGCCGGCCTCGACGAAGGCGCGCACCATGCGTTCGCCGACGAGGATCGTCTGGCTCGCATGCTTGAGGATAACGGTATTGCCGGCCATCAGCGCCGGCGCCACCGTGTTGATCGCCGTCATGTAAGGATAGTTCCACGGCGCGATGACGAAGACGACACCGTGGGCGGCACGCTCGATGCGACGCTCGAAGCTGGCGCTGTTCTCGACGACGATCGGTGCCAGCGCGTCGGCAGCGATCGAGGCAACATAGTTCGACCGCTCGTTGAAGCCGCGGAACTCGCCGCCGTAGCGCACCGGCCGCCCCATCTGCCAGGCGAGTTCAGGCACGACCTCGTCAACCATCTCGTTCAGCCGCGCAACACCGGCCAGCACGAGCTTGACCCGATCTTCGATCGGCCGTTTCGCCCAGCTCTTCTGAGCCGCCCGCGCGCGGGCTACCGCAGCCGCAGCGGTGGCCGCATCGACAGCGGGGCGTTCCGCATAAACCTCCCCGTTCACCGGGGAAATACATTGGATCATACTCATAATTCGACTCCAAAGGCTCAGCAAGCGAGCGTTCTAACGTGTCCGGCCGCGCCGTATTCAAGAATGGCCCGGTCGCGTGTGATTACGGTGAGATCGTGCTCACGCGCGGTGGCGATGAGTATCCGATCCATAGGATCCCGGTGCAGCGGCTCGGGAAGGTAAGCGGCGCCGATCAGGACAGCGGGTGTCGCAGCATGGACCACTATATCGCCGGCCGTCACGAAATCCTCAAACCATGGCAGCGCATCTTTCGTGGCCGATAGTCTGCCGCGCGATATCAGCATTCCAATTTCCCAGGCAGACATGGCTGACACACAGAGCGCACCGCCGTTAATCGACAACGCCCTAAATGCATCCATTGATGCCTGCGACATCCATCTCTTATTTGCCATCCAGATGATCGCGCAGGTATCGAGCAGAAGTCCGTCACTCATTATAAAGTTTGTCGCTCCACTCAACGTCAATCGGCGCCGTCAAATCCAGATCGTCCGGTATGGTCATTGTTCCCGCCATGCAGCCGAAAGCAGGATGCACGGGCAATGAGCGAGCGTCCCCACTGGCCGTATCACGCCGCCCGGCCTTGGCTAAAGCACCCCTTCCATTTGCCGGGTCATGGACATAGCCTTCCTGCTTGCTCTCAGCAAAACCCGTCAACTCGCCACGCCTGCGGGCCGCGACCTCCAAGAGGCTGGCGCCAAGATAGTCAGCGATCAGGTCCTGCTCTTCCGCACTCATCTTTCGTTGTCCCTTCAGCATTCGCGATACAGCGCTCCGGTCGACGCCGAGAAAACGGGCCAGGTCACTAGCTGACGCGCCTTTCTCAATGAGCTTCTGATTGAACCATCCGCTGTCGATCATCTGCACTCTTCGAATACCGCAACAAGGCTGCAGCAATAATCGCAAAAACGCATAAAAAAGCAACAATTTTCACAACTGTTGCGACAGAATCACGCCCTCTCAAACCCGCGCGCAACTTCCCAATCCGTCACGCGGCGATCATATTCCTCCTGCTCCCATTCGGCGGCGCGGGTGTAATGCTCGATGACGTCCTCGCCGAAGGCGTCCAGCAGCATCTTCGAGGAGTTCATGGCCCGCGTCGCATCGCGCAGCGTGCCGGGGATTTCGCGGATATTCTTACCGCCATAGGCGTCGCCGACGAACGGGGCTTCCAGTTCCAGCTTGCCCTCGATGCCGGCAATGCCGGCGGCGATCAGGGCTGCCATGGCAAGATAGGGATTGAGATCGGAGCCGCCCACACGGCATTCGATGCGGATTGCCTTGGTGCCCTCGCCGCAGAGCCGGTATCCGGCGGTGCGGTTGTCCTTGCTCCAGACGGCCTTGGTCGGTGCGAAGGTTCCCGCCATGAAGCGCTTGTACGAGTTGATGTAGGGCGCAAGGAAATAGGTGATCTCGCTTGCATGCGTCAGAAGGCCGGCGACGTATTGGCGCATCGTGGCCGACATGCCGTATTTCGCCTCCTTGTCGAAGAACTGCGACGTCTTGCCGTCCAGGCTCCAGAGCGACTGGTGGATGTGGGACGACGAGCCGGCGGCATGGTAGTTCCACTTGGCGAGGAAGGTGATCGCCTTGCCGCGTGACCAGGCGATTTCCTTGCAGCCATTCTTGATGATCGCATGGCGGTCGGCCATCGTCAGCGCATCGGCGTAGCGGACGTTGATTTCCTCCTGGCCGGCGGACGCTTCGCCCTTGGAATTTTCAACCGGAATGCCGGCACCCTGCAGGCCGTTGCGGATCGCCCGCATCACATCCTCTTCCTTGGTCGTCTGGAAGATGTGGTAGTCCTCGTTGTAACCGCTGACCAGCTTCAGATCGCGGTAGCCGCTTTCGCGCGCAGCGGCATAGCTTTGGTCGAACAGGAAGAATTCGAGTTCGGTCGCCATGTAGGCTTTGAGGCCCATGGCCTCCAGGCGAGCGATCTGGCGCTTGAGGATGGCGCGCGGCGAATGCGGCACTTCCTTGTGAGTGTGATGGTCGAGCATGTCGCAGAGCACCAGCGCCGTGCCTTCAAGCCATGGGATGCGGCGAAGCGTCGAAAGGTCCGGCTTCATCGTATAGTCACCGTAGCCCGCTTCCCAACTGGTCGACTTGTAGCCGGACACGGTTTCCATCTCCATGTCGGTCGCCAGCAGGTAGTTGCAGCTATGGGTCTCTTCCCAGGCGCTATCAACGAAGAACTGCGCATGGAAACGCTTGCCCATCAAGCGTCCCTGCATGTCGACTTGGCAGGCCAGAACCGTATCGATGCGGCCTTCGGCGACATCCTGTTTCAATTCCTCAAACGAATAGCTCGCGCTCATATCAATATCCAGTGTTGGGCGCCCGGCGCCGTCTGATTGGCAGAATAGACCGGCGGACAAGCCGCCGGCCCAGATCTTGATCCGTCAACGATCAGGCTTCGCCCACGGCCTTTTCGGCAGCGAGGATATCGGCCTTGCGTTTTTTGATCATGTCGCCGATCGGCGGCCCCTGGAAGCGCTTGGCTTCGAAGGCGAACCAGATGACGACCGCCAGCACGATAAAGCCGAGCGTGACGGCAAATACCTTGTCATTCGGCGGCTGGATGGCGATGTAGGTGATGACGACCATGCCGAGGGCGGCAAGCGTGGCGATCAGCTTGTAGAGGCCGGCACCGAGATCCCAGGGGCCCGCAGCCGGCCATTTCGACGTCCCGTAGGCAAAGATACCGAGCACGATCGGGAAGACGAAGGACAGGAACAGGAAGATCAGGGTGGCGTTGACGACGGTGACGTAGAGGCTTGCCTCACCGACCGAGACGAACAGCGCACCCCAGACGAAAAGCACCTCGAGAATACCGGCCGTCCAGATCGCCGTGACCGGCGTGCGGTACTTCGGGCTAACCGAGGACAGTGCCTTGGAGCCAACCGGCAGACCCTTGTCACGCGAAAAAGCGAAGATCATGCGTGATGCCGACGTGACCGTGGCAAGACCGCAGAGGAACTGCGCGATGAAGATCGCGATGAACAGGATCGTGACCAGCCATGAAGGCATGATCGTATTGACCGTATAGAAGAACACGTTCCAGCCCTGCTTTGCACCCTCCGCCATATCCGGAATGGCGATGACAAAGGCGCTCAGCATGATCCAGCCCGCCAGCGACGACCAGACCACAGAAGATACCATCGCGCGCGGCACCGAATGAGCCGCCTTTTTGGTTTCCTCGGAAGTGTGCGCGGACGCGTCATACCCGGTAATGGTGTAGATCGGAAGCAGAAGGCCAAGGCCGAAAATATACCACATGCTTTCGGATTGGGGCCAGACGTTACCGCCGATCTCACCCGAATTGTTGGTAAACGTCCAAAGGCGGCTGATTTCCCAGGTGGGTGCAAAATACAGGCAGGCGATCGTCAGAACGGCCGCTGTTATCAGGATCAAGGAGCCTGAAAAATCGGTGAGCTTGGCCGTGAGGCTGATACCAAAATGGTTGATCATGACCTGCACGAGTGTAAAGCCCGCGACAAGCAGGACTTGGGTTGCAGGCGACACAAGACCGTCTTCCCCGAGAAGACCGAGTTGCGCGCCGAACGTACCGCCAAGGAACAGAGCCGTACCGATGTTGATAGCGCCCAAAACGGTGATCAGCCCGAGCAGGTTGAGCCATGCCGTCAGCCAGCCGGTGAAGCGGGTCCCCAGAATGGACGACCAATGATACAGACCGCCGGCTGTCGGATAGGCCGAAGCGATCTGGGCCATGCCCAATGCAAAGAAGCCGGAAATAATGCACCCGACCGGCCAGCCGATTCCGATTGCAGCACCACCCACGCCGGATGTTGCCTGCGCCAGTGAGTTGATGCCACCCGACAGAATGCAGATGATCGAAAATGAAATGGCGAAATTCGAGAACGAACTCATGCTCCGTTCGAGTTCCTGAGCGTAGCCCATCGAATGCAGGACGTGGATGTCCTGCGTCTTGTCTGTATCAGTATAGTTTGACATCTTTTTCCCCTGTATCGACCAGCCTCCGGCGGTATTGCCGGTCGGCTGAAGTGCCGGTGTCCATGGATGCCCATGGACCAGTCTCCGCGGACATGCCGCTCCCCAGGTCTTTTTATAACGACAGTGCCTGCAGGCTTTCGCCCAGCAGGCCCGTCAGATAGCCGGCCATGACCTTTTGACCGGCTTCATCCTGTATGAGATCGTTGCGGATCTCGATCATTACGTTGAGCAGACCGTTCTTCACGCCGTGCTCGATCAGTGTATGCGTCACGCCATCGGCTGGCCCATAGGGCTCGTTGCGGCGAACGTCGAAGCGCTTCGTCCTCTCGGCCACCTCCAGCATGGAGGCGGCCAGCCGCTTGTCCGTGTCATGCAGAATGCCGACTTCGACGTCGCGCTGCCTGCCGTGATAGACGGGCGTGAAACTGTGCATCGTCACCAGCACGGGTAGCCGTCCGCTCGCCTTGCGCGCCGCGATAAAATCCGCGAGTTCGTCCCGGAAAGGCACGTAGAGCGCATCCGTGCGCGCAGCGCGCTCGGCTGCGGAAATCGCAGCATTGCCGGGTATTTCGAAGACTTCGCTGACGGACGGCATGGCAGCTTCCGCTTCCGGCGGGCGATTACAATCATAGACCAGGCGCGAAAACCGCTGATAGACCAGCGCCGCGTCGAGGCTTTTTACCAGGAGTTGGGACACGGCAAGTGCGCCCGGATCCCAGGCGATATGGCTAGACAGGGCGTCGGGCGAAAGACCGAGCGTCCCCATTTTCTCCGGAAGATGGCGCGATGCGTGCTCGCATACCAGCAGAAGCGGGCTCAATGCCTCCGGATTTTCCACGGCGACAGGCGAGCCCTCCGCCTCAGTCAAAAGCTTCATAAGTTGCGATTTCCTTTTTCAGTTGCCCCTCAGAACTGAAAGCAGGCCCGGCAAAAAGGGCCTGCAGCATTCGTTAATGAAAAGAATTCTTCACAGTCTTCCCCATGTCAACCGAAATCTGAAACGATCTCTTCAAAAAACCCGTTGACTCCAATTGTGACAGCGATGTTTACTCTGTCACAATGCTGGCAAAGACCGGCTCAGGGGATCGATATTGACAAGCTCTGAAGGCACTATGACGGTGTCGGATGTGATCAACGCCCATTTCTCCGCGCTGACGCGCGCGGAAAAGCAGTTGGCGGCGACGCTTCTCGACAATTACCCGGTTTCCGGACTCGGCAGCATCACGACTGTTGCCGAGAATGCAGGCGTGTCGACGCCAACGGTCGCCCGCATGGTGCAGAAGATCGGCTTCCGCGGTTTTCCTGATTTCCAGTCCCGCCTTCACCAGGAGCTGGAGGCGACAATCTCCAATCCGATCAGCAAGCACGACCGCTGGGCGGCCAATGCGCCGGGTACGCATATCCTCAATCGTTTCGCCGACGCGACGATGAACAACATGCGCGCCACCCTCGCCCAGCTCGAAACGGCTGAGTTCGATGGTGCGGCCGCGATGATTGCCGACCGTAAGCGCAATATCTATCTGGTTGGCGGCCGCATCACCGGCGCGCTGGCCGATTATTTCTTTACGCATCTACAGGTCATCCGCTCCGGCGTGACCCAGATCGCCACCAATTCCAGTTCCTGGCCGCACTACGTGCTCGACATGAAGAAGGGCGACGTCCTGATCATGTTCGATATCCGCCGTTACGAGCAGGAGATGGAGACGCTGGCGAGGATCGCCCGCGAGCGCGGCGTCGAGATCATTCTCTTCACCGACCAGTGGAGCTCTCCGATTGCCAAGTCGGCCCGGCGTGTTTTCCGCATCCAGATCGAAGCACCGTCCGCATGGGACAGCTCGGTCGTTATTCTTTTTGCCGTCGAGGCGCTGATCGAGGCCGTGCAGAGTTCCATCTGGAACGAGACGCGCGACCGGATGAAAACGCTCGAGGACCTGTTCGATTCAACACGGCTTTTTCGCAAGCCGCTTTAAAAGGAGCACGAAACAGCGATGTGACGCCGGATTCCGGCGAAGGATGTCGCTAACCGCAATTCAACAGTGGTATAATTGCCGCCTGCATCCAGGCGGATTCAAATTTTGAAATGAAATGAAGGTGTTCTGGCTGCGAATGTCTCGTCGCAAAGGGAACACTGCCTGTCACATAAGCTTCATCGGACCCCAGTATCAGCTTCCACCGAAGCTGCCTGATATAACCACAAGAGGAGAAGACCCGTGATTTCACATATGCGCCGCTTGCTTTCGCTTTCAACCGCCATGGTCGTGGCATCGACCGCCATTGCGGCCGCCGAGCCGAGCGCCGAACTGATTGCCGCCGCCAAGGCTGAAGGCACCCTGACCACCATCGCCCTGCCCCACGACTGGTGCGGCTACGGCGGCGTCATCGAAGGCTTCAAGGCCAAGTACGGCCTGACCGTCAACGAACTCAACCCGGACGCTGGTTCGGGCGATGAAATCGAAGCCATCAAGGCCAACAAGGACAACAAGGGCGACCAGGCTCCCGACGTTATCGACGTCGGCCTCTCGTTCGGCCCGTCCGCAAAGACTGACAAGCTGATCCAGCCCTACAAGGTTGAAACCTGGGACACCATCCCGGACACGGCCAAGGACGCTGAAGGCTACTGGTACGGCGACTATTACGGCGTCATGGCCTTCGAAGTGAACAAAGACCTCGTCAAGGAAAGCCCGAAGGACTGGGCCGACCTCCTGAAGCCTGAATTCGCCAACATGGTTGCCCTTGCCGGTGACCCGCGCACCGCAAACCAGGCCATCTCCGGCATTTTCGCAGCCGGTCTTTCCGCTGCTGGTGGCGACGTCGCCAAGGCCGGCGAAGCGGGCCTTGCCTTCTTCAAGGAACTGAACTCGAAGGGTAACTTCGTCCCGGTCGTCGGCAAGTCCGCTCCGCTCGCCCAGGGCACGACCCCGATCATCCTGCGCTGGGACTACAACGCGCTCGCCGACCGCGACACGCTTGCCGGCAACCCGCCGGTCGACGTCGTCGTCCCGGCGACCGGCGTTGTCGCCGGTGTCTACGTTCAGGCGATCTCCGCCTACGCTCCGCATCCGAACGCCGCCAAGCTCTGGATGGAATACCTCTATTCCGACGAAGGTCAGCTTGGCTGGCTGAAGGGCTATTGCCACCCGATCCGCTTCAACGATCTCGCCAAGAACGGCAAGATCCCGCAGGACCTGCTCGCCAAGCTGCCGCCGGCCGCTGCCTATGAAAAGGCCGTGTTCCCGACACTTGAAGAACAAGGCGCCTACAAGGAAGTCATCACCAAGGGCTGGGATACCGTCGTCGGCGCGAACGTACAGTAAGACTGTCGCATCAAGGCCTTCCCGCGACCGCGCGGGGAGGCCATTTCTCAATATAGCAAATCGGTTTTTGGATGAGTGCTCGACAGGCCATTGATTTAAAGAAGACGGCGATTGATTGGCTCGGCATCTTGCCATTTATGATATTTGCCCTGATGTTCCTGGTCGCGCCGACGCTCTACCTGGTGACTGGCGCATTCCTGAACCCGGCCGGCGAGTTCACCTTCGACAACATTTCCGGTCTCTTCACCGACAAGATTCTGGCCTCCTACTGGATTTCGATAAAGGTCAGCCTCGCGTCGTCGCTGGGCGGTGCGTTCATTGGCTTCTTTCTCGCCTGGGCCGTCGTGCTCGGTGGCCTGCCCTCCTGGATTCGTTCCTCGCTTCTGACCTTTTCCGGTGTCGCCTCCAATTTCGCCGGCGTGCCGCTGGCCTTTGCCTTTCTCGCCACGCTTGGCCGCACCGGCCTCGTGACGCTTTTGCTGCGCGACTGGTTCGGCATCAATCTCTACGCCACCGGCTTCAACCTGTTGAGCTTCATCGGCCTGACGCTAACCTACATGTATTTCCAGATTCCGCTGATGGTGCTGATCATCACGCCGGCGCTCGATGGCATGAAGAAGGAATGGCGGGAAGCGGCCGAAATCCTCGGCGCGACCAACACTCAATACTGGATGAAAGTGGCGCTGCCGATCCTGTTCCCGAGTATCCTCGGCACGACGCTGCTTCTCTTCGCCAACGCCTTCGGCGCCATCGCCACGGCTTACTCGCTGACCGGCTCGACCTTCAACATCGTACCGATCCAGCTCTATGCACAGATCCGCGGTGACGTGCTGCACAATCCGAACCTTGGCTATGCACTAGCACTCGGCATGATCGTCATCACCGGCATTTCCAACCTCATCTACATCTGGCTCCGCATGCGCGCCGAACGGTGGCAGAAATGAAGACACAGAAAATCGGCGCCTGGATCGCGATCCTTTTCGGCGCCTCCTATTTCGTCATTCCGCTGATCGCGACGTTCGAATTTTCGTTGCGCATGCGCCGTGGCGAATATTCCTTCGACGCCTATCGCTCGGTGTTCTCCGACGTCCAGTTCCGCGAATCCTTCAGCTACTCGATCGTCATGGCGATCCTCACCATCATCTTCGGCGTCCTTCTGGTAGTGCCGACCGCCTACTGGGTTCGCCTGCGCCTGCCGCAGATGCGGCCGGTAGTCGAATTCGTCACGCTGATGCCGCTGGTCATCCCGGCGATCGTCATCGTGTTCGGCTACCTGCGCCTCTACAACTCATCGTCCTATATCCCCTTCACGGGCTCGGCGCGCGGCACCGACACGCTTCTGATGTTCTCGTTCATGACACTGTCGCTACCCTACATGTACCGCTCGGTCGATACCGCGATGCGCACCATCGACGTCGGCACCCTGACGGAAGCGGCGCAGAGCCTGGGCGCATCCTGGCCGACCATCATGTTCAAATGCATTTTTCCGAACGTCATGAGCGGCGTTCTCTCCGGCGCCTTCATCACCTTTGCCATCGTCATTGGCGAATTCACCATGCCGTCGCTGCTAAACCGCCCGGCCTTTGGCCCCTATCTGCAGTTGATCGGCGCCAACCGCGCCTATGAGCCGCCAGCGCTTGCGATCATCGCCTTTGCCATCACCTGGCTTTCGATGGCGCTGCTGCAGCTCGCCTCCCGTTTTAACAAATCGGCTCCTCCCAAGCCCTGAGGTATTGATCGTCCATGTCCTTTCTCAAACTCACCGGCATTCAGAAGAGCTTCGGTCCCGTCCAGGTCGTCAAGGATTTCGACATGGCCATCGAAAAGGGAGAATTCGTCTCCTTTCTCGGCCCGTCGGGCTGCGGCAAGACGACAATTCTGAGAATGATCGCCGGCTTCGAAGCGCCGTCGGCCGGAACGGTCGTCATCAACGACCGCAACCAGAACGAACTGAAGCCGAACCAGCGCAATATCGGCATGGTGTTCCAGGCCTATGCGCTGTTCCCGAACATGACGGTACACGACAACGTCGCCTTCGGCCTGAAGGTCGCCGGCATGGACAAGGCGGCCGTCGAAGCGCGCGTCAAGGAAATGCTGGGGCTCATCCATCTCGGCCACCTCGCCGACCGCTTTCCCTATCAGATGTCCGGCGGCCAGCAGCAGCGCGTGGCGCTCGCCCGTGCGCTGGCACCGAAACCGCAGGTGCTTCTGCTCGACGAGCCGCTGTCGGCCCTCGACGCCAAGATCCGCGTCTCCCTGCGCGAAGAAATCCGGATGATCCAGCAGCAGCTCGGCATTACCACCGTTTTCGTCACACACGACCAGGAAGAGGCGTTGTCGATCTCCGACCGGATCGTCGTGATGAACGCCGGCCGCGCCGACCAGATCGGCACGCCGTTCGACATCTACAACAAGCCGGCAACGCGCTTCGTTGCTTCCTTCGTCGGCACGCTAAATCTGATCGAGGCGAAGGTCGTCGATCCCGCAGCAAATCGCATCGCGATCGGCGATCAGAGCATCACGCTGCGCGAGCCTCTCGGCCCGGTCAAGGCCGGCGACACGGTTTCGCTGGCGCTGCGGCCCGAAGCGGGCTCGATCGCCGAGGGCGCAAAGGGTGACACCGCACTGACCGGTGAAGTCGCTTCCAGCAACTTCCTCGGCTCCGTCATCCGCACCCGCATGAAGGTCGGCGAGGCGGTGATTTCCTTCGACATGTTCAACGCGCCGGGCCTCAGCCCGCCCGCCGTCGGCGATGTCGTCACGTTGCGCTTTACGGCGAGCGATCTTTTGATCATCCGCGAATAGCAGTCGGCGTTCCCGCAAAAATATGTTTCAGGCGACAGGGTAATTGGAAAAATCTGTCGCCTTTTTCGTCGCGCGCGTCGCACCCCGCATTTGACGCCCGCACGCCAATCCTTATAGTCAGCCTTGCACGTTCTCAGGGCGGGGTGAAACTCCCCACCGGCGGTAACGGGAAGAAATTTCCGGAGCCCGCGAGCGCTTCATACGCCCTTGCACATGCGCATGAAGGTCAGCAGATTCGGTTGAATTCCGGAGCCGACGGTTAAAGTCCGGATGAAAGAGAGCAAGCAGACTAGGCGACCTCCATCCAAGGGGTCACTGCGCCTGCGTGTTCGCCCAAGGGGATCATTGAAAAATGGCTCAACCCTTGAAAGGCCAGACTGACATGACAATCGCTTCCCACCCCACCCAGAAAATCGCCGTCATCCGCGCGCGTTGGCACGCCGATATCGTCGATCAATGCGTCAACGCCTTCGTCGCCCAATGGGAAAAGCTCGGCGGCAAGGCATCGGAGGTCGAAATCTTCGACGTACCCGGCGCGCTTGAAATTCCCTTGCATGCGCAGACGCTCGCGAAAACCGGCCGCTTCTCGGCCATCGTCGGCTCGGCATTCGTCGTCGACGGAGGCATCTACCGCCACGATTTCGTCGCCGGCACCGTGCTCGACGGGATGATGCGGGTGCAGCTCGACACCGGCGTCCCGGTTCTGTCGACCGTGCTCACCCCGCATAATTTCCAGGAATCGGAAGCCCATATCCGCTTCTTCCGCGATCACTTCGTCGTCAAGGGTGTGGAAGCCGCCAACGCCTGCTCGCAGATCCTGCAGGCTCGCGCCAAGCTTACGCTCGTAGACGCCTGATTGAGGACGGCGCGGCATCTGCAAGGGATGCCGCGCCATGACCATTGCGATGATCCACGCCGCCGGCCCTCAGGAGAAGGGAACGATGCCCCGACATGCCCAGGCTACGGCTGCAAAGGATCTCGGCCCGTCGGGTCGGCCCGCCTCGTAGGCGGCCCTCACGGCCGCGTCAGTCTCTTTCCGTTGCGCAGGCTCCAGCGTAGCGACATATTTGCCCAATGGCCCCTCGCCCGCGGCAATGGGCTGCCAGTAGTCGTCGAAAGACTGATAGTCCATTCGGATCAAAAGTGAAGTCTGCTCCACGTCCGTCAGCCCATGCTGCGTGAAGCTCTGCTTCATTTCGTCGGGCTGCATCATCGGCTGGAAACAATACCGGCTTCGCAACTGTCGCGCATTTTCGTCCAGCATAGCCACGGTATCCACCATCATCCGCATGCCCGGCAGGCCGCCAAGATGGTCCCAAACCGCAGCTGCAACCACGCCGCCTGGACGCACGACGCGACGCATTTCGGAGACCGCCTTGTCCGCCTCGGGCACGAAGTGAAGCACCAGAAGCGATAGCGCTCGATCGAAGTAACCGTCCTGAAACGGAAGGGCGCACGCATCTGCCTCCCGGATGGTGATTCGCCGATCAGCGTTGCGCCGTGTCGCTTCCTCGACAAAGACAGGCGAATAGTCGATCGCGGCAATCTCGCTGACATTGGCAGCTTTCGGAAGCGCAAATGTCAGGCTGCCAGTCCCACACCCGACGTCGAGGATACGCTCGCCATCTGCCAGACCTGCGAAGTCGATCAGAAGAGGTGCGAGCTGCCGGCTCCAGCGTCCCATGAGTTGCTCATAGCCCGCCGCACTGTGCACATTGAAGCTTGACGTCATGGCCCCCTCCTCTAGGCGGACATGCTAACGCGTTCCACAATCGTTGCCAAGGCGTCAGAAATCCGCATGGCCGAAGGCGGCCGGCCCCGAACCGTCCGCGCTTCACTCCAACCCGATATATCCAATGCCCTTCTTCCCGATCTCGTCCAGCGCCTCCTCATACCCCGCATCCGCATAGCGGATGACACCCAGCGACGTATCATTCGTCAGCGCATGGCTCAGCCGTTCCGCCCCGCTCTCCGTGCCATCGGCAATGACGGTCACGCCACAGCTGGTCATGTAGCCGGCATAGCCGCCGCCGCCGGAGTGGACGACGACGAGATCGGCCATGGAGGAGCAAAGCAGCATCGCGTCGAGCAGCGGCCAGTCGGCGATGGCATCCGATCCGTCCTTCATCCGCTCGGTCATTATATTGGGATGCGCCATGGCGCCCGCGTCGAGATGGTCGCGGGAAAAGGCGATCGGGCCTTTGAGGTCGCCGGAGGCGACCAGCACGTTGACGGCGAGCGCGAGTTCCGTGCGTTCGCCGTGTCCGAGCCAGGCGATGCGGGCGGGCAGGCCTTCGAAGGGCACGTTTTCCCGTGCCAGCCTGATCCAATTGGTGACGATCTTGTTGTCGGGGAACATCTCCAAGAGCAGATCATCGATGTGCGCGATGTCGCTCTCCTCGCCCGACAACGCCATCCAGCGGAAGGGGCCGATGGCACGGGCAAACAGCGGCCTGAGATAGGCCTCGGTGAAGATGCGGATGTCGAATGCGTTCGAAACGCCGCCCTCGCGCGCCTGCGTCCGAATCAGGTTGCCGTTATCGAAAACCTCGGCGCCCTTCGCCTGAAACTCCAGCATGGCCTTGACATGATCGACGATCGAGGCGCGGCTTGCGGCCATCAACTGGCCCTGCCCCTCGACCCGCAGCCGCTTCACCTCACCGAGGCTCATGCCCTTCGGCACGTAGCCGTAGACGAGGTCGTGCGCAGAGGTCTGGTCGGTGACGATATCAGGCACGATGCCGCGTCTGGCGATTTCCGGATAGAGGGCCGCCGCATTGCCGACGAGACCGATCGAGATTGCACGCTTCTCCTTCACGGCCTGGTCGATCATCGCGAGCGCCGTATCGAGGTCCGGCGCCACATGTTCGAGATAGCCGATGGCCTTGCGCTTTTCTGCCCGGACGGGATCGATGTCGATGCAGAGGATGGCAGCCCCCGCCATGCGGCCGGCAAGCGGCTGTGCCCCACCCATGCCGCCGAGACCGGCAGTCAGGATGAAGCGTCCGGCGAGATCGCCGCCAAAGCGGTTTTCGGCGATCCGCATGAAGATTTCATAGGTGCCCTGGATGACGCCCTGGCTGCCGATATACTGCCAGGCGCCGGCCGTCAGGCCGCCCCAGCAGATCAGCCCCTGCCGCTCCAGTTCATAGAACACCTCGGCCTTCGCCCACTGGCCAACGATGTTGCAATTGGCCATGATGACGAGCGGCGCCTTTGCATGGGTCTTCAAGAGCCCCACCGGCTTGCCGGACTGGATCACCAGCGTCTGGTCCTCGTCCATCTCCAGAAGCGTCTTGACGATCGCCTTGTGGGATGCCCAGTTGCGCGCGGCCTTGCCGAGCGCCGCATAGACGATCAGATTGTCCGGGTCCTCACCGACCGAAAGCACGTTTTCCAGTAGCCGCAGCAGCGCCTCCTGCCGCCAGCCCTTTGCACGCAGCACCTCGCCGCCGGGGATCGGGAAATTGGGGTGACGGGGATTGGCTTTGGGCATCGCGGTTCTTCCTTCGTCTTATCTGCGATCGTACCTGCCTCTCGCGCCGCCCGCGGAAGAACTAGCGCGAAGAGGAGTACGCATCGTTTGTCGTTCACTTCGGCGGCAGGGGGAGAACATAGGCGAGTGCTGCATCGAGCAGGCGCTTGCGCAGGGCATCGTTGCCATAGGCCTTCGCGCCAGCGCGCACCCAACCATTCATTCGGCGGTCACCCATCACCATGAGCTCGATGCCGGCAAGCGCCAGTGCCCAGCCGTCATTGCCCTTGCCGAGGCGCACCAGCATGCCGTCGTTGCGCGCGCCGCAAAGAAGATTGCCGTCGAGGAGAAAGGCAAGGCCACCGAACATCGGCTTTTCGGAAAGCCCCGGCCTTTCACCAAGCTCCTGCCTGATCAGTTTCTCGAGACCGGCGTCGCGCGACATGGCACATTCTCCTTATACCCGGCCGGACAAAGCATAGCGCGCCAGTTCAATCCCCATGGCCTTTTCGACCGGCGGATAGACCGACGGATCGAGCACGCTCGACGCCAGCGGGATCACCGTCTTCGGCACATGCAGCACGAAAATCTTCATGCCCACCTGCAACTGGCCGACGCTGAGCGGCTCGCCTTCGGGCGACAGCGTCGTGATGACATCCGGGAAGGTCGCGCGCCGTGCGCCTGCGCCATTCTCCACCGCCATGTATTCGTTCATGATGTGAAGCACCGTAGAGTCATCGCCCTTCCCCAGAGTCACCGTGCCGATATCGAAGGCTTCCTTGGTATAGACGACCGACTTGTCGGTAATCGTGCCTTCGGCGAGGATCGCGCCATTGGTCGTCTTGACGATCGCGTCGATGATGGCACTTCCGCCCTTGCCTTCCGCAGCGATGATCGCCTCACCCAGAGTCAAGGCGAGAGATATGCCACCGAGTGCCGCATTGGCCTTGACGTAGGAAGCGCGCACCGGGTTTCGGGCCGACGCGATGAAACCGCCGGACATGTCGGAGGCCGTGCGCAGGATCGGCGAGACCTTGGCAGTCGCGCCGCGCACGACGAGCTCGATATAGCGGTTTTCCGCACGGTTGCCGCCGGCGGCCGTCTGGATCATCGGCTCGGGCGATCCGGCAAGGCCGATCGAACCCATGTCGCCGGTCGGATGGGCGCGGATGTCACCGACGGCATCGATCACCTTCGTTCCGAGAATGGCCGACGGCAGCCAGCCGTTCAGCGTCGACGACTTGCCGTTCTGGCCGACGATCAGCCCGGCGATCTTTTCGCCGAGCGCCTCCTGCAGCAGCTGCACCGCCTTGACGTAGTCAACGCCGCGCATTTCCCAAGGCGTGGTCGAGGCCGGCGCACCGATCGCAGCAGCCGTCGCCACCCAGTCATTGGCATCGAGCTCATCGATGGACACGAGCTCCGGCTTGCCGATCGAGACCGCGGCATAGCCGAGCATGCGTCCGTGATCAGCCCATCCACCGCCGCCGGCGGCATAGACCGAGCCGCCCTTGACCGCTGCCTCGACGTCCTTTTCTGTCAGTATCCGCCCCATCAACCCGCTCCCTGCAGATCCGCGTCGAGTTTCCTGACGGCCTCGAACAGGACCGCCGCACCGAGCGTGATGTCGTCATTGTCGGCCCATTCGTCCGGTGTGTGCGATCGGCCATCGCGGCAGGCGATGAAGATCATCGCCGCTTTCGAAATCCGCGCCATCCAGGCAGTGTCGTGACCAGCTCCGGAGGCCATGCGGCGATGTTTTGCGCCGACACGGCCGCAGGCCGCTTCCAGATTGCGCAGCACCAGCGGGTCGGCGGGCGTGGGAAAATTGTCGGAGATCAGTTTCGGCGAGGCGATCAACACGCCGGTATCGCGCTGGATATCGACAGCAATCTGGTCGATCTCCGCAATGAAGCGCTCCATATCGGCTCGCTGCTCCGCTCGTGCATCGATCAGCAGCCGCGCCCGCGACGGCACGACATTGGCCGCGTTCGGCTCGATCGAAAATTCGCCGACCGTCGCGGTGAAATGCCCCTCACCCTTGGAAAATTCAGTCCCGAGGCGCTCGACTTCACCGACCAGCCGGGCCGCCGCCGTAAGCGCGTCGCGCCTGCGGCCCATCGGCGTCGTGCCCGCATGGTCGGCCTGCCCCTCGAACAGGATTTCGATGCGGGTAATGCCGGCGATGGCCGTGACGATACCCACATCGTAGCGCTCAGTTTCGAGCACCGGCCCCTGTTCGATGTGCAACTCCAGAAAGGCCTTGATGTCCGATCGTTTCTGCTGGGCCAATCGCGAGGGGTCGCCGCCGGCATCGACCACGCCCTGGCGCAGCGTCAATTCCCCATGAGTCCGGCTCAGCCATCCGTCGGGGATCAGCCCCGCCATGCCGCGGCTGCCGATGCAGGAGACACCGAAGACCGACACTTCCTCGGCAAGGAAATCGACGACCTCAAGATCGTGATCGAGCCGGATGCCGGCATCATGTAACGCCTGCGCCACCTCCAGCGCCGCCGCCACGCCGGCGATGCCGTCGAACCGCCCGCCTTCCGGCACCGTATCCGAATGCGAGCCGAGCATGATCGTGCCGAGGCCGGACTTGCGGCCCTTGCGGCGGCCGATCAGGTTTCCCGACGCATCGATCCGGGTTTCGAGGCCAGCGGCCTTGAAGCGCTGTTCGAGAAAGCTGCGCCCCTCCAGAAACAGCGGCGTGAAAGCGCGCCGCGTATAGGGCCGGTCCGGCTCGGTGATGCGGGCCAGCCCCTTGATGAGGTCGGCGATGCGCCGGGCATCGACCGGCAGATTGGTTTCGATCGCAGTCATCACACAGCCTCGCGCAGCGGCAGGCTCGCCAGCGGCCGGATGAATTCGCCGCCGCCAGGCGCGGCCAGTACGGTCTTGCCGTCGAAGACGAGCCTGCCGCGATTATAGGCCGCAGCGACGCGCCAGGGGAGCCGAATGCCATTGTAGGGCGACCAGCCGACGACGTTGTTGCCACTTTCAGCGGCGTCATAAGTGTAAGGCTCAGGAGTGAGAACGGTGATATCGGCATCCTTGCCAAGTTCGAGCGCGCCCTTGCGGTGATTGAGACGGAAATGCCGCGCGGGATTGCGCGCCATCAGTTCGGCCGCACGGGTCAGTGGAATGCCGCGCTCCAGCGCACCCCTGACGAAGAGCGGGAGCATCACTTCCAATCCCGGAACGCCGGAGGCGTTGGCCAGCATGTCCGGATTGGTCTTGCGGTTTTCCGACCAGCTGACGTGATCGGTCGAGACGAGCGTCACATTACCGGCAGCCACATGCCGCCAGAGCTTTTCCACCTCGGCGCGCGGCCGGATCGGCGGATTGATCTTGGCCTTGCCGCCAAGCCGTTTTACATCGTTCTCCTCGTCGAGAACGAGATAGTGGATGCAGCATTCGATAGTGGCGCTAAACCCTTGCGCCCGGTAGGCGGCGGCGATCTCGTAACCCCGGCCGACCGAACAATGCACCACATGGGCCGGGCAGCCGGTCGCTGCCCCCGTCTCGTAGATCTGGTTGGTGGCGAGTAGCTCGGTCAGCGGCGGGCGCGAAAGGCCATGCGCCCGGTAATCGGTGATCCCGGCCGCCTTGACCTTTGTGATCGCCGCCCGCACCGCTTCATCATCTTCGTTGTGGACGCCCGCCGCCAGCCCGGTCGGCGCGATGGCGCGAAAACAGTCTTCCAGAAGACCGGCCGGAATGCGCGGAAAACGCTTCGGATCGGTGCCAAAGGTGGAGAACTTGAAGGCGGCAACACCCGCCGCGACCATCTCGGCAATCCGCACCGGCCCCTCTTCGGGGTCGATCGTACCGTAGAGTGCAAAATCCACGCGTGCTTGCGCTCCGGCGTGGACGATCTTGCGCTTTACTGCATCGGCCGAGCAGACGAGATTGCCCTCGTCATAGGGCATGTCGACGATCGTCGTCACGCCGCCGGCGGCGGCCGAGCGCGTCGACCAGATGAAATCCTCCTGATCCTTCTGGCTCAGGGAATGCACCTGCGCATCGATGGCGCCCGGCAGGATGAGTGCCCGTCCCAGATCATGGTGCTCGCGCGCAGCGGGCATTGCGCCCTGCCCGACAAAGGCGATCCTGCCGTCACGCACCGCCACATGTCCGCCCTCGACGATACGGTCGGCAAGAACCACCGTGCCTTTGAGAACCAGGTCGAAATCAGACATCTGCGCCTCCCTTCGTCATTTACCGAGCGCGAAGAAGTCGTCGAATTCAGGCATCGGAGCCGCAGCGACCAGGGCGTGCAGTAGGCCCTCGGACGCAAACACCTCGTGAAGAGCCTCGATCTCCTTTGAGAGCGGCCGGTCCTTCAGGTAGATCGGGCTCAGCGCACGGACGCAATCATAGGCGATCTGCGTCACGCCCTGCGGCTTGTCACCGAGCAGATCGATCGCTTGCGCTGACAAAAGCGCCTCGATCGCCGCCATCTGGCGCAGATCACGCACCTGCATCTCCATTCGCTCGACGATCAGCGGCAGGAAGGTTGCCTCCTCTTCAAGACCGCCGGCGACAACGATCGACTGCGCCGACAGCGGCACAGCCATCGACTGGACGCGCATATAGAGCTCGACGACCAGTTTCATCAGCGGCCCGAGCCCGCTCGCCACCTCGCCTGGAGCGACGAGATTGATCGGCAGGTTCCGCCGCACGCCGTTCGAGAGGAGAATGCAGCGGTTCAGCATATTGCGTGCCACATGGGAAAAGGCGATCTGCGCCGTCTCGATATAAAGCGTGGTCGTCAGTGGCAGCGAAGCGCCCGACGCGTGCACCTGGCCGCCGAGCACTACCGGATTGTCGTCGGACAGATAGGTTGCATCGACCAGCCGCTCGGCCGCAACGAGAAGTGTATCCACGGCAGCTCCGAACACCTGCGCGGTCATGCGCAGGCTCAAGGGATCATGGATCGCCGTCGGCAGCGGCCAATCGACGACATTGGACTGCCCGTAAAGCCAGGACCCGACCAGTGCTTCGCCGCGCGTCGCAAGCGCCGCCGCAACCCGCCACGGGTCGGCGGAAGCGCCCAAGGAGAGGGACGACATCAGGCCGGTTGCCATCGAGACACGGAACGCGGAGGCTGCTTGGCGCAGTACGTCAGCCGCGGCGGCAAAGGCCGTCGCGTTGACGCTCAGCGCTGCCAGCGCATCGCGCGGCTGCATGACGAACGGCTTAAGCTCGGCGCGACGCAGGGCTTCGGCGGCGGGCAGCAACTCACCACGGAAAAATGCCTCACCCGTGCCGATCAAAACGGAAGCCACCTGCCCCATCAGACCGATATCGGCGCAGCCGATGGAGCCATGACGATGGACGGCGGGCACGACGCCGCGTTCGAGAAGGCCGAGAAACGCCTTGACGAGATCGACGCTGCAGCCGGTATGGCCGCCAAGCGCGGTATTGATGCGAATGGCGATGGCCTTGCGGACGATCGCCTGGGAAAACAATTCGCCGGTGCCGAAATGGTGGGCCTTGACGAGCGCAGCGTTGAACTCCGTGAGATCATCGACCGTCCACAGGCGGTCCTTCATCGAGCCGACGCCGGTGTTGGCGCCGTAGACCGGCAAGCCCATGGCGAGGCGGTCGGCGATGACCTTATGTGCGGATTGAACCCGCGCGAAAGACTGTTCGGCCACCATAGGCACATGGAGGCCGGACCCGATCTTCTCCAAGGCGGAGAAGTCGAGCGGATTGCCAGTCAGCGTAATGGTTTTCACCGATGCGTGCATGCTTTGACTCACGTTTGATGCCGCACATGCTATGCCCAATCTCCCCGATTGTGATATATCCCAAAAACGGAACACGAGATATGAAGAATGGAACACATCAAACCGACCATGGATATCGCCACGCTTTCCATTGTCCATGCGATCCTTGAAGAGCGCGGAATTCGCCGGGCCGCCAAAGCCGGAAACCGGCCGGTCGCAAGCGTCAGCGCCGCGTTGAAGCGCTTCGAAGCTGCCATCGCGGTACCGCTTGTCAGGCGCGAAGGCGGCAATTTCGTGCCGACGCTGGAGGCGCAAAGCCGGATGGCCGATCTTGCGGCCGCGAACCGGGCAATCCAGTTGCTCCTCTCACCAGGGTCGGCCACACAATTGTACATCGTGCCCTCAATTAGCCTGACTGCGCTCGACCGTTTTGTCACTGTCGCGCGCAGCGGCAGCATTCGCGGCGCCGCAAGGACGGCGGGCACCGGCCAGCCGCAACTCACCCGGCAGATGGCCGATCTCGAACGAAACCTCGGCTATGGTTTGTTGATCCGCTCCCCGTCGGGCATCGCCTGTACGCAAGAGGGCCTGGCCGCGATCCCGATCGCAGAAAGCCTGCTCGATATCTGGCAGCGACTGTCGCGCGCGTCCGGCGACCGGTTCCGGCGGGCGGCCGCGACATGGCGGCTCGGCTCGGTCATGCCGCTCGGGCCGGAGAGCGAGATCGCCCGCATGCTGGCGGCTCTGACCGCCGAATGGCACCGCGCTCGCCCGCGCCAGCCGCTCTTCATCTCCAGCACCACCGCAGACGAGTTGATCGCCGGTTTGAAAAATCGCCGGTTCGACGTGGTGCTGCTCGACCTCGAAACCTTTCCGGCAGAATTCGAAGGACGGCTGATCTCGCGCGCACCGCTGGCGCTGACCGGGCATGCATCGCTGTTTGCGGCCCATGGCGAGGACATCCGCGGATTGCTTCAGGCCAGGCCGATCGCCGTTCCGAGCCTGAAGAGCGGCCTGCGCCAGCAGGCGGAGCAATTCATCAGCGAGACGCTCGGGGAACAGGACCGCAACCGGCTGACCGTGACCGAGGTCGATTCCATTCCCGTCATCCTCAATCTGGTGATGAACCACGGATATCTCTCGATCCTCCCGGAAAGCTCCGCGGCGCGCGTGCGAAACGCGCCCGCCATGCGCCGGCTGGGGCCTGGCTATATGCAAAGCCTTTGCCTTGCCTGGCAGAAGAACGCCCTGTCGCGCCAGGTCGGGGAAGCGATGCTGGCAATGATGCTGGCCACTTCGATTGAATCGAAATCTCCGGACCACGCCGCAATCCCTTGAATCGACTCCGAAATCGATCGCCACCTGAATCGGCGCGTGAAGGGATTGAATCACTTCTTGAGCTTCAGGCGCCTGCGCGTCTCGCTCGGACTTTCGCGATAATGGGCGCGATAGCTGCGGGAAAAGGCCGAGGAGGAATTGAAGCCCGTAGCAGCTGCGATATCAGCGAAATCGGCTCGCGTCTCGATGACCTTGCGCCGTGCCGCATTCAGCCTCAGCGCCAGATAATGGGCATGCGGCGCGACGCCCATCGTCTCCTGGAAAAGGTCCTGCAGATGACGCGCACTGATCCCGGCCCGGCGGGCGAGACGGGTGAGCGTCAGCGGCGCATCCACCGTCTCTTCCATCAGCTTGACGGCTGCGCCAACGCGCGCGTCCAATATTCGCATATTGCCGATCGCCGGCACCTGGAGGAGGTCGCCGCGCGTGCGCTCCTGCTCATAGATGAACAGGCGGGAGACTTCGAGCGCCAGCGAATAGCTGTGCTGGCGGCGGATCAGTTCCAGCATCAGGTCGAGCGTCGGCAGCGAGCCGCCGGTGGTGATGCGTTTGCCGTCGATGACGAAGCGCTCGCGGACCATGGTGATCTGCGGATAGGCGGCGGTGAAATCCTCGAAATCCTCCCAGTGGGTCGTGGCCGAAAAATTGTCGAGCAAGCTGGTTTCGGCCAGCATCCAGGACCCCGATTCGATGCCGGCCATCACCTCGCGATAACGCGCCGTCTGCGAAAGCAGCATGCGCAGATGCGCGGTCGTGTAGGCCTGCCAGTTGTAGCTCGAGAGAACAAAAAGCGGCGCGGTCTCCTTCTGCGGCCGAAAGGAACCGGCCACGGGGATGGGGATGCCGCTCTTGGTCTCGATCGCCTTGCCGTCCGGACTGAAGATTTCCCAGTCATAGAGGACTTTTCCGGCGATGCGGTTTGCGGCGCGCAAGGGTTCGATCACCGACGCGACGAGGATCAGATTGGTCTCCGGCAGCACGAGGAGATCGATATGCTGGGTCTCGTCCTTCGGAACAAGCATTCATCTTCCTCACCGTCAATTCTTAAAATGTATAACATGCATCCGAAAACGGAAAGCAGGCTATTCGTTCTTGGCTCGTAATGCACGACAAGAACAAGGGAGGCCTTTTATGCCGCTGAGCATGAACCGTGACGTTTTCATCACCTGTGCCGTAACCGGCTCAGGCGACACCGTTTCCAAATCATCACATGTGCCGATCACGCCGAAACAGATCGCCGATGCGGCGATCGAGGCCGCGAAAGCCGGTGCTGCCGTTGCCCATTGCCATGTGCGCGACCCGGAAACCGGAGCGGCCGCCCGCCGCCTCGACCTCTACAAGGAAGTGACCGATCGCATCCGCTCGGCCGATGTCGATGTCGTGCTGAACCTCACCGCCGGCATGGGCGGCGATCTGATCTTCGGCAATGTCGAGAGCCCGCTGCCGCTCAATCCGCAGGGCACCGACATGGCCGGCGCCACCGAACGCGTCGCCCACGTCGCCGAATGCCGGCCGGAAATCTGCACGCTCGACTGCGGCACGATGAACTTCTCGCTCGGCGATTACGTCATGACCAACACGCCGTCGATGCTGCGCGAAATGGCCCGCCAGATGACCGCGCTTGGCGTCCGCCCGGAAATCGAAGCCTTCGACACAGGCCACCTGTGGTTTGCCAAGCAGCTCGTCGAGGAGGGCCTGATCGAGGATCCCGTGCTTATCCAGCTCTGCATGGGCATTCCGTGGGGCGCGCCGGACGACCTCAATACCTACATGGCGATGGTCAACAATGTGCCGAACAACTGGACCTTCTCCGCCTTCTCGATCGGCCGCAATGCGCTCGCCTATCCGGCGGCTGCGGTGCTCGCCGGCGGCAATGTCCGCGTCGGCCTCGAAGACAATCTCTATGTCGGCAAGGGCCAGCTCGCGACCAACGGCCAGCTTGTCGAAAAGGCCGTGAGCGTCATCGAAGGCATGGGCGCGCGGGTGATCGGCCCGGCCGAGGTGCGTGAAAAGCTGAAGCTGACGAAGCGTTGAATGCGTATGAGGCGAAGGCCCCCTCATCCGGCCCGTTGGGCCACCTTCTCCCCGCCGGGGAGAAGAGGGTGCGTGGAATGCCGGCTTCGCAAATAGGTTCGCGCCGCGCAAGTGGTTCGATCTGAAGACAGAGAAATCGGCAATTTCCCTCTTCTCCCCAGCGGGGAGAAGGTGGCCCGAAGGGCCGGATGAGGGGACGCCACAGATACCGAATTTATGAGGGAACGCACGCAATATGACCAAAATCAGCAAGGCGGCCTGTATCGGCGGCGGCGTTATCGGCGGGGCCTGGGCGGCGCGCTTCATCCTGGCCGGCGTCGACGTCAACATGTTCGATCCACATCCGGAAGCAAAACGTATCATCGGCGAAGTCATGGCCAATGCCGAGAAGGCCTATGCCATGCTCACTATGGCACCGCTGCCAAAGAAAGGCACGCTCACCTTTTGCGAGAGCATTGAAGAAGCAGTGCAAAGCGCTGAATGGATTCAGGAAAGCGTGCCCGAACGGCTGGAGCTGAAGCGCGGCGTTCTCACCCAGATCGACGCAGCCGCCTCCCCTGACGCGCTGATCGGTTCCTCCACATCGGGTCTCATGCCGTCCGACTTGCAGGTCGAGATGAAGAACCCTGAGCGCATGTTCGTGGCGCATCCCTATAACCCGGTCTATCTCCTGCCGCTGGTCGAACTCGTCGGCGGGAGGAAGACTTCGAAGGAAACCATTGCCCGTGCCGGAGTTGCCGTCGAACAGATCGGCATGAAGGGCGTCGTCATCGCCAAGGAGATTGAAGCCTTCGTCGGCGACCGCCTGCTTGAAGCGTTGTGGCGCGAGGCCCTCTGGCTGATTAGGGACGATATCTGCGATACCGAAACGCTCGACAACGTCATGCGCTATTCCTTCGGCATGCGCTGGGCGCAGATGGGGCTGTTCGAGACCTACCGGATCGCCGGCGGCGAGGCCGGCATGCGCCACTTTCTCGCCCAGTTCGGCCCCTGCCTGAAATGGCCATGGACGAAATTCACCGATGTCGTCGACCTCGACGATGCGCTGGTCGAAAAGATCGGCGCCCAATCGGATGCGCAGGCGGCCGGTCGCTCGATCCGCGAACTGGAGCGCATCCGCGACGAAAACCTCGTCGGCATTATGCATGCGCTGAAGAGTGGCGACGGCGGCAAGGGCTGGGGTGCCGGCAAGCTGCTTGCCGAGTTCGAACAGCGCCTCTGGGCCGACGCCGAAAAGCCGCAGACCGATCTCGGTGAAGCAGAGCCGATCCGCATTCTCGACACCAAGGTCAACGCCGCCTGGGTCGATTACAACGGCCACATGACCGAACACCGCTACCTGCAGGTCTTCGGCGACACGTCCGACGGCCTGCTGCGCCTGATCGGTGTCGATCTCGAATACGTAAAGAACGGCCACAGCTACTACACGGTCGAAACCCATATCCGGAACCTCGGCGAGGCCAAGCTCGGTGACGCGCTGTACTCGACCTGCCAGATCCTGTCGCAAGACGAAAAGCGCCTGCACATCTTCTCGACGATCTACAACGCCGCATCCAACGAGCCCGTCGCGACCGCCGAGCAGATGCTGCTGCATGTGGACAGTAAGGCGGGCAAGGCGGTTCCGGCCCTTCCTCAGGTCATCGCCAGGGTGAAGGCGATCACGGAGGCGCATGCGAGCTTGCCGAGGCCAGAGGGGGTTGGGAGGTCGGTCGGGCAGAAGCGGTAAGGCTCCCTCTTCTCCCCAGCGGGGAGAAGTGCCGAGCAAAGCGAGGCGATGAGGGGGTGGGGCCGGAAGGCCCCCTCATCCGGCCCTCCGGGCCACCTTCTCCCCGCTGGGGAGAAGAGGAGGTTAGCCCCGAAATAATAAATACGAGGGAACACAGCATGGATTTCGCACTGACCGAAGAACAGCAGATGATCGTCGACACCGTTCGCGGCTTCGTCGAGACCGAAATCTATCCGCATGAGAACGAGGTGGAGCGTACCGGCGTCGTGCCGAAGGAATTGGGTCAGGAGATCGCGGCCAAGTGCAAGGCGCTCGGCTTCTTCGCCTGCAACATGCCAGAGGAAGTCGGCGGCGCCGGTCTCGATCACCAGACTTTCACGCTGGTCGAACGCGAGCTCGGCCGCGGCTCGATGGCACTCACCGTCTTCTTCGGCCGCCCCTCCGGTATCCTGATGGCCTGCAACGCGGAGCAGCGCCAGAAATACCTGATCCCCGCCGTCACCGGTGACAAATTCGATGCGCTCGCCATGACCGAACCGGACGCGGGCTCCGACGTCCGCGGCATGAAATGTTTTGCCAGGCAGGACGGCGACGACTGGATCGTCAACGGCACCAAGCACTTCATCAGCCACGCCGACATCGCCGATTTCGTCATCGTGTTCATCGCCACGGGCGAAGAAGACACGCCGCGCGGTCCGAAGAAGAAGATCACCTGCTTCCTCGTCGATCGCGGCACACCGGGCTTCGAAATTCGAGACGGCTACAATTCAGTGTCACATCGTGGCTACAAGAATTGCATCCTGACCTTCGACGATTGCCGCCTGCCCTCGTCGCAGATTCTCGGCGAGGTCCACAAGGGCTTCGACATCGCCAATGACTGGCTCTATGCCACGCGTCTAACGGTGGCTGCGACCTCGGTCGGCCGAGCCCGGCGAGCCTTCGACTATGCGCTGTCCTATGCAGCCGAACGCAAGCAGTTCGGCAAGCCGATCGGCGCCAACCAGGGCGTCTCCTTCAAGCTCGCAGACATGATCACCGATATCGATGCGGCCGATCTGCTCACGCTGTCGGCCGCCTGGCGTCTTGACCAGGGCCTTCCGTCGAACCGCGAAATTGCCTCGGCGAAAGTCTTTGCAACGGAAATGCTCGCCCGTGTCACCGATGAGGCGATCCAGATCTATGGCGGCATGGGGCTGATGGACGACCTTCCGCTTGCCCGCTTCTGGCGCGACGCCCGCGTCGAGCGCATCTGGGACGGCACGTCTGAAATCCAGCGGCACATCATCAGCCGCGACCTACTCCGGCCGCTGGGGGCGTGAGGATGATTTCGATCTGGCAAGACACCCCTCCCCAACCCCTCCCCACAAGGGGGAGGGACTTAATTCGCCGCTCCCTTGCGCGAGCCTCCCGATTGTCATGTGCGGGAGTTCCCGCCTTCGTTGGGTGGGCAATTGACGCAATGGCGCTGCGGCAGGTCATGCCCCTCCCCCTTGTGGGAAGGGGTTGGGGAGGGGCATCCGCGCCAAACGAAGGAGCCACGGAATGACGCGCTCTCTCGACCGATTAATTCGCCCCCAGTCCATCGCCGTCTTCGGTGGCAAGGAGGCGCGCCGGGTCATCGAGCAATGCGATAAGATGGGGTTCATCGGCGATATCTGGCCCGTCCACCCCAGAGAAGACGAGATTTTCGGTCGCCGGTGCTACCGCTCCGTGGCCGAACTTCCCTCAGCGCCGGATGCGTCCTTCGTCGGTGTCAACCGCCAGCTGACCATCGGGATTATCCGCGACCTCGCCGCCCGCGGCGCCGGCGGCGCCATCTGCTACGCTTCGGGCTTCCGCGAGGCTGTCAGCGAGCTTGCCGACGGCAACGGTCTGCAGGATGCGCTGGTCGCCGCTGCAGGTAGCATGCCGATCGTCGGGCCGAACTGCTATGGCTTCATCAACGCGCTCGACGGCGCCCTGCTCTGGCCCGACCAGCACGGCATGCAGCGCATCGACCGGGGCGTCGCCGTTTTGACCCAGTCCTCGAACATCGCCTGCAACATCTCCATGCAGAGGCGTGGCCTGCCGCTCGCCTATATCATGACGGCCGGAAACCAGGCACAGACAGGGCTTTCCGAGCTCGCGATCGCAGTGTTGGAAGACCCCCGCGTCACCGCAGTTGGCGTGCACATCGAGGGTTTCGACAGCATCGAGGCCCTGCAGCGGCTGGCCGCGCGGGCGCGGGAACTGAAGAAGCCGGTGGTCACGCTGAAGGTCGGCAAGTCCGAAGCCGCCCAACTTGCGACCGTCTCGCACACGGCCTCGCTTGCCGGCAACGATGCCGTGTCGGGCGCACTGCTCGAGCGCCTCGGCATCGGCCGAGTCGATACTTTGCCGGAGCTGCTGGAAACGCTGAAGCTGCTTCACCTTCACCCACCGCTCAAAAGCCTCGACATCTCGTCGATGAGTTGCTCCGGCGGCGAGGCATCGCTGATCGCCGATGCCGGCGTGAAACGCAGGACCGTGTTTCGCGCCCTGAAAGACGAACAGCGCCAGCCGCTGCGCGAAAGCCTCGGCGAAATGGTTACGATCGCCAACCCGCTCGACTATCACACCTTCGTCTGGGGCAATCTGGAGAAGCAGACGACCGCCTTTACCGCGATGATGAAGGGCGACTATGCCCTCAACCTCGTCGTCCTCGACTTCCCGCGCCAGGACCGCTGCGACGCGGCAGACTGGCACACGACCTGCAAAGCCGTCATCGCCTCGGCCAAGGCGACCGGCGCCGTTGCCGGCATCGTCGCCAGCCTTGGTGAGAACATGCAGGAGGAAACAGCGCTGTCGCTGATGGCAGCAGGCGTCGTCGCCTTCTGCGGCATCGACGAGGCGCTGGCCGCGGCCGAAATCTCGGCCGGCATAGGGGCGGTTTGGGCGAAGCCCGCTGCCGCCCCGCTCCTGGCCGCGACACCGTCCGATGGAGAGATCGTCACGATCAGCGAAAGCGAAGCCAAGGCGGATCTGGCAGCGTTCGGCCTCGTCGTCCCCATGGGCACGGTTGCGATGACCACTGACGAGGCCGCCGAAGCGGCGGAAACGCTCGGCTTCCCCGTTGTCCTCAAGGGACTTGGCGTTGCCCACAAGACGGAAGCAGGAGCCGTCAAGCTCAATCTTGGCGACCGCCAATCCGTGTTTGACGCGGCCAATGCCATGAAGGGCGTCGCATCCGGCTATCTCGTCGAAAAAATGATCGGCAAACCCGTCGTTGAAATCATCATCGGTGCACTGCGCGATCCCGTCGCGGGCCTTGTGCTCACCGTCGGTGCCGGTGGAATCCTCGTGGAATTGCTGGACGATTCCGCGATTTTGACGCTGCCGACGACACCGGAGGCAATCGGTGAAGCTATCTCCGGCCTGAAGATAAAAAAGCTGCTCGATGGCTATCGTGGCGGTCCGAAAGGCGACGTCGAGGCGCTGGCGGCGGCTGTCGCTGCCGTGGCATCCTATGTCGCAGCAAACGCTTCCAAGCTCGAAGAACTGGATATCAATCCTATCATGGTACTGCCGCAAGGGTCTGGGACCGTTGCCGCCGACGCCCTGATCCGTCGAAGGAAATAACGCCTATGACCGGACCAATCAGAACCCGCCGCGAAGGTGGCATTCTCGAAGTCACCATCGACCGGCCGAAAGCCAATGCGATTGATCTGGCGACCAGCCGGATCATGGGCGAAATCTTCCGCGACTTCCGCGACGACCCGCAATTGCGCGTGGCGATCATTACCGGCGCCGGCGAAAAATTCTTCTGTCCGGGATGGGACCTGAAAGCGGCGGCTGCCGGCGATGCGGTTGACGGCGACTACGGCGTCGGTGGTTTCGGCGGCATGCAGGAACTGCGTGACCTCAACAAGCCGATCATTGCCGCAGTCAACGGCATCTGCTGCGGCGGCGGGCTGGAGATCGCGCTTTCGACCGATCTCATCCTCGCCGCAGAGCACGCGACCTTCGCGCTGCCGGAAATCCGCTCCGGCACGGTGGCCGATGCCGCCTCGATCAAGCTGCCGAAGCGCATCCCCTATCATATCGCCATGGACATGCTCTTGACCGGCCGCTGGCTCGATGCCGCCGAGGCGCATCGCTGGGGTTTCGTCAACGAGATCCTGCCCGCCGGCAAGCTGATGGACCGAGCCTGGGAACTCGCCCGCCTGCTCGAAAGCGGCCCGCCGCTGGTCTACGCCGCGATCAAGGAAGTCGTCCGCGCCGCCGAAGGCAAGGACTTCCAGACAACGATGAACAAGATCACCAGGCGCCAGTTCAAGACGGTCGATATCCTCTATTCGAGCGAGGACCAGCTGGAAGGAGCACGGGCATTTTCGGAGAAACGCGATCCGGTCTGGAAAGGAAAATAGCGGGCTGCGAAATCATGACAGCAAACCAGCCGAGCAATGCATCTCTCTAGCGCGACACCATAAGCCATATTTATGAAAACTGCAGAATTTTTGCGTGAATACAGTTCAACCTTTGAACGATACCATCAATTTTAACAGGGCTTTCCGGCATCGGCAGGCCAACTTCGGGAAAGGTGCAAAGGCGGTAGATAAATCCGCAAAAATGACTGGCCTCCCTGCCTTCAGGCAGGCATTCTAGCAGCAACCCGATCAACCATGATCGAACAATAATCAGAACGGCAAAAGCCATCAAACAAAGGGAACAGGGGAATGAGCGATTACAAGAATTACCTCGCCAATCAGGTCAAGATCGGCAAGATGAACCGGCGCGAATTCATGGGCCGTGCACTCGCAGCCGGCATCGCCCTGTCGAGCGCCAGCACATTGTTTGCGGCAAGCGCGGCCGCGCAGGAACCGAAGCGCGGCGGACATCTGAAGCTCGGTCTCGAAGGCGGCTCGGCCACCGACGCGCTCGATCCGGCCAAGGCTCTCTCGCAAGTGCTCTTCTGCGTCGGCCGCAACTGGGGCGACCTCTTGGTCGAATCCGATCCGCTGACGGGTGCTGCCGTTCCGGCCCTGGCCGAATCCTGGCAGCCTTCGCCGGATGCTGCCGTATGGACCTTCAAGATCCGCAAGGGCGTGCAGTTCCACGATGGCAAGGAACTGACGATCGAAGACGTCGTGAAGACCCTGCAGCGCCATACCGACGAGAAGTCGGAATCGGGCGCGCTTGGCGTGATGAAGTCGATCAAGACGATCGAGGACAAGGGTGGTGATCTCGTCCTGACACTGACGGAAGGCAATGCCGACTTGCCGCTGCTTCTGTCAGACTACCACCTGATCATCCAGCCGGGCGGCGGCTATGACAATCCCAACGCCGCCATCGGCACCGGTCCCTACAAGCTGACCAGCTTCGAGGCCGGTGTGCGCTCCACCTTCGAGAAGAATCCGAACGACTGGAACCCGAACCGTGGCTATGTCGACAGCGTTGAAATCATCAACATGAACGACGCGACCGCGCGTATCGCTGCGCTTTCCTCCGGCCAGGTGCACTATATCAACCGCATCGACCCGAAGACCGTTGCGCTCCTCAAGCGCGCGCCGACAGTCGAAATCCTCTCGACCGCCGGCCGCGGCCACTATGTCTTCATCATGCACTGCAACACCGCACCGTTCGACAACAACGACCTGCGCATGGCGCTGAAATACGCGATGGACCGCGAAAACATGGTGCTGACCATTCTTGGCGGCTACGGCAAGGTCGGCAACGACTTCCCGATCAACTCCACCTATGCCCTCTTCCCGGAAGGCATCGAGCAACGCGCCTACGATCCGGACAAGGCCGCCTTCCACTACAAGAAGTCCGGCCATAGCGGCCCGGTTCTCCTGCGCACGTCCGACGTCGCCTTCCCGGGTGCCGTCGACGCGGCAGTGCTCTACCAGGAAAGCGCCAAGAAGGCCGGCATCGAGATCGAAGTGAAGCGCGAGCCCGGTGACGGCTACTGGTCGAACGTCTGGAACGTCCAGCCCTTCTCGACCTCCTATTGGGGCGGCCGCCCGACCCAGGACCAGATGTATTCGACGGCCTATCTGTCGACTGCCGACTGGAACGACACGCGCTTCCTGCGTCCGGATTTCGACAAGATCCTGCTCGAAGCCCGCTCCGAACTGGACGAAGCCAAGCGCAAGGAAATGTACCGCACCATGGCGATGATGGTGCGCGATGAAGGCGGACTGATCCTGCCGATGTTCAACGATTTCGTGAACGCCTCTACTAAGCAGGTGAAGGGCTATGTCCACGATATCGGCAACGACATGTCGAACGGCTACGTCGCAACCCGCGTCTGGCTCGACGCCTGATGACGGGCCGCGGACCGAACACGGGTCCGGCGCTGACAACGGGTCCGGCTGCGGGGGGCGAAAGTCTCTCGCAGTCCGCACCCGTCTCCGGAACGATGGTCACGCCCCCGACGGGTATCGTGACCGGCAGTTTCTGGCGCCGTTTCACCCTGCGCCGCCCCTTGGCGGCCCTGATCATCCAGCGCCTGGGATTAAGCGTTGGCCTCCTCTTTGCCGTGTCGCTGATGATCTTCGGCGGCGTGGAAGCCCTGCCTGGCGATTTCGCCACAACCTATCTCGGTCAGTCGGCGACGCCGCAGGCGGTCGAAAACATCCGCAAGGATCTCGGTCTCGACAAGCCGCTGACCGAACGCTACCTCAACTGGCTCGGCGGCGCCGTCAAGGGTGATTTCGGCACGTCCTGGGCCAGCAAGAACTCCGTCAGCGAACAGATCGGCAAGCGGCTCGGAAACTCCCTGTTCCTCGCCTTCTTCGCAGCATTGGTGTCAGTGCCGCTTGCCGTCGCGCTCGGCATGCTCGCCGTGCAATATCGAAACCGGCTGCCGGACAAGATCATCAACGTCATGTCGCTGGCGGCGATCTCGCTCCCCGAGTTCTTCGTCGGTTACCTTTTGATCCTGTTCTTCGCGGTTCAGTTCGGTGTCGCGACTTTCCCGGCCACCGTCTACGACAGCATGGGCTTCGGCGAACGCCTGTCGGCTATAGCCCTGCCGGTGGCAACGCTCGTGCTTGTTGTTCTCGCCCATATGATGCGGATGACTCGGGCGGCGATCCTCAACGTCATGTCGTCGGCCTATGTCGAGACGGCGGAACTGAAGGGCCTCAGCGCCTTCCGCATCATTGCCCGGCATGCTGCTCCCAATGCCGTTGCGCCGGTCATCAACGTCATCGCCCTCAACCTCGCCTATCTCGTGGTCGGCGTCGTCGTGGTGGAAGTGGTATTCGTCTATCCGGGCATGGGCCAATACATGGTCGATGCCGTCACGGTGCGCGACATGCCGGTGGTGCAGGCCTGCGGCCTGATCTTCGCCGCCTTCTACATTTTCCTCAACATGGCCGCGGATATTCTCGCCATCCTCGCCAATCCAAGATTGAGGCACCCACGATGAGATTGAGCTCCATTCCCCTCAGTGCCTGGGTCGGCATCGCCGGCATCGTGCTCGCCCTGTTCTGCGCAATCTTCGCGCCCTGGATTGCCCCGTTCGGCGAGCGCGACGTCGTCGGCGATATCTGGCTGCCGATGGGCGGCGACTTCCTGCTCGGCACCGACAATCTTGGCCGCGACCTGCTTTCCCGCCTCATCTTCGGGGCGAGAACAACGATCTTCGTCGCTCTCGCGGCAACCTTCATTTCCTTCACGCTGGGCATGCTTCTGTCCTTTACCGCGGCAGTCACCGGCGGTTTCATCGACCAGCTGTTCTCGCGCTTCAACGACCTGATGATGGCGATCCCCACCTTGATCTTCGCCCTCGTCGTCCTTGCCGTCCTGCCGCAACAGCTCTGGATCCTGATCCTCGTCATGGCGGTGCTCGACAGTACCCGCGTCTTCCGCATCGGCCGGGCCGTTGCGCTCGATGTCGCGGTGATGGAATTCGTCGAGGCGGCGCGCCTTCGCGGCGAGGGCACGAGCTGGATCATTTTCCGGGAAATCCTGCCCAACACGCTGTCGCCGCTGTTGGCCGAATTCGGCCTGCGGTTTGCCTTCTCGATCCTGTTCCTCTCCACCCTCTCCTTTCTCGGTCTCGGCATCCAGCCGCCGGCCGCCGACTGGGGCGGCATGGTGAAGGACAACAAGGACGGCATCATCTTCGGCATCTCGGCAGCCCTTGTTCCGGGCGGCGCGATTGCCGGCCTTGCCATCTGCGTCAATCTCGTCGTCGACTGGTTGATGAAGCGAACCTCGAGCCTCAAGGGAGGGCGCGGCGATGCCTGAGTTGCTTTCCGTCAAGAACCTAAAAATCGAGGCCACCAGCTATCCGCCCGGCGAACCGCCGAAAACCGTGACCCTGGTCGAAAACGTGTCGTTCGACCTGCAGAAGGGGAAGGTGCTCGGATTGATCGGCGAAAGCGGCGCCGGCAAGTCGACCATCGGGCTTTCAGCGCTCGCCTATGGCCGTGGCGGCGCATCGATCACCGGCGGCCAGGTGCTGCTCAACGGCAAGGATATCCTGACGCTTGGACGTGACGGCGTTCGCACCATCCGCGGCTGCAAGGTCTGCTATGTCGCCCAGTCGGCGGCGGCCGCCTTCAACCCGGCTCACAGGCTCGGCGAACAGGTGATCGAGGCGTCGTTGCGCCACAAGATCATGAGCCGCACGGAGGCGGAAAAACGGGCGCTTTACCTTTTCCGGGTTCTTGGCCTGCCGAATCCTGAAACCTTCGGCGACCGCTATCCGCATCAAGTCTCCGGCGGCCAACTGCAGCGCGCCATGACCGCCATGGCGCTCTGCCCGAACCCGGAGTTGATCGTCTTCGACGAACCGACGACGGCGCTCGACGTCACCACCCAGATCGACGTGCTGGCCGCCATCAAGCATGCGATCGAGGAGACGCATACCGCGGCGCTCTACATCACCCATGACCTTGCCGTCGTCGCCCAGATCTCCGACGACATCATGGTGCTGCGTCACGGCAAGACGATCGAATACGGAACCACCAAGCAGATCATCGAAGCCCCTCGCGAAGACTATACCCGGGCGCTGGTCAGCGTCCGCCAGACCAAGCGCGAGGAAGCCGTCGACCAGAGCAATACGCTTTTGAAGATCGAGCATGTGAGCGCCGGCTACGCCAACGGCTTCAAGGTGCTCCACGATGTCTCCATGCATCTGCCCAAGGGCCAGACGCTGGCGATCGTCGGCGAGAGCGGCTCCGGCAAATCAACGCTGGCCCGCGTCATCACCGGCCTCCTGCCGCCATCGGAAGGCAAGATCACGTTCGACGGCAGGGAGCTTCCAAAAGCGCTGAGTTCGCGCACCAAGGACGATCTTCGCCGCGTGCAGATGATCTACCAGATGGCCGATACGGCGATGAACCCGCGCCAGACGGTGCGCGACATCATCGGCCGGCCGATCTCCTTCTACTATGGCCTGCACGGCGCCAGGAAGACGGAACGAGTCAGGCAACTGCTCGACCAGATCGAAATGGGCGATCGCTTTCTCGACCGCTACCCGGCGGAACTTTCCGGCGGCCAGAAACAGCGCGTCGCGATCGCCCGGGCATTGGCGGCAAAACCGGAACTGATCCTCTGCGACGAACCGACCTCGGCGCTCGACCCGCTGGTGGCCGAAGGCATCCTGAATCTGCTTCTGAAGCTTCAGGAGGAAACCGCTGTTTCCTATGTCTTTATCACCCACGACATCGCCATCGTCCGCGCCATCGCCGACAGCGTCGCCGTCATGCACCGCGGCAAGCTCGTCCGCTTCGGCCCGAAGTCGAAGGTCCTGTCGCCGCCCTTCGACGACTACACCGATCTGCTTCTTAAATCCGTTCCGGAAATGGAACTCGGCTGGCTGGAGAAGGTGTTGACGACCCGGCGCATGGAGAGTGCCGGGAATTGAACATGCGCATCAGTTTGACCTCCACAGGGGAAAAGCCTAAAATGACTACAGTAGTCACAAAAGGTGCCCTATGAAGGAAATTCAGTTGCGAGACGCCAAGGCAACGCTCTCGTCCGTCGTGGACGAGGCGTTGCATGGCGAAGCGTCGATCATTACGAGACATGGTCGCAGGGAGGCCGTCATCATGTCCTATGACGAATATCGCCGGCTTGCCGACGTTCCAAGTTTCGGCTGGCTGCTCACCCATTCTCCTCTGGAGGACGGCGACATCCCGGACCGCAAGCCTGCGCGCGCGCTGAGCGATCAGTCGTTCTGATGTACCTTCTCGATACGAACATCCTGTCGTTGATCGGCCCAAGACGTCTCCACACACCCGAAGAAGCGGCAGTGCGCAACTGGATCGAAGACAACTCCGACAGACTGTTCCTGTCGGTCATATCCATCTCGGAAGTCGAGTTGGGCGTTGCAAAGGCGGAGCGACAGGGTGCGTCGAAAAAGGCCGGCGACCTGGCCAGCTGGCTGAACAGCATCGTCCATCTCTATGCCAGCCGTATCCTGACGCTCGATCTCAACACGGCCCGACTTACCGGACGATTGCTCGACAAAGCCAATGGAATTGGCGGCGACCCCGGTTATGAGGATGCGGCGATTGTGGCGACGGCGATGACGCAGGACCTAACCGTGCTGACGCGCAACACCCGCCACTTCAAAACGATGCAGGTTCCCTGCCTCAATCCCTACGAAGGTTTGCCAACGACATGAACGCCGTCTCCAGGGCAACCGCGATCTCTGCGTGGCAAAGAACGCCGTCATTTCGCTGTGCAGGCGACATCGCCGGTGCGCTGCGCAGCCTCGCCGTCCAGCATAACCGACGGATCGCCCTTTGCCGAGCAGTCGCCCTTCGCGCCGGCGCCGGAACGGAAATGCACGATGGGCTGCCCTTCGATGAAGATGCTCGGCACGACCTCGTAGAGATCGGGCGGACAATTGGCGACGTCGGACAACCTGAGCGCCGGCTGCCCGCCGATCATGACGCTGGTCGCGCCCGACAGCGCGCAAGCCGGGAGCGGTGGCGCGTCGTCACCCAAGGCGGAAGCCGCAAAGGCAAGGATCAAAACGCCCGCCAAAACATTTATCTTCAACATTCTCGTCCTCCCGCGATGCCGCCGGAAATGCGGCCGCGACAGCATGCAGAAAAGACCAGGACATGACCACAGGCAATTTCACCGTCATCGAGAACCAATGGATCGTCCTCAAGGATGGGACGCGGATGGCCGCGCGCATCTGGATGCCGGAGGGTGCGGATCGCAACCCGGTGCCGGCGGTGTTCGAATACCTGCCCTATCGTAAGCGTGACGGCACCAGCCCGCGTGACGAATCCACCTATCCGGTATTCGCTGCCGCCGGCATCGCCGGCATCCGTGTCGACATCCGCGGCTCGGGCGAATCCGATGGCGTCATCGACGGCGAATATACACCCCGCGAACAGGCCGACGGCTGCGAGTTGATCGGCTGGATCGCCGCACAGCCCTGGTCGAACGGCAAGGTCGGCATGATGGGCATTTCCTGGGGCGGCTTCAACTGCCTGCAGGTGGCGGCGCTGAAACCGCCGGCGCTGAAGGCCGTGATCTCGATCGCCTCGACCGTCGATCGCTACAATGACGATATCCACTACAAGAACGGCACGCATCTTTCCGCGCAACTCTCCTGGGCGGCAACGATGCTCGCCTACCAGTCCCGTTCGCCGGATCCGGCACTGGTCGGCGATATGTGGAGGCAGATGTGGCTGGAACGCCTGGCGCTCGAACCCTTCTTCATCGAGGAATGGCTGGAGCACCAGCGCCGTGACGCCTTCTGGAAGCACGGCTCGATCTGCGAGGACTTCGACGGTTTCCCGGTGCCGGCCATGGTCATCGCCGGCTGGGCCGACGGCTACCGCAACACGCCGATGAAGGCGGCCGAAGGGATGGGCGATCGGGTGAAAGCCCTCATCGGCCCCTGGGTGCACAAATATCCGCATTTCGCCTGGCCAAAGCCGCGGGCCGATTTCCACGGCGAGGCCATCGCCTGGTGGAACCGCTGGCTGCGCGACGAGGACACTGGCGTCGAAAACCTGCCGCAGATGCGGGCCTTCATTCTCGATGGCCCGAAGCCGGCGCTGCGACGCGATATTGAGCCCGGTTTCTGGATCGCCAAGGACACATGGCAGCCGCCGGAAATGCAGTGCTTCTATGTCGACCAATTCGGCAGCCTGCAGGAAGGCATGCCGATCGCCGGCGCCCACGACCACGACGCCTATCTGAGATCGCCACTCGATATGGGCACCGCTGCGGGCGAATGGTTCACGCTCAAGCCGGACGCCGAAATGGCGGGCGACCAGCGGATCGACGATGCCGGCTCGCTCACCTTCCAGACCGCGCCGCTGACCCATGCGGTCGACTATCTCGGCCAGCCGGTGCTCACCGTCGAACTCTCCTGCGACGGCGATTGGGCAAACCTCATCGCACGCCTCGTCGATATCCACCCGGATGGCTCGGCGACCCGTGTCACCTTCGGCGTGCTCAATCTGGCGCACCGCGACGGTTATGCCGAGCCGAAGCCTATGGAGAAGGGACGGAAAACGCAGATCCGGCTGGTGCTCGATGCCTGCGGTTACCGCTTCGGCGCCGGCCACCGCATCCGCCTGTCGCTCTCGACATCCTACTGGCCGATGGTTCTGCCCGCCCCGTCCGATCCGGGACTGACGTTCGACCTCGCCTCGCTCGGGCTTGCCTTGCCAAAACTCGGCGACCACCAGGTCATCACCATGCCGGAGCCGGAAAACCCCGATCCGCTGCCGAAATATATCGAACACGCGACGGGAAAAACCAGCCGCCGCGTCGAGCGCGACATGACGACGGGCAAGACGCATTACTACATTTTCGAGGACACCGGCCTTTTCGAACACCCGGATACCGGCTTTGCCACGCAGGATATTCGCAACGAGATCTGGACGATTGTCGCGAACGATCCGCTGTCGATGACCGGCCTCTCCACCTGGACCTGCATTGCCAAACGCGGAAACTGGTCTGTCAAAACCGTTTCGATCTCGCGAATCTCCTGCACCGCAACCGACTGGCTGACCTCCGCCTCGGTCACGGCCTTCGAAGGCGAAACGCAGATATTCGAAAAGACCTTCGAGAAGCGCGTACCGCGTGACTTCATGTAAGGAATCAGACCGGCATTGCCTCTGCCAGGGCGATCAGCGCCCGTTCCGCGTCTTGCGACGGCACGAAGATGTGGTCGTGGTAGTAGGCTGCAACGACATTGGCGCTGATGCCATGCCGCGTCAGCGCTGCCGCAACCGCCGCCGTCAGGCCAACCGCCTCGAGCGCCGAATGCACCGTCAGCGTGATGCAGCGCATCACCGGGCCATAAGGCAGGCCGGCCTTGTCTGCCACTGTGCGCTCGAGGATCAGCGTCAAGCCTTCGTCCTCGCGGAAGAAACCAAGCGGCGACAGCGACGGCCAGTCGCCCGCCTCCTCGCCCGCCACCGTGCAATACACATAGTCTGCGGGGCGCAAGTCCGGGCGCATGTCGCGCAGGAGCACGTCGAGATCGGTAATAGCCGCCATTTCCGTTTCCTTGCCTCCGGGCCGCTCGCCCATCACGCAAGCGTGTACCACCAAAGGCGACCTTTCACTTTGGCGTTACGCACGCATTTGCGATTTGACCCATGATCAAGCGGCGGGCCACAGTTTGCTCATGAAGCAAAGGCGTAATGTCGCCGGGTTCAGGCCGTGAGCCATATTGCGCCCGCGTTAGAACAGGAGGAATGCCATGCCGTCCATCAAAACACAATCTGTCCCGCGAAAGACCGGACGCTCCCTCGTGCTCGGCCTTGGCGCGACCGTGATCGCTGCCGCACTCTTCGCGATGTCCTCGACTTTCGGCAACGCCGCCGAAGAAGCGGTCGTCATTCCTCCTCCCGCTGTCGACGAAACGGCAAGTGCGATGACCGAAAAGGCCGTCTTCGCCGGTGGCTGCTTCTGGGGCGTGCAGGGTGTCTTCCAGCACGTGAAGGGCGTGAAAAACGCCGTCTCCGGTTATTCCGGCGGCGCCAAGGAGACAGCTGTCTATGAAACAGTCAGCAGCGGCAAGACGGGTCACGCAGAAACAGTCGAGATCACCTACAATCCGAAAGAGGTCACCTACGGTCAACTGCTGCAGATATTCTTCTCGGTGGCACACAATCCGACACAGTTGAACTATCAGGGCCCGGATCACGGCACGCAATACCGCTCGGAAATCTTCACCACCAATGGCGAGCAGCAGAAGATCGCGCAAAGCTATATCGCCCAACTCGACCAGGCTGGGGTGTTCGGCGAACCGGTCGTCACCAAGGTCTCGGACATGACCGCCTTCTATCCGGCCGAGGAATACCACCAGGACTTCCTGACGCTCAATCCGACCTACCCCTACATCGTTTATAACGACCTGCCGAAGATCGAGAACTTGAGGGCGCTGTTCCCGGCGAAATTCAGCCCCGAGCCGGTTCTGGTCCTGAAGGCCAAGGGCTAATGCATGTCGCCCAAAAGTGTGCAACGGTTTTGGGGCAACGACAGGCATGAAACAAAGAACTAAAGCGTTCCTACGAGAGCACTGACCCCGAGGCAAATTTGACGGAAACCTTCCTGCGCGCCCTCACTCATATAACGGGCGCGCATCCACGCATGGACCATCTGGGGTTCGTCGCGATAGGTCACAATCACACCGGCGGCGATCAGGCGCTCAGCGTAGACCGCGGCGTCATCGCGCAAGGGATCAAAATGCGCCGAGGAAATATAGGTCGGCGGCAACCCGGAGAGGTCGCCGGCCTTTAGCGGATGAGCAAAGGGATTCTCCGGCGGCGCCTTCAGCACGTCCCGATAGTAGAGGACATCGGCCGTCGACAGGCCCGGCGCCTCGGCCATTTCTGCATAGGAGCCCGACGTCAGGTCACCACCGAGCCCCGGATAGATCAGCACCTGCCCGACGATACCGCCAACTGCCTCCACCTTGGCTTTCAGCGCAATCCCCGCCGCCAGGTTGCCACCGGCGCTGTCGCCCGCGACGACCAGCGGCCGGCCATCGGCGAGAAGCCAGGTCAGCACCTCGAAACAGTCGTCGAAGGCGGCCGGCCAGACATGCTCTGGCGCCAGCCTGTAGTCGACGGACACCAGGTCGGCTCGCGCCGCATGCGCAATCTCCGCGCAGATGGCGTCGTGGCTTTCGAGCGATCCGACCACGCAACCGCCTCCATGGATGTAGAGAATCCGTGTTTGCGTGGCGATCTCCGCCGGACGATAGCGGCGCACGGGAACGCCGCCGCCGACCAGTTCGTCTAGCCGCGTGAGCCCTTCCGGCGACGGCGCATCGAATTCGGCGCAAAGCGCGTCATACCATCTGCGCTGCTGCTCGATCGGCGCATCGACAGCATCGGCCGGATAAAACGCCTCGCAGCGTTTATGGAACGCCAGAATGCCGGGTTCAGAGGGGAAAGGCTTTGGCTGCATCGTATCCACTATCTTTTCGCCTGCTCTCGGTATTAAGCCTATCAAAAGCCATTGGGCGCGCTATCCGAAAACCGGCAAATTGGATCGCTTCTCATGTCAGTGACGTTGCCATCAAAGACTGGTATCGCACCTAATTCCACCTTGCCACTCCCCCCTCCGCCCGTGTTAGCTAGGCCATGGCCTTCACACTCCGTCAGCTCCAGTATTTCGTCGCCGTCGCCGAACAGGGCTCTGTCACCCGGGCGGCGCAGAATCTGTCGATTTCGCAATCCTCGATCACCGAAGCCATCAAGGAGTTGGAGACGGACCTGAGCGTCGAACTGTTCGAGCGCCACCCGCGCGGTCTGCATATCACCCATAACGGCCACCAGTTCTTGCGTCATGCAACCAAAATCCTCGCCGGCGTCTCGGATGCGCGGCGCTCGTTTTCGCAGGAGCGGGTTGAGCGCACCGGCGGCAAGCTCAATCTTGGCGTCACCTCGCTCGTTGCCGGTTATGTACTCTCCGATTTTCTCGCCCGCTATCGCCGCGCCTGCCCGGAGGTCGAGGTGAGTGCCATCGAAGACAATGGCTCCTATCTCGAACATCTCTTGGTCGGCGGCGAACTCGATGTCGCCGTCATGGTCATCTCCAACCTGCGCGACCGCATGGCGCTGCAGGCGGAAATCATCGAGACCTCACCCTACCGTCTTTGGCTGCCGCTCGGCCATCCGCTGGTCTCGGCGGATATCATCTCCGTTGCCGATATCGCCAAGGAGCCGTTGATCATGCTGACAGTCGACGAAATCGAGGAGAATACCGGCAAGCTTTTGACGGCCCTCGGCGCCCGCCCGCATGTCGCCTTCCGTACCCGCTCGGTCGAGGCGGTACGCAGCCTGGTCGCCACCGGCGCCGGCATCGCACTGCTACCGGATCTCGTCTACCGGCCCTGGTCGTTGGAAGGCGACCGAATCGAAAGCCGGGACGTCTCCGGCGCCCTGCCCGTGGTTCAGGTCGGCATGGTCTGGCGCAAGGGCTCCGGGTTGCCGCAATCAGCCAAGGACTTCATCGGGGTTGCAGAAGCGCTTCGTACCGGCAGGTCCCGGTAAAGTCGGTCGTTATCGGAAAAACCGATAGCAACATTCTGATTAATGAATTTGCGAAAGCGGCAAAATAGAGGCACCTTTTACTCCGGGAACAAAGACCGTGAAAACACGGATACCAAAACCGGGAGACTGAAGATGAAGCAGATTCTGAAATCCTGCACCGCGCTCACCCTTTCGCTCGCTTTTACCACCCATGCTTTTGCTCTGGAGCCGCTGAAGGAACTCGGCAAGGGTGAAGGCGAACTGTCGATCGTCGCCTGGGCCGGCTATATCGAGCGCGGCGAGACCGACAAGGCCTATGACTGGGTCACCAGTTTCGAAAAGGACACCGGCTGCAAGGTCAGCGTCAAGACGGCGGCAACCTCGGACGAAATGGTCGCGCTGATGAACGAAGGCGGCTTCGACCTCGTCACCGCCTCGGGTGACGCGTCGCTACGTCTGGTTGCCGGCAAGCGCGTCCAGCCGATCAATACCGCCCTGATCCCGAGCTGGTCGACCATCGACGAGCGCCTTCAGAACGCGCCATGGCATACGGTCAACGGCACCCACTATGGCACACCCTATGTCTGGGGGCCGAACGTCTTGATGTACAACACCGAGGCCTTCAAGGGCGAAGCGCCGAAGAGCTGGAACGTCGTGTTCGAAGAAATGACCCTGCCGGACGGCAAGTCCAACAAGGGGCGCATCCAGGCCTATGACGGACCGATCCATGTCGCCGACGCCGCCAACTACCTGATGTTCCACAAGCCCGAGCTTGGCATCAAGGACCCATACGAACTGAATGAAGACCAGTACAAGGCGGCCCTCGACGTTCTGCGCGTCCAGCGCACGCTGGCAAACCGCTACTGGCATGATGCGATGATCCAGATCGACGATTTCAAGAACGAGGGCGTCGTTGCGTCCGGCTCCTGGCCTTTCCAGGTCAACCTCCTGAAGGCCGAAAAACAGCCGATCAACTCGGTCTTCCCGGAGGAGGGTACGACCGGATGGGCCGATACGACGATGCTGCACGCCGAAAGCACGCATCCCAACTGCGCCTATATGTGGATGGAACACTCGCTGTCGCCCAAGGTTCAGGGCGACGTATCGGCCTGGTTCGGCACCGTTCCGTCGGTCCCGTCCGCCTGCAAGGGCAACGAGCTTCTGACCGACGAAGGATGCGCGGCTAACGGCTACAACGACTTTGCGAAGATCAAGTTCTGGAAGACGCCGGTTTCCAAATGCCAAAGCCAGACCGAGTGCGTGCCCTATCATCGCTGGGTGTCGGACTATATCGGTGTCATCGGCGGCCGGTAAACGGCGAGTTCGGATCTGATCTCCCCCCTTGAGGGGAGATGTCACGAAGTGACAGAGGGGGTAAACTCTCCTCATATGCGGGGCGGGCCTCTGTCGGCTATGCCGACATCTCCCCCTCAAGGGGGAGATCACCGCGACCTGTGTGATAGCCCAATCAATAGCTTGCCGAGCAAGGAATACCCATGACCGCCGCCGTCCTGTTCGAAAACGTCTCCCGCCATTTTGGCACCGTCAAGGCCGTCGATGCGGTCGACCTTGAGATCGCGGCCGGCGAATTCTTCGCGATGCTCGGCCCGTCCGGGTCCGGCAAGACCACGTGCCTCAGGCTGATGGCCGGTTTCGAGCAGCCGACCGGCGGCCATATAGAGATTTTCGGAGAGACCGCCGAGGGCGTGCCGCCCTATCGCCGCAGCGTCAATACCGTATTTCAGGACTATGCCCTCTTTCCGCACCTCTCCATTCTCGACAACGTCGCCTATGGCCTGATGGTCAAGGGCATCGGCAGGCAGGAACGCCGCAAGGCAGCCGAAGACGCGCTCGCCATGGTCAAGCTGCCGGGTTACGGTCAGCGCAGGCCGGGTCAGCTCTCCGGCGGCCAGCGCCAGCGCGTCGCGCTCGCCCGCGCGCTCGTCAACAAGCCGCAGGTGCTGTTGCTCGACGAACCCCTCGGCGCGCTTGACCTCAAGCTGCGCGAGCAGATGCAGGAGGAACTGAAAAGCCTGCAGAAATCGCTCGGCATCACCTTCGTCTTCGTTACTCATGACCAGGGCGAGGCACTATCCATGGCCGACCGCATCGCCGTTTTCAACGACGGCAGGATCCAGCAGCTCGGCACGCCGGAAGATATCTACAAGCGGCCGCAGACCCGCTTTGTCGCCGATTTCGTCGGCTCGTCGAATATTCTCTCCAGCGCAACCTGCGCAAGGCTCGGGGTGCCGGCAACGGCGGCCAGCCTGCGGCCGGAAGCCATCGCCATCGGCACCTCCTGGGCCGAACAGCTCACCTTGCCCGGCAGGGTGACGGCGCGCAGTTTCCTCGGTGCTGTCAATCGCATCAGCGTCGATTGCAATGGCGAGAAGATCATCGTTGCCAGCCCCGCCGCCATGCCCATGCCTGATATCGGCGCTGAGGTTCAGCTCGCTTTCTCGCGCAACGACCTTCATCTGATGGAGGCTGCATGAGCGCCGTCGCCACGCAAACGATCCTGCCGAACAGGCCCGGCCTGACGGGAAGCCTCTCGGATTTCCTCTGGAAACATCCGTATGTGCTCCTGACGATCCTGCTCGGCCCGCCGCTTCTCTGGCTCGGCATCATCTATCTCGGCTCGCTGTTCGCCCTGCTCCTGCAGAGCTTCTTCTCGATCGATGATTTCTCCGGGCTGATCAATTACGAGTTCACGCTTGCGACCTACAGGCAGCTGCTCTCGGATGCGAACTTCGACATCATCGTCCGCACCGTCGTCATGGCTGCCACGGTCACGTTGTTTTCGGCATTGATCGCCTTCCCGATCGCCTATTACGCTGCCCGTTACGCCAGGGGCAAATGGAAGGCCGTCTTCTATCTCGGCGTCATGCTGCCGCTCTGGTCGAGCTACCTCGTCAAGATCTACGCCTGGAAGCTCATCCTCGCCAAGGAAGGCATCCTCACCTGGGCCTTCACCAAACTCAACCTGCTCTGGCTGCTCGACGGCTGGCTTTCGCTTCCCGTCATCGGCGGCAATTCGCTTTCGGTCAGCTATACAGGCACCTTCCTCGTCTTCGTCTATGTCTGGATGCCCTTCATGATCCTGCCGATCCAGGCAGCCCTTGAGCGTGTGCCGACCAACCTGATCGAGGCCTCCTCCGATCTCGGCGGCACGCCACAGCAGACGTTCCGCTACGTACTCTTCCCACTCGCTCTGCCCGGCATCGTGGCCGGTTCGATCTTCACGTTTTCGCTGACGCTCGGCGACTACATCATTCCGCAGATCGTCGGCTCGTCGCGGCTGTTCATCGGCCAGGCCGTCTATGCGCAACAGGGCACGGCCGGCAACATCCCGCTCGCCGCCGCCTTCACCGTCGTGCCGATCGTCATCATGGGCCTCTATCTCTGGATGGCCAAACGCATGGGGGCCTTCGATGCGCTCTGACCGCTCCAACGCTGCGCCGCTCGGTGTGAAGGCCGCCGCCATTGGCGGGCTCGCCTTCCTGCACATCCCGATCCTCCTGATCTTCCTCTATGCCTTCACCACGGAGGAAAAGAGCTATCAGTTTCCGCCGCCGGGCCTGACGCTGCAATGGTTCGCGGTCACCTGGAACCGGCCGGACGTCTGGGCAGCGCTTACCCTGTCGGTCAAGGTCGCAACGATTGCGACGGCGATCGCCCTCGTGCTGGGCACGCTTTGCGCTGCCGCCGTCAGCCAGACGCGCTTCTTCGGCCGGGAAGCCATATCGCTGCTCGTTATCCTGCCGATCGCCCTTCCCGGCATCATTACCGGCATCGCGCTGCGCTCGGCCTTCTCGTTTGCCGATATCCCGTTCTCCTTCTGGACCATCGTGCTCGGCCATGCGACCTTCTGCATCGTGGTCGTCTACAACAATGCCGTCGCCCGCTTCCGCCGCGTCTCCGGTTCGCTGATCGAAGCCTCGATGGATCTCGGCGCCGACGGGTTCCAGACCTTCCGCCACGTCATCCTGCCGAATATCGGCACGGCGCTTCTCGCCGGCGGCATGCTCGCTTTCGCGCTGTCCTTCGACGAGGTCATCGTCACCACGTTTACCGGCGGCCAACAATCGACGCTGCCGATCTGGATGCTCGAAGAACTCATCCGCCCGCGCCAGAGGCCTGTCACCAATGTCGTCGCCATGGTGGTGATGCTGGTGACTTTCCTGCCGATCCTGGCGGCCTACTACCTCACGCGTGACGGCGACCAGATCGCCGGCGCCGGCAAATAATCACGCGCCTGTTTCGAAAAAGCGGACACCGGCTTTCCGACAGGAACAGACGCCAGCAAACAAGGGAGAACGGACATGGATACGCAATTGCTGATCGGATCGACATTCGAGGCCGGGACCGAAGCGGAGGAACTGATCCTCAACCCACGAACCGGCGCCAAGATCATCGATCTCGCCGAAGCCTCGCAGTCGCAGATCGAAAGGGCTGTCGACGCGGCCGAAAAGGCCTTTTCCAGCTGGTCGGTGACGACGCCCGCCGAACGCTCCGCCTACCTCCTGAAGATCGCCGATGCCATCGAAAAGGATGCCGACGCCTTTGCCGCCCTCGAGGCGCTGAACTGCGGCAAGCCGATCAATGCCGTGCGCAATGACGAGCTGCCGGCCATCATCGACTGCTGGCGCTTCTTTGCGGGCGCCATCCGTTCGCTGCATGCCACTGTCGCCGGCGAATACCTGCCCGGCCACACCTCGATGATCCGCCGCGATCCGATCGGCATCGTCGGCTCCATCGCGCCGTGGAACTATCCGCTGATGATGATGGCCTGGAAACTGGCGCCCGCGATTGCCGGCGGCAACACGGTGGTTTTCAAGCCCTCCGAACAGACGCCGCTGACGGCGCTGAAAATGGCGCGGCTGCTCGCCGATATCCTGCCGCAAGGCGTCGTCAACGTCATCCTCGGTCGCGGCGAAACGGTCGGCAACACGCTGATCAACCATCCGAAGATCGGCATGGTGTCGATCACCGGCGATATCGCCACCGGCAAGAAGGTGCTGCAGGCGGCTGCCAAGACCGTCAAGCGCACCCATCTCGAACTCGGCGGCAAGGCCCCGGTCATCGTCTATGACGACGCCAACCTCGAGGCGGTCGTCAATGGCATCCGCACCTTCGGCTATTACAATGCAGGCCAGGACTGCACGGCTGCCTGCCGCATCTACGCCCAGGACGGCATCTATGACAAGCTGGTCGCCGACCTCACCGCCGCCGTCTCGACCATCCGCTACAATCTCGCCGACGACACCGAAAACGAGATCGGGCCGCTGATTTCCAAGCGCCAGCGCGACCGGGTGGCAAGCTTCGTCGAGCGCGCGAGCGAACAGAAGCACATCGAGATTACCACGGGCGGCAATCTCGGCAGCAAGGACGGCTTCTTCTTCCAGCCGACCGTCGTTGCCGGTGCTACCCAGGAAGACGAGATCGTCCGGCGGGAGGTCTTCGGCCCTGTCGTCTCTGTCACCCGCTTCACCGACAACGACCAGGCCGTCACCTGGGCGAACGACAGCGACTACGGCCTTGCTTCCTCCGTCTGGACCAAGGATATCTCCAAGGCGATGAAGGCGGCATCTCGCCTGCAATATGGCTGTACCTGGATCAACACCCACTTCATGCTGACCAATGAAATGCCGCATGGCGGCGTCAAGCAGTCCGGCTACGGCAAGGACATGTCGATCTATGCGCTGGAGGATTACACGGCTGTCCGGCATGTGATGATCAATCACGGATAAAACGCTCGCCGGCTGGCAGGCCGACGTCACGTCCAAAGACCGCGCCTTTCAAAGACGCGGTCTTTTAAGTTGCGCGCTGACCAGCACTGGCGACAATCCGGAAATCTACAAGGATTTCGTCGAAAAATTTCCAGCGCTTGCCGAAGTGCCGATCATCGGCGACGGCACCGGTAGCGGCCTGTCCTTCGAGACCATCCTGTCGGTGAAGGCGGACCTCGCCATCATGGCGAACTGGCAGGCGGATAGCGAACTCGGAAAACGGGCGATCGACTATCTGGAAACGACCGGCGTGCCAGTCTTCGTCGTCGACTTCAACAATGATCCCTTGAAGAACACGCCGGGCAACATGCGCCTGCTCGGCAAGATTCTCGAACGCGAGGAACAGGCAAACGCCTTCGCCGATTTCTACGGGGAGCACCTGAAGCGCATAACCGATCGCGTCACGGCCCATCCCGAACCCGGCCCGACCGTTTTGATGGATGCGTTCCCCAATCCGGATCGCTGCTGCTACGCTTACGGCACCGGAGGCCTCGGCGAGTTCATCGGCATCACCGGCAGCCGCAATATCGCCAATGGGAACCTGCCGCGCCAGGGCGGCATCGTCAGCAGTGAATACCTGATCGCTGCGGACCCGGATGTCTATATCGCCACCGCATCGCCAGGAGGCACCTACAGTGCCTTTTCCATCGGTCCCGGTGTCCCGGCCGAGGAGGCCCGAAAGACGCTTGGAGAGGCGGTGAAAAGTCCGGTGCTCGCCAATCTCTCCGCCGTGCAGAAAGGCCGCGTGCATGGATTGTGGAATTTCTTCAATGCCGTGCCGCTGAATATTCTCGCCGCGAAGCCTTTGCCCAGTGGCTACGGCCGGAGCTGTTTGCCGATGTCGATCCGGAGGGAACGCTGACGGAAATCAACGAGCGCTTTGCCGCGGTGCCCTTCAGAGGATCCTATTGGATCAGCCTGATATAGCAAAATGGCCGGGGGTAAATTCCGGCCATTTTAATGGAATGTTATTATGCGGCCTTCTTGAGAGCCATCGCATTGATCGAGGCTTCCGCCAATGCCGTCAGGTCGTGATCAGTCTTGCCTTCCTGTTGCAGCGTTTCATCGAGCAGCTTGACCGCATCCTTGAGACCGAGCATCGTTGCCCACGTCCTCAGCGCCCCATAGCGCGCGATTTCATAATGTTCGACGGCCTGTGCTGCCGCCAGCAGGCCGGCATCGAGCGCCGGTGAATTCCTGAAGTCTTCGAGAACTTCCTCGCCTTCTTCGATCAAGCCGTCGATCGCTGGGCAGTTCTTGCTGACTGCGCGCTTGCCAAAAATTTCGAACACCTGCTGCAGACGTTCGATCTGGCCTTCGGTTTCGTCGCGATGTTTTTCAAACGCCGCCTTCAGCTTGGGGTCGTGGGCGCCCTTGGCCATTTTCGGCAAGGCCTTCAGGATCTTGCGTTCGGCATAGTAGACGTCCTTGAGCAGGTCGTAGAACAGGTCTTCCAGGGCTTTCTGTGCCATTGGTTTCCTCCTTTTCCGTGATTTGAAGCGTCGGAACGACAGACGGGAAACGGGTTGGCGCGCACTTTGTTCCGCCTCGCATTGCAATCGCCGCCCGACGTCGTGCGCCGCTTCCCTCGGGTCAACGCCCCGCCTATATAAAGAGCGGGAGGACTTTGATGATTTGGATATTTCCTGCGCTCGCAGGCATTTTGATTGTCTATTTCGCGACACGTTCGTCGCGCTTCCGGCGATTTGCCGAGCCGGTATTGAGTTTGATGGTTGCGGGCGGGTTGATCATCGCCTTCATCATCTGGATCAATGAAGGCGGCAACTCTCCCAACACGGAGAGCAATCCGAACAGACAGCAGACACAACCGGCGCTGACTCCGCAGGACATCTCCGTTGAAGGACTGGCGTTCACCCGCAACCAGCCGGACACGAGCTATCGTGCGACCGGCACGGCGGTGAACAAAAGTAGCTTCAATCTCGACTATTTCAAACTGTCTGTGACGCTAGACGATTGCCCGGATAACCAGTGCAGGACGCTCGGTGAGGACACCGCCCTCATTCTGGCGCGCATTCCCGCGGGCCAGAGCCAGAGCTTCGAAACCTTCTTCACCTTCCCAAACCGCTACGGCGTGGAGCCAACCGCGCCCAAATGGTCGTACCAGATCACCGAGGTTCGCGGACGGCTGCCATGAACCGCGCTGCCATGAACCCGGCCGCCAACTCGCCCGGCTGATCTCATCCAGATACCAGCTGATACGAGGCAACTCGTTCTGCTCCATCGGCGCGATCGGCCCGGGAACGCAATGGTGCGAACGGACGCCGCGCCCAATGCGTCTACTCGCCTCTTGGATACCTTTTGCAGAAAACCCGTCAAAACTGGACGGCAAGTGCGGCGTTCTGTGTTTCCCTGAGCCGCGCCAGTATCTCAGCCCCCGAGACGGGATAGGCGATCGCATAACCCTGCAGGACATCGCAGCCCAGGCGCGTCAGAAGCTTGGCATGCTCCGGCGTCTCGACCCCTTCGGCCACCACTTCGATGTCTAGCGCTTTGGCGATATCGACGATCGAGCGCAACAGACGCTTCTGTTCGCGCGAGGTGGTGATCGGAAATACCAGCCGCCGATCGATCTTCAGCCGCCGCGGCTTCACCTTCATCAGCCCGATGATCGAGGCGTGGCCCGAGCCGAAATCATCGATCTCGATGTCAATGCCCATATTCTTCAGCGCGGCAACATTGGAAAGTACGCCTTCCTCGCTTTCGTCGAGAAAGATCGTCTCCAGCAGTTCGAATGACAGCGTATCCGGCTCGACATCCAGTTGCTGCAACTCGTCGATCAAAAGCGGATCGGACAACCGCGCTGCCGAAACATTTACCGCGATCCGTGGAACGCGCACGCCCTGCCGCATCCAGGCGCGGCGATCCTTCAACGCCGCCTCCAGGATTGCGGCATCCAGATCATCCAGCATGCCGAGATTTCCCGTGACATCGATGAATTCGCCCGGCAACAGAACCCCGCGTTTCGGGTGGCGCCACCGCGCCAAAGCCTCCAGGCCGACGATGCGGCGTGTCCGCGCATCGACCTGCGCTTGGTAAAAGGGAACAAACTCTCCCTTCTCCAGTCCGCGCGCAAATTGCTTGGCAACGCGGCGCTCGTTGTTGAGCTGCGCCTTGAGGTGCGCCGAGAATACCTCCACCCTGCCCCGGCCAAGTCTCTTGGCGCGATGAAGGGCGACATCGGCTTCCGCGAGCAGGCTGGCGATATTTCTACCGGTGGCGGAAGCCAGGCCGATCGAGGCACCGGTGCGCAGCACTTCGTCATTGTGCCATATCGATTGCTTCAATTGCTGCGCCAGCCGTTCGGCAACCGTCTTCAAGTCTTCCACGGAGTTGAAGTTTGCAACAAGAGCCGCAAATTCGTCGCCGCCTATGCGAGCGACGAAGGCGCTATTCGGTAAAGCGGCGACAATCCGGCCGGCGGTCGATTTCAGCACATCATCGCCCACCGAATGCCCCGCCGTGTCGTTGATCTGCTTGAACCGGTCGAGGCCGATATGGAGGATGGCGAGCTTTTCCAGCCCGGCATCCTCTGAAAGTTCCCCTAATCTGCGATCGAAGAACCTACGGTTCGGCAGCCCGGTCAGGTAGTCGTGTTCGGCCGCGTATTCGATCCTGCGGGCGCTCGCCTCGAGCTCAACTGCGCGTTTTTCGGCAATGGCCTTCTGCCGCTGCAGTTCCCGATTGAGAAGGACATCCGCCGTCACGTCCCATTCCACGCCGATGAAGGTGATATTTCCGTCTTGCTCGAAGCAATGCGCCCTGGAGCGGAGATAGCGAACTTTACCGTCCGGTAGAACAATGCGGTACTCTGACGAGTAGTTGCCTTTGCCCTTGAGGGCATAGTTGAAATCCGCCTCGGCCTGCTCCCGGTCATCCGGATGGACCGCCTTGATCCACAACGCCGCCTTGACGCGCTTGTTTGTCCTGCCGGTTCCATAGAGCAGGTGCATCTGCTTATCCCAGACGACTTCATCCTTCTGCGTATCGTGTTCCCATACGCCGATCCGGGAGGCGTCAAGCGCAAGCTCCAGTCTCCGAAGAATATTCTGAAATTCCTGTTCGGACCTCGCCGCCTTCATTGTTTTCTCTATGAATGACTCTTTCCATGCGGACGTGCGCGGCATTCTGCCGCAAGGTTCCTAAAGAAATATTGCCTCACAAAAACGCGAAATGTAATCCGCAATACAATCAACCATTCAATGCTATTTCATGACAAATAGCCGTACACCGTCTAATTTGCGCTTAACCTGGAAAGATACATGTGCAAGCGAACTTGGGCAAATGGGACGGCAAAGCGGCATCGCGCGTCGTAACCTCGAATTGACATGAGCAGGGCGACATCATAATCATCGTCGGATCAATTGGTTCCCTTGGAAGCGAACGTTTCCGGGGAGTAAATGGGAACGTGACGGATGGACCCATGCTGGGCATCTCAATCACGGCCGACCCCGCGACTGTAGAGCGGTCGGAATTTGTCATGCCGGTTAATCCGGCAAAAGCCACTGCGGCGGCGGGCCTGGCCCGCACCTTGGGAAGGCGAGACAGGTTCACTGGTGCCAAGCACCTGACGCCGCGAGCCAGGAAACCTGCCGGTTGATAAAGGGGCATTGTGCCCATTTGGTGGGAAGTTTCCCACGCGCCATCACGGAGGTTGTCATGGCTACGTCTACAGTTTCGAGCATCCCGCTCTCCCTCAACGACCGCATCACCGCCGGTATCCTCGCCCTTCTGATCGGCGGATTCCTGGTTTTCGGCGCCGGTCTCGCGAATTCCGCAGTGCTGCACGACACCGCACACGACGTTCGCCACTCCTACGGTTTTCCCTGCCATTGATCGGCTGATGTGAGAAGCCGCGCGCTTTTCGCATTCAATCCGGCAACAGAATGCGGGTTTCCATGGAAACCATGCATCGATGGTACATGCGCCCGTGCTGCGGTACCGGGCGGCATTTGCCGTGGGGTTTTCAAACATAGCAAGCCAGAGAGCGTTGACGAGCATCCGCTCCGCTTGAACCTGGGGGTATCGAAATGATTGTCAAAACGCTTCTGGCCGCGTTGGTGGCCGGACTGATTGCGGGTGTCTTTACGACGGTGGCGCAGACTGCGCGGGTCGTTCCGATCATCCTTCATGCCGAAGAATATGAGGGCAAGGAGCCCGCGACGGAACAGCCCGCCGGCACAGACGGGCAGCAACAGCACTCGTCGCTCAAGCAGACAACCACGATCGGCGAAATACTTGCGGCATTCTCTCCAATCACGCCGGCCTACGCCCATGAGGGCGAGCATGAGGACGAAGGCGGCATCATGTTTGGCATGAGCCGCTTTTCAGGAACCTTGCTCGCCAATCTCGTGACCGGCACAGGTTTCAGCCTGTTGCTGACCGGCATCAGCCTGCTGATCGGCTATCCCATCACGCTTCGCAACGGCGTCCTCTGGGGCGCTTGCGGTTGGCTGGCGGTCCACATGCTGCCCGCCATCGGCCTGCCACCGGAATTGCCCGGCTTTCCAGCCGCCGACCTGCATGACCGGCAGATATGGTGGATGGCGACGGTCCTGCTCTCCGGCGCAGGCCTCTATCTCCTTGCACTGCGCCACGAAATCGCTGCGAAAATCGCCGGTCTGGCGGTGCTCGCCGCGCCGCATGTTTACGGCGCACCGCAGCCTGCGGATATTTCGAGCCCGGTTCCGGCCGTTCTCGGCGCCGAATTCGCTGTCGCCGCGCTGGCAACCGCGCTCGCCTCGTGGATCGTGCTCGGCCTTGTCTCGGGCTTTTTCAACGACCGCTTCCTGAAATCGGCGTAACGAAACCGGCTTGCCATCTCAGCCGCCTGTGCGTTCAAGATGGGTGCGCAGGCGGCTTCTTTGCGTCTCCTCGTCGAGAAGCACGCAGACATCGCAAAAGGTCCCACCATCCGTTCGGTAATACAGGCAGCAACCGCTTCTGAGCCGAAAAATGCGCTCGACCGGCACGCCATCCATGATCGCGGCGACCTTTTGATAGCGCAGTGCGTCTGACTTCAGCGGCGAACCTTCGGTGTTGACGATCGCGAGCGCCGAAACCATCGCTTGTTCCTCTTGCGCCGATGCCGCACCTATTTCGAGAAAAGCACCGGCAATGCCGTCGGCGGCCAGCCGCCATTGTGCAACCGATGACAAACCGGTACGGGCCTTCACCGTTTCGATAACCGGCGCAAGGCTGGCAACGAAGCTGTCGTGAAACAGGGGTGCATTGTCACGGCCACGGCGAAAACGGCGGAAGCGAAAATGAAAGCGGCGGGCATCGGATGGGCAGGCCAGCGCGCCCTCGCCCGCGTTCTTCGGGGCATACGGTTCAAAACGGAAAGCGAGGCTTCCCGGATCGAGATCCGGCACCAGCCCGGTCCTCAGATAAAGGGCACCGGCAGCGATGCTGAGTTGGTGGCTGTAGAAGGCGACCAGATGGGCGCCCTTGGTGCGATCATCCATTCCTGCCGCAAACCGGCCTTGGTAGTGCAAGAGATCGGCGATCTCGGCACTGTCATTGCGCCATACGTCGGTCACCAACGGAAAATCCGCGCCGTCACCGGCAAGGGAGGCCGCAACCTGCGGAAATCGCTGCGCCTGCCAGGCCATAGCCGCTTGCGCGTCCTCTTTCCACGGAGAGGCCGGCCAACCGCCGGTATCTGTGTTCTTGTCCAAAGGCGCCGCCTTTTCTGTGCCGGCTGCCCGTTTATCTCAAAGCCAGCCGCCGGAGAAGCCTGCTCGTTTCAAGCCACGCCGAATGATCGGCAATTCCCGCATCAGGTTCCAGATGAGGCCGGTGCGATGATTTTCGATCATCATCAACAGGATGCCCTGGTCAAGTCCAACGCTGCGATTGTTGAGCCATCCTTCGGCCGTCTTGCCGGGAACGCTTGGATTGAAACTGCCGAGAAACCGCCCTTCCTCGATCACGCCTGGATAAGCCAGGACGATATGGCGGGCAGCCGCGATCGCAGCTTTCGGCTCGAACGGCAGGCAGGCAAGCGGCGCCCAGGGCGCGATCGTGCCGTCGTCCGGTCCGAACGGCGCACCGCGCGCCGTATAGCCAGAAAACCGCTGATGGCGGCCATCCTGCAGACGGCGCGGCCGCAAGGGGCCGTCGCAGGAAGTCAGCCCCCACATATCGGCACCGTAGCCGGCAAAGCCGCCAGGATTGCTGAGCGCATAATCGCGCTGCACGGCAATCGCCCGCCGGGTGTTTTCGAAGTAATCCGTGTCGTTCGCCGCGACGGCTGCGTCGCGAATGCCGCGGAAATCGATCCAGGCATGCGAAAAAAGATGAATGAACAGCGGTCCGGCGTAGAGGAACGGCTTTCCTCCCACCGCCATCCAGTCGAATTTCCCGGCAAAGGCATCGTAGCTCTCCCTGCCGATCGGATAGGAAGGAGAGGCAAGCGCCAGAACATAGAGGATGAGCGCTTCGCTGTAGGATTCCCAGCGATGAGGTAGAAAGCCGCTCCGCGGTTTCCAGCCAAGCCAGAATGCCCCTTTGCCGTCGAGCGCCCAGGCCCAGTTGGCGCGCGCATAGAGCATCGCCGCAAAGGAGCGTATCTCAGCCTCGACCTCGTCTTCCTGGTTGAAATAGGCCGCGGCCGTCAGCATGCCGGAGATAAGAAGGGCGCTGTCGATCAACGACAACTCGCTGCGCCACGTCCGCTGCCCGCTCCTCATGTCGAGGAAATGATAGTAGAGCCCTTTGTACCCTGTCGCGCTTTTATCGCGGCTTTGCGGGCTTTGCGCGAAGAAACGCAGCGTAGCCAGTGTCCTTGCCGCCGCATCCTGCCGGTTCATCCAGCCCCTCTCGACGCCGACTGGATAGGCGGAAAGACCAAAACCTGTCGCTGCGATGCTGGACGGGGCGCCGGGGAGAGACGTATCGGCGATCAGCCCGTTGCCCGGATTGGCGTATTCAAGGAAGTAACTGAACGCCGCTTGCTGGAACCGGTCGAGGAGGACCGCGTCGGTGTCGTTTTTCAAAAGCATTTCATCAAGCACTCCAGTCAACCACAAGTTTCACCACAAGTCTGATGCATCGGCAAATCACCGATTGTTGAACTTGCCATTATACGAAAGGATCGCCTGACGGATGACCTGTGTTACACTTTTTGCTTCCTACGAGCGGCAGCAGTGATTGGACGACATGATGTTCACGACACTTGCGATACTTTTTAGTCTCTCGGGCGCTGCTGCCGTCACCCCGGCCGCGAGCAACACCCAGGTAGATGTAGCGCTCGTGCTCGCCGTCGATATGTCCGGTTCGATGGATATCGAGGAAGCGGGCGTGCAGCGCATGGGCTACGTGGAAGCCCTGCGCCATGCGGATTTCATCAATGCGGTAACCGCCGGTCTCAACGGCCGCATCGCCATCAGCTATTTCGAATGGGCAGGCAGCGTCAACGAAACCTCGCTGGTCGGCTGGCAGTTGATCGCTGACGCCAAGGATGCCGCAGCTTTCGCCGAGCGTATTGCGGCCCGGCCGGTTTACACGCGGCGGGGTACATCGATTTCCAACGCGCTCGCCTTTGCGTCGAAACTTATTGCCGCCAATCCCTATGATGCGATGCGCCGGGTGATCGATGTGTCCGGCGACGGCCCCAACAATCTCGGCCCGCCGGTCGATCCCGCCCGCGATGCGGCGGTCGCGAGCGGTACCATCATCAATGGCCTTGCCATCATCATCCGGCCGTCCGGCAGCGCCGGATCACTGGACCGGTATTATGCTGACTGTGTCATCGGCGGCCCCGGTTCCTTCGTGCTGCCGGTTCGCCGATCGGAGGATTTCGGCGTGGCGATCCGCCAAAAACTGGTGATGGAGGTGAGCCGCCGGCGACCCGCGGAACAGGTCGTTCCTGTCCAGGCGACCCCTTCGAGCGACTGCCTGATCGGCGAGAAGCTGCGCCCCGGTTTCCTCGATCGGGTCTATCCCGAACTGGACCGGTAGAGGATTGCAAATCAGTTGGTGGCGGTTGCTGACTGATCTTCTGACTGCAGAGCCGCCAGCACGCGCTCGGCGACCGCGCGGCCAGCGACGATCGCACCTTCGATGTAAGCAGGAAAGGACGGTGCCAGTTCCGAGGCGGCAAAATGCACGGGCGGTGCACCAGCCCGAAGCATCGTTTCCGCGTCGAAGGCAGAAAGGTCGGTGATGACGTCGCTATAGCCTCCGCCGCTCCAGCGATCGTCGACCCAGTCGCGCATCCGCAAATCCGTATAGTCTCCGGCCTCGCTGCCCAGCGCCGCGACGAGCCGGCGGATGATTTCGGCCTGGACGAACCCAGCCCCCTTGCCGCTCCATTGGGCAGCCAGCGGCCCTCCCGTGAACACGACCAGCGCCGACGCTTGATCGCTGCTGACGTCGCAGGCGAAAAGACCGAGGACATCGCGCCACAGCACCATGCCGCTCAATCCACGATCGCGCCAGAACGGCCGCTCGTAGCGGACAAACGTCTTGATGACGGTGCCGCTTTTCCAGGCAGCAAATGCATCGATCAGCGGCTTCGGCAGATCTGGCTCGTGGGCGATCCGCGACGCCATTACCGGCGGCACCGCAATGATAACCTGCCGTGCCCTGAACACGTCACGATTGCCCGTGGTGACCGTCACCGATTCATCCCGTCTCGCAATATGCATGACGGCCGTATCAAGCTGCAAGCAGGCACCAAGACTTGCCGCCAAGGCCTCGGCAACGGCATGTATCGTTCCTTCGACGAAATATTGCAGCTCATTGCCGTTGCTTGTGGTGCGCCGATCATTGTCGATCAGGTACCAGAGCGGAATTTCGCCGATCGGGCGGCACCAGAGCCCCTCGACCATCGCCTGATAGCCAGCCTTGGCATCCGGTCGATCGCTCTGCCGAGCAAGCCACGCCCCCGCCGTCAGCCCGGCGATAGCAGGATCGTGGGGGTCGATCCTGTTTGCCCTCGCCCGGATACGGCCCGATTCCTCAAAAGTGTAACCGGTTTCCATGGATTTGGAATCGCGCTGTACCAGGAAGGCGCCCTCCATAGGCGTCTCGGCGAGGACTTTGCCAAACCGGCGCGTCAGCGCGATGATTTCCGGCATCTCGTCACAGATGAACTGACCGCCCGTGTCGACCCGCACACCATCCGAAAAGGCCGCCGATTCCACGCGTCCGCCAACCCGATCCCTCGCCTCGTGCACGATGACATCGAGCCCCGCGGAAACGAGCACATCCGCGGCCGAAAGGCCGGTAAAGCCGGCCCCGACTACGATCACATCTGTATCAAATTCACTCACAAGTGGGCTCGCCGGTCGCGTTCAGGATTTGGCCTTGTCGCCTTCCGCTCCCTTAGCCGGACGCAGCGGCAGGGCCTCAAGCAAGGATGTTACCTGCTCTATCACTTCCTGACATCTCGCTCAAAGAGAGATCAGACCGCGCCTGGCGCGAACGCCCCCATCGCCCCCGCATATACCTTCGCGAGCGGCGTCGCATAGGACCCGCGCTTGCTCGTCGTCAGCCGCTGGGCAATCAGCGCTTCGGCCTGTTTGACTGCCGCCGAAACCCCATCGATGACAGGCACGCCATATTCCTCCTGCAGGCTGCGGGCGAGATCGGCCATACCGGCGCAGCCGAGCACGATCGCTTCGGCGCCATCCTGTTCCAGCGCCAATTCGATCTGGAAGCGCAGCTTGCCGAGCGCGCCAGACATTGGATCCTCCAGTTCCAGCACCGGGATGTCCGCCGCACGGACCTTTGCCCGGCCGCCGAACCCATAGTGGCGCGAGAGATTCTCAAGCAACACGCGCGAGCGCTCCAGCGTCGTCACAACGGTAAAGCGCTGGGCGAGAAATCCGGCCGTCACCAGGGCGGACTCGCAGAGGCCGAGCACGGGAAAGCCGGCCAAAGAGCGGGCGGCGTCGAGCCCGGTATCGTCAAAACAGGCGATGACGGCAGCCTGCACGCCCGCGTCTTCGGCTTGCCTGATCTCGGCAAGCAGGCCGGGCAACGCAAGCGCACCGTCATAGTGCCCTTCGATCGACACCGGCCCCATTTGCGCCGTGGCCGCGATGATTTCGGTTCCGGGACCGGCGACGGCGCGGGCGGCCTCTGCCGCCTTTTCCGTCATGGAGCGGGTGGTGTTGGGATTGACGACAAGAATGCGCATGCGGGATCAGACCAGTTTTGCTTGCCTGCGGCGCATCACCAGGATGATCGCAAGCGCCAGGAGGATGATGGAGAAGGAAAAGAGCGTCGTAACCGTGCCGAGCGCATAGAGCACCGGCGTCGTTACGTTCGTCGTCATGCCGTAGATTTCAAGCGGCAGCGTATTGTAGGTGCCTGATGTCATCAGCGTGCGGGCGAATTCATCGTAAGACAGCGTGAAGCCGAACAGGCCGACGCCGATCAGGCTCGGCGCGATCATCGGCAGGAGCACATGCCGGAAGGTCTGCCACGAGGTCGCGCCGAGATCGCGGGCCGCTTCCTCGTAGGAGGGCGAGAACCGGTTGAACACGGCAAACATGATCAGCACGCCGAACGGCAGCGTCCAGGTCAGATGGGCGCCGAAAGCCGAGGAATACCAGGCGGGTTTCAGACCGAGTTGCTGAAAGACGACGCCGATGCCGAGCGAGATGATGATCGATGGCACGACGAGGCTTGCGACCGTCAGGTAGAACAGTACCGTCGAACCCCTGAACTTGCGGCGGAAGGCAAGACCGGCAAGCAGCGAAACGAGCACGTTCACCACCATCACCATCACGCCGAGCGAGAAGGACCGCTTGAAGGATGCCCCGAAATCGCCGACCGCCTGCTGTTCGAAAAGATTGTAGAACCAGTGCACCGAGACGCCGTTGAGCGGAAAGGTCAGGCCCCCGTCCGGCCCCTGGAAGGACAGGATGAGAACGGCCGATAGCGGGCCGTAGAGGAAAAAGACGAACAGAGCGAAGAAGATCGCCAGCACGTAGAATTCCAGCGTGCGCTTTTCATGGGACATGGCTCAAAGCTCCTTGCGGATATCGACGACGCGCAGGATGGCGGCGACCATGAGAAGCACGACGATCAGAAGCACGACGGCATTGGCGGCGGCGGCCGGATACTGCAAGAGCGACATCTGGTTCTTCATCATCAGCGCGACCGACGCGCTCTGCCCGCCGGACATCACCTGCACCGTCGAAAAATCCGCCATGACCAGCGTCACGACGAAGATCGAGCCGATGGCGATGCCGGGCTTTGCCAGCGGCAGGATGACGTTCCAGAGGATCTGCCAGCCGTTCGCTCCGGCGTCGCGCGCTGCCTCGATCAGCGACTTGTCGATACGCATCAGCGTGTTGAAGATCGGCGTCACCATGAACAGCGTGTTGAGATGCACCATGGCGAGCACCACGGCGAAATCGGAATAGAGCAGCCATTCGATCGGGGCCGGAATGAGGCCCATTTCGATCAGCGTCGAATTGACGAGACCGTTTCGACCCAGCACCGGGATCCAGGAAATCATCCGGATGATGTTGGAGGTGAGGAAGGGCACGGTACAGACGAGAAAAAGCACCATCTGCATGGTGGTCGTGCGCACGTGGAAGGCAAGGAAATAGGCGACCCAGAAGCCGATCGCCAGCGTCAGTCCCCATACCAGCGCCGTATATTTCAACGTGTTCAGATAGGTTTTCCAGGTGACCCAGGAACCGAGCGTATCGGTGTAGTTCATCGTCAGGAAGTCCGGGTAGAGCCCGGCAAAGTCGTAATCCCAGAAGCTGACGACGGCGATCATCAGGATTGGCAGCAGGAAGAAGAAACCGAGGATCAGCATAAGCGGTGCCGCCTGCAGATAGGACGCAACAGCGGCCGCAATCTTGCCGATGCTGGCAGCGAAGGCAGGCTTGGCGGGCGCCGCGAGTTGCGGGGGCTCTTCCGTGATGGCTGCTGTCACGTCTTGTCTCCGGTTCATTTCCGTATGGCGGCGAGTTGATTTAAGGAGGCAGGCCCCTCATCCGCCCTGTCGGGCACCTTCTCCCCGCAAGCGGGGAGAAGGAAGAAGCGGCAACCTCCGTCGTCCCCTCGCCCCGTTTACGGGGAGAGGGCTAGGGTGAGGGGCATTCCCGTTAAGCAGCGATGAACTCGTTCCAGCGCTTGACCATATAGCGGTCCTCGTCCATCACCGAGTTCCAGCACGCGACCTTGCCCATGCGCTCTTCGAACGAGCCGCCGTCGCGCACCGCGCCTGCCTTCTCCATGACCTTGCCTTCCGGCGACATGATATCGCCCTCAGCCGGCTTGCCTTCGATCCAGTAGCCCCATTCGTCGGCGCTCATGAATTCCTTGGCCGTGTCCATGGCGGCCGAATAGTAGCCCTGCCGGTTGAGGTAACCGCCGACCCAGCCGGACGTATACCAGTTGATGTACTCGTAGGCCGCATCGAGCTGTGCGCCTTCGAGATGGGCAGCAAGTCCGAGACCACCGCCCCACGAGCGGTAGCCTTCCTTGAGCGGCTGATACTTGCAGGCGATGCCCTTTGAGCGGACGGCGGCGACGGCCGGCGACCACATGGACTGGATCACGACTTCGCCCGACGCCATCAGGTTGACGGATTCATCGAACGACTTCCAGAAGGCTCGGAACTGGCCGTCCTGCTTGGCCTTGATCAGGAATTCGATCGTTGCGTCGATCTCTTCCTTGGTCATGTTGCCCTTGTCGGCATATTTGATGTTGCCCATGGCCTCCATGATCATCGCCGCATCCATGATGCCGATCGACGGGATGTTGAGGATCGAGGTCTTGCCCTTGAAAGCCGGGTCCATGATATCGGCCCAGGAGGTGATGTCGCGGCCGACGAGGTCCGGACGGATGCCGAGCGTGTCGGCATTGTAGATGGTCGGGACCATGGTGAAGAACTGCGTTTCGCCCTTGGCAAAAGTCTTGTCACCCGGCGCTTCCACGAAGCCGACCGTATGCGGCGCGGTACCCTGCGCAATGACGCTGTCCGGCTTCAGCTTGCCGGTTTTGAACAGCGGGACGATCTTGTCGTAATATTTCAGTTTCTTGATATCCATCGGCTGGATGACGCCGGCCGGAAACACCTTCTTGAGGATCCAGTATTCGATGTCGGCGATGTCATAAGAGTCCGGCTGGGTAACGGCGCGCTGGGCAGCTGCATCCGAGTCGGTCGCCGTCATCTCCAGCGTGATGCCGAGGTCGGCCTTGCACTTCTCGGCGATCGCATTGATGTTCGAAACGCCGGTGCCGAACTGGCGCAGCGTGATCGGGTTCTGCGCCCAGATGGTCGGGAAGCCGGTGATCAGGCCGGAACCGATGACGGCGCCGGTCGCCGCGGCACCGGACTTCAAGAGGCCGCGCCTTGAAATTCCCTTTGGAGTCTTGCTTTCAGTTGTCATGTCAGTTCCCTCTTTTTGATGTTGATAAAGGATTAGGCGGCCACGCGACCGAGAAGCACCGCATCATCCAGGCCCCAGCTCAGCGGCACCGCATCGCCCACCGATACGGGTTTTTCGAAATAATCCGCGTCGGTGGCGATAACGGTAAAATCGTCGCTGCCGGCGCCGAGAACGGTGATTTTCACGGAAGCCCCTCGATATTCGACGTTGGACACGATGCCGTGGAAGCCGAGCGTCTTTTCCGATGGCGCCGCGAGGCGGACGCGGTCCGTGCGAACGCCGATATCGATCGGCGATCCCAGCGCCTGGGCCGGACCTGCGACGGTGAATTTTTGCCCCTCGGCCACTTCCAGCGTCACCTTCCCATCGCTACTTTCGACGACCCGGCCGGTGAGAACATTGTGATCGCCCATAAAGCGGGCGACGAAGGCGGTGGCCGGACGTTCGAACACCTCGCGCGGATGCGCCGCCTGCTCGATGCGCCCGTCATTCATGATGACGATGATATCGGCCAGCGCCATCGCCTCTTCCTGGCTATGGGTGACATGCACGAAGGTGATGCCGAGGCTCTTCTGCAGCTTCTTCAGTTCCGCCCGCATGCGGATCTTCAGGAACGGATCGAGCGCCGACAGCGGCTCATCGAGAAGAAGCGCCTCCGGATCGGTGATCAACGCGCGGGCGAGCGCCACGCGCTGCTGCTGGCCGCCGGAAAGCTGGGCCGGTCGCCGGTTGGCATAGGGCACCATCTGCATCAGCTTCAGCATTTCCAGCGCCTTGGCACGACGCTCCTCCTTTTCGACCCCTTTCATCTTCAGGCTGAAGGCGACGTTGTCGACGAGGTCGAGATGCGGAAACAGCGCATAGGACTGGAACATCATCGCCGTGCCGCGCTTGGCCGGCGGCAGGTCGGTAACGACGGTGCTGCCGAGACGGACGTCTCCCGACGAAATGCTCTCGTGCCCGGCAATCATCCTGAGCGTCGAGGTCTTGCCGCAACCGGACGGACCAAGAAAGCAGCAATAACTGCCGGAGGGTATTTTCAGACTGATGGAATGCACGGCAGTTGTGCTGCCATAAACCTTGGAAACGGATACAATATCGATTTCTGCCGCTTTGGACATCCAGTCTCTCCTGTGACGGAGTATTCAATGCATCCCGCGTGCCAGACCGGAGATGAAATTATAAGCAATTGAAATGTATCTATTATTACGAACCGCCCGGAATGCCGCAAAATTTTTGCACGTTGGGTCTTGCTTAAAATATATGCGTTTGTCTGCAATATGCGCAAAACATCGTATACAATTTCACCATTCACATGAGCACAAAATCCCGATTCACTTTATACAAAAACCACGATAATATGCGGCGCAGAACCCGGAATGAGCCTTGATGAAAACCGCAGCAGTTCCCGCCAACGATCAGATCGACGTCAGCACACAATCTATCCGCGATTCCATCCGAGATGCGATCGTCGACCGCAGGCTCGCTCCCGGCACCAAGCTATCGGAGGCGGATGTCGGTGCGCTGTTCAATGTCAGCCGCACCCTCGTGCGCGGCGCGCTGCAGGCGCTCGCCTATGAGGGCCTTGTCAATGTCGAGAAAAATCGCGGCGCCTTCGTTGCCTACCCGTCGCCCGAAGAAGCAAGGCAGATATTTGCCACGCGCCGGCTGATCGAGCCGGGCATCCTTCGCGAGGCCGCCAAGCATATGGGTCCTTCGCATCTGCAGCACCTGGGGCAATTGCTGATGGAAGAAGGCCGGCTGATGGGTGAACGCGGCCACACGGCCCGCCGCGCCGAGATCAAGGCGTCCGGCGATTTCCACCTGATGCTGGCCTCGATGACCGGCAACGCCGTCATGCAGCGTTTCATGGACGAACTCGTTGCCCGCTCATCGCTCGTCATCGCGCTCTACGGGCAATCGGCCATATCAAGCTGTGGCCATCAGGAGCATCAGGACATCGTCACGGCGATCGAGCGCGGCGATCTCGACCATGCCTGCCACCTGATGATCCACCACATCGACCATATCGAGGCCGATCTCGACATGCGCGAGAACAAGAGCAGCGATCTCCGGGAAGCCTTCAAACTCTGATTTTCAGCCCGTTGGCGTGAGGCTTCGTGCCAACAAATCCACGCTATTCGGAAGCGACACATCGCGGGGCCGCGCATCGCCCTTTCCATATTTCAGGGCCAGTCAGCGTAACCGGAAGACAGGACACTGTTTTCAGAACCCGCCGAAGCGCGGGCAATCTCACGATAACCGGCCGGAGAATGCCCGGTCTTGCGCTTGAAGAAATGGCTGAAATAGGTCGGATCGCGAAAACCGAGACTGTCGGAGATTTCCTGAATATTGCGGGCCGACCGCTCCAGCCTGAGCTTCGCCTCCTGCACCACCCGCTCGTGCAGAAGCTGGATCGGCGAGCGGCCGAGCGCCCTCTGGCAGATCGAATGCAGCCGATCGGCCGTGACACCCAGTTCCGCGGCATAGTCGCTGATCGGCCGGTGCTGGCGAAACCACACCTCCACCAGTTGCCGGTATCTCTGCAGGATCGAGCCGCTTTCACCGCGCCCGCGCTGCTCAGCCTTCTCGCCGCCGGATATGCGCCACACAGCCATCAGCAGCAGCCGCATATAGGCGGACACGACCATCCAGGAGGCGCGGGACGGATCGCTGAGTTCCCGCACGAAGCCTGAAATCAGCGGAGTGATCTCATGGACCGCCACCGCGTCCGGCTCTTCGAGCAACTTCGGCTGTTCGATGAAAATGCGCAGTGAATAGGATTCCATCTTGTCGCCGATCGCATCGACGATGATCTGCGGCGACGCGCCGATCAGATAGGCCTCGGCCCCGGCGGCGATCGAAACCTCGCAGCGCGCCAGCGGCGGCAGGAAGGCAAACGCCGGACCATTAAGTCGACGATGCTCTCCGTCGTCGAAATCAAGCTCGGCCTCTCCCTCCGTCAAAAGGAAGAAATGATGAAAATCGGCATACAGCCCTTTTTGAAAGCGGATGCGCCGATGCGAAAGCGACGGTTCCCGCCATTCCCCCCGCGCATGATGATGAATGCCTCCGTCCATCGTCAAACATGTCCCTCTATCAGGCCAAAACATGCGCCAATCGCCATATAATTACAATATTAACCCAAAAATTCTCATTCCATCCACGGACGATCAGCGTAGTCTCTTCTCACACGCCTTTGGGAGGAGGCACCTCGACAGACCTGGACATCACGAAGCGGCCGGCTTGGCCCGTCCCGTTCGTGCGCGTTCTCCCATGGCAGAAGCAGGCCTGGCCTGCCGGATTGGGTGAAGACAATGTTTGTGGCAAAGCTCATGATTAACGACGAGGCGATGGATGCGTCCGATGCATCCACCTTCGAACGTATCGATCCGCTGACCGGCGATGTTGCGACGATCGCCCCGGCGGGCTCGGTCACCGACATGGCGAAGGCCGCCAATGCCGCCGCCGCCGCGTTCCCGGACTGGTCGGAAACCAGACCCGGCGAACGGCGCAGGCTGCTGAATACCGCCGCCGATATCCTCAACGCCCGCACGTCGGATTTCATCGCCGCCATGACCGGCGAAACCGGTGCCACCGCCCAATGGGCCGCGATCAACTGCAGCCTTGGCGCCGATATCCTGCGGGAAGCCGCGGCAATGACCACGCAGGTCACCGGCGAAATCATCCCCTCCGGTATTCCGGGCAGTCTGGCCATGGCCGTGCGCCAGCCGGCCGGGGTCTGCGTCGGCATCGCGCCCTGGAACGCACCGATCATCCTTGGCGCCCGTGCCATCGCCATGCCGCTCGCCTGCGGCAACACCGTGGTTCTCAAAGCCTCCGAACTTTGCCCGAAGACCCATTGCCTGATCGGTGACGTCATGCGCGCAGCCGGTTTTCCGCGCGGCGTCGTCAGTGTCGTCACCAATGCGCCGAAGGATGCGGCCGCCGTGGTCGAGGCGCTGATCGCCCATCCGGCCGTCCGCCGTGTCAATTTTACCGGCTCCACCCGCGTCGGCCGCATCATCGCCGAAACCTGCGCCCGGCATCTGAAGCGCTGCCTGCTCGAACTCGGCGGCAAGGCGCCGTTCATCGTGCTTACCGACGCCGATATCGACGAAGCGGTCCGCGCCGCCGCCTTCGGCGCCTTCATGAACCAGGGCCAGATCTGCATGTCGACGGAGCGGATCATCCTCATGGACGAGATCGCCGACGAATTCGTCGGCAAGTTCCGGACGAAGGCCGAAACCCTCATTGCCGGCAACCCGAAGGATGGCAACACACCACTCGGCTCGCTGATCAACGCCGAGGCCGTGCGGCGCGTGAAGGGTCTCGTCGACGACGCATTGCAGAAAGGCGCGGTCCTCGTCTGCGGCGGCCTTGCCAACGGCACGCTGATGGATGCAACCGTCGTCGATCACGTGACACCGGCCATGCGCATCTATCGTGAGGAAAGTTTCGGGCCGGTCGCTGCCATCATCCGCGTCAGCAGTGCCGATGAAGCGGTGACGGTCGCCAACGACAATGAATACGGCCTCTCCTCGGCCGTCTTCAGTCGCGACATCAACGCGGCGCTGGCCATCGCCAAGCGGCTCGAATCTGGCATCTGCCACATCAACGAGGCGACCGTCTTCGACGAGCCTCAAATGCCCTTCGGCGGCGTCAAGTCGAGCGGCTATGGCCGCTTCGGCGGCAAGGCGGTGATCGACGAATTCACCGAACTGCGCTGGATCGCGCTGGCATCGGGCAAAAGGGACTACCCGATCTGAGCCGGGAGGTGGCGCAGCATCGGCGGACATGGACATGCGAACGGGCTGGGAAGCCCCGCAAACTCGGAGGAAATTTTCATGAACGGCACTTTCCGCAACGGAACATTCGATCCATCAGCCTTGACGCGCCGCTCTTTCATCGCCGCGACGGCGGCAGGCGGAGCAGCGCTGGCGCTCTCCGGTCGCACGGCTTTCGCCCAGAGCGGCGAGACGCTGAAGGTCGGTTTCATCAGCCCCCGCACCGGCCCGCTCGCCGGCTTCGGCCAGACCGACGGCTACGTGCTCGACCTTGCCCGCAAGGCTTTGGCATCCGGCTTCCAGGCTGGCGGCAAGACATTCCAGGTGGAGATCCTCGATCAGGATACCCAGTCCGACCCGTCCCGCGCCGGCCAATTGGCGAAGGACCTGATCAACAACCAGGGTATCGACCTCATGCTCGCCGTTTCCACCCCGGAAACCATCAACCCGGTGGCCGACGCCTGCGAAGCGGCCGGTGTCCCCTGCCTCTCCACCGTCATGCCCTGGGAAGCCTGGTATTTCGGCCGCGGCGCCAAGCCGGGCGCACCCTCGCCGTTTAAATGGACCTATCATTTCGGCTTCGGCGTCCACGAGTTCTTCAAGACCTATGTCTCGCAATGGAACCTGATCGAGACCAATAAGAAGGTCGGCGTCATGTATCCGAACGACGCCGACGGCAACGCCATCCGCGCCAATCTGGCGCCGCTTCTTGCCAAGGAAGGTTTCACGATCGTCGATCCCGGCGCCTATGAGACCGGCACCACGGACTTTTCCGCCCAGATTGCCCTGTTCAAGCAGGAAGGCGTCGAAATCTTCAATTCCTTCCCGATCCCTCCGGATTTCGCCGCTTTCTGGCGTCAGGCGGCCCAGCAGGGCCTCACCCGCCAGGTCAAGATCTGCCAGGTGGCGAAGACCGGCCTCTTCCCCTCCGACATCGAGGCACTCGGCGATCTCGGCTTCAACATCTGCAGCGCCGCCTATTGGCACAAGGCGTTCCCTTACAAGTCCTCGCTGACCGGTGTCTCCGGCAGCGAACTTGCCGATGGCTATGAGGAGACGAGCGGCAAGCAATGGACGCAGCAGCTTGGCGCCAGCCTGTCGCTGCTCGACGCCGGCTTCGAAGCCCTGAAAGCGGCAACCGACGCGAAGAACAAGGAAGCCGTCGCCAAGGCGCTGAGCACCCTGCAGACGACCACGATCGCCGGAAAGGTGGATTTCACCAACGGACCAGTGGCCAATGTCTCGCCCGGCCCGATCATCGGCGCGCAATGGGTCAAGGCGCCGGAAGGCAGCAAATTCACACTCGATTACGTCGTCACGGAAAATGCCACCGATCCGAATGTGCCGGTGGGGGTCAAGACTGTTCCCTATAATGGATAACAGTCCCGTGCGGCAGCAAGTCAGGAAGACACCGCCGGGAGAACCCTTTCTCTCGGCGAAGGGGATCCACAAGCGCTTTGGGGCGCTCGTGGTTCTCGACAATGTCCATTTCTCCATGAGCCAGGCGGATGCGGTCGGCATTGTCGGTCCGAACGGTGCCGGCAAGACGACGCTCCTGAGCTTGCTCGCAGGCGCCTTCCCGCCAAGCGCCGGAACGGTCCGTTTCGACGGCCGCGACGTCACCGCGCAAGCGGCGGCGAACCGCTGCCGCCTCGGCCTCGTGCGCACCCATCAGGTTCCAAAACCCTTCAGCGGCATGACGGCCTTCGAAAACGTCCTTGTTGCCGCGACCCATGGCGGTGCGGCCAGCCGCGACGAGGCTTATGAGAGCGCGGTCGATTCGCTGACGCTCTGCGGCATGCGCGGCGTCGCCAACCGTCAGGCCGATACGCTCGGCCTGCTCGATCGCAAACGGTTGGAGCTTGCGCGGGCGCTGGCGACGAAGCCGAAGTTGATGCTGCTCGACGAGATCGGCGGCGGCCTGACCGATGGCGAGGCTCAAGAGCTGGTCGGCACGATCCTCGAACTGCGCCGCCGCGGCATCGGCATCGTCTGGATCGAGCATATCGTCCATATCCTGCTGCAGGTCGCCGAACGGCTGATCTGCATGGATGCCGGCCGCATCATCGCCGACGGCGAGCCTAAGACGGTCATGGGCGATGCTGCCGTGGTCAAGGCCTACCTCGGAGGCGCACCCGCATGAGCCTCATCTCCATCCGCAATCTCGAGGTTCGCCACGGTCTGCTGCAGGCGGTACGCGACGTCAGCTTCGATCTCGCCAAGGGCGACGTGCTGGCGCTGGTCGGCGCCAATGGCGCTGGCAAAACGACGCTTCTGCGCTCTATCGCCGGCGCCCATCTGCCGGCATCCGGCCGCATCCTGCTCGGCGATGACGACCTTGCCGCCGTCCCCTCGCACAAGCGCATCGCCATGGGCATCGCGCTGGTGCCGGAAGGCCGTAAGTTGTTTTCGCAGATGACGGTCGAGGAAAACCTGTTGCTCGGGAAAACCGCCGGCCGCCAGGGCGACTGGACCATCGATCGCATATTCGACGCCTTCCCCAACCTCGTCCCCCGCCGCCATGCCAAGACCGGCCATCTCTCCGGCGGCGAGCAGCAGGCGACGGCGATCGGCCGGGCACTGATGAGCAATCCCGATGTTCTTCTGCTCGACGAAGTCTCGCTCGGCCTTTCGCCGCTGGTCGTTGATCGCGTCTATGCTCAACTCCAGTCGCTGCTCACCTCGGGCACCACCATCGTGCTGGTCGAGCAGGATCTCGGCCGTGCCATGGCGGTCGCCAACCGCGTCATCTGCATGCTGGAAGGCCGCATTGTGCTGGACAAACCGATACGCGGCGTCACCCGCGACCAGATCACCGAGGCCTATTTCGGGCTACATCGGACAAGCACCGGGAGGACGGCATCGTGATCGACACCCTGATCCAGGGCATCCTGCTCGGCGGCTATTATGCCGTTATCGCCTGCGGCCTGTCCTTCATGTTCTCCGTCATGCGGATCATCAATCTCGCCCATGGCAGCCTGGCGGTCGCGTCGGGCTATGGTCTGTGGCTGCTCGCCTCCATGTTCGGGATCCCGCCCTTTGCCGGGCTGCTGATCGTGCTGCCGGTCATGGCGGCGGCCGGCTGGCTGCTGCAGCGCTATCTGCTCGAGCGCAGCGCCCGCGGCGGTGGGCTTCTGCCGATCCTCACCACCTTCGGTCTCGCCATTGTCATCGACAACCTGCTGTTCGAGCAGTTCGGCGCCGATACGCGCTCGCTGGCCCCGTTCATCGGCAGCCTGTCCTATGACAGCTGGGAATTGCCGGGCGGCATCTATGTCGGCAAGCTCGCCGTCCTGATGATGGTAACAGCCATTGCCCTGCTTGGTGGCCTGCAGTTCTTCCTCAGCCGCTTTGCCCTCGGCCGCGCCATCCGCGCAACGGCGGAGGACCCGGACACGGCCGGTCTCGTCGGCATCGACGCCCGCAAGGTCAATGCACTGGCCGCCGCAATCGCCATGGTCACGGTCGGCATAGCCGGTGCCTTCCTCGGCATGCGGGCGACCTTCGATCCCTATTCCGGCGGCCCGCAACTGCTCTTCGCCTTTGAGGCAGCCGTCATCGGCGGTGCCGGATCGCTGTGGGGCACGCTCATCGGCGGCATCGTGCTTGGCCTTGCCCAGTCGCTCGGCGCCCAATTCCACCCGCAGGGCTTCCTGATCGGCGGCCACATCGCCTTCCTCCTGGCGCTCTTCGCCCGGCTGTTCCTGACCGGCGTGCCCATCGTCGGCCGGGCCGGCATCGGAAAAATCCGCCTACCGCTTCGGAGCAAGACATGACAGCTCTCGCCAACGACATTTCCATCGAACGCTCGACCCGGTCATCCCGTCTTGCCCTGTCGACCATGGCGGCGGTGCTCTGCCTCCTCGCCCTTGCGCCGCTCGTTCTCGGTGCGGGTGCGGTCGACCGGATGACGGCGCTGTTCGTCTACGTCATCCTCGCCGCGATGTGGAATGCGCTTGCCGGCTTCGGCGGCCTTGTTTCGGTCGGGCAACAGGTGTTCTTCGGCCTCGGCGCCTATTTTACGATCCGCCTTGCCGATGCCGGGCTGAACCCTTTCCTCTCGCTGTTTGCCGCCGCCCTCATCACCGGCGCAATCTCACTGCCCCTTTCGCTCTTCATGCTGCGCCTGAAGGGCGGCGAGTTCGCCATCGGCATGTGGGTAATCTCGGCGCTGACGCATATGCTGGTCAATCTCGACCGGCTGATCCAGGGCGAGACCGGTACCTCGCTGATCTCGCTGAACGCCTATGACAGCGGTACCCGCCGTGCGGTCATCTACTGGCTGGCGCTCGCCTCGATGGCAGCCCTTCTCGGCATCCTCTTTGCCCTGCTGCGCAGCCGCGCCGGTGCGGCAATCCAGGCGATCCGCGACAATGAGGACGCGGCCGCCTCCGTCGGCGTGCATGTCATCGGCACCAAGCGCCTGCTGTTCGTGCTTGCCGCCTTCGGCATCGCCGTTGCCGGCGGGCTGTGGCTGGCATCAGCCACGACCTTCCAGCCGAAGACCTATTTCAGTGTTCAATGGACCGCCTACATGATTTTCATGGTGCTGGTCGGCGGCATTGGCAAGTTCGAGGGCGCGATCCTCGGCGCTATGCTGTTCTTCATCATCGAGACCTTCTTCGGCTCGCTCGGCGTTTGGTACCTGATCGGCCTTGGGGCCACCGCCGTGATCTTCTCCCTCTATCTTCCACGCGGTCTCTGGGGCGAAATCGAGCGCCGCTTCGACCTGCAACTTCTTCCCGTCGGCTACCGGCTGAAACTTCCGGGGCCGACCAAGATTCAATGGAAACAATGACATGCCCGGCGGCCCGGACTCTCTTGCGAAAGGTGAACTTCATGCTTTTCGGTAAAACCATCCTGGTAACCGGCGTCGCCTCCGGCATTGGCGCGCGCACGGCCGACCTGGCCGGCCAGATGGGCGCCGAGGTCATCGGCGTCGACGTCCACGAACCGGCCAATGGAAGCGCCGCCTTCATCAAAGGCGACCTTTCGACCGCAGCCGGCGTCGCCGACATCGTCGCGCAGCTTCCGGCGCGCCTCGACGCGCTCGCCAATGTTGCCGGCCTCTCCGGCAATACCGGCATCGTCGCGACGCTATCAGTCAATTTCTACGGCCTGCGGACCTTATCCGAAGCCGTTGTGCCGCGCCTGCGCGAAGGCGGCGCCATCGTCAATGTCGCCTCGATTGCCGGTTACGCCTGGCGCGCCAATCTCGAGCGGGCAAAGGCGCTGACCGGAATCAATGGCTTTCCGGACGTGTCGACGATTGCCGCCGAACACGACCTCAGGGACGAGGAAGGCTATCCGCTCTCCAAGGAATTGCTCTTGCTCTGGACCATGCGTGCCGCCCATCAGCCGCTGTTCAAGGAACGCGGAATCCGGGTCAATGCGGTGAGCCCCGGTCCGGTCGAAACGCCGATCCTCAAACAGTTCCGTGCCGTGCTCGGGGATGCCCGCGTCGAAAGCGACATCACCCGCGTCGGCCGCGCCGGCACATCCGCCGATATCGCACCGGCGATCCTCTTCCTCTGCTCTGATGGCGCCCGCTGGATCAACGGCGCCAATCTTTCCGCCGACGGCGGCCTCGAAGCGTCGATCAATGCCGAAGTCCTCGGCTTCTAATTCATTCCCTCAAGGAGTCCCTCATGAACATTTCCCTTCTCATCAACGGCGCAGACCGCGCAGCCTCGAGCGGCCGGACCTATGACCGGATCGATCCCTTTACCGAAAAGCTCGCAAGCCGTGCCGCCGCAGCGGGGCTGGACGACGTTGCCGCAGCCATCGATGCCGCCGCAGCCGCTTTCCCCGCCTGGTCGAAGACCGGCCCCGGCCAGCGCCGCACGATCCTGATGAAGGCGGCCGACATCATGGAGGCCAAGGTCGGCGAGTTCACCAAACTGATGATCGACGAGACGGGCGCCACCGCCCCCTGGGCTGGCTTCAACGTCATGTTGGCCGCCAATATCCTGCGCGAGGCGGCTTCGATGACGACGCAGATTTCCGGCGAGATCATTCCCTCCGACAAACCCGGTACACTCTCGATGGGCGTTCGGCAGGCGGCCGGCGTCTGCCTTGCCATCGCCCCCTGGAATGCCCCGGTCATCCTTGCCACCCGTGCCCTTGCCATGCCGATCGCCTGCGGCAACACCGTCATCCTCAAGGCCTCCGAACAATGCCCCGGCACGCATCGGCTGATCGCCACCGCACTGACCGAGGCGGGCCTGCCCGCCGGCGTCATCAATGTCGTCACCAACGCGCCGGAGGACGCTCCGGAAATCGTCGCCGCCCTGATTGCCCACCCGGCCGTCAAGCGCGTGAACTTTACCGGCTCGACCAGGGTCGGCAAGATCATCGCCGAGACCTGCGGCAAGTACCTGAAGCCAGCCCTGCTCGAACTCGGCGGCAAGGCGCCGCTGGTCATCCTCGATGACGCCGATATCGACGGCGCCGTCAACGCCGCTATCTTCGGCGCCTTCATGAACCAGGGCCAGATCTGCATGTCGACCGAACGCATCATCGTCGATGAAAAAATCGCCGATCAGTTCGTCGCCAAATTGGCCGCCCGCGCAAGCCGGTTACCGGCCGGCGACCCGCGTGGCCACGTTGTGCTCGGCTCGCTGATCAGCCTCGATTCAGCGAGGAAAATGGAGGAATTGATCGCCGACGCGACGGCAAAGGGCGCCAAACTCGTGGCCGGCGGCAAGCGCACGGGCACCGTCGTAGAGGCAACGTTGCTCGATCACGTCACGCCTGACATGCGCGTCTATTCAGAAGAATCCTTCGGCCCGGTCAAGCCGATCGTCCGCGTCGCCGGCGAGGAAGAGGCGATCCGCGTTGCCAACGACACCGAATACGGCCTGTCGTCCGCCGTCTTCAGCCGTGACGTTCAGCGCGCCATGGCGGTTGCAGCACGGATCGAATCCGGCATCTGCCACATCAATGGCCCGACGCTGCATGACGAGGCGCAAATGCCCTTCGGCGGCGTCAAGGGCAGCGGCTACGGCCGCTTCGGCGGCAAGGCGGCGATCAACGAATTCACCGACTTGCGCTGGATCACAGTGGAGGATTCCGCCCAGCATTATCCCTTCTGATCGTCGCAAAGGGAGCGCATCGCGCCCGCGCTTGACTTCGCGGGCGATTCAACCTGTAATTTCGCGGCCCATTCCCCGCCGGCCCGGCGTAAGCAACGAGTTACTTATGACCGACGAGACTCCGGAAACGAAACTCACCGCATCCAAACGGCGCTGGGCCGAGGAAGGCAGGTTCCTGACAGGGAAATTCACCCGCGCGGAAACAGACCGCCTGCCGCCCGGCCAGCATCTGGTCAACAACTGGCCGGTTCTCGATCTCGGCCAGAAGCCGCGCATCCATACGGCGGAATGGGCGCTGCAGATCATCGGCGCCGTCGAAAATCCGGTGAAACTCGACCGGGACGCTTTCCGCCGCCTGCCGCAAAGCAACAAGCTATCCGACATCCATTGCGTGACGACCTGGTCGCGCTACGACAATCGCTGGCAGGGCGTCTCCACCCACGACATGCTCGATCTGGTGATGCCGAAGCCGGAAGCGAGGTTCGTGATGCTGACCAGCTATGACGGCTACACCACCAACCTGCCGCTTGAGGATTTCGCCTCCAAGGACGGCATCCTGGCGACGCACTGGGAAGGCGAACCGCTGACGCGCGATCACGGCGGCCCGATGCGTCTCGTCATTCCGCACCTCTATTTCTGGAAAAGCGCCAAGTGGCTGCGCCGCATCGAATTCCTCCTCGGCGACCAGGCAGGCTTCTGGGAACGGAACGGCTATCACATGCTCGGCGACCCCTGGCGTGAACAGCGCTATTCGGGCGATTGATAGCTACTGCATAATTCCTTAAATCGAATTCGATTTAAGGAAAAAAATATGCAGTTTCAAAGTGCTACAGCGTCCTTTGCGCGTCATGTTTGACGCGCGGCGCTGTAGGTCTGTCGCGCCGCCTGTAATTCCGGATAGTCCGGCGTTGCCTATCGCCGCCCGGCCGCCTCCACTGGTTTGCCCGAGACTTCGGCAGCCGCCTCGCGGATCGTCTGCATCAGGATGGCAAGCGGCATGGAGGGAATGGCGTTGGCCCGCACCGTCAGTCCCACCGGGCCCTTCGTCTCGCTCGTGTCGATCGGCAGCGCCGCCAGCATGCCGTCCTCGATGTCATCCGCAACGACGCCCGTCGAGATGATCCAGATCGCGTCGCTTGCCCGCACGAAGGCGCGGCCGAAGGAATCGGAGACGGTCTCGATCTGGTTCGGCAGGCTGGCAACGCCGTTGGCGATCAGAAACCGCTCGACGAACGGCCGGATGATCGAGGCGCGCGTCGGCATCAGCACCGGATAGGTGCCGAGAGTTTCGAACACGGAGCTTTTTGCCGAAAGCAGCGGGTGCCCCTTGCGCACGACGAAGACGACCTGCTCGGAATAGAGGTGCTCGAAGGAAAATCCCGTCATCTGCTCGGGCGCAGCCAACCGCCCCACGACCAGATCGAGGTCGCCGATCCGCAACTGCGAGAGCAACACCGCATTCTCGCCGGTGACGATCTTGATGCGGCTGCCGGTCTCCTCGTTCAGGAAATGCACCATCGCCCGCGGCATGATCCGCGTCGACACCGTCGGAAGCGCGCCGACGCGCACTGGAGGCCCCTCGCCGGCACGCTCCTGCGAGACCGAATCCAGCCCCTGCCGGATGGCCGTCAGCGCCGCCCCCGCATGCCGCAGGAAGGCCTCGCCGTAGCGGGTGATCCTGATGCCGCGGCCGTCCCGCTCGAATACCTTAACGCCCAGCACCTCTTCCAATTCGCGGATCGTCTTCGTCACGGCCGGCTGGCTGACATGAAGAAGGCCGGCCGCCTTCATCACGCTCTTCTGGCGGGCGACCTCGACAAAGGCCTGCAAATGGCGGAATTTTACCCGGGCGTCGATCATAAGAACCCATAACTCAGGAGTTAACGATAAGCGATAAAAATGTCATTTTACCTAACCAGATTAAAGTCCCAATCTGGCGGCGGAGGAGAATTCCAGTGCAGTTTGCTCATATCAACGACATCACGCTTCACTATCAGGTCATCGGTGCTGCCAATGACAAGCCGGTGCTGGTCTTTGCTAATTCGCTCGGCACCGATTTCCGCATCTGGCGAGATGTGATCGTGCGCTTCGCCGGTGACTTCGCCATCGTCCTCTACGACAAGCGCGGCCACGGCCTTTCCGATATCGGCGATGTTCCCTATTCGATGGAACTGCACGTCTCGGATCTCGCCGGCCTGCTCGATCTCTTGTCGGTGAAGCAAGCCATCGTCTGCGGCCTGTCGGTCGGCGGGCTGATCGCGCAGGGTCTCTATGCGATACGGCCGGATCTCGTGCGTGCGCTCGTTCTCTGCGATACCGCCCACAAGATCGGCACGCCCGAAATGTGGAACGCCCGCATCGCGGCCATCGAGGAACACGGTATCGCCAGCATTGCCGACGGCATCCTCGAACGCTGGTTCACGCCCGCTTTCCGCCGGCCGGAAAACAACGCCTATCATGGCTACAGCAACATGCTCGTCCGCCAGCCGGTCACCGGTTATACCGGCACTTGTGCAGCGATCCGCGATGCCGATTTCACCGAGGCCGCCAAACGCATCGCCGTGCCCACCCTTTGCATTGTCGGCGACCAGGACGGCTCGACGCCACCCGATGTCGTTCTCTCGACCGCGAAGCTTATTCCCGGCGCCCGCTACGAAATGATCCGCGATGCGGGCCACATCCCCTGCGTCGAACAGCCGGAGGCGCTGACAGCCGTGCTGCGCGCCTTCATCGATATCGTCCTGTCTGGAGAGTAAAGCCATGAATGATGCCGCCGCGCCGACCGAACGCTACCGTCAGGGCATGATCACCCGCCGCGCCGTGCTTGGTGACAAGCATGTCGATCGGGCCCAGTCGTCCACCACCGATTTCGACCAGCCATTCCAGGAACTGATCACCGAAGCCGCCTGGGGCAACCTCTGGTCGCGGCCGACCTGGACGAAGCGGGAGCGCTCGATGGTGACGATTGCGCTTCTTGCCGCCCTCGGCCATGACGAAGAAGTGGCGATGCATGTGCGCGCAACGGCCAATACGGGCGCCAGCCGCGCCGATATCGCCGAAGCGCTGTTGCATGTGGCAATCTATGCCGGCGTGCCCGCTGCCAATCGCGCGATCAAGATCACCAAGCAGGTTTTCGAACAGATGGACGCCGAACAGACAGCCTGAGGAAAAGCGAAAATGTCCGACCTTCCCAACAAGAAGCCCGAGACCGGCGCCTTTTTCCAGCGCGACCGCGCCTGGCATGCGCCGGCGCTGACGCCGGGCTACAAGACCTCGGTGCTGCGCTCGCCGCAAAAGGCGCTGCTCTCGCTCGACGGCACGATTTCCGAAATCACCGGCCCGGTCTTCGGCCACTCAATCCTCGGCGAACTCGACAACGACCTCATCAACAATTTCGCCAGGCCCGGCGAGAGCGCCATCGGCGAGCGCATTATCGTGCACGGCCGCGTACTCGACGAGCGGGGCAAGCCGGTCCCCGCCGCGCTGCTCGAATTCTGGCAGGCCAATGCCGGCGGACGCTACCGCCACAAGAAGGAAACCTATCTCGCGCCGCTCGACCCGAATTTCGGCGGCTGCGGCCGTACCATCACCGACAAGGATGGCGTCTATCGCTTCCGCACCATCAAGCCCGGCCCCTACCCGTGGCCGAACGGCGCCAACGACTGGCGCCCGGCGCATATCCATTTCTCCATCTTCGGCCACGGTTTCGCCCAGCGGCTCATCACCCAGATGTATTTCGAGGGCGACCCGATGATCTGGAAATGTCCGATCGTCACCACCGTTCCGGACCGCCGCGCCATCGAGCAGCTGATCGCGCCGCTCGACTGGGCCAACACCATTCCGATGGATGCCCGCGCCTACAAATTCGACATCGTGCTGCGCGGCCGCCGCTCGACGCTGTTTGAAAACCGGCTGGAGGGCAACTGATGGTGCAGGATCTCGGATACCTCAAGGAATCGCCGTCACAGACCGCCGGCCCTTACGTTCATATCGGCTGCACACCCAATTTCGCGGGCATCGCCGGCGTCTATGAGACGGATCTCGGATCATCGATGGTCAACGACAAGACGCTGGGTGAGCGCATCACCGTGCGTGGCCAGGTGATCGACGGCGCTGGAACGCCGCTGAAGGACGCCCTTGTCGAAATCTGGCAGGCGGACGCGGCCGGTCTCTACAACAGTCCTTCCGAGCTGCGCGGCACCGCTGACCGGAATTTCACCGGCTGGGGCCGCTGCCCGACCAGTGCTGACGAAGGCGTCTTCACCTTCGAAACAATCAAGCCTGGACGCGCGCCCTACAAGGACGGGCGGAAAATGGCGCCGCACATCACCTTCTGGATCGTCGCACGCGGTATCAATATCGGACTGCACACCCGCATGTATTTCGCCGACGAGCCGGAAGCCAATGCCGAAGACCCGCTGCTTGCCCGCATCGAACATCGCCACCGCGTCGCAACACTGGTCGCGCCGCGCAAGGGCTCTATCTATACATTCGACATTCATCTGCAGGGCGAGAAGGAAACCGTCTTTCTCGACATTTAGGACATTTCCAGCAAAAGCGTGAAACGTTTCCGTGTGGAAATGCGTAAAAACAAAGAGATAGAGCGTTTCGTGCCTCAACGCAAACGCTCTGGGCCTGGGGAAAGACATGACCGCCTCCGTCTTCGATCATCCGTTTCTCTCCGGCCTGTTGGGCGACGAGGAAATTGCCGCCTTCTTCTCGGTGGACGCCGACATCCGCGCGATGCTATCGTTCGAGGCGGCGCTCGCAACGGCCCAAGCCGAACACGGCCTGATACCTGATGAAGCTGCCGCGCGCATCGCCGAAATCTGCGGCAACTTCCTCCCTGATGTTCTGGCCCTGCGGCGCGCAACGGCGAGGGACGGCGTGGTGATCCCCGAACTTGTCCGCCAGTTGCGCAAGGCGATCGGCGGAGACGCTGCCGAAAAACTGCATTTCGGCGCCACCAGCCAGGATGTGATCGACACCAGCCTGATGCTGCGCCTGACATCGGTTTGCCGGCTGCTATGTGGCCGCCTGGCGGACCTTCTGTCCGCTTTCGAAAAGATCACCCGGCAATGGGGTTCCAACCCGTTGATGGCACAGACGCGCATGCAGGCGGCTATTCCCATCAGTGTTTCGGATCGCATTACCGCGTGGCGCGCGCCGCTCGCAAACTATCAGGACCGTCTGGAGCGAATGGACGTCGTGTCTTTCCCGTTACAATTCGGCGGCGCCGCAGGCACGCTCGAAAAGCTGGGCGACAAGGCCAGCGCAGTGCGTGCGGCCCTTGCCGAACATCTCGGTCTCGCCGATCATCGGCAATGGCAAAGCCAGCGTACGACGATCGCCGACCTAGCCCATATCCTGTCCTTGATATCAGGCAGCCTTGGAAAATTCGGCCAGGACATCGCGCTGTTGGCACAGGCCGGCGATGAGATCGAATTGTCGGGCGGCGGCGGCTCGTCGGCCATGCCGCACAAGCAGAACCCGGTGGCCGCCGAAGCGCTCATCGCGCTCGCCCGATTCAATGCCGTCCAGCTTTCCGGCATACACCAGTCGATGGTTCACGAGCAGGAACGCTCCGGTGCTGCCTGGACGCTCGAATGGATGATCCTGCCGCAAATGGCCATCGCCAGCGGCGCCAGCCTGCGGCTGGCTTCAACACTCGTTGGCCAGATCACGCGGCTGGGTGCTCGGGGCAGTTAATCGCGACGAGGGCTGTCGCATATGGATCGAAGGCGTCGCGACACGCTCCCTCTTCTCCCCGGCGGGGAGAAGAGCCGAGCATAGCGAGGCAATGAGGGGGTTTCTCGGCGATCTCGGTGCCAGCCGCCACCTCATCCGGCCGCAGCCTGTCCTCGGGCTTGTCGAAGGCAAGTCCCGGGGAGGCCACATTCTCCCCGCCAGGGAGAAGAGGGAGCGAGCCGCAAATCCCTGTGCAAAGGCCCGCCCTCCGGGGGAGATCCGGAGCACGGGGGAAACAAACTTCAATTCGCCTTGTTCTTGAAGGGCTTGCGCTTGGCACCCTCGGCACCCGGCTTGTCAAATTTCGGCTTGTCGAATTTCGGCTTGCCAGGCTTTTTGCTCCAGGGCTTGGTATCGGTCTTTTCCGATGAGCTATTATCCGCCCCGGCAGATTCCGGCTTTGCGTCGAACTTGCGCTTTGGCTTGCCCTCCCCCTTCCAATCGGGGCCCTTCCAGGCCGGCTTGCCTTCGCCCTTCCAGTCGGGCTTGCCCTCGCTCTTCCAGTCCGGCTTGCCAGCCTTCTTGCCCGCATAGGGCGCACCGCGCGACCCGCCGGAAAGATCCGGCATACCGTCGAGCTGCCTGACCTGGATGCCCTTTTCGAGCGCCCGCTTCGGCCCTACCGCTTCGACGAAACGATCCACCCAGTCGCGGGCGATCTCGACATAGGTTTCGTCGGCCTGCATCTTGATGGCGCCGATTTCCTGCTTGGTGATGCGGCCGATGCGGCAGAGCATCGGGATGAGCCAGCGCGGCTCGACATTCTGCTTGCGACCGGCCGACAGCGAGAACCAGACGCTGTCACCGAAATCGCCGCGCGGCGGCCTCGGCTCGCCACGCTCCGGACGGTCGCCACGATCACCGCGATCCTGAGACGGCGTGAACGATGGCGTGTCCATCAGATCCTCCGGCGCCGAGCGTCCGGCCCGCGACAGCCGCACGAAAGCCGCGGCAACCTGTTCGGCACCGTGCTGTTCCAGAAGCTCGTGAACGAACTGCTGCTCTTCCTCGCGGATCGGGTCGGCAAAAGCCGGGTCGGCAAGGATGCGTTCGTCGTCGCGGCGGGTGACTTCGTCGGCCGACGGCGGCTTTGCCCAGGTGGGCGTGATATTGGCATCGCGCAACAGCCGCTCGGCCTTGCGGCGGGCGCTGTTCGGCACAATCACCGCACTGACGCCCTTGCGGCCGGCACGGCCGGTGCGGCCGCTGCGATGCAGCAGCGTTTCGGGATTGGTCGGCAGGTCGGCATGGATGACGAGTTCGCAGCCCGGCAGATCGATGCCACGCGCCGCGACATCGGTCGCGATGCAGACCCGGGCGCGTCCATCGCGCATCGCCTGCAGCGCATGGGTCCGCTCGTTCTGGCTAAGCTCGCCCGACATGGCGACGACCGAGAAACCGCGATTGTTGAAGCGGGCCGTCAGGTGATTGACGGCCGCGCGGGTCGAACAGAACACCAGTGCATTGCGCGCCTCGTAGAAGCGCAGGACGTTGATGATGGCGTTCTCCCGGTCGGACGGCGCCACGGTCAGCGCGCGGTATTCGATGTCGAGATGCTGTTTCTGCTCGGCCTGGGTCGAGATGCGGACGGCGTCGCGCTGGTAGCTCTTGGCAAGATTGGCGATCGAGCGCGGCACGGTCGCCGAAAACATCAGGGTGCGCCGCTCGGCCGGCGCTTCCTCGAGGATGAATTCAAGGTCTTCGCGAAAACCGAGGTCGAGCATCTCGTCGGCTTCGTCAAGAACGACGGCCTTCAGCGCCGACATGTCGAGAGCACCGCGGCGGATATGGTCGCAAAGCCGTCCCGGCGTACCAACGACGATATGGGCGCCGCGCTCGAGCGACCGCCGTTCCGTGCGCATGTCCATGCCACCGACGCAGGACGCAACCGTCGCGCCGGTGAGTTCATAAAGCCATTCCAGTTCGCGCTTGACCTGCAGCGCCAACTCGCGAGTTGGCGCCACGGCGAGCGCCAGCGGCGCTCCAGCCTGGGCAAAGCGCTCCTTGCCGTCGAGCAGGGTCGAGGCGAGCGCGAGGCCGAAGGCCACCGTCTTTCCTGATCCGGTCTGCGCCGAGACCAGCGCGTCGCGGCCTTCCAGTTCGGCGCCCAGAACCGCCTTCTGGACCGGAGTCAACTCGGAATAGCCGCGCTTCGTCAACGCCTGAGCGATCGCCGGAGCGATGCTGTCGAACTCTGTCATCTGTTTGTCTTTCGGAATTCGGATGCCGTGCGCGTCTCGGTCGATGAGGAAGAGCGCAGTCCCCGCGGCCAGCACGTCGCAAGCCAATACATGCGCGTCCTCTTACTGTGCCCGGCGCGAATTGTACAGAGCGGAACGCGGCGGCCCGGCAAAACCCGACCAGGCAAGATCCGGCGAAAAGCCCAATGTGAGAACAGCCATGCATCGTGTGGATGCATGGCTGCCGTATGTGGCGCCTGTATTTATCCGCCTCTGTTGAGGTTGAAACTTAGCTCGTCAGGCGCGGTGACCGCACTACCTTGTTGAACAGGGTCTTCATGGCAGCCTCGATGCCTTCCGTCGGGCTCACTTCGAAATAGAAGCCAGGCGAAGCGCAGGCCTCCATGCGCGTTCCGATTTCCGACTGAAAGGGCTTGATCCAGCCGTTGTACCAGTTGTTGTTCGGCAGCGGCAAATAGGTGGTGTAGAGCACGGCGACCTTGATGTCGCGATCCTTCAGCGTTTTGCAGAAGGTCGTGTCGATCGGCTCCTGGCAGCGTGATCCCGTCAACTTCTTCGTACAACCCTTCGGCTTGTAGCTGTCGCCGACCCCATCGGAGACGAAGAAGACGATCTTCTCCGGGCTGGCGGAACTCGTGCCATTGCCAGGCGTTCCGATCTCGGCGTTGATCTTGGTCAGCGCGTTGTCGAAACTCGTCTGCTGGTCGCTGTTGTAGCCCTGGTAGGGGATGCTCATCAGCTTGATGTTCGACGTACCGGCTTTCACCTTCGTCAGGTCCGCAGTTAATGCCGCGACCTTCAGGAGCTTCACGTCCATCGCCGTTTCGCCGAATGTATAGGCAGCCATCCGGAACTGGTTGGAATAGCTCTGCGTCCGCTCCGCCTCCAGCGTCAGCGCCGCCACAGCCTTTGCCACCACGTCGATGCGGATGGTGATGCCGTTGTTGCGGGCGACGAAATAGTTGCTGTTGGTGTTGATCACGCCCTTTTCCGAGACGATATGGCAGGCAAAGGCGCAGTCTCTCGAACCTTTGTCCGACACGTTCGCCGTCGCCTTGATCATGTTGTCGACATCAGTCGGTGTCGCGGCGACCCCCATGGACGGCGTGTTGTCGAGCAGCATGTAGAAATCCATGAAGGACTGCGACTGGTAGGTGGCCGTCGCCTTGCCGGAGACCGTGATGCTCTCCTTGCCGATGACGCGCAGGAAGGATGTTTTCAAGGTCGCCTGATAGGTCAGTTCGGCGTAGATGTCCTTGCCGCTTTTTCTGACCGAGGCGTTCACGGTGTCGATCTTCAGATCCGCCGCCGCCTCCGGGTCATACATGACGTTTCCCGTGTCCATTTGCGCCTCGAACAGAGCCTCCGCTTCCTCTTCGCTGAGCGGAACGGGGCCGTCCTGCGGCATGTTGATCGCCTGCGCAACGCCGGCGGATTTTTCCGCGATGGATCCAACCACGGCAGCGTCGGCAGCGTTCTGAAGCTGCGCCTTGAGTTCCATGGCACGGGCGAAATCGATGGCCATGCCGGCACAGCCAAGAATGGGCACAATGACGATGGCGCCCATCAGGGCAAAATTGCCAGACCGGTCCGCCAAGAGTTTTTTCAATACACGCACTGTGACACCCCGTCCTCGCCGCGCGGCCGACTGCCACGCATCTACACTCGTCGGACGAGACAATAGCCGTGAATTTCTAAACGGCGGTAAAGGGCAATAGTTAACCGAAATAAAATTTAGACAAAGCTAAGTTGTTGTTGAAATTTAAGCAATTGATGATTGCACACAAAAACAAAATAGCACTCTTTTCTGAACGAAAACGATACGTTTTAGAGGTGTAACGAGTAACGTACGCCAACATGAATGACATTACGCAAGAATCAGCAGCGTAAAAATGAAACAAACCTTATTTTTATTGTATTCAACACAACTCTAATCTCGATAGGGGCGAGGCTATCGGTCTTTTCGCGGCTCTCCTGCGTTAATAAGCATGGCTAAGGGATCATCTAAGAAGCCAACCAAGCGGCCGGCCTGCGGTGCCTTGGATCGTCCGCCGCAGGTCCTATGCCGACCAGCTAAGCAGGCGAAGAAGGAGTGGGCGCCCGCGGCGAAAGGTCGAGACCACCTCTTTCGACCGTGAGAGACTTCTCAACAATCAGCCGCGCCGCAACTAGCCCTTCGAGCAGGTCGTTGTTTGAAGCGACGATATTTTTCGCCGCGACATACGGATTCGATCAACTTCCCCGCTAACACGGTGGCTTGTTCGAGATCACTGCCTACCAGCCCGCCCCGGAAGTTGCAGTGATGCTGAAAAATACCGTTGTTAAAAGAAGAGTTCTAAAAAACATAGGGGACCCCTCGTTGGTTGAAAAACGCATGCACGGTACCGTTCGGTATTTTTGTCCACAAACGGAAGGGTTCACTAGTCCGTGTTCAACCCAAAATGTGAGAGGTCTCCGAGAAAGGTTTTAAGTTTGGGCTGAAAGCTTTTTGCCATGGGTGATTCGTCAAACCGCGTTAGGTGGCGCGAAGAAGCAATTTAGGTAGTCTTCGGTCGGATGGAGACAGACGTGATAGTTTTCGTCTCCGGAAGGAAGATCGTCGCCATAAGGGACAAAAAAGCGATGATATCTCGTTGCGAGGTGATGGTCTCCGGGATGAATGAAAACCGAGTACCCCTGCGCTCCCTTGGTAACGTCAGAGCTGGGTATCGCCTCGCAATCTCCCCCAACATGACTGCCTTGACAGCAAGCAGGCGGATACACCCAGCCGCTGCCCGCTTGATGGGCATGGCTCTTGGCCAAGAGGGTCAAGAAAACAAACGAACAGAGGACTGCGGAAGTTGTTACTAGTGCCCTAGATACCATCGACCTGCCCCCATCGCTGACCGTGGGGGAGGAATTCTACGCCGATCGCGCCAGCATGTAACTGAAAACAACGGTAAAGGATGGTTTTTGACAGGGTGCTGGAAAAACCGAAATTCCGATTCGCCGTGTCAAAATTCCGGAAAGGCGCAGCGAGTGTTGTTGGTCATCCCAGACTGCAGTATGTGGGAATTTCCGGGAACAGGCGGGAATTTGCGGGAAAGCCTTAAAGTGCAGGGTTTTGCGCGTGATCCTGGCGCCAGACAGACAAGCCATGCTTGTCGACACACTTCGCGCGGGCGCGGCTAAAGAGCATGCCAGAGCATAAAACTTCCGCAGCCTTCGAGGCGACTTCAAATATGCTCAATGGCCTTTAAGGCCCTTTTAAACCCATGAAAACGTTGTTCTGAGATTTTGCGCGCAAGGCGCCTGAATGGGAAAGATTGGTGCCTCTGCGCCGTTTGAAGCCAATTTTCATCTCCACAACCGAGTAGCGACGAAATCATCGTTATTAATCAATGGAATAAGCTCCAATCAATTCCCATTGGATCTCAACGCTCAAATTAGCGGCCCAAAGTCTTTTGGAGGCGCCTCTTTTACAGGCTTCGATGGTTCTGGACGAATTGCAGAGAGCCAAGCGCCGGCAAAAGCCTTTCTATCACCGGTAGCCGTGGTGCCATGAACCGCGTGTCCCAGCAGGCGTGCGACCCGAACAAGCTCTACAAAATTAGGCTTCGCTTCAAGAACGCCGCATCCGCTCCCAGCTCGGCCACGACGGTGACCATCGGTCGCGTCCTCGTTATGGACGTGCAGGAGATCGCTATCGAGGTCGCCTCCGGCCGGGGTGACGCATCCTCGGGCAAGGGCGTTCCGGTCAACGCTACGGGCACCTTCCCGGTTCGAGACGTGAACAACGTCTTCACCGAAATCGCCTCGGCTGCGCTGACCAGCTCCGCGACCACGGGTGCAACGTCCGCGCCTGAAAACGGCGGCGGTGGTTCGGCTTCGTTCATTGTCCCGGTCACGGCAGTCTCCGGCACCAACCCGACGCTGGATATCGGCATCGAGGAGAGTGACGACAGTGGCACCAACTGGGTCCGCATCTGGGATCTTCCGCGCATCACCGCCACCGGTGTTTATCGCACCCCGGTCCTTATGCTGTCCGGAAACCGCTTGCGTTATGTCCAGACGGTCGGTGGCACTACGCCGAGCTTCACGCGCTCAGTTCTTCGGATGGCGCAGCAGAACGTGCTTGCGCCGATCCGTCGTGCGTTCTTCGACCGGGCGCTCAACGTCAACACCCTGAACGCCACGACGCCGACCTATTCCGTCGAGGGCTGCTCGAAGTTCTACGCCTCGATCACCCTTTCCTCGATCGGCACCGGCGCCCCGTCGTTCCAGTTTCAGTTCTCCGACGACAACGCGAATTGGTACAGCGCCGGGGCTGTTGTCGCTGGTATCGTTGGCACGGTGCGAGTTGCCTCCAACAGTGGCGAACTGCCGAAGTTCGTCCGATTAGTCACGCAGACGGCAGGCGTTGGCGCGGTTCTCACTCACGTTTGCATCAAGGGAATGGAATGATGGACCCGATCAAAACTGGAGAGGCCTACTGGCGGGACGAAGACGACGTTCTTTGGCTCGCGGAAAGTTGGGAAAATTCTGCAACCGGCGAAGTCTGGACGACGCAGACCGCAATCCCTTCTGAATAGCCCGCCCCAATGCACCAGGTGCCCGGAGCGGTCACCCGCTCCGGAGACGGGTCAAGTTTGCCGACCGATCCCGTCGACAGCCAATTTGGATAACTGTCACACCCGTACCCTGCAGGGCGGGGCCTTAGTGACTGATTCTCCGAAAGTTTCAAATGCCCTTCAAAGACGATTTCAGAGACGTTGAAAGCACGCAGCCGCCGGCCGCCTGGATCGGTGGCAAACGCCAGCTCGCCGCCCGCCTGGTCGGCATGATCAATGCCACACCCCATGTTACCTATGCCGAGCCCTTCGTTGGCATGGGCGGCGTGTTCTTCCGCCGCACCAAGGCGCCGCGATCTGAGGTGATCAACGACCGCAATGGCGAGGTGGTGAATCTTTTTCGCATCCTGCAGCGGCACTATCCGCAGTTCATGGATACCCTGAAATTTCAGATCACCTCGCGCCGCGAGTTCGATCGCCTCAAGGCCTGCGACCCCGCAACGCTGACTGATCTGGAACGCGCAGCGCGGTTCCTCTATCTCCAGAAGCTGGCCTTTGGTGGCAAGGTTTCTGGACAGAGTTTCGGAGTGTCGCTTGAACGAGGCGCACGCTTCAATCTCAACCGACTGGCCCCCCAGCTCGAAGACGTTCACGAGCGGCTTTCGGGTGTCGTCATTGAAAATATGGACTGGCTGGCCTTCATAGATCGATACGACCGGCCGGGCACGCTGTTCTACCTCGATCCGCCTTATTTCGGTAGCGAGGGCGACTATGGAAAAGCCCTCTTCGGCCGTGACCAGTTCGCTGCTTTGGCGGAGCGTTTGAGGCGCGTTCAAGGGCATTTCATACTGTCCATAAATGACGTGCCGGAGATCAGAGACACCTTCGAGGGGTTTACGTTCCACGAGGCCGAGCTGACCTATTCTATCGGCGGCGGCAAAGGTGTGGCGGCGCGGGAGCTGGTCGTTGCCGACCGTTGAAACTGGAAAAGTGAAGCGGCGTCGCCTCGCCGCTTCACAACTAGTACCCTTGCACAGAGGTTTTGACGGGTTGAACGGCGGGGCTGCTTTCGACCCCAAGCGGAAATTGCTGACGAGTCCTGCGGACGCCGACTTTTGGTTCACAGCTGAAGTTCTTGAGGTCCCCAGGCGGTAGGCTTGGTAATAACCGCCAATGCTTGGTGGAGCGGCTTAACACGAGGAGGAATGGTTGGCTTTGTCTCCTTAAGGATTGGCCGACTATATCACCGGCTCCGTCGAAAAATGAGGCCTGTCAGATTAGCAAGAAGCCGCTATCGTAGGCGAAGACTCACTTGGTGAAATATTGAACTTGGCGGTGTGACATTGCCCATATTGCGAACTACTGACGGGACGAGGGTCACTGCGACGAGCGAACAGCTCGCACAATTTCGCGCCTGGCTTGCTGTGGAAAGCGACCTGGACAGACGGATTTCGAAGTTGTTCTGGTTGGATATGTATCTGGGATACAAAGTTCAGAATCTTAACTGCGTCGCGGTGATGCGGGCGATACGAGATCTGGAGGCCGATGAGCCGCATTCAGGCGTGAGGGCAGCAACCCAGTTTGAGAAGCCACCTCTCAAGGGACTCTGGCACAAACACCATTATTCGGCCCAATCACTAGCAACAAACGTCATCAACGGGCTCGGGAAGAATGGCCTAGCAAAACTCGCAAGCGAAATCATAGATTCAGCGCCGAACACTGTCATTACGGAGCAGATGTGTAACGAATTGGCTTGTCGGGCGGTCTTCGAGACGCTAGCTCAGCGCAGCTCAGGCGGAAAGCTTACCGGTGAATGGCTGATTTTTGCAAAGAGTGAAGGGGTGAACCGCTACCTTTCGTTGGGATTTCACGCCCCTCGCGACCAGGACCAAGTGCTGTATGATCGGATCATGAAGCACTGCGTCGACGATTTTCCCGATTTGCACAAGTGGATCATCTGAATGGGAGGCAGCTTTCCACCCACAGCAGTCGGCCAGAAGGGACCCGAACTCAAAGGGAGTGAGGCTGGGCAGCCGGGCCCCGCTCAACCCGTCAGAATCTCTGTGCAGAGGTACTAAAACCGCTTCTGCGCCTCACGAGGTGACATTTTCAATGCTCCTCAAATCGATAGATTCGGGTATAGGGAAACCAAGCTCGGCACAGAAAACGCGCATTAGGGCGCTGTCGGGATGCCATACATTCAACCTGTTCAAATTGTCCCCATCTCGGAGCACCCAGTATGCCCCCTCGTAGTAGTTGAGGACCAACTGCACGCCGTCGACTCTCCATTGAGCAATCCGAACTCCATGCTCGTCCTCAGGCGGTCGATTTTGGACTTCCGGCAGGACGAAACGCTCTCGTGAATCTTCAGTAAGCCAGCTGTGCAGAGTTCTAAGCGTAAGCGGTACTCGCGCATCAGCAGCATTCACGAGCTCGGCGTTTGTTTCACCGGGAGGGTATTGCAGCTGGATAAACATTCCTTCTCTAACCAGTGCGTCGATTAGCGGCTTAAAGTCGTTGTCGCCGGTCAGAAGGGTGGCCGTATGCATGTTTCCCCTAAAGGTGTGAGTGAGCATGTCCACAGCGATCATCACATCGACTTTTTTCTGTTCCAGCCCGCGTTTCTTTCGCCGATGCGCGTCCCCCTCATAGACATGCACGCGATCGATCGAAGACGCCGCGTTCAGCTCTTCGCTTTGGGTTTGAATGCGAGCTTTGTACGTGCCTTCGTCCTCGTCCCTTTCCCTCACCGGCAGTGCATCGTAGTAGAATACCCGTGTATGAGACCCGACCATTTTAGCAAGGTCGACCTTAAATAGCTGGCCGCCAAAATGGCGCCTTGAGACAGTCGCAAGATGTCCTCTCAGCGCTCCAGCGTCTACGAACAGATACGAGACAGGGTTGGGGGTCGACGGCGAGTATAGTGGCATCGTTCTTGGCTCCTGAACTGAAGCAAAAAACATAGCGAGAAAGATGCCCGAAAAATAGATATCCGGGCATGCAGAGACCGCTGAGCTGGCTCAGGCCCGGCCGCCACCGATCAGAGCAGCTCCGGTTCTTCTGGGTCGATCTCTTCGATGATATCCGGGCGGTCATTCTTCGGCGAACCGACATCCCTGCCGATCTTCCACATGGTCATCAGGTCGGACGGAAAAGGCTTCATCAGATCGCGCGGATCCTCGTCGCTGGAAATCCATCGTTCGTAGTCTTCCGGATGCAGCAGGACTGGCATGCGGTCGTGGATCGTTGCCATCAGTTCGTTGGGCTCGCAGGTGGCGACGGCGAAGGGCGGACGCTTCAATTAAGGGTGACGCTCTCAAAGTGAAGTTCTGACAGGGGTACTGGAAAAATGGAAATTCCGATTCGCCGTGTCAAAATTCCGGAAAGGCGCGTCCGGCTACATCCGGCTACATCCGGCTACAGGCGCTTCGACTACAACAGCGACACGAGGGAGAATAGCGGGACGAGGGATTCGAACCCTAGATACCGTCTTTCCCTATGCTCCGTAGCAGGGACGGCTTTCGCTACCACAAGCCCAGCTGGCTTTGAGCCTATTAAGCTTCGAATCAAAATGGCGTTGCTGCAAAGTGCGCTGACAAAAATGCAGAAAGCGGCGTCACGCAACAGCGAGCGACAGTGACGAACTAGAGGAAATGGTGGGCCCGGAGGGACTCGAACCCCCAACCAAGCGGTTATGAGCCGCCGGCTCTAACCATTGAGCTACAGGCCCTGCCCCGGTTGCAGCCGGTATCCGCCGGCCAATGGCAGACGGCGGTGGACTGGCTCTAGCGGAAAACGGGTTTTCCCACAAGACGTCGCCGCAATCCCTACACAATCAATCATCATGAAGGGTGGCAGGGACGAGACACAACCGGAAAGAACCCATCCATGACCTCAGCCTATCTTTTCCGCCGCCTCAGGACCGCCATGCTGGCGACTGCCTTTGCGGGCATCGCAAGCGCGGCGGCCTTCGCGCAGGATAACACGCCGCGCGAAGCGGTGATCACCGTTTACGGCGAGGGCCATTCGGAAGTGGCGCCCGACATGGCGATCCTGTCGTTCAGCGTCGTCAAGGATGCAAAAACCGCCCGCGAGGCGCTCGACGCCAACAACAAGGCGATGGCGGACGTGCTCAACGCGCTGAAGAGCGGCGGCATCGCCGAGCGCGACGTGCAGACCTCGGGCTTTGCGGTCAATCCGCAGTACCAGTATCCGGACAACAGCGATGGCGGCAACCACCCGCCGGTCCTGATCGGCTACCAGGTCGCCAATTCGCTGACCATCAAGGTGCGCGACCTGGACAAGCTCGGCGCGATCATCGACCAGTCGGTGACGCTCGGTGTCAACCAGGGCGGCTCGATCCAGTTCACCAACGACCAGCCGGAAGCGACGATCACCGAAGCCCGCAAGCAGGCAGTGGCCGATGCCGTCGCCAAGGCCAAGGTGCTTTCGGAGGCCGCCGGCGTCGCTCTCGGCCGCATCATTGAGATTTCAGAGAACTCATCCCGGCCCGAACCGCTGCCGATGATGCGCACTATGGCAAAGGAATATGCCGCCGATGCCGTGCCGATTGCGGCGGGCGAAAACAGCTACAACGTCACCGTCAACGTCACCTTCGCGATCGCGCAATAATATCAGGTCGCAGACGACCGTGGAAAATCGGACCCCGCTTCGGCGGGGTTTTGTTTTGGTGAGCCCGTGATCATGGAGCAGAGCCGCGTCTCAATCCGCCGCTCATGCCTGCCCCTCATGCCCGCCCCTCATGCCCGCCCCTCCTGCCCGCCCTTGTGGCGGGGGTGCTTCACGCGGCCGGGCACAAGCCGGTAAGGGGGACGTCGTTGCGCCGCAGACCGCCCGGCGGCGATAAAACAAAGACGCCCCCCGCGGGCGAACCGCGAAGGGCGAGACTTTCCGCCGGCCGGGGGGACGAGGCGGAAAGGATGGGATCTACCGCCCAGCCACTGATGCCAGCGTCAAGGGCGGCGTGCCCTTAGCGGCCGATGACCGGGCAACCGCGTGCGTTGGCGAAGACGATCCGACGGTAGTCGCCGTGACGGCGGCCCTCGACCACGACGCGGCGCCACGACACGTCAGCCACATAGGCCCGGCGCAGGCCGTAATCACGTGCCTTGTCAACGGCGAGCCAGGGGGCGCAACGGCCGCGGCGCTCACGACCCCAGCCGTCACCCCTGTCCGGGCGATGGCGGCGATCCCGGCCCCAGTCACGTTCGTCGCCATAGCCGTCACGTTCGTCGCCATAGCCGTCGCGATCGCGGTATTGAACATCAACGACGCCGCCGGAATGGATGCCGAATGTCAGCGTTTCGGCGACGGCCGGGGCGACCGTTGCGCCGAGACCCGTCAGACCGATGAAGCCGGCAAGTGCCAGTCTTGTGAATATCTGTCTCATGAGTGTTTCTCCGTGTTGGGTCCAAAATTCAAACGTCCGCCCGTGGGTTTTTGTTTCGGGGCATTGAGGAAAAGGTAAGCCGGGACGGCTGAACGGAATCGGAACTCGCCGTTCATCGGCGGTTCAGGTGGCCGGAGCGTGAAAGAACAGCGGGAAGAGAAGCGTCGAGGCTAGCGGGCGAGCTCTTTTTCGAAGACGCGAATGTTGCGGTAGTGGCTGAGCCGGGTGACGGCACCGTTTTCGAATTCGAAGACGAAGACGCTCGGGATCGAATAGGACTGGCCGGTGGCGGCGGGGAAGCCTGGCATGGTTTCGCGGTAGGTGCCGCGGGCGGTTGCGTCGATGGCGACGCGCTGGCCCAGCGCATCGTGCATGAGCACCATGTCACCGAAGGTCTCGTCAAAATGGCGGAAATAGCTCATGACGCCCATGCGCAGCGGGCCGGCGCCTATGGTCCGCTGTCCGGTCAGCGAATCCAGCGCCACGTCCTCATCGAGAAAGGTGGCGAGCGTGTCGAAATCCCGCTCGTTCAGGGCCTCCATGAAGCGGCTGGCTATCGTCTGCGCGTCGGTCAACGAACGTCCCCCTGATTGTCGAGCCGGAGCCTTGCGGTGACCGGCTGAGAATAACGCCAAAGCCCTGATTTTGTTCCGGAATGGAAACAGATATCGGGGCCAGAATGCACCGGCCGGTGGCCGCCTGTCCAGCACAAAACCGACATCACCGCCCGAGATGCAGGACGATCTCGCGCCTATGCTGCCGGTCGCGGTGCTCGAACAGATAAAGCCCCTGCCAGGTGCCGAGCATCAGGCGGCCGCCACTGAGCGGAATGCCGATCGAGACCTGCGTCAGCGCCGCCTTGATATGGGCCGGCATGTCGTCGGGTCCTTCAGCCGTGTGGATGATCCAGCGCATCGACGGATCGGTCGACGGCGGCACCAGGCGCTTGAAGAACTGGTCGAGATCACGCCTGACGTCGGGGTCGGCATTCTCCTGGATGAGGAGCGAACAGGAGGTGTGGCGGACGAAGACGGTGAGCAGCCCTTCCTCCAGACCGCTCTTATGAACAAAGGCCTCAGCCTCGTGCGTGAATTCGTAGAGACCGGCTCCGCGCGTCGACAGGCTGATGATCGTCTGGGGCATGGCGTCCTTTTTCCCGGCCCTGCCCGCATTTCGTTCATCAGGCAGGGTCACCGTTTTTCGTTCATCGAGCAGCCGTCATAGCTCCAGGAAGCTCTTGAAGCCACCATAGATCATGCGCTTGCCGTCGAAGGGCATGGTCCTTTTGTCGCTCGCAAGCCGCGGGTCGGCCATGACCTTGGCGTTGATCTGGTCGCGCTCCTCGCGCGAGGGATAGGTGATCCAGGAAAAGACCACGACCTCGTCGTCCTTTGCCTGGACGGCGCGCGGGAAGGAGGTGAGTTCGCCATAGGGCACATCGTCGCCGATGCACTCGACATAGGACAGCGCGCCATATTCCTTCCAGACTTCGCCGGCGGTACGGGCCATGTCCTTGTAAGCCTCGATATTGCCCTTCGGCACGGCGACAACAAATCCGTCGACATAGTGCATTTGAGGTTTCCTCCGCTGTGAACCATGCCAAGCGAAATGGAGCGGCAAGCCGGATCGTCAACCGAGGGGATAGAGAAAAGGCGGCAGTGTCTGCGGATCGCACGCATCGGCATGCGGCCACTCCACGCACAGCGGCGGGATCTCGGGTTCAGCCTCCGGCGGGCGAATGGGACGCACGAAATACGCGTCGCGGCAGGCGTGCCAATAAGTGATGAAGCCCTTCAGCCACTGATCGTCGGCACCGGCAATGCAGAGCGGCAGCCAGACGGTAAGATCGTCGCTATCGCCGAGAACCGGCGGGATTTTCCACCGTATCAGCTTGCCGGCGCAGTGCCCCTTGCGGGCGCAGCGGCGCAAGCCGCAGAAGGGGGATATCTCCATCTTGTTCACGGCCATGCGCGACAGCACGACAAACTGCAGAAACGGCATCTGCTTGCCCCACAGGATTTTACGCTGAGCCGGCTCTTCCTTTTTTGTCTGCTCTTCCATGCGGACACACCTTCTCGTTCACGCGGCGTTTTTCGCCCGCGGCTTGACATCGTCTTCAGTTTGCCGGCCAGAAGCACGGCGGGATCGGCAGGGGCACATCGGGTGCCTCAAGTAGGATAGGTAGGTGACACGCGATGTGCCCCGCTTCGGTGTCTTTTGCCGCGCTTCTCAGGTTCTTCTGCGCTTCTCCTGTCACGAGAAGCCTCCAATGCCCCGGCCCGGCCGCTTATCCGCCAGGCCTTTCAATACGGTGGGGCATGCCCTGGACCCGTGGACGGCAAAGCCGCCCGGCGGGGTGAACCGCCCGTGGTGGGACATGCCCGGCACGCCCGGTTCATTTGCGAACCGGAGGAGAACCGCCTTTCACGCAGCCCCGGGGGTTTCGCGCGCGTTTCGCCAAACCCACCGGGCACCGGCCCCGCCTCGCCGGCAACGCAAACCGGTGTATCCGATGGCGGGACGGGAGGAGTATGGCACGGGTGCAAAGGGCGGGGATTTGCGGGGATGATTTTTGGGGTGACGGGCGGGCAAAAGGCCTATCGGGAGCGTCGCAAGACCACCATCATCGCACCGGGTCCGACGCCGCAAAAATTGCCGGGCGCTGCCCCCAAATATCCTGGCCGCACCAATCAGTTGCAACCGCTCATCGCATGTGTCAAATACCGCGACGGTATCAAGGTCATCCACATGCTGGAAAACCACGCGGCCTGATCGTCTCATCACGCAAATTCATGCATAGCTCAGGTAAACTCCTTGCATCTTCCCCGGACCCCAGCCGCCGTTGTCTTCGACATGGACGGTCTGCTTTTTGATACTGAGGCGCTTTACCAGAGAGCAATTGCTGCGGCAGCGACCGAAGGCGGGCATGATTTAACTTCGGCCAGCAGCCTTATGATCGGTCGTCCCGTGGACCAGAGCCGACGCCTGCTCTTGGACCTCTACGGTTCGGCCTTTCCCGTGGATGAGTTCTTCGCAGCCATGTTCCGGCATTTTGATCTGATAGCGGCGACCTCCCTTACCTTAAAGCCGGGCGTGGTCGAATTGCTTGACACCTTAGACGATTTGCAGCTTCGTCGGGCTATCGCCACGTCGTCGGCTCATCATAGGGTCCAGGATCACTTGAATGCTCACAACCTGGGGGGGCGGTTTCACGCAATTGTGGGGCACGGGGACTATACTGCCAGCAAACCGGCCCCGGATCCGTTTCTGGTGGCTGCAGGGCGGCTAGGGTTCGATCCACGGCTGTGCTTGGCCTTGGAGGATTCTCACAACGGCGTTCGATCGGCGTGCGCTGCCGGAATGATGACGGTGATGGTGCCGGACCTTCTTGAGCCTACGGACGAAATTCGAGCTCTCTGCAGCTTCGTCGCCCGTGATCTGCATGAGGTCCGCCGGATTATCTTGAGTGCTACTGCATAATTCCTTAAATCGGGATCGATTTAAGGATAAAATTATGCAGCAGTTTCAAAGTGCTACAGCGTCCTTTGCGCGTCATGTTTGACGCGCGGCGCTGTAGGGAGTGAAGGTTTCGGTTTCTCGCCCTGTTGATGGTCCAAAGCCGCCCCCATGCCTTGACGATCAGGAAGATCGGAATGGGGAAGCCGCCGTGAGGTACGCGGGAACGACGTGCTGCAAGGAGCAGGCGTCGCCCCGCTGCGGCCCCACGCGATAGTGATCGCGATTTTCGCGATCAATGCGCGACCTCTGACGCTGCCGACATCAGTTCTTCGGGGTTCAGCGCCCGGCAGACGTTTCGGCCTTCGTCTTCAACTTCCGTAAAACTCCAGCGCACCACGCCTTCGCGATCGAGCAGGAAGTGGCCGACAAGCTGCATGTGGCCGGCTATCCGCACCTGTTGATCGGCTTCCATGATTTCGTAGCCATCCTTTTGATTGAGAAGGTCGCCTGCCGTGGGCGGGTCCATCGGTTCGGGCAATTCAGGCAGATCGACCCGCATGGTCATGACCTCGTCCATTCCGACCTTGTTTGGCCAGACGGTCTCATTCTGCGTGAACTCGACGATGGGCAAGCCGAAGGCTCGGTGCGAAGTTCGCGCGGGGTCGGACGCGGCAAGGAGATCGGGTATCGGATGGTAACGAAAATAGAGACGCGCGCGCTCGACCGGGGTGTTGACCACCGCCAAAGATTCGATGCCTTTTTCGCGCAGGGCCGGGTTGAGTTGTGCCATCGCCGCGACATAACGCCGGCAGAACGGACAATGCAGGCCTCGAAACAGACCGATCAGCAACGGGCTGCGGCCGCGAAAATCATCAAGCGTGATCTTCCCCTCACGCGAGATCGCATCCAGCATGATGTTCGGGACCCGGTCGCCCGGTTGTAACGGATGATCGACAGAATGTGTGGACATGGGCAACCTCCTCGCCCTGGTACCAGCCGGGAAAAGGCGCACGCTTCAAGGCCGAGCCCGCTGGCGCAAACGTTTGCTCGAAGACGAAAGAGCACTCGGCTCCGCGCCGAGGGCGACATCAAGCGCTGCACGGCTTCGCCTTACCGGCATGAGAATGGCCCCACATCGGCTCATGAGCAAGCTTAAACAGCAAGGCTGACCGAACTTCCGGGCACCCCTGTTCAACGTCTTGAACCACAGCACACAATCGGTCGTCTCCCCTCTACCCTGCCGCGTAGCCCCCTCAAGGGCAATTCCATGTGGAGCGAAGGCGATTGCGGCAAGCTACCTCTTCTCCCCCGCGGGGAGAAGTGCCGAGCGTAGGCGAGGCGATGAGGGGGGTTTTCAGCGAGTTCGGCGCCAGCCGCCCCCCCTCATCCGGCGCTTCGCGCCACCTTCTCCCCGCCGGGGAGAAGAGGGAGCAAGCCGTCGCCAAGCCGCCCCCATCCGGCCCTTTGGGCCACCTCCTCCCCGCTGGGGAGAGGAGGCAATTGCCTCCCTTCCATCCTTCAGGCTCAATGGCCAGACAGGACGAGCGTTTGCACCGGGAGCAGTACGGCCTGCATCCGCAGGATCATGGCGTGCACCAGCCCGACCGCATCGACGACATGAAGAAACAGCCATCGCAGCGTGCCGATGTTTTCGTCTGCGAGGGCATCGTGGTTGTTGCTATAGGCATTGGCAATGCAGCTGCTTCCCGGCGGAATGCCTTCCAGTTCCCCGGGATAGAGCGGCTCAAGAAAGACCGTCAGCGTTCCCGGCCGGCCCATCTGCTGGACATCGACGAGTTGATCCGTCGGCCGCAACTGTCCGGTGGCGATGACGTCCTGGACACCGGTGACGACCATCGGAATGATGGTGAAGGGCTTGCCGACGCAGGTCGCCTCGGCGATCATTCCCGGTTTCATCACCTGGGCCTCGATCTGCCCGAAGCCGGCGATGAGGGCTACCCGACCCGCCTCCGCCGGCACGAGGATACCGGCCGGCCGCAACATCGAGTTAACAACATCGCCGGGCCGCAGCGTAAACTGCTGGACGGAGCCGGCGACGCCGGCCCTGACGAACGTCTTGTCGAGATCGACCTGCGCCTGTGCCTGGGCGGCTTCGGCACTTGCCTTTTGCGCCGGCAGCAGGACGGCGATCTGCGTCTCCAGCGTCTTTTTCTTGGCAAGCGCTGCATCGACCGCGCCCTTGCGGCCGTCGATGGTTGTCTGCAGGCGGTCGACCTCGCGCTGGGACACGGCGTTGCTCTTCAGAAGCTGCGCCTTCATCTCATATTCGTCCACCGCGGTCTGATAGGCACCCTGAGCCTCCGTGATCTGGCCATCGGCGCCGGCAAGCTCGGTTTCAGCCACCTGCGTCTCGGCAACGATTTCCGCAATGCGCCGGCGGGCGGTCTCGATGGCCGCTTCCTGCTGGGACCCGTCGAGCCGGAAGAGCGGTGCCCCCGCTTCGACCTTCTGGTTGTTGCCGACATAGACCTCATCGACGCGCCCGACCGTTTCCGGCAGGATCGTCACCGTGCGGAACACGGCCGTGACGTGCTTGGTCGAAGGGTGGAAGTAGAAGATCAGCGTGATCAGCGAAATGGTCAGGAGCAGACAGGCGGTAATGCCCCAGCGCAGCTCATACCATACGGTGTAGAAGGTAATTTCGCGGCCGATCCGCTTTCCCTGGGCATAGCGGCGAAACAGATAGTCGGGGAAGACCGTCAGCAACGAACAGAGCATCAACTCGAACATGGCTCAGATCCCTCCCCCGTGCGCTTCCGTCCTTTGCGCCGGATCGCTTGCCTCGACCGGCTCGTCAGCCACCAGCGCCAGATTCTCTGCCGTTTCGGCATCACGCCCGGACAGTTTCGCCAGCGACTGGGCAATCGAATGGAGCGGCGACGAGAAATCGGGAATCTGGATGAAGGCCAGGAGCAGGCCGGCGATCCAGTAGATATGGTTGTGCGTGAAAAGCGAGATCAGGGCCAGAATGGCGACGATTTCCATCTGCACCTTGCTGGTCCGGTGCGCCCGGCGCTCCGGAAAGGCATGAAGCTGAAAGTAAAAATTGCCAAGGACGAGGACGCCGATCAGCAGAAAGATCACGACCACGTTGAAGAGGTAATCGGTTTGCCCAGGCTCGGTGATGAAGACCGGCAAGTGGTCAGTTGCGGCAGGATGAAGCGCTTGCGCCATTGCATTTCCCCCCTCTGAAAAGGCGCCCGAGTGTCCCAGATGGATGAAACGGATCCCGCAGCTCCGGCAAGCCGATTTCAGCGCGATCCGTGTCCCGTTACGCCCCCGCCGCCAGTGTAGCGTGCTTCCGATTTTTTAGCGATGGGGGCGAGCCTGACCGATAGGCGGTGGCCGCCGCCGATTGTCGGCACTTTTGACACGACTAGCATCGGCACAGACTTTGACTGGCATTTTCAATCCGCCGGCGATCGTGCGGGTTGATTGCGGGCGCAAGGGACATAGATCAATCGCATAGCTCAAGGGAGGGAGAAGAGCATGCAAAAGATCACGCCGTTTCTCTGGTTCGACGACCGGCTCGACGAGGCGCTGGAGTTCTACACGTCGATTTTCAAGAATGCGAAAGTGACCTATCACAAGCACGGACCGGACGGGAAAACCTTCACCGCCGCCTTCGAACTGGAAGGCCAGGAATTCATGGGGCTGAACGGCGGGCCGCATTATCACTTCACGCCGGCCATCTCCTTCTTCGTCAAATGTGTAGGCCAGGCGGAGGTCGACTATTATTGGGAGCGGCTGCTGGAAGGCGGACACCCGCAAAAATGCGGCTGGCTGACCGACCGTTTCGGCATCAGCTGGCAGGTCATTCCCGATGCGCTGATGCAGCTTCTGAACGACCCTGACCCGGCCCGGGCCAGACGCGCCACCGACGCGATGATGCGGATGGTGAAGATCGACGTGGCCGGGCTGGAGAAGGCGGCGGCAGGCTAAAGCGCCGCGCGTCAAATATGACCGCGAAGGACGCTTATCACTTGAATTGCTGCATAATTTTATCCTTAAATCGATTCCGATCATGCAGTAGCGGGGCCTCAGCCCTCCATGTCCTCCTTCAGCCGCCCGAGCAGGTCCACCGCCTGGGCGGCATAGGGACCGATCCAGCGGTCGTGGATCTGTTTGATCGGCAGCGGATTGAGATAGTTCCAGCGCTCGCGGCCCTCGCGGCGGACGATGACGAGGTCCGCCTCCTCCAGGACCTTGAGATGCTGCATCACCGTGCAGCGGTCTAGGCCTGGAAAACGCGCGCATAGTTCGCCCGTCGTTTGCGGGTGATCCTTCAGCATATCGAGCATCGCACGCCGGCTGGAGGCGGCCAAGGCTTTGAAGATTCTGTCGTTTTTCTCATCGATTGACATGTTATGTTTTTATAACATAATGGAGCGGAGAACAAGCCGGAACAGGAAAACAGGAGGAAAGGTCATGGAACTGAAATTCAAGGTCGCCGGCCGGATCGCCAAGCCGGTATCAGAGGTTTTCGAGGCGGTCGTCGATCCCGCCCAGTTGTCGCGTTATTTCACCACCGGCGGCGCCAAAGGCCGGCTCGAGACCGGCGCCACCGTCACATGGGATTTTCACGATTTTCCCGGCGCCTTTCCGGTGAAAGTGATCGATGTCGTGAAGGACAGGAAGATCGTGCTGCAATGGGCGGCCAATGAAGGCGCGGCCGAAACCGCAGGTTACGATACGACCGTCACCATGACCTTCGAGCCCGTCGATAACGGCCGAACGCTGGTGACGATTTCCGAGGAAGGCTGGCGCGAGACGGCCGGCGGGCTCAAGGGCTCCTACAGCAATTGCGAGGGCTGGACAGGGGCTCTCTGCGCCATGAAGGTCTGGCTGGAGCACGGCATCAATCTGCGCGAGGGATTCTACAAGTAGCAGATCGGGCGGCGCGGCGGGTCAATCCGCGGGAAACTGCCGAGCCTTCCTCTCGCTCTCCGAAATGACCTTGCCGATCGCGAAGCGGAACGACGTTACGCTGCCAAACTCCTCGTCGACGGTACATTCGAACTCGATATCGCGCCAAACTCGGCGGCTGACAAAGGCTCCGCCGGTGGCACGCAACACCTGGCCGGAGATCAGCCCGCCGCCGTCGGAAAAGGCTACAATGCCTTCCGGCAGGGTTTCCGGCGACGCGTGGCGTATTTGCTCCAATGTCTCAAACGTACACATCTGTACGATCCGCCGGTTTGGCGGCAGTTTGCCGAGCGCCTGGCGCGCCCGTGGGTTCGAGAGTGCGTCGGCGGTGAACAATTCCTTGGCCTTCGGCAGATCGGACGGCGGCAGCAGCGATCTTGCGTCGGCTGATTTGCTGTCGGCCGACGTCGATTGTTGGCGCTTTAGCAAACTGACGTCGCTCGGCTTTTGTTCGGGTTTCAGCACCGGCGTCGGCACGGTCCGTATGTCCGCCTCGCCTTCGTTCAGGATCTCCCTGGCAGTTTCGGTTTCGGGGAGATCGAGTTCGGGCAGTTTGGAAACCTTCGATGTCTTCTCGGGCTCGTCGTCAGGTTTTTGAATCGCCTCGTCAGTTTTCTCCGCCACCTTGCTCTCGACCGGCGGCGTGGCGCGGTCGGCGCGCGGCTCGACCTCGGGCTGCAGCAACGGCTCAGACGGCCTGTCGCCGCCCGCTTCCTTGCCGCCCTCTTTCGCGGCAGATTCGAAGGCATGCGGCTGGTTCTTCTGCGCCTCTGCCTGCTTCTCCGCCGGGCGCTGCCCGGACTTGGCTGGGGTTACCGGTTTTTCCGCCGGCTTCTTCTCGGCTTGCTGCCTTGGTTCGGCCTGCGGCTTCTGCTTCTGCTCTGGTTTCTTCTCGGGTTCGGGCTTTTTTTTCGGCTGCGGTTTCTTCTCAGGCTCGGGTTTCTTCTCCGGTTCCGGCACCATCTCGACCTTGACGGTCTCCTCCTTCTCGGGCTCCGGCGCGGCGGGCGGCAGGCGGAAGAGGAGCAGTGCGGCGATCGCGACATGCAGCGCAACGGAGGCGAAAAGCCCCGCACCAAAACTTCCCCGTTTTTCCAGTTTTTGCTGCATGAATGGGTGGATACGGCCGGATACTGGCCGGAGCGTGACCGGCAGAAGATGGAAAGACGACGTTCAGCCGGCCTGACAGCCGGTGTGGTGTTCAGTAGCACGCGGCTTCACGCGTTCCTAGCGAGCGTGAACCCACCCACGTACATCGCCGCCCGGCCCGCTTAGTCCTCGTGTTCGGATATCTCGACGCGATCCGCATAGAAGGCCAGATGATCCTTGATGGCGCTGACCGCATCATAGGGCGTTTCGTAGGTCCAGACGGCGTTCGCCAGCCGTTCGCCGCCGGACGGCATGCTGAAATAGGAACAATCGCCCTTGTAGGGGCAATAGGTGACGTGATCGCTCCGCTCCAGCAGGCTCATATCGACATCGGCGCGCGGAATGTACTGTACCGGCGGATAGGAGGATTCCCGCAGCGTCAGGGCGTTGCGGCTATCGGCAAGGGCCTTTCCGCCCGCCTTCACCACCACGCGACCTGGGTTCCGCGTGATGGTGATTGGGTGGTCCGGGCCGGGTATCCTGATCGGTTTTTCGGACATATAGTTCTCCTAACCCGGCAAAGGCTTCGTCATCATGGTCCTGTCCAGGCGGGCATCATGCCCTAGCCGAGCGAATTGATCAGCTCGCGGTAGGCTGCCTCGGGGAAGGCTTTCAATGTGCGGGTTCGCACGTTGCCGGCCGTACCGAGAGAAAGGGCGAACCGCGCGGCAACAGCGTCGTCGGGCGCTTCGCAAACCGCCACCATGTCATATTCGCCCATGGTCAGGTAGAAATCCTTGAACGAGCCGCCCATATCACTCAGCAGTTTCTTCGCCGCGTCGAGGCGCTTCGGCGACTCGCGCACGGTCTTCACACCTTGGTCCGTCCAGTTGATCAGCATGATATACATGGTCATAGCACACCTCCCATGCGGCACGACCGTGAAGATGGTGCCGCGATTGACGCCTCCGCCTCCCGCCTCATCGGACAAACCATCCACAAAGCGGACGGCCGATTTCACTCAACAGAACGCACGCGATGAAAGCTCGAGGTATTGGCAAGCAGAGGAGTATAGTCCTGTCGGCTTGAGGGAACAAGAAAGACGAAGCCATCGGAAGATGTGAGCAGAGCGAGCGGGGGCGGCCGATTGGAGGCGGAATTGACCGATCTCAACGGATGAATGGCACCGATATCAACATCTTGCGACTTGACGAAAAACCCGGCCAGTTTTCACCGACCGGGTTCCATTTTTTTCAATCGACCACCGCCGTCGTTTAGCTATCGAGGAAGCTCCGCAGCTTGCGCGAGCGGCTCGGGTGCTTGAGCTTCCGCAGCGCCTTGGCTTCGATCTGGCGGATGCGTTCGCGGGTGACCGAGAACTGCTGGCCGACTTCCTCGAGCGTATGGTCGGTGTTCATGCCGATGCCGAAGCGCATGCGCAGGACGCGTTCCTCACGAGGCGTAAGCGAAGCGAGAACGCGGGTCGTCGTTTCGCGCAGGTTCGCCTGGATGGCGGCGTCGATCGGCAGCAGCGCGTTCTTGTCCTCGATGAAATCGCCGAGATGCGAATCCTCTTCGTCACCCACCGGCGTTTCGAGCGAGATCGGCTCCTTGGCGATCTTCAGGACCTTGCGGACCTTTTCGAGCGGCATGGCGAGCTTTTCGGCCAGTTCCTCCGGCGTCGGTTCGCGGCCGATCTCGTGCAGCATCTGGCGCGATGTGCGGACGATCTTGTTGATCGTCTCGATCATGTGCACCGGAATGCGGATGGTGCGGGCCTGGTCGGCGATCGAGCGGGTGATCGCCTGCCGGATCCACCAGGTCGCATAGGTCGAGAACTTGTAGCCACGACGGTACTCGAACTTGTCGACCGCCTTCATCAGCCCGATATTGCCTTCCTGGATCAGATCGAGGAACTGCAGGCCGCGGTTGGTGTATTTCTTGGCGATGGAGATCACGAGACGCAGGTTGGCCTCGACCATTTCCTTCTTGGCGATGCGTGCTTCGCGCTCGCCCTTCTGCACCATATGCACGATACGGCGGAATTCGGAGATCGAGATGCCGGTTTCCGTGGCGAGATTCTGGATCTCGGCGCGGATGTTGCGGATCATCGTGTTTTCGTTCCTGGCGAATTCCTTCCAGCCCTTGGCGGCGAGATTGGCGATCGACTTCATCCAGTTCGGATCAAGTTCGGCGCCGGAATACTGCTCGAGGAAACTGTCGCGCTTGACGCCGTAGGATTCAGCCAGACGCAGCAGGCGACCCTCGTTCTGCACGAGGCGCTTGTTGATGTCGTAGAGCTGCTCGACGAGGCTGTCGACGCGGTTCTGGTTGAGCGACAGCGACTTGACCGCCGTGATCAGCTCGTCCTTCAGCTCCTTGTAGCGTCGCTCCTGGGCGGGCGACAACGTGCCGGTCGCCTGGAGGCGGGCTTCCACCTGCTGATCCTGCAGCTTCCTGAGCTTCTTGTAGGTCTCGGCGATGGTGTCGAGCGTTTCCATGACCTGCGGACGCAGTTCCGCTTCCATGGCGGCGAGCGAGAGGTTCGATTCGTCGTCGTCCTCTTCCTCTTCCTCCGGCGGCAGGCCCTCGCCGCCGACATTGGTGATGTCGTCGTCGCCAGCACGCGGCCTGCGGTTCCTTTCCTTCTCTTCGGCCGCCTTGCGGTCGGCCTCGATCTTTTCAGGCGACTGGAACTGCGGGGCGGCCTTTGCCTCCGGACCGGAATAGGTGGTTTCGAGATCGATGATCTCGCGCAGCAGCGTGTTGCCTTCGTTGAGTTCGTCGCGCCAGATAATGATCGCCTGGAAGGTCAGCGGGCTCTCACAGAGACCGGCGATCATGGTTTCGCGGCCAGCCTCGATGCGCTTGGCAATGGCGATTTCGCCCTCGCGCGACAGAAGCTCGACCGAGCCCATTTCGCGCAGATACATGCGGACCGGATCGTCGGTGCGATCGGTAGGCTCCTTCTTCTTTGCAGTCGCAACGGCAGTGCCGCCGGACGGTGCAAGTTCGCCGCCCTCGCTGTCGGCGTCGGCCTCGCCGTCTTCCTCCTCGGCCGCCGCAGCGCCCTCTTCGGTTTCCTCGTCCTCGACGACATTGATGCCCATTTCGTTGAGCATCGCCATGATGTCCTCGATCCGGTCAGGATCGACCTGATCGGACGGCAGAACTTCATTCAGTTCGTCCATGGTGACGTAGCCGCGCTTCTTGGCGGCCTTGATCATTTTCTTGACCGCGTCATCCGAGAGATCGAGAAGCGGGCCGTCGGGTGCGCCTTCGCGTTCGGCTTCTGCTTCTTCGTTCTCTTTGACTTTGGTTGCCATGTATTCGTCGCTTTCCTTGGACAGCATTCAACGCGTGAGCGGTGCAAAACTTTTTCGAGGCTCGGGCGCGTCAATCGCTCCCACCGCGAATCATTACCCCTGACGTAACGGGATGACCTTTAATTCCTGCTTAACCACGATAGTCACACCGAGGTTAGACCGGCCAGCTGCGACAGCGTCGCCGGTTAGACATCATTTGCATGATGATCGTATCCGCCGTACCCATTTCACCTACTGTATTAGAAATGGTGATTCCCACAATTTTCGGTCCCGTCAAGCATTTCCGGCGAAAAACCGTTTAAAACGGCAAAAAAGGCTGAATCAAGCTCGTCGCTTCAAAGATTCAGTTCACTGGCGGAAATGTAGGAACTGTTCATAAAAAGACAAGGGTCCGGAAAATCTCCGCAGTGACATAGCCGACCGGAAACGAACCAGCGACGACCGCCTCGCATCGCGGTCACCGCCTCGCACTTTTCCTCATCCCGTTGAGAGATGACGCACCCGGACGTGATTTCAAGTCCTACCAGTCCATCACCACCTTGCCGGAATTGCCCGAACGCATCGCCTCGAAACCATCGCGGAAATCGTCGATGCCGATGCGGTGGGTGATGATCGGCGAGAGGTCGAGCCCCCCTTGCACGAAGGCGATCATCTTGTACCAGGTTTCGAACATCTCGCGGCCGTAGATGCCTTTGAGGTTGAGCATCTTGAAGATGACCTTGTTCCAGTCGATCTCGAAGCCGGTCGGCGCGATACCGAGGATGGCGATCTTGCCGCCATTGTTCATCTTGTCGATCATGTCGCGGAAGGCCGGGGCGGCGCCCGACATTTCGAGCCCGACATCGAACCCTTCGGTCATGCCGATACGCGTCATCACGTCGCTGAGGTTTTCCTTGGACGCATCGACGACATAGTCGATGCCGACCTTTTCGGCGAGCGCCAGGCGCACCGGGTTGATATCGGTGATGACGACCTTGCGCGCGCCGGAGCGCTTGGCGACCATGGCGCCCATGATGCCGATCGGGCCGGCGCCGGTGACCAGCACGTCCTCGCCGACGAGATCGAAGGAGAGCGCGGTGTGGACGGCGTTGCCGAAGGGATCGAAGATCGCGGCGATCTCGTCCGGCACCTCGTCGGGGATCGCCACGACATTGTATTCCGGGATGCAGACGAACTCGCCGAAGGAGCCGGGACGATGCACGCCGACGCCGAGCGTGTTGCGGCAGAGATGCCCCCTCCCCGCGCGGCAGTTGCGGCACTTGCCGCAAACGATATGGCCCTCTCCCGAGACCCGTTCGCCGACATGGTACTTCGTGACCGCAGAGCCGATCTGAGCAATCTCGCCGACGAATTCGTGGCCGACAACCATCGGCACCGGAATGGTCTTCTGCGCCCACTGGTCCCAGTTCCAGATGTGCACATCGGTGCCGCAGATCGCGGATTTCTTCACCTTGATCAGCACGTCGTTCGGTCCGGGCTCCGGCACCGGCACATGCTCCATCCAGAGGCCGACTTCCGGTTTGGATTTAACGAGGGCTTTCATCATGTTGGTCATTTTCATTCCTTAGATATCGATGCGCTGCGCGCTGCCCCTCACCCTAGCCCTCTCCCCGCAAGCGGGGAGAGGGAATGATCGAGATCGCCGCCGCACCGCAACGGATACGAACATCGAAACCCGCGGCTTGTCCCTTCTCCCCGTTTACGGGGAGAAGGTGGCCGACAGGCCGGATGAGGGGCAATCCCTCAAATCACACCCAGTTCCCTGCCAACTTCCTCGAACACCGCGATCGCGCGGCGCACATCTGCCTCGCTGTGGGCGGCCGACATCTGGGTGCGGATGCGGGCCTGGCCCTTGGGGACGACGGGAAAGGAGAAGCCGACGACGTAGACGCCTTTTTCCAGCATCCTTGCCGCCATTTCCTGTGCCAGCGACGCGTCTCCGAGCATGACCGGGATGATCGGATGGCCCTCGCCGGCAAGCGTGAAGCCGAGCTTGCCCATTTCGGCGCGGAATAGGGATGCGTTGGCTTCGAGCCGCGCTCGCAGGGCGTCGCCATTGTCGATCAGGTCGAAGACCTTGAGGGAGGCAGCCGCGATGACCGGAGCAAGCGTGTTGGAGAAGAGATAGGGCCGCGAGCGCTGGCGCAGCCACTCCACCACTTCTCGTCTCGCCGAGGTGTAGCCGCCCGATGCGCCGCCGAGTGCCTTGCCGAGCGTGCCGGTGATGATATCCACCCGTCCCTCGACGCCGCAATATTCGGCCGAGCCGCGGCCGTGCTTGCCGACGAAGCCGACGGCGTGGCTGTCATCGACCATGACCATGGCGCCGTATTTTTCGGCAAGATCGCAGACGCCTTGCAGATTGGCGATGATGCCGTCCATCGAAAAGACGCCGTCGGTGGCGACCAGCTTGAAGCGCGACCCCTCCGCCTTCTTCAGTTCCTCTTCGAGCGCGGCCATGTCGTTGTTGGCGTAGCGGAAGCGCTTGGCCTTGGAAAGCCGCACGCCGTCGATGATCGAGGCATGATTGAGCGCGTCGGAGATGATCGCGTCTTCCTCGTTCAGCAGCGTTTCGAACAGGCCGCCATTGGCATCGAAACAGGACGAATAGAGGATGGTGTCTTCCATGCGCAGGAACGACGAGATGCGCGCCTCGAGCTGCTTGTGCTCCTCCTGCGTGCCGCAGATGAAGCGGACGGAGGCCATGCCGTAGCCGTAGCGATCGAGCGCCCGCTTGCCGGCCTCGGCGAGTTCCTCGTTGTTGGCGAGACCAAGATAGTTATTGGCGCAGAAATTCAGGACCCTGGCACCCGAGGCAACTTCGATCTCGCCTGCCTGTTTAGAGGTGATCACCCGCTCGGATTTGTAGAGACCGGCGGCTTTCAGGCCTTCGAGTTCGGACGAGAGATGCTGGATGAAGGCTGATGTCATGACGGCGCTTTCCAAACGGAGATCGGGTTGCGATGGAGACCTATCATATTCCCGCGCGGAAGAAAGCAGAAGACGCGCGGCGGGGCGCGGCGCTGCCGCGACACGGCGGCCAAAGGAACTTGTCTGGCCGCGCGCTCAATGTTTCAAGGAAGCATACCGGCCGGAAACACGCGAGCCGAAAAAAAGCTAGTTGACTGAGTCAACTATTTCAGCGCCGATAGGCAATGTATTTTATGCGACGAGGGAGCCATGACCATCTTCGACAGATTTTCCTTGAAGGGCCGGGTGGCCCTGGTGACCGGCGGCGGGCGCGGGCTTGGATTGGAGATCGCCCGCGCGCTTGCCGAGGCGGGAGCGCATGTCGTTATCAACGGTCGCACGGCGGAAACGCTCAAGGAAGCCGTAGGCCGGATCGCGGCTACAGGCGGCAGCGCCGAGGCCGTCGCCTTCGACGTCACTGAGCGGGAGGCACAGCGCGCCGCGCTTGCCGCTATCGAGCGCAGCCATCACCGGCTCGACATCCTCGTCAACAATGTCGGCGCCCGCGACCGGCGGCCGCTGGCAGAGTTCGACGACGAGGCGATCGTCGACCTCATTCGCACCGACCTGATCGCCGCCACGACGCTGTCGCGCGATGCGGCCGCGCTCATGAAGCGGAACGAGCACGGACGACTGATTTCGATCACCTCGATCAACGGCCAGGTGGCAATGCCGGGCGACGGCATCTATCCCATCGCCAAACAGGGCCTGACCGGGTTGATGCGGGCGATGGCGGTGGAATACGGACCTTACGGCATCACCAGCAATGCGATCGCACCGGGCTGGTTTGCCACCGAAACCAATGCGGCGCTGGCGGCTGACGAGGATCTGATGCCCTTCGTGCGCCAGCGCATACCGGTTGAGCGCTGGGGCCGGCCGGACGAGATCGCCGGCGCGGCGCTGTTTCTGGCGAGCGACGCTGCCTCCTTCGTCAACGGCCATGTGCTGACGGTGGATGGTGGGATGACGGTCAGGATGTAGACCTCGCCTCAGCCGTCGTTGCGGATCGCCTCGAGGAAAATGTCGCCATAGCGTTCGCGCTTGGTTGCGCCGATGCCGGGGATGCCGAGAAGGTCGTCGCTCCTTGTCGGCCGTTCCTTGGCGAGCGCCATCAGCGTCGTATCGGGGAAGATGACGTAAGGCGGGACGTTCATGTCCTTGGCGATCGAGGCGCGCAGTGCCCGCAGTTTCTGGAAGAGGCCATGATCGCGCTCCGACATGTCCGTTCGGGCAGCGGTGCTGCCAGCAGATTTGGCATTGCGCTGCGCCTTGCCCGTCGACGGGCGGTCCTTGCGAAAACGAACCTCCCGTTCATGCTTGAAGATGGCGCGGGCCTCCGGCTGCAGTTTCAGCGCGCCGAAAGCCTCATGGTCGACGCTGACGAAACCTGCCGCGAGCAATTGCCGATAGACGGACTGCCAGGTCTTCGACGGGATGTCCTTGCCGGCCCCGAACACCGGCATGTCGGCATGGCCGAAGCGCGTCGTCTTCTCGTTGATATTGCCGAGGAGAACGTCGATCAGATGACCGGTACCGAAGCGCTCGCCGGTGCGGTAGATGGCGGCCAGCGCCTTGATGGCGGCATCCGTGCCGTCCCAGGTCTCGACGGGTTTGATGCAGGTGTCGCAATTGCTGCAATTGCCGCCATGAGCTTCGCCGAAATGGGCAAGGATGGCTTGTCTCCGGCAGGTCGGCGTCTCGCAGATGGCAAGCAGGGCATTGAGCTTGGCGCGCTCGACCCGCTTGATTTCGTCAGCCGAGCCGCCCCCGTCGATCATCCGGCCGCGCTGGATGACGTCGGCCATGCCATAGGCCATCCAAACATCGGACGGCAGCCCGTCGCGCCCGGCACGGCCGGTTTCCTGGTAATAGGCCTCGACCGAGCCCGGCAGATCGAGATGGGCGACATAGCGCACGTCCGGCTTGTCGATGCCCATGCCGAAGGCGACGGTGGCGACGAGGCAGAGGTCTTCTTCTTTGAGGAACGCGTCCTGATTGGCATCACGCAGCGCCCGATCCATGCCGGCATGATAGGCGAGCGAGCGGATGCCCTGCCCGTTCAGCCATTCGGCCGTGTCCTCGACCTTGGCGCGCGACAGGCAATAAACAATGCCGCTCGCGCCCTTGTGGCGCGACAGGAACCGCAGCAATTGCTGGCGCGGCTGATCGCGCTCGACGATCTCGTAGGCGATGTTCGGGCGGTCGAACGAGGTGGCGAAGACTTCAGCCCCGTGCAGACCGAGCCTGTCGATGATGTCTTCGCGGGTATGCGGATCGGCCGTTGCCGTCAGCGCCATGCGCGGCACGCCGGGATAATGTTCGGCGAGATGACCCAACTCCCGGTATTCCGGGCGAAAATCATGGCCCCATTGGGAGACGCAATGCGCTTCGTCGATAGCAAACAGCGCGATCCGCGCAGTACCGATCATCTCCTTGAAGGCCGGCGTGACGATGCGTTCGGGCGTCACGTAGAGCAGATCGAGATCGCCGTTTGCAATCGCCCGGCGGACATCGAGGAATTCCTCGCGCGTCAGCGACGAGTTGAGCGCCGCCGCCCGGACGCCGAGCTGCTTCAGCGCCTCCACCTGATCGCGCATCAGGGCGATCAGCGGCGAGACGACAATGCCGACGCCGTCTCTGCAAAGCGCCGGGATCTGGAAGCAGAGCGATTTTCCGGCACCGGTCGGAAAGAGCACGACCGCATCGCCGCCCGACACCACCCGTTCGACCACGGCCGCCTGCTTTCCGCGGAAGGCGGAATAGCCGTAGACCCGTTTCAGGACGGCGAGCGGGTTTTTCGCGCCTGCGTTATCGAACAGGGGATCGGTGCGGTCGTGGATGGGAGGCATGGAATCGCTTTCGTGGGGAGAGCGGGACTATGGCACAGGTGCGGTGGTGGGCGCGAGGCTTTGTGCCTCGGTTATTGGCAATCCTGCGTTCGCGCGCCGATAGAACGCCAACGAACCGGCGAGCGCCAGGAGAGCACCGCCGCAGATGCGGTCGAGCCACAGCGCGCCGGAGGTCTTCAGCACGCGCACGGCCTGCGAGCCGAGCGCCGCATAACCGAACATGACGAGAAAATCGATCGCGGCGAAAACGAGGGCGAGAACGGCATATTGCGGGACCTGCGGTTCGCTCGGCACGATGAACTGGGGCAGAAAGGCCGAGAAGAACAGATAGCCTTTGGGATTGGTGACCGCGACCAGGAAACTTTTCAGGAAGATCGAGCGCGGCGATCCCAAGCCGTTCTCCGCCGTGCCGTGCAACGTCTCGTTCAACGAACCCTTCGAGCGCAAAAGCATGATGCCGAGAAAGGCAAGATAACCGGCACCGATCCATTTGACGACGGAGAACCAGAATTCGGAAGCTGCCAGCAGCGCCCCGAGCCCGAGCGCGACGGCGCCGATCAGGACGAAATCGGACAGGACCGCGCCGATCATGCCGACGAGAGCGCGCCGGACGCCGAAGCGCGAACCGTTGGTCAGCGCCAGAAGCACCGTCGGGCCGGGCGTGGCGATGCCGATGAACGAGACGAGTGCGAAAGCCAGCAAGGCGATTTCAGTCATAAGTTCCCCTCCTTATGAAAACGGCTCTCGTAGGTGACTTTTGCAATTCGCTGGCCGGTCGGCAAGAGGTCACCTTGCTCGTCGGGGCCTCAAGTTCGGCAGCCGTGATTTCAGATCATACATAAATCTCTGGCGTTGACTAAAAATTGCTGCAGTGCATCACGATAAGACTGGCGTAACGGGACCAACGAACGGTGGTTTGATGCGCTACGTAAAACAATTTGAAGCCCTGCGCGGGGTCTTGGCGATATGGGTCGTGGTGGGGCATGTGGCGACCGCGTCGGCCTTGCACGGACGGCTGGTCGAAGCGAAGCTCTATAATTTCCATGCCGTCACCGTGTTCATCCTCCTAAGCGGCTTTGCCATCGCAGCGTTGATCGACAAGAAGCCGGAGAGCTATGGTCTCTACATCACGCGGCGCGCATTCCGGATTTTCCCGGTCTACCTGTTTTACCTGGCGCTCTCAGTCCTCCTGGCAAATCTCGCTCTGGAAACCTGGGTAAATGCGCCGGTCGGCGCGATGCAGGCGGCGAGAATCAAGATCGCGACCGACACGATCACCTATTGGCCCTGGCATCTCGCTGCGCACCTGCCGGCGCTGCATGGACTGGTGCCGCCGCGCCTGCTGCCCTCGACCGACTACGCCTTTCTGGGACAGGCCTGGAGCATATCGCTGGAATGGCAATATTATCTGATAGCGCCGTTTTTCATCGCCCTCCTGACAACGAGGATGAATGCCACCCGTATCGGGCTGCTGCTTATCGGCGCCGTCATTGTTGCTTTTATCCTGCCGCGCATGCCGGAAGGCTTCATTGGCGGATGGCTTGTCGATTTCACCCTCGGGATCGCGACATTCTACGTCATGAAATACAGGGAAAAAGAAGGTCACCCGGTGCGGTTGATACCGGTCGTGAAGGTCTGGGCGCTCGTCCTGGCGGGATTGCTCCTGCAGCGATCCATCAGCGTTCTGCCCTATCTGATCTGGGCGACGGTCATCATGCTGGTGATCCGTGCCCGGGAAAATGAAGGCGGGATGGCCGCACTTTTCAGCCGAGCGGCGAATGCCCGGCCGCTGCAGTGGGTCGGCAACATGGCCTATTCGGTCTATCTGTCCCACATGATCGTGTTGATCCTGATGCTGCAAGCGGTCCAGGCACTTGGCATCAAGGAGCCCTGGTCGCAATTCGCCGTCCTCGTTTCTGCAACGCTGGTCGGCGCCCTCGTGATCTCGCGGATCTCATACGTCTTCATTGAATTGCCGTTCCACAGGTATGGCCGCAACATCGGGCGGAGCAGGCAGGCTGTAACCGCCTGACAGGCAATGGACTACTTCCCCGCCGGCCCCTTCACCCGTCCCGACAACACGCCGAAACCGTCGATGATGGCTTCCTGGTTTTCCAGCCGCGTCACCTCCAGCTGGACCTCCTGCAGGTTGCGCAGGATCTGGCTGACGGCGTCGTCGTCGCCCTCTTCGGTGGCATAGGCGAGTTCGCTTTCGAGTTCGCGGCGCTGCCAGAGCAGCGCCTTGGTGCGCTTGTGCAGTGACAAGGCCTGAATATAGCCTTCGCGCGCATCCTCGGGGGCGGCGGCCGTCGTTGCCGTCCAGAGGCGGGCAAAGCGGATCTGCTGGTCGAGCGATTTCAGCAGGTCGCCAAAACCTTCGGCCTCAAGCTGCTCGACGAGGTTTTCCCGCGACAGGCGCGGCCCCCTGGCAGCGGCGGCATTGAGCACCGACGACCAGAAGCGCTGGAGGTCGCGATTGTCATAGTCGATCGCGGAGATCTCGTCATACTCCTCGAACAGCAGTTGCGGTTGATTGACGATGGTCAGCGCCAGCACGCTTTCTCTGAGCGGCGGCAGGGCCTGATGGCCGCTGACGAGCGACGAGCGGGCAAGCCGGTCGGAGATGCCGCTGCGCTCGGAGGTGCGCCCGCCCTGCTGGCCGCGCCCCTGTCCTCCATTTCGGTTTGCACCGCCCTGGCGCTGGTTGCGGTCGAAATTTCGCTGGCCGCCCTCGCGGCGCGACGTCCCTTGAAAGAACTGGTTGAGCCGGTCGCGGATATCCTGGCCGTAGTGGCGGCGGACGTTTTCATCGGCAATGACCGAGACCACCTGTTTCAGCGTCGCCTCAAGCTGGGCGCGGCTCTCCGGCGTATCGAAGCCTCCAGCCTGCGCCTCGCGCAGCCAGACCATTTCCGACAGCGAGCGGGCCGAGGCCATGACCTTGTCGAAGGGGCCGCGCCCCTCATGGCGGACGAGATCGTCCGGGTCCTTGCCGTCCGGCAGCATGGCGAAGCGCATGGAAAAACCGGGCTTCAGATGCGGCAAGGCGAGATCGACCGCGCGGTTGGCAGCGCGAATGCCGGCACCGTCGCCGTCGAAGCAGAGGACCGGCTGCTGCGTCAGCTTCCAGAGCAGTGCCATCTGGTTTTCGGTGAGCGCCGTTCCGAGTGGTGCTACGGCATTCTCGATACCGGCCTGGTGCAGCGCGATCACGTCCATATAACCTTCGACCGCGATGATCGTGCCCGCACCATTTTCGTTTTGCGCGGCGTTGCCGACCGGTTTTCCGTTTTGCGCGGCGCTGCCGACGCGGCTGGCCCCCGACATTGCCCTTCGCGCGCGGGCGAAATTGTAGAGCACGTTGCCCTTGTGGAAGAGCTCGGTCTCATTGGAATTGAGATATTTGGCCGGCGCATCCGGCGACATGGCGCGGCCGCCAAAGGCGATGACCTTTTCGCGCGACGACAGGATCGGAAACATGATGCGATCGCGGAAACGGTCGTAGGAGACCGGGATGTCCGGGCCGTGGACGACAAGGCCGCAGGCCTCGATCTGGTCCTTCGGCACACCCTTGCCGGCCAGATGTTCCTTCAGCGCGTTGCGGCTTTCGGGCGCATAGCCGAGGCGGAAGGTCTCGATCGTGCGGCCGGTCAGGCCGCGATCGCGCAGATAGGCGCGCGCCTTGGCGCCGTTTGCGGTCTGCAACTGCGCCTCGAAGAACTGCGTTGCCATTTCCATGACGTCCTGCAGGCCGGTGCGCTGGCGATCGCGCTTCTCGGCCTCGACATCGGGCTGCGGCATGGCAATGCCGGCAAGGTCGGCGATCTGCTGCACGGCTTCCGGAAAAGCCATGCCGTCGAGATCGGTGAGAAAACGGAAATGATCGCCCGACACGCCGCAGCCGAAGCAATGGTAGCGGCCCTTGCGGTCCTCGCAATGAAAGCTCGGCGATTTTTCGCCATGGAACGGGCAGCAGGCCCAATAGTCGCCCTTCGAGGCGTTGGTCTTCTTTCGATCCCACGTGACGCGCTTGCCGATCACGTCCGATATCGGGACGCGGTCGCGGATCTCGTCAAGGAAGGAATTGGAAAAACGCATGAATACCTCTGGGCTGGCTTCCATATAGGCGGCAATCGCGGCCCACGCCAGCAAGGCTGCGCATCATACCCGCAATTCACAGGTTGACGAGGGACGACGGATGTATGTACATTTATATTTACAAAATCAGCAAGGCGCATGACGTGCCTGAAGGATATGCCTTTGGGAACTTCAATGGATCGCTCTGATTTACAGTTTTCGTCTTTTGAATGGGACGAAGACAAGCGAGTAAGAAATGTAGAGAAACATGGCATCGACTTTCTGAAGGCGGCGACTGCACTCAACGAACCGCACATCGAACGTCGGTCCGATAAAAACGGAGAAGTCCGCACATTGGCGATTTGTCCTTTGTCGGGAATTCTAATCGCAATCGTCTACACGATGCGAAGCGAAACCTGCCGGATCATTTCCGCCCGTGCGGCACACAAAAATGAGCAAAGAAAATATCGTCAGATATTCGCTGGAACAAATCCGTGAGAAAGTCGCCAAAGGCGACGATCGCACCGACTGGGCACGCGTCGAGGCGCTGACAGACGAGGATATAAAGTCCGCCATGCGGGACGATCCCGACTGGGCGGAGTTCATGGATATCGACTGGTCGAAGGCAACGATCGTCTACCCAACTCCCAAGAAAGCCGTTTCGATCAGGCTGGATGAGGATGTCATCGCCTTCTTCAAGAAGAGCGGCAAGGGCTATCAAACCCGGATGAACGCGGTGCTGCGTCATTTCATGACCGAGCAAAAGAAATCCAAGAACGGTTAGGCACGCGAACTTGTCGGCTGCAAGACCCAACAACCGCGCGAATAAAAAGGTGATAGAAAACGTCAGGCAAGACATGACAAGACATGAATTGTCGGCACCTGTCGACTGCCCTCCCGGAACCCGCCTGATGCCACTCGCAGCCCACGATCTCATTTCCAGCAACGCATTTTTTGCGGCTATGCGCTTGCTCGCCACCGAACTGACGGCGATGTTCGATGAAAATCCGCGGCTGATGTCGATCTTTGCCTCGCATCAGCGCTGGCTGATGGCGCAGCTGGGGCTATCGCTGCACTATCGGCGCGATCCGGGCGACCCCGCCAAGGGGCTTTATGCCAGACGTTTCGTTGCCGCCGCAGTGGAACACCGCATTGCCAGCCGCAACACCGCCGCCGCCTTCATCCAGGAAATGCTCGCCTATCGCTTCGCCCGCCATAGCGACAACCCGCCGAACAATCGCATGCGGCCGCTGGAGCCGACGGATGTGACTGTGCAATCGGTGGTGAAATGGCTCTATGCACATCTTTCCATCCTCGACCATCTGGACGGCGGGGCAAGAGCGGCGGTGCTGGCGGAGGACCCGGCGCTCTTTGCGCGGCTTCAGCCCGCCATAGCGCGGGGAATCCTGGAAAGCGCTGAGGTCCGCAACCCCGGCGAGACGTTCAACCTCTTCACCTGGGCCAATTCCGGCGGCGTCGTTATGGATTGTTTCATCGCCATGATCGAAGATTTCGATCCGGACGCGGCGCGAACCCTGGTCGGCCCGATTTCGCCGGCGGATATCTGCGACCGCTACATGATCTCGAAGACGCATCTGAAGCGGCTGCTGAACAAGGCGGCGGCGGTGGGCAGCGTTGGCTTCGAAAATGTCTCCGGCAGGAATGCGCTCTGGCTGTCGCAGGGCTTCGTGCGGGAGTATCTGACCTACCAGGCTGAAAAATTCGCGATCATCGATGCGGCCTTCCACCGCCAGTCCGCATCAGCGCCGGCGGTCAGAGAGCTGACAGCAGTTCCTTGAGGACAGAAGACGCCTTGGCGAAATCCATCTGGCCGGCATAACGCTCCTTCAGCACTGCCATGACCTTGCCCATGTCCTTCGGGCCGGCTGCGCCGGCTTCAGCGATCGCGGCGGCGACGTTCGCCCGTACTTCGGCTTCCGACAGTTGCTTGGGCATGAACTCCTGCACGACGGCGATCTCGGCGCGTTCCTTGGCGGCGAGTTCGGGGCGGGCGTTCTCTTCGTAGATCTTTGCCGATTCCTCGCGCTGCTTGACCATCTTGGCGAGAATCTGCAGAATTTCGTCGTCGCTGGCATCGCCCTTGCCGGTTCCGCGATTGGCGATATCGCGGCTCTTGATCTCGGCCTGAACCAGGCGGATGGTGGAAAGCCGCGCGGCATTCTTCGATTTCATCGCATCCTTGAGGGCGGCGGCGAGTTGATCGCGCATCATTGTGCTTACTCCTGTTGAATGGCGCTTCATAAACCAGCCGAACAGCTGCGAGCAAACGAATTGCGCAAATCTCCGGTAAAAGCTGAAGGAAAAACCCTATCCGTCCGTCTTCAAGATTGACCTTGTGCGAAGCGGCAGCTATTTACCGTCACCTGCACAAACATCGTGACCAGGCCTGACAGCGCGCGCCCAACGCCCGCTTCTGCCCGCCTGCGAACCAAAACGGCCGGCAGGCGTCCCATGGAACGCCTGCAACGCGCCGCCTGAACGGGATGAAGACAATGACCGGCACCGCGCCCTGGACCACCGAAAAACCAACCGCCCTGCTCGTTCTGGCCGACGGCACCGTCATCGAAGGCAAGGGCATCGGCGCCACCGGCAAGGTACAGGCCGAAGTGGTCTTCAATACGGCGCTGACCGGCTATGAAGAGATCATGACCGACCCCTCCTATCTCGGCCAGATCGTCACCTTCACCTTCCCGCATATCGGCAATATCGGCGCCAATGACGAGGACATCGAGGACCTGACCCCGGCAGCCCGCCACGGCGCGGTCGGCGTCATCTTCAAGGCCGACATCACCGATCCTTCCAGCTACCGCGCCGCAAAACACCTCGACGCCTGGCTGAAGGCACGCGGCATCATCGGCCTCTACGGCATCGACACGCGGGCGCTGACCGCATGGATCCGCGAGAACGGCGCGCCGAACGCGGTGATCGCGCACGATCCGAACGGCGTCTTCAAACTTGATGAGCTGAAGGCGGAAGCGAAAGCCTGGAGCGGTCTCGAAGGTCTCGATCTTGCGAAGGTTGCCTCCTCCGGCCAGTCGTCGCGCTGGAGCGAAAAGCCCTGGGTGTGGAACGAGGGCTACGGCACGCTTGGCGAAACCGAGACGACGCATCACGTCGTGGCGCTCGACTTCGGCGTCAAGCGCAACATCCTGCGCCTGTTCGCAGGCCTTGGCTGCAAAGTCACCGTCATGCCGGCGACGGCGAGCGCCGAAGAGGTGCTTGCGCAGAAGCCGGACGGCATCTTCCTGTCGAACGGCCCGGGCGACCCGGCGGCGACCGGCGAATATGCGGTTCCGGTGATCAAGGACCTCATCAAAAGCGATATCCCGCTGTTCGGCATCTGCCTCGGCCACCAGATGCTGGGTCTGGCGCTCGGCGCCAGGACTGAGAAGATGCATCAGGGCCATCACGGCGCCAACCACCCGGTCAAGGACCACACGACGGGCAAGGTCGAGATCGTCTCGATGAACCACGGCTTCGCAGTCGACTCCAAGTCGCTGCCTGAAGGCGTTGAGGAGACTCACGTTTCCCTGTTCGACGGCACCAATTGCGGCCTGCGCGTCACCGGCAAGCCGGTCTTCTCCGTCCAGCACCATCCGGAGGCCTCCCCCGGCCCGCAGGACAGCCACTACCTCTTCCGCCGCTTCATCAATCTGGTGCGCGAGAAGAAGGGCGAGCCGGCTCTAGCCGAGCGGTAATTTTCCGCAGCGACACACATGCAAGGGCCCGCATCACGCGGGCCTTTTTCGTTCACGCCACCACGGCCAGGGTCTTCCTCTCGTGCGACAGGAAGCGAAAGAAGCGCCAGGTGAGCGAGATGCTGGCGGCAGCAAGGCCGAGCACGAAACCGTACCAGACGCCGACGCCGCCGAAACCGGCATGGAAGGCCAACACGTAGGCCGCGACGAAGCCGATTGCCCAATAGGAGACCAGCGCCAGCATCATCGGCACCGTCGTATCCTTCAGACCGCGCAGCATGCCGGCCGCCAACGCCTGCACGCCATCCACCAGCTGGAAGGCGCCGGCGATTACGATCAGCGGCCCGGCATAGGCGAGAACCTCGGCCGCATCCGGCCGGCGGGTATCGAGATAGAGCGCGGCTAGCTCATGCGAGAAAAGCGCGAAGACGGCACTGCTGATGAGGGCGAAGGCTGAGCCGAGCACGAGGACCGCTATCGCCGCCCGCTTGATCCCTTCCGCATCGCGGCGGCCATGAGCGAGGCCGATCCTGACGGTCGCCACCTGCGCCAGGCCGAGCGGCACCATGAAGGCGATGGAGGCGAACTGCAGCGCGATGCCATGGGCGGCAAGCTCGACGGTGCCGATCATGCCCATCAGCAGCGAGGCGACCGTGAACAGGCTGACTTCGGCAAGGATGGTGATCGCGATCGGCAGCCCAAGTTTGACGACCTCCTTCAGGACCGGCCAGTCGGAGCGCCAGAAGCGAACGAATATCTCGTAGCCACGGGTTTCCGCCGTGATCTGGATATAGGCGAAGAGCAGCACGAAGCTCAGCGTATTGACAGCCAGCGCCGAGATCGCAGCGCCGACGATGCCGAGCGCCGGCGCGCCGAAGTGGCCGAAGATCAAGACGTAGCAGAGCGCAGCATTGACGACGAGGACGGCAATCGTGACGTAAAGGATGACGCCCGCCCGCTCGAGCGCACTGAGGAAGCCGCGCAGCACCATGAACAACAGCGCCGGGAACATGCCCCACAGCGCGACCCGCAGATAGTTGCCCGCGAGAGCCGCCACCGCGGGCTGCTGGCCCATGGCGCGCAGCACCGTTTCGGCATGCCACAACACAGGTGCGGTCAGCACGCCATAGCCGAGCACCGCCCACATGCCCATGCGCACGGCGCGACGGACCGCGACGCGGTCGCCGCGGCCCTGCGCCTGTGCAACCACGGGGATTACGGCATTGGCAAAGCCGGAGCCGAAGATGAAGACGGTGAAGAACGTCTGGGCGGCAAGAACCATCGCCGCAAGCTCCGTCGTGCCGAGCCGGCCGACCATCAGCACGTCCGTCGCATGGATGGCGAACTGCGCAAGTTGCGCGCCGACGAAAGGCACGCCGAGCGCAATGCTCGCCCGGTAATGCGAAGGCCAGGAATTGTCGGTGCGGACGCCCGTCTGCGTTTGGGTCGAAGTCAACATGTGAGATTTGAGCCCTTGGCTTCGTCGCAGCCGGAATGGGCCGCATAACGGAAGACACCGAAATAAAGCAACCACCGGTAAAGCACCAGCAACAAACACCAAAGCGCTTATTTTTTCATCTAAGCATCACAAAAATTGATCATTTTGCGGGCGCGTTTTCGCGCGGGCAGCGCGACGGCCTGTTTTCTTGCCCTTCGTCATTCAGGCGGCAGAAACGACTGCATGCGCGCCAGGTCCACGACGAAGGCTTGCCTTGCCGCTTGGGCCTCGTCACGATCGCGGATCCGTAACAGGTAGGACGGATGGACCGTCACGAGCAGCGGCGTGCCGTTCATGGTCTTCAGGAGATGACCCCGATATTTCGTCAATCCTATCGAGCGACCCATCAGCGCGTAGAGCGCGGTTGCCCCCAGCGCGACGATCAATTTCGGCTCGAGCAGCTCGATTTCCGCTGCCAGCCACCAAGCGCACCGCTGGATTTCGCCGGCATTTGGGCGGGAATGCAAGCGCCGCTTTCCCCGTTGCTCGAATTTGAAGTGCTTGACCGCATTGGTGACGTAGCAGAGCGATCGATCGACGCCGGCCTCCCGCAGGCATTCATCCAACAGCCGGCCGGCGGGGCCGACAAAGGGCCGGCCCAACTCGTCCTCGCGGTCACCCGGCTGTTCGCCGACGAGAACGACCGGCGCATGCGGCGGTCCTTCACCGAAGACGACCTGCGTCGCGTGCTTGTAAAGGTCGCACCGTTCACAATCCTCCGCCTGCCGGTGCAGGGCAGCGATGGAGGCACCGTCGGCTCGCTCGCCGGTGAAGGCGGGGGGCGGTTTCGGCTTGCGCAGGGTCTTGACCGGCATGGCTTGTTCCTCCTGGGGATCGGCAGCTCGCCTCATCATCATTTCTGCCGCGGTTGTTGCAGCTCCGCCCCGGCAGAGATCATCCTGCCTGCCTTTTTCGCCAGCACCGCGTCGAGCAGCGTCTGCGCGGCGTTGCGCACTTCGTCCTGGATGGCGGTATCGGCATCGAGTTCTTCGTGCGAGACCGCATATTCCTTCCAATAGCCAATATAGCGATCGAGTTCGGCGAGCGGCCCTGCCGGCGTCATCTGCATGTATTTCATCCAGTCCGACAGGCTGCGCCGGACGTTTTCAACGCCCTCGACATCGCCATGGACGATGACGGAGAAGAGCCGGCCGGCCAGATGCCGCGGATAATGCCAGCCCTCCATTTCGATCTTCTTGGCAAGCGCCGCATCCTTGCCCTGCGTCAAGGTCGGGTCGGGATTGCCGCCATCGGCACAGACCAGCCGGTCCATCATCAGCTTGACCGGCGAGGAAACCTGGTACCAATTGACCGGCGAGACGATCATCACGCCGTGGGCGGCGACCCACATCGGATAAATCTCGTTCATCCAGTCCTGCGTCTGGCCGAGCGAATGATTGGGATAGCAGGAACAGGGCCAGTGACAGAGGGCCGGCGACGTCGAAAAGCACGCCTTGCAGGGATGGATATGCCGTCCATATTCGGAGGCAAGGCGATCGAGCTGCAGAACCTCGACCTCGACGGGACCCCGCCTCGCGATGACTTCGCGCGCGATCTCGACCAGCCGATAGGATTTCGACATTTCCCCCGGACAGGTGTGCTCGCTGCGGGCCGAACCGCTGATCAGCAGGATGCGCGCCGGCGCCAACGGATCATCGTGCCGTCGCTGGGCTTCCTCGACCGCGTGATGGGCGGCGATCCAGTCGGCCGAAAGCTCATAGTCCGGGTCGGCATAGCCGGGGCCGGCTTTCTTCGTTTTCGGGCTTTTACGGTGATGATCATAGGCATCCCATGCAGCCGACGCGATCTTGTCGAGTTCAGCGGTCAACGGATCAAAAGCCTTGTCCTTAAACTGGATGAGAAAGCGACGCTTGAATTCGCCCTCGTCGAGCCGCGGGCTTGGCGTCCCCTCGCGGGGCGCCGGAATGCGTCGTTCCTTGCCGTTCCCGCCGTTCATGTTCGATCCTCCGCTCCGCTCGCATGATCTTCAAACGGAGTGGTTTGCCGAATGTTCCAACGGGCGCCCGCGCACGGACGCGCCGGGCAGCGCGCTCAGCCGGACTGTGTCGCGTTCTCCGCGCCAAGTGCGGCGGAGGCCGGGCGCACCTTCAGGAAATAGACGGCGATCGCACCGGCGACGAAGGTGGCGGCGAGTATATAGGGCGCCCCGGCGAAGGTGACGGGCACCTGCGGCGCGGTGAAGACACTGAAGATGTGGGCGAAGATCAGCGGGCCGAGGATGGTGGTGAAGCTGGCAATACTGGACAGGGCGCCCTGCAGTTCACCCTGCGCCGACGGCGGCACGTTGGCCGAGGCGATGCTGCGCAGCGGCGGATCGGCGAGCGCTTCCAGGCAGGTGGTGAGGATGACGGCATAGATCATCCAGCCCTCGACCGACAGCGCATAGCCGGCGAGGCCGAGCCCGCTGAAGATCAGGCCGACGGCACCGGCCTTCCATTCGCCGATGAGCGGGAGCGCCTTGGGCAGGACGAAGGCCATGACGAGCGCGCCGCAGATGCCGAAAATGCCGAGCGACAGGCCGATCTGCCCCTCGCACCAATCGTAGCGATAGGAGGCAACGAAGGACCAGACGGCGGGATAGACGGCATGCGCCTGCCAAAGGAGAAAGAAGACGAGCAGCACCCAGCCTATGCCGGGATAGCTGCGCATCTGTTTCAGCGTGCCGAGCGGATTGGCGCGCTTCCATTCGAAGCGGCGGCGGTTATGGCTTTCCAGCGTCTCCGGCAGCAGGAACAGGGCCATCAGGAAGTTGATGAAGGATAGCGCGGCCGCACCATAGAAAGGAATGCGCGGCCCGAATTCGCCGAGCAGACCGCCGAGAACAGGGCCGAGCGCAAAACCCGTGCCGAAGGCAATGCCGATCAGGCCGAAATTCTTCGCCCGGTTGGTGTCGTCGCTGACATCGGCGATATAGGCGGCGGCCGTCGAGACACTGGCGCCGCTGATGCCGGCAAGCACCCGGCCGATGAACAGCATCCAGTAGCTCACCGCCAGGGCACAGATCAGGTTGTCGAGCGCGAAGGTCAGCACCGAGGCAAGCAGGATCGGCCGGCGACCGAAACGGTCGGACAGGTTTCCGATCAGCGGCGCAAAGAGAAACTGCATGCCGGAATAGACGAGCAGCAGCCAGCCGCCGTCAACCGCCGCCTCGCTGATCGTATCGCCGGTCAATTCCTTCAGATAGGCGGGCAGCACCGGCACGATGATGGCGATGCCCATGATATCGAGGAACAGGATGACAAAGACGAGGGACAGGCCGCGCCGCGCAGATTTGGCATCGATCATCGAACAAACCTCACCTGCACAATTCCTTAAATCGGAATCGATTTAAGGATAAAATTAGCAGCAGCTTTAAAGCGCGCCACAGCATCCTTTGCGCGTCATGTTTGACGCGCGGCACTGTAGTGGCGGGCTGCTGAAAACGAATACGGAACGCGAACGGAAACCGGCACATCGTCTTTATCGAAATTTTTTGACCGAAACAATCCGTGAACATTTCAATGTTCGTGATGGGTGGTGCCGGAACATTGATGCGTGCCGCAAACGTTCCTTTAGCCCTCTTGAGATACGAAGGCCCGGAGCGGTGCCGGCATGATGGCGGCATGAATCGGCTCCAGCCGTATGATCGGCGGCGCCAGACACGTCACCTCACATAGACGACCTTGCCGCCGTTAAGGGCGGTCTGCACGCCGACGACATTTCGAAAGGAAATGCCCCGCCTTTGCAGGAGGGCACGGATATAAGGATTCGACCTGATCTCCTCCTGCGCTTTCGCCAAGGTCTGCGGCGAAGGATATCGGTAGATCGGCGACACCTGCTGGAAATCGTCCGGACCGTAATAGTCGCGGATCATGACGATCGTGATGCCGGCAGGCGCTCTCTGGGCATGGGCTGGCCCGATCGCGGTGCTTGCGGCGGCTATGACGAATGCGGCGAAAAGCGCCAACAGCAGGGCCTTTTTCACTGTCTTCTCCTTTCCATACGTGGACGAGCGAACGGCCGACGTCCGCCGGTGCGATTGCCACAGGCTGGCGTAAATGCAGTCTGACGATCAGCGCGCGTAAACGATCTTGCCGCCGCTTGCAGCGGTCTGAACGGCAACGACGTTGTGCGGCTGGATATTCCGGCGCTCCAGTGCCTCCCTGAGAATGGGATTGGATGCGATTTCATTCTGCGCGCGGGCAATGGTTTCGGCAGAGGGATAGCGATAGATCGAGGGAATACGATCTTCGTCACCATGATAGCTTGGCCGCATGACGATAACGAGCAATCCGGGCTCCAGGGGGCGGCCGAAAAGAATGGTGCCCAGCGATTCGGCGGCGGCGGGAGGCGCGACCGGCAGGGCCAAAGCGCTGACGGCAAATACAGTCAAGACGAATTTCCTCATGTCTATTCTCCTTCATGGCCCCGCTTGGCGCGCCGTTCAGAAGTTTCAAAGCGCTACAGCGTCCTTTGCGCGTCATGTTTGACGCGCGGCGCTGTAGAAGGAGATGTAGGTCGCGCCCGTTCCTTTTGCGATCAGGCGCCGTGCGCGAACACTATTTTTTGAACAGAGATCCTGCCGCCACCGCTCAGATGTCACTGTTGAACGTGTCGCAGGACGAGAGCTTGCCGCTGTCGAAGCCGCGCTTGAACCATGTCGAACGCTGGGCCGACGTGCCGTGGTTGAAGCTTTCGGGAACGACGTAGCCCTGGGTGCGCTTCTGCAGCGTGTCGTCGCCGATCTGGGTGGCGGCGTTGAGCGCCTCTTCGAGGTCGCCCTTTTCGAGGATCCCCTTCTGCTCGGTGTATTTGCCCCAGATGCCGGCGAAGCAATCCGCCTGCAGTTCGACACGGATCGACAGCTGGTTGGAGGCGGCTTCGCTCATGCGCTGGCGCTGTGCATTCACCTTCGGCAGGATGCCAAGCAGGTTCTGCACGTGATGGCCGACTTCGTGGGCGATCACATAGGCCTCGGCGAAATCGCCCGACGCGTCGAAGCGCTCAGCCAGTTCGTCGAAGAAGGCCATGTCGAGATAGACCTTCTGGTCGCCCGGGCAATAGAACGGGCCGCTGGCCGAGGAGGCCATGCCACAGGCCGAGTTGATGCCGTCGCGGAAGAGGACGAGCTTCGGCTCCTGGTAGGTTTCGCCGTTTGCCTGGAAGATGCCGTTCCAGGTGTCTTCGGTCTCGGCCAGCACAGTCGAGACGAAGGCTTTGGTTTCTTCCTGCGCAGAGCCTCGCGGTGACTGCGTTTCGGTCTGCTCGACGCCGGGCGAACCGACCTGCCCGCTCTCGATCACCTGCAAGAGGTCGATACCCATCATTCTGAGGACGAAATAGATGATGACGAGGAAGATGATCGTGCCAATGCTCATGCCGCCGCCGCGGCCGCCACTGCCGGTCGGGATGCGAAAGCCGCCGCCGCGCCCGAAAGGGTTGCCGCCCATTCCGCCGCGGGAGGGGCTCGATCCGCGAACGTCCTCGACATTGTCTGATTGGCGGCGGCCTTTCCATTCCATGGTGCGATCTCCCAGTCTCTGCTTGGCGGCCATCGAGCCTTTGTTGGAAACCATATAACGCGCGAGAGCCAATTTTGTGCAAGATCAAAACGATAAAGTTGCGGCGCCGTTTTCATGACGATGCCGTTGGCAGCGTCGGCTTTGCCGTGCCAGTATGGCGCCCATTGTTTTGGGAGGAACGATGACATGAAGGCTATGCGGCTGGAATCGATCGGCAACCTGGTCGTTCGCGAGGTAGAGCAACCCGCTCCCGGCCCGGACGATCTGCTGGTCCGCGTCGAGGCCTGCGGCATCTGCGGTACCGACCGCCACCTTTTGCACGGCGAATTTCCCTCGACGCCGCCGGTGACGCTCGGGCACGAATTCTGCGGCATCATCGAGGCGATGGGCGCGGAGGTGAAGGGCTTCCGGCTCGGCGCCCGCATTACCGGCGATCCGAACATTTGCTGCGGCCGCTGCCCGCAATGCCAGGCGGGGCGCGTCAACCTCTGCCGTAACCTGAAAGCCATCGGCATCAGCCGCGATGGCGGCTTCGCCGACTACGTCATCGTGCCGCAGAAACAGGCCTTCGAAATCCCGCTCGCCCTGCCGGCGACCCACGGCGCCTTCTGCGAACCGCTCGCCTGCTGCCTGCACGGCGTCGACCTGGCCGAGATCAAGGCGGGGGCTTCCGTCGTGGTGCTCGGCGGCGGCGTCATTGGACTATTGACGGTTCAGCTTGCCCGGCTTGCCGGCGCGACGACAGTCATTCTCTCCACCCGGCAGCAAGCGAAACGAAAGCTGGCCGAGGAACTCGGCGCTACCGCGAGCGTCGATCCCTCTGCCGGCGATGTCGTCGAGCAGATCGCTGGCGCTCGCGGCCTCGTTCCGGGCGGCGTGGACGTGGTGATCGAATGCGCCGGCGTCGCCGAAACCGTCGAGCAATCGACCCGGCTTGCCAGGGCGGGCGGCACCGTCGTCATTCTCGGCGTCATGGCGCAGGGAGACAAGGTGAGGATCGAGCCGTTCGACATCCTCTTCCGGGAGCTCAGGGTGCTCGGTTCCTTCATCAACCCCTTTACTCACCGCCGCGCCGCCGACCTCGTGGCCGCAGGCACCATCAATGTAGAAAAGCTGATATCGCGAAAGATCACGCTGGATGAAGCCCCGGCGGTGATCGGCAGCCCGCCGGCGGCGGGCGAAGTGAAGGTGCTGGTGGTGACGGGTGGCGCGTGAACGCGACCGAGTGCATTCTCCGGTTTACTGCCGTTGCATGATATAAGACTACGCGGCGCGGCTGCGCGTGCGGTGAACTCATGGCTAAAGGGGAGCAACATGACGGCATATGGTGTGGGTCGGTTTCGCCCGAAACCTGGTCAGCATGAGGAGTTCGAAACTCTCTTCCGCAACCTCCCCCGCGATTTCGAGGGATTGCGAAAATTCTCGCTGATCAAAACCGCTGACAGCGCCTATGGTCAGTGAATGGGACAGTTTTGATCATTTGGTCGCCGCACGGCCGAAAATGATCAGCAATCTCGATGTCTTTCGCCATATGCTGGAAGATCTCGGCGAGGGCCGAGGTGTGACCGATGCTGTTTCGGGAGAGGCGGTTATCGAGCTGTTATTTGCGCGCTAGTCTTGGAAAACCAATGCGAATTTGAGCATTGCCGATCTGATGGTCTGGATCGCACGGTGGTGCCGGGAAAAATACAGCACCCTCGCTGCCGCTACCCCAGTCAGAAAAGATCGGCGTTTCGAAGCCACACGCTGCCCCATGCACTCGAATTGGTGTAGACTGCCCGGATGAGTGAGGCCCATTCTTTATTCGCGGTGCTGCGCCAATCGGCAAAGCCGGACATTGTTGACGCCATCGAGCGGCTCGTCCGTGACGCGCCGGACCGCAAACTCGGCCGCTTGAACGCGCTGGCGTTTGCCGCAAGCGAAGGGCTCGACGAGGAGCAGACGATCAACGCGTTCCTGCATGCGTCGCGGGTCGGCCTGTTCGAGATGTCGTGGAACGTCCTTTGTCCGGGATGCGGTGGCGTACTCGATGCCAATACTTCGCTGAAGACCGTGCAGAACGACGAATATACCTGTGCGCTCTGTGCTGCCGGCTACGAGCCGACGCTCGACGAAATGGTCGAGGTGACCTTCACGGTCAATCCGCGCGTGCGCCACATCGAAGCTCATAATCCCCACGAGTTGCCGCCACTCGAGTATTTCCGCCAGATCTACTGGGGCTCGGGCATCGACATGCCCGAGGACGATTACGAGGCAAAGGTCGACGAGTTCATTCTCGAGGCGCTCGAACTGCCGTCGGGAGAAAAGGCGGTCATATCACTGCAGTTGCCGGAAGGCTTCGTCATGGTCTTCGAACCGGTGACGCATGCAGCACAATTCCTCGACGTGAAGGGCGAGCCGACAAAGGAACGAACGAGCCTTTCACTCGTCTTCGACCGCGGTTTCCAGCACCGCGAGACGCTGGAGCTGCGGCCCGGGCCCGTGCGCATCATGGTGGAAAATCACACCGAGGTTCGCACCCTGCCGTCCGTGTGCCTGGCAAACGATGCGCTGCACGATCTGCTCGGTCGCCGGCGCCCGTTTTTGACTGCGAAACGCCTGCTCACCAACCAGACATTCCGCGACATCTACCGCACCGACACGATCGACGTGGACCAGCGGCTGAAGATCACCAGCCTCACCTTCCTCTTCACCGACTTGCGCGGCTCGACAGAACTCTATGAGCGCGTCGGCGACCTCGCGGCCTTCGATCTGGTGAAGACGCATTTCAGCATCTTGCACGAGATTGTCAGCGCCGAGGCCGGTGCGGTCGTAAAGACGATCGGCGACGCCGTGATGGCCACCTTTCCGACGCCCGACCGGGCGGTCGCGGCAGCCATGCGCATGCGCGACGCGATGCGAAAGCTCAATGAGGAGCGCGGCGGCGAGGACCTGCTTCTGAAAATCGGCATCCATGAAGGGCCATGCATCGCGGTAAGCCTCAACGAGCGGCAGGATTATTTCGGCCAGACGGTGAACATTGCCTCGCGCGTGCAGCACCTCGCCACATCCCGCGAGATTTTCGCCACCGGCTCCGTTCTTGACGATCCACGTGCCTTCCACCTCCTGGCGCAGCACGGCGTGACACCGACATCGCACAATGTCGCGCTGCGCGGCATCACCGACCAGATCAACATTTTTACGATTCCGTGAGAGACCGAGGTAATCGGCCAGAGCATTTGACAGATTTCCGGCTCTCATGTGCCGTAAGCCGGTCTCGAAAACGCTGAAAACTCAGTTGTTGCCCAGGAGCATGTTGAACGTTTTCAGATCGACATTGCCACCGCTCAACAAGACGCCGACGCGCTTGCCGGCACAGGCGATGGCTCCGTGCATGACGGCCGCTGCGGCCAGACAGCCGGTCGGCTCGACAATGATCTTCATGCGCTCGGCAAGGAACCGCATGGTGTCGACCAGTTGCGCATCGGTAACCGTCACGATCTCGTCAACCGTGCCTTTCAGGATGGCAAAGTTGCGGACACCGATGTGGGTGACTATCGCACCGTCCGCGATGGATTTCGGTGCCGGAATATGAACGATCTCGCCTTTCCGCAAGGATTGCTGCCCGTCATTGCCAGCCTCTGGCTCGACGCCGACGATCGCGCAGTTGGGTGACAACGCGGCGGCGCTCAGTGCGCTGCCGGCAAGCAAGCCGCCGCCGCCCAGGGGCACGACGAGCATATCGATCTCTCCGACCTCCTCGATCAGTTCCAGCGCGGCGGTGCCCTGTCCGGCAATGACCTCCGGATGGTCATAAGGTGGAATGAGCGTAGCGCCCCGCTCCACAGCAAGGCGGCGGCTTATTTCCTCGCGATCTTCCGTGTACCGGTCATAAAAGATCACCTCGGCGCCATAACCCTTGGTCGCCGCCACTTTGATGTCCGGCGCGTCCAGCGGCATCACGATCGTCGCAGAAACGCCCTGGAGCCTTGCGGCATAGGCGAGTGCCTGAGCATGATTGCCGGACGAATATGCGACGACGCCCTTTTGCCGTGCCGATGCGTCCAAGGCAGCGATGGCGTTGTAAGCACCACGGAATTTGAAGGCGCCGGCCCGCTGCATATTTTCTGCTTTAAAGAACAGAGTAGCCTTCGCTATCCCATCCGCTGTTCGCGATGTCAGCACGGGCGTGCGGTGCGCGGCGCCGGAAATGCGCGTCTGCGCGATCCGGACATCGTCGAATGTGGGGATGCTCAACGAAATGGGCGCCGAGGGATTGGTCATGCAAGCCTCCTCCAGTTCATCGATACTATCGAGCTGAGGAGGAGCAGCGCAAGGAGAACAGGACCGCGCCGGGCCGGACGGCTACCCGACCTCCGGTTATCCGCCAGACTGGGAGTTTTCCGGCACAGATGAGGCCTGCGTAACATGACCGACAGACAGCAAGCCGTTCGCCTCAATCGCGCCTGCCACTTTTCCTGTCCATTGACGCATTTTCGGGGTTCCGCTTGCCCGCACATTTCCCTATAAGCCGCTTCTAGCCTGAAAAGACCAAGCATGCGCGCCCCGGCCGGTGATATCCCACCCTGGCCGGTTTTTCGCGCAAGCTGAAAAGCGGATAGAGACCATGCCAAAGCGCCAAGACATCAAATCGATCCTCATCATCGGCGCGGGTCCGATCGTCATTGGGCAGGCATGCGAATTCGACTATTCCGGAACGCAGGCCTGCAAGGCGCTCAAGGAAGAGGGATACCGGGTCATCCTGGTCAACTCCAACCCGGCGACGATCATGACCGATCCGAACCTGGCCGATGCGACCTATGTCGAGCCGATCACGCCTGAAGTCGTCGCCAAGATCATCGCCAAGGAACGGCCGGACGCGCTGCTCCCGACGATGGGCGGCCAGACGGCGCTGAACACCGCCCTTTCCCTGAAGCGCATGGGCGTGCTCGACCGCTACAATGTCGAGATGATCGGTGCCAAGCCGGCCGCCATCGACATGGCCGAGGACCGGGCGCTGTTTCGCGAGGCGATGAAGCGCATCGGGCTCGAAACCCCGAAGTCGATGCTTGCCAATGCGACCGAGATCAAGGATCACGATCGCAAGGTTCACGAGGCCGAGCGCGCCCAGGTAAAGGCGCAGCTTACCGGCGCCGAACTCGACAAGGCGCTGGACGAACTCGAAAATCACTGGAACCTCGGCGAGACCGACCGCAAGCAGCGCTATATGAGCCATGCGATGGCGGTGGCTGCGCAGGCGCTCGACGAGATCGGCCTGCCGACGATCATCCGCCCCTCCTTCACCATGGGCGGCACCGGCGGCGGCATCGCCTACAACCGCTCGGAATTCTTCGAGATCATCAATTCCGGCCTCGACGCCTCGCCGACCACCGAGGTTCTGATCGAGGAATCGGTGCTCGGCTGGAAGGAATACGAGATGGAAGTGGTCCGCGACACGGCGGACAACTGCATCATCATCTGCTCGATCGAGAACATCGATCCGATGGGCGTCCATACCGGCGATTCGATCACGGTTGCGCCGGCGTTGACCTTGACCGACAAGGAATATCAGATCATGCGCAACGCCTCGATCGCGGTGCTGCGCGAGATCGGCGTCGAAACTGGCGGCTCGAATGTGCAGTTCGCCGTCAATCCCGAGAACGGCCGCCTCGTCGTCATCGAGATGAACCCGCGCGTGTCGCGCTCGTCGGCGCTTGCCTCGAAGGCGACCGGCTTTCCGATCGCCAAGGTCGCTGCCAAGCTCGCTGTCGGCTATACGCTCGACGAACTCGACAACGACATTACCGGCGGCGCGACGCCCGCTTCCTTCGAACCGTCGATCGACTACGTCGTCACGAAGATCCCGCGCTTTGCCTTTGAAAAATTCCCGGGCGCCGGCACGACGCTGACGACGGCGATGAAGTCGGTCGGCGAGGTCATGGCGATCGGCCGCACCTTTGCCGAATCGCTGCAGAAGGCGCTGCGTGGCCTGGAAACGGGCTTGACCGGCCTCGACGAGATCGAGATCCCCGGCCTCGAGGAGGACAATGGCGACAACCACAACGCCATCCGGGCCGCGATCGGCACGCCGACACCGGACCGCCTGCGCATGGTTGCCCAGGCCCTGCGCATGGGCATGAGCGAGGCCGATGTGCATGACGGCTCCAAGATCGATCCATGGTTCATCGCCCAATTCAAGGCGATCGTCGACATGGAAGCCCGTGTCCGCGAGCACGGCCTGCCGCAAGATGCCGAAAACCTGCGCATGCTCAAGGCCATGGGCTTTTCCGACGCGCGGCTGGCGACGCTTTCGGCCAAGCGGCCGAAGGAAGTCGCCGAACTGCGCAACCGGCTGAACGTGCGCCCGGTGTACAAGCGCATCGACACCTGTGCTGCCGAATTCGCCTCGCCGACCGCCTATATGTATTCGACCTACGAGACGCCCTTCAACGGTGCGGCCCGCTCCGAAGCGCAGATTTCCGACCGCAAGAAGGTGGTCATCCTCGGCGGCGGTCCGAACCGCATCGGCCAGGGCATCGAGTTCGACTATTGCTGCTGCCATGCCGCCTTTGCGCTGAAGGATGCCGGCTATGAGGCGATCATGGTCAACTGCAACCCGGAAACGGTCTCGACCGACTACGACACTTCCGACCGGCTCTATTTCGAGCCGCTGACGGCCGAAGACGTGATCGAGATCATGCGCGCCGAGCAGGAAAACGGCACACTGGTCGGCGTCATCGTCCAGTTCGGCGGCCAGACGCCGCTGAAGCTCGCAGAAGCGCTGGAAAAGAACGGCATCCCGATCCTCGGCACCGCACCCGACATGATCGATCTTGCCGAAGACCGCGACCGGTTCCAGAAGCTCCTGCAGAAGCTCGACCTCAACCAACCGAACAACGGTATCGCCTATTCGGTCGAACAGGCGCGCCTCGTGGCTTCGGAAATCGGCTTCCCGCTGGTCGTGCGTCCTTCCTATGTTCTTGGTGGCCGCGCCATGCAGATCATCCATTCGGAATCGATGCTGCAGACCTACCTGCTCGACACCGTGCCGGGCCTGGTGCCCGAAGACATCAAGCAGCGTTACCCGAACGACAAGACCGGCCAGATCAACACACTGCTCGGCAAGAACCCGCTTCTGTTCGACAGCTATCTGAACAATGCGGTCGAGGTGGACGTCGATGCGCTCTCAGACGGCGAGACGGTCTTCGTCTCCGGCATCATGGAGCATATCGAGGAAGCCGGCATCCACTCGGGCGACAGTGCCTGCTCGCTGCCGGTCTACACGCTGTCCGACGAGATTGTCGACGAACTGGAACGCCAGACCAAGGCGATGGCGAAGGCGCTGAACGTCGGCGGCCTGATGAACGTGCAATACGCCATCAAGGACGGCACGATCTACGTTCTCGAAGTCAACCCGCGCGCCTCGCGCACCGTGCCGTTCGTGGCAAAGACCATCGGCGCACCGATCGCCAAGATCGCCGCCCGGATCATGGCCGGCGAAAAGCTCGACGAGGCGATCGCCGCCTATGGCAAGAAGCCGGACCCGCGCAACCTGAAGCATATCGCCGTCAAGGAAGCCGTCTTCCCGTTTGCCCGCTTCCCCGGCGTCGACATCCTGCTCGGGCCGGAAATGCGCTCGACCGGCGAAGTCATTGGCCTCGATACCGACTTCGCGCTCGCCTTTGCCAAGGCACAGCTCGGCGCCGGCGTCGACCTGCCGCGCGAAGGGACGGTGTTCGTCTCGGTACGCGACGAGGACAAGCAGCGCGTCCTGCCGGCCATCCGCATCCTGACGGAAATCGGCTTCAAGGTCATGGCGACCGGCGGCACCGCCCGCTTCCTTGGCAAAAACGGCATCACCGCCACCAAGATCAACAAGGTGCAGGAAGGCCGCCCGCACATCGAGGACGCCATCCGCAACCGCCAGGTCCACCTCGTCATCAACACGACAGACGGCAACAAGGCGATCTCGGATTCAAAATCGCTGCGCCGCGCAACGCTGATGCAGAAGGTGCCCTATTACACCACCATGGCCGGCGCGGAAGCCGCGGCCCGTGCGATCAAGGCACTGAAGGCCGGAAGCCTCGAGGTGCGGACGCTGCAGAGCTATTTCCAGGATTGATGGTTTGAGCGGCGCCTGCGGGCGCCGCTTCTCCGCGCTTCATGACCTGGCTTGCCTGCGCGCCAGGCTGCCCGTCCTCAATCCAAAGAACACCGACACCGCCGCGATCGCACATCCGGTGACGAAAACGACGAACATCGCCTGGCGGATCGTTTCGCCCGATGCAGTTTCGCCAAAACCCATGACATTGGCGATGAGGCCGAAAAACGCGGCGCCGATGGCGTAACCGGCCGATTGCAACGTCGGCAGCATCGCCGAGGTCCTGTCGCGTTCGGAATCGGTGGACACATCCATCATCAACTGGCTGATCGTGCCCCATGAAGTGCCGAACCCGGCACCGATCATCACTTGTCCCGGCAGGACCAACCAGAGCGCGCCCGAGCCGATCGCGGCCATGACCGCCGCCAGACCGGCGAGAAGCAGAACCGGCCCCGCCAGCATGATCCGGTTGCGCAGCGCAAGAGATGGCAGGCTGGCGACGACAATCGCGGTGAGGCTCCAGGAGATCGCCATGACGGCGCTCAAGGCGCCGGCCGCGGTCGGTCCGAGCTGCCACAGATGCTGCAGGCTGTAGACGAGGAAGACCGTGCCGGCGGCCTGGGCAAGCGGCATCAGCAGGACGACCCAAAGACCCGTTCCCACTGCTTTGTCCGCGGTGAATGCGGCCTTGGGCAGCACCCGGTTCGCCGAGCGGCGGTCGAGATAGACGACGGCCGTGAGCACGACCATGGCACCGGAAAGCAGCAAAGCCATCGGCGCCGTGCTGCCAACCGCGCCGGAAAGCGAGATCATCAGGATGCCGAAACCTGCCGAAGCCAATCGTGCGAACGGGATGGAAGGTGCCTTCTGTAGACCCGAGACACCGTGCGGAACGATGCACAGCACCAAAAGAATGAAGAGGGCAGCCACCGGAATGCTGACGAAAAAGGCGGCGCGCCAGGAGAGATGCTCCGTCAGGCCACCGGCGACCAGCGGTCCGGAGAATGCGGCCAGCGCCCAGACAATCGCTTCGGCGCCGAACACTTTCGGCACGAGGCGCGGCGGAAAGAGCTCGGGGATGAGCGCATAGCAGAGTGCTGCGACAATGCCCTCGCCCGCCCCTTGCAGCAGGCGGCCGGCAAGAACCTGCGTCATGTCCGTGGCGAATGTTGCAGATACGGTGCCGGCTATGAAGATGATTGCGGACACAAGAAGCGTGTTTCGCGCTCCGAACCGCTGCTTCAGATTGGCGGCCACCATGCCGCCGATGATGGCGAAGACGAGATAGAGAGTGAAGGCCCAGGACAGGAGAGCGGCGCCACCAAGATCTTCGACAGCTGTCGGCAACGCCGTCGAGATGAAGAATTCGTTGAACGCAAAGAGCGCCACGCCGAGGCACAGCGTGATCGTCGACGCCAGATGGCGCGGTCGCAGAAGTTCGGCCCATCCGGCCGACAATTCAACAGGTCGGGCAGCCATCTGTTCTTCGATGCAGGGAATATTGTCGGTCGTCATGCTTCCGTCTCCAGCAAAGAAGCGTGACTGTTACAACCTCAAGTGCAGTTGAGGTAAAGTCCTATTTTAGCGAGCGCATCAGTTTTTCCGATCGCAGGCGCCCCGATCAATATCCGCCGATGATCGGCAGGATCTCGCCGGTGATGTAGCTCGAACATTGCGGCGAGGCGAGGAAGACGTAGGCTGGGGCGATTTCTTCCGGTTGGGCCGGGCGTTTCATCGGCGTGTCGGAACCGAATGTGGACACGTCCTCCGCCTGCTTGTCGGACGGATTGAGCGGCGTCCAGACCGGGCCGGGCGCGACGGCGTTGACGCGGATGCCCTTTTCGACGAGCTGTCCGGACAGCGCCCGGGTGAAGGCATGGATGCCACCCTTGGTCATCGAATAGTCCAGGAGCTGCTTGCTGCCTTCGAGGCCGGTGACCGAGCCGGTGTTGATGATGGCGCTGCCTTCCTTCATGTGCGGCACGGCGGCCTGCGCCATGAAGAAATAGCCGTAGAGATTGGTTTTCAGCGTTTCATCGAAATGTTCTTCCGTAAGATCGAGCACATCGGCGGTATGGACCTGGAAGGCGGCGTTGTTGACCAGCACGTCGAGCTTTCCGAAAGCCTCGACCACGGCGGCCACGGCCTTGTGGCAAAAGGTCCGGTCCTTGACATCGCCGGGAATGGCCATGCCCTTGCGGCCCTCGGCTTCGATCGCCTTCACGGTGTCTTCCGCATCGCGGCCCTCGGCAAGATGGAGGATTGCCACGTCGGCGCCCTCGCGGGCAAAGAGCACGGCGACCGCGGGGCCGATACCGCTGTCGCCGCCGGTAATCATCGCCACCTTGCCCTCGAGTTTGCCGGAGCCCTTGTAAAACGGCGCATCGTACAAGGGAGCGGGATCGAGCTTGTATTCTGCACCGGGTTTCAGCTGATGCTGCTTCGGAAACGGCGGCACCGGATAGAGCCGCGCGCCAGCCTGCATCGCCTTTGGTTTTGTGGACTTCTGCTGCTTGCCCTTGGCGTCGGCCCTGGCGACCTGTTTTTGAATATCGCGCTGTTTTTCCGCGGTGCGGCCAGCTTGGCTTGCCTGTGCAGCCATGGTCTTTCTCCTTTGTCTCACGGTAACTGCGTCGGCTTGATCGTGCCGACGGACACCACGCCCTCGACAACGCCGCGCGGCCCGTCGGCCGCAATCCCCTGCTGCTCAGACATTTCAACTACCGTATAGAGTCGCTCGTTGCGGAATGCGCTGGCATCGCGGGTGGAGTTGCCTTCGGCCGGCGATGCATCGATTTCGGTAAAATCGAGTTCCGCCTGCGCGGCGACGACCCGGGCATCCGCGGCCGAGAAGGCGCGAACGACCACCTCACCCTGATAGTCGGCATTACCCCAGTTCGGATCACTGGCAGCAGCGACGGGAACCAGCCGATAGAGCTTCAACCTGTCCTGCGGGCGATCTTGCATGATCTCACCTCATTCATGGCGCAATATCCCTGCGCCGCTGCTCCTCGCTTTCCGCAGCCGTGGCGCGCGATAACGCCGCTTTCACGATCGACTGCATCTCGTCATCGGCGATCTGCTGCATCGCAAAGCCGTCATCAGGCTCGATGCCAGGATCCTCCTCGTGATCGGATACGGTTTCGCTGTCTTCCGCGAGACGCTCGAGAAACGCGCGCCCCTCGCCGCTTGCGGCGATGAACGCCGAAAGCGCGATGAAGAGCTTTCGGTGCGCGTTGAGCCTGCCTTCAAGATGGTCCAGTGATGAGTGCGGCATGATCTGATCCTTGTCTTGCAGAACCAACGATCATACCTCGAGATTGTTCCCCTCGTTGCGGTTTCGCCGTAAGACGCGCCCTTCCGGACTTGCACCCTCCTCCGAATAATCTGGCTTTTGCACTCCGCTTTCTGCTATAAGCGTTGTTCAAATGTTTCTGACGGTTCCGGAGTTAACGCTCCGGTGACCGTTTTCTTTTGTGCCGAGCCCGCCTTTTGCGGGCTCAGTGCGGACTATGAAGGACAATGAAATGGTCGATAAAGTGCCGATGACTCAGAGCGGATTCGTCAAGCTGCAGGAAGAGTTGCGCTGGCGTCAGCAGGAGGAGCGCCCGCGGATCATCGAAGCCATTTCCGAAGCGCGCGCCCATGGCGACCTTTCGGAAAATGCGGAGTATCACGCTGCCAAGGAAGCCCAGAGCCACAATGAAGGCCGCATCGGCGAGCTCGAGGATTTCGTGGCACGTGCCGAGGTGATCGACCTGTCGAAGATGTCCGGCTCGAAGATCAAGTTCGGCGCCACCGTGAAACTGGTCGACGAGGACACCGAAGAGAACAAGACCTACCAGATCGTTGGCGACCAGGAAGCCGACGTGAAGCAGGGCCGCATCTCAATTTCCTCGCCGATCGCCCGCGCGCTGATCGGCAAGGAAGTCGGCGATTCGATCGAGGTCGTCGCCCCCGGCGGCTCGAAGGCCTACGAAATCCTCGCGATCAACTGGGGCTGATCCCCGGCATATTGCACTGAAAGCCCGGACGGCCCCCAAAGCTGCCCCCGGGCTTTTTCTGTTACACGAACAGGGGGCAAACAAGCGTGGAAGACATCAGCGACGTCGAGATCATCGCGCCGAACTTCAAGCGCCGCCTTTCCGGCGTCACCTCCACCATCATCCAGCTTGTTCCGGTGCAACGTGCGCTCGGCCAGAAGGTCGCGACCTTGGGCCCCGGCTTGCCCGCTAGTTTGCCCCATATCGGCTATTCCGCATTGCTTCGACTGTGGGGGCGTCCGAAAAACCGGGCGCTGCGGCTCTGGCACGCACGGCGCAATGTCGAGATGCTGCCGGCGATCGTTCTTCGGGACATCCTGCGGATGAAGCTCAGAATCGTCTTCACCTCCGCCTCGCAGCGCAAGCATTCCGGCTGGAGCAAGTTCCTGATCCGCCGGATGGACGCCGTGATCGCCACCAGCAACCGCACTGCCGCCTATCTGGAAGTGCCGAGCACGACGATCATGCACGGCATCGACACGCAGCGATTCTATCCCGCCGATGACAAGATGGCCGCGAAGGCAGCACTAGGCCTTGCCCCCGACAAGAAGATCGCCGGCTGTTTCGGCCGGGTGCGTCATCAGAAGGGCACGGACCTTTTCGTCGATACGATGATCGAACTTCTGCCGATGCGACCGAACTGGATCGCAATCGTCGCCGGCCGTGCGACGGCGGCGCATGTTTCGTTCGAAAACGAACTGAAGGACAGGGTCAAGCAAGCGGGCCTTTTTGATCGCATCCTCTTCGTCGGCGAGCATACCAACATCCCGGACTGGTACCGGGCGCTCGACCTGTTCGTCGCGCCGCAACGCTGGGAGGGTTTCGGGCTGACACCGCTGGAGGCGATGGCGACAAAGGTGCCGGTCGTGGCGACCGATGTCGGCGCATTTTCGGAACTGCTGGTGACCGGCGAGGATGAAACCGGCATCCTCGTTGCGGCAAATTCGCTCGGCGACATGACACAGGCTGCCGCTGCGTTCATGGACGACCCGGAGCGCGCAAAGCTGGCGGGCGAACGTGGGCTCGCTCGTGCGACCGACAGTTTCAGCATTCAGGGCGAGGCATCGCGGATCGGGGCGGTCTACGAGAAACTTTTATCTGATACGGCGGCTGGTTAAGCGCCTGAAACCTATCGGTGCGTTGCGGCCGTCATCCGCCCTGTCGGGCACCTCTCCCCGTAGAGGAGAAGGGACAAGCGGTAAACTCCGGGCAAATCCCCTCTCTCCGTTTACGGGGGCTGCCAGCCGACAATACGTGCAATCCGTTCAACCGAAAAAGCCTTCTAAATCTAAGGCTTGCGCTTGAACAGTTCGAGATAGGCGTTGGCGACCGCCTCCTCGGAAAACTGCCCCATCAGGGTCTCGTGACCGCCCAGGGCGACGTGATCGGCAAGGTGCCTGTCGTTGATCAGCCGTTCGATCGCCCTGCTGAACCCCTCCGTATCGCCGATATCGACGAGCAGGCCGTTTTCGCCGTCGCGCATGAACCAGGTCGGCCCTTCGGACCGGCTGGAGACCACCGGCTTCTGCTGTGCCCAGGCTTCGAGAATGACGTTGCCGAGCGGTTCGTGACTTGACGGCATGACGAAGACATCGGCGGCCGCCACGTAAGGGCGCGTGTCCTTCTGCCAGCCGAGGAACCGCACGCGATCGGCAACGCCGAGATCGGCGGCGAGCTTGCGGACGTTCTCCATCTCCTCGCCGTCGCCGGCAAGCCAGAGATAGACGCCTGGCAATTTTGCAACGGCCGCGGTCAGCAGCGCAAAACCCTTGCGCGGCACGAAGCGGCCCATCGACATGACGACCGGCGCATTTTCCGGCGTATCGACGCTTTTGCGGTCGATCGGCGTGACACGCTCGGTGCTGGTGAAATTGGATATCACCTCGACGCCGCGCTTCCAGCCGAGACGGCGCACATGCTCGCCGATGCCCGGCGTGTTGCAGACGAGCACGTCGGTGTTCTTGAAGTAGCCGAGATTGGTCGGGTAGTCGCCGAGCCGCGAGATCTTGATGCAGCCCTTGTAGTTCGGCATCAGGCGGCTTGCCCGTGTCGCCCAGGAAAACAGCGCATCCGGCTTTTCGCGGCGCGCCAGGTGCTTGACCTTCAATGGCAGCAGGATGCGATCCGGCGACAGGTTGCGGAAATTGCTTTCGATCAGCCGGGCATGGGGCTCGACGTCCTTGCGCCACAGGCGGTTCGGACGGATGACGGCAGTCTGCTCGACGCCGCGGCGGGCAAGCGCATTGACGAGGTGGACGAAGAAGCGCTCGGCGCCGCCGTCCTTGCCGAAGTGATAGTGCATAACCTTCATGCCGTCCTCATTTGCCGCGCCGCGCGCGCTCCATATCGTCGAAATTCGGCCTGCGCTTGAGGGCGTGCCGCTGATAGATCTTTGCCGCCGTCAGAAAGGCATAGACGCCGCCGGTTGCCGCCTCGATAAAGCCCGGAAGGCCACAGCGCCAGAGGCCATTGCGGAAATAGAGCCGGAGGAAATAGAGCGGCGGGCTGAAGATCACCTTGTAGGGGCGCGGCGGCTTGCCGGCCGCAAACTGCTGGTCCGCCTTCAGCGTCGAATATTTGTTTTCCTTGAGGATCTGCTCGTCGAGGATCAGCGGCCGGTAGTGCAAGAGGCTGCCCGTCGCCGCCGCCTCGACCTTGCCGTCCGGCACGATGCCTTCATGCACCTTTTGCGCAAGGTCGTAAGCCCCCCCACCCTTGCGGATCAGCCGCAGGTTCTTGCGTTCGCGCACCTTGTCCGGCGTATAGCCGTAGCCGATCAGATAGGGCCGGCGGGCGACGCGCCAGCCGACGGTTTCAGCCGGCGCCGCAATCAGTGACGGCAGCAGCGCCTGCAGCGGTTCATCCAGCCGCTCATCCGCATCGATATTCAGGCACCAGGGCTCGCTGCACTGTTCCAGCGCGAACTGCTTCTGGCCGGCATAGCCGCGCCAGGGTTCGAACAGGAAACGGATCGGCCAGCCCTTGTCGATATAGGACTGCACCAGCGCCGCCGTGCCGTCGGTCGAGCCGGAATCGACGATGACGATTTCCGCGCAGCTCTCCAGGCTCTCGATGCAATTGCCGAGATAGGCTTCCTCGTCCAGGCAGATGATGAAAGCGGAAACCGGGAGCTTCGATGGCATGGAGCAGTGCCCTTCAGGCCGCGCGGGCGAAATGGGAGGTCTTGCGGTTATTGCTCAGCATGACGTAGCCGCGGTTCTTCAGATTGGAAATGAGCGCCGCGATGGCATCCTCGCCGACGATATGCGGATGCAACTCGACGATGATGTCGGCAACGTTCTTCAGGTCGACACCGAGCAGCTGGATTTCGGCGCCCTCGACGTCCATGATCAATGCCGAGGGATCATGCTTTGCGAGAACATCCGAAAGCGCCTCGCTTTCAACAACGATCTGCTTGTCGTCACGCTTGCGGTCGTAGAGGCTGGAGGAGATGATGTTGTCACTCTTGAAGAAGGCAATCGGCGCACCGTCGACGGTGACAGCGCGCATGGTGAGGTTCGGCGTCAGACCGTTCAGCGCAAAATTTCTTTTGATCGTCGGCTCCAACTCCGGATTGGCCTCGTAGCAGAAAACGTTGCGTTCGCCGCAGATGCGGGCGGCAACCAGGCTGACGAAGCCGATGCCGGTGCCGATTTCAAGCGTGCGCATGCCAGGCTTGAGGATCCTGCCGATCAGGTCGCGTTCGGTGTCTTCGTAGATCTCGCGAAAAATCAGTTCCCGGACGTTCTCGGGGATACGGCCGGCGGTCGTGTCGATCGTGACACCGCCCAGCCGGACGGTGCGAACGTTGAACATGTACCGGAAGCTCTTGCGCAGCGATCGCAGCAGTCGTTTCAAAACACCTGATCCTATCGTGATAACCGGAGACACCGGCGCGGAAGCGACCTAGATCTCGATGAGGGCAACATCCTTGACCTGCCGGATGGTCAGCATCGTGCGCACGGTATCCACGTTCTCCGTGGCCGTAAGCTCCTCAATAACGAAATCCTGAAAGGCTGCAAGGTTTTCGGCCACGCATTGCAGGAGAAAGTCGGATTCGCCCGAGACCATCCAGGCTTCGCGCACGAGCGGCCAATTTGCCGTCTGCTTGGCAAAGGCCTTGAGATTGGCATCCGACTGGTGCTGGAGACCGACCATGCAGAATGCAACCAGGTCATAGCCGAGCGCCGGTGCGTTCAGCAGCGCGCGATAGCCGCGGATGATGCCCGCCTCCTCCAGCTTGCGCACGCGCCTGAGACAGGGCGGCGCCGATATGCCGACCCGCTCGGCCAGCTCGACATTGGTCATCCGGCCGTCGTTCTGAAGCTCACGCAGAATCTTCATATCGATTGCATCAAGGTCGACGCGCATCACCATGGTTGAGCTTCCCGTTTTTCCTGTCGATCCAGCGTTTGCAGACCGTATTTGTTATTGCCCGCGATACTTCAAAAGCCGCGCCGGGCTGCCAACATAAATTCCGTAGGGTTCCGTCTTGCCTTTAACGACGGCGTTCGCGCCGATGACACAGCCTTTGGCAATATGGGAGCCGCCCAGGATCTTCGCACCGGCACCGATCCAGACATCATCCTCGATCACGATCGGCTTGGCGACGACGCCCTGCATCGTAATGGCTTTGGAAACGTCGTCATAACGGTGATCGAACGAAACAACGACGACATGGGCGGCGATGCGGACATCATTGCCGATCCTTATGCCGCCCAGACCGTAAAGGATGCTGTAGGGATTGATCGACACGTTCGAACCGATCTCGATCGTGCCTTTCTGCACGTCGATGAGGCCGCCTCGATGAATCTTGAACCGGTCGCCGATCACAACTCGCCCCCGGTAGGCATCGATGAACGCGCCCCGCCGGATCTGCGATTTACGGCCGAGGCGCAGATAGCCCGGCAAAAGAAGTCCGCGAAGAAGGCAAAAATAGTGGGAAATCGATCCGATCCGCATGGGTCCTCAAGTCCCCAACTGCTCGCCGGCAGACCAGATCGAGCGCATGAAGCCGTGCTCGATCAATTGCTCCGGCGACGAATATTTCAGCGTGTCTTCATAGACGAAATCGAGTTCGCCGCTGGCGGCAACCGTGTCGAGGATGCGCTGATACTCGCGCGCACCGCCGAAATACTGCTTGTCTTCCACCGCCTGACGGGTCTTCTCGTGATAGTCGGCAAAGAACTTGAAATGCAAGAGTACGCCGGAGATGGGCGAAAAGTTGCGGTCGAAGGGCAGCGGCTGATGGATGCTGACGCCGAAGCTGCAATCGTCATCCCAGTACATCAGCGGATATTTCATCATCTCGGCTTCGGCCGCAAACTTGCGCCGCCGCGGACCGCCGGCAAGGCTGAGGAAGCGCTTGGTCTTCTCGATGACGTAGCCACTGCCGTCGATGCAATCGGCAATCTCCCAGGGCATGGCCTCCGTCGAACCGTCGAAGGCAAAGGCGCCGACCTCGCCCCCCGGGTACATGTCGATCATCGGCGCTGCGAACCGGCGCACGCCGAGGCTTTCGAGATGGGCGATCAGTTGCGGCAGCGGCCGTTCGAAACAACGATCGTAGACGAGGTACTCATCGGCGTCGATGTTGAGATACCAGCGGTTCTTGCCATAGCGAGCAAACAAGGCTTCGCGCCACAGCTTGCCGCGCCGTGCCTCGCGATAGCGCACACCGGAGGTCCAGACGTCGACATCGGGCTGCGTGCAAAGAAATTCGCGCGTGCCATCCGTCGATTGATCATCGACGCAGATGAAGCGGGTCACCCCGAGCCGGCGATAATGCGCTAGCAGCGACCGCATGAATTTGAGGTCATCATGCGCCAGGAAAAGCAGCGGAACATCCGCACCCCGCAACGGCCGGAAGGTTGGGGGCGACAAAAGCGACAACGTCACTGCTTCGGTCTTGCTCTTGCGGCGGGAAGAAACGCGGCGGCTGTCGAGCCAGGTGCGGAACCGGTGAAACAGCGTGCGGCCGTAGTCGAAATCGCCGGGATTGCGAAACGGATATGGGGATTGCCGCTTGTTCACTGCCACGTCTGTCCGATCGGCGATTGTCACAAGTTTTGTCGGTAACACGTATTAGGATGAAAAAACGAGAGCGTCTTTGCGCGCCATGCACAAAAACCTCGCCAAACCGGGGCAATTGCGCAACACATCTGTGCGTATCAACGAGGCCGCCCTTGAAACAAGGCCGCGGGAATCCCTAGACTAGGGGACAATTTCTCACCATATGACGAAGCCGGACGATGTTATACCGTTCTGGCGATCGAAGGACCCGGCTCATGACTGCCCGACATACCAAAGTTCTCATCATCGGCTCCGGCCCGGCTGGCTACACCGCCGCGATCTATTCGGCGCGCGCAATGCTCAATCCGGTGCTCATCGCCGGCATGGAACAGGGCGGCCAGTTGATGATCACCACCGATGTCGAGAACTATCCGGGTTATGCCGATCCGGTCCAGGGTCCCTGGATGATGGAGCAGATGCTCAAACAGGCCCAACACGTCGGCGCAGAGATCGTCAGTGATCTCGTCACCAGCGTCGATATCTCGGTGCGGCCGTTCAAGCTCACGACCGACAGCGGCACCGACTGGACGGCCGATGTTCTGATCATCGCTACCGGCGCCAAGGCCAAATGGCTCGGCATCGAGAGCGAGGCGACCTTCCAGGGTTTTGGCGTCTCGGCCTGCGCCACCTGCGACGGCTTCTTCTACCGCAACAAGGACGTGATCGTCGTCGGCGGCGGCAACTCGGCCGTCGAGGAAGCGCTCTATCTGTCGAACCTTGCCAAGACCGTGACGATCATTCACCGCCGCGACAGCTTCCGCTCGGAAAAAATCCTGCAGGAGCGGCTGTTCGCCAAGGAAAACATCAAGGTGATCTGGGATCACGAGGTTGTCGAATATCTCGGCAGCCCGGCCAAGCCACCGATGCCGGCCTCTGTCAACGGCGTCAAGCTGCGCAACACCCGCACCGGCGAGGTAAGCGAAATGCCGATCGACGGCGTTTTCGTCGCCATCGGCCATGCGCCGGCGGTCGAGCTTTTCAAGGACAAGCTGCGCCTGAAGCCCAACGGCTATCTGTGGACGGCCGCCGATTCGACCGCCACGGATGTGCCTGGCGTCTACGCGGCCGGCGACGTCACCGACGACATCTATCGCCAGGCGGTCACGGCCGCCGGAATGGGCTGCATGGCTGCGCTCGAAGCGGAAAAATACCTGGCGGGCCATATGCCCGTCGCAATTGCGGCCGAATAGAAGCCGCGAACAATTGGAGCGGGAATCCTCGCTCCTGAGTGGGAACAGACAATCAGCTCTCTGGCGGGAAACAACGAGGCCGTTTTCCGCCACGAGCCGTTATGGGAGGCTTTATGCCGCTAGACTGGGACAAACTGCGCATTTTCCATGCGGCGGCAGAAGCGGGATCGTTCACCCATGCGGCCGACAAACTGCACCTCTCGCAATCGGCCATCAGCCGCCAGGTGAGTTCGCTCGAGCAGGATGTCGGCATAAAGCTGTTCCATCGCCATGCCCGTGGCCTGATCCTCACCGAACAGGGTGAAATTCTCTATCGTACCGCCCACGAAGTGCTGATGAAGCTCGAAAGCGTCAGGGTCCAGCTGACCGAGACCACCGACAAGCCGAGCGGCAAGCTGCGCATCACGACAACCGTTGGTCTCGGCCAGGGCTGGTTGACCGACAAGGTCCAGGAATTCCTGGCGCTCTATCCGGAAATGCAGGTTCAGCTGATCCTCGACAACGAGGAACTGGACGTCAACATGCGCCACGCCGACTGCGCCATCCGGCTGCGCCAGCCGCAGCAATCAGACCTCATCCAGCGCAAGCTCTTCACCGTGCACATGCATCTTTATGCTGCGCCGTCCTACATCAACAAACACGGCGAGCCGCAGTCGATCGAGGATCTGGACAACCACCGCATCATCACCTTCGGCGAGCCGGCGCCCAACTATCTGCTCGACGTCAACTGGCTGGAGATTGCCGGGCGCGACCAGGACAATCCCCGCCCCTCGCATCTGCAGATCAATAGCCAGACCTCGATCAAGCGCGCCTGCCTGCTCGGCATCGGCATCGCCATGATGCCGGACTATATCGTCGGTCGCGACCCCGGCCTCATTCAACTGCCGATCGGCGCCGCCATTCCGTCCTTCGACACCTATTTCTGCTATCCGGACGAGATGAAGAACGCCGCGAAGTTGAAAGTCTTCCGCGATTTCATCGTCGCAAAAGCGCGCAACTGGAATTTCTGACGCTGCCTTCGCAGGTGCACAAAAAACACTCTCTACGTTCCCGCTAGACAAACTGCTGATTTAACTGATTTTTTCCAAAAGACTTCACAACCTCAGGTGAATAAGCGAATTAAATCGCTTGAAAAATGCGCAGGCCTGCGCTCGGCACATGGCTGTCATGCATATTAAATGATTGCAGTTCGCCCAAAAAACCATCATATCGACTGCAGCTGATGCAGTTTGGTGGCTTTTTCCTCCCAGTGCCACCGCAGCAGCTGTTCCCCTCTGGAGGTTTAGATACCTTCATAACTATAAAGGGCCCAAGTTTTCTTGTGGCCCTCTTTTTTTGCCTTGAATTCAAGCACATCCTTATAGTTGCAATTTTTCTTGGCGCCGAGCATTGAAATCGTCGCGCCACTTTCCCATATCGATTTCAGCTGATGCAGATGGTGGTCTTTTTCCTCCCAGTGCCACCGCAGCAGCTGTTCCCCTCTGGAGGTTTTAACCTTCACACCTAAAAGGGCCCTGTTCTCCAGTGGCCCTCTTTTTTTGCCCAGAATCCTCCCTCACAGAGACGTGATTTGAATATCGGAAAATTCCGATCTATAAATCGGTATATCGTGATTTGGCGATACAAGGTCGATTGATGGACAAGGACGAGATCCTGAAGGCGCTGGCGCATCCGAAGCGCATCGAGATGCTGGGATGGATGAAGGAACCGGAGGCGCATTTTTCCGACCAGCATTATCCGCTGGACATGGGCATCTGCGCCAGCCAGTTCGAGCGTTGCGGTCTTTCGCAATCGACCGTCTCCGGCCATCTGGCGATCCTGCAGCGCGCCGGTCTCGTCACCACCAAACGCGTCGGCCAGTGGGTCTTCTACAAACGGAACGAGGAGACGATCCAGGCGTTCCTGAACGACATCAGCAACACACTCTGACGGGGTGATCCGCCCGCCAGCCTTATCCTCCCAGCCAGCCCTTTATCCTCCCAGAATGACTATCCCCGCAACGAACGAAAAGGACTTCCCATGACTTCCCTCTTCGACCCGATCAAGATCGGCGATATCGAGATTGCCAACCGCATCGTGATGGCGCCGCTGACGCGCAACCGCTCCCCGGGCGCCGTTCCGAACACGCTGAACGTCACCTACTACGAACAGCGCGCCAGCGCCGGCCTCTTGATCACCGAAGCGACCGCGATCACCCATCAGGGCCAGGGTTATGCCGACGTTCCCGGCCTCTACAGCAAGGAAGCGCTGGACGGTTGGACACAGGTCACCTCAGCCGTGCACAAGGCGGGCGGCAAGATCGTCGTGCAGATGTGGCATGTGGGTCGTATCTCTCACACGACCCTGCAGCCGAACGGCGGCAAGCCCGTGTCGGCATCAGCCATCCAGGCGAAGTCCAAGACCTATCTTGTCAATGAAGACGGCACCGGCACGTTCGCCGAGACCTCCGAGCCCCGCGCCCTCGAACTCGCTGAAATTCCCGGCATCCTCGAGGATTATCGCAAGGCAGCGCGAGCGGCCATCGATGCCGGTTTCGACGGCATCGAAATCCATGCAGCCAATGGCTACCTGATCGACCAGTTCCTGCGCTCCGGCTCGAATGTCCGCACCGACCAATACGGCGGACCGATCGAAAACCGCGCCCGCTTCCTTTTCGAGGTCGTCGATGCGATCACGAAGGAAATCGGCGAAGGCCGCACCGGCATCCGCATTTCGCCGGTAACGCCGGCCAATGACTCGTCCGATCCGGACGCCCAGGCGCTCTTCACCTACGTCGTCGAAGGCCTGGCGAAGTACAAGCTCGCCTATATCCATGTCATCGAAGGCGCGACCGGCGGCCCGCGCGATTTCCAGCAGGGCGAAAAGCCGTTCGATTACCGGGCGTTGCGGACTGCCTATGAGAAGGTCGGCGGCAAAGCCGCATGGATGACGAACAACGGCTACGACCGCGAACTCGCCATCGAGTCCGTCGCGCAGGGCAAGACCGACCTCGTCGCCTTCGGCAAGCCCTTCATCGCCAATCCGGACCTCGTGCAGCGCCTGAAGGACAACGCGCCGCTCAACGCACCGGACCAGGCCACCTTCTACGGCGGCGGCGCCAAGGGCTATACCGACTATCCGCTGCTTGAAAAGCAGGTCGCGTGAGATTCGTAGAGATGTAGATCCCGCCCCTCACCGGGCGGGATCTGTCCTTAAATCGATTCCGATTTAAGGAATTATGCGGTAGACCTTCGGCGTTTTCCGGAGAAACCCAATGCAGCTGCGTAACGCCGAAGACGCCGACCTTCCCGCTATCCGCGACATCTACAACGATGCCGTCCTCAACACGACGGCGATCTGGAACGACGCGCAGGTGGACCTCGAAAATCGCGCGGCGTGGCTCACGGAGCGCCGGCGCCTCGGCTATCCGGTGCTGGTGGCCGTCACCGATGACGGCACGATCGCCGGTTATGCCTCCTTCGGCGACTGGCGGGCCTTCGACGGCTATCGTCACACGGTCGAGCATTCGGTCTATGTCGAGAAGAACCAGCGCGGCGGCGGCATCGGCAGGATGCTGATGCTGGCCCTGATCGAGCGCGCGGCCGCCTGCGGCAAACATGTGATGGTTGCCGGCATCGAGGCCAACAACGCGGCATCAATCCGGCTGCACGAAAAGCTCGGCTTCGTCATCACCGGCCAGATGAAGGAAGTCGGCACCAAGTTTGGCCGCTGGCTGGATCTGACCTTCATGCAACTGACCCTGCCGGATCAAGCATAGACCATCTCCCGGCGCCGGCGCATCGGTGCTATCAAGAACTGTCGAGATGTTTGGCGGATGGCCCAGGTGCGGATGAGGCACGAGAAACAGCGGCGGATACGGCTTGCGGTCCTGTTTGCCGCAACCTTCGGCCTCGCCGCGATCTCAAGCGCGCCCCGCGCCGCTGCACAGCCGGAATGGCGCACGCCGCCCTGCGTCTACTCGGTCAGAACGGCGGAGACGACGCTCTGCGTTCGCGCCCACAGCTACAGCCGCGACATCTGCACAGCCCTTGGCCATTTCGCCGCGGCCAACGCTTTGCCGCCTGATTTCTTCGCGCGGCTGATCTGGAAGGAAAGCCTGTTCCGTCCGGATGCCGTCAGCCCGAAGGGAGCCGAGGGCATTGCACAGTTCATTCCCGCGACCGCAAAGCTGCGCGGGCTTTCCAACAGCTTCGATGCCCTGGAGGCCCTGGGGAAATCGGCCGAATATCTCGATGACCTGCGTAACCGCTTCGGTAATCTCGGCCTTGCGGCCGCCGCCTACAATGCCGGGGAAAGCGGGCTGGAAACATTTCTGCGCACCGGCAACCTTCCTCACGAAACACGCGCCTATGTGCTCGCCATCACCGCCCATCCGGTGGAGGAATGGAAGGACAATCCGCCGGAGACGCTCGATCTCAGGCTCGACAAGGACAAGCCTTTCTACGATGCCTGTACCGCCCTTGCCGACAAGCGCCGCCTCAAGGACGTGGTGTTCGACGAGGAAGGTACCTGGGCGCCCTGGGGCGCGCAACTTTCGGCGCATTTCCAGAAATCGGTGGCGCAGCGGCTGTTCCTCGCCACCGTCAAGCGCATGCCGTCGCCGCTCAATGCGGAAAAGCCGCTGATCCAGCGGGAGCGCAACCGGGCCTTCGGCACCAGACTGCGCTACACCGCCCGCATCGGCCGCGAGACAAGGCGCGAGGCCGAAGCGGTCTGTACCGAAATCCGCAAAGGCGGCGGCGCCTGCATCGTGTTCAGGAACTGAGGCGTGATCGAGCGACCTCCGACACGCGGGGCGCTGGCAAGGCGCGCTGCGAAGAGGCTTTCTCCGGTGGCAGGCAGCCGAGGCTGGCAAGCGTCGTGCGCACAGCCTCGTCGATCGGCGTCCAGGGTTCGGCGCCGATGACAGCCACCAACCGATCGTTCGGCATGCGCAGCGGCTCCTGCCAGATGTAACGCATCTCCCGCAATTCCTTCAACAACGGCACGAAGGGTGCTGCGAACGGCATCATCCACCACGGGAACGCCTTGACCTTGAGGCGCGGATTGCCATTGGCGCGGCGGATCGCGGCGACCATCTTCGTGCCGTCATCGTCCCAGAAGCCCTGCATGTGATAGACGGCGAAGGCGGGCAGGGTTTCGCGGCGATCGATCAGCCGCGCCATGGTTTCGGCGACATCCGGCAGATAGGCCCATTGGTGACCGATGCCTTTCTTGCCGGGATAAGTCACCGCGGCGAGGGGTTTTCCGGGGGTGACGAGCCCCTGCGAGAACCAGTTGTTGGCAGCGCCCGGCCCGAAGAAATCCCCTGCCCTAACCACAATGACGCGAACGCCTTCCGCTGACGCGGCCGCCAGACGCCGTTCCATCTCGGCGCGGATCTTTCCCTTTGCCGTCACCGGGTTCTGCGGCGATTTCTCATGCAGCAGCGGGAAGGCGTCGGGACCGAAATTGTAGATGGTGCCCGGCAGAAGCACCGTCGCGCTGGTCGCCTTGGCGGCGGCGATCGTATTGTCGATCATCGGCAGCACCAGCGTACCCCAGTTGCGGTAACCCGCCGGATTGACGGCATGAACGATCAGGCCTGCACCTTCCGCAGCCGCAAGCACGTCGACGGCGCTCATCGCATCGCCCTGCACCCATTCGAAGTCCGGGCTTCCTGCCGCGGCCTTGGCGGCATCGCGATGGAGGGCGCGTATCGTCCAGCCGCGGGCCTTGAGGGTTCGGGCGACCGCGCCGCCGATGCCGCCAGTCGCGCCGAGGATGAGGGCAATCTGTCTTGCTTGGCTGGTCATGTCGCGTCTCCTTGTTCGATGAGACGATCCTGATTGCAAACGCGGTTAAACGGAATTGCCGAAATTTCTTTATCTGATATACAAAAACGAATGAGCGAAATCGAGCCCAGTTGGGATTTCTACCGTACTTTCCTGACCGTGCTGAAGGAAGGGTCGCTGTCGGCCGCCGCGCGCGAACTGGGGCTGACGCAGCCGACCGTCGGCCGGCATATCGATGCTCTCGAAGGCATCATCGGCTTCCAGCTGTTCATCCGCTCGCCGCAGGGGCTGATCCCGACGGAATCCGCACTCGACCTCAAGCCGCATGCCGAGCAATTGGCGGCCAATGCGGCGGCGCTGCTGCGGGCGGCAACCGGACAGGGAAGGACGGTGCGCGGCACGGTGCGCATCAGCGCCAGCGAGGTGATCGGCATCGAAGTATTGCCGCCCATGCTTGCCGCCCTCAACGAGCGGCACCCCGATCTTGCCATCGAGTTGTCCGTGTCGGACGCGGTCGAAGATCTCCTGCGCCAGGAGGCCGATATCGCCGTGCGCATGGTCGCGCCGGCACAGGACGCGCTGATCACCCGGCGGATCGGCGGCATTCCGCTCGGGCTCCACGCACACCGCCGCTATCTCGACCTGCACGGCGTGCCTGAAAAGCTGGACGATCTGCGCGACCATCGAATGATCGGGTTCGACCGCGAAAGCGCCTTCGTCCGCGCCATGCGCAAACGCGTGCCGCTCCTCGACATCATGCGGCCGACGCTGAAATCGGACAGCAACCTTGCCCAGATGGCGATGATCCGCGCCGGCTGCGGCATCGGCGTCTGCCAGGTGGAGCTTGCCAAACGCGATCCAAACCTTATGCGGCTGCTCGCCACCGAGTTCGAACTGCCACTGGAAACCTTCGTCGTCATGCACGGGACGATGAAGACGACGCCCCGCTGTCGCGTCGCCTTCGATGCGCTCGTTGAGGGGCTTCTGGCCTATGTCGGGAAATAGCAGACCGGCTACAGGTGCCGGGTAGTTTTCACCGGTCGTGCGTGCCAGTCGTCATTGCGCCCATCGAAATAGTGGACCGGCGCGGCAAGCAATTCGTCGACATTGAGATCGTCCAGGCATGTTGACGTTGCAATATCTGGCGCCCGTTATATTTGGAACGTCCACCACTCGAACGGGCGCACAGCACATTGCCGGCAAAGGAGATGATACGCGACGCCGGCGTTGAACTGTTAGTCGATCAGGCCCGCCTCACCGGCCAGCAGGCGGAAAGCCTCGGGGGAACCCGGAGCGGCGGAGCGGATCCTGTAGGCCTCGCCCGGAATCTGGCCAACAAAAAACCCGCCGTTTCCGGCGGGCTTGTGACGTATCAGCCCTGCCTTACTTGCAGGCTGCGCAGAAGCGCTGAATGCGCTTGCAGGCTTCCTCGAGCTGTTCTTCCGAGGTCGCGTAGGAGATGCGGAAGTTGGGGCCGAGGCCGAAGGCGGAGCCATGGACGACGGCGACGCCTTCGGATTCGAGAAGCTCGGAGACGAAGTCTTCGTCCGTCTCGATCACCTTGCCCGACGGCGCGGTCTTGCCGATCAGGCCCTTGCAGGACGGGTAGACGTAGAATGCGCCCTCAGGAGACGGGCACTCGATGCCCTTGGCCTGGTTGAGCATCGAGACGACGAGGTCGCGGCGACCTTCGAAGATCTTCTTGTTTTCCGGAATGAACGCCTGCGTGCCATTGAGCGCCTCGACGGCGGCCCACTGGGCGATCGAGCAGGCGCCGGAGGTCTGCTGGCCCTGGATCATGTCCATGGCTTTGATCAGCGCGAGCGGGCCTGCCGCATAGCCGATGCGCCAGCCGGTCATGGCATAGGCCTTGGAGACGCCGTTCATCGTCAGCGTGCGTTCGTAGAGCTTGGGCTCGACCTCGACCGGGGTGGCGAACTTGAAGTCGCCATAGGTCAGGTGCTCGTACATGTCGTCCGTCAGGATCCAGACATGCGGATGCTTCAGAAGCACGTCGGTCAGGCCTTTGAGCTCCGCATGGGTATAGGCGGCGCCGGACGGGTTGGACGGCGAGTTGAAGACGAACCACTTGGTCTTCGGCGTGATCGCCTTGTCGAGATCAGCGGGCGTCAGCTTGAAATTGTTTTCCTGGGTCGCGGCGACGAACACCGGCGTGCCGCCGCAAAGCGCCACCATTTCCGGATAGGACACCCAGTAAGGTGCCGGAATAACGACTTCATCGCCTGGATTCATCGTCGCCATGAAGGCGTTGAAAAGAATCTGCTTTCCGCCAGTGCCGACGATCGTCTGGGCGGCGGTGTACTCGAGGTTGTTCTCGCGCTTGAACTTGCTCGCGATCGCCTCGCGCAGTTCCGGAATGCCCGAAACCGGCGTGTACTTCGTCTCGCCGCGGTTGATCGCGTCAATGGCCGCTTTCTTGATATTCTCCGGCGTATCGAAATCCGGCTCACCGGCGCCGAGCCCGATCACATCGCGACCCTTGGCTTTCAGTTCCCGGGCTTTCTGGGAAACGGCGATGGTGGCGGATGGCTTCACACGGGAAAGGGCGTCGGCAAGAAAGGCCATGATGTGGTTTATCCTGATCAGGTTGAAAACAGCATGCGAGCCAGCGGGAGCGGTCTTTGCCAGGCTCCATAGCGGTTAGGTGTATGTCGAAAGACAGCCCCGGTTTCAAGCGCAAAGCGCCCGGAGAGCCGGCAAAATGCGTGACCATGACAATGTTTCATCAGTCGCATCACGGATTGGGATGAATCACTTTCTCGGCAGCGCGGCGCAGATGCTTGAATCGACTCCGATTTTTCATGCCCGCGAAAGAAACACGAAAGGCAGGTGCAGCGCCTTCGGGCCTGAAGGAGAATAACGCATCACAGCCGAGATTTATTCTTCAAAAACAGGAGCTTTGCGACATTTCCGCAACGCCTTGATTTGGTCACAACAAATGCCGTGGGCTGCCGCAATTCCGTCCTCGTGCAGACGATTTCGGAGCCTTTTCTGAGGATCTACCGAATCCATCCGCACCGAGGGGCCACGCAATGTTTGTCGATACGGAAATCGGCGCCACGACACCGCGCCGCCAGCATATGCCATATGTCGAATATCTGCTGGTCGCAGCCCTTGTGGCCGTGACGATCGTCCTGTTTTTCGTGATGGGCTTTTTCTCGGAGGCCTCGGCCGAAACCGGACAGGACCGACCGCAGCATTTCGCCGGCTATGTACGCCCCAACGACATGGGCACCGGTGCCCTGCTCTTCCCATCCAAGGAACCCGGCTCCTTCGTCGAGGCACCCCGGCTGGCGACCGACGTTCAGATCGACGTCAACGGCCCGATCCTGCGCACCCGCGTCACGCAGCGGTTCCAGAACCCGAGCAAGGGCTGGGTCGAGGGCACCTACGTCTTCCCGCTGCCGGAAAACGCCGCTGTCGATACGTTGAAGATGCAGATCGGCGACCGCTTCATCGAGGGCGAGATCAAAGCCCGCGAGGAAGCGCGCAAGGTCTATGAGGAAGCCAAGGCCGCCGGCAAGAAGACAGCGCTTCTGGAGCAGCAGCGCCCCAACATCTTCACCAACCAGGTCGCCAATATAGGCCCGGGCGAAACCATCATCGTGCAGATCGAATATCAGAGCAGCGTGCATCAATCGGGCGGCGAATTCTCGCTGCGGTTCCCGATGGTTGTCGCGCCGCGCTACAATCCGGATCCGATCGTTGAGACCGTCGATCTCGATCCCAATTCCGGCTATGCGGTCCGCGATCCTGTACCGGATCGCGACAAGATCACGGCCCCCGTGCTCGATCCGGCGGAGAATGCAAAGATCAATCCGGTAACGCTGACAGTCAACCTCAATGCCGGCTTCCCGATTGGCACCGTCACCACGTCGTTCCACGAGACCGATGTCCAGACGGTCGATGACATGGCACGCAAGATCACCCTAAAGAATGGCGGCGTACCGGCCGACAGGGATTTCGAGCTGAGCTGGCAGGCAGCAGCCGGCAAGGCGCCGCATGCGGGGCTCTTCCGCCAGACGATTGACGGCAAGACTTATCTGCTCGGCTTCGTGACGCCGCCGGCCGACGAGGCGGCAACGGAAACGACGCCGAAACGCGAAGTCGTCTTCGTCATCGACAATTCCGGTTCGATGGCCGGCAAATCGATCGAACAGGCGCGCGAAAGCCTGGCGCTTGCCATCTCCAAGCTGCGGCCGGAAGACCGGTTCAACGTCATCCGCTTCGATGACACGACGAGTGTGCATTTTCCCTCCCTCGTGCAGGCGACGCCGGACAAGCGCGAAGATGCGATCGCGTTCGTGCGCGGCTTGGCGGCCGAGGGCGGTACGGAGATGCTGCCGGCGCTGGAGGCAGCCCTTCGCACCCAGGGACCGATCGAGCCGGGCGCGTTGCGGCAGGTCGTATTTCTGACCGATGGCGCGATCGGCAACGAGGCGCAATTGTTCGAGGAGATATCGAGGAACCGCGGCGACGCCCGTGTCTTCACCGTCGGGATCGGCTCGGCTCCCAACACCCACTTCATGACCAAAGCCGCCGAACGCGGCCGCGGCACCTTCACGCTGATCGGCTCGGAAGACCAGGTGGCCGCCCGCATGGGCGAATTGTTCGACAAGCTGGAAAACCCGGCGATGACAGACATCGCCGTCACCTTCGACGGCGCGAATGCGCTGGATATTACGCCGAACCCGATGCCGGACCTCTATCGCGGCGAGCCGGTGGTGCTGACCGCACAGCTTGACGGTGCGGCACCCGCGGGCAAGCTGCAGATCACCGGCAAGACCGGCGACCAGCCCTGGCGTGTCGAGATGGACATCGCCAAGGCGTCCGAAGGTAAGGGCATTGCCAAGCTCTGGGCGCGGCGCAAGATCGACGATCTTGAGGCAAACGCCTATGCGGTGAACGACCAAGCTGTGCTCGACAAGCAGATCGAGACGGTAGCGCTTGCCCATCACCTTGTTTCGCGAGTCACCAGCCTGGTTGCCATCGACGTGACGCCGTCGCGTCCGGCGGGCGAGCCTGTTGCCAGCACCGACGTGCCGCTCAACTTGCCGCAGGGGTGGGATTTCGAGAAGGTGTTCGGCGAGAAGACGCTTCTGGAAGGTCAACGCAAAGCCACGCTTGAACAGGCCGAAGAACAGGCGATGCTGGTCGCCGACCGGATGGCCGCCGCGCCGACGGCGCGTGCCGCCAGCCTGATCGCGGAAGCGGGCAATCAGGTGAACCTGCCCCAGACCGCAACACTCGCCGACCGGTATATCCTGATCGGCCTGATGCTGCTGGCCATCGCCGTGATGGCGGCCTCAACCTTCGGCCTGTGGCGCTGGCAGATGCGCGGCCTGATCCTGGAGGCACGCAGCCGTGTCCAATAAACAGACACTCGACGGGCGCAGCGGCTTTCTGGCGCGCCTCAACATGCTGGAAACACTGGTGCTCGCGGGCATTTCCCTCGTCGCGATCGCTGGCCTGATGCTGGTCGGCAAGGGGTTCTACATGAAGACCAAGGCCGAGGTGTCGCAGGTCCTGCTGAAGCGAAGCTTCGAGGCGCAGCTGCATGGCGAGACCAACGTCAAACCCTGGCCCTGGGCCGATTTCTCGACCGAGGCGGAGATCACCGCGCTCCGCATCGGCAAGACCGCGATCGTGCTGTCCGGCGCCAGCGGCGAGGCGCTGGCCTTCGGTCCGGCGCGGCTCGCCAACACGCCGGCGCCGGGCGAACTCGGCACCTCCGTAGTAGCCGCCCATCGCGACACGCATTTCCGCTGGCTGAAGGACGTCAGGCCCGGCGATCTTCTGGTGATCACCCGCAAGGACGGAACGAACCTGACATTCCGCGCCGGCCCGGGCCGGATCGCCCGCTGGGACGAGAGCGGCATCAACGCGGATGCACCCGGCCGCAATCTGGCGCTTGCCACCTGCTGGCCGTTCGATGCGACCGAGCAGGGTCCCCTGCGCTACATCGTCCAAGCGGAGCTTGTTTCCGATGCGCCGCAATCGAAGCTCTCGGCGCTTCGTCGCCCCGTCCAACTGCCGGTAAAAACCTTTTGATCGGCCTTGATCCCTTCGTGCTCGACCCCAGCTATTCTGCGTAACGAATGGAGGCCGGGATGAAGACGATGCTTGAAAACCTGTTTACGTCCGCCGGCCTGGCGGTGATCCTTTTCGCAAGCCCTTCTCTCGCCGCCGACGAGCCGCAGTATTCGACCGAGAAGGTATCTGTTCAGGTCGAAACGCTTGCCTCCGGCCTCGACAATCCCTGGTCCGTCGAAGTGATGCCGGACGGCGGCTTCATCATCACCGAGCTTGGCGGCACTCTTCGCATCATTCGCGACGGCAAAGCATCCGCGCCGATCCGTGGCGTTCCGAAGAGCGCGCGCCAAGGGCAAGGCGGACTTCTCGATGTCGCGCTTGATCCCGATTTCGCAGCCAACCGCACGATCTTCCTGTCGATGGCGGTTGCGGATGGGGGCCGCTATGGAACGGCAATCGTGCGTGGCGTGCTTTCAAAGGACGCAAAGGACCTGACCGGCGTCAAGGAACTCTTCCGGATGAACAAATTCACCGGCAAGGGCCAGCATTTCGGATCGCGCATCGCGATTGCCTCCGACGGCAGCCTGTTCTTCGGCATCGGCGATCGCGGCGAGCGGGATCGGGCACAGGACATGCGTGACCATGCGGGCTCGATCCTGCACATCAACCCGGATGGCAGCATCCCCGCGGACAATCCCTACAAGGACGGCAAGGCCGGGCTTCCGGAAGTCTGGTCGAAGGGACATCGCAATCCGCAGGGCATCGTCATCGACCCGAAGGATCACCAGTTGCTGACCGTCGAGCATGGTGCACGCGGCGGCGATGAGGTCAACGCGCCGCAGCCGGGCAAGAACTACGGGTGGCCGGTCATCACCTATGGCAAGGACTATTCCGGCGCCGAGATTGGCGTCGGCCAGGCAGCGGAAGGCTACGAGCAGCCGCTCTACTATTGGGATCCGTCCATAGCACCGGGCGCGATCGACGTTTATCACGGCGCGATGTTCCCGCAATGGGAGGGCGATCTCTTGGTATCGGCGCTGAAATACCAGCTGCTGGCGCGGCTGGAACGGGATGAAAGCGGCAGCATCATCTCGGAGGAACGCCTGTTCGAGGGTGAATTCGGCCGTATCCGCGACGTCAAGGTAGCGCCCGACGGCGCGGTCCTGATGGTGACCGACGATGGGGCGCTGCTGCGCGTCTCCGCGGTGGACAAAAAAAGCTGAAGGGCGCTACTTTTCGCCTCAAGCGGCGCACTTGCCCGAATTCGATGCAACTGCTACCAGATCGCCGGACCAATCCGCATCTCTGCCGCGCCTGCCTATCGTTCCGACGTGCGGCGTTCCCGTGTCGCGGCTTCAGGAACCGCATCGTGACCCGTATCCAGGCCAATCTCTTCCTGCTGTTTTCCGGTGCCGTCTGGGGCGCGGGCTTCGTCGCGCAATCGACGGCGATGGATGCGATCGGCCCGCTCTGGTTCATCGGCCTGCGCTTTGTCATCGCCACGGTGGTCGCTGCACCGCTGGCGCTCTGGGAAACCCGCAAGGCACGCGGGCCGATGCCGAAATCGAGCATCCGCAACTTTATCTGGATCGGGCTTGCTCTCTTTGCCGGCGCCACGACCCAGCAGGTCGGCCTTTTGACGACCAGCGTCACCAATTCGGGTTTCCTCACCGGACTCTACGTCGTTTTCGTGCCGATGCTGACCGTCATCTTCCTGCGTAGGAAGCCCCACTGGGTCATCTGGCCGGCGGCCTTCATGGCGACACTTGGAATTTTCCTCCTGAGCGGCGGCGAGCTGGCGCGCCTCACGAGCGGCGATGTCCTGACGATTGTCTGCGCGATGTTCTGGGCCATCCAGCTCATGCTCGTCGGCATCTTTGCCGGCAGCACCGGCCGGCCGATGGCCCTGTCGATGACGCAGTTCGCAGTCTGTGCCGTGCTCGGTTGCACAGCCGGCGCCCTCTTCGAGCCGCTTGATCTTACCGCCGTGGCGAACGCGCTGCCGGAGATCCTCTATGCCGGCTTCTTTTCCAGCGGCATCGGCTTCATCTGCCAGGTGGTCGGCCAGCGCTATACGACCGCGCCGCAGGCGGCGATCTTCCTGTCGAGCGAAGCACTGTTTGCCGCTCTGTTCGGCGTCCTGCTGCTCGGAGAAACGATCACCCCGCTCGGCTATGTCGGCTGCGCGATCATTTTCGCGGCCATGCTGATCGTGGAGATCATACCTGAACTGATGAAGGCGAAAGCCGTTGCCGCCGGAGCGTGATTTTTACGCGCATTCCTTTTCGGAATAACGGCGGTGCCATCTCGGGGAAATGTCCGGTTTTTCGAGCAGGCTAATATTTGGCGAAACTTCCCGAGTGGACCGTGAGACCTTGGCATTCTGCGACATATCATGCCGCAAACAGCTCAAAAAGCGAGCAGATCAGCATAAATCGTAATATTTTCAATAGCTTGCAATATATCCGTAGAAAAATCATATTTTTCGGCAGTTGATTGCTTTTTGAACAAACCAAATCAGCACACTTGTTCCAAAAAACTTTTGCTTGCCAATTTAAAATAAACACAGCAAGCTTATCGGGTTCGGGCAATCTGCGAACACGGGAAGACCTTTAAATAACGCGCGCCGGGCACGCAAAATGTACCGGGCAGTCGGACAAAGACAGTGTTCGATGGCTGGCTGCAATTACAGGACCCTTTCCTCATAGTCGAGAACTGCCTGCCGCACGCCCCATGGGCAAACATTGTAATGCTGCCCGCCGCATCCGGGCAGAGGAAAAAGGACCTGACGCATGGCCGAGACTGGCATTGTTAAATTCTTCAACACCGACAAGGGCTTTGGCTTCATCAAACCCGATAACGGGGGCGCCGACATCTTCGTGCATATCTCCGCAGTGCAGGCCTCAGGCCTGAATGGACTGTCGGAAAATCAGAAGGTCAGCTTCGACACGGAACCGGATCGCCGCGGCAAAGGCCCGAAGGCGGTTAACCTGCAGGTCTCGGGCTAAGCTGCCGAGCTGCTGCAAACAGATTCAGTTGAAGCCCGGCCTTGCTGCCGGGTTTTTTCATTCACCCTGCGTTCAGTTTCGCCACAATATCCTGTTTTCATCATCAGGAACTAAAACTATCCGACCCAAAACAGGATCGAAACAATGAACAAGTGTATCAAAGCCGCCGTTCTTGCCCTTGCCACCGCGGCGACTGTCATCCCGACAGTCACGTCCGCGCAGGCTGGAGACTGGGGCCGCCGCCACCATCACCGCGGCGATGCCGTTGCGGCCGGCGCTCTCGGACTTGCCACCGGCGTGATCATCGGCGGCGCCATTGCCAGCCAGCCGCGCTACCAGGAGCGGGTCTATGTCGACCCGGAGCCGGAATATTACGAACCGCGCCCGGTCTATCGCCGCGCCCGCCCCGTGGTGGTCGAAACGTACGGCGAACTGGAGCCATGGACACCCGGCTGGTACCGCTATTGCTCGCAGCGCTACCGCTCGTTCGACTCCCAGTCCGGCACCTTCGTCGGTTATGACGGCAGGGAGTATTTCTGCAGGGCCGGCTAAAACCGCAATGTGACTTCACAAAAAAGGCACGTGCCGATCGGCACGTGCCTTTTTTGTCGTCTCGATACAACGCCGCGCGTCAAACCTGGCGCACAAAGGACGCTGTAGCACTTTGAAACCGCTGCGGCGCCGTCCCCGGCGTCGCCTACAGGCCGCGAAGGTAGGGATTGGTGCGGCGCTCCTCGCCGATCTGCCCCCCTGGCCCGTGGCCGCAGATGAAGCCGACGTTATCGCCGAGCGGCAGGATCTTGTCGCGAATCGAATCAAGGAGTTGCTGGTGGTTGCCGCCTGGCAGATCGGTGCGGCCGATCGAGCCATGGAACAGCACGTCGCCGACATGGGCGAAACCCTGTTTGCGGTTGAAATAGACGACATGGCCGGGCGCATGGCCTGGGCAATGCAGCACCTCGAAGACGTGATCGCCGAAGGAAACGGTATCTCCCTCCTCCAGCCACCGGTCCGGCAGCACGTTCTCGACCTTCATCGCCAGCCCGTACTTTTCCGCCTGCGCCTCGAGCCTTTCGAGCAGCGGCTTGTCGTCCTTGTGCGGTCCGATGATATCGAGGTTCAGGGCGTTCTTGAGCTCCTTGGCGCCGCCGGCATGATCGATATGGCCGTGGGTCAACCAGATCGCTTTCAAACTGATGCCGTTTTCCTTGATAGTCTGCAGGATGACGTCAACGTCGCCGCCCGGATCGACGATCACGCCCTCCTTGGTTTCGCTGTCGAACAGAACCGTGCAATTCTGCTGAAAATGAGTAACCGGAATGATGCCCGCCTGTAGCATGCCGCCTCGCTGTCAAACTGTGTTGCGAAGCATATAGGACGGACACGATGCAATGGAAACGGCCAATCGCACGGAACCGCTTTGCGTGATCAGCGGCGCGGCGACCGCCAGACCAGACAAATCGCTTTAGCGCGCTTCGGCAACTTCAATGGCTGCCGGCAATGGCGGCTGGAAGTTGACCGTGGTCATCAACAGAGCGAAGACCGCAAGCTTGGCGGCGATAACCGTGATGACGACCGGGCGCAATTGACGCGCGGTCGAATACGAATCCTGAGCAATATCCTCTTGCATCTGAATATCCTCCCGTTGGCGTCTAAACCCCGCCGTTGCGCGAATGGTTCCGGCAAAAGCGGAACAACTGCAGTATTTTGCATTGTCCTGATTTTCTCAGTTCCATGGGGAACACCGGCAGAATGCGCCGTTTCGCCACGCGTGGGGCGGCGCGCGTGGCGGTCCTGCCAGCGATCTTCTGTTCGGATGCCGTATGAAGAAGCGGCCGCTGCCGGGTTGACAATACGGGTGATCGTCACACGCAGCAGCGGCGTGTTCAGCGTGCTGGCACCGACAAGAAAGGCGGCTCGGAGGCCGCCCTTCTCAATTCCGCGCAGCAGCCCCGCCAGGGTTCACTCGGCGGTAGCGGCCACCGGATAGACTTCCTTCGTGTAGTCGTTCATCAGCGTCTCGGAAATCGTAGCCGGCCTGAACCTATAGGGACCGATCTCCGAGACCGGCGTCACTTCGGCGGCCGATCCGGTCAGGAAGCACTCGGTGAAGCCTGCGAGTTCTTCCGGCATGATCGCCCGCTCGACCACCTCATAGCCGCGGCGCTGGGCAAGTTCGATGACCGTCTGGCGCGTGATACCATTGAGGAAACAGTCTGGTGTCGGCGTGTGGATGACGCCATCCTTGACGAAGAAGATGTTGGCGCCTGTCGCTTCTGCGACCTGGTCGCGATAGTCGAGCATCATCGCATCCGCATAGCCCTTGGCCTCGGCGGCATGTTTGGAGATGGTGCAGATCATGTAGAGACCGGCGGCCTTGGAGGCGCAGGGTGCGGTCCTCGGGTCCGGGCGGCGGTATTCGGCGATGTCGAGGCGAATGCCCTTGAGCTTTTCGGCCGGATCGAAATAGCTGCCCCACTGCCAGATGGCGATGGCGACATTGATGCGGTTGTTCTGGGCCGAGACCCCCATCGATTCTGAGCCGCGCCAGGCGATCGGCCGGACATAGGCATCGGCGAAGCCCTGGCGCTTGAGAAGCTCGATCGTTGCCGCATCCAGTTCCTCGACCGAATAAGGCACCGTGAAGCCGAGGATTTCGGCCGACTTGTGCAGACGCTGATTGTGCTCGGTCAATTTGAAGACGCGGCCGCCATAGGCGCGCTCGCCTTCGAAGACAGCGCTGGCATAATGCAAGCCATGCGTAAGCACATGGATCTTTGCGTCCTTCCAATTGACGAATTCACCGTTGAACCAGATCTGACCGTCCAACTGATCAAAGGGAACTGCTGCCATCGTCTCATCCTCCGGCGCGTAAACGCCATTCTTTGCGTTGATTGTCTTTCCTGTTTCAGTTTTACCGTCAAACTGAAGCGAGGAAAATCAGTTTTGGTGATTTTGGATTGGCGATCAGAGCGGCACGGCCTATCTTCAGGGACAGGCCAGCGTCGAATGTTCGCCCTACTGAGGTAAAGACGCTTACAAATGGCGAAAAAATATGTCAATATTGCTGACGTATTTTTTCGAAAGTTTCGCAAAGTGCGTTGAAATTGAAAGGAAATGACGGCGTGGCAGGACAGCCGAACCAGAAGGCCGATGGGGATATCTCTCCGGCCGGGACAGACAAGACGGACGCAGTGGATTTTGAAATCATCGAGCTCTTCTTCTTCGCCTATCGGGATTTCACCTCTGATCCGGACGTGATTCTCGAAAAACGCGGCTTCGGGCGGGCGCATCACCGCGTGCTGCACTTCGTCGACCGCGAACCCGGCATGACCGTTGCCGATCTGCTCGACACGTTGAGGATCACCAAGCAGAGTCTTGCCCGTGTTTTGAAACAGCTCATCGATTCAGGGTATATTCACCAAGTTGCCGGACCGGAGGACCGCCGGCAGCGCAAGCTCTATACAACAAAGGAAGGCAAGACGCTGGCAAGGGCCTTGGCCGAGCCACAGTCGCGGCGCATAGCCGAAGCCCTGGCCAAATCCGGCCCCGGCGCCCGCGACACGATCAAGCGCTTCCTTGCCGGCATGAAGACCGCCGACGAAAACTGAAATCCCGGCTTGCCGAGCCGGCAGCGACAGGACAGGGCATACGAGAAATGACAAAGACGCCGAGGATCGACGACGATGCCGCCCATCTTCTGGTGGTCGATGACGACCGCCGCATCCGCGATCTTCTGAACCGCTACCTGATGGAAAAGGGATTTCGCGTGACCACGGCGGCGGACGCCGGCGAGGCGCGCCGCAAGCTCGAGGGCATCGATTACGACCTGTTGATCGTTGACGTGATGATGCCCGGTGAAACCGGAATTTCGCTGACCCAGAGCCTGCGCAAGATCAAGACCGTGCCGGTTATCATGCTGACGGCACTGGCGGAATCAAATGCCCGCATCGAGGGCCTGGAGGCCGGCGCCGACGACTATCTGCCCAAGCCCTTTGATCCGCGCGAACTGGTGCTGCGCATCAACAATATCCTGCGGCGCAACGCTCCCGCCAAGGCCCCGAAGATCGAACAGGTGATTTTCGGCCCCTTCACCTTCTCCGTCGTGCGCAAGGAATTGCGCCGGGGCGCGGACCATATCCGCCTCACCGACCGGGAGCAGGAAATCATGATGCTGTTCTCCCAGCGTGCCGGCGAAACCATTCCACGCCATGAACTGGTGAGCGACGACGCCGAGGTCGGCGAACGAACCATCGACGTGCAGATCAACCGTCTGCGCCGCAAGATCGAGGACGACCCCTCAAACCCCGTCTGGCTGCAGACGGTGCGCGGCATCGGCTATCGGCTGAGCGTGGACTAGCGAAATGACCCGGCTGAGTTCTCATGGCAAGTTTTGATATCCTGCGGCGCTATCGGACGAAAACGGGGGACACCACCTGGAATCGTGTCGTGCGCTGGCTGCGGCGGCAATTGCCGATGGGGCTCTACGCCCGCTCGCTGCTGATCGTCATCATTCCCATGGTCCTGTTGCAGTCGGTCGTTGCCTTTGTGTTCATGGAACGTCACTGGCAGCTTGTCACCCAGCGTTTGTCGGCAGCCGTAACCAGCGATGTCGCCGCGGTCATCGACCTGATCGATGCCATGCCGGAAAGCGACTATCCGACGATCGTGCGGATCGCCCGGGAAAAGCTGGACCTCAACATCTCCATTGAGCCGGACGGCGAATTGCCCGCGCCGCGTCCGAAACCTTTCTTCGAGATTCTCGACCAGATTCTCAGCGAGGAGATCTCCCGCCAGATCCACCGTCCTTTCTGGATCGATACGGTCGGCGATTCCGATCTCGTCGAAATCCGCATCAAGCTCGACGGCGAACGCATCCTTCGCGTCTATGCCCGCCGCAGCCAGGCCTACGCCTCGAATACGCATATCTTCATCGTCTGGATGGTCGGCGCCTCGCTGGTGCTTTTGACCATCGCCATCCTCTTCCTGCGCGGCCAGATCCGGCCGATTCTGGCACTTGCCAAGGCGGCGGAGAGTTTCGGCAAGGGCCAGAAGATCGACGATTTTTCGCCTCGCGGCGCCGACGAAATCCGCCGTGCTGGCCTCGCCTTCATCCAGATGCGCGAGCGCATCGAACGCCAGATCGAGCAGCGAACCGCCATGCTGACCGGCGTCAGCCACGACCTGCGCACCATTCTCACCCGCTTCAAGCTGCAACTGGCGCTTGCCGGCGATAACGCCGATCTCGATAACCTCAACCAGGACGTCGAGGACATGCAGAGCATGCTCGAAGGATATCTCGCCTTTGCGCGCGGCGAGGCCGAGGAAGACGTCGGCGAACTGAAGCTGCACGACCTGATGAACCGGCTGACGCTGGAAGCCGAACTGCAGGGCAAGACCGTGACGACCGCGGTCGAGGGCGACGACAATGTGCGCGTACGCCCCAATGCCTTCACCCGGCTGGTCGCCAACCTCGCCTCGAATGCCTATCGCTATGCCGACACCGTCCATATCGACGCCAAGCACAGCACGAAATGGATCACCGTCACCGTCGACGACGATGGCCCCGGCATTCCCGAATCGTCGCGCGACGACGTCTTCAAGCCATTCTTCCGGCTCGACGAAGCGCGCAATCTCGACAGTTCGGGAACCGGCCTTGGCCTCGCCATCGCCCGCGACATCGCCCGCAGCCACGGCGGCAATGTTATATTGTCGGATAGCCCATTGGGTGGGTTGAGGGCGACCGTGCGGGTGCCGGCGTGATCGGCAACATCTATAGCAAACAGTTACTCGGACACATATTTGTGGATGATGGAGTTGATCAGCGTTTGATAGGGGATGCCTTCCTGCAGGGCGCGCGACTTCAGCCGCGCGAGATCGCCTTTTGAGACGCGCAAGGAAATCTTTTCACGATCGTCACTGAATGCCGCCCGCGCCATGGCCTCCAGTTCCTTCCGGCGATCAGCCGTCAGCACGCTGGCAGGAAGCCCCTTGTCATTCTCCAAGGCTTCGATCAGCCCAGCTTCCTCGTCATCGATGTAAGCGCCGATTTCAGGCTTCTTCGACATCACTTTCTCCTGACATATAAATCTGCCTGAGCCTTCGGCTCGGAAACGCCGTCTTCAAAAACAGATTGCCGTTCGCGTCCTGCACATAAGGAACGGCATACACGTACCCAGAGAACAGAACCGCGAGCATCCGCTGGTTCGGGTACTTTTCACGGTTTGGATGCTCGATGTCATCCAGTAGGCCACCGGCATCGATCGCGGCAACGACGTCCTCAAAACAGATATGCCTGTCCGAATGCTCCTTCAGGGCGCGATTTTTCTCGATGCTCCAAAGGAATTTCGGCATACCCTATTGTATGGACAGAGTATGGCTTGTCAAATCTGTTCCTGCAAGGTGCGAATTCGCAGTCACCGCGAATAACCGCCGGTCATTCCGCGCCGCGCGTTGAAACGGTGCCAGGCGTCGATGCGCTTGGGGTGGCGCGCCCGCATCGCGTCCAGCGGCGCAAGAAGCCGCCCTTGCCGCTGCCAGTGCGCATCGAAGATCTCGATGATACGGCGGTTGGGCCAGGGCTTGTTGACGATCGACAGGAGCGCCTCGAAAGCCTCGACTTCGCAGCCCGCACCGAAACGGTGGGCGATGATGCCATAGGCGAAGGCGGTGGAACGGCTGACGCCCGCATGGCAATGGACGAGGATGCGGCTGTCATGCTGCTCGATGGCGGGAAGCACTAGGTCGAAAAAGCTTGTGATCATTTCAGGAAAATGGCCGGTGGCCAGCGCGTTTTCCTGATCGCGCAGCCGCACGACATGGTGCGTTGCGCCGCAAATACGCGGGACGAACTCATCGGCCAGTTCCGGATCGAGAAGCGAGACAACGTGCGTCGCCGACCAATCGCCCGCAACTGCGGCGGCGTCGCGCAGGCAGGTGACGCGGACGAACTCACGGACGGCGTTCATGTCCATGGATAAAATCCCTACAGCATCTTCTTGCCGTTCGGCACCGGTCTGTCCACGGCGGTAAGAACAATGTCGCCGTTTTCATCCTCGAAGCCAAGCGTCAGGACTTCCGAGCGGTACGGGCCGATCTGGCGCGGCGGAAAGTTGACGACGCCGAGCACCTGACGGCCGATCAGACTTTCCAGCGTATAGTGAACGGTGATCTGTGCCGACGATTTCTTGCGCCCTATCTCGGGACCGAAATCGATGACGATCTTGAAGGCGGGCTTGCGCGCCTCGGGAAAGGGAGACGCCTCGACGATGGTGCCGGCGCGAATATCGACGCGCTCGAAATCGGCATAGGCGATGGTCTCGGTCATAAGGGAAATCCCGAATTATCCCGCAAGTTCTTCCGCCCGTTTGCGGGCTGCGGCAATCGCCTTGTCGAACAGCGGCTGCATGCCGTCATCGGCCATGAGTATGGAGAGGGCCGCGGCCGTCGTTCCGCCCGGGGACGTCACGTTCTGGCGCAGTTTCGAAGCGTCATCGGGGGACTGGTGTAAAAGTTCACCAGCCCCCGCGACGGTTTCCCGCGCAAGCCGCATGGCGAGGTCCGCCTGAAGACCGGCCTTGCGGCCGGCTTCCGCCATGCACTCGACGAGATAAAAGACATAGGCCGGGCCGCTGCCCGATACGGCCGTGACGGCATCGATATCGGCTTCGGTTTCGACCCATTCGACCGGGCCGCTGACTTTCAAGAGATTGTGCACGAGGTCGCGTTGTGTCGCGGATACGGCTGCGTTGGCAAAGGCGCCGGTGACACCGCGGCCGATCATCGCCGGCGTGTTCGGCATGGCACGCACCATGGCGGCCTCGCCGAGATGAGACTGCATGAAAGAGAGGGTCGTACCCGCGGCAACCGAAACGACCACCGTCTCGGACCCGACAAGATCTTTGAGCGGCGGCAGCACCGTTGCCATCATCTGCGGCTTGACCGCGAGGAAAAGAACGCCGGCCTTCAGGTCTGCAGATGCTGTGGTTTCGTGGCGTACGCCATTGTCGGCGATCAGCTTTGCCATGGCCGGCGCAGGGCCGGGATCGATGACGAGGATATTGGAGCCCGCAATGCCGCTTTTCAGCCAGCCGGCAAGCATGGCGCCGCCCATGTTGCCTGCGCCGATAAGGACGATTGGTCCTGAAGCATTCATGCTCATCGTCATGCCTCTCCGACAGTTTCGAACATCACCGCCTCGACCGCGCTCTGCGCATCGATGCCGGACCAGACGACGAACTGGAAGGCCTGGAAATAGGATTCGCAGGCTTCGAGCGCGCTGGACAAAAGCACCTCCACCTGCTGGTTGGTTGGCTCGGCACCGCCGGCAAGCAGAAGCGACTGGCGGAAGATTACCACATCTTCCTGGCGCCAGAGATCAAAATGCCCCATCAGCACCTGGCCATTGATATGGGAAAGCAGCCGGATCACTTCGTTGACACGGCTTTCGGGAACTTTGATGTCGAAGGCGCAAGCGAGATGCAGCGCCTCGAATTCCTCCATCCAGGAGAAGGAAACATGATAGTCGGTCCACTTGCCCTCAACCGACATGGCGATCTCGTCTTCGCCTGAGCGTTCGAAACTCCAATCATTGTTGGCTGCGACGAACTCGATCATGTCGACCGGGTTCGATTGGCGCTCAAGTTCCAGTTCCATCAGGCTCATGCATCACCCCAAAAGTCCCAGTGCAGGCATGCGTCGTCGCGCTCACACACGAAGGCTGCAAACTCAAACACCAGAAACGAACACTTATGATTGCCGGAAACACGACTATCCTGACTGATGTACCCTGTCTGGAGCTTGCGTGATCCGTTTCGAATCATCATTTAAAATCAGTGTATAATGCCGGAGTCCGCATGAAAGCCCCCAGCACGAAAAATAGCGCCGGCGGTTGTGGATAGGCTCTCTCAAATTGATTCAGCGCCGGTTCATAAGCGACTCTGCCGTAAGCATTTTTTGGCAGTGTCCACAGGGTGAAAAATTTATGAAAAATGCTGTTGAGACCGCAGTTGAGGACAGGCGCATTGTGCCGGTCCGGGACGCACGCGCCAAAGGCGAGAAAAAAGCGGCGGCGCAACCAGCACCGCCCTCGAATCTTTATTTTCCGGCCTCGGACAGGCGCGCTTCGAGCGCCGCGATCCGGGCCAGAAGCGCGTCGTTCTCCTCGCGCGCTTTCAGGGCCATCTCCCTGACCGCCTCGAACTCCTCGCGCTTGACGATGTCCATCGAATTCAGCAGGCGCTCGCCCTGCGCACGGAAGACGGTTTCCATCTCACGCCGCACGCCCTGAGCGGCGCCGGCAGCGTCCGTCATCAGCTTGGCGAAGTCATCCAGAATGCGGTTTGTGCCTGTACTCATCGTCTCGGTCTCCGTCCTCGCGTCCATTACCTGCCATTGCAGGCTTGAGAGAGGAGGTAGGAGGACGGGCGGGCCGATGCAAGGAAAAATACCGGGATGACCGCCTTTCCTTCGCCAAACGCGGCTTGACCACCTCTCCCCGGGAGCCCATGTTCCGCCAAAACAACGAACCGGGCTGAAGCAAGACCTTGGAAACAATACCGACACTCTTCTCGATCATGCCGTTCCCGGATATCGATCCGGTACTGATCTCCATTGGCCCATTGCAGATCCACTGGTACGGCCTTGCCTATGTGGCGGGCATTCTGATCGGCTGGCAATATGCCCGCAGGCTGGCTCGCAATACGGCCCTGTGGCGCAATGAGACGCCGGCCATCACCGAAGCCCAGCTCGATGATTTCCTGCTCTGGGTCGCTGCCGGCATCGTCGGCGGCGGGCGCATCGGCTATATTCTCTTCTATGATCTCGCAAGGGTTCTGCAGAACCCGATCCGGGCGCTGGAAATCTGGAACGGCGGCATGTCCTTTCATGGCGGCTTGCTCGGCACGATGATCGCGATGATCCTGTTTGCCCACCGCAACAAAATTGCCGTCTGGAGCCTTTTCGACATCGTTTCGGCCGTCGTGCCGATCGGCCTTTTCTTCGGGCGGATCGCCAATTTCATCAACGGCGAACTCTGGGGCCGGCTGTCGTCCATGGCCTGGGCGGTGGTCTTCCCGACCGGCGGTCCCTTTGCCCGCCACCCGAGCCAGCTCTATGAGGCCGCACTCGAGGGCCTCGTCCTCCTGACCGTTCTTGCCGTGATGATCTACCGCCGCCACGCCCTCAAAACGCCGGGCCTGGTCTGCGGCGTCTTTGTCGCCGGGTACGGGCTCGCCCGCATCTTCGTCGAATTCTTCCGCGAGCCGGATGCGCAGATCGGCTACCTCCTCGGCGGCTGGCTCACCATGGGCATGCTTCTGTCGCTGCCGATGGTCTTCATCGGCCTCTGGGCGATTGCACGCGCGCGCCGCGCAAGTGCTGCAACCGCGTGAGAGGGCCGCATGACGACGCTTCTTGCAGAAAAGATCAAGGCCATCATTCTCGCCAACGGCCCGATCAGCGTGACCGACTATTTCTCGCTCTGCCTGGCTGACCCGGAACACGGCTACTACAAGACACGCGAACCCTTCGGCCGGTCGGGAGACTTCATCACGGCGCCGGAGATCAGCCAGTTGTTCGGCGAGATGATGGGCATCTTCCTCGTCCAGGCCTGGCAGCGGCACGGCGAGCCGACGCCGGTCAACATCGCCGAGATCGGCCCGGGCCGCGGCACGATGATGGCGGACATCATGCGCGTCATCGCCAAACTGTCGCCGGCACTCTACGAGGCCGCCAATGTCCATCTGGTGGAAACCAGTGAGCGGCTGCAGAAGGTCCAGAGCCAGACGCTGGTCGCGCACAAGTTCAAGATTTCCTGGCACGACAGTTTCGATACGCTGCCGGACGGTTTTCTGCTTTTGGCGGCCAACGAGTTGTTCGATGCCGTTCCCATCCGCCAGTTCGTCAAGACTGCGCAAGGGTTCCGAGAAAGGCTTGTCGGCCTCGATGCCGATGGTGAACTGACTTTTGCCGCCGGCGTCGCCGGCATCGATCCGGGTCTCCTGCCGCCAGCCGCCGCAAACGCCCCGCCAGGCGCCATTTTCGAGATCGCCCCTGCCCGTGACGCCGTGATGACGGCGCTTTGCCAACGCATCAGGACAAGCGGCGGGACGGCAGTCATCATCGACTATGGCCATATCGCGACAGGTCTCGGCGATACGTTGCAGGCGGTGCGCGAGCATCAATTCGATCCACCGCTCAAACACCCCGGTGAAGCGGATATCACCAGCCATGTCGATTTCGAGCAACTTGCCCGGCGCGCCGCGACGGAAGGCCTGCAGATCAACGGGCTGACCTATCAGGGCGACTTTCTGCTTGCGCTGGGCCTTGCCGAACGCGCCGCAGCGCTCGGCCGCGACAAGGATACGGAGACGCAAGGAAACATTCGCGCGGACGCAGAAAGGCTGGCTGGTGCCGGCGAAGGAAAGATGGGGGAACTGTTCAAGGTCCTCGTCGTCAGCAGCCCGAATGTCGCTCTCGTGCCCTTCCAGAAATAGCAGCTGGCCAGAGCCGGCGGCGACACCGGCTGTCGTTTCGACGGATTGACAGCGGCGGCCCCTGAGGCCAACATCCGGCCAAATCAGCCGGGGGCGGTAGGTCCGATATGCCCGCGGAACCAACCGCATTGCAGCATTTCGAAAGGGCGAAACCACCGATGAAGGATGATGCCCTGCCCCTGCCCGTGCAAAGCCCGCTTCTGTCCGAACGGGCGGGAAACGCTGTAAAACATGGCTACTTCACCCGTGCAGGTGGCGTTTCAGAAGGCATCTATCGAGGCCTGAATGTCGGGCTTGGCTCGAATGACGAGCGCTCCCGCGTGGAAGAGAATCGCGCCCGTGTCAGCGCTTGGTTCGGCGCAGGGCCGCACAAGCTGGCAACGGTGCATCAGGTCCATTCGCCGGATGCCGTTATCGTCGACGGCAGCTACAACGGCACGCGAGTCCCAGCGGACGCGCTTGCAACGGCGACACCAGGTCTGGTGATCGGTGTGCTTTCGGCTGATTGCGGCCCCGTTCTTTTTGCGGATGCGCATGCGGGCGTCGTCGGCGCCGCGCATGCCGGCTGGAAGGGCGCATTGACCGGCGTGCTCGAAAGCACGATCGGCGCAATGATCTCGCTCGGCGCTCGCCGCGAACGGATCATCGCCAGTCTTGGGCCTTCGATCAGCCGCCGAAACTACGAGGTCGGTTCGGAGTTCGTCGAGCGGTTCCTCGAAAAGGATCCTGGCCACGAGATCTTCTTTGCCCCCTCGCCGCGCAAAGGTCGCGCCATGTTCGATCTCCCGGGACTGACGATCAAGCGGCTGACCGAGGCGGGCGTCACGGCGGAAAATCTCGATATTTGCACCTATGCGGACGAGGAGCGCTTCTACTCCTACCGCCGAACCACCCATCGCAGCGAGCCGGACTACGGCCGGCAAATCTCTGCAATATCCATTCGGGAGAGATGACATGGCACTGCATTTCACGCAGGACGAATTCGCGAGCCGGCTTGAGCGGCTGACGACCAGGATGAAGGAGGAAAAGCTTGCCGCCATGCTGCTGTTCGCGCAGGAAAGCATGTACTGGCTGACCGGCTACGATACCTTCGGTTACTGCTTCTTCCAGACGCTGGTGGTGAAGGCAGATGGATCGATGGTGCTGCTCACGCGCTCGGCCGACCTGCGCCAGGCCAAGCACACCTCCAACATCGAACGCGTCGAGATTTGGGTCGACCGCGTCAATGCCGACCCGACCATGGACCTGAAGAACCTCTTGAGCGATCTCGACCTGCTCGGCACGCGCATCGGCATCGAATACGACACGCATGGCATGACCGGCGGCATCGCCCGCCTGCTCGATCATCAGTTGACGAATTTCGGCGAACTGGTCGATGCCTCGCTGCTGGTCAGCCGCCTGCGCCTGATCAAGACCCCGGCGGAAATCCTCCATGTCGAGAAGGCGGCAAGCCTTGCCGACGACGCGCTCGACGCCGCCCTTCCGCTGATCCACGCAGGCGGCAGCGAAGCCGCCATTCTGGCCGCCATGCAGGGCGCGGTCTTTGCCGGTGGCGGCGACTACCCGGCCAATGAATTCATCATCGGGTCGGGCGCCGATGCGCTTCTGTGCCGCTACAAGGCCGGGCGCCGGACACTGGACGCGCAGGACCAGCTGACGCTGGAATGGGCAGGCGTCAGCGCCCACTATCACGCCGCGATGATGCGCACGGTCGTCATCGGCGAGCCGACCAATCGCCACCGCGAGCTCTACAGCGCCTGCCGCGAGACGATTCAGGCGATCGAGATGGTCCTCAGGCCCGGCAACACCTTCGGCACCGTCTTCGACATGCATTCGAAGATCATGGACGAACGCGGCCTTGCGCGCCACCGGCTCAATGCCTGCGGTTATTCGCTCGGCGCCCGCTTCTCGCCATCCTGGATGGAACACCAGATGTTCCACATCGGCAATCCGCAGGAGATCGCGCCCAATATGTCTCTTTTCGTGCACATGATCATCATGGACAGCGACAGCGGCACGGCCATGACGCTCGGCCAGACCTACCTGACCACGGAGGGGGCGCCGAAGGCTCTGTCACGCTATGGACTGGACTTCATAACTGCTTAGGAAAATTGATCTACCGTTCGCGGGACAGGCGGAGAAAGGTGGGGGCCTTGATCACTCCGTCGCCCGAGGAAACCGGACGGTAGAACGATGCGCAAATCGATCATGCTCATTGCAGGCCTTGGAATTGCTGCGGCCCTTTCGGGCTGCAACAGCATGGATGATCTAACCCCACAGGTCGATGTCGGCGGCGGTACCTTTCGCTCCCCGCCCGTCAACCAGTCCGACCTCGACGCCATGTCGCAGCAGACCGTTGAGGTCCCTCCGCAGTCGACGACACCGGTACAGAGCACGCAGTTCGCTTCACCCGTACAGGAGGGGTTTGTCGAAGGGCCAACCGGCACGGTTCTCGCCCAGGGCGACGTCGAATATACCGATCCGGCCGGATCGCTGGACGCACAGGCAGGACGCCTGCAGCAGGGGCAGGTCCCGACGCAGCAGAGAGTCTCGCGTCGTGCCGCCATCGCAGAATCGACCGAGACGACGTCTCTCGACGAAACCGCCCCGGCCGAACAACAGCAATCCGCAGAGCCGCTTCGTGCCGAGGAAGACACACCTGAGATCCAAAAGCCGCAGGAGGCAGCAGCAATCGCCCCGGCAACAACGGCCGGAACCATCCGCTTCCTGCCGATCATTGGCGCCCCCGTCGAGGCCGTCACGCCTCTGTCGAAACAGCTTGGCAACGAGGCGCGCTCGCATGGCCTGTCGATCAAGAGCGCATCCGATACCAGCAGTCAGCACATCCTGAAGGGCTATTTCTCGGCGCTGAAGGATGGCGACAAGACGACGGTTGTCTATGTCTGGGACGTGCTCGATGGCTCCGGCAATCGGCTGCACCGCATCCAGGGCCAGGACACGGTCGATGCCACAGCCGCCAATCTCTGGTCGGTCGTGCCGCCGCAAACGATGCAGACGATCGCCACCAGGACGATCGCCGAATATCTGAACTGGCGCGCGAAAAACGCTGGATAGTCTTGCCGAACGCCTGCGATACCGCACTTGTGGGCGTCGAATCTCGCTCGCGCGACCATCGTGATGGAAAACTTTTTAGGATAAACCGCGCTGCAACGCGGCAATCCTCTTGCATTCAAAGTCAAGGGCGTTATGAAGCGCGCATAGGCTAGGGACGATCGAGACCCGGCTGGCTTACGGAATTTGCGTGGGTAGCGACCCGCGCCAGCACAGGCGGACCATCGATGAAGGTTTTCGCAGGCAACTCGAACCGGCTGCTCGCCGAAGCGATCTGCAATTATCTCAACTTGCCCCTGGGCAAAGCGACCGTCAGACGGTTTGCAGACCAGGAAATCTTCGTGGAAATTCAGGAAAACGTGCGCGGCGAAGACGTTTTCGTCGTCCAGTCGACATCGTTTCCGACCAACGACCACCTGATGGAACTGCTGATCATGATCGACGCCATGCGCCGATCGTCAGCCCGCCGCATCACCGCCGTCATCCCCTATTTCGGCTATGCCCGCCAGGACCGCAAACCCGGTCCGCGCACGCCGATTTCGGCCAAGCTGGTCGCCAACCTCATCACCGAGGCCGGCGCCGACCGCGTGCTGACGCTCGACCTGCACGCTGGCCAGATTCAGGGCTTCTTCGACATTCCCACAGACAACCTTTACGCCGTGCCTATCCTGGCGCGTGACGTGAAGGAAAACTACAACCTCGAAAACGTCATGGTCGTATCGCCCGACGTCGGCGGCGTGGTGCGCGCCCGCGCGCTTGCCAAGCGCCTCGACTGTCAACTGGCGATCGTCGACAAGCGGCGCGAACGCGCCGGCGAGTCCGAAGTCATGAACGTCATCGGCGACGTCACCGGCAAGGACTGTCTGTTGATCGACGATATCGTCGATTCCGGCGGCACGCTCTGCAATGCCGCCGAGGCGCTTCTGAAGAACGGCGCGACCAGCGTCACGGCCTATATCACCCACGGCGTGCTTTCCGGCGGCGCGGTTGCCCGCGTCACCTCCTCGAAGCTGAAGGAGCTGGTGATCACCGACTCAATCCAGCCGACGACGGCGGTGCAATCGGCCCACAACATCCGCGTCATCTCGACCGCCAGCCTGATGGGCGAAGCGATCAACCGCACCAGCCAGGAAGAATCGGTCTCCAGCCTGTTCGATTGATCAGGCGGCGCGGCGGTGCGAAGGCTCACCGCGACAGGGGAATGGCGCAGGCCTCGCCACCGGTGAACAATCGCGAGCGCGTGAGGAAGCGCCGCTCGCGGCCATTGTCGAGCGAGAACATGCCGCCCCTGCCCGGAACGACATCGATGATCAGTTGCGTGTGTTTCCAGACCTCGAACTGGCTGGCGCTGATATAGACAGGCACGCCGCCGATCTCGCCGAGCTTCACGTCATTGTCGCCGACGATGTATTCATCCGCCGGATAACACATGGGCGACGAGCCGTCGCAGCAGCCGCCGGACTGGTGAAACAGGATATGCGGATGGTCGTGCTGGATTTCCCTGATGAAGGCGAGTGCCGCTTCAGTGGCGAGAACGCGGGGCTGGCCGCCGGTGGCGTCGGTCATGGACTACCCTCCCCTTGAGGGGGAGGGTCGGACCGTAGGTCCGGGGTGGGTTGATCCAACCGCGAATGCCGTCGTCCAGAGAGGCGCTTTCATCATCAGCCCGTTTTCTTCCTTCAAGAGGTTTGGAGTGGGGGCAACTTTCAGCGTAACCCAATAGGTCACCCCCACCCGCAGCTGCGCTGCGACCTCCCCCCTCAAGGGGGAGGTGAGCTATCTCAGAAGAAACCCAGTGCTTTTGGGCTGTAGCTCACCAGCATGTTCTTGGTCTGCTGGTAGTGATCGAGCATCATCTTGTGGGTTTCGCGGCCGATGCCGGACTGCTTGTAGCCACCGAAGGCCGCGTGGGCTGGATAGGCGTGGTAGCAATTGGTCCAGACGCGGCCGGCCTGGATGTTGCGGCCGAAATTGTAGCAGCGATTGGCATCGCGGCTCCAGACGCCGGCACCAAGGCCGTACAGCGTGTCATTGGCGATTTCGAGCGCCTCGGCATCGTCCTTGAAGGTGGTGACCGAGACGACAGGCCCGAAGATTTCCTCCTGGAAGATGCGCATTTTGTTGTGGCCTTTGAACACGGTCGGCTTGACGTAGAAGCCACCGGCCAATTCACCTTCCAGCGTGTTGCGCTCGCCGCCGATCAGTACTTCGGCACCTTCCTGGCGGCCAATGTCCATATAGGACATGATCTTTTCCAGTTGTTCGCTCGATGCCTGGGCGCCGATCATCGTCGACATGTCGAGCGGGTTGCCCTGCTTGATGGCGGCGACCCGGGCAATCGCCTTTTCCATGAAGCGGTCGTAGATCTTCTCATGCACCAGCGCGCGGCTCGGGCATGTGCAAACCTCGCCCTGGTTGAGCGCAAACATCGCAAACCCTTCCAGCGCCTTGTCGAGATAGTCATCATCCTCGGCCATGACATCGGCGAAAAAGATGTTCGGCGACTTGCCGCCCAGTTCCAGCGTCACCGGAATGAGGTTCTGGCTGGCATATTGCATGATCAGCCGGCCGGTCGAGGTCTCGCCGGTGAAGGCCACCTTGTTGATGCGCGGGTTGGTGGCGAGCGGCTTGCCGGCCTCGAGGCCAAAGCCGTTGACGATATTGAGCACGCCCGGCGGCAGGAGATCACCGACGAGATCGATCCAGACGAGGATCGAGGCGGGCGTCTGCTCGGCGGGCTTCAAGATGACGCAGTTGCCGGCGGCAAGCGCGGGCGCCAGCTTCCAGGCTGCCATCAGGATCGGGAAGTTCCAGGGAATGATCTGGCCGACAACGCCGAGCGGCTCATGGAAATGATAGGCGATGGTGTCGTGGTCGATCTCTCCGATCGAGCCTTCCTGGGCACGAACACAGGAGGCGAAATAGCGGAAATGGTCGATGGCAAGCGGCATGTCGGCAGCCATGGTTTCGCGCAGCGGCTTGCCGTTGTCCCAAGTCTCGGCCTTCGCCAGAAGCTCGATATTGTCTTCCATGCGGCTCGCGATCTTCATCAGGATATTGGCGCGTTCCGTCGTCGAGGTGCGGCCCCACTTGTCCTTGGCGGCATGGGCAGCATCGAGCGCCAGTTCGATATCGGCGGCTTCGGAGCGCGCGATCTGGCAGAGAACACCGCCGGTCACCGGGGTGGTGTTGTCGAAATAGCGGCCGCTCACCGGTTCACGCCATTCGCCACCGATGAAGTTGCCGTATTTCTCCTTGAACGGGTTTTCGACGATTTTCTGATGCAACATGTGATTTCTCCTCCTGAACAGACTCCAACAATCTGCTGATTGGAAGGTGCGCCAGAACGGTCCGAACGGATAGGGAGGCGGAGCGCGCTTGGCGGGCAAGTGTCTCAGATGTGCGACAGCCGAATGGCACGAAGCATGCTGCAGCGCGGCAACAACGCCGCGCCGGCATCGGCCGGTCAATGGATCGAGAGCTTTTTCATTTTCCGGTAGAGCGTCGCCCGGCTGATGCCGAGCGCATCAGCCGCCAGCGAAACGTTGCCTTTGGCGCGCGACAGGACACGCCGAAGCGCCGCACGCTCTGCATCGAGAAGATCCGCACCCTGTGCCACAGCCGATTCGTCCAGCAGGTCGGCGGCGGGAACGCCGGCGGCGATGCGCCGGTCGTCCAGATTGAGCCGCAAACGCGCCGCCCGGGTCGCGCCAAGCACGAGATCGTCCCTGTCGATAGCAAGCAGCGCCGGGCTGGTCTTGCCATCGGCGGGCACCAGGAGGATGCGGGCACCACTGAATGCGCGACGGAAGAGATTTGCCTCGATCCGGGCGGCCGCGTCCCGCACCGCCTGCGACATCAGGAGCATCGCCATCTCTCCGGCGTCCTCCCGACAAGTGGAGATGTCGATCGCGGCGGCAACCCGGCCGCAGTGATCGCGGATCGGCGCGGTCGCACAGATGAGGCCGGTGTTGCAACTGAGGAAATGCTGGTCGCGCTGGATGACGACGGCGCGCTCGTCGGCGATCGCCGTACCGATGCCGTTGGTGCCGACGCTCGCCTCGCTCCAGACGGTGCCGGACCAAAGACCTAATCCGCGAAAATCCTTGTCGTCGCCGGCAGCGCCGCGCCGTTCGAGGGCAACGCCGTTGCCATCCGTGAGCAGCAGGCAGCAGCCTGCCCTGCCGACCGTTGAAAACAGCCGGTCGAGTTCACCTTGCGCCTCTTCGATCAGATGCCCGGACTTTTCCCGCGCCGCAAGAAATTCACGCTCCGACAGCCGCAGCGGCGAACGGGCTTCCTCTGGAGAAAGGCCATGCACCGTCAGGCACCGGCGCCAGGATGCCGCAACAGGCGAACTGGCGGCGGCCGATGCATGTTGTGCAATAGAATGAACATGATCCGAATGATTCATCGGCTCTCCTCCCCGAGGGCTGACGCTGACATCACTATAAGCACATTCGGCAAAACGTCCACCTCGACAAAGGTCAAAGGCAAAACGGCCAAGTCGCATTTCGGCCATGGCGCCAGCGCACCCTCAAACTCAGGCGCAACAAAGCAGCCAGAAACCCGCAGTACATGGCCGAGATCATAAACCCATGACCGTTAACCCGGCTTCAGAGCCGTGCCGGCAAACCCGCCTTGCTTGCATTTCGCAGCGTTCTCGGTTATGGACGCGCGTCCGCGCAGACACCCTTGGAGGCAAACGCGGATGAGGCGGTCAAAGGCCTCGGTTCATCCTGTCTTTATAGTAAGCGGATGAGCTCTCCAAAAACACCAGAAAGGTACTGCCATGAGCCACGCATCCTACGAGCTCAAGGCCGAAACGCGCGAACGGGTTGGTAAGGGGTCCTCCCGTGAACTTCGCCGCAACGGTCTTATTCCTGCTGTCATCTACGGTGACAAGCAGACACCGATTTCCATCGCCCTCTCCACGAAGGAAGTCACCCAGAAAATTCACGCCGGTGGTTTCATGACCACGGTCGCCACGATCGACGTCGGCGGCGAAAAGATCCGCGTCCTGCCGAAGGACTACCAGCTGGATCCGGTCCGTGACTTCACCATGCATGTCGACTTCCTGCGCGTCACCAAGGACTCGACCGTCACCGTCGAAATTCCGGTTCACTTCGTCAACGAAGAAAAGTCCCCGGGCCTCAAGATCGGCGGCGTACTGAACATCGTTCGTCACGCAGTCGAGCTGGTCGTTTCGGCCGAAGACATTCCGGAATTCCTGACGGCCGATCTTTCCGGCCTGAAGGTCGGCGACGGCATCCACATCTCGGACATCAAGCTGCCGAAGGGCGCGACCCCGGTCATCACCGACCGCGACTTCACGATCGCCACCATTGCCACCCCGGCCGGCGGCGTTTCGGAAGCAGAAGAAGCAGAAACCGCATCCGAATAATCGATGCTTTCAAAGCTCGATTGACGGCCCGCCCCATTTCCGTGGGGCGGGTTTTTTATTGTTCACCGTAAGCGACGCCATTTGATACTGCTACCGCAGCTAAACTTTTTATCCTGCGATTTCAGTAACATTTAAGGTTTTCGTGATGTGTTGTCGTCGGGGGATTATTCCGGCTTCAGTGTACGAGAATCCTAATGGGACATGGGACTAACAATGCGACCGGGTGCATCTGATGATGCATTCCGTCGAAAACCGCTTTATTGCAATCGTCTGTGGCGCGATGCTGATCTTCGTCGCCCCACTGATCCTGCTGTTTCTGACCTTGTCGTCAGAGCGCGTCGAGCGTGAAAGCCTGCAGAACACGCAGATCCTCATGCAGGCCGGCGCTCAGGCGCTTGGAAAGCCCCTTTGGGATTTCGACACCGATGGAATCTCGCAGATCGCAAAATCGCTGATCGCCAATGCAGATGTCCTGCGCGTCCACGTCGAGGACAGCTCAGCGACGATTTCCGTGCGGCTTCCCGAGGAGCCCCAGGATGTGAGCGTCCCGCACACGACCCTTTCAAAGGAAATCTTCTACAACTCGCAGGACGGTCAAAAATCTGTCGGAACCATGGAAATCTGGGTGTCTGCACCCGGCCTGCTGTCGCGTTTCAGTAAGGACGAACTAACTGTCTTCGTCATTCTGGTCGTCGCTGTCGGCGTCGTTTTCGCCTCCGCCATCGTTGGAAACCGTATCATGGTGATGCGGCCGCTGATGCGCCTCACAGCCGCCATCGAAGCCACGCGGCGGCTCGGATCGCGTCACCATGTAGACTGGACATCGGACGACGAAATGGGCACGCTCGCCCATAACTTCAACGAGATGCAGAGCAGGCTGGAACGCGAGGAGTCGGAGCTGAAGCTGGCGCATGGTCGGGCAACAGACATCTATAATCTCACGCCCTCGATGCTGTTTTCACTGGATCCGGCCAATTGCATCACCGCCGTCAGCGATTATTGGCTGATGGCGACAGGCTATGACCGCGATCAGGTGATCGGACGCACCTTCACCGATTTCGTCGACGAACACTGGCACGAGACCTACCGTGCGCGCCGCAGCAACGGCAGCGCCACGCATGCGAATATCTGCGAAGTCACCGTCCCGTTCATCAAGGCAAACGGCGAAACGATGACGGTGCTCATCCTCGAGATGAAGAGTGCTACGGGCGACGAGCGCGGCGGTCTTTCGCTCTCCGTCATGACCGATGTGACGGAACTCAAGCGAGCCGAAAGCCGCAACCATGCACAGGCGATCACCGATTACCTGACCGGCCTTCTCAATCGCCAGGGCTTCGAGGCGGCCTTGGACGACGCCATTCGCAACGCCGACGAGACTGCGGCGCAATTGGCCTGCATCTTCATCGATCTCGACCGGTTCAAATGGATCAATGACAATTTCGGTCACGCCGCCGGTGATGAGGTGTTGCGCCAGGTCGTCACCCGCATCCGCACGACACTGCGCCCCGATGACACCCTGTCGCGCCTCGGCGGCGACGAATTCGCCATCCTCGTCAATGCCGAGCAAGTCGAGGCCCTGGCAAGCGAGATCGGCGACCGCATCTGCGCCAGCCTGCGCGAACCGTTCCTCGCTGACGGGGCGGAGCTTTCGGTGAGCGCCAGCGTCGGCATAGCGCTGTACCCGGACCATGCGGCGAACGCGGCGGAGCTGCTTCTGAAATCCGACATGGCCATGTATGCCCGCAAACGCGACGGCAAGAATGGCATGCTCGTGTTCGACGCCAGCATGCTCGACAGTGCCCGCGAACGCCACGAGATGGAACAGAACATCGAGGCAGCGCTGAAGGAGGACTGGTTCGAGGCCTATCTGCAGCCGATCGTCAGCCTCTGTGATGGCCGCATCGCCGGTTTCGAAGCGCTTATGCGCCTGAACCATCCGGAAAAGGGCATCCTGCCGCCAGCCAAGATCATCAGCATCGCCGAGGAAACCGGCATGATCGCCCGCCTCGGCGAGCGCGTTCTGGAAAAAGCCATCAGCCATCTCGCGCGGCTGACGCAACTCGAGGGGACGGAGACGACCTATCTTGCCGTCAACTTCTCACCGCTTCAGTTCGAGCAGACGTTGCCGCACAAGCTCGCGGCCCTTCTCCTGAAACATCACATATCCCCTGCCCGCATTGTCGTCGAGATCACCGAAGCCGTGCTGATGCTCGACAATCCGGACGTCCATGCCGTGTTGAAGCAGCTCAGCGAATTCGGCTGCCGCATCGCGCTTGACGATTTCGGAACGGGCTACTCGTCGCTCAGTTACCTCAACCGATTCCCCGTCGATATCGTCAAAGTCGATCAGTCCTTTACCCGGTCGCTGACGACGGGAACGGCCGATATCCGCCGCAAGAGCCGGATGTTGATCAAGGGCATCCGCACCTTTTCCCACCAGATGGGCTGCACCGTCGTTGCCGAGGGTATTGAGACGAAGGAGCAGTGGGAGCTACTGCGCAAGCTCGGTCTCGACTTCGGCCAGGGTTATCTTTTCAGCCGGCCGATGCCGATCGAGAATATGTTACTAATGTTAGAGATGGAATCAGAGGCCAAGGCCACCAGCCACGCATGACGGAAATGGAGAATAAAATGGGTATGAGACACCTGGCTTTCGCGCTCGTCTGTCTCCTGTCAGGCACGGCGCAGGCCGAGACGCTCAGATTGCTGACGGAGGAATATCCGCCCTATAATTTCAGCGAAAACGGCGCAGTCAAAGGGGCGTCGGTCGAACAGGCCGAACGGGTGATGAAAGCGCTCGATACCGCATATTCCCTCCAGATTCTTCCCTGGGCGCGCGCGCTGTCTCAGACAGAAAATCAACCTTGGACCTGCCTGTTCACCACCGGCCACGACGACGAGCGCGACAAGCGCTTCAAGTGGGTGGAACCGCTGCTTGCCGATCGCATGGTGATGGTCCGCAAGGCGGGGTCGGGCGTCAATCCGGCCAATGTCGAGGAAGCCAAGCGCTTCACTGTCGGTACCCAGCGCGAGGATTTTTCCGCCAACTATTTGAAAAAGCACAACTTCCCCAAGATCGATCTCGCCGCCGACATGGAGACGACGCAGAAGAAGCTTGTGAGCGGCCGCGTCGACCTGATGATGACGTCCGAAAAGACCTTCGAGACCATGCGGGATCAAGGCCAGCCACTTGAATCGGCGCTCGTGCTGGAGGGAAAGCTGTACGGCCTTGCCTGCAATCTCGCCCTGCCGGACGAACTCATTGCTAAGATGCAGACCCGGCTCGACGCCTTGATCGCCGACGGCACGCAGGATCGTATCTTCGCCAAATATGGCCTGCGCGCCGGACAAGTGAACGCCGGAAATCCGGCGGAGCCAACCAAAAAATGACAATTCGCCCTCGGTGGACAGTTGACTCGCAGGCTCCGACGCGGTGCAAGACAGCTCTGTCCGACTGATAGAGATTATATCCATGCTGATTTTCGCAGGTCTCGGTAACCCCGGCCCCCAATATGCCGGTCACCGCCACAATATCGGTTTCATGGCCGTCGACGCCATCCAGCGGCGCCACGGTTTTTCGCCGTGGTCGAAGAAATTCAAGGCGCTGGTCTCCGAAGGCGAGATCGGCGGCGAGCGCGTACTTTTGATGAAACCGCAGACCTTCATGAACCTCTCGGGCGAGGCGGTCGGTGAAGCCATGCGCTTCTACAAGCTGGAGCCGAAGGACATTCTGGCTATCTACGACGAGCTCGACCTTCTGCCTGGAAAGGCCCGGATCAAAACGGCGGGCGGTCACGGCGGCCACAACGGCATCAGGTCGCTCGACGCCCATTGCGGCAAGGACTATCGCCGCCTGCGGCTCGGCATCGGCCATCCAGGCTCGAAGGAACAGGTGCACAACCACGTGCTTGGCGATTTCGCCAAAGCCGATCGTGTCTGGCTGGAACCGTTGCTCGAGGCTCTCGCCGACAATGCGGCGATGCTGGTCAAGGGCGAGGATTCGCAGCTTCTGAACAAGCTGGCGCTCGCCACCGGCAGCAAGCCGGAACCAGCGCCGGCACCATCCAAGCCGGCTGGAAAATCCCACATCCACCAGGCCCGCAACAGCGCGCAGCCGAAGAAACTGCCGACAACCGGACCGATGGCCGACATGCTGAAGAAGCTGTTCGGCGACAAGGGGGACTAGGCTTGGCCGTTGACGCCTTCGATATTCGGCCAGCGACAACGAGCGACCTGCCCGGGCTGCTCGCCCTTTACCGGCAACTTAATCCGGAAGATCCGGGACTACCCTTGAGCCTTGCGACCGAAAGGTTTGCCGAGATGATGTCTCACCCCGGCATGACCGTCTTCACATCGGTCTCCGGCGAGACCCTGACATCGACGGCGACCCTGAGCATCCTTCCCAACCTCACCCGCGGCGGCAAACCCTATGCACTGATCGAAAACGTCGTCACGGACACCCGGTTTCGCAAGCGCGGCCACGCCGGCGCGGTGATCCGGCATGCCGTCGGTCACGCATGGGACAAGGGTTGCTTCAAGGTGATGCTCCTGACAGGCTCGCAGGACCCTGCAACGTTGAAATTCTACGAGGGCTGCGGCTTCGTGCAGAACAAGACCGGCTTCCAGATCAGACAGTCGGCCAACATCTGAGGCACGAGCGGATCATTCCTCCGGCTCGGTGGTAAACATCAGCGGAAAGCCCGCTTGCTTGCCGAGATCGGTCGCTTCCTTGGCCTTTGTCTCGGCGATGTCGCGGGCGCAGACGACGATGACACAGACGCCGAGCTTATGGGCAGTCATCATCATCCGGTAGCCGGTCTCCTCGCTCATCCGAAACACGGCTTTCAGCACCATGATGACGAATTCGCGCGGCGTATAGTCGTCGTTGAGAAGAATGACCTTGTAGAGCTTCGGCCTTTCGAGCTTCGGCTTGGTCTTTGTTTTCGGCTTGAGGGTGGTGTCGTTTTCCGCCATCGGGTAATCGCCCTTTGACTACAGGGAATGGAGGAGGAGGCTATTTTGCATCGCCAAGGGCCTGGAAGCAAGGCGCCTCACGTTGCCGCCTGCTCGATAAAGCCGCCAAAATCGGACTTAGACTTGACCTAGGCCTAAGTTTCCGCAAAAGGCACTGCAACAGAATTCGATCGGACAGGTTTCAAGGCCATGGGTTTCAAATGCGGTATCGTCGGACTGCCGAATGTAGGCAAGTCCACTCTCTTCAACGCGCTGACCAAGACGGCGCAGGCTCAAGCCGCGAACTATCCGTTCTGCACCATCGAGCCGAACACCGGGGAAGTGGCGGTGCCGGACCCGCGCATGCGCGCGCTTGCCGATGTCGCCAAGTCGAAGGAACTGATCCCGACCCGTATCTCCTTCGTCGATATCGCCGGCCTCGTGCGCGGTGCTTCCAAGGGCGAAGGCCTCGGCAACAAGTTTCTCGCCAATATCCGCGAGGTCGATGCGACGGTGCATGTGCTGCGCTGCTTCGAGGACGACGATGTCACCCATGTGGAAGGCCGCATCAATCCGGTCGGCGATGCCGAGACGATCGAGACCGAGCTGATGCTCGCCGATCTGGAAAGCCTCGAGCGCCGCACCGAGCAGACCCGCAAGCGCGCCGCCTCCAAGGACAAGGAATCCATGACGCTGCTGCCGGTTATGGACTCAGCCTTGAAGCTGCTTCAGGACGGCAAGCCGGCGCGCACGCTGCTGCCGACGCTGGATGCCGAAGAAAAGCTGATCCTGCAGGGCCTCAATCTCCTGACCGCGCATCCGGTTCTCTACGTCTGCAATGTCGCCGAAGCTGACGCCGTCTCCGGCAACGCCCATACCAGGGCGGTCGAGGAAATGGCAAAGGCCCAGGGCGCCGAAACCGTCGTCATTTCGGCGGCCATCGAATCCGAGGTTGCCCAGTTGCCCGAAGAGGAAGCCAAGGAATTCCTGGAGGCGCTCGGCCTTCACGAAGCCGGTCTCGACCAGCTGATCCGCGCCGGCTACAAGCTGCTCGACCTGATCACCTATTTCACCGTCGGCCCAAAGGAAACGCGCGCCTGGACGATCGAGCGCGGGACGAAGGCCCCTGCCGCCGCCGGCGTCATCCACACGGATTTCGAGCGCGGCTTCATCCGTGCCTTCACCATAGGCTATGAAGACTACATCGCGTTTGGGGGCGAAACCGGCGCCAAGGAAGCCGGCAAAGCCCGCGACGAAGGCAAGGAATATATCGTCCAGGACGGCGACGTCATCCACTTCCGCTTCAACACCTGATTCTTCGGAATACTCCTTCGCCGGCCATTGGGGACGCTTGCCGTCCCCGTGTCCGGGTATATGTTGCCCGCAGACATATTTTGAGGAGTTTTTTTGATGCGTCTGATTCCCGCACTTCTGCTCTCAACCGCGCTTGTTACGCAACCGCTCCTAGCCGCGGACATTACCCATGAAGGCGCCCAGCAGCTCGAACAGAAATTCACCTCCTATCTGCCGGAAAAGCTGGCCAAATCCGGCCTGGTCAAGGTCCGGCCGGGCACCACGGATTACGAAGTCACTTTCGATCCGACAGTGCTTCTGAAGGATGTCGATCCGAAAACCTTCAGCATTTCCGGCCTGAAACCCTTTCTGTCGCTGATCCGGCCGCTGGAGGACGGATTGTGGAACTTCTCCCAATCTGCCGACCTAGATGTGAACGGGCAGTTCACCGCCGGAACAGAGAAGACGGATTTCAGCTACAAGATCGACACCTTCCGCATGAACGGCGTCTACGATCCCGATATTCTCTATTTCAAGTCTGCGGAAATGACTGCCGACGGCATCTTCATGACGTCGAAATCCCCTCAGCAATCTGTCGAGGCACGCTTCGGCACGATGAAGTCGATCATGGACAGCACCCGGGCGACGGCAGACACCATCGATATTCGCGCCAATACGGCGATGGGAGCTTTCGCTGAAACCGTCATAGACCCCGCTAAAGCGCGGATCGATCTTTCTGCGGATAGCGTAACGGCCGATATCGCCGTGAACGGCATGGCCTACAGGCCGCTGCATGACATCATGTTTTTTATTCTCGACAGGGTGAAGACCGATAAGCTGGCGCCCGAAGAGCAGACCCGGGTCAAGACGTTACTGCGCGCAAACCTGCCGATGTTCGACGCATTGCTGGAGTCGATCGACGTCACCAACCTCAAGGTCGCTACTCCCACCGGCACCTTCCGCGCGGAGACCTTGCGCTATACCGTCAATTCGAACGGCCTGAGAGACGGTGCGACAGCCGGGTTCGGCATCGTCGTCGACAAGCCCTCTATTCCAGCCGGTGTCGTGCCGGAGGCGTTCGTCGCAGCATTGCCGGAGACGGTTAGCTTTCGCGCCTCCTTCGAGAACCTCAACCTGTCAAGCGGCATCGGCTATTTCCTGGAGCACGCCGACTTCAACGCCGAAAAACCCCTGACGGACGAGCAGGCAGCCGCGGCTGGCGGTATTTTCCTTCCGGGCGGTGCGCTGACGATGAGATATGAGGATGTCTCTGCCCGCTCGTCGGTCTACGATGTCAGCCTTTCGGGCACTACGACACTCTACCCTGAACAGAAGGGCCGCCAAAACACCGATGTCACGATCTACGTAAGGGATTTCGACAAGACGATTTCCTATCTGCAGCAGAATGCCCAGGCTGTACCGCAGTTCGGACAAGCGGCCTTCATGCTCCTGATGGTGAAGGGTTTCGCCAAGACGGAACCTGACGGACGGCAGATGTGGAACGTCGTGGTCGACGAGAGCGGCAAGATGAAGATCAACGGCCAGGAACTGGCGATGCCGCACTGACATCGGTGACCTCCCCCTCTGTTCCCAGCAGCAAACCCCGATGCTAAGACGCTCGACAGGAGGACTTCTGCCCATGCTTCATTTCGAGGATTTTCCGGCGGGCAAACGTTTCGAGTTCAAGCCGGTCACGGTCAGGGCCGAGGATATCGTCGCCTTTGCCGCCGAGTTCGATCCGCAACCGATGCATCTGTCGGAGGAGGCCGGCAAGGCGAGCATCCTCGGTGGGCTTGCGGCTTCCGGCTGGCATACGAGCGCGATGATGATGCGCATGCTCTGCGACAGCTACATCCACCAGACGGCATCCGAAGGCTCTCCCGGCGTCGACAGCATGGAATGGAAGAAGGCGGTACTGGCCGGCGATATGCTTTCTGGCGCCTGCACGGTCGTCGAGGCACGCGTCTCCCGCTCGCGGCCCGAGATCGGCATTGTGCGGCTCAGAGCCATTGTGAACAATCAACGGGGGGAAACCGTGGCAATCTGCGACTACGCCAACATGATCCGCTGTCGGCGTGCAGGAGCCACGGCATGAGGCTGTCTGATCTTCACCCCGAAGGTACACGGGAAATGATCGGCACGGTCAATTTCACCGCCGAGGACATCATCCATTTCGCGGAAAAGTTCGATCCGCAGCCATTTCATCTCGATATGGAGGCAGCCAAGAAATCGCTCTTCGGCGGTCTTTGCGCTTCCGGCTGGCACACCTGCGCCGGTTGGATGAAATGCTTCGTGCCCTATTGGCTGGGCGAAATGAAGCGGCTGGCGGCGCAGGGGATAGCCGCCCCGAAGCTCGGCCCCTCGCCCGGCTTTCGCGACATGCGCTGGCTGCGACCGGTCTTTGCCGGTGACGTGATCACCTATTTCGTCACCTTCATTGCGGCGAAAGATCTGGAGTCCCGGCCAGGATGGCGGATCAACACCATCCTGTGCGAGGGCGAGAACCAGAACGGCGAGGCTGTCATCCGGTTCGAAAGCAAGGTGATCGAGTTTCCCTGACGCGTAAGCTCAGTGGCCTGCAAACTCGATCAGCGTCAGAACCGGGACGCCCAGTGCCTCGAGTTTCTTGCGGCCGCCGAGTTCCGGCAGGTCGATGATGAAGCAGGCGGCGACGATGTCGGCGCCCATCCGCTGCAACAGCTTGGCCGCCCCCTCCGCGGTGCCGCCGGTGGCAATCAGGTCATCGACCAGGATGACCTTGTCGCCCGGCTTGATGGCGTCGCGATGCATCTCCATCTCGTCGATGCCGTATTCGAGGCTGTAGGCGATGCGGACTGTATCATGCGGCAGCTTGCCCTTCTTGCGGATCGGCACGAAGCCGGACGACATCTGGTGCGCCATCGCGCCGCCCAGGATGAAACCGCGCGCTTCGACACCGGCAACCTTGTCGATCTTCGTGCCGGCAAAGGGATGGACCAGTTCGTCGATCGCGCGGCGAAAGGTGCGCGGATTGCCGAGAAGCGTGGTGATGTCGCGGAACATGATGCCGGGTTTCGGGTAGTCCGCGATGTTGCGGATGGAGGCGATCAGTTCCTGCTGGAGGGAAGAGCTCATGATGGAAGGCATGCCTTTGCGGACGTCTAAGGGAGACGAAGGCATAGCATCAAAGCCGGACATTTCTATAGTGGTTTTGTTGGATGACAATCCGCCGAGGGCCGTTTCCAGCCGGCAGGCGCTGGAGCAGGACCGAAATTTGCCGCCCTGCTCCCATGGTCGCCCGATCTACTGCGAAGGCGCCGTTGTCTTCAGTTTTTCCTGCACCTTCTTGGCAACTTCGGGATTGGTCTGCGCTGCCGTGATGATGGTCTTGTATTTTTCAAGTGACATGTCGGGCGATTTTTCGACCGCGTTGATCATCTGCTTGTTGGCCTCGTTCTGAAGCTTCTGTTTGGCCGTCGCGTCCTTTTCCGAGCCGATCTTGGCGGCATAGTCCTGCCGTACCTTGTCGACCTGCAGATAGGCGACGGCGAAGGCTTCGACCTGCTTGTCGCTGATGGCGGCGGGCGCAGTGTCCTGCATCGGCTGCGTGGCCTGCGGTTCAGTGGCCCCTTGCGCAAAAGCCGGCGAGTTGATGACGATCAGGCTCAGTGCGGCAGCGGTCAGTGCTGCCACGGGCATGTGGCGAATGGTCATATGCTTTCCTTCCTTTAGTCAATCTCAAGGCGGCGTTCGCCGCCTGTCCGGAGGGGAATACCCCGGTAACAACCTAAGGATGGATCGGGCGACAATGTGACCCCGGAAAGGAAGCTTCAAGACCATGTCGAGACAGGGCCGCCCGCGGCTCGCCTCTATTGCAATGGGGTAGGACGCCTGAAACGTGGATGCGACTTGCACAATCAGGAACCATTCGACGCCATTTCCGGTTATAGTAAATGGCATTTCGCTTGCCGGACGAGCCCAAGCGAAAAGCCGAAAAGCAAGGAGGAGCATCATGCGATTGTTTGAATGCGGGACCCTCGTGCCCGGCTGCGACTGGCACACCCGCGCCGACGATGACGCCGAAGTCGTGCGTCGCGCCGTCGAGCACATGCGCCAGGCACACGGCGAAACCCTGATCCGTGAAAACATGGTCGACAATATCAAGGCCCGCATCGTCGACGAACGAAGGCTGCCTGACGTTCAGAGCATCGACTGAAGCCGGGCAACAAGCGTTGCCCGGTCGGCATTGAAATTGCCCTCGACCCACTGATGCTCAAGCGCGGACAGGACTTCGCCGATCCGCGGTCCGGCGGGGATTCCGACGGCAAGCGCGTCAGCGCCGGTAAGAGGAAACACCGGCTTCTGCCAGTTTTCCGTTCGCCCCAACAATCCCCAAAGGCGTGCCGTTTCAGGGAGTTGCGCCGGATCGTTTTCAGACTTCTGTCGCGAGGCGGCGAGAGCGAGCCGCAGGCTGGTATCGAGGCCGTTTGAACCATGCCGGTACAGCAGCCGGGCGAAAGCCGTATCGGCGATCACCGCCGGCAGACGCGGCGCTTTCGCCCAGGCGGAGAGGAAGGCCGCTTCCGCCTTCGAAAGGCGCAGCCGTTTCGCCATCGCGTCAAGCCGCTCCGCATCCGGCGGCACGATAGCCGCGAGCCGTAGCAGCGGTTCGGGCTGCCAGCCGAACGCCTGTTCGGCGACAACCAGGGCCGGGATGGCGTCGATGCCCCATTTTTCACTTTCCGGCAGAATTTCGCTGAGCACACCCGTCTGGCGCATCCACAACAGCGCCCGGCCGGGATCTCTGGCTGCCAGCAACTTCTTCATCTCCGACCAGACCCTCTCCGCCGAAAGCGCAGCCAGTTTCGAGCGTGCCTGCGCACAGGCGCGAAGACCATCCGCGTCGGGGCGCCCTGCGCCATAATGAGCGAAGAACCGGAAGAAGCGCAGCACCCTGAGATAGTCTTCCGCGACACGCTCGGCGGCGTTGCCGATAAAGCGGATGTTGCGTTTTTCGATGTCGGGGAGGCCCCCGACGAGATCGATCACGTCACCCTTGGCATTGGCATAGAGCGCATTGATCGTCAGATCCCGTCGCTCGGCATCGACTTTCCAGTCCGACCCAAAGGCCACCTCGGCGCGGCGGCCGTCGGTCTCGACGTCGCGGCGCAGTGTCGTCACCTCGAACGGTGCCCCCTCGATCACCAGCGTCACTGTGCCGTGATCGATCCCGGTCGGCACCGATTTGATGCCGGCTTTTTTGGCCCGGGCGACAACCTCGTCCGGCAGAAGCGTCGTTGCCATGTCGATATCGGCAACGGGGAGCCCCATCAGGCTGTTGCGCACAGCACCGCCGACAACGCGGACTTCGCCGCCATCGGCATTGAGGAGATTGAAGACGCGCGTCAGCGCGGGCGCCGAAAACCAGGTTTCAGCGGCAACCGAGGTCATGCATAAAGCCTTTCATACAACATGCGAACGATGCCCGCAGTAATGCCCCAGATGTTTCGGTCACCATAAGGCATGCGGTAGAAATGCCGCTCGGCGCCCTGCCAGGTCGCGCGGCCACGACCGTGATTTTCAGGATTCATCAAAAACGACAGCGGCACCTCGAAGACGGCGTCGACCTCTTCCGGATTGGGCACGAGATCGTAACCCGGCTGGACGATGGCGAGGACCGGCGTGATGCGGAACCCGGACATCGCCATGTAGTAGGGCAACCGGCCAACCGTCTCGACAAAGTGCCGGTCGAGGCCGATCTCCTCCTCGGTTTCCCGCAACGCCGCACGTTCCGGCGTGTCGTCTTCCGGGTCGATGGCACCACCCGGAAAGGCAACCTGTCCGGAATGCTTGCGCAGTGTCGCCGTGCGCTGGGTGAAGATGACGCGGGCCTGATCGCCATCGTCGATGACCGGCACCAGGACGGCGGCGTCCTTGAGCTTCAGCGTTTCGAGATGGGGTATGACATCGGGATTGAGCAGGAAATCGCCATGCTCGCGCCAGGCGTCCTCCACCGGGCTGCCGGATTGGCTGAGCGCCCGGCGGCGAAAATCACCGGCTGAAAACAGGACATCCGTCATACCGACAACGCTTCCAGTTCCCGGAAAGGCATGACCGCAAAGAACGCACCGCCGGAGCGCACGACAAACATGTCGACCTCATTGATCGTCTCCGTCTCGCCAAGCTCGACCAGATCGTACATCACGGCACGCGACACCAGCGCTTCCAGTCGCCCGCGCACATGCAGATAGGGTTTCAATTCGCTGTTTTGGCCATGGATGACGAAGCGCAATGCGTGCTCCGGGCCCGCCTCGACAACGTCACCGACATTGGTGCGGAAGGTCAGCACCTGCTCACCCTCTCGTTCCATCCTATTCATCTCGACGGCGACGAAAGGCGCGTCAGCGATGCGGATGCCCACTTTTTCCACAGGAGTTACGAGATAGGTCCTGCCGTCATCATCCTTGCGCAGGACCGTGGAAAACAGCCGGACCAGCGGCTGACGGCCGATCGGCGTGCCCATGTAGAACCACGTGCCGTCGGCGCGGATTTCCATGTCGATATCGCCGCAGAAGGGCGGATTCCACCGATCGACGGGCGGCAATCCCTTGCTTTGTCCGCCTGCCTGGCCGGCGGCGCGCGTTATCAGCGCCGCAAGGCCTGCCGCGTCGCCGGTCTGATGTATTTGCGCTTCCGCCATCGTTCCGTCCCGTTTGGCCCTATTCTTGCGTTTTGTAGACCACTGCTTTCACGAGATAGTGCTTCGGCGGCGTCTTGTCAGCCACCGTGCGGAGCTTAGATTGAAAAACAGAGACGGAAAGAGCGCTTTTCGCGATTCGGCACCGTTGCCGGCCACTGGAGACAGATGATGGGTGTGATGAAAACCACAGACGGCGCGGTTGACGAAAGGGCTATCATCGCCGCCGCGGAAAAGGCACTCGGCGAAATCGCCTTGATCCGCAAGGAAGTCGGCAAGGTGATCTTCGGCCAGGAAAGCGTTGTCGAACAGACGCTGCTTGCCGTTCTCTCCGGCGGCCACGCGCTGCTGGTCGGCGTGCCTGGCCTCGCCAAGACCAAGCTGGTCTCGACGCTCGGCACGGTGCTGGGCCTGAATTCCAGCCGTATCCAGTTCACCCCCGACCTGATGCCGTCCGATATCTTGGGCTCCGAAGTGATGGACCAGGACGAGAATGGCCGGCGGTCCTTCCGCTTCGTGCCGGGCCCGATCTTCACGCAATTGCTGATGGCTGACGAGATCAATCGCGCGAGCCCCCGCACACAGTCGGCGCTGTTGCAGGCGATGCAGGAATATCACGTCACCGTCGCCGGCCGGCGCAACGACCTGCCGCAACCTTTCCATGTGCTGGCGACGCAGAACCCCCTGGAGCAGGAAGGCACCTATCCGCTACCGGAAGCCCAGCTCGACCGTTTCCTGATGCAGGTGGATGTCGGCTATCCGGAACTCGCCGCCGAACGACAGATTCTCCTTGAAACCACCGGCGTGAATGAGAACGAAGCGCGCGGCGTCATCAATGCCGGCCAGCTTCAGGATATCCAGCACCTGATCCGGCAGATGCCGGTCAGCGAGAAGGTGGTCGATGCCATCCTGGCGCTGGTCCGCTCGGCCCGGCCCGGCAACGGCAATGCCGCGACAGACAAGAACGTCGCGTGGGGGCCCGGTCCGCGCGCAGGCCAGTCGCTGATGCTCTGCGCCCGCGCCCGCGCGCTCTATGACGGGAGGCTTGCGCCCTCGATCGATGATATCATGGCGCTTGCCGAGCCCGTCTTGCAACACCGCATGGCGCTGACATTCGCGGCGCGGGCGGAGGGTATGTCGGTGCGAGATGTCATCACCGGCCTGGTCAAGCAAGCCAGGGGATAATGAATGGCTGCCATAGGGCACATCGTCGAGCGAACGTCATCCGGAGAGGTCCTTTCCCGCGCGCAGATGCGCGCCAGGCTGATTCCGGACTGCATGGTCGAGGCGAAGCGCATCGCCAACACGGTAATTTCCGGCTGGCACGGGCGCCGCAAGCGCGGCATCGGCGAGAATTTCTGGCAGTTCCGACCCTATAGCGACGGCGAAAGCCTGTCGCGCATCGACTGGCGCCGCTCGGCCCGCGACGACCATACCTATGTGCGCGACCGCGAGTGGGAAGCGGCCCACACGATCTGGCTCTGGGCCGATCTCTCGCCCTCGATGATGTACAAATCCAAATTCGGCGCCGTCTCCAAGGAAAGCCGCGCGTTGGTGCTGATGCTGGCACTGGCCGAAATTCTTGCCCGTTCCGGCGAGCGCATCGGCTGTCCCGGTGTCATGGAGCCCGTCTCGGCCCGCAACGCCGCCGAACGGCTGGCGGCAGCCCTGATGCATACGCCCCTCTCCGGCGGCCTGCCACAGACCGGCATGATCCGCGCCGTGAGCGACCTCGTGCTGATCGGCGATTTTCTCGATCCCGTCGATACGATCATGGCGCGGCTTGCGCCGCTTGCCCGGCGCGGCATGCGCGGTCACATCGTCGAGATTGCCGATCCGGCGGAAGAGAGCTTTCCCTATGCCGGGCGCACCGAATTTACCGACCCTGAAACCGGCGAGAAACTGACCGCCGGACGCGCCGAGATCGTCGGCGATGACTATCGCCGCGCCTATATCGCCCGGCGCGACAGTCTCGGCGAGACCCTGCGCCATCTCGGCTGGACCTTCACACCGCACCGCACCGACCATCTCGCCTCCGAGGCGCTGGTCGCGGTGCACATGTATCTCTCCGGCATGCCCGGACGCGCGACCCATGGAGGCCAGCTATGAGCTTCCTGCCGTTCGTCTTCGCCAACCCGATGATGCTTGCAGCGTTGGTTGCGCTTCCGGCAATCTGGTGGCTGCTGCGGATGACGCCGCCGAAGCCGGTCACGGAAGTCTTTCCGCCCTTGAGAATCCTGGCCGGCGTGCTGAAGCGCGAGGAAACGCCGTCGAAAAGCCCCTGGTGGCTGACACTGCTGCGCATGCTGATGGCAGCCGCCATCATTTTCGCCATAGCCGATCCGGTCTTCAATCCGCGCTCCAATACGCTGTCGACCGACGGCCCGCTGGCGCTGGTGATCGACAATTCCTGGGCGACAGCGACGGACTGGGAACGCCGGGTCGAAACCGCCGAAGCGCTGATCGGCGACGCGGAAGCCAGGGATCTGCCGGTTTCGATCGTCTTCACCGCCGACAGCGAACACAATGCCGTGCCGGGTTCGGCGACGGCCGCCCGCAACCGGCTCGCTGCGGCTGAGCCGCAGCCGTTACAGCCTGATCGGCCCGCGGCCATCAATGCGCTGAAAACCGCTCTCAACGGAACGGCGCCCGGCACGCTGGTCTTTCTCTCGGACGGCATCGAGACCGGTGACGGCAAGGTGATGACCGAGCTTGCCGCTCTTGCACCCGCCAATTTCCGGCTGATCGAAGGCAGGGGCGATCAGGCCGTGGCCATCACCAATTCCGCCAATGACGCCGATTCCATGGTGATCAGCGCCAGCCGCCTCGATACCACCAGTGCGCGGACGCTACCGATCACAGCCTATGACACACGCGGCCGCACGATCGCCAACGGATCGGTCGCTTTCGCCGCTGGCGAAGGCGCGGCCAAGGGAACGCTTGCCGCCCCGTTCGAGCTGCGCAACGATTTTGCCCGCATCGCCATCGACAGCACCGCAACCGCCGGCGGCACCTTCCTGCTCGATGATGGCTTCCGCCGCCGTCGCGTCGCACTCTTGAGCGGTGAAGCCCGCGACCAGTCGCAGCCGCTTCTGTCGCCGCTCTATTACATCAACCGGGCGCTGGCGCCCTATGCCGATCTCGTGCAGCCCAACGAAGCCGATCTGGCCGTCGCGATCCCCGAGCTCCTGGCACAGAAGCCTTCGATGCTGATCATGGCCGACATCGGCCGCCTGCCGGATGAAACCTATGCGCCGGTCACCAAGTGGATTGAAAATGGCGGCACGCTGATCCGTTTCGCCGGACCTCGCCTTGCCGCCGCTCCCGCCGACGATCCGCTGGTGCCCGTGACGCTCCGTCAGGGCGAGCGTGCGCTTGGTGGCGCGCTCTCCTGGTCGGAACCGCAACCACTGGCCGATTATCCGGCGCTCAGCCCGTTCGCCGGCATGCCGCGGCCGGAAGACATCCTCGTCAAGCGGCAGGTGCTAGCGGAACCGACGGCCGATCTCTCATCACGCACCTGGGCAAGCCTTGCCGACGGCACGCCGCTCGTCACGACAAAGGCGCAAGGGGCTGGCCGCATCATCCTGTTCCATGTCAGCGCCGAGGCGACCTGGTCGAACCTGCCGATCTCCGGCGATTTCGTCGAGATGCTGCGGCGCAGCGTGCAATTGTCGCGCAGCGGCGGCGTTGCGAGCGAAGGTGCTGCGCCGAGACAGACGCTGGCGCCCTACCGCCTCCTGAATGCCGACGGCGTGCTGATCAGCGAAACCGGCCGGGCGCGGCCGCTGGAAATCGCCGCGGGCAAGACGCCTGTTTCGAGCGCCGAAAACCCGCCCGGGCTCTACGGCTCGGAAGAAGGGTTCACCGCCCTCAATCTTCTGGCCCGTGATACGCAACTTAAGCCGATCAATGCGACCGGCCTTCCCATGGCATATACATCCGAAGCGCTCATCGGAGCCGAGGCCTGGTCCTTGAAACCGTCGCTCTTCGCCATGGCGCTTATCCTGCTGCTCATCGACTCTGCCGTCGTGCTTTTCATGGGAGGCGCTTTCGCACGGTTGAGAACGCCGGCCACGGCCGCCATCGTCATCGCTCTTGCTGCCGGCGCCTTTGTTGCGGCACCGGGCCAGTCGCTTGCCGACGACAGCAGGCCCGGCGACGAGACGATCCTCGGGCGGCTCGACAGGACGCACCTTGCCTATGTCGTCACCGGCGAGGCCGAAGTCGATCGGCTCTCGGAACGCGGATTGGCCGGCCTCACCGAATTCCTGACCTATCGCACAACGCTCGAACCCGCCCCGCCGGTCGGCCTCGACATCGCCACGGACGAACTGTCGTTCTATTCGCTGATCTACTGGCCGGTTTCCGCAAATGCGCCGATGCCGAGCCCGCAGGCAATCAGCCGGATCGATGCCTATATGCGCGCGGGCGGCACCGTGCTGTTCGATACGCGCGACCAGTTTTCGTCGCTTGGAACGAACTCCGGCACGAGCCCGAATTCCGAGCGGCTGCAAGCGATCCTCAGCGATCTCGACATTCCGCCGCTGGAGCCGGTCCCGACCGACAACGTCTTGACCAAATCCTTCTATCTCCTGTCGAACTTCCCGGGCCGCTACAGCGGCAGCCCGCTCTGGATCGAGGCGCAACCGGACAACGGCTCGCAGCCGACCGGGAGGCCGGCTCGCTCGGGCGACGGCGTTTCGCCGATCATGATCACCGGCAATGATTTCGCCGGTGCCTGGGCGATCGACAGCAATGGTGCGCCGCTGCTGCCGACCGTGCCGCCGGACGAGCAGCAGCGCGAATATGCCTATCGCTCCGGGGTCAACATCATGATGTATATGCTGACCGGCAACTACAAGGCCGATCAGGTGCACATTCCTGCCCTGCTCGAACGGCTTGGCCAGTGAGGGCGTGGCGATGACACTCGATTTCTCGCCGCTCCTTCCCTGGCCCTTCATCGCCGTCCTCGCGCTGATCGCCGTTCTCCTGTCGGCGCTCGGCTTCTGGCGCGGCGTGCGCGGTGCGGCGTTCCGCACGGCGGCGCTTGCGGCACTGCTGCTTGCAATCGCCAATCCGGTTTTCTTTCAGGAAGAGCGCGAACCGCTATCGACCATCGTCGGCGTCGTCGTCGACCGCAGCCAGAGCCAGGACAATGCCGGCCGGCGCGAAATGACCGATGCGGCGCTGGCGACGCTGAAGCAGCGGCTTGCCAAATTCCCGCAAATCGAGGCCCGCATCGTAGAGGCGGCCGATGACGAGGGCACCGAAACGCCCTCGACGAAGCTCTTCACAGCGCTGCAGACAGCCTTGGCCGATGTTCCGTCCGCCCGCGTCGGCGGCGCGGTGTTCATCACCGACGGCCAGATCCACGACGTGCCCGATATCAACCAGCCGCTCGGCTTCGACGCGCCGGTCCACGGCCTGATCACCGGCAAGCCGGACGAATTCGACCGTCGCATCGAGATTGTCAGTGGCCCGCGCTTCGGCATTGTCGGCGAAGAGCAGAAGGTGGCGTTCCGCATCGCTGACGACGGCACGGCGCCGGCCGGTACGGCGGAAGTGAGCATCAGCCTCAATGGCAACGAAATCGCCAGGGAAATGGCCGAACCCGGCACCGATGTGCCGTTCACCTTCACCGTCCCGCGCGGCGGCAACAATATCCTCGAATTTGCCGTCGCCGCGGTCCCGGGCGAAGTGACGGAAGCCAACAACCGCGCTGTTCATGTCATCGACGGCATTCGCGAGAACCTGCGGGTGCTTCTGGTTTCAGGTGAACCCCATGCCGGCGAGCGCGCCTGGCGCAATCTCTTGAAGTCCGATGCGGCCGTCGACCTCGTGCATTTCACCATTCTCAGGCCGCCGGAAAAGCAGGATGGTACGCCGATCAACGAACTTTCCCTGATCGCCTTTCCGACTCGCGAGCTTTTCGTCGAAAAGATCAAGGAATTCGACCTGATCATCTTCGACCGCTATCAGCATCGCGGCGTCCTGCCGATCCTCTACTATGACAACATCGCGCAATATGTGGAAAACGGTGGCGCATTGCTGATCGCCGCCGGCCCCGAGCATGCGGGCGACGATTCGATCGCGACGACCCCTCTCTCGGCTGTGCTTCCCGCCAATCCGACCGGCTTCATGAACGAGAAAGCCTTCTATCCGCGGCTCTCGGATGAGGGAAAGAAACATCCGGTGACGCGTGGGCTCGAAGGCGCCGACAGCGAGCCGCCGCACTGGGGCCGCTGGTTCCGCACGGTCGATGTCGACCGGCCGCTCGGCCAGACCGTGATGCAAGCTGCCGACGGCAAGCCGTTGCTTGTGCTCAACCGCGTCGGCAAGGGCCGTGTCGCCATGCTGCTCTCCGATCAAGGCTGGCTCTGGGCGCGCGGCTTCGAAGGCGGCGGCCCGAGCGTTTCACTCTATCGCCGCACCGCCCACTGGCTGATGCAGGAACCGGCGCTGGAGGAAGAAGCGCTGACGGCGCATGCCAGCGGCCGAACGCTGGAAATCGCCCGGCAGACGATCGCAGGTGATCCGGGTCCGGCAACGCTGACCTATCCCTCCGGCAAGGCGGAACAGGTCGTGCTCAAGGAGGACGAGCCCGGTCTCTACAAGGCGAGCGTCCCTACGACGGAAACCGGTCTGTTCGAGGTGAACAATGGCGAACTCAACACGCTGGTGCATGTCGGCAGCGTCGATGCGCCGGAGTTCAAGGCAACGATCTCGACGACGGAATTGCTTGCACCCTGGGCGGAGAAGACCAAGGGGCTGGTGCGACGCCTCGCCGACGCTGACGGCCCGGTGGACCTTCCGCCGATCCTGCCGGTGCGCGGCACCGTCCGCGTCGCCGATGACCAGCGCATGTCGCTGCGGATGACCGACGAAACGGTGCTGAAGGGCATCAATTCGCTGTCGCTGTTTGCCGGCTTCCTCGGCCTTGCCGCCCTGCTCTTCGTGCTCTCCGCAACCTGGCACCGCGAGGGGCGGTGAGCGTCAATGAAGCAGACGTGGGTGGCACGCCATGCGGCCCAAGCGATGCGGCCTTTTACTGCGCCGCTATCCTGGGCGCCGGCCACTCCTGGGCTTGGCTGAAGACCTCCCGGATCTGATCACGCAGCCAGACGCTCGCCGCATCCTTGCCGGCATGGGCAGGCCAGACGAGGGTCACGGGCGGGAAGCGCAGGTCGAGCGGAACGGGGCTGATGACCAGCCCCATGAGAGATGCGTATCGGCGGGCGATCCGGGCGGAGATTGTCGCGATCACCGGACTGGCCTTGGCCGTAGACAGGACGGACATGAAATCAGGCCCAGCGGCAACGACATTGAGGTCCGCTCCTGCAAATTCCAGCGCGTCTTCCACGCAACCGTGCAGGCTCTCGCTCTGCGAGATGACCGCGTGATCGGCAGCGAGGTAGTTGTCCAGACTGACGGGAACGCCGAGCGAAAGCAAAGCCGGATTGTAGCAACACTGCACATCCGCCTCGTACAGCACCTCCGAAACCTGGCGCGTGGCGCGCGAATAGGTGCAGCCGATCGCCATATCGAGCGCGCCACTATCGATCATCGCATCGACCTGATCCGGCAGGCAACCACGTGCGAGAATTCGCACCCCGGGCGCAAGCTTGCGCAGCCGGGCCGTGAGATCCGGCAGAAGCAGAAGCTGCACCTCGGCTGACATGCCCAAGCGAAATACCCGGCTTTCTGTTGTCGGATCAAAGACATCGGCAGAAAGAAGAGCTGCCTGGGCCTGTCTCAAGGCGTTGCGTATAGGCCCCGCCAACGCGCGCGCTCGCGCCGTTGGCTGCATCGTCTGGCCCACACGAATGAAAAGCTCGTCCTCGAACAGCATGCGCAAGGTCGAGATATTATGGCTCATTGCCGGCTGGCCGATCTTCAGCCGCCGCGCAGCCCGCGTGACGCTCCCCTCCTCCATCATCGCATCGAAGGCGATGAGAAGGTTGAGATCGAACGCCCTTAAATTGAAATGATCGATAGCTTGCATGACCGGCATCGATTTGATTGCTGATGGGCGCATAGTTACGTTTTCAGCAAGGTGCTTGCAAGGCCCTTCGATATCTTGCTTAAGGAGTTCCACCATGCCGACCCGCCGCTCTGTCCTCAAGGCGACAGCCACCAGCCTTCTCGCCGCCGCCTCTTCCGCGGCGCTTCCCGATCTTGCCTTTTCCAAAGCGCCGTTGAAAGGCGGCCAGGCGCCTGGCTATCGCCGCCTGAAGGTCGGAGCCTACGAGGTTACCGCGCTATCGGACGGAACCGTCACCCTTCCGCTTGCAAAACTCTATGCCAACACGACGGTCGACCATGCGGAGGCAGCGCTGGCGGCCGCCTTCCAGGGAGCCTCGTCGGAAACCTCGGTCAACGCCTATCTCGTCAATACCGGCGAGCGACTGGTCCTGATCGACGCCGGTACGGGCACCTTTCTCGGCCCGACGCTTGGCAGGTTGGCCGCCAACATCCAATCCTCGGGCTACAAGCCGGAAGAGATCGACGATGTCATCCTGACCCATGTCCATACGGATCATTCCGGTGGCCTTGTCGCCGAGGGCAAGCGCGTCTTTGCCAATGCCACCGTCCGCGTCAACCGTCGCGAAGCCGAATTCTGGCTCGACCCGAACGAGGAAAAGAAGGCGACGGCAATCGTGAAGGAGCAATTCGCCCAGGCGCGCGCCTGCCTCACGCCTTACATCGAGGCGGAAAAATTCGAGGTTTTCGGCGATGATGCCGAGGTCGTGCCCGGCTTCGGCTCCGTGCTCAGGGCCGGCCACACGCCGGGACACAGCGCAATCGTGATCGAAAGCGAAGGCCAGAAGCTGATGTTCTGGGGAGATATTACTCACGGCGACGTTCTGCAGTTCGATGAGCCCGAAGTGGCGATCGCCTTCGACGTCAAGCAGCAGATGGCAGTTGCTGCGCGCAAAATCGCGTTCGAGCATGCTGCCGATGGCGCCTACCTGGTTGCTGGGGCCCATATCTCATTTCCCGGCATAGGCCATCTGCGCCGGGACGATACGAATTACGGCTGGGTTCCGCTGAATTACAGCCTTTAACACCGGCAAGGGGCTTCAACGCCCCTTCGCTTTTCCAAGCGATCATCCGTGACACCGGATCTCACCCTTCAGCCGGGCGTGCACGTCCTCTCCCATCGGCACGACGAGCACCCGGTTCGGGTCGACCGGACCCGGGAACGTCAGCGCCCCATAGGCCACCTTCTCGAAGCCGAGCGGCTGATAATACGGTGGATCGCCGACCAGGATGACGCCTTCCGAGCCCTTCCGCCGTGCCGCCTCGACGGCGATACGGACCAGTTCCCGGCCGATGCCACGGTTCTTGTGGGAGGGCCTAACGGCAAGCGGACCGAGCAGATGGCCTTTGACGGAGCCGGCAAGCACCGGGGTCATCCGCACCGAGGCGATGATTTCGCCATCGTCGGCGCAGACGAAGGAAAGCGACAGATCGTGCGGCCCCTGCTCGCGGATACGCGCCGCGGCACGAGCGAACCGGCCGGGACCGAAGGCTTCTTCATTGATGATTTCGATCGCGGCGTCATGGGACGCGTCTTCGGTCAGATAGACGAGGTCGTGCTTTTTCATAAACATCAGAAAACCCTGCATGCGAGACGTATAGATATGATGGCTACGCCCGAAGGGCGTTTTCAGCATCAGCGTCGTCGCGGGTTTCCTGGAAAGAACATTGAATATGAATCCGGTTGCATGAAAAAGTCTGGGAGGCCCGATACCAGAAAAACGGCCTCTGTCAAAGCCCAAAACGCACTGTTCAGCATTTGCAGGCTAATATGCGCGGCCGAGACGCGGTATTTACAACGCAACCAAGTCACGAACAGCGGCACTCCCGCCGCAGGAGATCAACGATGGGCATGCTGGTTGACGGTATCTGGCACGACGTCTGGTATGACACCAAGGAAACGAAGGGCCAGTTCAAGCGGGCTGCCGCGCAGTTCCGCAACTGGATCACCGCCGACGGTTCAGCCGGTTCCTCCGGCGAAGGCGGCTTCAAGGCGGAGACCGGGCGCTATCACCTCTACGTGTCGCTTGCCTGCCCCTGGGCACACCGCACGTTGATCTTCCGCAAGCTGAAGAAGCTCGAAAATCTGATCTCCGTCTCGATCGTCGATCCGCTGATGCTGTCGAAAGGCTGGGAGTTCAAGAACGAGATCGGCGGCACCATCGATCATCTGTTCGGTTCCAAGGCGCTCTGGCAGGTCTACGTGAAGGCCGACCCGCGTTATTCCGGCCGGGTCACGGTTCCCGTCCTCTGGGACAAGCAGCGAAACACGATCGTCTCGAATGAATCCTCGGAAATCATTCGTATGTTCAATTCAGCCTTCGACGGGCTGACGGGCTCGAAGAACGACTTCTATCCCGAGCCGCTGCGAAGCGAAATCGACAGCCTGAATGACCGCATCTACGACGCCGTCAACAACGGTGTCTACAAGGCCGGCTTCGCCACGACGCAGGAAGCCTATGCCGAAAACGTCACGATCCTGTTCAAGGTGCTGGACGAACTGGACGAGCGTCTGGCGACCCGGCGCTATCTGACCGGTAGTCGCATCACCGAGGCCGACTGGCGGCTTTTCACGACGCTGGTGCGCTTCGACCCTGTCTATGTCGGGCACTTCAAGTGCAACATCCGCCGTATCGGCGACTACAAGAACCTGCAGGGCTATCTGCAGGACCTCTATCAGGTTGCAGGCATCGCTGAGACCGTCAACCTGCGCCATATCAAGGAGCATTATTACCGCAGCCACACGATGATCAACCCGACGGGTGTCGTTCCGGCCGGCCCGGAGCTTGATCTCGATACGGCGCATGAGCGCGAGAAGCTCGCGGCCTGATTCTACCAGAAATCAGCTGGCGGCATTTTGCCGGAAAGCTCCGCCAGCCGCCGGTGCGTGGCAGCCGTGGTGTCCTTGGGCAGATCGTCGAGCGGAAAAAAGCCGGCCTCGACGATCTCCAGGTCCGGTTTGCGCGGCGCCGTCTGGCGGACATTGCGGCAACGATAGAAGAGCACGTGATCGCGTTTGCTCGTCAGCCGGTTGAAATAGACGTGAAACAACTCCGGCGGATCCGTCAACTGCAGATTGCCTTCCTCGCGCAGCTCCTTCACCAGCGCCTCAAAGGCTGTTTCCCGCCGCTCCAGCCCGCCGCCCGGCATGTGCCAGCCAGGCACGTACGAGTGCCGGACCAGGAAAATCCGGCCATCGTCGTCAAAACAGGCGGCACGCACGCCCATTGTCATGCCCCGCGCGAAGGCGAAATAACTGTGTACCAAGCGGGTAACGAGCCGGGCTTTCCAGCTGCGCATTTCCGGCGGCGTTTTCGTCATGCCGATCCGGTTCCTTTCATCCGTGTCCAGCCGAGGATAAAGCATCCCGACCGATTCCCCTTTCCGGGAATATGCGCTAGGTACAAATTATGTTCAAACTCGCGCATATTTCCGACATTCACCTCGGCCCCCTGCCTGATCTTTCGTACCGTGAGCTCGCATCGAAACGCATCACCGGCTTCGTCAACTGGCACCGCAACCGGCGCAATCATCTGGTCGGCGATACGCTCAACCTGTTGATGGACGAGATCGAGCGTGTCGATCCGGATCACCTGGCGATTACCGGCGACCTGGTCAATCTCGCCTCCTGGCGTGAAATCGAGATCATGACCGAGTGGCTGAAGGAAGCTGGCACCCCGGAAAACATCTCGATCGTGCCCGGCAACCACGACGCCTACGTGCCGGGTGCCTATGAAAAGACCACCAAAGCCTGGTACCCCTACATGCGCGGCGAGCGCGGACCGGCGGAATGGAACGAGAATTTTCGCTGCTATCCCTATCTGCGCATCCGTGGCCAGGTGGCACTGATCGGCTGTTCGACCGCCGTCGCCACGCCTCCCTTCGCCGCCAGCGGCTATTTCGGCAGCCGCCAGGCGCGCGAAACCGTCAATCTTCTGCGCGCGGCGGGTGAGGCTGGGCTGTTCCGCGTCGTCATGATTCATCATCCGCCAATCCGCGGCGCAACGTCCATGCATAAGCGCATGCTCGGGATTCGCCGCTTCGCCGCGACGATTACGGCCGGCGGAGCCGAACTGGTCCTGCACGGCCACACCCACCTGAACACGGTCTATTCCCTGAAGGGCCAGGTCAAACCGGTGCCCGTCGTCGGCATCGCTTCGGCATCGCAAGGCCGGGGCGGCAGGAAACCGCCGGCAGGCTTCAACCTGTTTTTCATCTCCGGAAGCCCTGGCCATTGGAACCTGGTGCGCGAACGATTCGAACTGACCATGGATGGCCGTTCGGTGACGCTCGTCGAAACCACCCGCTTCTGACCCTGCGACCGCTACTCGCCAAAGCACCAAAAAGCGCTATGCTCGGAATATTCGGCGTTCGTCATCCGTCATACGAAACTGACCGGGAGACAGGACCGCTTGCGCCAGTAAAGACGTCGGCAATCCCGTTTTCCGGGAGCAATTTCAAAGCCAGGAGATGACCATGATCAATCGCAAGACCGCACTGATTGCCTTTTCCACCCTTTGCGCTTTCACCCTTGGCCAAAACGCCTGGGCTGCGGGTGAAGACACCTCCGCGCCACCGGAAAAGACCAAGACTTCCACGGAATGCACGGACGGAAAAATCTGGGACGAGGAAAAGAAGGAATGCGTCGATGCCAAGAAGAGCGATCTTGACGACGACATCCTGTTCAAGGCAGCACGCGAACTTGCCTATGCCGGTCAGTATGAAAACTCGCTGAAGGTGCTCGACGCAGTCAAGGATCAAAGCAGCGCCCGCGTTCTCAACTATCGCGGCTATTCCAATCGCAAAGCGGGCCGCATGGCGCTCGGCATGAGCTATTACAAGCAGGCCCTGCAAGCGGACGAAAACTACATCCTTGCCCGCTCCTATATGGGCCAGGCTCTGGTTGAACAGGGACAGATCGAAGAAGCAAAGGCGCAGTTGATCGAAATCCGCGACCGCGGCGGTGAAGGTACATGGGCCTACCGTGCCCTCTTGGAAACGCTGGGCGGCGTCCGTCACTACTGATCGTGCTGAGGTCGGGTGGCTTTAGCCGCCCGGCCTTTCATCTGGCATTGGGAAAATGCCTTTGAAGCGGCAAAATATGCGCTCCCTGACGGCTGCCGGCTTGCAGACCATGGGTCAAATGTTTCATATCAATCGGCGTGTATTTCGACCGGACGAATAAAATCCCGTTCCGGAACGTTTCTTTGGAAGAGCAATGCGTCCAGCGGCAGAACCGAACGAATTCAGAAGGGACTTGGTCAGTGTTCTGCCCAAGTTGCGCCGTTTCGCAATGACACTGACGCGCAATGCCGCCGATGCTGATGATCTGGTTCAGGAGGTCTGCGAGCGGGCGATCACCCGCAACCACCTTTGGAACGGCGAAGGGCGGCTTGAAAGCTGGATATACGCAATGACCCGCAATCTCTGGATCGACGAAATCAGGAAGCGCAAGGTCCGCACCGGCGGCGGCACGGTCGATGCCTCCGAACAGGACGAGTTGTCGATCGAGGCATCCGGCGAAAACGCGGTTTACACCAATCAGCTGCACAAGATGATTCTTTCCATGCCGGAAGGGCTGGCGAGCGTCTTTGTGCTGGTGAATGTCGAAGGACATAGCTACCGCGAGGCCGCCGATATTTTGAAGATCCCGATCGGGACAGTGATGAGCAGGCTTTCGACAGCACGCATGCGTCTGGCCGCAATGATTACAGAGACGACGGAAAGGAGGGCCTGAACGTTGCAAAACACGAAAGGGCTCGCGCTTGAAGTTCGTCTGTCGGCCTATATCGACGGCGAAGTCAGCGAAGCGGAGCGCAAGGAACTGGAGCAGCTGGTGGCGCGCGACGACGACGCCCGGCTGCTGCTTGAAATGCTGAAATCCGGAAATGCCTTTGGTAACAAGGCGTTCGAAGAATTTCTGCACGATCCTGTTCCGCTGTCGCTGGTGCGACGGATCAAGCAGGGCCCGGGCGTCAATCCGAAAGCCGAGCGCGTCGTCAACGCCGCGCCGCGCCAGACCAAGGTCCGCCTGTGGCCGCGCGCGCTTGCCGCGTCGATCGCCTTGCTGCTGATCGGCAGCTCGACCGGCTACATCATCGGCAGGACCAGCAGTGACAGCGCCCAGCCGGCGAACGTCGCCGCGGCCCGCACCTGGCTCGATGACATCGCTGACTATCACCGCATCTATTCGCGGCAAACGGCAGAACATCTGGTCGAAGTGCCGGCCTCGGGCGATGGCAGGATCGAGAGCTGGCTTGCATCGAGCGTCGGCGTGAATTTCTCTCTGCCGGACTTGAGCGCGCGCGGCCTGAGCTTCGAAGGCGCTCGATTGCTCGTCACCGGTGGAAAACCGGTGGCGCAACTGATTTACAGGAACGAGGACGGCGACGTCTTCGCCATTTGTTTCCTGAAAATCAAGCCCGGCACCCCCGAGGGCAAGATGACGGAAAGCATACGCGACGATATCGCGATGATCTCATGGCAGAAGGGCGGCGCGTCCTATGTGGTTGTTGGCCCCTCGGCCGACGCCAATCTGCAGCAGCTCGCCGACACTGTTTCGACAACCATCTGACGGCCTAACAGGCATTACCGCAGCGCATCGCCCCGACATTGCATCTGGGTGAGTCACGCGCTTGCCACCCACCGGGATCGGGTCCATTATCTGTCGCGACAAGAGCCGTCGCCACACTCAGGGGAGCCCGTTGGCGAATGGCTCCCGAGGCCTGCGGCGATGAACTGCGTTCAATGCGGTTGTGAAATCCGAACCGGATTTGCCTTTTGCCCGAACTGTGGAGCAAAGCAGCCGAGACCTTGCCCTGAATGCGGCTATCTCTGCCAGCCGGACTTTGCCTTCTGCCCGCAATGCGGCGGGGAAGTCGCCCCCCGGCCGGCAACGGATAAGCTGCGGCAATCCCATACCCGTCAGTCGCCTGTAGCGGTTGCGGAATCCTCACTGGAGCCGGCGGGGGCCGACCAGCACGCCGATGCCGACCGGCGCACCGTTACGGTGCTCTTCGCCGATCTTTGCAATTTCACCACGCTAAGCGAGCAGACCGACCCGGAACTGCTCCAGACACTGCAGAACGAGCTATTCGAGGAACTGACTGGCGCGGTAAACATGTTTGGCGGGTTTGTCGACAAGTTCATCGGCGATGCCCTGCTCGCCTTGTTCGGCGCACCGCAGGCGCATGAAGACGACCCGGAACGGGCCTTGCACAGCGCGCTCGAAATGATCCGCCGGGTGGCGCGCATCGCCGAACGGTGGCGCATCCGCGTCAGCCTGCCGCTTGCCCTGCATATCGGCGTGAACACCGGACCGGTAGTTGCCGGGGGCCTGGGTGCCGGCAATATCAAGGCCTATTCGGTGACGGGCGATACGGTGAACATCGCGCAGCGCCTGCAATCGATGGCGGAACCGGGAGACATCCTCGTCGGGCCTGTTACCCACCGCCTCACCCGGCATGCCTTTTCCTTCAGCTCGCTCGGGACGCTGCCATTGCGCGGCAAGACCGAGGGTGTGCTGGTGCACCGGCTGACGGGCCGCACCGAGACGGCGGCCAATCCGCGCGGACTGTCCACGCTCGGGCTCAGCGCGCCGATGGTCGGGCGCGACGCGGAACTCGGGAGCCTCCTGCGCTGCCTCGATGCCGCTTGCGCGGGGGTTACGCAGTTCGTGCGTCTCACAGGTGAAGCCGGCGCCGGCAAGACGCGCCTCATCACCGAATTCCTTGGCAGGGTGCGCAGCGAATCCCGTTTTGCCGATGTTGTCGTGCGCCAGGCGGCGTGCACCTCTTTCGGCGAACCGTCATATGGCACACTCGCAGCAATCGTCCGTTGCGCCTACGAGATTGGCGCGAACGACACCGCCGACGACGCACGCCGGCAGCTTTCCACCGGTCTCGGTGCGCTTGACCTGACGGCCGCGGACAGCGAACGGCTGATCCCGCTCTTCCTCCATATTCTCGGCTTTGGCGATCCCGGCGGCGTGCTCAAGCACCTCGAACCCGAACAACTACGGCGCCAGATTTTCTACGCCATCCGCACCATCCTCGAGCGCCGGCTCGAACGGGCGCCGCTGCTTTTGATAATCGAGGACCTGCATTGGGCCGACGCCGCCTCCCTTGAGACCTTGCGTTTTGCCATGGACCGTCTGGAGCGCAACCGGCTCATGCTGCTGACGACCCATCGGCCTGCCTTCGAAACGGACAGGCTGAATTCTGCCAAGGCCAGCCTGACGATGCTGCGCCTCTCTCCCCTCTCCGCCGCCGACGGACATGGCCTGCTTTCCGCTCTCTTCGGCGCGGGCGGACTGCCGGCAAGGCTCTGCGACCGGATCGTCAAGCGTGCCGGCGGAAACCCGCTCTTTATCGAGGAGATTGTGCGCAGCCTGATCGAAGTCGGTGGCTTGCGGCGCGACGGCGCGCGCTGGGAGGCGACCAAAGAGGCAGCCGCGGCTGACATTCCCCTCAACGTTCAGGCGATCATGCTGGCCAGGTTCGACCGGCTGCCGCCGCCCATGCGCAAGCTCGCCCAGACAGCAGCGGTGATCGGCGCGCGCTTCGATGCATCGGTCCTCGAAGCCGTCTTCGCCGATCCGGCCGAGATCGAAACAGGTCTCGACCACCTGTGCGAGGCCGAAATCATCGAGGAGGTGGCCGGCGGGACCCCGACCTCGGCGCCCTCCTATGGCTTTCGCCAGACGATGCTCCATGAGTTGGTCTATGACAACCTGCTCTTGAAGCGACGCACCGAATTGCACGGGCTCATCGGCGAGACCCTCGAACGGCGATATGGCACGGATCCAGACCGGCTTGAGGATCTCGCCCTGCTTGGCCATCACTTCGGCCGTTCCGCGCAGAAGCCGAAGGGGGCCACCTATCTGATGGCCGCCGGCGATCGAGCCCGCATGGCCTATGCCAATGACGACGCGCTCCGCTTCTACCGGGGGGCGCTTGACGCGCTTGGCGATCGCCGTGACGACACCTGGATCGTACTCTGCGAGCGGATTGCAGATCTTTGCGGGCCGGCCGGCCAACGCGACAAGGCGATGGAATTTTACGGCACGGCGCTCAGGACCCACCAAGACGCGGACGATCGCACGGCGGCGGCGCGGATATCACGCAAGCTCGGCCGGCTGCTCTTCGATTCCGGCAATCGCGAGGCTGCGCGCAGCCGTTTTGCCGAGGCCGCAGCATTACTGGAGGGTGCAAACGCCCCGATCGAACAGGCGCATCTGTTGCAGGAACAGGGTCACCTCGCCTTCCGCACCGGCGATTATGCCGGCGCCATCAAATGGGCTGACGAGGCATTGCGCTGCGCCGAACGGCTGCCGCCGCAACAGGAGAGCGGGGAAACGACGAACGAAGCCACCCTGGTAGTCGCACAGGCGCTCAACACCAAAGGGACGGCGCTCGCACGGCTTGGAAAGACAAGGGAAGCCGTCACCGAAGTCGAGCGCAGCGTCGAGGCGGCGCTTCACTGCGGCGAGCTCAATGCCGCCTGTCGCGGCTACACCAATCTCGGCGTGCTCTACACGATCATCGATCCGGCGCTCGCCATCGAGATTTGTGCACGCGGCTACGAGATGGCGAAACGGATTGGCGATTTCGGCTTCCAGGCGCGGCTGCTGACGAACATTGCCGTCGCTTACTGCACCTTCACCGATCGCTGCGCGCGGGAGGGCATGCCGGCGGTTCACAAGGCGCTGGCGATCGACCGGGCGCTCGACCAGCGGGATCATCTGCCGGTGCCGCTCTTGGTGCTCGCGCAGATCTACCAGTGCCACGGCCAGCCGGATCTCGCCCGGCGCCATTACCTTGAGGCGCTCGAGGCCGCTCGCGACACCGGGGAGGCGCAATTGCTCTTTCCGTGCTATGATGGTCTGGCAACGCTCAGCCTCGATGCCAACAACATGGAAGAGGCGGAACGCTACTTCGATTTGGCGCAGGATATCTGCGCCCGGCATGATATCGACCCCAAAACACTGGTGATACTGCCGTTTCTTGATTAGCGGAGGAAATCAGCAATGGAGCAAGATAATATCCAAGGCCCGCTGAGGCCCGGCGACCGCGCACCGAATGTGGTACTCGACGCAATCACCCAAGGCGGCAAGATCGCCATCGACGACTTTCGTGGCCGTAAACCAGTCCTTGTGGGATTGTTTCGCGGCCTGCACTGCCCGTTCTGCCGCCGCCAGATCGCGGCGATGGCGGAACTGGAGACGCCCCTGCGCGATCAGGGCATCGACAGCCTGACGATCGTCAACACGCCAACCGAACGCGCACGGCTTTATTTCCGCTACCACCCCATGCCCAACATGCTCGCGGCGTCCGATCCGGAACGCGTCTCCCACCGCGCCTTCGGCCTGCCCAATCTCGAATTCACCGAGAACGAGGATGAATGGCCATATAAGGTCGGCATGGGCACGATGATGGCCATGCGCGTCGACCTGCCCGGCGAGTTGCCTGAGCCGATGAACCCGATGGCCGCATCCGATTTTCTCAACAATCTGGACGGATACGAAGTGAGGAATGCCGACCTTCAGATGATGGCGGACGGACAGGGCCAACTGACAGGCGAGTTCCTGCTCGACCGGGACGGCATCGTCCGCTGGTGCTTCACCGAAGTCCCCGATAACGGGCGTAACTTGTTCACCAGCCCGAGCAGGCAGGAACTGATGTCCGCCGCCGCGCAGCTTCCCGCATGACGCGGAAGCCCCGGCGACACGATTTCGCGCGCCCGGACGGGCGCGCGTTGCATTGACGCTTTGGTTTTCGATCCGTCCAAAAAGACCGGTGCTTAGGAACTACCGAGCCTTCTGCTCCAGTACCCGGTTCGCGGCGGAAACGATGGCTTCAAGGGAAGCCGCAACGATGTTGGTATTGATACCGACGCCGAACAGATTGCCACCCGGATATTCGACCTCGACATAGGCGATAGCCGCAGCGTTCGAGCCGTGTTGGAGTGAATGTTCGGAGTAATCCGCCACCGACATCTCGACGCCGAGGTAGATCGACAGCGCGTTGATGAAACCGTCGATCGGGCCTGTACCCTTGCCTTCGATCCGCTTTGTCTCGCCGTTGTCGGTGATTTCAGCCGCCACCACCCGCACGCCCCTGTGCTCGCCGACCGGAAAGGTGTGGTGGTCGACGAAGCGGATGCGAGCGCCGGGTTGATCGACATAACGCTCGATGAAGCGCGCATGGATCGCCTTCGATGGCAGTTCCTTGCCGTGTTCGTCGGTGATGCGCTGGATATCCTCGCGGAATTCGACCTGCAGGTTACGCGGCAGGTTGATGCCGTAATCCTCCTGCAGGATATAGGCGATGCCGCCCTTGCCCGACTGCGAGTTGATGCGGATGATCGCCTCGTAGGAGCGGCCGACGTCCTGCGGATCGATCGGCAGGTACGGCACCTCCCACAGCGGCTTGTTGGCGACCTTGATCGCCTTCATGCCCTTGTTGATCGCATCCTGGTGCGAGCCGGAAAAGGCCGTGTAGACCAGTTCGCCGACGTAAGGATGGCGTTCCGGAATCGTCATCTGGTTGGAGTATTCATAGACTTCCTTGATCCGCTCAATGTCCGAGCAATCCAGCTGCGGGTCGATCCCCTGCGTGAACATGTTCAGCGCCAGCGTCACCACGTCGACATTGCCGGTGCGCTCGCCATTGCCGAACAGCGTGCCTTCGACGCGGTCGGCGCCCGCCATCAGGCCGAGTTCGGTGGCCGCGATGCCGGTGCCGCGATCGTTGTGCGGATGCAGCGAGATGATCAGGTTTTCGCGGTTGTCGAGATTGCGGCACATCCATTCGATCTGGTCGGCATAGATGTTCGGCGTCGCCATTTCAACGGTCGACGGCAAGTTCAGGATGAGCTTGTTTTCTGCCGTCGGCCGCATGATCTCGGTCACCGCGTTGCAGATATCGAGGGCCACCTCCAGTTCCGTGCCGGTGAAGCTTTCCGGCGAATATTCGAAGCGGAATCCGCCGCCAGCCTTGGCCGCCATATCGGCGATCATCTTGGCCGCATCGGTGGCGATCTGTTTGATGCCCCTGACGTCCTTGCCGAACACCACGCGGCGCTGCAATTCACTGGTGGAATTGTAGAAATGGACGATCGGTTTGTTGGCCCCCTGCAGCGCCTCGAAGGTACGCGTGATCAGTTCCGGCCGGCACTGGACCAGCACCTGCAGCGACACGTCGGCAGGAACATTGCCCTCCTCGACGCACCAGCGGGCGAAGTCGAAATCCGTCTGCGAAGCGGAGGGGAAACCGATCTCGATTTCCTTGAAGCCCATGTCGAGCAGGAGCTGGAACATCCGGGCCTTGCGGTCGTGACCCATCGGATCGACCAGCGACTGGTTGCCGTCGCGCAGGTCGACCGAACACCAGATCGGCGCCTTTGTGATGGTCTTGCCCGGCCATGTGCGGTCGGGAATGTTGATCTGCGGATAGGGCTGATACTTGACGGCAGCCTCGGGCATGCCCTGCTTGACGGTATGGGATTTCATGATCATTGCGGCTTCTCTTCATGTCTGAGGCGCATTTTCCGCATGCAATAACCGATCGTGGATCGCTTTGCGATGGAAAATGCCGGCTCTTCGGGTTCTTTTCGTCTGCTATTCAGGGAAGGCAAGGAGCTGGGGCCGGTGGGCTTTCGGCCACCGGGCGCTCCTTCAAAGAACCCGGCAACCGCGCGTAAGGCCGAGAAGAAGTAGCGACGTGAACGCGCGCGAACGATCCGCAAAGGCGATGTGCCCGCGGGAAACCTGTTCGATAATCTCAGCGCCTGTGTTCGACATGAAGCGGTGTATAGCCGCAGATGAGCGGAAGGGCAAGCGCCGATCGCGATCATTGAAAATGTGGCCACTTGCAGCTACATTATCTTCATGACCCAGGTATCGATCCGCGAAGCCAAGAACAAACTGACCGAACTCGCCCGCCGCGTCGAGGCCGGCGAGACGATCACCGTGACCCGCAATGGCAAGCCGGTGATGGAGCTTGTGCCGGCCAAGAAGAAGGGCGGGATCAACTGGGAGGGGCTTGAGGCATTCAAGAAGGAACGCGGGATCACGAATTTCTTCGGCGAAATTCCGGCGGATTTCGATGATCCGCTGCCCGAGGACTTCTTGATTACGCCGCTGCCGCCCTTCCCCGCGAAATAATCATGTCCCACCTATTGGACACACATATATTTATCGCGTTGGTTGAAGGCCGCTTTGACGAACTCCCCTTCGCTGTCCGGCAAGAGGTTGAGGCGTCAGGCCATGTGCTTTACCTGAGCGTTGCCAGTCTTTGGGAAATTGCCATTAAATGGCGGATCGGCAAACTGCCGCTGAAATCCGCACTTGAGGGACTACCCGACGCCGCAAACCGCGCTGGTATAACCCTTCTGTTGATCAACGAACGCCACGCCCTTGCCCATGTCGAGCCCGAGCCGCCAACCCGCGATCCCTTCGACCGGCTTCTGCTTGCCCAATGCGCTGTGGAAGACATGAAGCTCGTCACCATCGATGCCGCGCTCGCCGGTCACCCGCTCTCCTCAACGGCAGGCTGACAAAGCAAAACCCCGCCGGAAAAACCAGCGGGGTCTCAAACTTCCTCGAAAGACCAAAGCCCTTAGATATCGGCCTGCGACGTAATGATCCGCGACACGAGGCCATAGGACTTGGCCTCTTCGGCGGAGAGCCAGTAGTCGCGGTCCGTGTCCTTGGCGATCTTCTCGACCGGCTGGCCGGTGGCCTCGGAGAAGATCTTGTTCAGGCGCTCGTTCATCTTGAGGATTTCGCGGGCCTGGATCTCGATGTCGGACGCCATGCCGCGCGTGCCGCCGGACGGTTGATGCAGCAGGAAGCGCGTATTCGGCAGGCAAAGGCGCCGCTCCCTCGGAGCCGCGACATAGATCAGCGCACCGGCGGAAGCGACCCACCCCGTGCCGATCATCCAGACCTTCGGCTTGATGAACTTGATCATGTCGTGGACCGAATCGCCGGATTCGACGTGTCCGCCAGGCGAGTTCACGTAGATGCGGATATCCTCGTCACTGGCGGCGGCAAGCGCCACGAGCTGCGAGCAGACCTTCTGAGCCAATTCCTGGTTGATCGGGCCATAGATGAAAATCGAGCGCGACTTGAAAAGGTTCGCCTCGGTTTCTTTGCCCAAAGGCAGTTCCGTCTTCTTGTCGTCTTCGTCTTCGTTCATCCGCTGTCTCCCGCGAAATAAAATCAAATGTCCTGCCGCAGTCAGATAAGGCGACTCGACTGCGAAAACAATGCAACAAAAGCGGATGCGGATGAAAGGACAATCCGCGGCGCCTTGCAGCTATGGTAAAGACGGAGGGTAAGGCAAATGCCGTATGGACAGGAGAGCATGGCGACATAAGATGCCGGTGTCACGAATTCGCATCCGGCGGGGCTGCCTCCCTCACTCCGCCCTTTAAGTGGGGATCACCATGAACAGACGCCTTCTTCTTGCCGCTCTGGCCTTCGCCGCTTCGACCGCTCCCGCCCTCGCCCATCTCGGTCCCGCCGAACACGGTTCGCTGATGGCAGGGCTCACCCATCCGCTTTCGGGCCTCGATCATGTCCTGGTGATGATCGCCGTCGGCCTCTGGGCGGCGCAGATCGGCGGGCGCTCCCTCTGGGCTGTTCCGGCCGCCTTCGTCGGCACGATGGCCTTCGGCTTTGGTCTCGCGATGATTGGCGTTCAATTGCCCTTCGTCGAGCCGGCCATCCTTGCGTCGATGGTCGCACTCGGCCTTCTGGTCGCCATGGCCGTGCGCCTGCAGGCTGCTGCCTGCGTCGCCCTCGTCGGCATCTTTGCGCTGTTCCACGGCTATGCCCATGGCGGCGAACTCGGTGCGTCTGGCGCACTGCCCTTCAGCGCCGGCTTCGTCATCGCGACGGCGCTTCTGCATGGTGCCGGAATCGGGCTTGGTCTCGGCATCGGCCGACTGTCTTCCGGTGGACAGTTTTCGCGCCTTCTCGGTGGTCTGACCGCGTTTGCCGGCCTTGCGCTGATCTTCAACTGATCGCCGGCCTTCAAAGTGAAACGGCGGGCCAAATGCCCGCCGGTTTCATTTTCAGCCGCGACCACGATAGGTCGGCACGCCCTGATCCGGCAGCCAGACGCCTTCCGGCGGCGCACCCGTCTGCCAGAACACGTCGATCGGGATGCCGCCGCGCGGATACCAGTAGGCCCCAATCCTCAGCCACTTCGGCTCAAGCAACTCCACGACGCGCTTGGCGATATAGATCGAACAATCCTCGTGAAAAGCGCCGTGATTGCGGAACGAGTGAAGGAAAAGTTTCAGCGACTTCGATTCCACCAGCCAATCGCCCGGCAGATAATCGATGACGATATGGGCGAAATCCGGTTGCCCGGTCATCGGGCAAAGCGAGGTGAATTCCGGCGCGGTGAAGCGCACGACGAAACCCGTGCCGGCATTGCCGTTCGGTACACGTTCCAGCACAGCTTCTTCCGGACTTTGCGGCGCGGCGACATTCTGGCCGAGCTGCGACAGGCCTGATACATCGGTTTTCGTCATTTTTTCATTCCTTCATAACCTTGACCCTGATCCCGTGAGCCTTTTCGCCTTCCGGCTCGACATGGATGGTGATCTTCGCGCCTCGATAGACCTCGCGGATCGAGTCTTCCAGACGATCGCAGATGTCGTGCGCATCGCCGACGGGCATCGTGGCCGGAACCACCATGTGAAATTCGACGAAGATCGCCGGCCCCGCCTGCCGCGTCTTCAAATCATGCACCCCGAGCGAACCGGCCGCATGGATCGCGATCGCCTGCTTGATGGCGCCCTCTTCCTGCTCCGACACCGCCCTGTCCATCAGGCCGTCGATCGAGCGCGCGATCACCTTCCAGCCCTGATAGAGGATGTTGCAGGCGACGACGACGGCAAGCAGCGGATCGAGCACCGCATAGCCGCTGACGATGGCCAGCACAAGGCCGACCAGCACCCCGGCCGAGGTCACGACATCGGACATGATATGATGTCCGTCCGCGGACAAGGCGGGCGAGCGATGGGCTCGTCCGGCGCGGATCAGCGCATAGGCCCATATAGCATTGATGATGCCGGCCAGCAAATTGACCGCCAGGCCGAGCACGGGCATTTCCGGCAGCCTCGGCGACAGAATGGCCGGTATGGCTTCGGAAACGATCAGAAGGGCCGCAACGACGATCAGCACACCCTCGACAACGGCTGAGAAATATTCCGCCTTGTGGTGGCCGAAGGGATGGCTGGCATCTGCCGGTTTTGCGGCATAGCCTATCACGGCGAAAGCGACGATGGCGGCCACCACATTGACGATCGATTCCAGACCATCGGAGAGCAGCGCCACCGAGCCTGTGACCCACCAGGCGAGCATCTTCAACCCCAGCACGACAAATGCGATCGGGATACCCCAGAACGCCAGACGCTGCGCCGCGGACACCTCGTGCATCACCATTGCCTCCTCCTTGCACATGCAAACGAATTGCAAAACCGGTTCTCTAGAACGCCGAAACCGCTGAAGCGGCACGGAGCGCTTCAGCGGTTTCGGATAATGCCGCATATGGTTCAAAGCAACCGGCTTGTCAAAGCCTCATTGGCGAAAAATATGGCGTCTCGAACAGGGCGGGCGGGCGCTACGCAGCCTTGATCTTCGCCCTTTTGGCAAGATGCGCCACGACGTTCTCGATCATCCGCATGCCGGCATCGCCGCCGAGCGTCATGATCGATTCCGGGTGGAACTGCACGGCTGCGATCGGCTCCTTCATGTGCTCGATGCCCATGATCGTGCCGTCGTCGCTCTCAGCGGTGATCATAAATTCGCGCGGCAGCGTCGACGGATCGGCGAAGATCGAGTGGTAGCGGCCGACCGTTACCTCCTTGCCGAGGCCGGAGAAGACGATGCCGGGCTCGAGCACGCGGATGCGCGACGGCTTGCCGTGCATCGGGATCGCCAGTTGGCGCAGATCGCCGCCATAGGCTTCCGCCAGCGCCTGCAGTCCCAGGCAGACGCCGAAGATCGGCAGATCGCGGGCACGCGCCTTCTTGATCGTCGCCTTGCAATCGAAATCCTTCGGCATGCCGGGACCGGGAGAAAGCACGACGAGATCCGGCTTCACGCGGTCGAAGATTTCATCGACGACGGGCGAGCGGACGGTGGTGACCGTCGCACCGGTCTGGCGGAAATAATTGGCCAGCGTATGGACGAAACTGTCCTCATGATCGACAAGCAGGATGTTGACACCGGTGCCGACGGCGGCGACGTCACGGCCCGCACCGCGGGTGTTGGCGGATTTTGCATCGCGGATCGCTGCGATCATGGCGGAGGCCTTCAGTTCGGTTTCGGCTTCTTCTTCTTCCGGATTGCTGTCGTTGAGCAACGTGGCCCCGGCGCGCACCTCGGCAATGCCATCCTTGATACGGATGGTGCGAAGCGTAAGACCGGTATTCATATCGCCGTTGAAGCCGACCATGCCGATGGCGCCACCATACCAGGCGCGCGGGCTCTTTTCATGGGCTTCGATGAAGCGCATGGCCCACAGCTTCGGAGCGCCGGTGACGGTAACGGCCCACGCATGCGACAGGAATCCGTCGAAAGCATCCATGTCGTCGCGCAATCGGCCTTCGATATGATCGACCGTATGGATGAGACGCGAATACATCTCGATCTGGCGGCGGCCGATGACCTTGACGGAGCCGGGCACGCAGACCCTGGACTTGTCGTTGCGGTCGACGTCCGAGCACATGGTCAGTTCGGACTCGTCCTTCTTCGAGTTCAAGAGCTTGAGGATCTGTTCCGAATCGGCGATCGGATCGTCGCCGCGCTTGATCGTGCCCGAGATCGGGCAGGTCTCGATGCGGCGGCCGGAGACACGCACGAACATTTCCGGCGAGGCGCCGACCAGATATTCCTGGTTTCCGAGATTGATGAAGAAGGAATAGGGCGACGGATTGATCGCCTTCAGCCGATTGGAGATTTCCGAAGGCTTGCTCTCGCAACGCTCGAAGAATTTCTGGCCAGGCACGACCTCGAACAGGTCTCCGCGCCGAAAACTTTCTTTCGCCTTGACAACCAACTCGGCATATTCACCGGGACGATGGTCGCCGTGCGGCGGAATACTGTCGATGGTCTGGAACGGCTCGGCCAAGATATCGCCGGTCTTGCCCTCCGTGGTCTTGCCGTCCTTGGCAAAATCGTAGCGATCGATCCAGGCCTTGGCGGCATAGTGGTCGACGACGAGAATTTCATCAGGCAGAAACAGCACCATGTCGCGCTGGTCGTGGGGGCGTTTCAGCTTCAGTTCGATCGCGTCGAACTGGAATGCGAGGTCGTAGCCGAAGGCGCCATAGAGCCCGAGGCTCGCATCTTCTTGCGAATAGAACAGATTGGTAACGGCGCGGAGAACCGTGAACACCGTCGGAATTTTCGAGCGCTCTTCTTCTGTGAAGACCCGGTCCGGCATGTTGATCGTCAGATCGAGGCGACGGCTCGTGGCGGCTCCGAGCGTGATGTCGGCGATCCCGGCGAGATGCCCGGAAATCATCGACAGCAGCGCTTCGCCGCGCTCATTATAGGCTTCGATCCAGAGCGCACGGCCGAAGGAGGAGATGGCGAGCGGCGGATCGATGATCGCCGTGTCCCAGCGGGTATAGCGACCCGGATATTCATAGTTGGATGAAAACACCGCGCCCCGGCGCTCGTCGAGCCGATCGACATAGCTCGCGATCGCCTCACCATAGGGCGCTTCGCGCCGGCGCCGGGTGATGAAAATGCCGCCCTTGGTAGTATAGGCTTCCGCACCGTCTTCAAGAATTGTCGTCGCCATTTTTCGCTCCGTTCAGGCCCGTCATTCCCCCGCGGCCCGAATACAAAAAAGCCGCCTCGAAACTTCCGGGCGGCTTATCGTCTCAATCACGCATGACTGGTCAAGGCCGCTTCAGCGAGCCCACCACCAGATCGAAAGGATGCGTGCCTGTGTCATGGCGAAATTGTTAGCGTGAGATGTTGGATTGCGCAAGCGGGGAACAGCGGAAAAATAAGCGGGCCTCGTGCCGGAATACCCACGCGCGGCCTAGGCGAACGGGCCGGTCGGCAACGAATGGGAAGCGGCCTGCGACGGCCGCTCCCCGATGGCAATCCCTGGCAAGCCGCTTAGAAGCGCTGCGTCAGGGAGACCTTGAAGGTGCGCCCCGGCTCGGAATAATATGCCATGCCCGGCGAGGCTGCGCTGAGCGTGACATCGCGGACACTGATGGCGTCATAATATTCCTTATCAAACAGGTTGTAGACCCCTGCCCTCACCGTCAGGCCCTCTACCTTTTCGGGCTTCCACCAGCCGGTCAGATCGACGATGCCGTAGCCGGGCACCTTGAGCGTCGCGTCCGAATTGCTAGAGACTGCTTTCGCGGCAATGAAGGCGACGTCTGCTCCCCATGTTTCCGTGGCATAGCCGGCCCCGAGAATTCCCTTCAGCGGCGCGACGGAGCCAAGTTTCAAACCTGTCGCAAGGTCTTCGCCATTGGCATAGGTCAGCGAGCCGCTGACGTGGAAGCCGGACGCAAAGGAATTGTGAGCCGAAAGCTCGACGCCGTAGATGCGTACGCGATCGCGATTGAGGTACTGGGTAATCCCGAACGGATAGGTGGCCGGATCTTGGACAGGCGCCGCATCCGTATCGATGAAGTTGCGGTAGCGATTGTAGAAGCCCGTGATGCGGCCGCCGAAATCGTCATCGCCGAGCGTTGCGCCGATTTCGAAACCATTGCTGGTTTCCGGCTTCAGATCGGGATTGCCGAGTCGCAGATAGGTGCCTGGCGCACCGTAGTCGAGATAGAGTTCCGTTGCCGTCGGCGAGCGGAAGGCCATCGCCCATTGGGCGTAGAGTTCGACGTCGCGCGCCGCCTCGTATTTGGCGAGCAACTTCGGCGAGAAGGCATCGCCGCTCTGGCCCGGCGGCAGGCCGTCATAGTTCGGGTTGGCAGTGTAGGCAGCGGTTTCCTGAGGCGACTGGTCGTACCAGTCGTAGCGCAGGCCCGGCGTCAGAGAGAAGGCGCTGTCACCAATGGAAAGCTCGTCTTCAAGGTAGATGCCGAGCTTTTTGCTGTCGACATCGGGCATATCGGCCTGGTTGGTGTGCAGGAAGTTGCAGGCCGGAACATAGGCGGTATCGCAAGTATCCTCACCGGAGGAATATTGGGTCGTCTTCCCGACGGAGAAATCACCGCCAAGGCGCACCGTGTGGTGCAGGCTGCCGGTCTCGAAGCTCTTTTCGGCGTAGCCGGCAGCGCCGACCGACCTTTCATCGACCTCGCTGTTGCGCGTGTAGTCGCCGACCACCGACGTATAGCGATAGCCCGACTTGCCGCTGTCGCGGGTCAGATCCTGCCAGTAAAACACAGCATTGGCGGCATCGATCAGCGCATCGTCATCGACGGCCTCGAACTCGTAGTTCAGCGAAACGCGGTCACGCTTGATATCCTCGTTACCATCCCAGTTGCCTGGACGGTAGTTGCCGAAGGCGCTCTGCTCGGTCTTGAGATCGATATCCTTGTCCCGGTCGAAGCGCTCGCCGGTCAGCGTGAAGGTGTGGCCAGTATCAGTATATTGCTTGACCTTCACCAGCACGTTCTTCTGGTCAAAATCAGCGGGGTTGGGCTCCGTGCGGCCAGGACCATAGATATCGGACGAGCCGCCATTATCGGTTTCGTGGCCCTTCTTATAGCCCCCCTGGAACAGAACGGCGGTGTTGTCGAAGCGCGCGGCCGCGGCCGCAGACGTTCCCCAGCTTTCATCCTCGCTGTCATAGGTGAACTTGAAGATTCCGCCCCAGGTCTTGCTTTCGCCGATGAGATCTTCGGGGTCCAGGGTGCGCAACACGACGGCGCCACCGAGGGCGCCATCGCCGGCACGGCTGGAATCCGCACCACGAACGATGTCGGCGGCAGACAGCGCATCGAAATCGAAGCTGTCGATACCACCATCAGCATCACGGGCGCCGTCGTCGAGATAGGGAATGACAATGCCGTCGATCGTCGTCTGGACGCGCGGGCCATCCAGACCGCGGATATTGACGCTACCATTCGCCCTGTTGAAACCGACGCCCGGCTGCAGGGTGCGGCCAAGGTCTTCGAAAGATGAAACCTGATTGTCCTGGATCTGCTCGGCGGTCGTTTTCGTAGCAAGCGGCGTATCGGCAACTCCCTTCACGTTGCTGCCCTTGACCGAAAGTTTTTTCAGCGCGGTGACATTCTCCTCCCCGTCGGACGCGACCGTTCCCGCAGCGTCCTGCGCCTGGGTAATCTGAGGGGACAAAGTGACGGAGAAAAACACCGCGCACGCCAGCAAGGCCGCGCAGTAATGCCGGGTAATCATGGAGCAATCCTTTGATAAGTTCACCGGGCTGGCTGTTGAGACATCTGCTCAAAGGGCTGGCTAGGTATGCGCGACGAAGCGTCGAGTGCAGCCGAAAGCTGCTTTCTGTCTTCATCGATTAAAAAACATGACTGTTAGTGTCAACAAATAAATGTCACACTTTTGCCAAACTCCTGCAGCGCCATCCCTGGCGTGCCGGATTGGCAACGATCCGGCGTCCTGCGGCTGCAATGCAACCATTCCCGCCCGAATGCGTTGTGGCCGCGCCCTGCACCCGGCAGGACCGGAGTTCGTTCATGCATCTTCGAATCATCGCCTGCCTCCTGTCGGCCCCCCTCCTCTCAAGCGCCGGCCTTCCGCAAACAGGTCCGCTCCCCGAGAAAAGGCCCGTGGCAGAGACAACGCCGGTAGAGGAGCAGACGGAGAAGGATGCGCCTGCGACGAACAAGGACGACAAACCTCTTCCAGTGCCGGACGATGCCAAGCCGTTAACCGAGGAACTTGAGGCCAAGCCTGAGCCGGTGCTGACGATCGAGCCGGAAGAGGGGCAGGAATATGCCGCCTGCCTGAGGGCGTTGAAACAGATTGGTGCGAGCTTCAGCGAGGAAAAGCGGATCGATGACGGCAAGGGCTGCGGTATCGATAAACCGCTGACGCTTGACATGGTCCTCCCGGGCATTGCCTTGAAGCCGGAAGGCAAGATGCGCTGCGAAACCGCGCTCGAACTCGCACGCTGGACGAAGGAGGCCGTTCTGCCGGCAGCCAAGGCGGCGCTCGGACACGAAGGTCCGCTGACGGCAATCAAACAGGCATCGAGCTATGTCTGCCGATTGCGCAACAACGGGACGAGCGGAAAAATCTCCGAGCACGCGCGCGGCAACGCCATCGATATTGCGTCCTTCACATTCAAGAGCGGCAAATCGATCGAAATCCAGCCGCGCGACGAGGATTCGACCCTGACCGGCGCCTTCCAGCGGGCGGTGACGGCAACCGGCTGTCTTTATTTCGAAACGGTGCTTGATCCCGGCAGCGACGAGGCGCACGAAAACCATCTGCATTTCGACGTTCTGGAGCGCAAGAATGGCTATCGCTATTGCCGGTAATGTCCACTCCTCTCGCAACCGCGTGGATATAGTTGCGAGACGCACGGCTCTTCCGCCTTGCCCGAAGCGATAGCGAACCCCATCTGCTGAGAGCGCCGGCCTTGAACCCGGGCTGGCCCCTCATCACAAAGGATTTTTCCATGCCCGTTTCCATGTACAAAATCTCGGTTCCCGTCTTCATCCGCGGGCTGAACGCTCTTGCGGGGCTCCTCGACAAGGCCGAGGCCCATGCTGCTGAAAATAAGGTACCGCTGGAGGATTTGTTCAATGCGCGTCTCGCCCCGGACATGCTGGCCTTGTCCGGCCAGATCCAGCGCGTCAGCGACACGTCGAAGAACGCCATCGGACGCCTGACCGGCGTTCCCGCGCCGAGCTTTCCAGACGACGAAAAAACGTTTGCCGAGCTCCGCGAACGCATCGCCAAAACGATCGCCTTCCTCGAAACCGTCAAGCCGTCCGATCTGGAGAAGAGCGAAGAGAGGGATGTGACGATCAACTTCGGCAAGCTGAAGTTCACGTTCACCGGCGACGACTACCTCTTGAAGTTCGCATTGCCGAACTTCTTCTTCCATGTCACGACCACCCACGACATCCTGCGCAACCAGGGCGTTGCCGTTGGCAAGGTAGACTATCTCGGGCCTTATAGTTGAGCATTTCAAGCCGTCACATTGCCGGGCGCCGATAGTCAAAAAACTCTGTGCCCTCTGAACTGCCCCTCGAAGGTTGCTCCAACTTTCGGGGGCAGTTCACCCTTGCGGGCTCTTCCTGCGTTTAAAACAACCCCTCGATGAATCCTTCGTCGTTGAAGAAAATTCTCTCCGACGACGGCACACGCGGCAGGCCGGGCATGGTCATGATCTCGCCCGTGATGACGACGATGAAGCCGGCCCCCGCGGACAGGCGGACCTCGCGGATTGGAACGGTGTGCCCGGTCGGGGCACCGTGCAGGTTGGGGTCGGTCGAGAAGGAATATTGCGTCTTGGCCATGCAGATCGGCAGGTGGCCGTAACCCTGGTCTTCCCAAGTCCGGAGCTGGTCGCGCACGGTCTTGTCGGCGATCACTTCGCCGGCGTGATAGATATCCTTGGCGATGGTTTCGATCTTGTGGAACAGCGGCATGTCGTCAGGATAGAGCGGCGAAAACTGCGAGCGGCCGTCTTCCGCCAGCTGCACGACCTTGCGGGCCAGATCCTCGATGCCGGCAGAGCCCTCGGCCCAATGCCTGCACAGGATCGCCTCAGCACCCAGCGTGGCGACGAAAGTTTTGATCGCCGCGATTTCAGCCTCCGTATCCAGCGTGAAATGGTTGATCGCAACAACGACCGGTACGCCGAACTTCTTGACGTTCTGGACATGCCGGCCGAGATTGGAGCAGCCCTTCTTGACGGCTTCGACATTCTCGCGACCAAGGTCTTCCTTCTTCACGCCGCCATTCATCTTCATCGCCCTGGCGGTTGCAACGATCACGGCCGCATCGGGTTTGAGCCCGGCCTTGCGGCATTTGATGTCGAAGAATTTTTCCGCCCCGAGATCGGCGCCAAACCCGGCTTCGGTAACGACGTAATCGGCCAGCTTCAGCGCCGTCGTCGTCGCCACCAGCGAGTTGCAGCCATGGGCGATATTGGCGAACGGGCCGCCGTGGACGAGGGCTGGATTGTTTTCCAGCGTCTGCACGAGGTTCGGCTGCATGGCGTCCTTGAGGAGCACGGTCATGGCACCATCGGCCTTGATGTCGCTGGCAAAGACGGGGGTCTTGTCGCGCCGGTAGGCGATGATGATGTTACCGAGGCGTTTTTCGAGGTCCTTGAGGTCGGTGGCGAGGCAGAGGATCGCCATGACCTCGGAGGCAACCGTAATGTCGAAACCTGTCTCGCGCGGATAGCCGTTGGCGACGCCGCCGAGCGGGCCGACGATGTGGCGAAGCCCCCGGTCGTTCATGTCCATTACGCGGCGCCAGACAATACGGCGAATGTCGATGTTCTGCTCGTTGCCCCAGTAGATGTGGTTGTCGATCAGCGCTGACAGCAGGTTATGGGCCGAGGTAACGGCATGGAAATCGCCAGTAAAATGGAGATTGATATCCTCCATCGGCACCACCTGCGCATAACCGCCGCCGGCGGCCCCGCCCTTGACGCCGAAGCAGGGGCCGAGCGACGCCTCCCGGATGCAGACGATGGTCCTCTTGCCGATCCGGTTCAGCCCATCGCCGAGACCCACAGTCGTCGTCGTCTTGCCTTCGCCTGCAGGCGTCGGATTGATCGCCGTGACGAGGATCAGTCTGCCGTCCTTCTTGCCTTTTTGCTGGGCAATGAAATCGGCACTGATCTTTGCCTTGTCATGACCGTAGGGAAGGAGATGTTCGGGCGGTATTCCAAGTCCGCTGCCAATTTCCAGGATCGGCTTTTTGCTGGCTGCGCGGGCTATTTCGATATCGGATTTAACCTCGGCCATATGGTGTCTCTCCCCTTCCACCGTTTTTTTGGTCTGGGAGCATATGAGCGTGAACGGAAGTGGCTTGCCATCGTTTATTTGCTTTCGAACCCGCCGAAAGCAAAAATCCGCACAATTTTTGACGAAAACAAATAAAAAGACGAAAGAACAGCGTCCTTCCGTCTTCATTCGATGAAAGCTATCGCGCCAGAATATCGCGCATTTCGACGAGATTGGAGCGGACGCGCAGCACATAGAAGCCGAGCGTCGCAAGATGCGTCGGCATGATCCAGCCATCCTCCCGACCATTCGAGATGATCAGGGGCTGGATGCGCAGTGCGGCGCGCAACTGTTTGATGCTTTCCTGCCAGATCGGTGCCAGACCGCGCTGGGTGATCACCGCATCGAAATCCGCACCGGCCGCGGCCATCACACCGTAGTAGCCGTAAAGCTGGCCATAGGCGAACCAGTAACGATCGTCCGCCCGTGTATCGAACCAGCCGCCGTTGTGGTTTTCCGAGCGCTCGCGGATCATCGCCGAGGTGCTGCCGATGTCGTTGGCGATGCGGTCGAGGAACTCGATCAGGTTGTCGGAGCGGGCGTCGAAGATTGATTCGCACTTGGCGAGCGATTCGTTGAAGGCCTGCAGGTCGCGCATGGCGCTGCGGTAAAAGCTCGGGGTCGGCGTTTTCGGTCCGAACGGATCGAGGCCGAAATACCAGGCCGTCTCGTCGAATTGCAGGTTGCTGCGGGCTCTCTGCAGATTGTTGTTGATGCCGGACGTGCCACGCACGCGGCCGAGCGAATCCACCAGTTCAACCGTCGTGCGGCGGATCGCCTGGTTCACACCGCGCTGGAAGGAGGCCTTGTTGTCGAGCCAGGGCGTGTCGTCCCAATCCATCCCGAACAAGCCGAGCTTGTAGAGCAGCATCGAGGAAATCCAGGCATTCTGGTTGACGTTGAAATCGACGAGATCCGAGGTCACGTCCACGATCGCCGAGCGCTCGCAGGCGTTGGCGGGTGCCGTCTGTCCGGCCGCTGCCTTGACCGGCAGGCCGGCATCGTTCTTGCGCTCGGTGAGCTTGTAGCGGCTGACGTAATCCGGATCGAAATTGGTCCAGGCCTGCGTCTGCCAGATGAAATTGCCATAAAGCGCGATCAGGGCCAGGAGACCTATGCCGAGCGGGCCCTTGATGATCCAGCTGCGCTCGCGGTACCAGTTCCCTACGGCAATGAAGGGTGCGAGTATCCAGGCTACTACCAGGCCAATGCCGCGGCCGATCGCGGAAAACCCGCGCTGAAAAAAAGCCACGATCGGATCAAGCATTACCATCCTCCTTGAGCCCGTAAAGATGCTTACGGAACGCCACCTTGTCCTTGAGATATGTGCCGCTCAGTGTCGCCACAACATATTCCCTGAACTTTTCGCTGTAATGTTCATAGGCCGCATAAAACCCCTGCTTGTCAAAGACGAAGCGGGAGACGAAATCGGTAGGGTTCAGTTGCGAAATCAACCGATTGGCGAGCCACTGGTCCGGATGCTCCGGGGCGGCGCGAACGAGCAGGAAGCGATTTTCCGGCGCCACCTCCTGCATCTTGATGGTGCCCGATGCGGACACAGCGCGGATCATCGTCTGCAGGAAAGGATAGGCACCATCCAACGATACCAGCGCCGAGTTGCGATGCATCCACGTCTGCAGCCAGATCGCATCGACCGCGCCGAGATCCGTGGTTGGATCCACTTGATTGACGAGCCCGCGCAGGATCATATCCGCCCGGTGCTGATAGAGGCCGGAACTCTCCACCCACGACGCCTGCGGCAGTTGCAGCCGGTTGGTCGAGGCAAGGAATTCGTAGATGCGCTGGTGGTCCGAGAGGCTGATATAGCTGACCTGCCAGGGGCGCGAGCGGCGGAAACCGGGCACGGAGGGATCGCAGATGACGGTCGTCGTCTTTTCATCGAGAAAGACATAGACGCCGCCGAAATGATTGGCCCAGAAGGCATCGTGGCGAAAAACCAGCTGATCCGGAACCAGCGCATTCTCGCGGATGTCGCCGGTGATCTTGGCGAGCTCGACCATGCGGTTCAACATCGCATCGTCGGCCCAGGCAGTGGGCTCCGCCTTCAACCGATCGACCAGAGCCCTGAGTTCAGCTGCCTTGCCAAGCATGTCCTCGGCCGAGAGCACGCGAAACCGAACCTCATTGATCGAGAGCAGGTCGTCGATGTCATGGACGATCGAAACCGAGTCTTCGATCTCGCCGTAGAGCGCGTCCTTGATCGTCACCGCGTTGATGGCCCGGGCGTTGGCGGCGAAGAACTCGTGCATCAGCGCGGCGGTGTTGGAAAAGCTCGTATGGACGACCGGCAGTTCCTCCTGTGCCGGCGTCATGATGATGAAACGGCGGTTGACACGGTTCGGATCGAGATAGTCGCGGTCACCGAGTTCATCGGCGATCTCCGGCGAAAAGCCGGTCATGTCGATCCGGAACGAGGAGAGCGCCGTCGGGCGCAGGCCGAAGCCCTGCAGCGCCTTGTTGTAGCGCGCAATCAGGTGCGGCTCGGAAATTTCGAGCAGGCGCCCATAGATGAGTTCGGCTTCGAGGAGGCGTTTCATGCGGTGCAGACCGTCGGCGGATCATCTGTAAATTTCACGGCGATGCCCGATCTCGACAACGAGGATGACCAGATGTTCGTCCTGAATTCGGCAAAGAATTCGGAAATCTCCGACACGATACCTCCAAAGATCCCCGAACCTCGTACCCGGCAGCGCCTGGCCAACCTGGCGAGGATGGTCGAGCAACGCCACCCGACCGAAAAGAAAATCGTGGATCCGCCGGACATCGGCCGCACCGATCTTGCGCAAGCTTTTTTCCGCGTCGCTTGTGATGTCAATCGTCCAGGCCAAGCTCTGCCATGACCTCCTTCAGCGGGCGCGTCGTGGTTTCACCACGCTCCAAGCGCTCCAGCGCCCGCTCTGCAAGGTAGATGTCCTCCAAATCGTCCAAATGCTCCTCAATCGCCTGGCGGATATAAAACGTCGCTGTGCGCCCCGTACGCGCTGCAAGAGCCTGCAGCCTTTCATAAGTCTCGTCGGGTAGACGGATTGCTGTTTGCCTGGTCATGACATTGCTCGCAATGGGATACGTGCATACCGTATAGCATGCCCACCCTCTAATTGCCACATCACAGAGAGAACCGGCTGGCGTCTATCCCATTTACCACCGTCCCTCCTTCCGCATCGCCTCGATCTCGCGGACAGCCTTTTCCCTCTGCCGTTCGCGGCGGATGATGTCGGCCACGGCGGCATCGTCTGACTTGTCGGTGTAGCGGAATTCCGAGTCGGCGTAGCGGTTGATTTCCTGCATGACCATGGGAAGCGTGATCGGTCCCCGCAGCTCCTCGATCATCGTCTTCTTCTCGTCGTATGCCTTGTGCATGAAGACGTCAGGCGTGGCGAACCAGTCGTCGGGCAATTCCACGTCCATCGCCCGCATCTTGATCGCGTCGGTAATGTTCCTGATCGCCCGGCCGGTGAAGCGCGGTTCTGCCTCTTTGATCATGTGCAGATAGGCGCCGACATCCGCGAGCGTGTCGATCTTGCCCTCTTCCTTCTCGAACCGTTCCCAGACGGCAAGCAGCCCGTCCTCCTTCGGACGGGAATGCGCCTCGTAGGATTGCGAGACCGCTTGTCTGATTTCCTGCCCGGCAAACAGTTGGTGTTCGCCGAGCGGAATTGCGTGGTTCTTGCCGACCAGAAGCGCAAAAATGTCGATGTAGTCGCCTTCCGACTGCGGCCCGTCGACCAGCCAGCGGGCACCGGCGCGCTGGCGCAGCGCATCGTCGACGTTTTCCGGGTAGTTGGAGAACATGCCGAACGCGCAGTTGCCGCGGATCACCGTCGAAGCGCCCGCGAAGCTTTCCATCAGCACCGCCGTCACCTCATGCTGGCCGGCCGATGCCCGATCGTCCGAACGCTTGGCCGCCACCTGATCGACATCGTCGATGGTGCCGAAGCCGATGGCGCGCGGATTGATGACGTTGTTGACGAATTCCTTGCAGTTCTGCCCGGACTTTCCCTGGTAGGAGGAAATCTGGTCGACGCCGAAATTCTCGTAGTGGAAGGCGTATCCGGCGATCTCGCAGTAATCGTTGAGCATCCCGGCCAGCATCTGGATCAGGATCGTCTTGCCCGTGCCGGGCATGCCGTCGCCGATAAAGGTGAAGAGGAAGCCGCCGAGCTCGACGAAGGGGTTCATCTGCCGGTCGAAATCATAGGCCATCAGCATCTTGGCAAGCTTCAGCGCCTGGTACTTGGCGATATGGTTGCCGATGATCTCTTCCGGCTTCTTGAAGGTCATCACCAGCGGCTTGCGCCGGGCGCCGGGCGCGACGTCGAAGCCGTTCAGGGTGAAGTCGTCCTGATCGAGCCGGATATGCACGTTCTCAAAGCTGGAAAGCCCTGTAAACCGCGCCTTGCGGCCGATCAGACCTTCGATCGCAACCCTTGCAAAAGCCCTCGCCCGGCTGGTCAGCGCCACATCGTCCGGCGCGCCTGCGATCGACCTATCGAGGGCCGAGATCATGCTTTTTAGCGCATCCTGCGGGGTATCGAACAGGAAATCGGGCTCCGATCCGTCCTCGACAGGTTCGCCCTCGCCGGCCAAGGTCGCCCCGAGATAGGCGGCGAAGGTGAAAGCGGCAACATAGGCTGAGGCAGACAGGAGCGCCTTGAAATGACTGGCATCATCTCCGGACAGAGGTGCCGTGGCATTGCGCGACTGCAAGCTTTCCAGATTGGTCTGCCGGGCAAAGACATCGGCAACGGCGAGCGCCACCTGCAGGCCACGCCGCGAGCGATAGAGCAGCGCGTGCTGGCCGGGCGACATCAGCGGATCGCCAGCGCGAACCGACTGGATGGTTTTGGTCAACTCCACCTCGCGGGTGCGACGCTGTCCACCGGTCGAGACGGTGGAGACGAAGCGGCGGCCGGTGCCGGCGACCGCCGTGCCGGCGGACGGCCCATCCGCCTCAAGGATGATAACCTTTGTCACCAGCCCTTGCGCCACCGCCTGATGCTTGGCGATGTCGTCCTCATGCAGTGTCGTCAAGCCCGCGTTCAGTGACATGGCCTACACCTCGCTGATGACCTGGTTTCCGGAAATCACATGCACCTTGTAGTCGCCGAAAATCTCTGCCGCATCACCGGCGGCGTAGAGAGCCTGATAGGCATCGTGCGGCACCAGCGCATGTTTCTCATAGGAACTCACCCCCATGCGCGTCGCTTCGAGATTGTCGGTATCGATATGGAATTCTTCCGCTGCCGGCGTCGATGACCAGAAGCCGCGCTGCGCTGGCCGCTCGGCCTTGGAAAAGACCTCCTGCACCGTCCAGGTCAGAAGCCAGGCATTTTCCTGTTTGCGAACCTTGGAGAGTATCTCGTTGATCTTGGCATTGTTCTCGGTAATCCCGGCCGAATAGAACGGCCCGAGCACGATGCGCCGCAGCTGCTTCGGATGAAGTTCGGGAAAATCCTTGTCGAGATTGGTGGCAATCGTCACCGGCGTCAGCGAATAGGCGCTGTTCTTCAAGGCGAAATCATCGAAGCGGCTGGCCAGTTCCGGATTGAGCAGACCGCCGACCGGCAGGGGAATGTCTACCTCCGCATTGAGTTTGCCGTCCTCCGTCACCAGCATGCCGACGATTTTCTCCGAGGAATCCTCGATCATCGCCATATAGACCATCGGCAAGGTGCTTGTTCCGTCAAAAGCGCCCCAGCAGACGACGTAGTAGGGGCGCATGGTCTTCGGATTGACGGCAACGCGGATCGTCTCGGGCATGATGAAGGGCGAGAAGATGTCGCCCTTGCCGATCTGTTCGAGATAGAGCCGCTCGGCCATGCGCGATTGGAGCGCAGCCGGAAACGCCTTGTGTCTCAGGATGAAGTCGGCCATTTCGTGGCGCAGCGCGTCGGCCTGCGGAATGCCGGACAGCCGATTTTCCGCCGTTTGCCGATCGTTTTCCAGCTCCAGCACATTCTGGAACACCGGAAAGCCGCTTTCGGCGCGGGAGATGCGGAACTGCTCGATGAAACCGATGCGGTTTTCCCAGCAGGAGAAAGATGCCTTCAGCCGCGCAAGATAAGGCACGACCACTTCGCCAACCACCGAATTGCGGTAGAGCGGCGAGTTGCGGTCGCCGAGAAAGATTTCGAGCCCGCCGAGAGCAGCCCGGATCGATGCGAAATACTGGCCGACGGGACCTTCGGTCGCGGCGTTCATGCTGCAATACCCCGCGGCGACGCCCTGTATGGCAAGCGCGGCCCCTCATCCGGCCTGTCGGCCACCTTCTCCCCGTGAACGGGGAGAAGAGACAAGCGGCAAACTCCGTAGTCCCCTCTCCCCGCTTGCAGGGAGAGGGTTAGGGCGAGGGGCTTTGTGACACGGCCGTTGGCGAGCATGCTCAGAACTACTGCTTCACGTAATTCGCCGAATTGTGCTTGTCCATGACGGCCTGGAACCGCCGGGCAAAGGCGTCGTCGGCGAGTTTCTTGCGGCGCTGGATATCCTGCGTCGAGAGCATGTTCTTCTCGTGCATTTCCAGGAGATCGCCGATGTGGCGTTGCGCTGCCGAGCCGATGCCGGCCATGGTTTCCTCGGCTGCGGTATCGACCTGGCTGCCCAGCGTGTTGATCTTGTGGGCGACGTCCTGCTGCGCGGCCGTCTTCAACGAATCTTCCAGCGCCTTGTAGAGCACAATGCGCTGTTCGGTATCGATCGTCAGCTTGTTGATCAACGTGTTTTGCGCGGCGATCTGGTTGTTGAGCGAATCGACGAAGGTCTGGAACATTGACGTATAGCGCTCGAGCGTCTGGCTTTCGGCCAGGAGTTCCTGCTCCTTGGCCTGCTTCTCGTTGTATTCGGTGGCCAGCACTGAGCGCTCGCCTTCGAGCTGGGTGCGGGACATCTGATCGGTGGAGGCGGCAATCTTGTTTTCGATATCCATCAGCAGCGGGTTGAGTTCCTCAATCCGCTTCTGCGTTTCCTGGAGGTTCGCCATCGTCCCCTTGCGCCGCTCGATCACCTGGACGAGGCTCGCCTCGGAGGTTTTGTAGCGGGTTTCAAGCACGTTCTTCTGCTCTTTCAGGATCCCGACGATCGTATCGGACTTCGCCAGGAGCTCCTGCAGATTGCCGGCAAGCGACATGTTGCGGACGCGGTCTGTGCGCATGCGCTGCGCGCTCTGCTTGGAAAACAGACCAATGAATTTTTCGTAGCCCGTATAACTCTTCATGCTTTCGAATTCGGAACCGAAAACGTTGGTTGCATCTTCCAGGCCAATGATGAGGTCGGCGATATTGCCTTCCATCACCTTCTGCTGGTTGATGACATCCTGGATACGAGCATTCTCGATGTCGAAATTCGCATCGCCCAATTTGGTGTCGGACTTGGCGAACTGGTCGAGCACGACGGCGGACTGGTTCATCTTGCCGCGCATCTGTTCGACGATGCCGCGCGTTTTCTCGATCTCGCTCTCAAAATTCTGAAGTGTCGCCATCGTTTCCCCCTCTCGCTTCGGTGCAGGCGCACCGCGCAGATCAATTATTCAGTCGTGACATCCATTTATATAATGGGAGCAGCGATTTGAAGCACAAGTGCCCAGCCGCCGATTTTCAGTTGTGTCCCCTTGCCGGCAACCTGCCTGCCGGAAACGCCTACTTGGTAGCCGTGGTCTTTAAATAGGCAATGACGTTTTCGATATCCTGAGGCTTTTTCAGGCCGGGAAAGGACATCTTCGTGCCCGTCACCGTCGCTTTCGGGCTGAGAAGGTATTCGGCAAGCTGAGCCTCGTCCCATACTTTGCCATCCGCGCCGAAGGCCTTCATGGCGCTGGAATAGCTATAGCCGGGAAAGGTGGCGACCGGGCGGCCGACGACGCCGATCAGGCTCGGCCCGACCCGATTCACCGGCTCGGACGCGGTATGGCAGGCGCCGCATTTCCTGAAGACCTGCGCCCCCGCTTCCGCGTCGCCGCCGGCAAAGGCAGGCCCGCCCAAAGACACAGGCAGGCACTCATCAGGACAAGACGCAGCGGCATTGGTGGTTTCTCCAAGAACAAACGGGATCGCCGCCACCATGGCACGGCGTGGCCGCCGCGCGATAGCCCGTCAGCCTGCGTTCATGACATCTTCCCAATGGCGGCGGCAGTAGACGACATATTTCTCGTTGCCACCGACATCGACCTGGGCGCCCTCATGGACGACATTGCCCTTGGCGTCGAGCCGCGCCACCATCGTCGCCTTGCGGCCGCAATGGCAGATCGTGCGGACCTCCCGTATCTCGTCGGCGATGGCGAGCAGCGCCATCGAACCGGGGAAAAGCTTGCCCTGGAAATCCGTGCGCAAGCCATAGGCCATGACCGGAATGCCGATGCGATCGGCGACGCGCGCCAGTTGCCAGACCTGGTCCTCGCCGAGAAACTGCGCCTCGTCGACGAACACGCAGGCAATCGTTTCTTCGGCATGCAGACGTTCGACCAATGCATAGAGATCGTCGTCATGCGTGAAGGGGATGCCCTCCTCGCTCAACCCGATGCGGGAGGATACGCGCCCCTTGCCTGCCCGATCGTCGAAGGCAGCGATCAGGATGACCGTGCGCATGCCACGTTCGCGATAATTGTAGGACGCCTGCAGCAGCAGGGTCGATTTTCCGGCGTTCATCGTGGCGTAGCTGAAATACAGTTTTGCCATGGCGTCCTCTTCTGTATGCTGTCGACCGTTCATGAACAGACCGGGCGAGGAAGGCTAGAGCGCGAGCGCAGAAACCACAGAAAATCGACACTTCCCGGCAGAACGCGGACAATGCGACATCTTACGTCGTTTTACGCGGGCTGTCTGGCGAACGTCCCAATAAACTCAAGTCAACACCAAGGCGCTTGAAATGGCGAACATTTGGTGATTGGCTACAATCATAAGACGCAGGGGAATAGATACGATGACCAGACTGACACTGAAATTCATGCTGACCGCGGCCGTATCTCTGGCTGCGCTGACAGGGAACGCTTATGCTGCCGAACCGGAAAGCTGTGGCACCGTCCGCTTTTCCGATGTCGGCTGGACCGACATCACCGCGACGACGGCGACCGTCAGTACGATCCTCAAGGGCCTCGGCTACGAGACGGACATCAAGGTCCTTTCCGTTCCCGTCACCTACCAATCGCTGAAGAACAAGGACATCGACATCTTCCTCGGCAACTGGATGCCGACCCAGGAAAACGACGTGCGTCCATTCCTCGATGACAAGTCGGTCGAATCCTTCGGCCCCAACCTTGAGGGCGCCAAGTACACGCTGGCGACCAATGCCAAGGGTGCAGAGCTCGGCATCAAGGATTTCAAGGATATCACAGCTCACAAGGACGAGCTCGACGGCAAGATCTACGGCATTGAGCCGGGCAATGACGGCAACCGCCTGATCATCGACATGGTCGACAAGGATACCTTCGGCCTCAAGGGCTTTGAAGTGGTCGAATCCTCCGAACAGGGCATGTTGGCACAGGTCGCCCGCGCCGAAAAGGACGGTGAACCGGTCGTCTTCCTCGGCTGGGAACCGCATCCGATGAACGCCAACTTCAAGCTCACCTACCTGTCCGGCGGCGACGATATCTTCGGCCCGAACTTCGGCGGCGCAACCGTGTTCACCAACGTGCGCGCGGGCTACACCACCGAATGCCCGAATGTCGGCAAGCTGATCACCAATCTGAAGTTCTCGCTTCCGATGGAAAACGAGATCATGGGCAAGATCCTGAACGACGGCAAGGAGCCGGAGGTGGCCGCGACGGAATGGATCAAGGCCAATCCGGCCGCCATCGAACCGTGGCTCGCCGGCGTCACCACCAAGGACGGTGCGGAAGGCTTGCCGGCCGTGAAAACAGCCCTCGGTCTCTGACCGGCGGAGACAGGGCGGGGATGATCTCCCCGCCTTTTTTGAACCGATTTCCGCTTCGTTTTTCCGGCATAGGATGTTTCCGTGGATTTTTTGACCGAATATCGTGTTCCGATCGGCACAGGGGCAAAGACCTTCGTCGATTGGCTCACCACCAATTTCGAACTGTTCTTCGATCAGCTCGCAAACTTCCTGTCGGGCGTCGTGGCTGTTCTCCTGTTCATCCTGCAGACGCCGCATGCGCTGGTCGTCGTCGCGGTCGTCACTGCGTTGTCCTGGTGGCTGCGCCGGTCGATCGGCATCACGCTGTTTACCTTTTTCGGATTGCTCCTGATCATTAATCAGGGCTATTGGAAGGAAACGACGGAGACGTTGGCACTCGTGCTCGCCGCCAGCTTCGTCAGCATGGCCGTCGGCATTCCGCTCGGCATTGCCGCGGCGCGCAAACCGGTGTTCTATGCCTTCATGCGCCCGGTTCTAGACCTGATGCAGACCATCCCGACCTTCGTCTATCTCATCCCGGCGCTGATCCTCTTTGGTCTCGGCATGGTACCGGGCCTCATTGCAACGGTGATCTTTGCCATTCCCGCGCCGATCCGCCTGACCCGCCTCGGCATTATCTCGACGCCGCCCTCCCTGGTGGAAGCCGCTGTTTCCTTCGGCGCAACGCCGTCGCAGGTCCTGCGCAAGATCGAAATCCCGTTTGCCATGCCGCAGATCATGGCTGGCCTCACCCAGACGATCATGCTGTCTCTGTCGATGGTGGTCATCGCGGCCCTCGTTGGCGCCAATGGCCTTGGCGTGCCGGTGTTGCGCGCGCTGAATACGGTAAACGTCGCCAAGGGCTTTGAAGCCGGGCTTTGCATCGTCATTCTCGCCATTATTCTCGACCGCCTGTTCCGTTCGTCCGATGAAGGAGAAGGCGCATGACCGAAGCTGTCGTTTTCAAGAATGTCGACATCATCTTCGGCAACAAGCCCGAAGCGGCCATCGCCATGGTCGATCAGGGCAAGACCCGCGATGAAATCGGCGCCGCCACCGGGCTGGTGCTCGGTGTCGCCGACGCCTCGCTGACGATCACTGAGGGCGAAATCCTGGTATTGATGGGGCTTTCCGGATCGGGCAAGTCCACGCTGTTGCGCGCCGTCAACGGTCTCGCGCCGGTGGTCCGCGGCGAAGTGCAGGTGAAGACTGGGCACGGAACGATCAATCCCTACAAGACCAGTGCTAAAGCGCTGCGTGACTTCCGCATGCACGATGTCTCAATGGTGTTCCAGCAGTTTGCATTGCTGCCATGGCGCACGGTGGAGGACAATGTCGGTTTCGGGCTGGAACTCGCCGGCGTGCCGGACAAGGAACGCAAGGACCGTGTTGCCGAGCAGCTGGAACTGGTCAACCTGACGAAATGGGCGGGCCGGCAGGTCAAGGAACTGTCCGGCGGCATGCAGCAGCGCGTCGGACTTGCCCGCGCCTTTGCGACCGGCGCGCCCATCCTGCTGATGGACGAGCCCTTCTCGGCGCTCGATCCACTGATCCGCACCCGCTTGCAGGACGAACTGCTGGAATTCCAGCGCCGGCTGAAGAAGACCATCCTCTTCGTCAGCCACGACCTCGACGAAGCCTTCCGGATCGGCAACCGCATCGCCATCATGGAAGGCGGCCACATCATCCAGTGCGGCACGCCGCAGGAGATCGTCAAGAGCCCGGCCAATCAATATGTTGCCGACTTCGTCCAGCACATGAACCCGATCACCATGCTGACGGCGATGGACGTGATGCAACAGGGCGTCAACCGCGCCGATGGCGCTGCCGGCGTGACGGGGACCGCCAAGCCGACAACGCCGCTGATCGACATTCTCGACGCGATGTCGCGCCAGCCGGGCAGCATCGGCGTTGTCGACAATGGCGCCGTCGTCGGCACCATCAATGCCCAGAACGTCGTGGAAGGCTTGACCCGGCATCGCAACAGAAGTTGACCGGATCAGCCCGAATGCCAGTATAAAGGACGCCTGGGGCCGTTGTCTCCGGGCGTTTGGCATTCAAGACATGGGACAAATCCGATGGCCGAAAAACCTTCCGTGCTGCGCGAAACCGACGACGAGGCGCGCAAGCTTGCCCGCATCCTGCTGCGCTCCGCCCGCAGCGCCGCCCTCGCCGTCGTCGAGCCGGAAAGCAACGGTTTTCCCTTCGTCAGCCGTGTGCTTCTCGGCATCGACACCGATGGAAGCCCGGTCATCCTTGTGTCTGCTCTATCGACTCATACACAGGCCCTGTCGGCCGACAGCCGCTGCTCGCTGCTCACCGGCGAAATCGGCAAGGGCGATCCCCTCGCGCATCCCCGTCTGACCGTTCAGTGCGAAGCGGAGAAAGTCGAGCGGAACGGCGCCGCGCATGCCCGTATTCGTGCACGATTCGTCCGCCGCCATCCGAAATCGGAACTCTACATCGACTTTCCGGACTTTGCCTTTTTCAGGTTGCGGCCAGTGAAGGCCAGCCTCAATGGCGGCTTCGGCCGGGCCTATGCGCTTGATGGCGAAGACCTGTCCATTCGCTCGCCGGCAATCGACGATCTCGCAGCGATGGAAGAAGGGGCAATCGAGCATATGAACAGCGACCATCCCGACGCGGCGAGCCGCTATGCGCAGGTCTATTGCAAGGCCGAAGGCTCGGACTGGCGAATCTGCGGCCTCGATGCCGCCGGGGTCGATCTTGCCTCGGGCGACCAATTAAGGAGACTGGAATACAATGCACCATTGCAATCCGCGCGCGAACTGCGCATGATGCTGGTGAAACTATGTGGTTAACTTTGCCCTGCCTACCCCGATTTCTTGCAGTAGGAGGTTGTACTTTTATTCATCACGTCTAATTATTGCATTATTCACAATCATAACCAAGCGTGATGTGAACCTCGCACGGAGTATGGAATGCAAACGATCTCTCCCCAGAAACACGGCAAGGCTGAAATAGCTGCGGAGTTTCTGTCGGCCATGGCAAACCCCAAGCGTCTGCTGATTCTGCGTTCACTGGTGAACCAGGAAATGGCAGTCGGCGCGTTGGCAAACCAGGTCGGCCTCAGCCAATCTGCCCTGTCGCAACATCTCTCGAAATTGCGTGCCCAGAATCTCGTGACCACCCGTCGCGATGCGCAGACGATCTACTATTCAAGCTCTTCGGATGCCGTCTTGAAAGTGTTGAAAACGCTGACGGAAATCTATGGCGAAGAAACCGCCCCGGCCGAAAAGCCGGCCCAGCGTCGTACCGCCTGATACGGATGGGGGTCGGCCGCCCGCCGGTCCCCGTTTTTACCAGCCGCTTTGCCGTCTCCTTCGAATTTTCGCCACATTATGATCGCCGATTTCGTCAATGCAGCACCCCCGATTTGGGTGAAAAATCTTTACATTTCCGCAGGGAATCCGCTGACCCGTCGCACCTGAACCCGCGTATCCAAACGCGGCAGGCATGATCATAACTTCAGCCGAGGCGGCGATATTTACCCTTGCTCTGCCGTCCGTTCCCGAATCAAATCCTGCATCGCACGACCAGATTTCGCGGGGCGTCCGTATCGCTGTCGATATCCCCTAATGCCGATGTTTACGCGCTTTTGAGACTTTGCCGTGCAGGATCGCCGTCATGAACACCACCGCCAATAACCGGCAGCCGCCGTCGATCGTCAGATGGGCGGTGGTCGGAACCGGCACCATCGCCTCCACCTTTGCCGAGGACATCCGTTGGGCCGGCAATGCCGAACTCGTTGCCGTGTGCTCGCGGACGCCAGAAGCGGCCGCTGCATTCTCACAGCGCTTCGGCGAGCTTCGGATGCTAACCAGCATCGAGGCTTTGACAGCCGGCAGCGGGATAGACGCCGTCTATCTGGCGACGCCGAACACCACCCATTTCACACAGACCCAATCGCTGTTGCGCGCTCGAATTCCAGTCCTTGTCGAAAAGCCATTTGCGACGACCGCGGCTGAGGCGCGACAACTGTCCCAGTTGGCAAGGGAAACGAATACGTTTGCCATGGAAGGTCTTTGGTCCGCATTCCTGCCGGCGGTTGACGGCGTGCGCAGCCTTATCGCCGACAGCACGATCGGTTCCGTCACCGGCATTCGGGCGGAACTCGGCTATGCCAAAACCCTCGACATGAATAGCCGTTTCTTCTCGAAAGCGCTCGGCGGCGGCTCCCTTCTTGATCTGGGGGTCTACCCGATCGGGCTGACGTTAGCGCTGTTCGGTTTTCCGCGGGCGGTGACCGGGCGGTGGCGGGCGGCGCCCACGGGTGTCGACATGTCCGCCGAGATCAACCTCCAGTATCCCGGCTTCGATGCCTCCCTCTCCTGCGCGTTCGATCGCAACGGCAGCAATCGCTTCATCATCGAAGGCAACACGGGGAGCCTGACGATCGACGCGCCATTCTTGCGGGCAAATCGTATCATCGTCACGAAAAATCCCATTTCCCGCCATCTGGCGATCCCTCTCGGCTCCGGCCACCTGTCGCGTCTCACCGCCAAGTTGGCGCGCAAGCTGCCTCTGCCCGGCCTGACGATCCAAGATTACGGATTTCCGGGCAACGGACTGCAGTTCGAGATCGAAGCGGCAAGCAAGGCAATCCTCGAGGGAAAATGCGAGCAGCCGCTGATGCCGCTTGGCACCAGCATTGCTGCGTTGGAAATCATCGAAACCGTATTGGCTCAGCCTGCGTCATAACCGCCCGGCGTGTGATCCCGATTGCCGGCATTCAGCGCCAGCACGATATCCGTCAGGTGCAGCGCGGTCTCGCCCGAAAAGAATGGTTTGGTATTTTGCCTTATCGCGTCCGCCTGGGCCGCGATGCCGCGCACGAAATCGATCCGCGAGGGATAGGCCGGCAGGGCGTTTTTCTCGGCAGGACGCGGGTAGGCGACCGGTTTTCCGGCCGTCAGCCGAAATGCAAATTTCCGCTGGAACTGCCATTCCAGGCGCTCTATCGCTCGATGTAACAGCGGCTTCCTGGCACCCGACAACTCGACATGGATCGGCGAGCGGTTATCCCAGAGATCGCGGACCACGAGGGTCCCCTTGTCCCCGACGATCGTCAGTGACCGGTCGCGCGGCGCGGCAAGTCCGCTGGTGAGGCGGGCGACGAGGCCCGAACGGAATGTCAGGCAACCGACGGAAAAATCCGGCCCGAGCGCGAGATGCTCGGTGCCCGGCCCCTTGTCAGGAAACGTCAGCGCCGAGAATGCCGCGACATGCGCCACGGGACCAAACAGCGAGACGAGCCAGCTCGTCGCATAGCCCGCATGTTCCAGCGTGCAGCCGATTTCGAATTCGTGCACCGCCGGCCATTTCGCGCCGGAGCGGCTTCGCCACTCCTGCCACTTGTCCAGGAAGACCGGCCCGTCCTCCATTTCCGCATAGGCGAGGCGCGGCGTGCCGATGATACCGGTGCTAAGGATCTCGGCGCAATGCGCCCGCGCATCGCTGAGCGCATTGGCAGGCGCGCCCGCCAGCACCAGTCCCCTTTCGTGTGCCAGTTCGACCAGTTCCCGCGCCTCGTCCACCGTCATTGCCAAGGGTTTTTCGCAATAGACGTGCTTACCGGCGAGCAATGCCGCCTTGTTAACGGCATGATGGCTCTCTGGTGGCGTCAGGTTGACGATGATGGCAACTGCGGGATCCGACAGCAGTTCCGCCTCAGACGTATAGGCGCGGACTTTCCAATATCCACAGAACTGCTGCAGCCGCGCAGCGTCAATGTCCCAGACACCCGTCAGCCGCAACTGCGGATGGTTTGCCAGCGTGGTCATATAGTAGTCGGCGACGAAACCGGTGCCGATGAAGGCGATGCCTGTCTGTCCGCTCATCGCGCATCCGCCAGGAAAGAGGCCATATAGACCAGCGGCGCATTCCAGTTGATAGCCATTTCGTTGGTTCCCCAGGCCATGATGTCATCGACATAGCACGTCTGCGGCAGGCAGCCTTCGAGCCCCGCTTTCGATACATCATCGACCAGCGTGGAGTTCGGCCCGCCCGCCAAAGTGCCCACCGGCGGATTGGGCAGCGTGTCATCGACCTGATGGGCATACCAGCGGCTATGCTGGTTCTTCGCAAAGACGCCGCCATAACCCGTGACATAAGACATGTTCATCGCATTGCGCCCGAAGATGTAATCCATGCTCTCGCGCACGCCATTGAGGAAAGGCTTTTCGCCCGTCAGGTCATATGCTGCCGAGACGACGATCATGTTTTGCAGGATCAACTGGTTGGATCCCCAGTCATAGCGGTTGTTGGCCGGCCGGTAGATCTGCCCGAAGGGCTCATTCTTCTGCAGGCCGATGAAATTTCTGGCAGCCGCGACGACAGAGGCGCGGATCATCGCCTTGTCCTCCTCGGGCAACCTGTCGCCATAGAGCGCCAGGTCGAGACGGCCAAGGCCGGCAACACTGCGCCAGTTGAATGCGCCAACGGCAGGAAAGACAGGGGCCGCCCAATAGGCAGAGGTTTTCAGCGCAGAGAGATACATGGCTTCCCCGGTGGTCAGGTAAAGTTCGGCTGCCGCCCAATAGGTCTCGTCGGTAATATCGGTGTCGTCATAATCGCCGCCGCCTTGCAGGCCATCGGACCGGGGCGCATAGAGTACCGGGTTGGCAGCGGCAGCCAGCCAGGCTTTGCTCGCAGCCGCCAGCAGCTTCTCAGAAAACGCCGTGTCATAGGGCGCAAACAGCCGCGCGCCCTGCGCCGCCACTGCCGCGAGATTGAGCGTCGCGGCGGTCGAGGGGCGATGCAATGCCCGCTCTTCCGGATCAAGATGCGGCAGCATCGGCACGTCAGTCCACCTTGTGTCATGGACCTTGTGATGCACCATGCCGGCCAAGGGCTGGCCGTCGGGCACCATCATCTTCATCAGGAATTCGAGCTCCCAACGGGCCTCGTCGAGAATGTCGGGAACACCGTTGCCGTTTTCGGGAATGCGCGAGAGGCTGTCACTGAGCACCGGCGACGCCCCCTTGCCGTAGCCCAGGCCGCGTTCGAACGCGCCGAGAAGCTGCGCAGCCGCAATGCCGCCATTGACCACGTATTTGCCCTGGTCACCGGCATCGTACCAGCCACCGGACACATCGAGCGAATAGTCACAGGTCCAATCCTCGCCGTAGAGGTCCACCGCGACCTTGCCGGTCAGGCACGCCACCCCGCTATCGCCCATGTTTGGGCTTTCCTGGATGTGTCCGGCCGGCCGGGCATAGGCCTCTCCGGCAATAGCCCCCATGATCTCGATGCCGCTGCGCTGCGGATAAAACCAGGACAGCGCATCGACGCGCAACTTGCCGTAGACGTCGCGGCCGATGGAAAAGGAGTGGCTCGTCTTGCCGCCGGCAATCACGCGATACCCCTCGCCAGCCATTGTGAAGGCGGAAAAATCGGCAACCTGCGTATCTGCTCCGACCGTTTCATCGAAACCGGCAGGGGCCGCCATGCCCTCGCCCACCACCGCGCCCTGAGCATCCTCAAGCTTGAAGGCCAGCGGCTTGGTGGAATTCGACAGGATTGTTGCCCGCTTCGGTCCATCGAGGAAATAGCCGGCCTGGTTGACGAGTGCCGGCAGGCCGCGCGTCGCGCTTTTCACGGCCGCCACGGCTTCCTCGGGCTTGGCTTCCCTTATCGCTACATCATCGAGGCAAAGCCGCCATGGTTTTTGGGCACCGCCCAGATGGAAAATCATCTGGGCGGGTTCTGTCTCCGTGGCCCTGAAGACCTTCGAGAACCCTTCTTCCCCGTCGATGGTCTCGGCATCGAACGCCGCCTGTGCCGTCCACGGCTCGGTATTGCGCTGGATCACGACCTGGATAATACGCTCCTCCTTGCTTTCGAGCGTCATCTTCAGCCGATAGGATGTGCCCGCAGCAAATTGCAGATCGTTGACGCCGAGCAACCGGTCCCACGGCTTGCCGCCAGCTTCGACATCGGCGCATAAGTCTCCGCGTTGGCGCGACAGCGCGACGCCACCGGCCGCCCAGAAGCCGTCCTCGCCCTTTTCAAAGGCGCCATCGGCAATCATGCCGGCTGCCCGCGCCTGTGCGGAAAAAAAAACAAGAAGCGCAAGCGCCAGACCGGCCTGAAGTTTTGGCAAAGACTTCCATCCTGAGCCCAAGTTTCGGAAACGCGGCGCCATTCTCCTGCAAACAGGTTAAACTTCGGAAAAGACAGGATCGCAAACGCGGTTTCATAGCGTTTTCAGACTGCATTTTTTCGTCAGTCTAAACCCTGCTTGACCGTATCGGCCAAGGCTTGACGCTGGGAGGCGCCCTGATAGTTTGACCATCAGGTAAAGATTCCGCTTCATCCACCTGGATTTGGCCGCCAGATAGAAAACGCCACGGAGAACACGATGTCGAACCGCCTTAACGCCACGCCCAACGATCTCAGCGCCTTCTGGATGCCATTCACGGCCAACCGGCAGTACAAGAAAGAGCCGCGCATGTTCGTCAAGGCGAAGGACATGCACTACACCACCCACGACGGTCGCCAGGTGCTTGACGGCACCGCGGGCCTGTGGTGCGTCAACGCTGGACACTGTCGGCCGCTGATCACCGAGGCGATCCGCGAGCAGGCGGGCGAACTTGACTACGCGCCCGCCTTCCAGCTGGGCCATCCGAAGGCCTTCGAATTGGCGAACCGCCTGATCGACATTGCGCCCGACGGGATGGAACATGTGCTCTACACCAATTCTGGCTCGGAATCGGTGGAAACCGCGCTGAAGGTGGCGCTCGCCTATCACAAGGTGAAGGGCAATGGCTCGCGCACCCGCCTGATCGGCCGTGAGCGCGGCTATCATGGTGTCAACTTCGGCGGCATTTCGGTCGGCGGCATCGTTTCCAACCGCAAGATGTTCGGCACGCTTTTGACCGGCGTCGACCACCTGCCGCACACCCATCTGCCGGAAAAGAACGCCTTTACCAAAGGCGAGCCGGAACACGGCGCCGATCTTGCCAGCGAACTTGAACGCATCGTCGCGCTGCATGACGCTTCGACTATCGCCGCCGTCATCGTCGAGCCGGTCGCAGGCTCCACCGGCGTGCTGATCCCGCCGAAGGGCTATCTGCAGAAGCTGCGCGACATCTGCACCAAGCACGGCATCCTCCTGATCTTCGACGAAGTCATCACCGGTTATGGCCGTCTCGGCGCGCCATTCGCGGCGCAGTATTTCGATGTCAAGCCGGACATGATCGTTACCGCCAAGGGCCTGACCAATGGCGTCATTCCGATGGGCGCCGTGTTCGTCACCGCGGAAATCCACGATGCCTTCATGAGCGGCCCCGAGCACATGATCGAGTTTTTCCACGGCTATACCTATTCCGGCAACCCGATCGCCTGCGCCGCCGCCCTCGGCACGCTCGACACCTACCGCGATGAAGGTCTGCTGACACGCGGCGCCGAACTCGCTTCCTACTGGGCCGACGCGCTGCATTCACTGAAGGACTGCCCGCACGTCATCGATATCCGCAATATCGGCCTGATCGGCGCGATCGAGCTTCAGCCGATCGCCGGCGAGCCGACCAAGCGCGCCTTCTCGGCCTTCCTCAAGGCGTATGAAAGCGGCTACCTGATCCGCACCACCGGCGACATCATCGCGCTCTCGCCACCGCTGATCATTACGAAGGCGCAGATCGACGAGTTGATCGACGGCATCCGCAAGGTATTGCAGTCCAACATCTGACTGAACAATATTTAGTCATTTCTTATGTTACGAACGGGTCGGAACGAACGTTCCGGCCCGTTTCTGTGCGACTACTGAATAAATTCTACGCACATTGTTTAAAATTCCACCTTGCGAAATTGTCTACCGGTTCCTAAACGCTAGATTATTGGAGTCTACCGGTCCGCCAGAGACGGAAACCCAATGGGCTCGACTTGTTTTCGGCGGATCGGGCATCAGGCCTCCCGTCGAAGAATGGCGACTATGCCAGCACGCGGGGAATCAACCCATCCAAGGAGAAGCAAGATGAATTTCAAGACACTAACGGGCGCCACCCTCGCCGCCACGCTGGCTTTCACGCCGTTGGCCCATGCCGAGATCGTGATCGGGCTAATTGCCCCCCTGACCGGCCCGGTCGCCGCTTACGGTGATCAGGTGAAGAACGGCGCTGAGGTCGCCGTCGCTCAGATTAACAAGAATGGCGGCATTCTCGGCGAACAGGTAGTACTGAAGCTTGCCGACGATGCCGGCGAACCGAAGCAGGGTGTCTCGTCCGCGAACCAGATCATCGCCGAAGGCATCCGCTTCGTCGTCGGCCCGGTCACCTCCGGCGTCGCCATGCCGGCATCCGAGGTCCTTGCGGAAAACGGCATCCTGATGGTGACGCCGACGGCGACCACGCCGGACCTGACAAAGCGCGGCCTGACCACCGTCCTGCGTACGTGCGGACGTGACGACCAGCAGGCCGAAGTGGCCGCAGCCTACGTGCTGAAGCAGTTCAAGGACAAGCGCATCGGCATCCTCAACGACAAGGGCGCCTACGGCAAGGGCCTCGCCGATGCCTTCAAGACAACGCTGAACGCCGGCGGCGTCACGGAGGTCTTCAACGGCGCGCTGACGCCGGGCGAGAAGGACCTGACCGCGCTCACCACCCGCCTCAAGGCGGAGAAGGTCGATGTGCTCTATTTCGGCGGCTACCATCCGGAAGCCGGGCTGCTGGTGCGCCAGCTTCACGACATCTCCGCCAACATCCAGATCATCGGTGGTGACGGTCTGTCCAACAGCGAATTCTGGAGCATCGGCACGGATGCCGCTGCCGGGACGGTGTTCACCAATGCTGCGGACGCGCTGAAGAGCGAGAATTCGAAGGCGGCAGTTGCCGCTCTCGAGGCGGCGAAAATCCCGGCTGAGGCCTTCACCCTCAACGCCTATGCCGCCGTCGAAGTAATCAAGGCCGGCATCGAGAAGACCGGAAGCGCAAAAGACGCGGCAGCCGTTGCAGCCGCCCTGAAAACCGGCGAGCCGATCACCACCGCCATCGGCAACCTCACCTATGGCGAAACCGGTGACCTGACATCGCCGAGCTTCTCGCTCTACAAGTGGGAGAACGGCAAGATCGTCGCTGCCGAGTAAGCGAAAATACAATCACCGATCGGGCGCTTTGGCGCCCGATTTTGATCCATCGCCCACACCACAAGCAACTGCGCGCAGTCCACAGACACAAGCACCAATTTGTTGCAGTCTGCGATGCAATGTCGATCACCAGCGGCTATGGTGGCAGCAAGTCAATCCGCGGCAAGGCATTGAAGAGGCAGGATCCACCATGAGCGAAAAACTTGGAAAGCTGATCGACCAGGGCACGGGCCGCGCGCCTGCCGACGTCGTGCTCAAAGGTGGCCGCTTCTTCGATCTGGTCACTGGCGATCTGATTGCCTCCGACGTCGCCATTTGCGGCGACCGGATCGTCGGCACTTGCGGAACCTACCGAGGCAACACGGAAATCGACATTTCCGGCAGGATCGTCGTCCCCGGCTTCATTGACACGCATCTGCATATCGAATCCTCGCTCGTCACGCCGCATGAATTCGACCGCTGCGTGTTGCCCTATGGCGTAACGACTGTGATCTGCGATCCGCACGAGATCGCCAATGTGCTCGGCACCGAGGGCATCCGGTTCTTTCTCGACTCCGCCCTCGAAACCATCATGGACATCCGCGTCCAGCTCTCAAGCTGCGTGCCGGCGACGCATCTGGAGACCTCCGGCGCCAACCTGCCGATCGAGAAGCTGCTGCCGTTCCGCGACCATGAAAAGGTGATCGGCCTGGCGGAATTCATGAATTTTCCGGGCGTCATCCACAAGGACCCGATCTGCCTCGCCAAGCTCGAAGCCTTTCAGGGCGGCCATATCGACGGCCATGCGCCGCTGCTGCGCGGGCTCGACCTGAACGGCTATCTTTCCACCGGCATCCGCACCGACCACGAATGCACGACGGTAGACGAGGCGCTCGAAAAGATCCGCAAGGGCATGCACATTCTCGTGCGCGAGGGCTCCGTCTCCAAGGACCTGCATGCGCTGATGTCGATCATCACCGAACGCCTGTCACCGTTCCTGGCGCTGTGCACCGACGACCGCAATCCGCTCGACATCGCCGAGCAAGGCCATCTCGACTACATGATCCGTGAAGCGATCGCGCAGGGCGTCGAGCCGCTGGCCGTCTACCGCGCCGCCTCCATTTCGGCCGCGCGCGCGTTCGGGCTCCGCGACCGCGGCCTAGTGGCACCGGGCTGGCGCGCGGATCTCGTTGTCATCGACAGCCTTGAGGACTGCAAAGCCGAGAAGGTCTTTTCCGGTGGCCGTTTGGTAACCGATGAACTGTTTGCAACCCGTCGCCCGGTCGCGCCCGTCGGGCTCGACAGCGTCAAGGCAGGCCACGTCAACGCTGCCGATTTCGGCGTACCCTATGCCGAAGGCGAGACATCGGTGATCGGCGTGCTGCCAGGCAAGATCATTACCGAGCATCGCCGTTTCAAGCTGCCGGCATCGGGCAACCAGGCCGGTGTCGATCTCGGCCGCGATATCATCAAGGTCGCGGTCATCGAGCGACACGGCATCAACGGCAATCACGCCAACGGCTTCGTCCAGGGCTTTGGATTGAAGAAGGGCGCGATCGCCTCCACTGTCGGTCATGACAGCCATAATATCTGCGTCGTCGGCGTCAACGAGGACGACATGGCGTTCGCCGCCAACCGGCTGGGCGAGATCAAGGGCGGCTTCGTCGTCGTCGAGGACGGCAAGGTGACCGGCGAAATCGCCCTGCCCGTTGCGGGCCTGATGAGCCTCGAACCATATGAAAGCGTGCGCGACACGCTGCACCATCTGCGCCAGGCCGCCTTCGCTCTCGGCGCGACGTTGCAGGAACCATTCCTGCAACTGGCCTTCCTGCCGCTCCCGGTCATTCCGCACCTGAAAATTTCGGACAGAGGGCTGGTCGATGTCGATACGTTTGCGCTGATTGGGTGAAAATATTTGTCTTGGAATGACCTTTCACTCCACTTAAATTGGTTTGGTAGCGTAGAAGTTTGAGATGACGAAATTGGAACAAATCGAGAAATCCATCTCAGAACTTGGGCCGGACGAACTGCGCGCCTTTGCAGCATGGTTCGACAAACTCCAGGCCAAGCGCTGGGATGTCCAGTTTGAACAGGATGCCAAACGTGGTGCACTGGATGCGTTGGCAGAAAATGCCTTGACGGACTTCAAAGCTGGTCGGTCTCGGAGCCTGTGAAGCACCACGCGACCGCATCGTTCTGGCGGGCATACGATGACTTGCCGGCGCAAGTTTGAGAACTGGCTGATCGCAATTTTGAAAAATTGAAGGCTGATCCCAACATCCGTCCCTTCACCTCAAACAGGTTGGGCGTTTTTGGTCCGCGCGCGTTGGCACCTCGTGGCGCGCCCTTGCGGTGCAAGAGGGCGACGACGTGATCTGGTTCTGGATCGGCACCCACGCTCAATACGACAAGCTGCTACGGTAACAGCCGTCCGCAGAATACGTCCAGCGCCCCAAGCATGATTTCCGCCCCCTCTAACTGAGGCGCGAAACCAGGCATCGTAATGGCGTCAGCGATCTTCAGGCGATTTGGTAGCTGCACCGTCTGCGGCCCGCGGCGCAGATTGAAAATGAACAGCAGCGCCTCGCCTCCCTTTTCCCGCGTAAAGGCCAGGATGTCCTGGTTGGTTTCAAGGAAAGTCATGCTGCCATCCAGAAGCGGCGCGTGCTTCTTTCGAAAGGCCAGCGTCTGTCGATAGTGGGCGAGAACCGAATCCGTCACCGTTTCCTGCTGGTCGACGGCCAATGGGCGGTGCACCTCAGGAACAGGCAACCAGGGCTTGACGGTCGAAAACCCGGCATGGGGCGTCTCCTTCTCCCAGACCATCGGGGTGCGGCACCCGTCCCGGCCCTTGAAGGCCGGCCAGAAACGGATGCCGTAGGGATCACGCAGATCTGCCAGTTCGAGTTCGGCCTCCGGAAGCGCCAGTTCCTCGCCCTGATAGAGGCAGATTGAGCCACGAAGAGCGGCAAGCACCGAGATTGCCAGCTTCGCCACCCGCGCGCGCTCCTCTTCCGTCTGCGCAAAGCGGCTGACATGACGGGTGACGTCGTGGTTGGAGAAAGCCCAGCAGACCCAGCCGTCGGTGACCGCATCCTGAAAGGCCTGTACGCAGCGGCGGATGTGGGTGGCCGTGAAATCCGGTCCCAGCAGATCGAACGTGTAGCACATGTGCAGCTTGTCGCCGCCGCCGGTATAGGCCGCCACCGTCTTCAACGAGCGGGCGCCATCGCCGACTTCACCGACCGACGCACGATCACCGAATTCGTCAAGCAGGGCGCGAAAGCGCTGCAGGAAGCCGATATTTTCCGGCTGCGTCTTGTCGTAGAGATGGTTCTGCATGCCGTAGGGATTGACGTCGGGCGCGTCGAGGCCGATCGCGTCTTCGTCATAAACCAGCGGCGGGTTGTCCCGCAGTCCCTTGTCGTGGAAATAGAAGTTGACGGTATCGAGCCGGAAACCATCGACGCCGCGCTTCAGCCAGAAACGCACGGTTTCCAAGAGAGCCTCCTGAACGCCCGGATTGTGGAAGTTCAGATCCGGCTGCGAGCCCAAAAAATTGTGCATGTAATATTGCTTGCGCACGCCGTCCCATTCCCAGGCCGGACCGCCGAAGATCGACAGCCAATTGTTCGGCGCGGTCCCGTCCGGCTTCGGATCGGCCCAGACGTACCAATCGGATTTCGGATTGGTGCGGTCCGACCGGCTCTCCTTGAACCAAGGGTGCTGGTCGGAGGTGTGCGAGATCACCTGGTCGATGATGACCTTGAGTCCCAGTTCATGGGCCCTGGTCAGCATCGCGTCAAAATCAGCAAGTGTCCCGAACATCGGATCGACATCGCAGTAGTCGGAGACATCGTAGCCCATGTCGGCCATCGGCGAGGTGAAGAAGGGTGACAGCCAGATGGCATCGACGCCAAGGCTGGCAATATAGGGCAGTCGCAGCATCACCCCCTTCAAATCACCGATCCCATCGCCCCTGGTATCCTGAAAGGATCGCGGATAGACCTGATAGATCACCGCGCCGCGCCACCAATCGGGATTGGACTTCAAGGGAGATGCCATCAAAAAACTCCGCGACCACGAGGGATATGCTGGAAGATGTATCGTCGCAGAAAGAGTGAGTAAACGGCATTCCCTGCCGTCTCCGGAGATTGACGGGTCGTGGTGCAAAAATGATGATGGCTTGACCAGCCCCGCCACCAAGCAAGCGGAGAAGCCATTGCAGCAGCGCCAGTTTCCGGGGACTTTTTCATCGACCCGCGAGAGCCACGGCTTCGGCGTTCACATTCCTGGAGTGTTGAAATTCGACGCCCTGAACCGCGCACGCCAGCACGGCTCCGCTTGCCTTCCGCGCTGGTAAGCCGTATCTCGGCTTTCGCAAGTGGGCGCGACTAAAGCGCGGCGCGTCGAATACGACGTGCAAAGGACGCTTTACAGCGCCGCGCGTCTTTTCAGACGCGCCAAGGTCGCTGTAACGCTTTGATTTGCTGCATAATTTTTTCCTTAAATCGATCCCGATTTAAGGAATTATGCAGTAGAACTTGAAACTGGGCGGGAGGATTTCATGGCAGGCAGGCTGCTTTCGATCGGCGAATGCATGGTGGAACTGATGCAGGCCGAAGGTAATCTCCTGCGCAAGGGCTATGCCGGTGACAGTTTCAATACCGCCTATTATGCCCGGCTGTTTCTGCCTGAGGATTGGTCAGTCGATTATTTCACGGCGGTCGGCACTGATACGGTTTCCGACGAGATGCTTGCCTTCATCGAAAAGACCGGCGTCGGCACACGCTACATCCGCCGCGTCGAGGGTCGTTCGCCAGGCCTCTACATGATCCATCTGAAGGATGGCGAACGCAGCTTCTCCTACTGGCGCTCGGTTTCCGCCGCCAAGCTGCTTGCCGACGACGCCGGCCATCTGCGTATGGCGATCGAAGCCTCGGATATCCTCGTCTTTTCGGGCATCACGCTGGCCATTCTTGCGCCGAGCGCCGCCGAGACGCTGCTCTTGGAACTGCGCCGCGCCAAGGCTGCCGGCAAGCTGGTCGTCTTCGATCCCAATATCCGCCCGCGCCTGTGGGACGACAGGCACTATATGCTGGAAACCATCTCCGCCGGCGCCTGCGCGTCCAGCCTCGTCATGCCGAGTTTCGATGATGAAGCAGCCCATTTCGGCGACGCCGATATTACGGCGACGATCGCCCGATATCGCGGTCTCTGCGTGGAGAATGTCGTTGTCAAGGATGGGGCAAAGGGCGTGACCGTGAGCTTCGGCGATGATAAAGCCGAATTCGTCCCCTCGGCCAAGGTGGACAAGATCGTCGATACGACGAGCGCCGGTGACAGCTTCAACGGCGCGTTCCTTGCATGTTACGCCGCTGATGGTGATCCTGTAGCGGCGGCCCGGTTCGCTGCAAAGACGGCGGCAGCAGTCATTCAGCATCACGGCGCCCTGGTCGCCAGGGACAAGCTGGAAACCCAGTTCTAAATTGCGGCATTTGCAATTCGCCGCACCAAATACTATCCTTAGCTAAGTTTAGCCAAGGACCTGACCGATGACCACGGTAAACATGCTGGAAGCGAAGACCCGCCTTTCACAGCTTGTCAGCGCCGTCGAGGACGGCACGGAAAACGAAATCATCATCGCCCGAGATGGCAAGCCAGCGGCAAGACTGGTCCCGATCGTCAAAGAAAAAGCGCTACGACGCCTGGGGTTGCTTGAAGGACAATTTCCGGACATGTCGCTGGAAGACTTCAACGCGCTGGATGAGGATGTGGTCAAGCTTTTCAGTGTAGAAGCCGAATGAGGTTGCTACTCGACACGCATGTCGCGATATGGAGTTTGACTGAAACCCTCAAACTTCCCGCCGAACTGCTCGCCACGATCGCAAACAGGGACAACGAGGTTTTCATCTCTGCCGCGAGTATCTGGGAAATCGCGATCAAGTTTCCCCTGCGCCGTGCCGGTGCGCCTCCTTTCGACGGGGAGGACGCGGCTCGGTATTTCAAGACTGTCGGATACAGTTTTCTCGACATTTCGGTCGAGCATGCGGCCGCGAGCGGACATCTAAAAACAGTTCATGCTGACCCGTTCGATCGCCTGCTGATCGCGCAGGCGGTGACGGAACCGCTGACCTTGATCACACGCGACAGCAAGATCGCAGGCTACAGCCCCACGTTTATCACGTGGTAAGCTCAAGCCAGCCGATCATTTCCGCTTCTTGCGGTTCTCGAACGGGTTTTCCGATGCCCTGAGATGGATGCGGATCGGCACGCCTGGCATCTGGAAATCGTTGCGCAAACCGTTGGTCAGGTAGCGGATATAGCTTTCCGGCACGGAATCCGGGCGTGTGCAGGAGATCATGAAGCCCGGCGGGCGAGCTTTCACCTGCGTCATATATTTCAGCTTCAGGCGGCGGCCCGACACGGCCGGCGGTGGATGCTGCACCTGCTGATGATCCAGCCAGCGATTGAGCTTGGCGGTGGAAATACGGCGGTTCCAGACCTTGTCGGTGTCGATGATCGACTGCATCAGCTTGTCGAGGCCGTAGCCGGTCTGGCCGGAAATCGGCACCGCGCGGATGCCGCGAGCCTGTGGCAGGAGGCGCTCGGTCTTTTCGCGCAGATCCGCAAGCAGCGCCTGCGGGTCTTCAACCAGATCCCACTTGTTGAAGGCGAGGATCGCGGCGCGGCCTTCGCGGATGACGAGATCGACGAGTTGCAGGTCCTGCTTTTCAAAGGGAATGGTCGCATCGAAGACGATGACGACCGCTTCGGCAAAACGGATGGAGCGCAGGGCGTCGGCAACGGAGAGCTTTTCCAGCTTCTCCTGCACCCGCGCTTTCTTGCGCATGCCGGCGGTGTCGAACATCTTGATGGTGCGGCCGCGCCAGTCCCATTCAACCGAGATACTGTCACGGGTGATGCCGGCCTCGGGACCGGTCAGCAGGCGGTCTTCGCCGAGAAAGCGGTTGATCAGCGTCGATTTGCCGGCATTCGGGCGGCCGATGATCGCCACCCGCAAAGGCTTGGTGTCGTCATAGGCTGGCTCGAAGTCCTCGTCTTCTTCCTCGCCCGGTTCGTGGCGAAGATCGACGTCTGTCTCAGCTTCGTCGACGTCCGGCGGGAAGGCGCGGTCCTGGCCGAGCGCTTCAACAATCGCGTCGCGCAGATCGATCATGCCCTGGCCATGCTCAGCCGAGATGGCGACCGGCTCGCCGAGGCCCAGGGTGAAGGCATCGTAATAGCCGCCGTCGGAGCCCTTGGCTTCGGACTTGTTGGCAACCAGCACGACCGGCTTGCCACGGCGGCGCAGCATTTCACCGAGCGTCTCGTCGGCCGGCGTCAGGCCGTGCTTGGCATCGACGACGAAGAGTGTCAGGTCAGCCTCTGCGATGGCCGCTTCCGTCTGCGCCCACATGCGGCCCTGCAGAGTCTCGGGGCCGGACTGCTCGAGGCCGGCGGTATCAACGATGGTAAAGCGCAGGTCCACGAGCTTGGCCTCGCCCGGGCGCCGGTCGCGGGTAACGCCCGGCGTGTCGTCGACAAGCGCCAGCTTCTTGCCAACCAGACGGTTGAAAAGCGTGGATTTGCCGACATTGGGGCGCCCAACGATGGCGACGGTGAAGTTCATCAAGTCATCCTGTCTTCTTCAGAGCATCATGCTCTAATGTTTGTCTTCTACTGCATAATTCCTTAAATCGGAATCGATTTAAGCATAAATTATGCAGCAGATTTAAAGTGTTACAGCGTCCTTTTCGCGTCATGTTCTGACGCGCGGCACTGTAGACGCCCGCTCAGGCCGCCCTGCCGCTGGCGGCAATCAGGTCGAGCAGCATCTGGGCGCGGTTCGCCAGATTGCGCGGGGTTTCGGCATCATCAACAATCTGCTGGAACCAGGTCTTTGCCTTCGCCATGTCGCCGGCCTTGTAGGCTGCGAGCCCAAGGGCTTCGCGCGCGGAATGGCGCATGCCGTTACCCGGCACGGCGAGCTGTTCGGCTTCGGCCGAAACCTGTTCATAGGTGCCGGTATCGACCAGCAGATAGGCCGCGCGCATCCGGGCCGCATCGCGCATCGCCTGCGGCAGGCTGGCATCCTTGGCGATATCGGAGAAGGCCTGAACAGCAGCGGCGACATCGCCCTTCTGCGCCGTAAGCGTTGCCGCGCGCATCTTCGCCAGCACCGGATAGGCGCCGTAGCCGTCCTTCTCCAGCGTAGCCAGCGCCGCCTGAGCCTCATCGGTCTTGTTTTCCTTGGAGAGCGTCAGGGCCGCCAGGAACTGGTCGCCCGACTGCGAGGCCGAGGTTTCGCGCCAGTATTCGTAACCCACCTTACCGATGGTGCCGAGAACGATGAGAATGGCGATCCCGATGATCACGCTGCCGAAGCGCGTCCAAACGGCCTTGACCTGGTCGGAGCGCAGTTCTTCGTTGACCTCGCGGATAAAGCTGTCGTCCTGGTTCGCCATTTCCTGTTCCGGTTGCCCGGCCTTCCCTGCAAAGATGAAAGTAAGATTGCGCGCTTCTAGCGCATTTTGAGGCCGTTGTAAGGGGGCACGCGCATTAATACCAGGGATCGATGATAGGAACCCATAGGATGCTGGCCTTTCGGCTAGGCGCGTTTCGAAGAGCGATGCTTTCGCATCGGTCGAGGGACGCTACAACGCCGAAAGGCCAGCATGAGCCACCTTCGGTCGGCTTCTCTTCGCTTCCGGGGGCCTCGAGGCCCTTGCACGATGCGAAAGCATCGACTGCGATCCTCTCCTGGCCGGAAACGAAGATCGAGCCGATCCTATGGGTTCCTATCATCGATTCTTGGTATTAGCCCCTTTAGCTCATGACAATCGGGGCAACACCGATCAGCCACACATGCAATTTCCAGACAAACAGGCCATAGGCGACAACACCGATGACCACTGCCAGCAGGTCGTTGGACGTGGAACGGAAGACGGGAAGCACCTTCTCGCCCGCGCGCTCCCGCCGCTTCAGCGAGATGCGCAGGATGACGGCCCAGGCGAGGAACGAGCCGAACAGCAGTACCGAAGATGTCTCGCCATTGGCAAGCAGATGGGCGAGCGCCCAGATCTTGATCGACAGGATCTGTGGATGCTTGACCGCGACTGCAATGCGGCCTGCCGGCAAAAAACCGGCGGCGAGACAGATGAAGGCAGGCAACATCAAAAGCAGCGAGATGTGCTTCAAAAAGACCGGCGGGTTGTAGAGCATGCCGGTGACCGCCCTCGCCTCGCCGAAGCCGTAGATGATCAGAAGAAGGCCGACGAGGCTGATGACCGCATAGATTCCCACCCAGGCGCCCTTGCCCTGACGCGCGATGACCGAGGCACGCAGGCCAGGTGCAACGACGCGCACGAGATGCATGCCGAGAAAAATGACGATGCCCAGAAGAAGAAGTGTCATGAAGCCCATCCGCCGTTTGTGAGATTTCTATCCCTTCGCATAGCCGGATCGGAAGCAAAATTCCAGCATGATCAAAGGATTGCCTTATTCTTGCGGCAGGGGTCGTTGCTCCGCCACTACCCTCCAAGGTTTCCGCGTGTCCAGATTTTCCGCCGCTCCCGGCCTTGCTCTTGCCTTGGCCCTGATCCCCGCCCTCGCCCATACGATGCAACCACCGGCCCCGGCTGGCCGAAAACAGCTTGTCATCATTTCCTTCGACGGCGCCCACGACAACAGGCTTTGGGAAAAAAGCCTGGAGATCGGCAAGCGAACGGGCGCGCATTTCACCTATTTCCTCTCCTGCACCTTCCTGATGGCGAAGGCGGAGGGCGGCAGGACGTATCAGGCCCCCGGACAAAAGGCCGGACGCTCGAATGTCGGCTTCGCCCTAAGCCGCGAGGAAGTACAGGCCCGTGTCCGCTACATCTGGCAGGCGCACCAAACCGGCCACGATATCGGCAGCCATGCCTGCGGCCATTTCGACGGCAAGGGCTGGAGCGCGGCCGACTGGAAACAGGAATTCACTGCCTTCCGCATGGCGCTCTTGAATGCCTGGAAAGCCGGCGGCATCGAAGGCGAGGAGCCCGAGGGCTGGGCGGATTTCGCGGAAAACGACATCAAGGGATTTCGCGCGCCCTATCTCTCCTTGAGCGACGGCCTGTTGCCGGCGCTGAAAAAGGCAGGCTTCACCTATGATGCCAGCCTCGTCACCAAAGGCCCAGGCTGGCCATCGACTGCGGACGGCATGCCGCGCTTCGGGCTGCCGCTGATCCCGGAAGGGCCGCAGCAGCGCCGGGTGATCGGCATGGACTACAATCTCTTCATCCGCCATTCGATGGGCGTGGAAAACCGCAAGGACAGCGCCGCCTTCGAAGAGCGCGCGATCGACGCCTACCGCAAGGCCTTTCAGGCGCAGTATCAGGGCGACCGCATCCCGCTGCAGCTCGGCTTTCACTTCGTCGAGATGAACGGCGGCGCCTATTGGCGGGCGCTCGACAGGTTTCTGACCGAGACCTGCGGCAAGCCCGACGTTGCCTGCGTCAGCTATGCCGAGGCGTTGCCGATGATTGCCAATGAGAAGAAGGCGGCCGAAGCCGCCTCCCAATAGCGCCATGAATCAGGCCAGGCTTTCGTTCTCGCCGGCTTCGATAAATTCGCGGTCGATTGCAGGCAGAGGTTCCCCCTCCATCGCTGCCTCGAACGCCTGAAGACGTTTGTAGATCGAAATCAGCTCAATCACCGTCGGCCAGGAATTGACGAGGTACTGGAAAGAACTCGTAACCTGCGAGAAAGCGCCCTGTATCTGCTGCAAGAGACCAAAGGTGATCGTCGCCCCGACGATGGACGGAACCATAAGGAACAAGGGGAAGATGTTGTCCGTCTGCAGATAAAAATATCGGGCGACATTGAAGTAGGTATAGTGGAAATACAGTTTGAAATAGTTCTTGCGGACATTGCTGAACAATTCACGGATCGTCAGGGGTTGAGCACGGTCGACATGGTCTTCACCATACACGAGCTCCTTTCGATACGCCGCCTCGACACGTTGATTGCGGAACTCCAGGCCGGGCAGTCTCACCCCAACCAACGCCAACATGACGGTACCGAAGATTGACCAGGCAATCGCCGCGATGACAAGCGGATACGGTATCGCCCCGACGATAGGCAATTCTTTGATGCTGCTCGACAGGGCATGGAGCACCGGCAGAAACGCAATCAGCGTCATAACGGAATCGATCAGCCGGACGCCAAGCCCTTCGACCGTCGTCGCAAATCGCATCGTATCTTCCTGGATACGCTGCGAAGCGCCCTCGATATGGCGCACTTTGGGCCAAACCGAATAGTAGAAATCGTTCATGGCGGTACGCCAACGGAACAGATAGTGGCTGGTAAAGAAGTTAATCAGAACGGCGGAAACAATGTAAACAGTCGCCAGTTCGAAGAAAATGAAGGCATAGCCGTAGATCTCCGACGCCTGAACCGTGTTCGGCGCCTTCAGCGCGTCCACGATGCGATCATATGTCGGCCGCCGCCAATTGTTGAGCGCAACGCTGATATCCACCGAGAAATATACTGTGAAAATGATGAAGGTGGATCCCCAGACCGACCATGATTTCCAAGGGTGCTCAGCCGCGTAGAAATGCCAGAAGAGGCAGAAGAGAACCATGGAAGAGATGAAATAGATATAAAACCAGATGGAGGCTGTCGTGAAAAAATGCCCAAGGCCGATCGGTGCCTCCTGACCAGGTGCCAATTGCGGCAGACCAAATTGGCCTCCGATATCAGCGCCCCCGGCATACCATATGGCGACCACAACGACTGTCCAAAGCAGTGCGGAGGGAAAGAACAGCTTCGGATTGGGAAAGAAGGAATGGAACAAGGCGTGGTACTCGCGTTTCTTGATGGGCAGATACCCACCTTCTCGATGCGCCGAACCTAGGGCAAAAGCCCTCACCTGCCAATCACGTCAAGCTAATGTTACCGTTATTTAATAGCGAACCGCTCATGCGCCTGTGGCGATAACGATGCGGCGCATCTCCACCCAGGTGAGCGCTGCGCAGAAAAGCAGCACACCCGCCGCCATGAGCGTTGGCGCCATAAAACTGCCGTTGCGCTCGGCCAGCCAGCCCGCAACGACTGGCCCGACGATCTGGCCGACGCCGAAGGCGGCGGTCATGAAGGCGAGCGCCTTGCGCGGGCTTTGCGGCGTGAGAGCTCGGCCGATCTGCAGGCCATAGGCGGTGACCATGATGAAGGTTGCGCCAAGCATCAGGCCGCCGATTAGCGGCGCATATGGCGAAGGCAGAGCGACGACCAGAATAAGCCCGATAGCCTCGACCAGCAGGCCCGCAAGATAAACCCCGACGATGCCGAGCCGTGGCACGGTGCGGCGCCAGGCATGCACGGACACTGCGGCGCTGAGACCCGTGATCAGCCACGCGAGAAACTCGACGGTATGGTCGGTTGCGCCCTGGCGCGCCATGGCGACAAGGAAGGTGGCGGTGATGACATAGCCGAAGCCGAAGAGGCCATAGGTGAGTGTGACAACGACAAGCGGCCGGGTCCAGACGAGCGGTTTTTCCTTCTCGCCGTTCCTGTGCCCTGCCGGTCCTTCAGGCAGCAGCGCGGCCACGATGAGCGTGCCGAGACAGGCAATGACGGCGCCGCCGAACCAGCCCGCCTGCCAGCTTGCGAAAACACCGAAACCGCCGGCGGGCAACAGGAAGACCATCAACGACGAGACCGCAATGCCCATGCCGACACCGCCGAAATGCACCGACTGGACATGCGGATTGGCGGCCGCAAGCCCTCTGCTGAGTACGATCGCCGAGGTGAAGATCATCGTAAAGGCGCTGGCCACGCCGGCAAGAAAGCGGATGAAGGAAAACAACAGCAGCGACGACGTCAGCCCCATGGCCAGCAGCAGCACCGCCGTCGCAACCAGCGCCGAAAGCGCGATCGGCCTCTCCCTTCCCTCTGCCCAGCCAAAGCCTGCGGCAATGGCTCCCAGCAGATAGCCGATGAAATTGGCTGACGCTATGATCCCCGCGTCGGCGGGTGTCAGGCCGAGATCGGCCATCATGCCCGGCAGGATCGGCGTATAGGAAAAACGCCCGAAACCCATGGCAACCGCCATTGCGATCGCACCGGCAAATGCGGTCGGAGCAAGGCTCCGGCTCAAGGGGTGGTCTAGCGTCGTCATGCCTTATCTATCGCAATGCAACATTGCGACGACAAACGACAAAATTTGATAATGTCGTTCAATGACGAGAATAGTAGCTCTTGCCAATCAACCCGGAAGGGTGACGACCAGAGGCCCGTTGCGCGTGACGACCACCGTATGCTCGTACTGAACGGTCGGCGCACGCGGCTCGCTGTAGAGCGTCCACTCGTCATCGCCGCCTTCCGCCCATTGGGCGCCCAGCGACAGGAAGGGCTCGACGGTGAAGACCATGCCGTCGGTCATCCTGCGCTTCTCGTGCTTGTCCGGCCAGGTGGCGATTTCTGTCGGTTCCTCGTGCAAGGAGCGGCCGACACCGTGGCTCGCCAGGTTGGTCACGAGCGTATAGCGGTTCTTCTTGGCGAAGCTACCGATGGCATTGCCGATCGCCGCCAGCGGCTTGCCCGCCTTCACCTCGTTCAGCCCGACCCACATGGCGCGCTTGCCGTCGCGGCAGAGCCGCTCGATCTGTGGCTTGACCGGCGGGACGGCGAAGGAGGAACCGGTGTCGGCGAACAGCCCGTTCTTCTCGGCTGAGACATCGATGTTGACGAGATCGCCGGCCTGGATGATGCGCGCGCCGGGAATGCCATGGGCGATCTCTTCATTGACGCTGATGCAGGTGGCGCCGGGAAAGTTATAGGTGAGTTCCGGCGCGGAACGAGCGCCTGCATCCTCGAGCACCTTGCGGCCGATGGCATCGAGCTCCGCCGTGGTGATGCCCGGTTCGAGTGCGGCGCCCATGATCTGCACGGCATTGGCGCAGATGCGGCCGATTTCCTTCAGCCGCGCCAGATCTTCATCATTGTTGAGGGTCATTGTTTCTCGCTTTCGGCGGTCTATGTAACGCGCCGAAAGCGACCAATCCAGATGGCCTTAGCAGGAAAATCGCCGAGATCACACGGTCTCTCCGTCTATTTTGCCCCCAGCGCTGCCCGCACCAGCGGCGCGACCTTCGTGCCGTAAAGCTCGATGCCGCGCATGATCTGGTCATGCGGCATCAGGCCGATCGCCATCTGCAGCAGGAACCGGTCATTCTTGAAGATGCGATGATGGCGGACGATCTTTTCCGCGACGGTGTCGGGATCACCGAGGAACAGATTGCCGTTCGGCCCGATCGCCTGGTTGAAATGCGCCCGGTTGGTCGGACCCCAGCCACGCTCGCGGCCGATGCGGTTCATCACCTCGGCCTGCGGGCCATAGAACTGATCGGCGGCCGTCTCCGTCGTGTCGGCGATGAAACCGTGCACATTGATGCTGGTCTTCAGCTTGGCGGCATCCTGCCCGGCCCGGCGCGCGGCTTCGCGGTAGAGATCAAACAGCGGCGCATAGCGGGCCGGCTCGCCGCCGATAATGGCAAGAGCCACCGGCAGGCCAAGTGCACCAGCGCGTGCCACCGATTGTGGCGTGCCGCCAACGGCAATCCAGATCGGCAGCGGGTCGCTCAGCGGGCGCGGATAAACGCCACGGCCCTGGATCGGCGGCCGCTTCTCGCCAGCCCAGGTCACCTTCTCGCCCCCGCGTATGGCAAGCAGCAGGTCCAGTTTCTCGGCAAACAACTGGTCGTAGTCTTCGAGATCATAACCGAACAGCGGGAAGGATTCGATGAACGAGCCCCGGCCCGCCATGATTTCGGCACGGCCGTTCGAGATCAGGTCAAGCGTCGCAAACTGCTGGAACACCCGGACCGGATCGTCCGAGCTCAGCACCGTGACGGCGCTGGTGAGCTTGATATTTTTTGTGCGCGACGCGGCTGCCGCGAGGATCATCGCTGGCGCCGACGCGACATAGTCCGGCCGATGATGCTCGCCAAGCCCGAAGACATCGAGCCCGACCCGGTCGGCCAGTTCGATTTCCTCGACGAGATGCCGTACCCGCTCCTCGCCCTCCCTGCCGCGCCCATCCGGCGCCTCGGGGTGAACATCTCCGAATGTGTATAGACCGAGTTCCATGACTTCTTGCCTGTTTTGTCAGCCCGATTTATGGGCAAACCATTGTTTGAGCTCACAGATAATCATGTTTGGTGGGATATCACAGCACGGAAGCTGAAACGCTGCGTTTCCCTGAGCCTATGTTTCGCACGGATTGAGGAACTGCACACCGGTGCTCGACCAGAATCAATTCAGAGGTTCGCTCAACGTCCGCTTCACCGCATTCCGCCACCCTTTCAATTTCCCGGCGCGGCATTTCTCGTCCATCTTCGGCTCGAACCGGCGATCGCGGGCCCAGGATTTGGCGAAATCCTTCCGGTTCGGCCATACCCCTGCCCGACTGCCGGCGAGCCAGGCAACGCCAAGTGCGGTGGTTTCAAGGATGGTCGGCCGGTCCACCGGGGCGTCGAGCAGATCGGAGAGACGCTGCATGGTCCAGTCGGAGGCGACCATGCCACCATCGACGCGCAGCACCGTTTCCCTGCCGTCGCTCTTCCAGTCCTTGTACATCGCGTCGAGCAGATCGCGCGTCTGGTAGCAGACCGCTTCGAGGGCTGCGCGGGCAAACTCCGCCGGGCCGGTGTTCCGCGTCATGCCGAAGATTGCGCCACGCGCGTCTGGATCCCAGTGCGGTGCGCCAAGGCCGGTGAAGGCCGGAACGAGATAGACCTCCTGCGACGGATCGGCGCTTTCGGCAAGCGTACCGGCATCGGGTGCGGCCTTGATCACCTTGAGACCATCGCGCAGCCACTGTACGGCGGCACCGGCAACGAAGATCGAGCCTTCCAGCGCATAGGTGGTTTCGCCGTCGAGACGATAGGCGATCGTCGTCAGGAGCCGGTTCTTCGAGCGGACGATGTCCTGTCCGGTATTGAGAAGTGCGAAGCAGCCGGTGCCGTAGGTTGATTTCATCATGCCAGGCTGGAAGCAGGCCTGCCCGATGGTGGCTGCCTGCTGGTCACCGGCGACGCCGAGAATCGGGATTTCCGCACCGAAGATAGAGGCGTCGGTCACGCCGAAATCGGCCGCGCAGTCAAGCACTTGCGGCAGCATGGCTTCGGGAACACGCAGGATTTCGAGCAGATCGCGGTCCCAGTCGTTGGCGGCGATGTTGTACATCAGCGTGCGCGAGGCATTGGTCGCATCCGTCACGAAGGATTTGCCGCCCGTCAGCCGCCAGATCAGGAATGTGTCGATCGTGCCGAAGCAGAGTTCACCCTTTGCGCCGCGGGTGCGCGCGCCCTTCACGTTGGCGAGCATCCAGGAGAGCTTGGTGCCTGAGAAATAGGGGTCGAGCAGCAGCCCGGTCTTCTTCGTGAAGGTCTTTTCCAGCCCCTGGCGCTTCAGCTTGTCGCAATAGGAGGCCGTGCGGCGGTCCTGCCAGACGATGGCATTGTGGATCGGCTTGCCGGTGGCCCGTTCCCAGACGACGACGGTCTCGCGCTGGTTGGTGATGCCGATCGCTGAAAGGTCGCTCGCCTTGATGCCGGCCTTGCGGATGGCTTCCCTGATCGCCCAGACGACGGTATCCCAGATTTCCTCGGGATCATGTTCCACCCAGCCGGATTTCGGGAAATGCTGCCTGAATTCCTTCTGCCCGGAACCGACCACCCTCTGCTTCGCGTCGAAAACGATCGCGCGGCTCGACGTCGTGCCCTGATCGATCGCGAGAACATATCCGCTCATTCTGCCCCTCCCCACGTTTTTTGAGCTCGCTTCTCTCCTCAAGACAGCAAGCCAGTTCAAAAACTTCAATACGATACAAAAACGAATGTCAAACGAAAACAAAACGCAAGTTAAAACGCCTTTGCGCCGGCACAAGACAATGGCGACAACGGCAAAAACACAATTGTCACGCTGCCGGTTTTAGGCATAGTTTCAAGAGTCGAATTAACAAGAAAAAGAGAGCGCATGACCCAATCCGCCGGCAGCATCCGCTTCATTCTGAATGACCGGGACATCGCGCTGACGTCAGTGTCGCCAACGGGAATGCTGCTCGATTTCCTACGTCTCGAACGGCGACTGACGGGAACCAAGGAAGGTTGCGCCGAGGGCGATTGCGGTGCCTGCACCGTCCTCGTCGGCCGCCTTGCGGGTGACGATCTCGTCTACGAAAGCGTCAATGCCTGTATCCGCTTCACCGGATCGCTCAATGCGACCCATGTCGTGACCATCGAGCATCTCGCCGCAAAGGACGGCGTGCTACACCCGGTTCAGCAGGCCATGGTCGACTATCACGGCTCGCAATGCGGATTCTGCACGCCCGGTTTCGTGATGTCGCTATATGGACTGTGGCTATCGAAGGACAATCCCGGCCGCGCCGATATCGAAAAAGCGTTGCAAGGCAATCTCTGTCGATGCACGGGTTACGAGCCGATTGTCAAAGCGGCCGAAGCGGTCGGCAAGATGAGGCCCGATGCTGTGTTCGACCCTCTCGTGAAGATGCGGCAGGATATTACGGCCCGCCTCAAGGCGATGCGCAACAATGAGACGATCCTGATCGGCGATAACGCGGCAAAACTGATCGTTCCCGGCTCGGCCTCGGCCTTGGCCGAGGTTCTCGATACCTATCCGCAGGCAACCGTGGTCGCCGGCTCCACCGATATCGGCCTCTGGGTCACCAAGCAGATGCGCGAGATCAGTCCGGTCATCTTCATCAACGGCATCGAGGAGTTGCAGTCGATCCGGGAAACGAAAGAGGGCATCACCATCGGCGCGGGCGTGACTTATTCCGCGGCCTTCAAGCTGATCTCGGCGCGCTACCCCACCTTCGGCCGATTGCTTGACCGGCTCGGCGGCGAGCAGGTGCGCAATATGGGCACGATCGGCGGCAACGTCGCCAACGGCTCACCGATCGGCGACACACCGCCGCCGCTGATCGCGCTCGATGCAAGTGTCACACTACGATCGAAGGCCGGGCAGCGAACAGTTCCGCTTGAGGACTATTTCATCGAATATGGACGGCAGGATCGCAGGCCCGGAGAATTCGTCGAAAGCATCTTCGTGCCCGACCTGCCCGGCGGCGATCTGTTCTCCGTCTACAAAGTCTCAAAGCGTCGTGACGAGGATATCTCCGCCCTTTGCGGCGCTTTCCGTATCGCGCTTAACGGCGATCTGGTGACGTCTGCACGGATCGCATTTGGCGGCATGGCCGGAACGCCGAAACGGGCGGCACATGTCGAAGCGGCATTGATCGGGAGGCTCTGGAACGAAGAGACGGTGAAGGCTGCCCAAACCGCGTTCGAACAAGATTATCAGCCGCTCACCGACTGGCGCGCCACGGCGGCCTATCGCATGCTGGCGGCGAAGAACCTGCTCTTGCGGTTCTTCCTGGAAACGTCAGGTGAAAGGGCCGAGCTTGTTCGGTTCGAGGTGACGGCATGACGATCCAACTCTCAGCGCCCCCCAGCCGGTCCGGCGGTGTCACCCCCCTCTGTCACTTCGTGACATCTCCCCCTCAAGGGGGGAGATCGCTTGCCGCATCGCTCTCGAAAAACAAGCAGCTTCGCAACGAACCGCAAATGCGCAACGGCAGAAATATCCGGGAACGGCACAGCGGGCTCCCGATCTCCCCCCTTGAGGGGGAGATGTCGGTAATGCCGACAGAGGGGGGTATTCCGGCGGCACGCGGCTGGCGACGGGGAACAATGCGACGGACCGGAGGTGCCAACTAATGGACAAATCGACCTTCGAAGAGCGCAAGACGATCGCCGGTCCGATGCATACGGCACTGCGCCACGACAGCGCCCACAAGCATGTCTCCGGCACCGCGGATTATATCGACGATATTCCGGAGCCGGTCGGGACACTGCATGGTGCACTCGGACTGACCGACCGCGCCCATGCCGAGATCGTCGCGATGGACCTGTCCGAGGTCGAAGCAACACCCGGCGTCGTCTGTGTGCTGACCGCCAAGGACATGCCGCACTCCAACGACATCAGCCCCAGCCATCTCGATGACGAGCCGGTGCTTGCCGACGGCCTTGTCCAGTTCCATGGCCAGCCGGCTTTTGCCGTGATCGCCGAAACCCGCGATATTGCCCGCCGGGCAGCGCGCAAGGCGAAGATCACCTATCGCGACCTGCCGCATTTCACCGATATCACCGATGCGCTTGAAAACGGCGCGGAGATCGTTACCAAGCCGCTGACATTGCAGCGAGGCGATGCCGAGGCGGAACTGGAACTCTCGCCTCGCCGCCTCGCTGGCCGCATGCGGATCGGCGGCCAGGAGCATTTCTATCTCGAAAGCCATATCGCCTTTGCCATCCCCGGCGAGGATGACGAGATCACCGTCTGGTCCTCGACCCAGCATCCGAGTGAAGTGCAGCACATGATCGGCCATGTGCTCGGCGTGCCCTCGAATGCCGTGACTGTGCAAGTCCGGCGCATGGGCGGCGGCTTCGGCGGCAAGGAAACGCAGGCCAGCCAGTTCGCGGTGCTCGCAGCCGTCGCTGCGAAGAAACTCAACCGCGCCGTCAAATTCCGCCCTGACCGTGACGAGGACATGATGGCCACCGGCAAGCGCCACGATTTCCTTGTCGACTACGATGTCGGCTTTGACGACGAGGGCCGCATCCATGCGGTGAAGGCGAATTATGCCGCCCGTTGCGGCTATTCCTCCGATCTCTCCGGCCCGGTCACCGACCGCGCGCTCTTCCACGCCGACAGCTCCTATTTCTTCCCGCATGTGAAGCTGACCTCGCAGCCCCTGAAGACGCATACCGTCTCCAATACCGCCTATCGCGGTTTCGGCGGGCCGCAGGGCATGATCGGCGGCGAGCGCATCATCGAGGAGATCGCCTATGCGCTCGGCAAGGATCCGCTCGACATCCGCAAGCTGAATTTCTACGGCGAAAAAGGGTCGGGCCGCGACCTCACGCCCTATCACCAGCAGGTCGAAGACAACATCATCCACCGCATCGTCTCCGAACTGGAGGTGGACGCCGACTATCAGGCGCGCCGCAAGGCAATCATCACCTTCAACAGGACGAGCCGGGTGATCCGCAAGGGCATCGCGCTGACGCCGGTCAAGTTCGGCATCTCCTTTACAATGACCGCCTTCAACCAGGCAGGTGCGCTGGTCCATATCTACAAGGACGGATCGATCCACCTGAACCACGGCGGCACCGAGATGGGCCAGGGCGTCTATACCAAGGTGGCGCAGGTTCTGGCCGACAGTTTCCAGGTCGATATCAGCAATGTGAAGATCACCGCGACGTCGACCGGCAAGGTGCCCAATACCTCGGCGACCGCTGCCTCCTCGGGCTCCGACCTCAACGGCATGGCGGCCTATGACGCAGCCCGCCAGATCAAGGAACGGCTCGTCGATTTCGCCGCCGAACGCTGGCAGACGGCCCCGGAAAATGTCACCTTCGTACCGAACCATGTGAAGATCGGCGAGGAACTGGTGCCCTTCGCCGACTTCATCAAACAGGCCTATTTCGCCCGCATCCAGCTGTCGGCTGCCGGCTTCTACAAGACGCCGAAAATCCACTGGGACCGCGATACCGGCCGCGGCACGCCATTCTACTACTTCGCCTATGGAGCCGCCGTCTCGGAGGTTTCCATCGATACCCTAACCGGCGAATACATGGTCGACCGCGTCGACGTGCTGCACGATGTCGGCAAATCCCTTAACCCCGCCATCGATATCGGCCAGGTGGAGGGCGGCTTCGTTCAAGGCATGGGGTGGCTGACCACGGAAGAACTCTGGTGGGACGACAAGGGCCGCCTGCGCACCCACGCGCCGTCGACCTACAAGATCCCGCTCGCCTCCGACCGGCCGAAGATCTTCAACGTCAAGCTGGCGGAATGGGCCGAAAATGCCGAAATGACCATCGGCCGCTCCAAGGCCGTCGGCGAGCCGCCCTTCATGCTGCCGATCTCGGTGCTGGAGGCGCTCTCCATGGCCGTTGCCAGCGTCGCGGACTACCGCGAATGCCCAAGGCTGGATACGCCGGCGACACCGGAACGGGTCCTGATGGCGGTTGAGCGCCTGCGTGCGACAAAAGCTTGAAGAGCAATTGAAATGAACTATACCGCCGACAGCCTCGAAGCCTTCCTTGAGCGCCAATACAAGCTGGTCATTGTCGAGATCAAGCAGACCTTCGGCTCGACGCCACGCGAGACGGGCGCCTTCATGCTGGTTTCGCCGACGGACACGCATGGAACAATCGGCGGCGGGCAGATGGAACATCTGGCGATCGACAATGCCCGGGCCCTTCTTGCGGGCGTCAGTGACCAGCTCGAGATGGATATTCCGCTCGGTCCCGATATCGGCCAGTGCTGCGGCGGCCGCGTGATCTTATCGTTCCGTATAGGCGATGAGGCCTCCCGCGCAGCGCTTGACGCAAGGTTGAAGAAGCGGCTGGAGTCGCTGCCGGAAGTCTGGCTGTTCGGTGCCGGCCATGTCGGCCGGGCGCTGGCCGATGCCCTGTTGCTGTTGCCGCTGAAGACCTATGCCGTGGAAACGCGAAAGAGCGAGCTCGACCTCATGTCAGCCGGTGCCAGCCATCGGCTGGTCGCCATTCCGGAAGCGATGGTCAAAGATATCGCGCCGGGCTCGGCCGTTGTCATCCTCACCCACGACCACGCGCTCGATTTCCTGATCGCCAGGGAAGCGCTGGCACGCGACGATCTCGCCTATGTCGGCATGATCGGCTCGAAAGCCAAGCGCGCCACCTTCGCAAGCTGGGCACGAAAAGAGGGTTTGGGCGATGACGCAATCGGCAGGCTGGTGCTGCCGATCGGCGGCAAGGCTGTCAGTGACAAACGTCCTGCCGTCATCGCCGCCATGACATCGGCTGAGATTCTTGTCGCCTTGGAGAGGCGTAAGCGCAACTGATGCGGGCTATTGCGGATCAGCACATGCGCCGCTTCCCCCCGCGGGCCTGCGCCGCAGGCCCCGCGTCGAACAAACCGCCGCGCCAGTCTTCGGCAGGCTCTAATCGGGGCGTAGGTTGCGCCCGTCCATGAAACCGATGTCTCGTTTCATGTAATCTGACATCACTTCGAGATCAAGTTTCGGGTAGCCAGGCCGAAGACCGCGCAGCATCCTCGCCAGCATAGAACGCCCTCCTCCGGGCCGAGATCGCGGCATAGATTCAAATTTTTCAATTGCTTGGCAATCCATGATGGCACCCTGTGTTTCTGTGAATGTGATTGCAGCATGCGCGCAAACGTGCTCAAATTCCAATCGAACAACCGTCTGCATGCATCAAGAGAACTTATCCATGAAAATGTCGAAACAGTTCCCGTTGAACGCGCTTCGCGTCTTTGAAGCCGCGGCTCGGCTCGGCAGTTTCACCCGCGCGGGCGAAGAACTCGGCATGACCCAGACGGCGGTCAGCTATCAGATCAAGTTGATCGAGGAGAATGTCGGCGAACCGTTGTTCCTACGGCGACCGCGGCAGATCACGCTGACGGAGGTTGGCCAGCGATTGGCGCCCCGCGTCACCGAAGCCTTCGAAATGCTGCAGGAGGCCGTTCTGTCGGCGCGGGGCGATGTGGATAGCGCATTGCTGATCAGTTCGACGGCGACATTCGCCTCACAATGGCTCGCCCGCAATATCGGCTCCTTTCAGCTCGCTCACCCCACCATCGCCGTGCGCCTCACAACCAGCGACAAATTGATCGATTTCGCAACGGAATCGGCTGACCTTGCCATCCGGTCCGGCACCGGCGTCTGGCCCGGGCTCGACAGCCATGCATTGATGGGCATCCAGTTCACGCCGATGCTGAGCCCGGCGCTCGCCGAGACGATCGGCGGCATTCACGAACCACGCGATCTCCTGAAACTGAGGATCATCGACGCCGGCGACCCGTGGTGGCGGCTCTGGTTCGAAGCCGCCGGCATCCACGACCCGGACCTTGATGGCCGGCCGACGAGCAGGCTCGGCGCACAGACCTTCGAGGCACGCGCGGCAGTTGCCGGACAGGGCGTCGCGATCCTGACGCCGGAATTCTACATGGACGACGTAGCGCTCGGCCGGCTCTATCAGCCCTTCGAACTGCGCTGCAGCGACGGACATGACTATTGGCTTGCCTATCCGCATGCGCGCCGCAACACGCCAAAAATCCGCACCTTCCGCGACTGGATTCTCGGCGAACTCGATCCAGAGACGAACAGCTTGCGCAAATAGCACTTGACGACGAAATCGCCCTCTTCCCCCGGCCTTCGTTTTTTCGCAAGGTGGCGCGGCGGAGGACGAAAGGGGACCTGTATGTATGAATTCGCCATAGCCTGGGAATGGCTGGCCTTTGCCGTCCGCTGGCTGCATGTCATCACCGCCATCGCCTGGATCGGCTCTTCCTTCTATTTCATTGCGCTCGATCTTGGCCTCGTGAAACGCGATCATCTGCCCGCCGGCGCCTATGGCGAGGAATGGCAGGTGCATGGCGGCGGCTTCTATCACATCCAGAAATACCTCGTTGCGCCAGCAGCCATGCCGGAACATCTCACCTGGTTCAAATGGGAGAGCTACGTCACCTGGCTTTCCGGCTTTGCCCTGCTCTGTCTGGTCTATTACGGCGGCGCCGACCTGTTCCTGATCGACCGGCATGTGCTTGATATTTCCGCGACCACGGCGATCCTGATCTCGCTCGCCTCGCTCGGTATCGGCTGGATCTTCTATGATCTTCTGTGCAAATCACCGCTCGGCAAGAACACCTGGACGCTGATGGGTATCCTCTATGTTGCGCTGGTCCTCATGGCCTGGGGCTATACACAGGTCTTCACCGGCCGTGCCGCCTTCCTGCATCTCGGCGCCTTCACCGCGACGATCATGTCGGCCAACGTCTTCTTCATCATCATGCCGAACCAGCGTGTCGTCGTCGCTGATCTGATCGCCGGACGCACGCCCGACCCGAAATACGGCGTCATTGCCAAGCAGCGCTCGCTGCACAACAACTACCTGACGCTGCCGGTCATCTTCTTCATGCTGTCCAACCACTACCCGCTCGCCTTCGCGACCGCGTATAACTGGGTGATCGCGGCACTGGTCTTCCTGATGGGCGTCACCATCCGCCACTGGTTCAACACGACCCATGCCCGCAAGGGCAAACCGACCTGGACATGGCTGGTCACGCTTTTGATCTTCATCCTGATCATGTGGCTATCGACAGTGCCAAAGGTTCTGAGCGGCGAACAATCGGCAGACGTATCGCCGACGTTTCAACGGTTTGCCTCCAACGCGCATTTCCCGGCGGTGAAAGATGCCGTTTCCACGCGCTGCTCCATGTGCCATTCTGCAGAACCGGTCTATGACGGCATCAACCAGGCGCCCAAAGGCGTGACGTTCGAAAACGATGCGGAGATCGCAGCCCACGCCCGCGAAATCTACCTCCAGGCCGGGCGCAGCCACGCCATGCCGCCGGGCAATGTTACCGACATGACCAATGACGAGCGCAAGCTGCTGACGGCGTGGTTCGAAAGCTCGGTTTTAGAAGGCAAGACAGAATGACAGCGACCCTCATTCGCGGACGCACGCTGAGTTTCAAGCACGCCCCCGCGGGCCTGGAGGACAAGGACGCCTATGCCTACGAGCCGGATGGCGCCCTGTTGGTCGAAGACGGCGTCATCCTCGCGAGCGGCGCTTATGACGCCGTGAAGGCGCAGGCGCCCGATGACGCGGTGGAAATCGATCACCGGCCCCACCTCATCCTGCCCGGCTTGATCGACACGCATCTGCATTTCCCGCAGATGCAGGTGATCGGCTCCTATGCAGCCAATCTGCTCGAATGGCTGAACACCTATACCTTCCCGGAGGAATGCCGCTTCGTCGAGACGGCGCATGCTGAGCGTATCGCGACACATTTCTTCGACGAGATGGTGCGCCACGGCACGACCACGGCGGTCGCCTATTGCTCGGTGCACAAGACCTCCGCCGATGCCTTCTTCGCCGAGGCGCTGCGCCGCAACATGCGCATGGTCGCCGGCAAAGTGATGATGGACCGCAACGCGCCGCAAGGGCTGCTCGACACGCCTGAGACGGCCTACGACGAGACCCGGGCGGTGATCGCCGAATGGCATGGCAGGGGCCGCAACCACGTGGCGATCACCCCGCGCTTCGCCATCACCTCGACGCCCGAGCAGATGTCAGCGGCACAAGCACTAGTGCGCGAATTTCCCGATCTTCACATCCAGACGCATCTCTCGGAAAACCGCGAAGAGATCGATTTCACCTGCTCGCTCTACCCTGAAGCCGCCGACTACACCGATGTCTACGCCCGCTACGGCCTGCTTGGCCCGAAAACCTTATTCGGCCACTGCATCCATCTGTCGGCGCGCGAGATGGACGCCATGAGCGAGACCGGCTCGGTCGCCGTCCACTGCCCGACCTCCAATCTTTTTCTCGGCTCCGGTCTGTTCCCGCTGAAAAAGCTGGTCAACCGCGAGAAACCTGTGCGCGTTGCCGTCGCCACCGATATCGGCGGCGGCTCGAGCTATTCGATGCTGCGCACCCTGGACGAGGCCTACAAGATCCAGCAATTGCAGGGCGAACGGCTGAACCCGTTGGAGAGTTTCTACTACATGACACTCGGCAACGCGCTGGCTCTATCGCTCGAAGACAAGATCGGTACGCTCGAACCTGGAATGGATGCTGATTTTATCGTGCTCGACATGGCGGCGACGCCGGCCATGGCGCTGAAGGCCGAAGTGGTCAATTCACTCGCTGACGAGCTTTTCCTGTTGCAAACCATGGGTGACGACCGGGCGATTGCCGAGACCTATGTGGCGGGTAGGGCGGCGAAGGCTGGGCTTTGAAAACACCCTCCCCTCGAGGGGGAGGGTCGGAGCGAAGCTCCGGGGTGGTGACCCTCGGCGATCCCTCACCCGCGACGGCATCACCAACGTCTCGGTTGTCTTTTATACCCTGACAAGATCGGCGGCGGGCCGGATTGTTTTTGCGCCCGCAGATGCCCGCATAAGTTCAGCAGTCTCGGCCTGAACGGCTCGAGACTTCCGATCTGCGCCTCGCTGAGGCCTTCTCCGTCGAATGGTTGGAAAAAAGGGGGCTTTTAAGTGGGGATCGTTCCGCGGTCAGGATCCGAAACCCATCTCCTCCACCATCACCTTGATCTTCACAGCCTTCTCGAAATGATCCAACTTATGCGTACGGATCCACCAGTCAGCAGCCTCCATCAGCAATTCGGGGTCATCATTTTTGTTCGCGAAGAAAGCGTAGAAGGAGAGTCCGACGCCCGGACCTTTATCCGCAATTTTGCGATCGCAGACTTCCACGATTTTTTGCCTCAAGCTGGCTCTCATTCACTCATCCTATGCGCGATTTTTAATCCGCCGATTTGCCAAAGCGCAAGGGGAATAACACCGACTGCCTACCCTTTCCAAGCCGCAACCGCCTGCGGCTTCACGTCAGCCTCGCCGAGAACCAGCGTGCCATGGGCGGGGCTCGTCCAGACCTCCGTCCCGTAATTAAACGCAAACGTCACCCCGCCGCGCTTGCGGAGCCGGATATGATCCGGAAGCGCAACCGTGTCTAGCCCGGCCTTCGCCGCCAGATAAGTCAGCGTCCGCTGCAGCAATTCCTGATCCGGCCAGCAGGCGAGATAGTGATGCCCGCCCTTGGCTGTCAGCGCCGGATCGCCATTGATGAACGTCGCGAGCACATCGCCTTCCGTTTCGACATATTCCCGCCAGCGGATGGCGGCTCCGGAGACAGCCCCTGATGCTGCATCGTCCAGCCCTGGACGCAGCGATGACACCTGGGTGACCCGAACGCCTGTCAGCGCAGTAAGCGGGCCGGGCGGCAGGTTTTCCGGAATGGCAAACCGGCGCGTGCGCGAGCCGGAGCGCGGGCCATAGAGCACAATGCCCTCGGCGGCGCCGAAGGCCTGCAGGGCGGCTTCCGAGACCATCATCAGCGACGGAACGAGCACCAGCTTGTAACCATCGAGCGGCGCGCCCGGGGGCACGAAGTCGACGTTGAGACCGAGCTTGCGCACCGCCTCGTACCAGCGGAAGGCCAGGTCGTGATACTGGAAGTCCCTGCCCTGCGGCTGGATGACAGTCGCCCAATAGGTCTCGTAGTCATAGACGATCGCGACAGGCGCCTGCTCGGTTGCCGGCAACTCGCCGGTTTCGATGATCTCGCGCCCGACAATTTCGGCTTCGCGGCCGCCAGCCGACAGTTCGTCCGAGCCCGGCAGGTTGAGGCCCGCATGCATCTGTTCCTGCGCGAACGGCGCCTGCCGCCAGCGAAAATAGCTGACAACTTCGGCGCCGTGCGCCAGCGCTTCCCAGGTCCACAGCCGCACCATGCCGGGCTTCGGCACCGGATTCCATGGCGCCCAGTTCACCGGTCCGGGCTGCTGTTCCATGACCCAGAAGCGGCCACGGCCGACGCCGCGGTAAAGATCGTGGTGGAATGGCGCGATGTCGGGATGGGAGGTTTCCGCCCAACGGTTCCTCTCTTCCTGGCTGAAGGGAAACTTCTCGACATAGCCGATCGGATAGCTATCCCACGAGGCGAGATCGAGGTTCTCGCCGACCTTCCAGTGATCGAAATCGTTGACGAAGCCCATGAAATTATGGGTGATCCAGCGGCCCGGCGAATGCTTGCGGATGATCTCGCACTGCATCTTGTCGTACGCAGCCACCTGTCCGGACTGGAAGCGCCAGAAATCAAGCCGCGCTGCCGGATTGGTTTCGGTGACGGTCAGGTTCGGCAGCACGACATCCTCGAAGCTCGCCACCTCCATCGACCAGAAGACATTGCCCCAGGCGTCGTTGAGTTGATCGGTCGACTGGTAGCGCAGTCTCAGCCAACGGCGGAACGCCTTCAGGTCTTCCGGTCCCCAGGATTGGGTCGTTTCGTGGCAGCCATATTCGTTGTCCGTCTGCCAGCCATTCAGCGCCGGATGTTCGCCATAGCGCTTCGCGATGATCTCGACGATGCGCGCGCTTTCCCGCCACCAGACTTCTGAGGAGAAGGTATAGTGCCGGCGCGAGCCGAAACCGCGGACGTGGCCGTTCTGATCGACTGGCGCGATCTCGGGATATTCGTCCATCAGCCATTTCGGCGGCGTCGCCGTCGGCGTGCCAAGCACGACCTTCAGCCCGGCGGCACCCAGCGTATCCATGGCACGGTCGAGCCATGCGAAATCGAACTCGCCCCGCTTCGGCTCCAGCCGTGACCAGGCGAATTCGCCGATGCGCACGAAGGAAATGCCTATGGCCCGCATACGGCCGGCGTCTTTCGCCCACCACGCTTCTGGCCAGTGTTCCGGATAATAGCAAACGCCCAACATTATTTCGTCAGATCCCCGTTGATGATAGCGACGCCTTGGTCGTCGAAGAGGTGGCAGGCCTTCGGCGGAATGCCGATGCGGAAATCCGCGCCTGGATGTGCTGTCGCCAGTCCGTCGGCCTTGACGGCGATGTCGGTGCCGTCACCGAGGCTCACATAGAACATGGTTTCGGAGCCGAGATATTCGGCAAGCCTGAGCTTCGCCGGCAGAATGGAGCCGTCCCGACCGTCGGCATCGATGTGTTCGGGGCGAATGCCGAGCGTCACGCCCTGCCCTTCGCTGACGCGGGTGCTGCCGGCTGGCAGCAGGATATCGACATCGCCCGTCAAGGTGACGCGGATCTGATCACCGGCGGGTGACGCCGTCGCCTTCAAAAAATTCATTTTCGGCGAGCCGATGAAGCCTGCAACGAAGATGTTCTTCGGCCGGTGATAGAGTTCCAGCGGCGAGCCGATCTGCTCGATCGACCCGGCACTGAGGACCACGATCTTGTCGGCCATGGTCATGGCTTCCACCTGATCATGGGTGACATAGATCATCGTCGCCTTGAGATCCTGGTGCAGCGTGCTGATCTCGGTGCGCATCTGCACCCGCAGCGCGGCATCGAGGTTCGACAGCGGCTCGTCGAACAGAAAGACTTCCGGATTGCGCACGATGGCGCGGCCGATGGCGACGCGCTGGCGCTGGCCGCCGGAAAGCTGCGACGGCTTGCGGGTGAGCAGCGGCTCGAGCTGCAGCATCTTGGCGGCGCGCTGCATGCGCTTTTCGATCTCAGCCTTCTCATGGCCGGTCATGCGCAGCCCGAAGCCGATATTGTCGGCGACCGTCATGTGCGGATAGAGCGCATAAGACTGGAACACCATCGCCACGCCGCGATCGGACGGGCCTACGTGGGTCATGTCCTTGCCGCCGATCTTGAGTTCGCCCGAGGAGATTTCCTCAAGTCCGGCAATCATCCGCAGCAGCGTAGACTTGCCGCAGCCGGAGGGGCCGACGAAGACGCAGAACTCGCCGTCGGCGATGGAAAAATCGACGCCCTTGATGACGCTGACCGAGCCGAACTGCTTGGTGACATTGCGGAGCATGACGTCAGCCATTGGCCCTGCCTTTCAATGAATGTTGAAATGTAGAAAATGCAGCGATCATCCCTTGGTCGCTCCCAGCGTCAGCCCGGCGATGAAATGTCTCTGCATCAGGAAGAACATCAGGACCGGCGGCATCGCGGCAACGATCGAGCCGGCCGACACCAGATGCCAGGCGGCGATCCACTGGCCGTTCAGCGAATAAAGCCCGGCCGTCACCGGCATGGCGTGCTGCCCCTGCACCAGAACAGTCGCCCAGAAATAATCGTTCCAGATGAAGGTGAAGACCAGCACCGAAAGGGCGGCGATCGCCGGACGCATCAGGGGAAGGACGATATAGCGGAAGATCCGCCATTCGCTGACACCTTCGACACGGGCGGACTCGATCAGCGCAAAGGGCAGAGACGTGATGAAATTGCGCATGAACAACGTGCAGAAGCCGGTCTGGAACGCGATATGGAAAAGCACGAGGCCGGAGATGCTGTCATAGAGCCCCGCCTTCAGAGTCATGTCGCGCACCGGCACCATGAGAATCTGGAACGGGATGAAGTTGCCGGCGACGAACAGGAAGAAGATCAGAAGATTGGCGCGGAACTTGTAGACCGCCAAGGCAAAACCCGTCAGGCAGGCGAGCCCGACCGCACCGATCACCGTTGGGATCGTCACCTTGAAGGAGTTGAGGATGTACCAGCCAATCGGCGAATCCCTGAAGACCGCCGTATAGTTGTCGATTCCGGCGAAGCGCGAGGGCATGCCGAAATAGTTTCCGGCGGCCAGATCCGCGGACGGCCGGACCGAGGTGATGGCAACGCCGATCAAAGGCAGCAGCCAGACGATCAATGCGATCGGCAGGATGATCGTATAGGCATGGCGTACCCAGGGGGAAGCCTTCTGGACAGGGGTCGGAAACATCAGGCGTGCCTTTCCCGCATCAGCATGCGCACGATGAACAGGGTGATGAAAACCATCATGATCATGAAGAGGACAACGGCGATCGCCGCACCGTAGCCCATGCGGTAGCCGTATTCCGACAGCGCCTGCTCATACATGTAGAACGACAGCACGCGGCTCGACCCGTAAGGCCCGCCATCGGTCATGATCGAGACCAGATCGAAGGAGCGCAGCGCACCGATGACGGTGACGACGATGGCGATGAAGGTGGCGGGCCCGAGCTGCGGCAGGATGATGTGCCACAGCAGCGACCAGCCCCTCGCGCCATCCATGCGCGCGGCCTCCACCTGCTCCGGGTTGATGTTGTTGAGACCGGTCAGGTAGAGGATCATGCAATAGGCGATCTGCGGCCAGAGGCCTGCGGCGATAATGCCGAGCGTGACGTAGCGCTCGTCCGCCAGGATGGCGATGCTTTGGCCGGTCAGTGTCTTGATCAGCGCCGAGAGAAGGCCGAAATCCGGCGCGTAGAACCAGGTGAAGATCAGGCCGACGACGACCTGGCTGATGACGAAGGGAAAGAAGAACATCGACTTGTAGAGCCGGATGCCGGCGACCGTCTGGTTGAGGAACAGCGCCACGGCAAGGCCGGCGGGAACCGCAAGCAGGTAGAGCACCAGCCACAGGATGTTGTTTTTCAGCGAGGTGTAGAACGCTTCATCGTCGAGAAGCTCGGCGTAGTTGGCGACGCCAATCCAGGTTTTCGGGCCAAGCCCGTCCCAGTCGTAGAAGCTGATCCAGATCGACTGGAAGATCGGAATGATCACATAGATCGAAAACATGATCATGCCGGGCGCGAGGAACAGCCAGGGCGCAAGGCGCTGCTGGTTGCGCTTCCAGAAACCGGATGTCGCGGAAACGGTGCTGCTCATCGCTGCCCTTTGTTGAAGTAGTTTGAAAACAATCGACCGCAGTCCGGTATCTGCCCCTCACCCTAGCCCTCTCCCCGCAGGCGGGGAGAGGGGACAATAGAGTTTGCCGCTTCTCCCTTCTCCCCGCCTGCGGGGAGAAGGTGCCCGACAGGGCGGCTGAGGGGCTGGTGCCGATTTGAAGATTACTTGTAGATGCGGCCGCGTGCCTTTTCGAGGCGTTCGAGGATCGCGTCGATATTGTCCGGCTTGACCATGAACTGCTGGAAGCCTTCCATGCCGGCCTTGGCCATTTCAGCCGGGGCGTCGCGGTCGTAGAACTGGGCAAGCGCATAGGCATTTGCCAGCATTTCAAACCCGGCCTTCAGGAACGGATCTTCAGACTTGGCGGATTGGTTGTTGACCGGAAGCTGGCCGAGAACCTCGTTCATCTTGGTCTGAGCCTCAGGCGTTGCCAGATAGGCGAGGAACTTGCGGGCATCTTCCTTGTTCTTCGCACCCGATGGGATGTGGAAGGATTCGGTCGGCGCATCTTCCGCCATCGGGATGCCGGCGGTGATTTCCGGGAACTGCAGGAAGCCGATCTGGTCCTCTTTCAATCCGCCATCCTTCATCGCGGCAACGGCGAAGTTGCCCATCAGGTACATCGGTGCCTTGCCTTGGACGAACTGCGGAATGGCGTCCTGCCAGTCGATCGCGGCGTGGTTTTCGAGGAAGTAGCCGGGCTTGACCAGCTCGGCCCATTTCTCGAAAACGGCCTTCACCTTCGGATCGGTGTAGGGAACCTTGCCGGCGGTGAGGTCCATGTGGAACTCGTAACCGTTGACGCGCAGGTCGAGATAGTCAAACCAGCCACCTGTCGGCCACAGCGCCTTGGTGCCGATCGCAAACGGCGTCATGCCGGCTGCCTTGATCTTTTCGCAGGCGGCGACCAGTTCGGCCCAGTTCTTCGGTGGCGTGATGCCCTGCTCGGCGAAGATGTCCTTCCGGTAGTAGATGCCCCACTGATAGTAGGAATAGGGGATGCCCCATTTCTTGCCGTCGATTTCCATCGACTTGACGGCGGATTTCAACTGATCGTCCAGCTTGTTTTCGGTCCAGAGGCCGGTGACATCCTCGAACAGGCCGGCCTTGACGAAGGGGGCCATGCGATTGCCGGAATACCAGGAAACGACATCGGGCGCGTCGGCAGTCAGGAAGTTGCGGATCGCCGACTTGTAGCCTTCGTGGTCGAAATTGTTCCACTTGACGGTGACGTCCGGATTGGCCGCCTTGAAGCCTTCGAGCAACGTTTCCATCGCCTTCTTCGGCGCCGGATCGGACTGGTCGGAATTGATGACGAGTTCGCCTGCAAAGGCGGCGGACATGGTGAGCGCATAGCCGAGCACGAGCCCGGTAGCGGCTTTAAAAGAAATCATAATATCCTCCCAAGGATCAGCGTGTGGTCCGGTGTGTTCTGCGGTCTATCCTGTTCCTCTTTCCCGCAGGAGCGGCTTGACCTTGCTGCCGAAACCCGCAATCTTCTTCCGACATTTCGACGTAAACTTCCGGTTTTCTAACATCAGCAGGATATGAAATGAAGCGGCGCCCGAAACTCGTGAACAGGCTCGGCGCAACGCCGGTTCACCCAGAACGCGACCCGGCGCATCCGCTGGTTGTTTTTGATGATCACCGTTTCTGCGCTGGCGAAAACATGATTGTGCGGCGCATGGAAGGCCCGCATATGCACAGCCAGATCGAGTTCAATTTCGTGCTCGAAGGCGAGATGACCTATTGGTTCGACGGGCGCGAACTCAGCATCTCAAAGGGGCAGCTTTGCTTGTTCTGGGGCATGATCCCGCATCAGGTAACTGACCTGAAAGAGCCGACCCTATTCCTCTGCTTCTATGTGCCGATGTCTGTTTTCCTGGCTCTTCCAAGCCTTAGCCGGTTCCGCGACGCGGTCTTCCGCGGAGCCATGATCGAGGCACTCGATATCCGCCCCTACGACCGCGACATCTTCATGCGCTGGCGTGAGGAGCTTCTGTCCGGAGACGACGAACTGGAACAGATCGTCCGCGAGGAGCTGGGCGCCCGCGTGCGCCGCCTCGACCGCGAAGGCTGGCGCGACCTGCGCGAGCAGGGATCAGCCATAGCCTCTTTCGAGCATCAGGACGCGAACCGCATGTTCCATGTCGAGCGGATGATGCGCTTCATCACCGAACACGCCTTGGAAAACATCACCGCCGAGGATGTGGGACGCGATGTCGGTCTGCATCCGAACTATGCCATGGGCATCTTCAAGCGCACTGTCGGCATGACCATCAACCAATCGATCGTCCGCCACCGCCTCGATACCGCCCAGTCGCTGCTCATTTCCACAGACCTGCCGATCACGAGCGTCGCCTTCGAGGCGGGTTTCGGGTCGCTCTCGCGTTTTTATGAAGCCTTCCATGACCGGTTCGGCACGAAGCCAGGCACATTCCGGCGGCGCCTTGCCAGGCCGCCCCGGGCGCGCGAGGTTCATGCGACGGCCAACGGGCAAATTGCGGCACACGACTGAAAGTCGAGAGACAAAAGAGGTAAATTTATTTTACCTCTTGCCGATCCAACTCTTAACAACAGTTCGCGAAACATGGTATGGCCGAACCGTCCCTTGAGATGGAAACCCGCGCCATGTCCAAAATCCTCGAAATCCGCGATCTCAAAGCCGCAGCCAAGCGCCGCGTTCCGAAGATGTTCTTCGATTATGCCGATAGCGGCGCCTGGACCGAGGGAACGTACCGCGCCAACGAGGAGGATTTTTCCAAGATCAGGCTGCGCCAGCGGGTGCTGGTCGATATGACCAACCGGTCGCTGGAAAGCACCATGATCGGCCAGAAGGTCTCTATGCCGTTGGCGCTTTCGCCGACCGGCCTGACCGGCATGCAGCATGCCGATGGCGAGATGCTGGCGGCGCAGGCAGCAGAGGAATTCGGCGTGCCCTTCACGCTGTCGACGATGAGCATCTGCTCGATCGAAGATGTCGCCTCCGTCACGACCAAGCCTTTCTGGTTCCAGCTCTACGTCATGCGCGACCGCGACTTCGTCAAGAACCTGATCGACCGCGCCAAGGCGGCAAAATGCTCGGCGCTGGTGCTGACGCTCGACCTGCAGATCCTCGGCCAGCGCCACAAGGACCTGCGCAACGGCCTGTCAGCGCCTCCAAAGTTCACGCCAAAACACATCTGGCAGATGGCGACGCGGCCGCTCTGGTGCATGCAGATGTTGCAGACCAAACGCCGAAGCTTCGGCAACATCGTCGGCCACGCCAAGAACGTTTCGGATTTGTCCTCGCTTTCAGTCTGGACGGCGGAGCAGTTTGATCCGCGGCTTTCATGGGAAAATGTGGCTGAGATCAAGGAGATGTGGGGCGGGCCGCTAATCCTTAAAGGGATCCTCGACGTCGAGGACGCGAAGATGGCGGCACGAACCGGCGCCGACGCCATCATCGTCTCCAATCACGGCGGCCGCCAACTCGACGGCGCCCCCTCCTCCATCAGTATGCTTCCGAAAATTGTCGATGCGGTCGGCGACACGATCGAGGTCCATATGGACGGCGGTATCCGCTCCGGTCAGGATGTGTTGAAAGCGATCGCGCTTGGCGCCAAGGGCACCTATATCGGCCGCCCCTTCCTCTACGGCCTTGGCGCCGGCGGCAAGGCGGGCGTCACGCTTGCGCTCAACATCATCCGCAAGGAACTCGACATCACCATGGCGCTCTGCGGCAAACGGGATATCAAGGATATCAACCGGGATGTGATTGCGGAGTAACTTCAACTCCCTCGATAGGTCGAGTAGCTGAACGGCGAAAGCAGCAACGGCACGTGGTAGTGGCTTGCCGCATCGGCAATGCCGAAGCGTAGCGGAATGAGATCGAGGAAGGCCGGTTCCGGCAGGCTGGCGCCCGTCGCGCGCAGATAATCGCCTGCATGAAAAACCAGTTCGTAGGTGCCAATCCTGAACGCCTCTCCGTCGAGCATTGGCCCATCGACCCGGCCGTCGCTGTTGGTTTTGACCGCGCGCAACAGGCGGCGAGTCTCTCCCTCGATGGCGAACAGATCGATCTTCAGGCCCTGTGCCGGTTTGCCGAGCGCGGTATCGAGGACGTGGGTTGTCAGGCGGCCGGACTTGCTCATAGGGATATGCTCGCGCTCACAGAGGGTTCGGAATGATAAAGGGCTCGTCGTAAAAGACTTCGACCAGATTGTTGCCCGGACCTTCACGATCGACAACCAGGAAATCGCTGACCGTGCCGACGGCCATCAGAGGATGATGCCAGACGTTGCGGCCATAGTTAATGCCCTGGCTCCCCGTTGCGCGGAAAACGCGTGGAAAACCCGGCCTCCCGCCGTCATCCGGCGCAACGACGGCGAGCCATGGACTGCCGCCAATCGGCGAAAAGCTCTGCGAACCGAGTGGATGACGCTCCATCATCGTCAGGCTGTAGGGGAAGCTGCGCGGCTGGCCGCGAAAAATATTGATGATCACGCGGGCATCTTCGCCCGCCACATCGACATGGGCAAGCGCGTGAAACCGCTCGGTCGAGCCGCCGTTGATCAGGCGCATGGATGCCGGGTCCGCTTCAATGACCGTGCCAAAGGGAGCAAAAGCGGCCCGCGTCAGAGGCTCAATCGTCAACAGATGTGGCATCAGTCTATCGATCCCGCCGCAAAACTGCGTGACGGCGTAATGTCAGGCATTGTCTTCTCCCGGAAGCATGGAATGCAAACGCAACAGCGCAATCTTCTCGACCTGCGCTGAAGCCGTCTCAAATTCCTCTTGCCGGTCATTGTCAATCCGCCTTTCGAAGGCAGACAGAATATCGTCCTTGCTGAGCCCCTTGACTGCGATGATGAAGGGAAAACCGAACTTCTTCGTATAGGTCGTGTTCAGTTCGGTGAAACGGGCGTGTTCCGAAGGGCTGAGCCGGTCGAGACCCGCAGAGGCCTGCTCGGCTTTCGAGTCGTCCGTCAGTTCGCCGGCAATCGCCAGCTTCCCCGCAAGATCCGGATGGGCGCGCAGAACGCCAAGGCGCTCACCATCCGCGGCGGCACGGAAGGCCGCAACGAGCGCGGCATGCACACCCTCGGCCGTCAACGTCACCCGCGGATTCTTGTCGAAAGCGCGCTCCGCCACCCAGGGAGAATGCTCGAAGACGCCGCCGAACCGCGCGACGAAGTTTTCCCGCGCGTTCATCACAATCCGCCCTCCGGCTTGTGATGCTCGTACCAGTGCCGGGCGATATCGATGCGCTTGGGGATCCACACCTTCTCATGGCTCAAGACATAATCAATGAAGCGGGCCAAGGCCGCTGCCCGGCCGGGGCGACCGACAAGACGACAGTGAAGGCCGACATTCATCATCTTCGGCCTGCCCTCCTTGCCCTCCGCATAGAGCACGTCGAAGGTGTCCTTCAGATAGGCGAAGAACTGGTCACCGGAATTGAAGCCCTGCGGTGTCGCAAAACGCATGTCATTGGCATCGAGCGTGTAGGGGATGATCAGATGCGGCTTGTCTTTGGTGAGGCCGGGAACCCAATAGGGCAGTTCATCGGCATAGCTGTCGGAGGAATAGACGAAGCCGCCCTCCTCCAGAACAAGTTTCAATGTGTTGTTCGACGGCTTGCCCTGATAGAGGCCGAGCGGATGCGAACCGGTCAGTTCCTTGTGCAGACGCACGGCTTCGCGGATGTGTCTGCGCTCTTCTTCTTCCGGAAAATCCTTGTATTCCAGCCAGCGATAGCCATGGCTGGCGATCTCCCAGCCCGCTTCCTTCATGGCGGCGACCGCTTCGGGATTGCGCGCCATGGCGAGCGTCACACCATAGACGGTCACATCGACATTGCGGCTGGTGAACATCCGCCAGAGCCGCCAGAAGCCGGCACGGGCGCCGTATTCGTAGATCGACTCCATGTTGAGATTGCGCTGGCCGGGCCAGGGGTGCGCGCCGACGATTTCCGACAGCAGCGATTCGGACGCCTTGTCGCCGTCGAGAATGCTACTTTCGCCGCCTTCCTCGTAGTTGACCACGAACTGCACCGCGATGCGCGCATCGCCCGGCCACCGGACCTGCGGAGGATTGCGGCCGTAGCCGATGAGATCACGCGGATAGGATTGCTCTGCCATCAAATCACCCTTCGAATTTGCCGGAACGGTAGCATCCGTGGACGGAAAATCGAAGTCAAAATGGCGAAAATCGCAGTCTATCCAAGGCGGGAACACGCTATTGCGTCAACTGCAACACCCATTCAGCAATTCGCCTGCAGAAGGCGAGCCGCGAGCGCCGCCTTGGTTCCGGATCCGCGCGGCGCGTCCGATATCGCCGTCGCACTCACCCGCGCCGTGGCAGGCCGATGCGCAGAGATTTTTCCGAGCGGGTGCTGTGAATGGACACGGAGCGGCGCGCCGGCCTCCGGCTCGATAAAGAGTGCAAGGCTGGAAATCTTCAAGGGCTCGTTCAGCAAAGGTTCGAAATAGTCGCGAAGCGCCCCTTCGAACCGGGCGTTGAGATTGGGATGTATCGGTCCCGTCAGCATCATGTGAAACCGAAACTCATCCATCACATGAGGGTAGCCCCAGCGATGCAGATTGGAGAACTGCGGCGCTGTCAGACGGTCCGGATCCCGCCGTTCGATCTCCGCGTCACTCAGCGGCGCACGGAACGTGTCGAACGTCTGGACGACCGAGGCGGCAAGATGGTTCATCTGCTCACACGGGGCCGAGGGCGCCAAGCCGTAGAACTCGCCAAGCCTTGCGATTTCCATGCGAGGAATTTCAAACGGCGTCACGGTGCTGGCAAAATGCATCATGGCTTTCAGCAACGCCGCCTCGCTGGTCTCCGAATGAAGTCGGAACGGCGCCTTGATGGTGCCGTGAAACCCATAGCGGCGCGGCACGGCCGTATGGAAAGCCAGCTCCTGCCGGCTGAAGCCGGCAATCGACGGCGCTTCCGGAGCTTCGCCGGAATAGACGTTGCGGCCAAGCCAGCTTGCCGCTGCGACCGACAGGAGATCGTAGATCGACGGCGTATAATAGATCGCGTACCGCATCGGCTCCGCTCCGTTGCAACTCAATATGCGAGCGGGTTACGTGATTTGCGTGACAGAATGACGAAGTGTTGGAACTGCCAAACGGCCGTAAGGGGTTAATTCAGTCGACAAAACGCCAGTTTTCGCGCCCGCAAACTTTGTCGGAACCAACCGGCTTATGCATCGTTGTGTTCCCGGTAGTACCAAAACGGAGAAGAATCGTGACTTACCAGGATACCAACCTTCAAGACGCCGACATCAGGGAAACCCATGATCTGATCGCCAGCGACAAGGTCGAGGGTACCCGCGTTTACGGCCTGGATGGCAAGCACATCGGGTCGATCGAACGCGTCATCATCGAAAAGCGCAGCGGGCGTGTTTCCTACGCCGTTCTCGCTTTCGGCGGTTTCCTCGGCATGGGTGAGGATCACTATCCCATACCGTGGGCCAAGCTCACTTACGATGAAAATCTCGGCGGCTATCGCACGGATCTGACGCGCGAGCAGGTCGAGAACGCACCGAAGTACCACGGCGACGACGAATATGAATGGAACAAGGAAAACGGTCGCCGCGTCTATGACTATTACGGCGTCCCGCCCTACTGGATGTAGGCAAATAGCAGGACTGCTTCCGGCCTCGCTACTGCGGGGCCTTTGCCTTTTCCGACACCAACAGATCGAAATGAGCCCGGCAGCGGAACGACGCGGGCAACGCATCGTCCGTTTCGCCGCAGATTTCGTCGATCACGGCCGAAGCAAGCCGATGTGCGATGCCGAAACTGATCTTGAACCCGCCGGTCAGGGCGTGGATGCGTTGGTGATCCGGATGCCGCCCGGCCATCGGATCGCGTCCGATCGCCTTCGGTCGCACGCCTGCCCAGCGCTCGATGATTGGCGCGTTGCGAATGCGCGGCACAAGGTCCCTCGCACGAGCCAGCAGGGCATCAAGTTGCTCGTCCGTTGAAAAAGGTGCGTCGAAGGTGTTTTCACTGGTGCTGCCGACAGCGACCATCCCGTTTTCATGTGGCACAATGTAAAGCCCATCGGTGAAGACGACCGGCAGGCTCGGATCGATATCGGCTTTCAGCAATGCCGCCTGCCCCTTGACGCCCGTGCCGCTTGAACCAGGCGGACCCGCCAAACCATCCAGGAAGGGGAATGCGTCAACACCGTTTGCGATGATGCAATCACCGAAGGCAACCGTGCTCCCATTGGCAAAATCCGCGCGCCCTGCAATGGGATCGATATGAACGAGGTCCCGCCCCTCCTCGATCCGAATATGTTTTGACCGGCGCAAATATATCGAGAGCATGGCAAGGAACGGTCGCGGCGCGACCCTGGCGGCCAGCGTATCAAACACAATACCGCTTTCGGCAAAAGCGCTATCCAACCACCCCTCAGCCGGGGGTCGATCACAGACGTGCCAGTGGAATTGCCGGTCGCCGGCACGCCAGTTGACGATCGCATCCTGTTCATGGCGAAGGGCGATCGTGCGCAGATGCGGCTTCGCCAGAGGCATGAGACGCCCGCAACGGCGATAGCCTGCCGAGAGCCCCGTCGCCGCCCCAAGCGTCGCAATCTCCGTCTCGAGAGAAACGAGCGCGTCGAACTGGAACTGCTTCTTGGCGCTCCAGCGATCCGGCATGTGCGGCATGAGCGCGCCGAGCATGCCGCCGCTTGCCCCGGCGCCGATTGCCTTGCGCTCGACAATCAGGGTTCGCAATCCGGCCCGCTCGGCCATCACGCCGGCCCAGAGCCCCATGATTCCGCCGCCGATGATCAACAGATCCGTCATCGATTGACCTTCTCAGATAGGCAGATTATCGCTTCGCCATGACCCGCGAGAACCTGGAAAATACGGCAGTGCCGGATCAGCAAACACTTGAATGGCGCGAAGGCGATATGCCCTATTCGCAAGAGTTTGGCGACCATTTTTATTGCCGCGAGGATGGCCGGCTGGAATGCGGCCATGTGTTTCTCTCTGGCAATGATCTGCCGGGGCGCTGGCGGCGGCCGGGCGAATTCCGCATCGGCGAACTCGGCTTCGGCACCGGCCTGAACTTCTGCGAAACCTGGCGGCAATGGAAAGGAACCCGCACCGAAGGCGGGGAGCTTCACTTCGTCTCGTTCGAACGCTTTCCGATGCGCCCCGGCGAGATCGATCGGGCGTTGTCACGCTGGCCGGAAATTGACGCGGAACGGCAAGCTCTTGGCGCGCAATGGCCGGAGCAACCAAGCGGCATTGTCGACCTTGATTTCGGCGGCGTGCGCCTGACCGTCGCCTGCGGCGTAGCCCTCAATGAGATCGAGCGTTTCACCGGCCTGTTCGATGCCTGGTATCTCGACGGTTTTGCTCCACGGCGCAATCCGGACATGTGGTCGGAAGAGCTGATGCATCTCATCCACGGTAAGACGGTCGACGGCGGTACCTTTGCCACTTATGCCGCGGCCGGCTTCGTCCGCCGCAATCTTGAGGCGGCAGGCTTCGCGATCGATCGTCGTCCCGGCTTCGGCAGCAAGCGCGAAATGCTTTGCGGCGTGAAAGCGACATCCCGCGTCGCTTAAAATCCGGCGTTTACAACCACCCTTCTCTGCCAGGGAAGTTTGCTGTCGCAAATGGTGGCGCATGCAGCGCATCCAAACTGCACTATGACTTTCTGTCCTGACCGATGGAAAAGCCATGAGCGAGAACGAATTTCCGCATTCCTTTTTGACCGGCACGGACGCTCCCCTGGAACGCCGCCGCCGAACCGGCGGGCGCGGTGCCGACCGGCTGCGAAAAGGCTCAGGAAATTCAAGATATCTCAATATTGTCAATACGATGGAAAAATCCACCGTTTTGACAGACGAGGCGCTAGAGGCCATTCACGATGCCTCGCTGACGATCCTCGAGGAAATCGGCATGGACATTATCCTGCCGGAAGCGCGCGCCCGAATGAAAGCCGCCGGCGCCGACGTGACGCCTGGCACCGATCGTGTCCGTTTCGATCGCGGCCTGATCATGGATATGATCTCGTCCGTTCCATCCGGCTTCACCATGCATGCCCGCAACCCGATCCGCAATGTCGAGATCGGCGGTAACAATCTCGTCTTCGCGCAGATCGCCTCAGCCCCCTTCGTTGCCGACCGGGAAGGCGGGCGCCGGGCCGGCAACCAGGAAGACTATCGCAAGCTGGTGAAGCTCGCGCAGTCCTATGACATCATTCATACCACCGGAGGCTATCCGGTCGAGCCGGTCGATATCCATGCCTCGGTGCGCCATCTCGATTGCCTCTCGGACATGGTGAAACTCACCGACAAAGTATTCCACTGCTATTCGCTTGGGGCACAGCGCAATCTCGACGCTTTGGAAATCGCCCGCATCGGCCGCGGCATCACCGCCGAACAGATGGAACGCGAGCCATCGCTCTTCACCATCATCAATACCTCGTCGCCACTGCGCCTCGACGGGCCGATGCTCCAGGGCATCATCGAAATGTCGTCGCGCAACCAAGTGGTTGTTGTCACGCCCTTCACCCTGGCTGGCGCCATGGCCCCGGTGACGATCGCAGGTGCGGTGGTGCAGCAGAATGCCGAGGCGCTGGCCGGCATCGCGTTTACCCAGATGGTAAGGCGTGGCGCACCTGTCATGTATGGCGGGTTCACCTCGAACGTCGACATGAAGACCGGTGCGCCCGCCTTCGGCACGCCGGAATACATGAAGGCTGTCATCGCCGGCGGTCAGCTCGCGCGCCGCTACAAGATCCCCTACCGCACGTCCAACACCAACGCCTCGAACACGCTCGATGCGCAGGCGGCCTACGAATCGGTCCTGTCGCTCTGGGCGCTGACTCAAGGGGGCGGCAACTTTATCATGCACGCGGCTGGTTGGAGCGAAGGCGGCCTGACGGCATCCTTCGAGAAGTTCGTCCTCGATGTCGATATGCTGCAGATGGTCGCCGAATTCCTGAAACCGCTCGACGTCAGCGAGGATGCGCTTGGTCTCGACGCCGTCCGCGATGTCGGTCCGGGCGGTCATTATTTCGGCACCGCGCACACGCTCGCGCGGTATGAAAGGGCCTTCTACTCTCCGATCTTGTCCGATTGGCGCAATTTCGAGACATGGACGGAAGCCGGACGGCCGACGACCTATGATCACGCCAACCGCGTCTTCAAGGAAAAGCTGAACGAATATGAGCGCCCTCCACTCGACCCGGCCATCGAGGAGGAACTCGATGCCTTCGTTGCCCGCCGGAAAGCCGAGGGCGGCGTTCCGACAGACTTTTAAGCAAAAGGGTCAGCTCGACATTGCCGAACGAACCGACGAGATCAATTTGTCGGTAGGCATGCCGCTGTAGTCCTTGTTGATTTCCACCGTGGTTTTCGCACGCGTAGCAGCGGAGAGTATGGAGCGAAAATAACCCAGCGTCTGCGGAGCTGCGCAAAGCACAAGGCGGTCGAAGGCCCCTTTCCGTGCATAGGTATCGAGCTTGCTGGCCACATCCGAGGTGAACCTCTCTTGTTCCCCGCGCACCGGATCGCTCGAATATTCCATCGCCGAGCGACCGTGGCCAACAGACGAATGGCTCCGCCCAGGCTTGTCGGCCATGATGTCCTGGGCACGCTTGGTATCCAGCTGAAAGATTTCCTGCTCGGGATTCTGTGGTCCATCTTTGAGAAAATTCACGCCCTTCAAAAGGCGCGCCTGATTGCCATCGGCAGCAAGAAGCCATGTCGTCGTCATTATTCGCTCCTTGAGCATAACCACGCCGACGTCCATATGACGCAACACCGGCGGCACTGCGACTGAACGCGGCCGTGCCTCGTGATGCAAGGCACCTGAGAGGGTCAACGCGCGGGGGAAAAGGAAGGTTCCCGAAAAATCCGGCAAACCCAAAATCTCTCTGAAAACGAAAACCCTATCTACCATCGAGTCAGCACTGGCGGCCACGCTCGAGATCCTGGCAAACGGCGCAGTGCTGGCAAGCGGTGAATTTAAACTCATCATGGCATGAGGGCAACGCTCTTCGCACCTGCAAAAAACTACCCCTTGACTTTTGACGGTAAAACAACGACATGGGGGCAGCGTCACCTTCTGGCCGCCGCGTGAGCGAGCCCTGCGGGATTTCACCGATCCGTACCGAAGGATAAGCGCACCACAGAATGTCTTGCCAAACGCGGCAAGATGCAGCGCAGACAGCTTAATCAACCCACAAGTTCCCAAATCACGCGGGGTTCTTGACGCAAGGCGAAACCGGAACCGCATGGTGCAGTTCCGGCGATGTTCGTTTTGCGCCCCCGAAAAGGTAATACATTGACCACTTTTAAAGACCTTGGCCTCTCCGAGCATGTTCTTTCGACCCTCTCCTCCCTGGGGTTCGAAACGCCGACGCCAATTCAGGCTGAAGCGATCCCGCTCGTGATGGAAGGCCATGACCTTATCGGTCTCGCCCAGACCGGCACTGGCAAGACGGCCGCTTTCGGCCTGCCGATGATCGAAAAGATGCTCGCTGACGGCAAGCGTCCCGATCCGCGCAACATTCGCGCCCTTGTTCTCGCTCCGACCCGCGAACTTGTGAACCAGATCGCCGCAAACCTGAAGGACTTCGTCAAGAAGACCCCGATCAAGATCGGCCTCGTCGTCGGCGGTGCATCGATCAACAAGCAGTCCGAGCAGCTCGCCCGCGGCGTCGACATTCTCGTCGCCACGCCCGGCCGTCTTCTTGACCTCATTGCTCGCAAGGCGGTGACCCTGACCCAGGCTCGCTATCTCGTTCTCGACGAAGCCGACCAGATGCTGGACCTCGGCTTCATCCATGACCTGCGCAAGATTTCCAAGCTGGTTCCGAAGAACCGCCAGACGCTTCTGTTTTCGGCCACGATGCCGAAGGCGATCGCTGAGCTTGCCAGCGAGTATCTGAGCAACCCGAAGCGCGTCGAGGTTTCACCTCCGGGCAAAGCAGCCGACAAGGTGGAGCAGTATGTTCACTTCGTTGCCGGCGCTAGCCAGAAAACCGAAATCCTGAAGAAGACGCTGACCGAGAACCCGGACGGCCGCGCCATGGTCTTTTCGCGCACCAAGCACGGCGCGGAGAAACTGATGAAGCATCTGGAGCATGTCGGCTACTCCGTCGCTTCGATCCATGGCAACAAGAGCCAGGGTCAGCGCGAACGGGCGCTCAAGGCATTCCGTGACGGCGAGACGCGCGTTCTCGTCGCAACCGACGTCGCTGCGCGTGGCATCGATATCCCGGGCGTCACCCACGTATATAACTATGATTTGCCGGAAGTGCCGGATGCCTATGTCCACCGCATCGGCCGTACCGCGCGCGCTGGCCGTGACGGCATTGCCATCGCCTTCTGCGCTCCGGACGAAATCCGCCTGTTGCGCGATATCGAACGCCTGATGAAAATCGACATCGCCGTTGCGAGCGGTGAAGTTCCGGCCGACCGCGCTCGCCCGAAGGGTGCCCGCGGCGGCAATGGCGCCCGCAACGCGTCACGCCCCGCCGGCAATGGCCACAACGAACGCCGCCCGCGCCCGCAGGGCGGCAGCGACAATGTGCACCGCGCTGAACGTTCGGCTCCGAGCCCGTTTGCAGGCGACGATCTTCTTGTAACCGGCGAAGGCCAGCAGAAGAAGCAGCACCGCAAGGGTCAGGGCCCGGCAGCACAGGCCGCGCACGAACAGGCGCTTGCCAAGCGCCCAGGAGGCAACCGCAATGGACGCCCCGGCCAGAAGCAGGGCGAATGGCGCAACCGTAACCACGGAGGCAATGCCGCTGGCAACCAGAGCCGCGAAAGCGGCAACGGCGCCAGTGCTCAAGGCCAGCGCCGCCGCGCCAACGGCAACGGACAGCGCCGCGACGAAGCATAAGCCTCGTCTATGCGTCAAGCGAACTGAATACGGCGGGCTCGGCCCGCCGTTTTTTGTATGGGGCGGGGACCGTCTTGCGATTGGTCAGATAAACGCCGGTCACCGCGATCACAGTTCCAGCGATCATTGGCAGTGTCAGTGCCTCGTCGAAGAAGACCCAGGCCTGCACGGCGGCGAGCGGCGGCACCAGATAGATCAGCGAGGCCGCGCGCGACACCTGGCCGCGCCGAATCAAATAAAGCAGCAGCGCAATCGCCCCCATCGACAGGCCGAGCACTGCCCAGCCGAGCGCCGCAAACAATTGCACGCTCCAGACGACCCGCATATCCTCCAGGAGAAACGCCAACGGTACCGTGACGATCAGCGCCCCAATATATTGCAGTGTCGCGGTCGAGCGAATGTCGCCGTCCTGCAGGTGCCGCTTCTGATAGAGCGTGCCGTAGGTGACAGCCGCCATGCCCAGAACGTTGATGATCACCGGAAACAGGTGGATCGGCATCGCGCCTGTGTCGATTGCCATGACCTTCGGCACGACCGCCAGTGCGATACCGAGAAAGCCGAGAATCAGACCAAGCTTCTGTTGGCCCGAGAGGTTTTCACCGATGAGAGCAGGGGCCACCGCCGCCGTCATCAACGGCTGCAGCCCCGCAATGATACCAGAGATTGCCGCAGGAACACCTTGCCCGATCGCCCACCATACGGCGCCGAGATAAAGCCCGTGCAGGAAGATTCCGGAAATGACCGCATGCCCGGCCGCCGTCCATGTTTTCGGCCAGGTGGCTCCAGTCGCGAGACAGAAGCCGACGAAAAGCAGCGTGGCGAGAAGGTAGCGCAGCACCAGAAAGGTCAGCGGATCGGCGTAGATGCCGGCATATTTTGCCATTACCCACCCCGTCGACCAGAGCAAGACGAAAATGGCCGGAGCCAGGCGGTCGAGGGTCATGCATGCTCCTGATGCGATTTCGTGATCGGCGCCTTGCGTAGAGTGATGCGGGATGATGGTCAAAACAAAATTCCTGATGTTTAACTTCAATGATCTGCCCAAAAGCCATTTTTTTCATGCGCGAAAAATAGGCAGTCTCATCCTTTGCGATAAGGAATTTTATCGGCGTTCGAAATCACACCGATGATTGCAAAGCGAGAGTGATTAAACATGCATCGCTTCAGCCGCCGAAACGCAGCCTGCAGCCCAAAAAAGCAGCAATTCATCACTGAAATTTCTTTTGCCTTCCAGTGAGCATGCTTCTTGCATTGCCCCAGCTGTTGTACTCAAATGGCAAAAAAGGGGATCACACCGTTGGCATTTGACGAAATGATGAATGCGGACAATAGCCCGCGCCAGCCTTACACAACCTACAATGATTGGTACGCCAGCCAGGACAAGGCCCGCCTGATTGCAAAATCAAAAGAGGCTGAAAACATCTTCCGCAAGACGGGCATCACTTTCGCGGTCTACGGACACGCCGACAGCTCCGAAAAACTCATCCCCTTCGACCTGATCCCACGCATCATTTCCGGCCGCGAATGGCGCAAGCTGGCGCAAGGCATCGAACAGCGGGTCATCGCCCTCAACGCTTTCCTCGACGACATCTACCACAAGCAGGAAATCATCAAGGCGGGCCGGGTCCCACGCGAGCTGATCGAGCGCAACGAAGCCTTCCTGCCGCAGATGATCGGTTTCCGGCCACCGGGCGGCGTCTATACACACATCGTCGGCACGGACATCGTGCGCACCGGCGAAGATCAGTTCTATGTTCTGGAAGACAATGCCCGCACCCCGTCCGGTGTCAGCTACATGCTGGAAAACCGCGAGACGATGATGCAGATGTTCCCGGAACTCTTTCATCAGAACCGCGTCCGCCCGGTCGAGAACTATCCCTATCTGCTCCGCCACAGCCTCGCCTCGCTCGCCCCTCGCGGTTGCGACGGCAAGCCGCGCGTCGCGGTGCTCACGCCCGGCATCTACAATTCGGCCTATTACGAGCATGCCTTCCTCGCCGACATGATGGGCGTCGAGCTTGTCGAAGGCTCGGATCTGCGCGTCATCGACGGCAGGGTGAAGATGCGCACCACACGCGGTTACGAGGCAATCGACGTCCTCTACCGCCGTGTCGACGACGATTATCTCGACCCCCTCACCTTCAAGCCCGAATCGGCGCTCGGCATTCCAGGGATCATGGATGTCTATCGCGCCGGCAACATCACCATCGCCAACGCGCCGGGGACGGGCATCTGCGACGACAAGGCGATCTATTCCTATATGCCCGAAATCGTCGAGTTCTATACCGGGCGCAAGGCCCTGCTCGAGAACGTGCCGACGTGGCGTTGTTCCGAGCCCGATAGCCTGAAATACGTGTTGGAAAACCTTAGTGATCTCGTCGTCAAGGAAGTGCACGGTTCCGGCGGCTACGGCATGCTCGTTGGCCCGACCGCCTCCAAGAAGGAATGTGCGGTTTTTGCCGAAAAGCTCAAAAGCCGGCCAACAAACTACATTGCCCAACCGACCCTTTCTCTTTCGACAGTGCCAATCCTCGTCAACAAGGGCATTGCTCCGCGCCATGTGGACCTTCGCCCCTATGTCCTCGTCTCCGACAAGGTGCAGATCATTCCGGGCGGACTGACCCGCGTGGCTTTGAAGGCCGGCTCGCTGGTGGTGAATTCCAGCCAGGGCGGCGGCACCAAGGATACCTGGGTTCTGGAGGACTGACACGCATGCTCGGAAGAACCGCAAACGGCCTTTACTGGATGTTCCGCTATATAGAGCGGGCCGAAAACAGCGCCCGCCTGATCGACGCCGGGCTGCGCATGTCGCTCACACGCTCGCAGGCGACGGAAGACGACTGGGACGGTGTGCTGCAAAGCTCCGGCGTCCGCGACATCTACGACGACCTCTACGAAAATCTGACCAGCACCGACGCGATCGACTTTCTGCTGCGCGACAAGTCCAATCCTTCAAGCGTGATGTCGTGCATCGACTCAGGCCGCAACAACGCCCGCATGGTGCGAACGGCCCTGACGCGCGAAACCTGGGAAGCCACCAACGAATGCTGGCTCGACCTGAAAACAATGCTGGCACGGCGGGTGAAAGCCGCGGACCTGCCTGAGGCGATCGATGCGATCAAGCGCAAGACCGGCCTGATCCGCGGCGCCTTCCACGGCACCATGCTTCGCAACGAGATCTTTAATTTCTCGCGCATCGGCACCTTCATCGAACGCGCGGACAACACGGCGCGCATCCTGGATGTGAAATACTACGTGCTGCTTCCGGCGGTCTCGCAGGTCGGCTCCTCGATCGACAACGTGCAATGGGAATCGATCCTGCGATCGGTCTCGGCACATCGCTCCTACGGCTGGGTCTACGAGGCGGAATACAAGCCCTCACACATTGCCGACTTCCTGATCCTCAACGGACGCATGCCGCGCTCGCTCGCCTATTGCTATGAAAAGATTGCCAGCAACCTCGGTTATCTCGCCCGTGAATACGGCGAAAGCCATGCGGCGCACGCAACCGCCGCGGAAACCTTGGCGTCGCTGCGCAGTCATTCGATCAAGGATGTGATGGACCAGGGATTGCACGAATACATCGAGAACTTCATCAGTTACAATAACCGTCTGGGGCAGGAAATCTCCGACGGCTACCGGTTCTACTAGGTATCGGTTGGGGGAAAGACAGATGCGTCTGAAGATCAGTCACACGACGGAATACACCTATGACGAGCCGGTACAATATTCGTTGCAGCGGCTGCGGCTGACGCCGCTGACCCAACCCGGCCAGACCGTCATCAGCTGGAAGACCTCCGTCGAGGGCGCCCATGTGGAGGTCGGCTACGACGATCACTTTGGCAATAGGGTCAACCTCGTCAGCGTCAATGGCGACCAGACCTCCATTCGCATCACCGCCAGCGGCGAAGTCGAGACGGAGGACACGTCCGGCGTCTACGGCGTCCACCAGGCCTATGCGCCGCTCTGGCTTTACCTGCGTGAGACGCCGCTGACGAAGATGACAAAGCCGATCCGCAACCTCGCCAAGGCGATGAGCGGCGACACGGACCTCGCCAAGATGCATGCGCTGATGGGCAAGATCAATGAGATTGTCGAATACAAGCCGGGCGAAACCGGAGCGCAGACGACGGCCGAGGAAGCCTTGCAACAGCAGAGCGGCGTCTGCCAGGATCATGCGCATATCATGATCGCAGCCGCCCGCACGCTTGGTCTGCCCGCCCGCTACGTCTCCGGCTACCTGATGATGGAAGACCAGGCGGAACAAGCGGCAAGCCATGCCTGGGCGGAAGTGCATCTGAACGGCCTCGGCTGGGTCGGCTTCGACGCCGCCAACAACCTCTGCCCCGACGATCGCTATGTCCGCATCGCCTGCGGGCTCGACTATCGCGACGCAGCGCCGATCTCCGGGCTCGTCCATGGTTCGGTGACCGAAGCCTTGAAGGTGGCGGTAACCGTCGAGCAACACGAACAGAGCCAGACGCAGAGCCAGTGAGTCGACGCCACAGCGAAATCCTTACAGCGCGCGCGTCAAGCATGACGCGCAAAGGACGCTGTAGCAGGTCGACATCCAATGGATGCGCTTCATCATGACGAGGCAGCGAGTGTGTTGAGGTGGCCTTTGGCGCCGTAGCTGAGGATCGCCTGGTCTGCCGTCATCAGCGGCACCTGGTGAAACCGCGCCGTCGCCACGATCATCCTGTCGGCGGGGTCAGCATGAAAATTTCCCGGTAAACGAACGCTGCCGACGGAGATCGGAGCTTCCAACGGCGCAAGCGCGATGCCGGGCAACGCCAGCGCGCGACTAATCCATCGCCCCACATCATCACCGAGCGCGATGCGCCCCTTTTCTGCCAGCATGGCGATCTCCCAGGGTGTGATCGCCGCAATCAGTATACGGCTACGGCGCGTCATGTCATCAATGATGTCCCGAGCCGTCTTGCCCAGACGCGGATCGTCTTGAACGGCCCAGATCAAAGCATGCGTGTCGAGAACGATCACCGGCTCGCATCCCAATCCTCGGGCGAGATGACTGGCGAAAATGGATCATCGTAGGCAAGTACACTCCCCTTCATCGCTCCGATTATGCTCGTAGGCTCAATAGTGCCGATAATGGGCGAGAGGACCGCAACAGGTGTTCCGCGCTTGGTAATGACGATCGGTTCACCGTCGGCGGCCATTTGATCGATGAGATTCAGGCACTTCGCCTTAAACTCGGCGGCTCCGATCGCCTTTGCGGGCATGAACACATCTCCTGTACATCTGTACAGAACATATAGTCATATTCGATCACACAAACAAGCTTGCGATGGAATCGAAAAAGGCGGATCTTCCGTCCGCCTTTTCATTTGCGCGTGTTGCAGGGATCAATGGCTGTCGCGATCCATCGGAACGCGATCGCCGCGCGGGCCGACCAGGAAATCGAGGTCGGCGCCCTGGTCCGCCTGCATGACGGAATCGATGTAGAGCTTGCCGTAACCGCCTGTCACCGGCATGTCGGGTTTCACCCAAGCCGCCCGACGCCTGCCCAGTTCCTCCTCCGATACATCGAGATGGATCGTACGGGCCGGAATATCGACCGCGATCATGTCGCCGTTCTGGACGAGCGCGAGCGGCCCCCCTTCGGCAGCCTCCGGCGCGGTGTGCAGGATGACGGTTCCATAGGCGGTACCGGACATGCGCGCATCCGAGATGCGGATCATATCGGTGATGCCCTTCTTCAGCACTTTTGGAGGAAGCCCCATATTGCCGACTTCAGCCATGCCCGGATACCCCTTGGGGCCGCAGTATTTCAGCACCATGATGCAGTTCTCGTCGATGTCGAGATCGTCTTTGTTGATGCGGGCGTGATAGTCCTCGATGCTTTCGAAGACGACGGCACGGCCCTTGTGCTGCATCAGATGCGGCGACGCTGCAGAGGGCTTCAGCACGGCACCCCGCGGCGCGAGGTTGCCGCGCAGGACGGCGATGCCGCCCGACTGCGCCAGCGCCTTTTCGCGCGAAACGATGACGTCGTCATTATAGTTCACCACGTCCTTGACGCCGTTCCACATCGTATCGCCGGTGACGGTGATGGCATCCTTATGTAGAAGCCCCATCTCGCCAACAGCCTTGATGACGACCGGCAGACCGCCTGCATAGTAGAACTCTTCCATCAGGTGCTTGCCCGACGGCTGCAGGTTGACGATCGTCGGAACATCGCGGCCGAGGCGGTCCCAATCCTCGAGGGACAGATCGACGCCGATACGGCCGGCAAGCGCCAGGAGATGGATGACGGCATTGGTCGAGCCGCCGACGGCGCCGTTGACGCGAATGGCGTTCTCGAAGGCTTCCTTGGTCAGGATGTCGGACGGCTTCAAATCTTCTTTGACCATGTCGACGATGCGGCGGCCGGAAAGCTGCGAAATGACGCGGCGGCGGGCATCGACCGCCGGGATCGCGGCATTGCCGGGCAGCGTCATGCCGAGGGCTTCGGCCATCGACGCCATGGTCGAGGCGGTTCCCATGGTCATACAGCTGCCCGCCGAGCGGGCCATGCCCTGCTCCGCATCCATGAATTCATCGAGCGACATCTCGCCGGACTTGACCATTTCCGAGAACTGCCAAATGGCCGTGCCCGAGCCGACGTCCTTGCCGCGCCACTTGCCATTCAGCATCGGGCCGCCAGAGACGAGAATCACCGGAATATCGACGGAGGCCGCGCCCATCAAAAGGGCCGGCGTGGTCTTGTCACAGCCACCAAGCAGCACCACGCCATCGACCGGATTGCCGCGGATTGCCTCTTCGACGTCCATGGCAGCCAGATTGCGAAACATCATCGCTGTTGGACGCAGCGTGCTTTCGCCGACGGAAAAGACCGGGAACTCGACTGGAAAACCGCCCGCCTCGTAGACGCCGCGCTTCACCCGTTCAGCGAGATCGCGCAGGTGCGCGTTGCAGGGCGTAAGCTCCGACCAGGTGTTACAGATGCCGATGATCGGGCGGCCATCGAACGTATCGGCCGGCAGTCCCTGATTCTTCATCCATGAGCGGTGCATGATGGCATTCTTGCCGGTGCCGCCGAACCAATCATACGAGCGCAGCTTGCGCGGCCACTCAGCTTTCTTCTTCATTGTCTTCGTGTCCTTTGAAGTGCCGGACCGGCAACCGACCGATCCGGCGAAAAATGCTTACGCCAGCGTGTAGGCCGTCTTGACGACGGTGAAGAACTCGCTCGCGTATTTGCCTTGCTCGCGCGAACCATAGGACGACCCCTTCCGGCCGCCGAACGGCACGTGGAAGTCGACGCCGGCAGTCGGCAGATTGACCATCACCATGCCGGCTTCCGAATTGCGCTTGAAATGCGTCGCGTGCTTGAGGCTGGTCGTCGCGATGCCGGCCGACAGGCCGAAGGGCGTGTCGTTGGCGGTCGCAAGCGCCTCATCGTAATCCTTCACGCGGATGACGGACGCGACCGGGCCAAAGATTTCCTCGCGGGAAATGCGCATCTGGTTTGTCGCTTCGGTGAACAGTGTCGGCTGCAGATAGAAGCCAGGATTGTCGCGCGCGATCGTCTCGCCACCGAAGGCAAGCTTGGCACCCTCTTGTCTGCCGATATCGATATAGTCTGTGTCGGTGGCAAGCTGCCGCTCGTCGACGACCGGGCCGATATGGGTTCCCGCCTTCAAGGCATCATCGACCACCAGCGTCTTCAGTTTTTCAGTCAGCGCTGCGACAAACTTATCGTGGATGCCTTCGGTGACGATCAGCCGCGACGAGGCCGTGCAGCGTTGGCCGGTGGAGAAGAAGCCGGAATTGGCGGCCGCCTCGACGGCGACGGTGAGGTCGGCATCATCCAAAACCACCATCGGGTTCTTGCCGCCCATTTCCAGCTGGAACTTACGGTTGTGCTCGATCGAGGAGGCGGCGACGCGCTTGCCCGTGCCGGTCGAGCCGGTGAAGGTAATGCCGGCCAGATCCGCGCTGTCGAGCATCGCCTGGCCGACGACCGAGCCTTTGCCCATGACGAGGTTCAACACGCCCTTCGGCAGGCCAGCGCGATTGAGAATGTCGGCGATCGCCCAGGAGCAGCCCGGCACCAGCTCGGCCGGCTTGAAGACAACGGTGTTGCCGTAGCAGAGCGCCGGCGCGATCTTCCAGGCTGGAATGGCGATCGGGAAGTTCCACGGCGTGATGATGCCGATGACGCCGATCGGCTCGCGGGTGATCTCGACGCCGATGTTCGGACGTGCCGACGGCAGAACTTCGCCTGCAAGACGCAGGGCTTCGCCTGCGAAGAAATCGAAGATCTGCGCCGCGCGGATCGTTTCGCCGATCGCTTCCGGCAACGTCTTGCCCTCTTCGCGGGCGAGCAGCGTACCGAGCTCGTCCTTGCGCGCCAAAATCTCGTCGGCGGTCTTCTTCAGGATCGCATGGCGCTCGAGGATGCCCGAGCGCGACCAGGCCGGAAACGCTGCCTTCGCGGCAGCGATCGCGGTCTTGGCATCGTCGGCGCTGGCGCTCGCGTAGAGACCGACCACTTCGTTGGTGTTGGACGGATTGATGTTTTCGACACCGTTCGTGCCGACCCATTCGCCGGCAATCAGGTTATGATGGAGTGTCATGGGCTAAAAGCCTCCTTGGTTTGCGCGAGCACCCGATAATCGGCACCCGCAGTCAAATGCGTGGCGGGATCAGAGCTGGCCGATCGTGATTTCATCCTCGCCGGCAACCGCCAGGGTGTTGCGCAACGGCAGGCCGAATTCCAACGCCTCGATTTCGAAAATATCGCCAGCCTCCGTCTTGATGCCATCGCCGAAGGACAGCGTCGCCGTACCGAACATGTGGACATGGACATCGCCCGGCGCACGGAACAGGCCATATTTGAAGTGATGATATTCGAGGTTGGCAAAGGTATGGGACATGTTGGCCTCACCCGACAGGAATGGCTTTTCCCACAGGGTCGCGCCATCGCGGATGATGCGCGAAGTGCCGCGAATGTCGCTGGGCGCCTCGCCAACACGGATTTCCGGACCAAAGCTCGCGGGACGCAGCTTGGAGTGCGCAAGATAGAGATAGTTGACGCGCTCGGTCACATGATCGGAAAATTCGTTGGCGACGGCAAAGCCGATGCGGAACGGCGCCCCTTTGTCGGAGATGACGTAGATGCCGGCCATTTCCGGTTCCTCGCCACCATCCTCAGCAAATGACGGGGAGACGAGGTCGCCGCCTGGCGCTACAGTCTGCGAGCCGTTGCCCTTGTAGAACCATTCGGGCTGCACGCCCTTTTCACCGGGCTTCGGCTTGCCGCCTTCGAGACCCATCTTGAACATCTTCATCGTATCCGTCGCGCCCTCTTCCACCTTGGAGACGGCAGCGTGCATGGCATCGCGGGTCGACGCCGATCCGAGATGCGTAAGGCCCGTCCCGGTCAGGTGCAGATGCGCAGCGTCCGGGTGGGTGATCGGCGGCAGGAACAGCCCCTTGGCGTAGACATCCTGAAGATCGACCTCGTCGCCGAGGCCGTGCGCCTCGACGACGGCTTTCAAACTCCTGCCGGAATTGGCAGCTTCCATCGCCAGCGCATAGACGCTGGCCGCCCCCTTCACCGCGCGGGCGGCTTCGCCCAATTCGCGAACGGCCACCGTGATCGAGCCGTCATTGTTCTTCACCTGGGAAATCAGCACAGCCTTGTCCTCTTCTAGATCCGGGCTGTTTTTCGGCGTCAAGCGTCTGGCTCTCGGCAACAACAACCCATTGGGAGACGCATGGTGCGTTCCCATTCCTGGCGGCAAAGCCGCCGTCTCGTCATGATGCGCGCGCCGGAGCGTTGTCGCCTAATGTAAGCGCGAAAGACGCTCCGGCACCAATTTTGCGTCGGCCGGCCAAGCCGGCGGCGCGGGACGGACCGGAAAGGTCAGCCCTTGTTCTTGTTGTAGACGTCGAAGAACACGGCAGCCAGAAGCACGAGGCCCTTGACGAGCTGCTGGTAATCGATGCCAAGGCCCATGATCGACATGCCGTTGTTCATGACGCCCATGATGAACGCGCCGATGACCGCACCCGTGATCTTGCCGACGCCGCCCGATGCCGATGCACCACCGATGAAGCAGGCCGCGATGACGTCAAGCTCGAAGCCAACACCCGCCTTCGGCGTCGCCGAGTTCAAACGCGCCGCGATGATCATTCCGGCAAGGGCAGCCAGAACGCCCATATTGACGAAGGTGTAGAAGGTCAGCCGCTCGGTGTTGATACCGGAGAGCTTTGCTGCCTTCTCATTGCCGCCCATTGCATAGATGCGGCGGCCGATGGTCGAACGTGTGGTGACAAAGGTATAGATCGCAATCAGCAGCCCCATCACGACCAGAACGTTCGGGAAGCCCTTGTAGGTCGAAAGCTGGAAGCCGAGGAAGATGGCAACCGCGCTGATGATCGTCATCTGCAGGACGAAGAAGGCAAAAGGCTCGTTTTCCGTTCCATGCAGATCATTGGTCCGGCGGTCCCTGATTCCGTAGTAGATCGCCAATGCGACCAGCACCAACACCGTCACCAGTGCGAAGAAATTGGTGATGACACCCGGGAGAGGATTGAGGAAATACAGGAAGTCCGGAACGAAACCGGTCGACAACAGCTGGAAATCCTTCGGGAACGGCCCGATCGGTCTATTCTGCAGCACCAGATAAGTGAGACCGCGGAAAACCAGCATGCCGGCGAGCGTGACGATGAAGGCCGGAATTTTCCGATAGGCGACCCAATAGCCCTGGGCAGCCCCGACCAATCCGCCGAGTACCAGACACAGCGGCACGACGATGGAGAAGTGCAATCCCCATTTGACGAGCATGATCGCCGAAAGGCCGCCCGTAAACGCGACGATCGAGCCGACGGAAAGGTCGATATGACCGGCAACGATGATCAGCAGCATTCCGAGCGCCATGATCACGATGAACGAATTCTGCAACACGAGATTGGTCAGGTTGACGGGCCTGAACAGCACGCCGCTGGTCAGGAACTGGAAGAACAGCATGATGACCACGAGCGCGACGAGCAGGCCGTATTCGCGGATATTGTTCCTGAGATAGTCCCCGATGGAGGGCGTGATTTTCGGAGCGCTGGTTTCGGCGACCATTAGTGTTTCTCCCCGGAGCGCATGATGGCGCGCATAATGGATTCCTGGCTTGCTTCCTGCTTCGAAAGCTCGGCGACGATGCGACCTTCGTTCATGACGTAGATGCGGTCGCAGGTTCCGAGAAGCTCGGGCATTTCCGATGAGATCATCAGGATGCCTTTGCCTTCTGCGGCAAGCTGATTGATGATGGTATAGATTTCGTACTTCGCCCCGACATCGATGCCGCGTGTCGGCTCGTCGAGGATCAGCACTTCGGGGCTGGTGAACAGCCATTTGGACAGAACGACCTTCTGCTGGTTGCCGCCCGACAGGTTGACGGCCTCCTGATAGATCGAATGGGAACGGATACGCAACTTCGACCGGTATTCGGTCGCGACCTTCCGTTCCTTGTGGTCATCGATCACGCCATTGTTTGCCACCGCGCTGAGATTGGAAAGTGTCGTGTTGTGCATGATGTTGTTGTTCAGCACCAGGCCGAGCTGCTTGCGGTCTTCCGTGACATAGGCAAGACCTGCTTCGATTGCACGCGGAATAGTGCTCACATCGACCGGTTTGCCATGCATGAGGACTTCGCCCGTGATCTTGTGACCCCAGGATTTGCCGAAGATGCTCATCACCGTTTCGGTCCGGCCCGCACCCATCAGGCCTGCGATGCCGACCACTTCGCCGGCATGAACGTTGAAATTGACATCGTGCAGGAACTGCCTATCGCGGTGCTGCTGGTGGAAGACGTTCCAGTTCTTCACCTCAAGCAGCGTCTCGCCGATCTTCGGCTCGCGCGGCGGATAGCGGTCTTCCATGTCGCGGCCGACCATGCCCTTGATGATGCGATCTTCGCTGATGTCCTCGCTGTGACAGTCCAAGGTCTCGACCGTACCGCCATCGCGCAGGATGGTGATCTTGTCGGCAACCTTTTTGATCTCGTTCAGCTTGTGCGAAATGATGATCGAGGTCATGCCCTGCCTGCGAAATTCCATCAGCAGTTTCAGGAGCGCGTCGGAATCGGTCTCGTTGAGCGAGGCGGTCGGCTCGTCGAGGATGAGCAGCCGGACCTTTTTGGAAAGCGCCTTGGCGATTTCCACGAGCTGCTGCTTGCCGACGCCGATATCCGTGATCCGGGTCGTCGGCGGCTCCTTGAGACCGACCTTCGATAGAAGTTCCTGTGTTCGCGAGAAGGTCTGCGGCCAGTTGATGACACCGTTGGCTGCGATCTCGTTGCCGAGAAAAATGTTTTCCGCAATCGACAGCAGTGGGACCAGCGCCAGCTCCTGGTGGATGATGATGATTCCGAGATGTTCGCTGTCGGAAATCGTCGAGAAATGACGAACTTCGCGGTCGTAGTGGATTTCGCCATCATAGGTGCCGGCGGGATAGACGCCGCTCAATACCTTCATCAGGGTCGATTTTCCCGCGCCGTTTTCGCCGACAAGCGCGTGAATCTCCCCCTCGCGGACCTTGAGATTGACATTGTCCAAGGCTTTGACGCCCGGAAACGTCTTGGTGATGCCCCGCATTTCCAGAATGATGTTGTCCATAATTAGGTATTCCTGCGGCAGTCCGTGAATGATGAGGCCAGACAAACCGACAATACAAAGTCCCTCATCAAGATAAAAGGGCCCGCAAGCAATCGCGGGCCCCCGATCGAAGAGACGGGATCAGTTGTTGATCTGGTCTTCCGTGTAGTAGCCGGCACCAACCAGAACTTCCTTGACGTTGGTCTTGTCGACCGAAACCGGCTTCAGGAGGTAGGACGGAACAACCTTGACACCGTTGTCGTAGGTCTTGGTGTCGTTGATTTCCGGCTCCTTGCCGCCCATGATGGCGTCCGTCATGTTGACGGCAACCTTGGCGAGCTCGCGGGTATCCTTGAAGACCGAGGAATACTGTTCGCCAGCGAGGATCGACTTGACCGACGGCAGTTCGGCGTCCTGACCGGTGACGATCGGCATCGGCATGTCGCCCGAGCCGTAGCCAACGCCCTTCAGAGCCGAGATGATGCCGATGGAGAGACCATCGTAAGGCGACAGGACGCCATCAACCTTGGCATCGGTATAGGTCGAGGAGAGCAGGTTTTCCATGCGGGCCTGTGCAACGGCACCGTCCCAACGCAGCGTACCGACCTGGTCCATGCCCATCTGGCCAGACTTCACAGCAATCTTCTTGGCGTCGATGAGCGGCTGCAGAACCGACATTGCGCCGTCGTAGAAGAAGAAGGCGTTGTTGTCGTCCGGCGAACCACCGAAGAGTTCGACGTTTTTCGGCTCGGTGGCGCCATCGAGCTTGAGGCCCTGCACGAGCGAGGTTGCCTGGAGCACGCCGACCTGGAAGTTGTCGAACGTCGCGTAGTAGTCGACATTGCCAGAATCGCGGATCAGGCGGTCGTAAGCGATGACCTTGACGCCGGCATCATGCGCCTTCTGCAGGATGTCGGACAGCGTCGTGCCGTCGATGGCGGCGATGACGAGAACCTTGGCACCCTTGGTGACCATGTTTTCAATCTGGGCCAGCTGGTTCGGAATGTCGTCGTCAGCAAACTGCAGGTCCGGGGTGTAGCCCGATTCCTTGAACAGCTTTTCCATGGTCTCGCCGTCGGAAATCCAACGGGTCGAGGTCTTGGTCGGCATCGAAATGCCAACGGTGCCCTTGTCCTGGGCGATCGCCGGAACGACGAACGACGCCACGCTGAGCGCTGCGGCGGCGAGAAGTGAACTAATCAATTTCATGTATCTCTCCCTGAGTGTTGATCCAGGCAAGCTATCCGGCCGGCCTTGATATGTGCAGCGCTTCGCGCAGCCGAGAGCGAAAGTCCTCGGCGGAGGTTTAAGGGTGAAAGAAAGCCCTCCCAGGCCTTACACGCTCCCAAGCACGCTGGCGCACATGGCGGCAAACTGGAATCAAAGATCATAACTGTCAAATACAATATGGGTGTATATTTATAACAATTTTGATATAGTAACGCAGAACAGTGTGATTTTTCGCGGGAGCGAAGAGGTTTTTCTCGGAAGGCGGGTAAAACATGAACGATTCAGTCCTGCGCTCATCCGTTCCAGTGGATTATTCAGACCGTGGAATTTTTCGTTCCGGCTTGAAGATGAGCCACCTGCAACTGATTCTCGCCATCGAAGACCACGGCCAGATCAGCGCGGCCGCCGACGCGCTGAGCATATCCCAGCCCGCAGCCTCGCGCATGCTCGGCGAAATCGAGGCTATTCTCAAGGCACCACTTTGCGCCCGCGTCGCCCGCGGCGTCGAACTGACGCAATATGGACGGGCACTGGCCCGGCGTGCCCGGACGATCTTCCTGGAACTGCGGGAGACAGCGCGCGAGATCACCGAATTGAAGACCGGAAGCGGCGGCTCCGTTTCGCTTGGATCCGTCACCGGCCCCGCCCTCAAGCTTGCGGTTCCGGCTGTCCGCCAGGTTTCGACCGCCTATCCCGGTATCGAGATCAACATCCAGATCGAAAACAGCAATGTGCTGGTGCGCGAACTCCTCTCCGCCCGGCACGACTTCGTCATCGGCCGCATACCCGACGACATGGACCCGCGACAATTCAACCTGATCGAGATCGGCGAGGAGCATGTGTGTCTGATCGTACGCGAGGGCCATCCGTTGCTCGACAAAGGCCTTGTCAGTTCCGCTGATCTGCCAGGCTATGACTGGGTCTTTCAACCACAGGGAACACTGCTGCGCCGCGCTGTCGAGGACAGCTTCCTCTCCGCAGGAACGCCCTTGCCCGCAACCATCATCAACACCTCGTCGATCATCCTGACTGTCTCGATCGTCCGGCATACCAATGCGATAGCCCCGGTCGCCCGTGACGTCGCCAGTCTGATTGCCACCAATGGAGGCCAGGCGGGTGAAATCCGCATTCTGCCAACCGATTTCAACATCAAGATTCGCCCCTACAGCCTGATCACCGCGCGCGGCCGTGCCCTGCCGCCGAGCGCCAAGCTTCTCTACGATCTGATCCTGAAGCAAAGCACGGCATGATCAGGCCCGCAAAACCTTGCCGTGCTTTGATATCCGCGGAAAAGGGAGAGGCACATGTTCGGGATGTCTGTGTTCCAGTCGGTGCTGGAGCGGCTGAAGGCCGAGGAAACCGAGGAAGGCGCCGCTCGCGAGGAGCCGTTGCCGCGCACGAGCATACTTGGCCTTAACGCCGGCTTTGCCGGCAACCTCACGTCATCTGGCATGGCTGACAGCGGCGCCGTACGGCGCGCCTATTTCGATACGGCAAGCGAGGACATGCTCGCCCCGCCGAAACCGGCACCTGAGCCCGTCATGCCGGATCATCTTTGCCGCATTCGCCCCGAGCAGATTGCCTCTGACCTCGGGCTTACGGATATGGAAACCGCAAGTGGCCTAGCGGACAAGCGCCGGCGCTTCGCCGCCAAAAACCACCCTGACCGCCATCATCCGGATTTCCGAGGCAATGCAACCATCCGCATGAAGATCGCCAACATGCTGATCGACGAGGCGCAGAAGCGGATATACCTCATGCAACGGAACTGATATCAAACAGGATCGTCCGTCTTGGTCTCTTCGACAACGTCGGCCTTTGGCTTGAAGAAGATGATCAAGACACAACCGACATATGCCGAGACCGCCAGGAAGATCATCCCCCAAGTGTTTTCGCCCTGCCAGAATTCGAACGCCGTCCACACCGCGCAGAAGGCAACGATCAGCAGCCGAACCCAGAATGGCCGGTAGAACGGATGGTCCGGGTCGATGAACTTGATCATGCAAAGCGTCCTTGAGGGTTGGGCGCGTTTCAGCGGCCGCGACAATGATAACAGCTTTATGTCCAAAAAGGCGGCTGCCGCAAGAGGAGCACCGGTTTAACCGCTTGACGGCCGCGCGGTAAACAGAATAAATATTCCGAAAATAACAATCATTGCTTTTTCATTCCGATTTCGAGCGCGCCGGAGGAGGCGCGCCTGGGCCGGAAGTGAGCGGCGGGAGAGAGAAAACCGCGCCGGCCCCAGCAAAAGCTGAGTTGCCTGACGCCTAAAATCAAATCAAACGCCGCAGCAAAGCCAACTTCCAACACGCCTGTCCGGAGTGAGCGTCATCACTTCGTCCCTCGCGGCATCCCGCCGCCCGTCAAAAAGAGATGTAACATGACTGTCAGATTTGGTCTTCTCGGCGCCGGCCGCATCGGCAAGGTTCATGCCAAGGCCGTCAGTGCCAACCCGGATGCGGTGCTTGTTGCCGTGGCAGACGCCTTCCCGGCGGCCGCCGAAGCGATCGCACAGGCCTATGGCTGCGACGTCCGCACGATCGAAGCGATCGAAAAGGCTTCAGATATCGACGCAGTGGTGATCTGCACGCCGACTGATACCCATGCCGACCTGATCGAACGCTTCGCCCGCGCCGGCAAGGCGATCTTCTGCGAAAAGCCGGTCGACCTCGACGTCGGTCGCGTCCGCGAATGCATGAAGGTGGTCGAGGAGACCAAGGGCAAGCTGATGGTCGGCTTCAACCGGCGATTCGATCCGCATTTCATGGCCGTCCGCAAGGCGATCGACGACGGCAAGATCGGCGCCGTTGAAATGGTGACGATCATATCGCGTGACCCGGGCGCCCCGCCGGTCGACTATATCAAGCGCTCCGGCGGCATCTTCCGCGACATGACCATCCACGACTTCGACATGGCCCGCTTCCTGCTTGGCGAGGAACCGGTTGCCGTTACCGCGCACGCCTCCGTTCTCGTCGATCCGGAAATCGGCAAGGCCGGCGACTATGACAGCGTTTCCGTCATCCTCGAAACCGCTTCCGGCAAGCAGGCGATCATCTCGAATTCCCGCCGCGCCACCTATGGCTACGACCAACGCATCGAAGTTCACGGTTCCAAGGGCGTTGTCTCGGCCGAGAACCAGCGGCCAGTATCGATCGAGATCGCCAATGGCGACGGCTATACCCGCCCGCCGCTGCATGATTTCTTCATGACCCGCTATACCGAAGCCTACGCCAACGAGATCGCCGGCTTCATTTCCGCGATCGAGAAAGGCACCAAGATCACCCCTTCAGGTGCCGACGGGCTGGCAGCCCTGGCGCTGGCCGACGCCGCCGTGAAATCCGTTGCCGAGAAGCGCCAGATTCGCATCGATGCATAAGGAACGCTAGGTCCGATTCACTGAGAAAGGCCGGGTTTTGCCCGGCCTTTCGTTTTTACTACAGCTTCCGCGCCAAGGCGCCCCAACTTCTCAGGTCGCGTCCCCTCCCGTCGGAAGCGGCCGAAAAGCCGCGATGTCATGGTCCATATCGGTCAGTGCCCGGTCGAGGTGGCCGTCAAAGACCAGTCGCTGCTCATCAAAAATCACGGAAATTTCCGGTCGCCCCTGCAGGCGCACCTCGTGCGACTGCTCAAGGCCTTCGTCGATGCCCCTCTTCAGCAGATCGAAATAGCGCGTTCCCGGCCCGGTGATGAAGATCGGCATATGTTCGTGCAGGCTGAGGACGCGGGAAAGGCCATTGCCGAGCGCGATGCCCGCTTGCCGGAAGGCATACCCCGCCATCCGGTTTCCCTGCCGCGCGCTCGTGGCAATCTTGTCCATTTCGGCGAGCGGCACGAACTTCGCCGGGATCGTATCGGGCGGAACCTCGAACGCCGTGCGCAGGATTCCGTAGAAACCCGCGGAAGCCTCGATGCAACCAAACGAGCCGCAGCGGCAGAGACCACCATTGGCCGCATGCAGCATGTGCCCGAAGTTGGGCGCGGTCACCTCGAGCTCGCCAAACCGGTCCTTGCGGGCAATGCCAAGCCCGATGCTATGACCGAGCGACAGGGCCGCAAGCGCGCGGAATGATCCGGCCTCCGCGGTATCCGCCTTCATCCCCAGTGCCTGCGCGACCAGCAAGGTCTCGTTGTTTACTGTCACCTTGGCGCGCCATTCCGGTTGCAGCAGACAGGCGAAATCGATCTGCTCGCCGCCGAAGACCGGTGACCATAAAAGCCGCCTGCCGTCGGCATCGACCGTTCCCTTGCTGCTGATCGAAACGGCAAGAATCTGCGATTTGTCCAGATGCGATCGATTGATCAGCCGCACCAGCGCATCGAGAAACCCGTCGGCGAAATGCTTCGTTCCGGCAACCTTGCCATTGCGCGCATCCTCGAAGCGGTCGATCAGGCGCCCCGAATAATCGACGAGCGAATATTGGACGGCATCCGAGGAGATCCGCACCGCAATCAGATAACCGCTATCCCGGCGCTGCGCAAACAGCACCCGTGGACGACCGCGGCCGGAATGCGCCTGCTGCTCCGCTTTCTCGATGACGTCGGCCCGCTCGAGCTCAGCGGTGATCGCCGAAACGGTCGCCGAAGCCAGCCCTGTCTGTTCGGAAATATCCGTATGGGACAGCGGTCCCATGCGTCTGAGCGCCGCCAGCACGAGTGCGCTGTTCTGCTGACGCACCAATTCGGTGCTCGACTTCGTCAGCATCGCGCATCCCTGTTGCTACTGCTCAATTTCACAAACACATGCCCCTCCCAAAGCATCTGTCCGGTGCAACAACCTTTGTCAAAGCCTTGTTGACAGCCCCAAAAAACTCTGACATCTATTTTCTCGACTGTCGAGAAAAAACTCTTTTGGGTTGGCGACAGGCATATTGGCTGGTCGGGGGCCGTGCGGGAGGTTCGCACGGACGGCCAGCGGCCATTGGGAGGACTTCATGAAATCAGTTTTAAAACTGATGGCAGGCGTTGCCATCATCGCATCCATGCATTCTGCAGCCATCGCCAAGGATCTGGTCGTCGGCGTTTCCTGGTCGAACTTCCAGGAAGAGCGCTGGAAAACCGACGAAGCAGCGATCAAGGCTGCGCTTGAAGCATCCGGCGACAAATACATTTCCGCTGACGCCCAGGCGTCCGCTGCAAAGCAGCTGACTGATATCGAATCCCTGATCGCACAGGGCGCCAACGCCATCATCGTTCTGGCCCAGGATAGCGAAGCCATCGGGCCGGCGATCGAAAAAGCCGCTGCCGAAGGCATCCCGGTCGTCGGTTACGACCGCCTGATCGAAAATCCGGCTGCCTACTACATCACCTTCGACAACAAGGAAGTCGGCCGCATGCAGGCCCGCGAAGTATTCAAGGTGAAGCCGGAAGGCAACTACGTCTTCATCAAGGGCGCATCGACCGATCCGAATGCCGACTTCCTGTTCTCCGGACAGATGGAAGTGCTGAAGGAAGCCATGGACGCCGGCAAGATCAAGAATGTCGGCGAAGCTTATACCGATGGCTGGAAGCCTGAAGTTGCCCAGAAGAACATGGAGCAGTTCCTGACCGCCAACGACAACAAGGTCGATGGCGTCGTCTCCTCGAACGACGGTATGGCCGGCGGTGTGGTCGCAGCTCTCGAAGCCCAGGGTCTTGCAGGCTCGGTGCCGGTTTCCGGCCAGGACGGCGACAAGGCTGCTCTTAACCGCGTTGCGCTCGGCACGCAGACCGTATCGGTCTGGAAGGACTCGCGTGAACTCGGCAAAAAGGCAGGCGAAATTGCCGTGGCACTGGCCGGCGGCGCAGCGATGGATTCCATCGAAGGCACCGTCAAGTTCGCCGGCGGCCCGAAGGGCGTCGAGATGAACTCCTTCTTCATCGCACCGCAGCCGATCACCAAGGACAATCTGAATGTCGTCATCGACGCCGGCTGGATTTCCAAGGAAGAAACCTGCCAGGGCGTCAAGGCCGGAACCGTTGCCGTCTGCAACTGATCCGAAACTGGACATGGGCAAATAAGGTCCCGTCACGAGCGCCGCAGCGAGCACCGTTGCGGCGCTTCTCCAATGTCCGGAACCTTGAACGACAAGAAAAAGGGGGAGTATCCAGGAAATGGCAAATACCACCATCGCCGCGCCTTCCGGCAGCGTACGCCAGACACAGGGCACGGCCTTGCAGAGATTTTTGCAGGCAACCGAGATAGACACACGGCTTCTCGGCATGATCGCGGCGCTTCTGATCATCTGGCTTGGCTTTCAGATTTCGACGGGCGGGCTTTTCAGCGGCCTGTTCCTGACCCCGCGCAATCTCTGGAACCTTACGGTTCAGGCAGCGTCCGTATCGGTCATGGCGACGGGCATGGTGCTGGTCATCGTCACCCGCAACATCGACCTGTCCGTCGGCTCGATCCTCGGCTTCGTCGGCATGATCATGGCAATCACCCAGGCCAAGGTCCTGCCGCCCCTGATCGGTTTCGACCATCCGGCTACCTGGATCATTGCGCTCACCGTCGGCATTGCGCTCGGAACCGCCATCGGCGCGTTCCAGGGAATGATCGTCGCCTTCCTCAACGTGCCCTCCTTCATCGTCACGCTCGGCGGACTGCTGGTCTGGCGCGCGGGCGCCTTCCTCGTTATCAGCGGCGCGACGGTCGCACCGATGGACTCGACGTTCCGCCTGATGGGCGGCGGCGCGGAGGGATCGATCGGCGCCACTGCGAGCTGGATCGTCGGCGTCATAGCCTGCCTCTTCATCGTCGCCTCGATCATCAATTCGCGCAAGCAGCGCAAGCGGTTCGGCTTTCCGTTGCGGCCGATGTGGGCGGAATATTTCCTCTCGGTCGTCGGCTGCGTCATGGTGCTCTGTGCCGTCTGGGTGCTGAACAGCTATTACATGCCGGTCAACCTCGCCAAGAAATATGCCGAGGCTCATAACATCCCCTGGCCCGAAGGCGGCCTGCAAATTCCGCTCGGCATCGCCATCCCGGTCCTGATGGCCGTGGGCATCGCCATTGCCATGAGTTTCCTCACCACCCGCACCCGCTTCGGCCGCTATGTCTTCGCCATCGGCGGCAATCCGGAAGCAGCCGAGCTCGCCGGCATCAAGACCCGCTGGGTGACGGTGCGCATCTTCGCACTGATGGGTGCACTCTGCGCCATCGCCGCTGCGATCTCCACCGCCCGCCTCAATGCCGCCACCAATGCGCAAGGGACGCTCGATGAGCTCTATACGATCGCGGCAGCCGTCATCGGCGGCACGTCGCTCGCCGGCGGCATGGGAACGATCGCAGGGGCCGTTCTCGGCGCAATCGTGATGCAATCGCTGCAGTCCGGCATGGTGCTTTTGCGTGTCGATACCCCGCTGCAAAGCATCGTCATCGGCATCGTGCTGGTCATGGCCGTCTGGCTGGATACCGTTTATCGCGGCCGAGCCAAGTAAGAGGAGTTCGAACAATGACGGAACAACGCACTCCCCTCGTGGAAATGAAGAACATTTCCATATCCTTCGGCGGCATCCATGCTGTCGATAACGCCTCGGTCGATCTTTACCCGGGCGAAGTCGTGGCTCTGCTCGGCCATAACGGCGCCGGCAAATCGACGCTGATCAAGATCCTGTCGGGCGCCTACAAGCGCGACGCCGGAGAAATCCTGATCAATGGAGAGCCGGTCCATATCGGCAACCCGCGCGACGCCAAGAAACACGGCATCGAGACGATCTACCAGACGCTCGCCGTCGCCGACAATGTCGATGCCGCTGCCAACCTCTATCTCGGCCGCGAGCTCAGAACCCCGTGGGGCACGCTCGACGACGTCGCGATGGAAGCCAAGGCCCGCGAAGTGATGGGGCGGCTCAACCCCAACTTCCGCCGCTTCAAGGAGCCGGTGAAGGCGCTGTCCGGCGGTCAACGCCAGTCGGTGGCGATCGCCCGGGCCATCCTCTTCGACGCCCGCATCCTGATCATGGACGAGCCAACGGCAGCGCTCGGGCCACAGGAAACGGCGCAGGTCGGCGAGTTGATCAAGCAGTTGAAGCGCGAAGGCATCGGCATCTTCCTGATCAGCCACGACATCCACGACGTCTTCGATCTCGCCGATCGCGTCTCGGTGATGAAGAACGGCCAGGTCGTCGGCCACGCCCGCACGGAAGACGTCACCAAGGACGAAGTGCTCGGCATGATCATCCTCGGCAAGTGCCCGCCCAGAGCCATCCCCGGTCCGGGCGCGATGCAGACGGCGTGAGTTTCGCCTTTTTGTGAAAGTCAAATGCCGCGCGCGAATGCGCGGCATTTTTCGTCATCTCATCCAGCCCTCACCGATAACATGCGGCAAACTCGGGATTTTCCTTTCAAAGCTGTGCATTGACCATTGATGCGTAGCATTTCCTGGGCTATGAACCGCTCACAGCCTGCTTCGGCGGTCTCAAACCGCCGCGGATGCACCCGTAGCTCAGCTGGATAGAGTGTTGGATTCCGATTCCAAAGGTCACAGGTTCGAATCCTGTCGGGTGCGCCATTTTCTGATGAATGCCCCATACCCGTGAACTAGCACCCCATGGTAAGCCCGCAAAGGTTTGCGCCCACGGGTGAAGGTATGGGCGTTTTTCCGCGTTAAGTTTGAGCCTGAGGGTTTCTTGTGCTGTAGCGGACACCCGATAATTCGAGCCGCTAGTTGTCACAGTGCTGTGAGTTCAGGCGCGGAAGAGCTCTCGAGCGCCCGAAAAAGAAGTCTCGCACTGGAGCCAGCTAGCTGTTTTGACGTCGAGTGCAAGGGCCGCATTCACCTACTGATCTCGGATGTCAGGCTCAGTCTGCTATTCGAATAGTTACGCCGGGAATGCGGCAACAGCAGGCGCCGACTAGCCTGAGATGAACGACCGCCTTGGGGCCGACTCCGGCCCGGCAGATTTCGGACAGCAAATGGCGAATAGCTGCCCTTCCCTCGAGCGGACTCGCGGTGACGGCTGCCAACCAACATAAGCCGTTCCCCGCTTGCGTCGCGGTTGCCTAAAGCCGACATCCATCGATGGCGATTTCGCACTTACGTGCTGACGACTAACTGACATTCGCTGGAAAACAGCCGGCTGCTGATGAAATCGACGAAGACCCGGACCTTTGGTGAGAGATGCCGACTTGATGGCCAGATCAGGTTGAACTGGCCGGGCAAATCGAGGTGATCGACTAGCAGCGGCACCAATTCGCCCGTTTTTAGCGAGGCCGCGGCCAAAAAATCCGGCATGCAGCCGATGCCCAGCCCGCGCAGCACGGCACCGCGCAAGGCCTCCATGTTGTTGCAGGTCAGGATATGGCGGATACGGACCTCCGGCTCGCCTGCGGGAAGAACGAGCGGCCAATCCTGGATTTTCCCGCTATTGGGAAAGCGAAATCCGATCCCGACATGAGCAGAGAGATCGCGCGGGCATGTTGGCGTTCCCTGCCGCTCCAGATAGGACGGAGATGCGCAGAGGAGCAGTTGAAACGGACGCAGCGCGCGCATCATGATACGACTGTCCGGCAATTGTCCGCTTCGGATGGCGACATCTACGCCCTCGTCGATGAGATCGACGATACGGTCGTTGAAATCGAGATCGAGTTCGATCTCCGGGTAGAGCGATACGAATTCTGAAAGCACCGGCAAGAGTAGGTGATAGGTTACGATGGGCGCACTGACTTTGACGCGCCCGCGCGGGGTTTCCCTGGTTTGCAGGAGTGTCTCCTGGGCGTCGTCGAGATCGTCGAGGATGTGACGGCATCGTTCGTGAAACGCGCGACCTTCCTCCGTCAAACGAAGACTACGGGTCGAGCGCTGGAAGAGCCGTATGCCCAAATGGCTTTCGAGCTTCGTGACTGCCTTGCCGACGGCCGATGGCGACAGGCCGAGCACCCGCCCGGCGGCAACGAAGCTGCCGAGATCCGCTGTCCGCACGAAAGCCATCAGGCCGGATAGTCGATCCATCTGAAGAGGTCCATCAAAGTTCTATTCGAGCGTTATGTTCCGTTATGAGTGGAAGTACAGCGATATTTTTCCCCATTCAAGCACAGATATACTGATCTGGAAACAGGCCGCCCATCTTGGCGACCATCTCCAGCTTCAGGAACAGTCATGTCCCCACATTCAAAACAGTCTAACGGAACCTCGAAATGGCTGGCGTTGCTGGCGGTTTGCCTTGCCGCTGCTGCCATGCCGCTGACCTTCACCGGTACGGCGGTGGCGCTTCCTTCCATCGGTCGGGCGCTTGGCGGCAGTCCTGTCGCGATCGCCTGGGTGACGAACGCCTTCATGCTGACCTTCGGCTCCAGCCTGATGGCGGCAGGAGCGCTTTCTGATAGCTACGGCCGCAAGTGCATATTTCTCACCGGTGTCGGAGCGTTTGCTCTGTTCTCCCTGGCGCTCGTCGCAGCACCGGACATTCTGGTCTTCGACTTGTTACGTGCCGCACAGGGATTTGCTGCCGCTGCGGCCTTCTCCGGCGGCATGGCCGCGCTGGCGCAGGAGTTTGATGGTCCGGGCCGGCTTCGCGCCTTCAGCATTGTCGGGACCAGCTTCGGCGTCGGCCTGTCGCTGGGTCCGGCCGCGTCAGGCTTAATGATCGAAGCCTTCGGCTGGCGCAGCATCTTCGTGGCGGTGGTGATCTTTGCCGTTCTCGCGTTTGGTCTCGGTTGGCGCACGCTGACAGAAAGCCGGGATCCAGACGCCCGCGGTCTCGACTGGGGCGGTGCGCTGACCTTCACGGCGGCGCTCGGTCTCTTCACCTACGGTCTTCTGCTTGCGCCCGAACGCGGCTGGCGCGATGGCTGGGTCATCGCGCTGCTGCTCGGCGCCGCGCTGTTCCTCATCCTGTTCGTGGTGACTGAACGTCTGGTCCCCCGGCCAATGCTTGACCTCTCCCTGTTTGTTTATCCACGCTTCGTCGGCGTACAATTGCTGGCGGCGGCCCCCGCCTATGGCTTCGTCGTGTTACTGATCCTGCTTCCGGCGCGCTTCATCGGCATTGAAGCCATGCGCGAGGTTGCGGCGGGCATGTTGATGATCGCGCTGTCTGCGCCGCTATTGATCCTGCCCGTTACGGCCGGTCTACTGACGCGCTGGTTCCACCCCGCGACGCTCTGCGGCACGGGCCTGCTGATTTCGGCGGGCGGCCTGTTCTGGCTAGCGCAGATTCCGGCCGGCGCGCCTATCTGGACGACAGCCTTGCCGATGCTGGTGATCGGCACAGGCATCAGCCTGCCCTGGGGGCTGATGGACGGGTTGGCGGTCAGTGTCGTGCCGAAAGAACGCGCCGGCATGGCGACAGGCATCTTCAGCACAACGCGGGTCGCGGGTGAGGGCGTGGCCCTAGCGGTCGTCGGCGCGATCCTTTCGACGCTGGTGGCGGGCAGGATGCGTGGGCTGGCGGTGCACGGCGATATCATTGTTGCCGCCCAGAGGCTCGCCGCCGGTGATGTGGTCATGGCGGCCAGTGCCATGTCCGGTGCGGAACGGGCAGTCCTGGTGTCGCTTTACTCGGATGCGTTCAGCGATCTTCTTATGCTGCTGGCGGCCATCACCCTTCTTACGGCGCTCGTGGTGTTTCTGTTCCTGAAGACGGAGGCGCATGACGCGCTCAAGTCTCAGCTCGATGGAGCCGCATAACTGCCATTGAGATGATCCCGCGCATCAAACTGGTCGATCTGCGAATCCTGCCGTGTTTTGAAGAGTGGACCAGCGGCAGGGTGAAGACAGCAAGAATGTAACCGCTAATTTCCCCGTCTTGGACCACAGGGCTATGAACCTTAGCGATTCGCTGGACCTCCTGTTCGCCAGCCAAAAGTGCCTCGGTGTTGCTTGCAAGGCTCGTCACTTCCGCCGAAATCACTGTGATCGCAATCTGTTCGGCGCGGCGATCCTGCGCTGGACGATCTTAGGACGTCGCAGTCGCCCAGCCTGATGATCGTTGCGCAAGTCCTCCACGGCTTTACCTTCGCTAGTGCCTTCGACCGTTCTTCTCATCGGCCGGATGAGCCCAACCTAACGCAGCGACTTCGGACAGGCGCTCTATGCCATGCTATCTACCGGGGTGGCATTGGGCGGTGCGACGGCACTTCTGCCGGCAGTGGCGCGGATTGGCATCGATCCATATGGGTTCATGGCCATACGAGCGGGCAGTGCGCTACTGCTTATCTCGCCACGTGATCTGGAACTCCCGTCCAGTGATGGCCGATGGGCCGGCCATCACTGGACGCAAGCAAATTTATCGCGGGCCGATCTGCGCGTCCTCCACGATCGTGACCACCGTCGGCGCACCGGTGACGCCGAAGTCGTTGTCGTTGATCATGAAGAGCTTGCCGCTGGCATTGCCGAGTTCGAGCGCGATCACATCAGCGAGCGTGTGAAATCCGGTCTCGCGGCCGCCAAAGCCCGTGGAAGAAAGCTCGGGCGCCAGTTCGGCCAGCGGCCGAAATCCGACCGGCTCACACCGAAGGTGTTGGCGCTCATTGACGAAGGCCGGAAGCTGGATCGCTCGTGATCTCGCCATCAGCAAGAATAGGGTTGCCGATGTCGCCAAGCGCAATCGCGCGGTCGGCGAATCGTGAATGTGCAGATTTCCGCCACTCGGCAGTCAGATTCCAAGGACTGTAGCGGGTGGATTGCGGAAGTTCGACGCAAGCGCATCAAGTCACCGCTTTGCGGAAACACTGACTCTGCCCCAAAAGAGCGTCGGCGATCCGGCGCCTCGATGCTGGGGATTAATCTATCCGGCGCACCTGCCCGGCAAACACACCCCATTCCGAGCCTCGCCCCTTAATCGCGATCCGCGCACCAGGCGCGAGGGTTTTCCTCACTTCCTCGGGATAACCACAGAGCCGGTCTGAAAGGAATGGCAGTTCATCAATTTCGATCGGGTTCCGGCATTTACTGGAGCTACTCATCGAAACGTCGGCGACGGCAAAGGTAACTTCGATCTCATGGCCGGCCAAGATCGCAACGAGCATCGGCCCGCCCGTTGTCACTCCATTGTATCCGAACCCGAACCCAAAGATCGGGGAAACGAAAAACATCAGTAGTATCCTTAACGGCCCTTCGCGGCCAGACATTTCCAGGCCCTTCAAGCCCGCCCACACGGAAGCGACGGCGGCGATGGCGCCGACTACCATGGCTGCGGCATGGCTCTGGTTAACCCAGGCGACACTGGGTAAGAACGGAAATACCATGCGTCCCAACGAAGTCGGCGAGCAGCCTAGCAGCAACAGGCAACCGAGCAGGCTGACTGTTAGCTTGTGAAGCTGTGTCGGTTTCGCTCGCGCAGGCGCTTGCGTGTTCACTCAATACACCTTTCAAAAGTGGTAACTTTTGTCGAGCGGAGTGATCTGCTCACCTGCCCCTGAGTTGTGTAAGGACGCTTAAATACACCTGATTTGGCTAGGTCCGCAATGGGTCGCGCTCTGCTGTCCGCAAGGTGCTTATCCAACCACTGTTGTGTGGCGCTTTTCCGTTCGGCAACATCGGGGCCGACGACATCAGTCCGTCCGCTTCCAGGACAACCCAACTCGAAAGCGGAAATGCATCCCCTCGTGCGAAGGTCCGGTATTATGGAGCAACTGCCACAAGATTCGATGAAGGCTGATGCTATTCCCGAGGGTGCTTAGTTGGTCGAGATCGACGGCAAGATGGAAGCGCCTCCGCGCGAGATCGTCGGCCTCGGAGGTCAGAATTCCGCATTGAGACGGTGATCAGGGGGTTACAACCCCGGCTTTGAACTGGCTGCGCCGCCCTCGAAGGCACGCCGCGCCTCGTCACGCCAAACGGGGAGCGGTCAATTGCAGGCAAGGGATTGCGCACGGAACTGTCTTATGGAGGTGGCGCTCTTGAACCATGTCTACACCGAGAGGACAAAGCACGGAGAACTACATCATGCCTTTGAGGTGGAGCAGCGCTCGAGTGCTTTTCGAGCGGTGACGAGGTCAACGATTGGGAGCTTGGTCTCAAATGTGTCGATTACCGATTGCAGTCGGGTCTCGGCCTCGTGGGCACAACCTTGCCGCGTGAGAGCGAGCATCAGTTGCGTCGTGGCGCGGAGCTCAAAAAGTCGCGCTTGCTGGCGCTTGGAAGTGGCGATCGCTGTTTCGAACAGGTGCACGGCCCCCGTTAGATCATTTCTGCCGACCGCGATCTGGCCACGGAGGCGAATACATTCTGCTTGGTGGGACGCCTCGTCTGTACCAAAAACGAGGGCATCGACATCATCAAGCATTTGCGATGCTTCTTCGATGCGACCCGCCCGCATTAGAAGGTCACAAAGGGCGCACGCCTTCTCAGGCGTATGAAAGACGACCCCCTGCCCACGCCAAAGAAGCATGCTATCCCGGACGTCATCGATCCCGTCGTCCAGTTCACCTAAATGCGCGCGGGCATGGCCACGCCACCTAATGCCGCTGCTTCGACGTGCCATGTAGCCATGCCGTTCGCAAATGGCGACGATCTTCGTGGCGTGCTCCAGTAGTTCCTCGTATTGACCGAGTAGCGCGCACAATTCGCACTGGGCGAGAAGATGCCAGGCGAGTTCGAAGGGCTTTTCGAACTGGTCAAAAATTCGGATCACCTGCTTTTTCGCTTCGACTGCAGCATCAAAGAAGCCCAAGAGGATAAGCGATCCAGTGAAATATTCCTGAGCAGAGACGCGTTGATCCGCGCCAGCGAGCGAAATGCGATGATCGGGTTCGACCCGATCAATAAAATCCAAGGCCGTGCGCAGGGCCTCCGATGCCAGCGGTTGTTCTCCCCGATTGGAATGCGCGATCCCCTTTGTCGCCCAGAGGCCGCCGAGATAGGCCTCAGGAAGGAACTCGGCACAGTTTGCAAGCTGCTCTTCAGCGAGCGCCAGATAATCGTGGTTGCGTCCAGTGGCATAAAAATACGGGGCGAGTGAAAGCACAACGTCACACTGCAGTTCGACCAATGGAGCGTTCGCGGCGGCAAGACGGGCTTCTTCGAGCGTCTTCCCGAGACGCTCGGATCGATATCCTTCAGCCTGCATCAGGGCATTGGCCATCGAAAGGTGGAGACGTGTCACCCGTTCGGCGTCGTCGGACACGCCGCCAAGCCTCCTGCTGCAGTCGATAGCGCCGGCAAAGTGTGACACGGCTTCCTGGGTGGCAGCTCTTGCCAAGGCCGCATCTCCGGCCTTTTGCCAGTGATCGAGCGCGCCCGCAAAGTCCCCGGCTTCCTGGAGATGGTGCGCGAGAAGCTCCGGATTGCGCTCTACCGCTTCGCTGCGCAGTTCTGCCAGGGCGGCAGCGATCCGGCGATGCAACTCAGCCCGTCGATTGCGAAGAAGGGTGCTTATGGCCGCATCCTGAATCAACGCATGCTTGAACTCATAGCTTTCACCATGGGAATCCTTCTGCGGATAGATAAGTCCGGCCTCGATCAGGTCGCGCAGTGCCCGTTGGACAGTGTCGGCATCTCGTTGGCTGACTTTGGTTAGAAGATCAGCGTCGAACAGGCGGCCCAGAAGCGCGGCTGCCTGGATTATTTGCCGGATTGGCGCCAGACGGTCCAAGCGGGTGAGAAGAGCGGCCTGCAAGGTCGCTGGTATCTGGAACGTAGTGCCGACATCCATATGGTCCTTGTTTTCGGCGATCGACTTGGTTAGCTCTTCGATGAATAGCGGCACTCCGTCCGTCTTGGCGACCAGTTGTGCTAGCATGGCCTCTGGTAGCGCACGGGATGCCACCCCACGGATCATGGCTTCGGTCTCGCGATGGCTGAGCCTAGCGAGTGGCAGGGTCGCCATATGCGAGGAGTTCGACCAAGGGGCTCGGAACTCCGGTCGGGCGGAAATGAGGACGAGGAGCCGCTGGCGAACCATGCCAGAGAGCAGTTGACCAACGAGTTCTGCCGTCGAGGGATCAATCCAATGGGAATCCTCGACAATTAGAAGCGTCGCCCTTCTCCGCTGCATCGCAGAAACAATCCGTGACAGTGCGAGGAAGACGGCCCGACGCACCTGCTCAGCATCCGAGGGCGTCGTGTGCGTCCCCAGTTCAAAAGGTAGGCCCAGAAGCTTGGCAAGCGGTTCGGCTACCTCGGCAACATCCAGATCGAGGTCAGCGAGAAACTGTCGTAAGCGCTCCCACGGTTCCCCGGTGCCTTGTTTGCCGGTCGACGCCAGCGCCCGATGGAATTGCTGGATGACCGGCCAGAGAGCGCTGCTCCGATGTTGAGGAGAACAATAGAAGACAATCTCGAAGTGCGGCGTTTCGCTAAGCCGCGCACGAAGCGTCTGCAACAAACGAGATTTCCCAATGCCGGCTTCTCCCTGCAGAAGCACCGCCCCGCCTTCGCCTTCCATCGCGTGCTGCCAACGCTTGGTGAGAAAGTCTAGTTCGGCCTCGCGGCCGATGAGGGAGGTCAAGAATCGGCCAGTTCTGGCTTCGAACCGGTTGGGTGCGCTACTGGGGCGCAGCACCCGGTAGATTGCGGTCGGCGCGCTGACGCCCTTGAGCACCCGCGGCCCAAGCGGTTCGACCTCGAAGAGGCCTTCGACGAGGCGCAAGGTTGCGTCACTCATGACGAGGCTGCCCGGCGGCGCCAAACCTTGCAGGCGTGCCGCAATATTTGGTGCTTCGCCGACTATGCCGTCCCGAAGCTGCTTCTCGCCGGCTCCCATTTCACCAACCACAACCTGGCCGGTGTGGACCCCGCAGCGGGCTTCCAGACCATCACTCCGGAGCTCCGCCAACGCTGCCAAGATGTCCATTCCCGCCTGGACTCCACGCTGAGCGGAATCTTCCTGGGCTTTCGGGTAACCGAAATACGCGGTTACGCCATCGCCGATGAAAAGTCCGATTTGTCCTTCGTTGCGCTGAACGACATCTGCGCAAACCTTCTGAAATGATAGCAGGAGATCTCGGAGGTCTTCCGGGTCTAACGTCTCCGCGAGGTGAGTTGAGCCGACGACATCACAGAAAAGGACGGTTAGTTGGCGTCGCTCCGCAGGCTCAACTTCCGGAGCAACCTGACGCGAAACTGGCAGCGTCTCCGCGCCGTCGTCGTTGGACAACTCTCCAATTGCCTTAAGCAGGCGCTTGCGTGCGCCAACGGTCAGACCGGCCGCCGCGAGGTCGGCATCTGTCAGTTGGGGCAGGATATCGCATTCGATATCCTGTGCGAGTAGCGCGGCCGCATAGCGTCCGAGTCCCCGCGACTCCAGCCACTCACGAAGATCTGTCATACCGGCCCCCATGCCGAGTTCGACGTAGCCCCCTCAGGATACTCCTATCCTGAGGGTTAGCCAGCAAAAGGGGCGGTACCGACGCCGAGCTAGGTTTCTGAATCGGGAGTTACAACCACTCGCCCCGATAAGGTCCAGGTTCGACTGCCAGGTTGCGGGATCGCCTTTTGGGCCGGTCTGGCGATGCAGCGAGCCGTTTCCGGTGAGGAATCAGAGTTGATATCCCGCTCTGGTGGTGGGTACGACATAATTGCGAATTTCTCTATAGAGGTTTTTGTGGCATTTGCTCCATAATGCCGCGAAGGTCCGTTATTGGCCGCCCTGAGCGGACAATCCGACAAGGTCCAATCCAGCCAATAAATCTGGCACGAGCGCGGAAACGAGTGTAGCCTTCGGAGGTTGAGAGGTTGGGATTTCCCCACCCCTGAGTAAAGCAATAGCGAGGCCATCTACACCCTCTGGAGAGCATGGTTATGGAAGCAGTTCGCGCGGAACGGCGACTGGTTGCAATCCTTGCCGTAGACATTGTTGGTTATTCGCGACTCATCGAAGCTGACGAGGCCGGGACCCTGGCAGCAATGAAGGCGTGGCGTCGCGAAACCTTCGATCCCTTTCTGGAGAAGTATCACGGACGCATCGTGAAACTTATGGGCGACGGAGCGATCGTGGAGTTCGGCTCCGTCGTCGACGCTGTCTCTTGTGCAGTCGCGTCTCAAAGCAGGTCCGCAGCATACCAAGCGGATTTCGCATCCCAACATAGACTTCTTCTCCGTATGGGCATCAACCTTGGCGATGTCGTCGTCGACGGGGATGATTTGCTGGGCGATGGCGTCAACGTCGCAGCGCGGCTTGAACAAATGTGCGAGCCGGGAGGGCTTTTCGTATCCGGCACTGCTTTCGATCACTTGCAGGGCAACTTCGATTTGCCGCTGGAATTCATCGGCGAGCAGCATGTGAAGAATATCCAGCGGCCTGTCCGTGTCTACCGGGTGAGGTTTGACGGAAATACCCCGCTCCCGCGCTTCAACGTCAGGAACTTTCGCCGTTGGAGAATGCCGGCTGCTTTGGCCTTTTTACTCCTAGCAAGCGTCTCCGCGGCATGGCTGGTGCAGAAGCGCGAGAATGCCGACGCGGCTTCCGTTGCGCATATGGCCTTTCCGCTACCCAAAAAGCCTTCGATCGCTGTCCTGCCATTCGAAAGCTTGAGCTCCGATAGCGAACAGAGCTATTTCGCTGACGGGATGACCGACGACCTGATCACCGAACTCTCAAAACTGTCTGGCATCTTCGTGATCGCGCGCAACTCGACCTTTGCCTACAAAGGCAGGTCCAACAGTGTGCAGCAGGTGGCGAAGGACCTGGGCGTCCAATACATTCTGGAGGGCAGCGTACGTCGAGAGGGAAACCATGTTCGCGTCAATGCCCAATTGATCGACACGATCGACGGACATCACCTCTGGGCCGAGCGCTATGATGGTGAAATGAGCGGCGTCTTCAAGCTGCAGGACAGGGTGATAGGGCAGATTGTGTCGACGCTTTCTGTAAGGCTGACGAGTGCCGAACAGAGCGTCGAAGCACTCCCAGAAACGACGAGTCCACAAGCATACGATGCTTTGCTTCAGGGCTGGGAGCATCTTCGCCGTGACAACGAGGCGGAAACAGTGACGGCCACCGCTTTCTTCCAGAAGGCGATAATATTCGATCCGAACTATAGCCGCGCCTATGCGTCGTTGGCGGCAGCAAACTGGAGGGCCAGCGTCTTATCCTTGAATATTTCCCGTAGGGAGAGCGCCTCCCGGAACCTTGACAGAAATCTTGCGAAGGCCATGGAGAATCCTACGCCGCTTGCCTATGCGGTATCAGCGCAACGGCTGGCTGAGCAAGGGCGTTATGATGAAGCATTCTCTGCCATCGAAAGGGCGATGAAGCTCGCCCCGAATGATCCCGACAACCACGTCACCATGGCGCGTGTTCTTAACTCGACGGGACATGCCGCAGAGGCAGAACAGCAAGTGCGTCGGGCGATGAGAATTGATCCTCATCCTCCGCAGGCAACGCTCCGTATGCTCGCGATCACGCTCTTTTCACAAGGCAAATACGACGAAGCCGTCCAAACCTTTCAGCGTGTGATCGAGAAGAAGTCTGATCTCTTGCCGGATTACGCTACGATGATATCGAGTTACGGACATCTCGTACGCACCGACGGCGTGCAGGTGCTGATCGACAAGTACAACAAACTTGCTGTCTCCTTGATGGTCGATCCGCTCACGGTCCAGGAAAGTGCATTTGGTTGGTATGGCAACGTGTTCAGCTATCATAGGCCTTACATTGCGCGCTTGCAGGAAGGGTTGCGCAAGGCCGGCGTGCCCGAGGGGGCAGGCACCGACCTTGCTTTTGACGACTACGCCAAGTTCATGACGCTGACGAAAGGCGAACTCAGTGTCGCCAAGACAATAAAGATCGATGTTGCGGAAGCGAGGACGCTGCTCGACCGTGGTGTGCCCTTCATCGATGTGCGTGCCCCACAGAATTTTGACAACGGCCATCTGCCAAAAGCCATCAACTTGTCACTGGTCACCGACCTTTCAAAGGAAAGTCTCGCCAAGGTAGCGAGCAAAGAAGACGAACTCGCCTTCTATTGTCAGGGCAGACGTTGCAACTATGCCGCCTTTGCGTCGGCGAAGGCGCATGCCTGGGGATACACCCACATCTACTATTTTGCCGGAGGTCTTTTGGAGTGGGAAGACGAGGGATTTCCGCTTGTAATAGAGGTCAAGAGGTAGCGAGGCAGGAATTGTCACGTCAAGTTAGAGATGGATTATTGCCATCCGCATCTCAATGACTGCTTGTTGGCGCTTTTCGGACGCGGTCACTCCCGAGCAGACCGTCGGCTCTCAGGAACTCGATCGTTTGCTCTGAACGACCGAGTTGCGGGCGCCAAGCTGCCGCGGCGTCTCGACAGCAAGGGGCACGGAAGCTGACAGTCCACTGCAATGACACGCAACGCGAAAAGCAGACATATAAGCGCTCGGCGCCAAGGTCTCCTTCTCTCAAATCAGGGTCTGATTGCGCTCCTGAAGCTTGGCCCGGAACGCGGTGGGCCGGAAAACTATCTCGACGAGCGCATCTGGGACTTCGTGGTCTCATTGCCCAGATAGCTTGCGGCCTGGCCTGTGCTTTCGCCTTCGACACATCGGTCTTTCATGCCGCGCCCTCCACGCGCGTTCCGCACAACTGCGCGTACTTGTGTCGCATCAACCAAAGCGCGAATGTCACCTTGAGGTAAGCGGTTTTCCTGCTACTTTGATTGTGTTGGGGGAAAAAAATTGGACACAACAGAAAATAATGACGGCACGACCGAGCCGCTAGTAAAAGTGAAGTCTGTCGCCGCCACTATCCTTGGCGAGTTTTTTGATGTCCTGCAGGCAGAGGAAGGCTTCGAGGAAGTGACCCCCAGACTCCGCAAGGTCGTCCTCGAAGACGGCGTCTTTGCCGAGCCTTCGATCCGCGCAGCTCTGTTTCCGGACGCATCATGATCCGGATCGACAAGATACATATCAAGGAATTCCGCGGCATTCGAGATCTGACTCTCACCCTCAAGGGTCAGAACTTCGCGGCTTGTGGTCCAAACGGAACCGGCAAGAGCGGAATCGTGGATGCGATCGAATTCGCTCTCACGGGCAATATCTCGCGCCTAGCCGGCACTGGGACCGGCGGTCTATCCGTCAAGGCTCACGGCCCCCACGTCGATAGCCGCAACAAACCGGAGGCTGCATCGGTTACACTCGATGTCATCATCCCATCGCTGGGTAACAAGAAGGCGCAGATCAGCCGGTCCGTGAAAACGGTGAACGCGCCGCAGATCAAGCCCGCCGACGAGGACGTTATAGCCGCCTTCGAGAGCGTGAACCTCCATCCAGAATTCGTCCTCTCGCGCCGCGAGCTGATCCGGTACGTGCTTTCGGAGCCTGGAAACCGGTCAAAGGAAGTCCAATCGCTGTTGCGTCTCGACGATATCGAGAAGCTGCGCGGCGTCCTGCAGAAGATCGCAAATTCCTGCTCCAGAGACTTGCCTGGCTTCGAACGGGCAGAGAATGACTCCATCACCAATCTGCTGGCTGTCCTCGACACGCCACAGCTCTCCAAGAAATCCGTCCTGGATTCAGTCAATCCTCGTCGCGAAATCTTAGGTCTTGCGCCGCTTACCGACGTGGACGCCGCCACATCACTCAAGGATGGCTTGACGACCGCCACGGCAATCGCACCTGGGCGCGTTCCCAAGGTTCAGGCGACAGCCGACCTCGCGACGCTACGGGAAGCGCTGCAGGCGCTCCAAACGGATCCCTTCGAACAAGCATGCGCTACGGCTGAGGCAAACGTGGCCGAGCTCGGCAAGGACGCGGACAGCATCGATGGTCTGTCTCGTGAAACCCTCCTGAAATCTGCCCTGGAGCTCTATGACGGTTCTGCTTGCCCGGTCTGCGACACCCCGTTCGAGCCGGACGCGTTTACTGGTCACCTGGCTGGAAAGCTCGCGCATCTTGAGGATGTCAGCAAACGACGCGCTGCGATCGAGGCGGAACTGAAGCCGATCCTCGATACGGTGCACGCCGCGGGCACGGCCTTGAACACCATGATCGAGCACGCCGGCTTGTTCTCACCGAAGATCGACGCCAGCGCGCTCGTTGAGTTCAGGGTTGCTCTTCGCGCCCGATACCAGCAGCTCCAGAAGCTCCTGCCGCTCGACGACACCCGTGCGATCCTGACCACGGTCCACAGCGTCCCGGACCTGGAGCCGTCGCTAACCGCGCTGGCAACTGCGATTGCCGCAATTCCGGAGCCTACCAAGCAGGATGCGGCGCGCGACTTCCTTGTCCTCGCGCATGAACGACTGAATAACTACCGAAAAGCCCGACAGAAACACGCGGCCGGCCGGGTCCGCGCAGATCGGGCAACGAAAGTCTCGGATACCTACGGCACCGTGACTACGGGCGCTCTCGAAAAAATCTACAAGGACGTCGAGTCGGCGTTCGCAAGCTACTATCGCAAAATCAACGAGGACGATGAGAAGGCGTTTTCGGCGAAGCTGATACCCTCCATCGGGAAGCTAGGTTTCGACGTGGACTTCTATGGTCGCGGTCATTTTCCTCCGGGCGCCTATCATAGCGAGGGTCATCAGGACGGGATGGGGCTTTGCCTCTATCTCGCGCTCATGAACCACCTGCTCGGCCAGACCTTCACGTTCGCCGTCCTCGACGACGTCCTGATGTCGGTCGACTCCGGACATCGACGTCAGGTCTGCACGCTCCTCAAGGAGATGTTCCCGAACACGCAGTTCATTTTCACGACCCACGACGAGATCTGGTTGCGGCATATGAAGTCGGAGGGTCTGATAAAAGGCCGCAACTTCGCGCACTTCCGGACCTGGACCGTGGATCTCGGACCGACCGAATGGGACGATCGCGACGTCTGGACCGAGTTGGAAGAGCATCTCGTCAAGAATGACGTACGAGCCGCGGCGGCGCTGCTGCGCCACTACCTCGAGCACTTCGCCAAGGAGGCTTGCGACCGCCTGCGTGCGAGCGTCGAATTTCGCGGTGACGCACAGTTCGCGCTGGGCGATCTTCTCCCCAACGCGACCAGCACGTTGGGTGACCTGCTGAAAAGGGCCAAGGTCGCGGCCAACTCCTGGAATCAGAAGGATGTTGTCGAGCGGATCAGCGCGATCGAGGCAGCTTACACCGAGGCGAAGACCAAGACCGGCTACGACAACTGGCAGATCAATACGGCCGTTCATTTCAACGAGTGGGCCGACCTCCAGAAAGAGGATTTCACACCTGTGGTCGCCGCGTTCCGCGGATTCACCAGTTCGTTTGGCTGCACCACCTGCGGCGAGATGTATTTCGTGGCTCCCGATCGCGGCAAGAAGGAAGCTTTGCGCTGTGGGTGCGGAACCTTGAACCTGAATCTCTTGCAGAAGGGCGGCTAACTACAGCCGCCCGCCGATTTCACGGACAAACCACGAAATCTGTCACACCTTCTTCTTGAGCAGCGACGGGCTGCCTACGGACGCCATCTTCCTATAACCAGCCCGATCGAAAACAGCGGCAACGGCCTCTCCCACCTCTGCCAGCAATGCTGCCGGCGGGTTGTCATCCGGAACAAAGAGGGCGGTATATTCGACAGCCTCCTGACGCGTGATTAGCGTCACCGCGTGGAATACTGCAACCGCCTCCGCCAGCAGTGCCTCGTCCTGGCAGTCGATTTCGACAAACACGCCGCGATCGTCATCGTACTCATAGACGCCCGCGTCATGAATGAAGGAGCTTAGGGACTGGCTGGACGGGTCCGAGAATTTGGCTGCGAACAGTGTATCTTCGTAGCGACCGGAAGGTCCGCCGTAGAAGTCATGCCCAAATTTTTCGGCTGCAAGATCGACTGCCGGCTCGATCGACAACAGGCTCATGTAGCCGGTCTCAACCGGCGTCCCGTCGTTCCCAAGGCTCTCAGTCACCAGCCCGAGTGCGACACCTGAAGCGTCCAACGCGGGACCGCCGCTGAACCCACCCCGCGCCATCGCCGAGGCGATGAAGTGCAGGACAGGTGCGTGACGCACGCGAACCACGGCATTGCTCTGTCCGAGCGTGACGATCTGACTGGGTACTGTCGTGAACGGAACAGGCGGCAAGGGCCATTCGGAACACAAACCGTTCCAAAGTGCGAAATGAGCCAGTTCGCCGCTGGCACGCACCCAATGAAAGCTGCAAGACTTACCCAGCGCGCAGCGCGGTTCATGCCGCCAGAGCTAAAAATCAGAGGCATCGTCATCAGCAATCTCACCATGGAATGACGACGTATCGACGGTCATGTCATCGATGACTGGGTCGGATTCAACTACCCTACCGTGGAAGGTCCCCGGAAAACTTTCTGACGTCTCCAGCGGGTCATCCGTGTTCATTCCGTAGCGCAGGACAACATACCAGGTCAGAGGGCCCTCAAACTGATCCCCGTCGAACCGGATCTCATTCTCGAAGGTCTCTACTGTGTCGATCTGCGTTGATGTCGAAAGCAGGTCGAGATCCGACCAGGCCTGCGTGTCCTGATGGTCCATCGCTTGCACGGCCTCAACGATTTTCCGGCGCAATATTTGGTTTTTGTTATCCATTCCGTCACCCGATCATCGGAGTGCCAATGCCGATCCTTTCGATATAGCGCCACTTCAATGTCTCGCAGAGACCGCCGATATCCGGATAGATGTGACTTTGATCGATGCCCATCTTGAAGAGCGTTCGTCGAAACCTTGACCGCATACTGGCCGGAATGACGAACTTGTCAGCATTCTCCGGCAGCCATGCCTTATCCGGCCGATTGTGAACTGAAAACAAGCCACGCTGATTTACGATCCGCGGAGCCGATTTCGCTGGCACGAGAAACATCACGCGATCGATGGAGAAGGGATCCGGATCCTTTATTGGATCTACTATATCCTCGGACGGAATATTGACCGTATGGACGACCGCGTTTTCGTTTTGCCTACCACTTGAGATCGCGAAATAGCAGGCAACCAAGGGGTTCGTGGTCCAATCCAGCAGGCGAGTTGGAAGTCCATGGTGCTGGGCGACCGCGAGCCAATTCCAGTCACCCGTTATAGGAAGTTGGAACATTGGCCCCGCTGATTGCTGGAAGGCGCGAAAGACCCTCTCCTCGTGTAGAGTCGAGTACACGGCCGGCGGTCGCCCGACGGTCGGAATGAACTCGTGCGCCTCAGAGCCGCACCCTCGAAAGACTCGCATCGGATGTGCTTTTGCATCGATAAACTCGATGAACTTGATCCAGCGGGCCTGCGTATCGCGGACCATCACCTCATACTCAGTTGGTCCTGGCGCGCCATGCGGACGCTTCTCGACCGCGCGAGGCAATGGCTTCCGGGATGGTCGAATTGTCGTCATGGTAATGGGCTCCGCATAGCGTGATATAGAGCACTGGGGAAGTCACCTGCTATGCGTGATGCGGGAAAATAAGACTGAACCACCCGTCGGTCTTGCTCTGGCCAGAACACTACCTTTGGCTCTCCTACCCGCGCGCGTATTTCGTCACTGATCGCGGGCCTCTCGCTAGATCCGATGATGAGCAGGTCAATAGGCCCTTCCGCGCGGATCTCACCTTCCCAGTCGAAGTAAGTAAACGCGGTCGAGCCGCCGAAACTCCTGATCAGGATCTCAGTCTGCATGACGAGCGATTTCGCCTCAAAGCGTCCAACACCGAGGAGCCGCAAATCATCACCAACTTTGCGACTATGGCGAAGATCAGATAGCCGCGACGGTGGAAGTAGCGGTAACCGAGCATCCTCGGCAAAGAAGGCAATGCTTCGTGCTGCGAAGTCTGCAGCTTCCACAGGCTCCAAACCAAGCTCGCCCCATGCATGCGCGAAAGCCGCTGCAAGAACGTCCCCGACGCCAATACGGAAATAACTTTCGGCGGCGTAGCTCTTTATCGCGATCGGAGACCCACCAAAAAATACCTGAAGTCCTCCCAACCGATCCTTTGTTACGATGACTTGGGGAGAAGGCTTGCTATCAAAAATATTTTGCGCTGCCGCTGCGAGATTGTCATCTGTTTGAAGTGCATCGCCCAAGCCGCCGAAACCGAGAAGCTCCTCCTCCGAAAGGATCATTGCCAATCTATCTGCAGTCGAACCATTCGCATGGAATTTCGCGTAAGAGTTTTGTGGGTCGTAAACAACTGTACGGCCCTCGACCTTGGCAGTTCCTTCCATGAACCCAAAACGCAGAACGACCTCACCTTTCAAAGTGAGGGGCTTTTCTTGCTTCGTATCTTGAGGAATTTCTGGAATGGAGGACTTCTGCAGCGTGTCGAGATACTCGAAGATTAGCTCGTGCCTTGTTTGCACCAATTCCCCGATGATGCCGAAACTGGAGAGGGTCGCCTCGACGTCGCTCTTCCAGATGTTCGGCACATAAGTGTGGAGCACCGTGCCTTCAGACAGCCCGCTAGCTGCGATGGCTGCGCGCACACCCGATCCGAACAAGCGCTCCCATTTTGGGTACTGACAGCGTTCAAGATACGTACCGCCAGCGATAATCATGCTCGTATGACCTCTACCGAGCAACGAGTAGCGGAAGCAAATTCGACAACCGCAATGTAACGTGCTCCGTTATCCACGCAGGCGATCAACTGCGCGAGTCCCTGAAAGGCTGCCAGTGTCCCGACGACCCGGCCGCCATTCGTCACGCAAACAAGACTGCGCCACTTTCCATTCTGAGAGATTTGGACAAGCAGCGCATCGCCTGTTTCAACGCCGTGGACTTGGTCCAGCCTAACACCGACAAGATCGACATTGAAACGAAGGTTACAGCCGTCCTCCAATACGACCAGCCTCCGGCTAGCCGCGGCTTGGCGGATACCCTTAGGTGCATACCCTGCCATCAGGCGGATCCTCTTTCTGAATGCGGATAGGCCGTCTCCACGCACTCGCGGTGCTTCAGGCAACCATTGCACTGACCGCACGCATATTCATGGACGTGGCAAGAAAAGGTGAGGCCGATCAGGTCGTATGGAAAGCCTGATGTGCGCAAAAGCATCCTTGTCGACATCCGTCGCGCCGGCGCCGTGACCCGCAAATGTCCTTCCTGTAGCGAGAGGGTACGATCGAGGGCTTTCAGAAAGGGCGCCTTTCCATCAGCGTGCTGGTCCGTCGATACGGAACCAAGGATGATTTCCGTGATCCCCTCGGGCATGAGTTTCATGGCCGCGAGTGTCACCAGCATCTGATTTCTATAGGGCCAGAACTCTTCGGCCGACGCGCCGTCCGCTACCGTCTTCGCTGCCATTGAGCCCGATCCGAGCGACGAGAGATCTGCGTGAATTACGCGGTGCTCGAGACCAATCTGGCTGCATAATGCGGAAGACGCTGCAACCTCGCCTTTGGCTGCACGCTGGCCGTAGTCAATCGTAACGCAGACCTCTGGCTTCAGCCACCATGCTAGGGCAGAAGAGTCTAACCCACCCGAGAACAAGAGTGCCCTCATCTCAGAGAACTCCAGACCGCGCCGTAAACTGCCGTGGTGAAATCGTCGGTTATCGTGCAGCCAGTTCCCTCCAACATTGTCAGGCTCTCGGGTCGCGGTGCTTCCGCGAGAGCCACAACAGGAATTCCGAGACTTCTAGCATAGCCGATCTCGAATAAGGTTCCGGCATCCTCTCCGTCTACGATGGCGAGGACCGTATTGCAGGACCGCAGTCCATCCAAGTCTTTACCCGCGATGTAATCGGAGCCACCGAAAGCACCCACGTCATGAATTGGCGAAAACGTCGCTCCACCGAGCATCGACAGGCAGTCACGCATCTCATCGACGAGCCATCTCTGCGACAGCGTGAAAAAGGGCGCGGCGATGTATATTCGACCGGCCGCTTGTCCAATGGCGTAAGGAACCAGATCCTCAAGCCCCTCAAGCGAAACTTGCGTCCCACGTGTTGACACATAGCGGGCGACCGCCCGCGAGGCGAAATCGGCGGCCTTCACCGCCGGCCATTCGCGTTCGCCCCACAGGTGAGCGAAGACAGCGCTGAATATGTCGCCTGAGCCCAGCTTGAAAACAGCTTCCGATCGGTAAGCTGGAATTTGTATGTTGCCGCCTGGCTGCATGACAACGGCTCCAAAAGGGCCGCGCTTGACCACAATGACGTCGGCGTTGAAGCGTTGGCGCGCGAGTTCGTAGTTCCAGATGTCACTGCTGCCGGCGCCATACTCGAGTTCCACCTCATTGAGAACCACCGCAAGTTCTTTTGCTGTAGAGCCATTGACGTGGAAAAGGAGGGCAGACGAAGGGTGCTGGGGATCATAAACCGCGCGCCTTGCGGTTATGATAGCATCGCCCTCCACCATACCAAACCTCAGGACGACGTCGCCATTTGCAGAAAGTGGAGGCAACGGACTGTCAGCCGCTCCGACAAGTTCCGACGTGGAAAGTGGATGGAAGTAGTGAAACGCAATATCGTAGGTGATCTCGCTAAGATCCGTCGTCACTCCGAGTCCGTGCATGGTCTGCCGCACATCCTCTGCCCACCCGCTATAAGCATGGGCCACGAGGTGAGAGCCTTGCGACAGCGCGGACAACGCCACGGCGGCGCGCCCGGCCGACCCAAAGATCCGCGACCAATGAGGGCGGACGCATTCTTCACGATAGACACCGCCGACAATGATCATGCCGTACGTCCACCGATGACGTGGCAATGACCTTGGCCGAGTTGAGTGACGGTTACGGCGTACTTCACTCCGCTTTGGAGACATTCGAGGAAATTCGCGTAGTTCTGAAATGCGGCGAGCGCGCCAACGATCATCTCGTCGGATCTGATCGCGACTGCAATTGGATGCCTGCCCACAAATTCCGTGGCAATCCGGAGAACATCGCCCTTTGCGAGGCCGGAAAGCGCAGGGAGGCGTATCCCTTCAAGGTCTGTATCAATGCGGATATCGCATCGATCAGCGCCCTCAAATCCGCCCAGACCAAATCCCGCAGCATCTTTGCCAACCGACGGCTTCGGTGCGTTCGAATTCTCGGCGCTCTGACGAATAGTCTTTTGTTTGCTCTTGCCAGCCATCGAATCAAGCCCCCATTGCCAATTCTAGGAGATCGCTCGACAGAAGGTAAACAGGTTAACTGAATAGTATACGCATATCCCGCCACATAATTGCGTCAAGAAGTGACGCCCTCACTTCGATCGCCCTCGCAAAATCGAGAAATTTCTTTTCGAGAGCTTCGTAGTCTTTCGGCAAGCTATATTTTTCAGAGAACAGTCCCATAAGTGTACCCGCCCGAAGAACATGAACATCAAGGATGGCGACATCATCGCTCCCCAAAAAGTTCCTGACTATCCAGGACGCCGTCTTTGGTCCAATACCGGGTAATTCCATTAGCTGTTGGCGAAAGATCTGGTGGTTGTCGGTCTGCGGTGGGCGCTCGCGGATCGAGTTTAAAGCAACATGGAGCCGATCAGCCCGCTGCCGAGGGTAGCGGTATTTGTGCCGTCTTCCCTCTACTAGAAGCGGCACGCTGAGCAGTTCCTCGATCTCCTGGCGAGAAGGGACCGGATCAGAGGAATAGACGCCGGCCTCATAAAGATGCTCCCATGCGGCACGATTGAGTTCCATCTTCACGCCGTATCCGCCCAGCAGGCAAAACGCCACATCTTCGGCCAGCGGCGTGCCTTTGGGGCTGACGTAGTCTTCGGGATCGTCGGCTTCGAACTCCGCCATCTTGACCCAATACGCTGGGCTGCCTGCCCAACCGCTCAGACCAAAACGTACGCCTGGCACGACTTCGTCATCGGGAAGGAAACGGGGAATAGGATTCGATCTAGCGAGCATAGCTGGAATTGTATATGCAATGCATATGAATGGCAAGATTCCCGAGATCGCTCGCAAGGTCGAGAGCAAACGGCGCGAGACGCTAATGTCTCAGACCGAGCTATCCAATCTGCTGAAAGTCCACCAAGGTCATTTGTCGAAAATTCTGGCTGGAAAGGTGCCGCTTTCAGGGAAGATGCGCCTGCGGATGTCAAGCCTCCTGAGTACTTGGCCACCGCCGGCGTCGAGCGACCCCGCCCTAGAACAAGAGCTTCTTAGGGCAATTCGTCGCTCGAGAGAATTTCAGGAGTTTATCCGCGCAGCTCTAAAAATGCATAACTCTTAGACAAATTATGCATTTTGACTTGTCCGCCTTAGCAACAGGTGATCCCTTGGCGGTCGTATTTATGAAAACGAAAGTACCGAAGCAATCGATGTCCTCTGCTGTAAGCCCAAGCCTTCAAGGCCAGCCTGCCTCCACGGTTACGTAGCTGAATACCAGTCACTCTGTGCTTTTTCGCCGTTTGGGTATTTGCTGCTACGCCTCTTCTTCGCGTGCGCGAAGTGTGAGGAGGACGCTGTCGTTGCATTGACCGCAAGCCTGACGGGTACAAACGAGCTAGCGGTAAGGTGATCATGCTGGCGCCGAGGATGTGCTTTGGCTACTCAGCTCAAAGTCAATCGCCACCATCGTGCAGGTCGACGGCCGCCTCCGGGCTGGCAGCTTTTGGGAAATCGCCTCGGCTGCCTGAATGGCCGAGTTGACGGCGCATTCCGGTCATCCCCCGTATCCAACGCGTTGCGGCTAGACGCCCGTATCGTAAGCGTAGCGTGCCAAAGAGCTTCAGCCTCTTTGTCCGTTCGAGAACGTGTGTGCTTTCCGTTAGCTTGCGCTCTCGATGCCGTCATATTGTGCCACGATGGACACGACCACATTGCCTTCAAGATAACCATCCTCACCAAGACGTCTTGCGACCTCTTCAAGCGAGGTCCTTTTACCGGTCAGCACCGACATCGCCCGTCGAAGCTGACCAGCCATGATGTCAGATACCTCTCGACCGAGTTCCGGGCTTTCCCTTCGCAAATGGTCTCTATCTGTCGCCGAGGCCGAGCGTGCGTACTGTAGTCTTCCTCCCATACCGTATTCAACGATCATCAATGTCGCCAAGTCGGCTGCTTCCGCCAGATCTGACGTCTCGCGTCCGCCGGCACCGTCTGACGACGTTTCGATAACGACTCTTTCCGCCGCCAGCCCCGCCATCCGCATGCAGATCTCATCCAGGTATTGCTGCTTGGAAGTCAACGTCACCCGCTTCTTCTGGAATACGGCGGCCCCGGAATGAGTCGAGTGCTTTCGTACATCGCGGACGACGCCCACGCCCTCCAGTTTACCATACCCGATCGATACCCCCACGACCGCATGCCCCGCTTCGTGGACGCAGGATACCCAACGATCCTGTCCGGTCAGTGGGATCGATTTCGGAAGACAGGACAGCACCAAATCAGCATCGATCGGTGCTGCCAACATTCTCGCCCGACGACGCACTTCCTTCGCCAACCCTGCGAAGTCGGCGCCAGTCATGCCATCCATTGCTACCGCGATGCTCTCGGCAGAAGCGTCCGGAAGATCACTTCCGAAATAGAATCTCGCGAGCCCTACGCGATCGGCGAACCCCGGCGGGCCGATGCGAACCTGCTTTCCCAGACGTCCAGGACGGAGGAAGGCGGGATCGATCTTCTCCAGATGGTTGGTAGCGCCTACGACAACCACGCCTTCAAGCCGGTCGCTGCCGTCGAGGAGTTCCAACAGTCCATTGACGACCTGTACGCTGTAAGTAGCATTTGCATGTGAAAACTTGCCGCGATCGCCGATGCTGTCGAATTCGTCGACGAACAACAAAGCAGGGGTGTTTTTTCGCGCCGCCGCAAACGATCGATGCATCGCGCCCAACAGGTCTCCGAGGTGGCCATGCGACTGCCAGGTGGCTACGGAGGTAGCGATGAAGTTCAAATTGCATGAGCGGGCAAGCGCTGCCGCGAAAAGTGTCTTGCCTGTACCGGGAGGTCCGCTGAGCATCAGGCCGGCGTCGATGTCATTCCACGCGAGCTTGCCCTCCCGCCAGGCGCCGATGTCGCCAACAAGCTGCAGCGCCCAGACTTTGGCTTCGCCATAACCACCAAGCTCCTCAATCCTCGGCGGACCCTTTGACTTCGCCTGCTGGATACGACTGACCCGATCGAGGATTGTCGCTCCCGACCTACCCGGCCGCATAGCCGCGAAGACAAGTTCGAGAGGATGTCGAAGCAACTCCTCCGACAGCTCTTTCGTGAGTTCGACCGAAAGCTCGGTCAATGCCACCTGTCGCAGGTGGCTGGCGAGTACGGGGGAAACAGACGTCTCGCCATCGCATGCCGCCGACAAAGCCGGCGGGATGGCGATCTCGTTTTCGACGATAACAACGGACGGCATTCTTTCAGCGGTGCGATGAATCACCAAGTCGAATTCGAGGCGGCCCTTTTTGTCGCTGTCCGGAGTCAACACCTCGAACCGCATGCCCTCTTCCCTTTCCTTCATGAGTAGCATTGTCGCGCCGACATAGTCGGGTTCGAATGCCCCTTTCGGCAGACGCACGATCCAGAGGGGAACTGGCAGTTCCTTTGGAATCGTCTCGAGGGCTTCCTCGATGGCGAGGGTGTATGTGAGGCTGGCAAGGTCTTTTCCACGGGGGCGCGATATCGCTTGAGACGTTCCATCATCCCCTCCTTAACGCTGATAGCGGCGGAGAACGGACTCTGGTCCGATCGGCGCTTCGTCAAGGTCGGTTTCAATCATCCTGTTGAGGATCATCGACGCAATGCCGGTCATGGCTGGCATCTCGCGGAACAAGTGCCAGCACTCGCCGATATTGAGGGACCCGGCCTCCTCAAGCGCGGCGAGAAGTCTCACCCTGTCATTCAATGGTGTCTTGAAGTTCGCGTATCGCAGCAAGTCGCGCGCATTCTGAAGGCGGTATCCGGATTCGATCTGTTGTTTGCTCACGAAGCGATGGTGAACGCGCGCAATGGCGGCAGCCTCGGACACGGAGGGATTTCCTTCTCGATCGACGGCGTCCATGAAAACCCTGGAGCCATCGTCGAAATCGACCATAAAATCTGGAACGTGAGGGCCGAAATCGGCATGAAGTTCGATGGGCAGACAAAGCCATGCGACAACATGGCGGTCGACATCAAGCAGGCAGCCCAAATCCCTCGCAATGTGAGAGCGAAACATTGGAAAAGCCGAACACCTGACGGTGCCGCGTGGATAGAAGAAGTTGCTATTGGCTTCGGCGTACGCACCATAAAGGGCCGCCGGCATTTCAATACGCGATTGGCTCATTTCGATTACCTCGAATACGAAAAACTGACTGCATCCGCCCTTCGACGGTTAGCCGTTCAACGTATTCGCGATATCCAATGGCGCTCAAACATGGAGAACAAAATATGAACACCGCGCGCAAAGTCAAGAGAGATTTTGGAGGTCGCCAGATAAATTGGGTATCGGCTTCTTTCGCTCAAATTGTCTCACGCAGCCAACGATCCGAAATATGTAGTTGCCGGACCGACCAGCGTGCCCTTTGACACAAAAGCATTTGCTTCAGCAAAGGCAACGAGCAAACTTGCTAAACATTTGGCAGATGACTATCAAGGATCGTTATGAAGCCGCTGGTACCTTTGTTGAGCATCGCCTTCGCCGATCTCGTGGAGAGCGCGCATGAGAAGGCGTTCAACGCTCGCTTTCCCGATAGGGGAACCTTTCATAAGCTGAAGCGCGGCGACAAGGAGTACTGGTACCATGTCATGCGCGACCCCACGGCGCCAAGCGGACGACGGTCATGCTACGCCGGAGTTGTAGGCGATCCAGAGGTCGACGCGCTGGTCGAACGCCATCGCCATGAGCATGCGCGTCACAAGCTTCAAAAGGAAACGGCCTCGATGCTGCGTCGGGCCGGGCTGCCGGCGCCTGATCCCATGGAGGGCAGGCTTGCACAGGCCTTCCAGCGTGCGGGCCTGTTCCAGGCAGGCGCCATCCTCGTCGGTTCCGTCGCGTATCAGGCCTACGGTGGCATCCTGGGCGTCAAGCTGAGCGGTGACCTTCATCGCACGCTAGACATCGACCTTGCCCAGGATCGGGAGATCGCGCTTCACGTCGGCCATACCGGACAGAAGCTGGAAGACTTCCAGGACATCCTGACGGCGGTCGATCCATCGTTCGCGCCGAAGTTCAATTCGAACTATCCAATCGCCGGACCGAGGCGTTATGAGAATGCCGGGCGGTACAAGGTCGACCTCCTGACCGCGCACAAGAACTCCTACCGCGACCGACGAGCGCCCTTGGTGATTCCGAACATGCCGGGCGCCACTCTCCAACCGCTCGATCTCATGGAGTTCCTGATCAAGAACCCGATCCGGTCGGCGCTGCTCTTCGAGGAAGGCGTGGCCGTCGTCGTCCCCGATCCTGTTCGCTGCGCGCTGCACAAGGCGACCATCAGCCAGATGCGCGGCCTGTCCGGCGATGCGGGCAAGGACGTCCAGGATCGCATACAGGCCGCCGAATTGATCAAGGGCATTGAACATGTCGGCCGCACGAGCGAACTCGCGGAAGCTTGGTCGGAATTATGGCGCGATAAGAAACTACGGGCCTTCGTACTCCGTGGCATCCTAGCGCTGCCCGTCGAGGTTGTTGACATCGTAGCACGTAGCGCCATCCGATTTGGGGTGGCGCCTTTCCGCGATGGTGAGGCACCGGCTGTCACGTTTGGTAAATTGTCCCCGTGACCTGCGCGACACCTTACATCGCATGTACTCATTTTTCCGAAAGCAGAATGCTATCCGAATCCTCTGAGATTGCTCACATTTTACGAATACGATTACCGACGCTGAAAGATTTGATGTCGTAAGTTCGTCCCAAATTGGGACACTCCGTATGGCCGATATCGACGTCAAGGCACGGGCACTTTCCGCAGCGCGCCACCGCATCCTTCAGCTTCAGGAGCAGATGACCGACAAGGTCCTGCAGATGGCGGCCGAAGTCGAAAAACTAATGGAAGCCGTCACGGTGCCGGAGGCCAAAGCGTTCTTGAAGGCGCGCTGCAATCTCCCTGCAGTGGAGCTATCCACCTATGTGGGATTCGCGAGAACCCTAAAAGGATCGGAAGACGTCCTGCGAAAGGCTCGGGCGTCATTTCCAGTGATGAAGGCCCTCGTTGCTGCCGACGCCGACGCCCGACACGAAACCCTTGAGCGAATGCAGATCGGCGCCCAGATCGACACCAAGGACGTCGCCTCAATACGACGAAGGCTCGCCGCTGCAAAGCTGACGGTCCAGGAGACGACTGCCGCTCATAACAGGAAGATGGTGGCGACCGCGGCGCGGAAGCAGGTGACGGCTGTGGTCGCCTCGTTTGAAGAGAGGATGCTTTCCTTCACCGACGAGGTGCGGCGCCACTTCACAAAGCGTAGCCAAGGATCCGCGCCTGTTCAGGCAAGTCTTCGTGATCAAGCCGCCGGCCTGCTTGCCGAGCTCGAATCCTTGTTCGGCAAGGAGCAATCCTCCCGTGCCACCACGGACCGGCAAACGGCTTCCTACTGGATCGGCCGCGCTCATCGCGTGCTTGCAGATCTTTCGGCCGGGCGCGTGAACGAGGTCGGTGCGTTTGAGATCAGCTCTCTGATGCCGTTTTCGGGCAGGAACAGAGCCCAGTTCGATGGCCGTCGCCGCACGCCGCTGACCACGCTGCCTAACGATGGTCCACGCGTCCTTGAGCTGTGCGCGGGAGCCGGGGGTCTCGCACTCGGTCTGGAACGGGCAGGATTTCAACATGTTGCACTGATCGAAAATAACAAAAACGCCGTGGCCACGCTCCGAAAGAACCGGCCGGGGTGGAACGTAATCGATGTTGACGTCCGGAAGGTCGACTTCACGTCCTACCGCCGTCGCGTCGATCTTCTGGCGGGCGGCCTCCCCTGCACGCCATTCTCGACGGTGGGCGAGAAAAAGGGCCGGAAAGACCAGAACGACCTTTTGATGGAAGGCGTACGCGCCGTGAAGGAAGTCTTGCCCAAGGCGTTCGTGTTCGAGAACGTCGAGGGTCTGCTTCATGCACGGCACGCGGACTATGTCGCCGAGCTCCTGCGCAAGCTGTCCAAGGCGGGATACCACACGGAAATCCATCGCATCAATACGCGTGACTACGGCGTCGCGCAGGACCGATCACGCATCATGATCGTCGGTTTCCGCAAGGACTTGGGGGGGGCCTTCAGAATGCCACCGAAGTTTCCGGAGAAGGCGAAGAACATGGGCGACGTTCTGGCTGACCTGATGGGCGCGAACGGATGGACTGGTGCGCAGGACTGGATCCGTACAATGCGGGAGCGGGCCGCGTTTGATCGTTTTGGCAGGCAGATCGGCGTCGGGGCGCTGGCCGACACGATCCGCGGATATCAAGGCAGCGCCAAGAACGGAGAAGCGCGCCGCGCGTTGAAAAACGGCGTCTCTTATGCGCCTCCGGCGAAAACCGCGCCGACGGACGAGGATGCCCGAACCGAAGGATTCGTCCCCGGCCTTACGAACCGGATGCGCGCCAGGCTGCAGGACCTCCCGGATGAGTGGGAATTCGTCGGTGGGTTGGGAAGCGTTGCCGATCAGATTGGAAATGCGGTCGCGCCGGCAGTTGGGCAAGCGATGGGACTGGCATTGATGTCCGCATTGAACGGGTGGGAAATTGACTGGGAGGCGATTATGCGCCCTGCCGGCCGGCTCGTGCTGCATGCTCCTCCGATCGCACCCGCCGAAATGCCGATGTTTAGAACCGTTTCGAAAGAAATGGCCGAGGAAGGAAGAAGTCGATGACAATCTCAATCTGGCCGGACGCCGAAAGCCGATTTATGACGATCTCCATAGACGGCACGCTCATCGACGTGGACAATCCGTCGCAAGATATCGAATTCGAGGTTCCCGCCTCTGATGGCGCGCTTATCGCAACGGGGTGTGTTTCGGCGCGGCTGTTGACCCCATCACCGGCGCCGAACGTCGACCCCGTCGCGCATGAAAGTTGCAGCGCCCGAACAATACGTTAGATCGTGTAGATCGGGGTCAACCTTCGGAGCCGAAACAGGTCAGAGCTCCGTGCCTGTTCACAGACGCCGATAACCAGAATGCTCAATGTTACGATCAAGGCCTGGTTGGACGAGCCACCGGTTGGGAACGGCAATGCTCTTTTCCCGACCGTTCACGGCGGTCGGATGAGCCCTGATGCCGTTCAGTATCTTCTGGCAAAATACGTGTTGAAGGCGTCGAAGCATTGCTCGTCGTTACGATCAAAGCGGATATCACCCCATGTCCTTCGACATAGCGCGGCGATGGAGTTGCTGGACGCCGGTGTCGACAGCACGGTGATCTCATTGTGGCTCGGCCATGAGTCGACGCGGTCCACACAGCCATACTTACATGCCCATCTTGCAATCAAGGAGGCCGCTCTAGCCAAGATCGATCCGTATAATGGACAATCGCCTGGCCGGTTCAGGGCTGGCGACAAGCTATTGGCGTTTTTAGACAAACTCTGATCCCTGCCGGAGCTAGGGACATCGCGGTGAGGGCCGCGACGTCCATGCCGACCCCACCAATTATCGAGGAACTTTCAGTAGGCAGGAAAGCGCCAATTGCAGTCATCGGCCTCAGGTCGATGACTGTCTTAGAGGATAGCTTTTCCGTTTATGCAGGTAACGACATTGCCGCCAACCCAAATATCTTCAGATTCGAGCCGGACATGTACCCGCCCTGACCTGCCCAAGACCGTCCCTTGCGCAGCGATGTATGAAGGCGGGGCGAGATTTGCGGAAATGAGCCATTTTGCCAAACCCGCATTTAGGCTACCAGTGACTGGGTCTTCGTAACCAGCGGCGGTGAAGGCGCGGACCTCGAAATCCACGCCATCGACGTCCCCCAAACATGGTGCAATCAGGCCTACCCTTAGTCCGGAAATACTCTGGTAGTTCGGACGGACACGTAGGACATCGTCTCTGCTTTTCAGGAGCAAGGCCATCCAACCGGGACCGTTGTCTACCCAACTCGCATCGACTATCATCTCAGGTGACAGACTTAGACCGCTCATAACTCGTTTCATTAGATCGTTATCGATATGTCCAGTCTTGATCAAATCTGGAGCCAGAAATGAGAGGATATCGCCGTCTCTTCTGATCCGGATCAAACCCGCCTCACATTCCTGGATGACAACTGGCTGCTTTGGCTTTCCGCCCAAGGTCAGCCATGCGTGGCAGCTACCCAAAGTCGGGTGTCCGGCAAAGGGTAGCTCCTGATGCGGCGTGAAAATTCTGACGCGATAATCAGCATCCGGGACCGTCGGCTTTAGGAGGAAGGTCGTCTCGCTTAGATTGGCCCAGTTGGCAAACTTGGCCATCGTTGATGTATCAAGATCGTCCGCATCCACTACCACCGCAAGTGGATTTCCACCCATTCGCTCCGAGGAAAAAACATCAACCTGTTGAAACGATAGCTCTTTAAGATTGCTGTTCATAGCATCTCCTACTGTTCGTTCGCTAATAGCGTGCGCCAATGTCTATACACAAGGGGGCTGCAGAATGCCTTTCGGAGTAACGGATGCAGACAAAGATTTCCGCTTCGGGCATACCCGGTCTTCCAAAGCGTTCAAATTATGCCGAGCTTTTAATCCTTGATTACCGGAAATCTCGGGCTTTAGGGAATGGGCTCGGCATAGTTTCGGACTCGGGATAAGTTCCCTTATGCCGAACTCGGCATAAGGGTATGAAAATGTCCCTCGGTTGAACTGTCGGCTTCGAGCGATCCCGTGAATCCGGGCTGCCGGGCGAGCCGTGTGCGAACTCGTCTCCACGTCCAGTCGGCAGTTTGAATTCCGTGTCACGATCCGCCAGACCCGATAGGTCATACGTCAGGTCAAACACCTGCTGGGCAACAAGATGAACGACCGCCCCTTCCCGCTGAATCTTGCCGTTGATTGCCATCATTGACGATCCGAGCACGATGCGACGACGTCGTTCGAACAGCGTAGGCCAGACGACGACGTTGGCGGGACCGGTCTCGTCCTCGATAGTGACGAAGAGAACCCCCTTTGCACTACCTGGTCTTTGCCGCACCAGTACGAGTCCTGCGGTCATCACCCATCGTCCATCCCGTGCAGCCATCGCCTCCTCACAGGTGACGATGTTCCGTTTTGCCAGGTCACCACGGAGGAATGCAACAGGATGCTGTCGCAGGGTCAGCCCCGCATGAGCATAGTCCTCGACGACGTTGTGGCCCTCGGTCATCTGGCGCAGCACGACGTCGGGTTCCCGCTGTTCCACGATCGCCCGTTCCTCGCGTTCGGCCGCGGCCGCGAACAATGGCAAGGGCTCGTCTCTCAACGCCTTGATCGCCCACAAGGCGTCACGACGTTCGAGTTTCAGCGACGGCCTGAAAGCATCGGCCTCCGCCAGTTGGACGAGAGATGCCGCCGGAACGCCGGATCGCCACCACGCGTCGTCGACAGATTCGAACTCGCTGTTCGCTCTTGCGGTTACGATCCGGGCCGCGTCCGCGACGGCAAGCCCCCTGACCATCCGCATGCCCAGCCTTACAGCATGCCGGTCGGTATTCCCGATGCGTTCGAGCGTGCAGTCCCAGCGCGATTTGTTGATGCAGACAGGATGAACCTCGATTCCGTGCTTCGCAGCATCGCCAACGATCTGAGCGGGTGCATAGAAGCCCATCGGCTGGCTGTTGAGGAGTGCAGCGCAAAACACATCCGGATGATGACACTTCACAAAATTCGAGGCATAGGCAATCAGCGCGAACGAGGCCGCATGCGATTCCGGAAAACCGTAACTCCCGAACCCCTCTAGCTGGCTGAACGTCTTCTCCGCAAACTCTGCGGTGTAGCCATTTCGGACCATGCCGGAAACGAGCTTTTCCTTGAAGCGCGACACACCACCAGTGAACTTGAACGTGGCCATGCTCTTCCGGAGCTGGTCTGCTTCCCCGCCCGTGAATCCTGCGCAGACCATGGCCACCCGCATCGCCGACTCCTGAAATAGGGGAACGCCGAGCGTCTTGCCGAGAACTGCTTCCAGTTCAGGTGTCGGATATTCCACCTTCTCCTTACCCTCGCGTCGCCGAAGATATGGATGCACCATGTCGCCCTGGATCGGACCCGGACGAACGATCGCAACCTGGACGACGAGGTCGTAGAATGTCCGCGGTTTGAGCCTCGGCAGCATCGCCATCTGAGCCCGGCTCTCGATTTGAAAGGTGCCGAGCGTGTCCGCTTTCCTGATCATCGCATATGTCGCAGCATCTTCCTGGCGGATCTTGGCGAGATCGAGATCGTCCCCCTTGTGCTGGCGGATGAGATCGAAAGCCTTGGCCATGCAGGTCAGCATACCCAAGGCCAGCACGTCGACCTTCATCATCCTGAGTGCCTCGACGTCATCCTTGTCCCACTCGATGATCTGTCGATCGACCATCGCTGCGGGCTCGATCGGCACGAGATCGTCCAGGCGATCGTGGGTGAGCACAAAGCCGCCAGGATGCTGCCCGAGATGCCGGGGAGCGCCCATGAGTTGCTGCGCCAACTTCAGCGTCAAGACAAGGCGGCGGTCGTCAGGATTCAGATTCAGTTCCCGAACGTTGCGGTCGCTGACTTCCTCCGACCAGGACCACATTCCTGACGAGAGGGCTTTGATGACGTCTTCCGGCAGCCCGAGTGCTTTGCCGACGTCGCGGATTGCGCCCTTCGCCCGGTAGCGTGTGACCGTTGCACAGAGTGCCGCTTTCTCCTTGCCGTATGTCTTGTAGATCCATTGAATAACCTCCTCGCGCCGCTCGTGCTCGAAGTCGACATCGATGTCCGGCGGCTCGTCGCGCTCCTGGCTGACGAAACGTTCGAACAACAGATCGTTGGTCGATGGATCGATGGACGTGACGCCAAGGATGTAGCAGACAGCACTGTTTGCAGCCGACCCGCGCCCCTGGCACAAGATGCCCTGAGACCGGGCGAACCGGACGATGCTGAACACCGTCAGAAAATACGGCGCATACTTCATGGTCCGGATGAGGTCGAGTTCGTGTCGCACGGTTTTCAGCACATCGTCCGGCAGTCCTTCAGGATAGCGGTCCGGCGCGCACTCCCAGACATAGTGCTCCAGGGACTCCTGCGGCGTCTTGCCGGGAATGATGGCTTCCTCGGGGTACTGATATGTCAACTCCTCAAGCGAAAATTTGCAGCGGTCGACAATCTCCATCGTCCGGCGAAGCGCCTCGGGATATCGTGGAAACAGCCGCTCCATCTCCTCCGGCGGCTTCAGATATCGGTCGGCGTGGCGCTCGCGTTCGAACCCGACCTCATCGATCGTCGTGTTGTTTCGAATGCAGGTGACGACGTCCTGGAGCTGCCTGCGGCCGGGCTCGTGGAAGAGGACGTCGTTGGTGACGACCGTCCTCACCTTGAAGCGCGCGGCGATGTTCGACAGCTCATGAAGCCGGAGCTGGTCATTCGGTCGACGTCGCAGCGACAGGGCCACATAGGCGCGATCCCCGAATACCTCGGCCAACTTCCGCATCTGGACGGCACAAGCGTCGTCCGGCAGGTTCGGTATGAGAACGGCGAGCAGTCCCTCGGAATAGAGGATGACATCGTCGAAATGGAGGATGCAGTTGTTTTTCCCTCCCCGGCTTTTGCCTAGCGTGATCAGCCGGGTAAGCCGGGAATATGCGGCGCGGTCGGTCGGGTAGACCAGAATCGACATCCCGTCCTGCAGATCAAGACGACAGCCGACGACAAGACGGATCCCCGTCGTACGAGATGCCTCCAACGCCCGGACGATGCCCGCGAGGCTGTTGCGATCGACAACCCCGAGGGCTTCGATGCCAAGTTCCTTGGCGGTGGCGAACAGTTCGTCGGCCGAGGACGCCCCCCTTAGAAACGAGAAATGTGTGGTGACCTGAAGCTCGGAGTATCTCATGCGAAGACTCCGTGGACGAACCATTTATGGGACCCGGTTGCCGTGTCGACGCCGTCACCGGAGCGAAAGACCCAGAGACGCTCCCCAGTATCGTCTTCGATGACGAAGTAGTCCCGCACGGCGACCCATTCACTGGTGCGCTCCCACCACTCTCCGAAGATGCGCTCAGGTCCATCGGCCCGTTTCACTCGTCGCCGCTTTCCTCGCCATGTGATCGAGACAGGCGGATGGTCAGGCATCAGCGCGATGACTTCGATCAGTTCCGGCCGGGCAATCAGTCGGACGGGGCGCGGCCAGTGATGGGACCAGCAGGCCTCGATGTTGTCGGAGGCAGCAGAAATTCTCTGGACGCTGCGCTCCGGAACATCCGATGCGACGGGTGCCACCCGGTAGACACGTGATCCCCGATTGCCGAAGACGTCGATCAGCGGGACGATATCGGTTACCTCATCGTCGATGAGTGAAGATGCCCGTTGGCTTTCTTCGAGCGGTTCGGAAATCACAGCGACAAGCGACAACTTCTCGATGCCGAAGCCTGGCTCGATCTTCTCGGTGCGGTCGCGGAACAACTTGGTCAGCCAGGCGACGTCTCGTGCGGGCTTGGCGGTCCCTGCCCTGATCGCCTGCCGGGTATTGTCGACCTTTTCGACGATCAGATCGGTGCGCCGGACGCCAAGACCTTTTTTCTGAAGCTCATCGCATAGCTGAATGACCAGTCGGCCGACATATTTATCGATCGTCTCCGCCGCGCCGATCGGTTCGGCGAACGACCTGCTGACCTCGATCAGCTCCGGACTGCGGATGGGATCGATGGGTTCGGCTAAGCGTCCGAACATCTGATCAAGGCGACGCCCCAATTCCGGCCCGAAGCGGAGTGCCAACGGTGCCCTCGGCGTCACCGATAGTTCTCCGATATTCCGAAAGCCCAACGTGCGCAGATCGCCAACGATCTTCTCCGAAAGCCGCAGCAGCGCAATCGGTAGACTCGCAACGGCCGCGGCCGTCGATCCTCTCGGAATGACGACCGTGTCGCGTGCGGCGGCGCGCGCGCAGGCATGGGCGGCACCCCAGGTGTCGGCAATCGCCACCCTTACCGTCAATGCCTTGCCACGAAAGCGATTGGCGATCCCGACAAGCATTGACTCCTCGCCGCCTTGCAAGTGGTCGGCACCCTCGGTGTCCATGACGATCCCGTCGGGAGCATCGACAGCCACAATTGGAGAATATTGCGTCAGCGCCCACATAGTAATGCGTTCGAGCGCGAGGGTGTCGGCGACGGGGTCAGCATCGATCATCGTGAGGCCCTGGAACAGCGCTTGGGCCTTGGCCGCAGCCATGCCGACGCGCACGCCCGTCGTCTTCGCCGCACGGTCTGCCGCCGACACCCAGCGTTTCGACCCGCTTCTGGCGATCATGGCGATCGGCTGGTCAACCGGAATGGACGGATCTGCTCGTCTGATCCTGTCGGTCGCCAGCTCGGGTAGAAATATCGATACGACCCTTGTCATCACACGCTCCTACGAGAAACTCAGCACATTCGCCTGCACGCGATCTCATCAATTCTAGCAACCACCGTCCCCGGCCGACCCCTGGGACCGGAAGCTCTTCCGAAGGCATTACGCTCACCCTCCATCTTGTCGTCGACGCCGTCGGCTGGCCGAAGTCATGAGCTTCCGTCTGACGTCGCCAACGTCTGACCGCGAGACCAATGGTCCCGGTCTTTTCCGCCGCGAGCTGCAAGCGTCTCGAGGCTGTCATCGGCAAACGGACAAGTTCACCGACGACCGCTCCGAGGCCGCCGTAGGACAACGCCTCAAGCATGTTTGCCAGCACGTCTTCTTCCCTGTCGGACTCGACGAACACGACGCGATCGGCACGAAGCCCGACTTGCGCCAACGCTGGGAAGAATAAGTCCGGCCGCGTCAGGCACCAGACGATCTTGCCCTTGGTTCTGGCCGCGATCCCCGCAACGAAAAGTGCGGCGGCCGCCCCGTCGACTGTGCCCGAACCGCCTCCAGCTACTTCATGCAACGCGCCGTAGGCGAGGCCGCCGGATGGAAGAACGCTGTCGATCGCGGGAACACCGAACGGCAGCACCGTCCTGGAGCGCACAGCGCCGCCTTCGAGATGCTGGATGCGCTCCCGTAGTTCTGAAACCAGGGCGTTCTTGGCGGTCGTCTGCATGCGCGTAACAGTTCAAAGTGAGCTATTTCCATATCGATAAAAAGCGATTATGTTCCCTATTTGTTCCGAAGTCGATGGTGAGTCAACGGGTGCTTCCGTCGATAATGTGACGCCAACGGCGGGGCAGACAAAAAGGCTAAGGATTCAGCGAACACAATCACGGTGCTAGCCGAACGATGTCGCTGTGAATTTTTTTTGGAGCGTGGAGTGCGATGAGTGGCCTGCTGACATTGAGGGATTTTCGAGCTCCGATGATCACCACCGAATGCCGGGCTTGCGACATGTCAGTCGATCTCGACCGCAAAGCCCTCGTCAAACAGTACGGCGCGAGCTTGCGGTTCGTGGAATTGCGACGTCGGTTGGCGGTCGGCTGCGAGAAGATGATCTGCGCCGACGGCCAGGACCGGTGTCAGACACGCTTCCCCTGCCTGCTGCAGACGAACCTCTATTTTGAAGGGAGCACATCAGATGAATGACACATTGGAAACATCGACGCTGTCGGTCGATGACGCAATCAATGGTGCAGTCATTTTCGGGAAGGCACCGGATGAGAGTCGTCAGGCAGCGCTTGGTTCCCGCCTGGATTTCTATCGGCAAGAGCGCGATCTCGTCAGGAGCTATGTTGACGCGCTCGATGACGACGTCGTGGTCATTACGTCAGCCGAAGGTGCTGCCGACAACACGTTTGGCTTGGCGCATTTGACGAGCGTGCTGCTGAACTATGCCACGCTCATGTCCGAGCGCATGGGAGAGCTTGAGGTTGAACTGAAAATTCTGGATGGTACCCTCGCCTGCTGCGAGGATGAGGACTGCGCATGTGTAACCTCTACAATCTGACGTCAAACCAGCAGGCAATCAGGGACTTCGCGGATATCACACGCTATCGCGAAGGCAACTTGCCTCCAACCGTGAACGTTCACCCGGACAGGCCCGGCCCCATCATCCGCGTTGACGCCGACGGTGAGCGCGAACTGATCATGTCGACATGGGGAATGCCAACACCCGACGCCCATCTTGAGGGCAAACCTGATCGAGGCGTCACCAACGTGCGGAAAACCTTCATTCCGCACTGGCAGCAATGGCTCGGCGTCGAACACCGATGCCTCGTCCCCGCAACGGCATTTTCAGAATTCGAACAAGAACCGGATCCAGAGACTGGCAAGAAGCCGTTGCGTTGGTTTGTCCTCAATGAAGACCAACCGGTGTTCGCACTCGCGGGCATTCACACAAAATGGACCGGCGCACGCGGACCGATTAGGGCCCCGCGGGAGGGCGAGCACGATCTCTTCGCTTTCCTGACGACGAGTCCGAATGACATCGTCAAGCCGATCCATCCGAAAGCAATGCCTGTTCTGCTGACGACACGCGAAGAATGCGAAATCTGGATGATGGCAGACTGGAAAGAAGCGAAAAAACTGCAAAGGCCGCTGCCCGAGGATCAAATGATGGTTCTGCCGCGCTATACCGATGTCGGCGGTCTCGGTGCGCACCCCAACAAATCGACGGACCTGTTCGCCGGAATTTAAAGACTTTTTCGTCGATTCAATTTCAAATTTTTGTAAAATGCCTCAGTCTAGTGTCTTGTGATCTAATTTGCTCTTAATGCGCCGCCTAGCATCGTCATCGAGTTGTTCGTCGTGACCTGCCACTGAACTTTCATCCGACTGCGATTAGAGCCTCGGCGGCTTTGAATACGCCAAATGGCGCGGTGGGAGCAACCGGCGGAAACGCGAAGCTTTCATCTTGCGCAGCGTTGGAGCCGGTTGCGGCGATGGACCCGGCATAGTCAGCCGGGGTTTGGTATCCGAGCGATGAGTGCGGCCGGAAATGGTTATAATCCTCAGCCCATTCAGCGATGGCGCTGCGGGCATGATCGAGACCGAAGAACAGGCTTTCGTTGAGCAACTCGTCGCGCATCCGACCGTTGAAACTCTCGACATAGCCGTTCTGCATTGGCTTGCCCGGCGCGATGTAGTGCCACTCGACCTTGTGATCCCTCGACCAAGCGAGAATGGCATTCGACGTTAGTTCGGTGCCGTTGTCGGAGACGATCATTCCGGGCTTGCCGCGTCGTTCGATCAGCGTCGTCAGTTCTCGGGCGACACGTCGACCGGAGATAGACGTGTCCGGGATCGCTGCCAGGCATTCGCGCGTCACGTCATCAACGACATTGAGCACCCGGAAGCGTCTGCCGCAGGCGAACTGGTCGTGGACGAAATCCAGCGACCAGCGGGCATTGACTTTCGCCTCGACCAGGATCGGTGCACGCGTGCCGACAGCACGCCGCCGGGCTTTTCGCTTGCGAACGGAAAGCCCTTCCTCGCGATAAAGACGGTATATGCGATTGACACCGGACAGCTCTCCATCCCGCCGAAGCAGGATGAACAGCCGACGGTAACCGAAACGCCGCCGCTCGTTGGCGAGGTCGCGCAGCTTTGCTCGCAGCGCGATCTCCGGCGGTCGACTGGACCGATAACGGATCGTCTTGCGGTCGGCGGATATGATCTGGCAGGCCCGACGCTCCGAAAGACCCATGACGGCCTTCAGATGCGTGACGGCGTCACGCTTGGCGGCAGGCCCTACCATTTTTTTGCAAGAAGCTCGCGAAGTGCGGCTGCATCCAGCATCTGTTCGGCGAGCAGCTTCTTTAGCCTGGTATTCTCATCCTCAAGCGCCTTCAGCCGCTTCGCCTCGGAGACTTCCATGCCGCCGTATTTGGCCTTCCAGTTATAAAACGTTGCTTCTGAAATCCCGTGCTTGCGGCAGAGGTCGGCCGCCTTCGCGCCAGCCTCCTGCTCCTTCAGCACCCCGATAATCTGCGCTTCCGTAAATCTCTGCTTCTTCATTCGTCCGTCCTTAATTGGCCGGACTCTAATCCATTCTGGAGGAAATTCTCAGTGGCAGGTCACCTGATCCGAATCACCTCTCGCTCCTCGCTGAATCTCAGACTGACCGCCAGAAATTTTAGATCAGGACCGTACAAATGCCGCAAAGGCAGCCGCGCAGGCGAAGAAAGATTCTGCGGAAGAGTCCTTCAAGCTGGTGCTCGCACTGTTCGACCGGATGAAGGAGCGAGTAACGGGCACATCTTCAAACTGATGGGCGGCGGATTGCTGGTCGAATTCGGCAGCGTCGTCGATGCGGTCGAGCGCCGCGGCACTTCAGCGGGGGATGGCCCTTCGCAATGCCGCGGCTCGTGTCCGAACCAGCCAGCGCCAGGATCTCGCTGTCAGATCCAACCTCTAGGAACAGGCCGTCCTTGATGGCGATCGCGGTTGCATTCGGATTGGTGCGGTCAAGCGTGGTGACGCGGCCGTTGTGAAGGATCAGGTCGGGATGCATGGTGTCTACTCCGATCTGGTTGGGATCGGCAGCTTTCGCTGGTGAGAAGAGGTTCGAGAAGGCCAGGCTCGATGCGCCTCCGAGACAGGATCGACGCGTCGTCATCAGCCCCGCTCCTCTACATTCGCCTTTGCCTGATGAGCAATGTTGATACGATCGCTGCCCTTCGGCAGGTGACCGAACATGTGCGGCTTGATCTGGTGAAGCCATGAGATGGCTGCCGGCTCGCTTCTCCAAAGCGTCTTCGCGAAGGGAATGATCTGTTCGCCGACAAGAATTCCGAGGAGGCCGACTAGAGCAATGACAGGCGGTGCTGGTGATCGGACGTTGAGCAGGCTGTAGACGATACCGACAAGCAGGCCAGCGCCAAGCGACATTAGATAGATTTTCATGAGATGTCCTCCTGGATTGCCGAAAGACCGCTCCGAGGGATCATCGGAGCGGTCTGGTCACCTTTACTTGGCGGGGTTCGGGCCAATGCGGTTGCCGTGCTTGACGCGTTCCTCTGCGCCATGAACCATCGTGTAGGCATAGTCGATGCCCATGCCGTAGGCGCCCGAATGCTCCTTTACGAGAGTGGTGACCGCCTCGTAGGTCTCCTTGCGAGCCCAGTCGCGCTGCCACTCGAGCAGGACCTGCTGCCAGGTGACCGGAATTACGCCTGCCTGCACCATGCGATCCATCGCATATTTGTGTGCGTCCCCGGACGTGCCGCCGGAAGCATCGGCAACCATATAAATCTCGTATTCAGGAACGTCGTGAAGCGCGGAGAGTGCGAACGTGGTGTTGCAGACTTCCGTCCACAGACCGGAGACCACGATCTTCCTGCGTCCGTTGGCGGCATTCTTCGCCAGCGCGTCACGGACGTTCTGGTCGTCCCAGGAGTTCATCGAGGTCCGCTCGAGGATATCGTTCTCCGGATAGACTGCGAGCAGCTCGGGAAAGGTGTTGCCCGAGAAGGATTTCGTCTCGACGGTGGTAATCGTGGTCGGGATATCGAAGATCTTGGCGGCCTTGGCGAGGCCGACGACATTGTTCTTCAGCGTCTGGCGATCGATCGACTGGACACCGAACGCCATCTGAGGCTGCTGGTCGATGAAGATAAGCTGGCTGTTCGCGGGGGTCAGGACTTCGAGCTTGGACATTGTCAATTCCTCTTCGGTTGTTTGGGCCGCCTGTGCGGTGTCAGAAATGGGCAGCAGCGCTCGATCGGACGCCGCGGTACGACGCTCGTTCTGCAATCCTTGGAGTGTCGCTGGCTCCGCGAGGGAGCCAATCACTCGTTGTCTTGGCTGCTGAAGAGAAATCTATCGCGTCGGTCGGCGAGCAGGAATTGCAATATTAATTGCGAATGAATTACACATTTCGCAACAATCGACATAGTTCCTGACCGCCACAACGGTGGATTGAACGGAAATTTGCAAACCAGCGGCTCCAAAAGTCTGTTCGACAGGCAGAACGGACCGCCTCTCCGGTCAAGATCTATCCCAAGGGATCCATCTGCCTCATCAGTCTGGCGCAGGGGGCGAGATCATTGTGAGTGAAGGATCGGCACCTGCCGAAAACATTGGCGAGTGGTTCCAAGCGGCCAGCGCGCGCACTCTCGTGACGAAGCCACTCCGAGAAGCCAAAGTGACCATGGCCTACGTCTCCCGCGATTACACCGAGCAGGATCCTGCCGTTGTCATACCCGCCGCAGACGCCTTTCTAATCGTGTTGTATCTGATTGATGTCGAGCATTCAGATATATGTTCGACGACCTGGGCGTCTGTCGCGGCGTGGACGACCCGACCGTGCGCGACATCGGCGCGGCGCTCCTGCCCTTGATCGGCAAGGATGACCCGGAGCGGTCACTGGTCGCGCGTATTGTCCTCGCCCTCAACGCCCACATAGTCCACTGCTACGGTCGTTCGCGCAGGGCGCACTAATGCGCCGCGATCCCAAGGATTCGCGACGCATCAAGATCTTCGTCACAAGACAGCAGATGGGCCATCAGGCCGCGAGGGGTACGAGGTTGGCCTCAATCTGATCCCGATAATCCTCGTATCGGGTCGGAAGCTTGAGTGCCTCACCGAGATGTGCCGTATCCTCGTCCCGATTGAACCCCGGCTCGTTCGTAGCGACCTCGAACAGAACTCCGCCAGGTGTACGGAAGTAGATGGCCCAGAAGTAATCGCGGTCGATGACGGGCGTGACCTGATAGCCCGTGTCCATCAGGGACTTGCGCACCTCGAGCTGCTTCTCCCGGTTGTCGACGGCGAAGGCGATGTGGTGAACCGAACCTGCGCCCTGACGCGCAAAAGGCGTCTTCGGCAACGCTGCGAGATCGATGGTATCTGCCCCGTTGCCGTTGGGGATGATGAAGCGGGTCACGTCGCCTTCCTTCTCGGCGCGCTGATAGCCCATGAAGCCGAGCAGCTCCTCGGTCGCAGCGGTGTCATGAAGGCTGAAGCGAGCGCCAGCGAAACCGCGGATGGCCGCATCGTCGGGGATTCCATCTGCAACCCACGGAGCCCGCGTGTCGTCGAAGGATTCGATCAGCGCAAGGCCGTCGCCGTCCGGTCCCATGAAGCGAAGTCGGTTGGCACCGAAGACGGTGTCCAATTCCAGCCCGTCCACACCTTCAGCGGTGAAGCGATCCTGCCAGAATTTCAGCGAGCCCTTCGGCACAGAGAACTGTGTTTCGCCAACTTCGCCGACGCCGGGGCGGCCGAGCATCATGTTCGGGAACGGGAAGTAAGTCATAACTGTTCCGGCCGAGCCGATCTCATCACCGTAGTACAGGTGGTAGACGCTTGGGTCATCGAAGTTGACCGTCTGCTTGACGCGGCGCAGACCAAGCGTGCCCGTGAAGAAGCGATTGTTCTGCCGCGCGTCGGATGCCATCGAAGTCACGTGATGCAGTCCCTTGATATCCTTGATCATGTCTATGCCTTTCAATGAGCGTTGGTGTTCAGGTGTTGATACGAATGTAGACCGGTTGATCGCCGCCCAGAATTGCAATATTCCTTGTGAATGAATTGCAATTTTTGAAACAATGCCATGAACGATTACAAAGCCCTTCGGACCTTCCTCCTCGCCGCCGAGAAACGTAACTTCGCCCAGGTTGCCCGCGAGCTAGACATGACACCCGCGGCCGTCACGCGCGCCATTGCAGCGCTTGAGGCGGAACTTGGCGTGCAGCTCTTTGTTCGCACGACCAGGCAGGTATCACTGACGACCGACGGCGCGATCTTTGCCGCGCAGATCCAGCCCGCGGTGAAGACGCTTGAAGACGCGCGCCGTGAGGTGATGAACGCTCACAAAGCTGATGAGGGGCGGCTCCGGATCAGCGCGCCGACGTGGTTCGGCAAGGCGGTGCTGCCGCCGATCCTTTCGGGATTCAAGGAACGGCATCCGAAGATGAGCTTCGAGATCTCGCTGTCGGATGGATTGGTGAACATCGTCGACGACGACTACGATCTGGCGATCCGTATCTCATCGCAGCCCTCGGACAAGTTCACCATCTGGCGCAAGATCAGGGTGGTGCCGCGCATCCTGATTGCCGCTCCCGGGAGCCGGTTCGTCGACATGCAGCACCCGAACGAATTGACACCCGATGACTGCCTCGCCTACAGCGGCGAAAGCCGGCGAGAGAACTGGATCCTGTCGGACGGCGGATCGAGCATGACGATCTCGGCTGGCCGGGCATTCAGCGCCAACAACGGTGAAGTGCTCGCCGATATGGCCGCGGATGGTGCGGGTGTCGCCATGCTGCCAGGATTCCACATTTCCGAGCACCTTCGTACCGGGCGTCTGGTACACGTCTTCAAGGGCTGGGCACCACCGGACTTGTGGTTGACCCTCTATTATCCGCCCTACCAAGCCCTGCCACCACGGATCGCTTCCTTCTCCAAATTCTTTGAAGAGCAGGTTCCGGCGCACATGGTCATGCTGGATTGAAGCGGAATCCAGGTGAACGCATCAGCTCATTTGCTCTGCCTTGATCCGTTCGGCAACGAGCGCCTGCAGATGCCAGAGGTTCCGGTCGCGGATCCCTTCCGCCTCGAGATCAACGATCGTGTTGTGCAGGTATTGCGCGCACGATCCGCCCTGCCCACAGGCACTGGCGATGAGGGTGGCAGTGGATTCCGTCGGTAGTGGCTGCGTGAGGCCGGATCGCCTAGTGCTTGCCCAGAACGTCAGGGCATATCGTGGGCCTTCAGGTGTCTGCACCCGGATCCAGCGGACCATGTCCGCGACTTCGCGGTACCTGATCTCGCGCGCCACGAGCGCATGGAGATCCTTGCGGCGGCGCTCATCGGATAACCGTAGCACGACGCCATCACATCGTCCGCCGCGCTCGAGAGCCATCATCAAGCCGGGTTGCTCGCTGGTTGCCCGCCAGCGTTCGATCTTCAATGAAAACGAGCGGTGCCAACCGTAGGCGGTCGCTCGCTCCCGGGCGGTCGGTTCGAATTCAGGATTCCAGATTAGGGAGCCGTAGGCGAAGACCCAAATCGGGTCGCTGCCTGCGTCCCGTTCGATCCTATCGACTAGATCGTCGCGTTCCGCTTCGGAGAGCGGTATCCAGCGCGGTTCCGGGCCATCGTCTTGAACGTCTCGCAACGTCAGGGCAACAAGGTCAGGAGTTAGCAGCATCATTGTCGTCTTCCGAAGTTAAGCACGCGACAAGATCGGAGCCGCGATCGCTCGGCATCGCGGCTCCGATGATTTCGGTTAGGACTGAACGAAAGCCAGAAGATCGGCGTTCAGAACCTCGGCATTGACCGTCAGCATGCCGTGCGAGAAGCCCGGATAGGTCTTGAGCGAGCCATTCTTCAGGAGCTTCGCGGACTTCAGCGCCGAGTCGGCGATCGGCACGATCTGGTCGTCCTCGCCGTGCAGGACGAGTGTCGGGACAGTGATCGCCTTCAGGTCTTCCGTCTGGTCCGTCTCGGAGAAGGCCTTGATGCCGTCGTAGTGGGCCTTCGCGCCGCCCATCATTCCCTGCCGCCACCAGTTCTGGATGACACCTTCCTGGACTGTCGCGCCATCCCGATTGAAACCGTAGAAGGGGCCAGCCGGAACATCACGGAGGAACTGCGCGCGGTTGGCGGCGAGCGCCGAACGGAAACCGTCAAACACTTCGATCGGCAGACCCTCCGGGTTGCTTTCGGTCTTGAGCATCAACGGCGGAACCGCAGAAACAAGAACCGCCTTGGCGACGCGGCCGGAAGGCTGACCGTGCTTGGCAACGTAGCGGGCGACTTCGCCGCCGCCCGTGGAGTGGCCGATATGGACGGCATTTTTCAGATCGAGTGCTTCAACGACGGCAAACGCGTCGGCAGCGTAGTGATCCATGTCATGGCCATCAGCGACCTGCGCGGAGCGGCCGTGACCACGACGGTCATGGGCGACGACACGATAGCCCTTGGAGAGGAAGAACAGCATCTGTGCGTCCCAGTCATCCGACGACAAGGGCCAGCCGTGGTGGAAGACGATCGGCTGAGCGTCCTTCGGACCCCAGTCCTTGTAGAAGATTTCGACGCCGTCCTTGGTGGTTACATATGCCATTGTCTTGGTTCCTTCGATGGGGTTGATGGCGGCAGCCGCATTGGCTGCGAAGCTGGGAGAGGGTGATATTGTCATGACCGCTGCGGCGGCACCTGCGGAGAGCAGCACGCTCCTGCGTGTCATGGAAGAAAGGGTTTCGGTCATTTCGCGTCCTACGAACTTCGTATTTGAGAGCTTCAGGCGACGCTAAGTTCGTCTGACAGGTCGATAATGCCGTCAGATCTCATGCCTCACAATTGCAGGAATAGTTTCTATTTTATTGTTTCTTCCGCAATAATCGGTGGTCGGTGCCTTGTTCGGCCCCGCCGTCGCAATACCGTTTTTTGCAGGAGGATCCCCGATGACACCAAAAGATCGCGATGAACTCTTTGCGAAGGTTGAAACCGCGGGCCTCGTCTTTCGTGCCGCCACTGCGTCGGCGCGCCTGGCGTTTCTTTCCCTCATAGAGGACATATCGCTAGATCAGGACGAGAGCAGCGATAAGCTCGACTTCGACATCGAGGAGGCGCGGTATCGACTCCGGGCCGCTGTCCGAGACGAAGGTGACAAGACGCTCGGATTTCTCGATGTGATCGGCGAGTAGACTGACAATGCTCTTCAAATTGATCAGGGACGACAGCGGTCGGCCCTACATGGCCGAGCTCGTTTTCAAGGCCCACGAACGGCGCGCGCTCGAAGGCTTCAATATCCCGACATTCGGATCGGCAGGTTTTCGATACGCGACCCCTGATCGCTCGCGGGCCATGCTCTTCAGTCCTGCCACACTTGAAGATCCCGAGCGCCTACTGCTGGAGGCCCTCCGGGAGTTCCTGCCTTTCTTGAAGCGGATGATGAGGCGTTCCAAGGACCTCGACGGCGCCCGCGTCGAAGGGTTACCTGGCGTTTGTTGATGTGGTCCGGCGGCTGAGGCTTAGAGACGGTGCCTAGATGCTTCGGGATTCACGTTTGAGATGAAGTCGAGAGCGACGGACAGGCTTAGTGGAAGCTCCTGCTCTTCACCTTCAGCGTGTCAATGTGCAGATCCGGGATGAAGATGTCCCTCGGCTGCACAGCGGGCTTCGGAGCGTCTCTTGGATCCGGCCCAATGGGCGACTGATGCCGAGAGCATGATCAACCAGATGCCTGCCTACCAAATGAACCCGGATCAGATGGGGCCAATCGTTCGGAATGCTACGGATGGCCGCAAGCAGCTCGTCCGCGCCCGATGGGGCCTGCCCTAAGGCTATGAACACATCCAGCGGATACCCTGTGCCCGGCTAGATTGGGCAACGGTTCACGTGGTGGCGATTGCCAGGCAGGCTGCTCGAGAGCGGGCGGCACCGATCGCCGCCCGCCTTTGTTGCTAGGACTCGATGAACGCGAGCAGGTCGGGATTGATCACATCGGCATGGGTCGTCAGCATGCCATGCGAGTAGCCCTCATAGACTTTGAGAGTGCCGTTCTTTAGCAGCTTCACCGCGAGACGCGCGGAACTGTCGATTGGCACGATCTGATCGTCGTCTCCGTGCATCACCAGCGACGGCACCTCGACCTTCTTGAGATCCTCAGTGAAGTCGGTTTCGGAGAAGGCCTTGATACCGTCGTAATGGGCCTTGGCGCTGCCCATCATGCCCTGCCGCCACCAGTTCTGGATCGCGCCGGTCGAGACCTTCGCAGCGGGGCGGTTGAATCCATAGAAAGGCCCGCTGGGCAGATCGAGGAAGAACTGGGCGCGATTGGCCGCGAGCTGGGCGCGCAGGCCATCGAACACTTCCATCGGAAGCCCACCGGGATAGGCTTCCGTCTTGAGCATGATCGGCGGCACGGCGCCGACCATAACCAGCTTGGCGACGCGCCCGGCACCATGGCGGGCGACATAGGCGAGGGCCTCGCCACCGCCGGTGGAGTGGCCGATATGGATGGCATCGCGCAGACCAAGCTGTTTCGCAAGCGCGGCGACATCTGCCGCGTAGTGGGCGATATCGTGACCGTCGCTGACCTGAGTCGAGCGACCGTGGCCGCGGCGATCGTGGGCAATTACGCGATAACCCTTGCTCAGGAAATAGAGCATCTGCGCGTCCCAGTCGTCCGAGGAAAGCGGCCAGCCGTGGTGGAACACGATCGGCTGGCCCGAGCCCCAATCCTTGTAGAAGATCTCGACGCCATCCTCGGTCTTGATGAAGTTCTGGGGCATGGATCCGTTCCTTTGCTTTGGTTCGAATTGAAGGTTGCCGCCGCGGACCGTCTGCACGTTGGTTCAGGCACAGCAGATGCGCGGGAAAGTAGCGTCGTCTGAAGAGGCCGGGTGGGCGAAGCTTGCTCTGCGCCTACTCGCCCCCCACCTCGAAGCCCCCGGATAGGTCTTGTCGGTTTCCGTTGTGTTTTGGATGAAAGCGCCCGCGTCGCGTGCGAATGCTCGCACTCAGTTGCGGCCCAGATGGGGCAGATTTATCGACAACAGATGGTTGACCACGGGCGCCTCTGGACCCTTGTGGAAGCCGCGGACTTCCTGCTGTACGTCGGCATCGGCCTTCGAGACGCGCCGATGCTGACGAAGGTGCTCGGCCCAGGATTCGACCATGAACCACTCAACGATTCTCTCCGGATCGGCTGCGTCCTCGGTGACGCCCCAGCCATAGGCGCCATCGCGGCGACGCTCTCCTGAGAGCTTGGCGAGCGCTTTCAGAAAATCGCCCCGGTTGCTTTCGTCGACCCGGTACTCGATGGTGACGAGCACGGGACCGCGATCGTGCTCGACCGGGGCAGCCGTGAGAGGTTCCGGCCAGTGATTGGATGCCACCAGGTCCGCGTCGCCCTTTGGCAGCTTGACGAGGTGAAAGATGAGCCCCGACACGGCAAGTCCAGCGGCACCGAGAACAAGGGTCGTCGGAACGCCGACGATCTCCGCGACGGCACCCCAGGCGAGGCTTCCGGCCGTCATCGCACCGTTGAACACCGTGAGATAGACGGCGAGCGAACGTCCCCGAACCCAGTTCGGCAGGATCGATTGTGCGGCCCCGTTCAGTGTGGTGAGCGCCGTGATCCAGGCGGCTCCCAGTGCAAGCAGAGCCAGAATGGCGAGCCATCGGGCGGGCGCGAAGGAGAGCCCAGCCATCACGGCAGCCGTGACGAGCGCCGAGCCGAGCAAGAGCGAGTCCGGATCGAGCTTTGCGCGAAGTCTCGGCATCACCAGCGCACCGCCGATGGCGCCGGCGCCGACCGCACCGAGCAAGACGCCGTAGAAACCAGCGTCGCCGCCGAGAAGATTGCGGGCGACGAGGGGCAGAAGCGCCCAGACCGAACTCGAGAAAGCAAAGAAAGCAAACGCCCGGAGAAGCACGACATGCAGCTCTCTGCTCGCCCTCGCATAGCGCAGTCCGGCACGGAATGCGCCGAAGAAGCGCTCGGACAAGCCGTCGTCGAGATCGGGCGCGCGCCTCCACCAGATGAGGACAGCGACGACGAAGATGTAGCTGATGACGTCCACGCCATAGGTAAAGGCGGCGCCGAACCAGGCAAGCAGCAGGCCACCGACTGCCGGGCCGATTGCTCGGGAGATATTGATACCAAGCGAGTTGAGCGCCACGGCACCCTTGAGATCCTGCTTCGGGACGAGCTCGGGAACGATGGCCTGCCAGGTCGGCGCCATCAGCGCCGCTCCAATGCCGCCGACGAAGGTGAGCGCAATCAGCGAGGTAATGGTCTGCAGCCCCATGGCGGACAGCAACATGAGGCAGATGCTGGCCGCGGCCAGCAGGAGCTGGATGATGATCAGGAACTTGCGGCGGTCGAGAATGTCCGACAGCACACCCGCGGGGATTGCGAGGAGGAAGATCGGAAGCGTCCCCGCAGCCTGCACCGCCGCGACGGCGGCGGGTGCGTTCGAGAGGTCGGTGACAAGCCATGAGCTTGCGACATCGCGGATGAAGCTGCCGGTGTTGCCGACAATGGTCGCCACCCAAAGAATGGCAAAGGTTTTCTGGCGAAGCGGCGCGAACCCGCCGCCGGCCGCCGGGGTTGCAGATAGAGAACTCATGAAGTCCGCCCCTTTCCGGATGCGCCATGTTCACGCAGGTCGTGCCATGCCACGAGAATGAACGCGCCAACGAGCCCGACATGTTCGAAGAAGCCGTTCATGGCCATTGATCGCTCCATTCCAGTCGGCAGTTCCCAGAAGCGAAGCGCCATGAAGGTCGCGGCGAGCGTGAAGAGGGCAAGCGCAAGCGCGGCCGCCCAGCGGAAGAAGCCGGTAAGGATGAGCGCGGACATCGAAAGCTCGAAGACGATCACGCCGACGGCGAAAAGCGGCGCCGGATGCAGGCCGAAATGGTCCATTTCGGCGAGCGCACTAGGAAAGTCGAGTATCTTCGTCAGCGGCCCCTGGATGTAGGCCGAGCAGAGCGCCAGCAGGCCGATGAACAGGACGCGCCTGCCGACCAGGCCTGGCGGAAAGCGCGTGGTGAGATGGCTCTCGAGGGATGATTGGCTTGGCATCTTGGCTCCTTCGCAGGCGGTCTCAAATAAGGTGGTGGAGCCCACCTTCACCTGGCCTGCTGTCATTTGAATCAGTGGCTGCGGTCGGGGAATACCCCTTTGTAATAGGCGCCATGCCTCGGCGTTGGATGGTTCACAATGACCTTCGCCCAGGGGCGGCGAGCTTTGGCCGTTGTTTGGGCTAGGTCCTGGCCGAGAGAGACCGATGAGCTGATCAGGATTGAGACCGCGGTTATCGCGGCTGCGCGAGCGATATTCTTCATTTTTGATCCTTTAGGAGCGTTGGCTGATCTTCACACGGCCCAGCACGAGCAGCCGAGTGCGCCGAAGAAGCCCTTGAGATCGGCGATCGGCAGGCGTGAGGTCCAGGCGGCGACATGGTCGTGACCATGCATGCCGCAACTGCTGGAGCAGCCGCAGGACGCGATGGCGGTTCGCCGAAGCGAATGCCTGCCGGCCCCTTCCGGCTCGCCCCAGGCGGCGTATCCGCCATATGTTCTGACAGGCGACCAGTCCGGCATCGCCGGCGGCAGCGTGTTTTCATCGAGGCTGGCGAAATCGTTCGCCGCATAGACGACCCTGCCGCCGACCATCGTAAGATCGGAGGTGAGAAACGAGATCTCGTCCTCGGTGCAGGCGAAGTAGTCCTTGCTGGGAACGATCAGGTCGGCGAGCTGCCCCTTCTCGATCCGCCCCTTCCTGCCCTCCTCATTGGAGAACCATTGCACCTTCTCGGTCCACATGCGCAGCGCCGTTTCGCGGTCGAGGCAATTGGCGCGCGGATAGAGCTGCATGCCGCCCACGGTCTTGCCGGTCACCAGCCAGGAAAGCGAGACCCAGGGGTTATAGGAGGCGACGCGGGTGGCATCGGTGCCTGCGGAGACATTCACGCCCTTCTCGAGCATGCGTGCGACTGGCGGCGTTGCCTCGGCGACGCCATGACCGTAGCGCTCGACGAAATATTCACCCTGGTAGGCCATGCGGTGCTGCACGGCGATGCCGCCGCCGAGTGCTGCGATCCGGTCGATGGATCGGTCGGAGATCGTCTCCGCATGGTCGAAGAACCAGTTGATGCCGGAGAGCGGGATGTCTTGGTTCACCTTTTCGAAGACGTCGAGGGCACGGCTGATCGTCTCGTCATAGGTGGCGTGCAGGCGCCAGGGCCAGCGGTTCTCGGCGAGGATGCGGACCACCTCCTCGAGCTCGCCTTCCATTTCCGGCGGCAAATCGGGGCGCGGCTCGCGGAAGTCCTCGAAGTCAGCAGCCGAGAAGACCAGCATCTCGCCGGCACCATTATGGCGGAAGAAATCGTCGCCCTGCTTGTATTTGACCGAGGAGGTCCATTTGAGGAAGTCCTCCTTCTCCTCCTTCGGCTTCTGGGTGAAGAGATTGTAGGCGAGCCTGACGGTCATCTGCCCTTCATCGGCGAGCTTCTGAATGACGGCGTAGTCGTCCGGGTAGTTCTGGAAGCCGCCGCCCGCATCGATGACGCTGGTGACCCCGAGACGATTGAGTTCGCGCATGAAGTGACGCGTCGAATTGACCTGGTACTCGAAGGGAAGCTTCGGCCCCTTGGCAAGCGTCGAGTAGAGAATGCCCGCATTCGGCTTCGCGAGCAGGAGACCCGTCGGATTGCCCTCGGCATCGCGAGTGATCTCGCCGCCCGGAGGGTTCGGAGTGTCCTTGGTGAAGCCGACAGCGCGAAGTGCCGCGGCGTTGAGCAGCGCCCGGTCGTAGAGATGCAGCAGGAACACGGGCGTGTCCGGAGCGACCGCGTTGATCTCCTCGATCGTCGGCAGCCGCTTTTCGGCGAACTGGTGCTCGGTGAAGCCGCCGACGACGCGAACCCACTGCGGCGGCGGTGTGATTGCGACCTGCCGCTTCAGCATGTCCATCGCGTCGGCCAGCGAGCGCACGCCGTCCCAGCGCAGCTCCATATTGAAATTCAGACCGCCCCTGACGACGTGGGTGTGGTTGTCGTTGAGGCCCGGCAGCACGCGTTTTCCCTTGAGGTCCACGACCTTGGTGTCAGGCCCGGCAAGCGCCATGATCTCCCGCTCCTGTCCGACCGCGTAGAACTTGCCGTCCTTGATGGCGACGGCCGTCGCGTTCGGATTGGTGCGGTCGAGCGTTGTCAGCAAACCGTTGTGCAGGATCAGATCGGCGCTCATTGGCTTGTCTCCTGATGTCGAAGCGGGATTGGCGGCGCGCGCCGTTGAAAAGAGGTTTGGGAGCGCCAGCGCGGACGCCGCTCCCAGGAATCCGCGGCGGGTCGGCATTAGCTGATCTCCCGTGTCGGTGTACGGTCGGGCACACCAGCATGATCATGATCGGCCCCGGTCGGCAGTTCCCCGAAGACGTGCGGGATGCAGCGGCTGCTGAACCAGGAAACGGTGACCGGATGGCCTGACATCAGGCGCTTGACGAGCGGCACCGCCTGTTCGCCGACGAGGATCCCGAGGAGCCCCACCAGCGCGATCACCGGCGGAGCCGGGGAGCGAACGTTGAGCAGGCTGTAGATGACGCCGACGAGCAGGCCGGCGCCGAGCGAGAGGAGATACATTTTCATCGGCGTTCCTTTCATCCACATCGGAGGCAGCCCCGTTCTTCTGAAAGGGGAACGGGACTGCCGTCGTCTGCCCTGGGAGGGATCAGTGCGCTTCGGATGCGCCGAACATGGTCTTGGCGTAGATGATGCCCAGGCCATAGGCTCCGCCGAACTTCTTGGCGATGCCTGTCGTCATCTCGTAGGTTTCGGTGCGTGCCCAGTCGCGCTGCAGTTCGAGCATGTACTGGAGCGAGGTCATTGGCCGCACGCCTGCCTGCACCATGCGGTCCATGGCGCGTTCGTGGGCCTCGTCCGAGATGTCGCCGCAGGCATCCGCTATCACATAGACCTCGAAGCCCTGATCGAGCGCGGAAAGCGTCGGGCCGACGATGCAGACGGAGGTCCACAAGCCGCAAAACACCAGGCGCTTCTTGCCGATGGCGTTGACTTCCTTGATGACGGCGGCGTCCTCCCAGGTGTTCATCGACGTGCGGTCGAGCAGCGGTTGGCCGGGGAAGGCGTCGGTGATTTCCTGGAACATCGGACCGGAGAAGGTCTTCTCTGCGACCGTCGTCAGGATCGTCGAGACGCCGAAGCCGGCGGCGGCATGCGCGACGAGTGCGGCGTTGTTGCGGAGTGTGACCGCATCGATCGACTTCGTCGCGAACGACATCTGCGACTGGAAGTCGATCATGATCAGCGTATGGTCCTTCGGGGACACGAGCATCGAACCGGGGGTCGGGGTGGCGTTGACGGTCATTTCAATCTCCTGTTTTCTAGGGTGTTTCTGATAGTCTTCACTCTTTGCGGCGCACACTCGTTAAAGGGGGCAGCCGAAGTCTGTGCAGGGTTTCCGTTGGCCTTGTACGTTGAAAACATGGGTTCCGACGTATGGGAAACGCCCTGCTTCCGATGCGTGTGATCATCTCAGGCACACTTTGAAAGGGCGAATTATTTCCTGTTAAAAGATATGAAGCTCGCGCCCTTAATAGGCGTTAACGCCCTTGCCAGGTTCAAGAGCGCTGCGGCCTTCGAGCTTTTCCCATCCATCCACGAGTCGCCGTGCGGTGGTTACCGGATCTGTTTCGATGCCCTCGGAGATTTTGGCGAGAGCCGCACGTCCGTTTCGGATCGCAGTGCTGATTTCACCGCGACGCACCTGAAGACGCCCAAGAGCCGTGGTGGCGGCAAGCTCCAGGATCGCCGCGTGCTGCTGCCTCGCGATCTCGATCGATTTCCGAAAATGCTCCTCGGCCTGATTTGGGAAATGCCCGCTCGTATCGAGCAGCTCGCCCTTGAGACGATGTATGACAGACAGGTGGACACGATCGCCGTCGGCAAGACTGTCGGCCAACATGCGGTCGACCAGCTCCAACGCCTGTTCCACAAGTCCCAGTGAGGCGAGCGCCTCGACAAGATGGCAACTCAAGGGACTGTCCTGGGAGCGGTAGCTGGTGCTGCGAAGCTCGTCGAGGCTCGTCTTCAGGAGCGTATGGCCCTCGTCCGGCCTGCCCCGCTTGACCAGAAGCGCGCCCTTCAAGGCGGTTCCGACAAGCGTGGAAGGATGAAGCCCCTGCCTCGCCGCCAAGGTCAGAAGCTCATCTACTCGGCGTTCCGTGGTCTCGAGGTCGCCCCGCCAGAGAGAAATAGGAATCAGGTATGCGAGTGCCGTACATGTAGTGACCGGATGATCCAGGTCTCGGGCCTCCTCGATACAGGCATCGGCCACTCTCATGGCCTGATCCAATGAACCGAGCCACCAAAGCGACCGGGCGAGAGCGATCATCGTGAGTATTCGGGGAGAGGTTCCAATACGAAGACTGCGCGGGTCCTTCTGTCGAGGAAGTTTCAGAAGTGCTTTTTCGGCTTCGGCGCAGGCAGTCCGATGGTCTCCGTAGAAGTATGCCGAGAGCGCAAACATCCACTCGACGTCCAAGGTCGGCGCGACACGGTTCTCGGCCTCATGCCGTACCTTCGCGGCGATCGCCTGCGCTTCCGCGAATTTTCCAATCCGGAGGTGATAAAGAAAGAGGATTTCATGGAGCCTGAAATATTCGGTGGCATCGGTTACGTCGTCGGCGAGCGCAAGCGCCCTCGAAAGCGCAGTTCCTGCGTCCGGATGGTTTCCGCTGAGGAAGATGAGCGAGATTGCATGGTGTGTCCAAAGCACCAACTCGCATTCCTTGTCGATTTCGACCTGCGGCAGGACATCGACAGCGGCCGCCGTCCACCGGGCGCACTCGCTCAAGACAGAGAGATTCACAAACAATCGCGCGGCTGCGGCGGCGAGAAGGACTGCCAACCGGACATCACCAGAACCTGAGAATGCCCATGTCAGCGCCGAGCGCACGTTGTCCATGTAATGGCCGAGCCCCTCAAGCGAATTCGGCAGGTCCTGAAGCAGCCGCAGGAAGTGCTCGGCATGAAGTCTCTGGCGCGTGTCCAGATCGCCGCTCTCGCGGAGCCGCTCCATGGCGAAGGCGCGCGTCGTGTCGAGCAGCCGGTATCGCGCATCACCGACGCTGATATCGGCAATGACCAGTGACTTCGCTACGAGGTTTGCCAGCCCTTCCATAAAGCTTGCGCGAGGCCAATCCTCCGTTACGATGCCATCGGGCGCGACGACCTCTCGCGCGGCATCGAGCGGAAACAATCCAGAGAACACTCCGAGTCTCCGAAATATGATCTTCTCCGTTTCCGGCAAAGCATCGTAGCTCCATTCGAACGTGGCCTGGAGCGTCCGCTGCCGAGGCAACGCGGTTCGGCGCCCGTTCGTCAATATCCGGAACCGATCGTCGAGCCGCTCGGCAAGGCCCGCCACGCCGAATGCTTCGACACGGCCAGCCGCGAGCTCGATTGCGAGCGCAATTCCATCGAGAGTCCGACATATTTCGGCGACGAGGGGAGCCACGGCATCCGTGAAGTGGAAGCCATCGTCATAAGCTGCAGCGCGTTCCACAAAAAGCTCTATCGCAGGGAACTCAAGGGCTTCCTCGGCGGAGATCGGCCGTTCATGGTCCGGGTACCCGAGCGGACCGAGCCTGATCACGCGTTCGCCTTGAGCGCGGAGCGGCTCCCGGCTTGTCGCGAGGAGGTGGAGGCCAGCGCAGTTGGTGAACAGGGCTTCTGCGAAGGCCGCGGCCGGTCCGATCATATGCTCACAACCGTCGAGCACGATCAGTATCCTTCTGTCCTTGAGGAACTCCATCAAGGCCGCCAGCGGCTGGTCGCAAAGGCTTGGGCGGCCAATGCCTGTCGCAAGTGTCGCCAGCAGAAGCGACGGATCGCTGAGCGCGCCGAGATCAAGGAAGTGGATCCCGTCAGGATACGCCCCCGAAAGCCGCTCCGCGGCCGCAAGTGCGACCGTGGTCTTTCCGATGCCGCCGATCCCGACCAATGATATGAAGCGCCGCTGCGGAAGCTGGGCGGCGATCAGAGAGACCGCCTCACCACGACCGAAGATGCGCGTCGGCGAGGCAGGAAAAGGCTGAACCGCCTCGGCGGCAGGCTGTTTTTCGACGGCAGCAGATTCTTGTTCGACGTGGGCCTGGAGCGGCCGGACGGTTGCGATGAAGCGGTAGCCTCGCCCAGGAACCGTCGCGATGTATCCGGTGCCGGACTCGTCCTCGCCCAGGGCCTTCCTAAGTGCCGCGATATGGACCCGGAGATTGCCGTCGTCGACATATGTGTCGGGCCAGGCGCTTGCGATGAGTTCGTCCTTTGTGACAAGCTCGCCTGACCGCAGCACAAGTGCGCAGAGAAGCTCGAGTGCCCGGCTGCCAAGCCGAACTGGCCGCCCTGCCTGGAACAATGCCCGTCTCTCGAAATCGAGGCTGAACGGCCCGAACGTTACACTTGGTTCCCCAATCAGTTCCACATGGCACCCGGAAAGCATTTTCGATGTCGCGCGCTGTACAGGTACGCTTTTGTTGTCGCATCGCCTATATACCGCAGCGTGAAAAAACAATATGGGGGTCAATCCAGACGGATCATGATGCAGTCGGACAGGGGACCTGGAACCTGCTGAAGCGGCCCTCCCCATGCGAGGGGGCCAAGATCGACGGCGGCGAAGTCCATCTGGCCAAGTAGACGACAGACCTCGGAATTCGCCCTTGGCTCGTCTCCCGAAATGAAAGCGACTCTGCGCCCGCAGTCGCTGCCTGTCGGGATCTCCAGCTTGCCGGGCGCGAAGTTCAGCCCCTTCACGACGTAGGCATTCCGGACCATGCTTGCCACGAGCTGCGTGGAATTCTTGACGGCCGCCACGCCATTTACGCTTACAGGTTCTTCAGGGTTGGTCGCGTCAAGAAGGATGCGCGCCTCCCAGTCGACTACGAGGGAGAGTGTCGAGGCCACGTTGGCCCACGGCACCGCAAGCACGACAATCTCTGGCCGTATCGCATCGAGAGGAGTTACAAGGCGAAGACGTCCGCCAGAGATGTCGGCGAGGCTATGCCATTCCACTCCAGGGTGGTCGACCCCGGCGAGAACCTCGATGCCAAAACGAAAGGCACGTGTGGCGATGAACCGCGCCAGCTCCCCTTCCCCGACGATTCCGATCGTCGATGTCGCATCGCCGGACAGGGGCCAGGACACCGCAAAGGTTTGAACCGCGGGCGTCATGCGCCCAACCCGTGAGAGTAGAATATATCTCGAGCTGCCATCAGTGCTTGGAGACGCTTTATAACTTCTGTGCGTGCATTGGACGGGCCCAGCGCATGTTCCACGCGCCGTCCGCACAGCCAGACTAATAGTTTCTTTGAGTACTCGGCGTTAATCGTCGTTAAATATTGAAAAGGCGATCATCTGTCTGCCTGCAATCCGTTTCACGTAATTTGAATGACTGCTCTCCCGCGCCCATAAGCTCTTGGAGGCTTCACTGCGTCTGACCGGTCCACCCCGTGCAGACGGTCGTTTGATTGGGAAAGCACAATGCATCATAGCCCCGCCGCTGAAGCGCCCGAGGGCTTTTGGGGTGGCTGTTCGGCCGATAGCGCTGGCCACTAGGCCAAACGCCGCCGATCGCTTCCCTGATCCCCTTCCTCGATCGCGTCCAAGACCTCCCTGCCCGGCAGCTCAAGTCGCGATACAAGTTCATCGGCCAGCATCATGCAGGCATCCCCATGCCGCGCGAGGATATCTTTCGCCCGGTCTAGCTGATCTTGCAGAATACGGTCGACCCGTGCCAGGAGCATCGGATCGAGATGACCGAACCCCTCGAGGTGTCGACGGCTGAGGTCGCCGTACGAAGCGAGCTTCTCGCCCATGCCGTAGGATCGCTCCAAGGCGATGGCCGTCTTCGTGGCCTCGAAGAGGTCGGATCCATCGTTGCCTGCGACACCGTCATCGTGACCACCCAGGAAGACCTCCTCGGCAGCCATGCCGGCCATCGTCATGGCAATCAGATCGAGATAGTGCTCCTTTGTCTTGCGAATCCATGTGCCCCGTCTGAAGCGCGCCTGACCTAGGGATTGCACACTGTCATCGACCCTGATCCGCCCGGCGATGGCGACTTTCACGAGATCCATGCCGAGGGCTACGCCGACGACTGCGTGCCCGATCTCATGGACCGCACTCGCCTTCAAGATGTTCGGGGGGATGTCGGCCATGAAAGGCAGATGAAGGATAACATCGCCCCTCGTAATCGGCCCGCGCCGCCGCCGTGCTGACCTGCGGGCGTTGCGGGTGATCTTCTCGATCTCGGCACCGGAAAGTCCAGAGGTCGCTGCTGCGAAGTCACGATAGTCCTCCACCCCAAGGCTGTCATGCAGATGCATTCTGAAGATAGCCTCGCGGGCGTGCTGATCTGGGGGTGAAATCACCACATGTCGGTCGAGCCGCCCTGCTCGCAGGACGGCGGCATCGACCATCTTGGGATGGTTGCAGGCAGCGACGACGATCACGCCCTCCCTGCCTTCGATGCCATCGAGCTGTTCCAGGAGGCCATTGATTGCCTTGATGTCGTAGGAGGCATTGCTGCCCTGAGCGTCATCGCGAGATCCGAATGCATCGATCTCGTCAATGAACAAAATCGCCGGAGCAGCATCTCTAGCTTCCTTGAAGCTCCGCTGCATGGCCTTCAGGAAATCGTTGAGATATCCCTTTGCTTGCCACTTGGCATACAAGGTGGCGATCAGGTCGAGAACTGTTCTTGGCAGCGCGACGAATGCAAATGTTGGATGAGGAAATGTTGCTTGACTATATCCCCTCCGGGGGGATAGCACTTGCATTATGACAGATCAAGCGCACATTCACGAAACGCATCCTGACATCATCAAACGCCTGAAACGCGCGGAGGGTCACCTGCGCGGCGTGATCGCCATGATCGAAGCGCGTCGACCCTGCGTCGATGTGGCGCAACAGCTTCATGCGGTTGAAAAAGCGATCTGCCAGGCGAAGAAGACGTTGATCCAGGATCACCTCGATCATTGCCTTGAAGATTCGGTCGGCGCCCTCGGTGCCGAGCAGCGCCAAACGATCAACGAGTTCAAGACAATCACCAAGTACCTCTGAGGTTCGATATGACAAGCTTTGCCGACCTGATCAGCCAGGGATCGGCCCATGCCTGGCTGTTCATCCCGAGCGCCATTCTTCTGGGTGCACTTCATGGGTTGGAACCTGGGCACTCCAAGACATTAATGGCGGCTTTCATCGTCGCCATTCGGGGCACCGTCGGCCAGGCGGTGCTGCTTGGATTGGCGGCTACCGTTTCTCACACCATCATCGTGTGGGCGATAGCCTTTGCTGGCCTGTACATCTGGCAGGGCGTCGATGCCGAGGTGTTCGAACCCTATTTCCAGCTGGTATCGTCGGCAGCCATCATCGGCATTGCGCTCTGGATGTTGTGGCGCACGTGGCAGGACCAGAAAATGGCGAAGGCGGCCGCGGGGCATGATCATGCCGGACACCACAGTCACGGGACATCCCATTCTCACGGGAGCCATGGTGGACACGCAGACGTGCGCCGGATCGACACGGGCCACGGCCTTGTCGCTCTTGAGGTCTTCGAGGATGGCGTGCCGCCCGTCTGGCGATTGCGCACCGAGCGCGGTCACGCCTGGTCGGCGGCCGACGTCACTGTGGTGACGGAACGTCCAGACGGTAGCCGGCAGGCGTTCTCCTTCGCCGACAAGGGCGATTATCTCCAGTCCACCACTGACATCCCGGAACCCCATGAATTCATGGCCCGCCTGAGCCTCGGCCACGGCAACCACATCCATGATTACGATCTGTCGTTCGTAGAGGGTCACGGACATGACCATATGCATGAGGAAGTCAGAGGGCTTGAAGTCAGCACGGACGGTTACCAGGACGCCCACGAGCTGGCACACGCCAACGACATCCGCAGGAAGTTTGCGGACCAGAATGTCACGACCTGGCAAATCGTTCTCTTCGGACTGACAGGCGGTCTCATCCCCTGCCCTGCGGCAATTACGGTTCTTCTGCTATGCATCCAGCTCAAGGAGTTCTCCCTTGGCTTCATCCTGGTACTGTGCTTCTCGATCGGTCTCGCCATCACTCTCGTGACCGTCGGAGCCATCGCCGCGCTCAGCGTCCGCCAAGCGACGAAGCGCTGGAGCTGGTTCGGTACCTTCGCTCGTCGCGCTCCGTATTTCTCAAGCGTGCTGATCATTGCGGTCGGGGTCTATGTCGGCATGCAGGGTTGGGCGGGGCTTCAGGCTCATGCTGCCACGACACCTTCGGCGACCGTTTCCACGCCAGTACAGAACTGAGTTTCAGCGATGTTGCAGGTCCTTGCCAACAGAACCTACCGCCACCTCTTCCTGGCCCAGGTGATCGCGCTTGTCGGAACGGGCCTTGCGACCGTTTGCGCTCGGACTACTTGCCTACGACCTTGCGGGCGCTGACGCGGGAGCCGTGCTTGGCACCGCCCTTGCCATCAAGATGATCGCCTATGTCGGAGTTGCACCGATCGCGGCGGCATTCGCCGAGCGCCTTCCGAGACGCGCAATGCTCGTCAGTCTTGATCTCATACGCGCGGCGGTGGCATTGCCGTTCGTTACGTAGGTCTGGGGCTCCTCATCTTCGTCCTGCAGTCGGCCTCGGCGGCCTTCACGCCGACTCTTCAGGCGACCATCCCCGCCAGCGCTATGTTGGTGATGTGAGAGCCCCCGGCTGATCACAGGGCGCTTGACAGTTTGCGGGGATCGTTTCAAAACACCAGCCATGGGGCTGCGATCACCCCACGAGGCGACAGCCGAAGTATCGCGTCCAACAACCGATCAACGGAAGGACGCGTCATGTCATCACTTCTTGAAATATCCCCTGACAAGCTTGCCCGCCTTATCGGCACCCCAAAATGCCCGGTGCTTATCGACGTCCGCATTGACGAGGACTTCGATGCCGATCCGAGGCTGATCCCCGGCTCCGTCCGGCGGGACTACCGTACCCTCGAGAACTGGATCGGGCCTCTCGCCGGAACCTCTGCGATCATTATCTGCCAGCGCGGCCAGAAACTCAGCCACGGCGTGGCCGCATGGTTACGGCAGGCCGGCATACCAGCAGACAGCCTGGAAGGCGGCTACGAGGCGTGGGCCGCTCAGGGACTTCCCGTGGTTCCCGTCTCCCTGCTGCCCCCGCGGAACGCCGCGGGGAACACCGTGTGGGTCACGCGGGCGCGGCCCAAGATCGACCGCATCGCCTGCCCCTGGCTCATCCGCCGTTTCGTCGATCCGACCGCGGCGTTCCTGTTCGTCCCGCCATCGGAGGTCGAACTCGTGGCCGACCGCTTCGGCGGCGCGCCATTCGACATTGACGCGGACATCAAATGGAGCCATCGCGGCGAACTCTGCACCTTCGATGTCATGGTCGAGGAGTTCGGCCTGTCGTCGCAGCCTCTGCTACGCTTGGCGATGATCGTTCGCGGAGCCGATACGGCCCGTCTCGACCTTGCGCCCGAGGCCCCCGGCCTGCTGGCGGCTTCGCTCGGGCTGTCGCGGATGTTTGCCGACGACCACGAGCAACTGAAGGCAGGCCTCCTTCTCTACGACGCGTTCTACCGCTGGTGCAGGGACGCGACCGACGAGACGCACAACTGGCCTGCTGGCAAGAAGGGAGCCTGACATGATCGACATCGTCGACCAGGCCGCCCCGACTGCGGCCCGGCAAACCTACGACCCCGAGGCCCAGCGGCTTGCGATCTACATTGGATGGCTCCTCCACCACAGGCGGACTGGTCGCGGGTTTCCTCTTCGTCCTGCCCGGTTTTCTCGCCATCCTGGGGCTTAGCTACATCTACGCCGCCTTCGGTAGCGTCACCGTCGGTCTACTGGCGGTAAACGTCCGACGGCAGACGATGAACAGTTCGCGGGATCTATGTCATCAAGCGTCGGACAGTCGCTTGGCGAGTATCTTGTCGATCCTACGACCGTCCATGTCGATGATCTCGAAAGACCATAAGTCGTGCCGGAACGTCTCGCCCACCACGGGCAGATGCTTCAACTTGTAGAGGGCGAAGCCAGCGAGGGTGTGGAAGTCGCCGTCGGAGGGACCGTCACCGAGGTCCAGATGCTGGAACGCCTCGTAAGCGGGCATCGATCCTTCCATCAGCAACGACCCATCCGTTCTCTCCACCACGTTGGGGAGTTCCCCCTCGGGACCTGGCAGGTCTCCGGCAATCGCCTCGAGCAGGTCTGTCTGGGTGACGATGCCTTCGAGGCTACCGTATTCGTCGATCACGATGGCGAGACGTACAGGCGATGCCTTGAAGTTGTCGAGAACGCGGAAAACGGGTGTGGATTCGTGCAAAACGAGAGGCTGCTTCAAGACCGCCATGGGATTAATGGTGCTGCCATTGAGAACCTGGATCAGCAGGTCTTTCTTCAGAACCATGCCGATGGGTTCGTCGATCGTCCCGCGAGAGACGACGAGCTGATCGTGATGCGATTCCCTAATCGTCTCCAGCATGTCTTCGAGGCTGTCGTCAGCGTCGATCCAATCGACGTCCAACCTCGGCGTGATGATATCGGAGATATGACGGTCGCCGATGTTGAACACCCGTTCGACCAGTTGCTGCTGGGCGACGTCAAGAAGACCGCCCTCCTGGCTTTCGGCGACGAGCAGCTTGAGTTCGTCGGCCGAATGGAGTGACGACTCACCTGTTCCCGGACGCAGTCCGACCAGCCGCAGGACCAGGTTGCCAAGACCGTTGAGCGTCAAGATCGCAGGCTTCAGCACCACGAGGAACAAGCCCAGCGGGCGCACGACGGCGAGTGCCGTTCCCTCGCTTCTCTGTAGGGCCAGGCTTTTGGGTGCCAGCTCGCCGAGCACGATATGCAGGGCCGTGATGATGATGAAGGCGATTGCGACCGCGATGGCGTGCGCACTTGCCGTCGCCCAGGTCCCTGGCAGGAACGCCAGGAGCGGTTGAATGAGATGCGCCAAGGCGGGTTCGCCGACCCAGCCCAATGCGAGTGACGAAATGGTGATGCCGAGCTGGGTGGCGGCGAGATTAGCATCGAGGTTGTCGACCGCCCTCTGGAGGGCCGTTGAATTCATCCGGCCCACCGCGACGAGTTCGGTCACCCTGCTGCGCCTCACCGAGACCAGCGAGAATTCCGCGGCGACGAAGAAGCCGTTCGCGGCAACGAGGAGAAATACGGCGATGATGCCCATGTAGTCGAATATACTGCCATCCTGGTCCGGCATGCGAGTGAAGCTTCCTGGGCTGTTTAAGATGACGGAATCGTAGCATGGGAGGTCGTGACACGGGAAGACGTGGCTTGACTTGTTTGCATAAAGGTATTGGGTGGCGCTGAAGGCTTGGTGCCGCTCGCAGGCTTTGAAACGCGAGGGGGCTTGATCCTTTCGGGGAGCGCCCTCGCCGACCCAGATAACCTCGAACGCACGATATGGTCGTTACAGGAGGCAACCGAAACGGGTGATGGTCCATAGATGCGCGGCTGTCATCATCCGGTTAAAGAGGCACGCTTATTGATTGCCTTCAGATGATGTTGAAATAGCTGCCGTTTTGCTGGCAGATGCCACAGGTCCAATGTCACGATCATTCCACCCGCTTGATTTTAGAGGAGACGCAGCATGAACCGATTCACGGGCGGTTGCCTGTGCGGCAACGTCCGAATTGTGGCGTCGGGACACCCGTACCGGGTCGGCCTTTGTCACTGTCTCGACTGTCGCAAGCATCATGGGGCCCTTTTTCACGCTTCCGCGGTGTTCCCTCAGGATGCGGTGACGATCGATGGCGAAACACGCGACTACGCCGGGCGGTTCTTCTGTCCCCGCTGCGGCTCGTCCATTTTCGCACGCACCGCAGACGAAATCGAAGTGAACCTGGGATCCCTGGATGCTCCTGACCAACTGATGCCAACCTACGAAAGCTGGATCGTCCGGCGCGAATCCTGGTTGCCGCCGTTTCCGCTCACCAGACGATATGACCGCGATCGTGACGCCACGAGCCGCTTTGAGGAGTAGGTCGCACAAACAGTGCGAAGGCGCCGTTACAAGGTGACAGGGATGTATGCCACATCAGAAGTCAAAATGGCGGATGTCGGATGCGCCATCTTTCTTCTTTATTTTATTTATTTATATGCTCCCCATCGGTGCGCTGTCCCGACAGCAAAAGACGCCTGCTTCGAGGGATTCAATAATTGGTGGAGCATGCTTCAGCTTTCAGCTGCGCCCCAGCAGCCAAGGATGTCAGGAACCTGGCACCAGTGAACCGATAGTCGATGCTGACCGGTTGTCAAAACGACGATAGAGCCGACCTTTGCCTGCCACTCTTCCTGCCTCATGCCTAACTTGAAGACGGCCCTCATCCCTTTGTGTGAATAGTTGTCGCCCTCTGTTTATGAGATATTTGCACGGACGCCGAGGTCAACCGCGAGGCGCTTGCATCTCAGCGTGAACGCTTTTCATCACGACGACGCACAAACCGATTCCAGTGATTGGTGTAAGTTTGCTTACGAGGCGCGATCATGAAAACCTATGCGGCATTGCTCATCGGAGTCGCCATAATGGCGTGCACCCCACATAGTCGGTACGTCAACTTGCCTGGATATGCCTACAAGACCGATCCGACTTGCACGCGCACTCAATCGATCTCCAGGTTCGACAGGCGCTGCGATTATCCGAGACTTGGGTTTCCGGGCTTCGTGCCGCCGATAATTGGAATCGTCGGAATTTGAGCCGAGGCGAGCGAAGTCTCCCGCCGATACCCGCGCGCGTTATTCCTTCCAGCCGATTGACGGTCCTCGAACCCGATCCGATTGGTCTGTACAAGAATTTGGCCCGGCGCGCGCCACTTCGGGATACGGTGCCAGACAAGACGCCGTGAATCCTCCACCTCACAAAATCAATGATCGAAAACGCTCCAGGGACAAACAAAGTGAGCTTCGTCAGCCCAGCGCGGCGTCCGGTGCCCTCTTTGGTTCATCAGCCCATGAACTCGCGCACGACCCAGCCCCGCCGCAGGCAACTCCGCGCCGGCCAAAGCGGAGCGCGCGCGCCCCGGGGGTCGTCCCGTCTAAGCCACGTGACTGAAGCGGGCGACCTGCGCATCCTTCATCAGGCTGCGGAAGTTTGATCCGCTCATATGCACCAATGTCTTGTGATCACCGCCCTCGAAATAGACGTCGCTGGCGTTGCCGAGGCTTTCGTCGAGGATCACTGGCACGTCGTAGGCCGGTCCGATGGGCGGCACCGCCCCAATGTCGCAATCGGCGAAAAGCGAGCTGACCTCGTCCTCAGAGGCGAGACCCAGACGCTTGTTCATCACGTCCTGCAATGTGGAGAGCTCGATCCGGTGGTTGCTCGGCACGACGGCGAGGACGTACCCCATTTCGTGATGTACGACCACGGATTTGGCCAGACTGTTGCCGGGAACATGGGCCGCTTGTGCCGTCTGGCTGGTTGTCGCCGTGCGGTGATGAGCGACGGTGTCATAGGCGATACCCTCACCGTCGATATAGTCCTGAAGTTTCCTTGCGATCGTCATCGTAGGTACCTCTCATGTTGCGTGCTGACGCATAAAGAACATTCTCCTCTCATCACCTGCGAAGTCAACGATGAATGGACCGCCGCGAACGCAAGCGGCGGCCGGTTCGACTGCCTATCGATTTGCTATCACGGGGAGATCGCCGTTACGGCGACCGATCTCCCGACCCGGAATTATGCATCGTCAGTTGGGCGGGCTCACATCATCCGCCCCCACCGGCCTGACATTCTGGTTCATGCGGAACAGGTTTTGCGGATCGTACTGCTGCTTGATCTCGGCAAGCCGTCGGTAGTTGCCGCCATAGGCCGCCTCGACGCGGTCGGTCTCGTCTTCGGGCATGAAGTTGATATAGGCAGTGCCCGCCGAATAAGGCTTTGCCGCCTCAAACAGCTGGCGCGCCCAGCCCATGCAGGCCTGATCCATTGCGGGCTCGCGCCAACGCGCATGAACATTCATGACGAAATGCGACTTCCGCTGCGGAAAGGCTGTCGCACTGGCGGCGACGCGGCCGGCGGCACCACTGAGGTGAGCGATGAAGACCTCGCATTCCGGTCCAGGCAGCTTGCCGATCGCATCGAGCAGGACCTCGATCGCGGGGTCCGAAAGCGCGATGAAGTCGTGGCTTTTCCAGTAGTTGCGCGCGCCGGGCGTCAGCAGCGGATCGAAGGCCTGCTGCCAGCCGGCAAACGGATTGGGTCCGACGACATCGACAATCGGGTTGCCAATCGAGCGCAAGCGCTGCGTCGCCATCTCGCCGGGCTCAAGGTCGCCACACCAGCACATGGCAAGAACCAGGATCTCCTTGCCATGCCACTCCTGCGGAAGGAACGGCAGTGGCGGCGCCTGTCGCATCACGACCCAGCAGGTCAGCTCGTCCGGCGCCGTTTCAAGCGCTTGCCGATACTGCTCAAGAACGGCCTGCGCATCGGCGATAGGATGCACCACGAGGCCGGAGAGGACCTGTGGGCCGAGTTCGTGAAGCTGAAACTCGAAGGCCGTGACGATGCCGAAATTGCCGCCGCCGCCGCGGAGCGCCCAGAACAGATCGCTGTTTTGCGTCTGGCTTGCGCGCACCAATTCGCCATTCGCCGTCACGACATCCGCGCAAACGAGGTTGTCGATCGTCAGGCCGAATTTTCGCGTGATCCAGCCGAAGCCGCCGCCGAGCGTCAGGCCTGCAATGCCGGTCGTCGAGTTGATGCCGGTTGGAAGCGCCAGCCCAAAAGACTGGGTTTCCTTGTCGACGTCGGCGAGCGTCACGCCCGGTTCGATCCAGGCACGTTTGGCGGCGACATCGACACGCACCGATTTCATCGGCGACAGGTCGATCATCAATCCGCCGTCGCAGACCGCATTACCGGCAATGTTGTGCCCACCGCCGCGCACCGAGACGAGCAGCTTGTTATCGCTTGCGAATCGCACCGCGTTGACCACGTCGGCGGCCCCTGCGCATTGGACAATCAGGGCCGGCCGGCGATCAACCATCGCATTCCAGATCGTCCGCGCCTCGTCAAAGGCGGCATCGCTGACGTCCAGCACCTTGCCGCGCAGCCGTGCGGCAAATGCCTCGATGGCCGCGGCACCGATCCATGTCTCTCCTGCTTGCAGATTCATAAGGCCCGTATCGTTCATGATTCGCTCCTCCCAACGTGAACCATGCCCCAGCCCGGGAATATTGCGCCTTTCTAATGCACACCACAAGGCGCGGTTCTGCCGATGTCGGAAAACCGCGCCCGCTGAGCTCAGGCCGAGGCCGCTGTCCGCACAAACCCCCTGCTCGCGACTATCAGGTTGTTCGTATAGCTCTCGCTGATGCGCCCCGCGACGAGATCGCCGGAAGACAATCGCTCGACGATTTTGCCCGATTTCATCACAGCCAGGCGCTCGCACATATGGGTGACGACGCCGAGATCGTGGCTGACCATGATGTAGGTGAGCTTCCGGTCGCGCCGGACCTGTTCGAGCAGGTTGAGGACTTCGGCCTGTACCGAGGCATCCAGCGCCGAGGTCGGCTCGTCGAGCAGCATGATCTCTGGCTCGATGATCAGCGCACGGGCAATGGCGATGCGCTGGCGCTGGCCGCCGGAGAGCTGGTGCGAGTAACGGAAACGGAAGGACGAGCCGAGGCCAACTTCGTCGAGCGCGCGCAGTATACGGCGTTCGGCATCCTTTATACCGTGGATGGCGAGCGGTTCCTGCAGCAGCCGATCGATGGTCTGGCGAGGGTGCAACGAGCCGTAGGGATCCTGAAACACCATCTGCACCCGGCGATAGAAAGCCTTGTCGCGATACCGCGCATCGAGCGTCTTGCCGTCGAGCAGGATCTTTCCGCCGATCACAGGCGCAAGCCCGGCGATGGCCCGCAGCAGCGTCGATTTTCCCGATCCGGATTCGCCGACGAGGCCGAAGGATTCGCCGGCCGCGACGTCGATGCTGACATTGTCAAGCGCCAGGAAATCGTCGTAGGCGACAGTCATGTTTTCCGCCGCAATCGCCGCCCTCATGCTGCCCACTCCGGTTTGCGGTCGAGCACTGGAAGCGGATGACGGTCCGTCCCGAGTGTCGGCATGCAGTTGAGCAGGCCCTGCGTATAGGGATGTTTCGCATTCGACAGTTCCGAGGCGGCGATCTCTTCGACGATCCTGCCGGCATACATGACGATGACCCGATCGCAAAAGGAGGAGACGAGCCGAAGATCGTGGGAGATGAAGATCAGGCCCATGCCGCGCTCGGCAACGAGCTTGTCGAGGATGCCGAGCACGTCAAGCTGGACCGTCACGTCGAGCGCCGATGTCGGCTCGTCGGCGATCAACAGCTCAGGACCTGCGATCAGCATCATGGCGATCATGGCGCGCTGCCCCATCCCGCCTGACACTTCATGCGGATGCAGGTCGAAGACGCGCGCCGCATCCCGGATCTGTACTGCCTCGAGCATGGCGATGGCGCGGTCGCGGGCCTCGCGCCTGCTGACATTCTCATGCGTGCGCAGCGTCTCGACGATCTGACGGCCGATACTCATGACGGGGTTGAGCGAATATTTCGGGTCCTGCAGGATCATGGCAATGCGGCTGCCGCGAAGGCTGCGCCGAACTTTCGCGGACGCGGTCAGAAGGTCTGTGCCATCGAAGTTGAGCTTGCGTGCCGAGATGCGGGCATGCGGCGGCGTAAGCCCCATGATCGCCCTGCCCGTCTGCGACTTGCCCGATCCGCTTTCGCCGACGATACCCAACCGCTCGCGACCGAGCGTGAAGGAAACGCCGCGCACCGCCTCAATCAGGCCGGTGCGGGTCGGAAACGAGACCGTGAGATCATCGACCGTCAACATCGGGCTCATTGGCCACTCTCCCGCGGATCAAGTGCGTCGCGCAGGCCGTCGCCCAGCAGGTTGAAACCGAGGCTGACAATGAGGATGGCGATGCCGGGCATGGTGGCGACCCACCATTGGTCAAGGATGAAGCGCCGCCCGGACGCGATCATGGCGCCCCACTCCGGCAGCGGCGGCTGCGCGCCGAGGCCGAGGAAGCCAAGGCCGGCCGCCGTGAGGATGATACCGGCCATGTCGAGCGTGACACGGACGATCAGCGAGGAGACGCACATCGGCATGACGTGGCGCAGCACGACGCGGAAGGGCGATGCGCCCATCAGCCGGACGGCGGCGATGTAATCGGAATTGCGCACCGTCAGCGTCTCGGCGCGGGCGATACGCGCATAGGGCGGCCAGGAGGTGATGGCGATCGCGATGATGGCATTCTGGATGCCCGGCCCCATGGCGGCGACGAAAGCGAGTGCCAGAACCAGTTTCGGAAACGCCAGGAAGATATCGGTGATCCGCATCAAGACCGCATCGACCCAGCCGCCAGCATAGCCGGAGATGGCGCCGACCAGCAGGCCGATGGGAGCAGCGATGATCGCAACGAGAACGATGACGAGCAGGGTCAGTCGCGATCCGTAGAGCAGGCGGGAGAGGATGTCCCTGCCCTGATCGTCGGTGCCGAGCAGATAGCCTTCGCTCCCCGGCGGCAGCAGCCGCGCGCCGGCAAGATTGCCGATAACAGGCGAATGCGGCGCCAGCGCATCGGCGAAGATCGCAACCAGAATGAGCAACAGGATGATGCCGAGCCCGGCAACCGCCAGCCGGTTGGCCGAAAACCGGCGCCAGGTCATATAGGCCCGGCCGAGGCGTGCCTGCAGGCGCGATTGCGGTCGGTCGGACATCAGCCATTGGCGGCGGCTGACGGGAGTGGACTGGTTGATCTCGCTCATCGCGCACGCGTCCTCGGGTCGAGCGTCCGGTAGAGAAGATCGGACAGGATGTTGATGGCGATGAATACCGAACCGATGACGATCGTGCCGCCGAGCACGGCGTTCATGTCGGCGTTCTGCAGCGAATTGGTGATGTAGAGGCCAAGCCCCGGCCAGGCGAAAACCGTTTCCGTCAGCACCGAGCCCTCGAGCAGGCCAGCATAGGAGAGTGCAATCACCGTCACCAGCGGCACGGCGGCGTTGCGTAGCGCATGCGCCCAGATGATGCGGGTCTCGGAAAGGCCCTTGGCGCGGGCAGCAACAATATATTCCTGCGCCAGTTCGTTCAGCATGAAGCTGCGCGTCATGCGGCTGATATAGGCAAGCGAGAAATAGCCGAGCAGGCCTGCGGGCAGGATGATGTGGCGGAAAACGTCGCGGAAAACGTCCCACTGCCCCTGCCAGAGGGAGTCGATGAGATAGAGCCCGGTCACCGGCGTGAAACTGTACTCGTAGACAATGTCGATGCGGCCGGGAAAGGCGACCCATTTCAGCCGGGCGTAGAACAACAGCAGCGACAGCAATGCCAGCCAGAAGATCGGTACCGAATAGCCGACAAGACCGATGACCCGCACGATCTGGTCGGCGATCGAGCCGCGCTTGACGGCGGCGAGCACGCCGAGCGGTACGCCGATAAGGCTGCCGATGATAGTGCCAAAGGTCGCGAGTTCGAGGGTGGCGGGAAAGACGCGGCGGATGTCGGTCATGACCGGGTTGGTGGTCAGGACGGAGGTACCGAAATTGCCGGTCAGCGCGTCGCGGACGTAGATGAAGAACTGCTGGTACAGCGGCTTGTTGAAGCCCAGAAGTTCTCGGGTTCGCTCGACGACGTGAGCCGGCGCCCGGTCGCCGAGAATAGCGAGCACCGGATCAATCGGGATGACGCGGCCAATGAAGAAGGTCACGGCCAGCAGGCCGAGATAGGTCGTGACGATGATGACCAGGAAACGCAGCACGTTTCCTGCCCAGTCATTGGCGCGGGCGCGTTTGCGCCCGGCCAGTCGTGTGGTTTCAGGAAGGGTCACCGGCAGTCTCCGGCCTATTCCTTGGAAACGTTGAAGACGTAGTTGGTATCGAAGCTCGGCCCGAGCTTGAAGCCCTTCAGATTGCCGCGATAGCCGGCAACTTCAATCTTCTGATGAAGGATCACGAAGGGGCTATTGGCCAATACCTTCCTTTGCAAATCCTTGTACATGTCACTTCGCTTGGCAGCGTCGCGCTCAAGAAGCGCCGCCTTACTCTCGTCCGTCCATTCCTTGGGAACATCCCAGGCATTGCGCCATGCGAGCGTCTTCACCTTGCCCTCGTCGGAATTGTTCGGATTGACGGTGAAGGTCTCGGCATTGGAGTTCGGATCGAAGTAATCCTGGCCCCACTCGCCGATATAGATGTCGTGGGTGCGGGCGCGGTACTTGGTCAGCGTCTGCTTGCCGTCGCCGGGGATGATTTCCATCTTGATGTTGGCCTGGGCAAGCGTCTGTTGAATGGATTCGGCAATGCCTGTGATCGGCTGCGTGTTGCGCACGTCCATGGTCACCGAGAAGCCATCGGCGAGACCGGCCTTGGCCAGCAATTCCTTGGCCTTGGCAACATCGAGTTTGTAGGGGTTCTCATCGAGTTCGCCGAGAACGCCCTTCGGCAGGAAGGTCTGGTGGATCTCGCCGATGCCCTTGATCAGGGTCGATCCGATCGCGTCATAGTCGACCAGATATTTGAACGCTTGCGCCACTTCCGGCTTTGCCAGGTTGGGGTTCTTCTGGTTGAGGCTGAAATAATAGACCGTGCCCTTCGGCGCACTGGTGGTGGCGAGATCGGCATTCTTCGAAACGGCGTCGAAATCACCCGGCTCGAGATTGCGCGCCACATCGATATCGCCTGCTTCGAGCGCAAGGCGCTGGCCGGAACTTTCCTTCATATGGCGGTAGATGACGCGGGCGAGCGGTGCCTTCTCGCCGAAATAATTGTCGTTGCGCTCCATCACGACCACTTCGTTGGCGCGCCACTCGCGCATCTTGAAGGCGCCGGAGCCAGCATAGCCGGTCTTCAGCCATTCGTTGCCGAAATCGTTGTCGTATTTGTATTCATCGGACGGCGTGACGCTCTTGACATGCTCGAGTACCAGCTTCTTGTCGACGACCGACCCTACGGTCGCGGTGAGACAGTTCAAGACGAAACTCGGCGCATAGGCCTTGTCGACGGTGAAGACAAAGGTGCCTTCGTCGGCCGCCTTCGCCTTTTCGGTGATGTTGTCGCCCGTCAGGCCGAACTGGGTAAGGATGAAGGCGGGGCTCTTGTCGAGCTTCACAACGCGCTCAAAGGAATAGGCAACGTCTTCGGCAGTAACGGGATTGCCGGAGGCGAATTTCAGGCCGGGCTTGAGCTTGAACGTATAGGTCAGGCCGTCGTCCGAAACCGTCCAGCTTTCGGCGAGATCACCGACGACCTTGGAGGTGTCGTTGAGGTCGAGACGAACGAGATAGCTATAGGTATTGGCGGTGACTTCGGCCGCCGAAAATTCGAAGGCTTCGCCAGGGTCCATGGTGATAATGTCGTCGATGGCAAGCCCCTCGACCAGGGTATCGGGCGGCGTCTCGGCGAAAGCGGGCGCACCCGACATCAGGATCAGCGACAGGGCCGCACCTGCCGTCAACATTCGGACATGCTTGTTCAGTGAGTACATCATCGTTCCGTTCCCTCTTTTTGAGCCCATGCGGCCCTTTGTTTTCGGTTCAAGCGGCTTCGTGCCAGGCTTGAGCCAAAACGCGCAGCCAGTTTTCCCGGCACAATTTCGTCAGTTCGGTAGCACCATATCCGGCAGCCCTGAGGGCAACAATCAGGCTTTGATTGCCCGCCGCATCGCCGATTTCTTCCGGGATGGTCGCGCCGTCAAAGTCCGATCCGAGCGCCACGCAATCGATGCCCATGCGCTCGACCATGTAGTCGATGTGCCGGACCATGTCGGAGAGCGGCGTCCTGGCATTCTCCTGGCCGTCGGGCCGCAGCATCGTCGTCGCATAGTTGAGCCCCGCCAGTCCCCTGCGCTCGCGGATAGCATCCATCTGCCGGTCGGTCAGGTTGCGCGCGACGGTGGTCAGCGAATGCGCGTTGGAGTGGCTGGCGATCAGCGGCTGGTCCGTCGTTTTGGCCACATCCCAGAAACCCTTTTCGGTGATGTGGGCAAGATCGACCAGGATACCAAGGCGGTTGCATTCGCGCACGAGATCGAAACCGGCATCCGTGAGGCCGGGTCCGGTATCAGGTCCCACCGGAAAGGCGAAGGGCACGCCGTGGCCGAAGACGTTGTGGCGGCTCCAGACCGGCCCGAGCGAGCGCAATCCGGCGGCGTAGAATGTTTCGAGCGCGGCAAGATCCGGTCCAATCGCCTCGCAGCCCTCCATATGAAGCACGGCGGCGAAGACGCCCTGCGCCATCGCAGTCCTGATGTCGGTGACCGAACGGCAGAGCTTCCAGGCGCCAGCGCGATCGAGCCGCAAGGCAATGGCGGTGAATTCCAGCGCGATATCGAGAGAAGGCTGCCGCTGCAGCGGCTCGGACAGCGGCGTGTTGTAATGGCCATTCGCGTCCGGCGTCTTCAGCACCAGATGCGCGGACGGGATATAGATTGCCGACAGCCCACCGGCGAGACCGCCCCGTTTGGCGCGGGGGCCGTCGATGTGGCCTTCAGCCGTTCCGTTCACAAATTCATGGACCGGATCGGCACCGTTCTTGGCATTGCTCCAAAGCCGCAGCAGCACATCATTGTGCCCGTCGAAAACCGCCTGCATTCAAGAATTCCTGTCCTGCCTGATGTTTCAATGAGCGGACGCCCATTATTGTCCAGTTGGTCAAGAACACGATGCTAGTGAATCGCATGGCGAATAACAATGTGGCATCGACAAAATTCAACATTCTTAAAAACTCTGATGGAATAACGGCTTACAGCGCTTCTACAACACGACAACGGCCAACTGCACGACGATCGTCTTTGCGATGATCAGCCGCACCGTCCCGGCGCCTGCCGCTGGATCACCGGCTGCTGTTTTCGGGTTATCTGCCCGCCTATATCGCTGAAGTGAACGACTTCACGCAGCGCTTCACGCCTGGTCAACTGCGCAAAGGTGGAGCAACCACAATACGGGCGCGAGCCGCAGACACGGCGCCGGATTTCTCCCGGCGATCCGCGAGGGCGTGCCTGGCAGTGTCTGGCATTGCCCCTTTGACGCAGCCGTAAAGCAGCCTAAACTATTGCGGCAGACAACAGGGAATCCCACATGAACCTCAAGGAGTTCGCAAGCCGGCTTGAGCTTTCACAGACGACGGTGAGCCGCGCGCTCAGCGGTTATCCCGAGGTGAAGCAGGCGACCCGCGAACGTGTGCTGAAAGCAGCACTCGAATATGGCTACCGGCCGAATACCAGCGCGCTCGGCCTTGCCACCGGCCGGGTCGGCGCAATTGGTATCGTGCTGAAGGGCGGCGGCGAGTTCGGGCCGCATACGAGCGAGTTCATGGGCGGACTGGGCGGGCGGCTGCAGCAGGAGGAGATCGACATCCTGGTCTCCACCGTCGATTCACAGGAAGCGGAACTGGCCACCTATCGGCGGCTCGCCGCCAGCAAGCGCGTCGATGCCGTCATCCTGCATTCTCCCTTCCTCGACGATCCGCGTATTGCCCTGCTCAATTCGCTGCGCCTGCCTTTCATCGTGCACGGTCGCACCAATTATGACGGCAATTTCGGCTGGCTTGACATCGACAATTTCGGCGCCGTGCGCCAGGCGACCAGCCATCTCCTCGATCTCGGCCACCGCCGCATCGCGCTTCTCAACGGCTATCGCGGCCGGATTTTCGCCGAACATCGGCAGGAAGGTTACCAGACCGCCCTTGCCGAGCGCGGTGTTGCCATCGATCCGGCACTGACCGGGCATGGCGAATTCACCGACGAGATGGGGTTCCGGCTGATGCAGGGTTTCCTGAAGCTTGACCGCAAGCCGACGGCGGTTGTCGCCGGTTCCATGATGTCAGCCCTCGGCGCGATGAGAGCCATCCGGATCGCGGGAATGAAAGTAGGCGACGATATTTCGCTGATCGCCCATGACGACGTCTTTCCCTATATCAGCCCCGACCACCTCGTGCCGACGCTATCGACGACGCGGTCCTCGATCCGCGCAGCCGGGGCGCGGATCGGCGAAATGGTGCTGGAGCTTCTGCAGGGAACACCGGCCGAGACGCTGCGCGAGGTCTGGCCGGTGGAACTGGTCATCCGCAACTCGACGGCTGCTGCGAAACGGGACTGACGTTACACTGCGAGTTCACGGCGCTCCTTCTCCGTGAGCAGGGCAAGATCGAGTATCTTCTGGAGATCCGCCGCGTGCCGAAAGCCCGGCTCCTCCGTCTTGCCGGCCCTGATCGCATCAATGAAGCGTTGGTAGTTGGTGAGCACGGTTCCCGCGTCGATATCCTTCCAAAGCCCCTTTTCGATGTCTTCGCCGAGGCATACGCGAAGCGTCGATCCGTCCGGCGTGTGGATCACTTCGATAGCCCCCTTGTCACCATGCATGCGCAGGCGCAACTCGTTGAGATGCCCGGTCGCCCAGCGGCTGGCATGGATGACGCCCATGGCGCCATTGGCGAATTCGGCAGTCATGGTGAAGCTGTCATTGGCGTCGAGGTGGTATTCGCCGATGCGGTTGCCGGGCGCCTTGTCGAAGGTTTTCAGCCGCGCAAAGACGTGTTCGATGTCGCTCGCCGCGCCATAACCGGCAAAATCGAGAATATGAATGCCGACATCGCCGAGCACGCCGTTTGAGCCATGTTTGGTCGAAAGCCGCCAGAGCCACTGCGATTCCGTTGCCCAGTCGCCCCAGGCCTTGGAGACCAGCCAGCTTTGCAGATAGGAGGCCTCGATGTGGCGCAATGTGCCGATCTCGCCGGCGAGCACCAACCGGCGCGCCTTCTGGATTTCCGCGACGTTGCGATAGGTCAGGTTGACCATCGTCACCAAACCGGATTTCTCCGCTGCAGCCGCCATCTCGTCGGCCTTGGCATAGTCCTCCGCCAGGGGCTTTTCGCAAAGCACGTGCTTGCCCGCCGCCAGAAGCTTCAACGTCGTCGGATAGTGGATCTTGTCCGGCGTGACATTGGCGACTGCGTCGAACTGCCCCCAAGCGATTGCCTCTTCGAGCGAGGTGAAGGTATTCGGGATGGCGTGGCGCAGCGCGAAAGCCTGCACCCGGACGAGATCGACATCGACCGCTGCCACGAGCGCAACACCCGTCATGGTCGCGAAATTCATGGCATGGGTGTTGGCCATGCCGCCGGTGCCGAGGATAAGAAGACGGATAGGCTTCATCATTTGTACCCCTGCTCATCCGCCTGATGCAGCTTCGGCCCGCGCTCGACGATCGGCTCCAGCGCCTGTTCGACCGGCACGTTCGGCGCATCGTGGATGGCGCTGTAGGTGCCTTGGGGGTTGTAAGCCCACCGCACGGAATTGCGCAGTACCTTGTGGACGTTGGCATCGTGATAGGTCGGATAGGTCTCGTGGCCGGGGCGGAAATAGAAGATGTTGCCGGCGCCGCGCCGCCAGGTCAGCCCTGAGCGGAACACCTCGCCACCGGCAAACCAGGAGATGAACACGGTCTCCAGCGGCTCCGGCACGGAGAACTGCTCGCCGTACATTTCCTCGTTCTCCAGCACGAAATTCTCGTCCAGCCCTGCTGCGATCGGATGGCGCGGGTTGATCACCCAGACCCGCTCGCGCTCGCCCGCCTCGCGCCATTTCAGCGCGCACGGAGTGCCCATCAGCCGCTTGAACGGCTTGGAGAAATGGCCGGAGTGCAGGACGATCAGGCCCATGCCTTCCCAAACGCGCCTGGCGACGCGCTCGACGATCTCGTCTGCCACCGCGCCGTGGTCCTTGTGGCCCCACCAGAGCAGCACATCGGTCTTGGCCAGCCGCTCGACGCTCAAGCCATGTTCCGGCTCCTGCAGCGTCGCTGTCGTCGCCTCGATACCGACGTCGGTGTTGAGCGCCGCGGCGATCGTATTGTGCATGCCGTTCGGGTAGATTTCCCGCACAACCGCGTTTGTCTGTTCGTGGATATTTTCACCCCACACGACTGCCTTGATAGTCATGACCAGTCCTTTTCCTCGTTCCATCGATCAGCATTTGATAAAATTGAAACCGCTTTCAATTCGAAGCGATAGAACCAGCGGAACAGTTTTGCAAGTGGAAATCCGGGTATGAGAAGGTTTGTCAGCCCGTCTCGGTTTGAAATTCCCTTCAGGCAGACGCAAAGGCCAATGGTCGCGTATACCGCACGTACCACCCTCGCCGGAGGGCTGGCTGTTTTCCAAGCGACCTTTCTACGAACGGACATAAAATGGAACATTTCAGAGCGGCGTGCGTTTGTTTGTCTGTTCATCATCAACAATTGGGCGGGGCACCACAACTCAAGGGAGATTACCATGAGAGTTAGCAACTGCATGACCAAGGATGTTGAAATTGCCGATCCTGAACAGACATTACGGGAAGCCGCCGTTTCAATGGGACGTCTCGATGCCGGCGTTCTGCCGGTGGGCGAGAATGACCGGTTGGTCGGTATGATCACCGATCGCGACATCGCCATCCGCGGTATTGCCGAGGGTAAAGGACCTGAGGCGAAGATCCGCGATGTGATGAGCACCGAGGTTAGGTACTGCTTCGACGACGACGATGTCGACGATGTGCTTCACACCATGAGCGCCCTCAAAGTACGGCGCCTGCCGGTGCTTAATCGTGACAAGAGGCTCGTTGGCATTATCTCGCTTGGCGACATCGCCACGCATGGCGCGATGGCCGAAACGGGCGAGGCGCTGAGCGACATCTCGCAGCCCGGCGGCGAGCATTCGCAGACGGCTCACTGACGACGACCGATCGTCGGTGGCCCCCTCGAACTCACACGGAGGAACCACCGGCCTTCTGCTCGCAGACCGCGTGACTCGCGCCAAACCGCCTTTGCGCGCGAGCCAGTCGGTGACGCTTGGCTAGTGGATGGTGGATTTGGAGAAGAGATTGAGCACGATAACCCCGGCAATGATCAGGCAGAGCCCCAGAACAGCGGCAAAATCAAGCTTCTGGCCGAAGAGAAAATAGCCCGCGACCGAGATCAGCACGATGCCGAGCCCACTCCAGATCGCATAGGCAATGCCGACGGGAATAGCCTTCAGCGTGTAGGACAGGAAATAGAAGGCGACCGCGTAGCAAACCACCATCACCAGCGTCGGCAGCAGCCTGGTGAAATGCTGGGCGGCCTGCATCGCCGATGTGCCAAGCACCTCAAAGACGATGGCGAGCACAAGCATGGCATAGAGCATGGTAGGATTCATCGGGCGCTCCGGCGACGGGTTATTGCTGGGAGAGGCTGATCAGGCGTGCCCGCATCTGTTGGCGCGTCGCTTGGTCGATATCGTGGCTCTTCAGAAGATCCGCCAGCCACAGGCCGTCGGCGGCAAACCGTGCAAGCAGACATCCGGCCGAGGAATCGGTGCCGACATGTTGATCGGCGCGGTCCGCCACCCATTGCCGCCAGCGCGCCCGCAATTGCGGCTCGGACAGAAGCGCGATGGTCAGCACCTGCCAACCCTGCGCCTCGGCCTCGTCCTGCAGGGCAAAGACACAGGATAGATAGGCACGGGTAAAGCGGCCATGCGCGACAGGATCGCTGCGCATTTCCTCGGCGATCGTCCGGTCGAGCTTGCCAGTCAGATCGTCGAACAGCCCATCCAGCAGTGCCATCTTGTTGGGAAAGTGGTGGAGAAGACCGCCCTTGCTGACCCCAGCCGCCTGCGACACCGCATCCAGCGTCACGCCCGCCGCACCCTGCTCGAGAGACAGGCGCGCGGCAACTTCCAGCAATTGCTGGCGAACGCGTTCGGGCTGCTTCCGGCGATGATGAGCGATAGACATGCCTCTATAAAGATACCGTCTGGACGGTTTGTCAAGGAAAATGATGGACGCCTCCGAAGCGCGATCAATCGCCGCAACGCTCCTGCTCTCGTGAAAACCATTGGAACGGAAAAGTCCGTCGCGCTAGAAGTGGCAACAATCAAGGACGGTGTGATGACGGACGCGCAGACGGAAACACTCTACAATGCGATCGGCGGCGACAGCACGGTGCGGGCGCTGACCCATCGGTTCTACGAGCTGATGGACACGCTTGCGGAAGCGGCCCGCTGCCGCGCCGTGCATCCGGCCGATCTCTCCGGCAGCGAGGAGAAATTCTACGAATATCTGACCGGCTGGCTCGGCGGGCCGCCGCTCTATACCGACAAGCGCGGCCACCCCATGTTGCGGCGGCGCCATTTTGTCGCAGCGATCGGTCCGCAGGAGCGCGACGAGTGGCTCCTCTGCTTCACCCGGGCGCTCGAGGAAACGGTGTCGCATCCACAGTTGCGGTCGATCATCCTGGAGCCGGTGACACGGCTTGCCCACCATATGCAGAACAAGGACGAATAGAGCATGCAGAACGTGGAGTTGCGACCGGCAATCCTCTTCATTGCCGGATTGATGGGACTGTTTGGCGTCGTCGCCGCCGCGGCTGCGTCGCATGGGGCGGACCCGCGCCTGCTCGGCGTTGCCTCTGCCATGTGCCTGGCGCACGCCCCTGCCCTCGTCGCGCTCTATGCAGCCTGGCCGATGATGCGGACGGCGGCGCTGGCCGCGCTCCTGCTTTCCGCTGGCACGGCTCTGTTTGCCGCCGATCTCACCGTGCGGCATTTCCTCGGCCATGGCCTCTTCCCGATGTCGGCACCAGCGGGCGGTGCGCTCATGATGCTCGGCTGGCTCGCTATTGCCGCCGGCGCATTCTTCAAGCGCGCGGATACTTGATCCGGCGTTCCCCACCCGAAAAGCCGCGGTCAAGCGCCTTCGACGGCAGAAAAGCCCTCGAATTTCGGCGGCCCGAGATACATCGCGCGGTTATCGGCAGCGTTTCTGTGCGCGGCGCGAAAATTCTCCGACTTCGTCCAGGCGACAAAGGCGTCCCGGTTTTCCCAGATCGAACTCGACACAAACAGCGTATAGCCTTCGTCCGCAATGGTTTCTCCACGCAGGAGCCGGAATTCCTTGAAACCCGGCACTTCGACAAGGCTGGAATCGCGGCCTTTCCAGACGTTTTCGAATGCGTCTTCGTGGCCGATGGCGATTTTGAACCTGTTCATGGCAAAATACATGCGGCGTCCTTTCAAGCTCTGCCCTTCGCAAGCGCGCCAGCAACTACGCCCGACGGAAATGGCAGAATATTGTCCCTTCCATCAGGCGCAACCCCGAATGCGTTCCGTACCGGCGGACGCGACTGCCAGGCGGGAAACTCCGTGACATTCAAATTGTCTTCAAGCATCTGCGCCCGGCGTGACAGGAGTTCGTAAAGCTCCGGAACCATCCCGTCGCCGATGTGCGACGCCAGTTTGTGCAGGCCGATCATGGTGAACTGATCGGGACGATTGTTTTTCATCTTCATCTCCTGGGGAATCGACATGCGAAACCGGGAAAATCGACCTGGGGGCGATCAGCCGGCGTTGTTTCGGCTCGCCTTCAAATCCAGAAACGCCCGCTCCAGGCTCGACTTGCTGCCGTTGCGAAGCGGCACGAAGGCCTTGCCCCACTTCTTGCAGCCGGTCTTAACCCTGAGGCACGCATCATGGCTGATACAGTCGATCGGGCAAAACACGCAGTCGACGGAGGGAAGGATGTTGTCGATGCGGGAAACCGCCTCGCGCAACCCGCCATCGTGATGGATCAGCTCGGCTCCATGGGAACTGGCGATCTGACGCAAATGCGCCACCTGACAATCCCGCCCGCCGACATAAAGGAAGCTGCGGCCTTCAAGCTTCGATTTCTCCGCTTCGTCAGCAGCCTGGGTGTTACGCCCTTCAGCCTCGCGGCTCTGCTTCTGCTTCGGCTTGAGCTGATGCCGTTTGTCACCCATGTCAGTCTCCGCTTTGTTTCGGAATCGCCGTCCGGCTGATGGTGGGTGGACCGTATTTAACTTGATAAAAAGAGTAAAGTATAAAGATGAGTTTTATTGTCATATTTTTGAGCCCCGCGTATTCTCGTGTGCCAGACGTCTGCCGGCGCAATGACTACCTGCCAAACTGCAGCGGGATGGTGAAAGGCCAACTGCCACGGTTAGCGGCGTCCGGAATTTTCGGAAACGGCTCGGCTCCGCGAACAGCATTCAACGCGGCCTCGTCGAGGACGGGTGAACCGGAACTCTTTGAGATCCTCGCACCGCTGACCCCACCGTTGGCCAATATGGTGAAACTGACTTGAACGGTACCGCGGATACCTGCGCGATCGGCTGCCTTGGGATAGCGGAAATGTCGCTGCACCTTTGACCGAACCTTACCCTTGTAGTTGCTCTCGGCCGCATTGCCGAACGCTTGGGATTTCGCGCCCTTCTTGCCCGTGCTCGAACTGGTGACAGCGTTCTTGACACCATCCGCCTGCCCCTTGTTGAGGGTCTCTGTTTGCATGCCCGCATCGCCCGCCTTTTTCTTGACAGGCTTCGTCTTCGGCCTTTCCTTCTCAAGTTTTTTCTTCGGTTCCGGCTTCTTTTCCGGTTCCGGCTTCACCATCTCCGGCTTCTCTTCCGGAACCACCGTTTTCGCCGGTGCGACCGTCGCCGTGATTTCAGGCTGCTCGGCCGCAACGGGCGAAATCTCCTCGGCCGGCAGGATCACATCGGCTTCGGTGAGCACGATATCGGTCGGCGTCTCCGCCGTGATCTCGGATTGGACCGGCGGGCCACCCGCCACATCGACGGGCGCAGGCTCAATCTCCTCCGGCGCGACTTCCTCCGGCTCCATCGCGTCGGCTGGATCACCCGCCTGGATCATTTCCTCGAAGGCGTTGCCGAGGACCGTTACTTCCATCGCTTCGCCGCCGGCGACCAATGCCTGCTCCGGCGGCTTTTCGGCGGGTTCGAACAGCTTTGCAGCACCTGCGTGCGCCAGCAGCGAGAGCACGATCGCCCCGGTCCATTTTGCCGTATTGTTCATCACAGATACCGATGCGAAAACCGTTTCACCCCTTCAGTTCGACAGATGACGTGGAACCGGTTTTCAACACCTTCATGCATGCGTCCTTGGCAACACCGTCGCCGTCGCAGACCGGGGCGTCGTTGATCAAGAGACTTTTCACAGCCTCGCATTTCGTTCCTGAAAGGTCGAACTGGCGGACCCTGGTCTTGCCGGCCGGCAGATCGCGGAAATCGAGAACCGCCATCCGCTCGACCAGGCCCTTTTCATCGAAGAGCACGAATTCGAAGGAGACCTTGGAGAGCGATTGGGCCAAGCCGTTGCCGGCCACGAATGTCAACTTGCAGCCCTTGTCGGACGACGCCAGATCATTGATCTCGACCGTCAGATTGCCGGACGTCCGGGCGTCCTGAGCCAGGGCGGCGGGTGCCGGATAGACAGCGGCGAACAGGGCCAAGGGCAACAGTCGATCGAATTTCATCATTGTCTATCCACTCTCACAAATGGGCGTCGCGGCCGCGGTATACCGCCGGCAAGCGATGCGGCCCCGAAATTAAACTTGACTAAAAAAATCCTGTATTGCGTCCATAATAAAAGATGAGTAATGAAGTCAAGATACTAATCGCAATGACCCGGCTTGAGAAGGGGAGCAGTCTTCTGTTTTCGGCCGCCATGATCAGGACAAGAAGCCTGTGACACCAAACCATCCAGATGCCGTGCCGGTTTCCTTGTCGGCCAGCCAGACGCAGCGCATCGTTGAGAGCCGCGATCTCTTTCGCGGCGGAAACGAAATCCTGATTGCGCATGACGGCGCCGTCTACCGCATGAAAATTACCCGCCAGGGCAAACTCATCCTGAACAAATAGGCCACTCCCATGACTCAGACGACCCGTCCGACCCCGTCCGATATTCGCGCCTATCGGGCCGCCAACCCCAAGATGCGTGAACGCGACATCGCCGCTCAGCTGGGTATTTCAGAAGCGGCCCTCGTTGCCGCCGAATGTGGGCTAACCGCGGTTCGGATCGACGCGGACGCCAACCGTTTCCTCGAACGCGCAGCCGAGCTTGAAGAGGTCATGGCGCTGACACGCAACGAAAGCGCCGTTCACGAGAAAATCGGCGTGTTCGAGAATATCAAGTCCGGTAAGAATTCCTCAATCGTGCTCGGCGAAAACATCGACCTGCGTATCTTTCCAGGCATCTGGGCGCATGGTTTTGCGGTCACCAAAACCGATGGCGACACAGTGCGCCGAAGCCTGCAGTTCTTCGACAATCAGGGAACCGCCGTTCACAAGGTGCATCTGCGCACAGCCTCCAATCTCGATGCCTATCGCAGCATCATGGAAGCCTTCAGACTGGAAGACCAATCGCAGGAATTCGCCCCCCAAGCCGCTGTGGGAAGCATCGCCGATGCCGAGAACGCAGCCGTTGACGTTGGCGCGCTGCGCGACGAGTGGAGCAGGATGACCGACACCCATCAGTTCCATGGCCTCCTGCGCAAGCTGAAGCTCGACCGCCGGTAGGCGCTGCAATCGATCGGCGAGGATTTCGCCTGGAAACTGCAGCCGGAAGCCGTGGAAGAGATGATGCGCGGCGCCGCCAGCATCAAGCTACCGATCATGTGCTTCGTCGGCAATCACGGCATTATCCAGATCCACTCCGGACCACTCGCCAACATCCAGACAATGGGGCCTTGGCTCAACGTCATGGACCCGACCTTCCACCTGCACCTGCGCAAGGACCATCTCGCCGAAATCTGGGCCGTTCGCAAGCCGACGGCCGACGGTCATGTCACCTCGCTGGAAGCGCTCGACGCCAAGGGTGAAATGGTCATCCAGTTCTTCGGCAAGCGCAAGGAAGGCTTTGCCGAGCGTCCGGAATGGCGCACGATCATGGAAAACCTCGCCCGGCTCGATATCACCGCTGCAGCCTGAAGGAGCTCATCATGAATACGCCCTATGATTTTCGGCGGTTGCGTTCCTGGGAACTGGCTCTGGCTCTTTTTGCCGTTTCAGCACCGTTCGTGCTGCCGATCGCTTCGCCGCCCTCCTTCCTGCGCGCAGCTGTCGCGCAGGACATGCAGAAGGCCGACACCTCCCGCCTGGTCTCCGTCGGTGGCGCCATTACCGAGATCGTGTACGCGCTCGGCGAAGAGAGCAGGCTCGTCGGGCGCGACTCGACCAGCGTCTATCCCGAGGCAGCACTGAAGCTGCCCAACGTCGGCTATATGCGGCAACTGGCGCCTGAAGGCGTGATCGCCACCAATCCGACCGCCGTCATTGCCGTGGAGGGGAGCGGCCCGCCGGAGGCACTGAACGTTCTCAAAGAGGCGAAAATCCCGTTCCAGACGGTTTCGGAGAAATTCGATCGCGACGGCATCCTCGCAAAGATCAATACCGTTGGCGACTTCCTCGGCGTGCCGGACAAGGCGGCAACACTGTCTGAGAAAATTAGGGCCGACCTTGACGCCGCAGTCGCGGACGCTGCCAAGCGTCCGGAGAGCGAGCGCAAGCGCGTGATCTTCATCCTGAGCGCCCAGGGCGGAAAGATCATGGCGTCGGGCACCGGCACGGCGGCAGACGGCATCATTGCGCTCGCCGGTGCCGTCAACGCGGCGGGAAGCTTCCCGGGCTACAAACCGCTGACCGACGAAGCGATCATCGAAGCCAAGCCCGATATCGTCCTGATGATGACGCGCAGCGGCGGTCATGCTGCGACAGACGACGAACTCTTTGCCCATCCCGCGCTCAGCCTGACACCCGCGGCCAAGACCCGGGCGGTGATCCGCATGGACGGCTTGCATCTGCTCGGTTTTGGCCCGCGCACCGCAGGCGCAGTGCGCGAGTTGAATGCAGCGATCTACGGAAAACCGAATGCATTACAGTGAAATGGCGGCAGGTGACGGCCAGTCGCGGTCGTTTGCGGCACGTCTGAAATCCGAACGGCTGCTGGGCGACCGGTCGCGGCTGGCGCAACTACTGATCCTCGCGCTAGTCGCGCTGGCCACCACGATGTTTGCCGCCTCCATCATGACAGGTGCCGCCGACGCTTCGGTCGGCAACGTGTTGCGCTGGCTCTTCGGCGTCGACGGTGCGGAACCGGCGCTGAGCGCCCGCGACCGGATCATCATTCTCGACATCCGGCTGCCGCGTGCTGTCATGGGCCTTCTCGTCGGCGCCTCCCTCGCGGTCTCCGGCACGATCATGCAGGGGCTTTTCCGCAACCCGCTGGCCGACCCGGCGCTCGTCGGCGTCTCCTCCGGCGCTAGCCTTGGCGCCGTGCTGATGATCGTGCTCGGTAGTTCCCTCTTTGGCGCGCTGTTTGACGTTTTCCGCTTCTATGCCCTGCCGGTCGCCGCATTTCTTGGCGGCCTCTTCACGACGCTCTTGCTTTACCGGATCGCGACACGCAGCGGCCAGACGTCGGTAGCGACCATGCTGCTTGCCGGCATTGCGCTCGCGGCGCTTGCCAATGCTGTCACCGGCGTTCTCATCTTCATCGCCGACGACAAGCAGTTGCGCGACCTGACCTTCTGGGGCCTGGGGTCGCTCGCCGGCGCCAACTGGACGAAAATCTTCTCCGCCGCACCGATCATCCTCGTTTCGCTTGCCGTCGTACCTTTCCTGGCGCGCGGCCTCAACGCCCTGACGCTCGGCGAAGCGGCCGCCTTCCATATGGGCATCCCGGTTCAGCGGCTGAAGAACAGCGCCATTGTCAGCGTTGCGGCCTCGACAGGCGCCTCGGTCGCCGTCAGCGGTGGCATCGGTTTCGTCGGCATTGTCGTGCCGCATGTGCTGAGGCTGATCATCGGGCCGGATCATCGCTATCTGTTGCCAGCGTCGGCGCTGCTCGGCGGCACCCTCCTGATCTTCGCCGACATGATTGCGCGGACCATCGTGCCGCCGGCGGAACTGCCGATCGGCATCATCACGGCTTTTGCCGGCGCCCCGTTCTTCCTGTGGATACTGCTGCGCGGGCGCTCCCACTTGGGGCTTTGAGGACAGATCATGATCAAGGCCAGCAATCTCTCCGTCCGGCTTTCCGGAAAACAGGTGCTGCACGGCGTCAACATCGAGGCCGAGGCTGGCCAGTTGACGGCGATCGTCGGTCCGAACGGCTCCGGCAAGACCACCAGCCTCAAGGCGATTGCCGGCGAACTCTCCTATGACGGCACCGTGAGTATCAACGGTCACGACATTGCGACGCTGAAGCCGTGGGAACTCGCCTTGAAACGCGCCGTTCTGCCGCAATCGACGGTAATCTCCTTCCCCTTTACGGTACGCGAAATCGTTCGCATGGGGTTGTCCGTTGGCGCAAAAGCCGGGACGAATGACACCGACCGGATCGCCGGGGAAGCACTTGACGCCGTCGACCTGTCGGGTTTCGCCGGTCGTTTCTACCAGGAGCTTTCCGGCGGCGAACAGCAGCGCGTGCAGCTTGCTCGGGCCCTCTGCCAGATTTGGGAGCCTGTTCAGCATGGAGAATCCGCGTTTCTGCTCCTCGACGAGCCGGTCTCCAGCCTCGACATTCGTCACCAGCTGACCATCATGCGGCTTGCCCGAGATTTCTGCGCGCGCGGCGGCGGCGTCATCGCCATCATGCACGACCTCAATCTCACCGCCATGTTCGCCGACCGGATGATCATGATGAAGAGCGGCCGCGTTCGTGCGACCGGGCGCCCGAACGCGGTGATGACCGACACCATCATGGAGGCGGTTTTCGGCTGCGCCATGCGGGTTAACGCCACGCCGGCGGGCAGCGTCCCGTTCGTCCTGCCTCACACGGCCGTTGGCTAAGCATCCGCGGTTCCGGTGGAACCAAACATCTTCCTGCGCGTTGAGGTCGCGAACCGCTGGCACGGTGATGATTTCACATGTCGGTACGACAGAACGCCGGGTTTGCAGTGAACCGCATTCCCGCCGCAGATAGGAGTTCCATCATGGCAACAGGTCTCTTTTCCGGTTCCAGCGCAAAGAAGCGCTTCGTCGATGCGCCGATCGAAGATCAGATCAATGAGCTGCGCGATGAAATCGCATCACTTGCGAAACTCCTGTCGCAGCGCGGCGCGGAAGCCTCGAAGGATGTTCGCACAAAGGCCCATGATGCACGCGAGCACGCTGAAGCCAGCCTGCACGATCTGATCGAAAATGGCGAGCAACTGTTCGCAGAACTGCGCAGTCGCTACGCGCTCACCGAAAGGCAGGTCCGCCATACCGTTCGCGCGCACCCCGTCGCGACCCTCGGTGCTGCGGCTGCCCTTGGTCTTTTGATCGCAGCTCTTATCCGCCGCTAGCCCAAACCCGACCCGGGCGACGGTCTCACCGGCCGGTGCCCGTCATATCCGAAGCTGGCAAGCGGCAACTTTGCCGGCCGACCTTGCGTTCTTGTCCCTGGAGAAAAAAATGGGTCCTTTGGTCGCAATGCTTTCGGCTCTCGTCCTGACAGACATCGGCGTTACGGTATCGCGAATCAAGCGGAACGGAGCCATGTGGCTGCTGGCTTCCTTGTTTTTTCTGACTGCCTATATTTTTGCCCTCGTCGCAGGCGCGATCTATCTCAGCGCATTCTATACGCCGCTGACGGCCACCATCATCCTCGCAGTCATCTCCCTCGTGCTCGGCCTCATCATCATCGGCATCATGTACGCGCTCAATGCGCGTGACCGGCGCATCGCGGCGGACAAGCGCCGACGCTCGCAGGCGCAAACCAGTCTGGTCATCGCCACGGCTCTGACGCTGTTCCGCAAGCAACCGCTTCTGGCTGCCGGTCTCGCGGTCGGGCTTGGAGCCGCGCTTGGGCTGATGAGGAAACCTGGCAACGACAGAGAGCGCTCCTGACGGTGTTTCAGCACAGCTCAGAGGGGAAGCCTGACGATAGCCGTCAATCCTGCAGGCAGGTATTCGACCTTCGCCGAACTGCCCATCACCTTGCCGAGGCTACGCTCGATCAGGATCGAGCCGAAGCCACGCTTGGCCGGCTCGCTGACGCGCGGCCCGCCTACCTCTGTCCATGTCATATGCAAGACACGGCGGCCGTCCTCGTCAACCCCGCGCGCAGTTACCACGACCTTGCCGTTCGGAACCGACAAAGAGCCGTATTTTGCGGCATTGGTCGCCAGTTCGTGCAGAACCAGCCCGAGGCCCACCGCCTGGTCCGGCCCGAGCAATATCTCATCCTTATGGATTTCGAGTTGCCGTCCGTAGTCGCGAACATGCGGTGCGAGCTGTTTAGCTAGCAAAGCCGAAAGATGAATGTCACTCCATTCATGGTCCGACAACAGCCCGTGCGCTTCCGATATGGCCTGAAGCCTTCCGGCGAATGCCGTCATGAATTCTTGCGGGTCGCTGGTTTGCCGCAACGTCTGTCGGGCCAGCGACTGCAGCATCGCCAGCGTGTTCTTGACGCGGTGATTGAGTTCGCGCAGCAGCAACCGGGTGCGCTGCGTCGAAACTTGTTCCTCCGTCACATCGATATTGATGCCGAGAAAAAGCGTCGGTTTGCCACTGGCATCGCGCTCATGCACGCGGCCACGGCCAAGCAGCCATCGCCCGGTGGCGGCGACCCGAAACCTGCCGTCATATTCCTCGTCCTGTGCCATGGCGGACCGCAGCTTCGAAAGTGTTGCCTTGCGGTCTTCGTGGTGAATGGCCGTAAAAACGTCTCTCGCCTGAACAATCCCGGCCGGTCGCATGTCGAACATGCGCAGCATCGCGGGATTGCAGGAGACACTGCCGGAGCGGACATCCCATAGCCAGCTGCCGACATTCGCCGCATCGAGCGCCATGGCGTGGCGCTGCTCCTCGCGCGAAATCGCCGCCTCTTTGAGGGCCCGCTGGCACGCTTCGTGCTTCAGCTCAAACAATGAGGCCGCAACGCGCGCGAGACGGCGCATTTGTGTCCGAAACTGCGGCCCGAGATCGTGACGCGGCTTGACATCGAAAACGCATATCGAGCCGATCGGCTGTTCGTCGATAACCAGCGGAACGCCGGCATAAAACCGCAAAAAGGGCGCACCAGCCACCTGCGGCAAACTGGAAAAACGAGGATCGGCCGAGGCGTCGCCGACGACAAGCACATCATCCAGGGGGCCAGCGATCGTATGCACGCAAAACGATTCCGCAGCCAGCGCCTGCGTCCCGCATGTTCCAGCCGCTGCCTTGAACCATTGATGCTGCGCGTCGACGAGCGTTACCAATGCAATCGACGCGCCGGAAAGATCGGCGGCCATCTCGGCGAGTTCGCGAAAATCGGCATCCGGCACAGCCATGTCCGGGGCGACAGAACGCAGGACCTCAAGCCGTTGCGGCGATGTCAGAATGGCCGCCATCGCCGCCGCCAGGCCGCTATTCTTTTTGTTCATGACCTTCCACACCCAGCCCCCGGGCGGCCGTCATTGACGTGAGCCCGTGACGCCTCCCTTGCAGGGCGCCGCACTGTTTCTGCACGATCGCCAGCCCCGGCGCAAATCATGCCCGCCACATCGCGGCGCCCTGCGGAAAGACACGTCCGCCAAATCTGAAGACGTATACCGGAGGACGCGAAATGTCTGCGGTCAGGAAACAAAGGCCCGCGATGTGATGGGCGCCGATGTCGCATCAGGCCCATACTCGCTTTCGCCGGTTACCTGCAAAATATCCTGAAGGCGCTGGCGGGCGCGGTTGACGCGGCTTTTGATTGTTCCAAGCGCACAACCGCAAATCTCCGCCGCCTCCTCATAGGAGAAGCCTGATGCACCTACCAGAATGATCGCCTCACGCTGATCCGGCGGCAGCTTTTCCAGCGCCCGCTTGAAGTCTTGAAGATCGAGCGAGCCATATTGCGCAGGATGCTGGGCCAGCGTCTCGGTGAAGTAGCCGTCGCTATCCTGCACTTCGCGCCCGCGCTTGCGCATCTGGCTGTAGAGTTCGTTGCGCAGGATGGTGAACAGCCACGCCTTCATGTTGGTGCCCATCTCGAAGTGGTCCTGTTTGGCCCAGGCCTTCATGATGGTGTCCTGAACGAGATCGTCGGCCCGGTCGTGCCGGCCGATCAACGACATTGCAAATGCACGCAGACTTGGAAGGGCCGCGAGCATCTCACGCTTGAAACTCGATTCCTCAGAGGTCATGCCGCCACTCATTCCGCCACATCCGGCATCGACTGGCGCTCGACCGCGTCGAGCTTCTCAAGCAGGTCGAGGAACCGGTCCGGAATGGCTTCTTCCTGTACAGAAAGATAGAGCGCGCGGAGCTTGCTTGCAATCTGTGCATTTGGATTATTGGCGCGCACGGACTCCACCCCATCGCGCCCTGCCCCAATCTTGTAGGTCATAAAGTCAAAATACCTTCAGAGTTCAACTGGCAGCATAATGCATTGCGAAAAAAATAGTTCCGGCCAAAGGAACCTTTTTTTTCTGGTGGCGTTTTCCGCCTGTCACGGCCATCGCCTCGGTCGGATTGAGGGAGTTCACATATGTCACTTTCCACACGGATCGCTCCGTTTCTTCCCTATTTACGCCGTTACTCTCGCGCATTGACCGGGTCGCAGACGTCGGGTGACGCCTATGTCGCGGCTGTTCTTGAAGCACTGATCGCAGATGCCTCCATTTTCCCGGAAGCGAGCAGTGACAGGGTCGCGCTGTTTCAACTTTATACAAGGCTGTTCGGCTCCTCCTCGGTTTTGGTCCCCGAGCCGGTTTCGCCGTTTGCCTGGGAGAAACGAGCATCGATCAATCTCGCCTCCGTCTCGCCGCTGGCACGCCAGGCTTTTCTGCTCGTATCCGTCGAAGGGTTCCACGTTGGCGAAGCGGCAGAAGTTCTCGGTACGACCGAGAGCGGCATGAACGAGTTGCTTGAGCGCGCCTCCGAAGAGATTTCCCGCCAGGTCGCCACCGACATCATGATCATCGAGGACGAGCCGCTGATTGCCATCGACATCGAACAGATGGTCGAGAGCCTTGGCCACAGGGTTACCGGCATTGCACGCACCCGGGACGAAGCCCTGGCCCTGTTCAAGGCGACGCTGCCGAGCATGGTGCTGGCGGATATCCAGCTCGCGGACGGCAGCTCCGGCATCGATGCGGTCAATGACATCCTGAAGAACGCGTCCGTTCCGGTTATTTTCATCACGGCATTCCCGGAACGCCTGTTGACCGGCGAACGGCCTGAGCCAACCTTCCTGGTCACCAAGCCGTTCAACCCGGACATGGTCAAGGCGTTGATCAGCCAGGCGCTGTTCTTCAACGAATCCACCAAGGCCGCAGCCTGAGACCCGTTTGCCCGGAACTTCGGGGCGAACAGGTCTCATTGCCGAAAACACAGGGGGAGCGCCTCGGCGCCCGCGGTGAACACGTTAGTTTTTAACCGGCCCGTTTCGCATCGCAGAGCAGATCGGACCGGGCCGCTTTTGTCGTTGACGCTGTAGCTGGGCAAGCGGTCAGTCGGAGAATGGAAGGCGTATCGCGTGGCCAATGCAGGCAGTTCAGCCCCCCTCAGGACCGGCGGCAAACCAAATGCGGCCCTGATGGCTCTGGTCTTGAAGAAGTCCGGTCTGGGCTATCTTTATCAATCTGACGATCTCGGTGTTGTCCTTTCGGGAAACCTGCCTACAGTCCTCAAGTCGCTGGCAACTGGCCGGCAGGCGGAGGAGGAGGTGTTCGGATCGGAGCAAAGCGCCCGCTTGACCGCCTTGAAGCGGGACGTCACCAGCCGCAACAGCCCTGCCTCGACGGAAATCGATGTCACATCTCCGGCGGGCGTTCTGACCTATCGGATAGACATCGAACGCATCGATTCCGTGGGCATGACCGGTATTCTTTCGGTGATCACCGATATCTCCGAGACCCGTCGCCGCGAACGCGTCCTCAAGACCTTGCTGCGCGAGCTTAGCCATCGCTCGAAAAACCTTCTGGCCATCATCCAGGGCATCGCCACCCAGACGGCGCGCCAGGCGCTTTCGCTCGACTATTTTCTAAGCAAGTTTCGCGGCCGCATTCAATCGCTCGCCTATTCGCAGGATCTCGTGACCGATTCCAGCTGGCGCGGCGCCTATCTCTTCGCCCTGACGGAACGGCAATTCAGCGCCTATTGGCCGGCGACGGAAAACCCGATTTCCGTCCGAGGCATCGATGCGCATCTGTCGCCGAATGCGGCGCTGCACATCGGCCTTGCACTGCATGAGCTGATCGTCAATTCCGCCTCCTACGGCGCGATTTCCGCCGGTGTCAATTCGCTGACGATCGACTGTTTCGAAACACTGCTGGACGATCAGAAGGCGATCGAAGTGGCTTGGATCGAACACTTGCCACCGGCATCAACGTTGCAGAGCGAGGCTGACGACCATACGTTCGCACGCACGGTACTGGAACGCGTCGTGCCGATCGCCGTCGGCGGCAAGGCCATGTACATGACCGCACCCGATCGCATCGAATATCACCTGACCATTCCGTCGCGGGAATATGAAATCATTACCCGTGTCGAGGAGTAAACTGCTCCCCGCGGAAGCGGCAGATCCTGTAGTGATGATCCTGCAAAAAGAACAGCCAGTGTCCGGGGAAGACACTGGCTGATATCGTCAACTCACCGAGGGGGCGTGTGAGTTGGATGCCGGATCATTGTTGGGGGTGTGTTCGCATTGGGGGCGATGCGAACCACTATCCGGACAGGGCATAAACGGGCTCGCTGCCAAAAGGTTCCGCGCCGGTTTCTTTTTTCCGGAGATTATTGCCTGCCAGGATGCTCCTTCAAAGGGCTTCCAACTCTGCCCGATGTCTGTAGAGGCTGAGAAACTTGCGAAAGTCGCGATCATAGACCTCCCTCCGCGCCGGATTGGGATGACGTTCGTGCCCGCCAGGCGACATCGCAGGTCCCGCGGCGCCCAGGTCCGGATAGAGGTCGCCAGCAACCGCAGCAACCATGGCGGTGCCAAGCAGCACCGCGTCGTTTGTTTCAGGCACGACGACCGTGCAGCCCGTCACGTCGGAATAAAGCTCCATCAAAAGCGGATTGCGCACATGCCCGCCTGTGACATGCAGTGTATCCAGCTCGTAGCCGGCCTGCTTCATCATCTCGAGTATATGCCGTACTCCGAGTGCAATGGCGACGCAGGTGCGCCAATAGAGCCGGCACAGCGCATCGAATGAACTGTCGAGCGTCAGGCCACTGATGACGCCGAGCGCATGCGGGTCGGCGAGCGGCGAACGGTTGCCGTGGAAATCCGGAAGCACATGAAGGCGCGAGGCAAACTCCGCACCATGGACGGCGCGCAGCTCCTGAATGCGCAACACGATCCGTGCATGGATTTCCGCATCCGGTTCGCCGCCGGCGCTATGACTGCGCACGACATGATCGAGAAGCGCTCCCGTCGCCGATTGCCCGCCTTCGATCAGCCAGCTGTCAGGAAACGCCACCTCGAAATAGGGACCCCACATGCCGAAGCCCGGCTTCATGTCTTTCGAAAAGGCGACAATGCAGCTGGAGGTACCGGCAATCAGGGCGAGCTGCCTTTCCAGTCTGTCCGGTTCGCCGGCAAATTCGCCGAGAACGCCGATGGCACCGGCATAGGCGTCGATCAGCCCCGTCGCCACCTGGCATTTTTCATGGAGCCCGAGCTCGGCTGCAGCCGCAGCGGTCAAGTGTCCGGTCGATTGCCCGACCGGCAGGGTTTTCTCCGGCAGGCCACCCCGCTCGCGCAGGTCTTCAAGGCCGATCCTTTCCAGGAATTCGTCCTGCCAGCCGTTTGTCTTGTGGGGAAGATAGTTCCATTTCGCTGTCAGCGTGCAGCGCGAACGTGCGGCATTGCCGGTTGCCCGCCAGGACAGGAAATCAGCCAGATCGAAAAAATATCCCGCCTTTTCCCATTGTTGCGGCAGGTTCTGCTTCAGCCACATGAGCTTCGGCATTTCCATTTCCGGCGACATGACCCGGCCTGAATGATTGAGCACCGGATGTTCGGTCGCCGTGCAGAAGTCGGCTTGCGTCAAGGCGCGATGGTCCAGCCAGACGATCGTGTCCCAGCGTGGATCGCCCTTGCGATTGACGGACAAAGGCGCGCCGTTCCTGTCGCGTACAACCAGCGAGCAGGTGGCATCGAAACCAATGGCGGCGACGGCTTCGGCGGACGCACCAGCCTTGGCGCGGGCAGTTTTTACGGCGATGCAGACGGCAGCCCAGATATTTTCGGAATCGTGCTCGGCGTGATTTTCCTCGGGCCGGTTCATCGCGATCGGATAGTCGGCACGAGCCAACTGCTTTCCACGCCTGTCGAAAATGCCGGCACGGGCACTGCCGGTTCCAACATCGACAGCAACAATCAGATCGCGCATTAAACTGCGTTCCCGTCCGTTTGTTCTTCACGGACAAAATGGATCAATTCCCGCATGTCGTCAAACAGCACGTCAGGCGAAAGTCGCTTGAGCGCGGCGAGATGCCGCTCGGAGCGCGCATGTGAGGCGCCGGCAAAGGCGAATACCCGCATTCCGGCAGCCTGGGCTGCCTCGATGCCGGCCGGACTGTCTTCCACGACGATGCAGTTTTCGGGCAGCGTGGCCATTTCCGCAGCAGCATGCAGGAAGAGATCAGGCGCGGGCTTGCCGCGCGCCACCATCGTGGAACTGAAAAGATAGGGCTCGAGTTTGTCGATCAGCCCGGTGATGGTCAGCGACAGCCGGATGCGTTCCATCTGGCTGGAAGAGGCGACACAGCGCGGAATGTCTAGCCGATCGAGTGCGGTCGCAACGCCGGCCACGGGTTGCAACTCCTGCCGGAAACGCTGGTAGAGATCGAGACGCATCCGTTCAAGAAAATGATCGTCCACCGCAAGTCCATAGTCCTCGTGCAGAATATCCGTCATCGTCTTCAGGCTTTTGCCGAGAAACCGCTCGGTCGCCTCATCGGCGTCCATATCGACGCCAGCTTTGCGAAGCACCCGCACAAGCACGTCGATCGACAAGGGTTCGCTGTCCACCAGTACGCCGTCACAATCGAAGATCACCAGTTTGGGCGGATGGCGCAAGGTCATATCCGTCAAACCACCGCTTGCACGCCAAGGCGGCGGCGCAGTGCGGCCGCGACGTTACGCGAGGCCTCGAGGGTCATGACGTCATACTCCAAGTTTTTCGTCGAGATAAAGCTGAAGCGTCGCCCGCGTGCCCTTGTCCCAAAGTGTCCGCAGCGCATGTATAAACCGCTTCTGGAACAGCGGTGATTGCGCAACCTCGCCGAAGATATCTGAAAGCGCAAGAAAGGCCTGTGGATCGTCCTTGGCTTTTATGGCAGCGGCATGAAGCCGGTCGGCACTCGCATCGTTGAAGGTGATTGCCTTACCGCTGTCGGAGGTTCCGGCGAAGTAACGGCACCAGAGCGCCGACACGAGCGACAGGCCAACAACATCCTCGCCGCGCCGAAGCCGATCGGCCGTCGTCGGCAGGATGAATTTCGGCTGACGATTGGAGCCGTCCTGAGCCAGACGTGGAATGGTGTCGCCGATCTTCGGGTTGAACAGCCGCGTCTCCACCTGTTTGAAATAGGCATTGAGGTCGGTCTTCGGCACCGGCGGAATGACCGGAATGATCTCGTCGTGCTCCAGCTTCGCCAGGAAGGCGCGGACCGTCTCGTCCTCCATCGCTTCATGGACGAAATGGATATCGAGAAGCGCCGCCGGATAGGCAATCGCCGCATGGCCGCCATTGAGGATGCGGATCTTCATATGCTCGTAAGGTGCAACATCCGGCACGAACTGGACGCCTACGGTTTCGAGCGCCGGGCGGCCCGCGGGAAAATGATCCTCCAGGACCCATTGCTTGAAGTCTTCACAGAACACCGGCCAGTTGTCCTCAATACCGTAATCGTCGGCGACGATGCCGACCTCCCGCGGTCCAGTCGCCGGCGTGATGCGGTCGACCATGGCATTCGGGAAGGCGACATTGGCGTCGATCCAGTCGGCGAACGTCGGATCGGACAGGCGGGCGAGACCCGAAACAGCCGCGTGCGTGACTTCGCCATTGCCCGGAATATTGTCGCAGGACATCACGGTGAACGGAACGATGCCCTTTTCCTTGCGTGCTTTCAGGCCGGCGATGATCAGGCCGAACACCGTTTTCGGATCGTTGGGAGTCCGGCCATCCGCAACGATGGCCGGATGTTTCGGATTGAACATGCCGGAAGCCGGGTCGATGAAATAGCCACCCTCGGTGATCGTCAGCGAGACGATCCGGATCGCGGGATCGGCGAGCTTCGTGATCGTCGCTGCAGCATTGCCGGGGGCCAGATAGTCGATCATCGGCGCCGTGACACGGGCGGCACTCTTGTCGTTATCCTGTGAGACGACGGTGGTCAGGAAATCCTGTTCGGCAAGCTTTGCCCGCATTGCTTCGTCGGATGGCAAAACCCCTGCCCCCACGATCGCCCAGTCGAGATCCTTTCCGGTATTGAAGAGATCATCGAGGTAGATCGCCTGATGGGCGCGGTGGAAGTTGCCGACGCCGAAATGGACGATGCCCGCCTTCAGCTCTGAACGGTCATAGGCAGGAACAGCGGCTGTCTCCTTGATGGCGTCGAGATTGGCGAGCGAAAGTTTGGTCGTCATGTCTTCATTCCTTTCGACGAGCCCTGATCAGCTCATCCAGTTGCCACCATCGACATTGTAGGTTTGCGAAACGACGTAGTTGCTTTCGGCAGACGCGAGGAAGATCGCCATGCCCGTCAGGTCTTCGGCGGTGCCCATGCGTCCGAATGGAACTTCGGCACCGACCAATCTCTTCTTTTCACCGAGCGGCCGGTTCTCGTATTTGGCAAACAATGCATCGACGCCCTCCCAGTGCTCGCCATCGACGACGCCGGGCGCGATCGCATTGACGTTGATACCATGCTTGATCAGGGCCAGGCCCGCCGACTGGGTGAGACTGATCACCGCCGCCTTGGTGGCGCAATAGACGGCGACAAGCGCCTCCCCACGGCGCCCAGCCTGGCTTGCCATGTTGATGATCTTGCCGCCGCGCCCCTGCGCGATCATCTGCCGCGCGGCGGCCTGCATCGTGAAGAGCGTTCCGGCGACATTGATCGAAAACAGCCTGTCGTAGCTTTCGCGGGTGATCTCGACGATCGGGGCGAGATCGAACAAAGCGGCATTATTGACGAGGATATCGAGGCCACCGGCCTTCGCCACAACTGCGGCAATTGCCGCGTCGATCGAAGCCTGGCTTGTCACATCCATTTCCACCGCGTAGGCCGAAGGGCCAAGTTCATCCGCGGTCTTCGTCGCACGATCCAAATTGATGTCGGCGATGGCGACGATCGCACCCTCGCGGATGTAAGCCTCCGCGAAAGCGCGGCCGATACCACGCGCCGACCCGGTGATCAGCGCGCTCTTTCCCTGTAAACGTGTCATCGAATTGCCAGTCCCTTGTCATTGAAACGGTGAACGCGGCCCTCGTCCGGGGTCAGGAAGACGTGGTCGCCATGGTTGACGCCGAAATCACCGCCGACGCGGGCCGTTACCAGGCCGATACCCTCGACATGGATATGCAGGAAGGTATCCGAGCCGAGATGTTCGGCGACGCCGACCACACCGCGCCATGTGCCGGACTGTGTCGAGAGCTGCAGGTGTTCCGGGCGGACGCCGATGGTATGGGCGTTGTACGGCCTTGAGAATTCGCCGGTCGCAAAGTTCATGCGCGGCGAGCCTATGAAACCGGCGACGAAAAGATTGTCCGGCCGATGGTAGAGGTCGAGCGGCGACCCGACCTGCTCGATATTGCCGGCATTGAGAACCACGATCTTGTCGGCCATCGTCATGGCCTCGACCTGGTCGTGGGTGACGTAGATCATCGTCGTCTGCAGCTGATGATGCAGTTCGCTGATCTCAAGCCGCATCGTTCCGCGCAGGGCAGCATCGAGATTGGACAACGGCTCGTCGAACAGGAAGGCCGACGGTTCGCGCACGATGGCGCGGCCGATCGCGACACGCTGACGCTGGCCGCCGGAAAGCTGCCCCGGACGGCGGTCGAGATAGTTCGTCAGGTTGAGGATGCGCGCAGCCTCCGTCACCTTCTTGTCGATCGCGGCCTTCTCGAGCTTGGCCATCTTCAACGGAAACGCGATGTTGTTGCGCACCGACATATGCGGATAGAGCGCATAGGACTGGAAGACCATGGCCAAGCCGCGCTTGGCCGGCGCCTCGCCGGTCAGATCGCGGCCATCGATCTCGATCGTGCCGGAGGTCGTGTCTTCGAGACCGGCGATCAGGCGCAGCAGCGTCGACTTTCCGCAACCCGAGGGACCGACGAAGACGACGAATTCGCCATCCTCGATAGTGAGGTCAATGCCCGGAATGACCTGCGTCGCGCCGAAGGATTTGTTGACCTTCCTGAGTGTGATATTGCCCATGCGTCTCTCCCCAGTCTTTCTGCCGTGACGAGTCTTTTCGTCGTTCGTCGTTATTTCACCGCGCCGAAGGTCAGGCCGCGGACGAGTTGCTTCTGGCTGAACCAGCCCATGATCAGGATCGGGGCAATCGCCAGCGTCGAGGCAGCCGACAACTTTGCCCAGAACAGCCCTTGCGGGCTGGAGAAAGAGGCGATGAAGGCGGTGAGCGGTGCGGCGTTGGTTGCAGTCAGACGGATCGTCCAGAACGCTTCGTTCCAGGCGAGGATGATGTTGAGCAGCATCGTCGATGCGATACCGGGCACCGCCATCGGCGTCAGCACATAGATGATCTCGCCCCAGAGCGAAGCGCCGTCCATGCGCGCGGCCTCCAGGATCTCACCCGGAATTTCGCGGAAGTAGGTGTAGAGCATCCAGATCACGATCGGCAGGTTGATCATCGTCAGCATGACGGTCAGGCCGATGCGGCTGTCGAGCAGGCCGAAATCACGGAAGATCAAGTAGATCGGCACGAGAACGGCGACGGCCGGCATCATCTTCGTGGAAAGCATCCACATCAGCACGTCCTTGGTCCTTTTGGTCGGCGAAAACGCCATCGACCATGCGGCCGGCACAGAGATCACCAACGCAATCAGGGTCGAGCCGACCGACAGGATCACCGAGTTCATGAACGGCTTGAAGTAATCCTTCTGCGTCTGCACGTCGATATAGCTTTCGACCGTGCCCGACGGGATCAGGCTGAAGCCCCGGATCGCCTCGGTTTCCGACTTGAACGAGGTGATGATCGTATAGAGGATCGGGAAGAAGATGATCAGCGCGACGATCCATGCGGCGATGGTGAAAGCGACGGTTCTTCTTGTCGAGACTGCGCGGGCCATGGTCCTGCCTCCCTTATCTGTCGAGGTTCTTGCCAACGGCGCGCATCAGGAAGAAGGCGACGATATTGGCGAGGATGACTGCAATGATGCCGCCGGCCGAGGCACCGCCGACATCGTAGCCGAGCAGAGCGGTGCGGTAGATCAGGAACGGCAGGTTCGTGGACGCGTAACCCGGTCCGCCATTGGTGGTGACGAGGATTTCCGCGTAGATGCCGAGCAGGAAGATCGTCTGGATCAGGATGACGACGGTGATCGACCGGGCCAGATGCGGGATGGTCAGGTAGATGAAGCGGTTGAAGAAGTTGGCGCCGTCCATTTCCGCGGCCTCCTTCTGCTCGACGTCAAGCGATTGCAAGGCGGTTAGAAGGATGAGCGTCGCAAACGGCAGCCACTGCCAGGCGACGATGATGATGATCGAAAGCAGCGGGTACTGCGCGAACCAGTCGACCGGCTGCAGGCCGACCGCACGGCTCATATCGGCGAGCACGCCGTAGCCCGGATGCATGATCATGTTCTTCCAGACGAGGGCGGCCACCGGCGGCATCACGAAGAACGGCGAGATGATCATGATGCGTACGATCCCCTGACCCAGCATAGGCTGGTCGAGCAGGAGCGCGATCGCAACTCCGCCGATGACGGTGATCAGCAGCACGCCGACGACGATGACCAGCGTGTTCCAGATCGACTGGAAAAAGGCGGGATCGGTGTAGAAATATTGGTAGTTGAACAGCCCGGCGAAGCTGACATTGGCTGGATTGAGCAGATTGTAGTTCTGGAACGAGAACCACAGCGTCATCGCCAGCGGCACGATCATCCAGATCAGAAGCAGCCCGACCGATGGGGCCATCATGAAGCGCGCAAGCGCCCGCGTGTTCTGTGTCGCCATAGAAACAACCCTCCCGCTCGTTCCGGTACAGGCGCCCCCCGCCGGGAGGGCAGCAATCCGGCCTGCTTGGTATTCTTCTCGAAAAATCCTGACGTCAGCCGCAACGGCGATGGAGATACAGCAACGAATGACGTCAGGTTCCAGTTGACGACCCGGACGCGAATCCGGGTCGCCCGTCCTTGGGAAGGAACGCTATTTGATGTAACCGCCGCGTGTCATTTCGCGGGTGGCTACCTGCTGTGCCTGCGCGAGCGCATCATCCACAGTCATCTGACCGGCCAAGGCCGCCGAGAAGAGCTGTCCGACCGTCGTGCCGAGCCCCTGGAATTCCGGGATCGCGACGAACTGGACACCGACGTAAGGGACCGGCTTCACGGTCGGCTTGGTCGGGTCAGCCGCATTGATCGAATCCAGCGTCATTTTGGCGAACGGAGCCGCCTTCTGGTACTCCGGGTTGGCGTAGAGCGAGGAGCGCGTGCCCGGAGGAACGTTTGCCCAGCCTTCCTTCTCGGCAACCAGATCGAGATAGTGCTTGCTGGTTGCCCAGGACACGAACTTCTGGGCCGCTTCCGCCTTCTGTGTGCCGGCAGGAATGCCGAGCGACCACGCCCACAGCCAGTTGCCCCGCTTGCCGAGGCCGGTGTCGGGCGCCAGGGCAAAGCCGACCTTGTCGGCGACGGTCGAATCCGTTGGGTTGGTCACGAAGGAGGCTGCGACGGTCGCATCGATCCACATGCCGCACTTGCCCTGCTGGAAAAGCGCCAGGTTCTCGTTGAAGCCGTTGGAGGATGCACCCTGTGGGCCAGCATCGTTCATCAACTTCACGTAGAAATCGAGCGTGTTCTTCCACTCCGGCTGATCGAACTGGGGCTTCCAGTTCTCGTCGAACCAGCGGGCGCCGAAGGCATTGGACGTGGCGGTCAGGAACGCCATGTTTTCGCCCCAACCGGCCTTGCCACGCAAGCAGATGCCATTGATGCCGGCCGCGCGGTCGGTCATCTTGCGGGCAGCATCGGCCACGAATTCCCAGGTCGGCGCATCGGGCATGGTGAGCCCTGCCTTCTCCATCAGGTCCTTGCGGTACATGATGAACGAGCTTTCGCCGTAGAACGGAGCCGCATAGAGTTTGCCGTCCACAGTAAGACCAGAGCGGATGGCCGGCAGCAGATCGTCGACGTCGTAATCGGCGCCGAGGTTGTCGAGCGGCAGGAGCCAGCCCTGCTTTGCCCAGATCGGCACTTCATAGGTGCCGATCGTCAATACGTCGTACTGTCCGCCCTTGGTCGCGATATCCGTGGTGACGCGTTCGCGCAGCACGTTTTCCTCGAGGGTGACCCACTCGAGCTGGATGTCGGGGTTTTTCTTGGTGAAGTCGTCCGTCAGCCCTTGCATGCGGACCATGTCGCCATTGTTCACCGTGGCAATGGTGAGGCTTTCCGCCTGGGCGAAACCCGCGATGACGACTGCCGAGCACGTGCCCAGCAAAAATGTTTTCAGGTTCATATATCTTCCCTCCCAGAAGAGTTGTGAGCATTTGCCTTGCTCGTGGGCAATTACTCACACGTTTACAAAAAATGTCAATTGGCATTCGTTGCTGCACTGCAGAAACGAAGAGGCAAACCATTGATATTTTTAATTGATTATTTATGGGCGCCAGCTCACTGAGTGAGCAAAAACTCAGCCATTGCCTCGTCCGTGATGAGGCCGTTGATCACCCGCCCTTTGAGGGCAGCGCTCAGCGCCAGATGTTTTCGCTGACCTTTGGCGATACCGATAACGGTCGCCGAATCGCGTGGTGGCAAAGGCACGCTGGCAACGCGCTTGTTGATGCCGCCGGACATCATCTGGCCGTTGCGGTCGAACATCCAGCCGCAGATTTCTCCGGCGGCTCCCTCGTCCATCAGTCGCATCATTTCGTCACGGGCAAGAAAACCGTCTTCGCACAAAGGCGCCCGCTCGCCCAACTCGCCGACGCCGACGAAAGCGACATCCGCCTCCGCGCCCAATTTCAACGCCGATTTGACGAGTGCCTGACTGTGAAGCACCGCCCGCTCCTCTGGCGAGGAGACAAGAACCGGCAGCGGCATCGGAAAATGCCGCGCCTTGACGGCATCGGCCATCGAGAAGATGACGTTGTAATAGGCAGCCGAACCATCGGGACCGATATTGCCGGTCAAGGAGACAATGCGGTGCTGCGGACATTCCATCGCCGGCAATTGGTCGATCGCCGCCTTCAGCGTGCGCCCCGTACCGATCGCAAGGATGATCGGATCGGTGGATTTCAGCCAGCGCTCTATTTCGGCGGCACCTGCCTCGGCAATGCCGACCGTCGTGGAGGACGATCCGGGATCGCTCGGCACGATATCCACATGCCGCAGATCATATTTTTCCTTGAGCCGCTGCCCAAGTTCGAGACAGGCGGCGATCGGATGATCGAGGCGAACCTTGATCAGGCGCTCGGCCATGGCAAGCGAAACCAGCCGCTGCGCCGACTGCCGCGATATCCCCATCGCAGACGCGATTTCATCTTGCGTGCGCCCGGCGACATAATAAAGCCAGCCGGCGCGCGCGGCGTCGTCGAGCCTGTTGCTTGCTTCCGGTCTGCGCGCCATAGTCCTATACTCCGTTGAAAAGGTGCTGACATCTTTTCCTGCCTTCTGTCAAACACCGACCGCTGGCATGTGATCGCAAGCACGCTGAAAGCCTTGCGCCACCGCGATTCCAGCGGTTTCATTTTTTGAATTTTTACCGTTTGATAAAAAAATAAAGCGTGTTACCGTTTCATCATCCTAAGGCATGACATTTGGGAGCCATAAAATGGGAACGACTGAAACTGGAATAGTGGGCGGACGCCTGTCGCTCGCCGAATATGACAGGAATTTTTCCGACCTGCATCCGCCGCTGGACGAGCATGAAGCGCTGGTCGCCTCCGACCGCTGCTATTTCTGCTACGACGCGCCCTGCATGACGGCCTGTCCCACCTCCATCGATATCCCGCTGTTCATCCGGCAGATATCGACTGGAAACCCGATCGGGTCGGCCAACACCATCTTCGACCAGAACATTCTCGGCGGCATGTGCGCCCGCGTCTGTCCCACCGAGACGCTCTGCGAGCAGGCCTGCGTCCGCAACACCGCCGAACACCGGCCGGTGGAGATCGGCCGACTGCAGCGCTATGCCACCGATATCGCCATGCGCGACAACGTGCAGTTCTACGCGCGCGCCGAGCCGACAGGCAAATCGATCGCCATCATCGGCGCCGGTCCGGCGGGCCTCGCCTGCGCCCATCGGCTTGCCGTCAAGGGCCACAACGTCGTCATCTACGACGCCCGCGAAAAAGCCGGCGGCCTCAACGAATACGGCATTGCCACCTACAAGACGGTCGACAGCTTTGCCCAGAAGGAAGTCGACTATGTCCTGTCCATCGGCGGCATCGACGTGCGCAACCGCCAGATGCTGGGCCGTGACTTCTCGCTGAGCGACCTGCTGTCGGAACATGACGCCGTTTTCCTCGGCCTCGGCCTTGCCGGCGTCAACGCGTTGCGTACCGAGGGCGAAACGGCCGCGGGCGTCGAAGATGCGGTCGATTTCATCGCGGCTCTCCGGCAATCCGAAACCAAGTCGGATATCGCAGTCGGCCGCAGGGTCGTCGTGCTCGGCGGTGGCATGACCGCAATCGATGCGGCCGTGCAGGCAAAGCTGCTCGGTGCAGAGGAAGTGACGGTCTGCTATCGCCGCGGCAAGGAGCATATGAATGCCTCGGAATTCGAGCAGGATCTCGCGGCCTCCAAGGGTGTCACCATCCGCCACTGGCTGCAGCCGAAGCGCATTCTCACCCGCGAAGGCAAGGTGGCTGGCATCGAGCTCGACTACACGGCTCTGGAGAACGGACGTCTCGTCACCACCGGTGAAACCGGCGCGATCACTGCCGACCACGTGCTGAAGGCGATCGGCCAGACCTTCGAGGCCGACGGTCTCGGCGCCATCGCGCTGCAATCCGGCCGCATCGTCGTCGACGACGAGGGCCGCACGTCGCTCGAGCGCGTCTGGGCCGGCGGTGACTGCGTTCTCGGCGGCGAGGACCTGACGGTCTCCGCCGTGGCCATGGGTCGCGATGCGGCCGAATCGATCAACCGCGTGCTTGCCGCTGCATCGCAGCCGGCCGTCGCCGTCGCTTGAAGGGGAGAATGAACAATGGCTGATCTCCGCAATAACTTCGTCGGCATCAAATCCCCGAACCCGTTCTGGCTGGCCTCGGCGCCGCCGACCGACAAGGCCTATAACGTCGAGCGCGCCTTCAAGGCCGGCTGGGGCGGCGTGGTCTGGAAGACGCTCGGCGAGGAAGGCCCGCCGGTCGTCAATGTCAACGGCCCGCGTTACGGCGCCATCTGGGGCGCCGACCGCCGGCTTCTCGGCCTCAACAACATCGAGCTCATCACTGATCGCGACCTCTATACGAACCTGCGCGAAATGAAGCAGGTGAAGATGAACTGGCCGGACCGGGCGCTGATCGCCTCGATCATGGTGCCTTGCGAAGAAAATGCCTGGAAGGCAATCCTGCCGCTGGTCGAAGAAACCGGCGCCGACGGCATCGAGCTCAACTTCGGCTGTCCGCACGGCATGTCGGAGCGCGGCATGGGGGCTGCGGTCGGACAGGTGCCGGAATATATCGAGATGGTCGCGCGCTGGTGCAAGCAGTATACGCGCATGCCCGTCATCACCAAGCTGACGCCGAACATTACCGATATCCGCAAGCCCGCTCGCGCCGCCAAGGCCGGCGGCACCGACGCCGTCTCGCTGATCAACACGATCAACTCGATCACTTCGGTCAATCTCGACACGTTCTCGCCGGAACCGTCGATCGACGGCAAGGGTAGCCACGGCGGCTATTGCGGTCCGGCGGTGAAGCCCATCGCCCTCAACATGGTGGCCGAGATCGCCCGCGACCCGGAAACCTACGGCCTGCCGATCTCCGGCATCGGCGGCATCACGACGTGGCGGGACGCTGCCGAGTTCCTGGTTCTCGGCGCCGGCAACGTCCAGGTCTGCACCGCGGCCATGACCTACGGCTTCAAGATCGTCCAGGAAATGATCACCGGTCTTTCCAACTGGATGGATGCCAAGGGCCATCGCAGCCTTGATGACATCTGCGGCCGCGCAGTCCCGAACGTTTCGGACTGGCAGTACCTCAACCTCAACTATGTCGCCAAGGCCCGCATCGACCAAGATGCCTGCATCAAGTGCGGCCGCTGCCACATCGCCTGTGAGGATACCTCGCATCAGGCGATCACCCAGTATGTCGATGGCGTCAGGCATTTCGAGGTGATGGAAGATGAATGCGTCGGCTGCAATCTCTGCGTCAACGTCTGCCCCGTACAGGACTGCATCACCATGGTCGGCCTCGAGCCGGGGACGCTCGATGAGCGCACCGGCAAGGTGGTCGATGCGAACTATGCAAACTGGACGACCCACCCGAACAATCCGATGGCCCGGCAGGCCGCGGAATAAGGGTTTTGCATGCGGATCGGCCGCTTCGACATCGAGGCGGCCGATTGCCGTTGATTGACACCGCAAACCTGTTAGGAAGCGCCCGCCACAAACTGTCGTAGCGCGATAGGACAGGAGGCGATCATGTCACGCAAGCCCTTCCCCGACGTGAGCTTTTGAGGTCACGTCCGAGCGACACAAGTCGGAAACCAAGGTCAAGACCGGCAACCGGTTCGTTCACGGCAACGTCGAACTGATCGAGAAACTCGGCCGCAAAGATCCCTGGCAGATCAGGAGGCGGTTTCAAGAACTGCTGTCTGGCCTCCGGCCCGTTATGATGGCATCGAGCGGGATCATTATTTTTAGAGAGCGAAACTGAAGGACGAGCACGGGCGCCCGGCCTATTTCCTGGCGACTGCGGTCCGTTGGACGAGGTCGCGATAACGGATTGGACATGAAATTGCGACGATGCGTCCACAAAACGTGCGTTGCCCAGTACCGCGAACTCGTCGATAAGAGGCCATGACAACATGCGGCGTTTCGCCGCCAACTCCGGATTTTTGCTTGAAGGTCACCTCGTCTAGAACGCGCAAAAGGCTGCATCTGCTGACCGGTGCCTGCCTGGGATTGTTCTTGCTCACCCATTTTTCCAATCACGCGCTTGGCCTTGTCTCGGTCGAGGCGATGGAGAGAATGCGCCTTGTTTTCAATCTTTTATGGCGCAGCTGGCCCGGCACGATGCTGTTGTACGGCTCGTTACTCGTGCATTTCCTGCTGGCGCTGGAAAGCCTCTACCGCCGGCAGACGCTGCGCATGCCGGTTCGGGAAGCGCTGAAGATCATCTTCGGCCTTTCGTTCCCCTTCCTCATCGTTGGCCATGTGGTCGCTACCCGTGTCGAATGGATGCTGACGGGTTATGGCAACGGCTACTACGAGATGTTGCCAATCCTCTGGTCGAACACCCCGACCGCGATACGGCAATCGCTTGCGCTCATTCTCGCCTGGTCGCATGGCTGCCTCGGTGCCTGGTTCTGGATGCGCGGCCGCAACTGGTATCCGCGTTACTTCCTGTTTTTCTATTCCTGCGCAGTCCTCGTCCCACTGCTCTCCCTGCTCGGCTTCGCCGTTGCCGCGCGGTCGCTGGAGGGCGGGTTGCCGTCCGGGGCATGGTTCATGGCGAACCGCACCCCGCCCGAAATCATCGCACAAATCCGGCTTTCCATCGTTGCTGGCCTGTTGGCGATGATTGGCGGAACGTTGATCCTGCGTGCAATCCCGGTGCGGGGAAAGGTCCGGATCACCTACCCCGACCGCGCCATCTCCGTCGCGAAAGGCTTCAGCGTGCTCGAGGCGAGCCGTGCCGCGGGCATACCGCATATCTCGATCTGCGGAGGGCGTGGGCGCTGCTCGACCTGTCGCGTGCGGGTGACGGAGGGATTGGATCGGCTGCCACCGCCCAACGAGGCAGAAAGGGCAACACTCCTGCGTATCCGCGCGCCCGGCGATGTTCGCCTCGCCTGCCAGCTGCGGCCGAACCACAGCCTGTCGATCGCGCCCGTTCTCGGTGGCGACAATATCGGTCTGAAGGCCCAGCCGAGCGAGCAGCAGGCAGCCGGGCGCGAACGCCGCATCGCGGTCCTCTTCTGCGACCTGCGCGACTTCACCCTGCTTGCCCAGAAGCAATTGCCATTCGATACGGTCTTCCTGCTCAACCGGTATTTCGAGACCATCGGTGAGGCCGTCGAAGGCTCCGGCGGCGTGATCGACAAATTCATCGGTGACGGCGCGCTGGCGATATTCGGGCTGAGCAATACGATCGAGGAGGCCTGCGCCCAGGCACTGGACGCAACCGTGCGCATTGCCAAGGGTGTCGATCTGCTCAACCGGAATTTCATGAGCGAACTGGAAAAACCGCTGCGGATTGCGATGGGCATGCACGCCGGTTCGGCAATCATCGGCCAGATCGGCTATGGCAAGGCGTCCTCGCTGACCGCCGTCGGCGACACCATCAACGCCGCGAGCCGGCTGGAAGGCTTTGCCAAGGAATATGACGCGCAGCTGGCCGTTTCCGCCGACGTCGTGCGCTACGCCGGGCTCGTGGTCAACGACAGGGAAAGCTACGACATCTCCATTCGTGGCCGTGCGGGTATGCTCGAAACACTGATCATCCAGAACATGGCGGAGATCGAAGTAATGATGGCTTCGGGGAACCACCTGAAGGAGACGCCGGCCTGACCAAACCCACTGCCATGACGCTGGCGACAGTTACGCGCTCCCGTCCTTGATTTCCAAGCCCTTGACGAACAACTGCTCCAGAAACCGCGCTGCGTCTTCGAATCGTCCCTCGCCTGATCGCTCCTCCCCGAGCACGTCGCGCACCTGAACATCGAAATCGGCATAATGCTGCGTTGTCGACCAGATGGCGAAGATCAGGTGGTAGGGATCGCACTTGGCAATTTTGCCGGCCTTCGCCCAGGCCCGGATCACTTCTGCCTTCTCGTCCACGAGCGCCTTCAACGGCCCCTTCAGTTCGTCCTCGATATGCGGTGCGCCCTGCAGAATTTCGTTGGCAAACAGCCGGCTTTCGCGCGGGAAATCGCGAGCCATCTCCAGCTTGCGGCGGATGTAGCTGCAAATCTCGGAGACCGGATTTCCCTCGGCGTCGAACTCACGCAGCGGATCGAGCCAGTTGTCGAGAACCCGGTCGATCAGCGCCCGGTGCATCGCTTCCTTGGTGCGGAAATAATAGAGCAGGTTCGGCTTCGACATGCCCGCCACATCGGCGATCTGATCGATCGTGCTGCCGCGAAAGCCGTGGGTCGCGAACACCTCCAGCGCCGCCTCCAGAATCAGTTCTTCCTTCTCCTCCTGGATGCGGGTTCGCCTTTGTGTTCGGGCTGCCCTCGGAAGTACCATGTTTCCCCCTGTCTTCTCACCAATCGCCGCGTGCGCGCGGCCTGAAAACCTCCGAAAACCGCTTGCCTCAAAAAATCGGACGGCAATTCCGTTTTTTCCGTTTTTCGTCTTGAGTGCGGCAACGGAAGTTGTAATGTTTTACCAACCGGTCAAATTATCAGTCAGTTCAAAGTCAAACGCAACGGCTGATCGCAGGGCAATCGAAAAAACCAGATGGCCCCGATTCGACCGACGGGAACAAGGGGACGCGCACACACCGTGCCTCCCGCAAAAAATGAGGAGAGCCGCCATGGTAGCAGCACCGGGCGAGAACATGCGCGTCAATGCGGACCGTCTTTGGTCAACGCTGATGGACATGGCGAAAATCGGCCCCGGTATTGCCGGCGGCAACAACCGCCAGACGCTGACGGACGAAGACGGCGAAGGCCGCAAGCTCTTCAAGACGTGGTGCGAGGACGCGGGGCTGACCATCGGCGTCGACAAGATGGGCACGATGTTTGCCACCCGCCCCGGCACCGATCCCGACGCCCTGCCCGTCTATGTCGGCTCCCATCTCGACACGCAGCCGACCGGCGGCAAATATGACGGCGTGCTTGGCGTGCTCGGTGCGCTCGAAGTTGTGCGCACCATGAACGATCTCGGCATCAAGACGAAGCACCCGATCGTCGTCACCAACTGGACCAACGAGGAAGGCGCGCGCTTTGCCCCCGCCATGCTCGCCTCCGGCGTCTTTGCCGGTGTCCATACGCTCGAATATGCCTATGACCGCAAGGACCCGGACGGCAAGACCTTTGGCGACGAACTGAAACGCATCGGCTGGCAGGGGGACGAAGAGGTTGGCGCCCGCAAGATGCATGCCTATTTCGAATATCACATCGAGCAGGGTCCGATCCTGGAGGCTGAAGAAAAGACCATCGGCGTTGTCACCCACTGTCAGGGCCTCTGGTGGCTGGAATTCACCCTGACCGGCCGCGAAGCGCACACTGGCTCAACACCGATGAACATGCGCGTCAATGCCGGCCTTGCCATGGCCCGGATCATGGAGATGGTTCAGACGGTCGCGATGGAAAACCAGCCGGGTGCCGTCGGCGGTGTCGGCCAGGTGTTCTTCTCGCCCAACTCCCGCAACGTGCTGCCCGGCAAGGTCGTTTTCACCGTCGACATCCGCTCGCCCGACAAGGCCAAGCTCGACCGCATGCGCGCCAGGATCGAGGCCGAGGCGCCAAAGATCACGGAGCCGCTCGGTGTCGGCTGTTCCATCGAGGCGATCGGCCATTTCGCGCCGGTCACCTTCGACCCGACGCTGGTGGCAGCGGTACGCACCGCCGCCGAAAAGCTCGGCTACAGCCATATGAACCTCATCTCCGGCGCCGGCCACGACGCCTGCTGGGCCGCCAAGGTGGCGCCCGCCACCATGGTCATGTGCCCCTGCGTCGGCGGCCTCAGCCACAACGAGGCGGAGGACATCTCGAAGGAATGGGCGTCGGCCGGGTGTGATGTGTTGTTTCATGCGGTCGTCGAGACGGCGGGGATTGTGGAGTAAGGCTATGGAGGCAATTCAGGATGAGCAAGCTTTAGTGGCTTCGCCCCCCTCATCCGGCCCTTCGGGCCACCTTCTCCCCGCTGGGGAGAAGAGGAAGCGCGCGGCTCCGTTTATCGATAGCACCGCCACTTCCTCTGAACCCGTTGATGTGGAAATCGTGGTGACGGCAAATTCCCTCTTCTCCCCAGCGGGGAGAAGGTGGCCCGCAGGGCCGGATGAGGGGGTCCTCAAATGAGCGGGGCATCAGATCCCATTTCCAAAAGAAGGCCCGGCGCCACACAAAAAGCCCGGACACTCCGGCAAAAAGAGACGGAAGCTGAGTACCGGCTCTGGAGTGAAATTCGAAACCGACTGCTGAATGGTTACAAATTCTCGAGTGCTGCAGGAATGCCGCGCTGTTCTCGATACAATTCTCGCAGTGTTGAACGCCGAGATAACATCCCAATGCGACTTCATCCGGTTTTCGCCCTCACTGATCGGCAAAACCATCATGAACACGGAATGAGGGAACAAGAACAATGAGCACAGTCATCAAGGGTGGAACAATCGTCACCGCCGACCTCACCTACAAGGCCGACGTCAAGGTGGATGGTGGCAAGATCGTCGAGATCGGGCCGAACCTCTCGGGCGATGAGACGCTGGATGCGACCGGCTGCTATGTCATGCCCGGCGGTATCGATCCGCACACCCATCTCGAAATGCCATTCATGGGCACCTATTCCTCCGACGATTTCGAAAGCGGCACGCGTGCAGCGCTCTCCGGCGGCACGACCATGGTCGTCGACTTCGCGCTTCCCTCGCCCGGCCAGTCGCTGCTCGAGGCGCTGACCATGTGGGACAACAAGACCTCGCGTGCCAATTGCGACTATTCCTTCCATATGGCGATCACCTGGTGGAGCGAGCAGGTCTTCAATGAAATGCAGACCATCGTCCAGGACAAGGGCATCAACACCTTCAAGCATTTCATGGCCTACAAGGGTGCGCTGATGGTGGACGACGACGAGATGTTCTCGTCCTTCCAGCGCTGCGCAGCGCTCGGCGCCCTGCCGCTCGTCCATGCCGAAAACGGCGATGTCGTCGCCCAGATGCAGGCAAAGCTCCTCGCCGCCGGCAATAATGGACCCGAGGCGCATGCCTATTCCCGGCCCGCCGAAGTCGAAGGCGAGGCCACCAACCGGGCGATTATGATCGCCGACATGGCAGGCGCCCCGGTCTATATCGTCCACACCTCCTGCGAACAGGCGCATGAAGCCATCCGCCGCGCACGCCAGAAGGGCATGCGCGTCTATGGCGAACCGCTGATCCAGCATCTGACGCTGGATGAGAGCGAATATGCCAATCCCGACTGGGACCATGCCGCCCGCCGGGTGATGTCACCGCCCTTCCGCAACAAGCAACATCAGGACAGTCTGTGGGCCGGCCTTGCTAGCGGCTCGTTGCAGGTCGTTGCGACCGACCACTGCGCCTTCACCACCGCGCAGAAGCGTTTCGGCATCGGCGACTTCACCAAGATCCCCAACGGCACCGGCGGCCTTGAAGACCGCATGCCGATGCTCTGGACCCATGGCGTCGCGACCGGCCGCATTACCATGAACGAGTTCGTCGCCGTCACCTCGACCAATATCGCCAAGATCCTCAACATGTATCCGAGGAAAGGCGCGATTCTCATCGGAGCCGATGCCGATATCGTCGTCTGGGATCCGAAGCGCGCGAAGACGATCTCGGCTGCCACCCAGCAGTCGGCGATCGACTACAATGTCTTCGAGGGCAAGCACGTGACCGGCCTGCCGCGTTACACCTTGACGCGCGGCGTCGTCGCAGTCGAGGAGTCGACGGTCAAGACCCAGGAAGGTCATGGCGAGTTCGTCAGCCGAGAACCCTTTGCCGCCGTCAGCAAGGCACTGTCGACCTGGAAGGAAGTCACCGCGCCACGCAAGGTCCAGCGCACCGGCATCCCGGCGAGCGGAGTATGATGGTGAGCGCCGCAACTCGCATTGCTGTGTTGCTTCTGACCATCGTCGCGGCGGCCGGATCGGCCGTTGCGAGCCAAAATTTCCTCGACGGCGCCTATGGCAACAAGGACGGCTGCGCCTATGCCAAGACCGGCGAATATACCGGCTCCGACGACTTCTTTCTGCTGACCGACGAAGGCATCACGACGGCGGCATCTTATTGCAGCTTCAAAGGTCCGGTGACGAAAAACGGAAAATCCTTTGCCGCCACAGTTTCCTGCAGCGCTGAGGGCGAAACCGGAGAGGCGGACGACAGCGTCGACATTCTGCGCACCGGCAAGGACTACACCATCGCTTTCAAGGACGGGACACGCTGGGGGCCTCTGAAGAAATGCAAATGAGCCGCCCTCCATCCAGCACATCACTCTGTCGCCGGCCGGCGGGCCAAGAGCGGAACAACGGGCCTGCTGACGCAACACGGACATTCCTACGGCACGAGGGCATCCAGCTCCGGCAACAGAACCACGCTCTCCTGCTCCTTCGGATCTGTCCGCGCGATCACCGCCGAACAGGGCTGGTCCGACAGGTTAGCCGGCAGATGCGGAACGCCGGCCGGGATGTAGAACATCTCGCCTGCCCGCACGATGGCGTGGTGCTCCAACCGGTCGCCGTGCCAGGTGTGCGCCTCTCCCGACAGCACGTAGATCGCCGTCTCGTGGCTTTCGTGCAGATGCGCCTTGGCGCGGCCGCCCGGCGGGATCGTCAGGAGATGCATGCAGATGCCGGTCGAACCTGTTGCCTCCGCCGAAATGCCTTCGAAATAACTGAGCCCCTGCTTGCCGTCATAGGTCTGGCCGGGGCGCACGATCCGGCAGGTCGGTTTTGATGATTGCAACATTTCCACATCTCCTCGGCAGCAATATCGCGCGCAGCATACCTCATTCGAAAAATATGAAGTACGACTATCGAAGGCAGACAGCCGAATGACGACACAGCAAACTTCCAGGCAATGGCATTCAGGACGGAGCGCACCGGATTCAATGACAATCACACCAGCATCCGTCGTCTCGGCCCGCAATCTCGGCCTCACTTTCGAGACCAATGACGGCCCCGTCAATGCATTGACCGGCGTCAATCTCGACGTCAGCAAGGGCGATTTCGTCTCGTTCATCGGCCCTTCCGGCTGCGGCAAGACGACCTTCCTGCGCGTCATCGCCGATTTGGAAAAACCGACCTCCGGCACGATCACCGTCAACGGCACGACCCCGGAAGACGCCCGCAAGAACCGCTCCTATGGCTATGTCTTCCAGGCCGCAGCCCTTTATCCCTGGCGCACGATCGAGAAGAATATCGCCCTGCCGCTCGAAATCATGGGCTACAGTACCGCCGACCAGAAGGCCCGCATCGCGCGCACGCTGGATCTCGTCAACCTGACCGGCTTCGGCAAGAAGTTCCCCTGGCAGCTTTCCGGCGGCATGCAGCAGCGCGCCTCGATCGCCCGCGCGCTTGCCTTTGATGCCGACCTGCTTCTGATGGACGAACCCTTTGGCGCGCTGGACGAGATCGTTCGCGATCACCTGAACGAGCAATTGCTGAAGCTCTGGGATCGCACCAACAAGACCATCTGCTTCGTCACGCATTCCATCCCCGAAGCTGTCTACCTCTCCACCAAGATCGTCGTCATGAGCCCCCGCCCCGGCCGTGTCACCGACGTCATCGAGTCCACCCTTCCGAAAGAACGCCCGCTCGACATCCGCGAAACGCCGGAGTTCCTCGACATCGCCAGCCGGGTCCGCGAAGGCTTGAGAGCGGGGCATAGTTATGATGAGTAGATCGACTGTGCCGGTGGATACCCCCCTCTGTCACTTCGTGACATGTCCCCCACACGGGGGGAGATCACTCTTTTCCCTCGCCGCCTCTCTGGTGAGCCGAGCACAATGCCTGCGGCTAGTCTCCCCCCTTGTGGGGGAGATGTCACGAAGTGACAGAGGGGGGTGCCACGCCACAACGAGGTGCCTATCATGAACCCCTCCTTCATCCTCTGGCTCGCCGCCTCCATGGGCATATTCCTCAGCGCCGCCACGGCCTCGCGCTACTATGTCGCCAGCAACAACATGCTCATCCTGATCTTCTCCCTTGGCCTCTATTGCGTCGGCAATCTGATGATGGTGCGGTTGATGCGCGAAGGCGGGCTGGGGCTTGCCATTTCCGCGTCTGCCATCGCCCAGCTTCTCCTGGTCAATCTCATCGCCTTTGCGATGTTCGGCGAGCGGTTGACGCTCTCGCAGATGGCCGGCGTTGCTCTCGGTGTCGTTTCCATGGCGCTGATGCTGTTGCCGTCGAGCGGGAAGGCGTGAGCATGGAGAAGCCCAGCTTTTTCAACGACAGGATCATGCCGGTGGGAGCCATCCTGCTTGCGCTGCTGGTCGTCTGGTACATCGCCGTCATCTTCCTCAACGCCCCCTTCGAGCGCGACACCGCGGCCCGCGCCGGAACGCCGATCACCTTCTCGGAAATCCTGCCGAAAACGATGTTTCAGCAACGGCCTGTTCTCCCCGCCCCACATCAGGTGGTCGCAGAAATTTGGGACACGACCGTCAACAAGCCGATCACGTCGAAGCGCAGCCTCGTCTACCACGCCTGGATCACACTGTCGGCGACCCTGCTCGGCTTCGGCATCGGTACCGTGCTCGGCATTCTTCTCGCTGTCGGCATTGTCCACAACCGGGCGATGGACCGCTCGCTGATGCCCTGGGTGATCGCCAGCCAGACCATTCCCATCCTGGCCATCGCGCCGATGATCATCGTCGTGCTAAATGCGGTCGGCATTGCCGGCCTACTGCCGAAGGCGCTGATTTCCACCTATCTCAGCTTCTTCCCGATCGTCGTCGGCATGGTGAAGGGGCTCCGCAGCCCCGAACAGATACAGCTCGACCTGATGCATACCTACTATGCCAGCCCGTCACAGACCTTCTGGAAGCTGCGCTGGCCGGCGTCGATGCCCTATCTGTTCACTTCCCTGAAAGTCGCCATCGCCATTTCGCTCGTCGGCGCGATCGTTGGCGAACTGCCGACCGGTGCCGTGTCCGGCCTCGGCGCACGGCTGCTTGCCGGCTCCTACTACGGCCAGACCGTGCAGATCTGGTCGGCGCTGTTCATGGCGGCTGCCCTGGCTGCAACGCTGGTGATCATCGTCGGCCTTGCCCACACCGCCGTCCTCAAGCGCATGGGGATCAAGCCATGAATTCCGGTCTTCTCGTCAGTGCCCTTGCCTTCTGGCTCGTTGCCTGGGCGATCAATGAATGGCTGGTTCGCCGGAAATTTACGAACCGTTCGGGTGCGCGGGCCGCGCGGCTCGCCGTGCCGCTCCTGTTCGGAATCACCATACTCGTCCTCTGGGAAGGTCTGGTGCGCGGGCTAAACGTCCCCTCCGTTCTCCTGCCGCCGCCATCGATGATCTGGGCGCGGCTGATCAATTCGCTGCCGACGCTCTGGGCCGATTTCCGCCAGACGTTCCTGAAAGCCGTCATCACCGGCTACGCGCTCGGCTGCGGCTTCGGTTTCCTCGTTGCGATCGCCATCGACCGCTCGCCCTTCCTGCAGAAGGGCCTGCTACCGCTCGGCAATTTCGTCTCCGCGCTCCCCGTCATCGGCGTGGCGCCGATCATGGTCATGTGGTTCGGCTTCGATTGGCAGTCGAAGGTGGCAGTCGTCGTCATCATGACCTTCTTCCCCATGCTGGTGAACACGGTATCGGGGCTTGCGGCCACGAGTTCGATGGAGCGGGATCTGATGCGCACCTATGCGGCAAGCTGGTTCCAGACATTGATCAAGCTCCGGCTGCCGGCGGCATGGCCATTCATCTTCAATGCGCTCAAGATCAACTCCACGCTGGCGCTGATCGGCGCTATCGTGGCCGAGTTCTTCGGCACCCCGATCGTCGGCATGGGGTTCCGGATCTCCACGGAAGTGGGGCGGATGAATGTCGACATGGTTTGGGCCGAGATCGCCGTCGCGGCGTTGGCTGGCTCGGTTTTTTACGGGGCGGTGGCACTCGTCGAGCGCGCCGTCACGTTCTGGCACCCGTCTGTCCGCGGTGGACACGCGTAGAAAAAGCCGCCTGTTCGTGGTTGGACAGGCACAACAACAAAAAGGGAACTGATATGAAGACAAGACTTGCATCCCTGCTGCTCGCAGGCGCTTTTTCGCTGTCCGCGTTCCAGGCGATCGCCGCCGACAAGGTGGTGCTGCAACTGAAATGGGTGACCCAGGCCCAGTTCGCCGGCTATTACGTGGCCAAGGACAAAGGTTTCTATGAAGAGGAAGGTCTCGACGTGGAAATCAAGCCGGGCGGCCCGGATATCGCGCCTCCACAGGTCATCGCCGGTGGCGGTGCCGACGTCGTCGTTGACTGGATGCCGTCGGCGCTTGCGACCCGCGAGAAGGGTGTCCCTCTCGTCAACATCGCCCAGCCCTTCAAGTCTTCCGGCATGATGCTGACCTGCCTAAAGGAATCCGGCGTTGCCACGCCGGCCGATTTCAAGGGCAAGACGCTCGGCGTCTGGTTCTTCGGCAACGAATATCCGTTCCTCTCCTGGATGAGCCAGCTTGGCCTCAAGACCGACGGCGGCCCGGATGGCGTGACGGTCCTGAAGCAGGGCTTCAACGTCGATCCGCTGATCCAGAAGCAGGCGGCCTGTATCTCCACAATGACCTATAATGAATACTGGCAGGTCATTGACGCAGGCATCAAGCCGGAGGACCTCGTGACCTTCAAGTATGAAGACCAGGGCGTCGCAACTCTGGAAGACGGCCTCTATGCACTGGAAGACAAGCTCAAGGACCCGGCCTTCAAGGAAAAGATGGTCAAGTTCGTCCGGGCCTCGATGAAGGGCTGGAAATATGCCGAGGCCAATCCGGATGAGGCGGCCGGCATCGTTCTCGAAAACGACGCGACGGGCGCTCAGACGGAAGCGCACCAGAAGCGGATGATGGGCGAGATCGCCAAGCTCACCGCCGGCTCGAACGGCGCACTCGACGAGGCGGACTACAAGCGCACGGTCGCTTCACTGATGAAGGGCGGCTCCGATCCGGTCATTACCAAGGAACCGGAAGGCGCCTTTACCCACGAGATCACCGACGCTGCCTTGAAGTAGTTCGATCCCATCGTTCAAGACAAAAAGGAGCGCGCGGGCTGGCCCGCGCGCTTTGTTTTTTTCAACTCACACGCGTAGAACCGTTTCTGCTACATTTCGCCGCGAAAAAGAACATCGTCTTGCATGGGTGGAACAAATAAAGTAATGAGGCACCATTCTTTTTTTGTATCGCCTTGCATAGCCGAAAGGCGCTCCCTAAATAGAGCCCCGTGGCATTTTTGAGGAGGAGGCGGGGGAAATTTTTCGCTTATTGAGATCGAAGCGGTATTTTCTTCCCTTCCAGCATTAGACGACGACACGTCCTTTTCTTGGAACTATGCGGCGTTAGCGAACTGAACTATCCGGAATTTTGAGGAAAAGCCGATGGCCCGTAACAAGACCTTTGCATTTGGTATTTCTGCTGCCCTGTTCCTGACTTTCCTTTCCAGCGCCGCATTTGCGGAGGAAGCCACCGCGCCCAAGACCGAGCAAGCACTCCCTTCGATCGTCGTAACCCAGGTTGAGAACAAGCCCGTCGTCGATCGCGTTGTCGCAACGGGTGCCATTAAGGCCGTGGAGGAGATCTACGTCTCCCCGTTGGTCGACGGGCTCTCCATCCGCACTTTGAATGCCGATGTCGGTGACCGGGTCGAAGCGGAAAGCACGCTGGTGACGTTGAACGAGGACACGCTGCTGCTGCAGAAGAGCCAGTTTGCCGCCAGCCTCGCCAAGGCAAATGCGTCTCTCGCGCAGTACCAGGCGCTCCTTGCCGAAGCCCGGGCCAACGCCGAGGAGGCCGTGCGGGTAAGCGGGCGATCCATCAAGCTCTCGGAAGCCGGAACCATCTCCACGGCGCAGCGCGATCAGGAAAAGGCCGCGGCGACCGCTGCATTGGCGCGCGTCAACTCGGCAGAACAATTTGTTGCAGTGGCCACGGCGGAGATCAAGGTCGTCGAAGCCCAGATATCCGATCTGGACCTACGCCTCGCTCGCACCGAAGTCAAAACGCCGGTCAGCGGCGTCGTCTCGGCAAGGAATGCCAAGATCGGCGCGATCGCCAACGGCACGGGCGACCCGCTGTTCACCATCATTCGCGACGGCGCGGTGGAAATGCAGGCTGACATCACCGAGTCGGAACTCATCAAGCTTGCCATCGGCCAGAAGGCCAAAGTCACGCTTGCGGACGGCAAGACCGAAGTTGATGGCAAAATCCGTCTGATTTCGCCGATGGTCGATTCGCAAACGCGGCTTGGAACCGTGTACATCAGCCTTTCCGAGCCAGAGAAGGCCCGAGTGGGGATGTATGCCAATGCACAGATCGTCATCGAGGAAAAGCAGTCCATCGTCCTGCCCCTGACGGCGGTTACAGTCGGGCACGATGAAACGATCGTGCGCAAGGTCGAGGACGGCATCGTCCATGTGACGCCGGTCACGACCGGTATCCAGGACGGCGAGTTCATCGAGATCACCACGGGCCTGAAGCCGGGCGACAAGGTGGTGGCCAAGGCCGGCGCCTATGTGCGCGACGGCGACAAGATCCATCCGGTGACATCCGCCGCCACGGCGACCAATTGACGGGAACAGCGGGATGAATTTTTCAGCTTGGGCAATTCGCAATCCGATTGCGCCGATCCTCGGCTTCGTGTTGCTGATGTATCTCGGATATCAGTCGTTCAACACGCTGCCGATCACGCGTTTCCCCAATATCGACGTACCGATCGTCTCCATCAGCGTCACCCAGAGCGGCGCCGCACCGGCCGAGCTCGAAACGCAGGTGACCAAGGAGATCGAGGACGCGGTTGCCGGCATTTCCGGCGTCGACCACATAACCTCGACCATCAGCGATGGCCTCTCCACGACCGCTGTCCAATTCGAAATGGACGTGCCGACCAATCAGGCGGTGCAGGACGTCAAGGACGCCATCGACCGCATCCGCAGCGACCTGCCCGCCTCCGTCGAGGAGCCGATCGTCGCGAAGATCGACGTCGAGGGACAGGCGATCCAGACTTTTGCCGTCTCCTCCCCCGGCATGACGCTCGAGGAAATCTCCTGGTTCGTCGACGACACCATCAAACGCGCGCTTCAGGGCCAGAGCGGCATCGGCCGCATCGACCGCTACGGCGGCGCTGACCGCGAAGTCCGCGTCGAACTCAACGACGCACGCCTGAACTCCTACGGCATCACCGCCTCCGACGTGAACAACCAGTTGCGCAAGATGAACACCGACCTAGGCTCCGGCCGCGGCCAGGTGGGCGGCAGCGAACAGGCGATCCGCACGCTCGGCGACGCACGCTCGGTCAAGGGCCTGGCAAGCACTATGATCGCCATGCCGAACGGCAGGTTCGTCCGCCTTTCCGAGCTCGGCAAGGTGACCGACACCTATGAGGAGCCCAAGTCGTTTTCCCGTTTCAACGGCAATCCCGTCGTCACCTTCGCGGTCTTCCGCTCGAAGGGCGCCAGCGAAGTGACAGTTGCCGAAACGGTGGAAAAGACGCTGAAGGATCTGCGGGCGAAGAACCCGGACGTGTCGATCGAACTGGTCAATGATTCCGTCTACTACACCTACGGCAACTACGAGGCGGCAATCCATACGCTGCTCGAAGGCGCCCTGCTGGCGGTGGCGGTCGTTCTCCTGTTCCTGCGCAACTGGCGGGCAACGCTGATTTCGGCGATGGCCCTTCCGCTTTCGGCCATTCCCACCTTCTGGGTGATGGAACTGCTCGGCTTCTCGCTGAACCTGGTGAGTTTCCTCGCCATGACGCTTGCGACCGGTATTCTCGTCGACGATGCCATCGTCGAAATCGAGAACATCGCCCGGCACATCAAGATGGGCAAATCGCCGTATAAGGCCTCCATCGAGGCCGCCGACGAAATCGGCCTTGCCGTCATCGCGACGACCTTCACGATCATCGCGGTGTTCGTGCCGGTCTCGTTCATGCCGGGCATCCCGGGCCAGTATTTCATCCAGTTCGGCCTGACGGTCGCGGTCGCCGTGTTCTTCTCGCTGTTGGTTGCCCGCCTGATCACGCCGGTCATGGCCGCCTATTTGATGAAATCGAGCGACGCCGACGGTCATCACGAAGACAAGGATGGCGCGCTGATGCGCGGTTACACGTGGCTGGTGACCGTAACCACCAGACGCTGGTACATGCGTTATGCGACGCTCGTGGCGGCAATCGCCTTCGTCGTCGGGTCCATTTTCCTGCTCATGACGGTGCCCGGCAGCTTCCTGCCGCCGGAAGATGCTTCGCGCGTCGTGCTGTCGGTCGAATTGCCGCCGGACGCCATGCTGGACGACACGGACACGACGACGGCGCAGATCTATGACAAGGTCAAGCATCTCGAGGGCGTTGACGACGTCTTCGTCCTCGGCGGTGCCTCGCCGAAGGGCGATCTCGAACTGCGCCGCGCGACAATCAGCATCATGCTCGGCAAGCTCGATCATTCCTTGCTCAACAAAGTGGTGAACGACCTTCTCGGCCGTGCCCCGTTGATCGGCCAGTATCTGCCCAAGCTGCCGCCGGCCGGCCGCATCATTCCGCAGGCCGAGATCGAAAAGCAGGTCTATGCCGCCGTCCGCTCCATTCCAGACGTCCGCATCCTGAAACTGAACGACCGTGGCGAGCGCGACCTGGCGTTCAACCTCCTGTCGAAGAACGACGAGGACCTGAACAAGGCCGTCGGCATGCTTGAAGCCAATCTGCGCGACGAGCCCTTGCTCGCCAACGTCAGCCCGGACGGCGCCTTGCCGCGGCCCGAACTGCAAATCCGTCCGCGCGCCGACCAGATGTCGCGGCTCGGCATCATGACTTCGCAGATCGCCGACGTCGTTCGCGTCGCCACCATCGGCGACATCGATGCGGCGCTGACGAAGATTTCGCTCGACGACCGGCAGATTCCGATCCGCGTCCAGGTGGATACGAATTTCCGCACCGACCTTGCCGCCATCCGCAACCTGAAGGTCCAGACGGCGGCGGGTGCGCTGGTGCCGATTTCGAGCGTCGCCGACATCGACTATTCGGAAGGCCCAAGCTCGATCAAGCGCTACGATCGCTACCGCGTCGTGACCATGGGCGCCGATCTGCCGATCGGCGTCGCGCTCAACTCGGCCTCGGATCGTTTCAAGGAGATCGCCAGGGAAACGAAACTGCCGGCGAGCGTGCAGTTCCTCGAAAGCGGTGACGCGGAAGTTCAGGCGGAAATGCAGCAAGGCTTCGGCAATGCCATGCTGCTCGGCCTGATGCTGGTGCTCGTGGTGCTCATCCTTTTGTTCAAGGATGTCATCCAGCCGTTCACGATCCTCTTCTCGCTGCCGCTCGCCATCGGCGGTGTCGCGATCGGTCTCATCGTCACGCAAAATGCCATGTCGATGCCCGTGCTGATCGGCATCCTGATGTTGATGGGGATCGTAACCAAGAACGCCATCCTGCTCGTCGATTTCGCCATCGAGATGATGCATCGGGGCATGGAGCGGACCCACGCCATGGTCGAGGCCGGCCGCAAGCGCGCGCGCCCGATTATCATGACCTCGATCGCCATGTCCGCGGGCATGCTGCCCTCGGCGCTCGGCGTCGGCGAAGGTGGTTCGTTCCGCGCGCCGATGGCAATCGCGGTGATCGGCGGCATCATCGTCTCGACGGTGATCTCGCTGGTTGTCGTGCCGTCCTTCTTCCTGATCATGGACGATCTGTCCCGCCTGCTCGGCTGGCTCTTCGGCCGCATGGTCGGCAGCAAGGAACAGGAGACCGTGCCTCTGGAAAACACCGCGCTGACGGAAATCGTCGGTGACCAGAGCAAGACGATCAGCGAGTTGCAGGAACGACTCGACAAACTGGAAGGCCGCAAACGCAGCGGCAACGTCATCCACCTCGCCGCGGAATGACGTAACCCACACAAAAAAGCCGGCCGCATCGATGATCCGGCCGGCTTTTTTCGTTGAGGCAACTGGCTTCAGAGGCCGCCTTCAACCCTCAGAAAGTCGACGATTCTGTCGACGCCGTCGCCGCGCTTCATGTCGGAAAACACGAACGGTCGCTCGGCACGCATGCGATTGGCATCCCGTTCCATCACATCGAGATCGGCACCGACATAGGGCGCCAAATCCTTCTTGTTGATCACCAGCAGATCGGAACGGGTAATCCCAGGTCCGCCCTTGCGCGGGATTTCCTCGCCCTGGCAGACCGAGATCACATAGATGGTGATGTCGGCGAGATCGGGCGAAAAGGTCGCCGCCAGATTGTCGCCACCGGACTCGATGAAGATGACGTCGAGATCGGGAATGCGGCGGTTGAGATCGGCGATCGCCTGCAGGTTGATCGTCGCGTCCTCGCGGATCGCGGTGTGCGGGCAGCCGCCGGTCTCGACGCCGACGATCCTGTCGGAGGGCAGCGCCTGCATGCGCACCAGCGCCTCGGCATCCTCCTTGGTGTAGATGTCGTTGGTGACGACGGCGACTGAATAGGTCTCGCGCATCGCCTTGCAGAGCTTGTCGGTCAGCGCCGTCTTGCCGGAGCCGACCGGGCCGCCGATACCGACGCGAAGCGGGCCGTTCGCAGATTTCATCGCAGTCTTCCTTTCTCGAAATTGATGTCGCGACCGTCAGGAACGGAAGAGCCGCGAATGCAGGGTCTCGTGGCGCAGTGCCGATATGTCGGCAAGAATTGTAGCAGAACCGAGATCGTCCAGCGAACTCGATGACGCCCGTGCCGCCGTCTCGGCGATGACCGGCTCCAGTTCGGCAAGTAGGCCCACCCCATGCTTCTGGCCTGTCACGCCGCAACGGATTGCCACCGATACGAGGTTGGATGCCGTGGCGTGCAAATAGGCGGCCAAAGCAGGCTCCAACCCGGCGTTGTGCGCTCCGGCGACAGCGCCCACCGCGACCGGATAGGCGACAGCACCGATCAGGGTATCGAGCACCGGATGCGGCCAATGCGCCGCTGCGGTGAGAAAAGCCTCTCCCTGCAACGTCGTTTCCATGTGGCGCTCGCGGGAACCGGCCAGCGCTTCGGCAAGCTCGCGCACCCCATCAAGCCTTGGGCGATCATCATAGGCCCGATAGCTCTCCGCCAGAAGCACCGCGTCGTTCCAACTCGAGCCGTGGCGGATCAGCGCTTCCAGCCATCGGCTCAAGGCGGAAGCATCGGTGATCAACCTGTCGTGAACAGCTTGCTCCAGACCGCCGGAATAGGAGAAAGCGCCCACCGGAAAGGCTGGCGACAGCCATGTCACCAGCCTGAGCAGTGCCCGCGTATCGGCATGCTCAGTCATGGGCGTGATGATGGCCGCCGTGTCCATGGGAGTGCCCATCGGAATGACCGTGATTGTGCCCGCCCGAATGATAGGCGCCGCGCATCGGCTGGAACGGTTCCGTCACCTCGGCAACCGTCGCCCCCAATCCTTCGAGCATCGCCTTGATCACCGGGTCGCGCAGGATCAGGATGCGATCCTCCCGGACTTCCGCCGGCAGGTGGCGGTTGCCGAGATGCCAGGCGAGTTCGATCAGGTGCAGCGGATCGCGCGGGTGGATATCGTATAGCGGCTCGTGGGTGGCAGTGATGCGGACATAGTCGCCTGTATCCAGCACCAGGAGGTCGCCGTCGGCGAGCATCACCGGTTCCTTCAGGTCGAGCATCACCACGTCGTCATTGTCGAGATGCAGCAACTTGCGGCGCAGGTGCCGCTGGTCATGAGGAAGCGCGATCGTGTGGAGAGGCGTCTTGTCCACCGGGCCGGGCGCCAGGATCTGGGTCGAGCGATAGGGCATTCAGAGAACCTCGAACTTGTCCGAATGGATGACCTCAATACGACCATCCGCCACCAGTTCCGCCGTCGCCTTCTGGAAGGCGACGATATGCGGCTCGGTGAAATGCGCCTCCAGCGCCTCGCGGCTCCTCCACTGCTCGACGAAGACCAGTGTGTCCGGTTCGCCGGGCTTCTGGTAAAGATCGTAGAAGATGCAGCCTGCCTCCTTGCGCGTCCCCTCGATCAGGGGAGCGGCATCGGAAACAACCTCGGCCCCCTTGCCGGGATGGGTCTTGAGATGGGCGATGACGTATATCATGTGAACCTCGGAATGCTTTCGTTCCACTTTAGCCATAAAAAAATCCGGCGCCAGACCAAAGAGGCCCGGCACCGGATTTCAGATCATCAACGTGGCTGGGTTCAGGCCGCGAGCTTTTCCGACTTCAGAGTTTCCAGGATGTTCTGCGGCGAGGAGATACCATAGGGATCGCTGTCACAATTGTCCGAATAGCCCTCCTCCTCGAACCACTGCTCGACCGCGCCATCGTTGATGATGGCCGCGTAACGCCAGGATCGCATGCCGAAACCGAGATTGTCCTTGGCGACGAGCATGCCCATCTTGCGGGTGAACTCGCCGGAGCCGTCCGGGATGAGCTTGACGTTTTCAAGGTTCTGCGACTTGCCCCAGGCGTTCATCACGAAGGCGTCGTTGACCGAGATGCAGTAGATCGCATCAATGCCTTGGGCCTTGAATTCAGCCGCCAGCTTTTCGAAATCGGGAAGCTGATAGGTCGAGCAGGTCGGGGTGAAGGCGCCCGGCAGCGAGAACAGGATAACGCGCTTGCCCGCGAAATAGTCAGACGAGGAAACGTCCTGCCACCGATAGGGATTGGGGCCACCGACGGCTTCGTCACGGATGCGCGTACGGAAGGTGACGGACGGCACTTTTCTGCCAACGATCATAGCTATCTCCTTGAAAAATGACTTCATGCGCAACAGGCCTTGGGAGGAACCCGAGCGCGAAAGCTGAAGCCGCTTTTTATCGCAAGCGGTGCTGCAATGCAGCACAAGACAGCAATGAAAGTCGCTTTGCATGGCTGCCATGCGAGGCGCGCATAACTACCGGCAGCATCGATAGCTTTGGATTTCAGTTGTACAAGTCCAGCGACATGGACAGCGATACCGGCAGCGGGTTCCACCAACCCGTCCTTATGCCGGCCTCGCGCAACGCTCCTGCCGTCCAGGTATTGCAACCGACTGCGGCGCTGAACCATCCATTCGCCTCGAAGAAACCGTCCGTCGGGCCATAGGCAGCGTCCGGTATCGCCGTGATGCGGCCGTCTTCCGCTTTGAAACTGGCCTCAATGTACGCCAGAAGCCGCTGATATTCCTCCGGAGTGATCTCGAAACTCCTGACGCGATCCGAGGGCTCGATGATCTCCCCGGCGACATCCGCATGAATGACCGACCGGTCCAGCGTCAGCCCCTTGATCAACGGCACGGGCTTCAGGTCCGCCCAGGTCGGCGTTTCGATATAGAAGGCGCGGCCGCCCCAGCCGAACACCAGCCAGCGCGCGTTCGAATGCGTGACCGGCATGCCGCTCTCTGCGAGAAACGGAAAACGCGCCAGCGTTTCGACATCGATCCGGATGGCGATGTCGGTATGGATGGGGTTCGACAGAACGAGGATACGGCGTGTCTGGCCGAAAGCTTCGCTGGCCTTTGCGGCAGACCAAAAAGGCCGCGGCATCAGAGTCCCCCCAGTCACCGCCAATGCCAACAGGGCGAAGAGGGCGAACAACCCTCGTATCGACCGTTTCCAGGCCATCGGCGGATTTCTCTCCGACACTAGAACAGGAAATACCGCTGTGCCATCGGCAGCACGGTTGCCGGTTCGCAGGTCAGAAGCTCGCCATCGGCGCGGACCTCGTAAGTTTCCGGGTCGACCTCGATATGCGGCGTCAGGCTGTTGTGGATCATCGAATGCTTGCCGATGCCATGACGCGTGTTCTGCACCGCCACCAGTTCCTTGGCGACACCGAGACGGCCCTTGAGGCCTGCATCGAGCGAGGCCTGGCTGACGAAGGTGACGGAGGAATTCGTGCGGTTCTTTCCATAGGCGCCGAACATCAGGCGATAATGCACCGGCTGTGGTGTCGGGATCGATGCGTTGGGATCGCCCATGGGCGCTGCCGCTATCGAGCCGCCGAGCAGCACCATCTCGGGCTTGACGCCGAAGAAGGCCGGATTCCAGATGACGAGATCGGCGCGCTTGCCCACCTCGATCGAGCCGACCTCATGGCTGACGCCATGGGCAATCGCCGGGTTGATCGTATATTTGGCGATGTAGCGTTTGACGCGGAAATTGTCGTTCTCGCCGCTCTCCTGTGTGAGCCTGCCGCGCTGGCGCTTCATCTTGTCGGCCGTCTGCCAGGTGCGGATCGCCACTTCGCCGACGCGGCCCATGGCCTGGCTGTCGGACGAGATGATCGAGAAGGCGCCAATGTCATGCAAAATGTCTTCCGCCGCGATCGTCTCCTTGCGGATGCGGCTTTCGGCAAAGGCGATGTCCTCCGGGATGGAGGGCGACAGGTGGTGGCAGACCATCAGCATGTCGAGATGTTCGGCCAGCGTGTTCTTGGTATAGGGCCGCGTCGGGTTGGTCGAGGACGGAATGACGTTCGGCTGGCCGCAGATCTTGATGATATCTGGCGCATGGCCGCCGCCCGCCCCTTCGGTGTGGAAGGCATGGATGGTGCGGCCCTTGATCGCGGCGATCGTATCCTCCACAAAACCGCTTTCGTTCAGCGTGTCGGTGTGGATCATCACCTGCACGTCATATTCGTCGGCAACCGACAGGCAGCAGTCGATGGCGGCCGGGGTCGTACCCCAGTCCTCGTGCAGCTTCAGCGAACTTGCGCCCGACAGCACCATTTCGACGAGGCCGGCCGGCAGCGACGCATTACCCTTGCCGGCAAGCGCAAGGTTCATCGGGAAGGCATCGAAGCTCTCGATCATCCGCTCGATATGCCAGGCACCGGTGCAGGTCGTGGCGAGCGTGCCGTGCGCAGGCCCGGAGCCACCGCCGAGCATGGTGGTGATGCCGCTCATCAGCGCCTCCTCGATCTGCTGCGGGCAGATGAAGTGGATGTGACTGTCCATTCCGCCGGCCGTGACGATCTTGCCCTCACCGGCGATCGCCTCCGTCGAGGGGCCGACGATGATGGTGACCCCTGGCTGCGTGTCCGGATTGCCGGCCTTGCCGATCCCGACGATGCGGCCATTCTTGAGGCCGATATCCGCCTTGACGATTCCGGAATGATCAACGATCAGCGCATTGGTGATGACGGTATCGACAGCGCCCTCGGCGCGGGTCACCTGACTTTGGCCCATGCCGTCACGGATGACCTTGCCGCCGCCGAACTTCACCTCGTCACCATAGGTGGTGAAATCCTTCTCCACCTCGATGAAAAGCTCCGTATCGGCCAGCCGAACCTTGTCGCCGGTGGTGGGGCCGAACATATTGGCATAGGCCGCGCGCGACATCTTGTAGGACATGGGTATCAGGCTCCCTGAGCAAAAGCGGATATATAATTTTGATCGAGGCGCATGAGGCGCCCGTTTGAAATCAACGCGTCGACATACCGGCGCTCGGCCGCGAACGGATGCCACGCCCAGCCGGCGTGGCCGAAACCGGCAAGCACGACGCGGTCACGCGGCCGCCGCCAATGGCTGAGCACCTCGGCGACAACGATCAGGCCGCTGCTCGGCACGACATAATCGCCGGGATCGACGTTTTTCAGCTCGGCATCGACGCTTTCATGTGTGGACGCCGGGACGGTATGGAAGGCTCGGCCGGTCGCCTTGGCAAAGGTCCTAAAGCCCTCCGTGTAGTCGTCGCAAAGATCGTCGAGATCAGGGTGGCGTTTCTCCATTTCCGGCCGAAGCTCCCGAAATTTTTCAGCCGCCCGAACGCACCAGATTTCGCGTGCCTGCCGCACGGCAGCATTCGATTTCCACCCGCCGCCGCCCAGCATCGCCAGCGCAGGACGTCCTGTGTTGCAGACCGCGACGATCTCGGTTTTCTCACCCGCCGCACCGCACGAGCGGCAGTCGTTGAAGCGGATCACCAGATCGGCCGCATCGATGACAGGCGCCGCATCTTCCGGCACCGGCCCGTTCCCGACGATCATGATGGTCCGGCTCACCGTCACTTATCGCCTCTCAGTTTCCAACGCCTTCGGTCAGGCTTTTCAATTCCGCCGTGCGCTTCTTCGTCAGGTCGGCAAGGCAACCGGAAACCAGCATTGGCTCCATCGATCCGCCCCGCGCCTCGAAACCGGCGAGCTCGCACTGACCGTCGCGATAGCCGATCCACGCGCGCTGCGCCTTCTTCAACGCCTCGACGGCACCGACGTAGTTCTGGTCGATCTCACCGAGTTCCTTGTCGGTCGCCTGCATCGCCGTCATCGTCGTCCTGTAAAGCGCGTTCAACTCCTTGTCGGCCGATTCGTAGTCCTTGTTGGCGCAAATGTTCATGTCCGACTGGGTCATGGCGTTCTCACAATCGACCTGCGGCTCTTCCTGCGCCAGCGCAAGCGGTGCAAAGGCCAGCAAGCCCGCGACGATGATGCTTGCAGAATGGAACCGGTTCATAGCTTGCCCATGACCTTCTGCTGAAAACCGTAAACTTCTCGCTTGCCGGCAAAAGGTATGAGCGTCACGTTGCGTGTTTGCCCCGGCTCGAAGCGGACTGCCGTGCCAGCCGGAATGTCGAGGCGTTTGCCATGCGCCACCGCCCGGTCGAAGGAGAGACCGGCGTTGGTCTCGGCGAAATGGTAGTGGCTGCCGACCTGGATCGGCCGGTCGCCCGTGTTCGAGACCTCGAGCGTGACGGTCTCCAGACCGGCATTCAGCTCGATCTCGCCGCTGGCGGCAATGATTTCACCGGGGATCATGATATGTCTCTCCTGTTCAAGCCGCCTTGATCGGCACGCAGCCGTCCGGCTTCAATACGCGTTCGGTCGACGCCGGGAACTTGCCCAGTTTGGCCGCCGGGCGAACGGGACGACGGACAAGTTCGCCTGAGCAGTTCGGGCAATGCCCGTCCAGAACCTCCGATGCGCAGTGCGTGCAGAAAGTGCATTCGAAACTGCAGATCATCGCTTCACGGCTGCCCGGTGGCAGATCCTTGTCGCAGCATTCGCAATTCGGTCTCAGTTGCAGCATGGTCCGCTCCCTCAGCGAATGGGCTCGTGGACGGTAACCAGCTTGGTACCGTCCGGAAAAGTCGCCTCGATCTGGATGTCGTGAATCATTTCCGGGATACCTTCCATCACCTCCGCGCGCGTGATGACATGGGCGCCCGCCTCCATCAGGTCTGCGACGGAACGGCCATCGCGCGCGCCTTCGACGACAAAGTCGGTGATCAGCGCGATCGCCTCGGGGTGATTGAGCTTTACCCCGCGCTCCAGGCGCCTGCGGGCCACCATCGCCGCCATCGAGATCAGCAGTTTATCTTTTTCGCGAGGAGTGAGATTCATGCGCGGGCCACCAGATTGCGTGTCGATTACAGGTTCCAGACTTTCGGCACTGAAGCGCCCTTGCGCAAGTGCGAAATGACCGGGATGAGGATTTTTCTCAGGGCAAAACCATCGGCGGCAACGAGGCGGGCAATCAGCTTGTCCTGTCCGGCAACCTGAAAATGGCTGATCCCGCCGCTTGCACCGGCGATCAGCGCCCGCAGTTTCTCTACCTGCTGCTCGCAGTCCATGCCGCTGTAAAAGAGGGTGGCAAAGGCGACCTGGCCGCCGAGCGTGGCGGTCTCCCGCGTCAGCGCGGCGATATCGTCGTTCAGGCGCAGATTTTCGGCATGCAGCAAAAGTCCACCCATGCGGATACGCCAGCAATCCTGAAACAGCCCCGTCCGCATAACCTCGCCCATCGCCTTCCGCCCGAGCAGGACGGCCTCGACGGCCAGGAACTCGCCGCCTTCCGCAATATCGACCTCAAGCCGCCGTGATAGCGAGGCGCGGTCGAACAGGATCGTTTCCTGCGGCAGCCAGTGCACCGTCGCGCCGGCCGCAACCGAGATCTTTGCTTTTACGGCCGCTGTTCCGGCGCTTGCCTTGTAGACCTTCTCGCAAGCCTGGGTCGTCAGGGTGAGATGCGTGCCTTCTCCGGCCGAAAATTCCCACTCCATGTGGTCGCCGCCGGTCAGCCCGCCGGAGCTGTTGATCAGCACCGCCTCCATCGTCGCGTCGAACGTATCGGGCAGCCGGATCTTGGCGCAACCTTCCTGATAGAATTCGGAAAGCCGCGTGCGCCCGGCAAATGGCTTTGCCACCAGCCGTCCCTTGCCCCACGCCCTTTGCGGAGCGATTGCCGCCGATTCAGCCATAAAATCCGCCGTCAAACTGTCAGGTGGCGGCGTGCTTCCGGCGTGTCCAGCGTTTCCGCCGGCCCCTCATGCACGATCTCGCCCCGATCCATGATATAGACATGGTCTGCAAGCTCGCGGCAGAAGTCAAGATATTGTTCCACAAGCAGAATTGCCATCCCCGTGGAATCGCGCAGATACTGGATCGCCCGGCCGATATCCTTGATGATCGACGGCTGGATGCCCTCTGTCGGCTCGTCAAGAACGAGGATCTTCGGCCGCGTCACCAGCGCGCGGCCGATCGCCAATTGCTGCTGCTGGCCGCCCGAGAGGTCGCCGCCGCGGCGGCCGAGCATGGAACGCAGGACCGGGAAGAGATTGAAGATATCCTCCGGAATGAAACGGTCCTTGCGCGCCACCGGCGCATAGCCTGATTCCAGGTTCTCCTTGACCGTCAGCAACGGAAAGATTTCGCGTCCCTGCGGCACGAAGCCGATGCCGTGCTTGGCGCGATTGTAAGGTGCCATGCCGTTCAGCGGGGTATCATTGAAGATAATGGTGCCGGCGCTCGGCCCATGCTGGCCGGTGATGGCGCGCAACAGGCTGGTCTTGCCGACGCCGTTGCGGCCCAGTACGCAGGTGATCTTGCCCATGGGTGCCGTGATGGAGACGCCGCGAAGGGCCTGGGCCGCACCATAGTGCAGATTGATGTTATCGACCGTCAGCATCTTTGTTTCACCTCATTTCCTCACTGCCCCTCACCCTAACCCTCTCCCCGCAAGCGGGTTGAGGGGACGACGGAGCTCGCCGCTTGTCCCTTCTCCCCGTGAACGGGGAGAAGGTGGCCGACAGGCCGGATGAGGGCAATGCAAAAGCTACCGCCCCAGATAATTCTCGATCACTTTCGGATCGTTGCTCACAAAATCGATCGAGCCTTCGGCCAGTACCGAGCCCTCCGCCAGGCACGTGACTTTGACGCCGAGATCGCGGATGAAGCCCATGTCGTGCTCGACCACGACGACCGAGCGGGTTTTGGCAATTTGCTTGAGCAGGATGGCGGTTTCCGCCGTTTCGGCATCCGTCATGCCGGCCACGGGCTCGTCGACCAGAAGCAGCTTCGGCTCCTGCGCGAGCAGCATGCCGATCTCCAGCCACTGCTTCTGCCCGTGCGAGAGATTGGCGGCCAGATCGTCCTTGCGGGCGGTCATCCGGACGGTTGCGAGGATTTCCTCGATGCGAGCCTTGTCCTCGGCGGTCAGGCGGTAGAACAGCGTTGAAAACACGCCGCGCTTCCGGTTGAGCGCCAGCTCGATATTGTCCCAGACCGTGTGGCTTTCGAACACCGTCGGCTTCTGGAACTTGCGGCCGATGCCGAGCTGGGCGATGTCGGCCTCGTCCTTCCTGGTGAGGTCGATATCGCCGTTGAAGAAAACCTGGCCCGAATCCGGCCGGGTCTTGCCGGTGATGATATCCATCATCGTCGTCTTGCCGGCACCGTTCGGGCCGATGATGGCCCGCAGTTCGCCGGGTTCGACGACGAAGGACAGCGAGTTCAGCGCCTTGAAACCGTCGAAGGAAACCGACACACCGTCGAGATAGAGAAGACTGCGGGAGGTCTTTGCATCCATCGATCTTACTCCGCAGCCTGGGGTTTAAGTGTTGCAACTTGGCTTTCAACCTTGACAGCCGCCTTGTCCTGATAGGCCTGCTCGACAGCGTCGGCTTGTCTCCGTTCCTTGCGGGAGGCGACGAACTGCTGGACCGTGCCGACAACGCCCTTGGGCAGGAACAGCGTCGTTGCGACGAACAGGGCACCGAGCGCAAACAGCCAGAACTCCGGGAAGGCGGCGGTGAAGATGCTCTTGCCCAAATTGACGAGGACGGCGCCGATGATTGGTCCGATCAGCGTGCCGCGCCCGCCGACCGCCGTCCAGATGACCACTTCGATCGAGTTCGCCGGCGCGAATTCACCGGGGTTGATGATGCCGACCTGCGGCACGTAGAGTGCTCCGGCGACACCCGCCATCATCGCAGAGACGGTGAAGATGAAGAGCTTCATGTTCTCCACCCGGTAGCCGAGGAAGCGGGTCCGGCTTTCCGCATCGCGTACGCCGACCAGCACCTTGCCGTATTTGGAGCGGACGATGGCGGAGCTCAGGATCAAGGCCAAAGCCAGCGCGATGGCGGTTGCTGCAAACAGCGCCGCCCGCGTGGCGGCGGCCTGGACGTTGAAGCCGAGGATATCCTTGAAATCGGTGAGGCCGTTGTTGCCGCCGAAGCCCATCTCATTACGGAAGAAGGCGAGCAGCAGCGCGTAGGTCATCGCCTGGGTGATGATCGACAGGTAGACGCCGGTGACGCGCGAGCGAAAGGCGAACCAGCCGAAGACGAAGGCGAGCAGGCCGGGCACCAGCAGAACCATCAGCGCCGCGAACGCGAAATGGTTGAAACCATACCAGTACCAGGGCAGTTCGCTCCAGTTCAGGAACACCATGAAATCCGGCAGCAGTGGATTGGCATAGACGCCCCGATCGCCGATCTGGCGCATCAGGTACATGCCCATGGCATAGCCGCCGAGCGCGAAGAAGGCACCGTGGCCAAGCGAGAGAATGCCGCAATAGCCCCAGACGAGATCGAGCGCGAGCGCGAGCAGGGCGTAGCAGAGGTACTTGCCGAGAAGCGGCACCAGATAGCCCGGAACGTGCAGAGCGCTGCCTTCCGGGATCAGGAGATTGGCGAGCGGCACGAGGGCTGCCGCGAGAAGGATGAGCGCCACGGCAAAGAGGATTTTCTTCTCGTGCCGGCTGAACAGCATTTGCGTGATCATTGTTCGATCGCCCTTCCCTTGAGCGCGAACAGGCCGCGTGGCCGCCGCTGAATGAAGAGAATGATAAAGATGAGGATGAGGATCTTGCCCAGCACCGCACCGGCATAGGGTTCGAGGAACTTGTTGGCGATGCCGAGCGTCAGCGCGCCGACCAGCGTGCCCCAGAGGTTGCCGACACCACCGAAGACCACGACCATGAAGCTGTCGATGATGTAGTTCTGGCCGAGATTGGGCGAGACATTGTCGATCTGACTGAGCGCCACGCCTGCCATGCCGGCAATGCCCGAACCGAGGCCGAAGGTCAGCGCATCGACCCAAGGTGTGCGAATGCCCATGGAGGAGGCCATGCGGCGGTTCTGGGTCACGGCGCGCATCTGCAGGCCGAACTTGGAGCGCTTGAGCAGCAGGAGCAGCGCAACGAAAACGCCGAGCGAAAAGACGATGATCCACATCCGGTTATAGGTGATGGCGAGACCGCCGAACTCGAACGCGCCCGACATCCAGCTTGGATTATCGACCTGGCGGTTGGTCGGTCCGAAGATCGTGCGGATCGCTTGCTGCAGGATCAGCGAAATGCCCCAGGTGGCAAGCAACGTTTCCAGCGGCCGGCCATAGAGGAAGCGAATGACGCTGCGCTCGATGCCGACTCCGACCAGGCCGGTGAACAGGAAGGCGGCGGGAACAGCAAACGCGAGCGAATAATCGCTCATGCCGGGCGCGACGGCGTCGATCGTCTGCTGCACCACGTAGGTGGTGTAGGCGCCCAGCATGACCATTTCGCCATGCGCCATGTTGATGATACCCATGACACCGAAGGTGATTGCAAGGCCGATGGCCGCCAGAAGCAGAACCGAGCCGAGCGACAGGCCGTACCAGATGTTCTGCGCCACGTCCCACACGGCAAGACTGGTCTTGATCGACGCGATGTTCTGCCCGATCGCCGGTTTCAGGTCTTCCGGCGCATTTTCCAGAGCCGCGGTCAGGATCGTCAGCGCATCGCGATTGCCGCGCGCCGCGATCGTGTCGATGGCAGCCTTCTTGTCCTCGGCGCTGGCGTCTGTCTTGAGCAGGATCACGGCACGCGCCGCTTCCATCGTCGCCTTAACCTCGATGTCCTTCTCCTCAGCCAAAGCGGCGTTCAAAAGCGCGAGATTGTCCGGATCGGCATCCTTGAGCAGATCCTGCGAGGCGGCCAGCCGCGCAGCCCGATTGGGGCTCAACAGCGTCAGCTGGCTCAGTGCCGCGCCGATCGCGCCGCGCAGGCCGTTGTTCAGCTTGATTTTCGCAAGATTGCCCGGAACGTCGGCTGCCGGCGCGCCGGTCAGCACGTCGAGGTAGGCGCCATCCGTCGGTGCGGCGAGGTAAACGGAGCCACCGGTCTTCGGCGCGTAGAGTTTGCCGTCGCTCAGGCTTTGCAGGATTTCGGCCACCTTGGCATCGCCCGATGCCGCCAGCGCCTCTACGGCTTCGATCTTCTGCGGAAAACTGTTGGCGCCCAGCGCATCGACCAGAGGCCGGATGTCTTCCTGCGCGCGCAGGCCGGTTGCAAGGCAACTGACCAGCAGGCAAAGAGCGACAAGGAAGGTCTGGATGGCGCGATACATGAGCTCTTCTTGTTCCGTTGGCTGACGCCGCGTATTCCGGCTAATGCTTCACCGCTGGCGCCGCTGCTTAATGTTTCCGCAATGCCTTCCTCCGACGATCAGAGCGGAGGCGATCCATGTCCGGATGCTCTGCCCACCCCTAACACCATGCAGAAACCGTGCCAGGCAGGGAGCAAGGAGTGAAAGTCCTCCGTCCAGAGTGGGAAAGCCGGACGGAGGTATTCCTGGCAAATCAAAAGGTCATGGAGTGATTTGGTGGAAACGGCGTTTAAGCCGTTTCCCGAGTATATTGGCCTTGATGAAAAATCAGGAGCCCTTGCCGCCGCACTTGCCGGTGGCAACGTTGAAGTTGCCGCAGGACATCGGCTTGCGCCAATCGGAGATCAGGTCCTTCGAGTCCGGCAGGTAATCGGACCATTCGTCACCGACCACGGCAGGCGTCTGCTGGACGATTTCGAACTGGCCGTCTTCCTGGATTTCACCGATCAGCACCGGCTTGGTGATGTGGTGGTTCGGCATGACGGTGGAATAGCCGCCCGAAAGGTTTGGAACACTGGTGCCGATGATCGTGTCGAGAACGGCGTCCGTATCGGTCGTGCCGGCTGCTTCCACGGCCTTCACCCAAGCGCTGAAGCCGATATAGGCTGCTTCCATCGGGTCGTTGGTCACGCGCTTGTCGTTTTTGGTGAAGGCGTGCCACTGCTTGATGAATTCGGCGTTGACCGGAGCATCGACGGACTGGAAGTAGTTCCAGGCAGCCAGATGGCCGACCAGCGGCTTGGTGTCGAGACCGGCAAGCTCTTCTTCACCGACCGAGAAGGCGACGACCGGAATGTCGGTTGCCTTGATGCCCTTGTTGCCGAGTTCCTTATAGAAGGGGACGTTGGCGTCGCCGTTGATGGTCGAAACGACGGCGGTCTTCTTGCCGGCCGAGCCGAACTCCTTGATCTTGGCCACTTCCGTCTGCCAGTCGGAGAAACCGAACGGCGTATAGTTGATCAGGATATCCTCTTTCGGAATGCCCTTGGCGATCAGGTAGGCTTCGAGGATCTTGTTGGTTGTGCGCGGATAGACGTAGTCGGTGCCTTCGAGCACGAAGCGCTCGACCCCTTCGGTGTTCATCAGGTAGTCGACCGCCGGAATGGCCTGCTGGTTCGGCGCAGCACCGGTGTAGAAGATGTTGCGCGAGGATTCTTCGCCTTCGTACTGGACCGGGTAGAAGAGCAGCGAATTCAGCTCTTCGAAAACCGGCAGAACGGATTTGCGCGACGACGAGGTCCAGCAACCGAAGACGGCCGCGACCTTGTTGACGGAGATCAGCTCGCGCGCCTTTTCAGCAAACAGCGGCCAGTCGGATGCCGGATCGACGACGACGGCCTCGAGCTTCTTGCCGAGAAGGCCGCCCTTCTTGTTCTGCTCCTCGATGAGCATCAGCATGGCATCCTTGAGCGTCGTCTCGGAAATGGCCATGGTGCCCGAAAGCGAATGCAAAACGCCGACCTTGATCGTGTCTTCGGCGGCAAAAACGCCAGAGAATGCGGTGGTGGCCAGTGCACCGGCCAGGAACGCGCTCATGACATGAGATTTGATTTTCATTGTGAACCCCTCTCGTTCTTTGACGACGGCTCTTGGGAGACCTTTACCGTTCGTAAAGGGACTATCCGCCGGGGGCAGAGAAACCTGTATACGTCAATTGACGTAGGCGCCGGGGCGAAGTGTGCAATGCAGCACCTTTAAGGATCGCGATCTTCTGTGCTACGACTTTTGCCGCGGCCGCGAAGATAGCAAGGGGAACCGACACCGCCGATGACAGCTCGCCAGCGCATCATACCGGTCCGGCGCGAATATAACCGCTGGGTCGCCAACCAGACGCTGGAAGACTACGCGCTGCGTTTCACCGCCAAGAGCGCCCGGCAATTCTCCTCGCAACGCATTTCACAGACGGCGATCGGGGCCATTTCCTTCCTGGCGCTGGAGGCGATCGGCGGCGCGATCACGCTCTCCTACGGAACGACCAACGCCGTTATCGCCATTCTGGCCGCCAGCATCGTCATGCTTTGTGTCGGCCTGCCGATCAGCCGCTACGCCATCCGCCATGGCGTCGATATCGATCTTCTGACGCGCGGCGCAAGCTTCGGCTATATCGGCTCGACCATTACCTCGCTGATCTATGCGAGCTTCACCTTCATGCTCTTTGCCATCGAAGCCTCGATCATGTCGGCGGCACTGGAAATGGCGCTCGGTATCCCGGTCTGGATCGGCTATATCATCAGCGCTGTCATGGTGATCCCGCTGGTAACACATGGCGTTCGGCTGATCAGCAGGTTCCAGCTGATCACCCAGCCATTCTGGATCGTCCTCAACATCTTGCCCTTCATCTTTATCGCGCTCGCCGACTGGAGCAAGTTCGACCTCTGGCTCGCCTTTGCCGGCGCCCACAAGACAGCTGGCGCACCCGGCTCCTTGGCGCCATTTTCGCTTGCCGAATTCGGGGCGGCCTCTGCCGTCATCCTCGCCCTGATGGCCCAGATCGGCGAGCAGGTGGACTTCCTGCGTTTCCTGCCACCGGAGGGGCAACGCAAGCTGCATCACCGGATCGCCGTCTTCCTGGCCGGCTCCGGCTGGGTAATCGTCGGTGCGCCAAAACTGCTCGCCGGTTCATTTCTCGTCGTGCTGTGCCTCAGCGCCGGCGTTCCGGTCGAGGATGCCGCCGACCCGGCGCACATGTACCTGACCGCCTTCGGCTACATGATCCCTTGGCACAATGCGGCTCTGCTGTTGATGGCCGCCTTCGTGGTCGTGTCGCAACTGAAGATCAACGTGATGAATGCCTATGCGGGATCGCTCGCCTGGTCGAACTTCTTCTCGCGCCTTACCCACAGTCATCCCGGCCGTGTCGTCTGGCTGATGTTCAACGTCGCGATCGCGCTGCTTTTGATGGAACTCGGCATCTACAAGCTTTTGGAAGAGACGCTCGGTATATTCTCGATCATCGCCATGTCCTGGCTCTGCACGATCTCGGCGGACCTCTTCGTCAACAAGCCGCTGGGTCTGGCGCCGCCGAGCATCGAGTTCAAGCGCGCCCATCTCTATGACGTCAATCCGGTCGGTGTTGGCGCCATGACGCTGTCGGCCTTGATCGCCCTCACTGCCCATTTCGGTCTGCTTGGCGCGATGGCATCGTCATTGGCGCCCTATATCGCGCTGGTCATCGCCTTCATCGCCTCCCCCGCCATCGCCTGGGCCACCCAGGGCAAATACTATCTCGCCCGCAAGCCGCGCCAGAGCTGGAAGAAGCTCTCGACCGTCACCTGCTCGATCTGTGAACATCCGTTCGAACCCGAGGACATGGCCTGGTGCCCGGCCTATTCGGCGCCGATCTGTTCTCTCTGCTGCTCGCTCGACAGCCGTTGCCACGACATGTGCAAGCCGCATGCGAGCTTCAATGCCCAGACCGCCGTCGTCGCCAAGGCCCTGCTTCCGAAAAAGGTCACCGAAACGCTCTCCACCCGTCTCGGGCGCTACGGCATTGCCGTCGTCCTGTCCGTCGCCGGCATCGGCATCATCCTGGCGATGATCGCCCACCAGACCGGCGCGGCGTCGCCGGAGACCGCATCGGTGATCAACCGGACGATCGGCGTGGTCTTCTTCGTCTTTGCGGTCGTCACCGGCATCGTCTGCTGGTTCTATGTGCTGGCGCATGACAGCCGGCTGGTGGCGGAAGAGGAATCCTCGCGCCAGAACACGCTGCTGCTGAAGGAGATCGCCGCCCACAAGAAGACCGACGCTGCCCTGCAATATGCCAAGGAGACGGCGGAGGCCGCCAACCGCGCCAAGAGCCGCTATGTCGTGGGGCTCAGCCATGAACTGCGCACACCGCTCAACGCCGTGCTCGGCTATGCGCAGATCCTTGAACGCGACGAGACCATTCCCGCTCCACGCCAGTCGGCGATCAAGGTGATCAAGCGCAGCGCCGACCATCTGTCGGGTCTGATCGACGGGCTGCTCGATATTTCCAAGATCGAGGCCGGCCGGCTGCAGGTCTATTCGAACGAGATCAACATCCAGGATTTCCTCGACCAGGTCACCGACATGTTCCGCCCGCAGGCGCAGGCCAAGGGCGTGGTCTTCGAACATGAGCGGGCGAGCACACTGCCGCAATATGTCCGCGCCGACGAGAAGCGGCTGCGCCAGATCCTCGTCAACCTACTCTCCAACGCCATCAAATTCACCGATAGCGGCACAATCCGCTTCGACGTCGCCTATCGCAGCCAGGTTGCGACCTTCACCGTCTCCGACACCGGCCGCGGCATTTCGCAGACAGACCTGCCGCGCATATTCGAGCCCTTCCAGCGCGGCGAGGCCGAACACGTCCGGCCGATGCCCGGCCTTGGACTGGGGCTCACCATCACCCGTCTTCTGACCCAGACACTCGGCGGCGAAATCGTCGTCGACAGCGAGCGCGACAAGGGTTCGACCTTCCGTGTCCGCCTGATGCTCTCGGCGATCAACCGGCCGACCGCCTCCCCGCCGTCGGTGCGCAAGATCGCCGGCTATGCCGGACCACGCCGCACGATCGTTGTCGTCGATGACAACGAGGATCATCGCGACCTGATGCGCGAGGTGCTGATGCCGCTCGATTTCGTCGTGCTGACGGCAGCAGGCGGCACGGAATGCCTGACGCTGATCGAAGGCGTCAAACCCGATCTCTTCCTGATCGACATCTCGATGCCCGGCATGAACGGCTGGCAACTGGTCACCCGGCTGCGCGAGCACGGACAGACGGCACCGGTGCTCATGCTGTCTGCCAATATCGGCGACGGGACGGAGGCCGACACCCATACCGGCCACAACGATACCCTCACCAAGCCCTTCGATATCCGCCAGTTGCACGACAAGCTGGCCGTCCATCTGGCCCTCGAATGGGACTATAGCGATACCGCTGCACCGCCGCCAAAGCCACAAGTCAAGGCCGAGGTCAGGACGCCCGGTGTTGCCCATGTCGAGGAACTGATCCGGCTGGGCGAAATCGGCTATGTCCGCGGCATCGAGGCGAAGCTCGCCGATCTCGCGCGCTTCGAGGAAAATCAGCCCTTTACCGAGGCTGTCAAGACCTATGTTCAGGCTTTCGACCTTGCCGGCTACGCGGATTTCCTCCAGAGCATAAACAAACAAGGGAGAGCCGCCGGTGAATGAAGCAGTCCATCCACGCGATATCGTGCTTATCGTGGATGATTCTCCGGAAACGCTAGGCTTCCTCACCGATGCGCTCGAACAATCCGGCTTCTCGGTGCTGATCGCCACCTCGGGCAAGGCTGCGATCAACGTCGTTGACCGCATCACGCCGGATATCATCCTGATGGACGCGGTCATGCCCGGCATGGACGGTTTCGACACCTGCCGCAGCCTCAAGGCTAATCCCGGCATCGCCCAGGTGCCGGTGATCTTCATGACCGGACTGACGGAAACCGAGCATATCGTTCACGCGCTGGAATCCGGCGGTGTCGATTATCTTTCGAAGCCCATCAACATCGATGAATTGCGCGCCCGTATCCGCGTGCACCTTGCCAATGCGCGTTCGGCGCAAAGCGCGCGCGTTGCCTTGGACGCGGCTGGACGGCACCTGCTTGCCGTGCGCGGCACCGGAAGCATCCAGTGGTCGACGCCGCAGGCGACACGGCTGGTCAATGCCGCGACGGGTCGGGATGATGGGCTGGAGACGCTCGCCGACCATGTCCGCGCCTGGCTGGAGGAGCGCGAAAAACACGGCATCTCCAAGGAGCCGCTGATCATCCACCAGAACGGCCAACCGGTCCTGCAGCTTGCCTATCTCGGCGCCATCGGCGGCGACGAATTCCTGTTCCGCCTCACCGGCGTCAGCCAGACCAGCGACGACGACATTCTCAGGCAGAATTTTTCGCTGACCGTACGCGAGGCCCAGGTGCTGCTCTGGATCGCCAAGGGCAAATCGAACCGCGACATTGGCGAAATCCTGGGCTTGAGCGCTCGCACGGTCAACAAGCACCTGGAACAGATCTATGTGAAGCTCGGCGTCGAAAACCGCGCGTCTGCCGCCGTCAAGGCAGCGAACGCCTTGCGTGAGGTCTAATGCATATCGCCCAAAAGTGTACAGCGGTTTTGGGACAACGACATGCAAAACAAAACCTAAAGCGCATCGCGCAAATCCGTCTTGACGCGATGTGCTTTAGCCACCTTCAGTAGGAATGCGGTGGCACGAAGAGACAGATGGTCCGAGTTTTTTCCTCACCCGCGACCGAGCACCAATGGTATTCGCCGTCCGGCGAGGACCGGACGCGCGTATCCGCATAGGGCACGACTTCACCGGTGAGATTGATGACATAGCCTTGCGGCTTCTCGCTGATCGCCTTGGTTGCGACCGGCCGGCAATCCTGATTGGAACAGCAGGAGAACGGATAGCTCCAGCCGGACGGCGCGTCATGGGCCTTGCCCGCCGCAGGCCATAGGCTGGCCGCGATCAGCGGCGGTATCAGCCAGGCAAGATAGTATCTTCCTTCCTGCATGATGGGGATCGCAGCCGAAACATGTCCATCGGCGATTGGGCGGTAGGCTACCTTTGAGAAGCGCATGAAGAACTCCTGGTTTGGGACCACTGCTGTTCCCGCCATCGAAGCGTTTCTTCCCGCATACCGGCTGACGCCGGAAAATTCCGCCGGCGCCGACATCGGCACGATCCCTTCAGGGGCCCTGCGTCCGTTCCTGGACATGGCCGTCACCATAACGCTTGGGGCGACGTGCCAGCCTGCCTTATATTTAAGCATTATCTGCCGATTCCGCCGGGTCGGCAATCGGCGGCCGTCGACAAACACGCCACGTTGCAATATCGCAACATTCTAATATTTAGTATTTGAAAGTCAGGGGCTTATGCGACGCGGTCCGGAGGTTGCCGGCCTTCGAAGAAGGCAGTGACGTTGTCGACGACTTTCATGCCCATCGCCGTGCGCGTCTCTTCCGTCGCGCTGCCGAGGTGCGGCAAGAGCACGACATTGTCCAGAACACGCAGCCGTTCGGGAACATTGGGCTCCGCCTCGAAGACATCGAGCCCGGCCCCGCGGATGACGCCGTTTTCCAGTGCTTCGATCAACGCGTTTTCATCGATGACATCGCCGCGGGCCGTATTGATCAGGAAGGCTTCCGGCTTCATCGCGGCCAACCGTTGCGCATTGATCAGATGCCGGTTTTCACCACCGCCGGGGCAATGGAGCGAGACGAAATCGGCGGCGGCCAGCACCTCCTCGACCGTATCCAACTGCCTGGCCCCATAGCGGGATGCTTCCGCCGTATCGATCTTCGACCGGTTGTAGAAGACCACATCCATGTCGAAGCCGAAATGGCAGCGTTTCGCCATCGCCTTGCCGATCCGGCCGAAGCCGATGACCCCGAGCGTCTTGCCGGTCACCTTGGTTGCGATCATGTGCGTCGGCCGCCAGCCGGTCCATTGCCCGGAGCGGACCTCGCGCTCGCCCTCACCTGCCCGACGCGCGACGGCAAGCAGCAGCGACATGGCGATATCCGCCGTGCAGTCGGTGAGCACGCCCGGCGTGTTGGTGACGGCTATGCCCCTCGCCCTTGCCGCAGCGATGTCGATGTGGTTGTAGCCGACGCCGAAATTTCCGAGAATTTTCGTGCGGATGTCTGTGCCATCGAAAAGCGAAGCCGGCAGGCGGTCGGATACCGTCGGCAAGACCGCATCAAACGAGCGAAGCGCTTCGGCGAGAGCCGCCGCATTCATGGCGATATCCGAGACATTGAACGAAGCATCGAACCGTTCGGCCAGAACGCGCTCGACAGCTTCAGGCCAGCGGCGGGTGACGAGAATGCGGGGTTTCTGGGCCATCGGCTGCTCCGGACTTGCTACTGAGAGCCGACATTTAGCACAAGAGCGACCGCAAACCATTGGTCAATCGGTTGAAAATATATGCAAGCGGGGCGCCACCAAGGCGCCCCGAATATTTCGGCTAGCTGTTCAGGAAGGCGAGCATGTCGTCGTTCAACTGCTGCTTATGGGTATCGGTGATGCCGTGCGGCCCGCCGGCATAGACCTTCAGCGTAGCATGCGGCACCAGCGTCTTCGATGCGCGTGCTGCAGCGTCGATCGGCACGATCTGGTCGTCATCACCGTGAACAATCAGCGTCGGCACGTCGAACTTCTTCAGATCCTCGGTGAAGTCCGTTTCGGAAAAAGCCTTGATCGAGTCATAGGTGTTCTTGTGGCCAGCCGTCATGCCCTGCAGCCAGAACGAGTCGATCATGCCCTGCGAAGGCTTGGCGCCGGGGCGGTTGAAGCCGAAGAACGGGCCGGACGCGATATCCTTGTAGAGTTGCGACCGGTCGGCGATCGATGCAGCACGGATACCATCGAACACCTCGATCGGCAGACCGCCGGGATTTGCCGCCGTCTTCAGCATCAGCGGCGGCACGGCGGAGATGAGACCTGCCCTCGCGACGCGGCTCGTACCATGGCGGCCGATATAGCGGCTGATCTCGCCGCCGCCGGTGGAGAAGCCGAACAACGAGACCTTCTTCAAGTCAAGAACGTCGATCAAGTCGGCCAGATCATCGGCATAGTGATCCATATCGTTGCCGTCCCAGGGCTGGGATGAGCGGCCGTGGCCGCGACGATCATGGGTGATGACGCGAAAGCCATTGTTGGCGAGATGCAATGCCTGCGCTTCCCAACTGTCGGAGGACAGCGGCCAGCCATGGCTGAGGACGACGACGGGACCGTCTTTTGGACCCCAATCCTTGTAATGGATTTCAACGGCATCGCGCGTGACAATGGTATTGACGCTGCGCTTTGCCGGCGGCTGATCTGCCGATGCGGGCGCAGCCTGATCCTCGGCGACCGCACGCGCTCCGGCCAGAGCGCCTGATACGGCGGCGATGCCTGCTCCGCCGACACCGGCAAGCAGGACGTTGCGGCGAGAAAAATTCTGTTCGTTGGTGCTGTCAGACATGACGTTCTCCTTCTCCGTTTGTGATGCCGCCTGGCGGCAAGTGTCGATTTACTTAGTGCACAATTAAATCGTTATCGACGTTTAGTCCTTCAGCTTTTCGATGTCAATACCTTGCGATTAAATCGCGAACGATTTATCTTGTGCACACCAGATGAAGGACGAACGCAATGGATCAAACATCGTGCGATAAAACGGAGGCGGCGAAACTCGACGACTTCCTCTGTTTCGCCATCTATTCAGCCAACCACGCCCTCAACCGCGTCTACAAGCCGCTTCTGGACGCGATCGGGCTTACCTACACGCAGTACATCGCCATGGTCACGCTCTGGGAGCAGGACGACCGGACAGTCGGGAGCCTCGGTGAAAAGCTGTTTCTGGAATCGAGCACATTGACGCCGGTGCTGAAGCGCCTGGAAGCTTTGGGGCATATCGTGCGGACGCGCGACAAGACCGACGAGCGGCAGGTACGGGTGCAATTGACGGCAACCGGACGTGCCCTTCAGGACAAGGCAAAAACCATTCCGCCCTGCATTCTGGAGGCAAGCGGCCTGGAGATGGGCGAACTGGTGCGGCTCAAGAAGGAGATCGCAACGCTGAGATCAGCCCTGCTGCGATAGCGGCGATGCTGTCTCGCGTGCCTGGACCGCACACGCAAAAAGGCCCGGCAATGCCGGGCCTTTCGCGATCCAGATGGACCAATATCTATGCCCGGAACGACTATTCGTTCTGGAAGTAGGTGTACTTGCCGTCGTCACCCTTCTTCCAGGTGTACATGACGTAGTCCGGACGGGTGATGTCGCCCTTTTCGTCATAGCTTAATTCGCCGATGGCGGTGTGGAACGGACCTTTGCCCTTGATGTTCTCGGCAACCGCCTGCGGATCGCTGCCGCCGGTGTTCTTGGCTGCTTCCGCGATGACCTGCAGAGCGGCGTAGGAATACAGCGTGTAGGCTTCCGGCTCAAAGCCGGCAGCGCGGAACTTTTCAACCAGTTCCTTTGCAGCCGGGTTCTTGCGCGGATCCGGAGCAAACGTCATCAGCGTGCCGTTAACAGCGTCGCCAGCGATCGAAGCAAGTTCGTTCGAAACGATACCGTCGCCGGACATGAAGGTGGCCTTCAGGCCCTGGTCAGCCATCTGACGCATGATGAGGCCGGCTTCGGTGTGCAGGCCGCCCCAGTAAACCACCGTTACACCGGCTTCCTTCATCTTGGCGATCAGGGCCGAAAAGTCCTTGTCGCCAGTCGTGATACCTTCGTAAATGACTTCCTTCACACCGGCTTCGTTCATGGCAGCCTTCGTCAGGTCAGCAAGACCCTGGCCGTAAGGCGTCTTGTCGTGAACGACGGCAACCTTGCCATCCTTGAAGTTGGCAGCGATGTAGGCACCGGCAACGGCACCCTGCTGATCGTCGCGACCGCAGGTACGGAAGGTGTTCCACAGGCCGCGCTCGGTGAAGACCGGGTTGGTCGCAGACGGGGTGATTTCCAGGATGCCGTTCTCCGCGTAGACTTCGGAAGCCGGGATCGAAACGCCGGAGTTGAAGTGGCCGACCACGAACTTGACGCCGTCAGCCACGAACTTGTTGGCGACGGAAACGCCCTGCTTCGGGTCGGAAACGTCGTCGCCGAGGACGATCTTGATCTGCTCGCCATTGATGCCGCCGGCAGCGTTGATGTCGGCCGCGGCCTGCTCGGCACCCTTCTGGAGCTGCGCGCCGAAAGCTGCATTCGGTCCGGTCAGCGGGCCGGCAACACCGACCAGCAGCTCAGCCCATGCAGTGCCGCTGAAAGCGACCATTGCAGTCAGCGCAACAGCCGACAAAAGTGACTTCTTCATCTTGTAACTCCCAAAAAATTTGAGCGGGTGTCGTTTAAACCGGTCACGATACCCACCATAATCGCGCCGGTATTCTTGTATCCGCAGGCAGCGCACCCGGCGCTGCCACGGGGTTCCCTCTATTATTTCGACTTCCATGAGAAAGGCGACGCCTTCTCATAAAGCCAGTAGTAATTATTGGTCATCTGCTTCGTACGGTAGTAGCGATAGCCGGCCGTAGCAAACAACAAAAGGACGACGGTGTCCACGATATAGTACTGCAAAGTCAACATGCTGCCGTGGAAAAGCGCATGATGGATAAAGCGGATCGCCACACCCAGAAGCAGGGTGTAGACAATCAGTGTCGAGTATTTGCTCCAGCCTTCGGCAGCACTCTTGCCGGTGCGCCAGGCAGTCCATCCGCCCATCACCACGGTCACCAGCGCGAACTGCAGAACGGTCGGTTCTTCATAGAGAATGCCTTGCATTCCATTTCTCCCCTACAAAGCGCTAGCCGGCTTTCGAGCCGCGCAAAAGCGCTCCAACGTACCGAAATCACATCTCCGCCGGCTGCTTCAAAACGCCACCGGCAGACATGGCTCAATGACCGCCCTCGAGATAGGCGGCGCGTACTTCCGGATTGGCCAGCAATTCCTTGCCGCTGCCGCTCATCGTCACCTTGCCGTTGACCATGACATAGCCGCGATGGGAGAGCTTCAAGGCGGCAAAGGCGTTCTGCTCGACGAGGAAGACGGTCAGGCCTTCCTGCTGGTTGAGCTTCTTGATCGCTTCGAAGATGCCCTTGACGATCAGCGGCGCAAGGCCGAGCGACGGCTCGTCGAGCAGCAACAGCTTCGGACGGGCCATCAGAGCGCGGCCGATCGACAGCATCTGCTGTTCACCGCCCGAGAGCGTTCCGCCACGCTGCGCCTGACGCTCCTTGAGCCGCGGAAACAGCGTGAAGATCTTTTCCACGTCCTCATTGAAATGCTTCATATTGTCGAGGCTCGCGCCCATCTGAAGATTTTCAAAGACGGTCATGCGCGGAAAGATACGGCGGCCTTCCGGTGACTGGGCAACGCGCAACCGGGCAATTTCGTGCGTCGGCATGCGGGTAATGTCCTGGCCATCGAAGGTGACCGAACCGGTCTTTGCCTGCGGGCTACCGCAAATGGTCATCATCAGCGTCGACTTGCCGGCGCCATTGGCCCCGATCATGCAGACGATCTCGCCGCGCTTGACCTCAACATCGACACCGGCAAGTGCACGGATATTGCCGTAATAGGTCTCAACGGCTTTTACATTCAGGAGAGTATCGCTCATCAGTGCGTGGCTCCCGGCGCAATTTCCTCGATCTGTTCGATCACCTCTTCGACCTCAACATCTTCAACACCGAGATAGGCCGCAATAACCTTCGGATCGTGTTTCACAAACTCCGGATTGCCGTCGGAAATCTTCTGACCGTATTCCAGCACCACGACGTGGTCCGAAATTTCCATGACCACCGCCATGTCGTGCTCGATCAGCAGGATCGACGTTTCCGTATCCTTGCGGATGCTGCGCAAGAGCTCGTTGAGGGCGAGCGATTCACGCGGGTTGAGGCCGGCTGCTGGCTCGTCGAGGCAAAGGAATTCCGGACCCGTGCACATGGCGCGGGCGATTTCCAGACGGCGCTGTGCACCGTACGGCAGGTCGCCGGCCGGATCGTCGGCGCGGTCGGTCAGGTTTGCCTTGTCAAGCCAGTACTTTGCACGCTCGATCGATTCTCCGACCGCCGCCTTGTAGGTCGGGAAGCCGAGCAGGCCGAGAATGGTGTAGCCAGAGGCCAGCATCAGCTTGTTGTGCTGGGCAACCAGCAGGTTCTCGAGAACCGTCAGGCCCGAGAACAGGCGGATGTTCTGGAAGGTACGGGCAACCTTGGCGTCGCGGTTGACCTCGTAATCCGCCATGCGCTCGAGAAGGTATTCCTTCCCGGCCTTCTGCCGCATCGTGATCATGCCCATCGTCGGCTTGTAGAAGCCGGTGATGCAATTGAACACCGTTGTCTTGCCGGCGCCGTTCGGGCCGATGAGCGCAGTGATATCGCCGCGATGGGCTTCGAACGACAGGTCGTTGATGGCCATCAGGCCGCCGAAACGCATCGACAGATGCTCGACTTTGAGGATTGGATCTTTCGTCATTGTGTCTGTCTCAAGGGCCATCAGCCGTGCCCTTCCTTGGTAAAGCTGCCGGAGACACTCTTGCGTTGGCGCAGGAATGCTGTGGGTTCGCGCGAGCCGACGAAGCCGCGAGGCTTCCAGACCATGACGACGATCATGGCCAGACCAAAGATCAGCATGCGGTAGAGTTCCGGGGTGAAATCAGGTCCGAAGATCCGCTTCAGGAATTCCATTTCGCGCAGCAGTTCGGTACCGCCGATCATGACGATCGCTGCGACGGCAATGCCGACCAGAGAGCCCATGCCTCCGAGAACCACGATCGCCAGGATGATCGCCGATTCGAGGAAGACGAAAGACTCAGGCGATACGAAGCCCTGGCGGACGGCAAAGAACGAGCCTGCAATTCCCCCGAACATCGCGCCGGTGGCAAATGCCGTCAGTTTGGTCGTGACCGTGTTGATACCGAGCGAACGGCAGGCGATTTCATCTTCACGCAACGCTTCCCACGCCCGACCGATCGGCATGCGGCGCAGGCGGATCGTGACGAACGCAGCCAGCATGCAGAGTGCCAGCGCCAAATAGAACAGGAAGATCTTGTAATAGGCCGAGGACATCGGCAGGCCAAACGCCTTGGCGAAATTGTTCGAGGCGCTGACATCGAAGGACCAGATGCCGAAGATGCTTGCCTTGGCGATGCCGGAGATACCAAAGGTCCCCTTGGTCACTTCCGTCCAGTTGATCAGCACCAGCCGGATGATTTCCCCGAAGGCGAGCGTCACGATCGCCAGATAGTCACCCTTGAGGCGCAGCACGGGGAAACCGAGGATCGTGCCCCACAGCGCTGCCAGGATACCGGCCATCGGCAGAAGCAGCCAGAAGGACAGGCCGAAATAGGAAGACAAGAGCGCATAGGAATATGCCCCGACCGCGTAGAAGGCGACATAGCCGAGATCGAGGAGGCCTGCGAGGCCGACGACGATGTTCAGTCCCCAGGCCAGCAGCACATAGATGAGAATCTGGATACCGAAATTATCGACCCATTTCAGCGAGCCCTGGAAGCCGAACGCTGCGACCATGACCAGCGGATAGGCGATCAGGGCAGCGATGGCAAGCAGGGTGAAATTGCGCGCGACGAAGCCCGCCTCACGCTCGGCGACCGGAGCTGCGGCCTTTTCAGCCTTGCGCGCCGCAAACCAGGGGCGAATGAAGGCGACCGTCAGGAAACGGCCTACCACGGCAACGGCGACGAAGATCGCCAGAAGCCCCCAGCGCTGGACGAGGACAAGCTCGTTCAAGATGTTCTGGTCGGTCTTCAGGCCGACGAACAGCACGAACAGGCCAAGAGCGATGAGGCCGGCATAAAAGGCCTCACGCAGAGCCCGCACCATCAGATTGCTGCTGACGGCCTCTTTGGTGTGCGAAATATTTGCCATGAAACTATACCTTCTCGACTTCCGGCCGACCCAGGATACCAGACGGCTTGAAAATCAGCACGATGGCGAGGATCGAGAATGTCGCGACATCCTTGTAGTCGATGGTGAAATAGGCGGACCAGAGCGATTCGATCAGGCCGATCATGAGGCCACCCAACACGGCGCCCGGAAGGGATCCGATACCGCCGAGAACAGCTGCCGTGAAGGCCTTGACGCCCGGTGTGAACCCATCGGTGAAGACGATCACGCCGTAATACATCAGGTACATGCTGCCGGCGACGGCGGCCAGCGCCGCACCCATGACGAAGGTGATCGAGATCGTCTTGTCGACATCGATGCCGAGCAGCGCCGCCATCTTGCGGTCCTGCTCGGTGGCGCGCTGGGCGCGCCCAAGCGGCGTATGATTGACGATGTACCAGAAGATGGTCAGCAGAACCGCTGTCACCAGCACGATAATGATCTGCTTCAGCGAAACCGCTATGCCGAAAACGTCGTAAACGGAGGAAACCAGCGGCGGAACCGGCTTGTTGCGCGGGCCTTGCGTTACCTGAATGAAGTTCGACAGCGCAATCGACATACCGATCGCAGTGATCAGCGGCGCCAGCCGGAACGAGCCTCGCAGCGGACGGTAAGCTATCTTCTCGATGACCCAGTTCCAGAGCCCGGTCATCAGCATCGCGACGATGATCATGACGAACAGGGCAAGGGCGATCGGGACGCCACCGAACAATCCCACGAGGATCAGGTAGACAACCAGAGCTGCAAAGCCGCCAAGCATAAAAATATCGCCATGGGCGAAGTTAATCATGCCGATGATGCCGTAAACCATTGTGTAGCCAATGGCAATCAAACCGTAAATCGAGCCAAGTGTCAGCCCGTTGACGAGCTGCTGGACAAAATACTCCATCTATATCCCCCGGGCCTGATCCTGTTAGGTCAGACCTCTTGTTTTAGAAGCTCTTTCCGAGCCTTTTTTCGATAGGGATTCCATAATGCTTTCGAACCAAAAGTGAAGCGTAAAATGACGGTTTCCTGAAATTCTTTCCCAGTTTAGTGATTTTGACGCTTTAACAGCCAAAAAATCAAAAAATTAGCAGTTCGGGACGTGTTTTTGGGCACCAAACCGTGAATCCTACGACCAGCCGCCTGCGCAGCACCCCATGCACATTTGTCACCATCCGGCCGGCCTGATGATCAGGACCGCATGCGCGATCCGTTGGCATCAAGCAAGGGCTGCGCCTGCAGGCGAGCCGGCAGCATTTCGCCAAGCAGCTCGACCTGCCAACCATAGGCCTCATCAGCGACATCCTTGGGCACATAGCCAATCGCCACCGACACACCCGAAGTATGCGCGTATCCGCCTGACGTCACCCAACCGCAGACTTTGCCGTTCAGCGAGATCGGCTCGTCGCCGATCACATCGGCGTCCATGGCATCGATGACGAAGGTGCGCAGGCGCAACGTGCCGCCTTCCGCCTTTTCCTTCGCGGCGGCTTCCTTGCCGATGAAGTCGGCCTCCTTCTTCACCGGCAGTTCGAGCCCTGTCATGCGCCCGACCTCGCGGGCCCAGAGACCGGCAGCATTGACGACGTGCTCGGCGATGATCTCACCCTTGTTGGTGATCACCCGCCATGTGCCGTTTTCCAGCTGCACCAGATCTTCCACCTTGGTGTGCAGGTAGATGTCGGCGCCATTCTTCCTGGCGGACTTGGCATAGGCATGGGTGGTGCCATAGGGATCGAGATGCCCTTCGACCGGATCGAACTCCGCGCCGACGAACTGGCTCGGATCCAGAAGCGGCATCAGATCGTGCGCTTCCCTCGGGCTGAGAAGCTCTGCCTCCAGCCCCATGTAGCGGCCTTTGGCCATAATCGACTTCATCCAGTCGAACCGCTCCTTGGTGGCAGCCAGCATCATGCCGGAGGTCATGTGCAGACCAATGTCCTGACCGGAATAGTCCTGGATTTCCTTGTAAAGTTCGACCGTATATTTCTGCAGCTTGGCGACGTTCGGGTCGCCATTGATGGTGTGCATACCGCCGGCGGCGTGCCAGGTCGAGCCGGAGGTCAGTTCCGAGCGCTCCACGAGAACCACATCGGCCCAGCCGAACTTCGTCAGGTGGTAAAGGATTGAACAACCGACGACGCCGCCGCCGATAACGACGACCCTGGCATGGCTTTTCATGAAAATTCTCCGGTTTCGGGCGCTCATTTGGGGAAGGCGTCCCCAGTCAATCGGCCAGCTTTATCAAGCGCGAGCTTGACTGAAACCGTAGTGTCAAAGCCGTGGCGGAGAAAGGCATCCGAGCGAACAGGTCTTGCCCATTCCCGCCATTCGCTGCTTCACCCGCGCCGTAAAAACGGCATGCGATGACGCATTCGCTCTCAGCCGGAAAAATCGGCGGAGAGATCGAACTCACGCCCCATCAGCCTGAGGTCGTCAAACAGGGATTCGGCAAGACTGCGCATGACGATCAGTTCGAATTCGTTGTCGCCGGTCCGCGCCAGATTGACGCTGACATGACCGCACAGAACATTCGACGCGGTGCCAATCACAAAGGCGGAAGGATGCAGATCGGTTGCGACGCCCTTGGCAAGAAGGCGGCGCACATTCGGCCCCGACAGCCGCAACACGACGCGGCCATCGCTCTGATCGAAAATGTAGGCGATCTCGGCAAGCAGCAGCGAAAGATTGCGCTGCAGGCTGTCGGGCGTTTCCGACGGAGATACTGCCAGCCATTCGCCCGGCCCGGCGAGGCGCACGGATACGCCGCTCACGGCGGCCAGCCCCGCGGCGACCGCCGCCTCCTCGCCATCAACAGCCATGACCGTCGCAATCGCCTGTCTGCGCGGGATCTCCAGGTGATCGACGGCGCGAATGCCGGGCTCCAGCGGAAGGCGACCGTCCAGCGGGTGGCAAGAGGTGTAGGTCTTGATCATGTCTGCCACCTCACGCATTCAGCCTGGAATTGCCGGGATCGACGAAGACCGGGCTGCAGACTTCCGCCACCGTCTCGCTGCCGCCGAGCTTGTCCCAGACGACGATGCGTTCGCCATAACGCTCGCGGCCGGATTTGAGGAAGGCGAGGGCGATGTCATGACCGAGCGTTGGCGAAAAACAGGCGGAACTGACATAGCCCTGGTCGTTCAGGGTCGACGCCTTGGCACCTTCGCGCAGCAAATGCGCACCAGCGCGGATAAGCTTGTCCGTCTCGACCGGTTTCAACCCGACCATTTGCATACGGTCGGCCGCCGTCAGCCCATATCGCGTCGAAAGCCGCTTGCCGATGAAATCGGGTTTTTGCGCCGACACCATGCGCCCGAAGCCGGCATCGTCCGGCGTCACGCGGCCGTCGAACTCGGCATGGGTGACATGACCCTTCTCGATGCGCAGCACGTTCAACGCCTCCAGCCCATAGGCGCAGATGCCGTGCGCCCTGCCCTCTTCCATGATCGCATCGGCAACCGCTTCGCCAAAACCCGCAGGCACAGCGAGCTCGTAGGCCAGTTCGCCGGAAAAGGAGATACGGAATAGCCGGGCCTTGAGGCCGCCTTTCAGCGTCACAACGCCGGCGGCCAGGAATGGAAAGGCCGCGTTCGATATGTCGTCCTCGAGAAGCGCCTGAACCACGAGGCGCGCCTTCGGCCCGGCGATCGCCATTTGCGCCCACTGATCGCTCGAGGAGCAAAAACGAACCTTGAGTTCCGGCCACAGCACCTGCGCGCAATATTCCATATGGGACATGACGCCGCCGGCGAGCGCCGTCGTTGTCGTCATGAAGAAATGCCCGGGCGCCAGCCGGCTGGTGGTGCCATCGTCATAGACCAAACCATCCTCGCGCAGCATCAGCCCGTAGCGGGCCTTGCCGACGGGCAGCTTCAAGAACGGGTTGCAGTAGAGCCGGTTGAGGAACTCGGCCGCGTCCGGCCCGAAAATCTCGATCTTTCCGAGCGTCGAGACGTCGCAGAGCCCGACATTCTGGCGGACGTTCAAAACCTCGCGGTCCGTACTGTCGCGCCAAGTCTTTTCGCCTTTCCGTGCAAAATAGGCCGGGCGGTACCACAGGCCGGAATCAACGAAGACGGCACCGTTCTTCTCCGCCCAGCCATGCAGCGGCGACTTGCGCACCGGAGCGGCATGCTCGTCGCGCGCGGTGCCGGCAAGAGCGCCGAGGGCGACCGGCGTATAGAATGGACGGAAGGTGGTGGTTCCGACGTCGGCCGGGCTGATGCCCTGCATTGCGGCCAGCAGACCCGTGGCATTGATACCGGAGAGCTTGCCCTGATCCGTTGCCATGCCGTTGGTGGTGTAGCGTTTGGCATGCTCGACATGGCCGAAGCCTTCGCGCAGCGCCAGAGCCAGGTCCTTGACATGAACGTCGTTCTGGAAATCGACGAAAGCCTTCGCCTTGGCGCCCGGGGAGTACCACAGCGGCGTAAAGGAAGGATCGGCTTCTTCTCCCACCGCCGGCAACGGATTGATAGCGGGTGAAAAACCGAGATCGGCCGCGATCATCGCCGCCTTTTCCGCGCCGTCCTTGAGACAGCCGCCAAGGCTATATCGCCCGGCAGCGGCGCCGGCAACGACGAAACCGTTGCCAACGTCAGGTGCGAGAAACGTATTCAGCTCCGGCGACCACACCGCTTTTGCACCGCGTTGGCAGGCAAGGTGAATGACCGGGTTCCAGCCGCCGGACATGCCGATCGCGTCACAGGCGATCGTTTCCTCGAAGCCCGAGCGCTCGACAACCAGGCCGGAGACACGCTGGCGTCCCCGCGTGTCGATGACGGAAGCGGACTGGATAACGCGCACGCCCGCTGGCGCCGCATCGACGGGCGCGGCGCGGCTGTCGACAATCGCCGCCACCTCCACCCCATGAGCAGAGAGATCGCTGGCTGCCCGGTAGCCCGCACTGCCATTGGTGAAGATCGCCACCGACTTTCCCGCCGCAACGCCAAACCGGTTGGCATAGGTGCGCATGGCGCCTGCCATCATCACGCCCGGCCGGTCATTGCCGCCGAACACCAGCGGCCGTTCTTCGGCGCCCGTCGCAAGCAGCGCGCGCTTGGCGGCGATGCGCCAGAGCCGCTCCACCGGCAGCTTCGCCTGCGGTGCAGCCACATGCTTCTGCACCCGCTCCACCGCACCGAAGACATTGTCGTCATACCAACCAAAAACGGTGGTGCGCGGCATGATCGTGACATTCGGCAACGCGCGAAGCTCGGCGAGACATGCCTCGGCAAAATCCGCCGCAGGGCGGTCGTCGATCCGCATCGTCTCGGCCAGCAGCGAACCGCCGAGCCGGAAATCTTCGTCCGCCAGAATGACTCGCAGCCCGGCACGGCCAGCGGTTAATGCCGCCATCAAGCCTGTCGGGCCGGAACCGACAACGAGCAGGTCGCAATGCGCCCAGCATTTCTCGTAACTGTCCGGATCGCGCTCCAGCACCGCCCGGCCGAGACCCGCGGCGCGGCGAATGAGGGGCTCGTAGACCTTCTCCCAGAAGGCCGCCGGCCACATGAAGGTCTTGTAGTAGAAGCCCGCCGACAGGAACGGCGACAGAAGACTGTTGAGGGCGCCGACGTCGTATTTCAGCGACGGCCAGCGATTCTGGCTGCGGGCATCGAACCCGGCGTAAAGCTCGGCAACCGTTGCCTTCGTATTCGGGTCGGTCGCCGCCCCCTTGCCGATCGCTACCAGCGCATTCGGCTCGGAAGGCCCGGCCGTGACGATGCCGCGCGGCCGGTGGTATTTGAAGCTGCGGCCGACCAGAAGCTGATCGTTGGCAAGCAGGGCCGAAGCCAGCGTATCGCCGGCATGTCCCTTCATGGCTCGGCCGTCGAATTTGAAGCTCAACGTGCTGCTGCGGTCGATGACACCACCGGATGCGAGGCGATAGGCGGTCATCGGCCAACCTCCCGCGCCACAACTGCGCCATCCGTCACCGAAAAGACGTCATGAGTGAACGTATCGCGCTCGACGACGAGCCATCGCCGACAGCCCGCGACATGTTGCCAGTGTTCCCGATAACGACCCTGCGGATTGGAACGGATATGAACGTATTCGTGCCAGGTTTCATCAGAGGCTTCGGGGGCCGGCCGCACCACCGATGCGTCGCCGCGGATCGAAAACTCTTGCCTGGGCCGGATGCCGCAGTGCGGGCAATGAATGAGGCTTGCCATTCAGGGTCTCAATGCAGATTGGGCTGCGGGCCAGCGCCGCGTTCATCGATGGCATAGCCGCGCTCGAAACGATCGAGGCGCAGGAAGCGGGCGGCGGGATGGGTCTCTTCCTTGGCGATCAGATGCGCAAAACACCAGCCCGAGGCCGGCGTCGCCTTGAAGCCGCCGTAACACCAGCCGCAGTTCAGGTAGAGATTGCTGATCGGCGTATGGCTGATGATCGGCGAGCCATCCATGCTCATATCCATGACGCCGCCCCAGGCGCGCAGCACGCGCACGCGCGACAGGCCGGGGATCATCGACAAGCCCTCCTCCACCACATGTTCGACCGTCGCCAGATTGCCGCGCTGGGCATAGGAATTGTAGCCGTCGATCTCTCCGCCAAAGACGAGGCCGCCCTTGTCAGACTGCGAGATGTAGAAATGCCCGGCACCATAGGTGATGACGTGATCGATGGCAGGCTTCAGCCCCTCCGTCACGAAGGCCTGCAGAACATGACTTTCGATCGGCAGCTTCAGGTCTGCCATCTGGCCGACGCGCGATGTATTGCCCGCCGCCGCCAGGCCCAGCTTGCCGCAGGCGATGAACCCCTTCGAGGTCTCGACCCCCGTCACCAGGCCGTTCTCGCGGCGGATGCCGGTCACCTCGCAATTCTGGATGAGATCGACGCCGAGGCGGTCGGCGGCACGGGCATAGCCCCAGGCGACAGCGTCATGGCGCGCCGTGCCGCCGCGCTTCTGCAAGAGCCCGCCCATGATCGGGAAGCGGGCATGATCGAAATTGAGGAAGGGCAGCATCTTCTTCAAGGCCGCGCGGTCAAGCAGTTCGGCCGGAACGCCCTCCATCCACATGGCGTTGCCGCGGCGGATATAGGCGTCGCGCTGGCCGTCATTGTGGTAGAGATTGATGACGCCGCGCTGCGACAGCATGGCGTTGTAGTTGAGATCCTGCTCCAGGCCTTCCCAGAGCTTCATCGAAAACTCGTAGAAGGGCTCGTTTCCGGGCAGCATATAGTTGGAGCGCACGATCGTCGTGTTGCGGCCGACATTGCCGGAGCCGAGATAGCCCTTTTCCAGCACTGCGATGTTCCTGAGACCGAATTCCTTGGCGAGATAATAGGCCGTCGCCAGTCCGTGGCCACCGCCGCCGACGATGATCACGTCATAGAATGGCTTCGGCGCCGGCCGGCGCCAGGCCGGCTTCCAGTTGAGGTTGCCCGAAAGCGCGTTCCTGACGATCGAGAATGCCGAATAGCGCATGCCAGTCCCAATTCCCCCACCATGTTGCCGCGCCACATTTACACAAGCCGCCGCTGGCGCAAAGAGCGCCGCGGCAAGACCCGATCGCATGCGCCGCCGCCCTGCTGGTCGCAGCTCTAGCCGAAGCGAGCCCGCGATACAGTGCCAAATGCGGCACAGTCGGAAAAATTTGACGAACACACCTTGAAAAGACCGGTAAGGAACGTGGATGTACAATCATCATCCCGGACAGCATTATTCACCGTTTCCGGGAAAATTCATCACCACGCCCGAACCAGGCGAAGGGTACAGGAAGCAAATGCTGGACATACTGGAAGAAGCGGCCGTGGCTGCGGGGAAAGCGATCCTCGACATCTATCATGCCGGGCCGGATGTCAGCTACAAGGCCGACTCCTCCCCCGTCACCGATGCCGATGCGCGCGCTGAGAAGATCATCCTCGATCGGCTGGCAGCGGCCTTTCCGGACATCCCTGTCGTCGCTGAGGAAGCCGTCTCCGCCGGCCACATTCCCGATATCGAGGGCAAGTCCTTCTTTCTCGTTGACCCGCTCGACGGCACCAAGGAATTCGTCGGCCGCAACGACGACTTTACGGTCAATATCGCCCTGATCGAAAAGGGTGAACCCGTTGCCGGCGTCGTCTACGCGCCGGCGCTCGGAATACTCTACGCCGCCAGCCGCAACAAGGCGACAAAGGCTGTCGTCTCGGGTCAACGCGAAATCGGCCCGCCGACGATTATCGGCTGCCGCAGCCGCGGCGACAGGCTGGTGGCGCTGGCCAGCCGTTCCCACAACAACCAGGAAACCATCGCCTATCTCGCCGAACACGGCATCACCGACTATGAAGCGATCGGCTCTTCGCTGAAGTTCTGTCTTCTCGCCGAAGGGCTGGCCGACATCTATCCCCGTCTCAGCCGGACGATGGAGTGGGACACCGCCGCTGGCGACGCAGTGCTGCGAGCGGCGGGCGGCGAAACCGTGACCATGGATGGGAATCCGCTGTCCTATGGCAAGCGCAATCAGGGCTCCGACGTGGATTTCGCCAACCCGCATTTCGTGTCTCGGGGAAAAAACTGATCCGCCTTCCCTGACCGGCGCGGAATGCCTTCATTCGTGCGGCAGCGGGAACAGTCGCCCGAAATTTCCCTTTGCAGACAACCCAGCCTTGGCGCGCGCATCCCCGCTCCGCCTTCAACGGGTACCCTTCTCCTGATGACCAAGGAGAACCACCCGATGAGCGAGACGACCGCCAATCTCGAACTGCCCTATATCCTGCCCTCCCAGGCGCAGAAGCACGTCACCCATAACGAAGCGCTACAGCGCCTCGATGCTGTCACCCAGCTGACGGTGACCGCCACTTTGGCAAACCCGCCTTCCGACCCAGAGGAGGGAACCTGCTACGACATCGCCGCATCGTCGACCGGCGCATGGACAGACAAAAGCGGAAACCTTGCCTTCCGCCAGGACGGCGACTGGGTCTTCATCAGCCCGAAGGAGGGCTGGCGCGGCTGGTTCCTGGCCGAGGACAAGTTGAAGATCCATGACGGCAGCGCCTGGGCGGCCTATGACGCCATCGGCACGCCCTCGTCTCTCGGCATCAACACCACCGCCGACAGCACCAACCGGCTCGCCGTCTCGGCGGCGGCCACGCTGCTGACTCATGACGGGAACGGCCACCAGGTGAAAGTGAACAAGGCCGCAGCCGGCGATACGGCGAGCCTGCTGTTCCAGAGCGGCTGGTCCGGCCGGGCGGAAATGGGCCTTGCCGGCTCGGATGAGTTCGCCATCAAGGTCAGCCCGGACGGCTCGGCCTGGACCCAGGCTCTCAGCATCACCGGCCAGGGCCAAGTGCAGATGCCGCGGAGGCCGCTGGTGCGGGCGACGCGCGGTGGCGGCGTGCTGACGCCCTCCTCCGGCTCGCAGACCGGCTTTTCCACCCTGAGCGTCAACCAGGGCGGCTTCAGCCTCGGCGCCGCCGTCGCCGGTGGCGGCAACCGGCTGGTCGTCCCGGTAACAGCGCCCTACCTCGTCTGCCTCGGTGTCGAAGCCAACCCCGCCGGTGCCTTTTCCGTCGCTGTCAAGGTCAACGGAACGACGACGATCGCCAGCATCAACGACAATGACACGGCCTCCACCTCCTACGGCAATTGCGCGATCGGCATGGCGCTTCTGAACGCCGGCGACTGGCTGGTGCTGGAGCATACCGGCACCACGCCGCTGGATTTTGGTTACGACAAGACGGAACTGACGGTTGTGATGCTGTAAGGTGGCGAAAAAACGGACGCGAGGTATATTCAGCCGCTAGTCGTTAAATGACGAGAACCTTTAGCGCCGCAGAAGCGGCGCTAAAGGCTCCCCGTCACGTGGCGAGGATGACGCAGATGCGGTGCACACCACATGCGAACTCGCCTCTCCGAGGACGCTTGCCTAAACCGGAACAACTTCGCCCCCGTCGCCATGATGAACAGCATCGGCGGCACGACGGCCGCAATCGGCGCCTGGCTCTTGCCGCTTTCCTCGACGACTGCCGCCGACTTCGATCTTGTACCCGGGCCGCAGCTTATCGGCAAAGGCCGTCACGTCCTTTTCAAGCTGCGCGACGCGGATTGCGGCCGACGACGCTGCCCAATTCCAGTGCATATGTGCGAACCTGACCGATATCCGGCCCGCTGACGCGATACGAAGCCGTGCTTTGATTTACAATAAAAATTGGAGCTAATGTTTTCCGGTAAGGGAATTGGCAACGCACCGGTGGACTTCTGTACCCGGCAGCCCTAGATTTCTCTTCCAGATCATACTCTTAAGAACGGGACGGAACTGCGATGAACCATCCAGCCTTTGCCAGCAACCATGTCGCCGTTGTGACCGGAGCCGCGTCAGGCATCGGCCTTGCCGCCGCCAGGCGCTTCGCCGGCCTCGGCATGAACGTCGTGCTCGCCGATCTGCCGGGCGAGCGGCTCGACAAGGCGGCACGTGAGACGGCAGCGCTCTCCCCGCATGGTCCTGACAGTGTGGTTGGCGTCGCGGCGGATGTCGCGTCGCTCGAATCGCTGCGGGCGCTGGAGCAGGACGCCGTCGCGCGTTTCGGCCGCGTTCACGTGTTGATGAACAATGCCGGCATTCACGGCAGTTCGATGTTCGGGGCGCAGGAAGAATGGGAGAAAGTGTTCGCCGTCAACCTCTGGGGCGTCGTCAACGGCTCGCGCATCTTTGCACCCGCCATGATCGCCCATGGCCAGCCGGGCCTGATCATCAATACCGGCTCCAAACAGGGCATCACCACCCCGCCCGGCGACCCCGCTTACAACATGACGAAAGCCGGCGTCAAAGCCTTCACCGAGGCGCTGCAGCATGAATTTCGCAACATGACCAATTGCAATATCACCGCACATCTGCTGATCCCCGGCTTCGTCTATACGGCACTCACGGCCCAGGGCCGCACGGAAAAGCCGCAGGGCGCCTGGACGCCGCAGGAAACGATCGACTTCATGATGCAGAGCCTCGAGAAGAATGACTTCTACATCCTTTGCCCGGACAACGACGTTGCGCGCCCGATCGACGAGAAACGCATCCTTTGGGCCGCTGGCGATATCATCGAGAACCGTCCGCCGCTGTCGCGCTGGCATCCCGACTACGCTGAGGCCTTCAAGGCGTTTCTGACGAAAGATCGCCCGAAAATCAGTTGAGGATAACGGCAACAGGCTTGCTTGTGGCTTCATGCGGTGGACGCTCTGTTCACGCAGCGCTGGCGTGGTCCGCCATTTGCTGCTTTCCTGCGGCCACATCAAAAGGTTTTCATGACATGACGAGCGGCATCCATCACATCACCCTGATCACCCGCAAGGTACAGGCCAATGTCGACTTCTATGCCGGCTTTCTCGGCCTGCGTCTCGTCAAGCGGACGGCGGGTTTTGAAGACGCGATGCAGTTGCACCTGCTCTATGGCGATGCCGTCGGATCGCCGGGATCGCTGGTGACGTTCCTTGTCTGGGAAGACGGCGCGCCGGGCCGCGTCGGCCATGGCCAGCCGAGCGAAATCGCCTTTGCCATTGCCCCGGAAAGCATCGGTTTCTGGCTGACACGCGCGCTGCGATACAATATTTCCGCAACCGGTCCGGCCCAGGAATTCGGCGAGCCCGTCATCCGGCTGAAGGACCCGGACGGCGTCATCGTCAAGCTTGTCGGCACCGAGGGACTTACCACCGGCACCTCCTGCGCAGCGCCGGAGATTCCGCTGCAGGATGCCATCCGGCGTCTTCGTGGCGCAACGATCCTGACGGACAAACCGGAGGAGACGGCAGCCTTCATCGGCCGGCATTTCGGCTATGCCGAAACGGCAAGGACCGAGACGATCCGCCGCCTCGGCTCCGCGTCCGGCGATATCATCGACGTGCGCAATGCCAGCGGATTCTGGACCGCAGCGCCCGGCACCGGTACGATCGACCATATCGCCTTCCGGGCCGTCGACAAGGCCGCGGTCAACGATCTGCGCATACGCCTGGAGGCGGAGGACGCAGGGACGATCTCGGCCCACGACCGTAAATATTTCTTTTCGCTCTATGTGCGCGAGCCGGGCGGCACCCTGTTCGAATTCGCAACCGACGCACCGGGCATGACTGTGGATGAGGATGAGGCCTCGCTCGGAACACGCCTGTTCGTTCCCGAACATTTCGGCGGCGATCTGGAATCCAACCTCGTCGTCCTGCCGCAGTTCGCGCTGCCCGGCAAAGAGCGCTTCACCCCGCGCGACCTGCCCTTCATTCACCGCCTGCACCAGCCGGAAAATCCGGATGGCCGCACTCTCGTGCTGCTGCACGGCAGCGGCGCCAACGAGACCAGCCTTTTGCCGCTCGGCCGGCAGATCGCTCCGAATTCCCTGCTCCTCAGCCTCAGGGGCCGCAGCACGGAGGAAGGTTTCCCGCGCTTCTTCCGCCGGATCACGCCGTTCAGCTTCGACCAGAAGGATATCGTCTCCGAAGCCGAGGCCTTTGTCGAGATGATCGAAGGTGCGGTACCCGCCTACGGCATCGACCGCGAAAAGATGGTTTTCGTCGGCTATTCGAACGGCGCCAACATGCTGATCGCAACCATGCTGCTTCATCCCGGGCTGATCAGGAATGCCGCGCTGCTGCGCATGATGAACCCGCTGGAAACCGTGCCGAACGCCGATCTTTCCGGCACCAATATCCTGACGATGACGGGCGCGACGGACGCCTATTCCCGCTATGCCCCGCCGCTTGAAGCCATTCTCCGCAAGGCAGGAGCGGCACTTGAGACCGTCACGCTGAAAGCCGGCCACGAGATCGGCGACAGGGATGCGAAGGCCGTTCGGGAATGGCTGGAAACCATCAGGGTCTGACCGCGGTCGTGAAAAGCTCAGGCTTTTTTGCGCGCAACATAACCGGCAAAGGCCTCGACAAAGGCCTTCAGCCTTGACTTGGCATCCTCGTCAACAAGATTGCCTTCCTTGTCGAACAGCGAGCCCGCCTTCGGCAGCATCAGCCGCTTGCCGGACCAGAGATCGGCGCCGAGCGTGCGAAGGACGGGGAGCCAGGCATTTTGACTAAGGATCGTGCCGAAGGCGCCGGGCGACGTGCCGGCAAGGGCGAAGGCGCGACCGGCAAAAACGTTTGGCGCACCGGTCATCGAGGAACTCACCCAGTCGATGGCATTTTTGAAAACGCCCGGTATGGAGTTGTTGTATTCCGGCGTGAACAGGATCACGCCATCTGCCGCAGCAATCTGGTCTTTGAGAAGCTGCACCGGTCCCGGCACGCCTTCCCGTTCGACATCGGCATTATAAAGCGGGATGCCCTCGATGGTTCCCGCAGTAAACGTCACGCCCTCCGGCGCCAACGGAAGCGCCGCGTTCAGGAGGGACTTATTAAACGACGCCTTTCGCAGGCTCCCGGAAATGCCGATCAGTTTTACCATGCGATTCCATCCTTTGCTTTTCTGGAAGGATGGTCAGAAAGACGCAAAAGTACAGATGAAAAAAGCCGGGAGGCAATTCTCCCAACCCCAACTGCTTGAAGTGGACATCCCATTCTCCGTCATCCTCGCCCTCGTGGCGGGGATCCAGCGACCCGACGTCCGTCGGGTCAAAAGACTTTCAGCCCAAAGACTTGGGCTGGCTGGCTTCCTGTGACGAGCACAGGAATGACGAAGGTTTTGGCTGCTGCTTATTTTCCCAACGACGATAAGAAATGGCTTTGTCAGCAGTCGCAGCCGGAAGATGGCGCTCCCGGCTTTTCCGTTGCTACACCAGAGGCTTCAACCGAGCTTCAATCTCCGAACGCTTGTGCTCCAGGAACGGCGGCAGAGACAGATCTTCGCCGAGCGTCTCCATCGGTTCGTCGACCGCAAAGCCGGGGCCGTCGGTTGCGATCTCGAACAGGATACCGTTCGGCTCGCGGAAATAGAGCGAGCGAAAATAGTAGCGCTCGACCTCGCCGCTCGACGGCAGGCGGAAACTCTGTAGCCGTTCGGTCCATTCATGCAGCGCAGCCTGGTCCGGCGCTCGGAAGGCGACATGATGGACGGCGCCCGCCCCCTGCCGGGACGCCGGCAATCCCGGCTGGCCCGCAACGTGCAGCTCCGCCGCCGGACCACCCTTGCCCATCGAGAACACATGAACCTCGCCAATGCCGTCCGGTGACGGATACTGGCGGACCTTAGTCATGCTCATCACCTCTTCCAGAACCCGTTCCGTGCTGGTGATGTCCGGTACGCTCATGGTAATGGGGCCGAGACCCTTGATCTGATGCTCAGCCGGAACCGGGCTTTTGTCCCACGGATGGGACGGCGAAAGCCCGCCGTCGTCGATCAGCCGGAAGCGCTGGCCTTCGCCATCCTCGAAATCGAGGGATGCGCGGCCGTCGATCTCGGTCACCGCGTCGGATTTGACCTTGAGCTCGTCGAAACGCGCCTTCCACCAGAAAAGGCTGTCGCGGCTGCCGACACGCAGGCCGGTGCGCGAAATGCTGTGTGTGCCGCGGCCCTCAGGCTCGAGCGGCCAGTCGAAGAAAGTCAGGTCGGTCCCCGGCGTCGCCTGTCCGTCGGCGTAGAAGAGATGATAGGCGGTGGTATCGTCCTGGTTGACCGTCTTCTTGACCAACCGCATGCCAAGCGTCTGCGTGTAGAAGCGCAGGTTCTCCGGCGCATTGGCGGTGATCGCCGTCAGATGGTGAATGCCCGTCAATTGCAAGCTCATGGCTGCCTCCATTCGTGAATATGATGCGAATATCGGCCGCTTGAGCAATTTAATAAAGGGGGGCGGCAGGAACAGACAGTTCATCATTCCTGAATGACAACCGCGACCGCCGTAAGCATGGCATGCGCGGGCGATCAGGGACTGCGCTGCAGATCGGCCAGGTAGGTATTTTCGCCTTTCGAAACATCGAAATCGACGGGATTGACCGCCACGATCATCAGCGTCTCGCCGTGGGATGCAGCACCCGCAAGCAGGCTGCCATCGGGTGCGGCGATGCGCGAGGAGCCTGCGAAGGTGAAGCGCTCGTCCGCTCCGCAATGATTGATGTAGGCGACGAAAACCTGGTTCTCGAAGGCGCGCGTCTGGATCATGTGATCGGTAATGAAGGTGCCGGAATAACCGGCCGGCAGCGCGGTCGGGACCAGCACGGCATCCGCGCCCGCCATGGCCAGCCGCCGGACATTTTCCGGAAACTCCACGTCATAGCAGATCAGCATGCCGCATTTGATGCCGCGATGCGTAAATAGAACCGTGCTCGGCGCGGGGGCGGCAAACAGCGCGCGCTCGTAGTCGCCGTAGAGATTGGATTTGCGGTAGACGACGGGTTCTGCGGCACCGTCGACATAAACGGCGCTGTTGAAGACCGCGGAGCCCGCCTTTTCGGCAAATCCGGCGATCACCGCCACCCCCGTCTCCAGTGAAATCGCCTGTAGTCGCCGCACCAAAGGCCCATCCGCGGGCTCTGCCAGATCGCGGATGAAGTCGCCAGCGCCATACCCCGTCAGCCCAAGCTCCGGCGTGATCAGCAGGCTTGCGCCCTTGCCGGCCGCATCCCGCGCCGCCTCACCGATGCGCGCCAGATTGGCGGCGACATCGCCGCTTTCCGATCTCATCTGCAGGGCGGCGAGCGTGATCATTTGCCATCCGATGACATGGCGCCGAGCAGTTTTGGCAGATCGCCGAACCGTGCGACAAGGGAGAAGATGACGGCCGCCGTCACCACGAACAGGATCGTGACGGATGCCATGGTCGGCGTGTAACCGTAGCGCAAGGCGTTGAAGATCTTGATCGGCAGCGTTTCCATTGTGAAGCCGACGGTCATATAGGCGACGATATATTCGTTCAGCGACAAGACGAAGGCGAAGGCATAACCCGAGACGATATAGGGCAGGATCAGCGGCAGGACGACGGTGCGGAAAACCTTGCGATCGTCGGCGCCCATTGTCGCGGCAGCTTCCACCAGGGACCGGTCGATCGCGGTAAAGCCGAGCGACAGCGTCACCAGCGGCAGCGTCACGAAGAAAATCGCGTGACTGATGACCGCCGTCCACGGCTGGCCATAGAAGCCGGTCGTCGCCCAGAAGGTCAAAAGCCCGAGCGCGGTGATGACCGGCGGCAGCGTAAACGGCGCGACGCCGAGAAGCTGGAAGATATTCGCCCAGGGCGCGATCCGCCGCCATAGGAACCAGGCAAGCGGCAGCGCGACCGCCACCGCGAGAGCCGCCGAGAGGATCGCCAGCGTCAGCGAGGCAAGCAGTGCGTTGCGCCATTCCGGATTGAGGAAAATTTCGCCATACCAGGAGAGCGAAAAGCCTTTCGGCGGGAAAGCCAACGTCTGCTTCGCATTCACCGCCACGCCGGCGACAACGATGATTGGCAATGCGAGAAACAGGCCGATCAGGAAGAAATAGATTTTGCTGAGCGCACCGGTCATGCTGCCTCTCCCTTGCGTCCGGCAATCACGGTCAGAGCCACGAGACCGAGCGTCACCAGCACCAGGAACACCGCCATGGCCGCCGCGAACGGCATGTTGGACTGGTAGATCGCCTGATCGGTGATCAGCACCGACAGGGTCCAGTGCTGCGGACGGCCAAGAATCTGCGGCAAGAGATAGGAGCCGAGCGCGAAGATGAAGACCATGATCAGCGTCGCGGTGATGGTGTTGCGGAGCGCCGGTACGACGACGGTGAAGAAGGCCTTGACCGGCGAAGCGCCAAGCGTGCGGGCCGCTTCCGTCAGCGTCGGGTCGAGCCGCACCAATGCCGGGTAAAGCACCAGCACCGTATAGGGGAAGGCCTGATAGACCATGCCGGTCAGGACCGCGCCGAAACTCGGGAGTAATGCCTTCGCCTCGCTCATGAGCCCCGCCATGACCAGGAGATTGGTGATCCCGGCGGTACGGGAAAACAGCGTCGACCAGGCAAAGCCGATGATGACTTCCGACAGTGACAGGACCGACAACAGCGCCACCAGCCAGACGATCTGAACGCGTTTCGCCATCCGCGTCAGAAGATAGGTGAAGGGGACGGCGAGCACGACGCAGCTGAGGGCAACGGCGATCGCCAGCATCAGCGAGAAGCCGAGCACGTTGGCGAAGAACAGGCTGAGGAAGCGCTGGTAGTTCGCCAGTTCGAAGGCCGGCACGTAGAAGCCACCCTGCTGGCGCTGGAAGAACGAGACGGCGATCATTGTCGCAAAGGGCACGACGAAGAAGACGATGAGCATCATCGCCGGGAAGAACAGCGGCCCGTAATCGGCCAGGCGTTGCGGCGCTTCGCGTCTCATTTGGCAAGCACCACGCAAACGTCGGGCAAGAGCACCACGCCGACCGGCTGGCCGACCGAAACCTCGGGCCGCGCCCGCGGCGTCGAGACGGCGATGATCTGACGACCGGCAACGTCGACGAAGGTCTCGATCGTGCCGCCGAGATCGCGCACGAAGGTCACCGTGCCGGACAGCGCGCCATCGCCGGGTGCCGTCAGATGCACGTCTTCCGGCCGGATCGACAGCGTCGCCTTCCTGGCATGCGCGCCAAGCGAAATGCCAGCGACCGGTTGGCCAAGCACGCTGACACGGCCGGTGCTGTCGGCTTCGGCCTCGAGCAGATTGGTCGATCCGATGAAATCGGCAACGAAGGTATCGGCCGGGCGGCGGTAGATTTCGATCGGCGACGCGGCCTGACGGATCTCTCCACCGTTCATGACCACGACCGTATCGGCCATGGTCATGGCTTCGCGCTGGTCGTGTGTCACGACGATGGTCGTGATGCCGAGCCGCTGCTGCAACTGGCGCAGTTCCACCTGCATCGCCTCGCGCAGCTTGGCGTCGAGCGCCGAAAGCGGCTCGTCGAGTAGAAACAGCTTTGGTGAAATCGCCAGGGCCCGGGCAATCGCGACGCGCTGGCGCTGGCCGCCAGAGAGCTTGGAAACCGGCCGGTCGGCATAACCGGAGAGATGGATCATCGACAGGAGTTCGTCGACCCGCTTTTTCTGGTCTTCCTTCGGCGCGCTGCGGATACGCAAGGGATAGGCGATGTTCTCGCCGACCGTCAGATGCGGAAACAGTGCCAGCGACTGGAACACCATGCCGAGATTGCGCTTGTGGGTCGGGACCCGGGTGATGTCCTCCCCATCGAGCCGGATCGCGCCGCCGGTCGGCAGGTCGAGCCCGGCGATCATCCGGAGCAGCGTGGTCTTGCCGCAACCGGACGGTCCGAGCATGCAGACGAAGGTGCCGTGCGGCACCGTCAGCTCGACATTGTTGACCGCGGTGAAAGTCCCGAATTCCTTCGTGACGTTGTTGAGGGCGAGGCCTGACATTGTTTTCCTCTTTAAACCGCGCGTCGCGGCATCGACAAATGCTACTCTTCCCGCGGCACCCCCCTCTGTCCTGACGGGCATCTCCCCCTCAAGGGGGAGATCACAAGCGGCTACTGCATCTTCCGCAATCAAACTTTGCGAAAGGGAAAAGAACGATCTCCCCCCTTGAGGGGGAGATGTCACGAAGTGACAGAGGGGGGTATCCCGCCGCTCCGTGAGATACACCAATCAACCAACGATCAGTTCGGTCCACTTCTGGTTCAGCCAATCCGACTTCGTCTGGTAGAGGTCGTAGCGCGGAATGATCGGCTCGATGTCTGACGACACGGCGGCAAACTCTTCTGCCGTGAGGTCGGTGAGTTCACGCTTGACGGTCGGCGAGGTCCCGACCTTGCGCGACAACGTGGCCTGGATCGACGCCTGGCTCATATAGTCGATGAAGAGATGGGCTTCCTCGACCTTCTGCGAGGCGCGTGACAGCGCCCAGCAACCGGAGTCCTGAATGCCGCCTTCCTTCGGGAAGGTCGAGCGGACGGGGTTGCCGTCGGCAGCGGCAAGGCCGGTGACGTCGTGATAATACTGCCCCATCGGGATTTCGCCCGACTTCAGCGCCTGTTCGAACTGCGCCTCGTCGCGATACCACAGCCGAACGTTCGGCTTGACCTCGGCGAGCTTGGTGAAGGCCTTTTCAATCCCTTCCTCCGTGTCGAGCGCATTGGTGCCGCCGAAATAAGTCTTGGCGGTCACTTCGAGCAGGAAGGAGTTGGAGACGAGCGCCAAAAGGCCGAGCTTGTCAACATTCGCCGGATCCCAGAATGCAGCCCAGGAAGTCGGTGCTTCCTTGTAGACGTCGGTGTTCGTCACCAGGGTGATGTACCAGGAGACGGCGCCGATGCCGGCGACGCGACCATCCGGATACTTGTTGACGAAGCGATCGATCAGGTTGGACGCATTCTTGATCTTGGCGACATCAAGCGGCGCCCAGAGGTCGGTGGACTGGCCCTTCAGCATCGAAACCTGCGACATCATCGAGACGTCCGCCGGCGCCTGGCCGGCCTTGGCGGCCTGTTCAAGCTGGACAAGCCAGGCTTCGCCGGTCGGTTCGGCAACGGCTTCGATCGCGATGCCGGTTGCCTTGGTGAATTCCGGGAAGATGTTCTTGTCGAACGAATCCTTGAAATAGCCACCGTAGACGCCGACTTTCAGCGACTTGTCCTGTGCGCGCAGGATCGATGGCATGGCGAGCAGGGACACACCGGCAAGACCGGCGCCGAGCACAGCGCGGCGGCCGATCGGGTGTTTCAGAAATTCAGTCATCATCGTTCTCCTGTTTTTGCCGGTGCCGCTTTGTTCGGCTTCCCGGTCTGTTCCCAATTTTTGATCCGGCATGCAAGTCTGGATTGCATTCCAGTCAGTGTTTCAAGGCCCGAAGCTCCAGCACCTTTGCGTATCGGGTCAACGGAAAACACAAGGCGAAATAGATCAAGGCGACAAACCCGTAGACCGTGAACGGTTCGAAGGTTGCATTGTTGATCGCATTCGAGGTTCTGACCAGTTCCTCAAAGCCGATAATCGACGTCAGGGCCGTACTTTTGATCAGTTGCACCAGGAAACCGACGGTCGGAGCCCGAGTGATTGCAAAGGCCTGCGGCAGGATGATCAGCCGCAATTGCTTGAGATAATGCAGCCCCAGGCTGCTGCCGGCATCCCACTGTCCAAGCGGCACTGCCTGGACGCCGCCGCGCCAGATTTCCGCCAGAAACGCGCTGGCGCAGAGAGTAAGCCCGAGCACGGCAGCCGTCCAGGGTTCGATGCGAAACCCAAGCAGGGGCAGGCCGAAGAACAACAGGAAAAGCTGCATCAGAAGCGGCGTGCCCTGGAACAGACCGATGTAATATTCGGCGAACTCCCGCATCCAGCGCCGCTTGGATATCCTCAGGAACAGGATGAGCAGGCCGACAATCGTGCCGCCCGCGAAAGCGACTGCCGACAAAAGCACCGTCCACCGGGCTGCCAGCAAGAGGTTGCGGACGATGTCCCAAAGCGTGAACTCGATCACGACACGCCTCCGGCCAACATGCGGTTGCCTCCGGCGATCAGCAAACGGCGCAAGCCGATGCTCATCGCGAGGTAGACGAGGGTGATGATGAAATAAGTCTCGAATGCGCGGAAGGTGCGCGCCTGCAGCATGTCGGCCTCATAGGTCAGTTCGCGCACGGCAATCTGCGAAACGACGGCGGATTCCAGCATCATGATGACAATCTGGCTCGTCAGCGCCGGATAGATGACCTTCAGCGCCTGCGGCAGCACGATCTTGATGAAGACAAGGCGTGGCCGCAAGCCCAGTGCAAGTGCTGCTTCCCTCTGCCCCTTCGGCACGGCATCGAGGCCGGCGCCGACGATCTCTGTCGTATAGGCCGTCATGTTCAAGGTCATCGCCAGGATGGCGGCGACGACGGGATCGAGCCGCATGCCGAGGCTGGGCAGCCCGAAGAAGATGAAGAAGAGCTGCACCAGAAACGGCGTGTTGCGGATGAGCTCGACATAACCGGCAATCGCCCGGCGCAGGACGGCATGACGGCTGCGCCGGGCCGCCGCGCCCAAAATGCTGAGCACGATGCCGGCGACTGCCGACACCGCGATCAGGAAGATCGTCATGGCTGCGCCGCTCGCGATCAGCGAGACCGCGTCATTCAGCCAGCCGAAATCGAGCGCGTAACCCAAAGAATTCAATCCTTAAGGTTTTCAGGGTTGAGCGGGGTCTTCAGCCACGCTTGCGAGCTTTCATTGAGCTTGCCGTCGGCGAGCATCTTGGCGACCGCGTCGTTGACCGCCTGCTTCAGGCGATCCTCGCCCTTGTTGAGCGCCAGATGCGACGGCGAGGTCAGGAGCTGGAACTTCTGCTCCGGCTTCAAGGCTTCCTGGCGGGCCAGAACCTGGGCACCGACGTCGTTGCCGACAACCATCAGTTCGGTCTGGCCGGAGATGAACGCCTGGATCACCGAATTGTAGTTGTCGAAGCGCTTGATGTCGGCATCCTTGGGCGCTGCTTCCGTCAGCGACGTGTCTTCGAGCGTGCCGCGATTGACGGCGATGCTCTTGCCGGCGAGGTCTTCCTTGCCCTTGACCTCGAGAGCGGCGGGACCGATCACGGCGATGTAGTAAGGCGCGTAGGCCGCAGCGAAATCGATGACTTCGGCGCGCTCCTTGCTGTAACCGACGCTGACCAGCACATCGACGCGCTTCTCGGTCAGGTACGGGATGCGGTTCTGGCCGGTCACCGGCACCGGAACGAGCTTGACCTTCAGACTGTCTGCGATGTACTGCGCGACGTCGATATCATAGCCCTTGAGGCTCATATCGGCGCTGGCCGAGGAGAAGGGCGGAAAATCGGCGAAGACGCCGACATTCAGGACGCCCGCCTTGGTGATGTCGTCGATGGCGTCGGCATTGGCAACGGGTGCGAAACCGAGAACGGCGGCGCTGAGCATCAGGGCAGCGGCGACGGATGATTTCAGGTTCGAGAGTCTGGTCATTTTCATTCCCCTTTGTAATTTCTGTTTATGGCAGGCACGAAAAACCGGGTTTGGCTTTTGCCCCTCACCCTGGCCCTCTCCCCGTGAACGGGGAGAGGAACGATCGAATTTGCCGCTTATCCCTTCTCCCCGCCTGCGGGGAGAAGGTGGCCGCCCTTCTTCTGAAACAAGGATGGCCGGATGAGGGGCCGCCAGTCGTTCAATCCCGCTTGCCGTTGACGAAGGGGCTGAACACCATGAGGCTGAGGATTTCGAACAGGACCTGGGCGCCGACATGCGCCGTGTTGGTCGTCGCATCATATTGCGGCGCGACCTCCACGACGTCGCCGCCGACGAGATTGATGCCTTTCAGGCCGCGGATCAGTTCCAGCACTTCGCGGGTCGTAAGACCGCCCACTTCCGGCGTGCCGGTGCCCGGAGCAAAGCTCGGATCGACGCTGTCGATATCGAAGGAGAGATAGGTCGGGCCATCGCCGACGATCTGTTTCGCCTTCTCGATGATCGCCGGCATGCCCATGCCGGTCACCTCCTCGGCATGAATCACGGTCATGCCGGACTCGTAGGAAAACTCCCAGAGATATTCCGCCGAACCGCGAATGCCGATCTGGACCGTGCGCGTCGGATCGAGCACGCCGTCGAGAACCGCGTTGCGGAACGGTCCGCCATGGTGAAATTTCGTCTGATCGAAAGCGCCGCCGGTATCACAATGCGCGTCGATATGGATCATGCCGACCGGGCGTTTCTTGCCGACGGCCTTCAGGATCGGATGGCTCATCGAATGGTCGCCGCCGACCGACAGCGGCACAACGCCGGCATCGACGATCTGGTTGATGCGCTTCTCGATATCGTCATGGCTGAGTTCCAGCCGGTAGCGGCTCTGGAACGGGACGTCGCCGATATCGGCGACGCGCAGATCGAATACCGGTGCGCAATCGAGCACATGGTTATAGGGACCGATCCGCTCGATGGCGCGCATGGCGCGCGGCCCGAAACGGGAGCCCGGACGGTTGGTGACGCCGAGATCCATCGGCACGCCCACGATGGCGACCTGGAGATTGCCAAAATCGGGCTCATTGGCATCGACCGGCATATAGGGCGCGGTCAGGAAAGTCGGGACGCCCGCATAAGGCGCAAGACGCGTGCCGCTTTTGGAAAAAATCTTGTCCGCCACCTTGCGGAATGCCGGATCGAACAACTCGCCGCCATGGCTTTCGCCATACTTCGCTTTCAGCTCGCTCAGCTTCTTCTCATCCCACGCCATGTCCGTCACCTCATATGGGACCTGAAGGAGACGTGCGGGATCGACGATCGGAAGGCCTTCAACCGGCTCAGATATTCGCCAAAAACGGTTCGCGCACCGACATCGGGCCGGAGCGCTTGCGTGCATGTTCCCCAGGCTTTTGCCCTTGTTGCCGACATTAGGAAACAAATTGACTGGAAAATCAATTGACATTGTTATAGCGTTTGGTGTGAGAAAAACTCACATCATTTTCTGCCTTTCGGAGCCGCTTCCTTGTCCAGCCGCCTACCGCCGCTAAACCCGCTGCGCGCCTTCGAGGCGACAGCCCGGCGCGGCTCTGTTTCGGCGGCGGCGCGCGAGCTCAACGTCACACATGGCGCGATCAGCCATCAGATAAGAGCGCTGGAACTCTCCTTCAACGCGGCGCTTTTCGAACGTGGCGGCAAGCGGCTGAAGCTGACCTCCCAGGGCGCACTGCTGCTGCCCGCCGTCACCGAGGCATTCGAAGGCATTGCAGCCGCCACCGCGGCCATGACGCGACCGACAACCAGTGGCCAATTGCGCATTACCTGCGTGCCGGCGCTCCTGTCATTCTGGATGATCCCGCGCCTGCATCAGTTCACCGAGCAATTTCCCGATGTGCGGCTGACGCTGGTTGCCTCGAACGACACAGCCAACCTGTTTTCCCGCGATGTCGATATCTGCCTGCTCTACGGTGACGGCAACTGGCCGGATTGCTGGGCGCGTCTGTGGAGCCGGCTGGAACTGTTTCCGGTCGTCAGCCCGACGTTACTCAACATGCGGCCGCTGCGCTCGGTACGCGACCTGCGCGACCATGTCATCCTGCATGGCGACGACGGCCGTGAATGGAATACCTGGCTTGCCGCCGCCGACGGCATCGATATCCATCGCGGGCGCCAGCATTTCATGAGCGATGCCCGTCTTTCGACGGAAGCGGCGCTGCACCATCAGGGCGTGGCGCTCGGCGACACGATCACCGCCGGCAGCCTGATCGCCAAGGGCGAACTGATCGCGCCTTTTGATCTCACAGTACCCGCCAACGACGCCTTCTATGTTGCCTGCCGCAACGAGGTCCGCGCCGCCCCCATCGTCAAGGTCTTCATCGACTGGCTGTTCTCGGCGCTCGAAAGCGATCCGATGCCGGAATTGCAGACCTCGGCGCGCACCATCCTCCGCGCCCGCGCTGCCAAGGTCAGCGCGTCCGAACGCCTGCCATCCAAGGATGGCTTCAAGCCCGTCTCCTCTCCGACCCGCGCCCGCCGGCCCGAACCGACGCCAAAGCGCCGGGTCAAGTCTTGAAAAACACAGGATCATCCGAATGCCGCGTTTCAATCCGCTGATCGCCAGACTGTCGCCGCCGCCGGTGCCTTCCGTTCTCGCCTGGGCGAAGGCCTATGATGGCTCACGCGGACCGCTCATCGATCTCAGCCAGGCTGTTCCCGGCTATCCACCGCATCCCGATATGCTGAAATGGCTCGGCGAGGCCGCCGCCGCCCCCGCGTTCACCGGCTACGGCATGATCGAAGGCGAACATGTTCTGCGGACCGCTTATGCGGCGCATGTTTCGGAGCTCTACAACGCCTCGATCAATGCGAAGAACATTCACGTCACCTCCGGCTGCAACCAGGCTTTCATCTCGACCGTGATTGCGATCGCCGGCGCAGGCGATACGGTGCTGATGACCAACCCCTTCTATTTCAACCAGGAAACGACGCTTGCCATGCTCGGCATCGGTATCGAGCTGGTGCCCTGCGATGCGAGCGATGGGTTCCTGCCTGATGTCGACGCCATCGCCTCATCGCTGAAACCGGGCGTCCGGGCGTTGGCGCTCGTCACGCCGAACAATCCGACCGGATCCGTCTATCCGCCTGCCCTGCTGCGGCGGATCTATGACCTTTGCCGCGCCAACAGAACCTGGCTGATCCTCGACGAAACCTATCGCGACTTTCTGGCCGAAGGCAGCGGCGCGCCGCATGACCTGCTGACGGTCGAGGGGTGGCAGGACGGCGTGATCTGCCTCTACAGTTTCTCCAAATCCTTCTGCATCCCCGGTCACCGCCTCGGCGCGATCACGGCAGGCCTCGCGGTCATAAAACAGGTCGCAAAGGTCATGGACAATCTACAGATTTGCGCGCCGCGGTCTGCGCAAGCAGCTGTAGCCAAGGCGCTTCCGGCGCTGGACGACTGGCGGGCCGACAACCGCGCGGAAATCGCCAGACGCGCAGAGGCGCTGAAACAGGTGATGAGCAAGCTGAAGGGCTGGAAGCTGCAGGCGATCGGCGCCTATTTCGCCTATATCCGCCACCCCTATCCCGATATCAGCTCCGAATTCGTTGCTGAGAAGCTGGCGAAGATAGCCGGTGTCGTCTGCCTGCCCGGCGACTATTTCGGCGAAGGCCAGGAAGGGTACCTGCGCTTCGCCTTCGCCAACGCGGACCTGCCGACGATCCTGAAACTGGAAGAACGGCTGTCGACGTTCCACCTGCCAGGGATCTGATCAGCCCCTGCGGGCGACCATGATGCCGGCAAGCACGACGGTGCCTCCGAGCGCCTGCATCAGACCAATAGGCTCGCTGAGCAGAAGCCAGGCAAGGATCGCCGCCACGACGGGCTGTAGCAATAGCGTCAGCGACGAAAAGGCCGGTGCCAGGAAGGCGAGCGCATAGATGATCAGCGCTTGCCCGCCGGCATGGCTGATAAGGGCAAGGCCGATCAGCATGGCCCAGCCAAACAGCGCCACGGGCAGGAAGCTGTCTTCGAAAAGGAGCACCAGCGGCAACATGCACACCGCCGCCGAAGCCGTGCTCCAGATCATGATCCGGTTGGTGGAAAAGCGGCTGCGCAGGCGGCCGATCGAGAGGATATAGCCGGCATAGAAAACGGCGGCGACGATTGCGGTCGCGTCACCGGCCAGATGCCCGTCGCCGAGCGCCGCCGGACCGCCTTTCAGGATCACGACGCCAGCCAGCGTCGTCGCCAGGCCGGCAAGAAAGACGCCGCTGACACGGGCGCGAAACAACGCCCACGAGCCGAGCGTGACGAAGATCGGCGCCATATTGGCAAGCAGCGTCGCATTGGCGACCGAGGTCATATGCAGGGACAGGTGCCAGGCGGCGAGATCGGCTGCAAGGAAGATGCCGGGCAGGATCAGCAGACCGTGGTCGGCCAGCCCGGCGGGACGGGAATCCGTAACCGTCTTTTCCGTTGCCTTGGCCCAGATCAGAAGAGGAAATAGTGCCAGCGCCACGCGCCAGAACGCCGTCGCCATCGGCCCCACTTCCGAAAGGCGCACAAAGATCGGCGACCCGCCAATCGCGGCGCCGCCAATCAGCAGCGCGGCGAGCGCAAGGCGGTTTGCGGATGAAGGCGAGGATGAACGAAGGGCGGTGTCTGTCACGGGATGCTGTCCAATACGATCCGACACGGTAAAGCCGTGCGATAACGCATCGCAGCTACCAGAAGCGCGCTGGCGGAAACAGCGACTTCTCCTGATGGGAGCATGAAAATCGGTGAAGCAAGCTCTCCGCTGATCGCGGAGAGCTTTTTGTCAGTATACGGGCTTCACGCTGCGTCCGGCCGGTGCACCGTCTTCACCTCGAGGAAGTCCTCGAGCCCAAACCTGCCGCCTTCGCGGCCATTGCCCGACTGCTTGTAGCCGCCGAAGGGGCTGCCGTAGCGATGCGGGCCGCCATTGATGTGGACCATGCCGGCGCGAAGCCGCGAGGCGACACGCTCGGCACGCTTGGGATCGCCGGTCTGGACATAGGCCGCGAGACCGTAGTTGGTGTCGTTGGCGATCTCGATCGCTTCCTCTTCCGTGTCGAACGGCATGATGGCGAGCACCGGGCCGAACACTTCTTCGCGGGCAATCCGCATCGTGTTGTTGACATCGGCAAAGATCGTCGGCTTGACGAAGTAACCGGTCTTGAAGCCTTGCGGCTTGCCGGCGCCGCCGACCAGAAGCCGGGCGCCTTCGGAAATGCCCGCCTCGATCAGCGCCTGCACCCTAGAGAACTGGATATCGCTGACCAATGGCCCGATGTGGCTGCCCTCTTCCGCCGGGTTACCGACCTTGACCTGCCTGCCGACCCGCGTAGCGATCTCGACGACCTTGTCATAGACCGATTTCTGCACCAGCAGCCGCGTCGGCGCGTCGCAGGACTGGCCGGAATTGTTGAAGCATTCGAGCACGCTCGCGGTAACGCGATCCTCCAGGTCGGCATCTTCAAAGACGATGTTTGGCGACTTTCCGCCGAGCTCCAAGGTGACCCGCTTGACTGTATCGGCAGCATCCTTGCTGACGGCGATGCCGGCGCGGGTCGAGCCGGTGAAAGACATCATGGCGACGTCCTTGTGCCGGGAAAGGGCCGCACCGGCATTCAGTCCATCACCGTTGACGAGGTTGAACGTACCGGCCGGGAAGCCGGCCTCGTGGACCATCTCGGCATAAAGCAGCGCATTAAGCGGCGTAAATTCGCTCGGCTTCAGGACACAGGTCGAGCCCGTCGCCATTGCAGGCACGACCTTGAGCGCGATCTGGTTGATCGGCCAGTTCCACGGCGTAATCAGCCCGCAGACACCGATCGGCTCGCGCAGCAGCACGTCGCCGTTCGGCAGGACTTCGCGCGTATGCAGCCGCTTCAGGGCATCGATGAAGCCCTGAAGATGGCCAACGCCGACATCGGCCTGCTGCTCGCGGCTCATCGTCACTGGCGCACCGAGTTCCATGGTGATGGTCTCAACCATCTCGTCATAGCGACGCTTGTAGATCGCCAAAAGTCTTTCGAGCAGCGCCAACCGCTCCTTGACGCTGGTGCGGCTATAGGTGACGAAGGCCTTCTTGGCGGCGGCAACGGCGCGGTCGATATCGGCGGCCGTTCCCATGGAAATCATCGCGACCGGCTTTTCAGTTGCCGGGTTCAGCACTTCGAGATCATTCGGCGTAGTCGGGTCAACCCATTCGCCGTTGATGTAGAACTTGCGTTTGTCGAGCATGCCTCTCTCCCGTCAGATCGTTTTCTGTTCTTCATGCAGCCAATCGGTGATCAATTGGCGATAACGTGCGCCGCTGAAGCTTAGAAAATGACCGCCGTGCACGACACGCACGGGGATTTTCAACAGCCGCTCCATGGACGCCAGGTAGTCACCGGCATTGAGTGGCCGGTGTCCTCGACCAGCGGAACATCATGGAGGATGTCGCCGGAGAACAGAATTTCGGTTGCCTTTTCATAGAGCGCAATGCCGGCCGGGGAATGGCCGGGTGTATGGAGTTGCCCAGATCGATGTTATCACCATCGTCGAGAATGCGCGTCGCTGGCGCCTTTTTTACGGCGTAGTATTTCGAACAATAGGGTTTCGGCGGCAGGGCGTCAAAAATCGCGCCGGTGACAGAATCAGCAAACGTCGAAACGCGGGCCGAATTCGGCGGAAAAGCCGCTGCCAGTCAAGAGCGGGAGACGATCGTTTTGCCGGCTGGGCCGCTCTGTTTCGCGCCCTGAAACAAACGAAGCCCCTGACACGTCAGAGGCCTCCCAATGTTGAAACTCGCCTTCTTGAAGGGGTCAGATTGCCCCGAAGACGAGTGCGGAAACGAAAAGGAAGGCCGCAGCCAGTGCAACCGCCTGCGCGACCATCTTCCAGGAAAACTGTGTTCCGGTGTGGCCAAAGGCGGCTGGGCGATTCTGCATAACTGGTCTCGAACCTTGCATCCTGTCCTCCACTTGAGTTGTTGCAGATCTTTCTGCTGACCGTAGCGTCGAGCGTCGCCCTCGTTTCTCCGATATTTTCCATCGAGTTTATAGATATTATTTTCTTAGTTTTGCCCCTCGGGGGAAAAAACCGTCCGAGGGCGCGACCGGCCATCGCAATAAACGCGGCAAGCGCCTTAATGTTCCCGGCCGTGTTCCCTTTCCCGGACGTGCCTCGACCATTGCTCGCTGAACCAGGGGCTGAGCAGCGAAACCTCCGGCTGACTGTGCGGCTTTGTCATCGCACCCGTTTCTTCCATATAGGTCCAGACCTTGAAGGTCGTCAGCTCATGTTTGCCGAAGGTTTGGATCAGCGGAATGTCGGCGGCGTCACGGCCGCGCGCAACGGCAATGCGGCCGATGCGCGGAATATTGTGGCGCGCATCAAACGTGTACCACCGGTCCTGAAGATAGACCTCGGACCAGGCATTGAAATCCATCGGCGCCGGGTCACCGACCACGCCGATGTCACCCATATAGCCATTGACGTAGCGGGCAGGCATGTTCATGCAGCGGCAGAGGGTAACGGCGAGATGGGCGTAATCCCGGCAGACCCCCGCCCGCTCCTCATGCGCCTCCATCGCGGTCCGCAAGGCTGGCGCGTAGCCGTAACTGAAGATCAGCCTGTCATGAACATAGTCGCAGATCGCCTTCACACGAGACCAACCGGGCTCGACGTCGCCGAACAGGCGCCAGGCTAGCGCAGCAAAACGGTCGGTTTCGCAATAGCGGCTGGCCGAAAGATAGGGCAGGCAGACGGCGGGCAGTTGTTCGACCGGCACAGCCTTCGCGTCAAGATTGACACGATCGGGGCGGCCGCTATCGCTGACGACGGCGTCGTAGCTCAAATGCAGCCCGCCAGCTGGCACCACCATGCGCATGCAGACATTGCCATGCGGATCAATGACCTCTCCGATTTTCACTGCCGGATTGGAACTCGGGCCGCGCTCGCTGACGATGTCGGACCGCCTGCCGCGATCGACGGAAAGATAGGCCATCATCGGCGTCGGCTGATCGCAGCTGATGCCGATCTCGTATCCGAACCGTATGAACATGCCCTACCTCCCACCACCAAGCACGAACGGATTTCCCGCATCTTTGTTGCGGTTTCAGATCTGGAAATGAGAGGCCAACAGGCCGCCGATACAGGATGCGTATTGCACATCCGGCGCATGTCTTTAGCACTCGTCCCGGCGCCTTGTAGGATCGAGCTTTGCAGGAGAAGGCAACATCGCTGCCACTGTCAGCGCCCTCTAGTGAGTGGATGAGAGCGCCATTCGAGCGTCGCTGCGAGGCAACACACCTGGCAATACTAGGCTGATCGGCCATATCTGGCAACCTACCGACGGATGCCAAAGCCGCGGCGTAAGCCAAGGCTTCAGCCGGAAATCAGACGATCAGCAGTGCCCGGAAGTCGTTGACATTCGTTCCTGTCGGCCCCGGAACGAACAGATCGTCACTTGCGTCAAAGGCGCTCCAGGCATCGTGACGAGCCAGATGGCCGCGCGGATCGGTGCCCGCGGCGCGCATGCGGGCGACCGTGGCACCATCGGCAAAGGCGCCGGCATTGTCCTCGGAACCATCGATACCATCCGTATCGGCAGCCAGCGCATGAATGCCGTCTGCGCCGTCGATATCAAGAGCAAAGGAAAGCAGGAATTCGCTGTTGCGTCCGCCCTTGCCATAATTGTCGCCGGAGATCGTCACAGTCGTCTCACCGCCGGACAGGATGACGACAGGCTTCTGAAATGGCCGGTTGCGCAAGGCCGTTTCGCGCGCGATCGCCGCATGCATGCGGCCGACAACGGCCGCCTCGCCCTCGATGGCATCGGAAAGAATCACCGCCTCGATGCCCTGCTGCCGCGCCCTGGCAGCAGCCGCCTCCAGCGAAACGCTGGCAGAGGCAATGACATGACGCTCGTGATCGGCAAAGGCCAGATGATCCGGGGATGGTGCAGCCGCCTCGGACGATTTCAGATGCCGCATCACGGCCTCCGGCAGTTCCATCCGGTAGCGCTCGACGATGGCAAGAGCGTCCGCGGGTGTCGACAGATCCGGGATCGTCGGGCCGGACGCGACGAAAGCCGGATTGTCGCCGGGCACGTCCGACACGATCAGGCTGACGACCTTGGCGGGTGCTGCCGCAAAAGCCAACCGGCCACCCTTGATGCGCGAGACATGCTTGCGCACGACATTCATCGCCGAGATGGGCGCCCCGGAGGCGAGGAGAGCCCGGTTGACGGCAATCTCGTCGTTGAGGGTCAGCCCCGCAGGCGGCGCGGGCAGCAGCGAGGATCCGCCACCGGAAATCAGCGCCACGACGAGATCGTCCGGCGTCAGCCCTTCGACCAGCCGGAGCAATTCGGCGGAGCCTGCGAGCCCCGCTTCATCCGGCACGGGATGGGCCGATTGCAGGACGCGGATGCGCTCGCAGGCAGCGATCGGCCCGTGACGCGCGACGACAATGCCCTCGAGCGGCCCGTCCCACAGGCTCTCAAACGCCGCCGCCATCTGGCTTGCCGCCTTGCCGGCTCCGACGACGATGGTACGGCCCTTGGGCTTCTCGGGCAGATGGGCGCGGATCGCGGCGAGCGGATCGGCTGCTTTGACCGCCGCCTCGAACAGGCTGGTCAGAAAGGCGCGGGGTTCAGATATCATTTAAAATCAGCCCGCAATGTCGAAATCATAGACGAAGACACCATCGACGCCGCCTTCCGTCGCGGCAACGATCCGGCCAGCAGCCTTCTCGTGATCGGGATGACCAAGATAGACGCCGCGGGCGGCAGCATCCTCGAAGTCGATGATGAAGCCATTGGTGTAGCCCTTGCCAAGGCCCTCGGGGCTGACATTGGGGCCAATGTCGATGGCAAGATATCCGGGAACAAGGGGCTTCAGCGCCGCGATGTCGGAGAGGATCGATGCTCTTTCGGCATCCGGAACGCTGGCCTTGAAGCGGATGAAAACACAATGGCGGATCATGACAAGTTCCTATCGAATGTTGGCGCGTGCCCGCGGCCGCTGGTCGTTGCGTTCGTGGGAGAAGATCGCCGCCGGCAGCGGCTGCCGGTTGCGGATGATGTCCGCCCCCTTCTCGCCCATCATGATCGTGGGGCCGTTGGTATTGCAAGAGGGAACGCGCGGCATGACGGAACTGTCGCAGACGCGCAAGCCCTCGAGGCCATGGACCTTCAGCTCCAGATCGACAACGGCATCAGCACCGGTGCCCATCTTGCAGGTGCCGACCGGATGATGATCGGTCTTGGCATTGGCGCAGCCGTAGTCGAACAGTTCCTCGTCGGTCATGACTTTCGGCCCCGGCAGGCGCTCGGCCATGATGAACGGTTGCAGCGCCGCTTGGCTGAAGATTTCGCGGGCGATCTTCAAACCCTCCAGCGACATCTTGCGGTCATGCGGATCGTTCCAGTAGTTCGGATCGATCAACGGAGCCGCCGCCGGATCGGAAGACGACAGCCGCACGGTACCGCGCGAGCGCGGATGCAGATAGGCGGAGTTCAGCGTGACGCCGGCATTCTTCAACTTCTCCACCCCCGCTTCGATACCGGAGCCGAGACCGAGATGGAACTGGATATCCGGCGAACGGGCATCCGGATCGGCATACCAGAAGCCGCCGGTCTCAAAGAGCGAGGAGGCCACCGGGCCGGAGCGGAACAGCACATATTGCAGTCCCGCCCAGAGCGTGCGGTGCAGTTTGGCAACGCCGTCATAGGTATGATCGCCAGTGCATTCGGAAATGACGAAGAGATCGAGGTGATCCTGCAGGTTGGAGCCGACCCCCGGCAGGTCATGTTTCACCTCGATACCAACCGAGCGCAGATGATCGGCCGGGCCGATGCCGGACTGTTGCAGGAGTTTCGGTGACCCGATGGCGCCGGACGTGATGAGCACCTCACGCTCGGCCCGGATGACCTCGATACCGCGCGACGTGGCGATCTCGACGCCGACAGCGCGTTTGCCCTCCAGCACGATCCGGCTCACCCGCGTGCCAAGCCTGATGGTCAGGTTCTTGCGATCCTTGATCGGCGAGAGATAGGCGAGCGAGGCAGAGGAGCGGCGGCGATTGCGCTGGGTCAGCTGATAGAAGCCGACACCGGCCTGCTGCTTGCCATTGAAATCGTGATTATAGGGAATGCCGAGCTCCTGGCCGGCACGGATATAGGCATCGCAGATCGGCAGGCCGGAAACGGGCATGGAGACGCCGAGTGGCCCACCGTAAGAATGATAATCGTCTGCGAAACGCTGGTTGTCTTCAGCGCGTTTGAAATAGGGCAGCACGCTACGATAATCCCAGCCGGTGCAGCCGTCTTCGCTCGCCCACAGGTCATAATCCACCGCATTGCCGCGGGTATAGAGTTGCGCGTTGATCGAGGAGCCGCCGCCGATCACCTTGGCCTGCGTATAGCGCAGCACCCGCCCCTTCATGTGCTTTTGCGGCACGGTTTGCCAGCCCCAACTTGCCACGCCCTTGGTCATCTTGGCAAAACCGGCCGGCATGTGGAACAGCGGATTCCAATCGCTGCCGCCCGCTTCGAGCAATAGCACCTTGACATCGGCGTCCTCCGTCAGCCGGTTGGCAAGAACGCAACCCGCCGGGCCGCCTCCGGTGATGATGTAGTCGTAGGTCATCTCGTCGTCCTCAAATCGTTGCCGCTTTCTTGCGATCCAAAACGGGCCAGCCGCTTGCTCCCTCTTCTCCCCAGCGGGGAGAAGTGCTGAGCGCAGCGAGGCGATGAGGGGGTCTCGCCGCAAACTCGTGTTTGCTTGGCTCCCCCTCATCCGGCCCTTCGGGCCACCTTCTCCCCGCAGGGGAGAAGAGGGTTGCGGCTCGCCCCTGCCCTGCCCAATTTCGCTACAACCGTCCGATCGACAGCCCGCCATCGGCATTGATCACCGACCCCGTCGCAAAGCCGAAGCTGCCGCTTGCCAGCGCCGCGACGATATTGCCGATATCGTCAGGCTCACCCCAGCGCTTCATCGGCACCAGACCGCCATCGATCAGCGCATCGTATTTTCCCGAAACTCCGGCGGTCATGTCGGAGCGGATGATGCCCGGCCGCACTTCAAACACCGCGATACCGGTGTCCGCCAGCCGCAGAGCCAAGCCTTGCGAAAAGGCGGCGAGCCCCGCTTTCGTCATGCAGTAGTCCAACCGCTCCGGCGAACTCATCGTCGCCGAGACGGAGGTAATGTTGATCACCGAGCGTTTCGCACCGGAACCGGCCGCTAACATCGCCTTCACCACGGCTTGCGTGAAAAACACCGTGCCGCGTAGATTAGTAGCGACGATCGTGTCGAAATTCGCCGGCGCCAGATCGAGAAAATCGCCACGCACCACTGATGCCATGCCGGCATTGTTGACGAGGCAGGCGATGGAACCCAGTTGCACCTGAACGGCATCGACCGTCGCCTGATGGCGCGTGAGATCGGAAAGATCGGCCTGCAGGAAAATCGCCTTCGCGCCGAGCGCCGAAAGGTCGTCCAGAACAGAGCCGACCTGATCGGCTTCGCCGATGCCGGTGATGGCGATGTCGAAACCACCTTTCGCAAGCGCCTTGGCGATGCCAAGGCCGATGCCGCGGCGCCCGCCGGTGACGATGGCAACGGGACGTGTCGTCATGCCGCCAGATCCTTTGAAACGATATGATCCGCAACACGCAGCGCCTGCGCCGCCACCGTCAGGGCCGGATTGACCGCGGCGGATGTCGGCAAGAAACTCGCATCGACGACGAACAGGTTTGGGTGATCGAAGGCGCGGCAATAGACATCAAGTGGCGCAGACGCCGGATCGTTGCCGATCCGCACCGTGCCGCATTGATGCGACGGCGTGCGCTTGTCGAAGGGCCGGGACAACACGATCGGGAAGCCCGCCGCCTTCAGAGCCTGCTTCAGCTTCTTCACCAGCACCAGATGCGCCGGCCAGTTGGTGCGCACCCATTGCAGCACGATACGTTCGCCATCGACCATGATCCGGCTTTCCGGATGCGGGATATCCTCGCTCATGGCGTAGAAGTCGATGGCGTGGGCGGAGATCTGACCGAGCAGCCATTCCGGCACCGACGGCATGCTCGCCTTCAGGATCGGGCCGGAAATCCGCCCGAGAAGCTGCACGTTGCCAAGCGGCGGACCGCCCTCGCCGTCCGAGAGGTAGTAGTCGTTGAAGCCGAAGGTCTTCTGATAGATCGAATCGTTCCTGTAGAACGGCGAAACCGCGATCACCGCGCTCGAATTGTGGTTCATGAAGTTGCGGCCGACCTGATCCGAGCTGTTGGCGAGCCCCTTTGGATGAACAGCATTGGCCGAGCGCAGCAAGAGCGCCGCCGACTGCACCGCACCCGCCGACAGGATGACCAGCTTCGGCGAGACGGCATGTTCGACGCCATCCCTGATATAGCGCACGGTGTCGATCCGCTTGCCGTCCGGCGCCGTGTCCAGCCGCGTCACCCGCGAACCGGTCTGCAGCCGGACGTTCCGATGTTGCAATGCGACCGTCAGCGCCGCCGTCTCCGCATCCATCTTGCCGTCGAAACTGTTGGGATGTGCATCCCACGGCGTCTTCGCCTTGGCGAGCCATTTGTCGATATCGACGCCGAGCGGCAGCGAATAGGGATGCAGGCCATTGCGCTTGAGCTTTTCGCGCACTGAAGCGATTGGCGGTTCGTCCGGAACCGGCGCAAAGGCATAGTTCTGCGAATGCGGCGGCTCGGTCGGATCCTGGCCAAGTGTTCCGCGCACCTGATAGAGCTGTTCGGCCCGGCTGTACCAGGGCTCAAGCTCCTCGTAGGCGAACGGCCAGGCGGGCGAGACGCCTTCCAGATGCTGCATCTCCTCGAAGTCCTCGCGGCGGTAGCGCACCAGCACGGCACCGAAGAATTTCGAATTGCCGCCGACATTGTAGTAGTTGCCGGGGTTGAAGCCCGTCCCGTCGGTCTCGTACCAGAGCTCCTTTGGCCTAAAATGGCCGCGCTGGAAGATCGCCCGCTGGTCGCGGTTTTCCGGCCGGTCCTCGATATGGCCGCCGGCCTCCAGGATCAGGATGTCGGCGCCGGAACCCGCAAGGGCAGACGCGATCGTCGCCCCGCCGATGCCGGAGCCGATGATGACGATATCGGGCTGCTTCATCATGACCAGACTCAGCCGATGCGCTGCTGGCTTTGCGGATCGAAATACACCGCCTTGTCCAGGTTGAAGGCAAGCCTTGTGTGTTGTCCGGGGGCGATACGCGCGTCGGCGCGCAGGCGTGCCACCACTTCCTTGCCACCGAGCTTCGTCACGGCAAACGTATCGGAGCCGGCCGGTTCAACCACTTCGATGAGGCACTCACCTTCGACCAGCGAGCGGGCATTGCGATCAGCGCCATCCGGATCGGTCAGCGCCTCCGGCCGGATGCCGAAGACGATCTCTTTGCCGGCATAGGCGGAAAGGCCACTGGCCTTTGTCACCGGCAAATGCAGCGGCTCCGCATCCGGGCGCGCCAGGGACACCCGCAGGTCGTTACCGCCGCCTTCGACGGTCGCGCTCAAGAGGTTCATCGCCGGCGAGCCCATGAAATCGGCAACGAACAGGTTGGCCGGATTGTTGTAGATCTCCGCCGGGGTTCCGAACTGCTGCAGCACGCCGTCCTTCAGGACGGCGATTTTCGTTGCCAACGTCATCGCCTCGATCTGGTCGTGCGTGACGTAGACGATCGTCGTTTTCATGCGCTGGTGCAGGCGCTTGATCTCGGTGCGCATGTCGACGCGCAGCTTGGCATCGAGGTTGGACAGCGGTTCGTCGAACAGGAAGACCTGCGGATTGCGCACCAGAGCCCGGCCCATTGCGACGCGCTGGCGCTGGCCGCCGGAGAGTTGGCTCGGCTTGCGCTCCAAGAGATGGCCGATCTGCAGCATGTCGGCAACTTGATGGATGGCCTTTTCGCGCTCCTCCTTCGGCACGCCGCGGATTTCCATGCCAAACGCGATGTTTCCGGCCACCGTCATGTTCGGATAGAGCGCGTAGGACTGGAACACCATGGCGATGTCGCGCTTGGAAGGATGCAGACCCGCCACCGACCTGCCGTTGATCGAGATCTCGCCCGAGGTGATCGGCTCGAGCCCGGCAATCGTGTTGAGCAGCGTCGATTTTCCGCAACCGGAGGGGCCGACGAGCACCAGGAAACCGCCCTCCTCGATCTCGAGATTGATGTTCTTGAGAATTTCCAGCGAGCCGTAGGACTTGCGCAGATCGGTGATTTTCAGAAACGACATGGTCTTAACCCTTCACGGCGCCGGACATCAGGCCGCGGACGAAGTAGCGGCCCGAGACGATGTAGACGACAAGCGTTGGCAGGGCGGCGAGGATCGCGCCTGCAAAGTGGACGTTATATTCCTTGACCCCCGTGGAGGAGGAAACGAGATTGTTGAGCGCAACCGTCATCGGCGTCGAATGCGCACCGGAGAAAGATGCACCGAACAGGAAGTCGTTCCAGATATTGGTGAACTGCCAGATGACCGAGACAACGATGATCGGGCCGGAGGATGGCAGCAGGATGCGCCGGAAAATCTGGAAAAAGCTCGCGCCGTCGATCTGGGCCGCCCGGACCAGTTCGGTCGGGAAAGCCTCGTAATAGTTGCGGAAATAGAGCGTCGTGAAGCCGAGACCGTAGATGACATGCACGAAGACCAGGCCGGGCACCGAGCCCGCGAGGCCCAGAATGCCGAGAATGCGCGCCATCGGGATAAGGACGATCTGGAACGGAATGAAGCAGGACAGAAGCAGCATGCCGAAGAAAATGCCTGATCCCGGAAAGCGCCACTTGGTCAGCACATAGCCGTTCAGCGCGCCGACGATGGTCGAGATCGCCACGGCCGGGACGACCATCAGGATCGAATTGATGAAGAACGGGCGTAGGCCGGTCGGCTGCACGCCGATCTGCGCCGTCGACCAGGCCGAAAGCCAGGGTTCGATCGTCCAGGTCTGCGGCATGCTGAGCATGCCGCCTTGGCGGATTTCATCGAGCGGCTTGAAGGAATTGACCACCATCACGTAGAGCGGCAGCAGCGAATAGAGCGCAAACAGGATCAGCACCGAATAGATGATCGCGCGCATCAGGCGGCCGCTGGAGATGGCGTTGTCAGGGCTCTGGACGCTCATTGGCGCTTCTCCCCTCTGATTTCAGAATAGAGATACGGAATGATGATCGAGAAGATCATCACCAGCATGATGATCGCCGAGGATGCGCCGATGCCCATCTGGTTGCGGGTGAAGGTGTAGGAATACATGAACGTCGCCGGAAGTTCGGTCGCCTGCCCCGGCCCGCCGCCGGTCAGCGCGATGATCAGGTCGTAGGCCTTGATGGCGAGGTGGGCGAGCACGACGAAGGCCGACAGAAAAACCGGGCGCATCAGCGGAATGATGATTCGTCGGTAGATGGTCGCCGTAGAAGCGCCATCGATCTGGGCAGCCTTGATGATCTCGTTGTCGACGCCGCGCAGGCCGGCGAGGAACATCGCCATGATGAAGCCCGAGGACTGCCAGACGGCAGCGATCACCACGCAGTAGATCGCGTAATTGCGGTCCTTGATCCAGTTGAAGGTGAAGCTCTCCCAACCCCAGAGATGCATGGTGTTCTCAAGCCCGATGCCAGGATCGAGGAACCATTTCCACGCGGTGCCGGTCACGATGAAGGACAGCGCCATCGGATAGAGATAGATTGGTCGCAGCAGGCCTTCGGCGCGGATTTTCTGGTCGAGCAGGATCGCAAGACCAAGGCCCAGCACCGAACAGACGCCGATATAGAGCGTCGCGAAGATCGCCAGATTGGAGATCGCCCGCCACCAGTGCGGCAGGGCCCAGAGTTTGGAATAGTTGCTCAAGCCGATGAAATTATAGGACGGCAGCATCTTGCTGTCCGTCATCGACAGGAAGCCGGTATAGACAATGAAGCCATAGACAAAAATCAGGACGATGAGGAAGCTTGGAGCAAGTACCAGCTTTGGCACCATATCCTGCAACCGGCTGCGGCTATCCATAGTGAACCACCTTTGGCGCATACCTCCGACCCTCGTGGTCCGGATCGATGACGCACAGTTTTGAAACCTACCGTGGGCATTTTCGAGCCCCTGGAACAAAGCGACGGCCCCTCATCCGCCCTGTCGGGCACCTTCTCCCCGCATGCGGAGAGAAGGCAGAAGCCGCATCCTCAGAAAGTCACCTCTCCGCGCAACCGCGGAGAGGGTTAGGATGAGGGGCCACAAGCCCGCTCAAAGGCTTATTTGGCGGCTTCGACGGCGGACGCCAGTTCCTTGACGGCTTCTTCCGAAGACAGCTCACCGTTGAACTGACGCGTGACGACGTCGTAGATCGCATTCTTCACGGAAGCGGGGTTGGCATGACCATGGGCCATGGAACCGAACAGCTTGCCGCTGGCATTGGCTTCGGCCAGGTCCTTGATCCCCTTCTTGCCGCAAGCATCGAAATCCGTGTCCGGAACATCGGTGCGCGCGGGAACGGAGCCCTTGACCACGTTGAAGGCCGACTGGAACGTCGGGCTTTCGATCGCCGATGCCATCTGCAGTTGCGCCGGCACCTTGTCTTCGGAAACCTTGAACATCGCGAACTGGTCGGAGTTGAAGGTCACGGACCCTTGCGTGCCCGGGAAGCGCATGCAGACGAAGTCGGTGCCCGGCACCTTCTTGGCCTTCACAAACTCACCCTTTGCCCAATCTCCCATGAACTGCAGACCGGCCTTGCCTTCGATGACCATGGCGGAAGCAAGGTTCCAGTCACGACCGGAGAAGTTGTCGTCCACATAGGAACGGAGCTTGGTCATGCGATCGAAGGCTTCCTTCATCTTGTCGCCGCCGAGAGCGGCCGGGTCGAGATCGATGAAAGCCTGCTTGTAGAAATCGGTGCCGAGCGAGAGCACGACGGCGTCGAAGATCGTCGCGTCCTGCCAGGGCTGACCGCCATGCGCCACAGGGGTAATGCCCTGAGCCTTGAAATTGTCGAGAAGAGCGATCAGTTCGTCCCAGTTCTGAGGCTCCTTGCCACCTGCCTTGTCTAGCGCTGCCTTGTTGATCCACATCCAGTTGGTGGAGTGGACGTTGACCGGAGCGGCGATCCAGTGACCATCATATTTGGAAAACTGCTGCAGCGCGGTCGGGATCACCTTGTCCCAGCCTTCCTTCGCAGCGATTTCATCGAGATTGCCGAGCGCGCCTTCCTTGGCCCAGTCGAGAATGTCGAAGCCGAGCATTTGGACGGCCGTCGGGGCATTGCCCGAGGTGACGCGAGCGCGAAGCACGGTCATGGCTTCAGTGCCGCCGCCACCGGCAACCGGCATGTCGGTCCAGGAGATACCCTTGCTTTCCAGATCCTTCTTCAGGACGTCGAGAGCAGCCGCTTCGCCGCCGGATGTCCACCAATGCAGAACTTCAACGCTCTCGGCCGCATGGACGGCGGAACCGCCCGCCATGCTGCCCATCATGATCGCTGCCACTGCCGTCGTCGTCAAAAACTTGCGCATCGTAATCCTCCCGTTTGCAAGTCGTAAAAGCGGGAAACTCCTCCCCGCCGTTGAATGCCGTCCCGTCACAAAACGGGAAGCAATTGGTCGCGGCTCCCACCGCTGGCACATTTAAAACGTTATAAGTCACACCAAGTCAAGCGTCGCTCACAATCTCCACAGCAATAGCTTTAACATACTGAATTTGGATGTTTATAAGCCATTTCCACGATTCCGCACTGCAGCAAAAACAACGAAAAGTATGATTTAAAACGTTTGCACAAACGACGTTGCACATCCGTTCGTCCCGCGTTACAAAAGCGTCCTGTCATCGCCTCAGGGGAGTATTTCATTGGCTGACACTCCCAAATCCGCCCCTTCCGAAAGCATCCGGAAAAGCGGCAAGCCGACCCTGCGCACAATTGCTGATATCACCGGCTTTGCCGTGACGACCGTGTCGCGCGCGCTCAGCAATGCGCCGCAGATTTCGCTCGAGACCCGTAAGCGTGTTCATGAGGTTGCGGCCGAAATCGGCTACCTGCCGGATCGCGCCGCCCAGCGCCTGAAGACTGGCCGAACCAATGTCATCAGCGTACTGCTTGATCCGCACGAGGAAATCCTCGGCTACGGCACGTCGCTGATGCTGGGCCTTGCCACGGCGCTCAAGGATACGCCCTACCACCTGATCGTCACGCCGAATTTCATCAATGACAGCAATGTCGACGCCATCAGGTACATCGTGCGCAATGGCATGGCGGACGGCCTGATTTTTTCGCGCACCGAGCCCTTCGATCCGCGCGTGCGCCTTCTGCTCGAAAACGATTTTCCCTTCGTTACCCACGGGCGAACCGAGTTCTCCACGCCGCATCCTTACGTCGATTACGACAATTTCTCGTTCGCCTACGAGGCGACAAGACGGCTGATCGCCCGCGGCCGCCGCAAACCGATGATCATCTTGCCGCCGAAGCGCATGACCTTCGCGCAGCACCTGCTGCACGGGTTCATGACCGCCGTCCGCGAGGCCGGCGTTGCCTACGAGATCCCGACCGAAATCGACCTCGACTGTCCCGTCGACCAGATCCGCGACTATATCAGCCGCCGTGCCGGCGAGCCCGACGCCCCCGACGGTTTTGCCTGTGGCGGCGAAGTCTCCGCGCTCGCGACCATCACCGCCATGAGCGACCATGGCCTGACGCTCGGCGTCGAATACGACATCGTCGCCAAGCAGACGTCGAAACTGCTGATCAACATCCAGCCAAAGGTCGAGACCATCTACGAGGACCTGACCGGTACCGGCGAGCAGATGGGTCGCATTCTTCTGGCGCGGATCGCCGGCGACAAAGCGACCGAGATGCAGGTGCTGCTCAAGCCGCAGATCAACTTTCCGGCGGTGTGAGGCAGAGGCTGAATTGCCGGGTATCGAACTTACCCCCCTCTGTGCCGTCGCATATGGATCGAAGGCAATTGCGGCTTGCTCCCTCTTCTCCCCGGCGGGGAGAAGTGCCGAGCGCATGCGAGGCGATGAGGGGGTTTTCTCGGCAATTTCGGCGCCAGCCGCCCCCCTCATCGGGCCCGCAGCCTGTCCTCGGGCTTGCCGAAGGCAAGACCCGGGGGCGCCACCTTCTCCCCGCAGGGGAGAAGAGGGAGCAGGCCGCAATCGCCTTGCCCTCAAGCGAGGGGCGCAAGCTTCCCCGATCTGAGGCCCATTTGGTCGTTCACTGACGGAGTGTGAGGCCACGCTCGAATTCGCTTGCGACTGCTTTATCATCATGACCTCCTTACTCTTTTCCGTTGGTCTTTAGCGCGGCATCCACCAGCCGGTACGGCCGCCGATGTGCATGTTGAGCGTCTTGGTTTCGGTATAGTCTTCCACCGCATGGCGGCCGAGTTCGCGCCCAAGGCCCGATTGGCGATAACCGCCGAAGGGCAGTTCGGAGGCGCCGTCCATGAAGGTGTTCATCCAGACCGTTCCCGCCCGCACCCTGCGCCCGATGGTGAGGCAAGTGTCGAAATCGCGGCTCCAGATACCCGCTGACAGGCCGTAATCGATGGAGTTGGCAATCCGGATCGCCTCATCCATCGTCTCGAAGGTGAGGACGGAGAGAACCGGCCCGAAGACTTCTTCCCGCGCCACAGCCATGTCGGGCGTGACGGCCGAGAGAACGGTCGGCGACATGAACTGGCCGGAGCCGAGATCGAGCGCCGCGCCGCCGTGCGACACGGTCGCGCCATTGCCGGAGGCCGCCGAGACATAACCGACGATCTTTTCCAGATGCTGCGGCGTGATGATTGCACCGACCTGCGTCGAGGGATCGAGCGGATCGCCAACCTTGACTTTGGCCGAAAGCTCGGCAACGCGGCGGATGACTTCGTCCGCGACATCGCGGTGGACGATCAGCCGCGAGCCGGCATTGCAGCACTCGCCGGCATTGAAATAGGCGCCGAACACAGCCGCATCGATGAAATCGTCGAGATTGGCGTCCGGAAAAACGATCTGCGGGTTCTTGCCGCCGAGCTCCAGCGAGACTTTCTTCAACGTCTGCGCCGCATTGGTCATCGTCAGCTTGCCGACGCCTGTCGAACCGGTGAAGGAGACCATGTCGACGTCCGGATGGCTGGTCATGATCGCGCCGACCTCCGGGCCGGTGCCGGTGATGATGTTGACGACGCCTGCCGGAACGCCGGCGGCCTCGAGGATTTCACCGAGAACCAGAGTAGATCCCGATGTGAGTTCGGACGGTTTGACCACCGTGGTGCAACCAGCCGCCAAGGCAAATGGCAGCTTTTGGCTGACGATCAGGAAGGGGAAATTCCACGGCGTGATGATCGAGACGACGCCGATCGCTTCGCGCAGGACGACGCCGAGCGTACCGTCACCCAGCGTATTGTAACTCTCGCCATGCAGGTCGCGGGCAAGGGCAGCTGCATAGCGCCAGATATCGGCGGCCCCGCCGAGTTCGCCCTTGGCCTGGCTGATCGGCTTGCCCGACTCGATGCAATCGAGATAGGCGAGTTCATCGGCACGGGCGGCGATCATGTCGGCGGCCTTGAGCAGGATCAGCGAGCGCTCCGATGCGGTCATACGCGGCCACGGACCATCGTCGAATGCTTTTCGCGCGGCGGCAATCGCCCGCTCGGCATCCGCCCCGGTCGCGGTCGGATAGCGGCTGATGGGCACGCCATGGCCGGGAGCCACGCGCTCCAGCGTCCTGCCCTCGGCCGCGTTCACCCATTTGCCGTCGATCAGCATCCGGAATTCGCGCACCTTCGCGTCGGCCAGTGCCTTGGGCTTCACCAGAACCGTCATTACCATTCTCCCTTGAATTCCGCGGGGCGTTTTCCGGCAAAAGCCGCGACGCCCTCCTTCATGTCGCCGGTCTTGGCGGCAAGCATCGATCCCAGCGCCTCGACCGCCGTGCCGTTGTCCTCGCCATTGGCCGAAGCAATCATCAGCTTGCAGATCTCGAGTGCCGCCGGGCCGCGCTTGGCAATGCGGCCGGCATGGTCCTTCGCCGCTGCCAGCACCGTTCCGGTCTCCGCCACCGCATCAACCAGCCCGACCGCCCTCGCCTCTTCGGCGGTAAACATCTCGCCGCCGAGCACCATGCGGCGCACGACCTGCGCGCCGAAGCGCTTGACGAGACGCTGCGTGCCCGACCAGCCCGGTACCATGCCGAGCCCCGTTTCCGGCAGGCCGATCCTGATCTGCGCTTCCGCGATGCGGATGTCGGCAGCGGCCGCCAGTTCCAGCCCGCCGCCGAGCGCGTGACCGTTCATTGCGGCGATCACCGGCATGCGCAGTGTGGCCAGCCGTTCGAATACCCGATGGCCGAAGCGCACCCACTGATGGCCGAACTCGTTCGGGCTCATCGCCCCCCAGGCCCTGATGTCGCCACCGGCGGAAAAGGCCTTGCCCTCGCCGGTCAAGATAACGACCCGCACGCTGGCGTCAGCCTCGATCGTATCGCAGGCGGTCGAGAGCGCTTTCAGCATGTCGATGTCGAAGGCATTCAGCTTTTCCGGCCGCGCCACGGTGAGGACCGCAATCGCATCCTCGATCTCGATCTTGATCCGGGCATCAGCCATGCGATGCTCCTTCCAGGGTACGCACCGGCTTTTGCGGCAGCGTCAAACCGATCGGCGCCTCATGGAACAGTGCCTCCTCCATCACTTTCAGCCGGTCGGAGACGATCAGCGGAAACTCCGACTGGTCGAGAATATGCGTCTGCAGGTCGACGCCCGGCGCGATTTCCGTCAGCATGATGCCTTCCGGTGTCAGCTTCATCACGCAGCGCTCGGTGACATACATGATGTCCTGACCCTGGCTGACGGCGCGGCGGCCGGAGAAAGTGACGTGCTCGACCTCGTTGACGAGCTTCTTCAGTTTGCCTTCCTTCTCGATCACCAGCTTGCTGTCGGCCATCGAAAGTTTCGCCCCGGCATTGAACATGCCCGAGAAAACGATCTTCTTCGCCCGCGCCGTGATATCGACGAAGCCGCCGGCGCCCGCCGTGACATGCGGCCGGAAGGAGAGTTTCGAGACATTGACCGAGCCGTCGCGGCCGATCTCCAGGAAGGACAAGAGCGAGGCATCGAAGCCTGCCCCCTGGAAGTATGTGAACTGGTAGGGCGACGGCATGAAGGCATCGGCGTTCGAGGCGCAGCCGAAAGCAAAATCCAACAGCGGGACACCGCCGACAGCGCCCTGCTCGATCACCCAGGTGACCGACCCATGCAAGCCTTCTTCGAGCAGAATGCGGGGCACGTTGGCCGAGATTCCGAAGCCGAGATTGACGCAGCTTCCGCCCTCAAGCTCCTGCGCCACACGGCGGGCGATGACCTTCTGGATGTTGAACTCCGGCACACGGAATGTGTCGAGCGGCCGGAAGATTTCGCCTGATATGGCCGGGTCGTATTCCGTCAGCGTCGTCTGCTTCTGGTCTGGATCGACGACGACATAATCCACCAGCATGCCGGGTACGCGCACGTCATGGGGTTTGAGCGATCCAGACTTGGTGATGCGCTTGACCTGTGCAATGACGATGCCGCCATTGTTGCGGGCGGCGAGTGCCTGATCGAGGCCGCCGAGAGTGGCGCCTTCGTGTTCATAGGTAAGGTTGCCGCGCTCGTCGGCCGTCGTGGCGCGAATGATCGCCACCTGGGGCACGATCGCCTTGAAATAGAGCCAGTCCTCGCCTTCGAATTCGATCTTTTTCACCACCGGCGCGGCTGCGGCCTTCGCATTCATCGCGCAGCCCTGGCGCGAGGGATCGACGAAGGTATCGAGGCCGATCTTGGTCAGGACGCCCGGCCGTTTGGCCGCCGCCTCCCGGTGCATGTCGAACAGCACACCGGAGGGAATATTGTAGGCCGCAACCTCGTCATTGCCGATCATCTGCCAGATCAGCGGCGGCTCGGCCGTCGACGGGCCGGAGGGGTAGGAACCGCCGATGATCTTCTTCAAGAGGCCCTTTTTGGCGATATAGTCGACGCCCTTGATGCCGCTCATGTCGCCGGCGGCGATCGGGTGCAGCGTCGTCAGGTCGCGCGGATGGCCGGTCGCATCGAAACGCTCGCCGATGGCCTTCAGCAGGAGGTCCGGGCAGCCGAGACCGCTCGACGACGACACGGACACGATCGCGCCGTCCGGGATCAGGGAAGCGGCCTCCGCCGGGGTGAGATGCTTGCTCATCAGTCTCGTCTCAAAGTCCGGTTTCGATGCGAACGGCACTGCCGCTTGCCGCAGCCTGCATGACCGCAAGGCCGGTCCCCAGCGACCAGATGCCATCCTCGGCGCTGCAGAGCGGCTCGCCCCTGCCGGCAATGGCATCCTCAAAGGCCACGAGCGTGTTTTGGTAGAGATTGCGGTGACTGATCGACAGTTCGGTCTCGCCATCGACGTTGCGCAGCGTGACCGTGCCGACCGGCTGCTGGGTCATGCAGTTGCGGCCGATCAGCGAACCTTCGGATCCATGCACCTCAAAGCCCGTTGTCGCGTATTTCGTGGTGAAGCCGTCATGGAACTGGGCGATGAGCCCGGATTTGAACCGCAGCACGCCCATTACCGCGTCTTCCAGCCCAGCCTTCGCCATGCCGCCATATTGTCCGTAGGCAACGGCCTCGACCGGATCTTCGCCAAGCACGAAGCGCAGTGTGTCAGTATCGTGCACGGTAATATCGAGAATGACGCCGCCGCCGGCTTCCGGCTTGTTGAGGCGCCAGCCCTGCAGATGCGGCGGCAGGTAGACCGCGTGAAAGACACGGGCCGCCAGAGGTATGCCGATCGTCCCGGCGGCGATCGCGTCGCGCATGGCGCGATGGGTCGCGCCCCCCCGCAGATGATGATTGGTTGCCATCACGACGCCGGCGTCACGAGCAGCCTTCACCATCGCATGCGCATCGTCGAGCGAGAGCGCCAGCGGCTTTTCGCAGAGAATATGTTTTCCCGCCCGGGCAGCCGCTAACACCTGGTCGCGATGCAGTTCGTTGGTGGTGGAAATATAGACGGCCTGCACATCAGGATCATTGACGAGTTCGTCAACGCCGGTCACTGACTTGGCAATGTCATGATCGCGCGCATAGGCAGCACCCCGATCGGCGCTCGTGCTCATCACCGACACGACCTCACCGCCGACGGTGCGGATCGCGTCAATCACCCATTCATGGGCAATGGTGCTTGCCCCGATCAAACCCCAATGCGTCATAGCAAGGACAACCTTTCTCGTCTGTCGGTCGCAGCGCCGCAGCTCTGGCGCACGACGAGCCGCACCGAACTGACGATCGCCTCAGCCTCCGCCCGTCCGGCATTGATCTGTTTCAAGAGCAGTTGCGCGGCCCGCCGCCCCATCCCTTGTGGATCGACGGAAACCGTCGTCAGCGCCGGCACCGCCGTCTGCGCCTCGATCACGTCGTCGAAGCCGATGACGGCAAAATCCTCACCCGGGTCGAGACGATGGGCACGCAAGCCGTCGCAGACCCCGAAGGCGACCGCATCGTTGAAGCAGACCGCCGCGGTCGGCCGCTCGCGCAGCATCAGCGCCCGCTCGATCGCCGCCACACCACCTGCCCGCGACGGCGCGGAACTGATGACCAGTTCATCATGCACCGCGAGATCCATGTCCGAGAGCGCATCGCGATAGCCTTGCAGCCGCTCATGGAAGACCGCCGTATCGGGAAAACCCCCAAGGAAGGCGATGCGGTGATGCCCGAGACCTGCAAGATGCCGCACGGCTTCGCGCGTGCCGGCATGATTGTCCGAAACCAGTGACGACACCTTGGCACCGGCAACTTGACGGACGACGTTCACGACCGGAATACCGCTCGCTACCAGAGATTTCAGGTCGGCGGCTTCCGTGCCGCGCGCCGGCGACAGGATCAGGCCGGATATACCGTGTTCGCGCATCGACGATATGACCTCGCGCTGCCGATCGAGGCTTTCGCCCGTATTGGCAAGGAACTGCACATAGCCGGCCGATTGCACGACCATGTCGACGCCAACGGCAAGCTCGGCGAAGAAGCTGTTGGTCAGATCGTTGACGACGATGCCGATGATTTTCGATTTGGCACTGGACTGGCGCAAATTGGCGGCGCCGCGATTGTAGACATAACCCAGTTCGCGAATGGCCGCATTGACCTTGGCGCGGGTCGCCTCATTGACGAGCGGACTTGCCTGCAGGACGAGCGACACAGTCGACTTCGACACGCCGGCGGCGCGCGCAATATCGATGACCGTGACCCGTTCCTTGCCCACATTTTCCTCCCGGCGAGGTCTTTTTGCCTCAAATCTGCCATTAGATAATTGGAACGTTCCAAACTTGTCAAGCGGATTTCTTGAAAAATGTGCGGGCAGGTCGACCGCCCGTCTTCAGTGAAAGTCCCGGGCCGATCACACATCCCTCATTCAATTGATTTTCAATAATAATAATGCATTCTGGCAAGAAATATCACTCGCCACAACCTTGGAATGAGACGTCTTTTGCCAGTGGCCGGGCGTGCGGCGGCGCAATATTCGCTTTAAATCTCCACTTGAAATTTGGAACGATCTAAATTATTCGACCTGTAACATCCGAGGAGGAGCCTGCATGTCCGCTACCCTGTCGCTGCCGCGCGCCGATGGCACGCTCGAGCCCTACCGCCTTTCGGGAACGCCGATCGCGGGGCCCGCAGCCGTCCCAGCCTTCAACCGCATTGCCTATGCCGCAGCCCACGTCGTCTCCGATCCGCTGGCCGATCGCGAGCCCTGGGGCCGCCCTGCCATCGACTGGGATGCGACGATGACATTCCGGCATCATCTCTGGGCGCTGGGCTTCAAGATCGCCGAGGCAATGGATACCTCACAGCGCGGCATGGGCCTTGATTGGGCCGGCGCCCAGGAATTGATCCGCCGTTCGCTGGCCGAAGCCCGCGCAGTGCCGGGCGCCGATCTCGCCTGCGGCGCCGGCACCGATCATCTCGCCCCCGCCGACACGCGCTCGCTCAACGACGTCATCCGCGCCTATGAAACGCAGGTCGGTTTCGTGGAGCGCGAGGGCGGCCGATCGATCATGATGGCAAGCCGGGCGCTGGCCCATATCGCCACTTCGCCGGATGACTATCGCAAGGTCTACGGCCACATTCTCCGCCAGACGAAGGACAAGGTCGTGCTCCACTGGCTCGGCGACATGTTCGATCCGCAGTTGAAAGGCTATTGGGGCTCGGAAAAATTCGAGGACGCGCTGGAGACGGTCCTGTCGATCATCGAAGAGAACAGGGCCAAGGTCGAAGGCATCAAGATTTCACTGCTCGACAATGCCTGCGAAGTCGCGTTGCGCAACCGGCTGCCGGACGGCGTGCTCTGCTTCACCGGCGACGATTTCAACTATGCCGAATTGATCGAGGGCGACGGCAGGAAATACAGCCATGCCCTGCTCGGCATTTTCGATGCCGTCGCACCCTCGGCGTCGAAGGCGTTGGCTTCGCTGGCAACAGGCGACGTTGCCACGTTCCGCAGCGTGATCGAGCCGACCGTGCCGCTCTCGCGCAAGATCTTCGAGGCACCGACGCAATATTACAAGGCCGGCGTCGTCTTCCTCGCCTGGCTGAACGGTCACCAGAAGCACTTCACCATGCCGGGTGGCATGCAATCGGCCCGCGGCGTGCTGCACTATGCCGACATCTTCCGGCTTGCCGACAAGGCCAACGTGCTCGACAAGCCGGAACTGGCTATGGAGAGGATGAAGTCGTTTCTCGTCACCCAGGGATTCTGAGGTCTCCCGGAATCCACGATTGTTCCCTTCTTTTTCGCAGAAACGCCTTCATTTCGCGCCCGATCTCGTGTTGAAGAAGGGGCAGGAAAATGCGGAGACGGCTGAAGGCATGCTTGCGATAAAATCCTGGAAGCGCCGGCTGCGCAAATGGCGCAACCGCGTCGCAAGACACATCCTGAGCACCCGCACCGGCCGCGAGATGCTCGTCAACGCCGTCAGCCCGAAGGTGTTGTCGATGACGGCCGATTGCGGCGATCACCTGATGACCTTCTCCCCGCATGACTACATCGGCCGGAAAATCTATCGCAAGGGCCATTTCGAGCGCGGGAATGTCGATAGCCTGCTAGGGATCCTGCGCCAGCGCAACTTGCTGACGCGAGACGCAGTCCTCCTCGAACTAGGCGGCAATATCGGCACGCAAACCCTCTATTTTGCCCTGAGCCAGGCCTTCCGCCACATCGTGACGGTGGAGCCCGATCCACGCAATTTCAAACTGCTGCAGACCAACATCGACCAGAACGGCTTTGGTGAACACATCACCGCGATCAACAGCGCCGCTGGCGACAGCGAAGGCGCGGTCGATTTCTTCCTGCATCGCGACAACCACGGCAAAAGCAGCGCCCTGCGCCAGAGCGACCAGGACATCGCGATCATCGTTCCGGTCAAGCCCGTCACCGCCATCCTCGCGGAGGCAGCCATCGCACCGGAGGAGATCGGGCTGGTGTGGATGGATATCGAGGGATACGAGCCGGTCGCGGCCCGCTCGATGCGGCCGCTGCTCGAGCGCCGCGTGCCGTTCTATATGGAGTTTTCGCCGGTCTTCTACGGGCCTGACGGGTCAAAAGCCTTCATCGATCATCTCGCGCAATTCTACGACAACTGCATCGTCTTCTTCGAGGACCGGCAGGTGGAGATGAAGATCACGGCGATGCCGACCGACATCGATCAGTTCGACGTCCTGCTCCTGCCCTGACGGCAACGGCCCGATCAGCGTTTCCGGTAGAAATAGGTTCGCCCCGGCTCGGCGCCGGGTGGAAGCGGCAGCGGCTCAAGCGCGGAATGGTCGAGCGGCAGGCCGCTTGCGGCGATGCCGCCGGATACGAGCACGGCGGCAACCGACTGCGGCAACCAGGTCAGCGTCTGGGCATCCCTCTCCGGATAGGCCGTGCCGATATCGGCATGCGCAAAGGCAACATCCTTTCCGGCAAACTGCCTGATCGTCTCCCGGATGTCGCCAAGGACGAGATCGGCCTCCGGCGGCGTCGAACCCGGATGAGAGCCGACGGCGCGATCGAAAGCGATGATGCGGTTGTTTGGAAACAGTTCGCGGATGTGGTCATAAGTTCTTCCGTTGCCGAGCCCGATTTCCAAAATCACCCCATCGGGCGCAACCATCCCCTTGTCCTTGATATGGTTGAGAACAGCGCGCTGCGACTGCATGCGTGAAATAAAACTGTCGAGGCGGCTCATGTAACGGTCCATCCATTGCAAATCATGCTGGCCAAATCATGCGGGTCTCCCCGCTTAACACGAGGTCGCGCGACCGGTCGACCGCCGCGCCATGAAATAAGGCGCGATTTCAACCACGCGACCTATGCCATAAGGCCGCTCGCATCCACATTTTGACATCGGCAATGGTCAAACCGCCGTCGCCTGCCCCGCACGAATATGATAGCCTGCCAGTATGAACCAGCTTTCCAGTGAAACATTCTTCAGTGCGCTTCCGGTCTTCGTCGACTTCGAAGGTGTTGCCGACGCCGGCAATTACCGGTCGCTGCCTACCGACTGGGCGCTGGCGACCGCCGACATCGTCGATTCGACCGGCGCGATCGAGGCCGGACGCTACAAGGCCGTCAACATGGCAGGGGCCAGCGTCATCTCGGCGATCCTGAATGCACTCGGCAAACACGATCTTCCCTTCGTCTTCGGCGGTGATGGCGCGCTTGTCGCCGTACCGCCTTCGGGAATTGAAAAGGCCCGCGCCGCCCTCTCCGCGGTGCAGAAATGGGTCACAGAAGAACTGCAGCTGACGCTCCGCGCAGCCCTCGTTCCCGTCACCGATGTTATTACCGCCGGCCTCGAGGTCCGCGTCGCACGCTTTCAGGTCAACCCGAATATCTCCTACGCGATGTTTGCCGGCGGCGGCTCGAGCTGGGCGGAGGCCCGCATGAAGGAAGGCCTGTTTGCCGTCGCACCGGCGCCGGAAGGCGCGCGGCCAGACCTGACCGGCCTCTCCTGCCGCTGGAACCCCATCCAATCCCGCCATGGCGACATCGTCTCGATCATCGCGGTGCCGACCGGCTCCGGCAACAATGACGCGTTTCAAGCTCTGATTTCCGATGTTGTCGCACTCGCCGGCGGCGAGGAACGGGGCGGACATCCGGTTGCCGCGGAAGGCCCGCAGATGGGTTTGTCCGCAGCAGGGTTGTCGGCGGAGACGAAAACCGCGCCGAAGGGCAAACGCCTTCAGCACCGGCTATTCATTCTAGGGCAATATCTGCTTCTCATTTGGCTCCACCGCCTCGGCCTGACGCTCGGCAGTTTCGACCCGCGCAGATACAGGCGGGAGGTCGCCGGCAATTCGGACTTTCGCAAGTTCGACGATGGACTGAAAATGACGATCGACGTTGACCCGGAGCGGCTGCGCCTGATCGAGGGGCGGCTGGAGGAAGCGGCCAGGGCCGGCGTTTGCCGCTACGGTCTGCACCGGCAGGATTCGGCGCTGATGACCTGCATCGTGCCGACGCCGCTCGGCCCCGATCATATGCATTTCATCGACGGCGCAGCCGGCGGCTATGCGGTCGCCGCCAGCCGCCTGAAGCAGCAGGCGGTCGCCACGCCTGCAGTCGCCGCTATGCCTTGAGGATCGTCTGGCCTTCAATGCCCCGTCTTGCGAAGGCGTTGCGGGTGTCGACGATCAGCGGCGCCCAGCGGGCAAGCGCGACATAGTCCACCGCATCGTGATCGGTGGCGATCAACACCGCATCGAAGGCCTTCACCGATTGCTCGGCGAGCGGCACCGATTGCCGCCCCTTCAGAACCATGTATTCGCGCGTCCGCGGAATTTCCGCCACATGCGGATCGTGATAGGCGGCACTGCCGCCGCGTTCCTCGATCAGTTCGATCAGTTTCAGCGAGGGGCTTTCGCGGATGTCCGGCACGTTCTTCTTGTAGGCAAGGCCGATCACCAGGACACGGGAACGGCTGAGCGCCTTGCCGAGATGGATATCGAGCGCTTCGGCAAGGCGTCCGACGACATGACGCGGCATGGCCGAATTGATCTCGCCGGCAAGCTCGATGAAACGGGTCGGCAGCTCGTATTCGCGCGACTTCCAGGTCAGGTAGAAGGGATCGATCGGGATGCAGTGACCGCCGAGCCCCGGCCCTGGATAGAACGGCATATAGCCGAACGGCTTGGTCTTGGCCGCATCGATCACCTCCCAGATGTCGATGCCCATCGCGTCGTAGACGACCTTCAATTCATTGACGAGCGCGATGTTGACGGCGCGGAAAATATTCTCTGTCAGCTTCACCGCCTCGGCTGTCGCGGTGGACGACACCGGCACGACCGTCTGAACGGCCGCACCGTAGAAGGCCTCCATCAGTTTCGCCGCTTCGGCGCCATCGCCTGCGACGACCTTTGGGATGCTTGACGTATGGAAATCACGATTGCCGGGGTCTTCGCGCTCCGGCGAGAAACCGAGGAAGAAATCCTTGGCCGATTTCAGTCCGGTCTTCTCAAGGATCGGCCGCACGACCTCGTCCGTGGTGCCGGGATAGGTGGTCGATTCCAGCACGATCAACTGTCCGGGCTTCAGCGTCTCGGCGATGCGGTCGCAGGTCGTCGTGACAAAGGAAAGATCGGGATCGCGATATTTCGTCAACGGTGTCGGAACGCAGATGATGATGATGTCGCAGCCGGCAAGCCGGCCGAAATCCGTCGTCGCCCGGAAGCGGTCTTGCGCCGTCTCCGTCGAGAGAACCGCATCCGGCACCGCCTCAATATAGGAGCGCCCGGCATCGATGGCGACGATCTTCTGCGGGTCGATATCGAATCCCGTGACGACAAATCCGCTGCGCGCGACGGTGATCGCGAGCGGCAGGCCGACATAGCCGAGGCCGATCACGGCGACCTGGGCGCTACGGTTCGCGATCTTCGAAAGAAGGGCTTCGCTTGAGGTAAGGACGGTCAAATACATGTTCCCGGCTGATCGTGGCACGCGAAGGCGGCTTTGCTGATGCTGGTCAGTTGAGGATAAAATCCCCGGGTGTCAAGCACGGGCCTCAATCGCGCCGCGGCCGGACAGGCGACGATCTGCCAAATTGTTGGCGCGCAATCTGGTTTCGCCGCTATCGCCTCCTATATTGAGCGAGGGCAAGCGCCGGGCCACCGAGAAGCAGTTTGCATGTACCGGGTCGGCGAACTGCCGGATTTCTTTTAAGAAAGCGGCAAGACACGCTATGGACATCCACGAGACGAATGTTTCCATTCACCTGCTGGAGCGCGTATCGAACTGGCTGCAGCAGTCTGCCCTCAACGGTGAAAATCTCGAAACGGTGGTGACGGGCTTCTGCGAAAGGCTGGCAGCAGCCGGCTTGCCGCTCAATCGGGTTCACCTGAGCTTCTCGATGCTGCACCCTCTCTACGACGCGCTGGGGTTCACCTGGCTGCGTGGCCAGGGCGTCACCGTCGAGGGCTACCGCGCTGACTCCAACGGCGACAAACCCGATCGTTTCCTTCTCAGCCCCTATTATTATCTGCTCAGCAACAATCTCGACCACATGCGCCGGCAGATCGATCCGACGAGCCCGTCCGAATTCCCGATCTTCGACGATTTGAAGGAAATGGGCGTCACCGATTACATCGCGTTCGTGCAATCTTTCGGCGAGACTTCCGGCCAGGGCATGATCGGCTCGTGGTCCACCGATGCGCATGGCGGCTTTAGCGACAATGTCATAGAGGCGCTATTGCGCATCCAGAACAGCCTGGCCGTGGCAGCCAAGATGGCCGTTCTCGGCAAACTCGCCGACAACATGCTCACCACCTATCTCGGTGAAAATGCCGGCAAGCGTGTGCTGTCGGGCCAGACCCGCCGCGGCGATGTCGAGACCATCCGCGCCGCACTCGTCATGGCGGACATGCGTCAATCAACCGTGCTTGCGGAGAAGGAAGGCCGGCAGGTCTACATCGATACGCTCAACCAGTTCTTCGATGCAATCGCCACGCCGTTCAGCCGCAATGGCGGCGAAATCCTGAGTTTCCTCGGCGACGGCTTTCTCGCGGTCTATCCCTGCGGCCGTCACCGCGAGCCATCCCGAGTCGCAGCCTTGGCCGCGATGGCAGCAGTTCGCCAGGCAACGGCGCGTATGACGGAACTCAACGCCGACCGGCGTCAGCAAGGTCTTGCCGACGTCAAATACGGCATCGGACTGCATGTCGGCAACGTCATGTTCGGTAATGTCGGTCTCAACGACCGCCTGACCTTTTCTGCCTTCGGGGCGGCGGTCAACGAGGTCGAGCGGCTGCAGGGGCTGACGAAGAAATATTCCAAGCCCATCATCGCCAGCCAGTCCTTTGCCACCTATTGCGGCGGCGACTGGGTCACGCTTGGCCACGAGAAGTTGCGCGGCGTCGGCCAGAAGGTCGCGGTGCTTCTGCCCGGAGACGAGATCATGAAGCAGGACAATGGCGAGGCCATGCAGGGCCGATCGTTGGAGACGCGCTCAGAGGCGGAGCAGGTCATGCTGCTCTACCGCAACAACAAGAAGAAAGCCCAGCCGCGCGAACTCCTCTGGAACAAGCTGCTGCAGTAGGGACGAAGGCTATCGGCCCGCGCGCCAATCGCCTTCGCGCGCTGCAGCACAGCACGATCCCATTCGAATGATTGCTGTTTTTTCGTTCGCAAGCGTTTGACTGCCACCGCTATATCCGTGCACACTTTACCAGCCGAAGGTCATGGACACGCCAAATTCCGTGCGATAGTCTCGCTATGATGAAGCCGGGCCTCTACCCGGAGGCGAGCCTTGCGTAATCGCGAGCCGCCGTGAAACAAGGACACCTGCTGGCATGAATTCAGGCGCGGACCTGTTGCGGATCGAGGATTTGAGTATCTCGTTCGCGATGCTCGGCGGGCAGATCGACGCCGTACGCAAGGCGAGCCTGCGCGTGCTGCCTGGCAAGGTGACGGCTCTGGTCGGCGAGTCCGGCTCGGGCAAGTCCGTCATCAGCCAGGCTGTGATGGGCATCCTGCCGAAGACGGCGTCCTGCAGCGGCCGCATCCTCTTTTGCGACCCGGCGGCGGGGGAAAGACCAAGCGATCTTCTGCAGATGCCCCGCGACGGGCGAGACATCCGCAACCTGCGCGGCAATCGTATCGGCAAGATCTTCCAGGAACCGATGACCTCGCTGTCTCCGCTGCATACGATCGGCAACCAGATCAGCGAATCCCTGAAAATCCACACGGACAAGTCAGGCCGGGATCGGCGCGAGCGCACCGAGGAAATGCTCGGACTGGTCGGATTTGCCAAGCCATCGCGCGCCTTCGACATGTATCCCTTCGAGCTGTCGGGCGGCATGCGCCAGCGTGCGATGATCGCCATGGCGCTGATCTGCAATCCCTCGCTTCTGATCGCCGACGAGCCGACGACGGCGCTCGATGTGACCATCCAGGCGCAGATCCTGCAATTGCTGCGCGACTTGCAGACCAAGCTGAACATGGCGATGCTGCTGATCACCCATGATCTCGGCGTCGTCGCCAACGTCGCCGATGAGGTGGTGGTGATCTATCATGGCGAGGTCATGGAAGCAGGACCGGTCGAAACCATCTTCCGCAAGCCTGCACACCCCTACCTCAAGGGCCTGATGGCCGCCGTACCGCATTTCGACATGAAGCCGGGAGAACGCCTGAAAGCCCTGCGCGAGGTGCCGGTCAATACCAGCAACCTGCTCGGAAAGCAGAAGCTCGTCGCCCATGTCCAACCCGTCAAGCCCGACGTTCTGCTCTCGGTGCGCGACATCAGCAAGACCTTCAGCACCCGCAAATCGAGCTGGCTGATTAAGGATACCGCAACGGTGACCAAGGCGGTGGACGGTGTCAGCTTCGACATCATGCGTGGCGAATGCCTCGGGCTCGTCGGCGAAAGCGGCTGCGGCAAGACGACGGTCAGCAAGATCCTGATGCGGGCCGTGACACCGGATAGAGGCGCGGTCATGCTCAACAGCAGCGACGGCCCGATCGACGTTCTGAATGCCGAGGGCGGTGGCCTGCAGGCACTGCGCACCAAGGTGCAGATGGTGTTCCAGGACCCGGTCTCCTCGCTGTCGCCACGCATGACGGTGCAGAATATCCTGAGCGAACCGCTCGAGATCCATGGACGCGGCAGCGGCAAGTCGCGCGTCGAGACAGTCAAGGCCTTGCTCAAGGCGATCGGCCTCAACGAGCGTCATCTCAACCGTTATCCGCACAGCTTCTCCGGCGGCCAAAGGCAACGCATCGGTATCGCGAGGGCACTGGCTCTCGGACCGGACCTGTTGATCTGCGACGAGCCCGTCTCGGCGCTCGACGTTTCCGTTCAGGCGCAGATTCTCAACCTTTTGAAGGACCTGCAGAAAGAATTGGGCCTCACCTATCTCTTCATCTCGCACAACCTCGCGGTCGTCGACTACATGGCCGACCGCATCGCCGTCATGTGCGGCGGGCGGATCGTCGAGATCGCTCCGCGCGAGATTCTGATGCGCGCGCCGGTCCATCCCTATACGAAGTCCCTGCTTGCCGCCGTACCCTTTCCCGATCTTGACCGGCCGCTCGACTTTTCCATGCTCGACCCGAGCGGTGCCTCCGATACGCGCAGCTGGGGCAAACAGTTCTCCGACGAGGGAGATGAGGGCGTTCTAGCGACGGCGGATCTTGGCGACGGCCATCTGGTCCTTGCGCGGCGAAACGCCGACGTGAGGGAGTTGCGACCGTGATTACCCGCAGAACGACACTCGGCATGCTTGCCTCCGTGCTGGTTCCCGGCACCAGCCACGCCACGCCCGAGCCTGCATATCTGCGACCCTACCTGCGGGCGCAGACGCTGCCGGTTCTCAGCGAGAGGATTCCCAAAAATCCGCGCCGCGTCAATCTTGCCGCCATGGGCCGCGAGCCCGGCAAATACGGCGGAACCGTTCGCATGCTGATCGGCAGCCAGAAGGATATCCGGCTGATGACGATCAACGGTTATTCCCGTCTGATCGGCTACGACGAGAACCTGCAATTCCAACCGGATATCCTGGAAAGCTTCGATGTCCAGGAAGGCCGCATTTTCACGTTCAAGATACGGGACGGCCACCGCTGGTCGAACGGCAGCTATCTGACATCCGAGGATTTCCGCTATACGTGGGAAGATGTGATTCTCGACAAGAGTCTGCGCAAGGGCGGCGTTCAGCGCGAGCTTCTCGCCGACGGAAAACCACCCGTGTTCGAGGTTCTGGACGAATTGACCGTCCGCTACAGCTGGAGCGCGCCGAACCCGGACTTCCTGCCGGGCCTTGCAGCCGCGTCCCCGATCATCCTGCTCCTGCCGTCTGCCTACATGCGACATTTTCACAAGAAATATCAGGACGAATTCCGTCTCTCGGCCCTGATGAAACAGTATCGCGTCAAGAAATGGGCCGATCTGCACATCAAGATGTCGCGGCAATATCGGCCTGAAAACCCCGATCTGCCGACCCTCGATCCGTGGGTCAACAGAACTGCGCCGCCGGCCGAGCAATTCGTTTTCGAGCGCAATCCCTTCTTTCACCGGGTGGACGAAAACGGACTGCAACTGCCCTATGTCGATCGCTTCCTGCTCAGCATCAGCTCGTCCGAAATCATCCCGGCCAAAACTGGAGCTGGCGAGAGCGACCTTCAGTCGACGGGTGTCGACTTCTCCGACTATGCGTTTTTCAAGGACTCGGAAAAACGCTACCCGGTGAAAGTAAACCTGTGGAAGAGAACGGAGGGCTCCCGTATCGCCCTGTTGCCCAACCTCAACTGCAGCGACAAGGTGTGGCGCGATCTGTTCTGGGACGTGCGAGTGCGCCGGGCGCTTTCGCTCGCGATTGACCGGCACGAGATCAACATGGTCAGCTTCTATGGGCTCGGCAAGGAAAGTGCCGACACGATCCTTCCGGAAAGCCCGCTGTTCAAGCCCGAATATGCCTCGGCCTGGGCCAGCCACGATCCGGACCAGGCCAATGCCCTGCTGGACGACGTCGGCCTTGTACGGAAAAACAGCGCCGGCATTCGTCTTCTGCCGGACGGGCGCGAGGCACAGATCGTCATTGAGACCGCCGGCGAAAGCACGCTCGAAACCGATGTTCTGGAGCTGATCAAGGATCACTGGATGAAAATCGGCTTCTCGCTTTTCATCAAGACATCGCAGCGCGACGTTTTCCGCAGCCGCGCGATGGGCGGCGACATCGTGATGTCCATGTGGAACGGCCTCGAAAACGGGGTGCCGACGGCGGACATGAACCCGGGGCGCCTTGCACCGAGCGCCGACGACCAATTGCAATGGCCGGTCTGGGGCATGTACTATCTTTCCCTCGAGCAGAGCGGCCATGCGCCGGAACTGCCGGAAGCGGCTGCGCTGGTCGAGCTTTTGAAGGAATGGCGCAAGACCGTCGACACCGCCGAAAGAACGCGCATCTGGCACGAAATGCTCGATATCTACACGCAGAACGTATTTTCGATCGGCATCGTCAACGCCACGCTTCAGCCGGTGCTCCATTCCTCTTATCTGCGCAATATTCCCGAAAAAGGCCTCTACGGCTTCGATCCGACCTGTTATCTCGGGGTCTATATGCCGGATACCTTCTGGTACAGCAGCGAGGTTAGCTGATCATGTTGCGTTACATATTCTGGCGCATTCTGGCGATGATCCCGACGCTGCTGATCATCTCCGCGCTGGTCTTCACGATCATCGAACTGCCGCCGGGCGACTATTTCGAAAGCTACATCTCCGAACTGCGTGCCCAGGGCGAAGCGGTGGACATGGCGGAGATCGAGGAGTTGCGCGCCCAATACGGTTTCGACCGCCCGCCGGTGCTGCGCTATTTCCATTGGGTTGCCGGTATGCTGCAAGGCGACTACGGCTATTCCTTCGAATATCAGCTTCCCGTCAACGAAGTTGTCGGCGACCGCCTGTGGCTGACCGTGCTGGTCTCCTTCGTCACCATCCTGTTCACCTGGCTGGTCGCCTTCCCGATCGGCATCTATTCCGCCACCCATCAATATAGCTGGGGCGATTACGGGCTGACCTTCCTCGGCCTGATCGGCATCGCCATTCCGAACTTCATGTTCGCGCTGATCCTGATGTATTTCGCCAATATCTGGTTCGGCACCTCCATCGGTCACCTGATGGACCAGAAATACCTTGCCGAACCGATGAGCTGGGACAAGACGAAGTCGATCCTGGAGCATCTCTGGATCCCGGTGCTGATCGTCGGCACGGCCGGCACCGCCGGCATGATCCGAAGGCTGCGCGCCAATCTGCTCGACGAGCTGCAAAAACAATATGTCGTGACGGCACACGCCAAGGGCTTGCATCCGTTCCGTGCGCTGGTCAAATACCCGCTGCGCATGGCACTCAACTTCTTCATCTCGGATATCGGTTCGATCCTGCCGGCGATCATTTCCGGCGCCGAAATCACCGCCATCGTTCTGTCTCTCGAAACAACGGGGCCCATGCTGATAAAAGCGTTGCAAAGTCAGGATATGTATCTTGCCGGTTCGTTCCTGATGTTCCTGGCGTTCCTTACGGTGATCGGTGTGCTTATATCGGACATTGCGCTTGCCCTGCTCGATCCGCGCATCAGACTGCAAGGCGGTAGCACCAAGTGACGATATCCCTCCCCGAATCCGGCGCGCCGCTGGCGCACTACGTATCGACCGCGCCCTTCGACCCGCATTCCGTCGATGTGATGAGCGAGGAGCAATCGCGCGTCTATCAGGCGTCGCAAACCCGGCTGATGTGGTGGAAATTCAAGAAACATCGCCTGGCGCTGTACTCGCTCTATTTCCTCGGTTTCCTCTACGCGATCATTACCATCGTCGAATTCCTGGCGCCCTATAACCTGCACACGCGCAACGTCGATTTCATCCATTCGCCGCCGCAGGGGGTTCATCTCTTCCATGACGGCAATTTCGTCGGACCGTTCGTCTATGGTCGCACTATGACGCTCGACATGGACACGCTGCGCCGCATCTACACGGACGATGTGAACAGGGTCGAGCCGATCCGATTCCTCTGCAGCGGCGACAGCTACCGGTTCTGGGGCCTTTTCGAAGCCGACAAGCATCTGATCTGCCCGGCCAAGGATGGGCAGATGTTCCTGCTCGGAAGCGACCGCCTCGGTCGCGACGTGCTGTCGCGCATTCTTTACGGGGCCCGCATATCGCTGACCATCGGCCTGCTCGGCATCACCATGAGCTTCGTGCTCGGCATCGTCATTGGCGGTCTCGCCGGTTATCACGGCGGCATTTTCGACCTGGTGGTCCAGCGCATCATCGAGGTGCTGCAGTCCATCCCGAGCATTCCGCTCTGGATGGCGCTTGCTGCGATAATGCCGGTGACCTGGAGCCCGATCCTCATCTATCTCGGCATCACGGCCATTCTCGGCCTGCTCGACTGGACGGGCCTCGCGCGTGCCGTGCGCTCGAAGCTGCTGGCGCTGCGTGAAGAAGATTATGTTCTGGCAGCGCAGCTCATGGGCGCAGGTTCGAGCCGCATCATCGGCCGTCACCTCGTCCCCGGTTTCATGTCGCACCTGATCGCAACGGCGACGCTGTCGATCCCCGGCATGATCCTTGGCGAAACCGCACTCAGCTTCCTGGGCCTGGGCCTTCGCCCGCCGATCACGAGCTGGGGCATTCTGCTGACGGAAGCCCGCAGCGTCAGCGTCATTGCTTTTTATCCCTGGCTGTTGTTTCCAACCATTCCGGTCATCCTCGTGATTCTCGCGTTCAATTTCCTGGGCGACGGTCTTCGCGATGCTGCCGACCCCTATAAGTGAAGTGGAACCTGATATGCTGAGGAAGATGGGCAATGCGAGGGGAGACAAGAGGCTCCGCTCATGACCCGCCGGATCGAAGACGCCCGGATCCTGATGTACAGCCACGACACGTTCGGCCTCGGTCATCTGCGGCGGTGTCGCACCATCGCGCATTCACTGGTCGAGGATTATCGCGGCGTCAACATCCTGATCATCTCCGGCGCCACCATCGCCGGTGCCTTCGATTATCGCGCCCGCGTCGATTTCGTGAAGATCCCGAGCATCATCAAGCTGCGCAACGGCGAATACACCTCGATGGACCGGCATATCGACCTGCACGAGACGCTGAAGATGCGCAAGTCGATCATCCGCCACACAGCCGAGACCTTCCAGCCGGATATCTTCATCGTCGACAAGGAGCCGCTGGGCCTGCAGGGCGAAGTCGAAGAGACCCTCGCCTATCTGAAAAAACAGGGAACGACTCTGGTTCTCGGCTTGCGCGAGGTCATGGACGCACCGCATCTGCTCGATGCGGAGTGGAAAGCCAACGACGTGATGCGCAAGATCGGCCAGTTCTACGACAACATTTGGGTCTATGGCCCGCCGGATTTCTATGATCCGCTCGTTGGGCTCGACGTTCCCCCGCATGTTCGGGCGAAGATGGATTTCGTCGGCTTCCTGCAGAGAAGCGTCTCGCAGGACGTTGAATCCGAGCACAAGCCGAAAGGCGAGTACATCCTGGTGACCACTGGCGGCGGCGGAGACGGCTCCGATCTGATCCACGACGTGATCGACGCCTATCAGGAAGATCCGACGCTGACGCACAAGTCGTTGATCGTGCTCGGCCCCTATATGCCGGCGAAACAGCGGCACAAGCTGATCATCAAATGCGCGAAGATCCCCTATCTCGAGGTGATCGAATTCGACAACCGGATGGAAGAACTGATCGCCGGCGCCAAGGCCGTCGTTGCCATGGGCGGCTACAATACCTATTGCGAGATCCTTTCCTTCGACAAGCCGGCGCTCATCGTGCCACGCGTGATGCCGCGCGAAGAGCAATTGATCCGCGCCAGCCGCGCCGCCGAACTGGGGTTGATCGACATGCTGCGGCCGGAGGAAGCCAGAGACCCGATGCGCTTTGCCGCGGCTCTCAAGACCCTGCCGGACCGACACCCGCCGTCGAAAAGCGCTTCTGGCATGACGCTTGAAGGTCTTGCCAATATATCGCAGATCGTTGGAGAATGGCTCGGTCGTCGTGAACACGAGCATCTGACCGCCCTGAAGGGATGACTTCACTTTGACGCAACGTCGCAAGATCGTCGTGGTGCTTAAGGGATATCCGCGCCTTTCGGAAACCTTCATCGCCCAGGAACTGCTTGGATTGGAACGGGCCGGCTTTGAACTGGCGCTGGTGGCGTTACGCCGCCCGACGGACGAGAAGCGCCACCCCGTGCACGACGAAATCCGCGCGCCGGTCCACTATCTTCCTGAATATCTGCACGACGAGCCTTTGCGGGTCGCCCGCGCCTTCGCACACTGCCTTGCGAAACCCGGTTTCTGGCGCAGCCTTCCGGCGTTCCTGTCCGATCTCTGGCGCGACCGGACACGCAACCGGCTGCGTCGCTTCGGCCAGGCGACGGTCCTTGCCGCCGAGTGGCCAAAGGGCGGCGAATGGCTGCACGCCCATTTTATCCACACGCCGGCCTCCGTTGCCCGTTACACCAGCACGATCAAGGGGATCGCCTGGACCTGCTCGGCCCATGCCAAGGACATCTGGACCTCGCCCGAATGGGAACTTGCCGGCAAGCTCGCGAGCACGCGCTGGACGGTGACCTGCACGCAGACGGGATTTGAGCATCTGCGACATCTTGCCGGCGGCAAGCCGCACGTGCATCTGAGCTATCACGGCCTGGACCTCAGCCGCTTCGGCGCGTTTGACGGCATCCGGCCACCCTCTGACGGCTCGCGGCCGGACGCGCCCGTTTCGATCATCAGTGTCGGCCGTGCCGTCGAGAAAAAGGGCTTCGACATTTTGCTGCGGGCGCTCAGCCTGCTGCCCCGCGAGCTCAACTGGCAATTCGAACATATCGGCGGTGGCGAACAGTTGAAGGGGCTTCAGGCGCTGGCGGCCAAACTCGGCATTGCGGGTAAAGTCGTGTGGCACGGATCACTGTCGCAAACGGACGTGCTTCAGCACTACCGCAAAGCCGACATTTTCGCCCTCGCCTGCCGCATCACGGCAGACGGTGACCGTGATGGATTGCCGAATGTGCTGGTCGAAGCAGCGAGCCAGGCGCTGGTCTGCGTATCGACGAACATTTCCGGCGTACCGGAATTGCTCGTCGATGGCGAAAACGGCCTGGTGGTGCCACCGGAGGCCCCGCAAGCCTTCGCTCACGCGCTGGAAAAGGCCATTCGCGATCCAGCCCTGCGTCAACGGCTGGGCGAAGCGGCGGAACGAACCGTGCGCCGGGAATTCGACCATCACACCAGCATCGGCCAGCTGAAAACCCTCTTCGAGACCGAATGGCAGGCAGCGCAATGACCAGTGGCCGGACGTCGCCGCCGCGCGTGTTTTTCTATGTCCAGCACCTGCTCGGCATCGGGCATCTTGCGCGCGCCAGCCGCATTGCCGGGGCGCTTGCCGCGGATGGTTTCGAGGTGACCGTGGCAACGGGCGGAACGCCAGTCCCGGGTTTCCCCGGACCACAGGTGCACCACATCGCCTTGCCACCGATCACCGCCAGTAACGCCGGCTTTTCCGGGCTTGCCGATATCGACGGCAACCCGGTCGATGACGCGTTCAAGGACAACCGCCGCGATCTGTTGCTGACGGCATTCCGGAACAACCGGCCGGACATCGTCATGATCGAAGCCTTTCCCTTCGGCCGCCGCCAGGTCCGCTTCGAGCTTCTGCCGCTCCTCGACGAAATCGCCGCGATGGACGACAGACCCATGGTCGTGACGTCGCTGCGCGATATCCTGCAGGAGCGTTCCAAGCTCGGCCGCGACGAGGAAACAGTCGCTGTATTGAAAAAATATTTCGACCGGGTCCTCGTTCACGGAGATCCGGCCTTCGCCCGGCTGGAAGATACGTTTCCACTTTCAGCCGAGATCGCCGGCAAGGTCGTCTATACCGGCCTCGTCGCGGCACCGCCCCCCGCAGAACCGGCGGAGCGGTTCGACGTCATCGTATCGGCCGGCGGCGGCGCGGTCGGCAATGCCCTGATCCGCGCTGGCCTCGAAGCAGCAAAGTCGATCGACAAGCCCTTGTCGTGGGCCCTGATCACTGGTCCCAATCTCATGCAATCCGATTTCGATGCGATCTCGGCGGATGCGCCGGATCATGTCAGCGTCTATCGGTTCCGCCCGGACTTCGCGAGCCTTCTCAGGGGCGCCAAACTGTCTGTGTCACAAGCGGGCTATAATACGGTCTGCGACATTCTGCGTGCCGGATGCCATCCCTTGCTCATCCCCTTCACCGCCGGCGGCGAAACCGAACAGACGGTCAGGGCGGAACGCCTCGAAAAGCTGGGGCTCGCCCATGTCCTCACCGAGGACGCGCTGTCGCCGGCAAGCATTACGCAGGCGATCGAATCGGCGCTCACAGCTTCCAGCCGTCGGCCGCACGCGCTCGATCTCGATGGCGCGCACCGCACCGCGGAAATTCTACGCGGCCTCCTCTGATCTGCAATCAGACGGTGCCGATAACCATGAAGCGGGTGTATTTCTTCATCGCCAGCGAGCCGGCAAAGGCAACGCGGCTGAGCGCCGTTTGTTGCTGGAAGGCTTCAAGCGTCGGCACACAGTTGATGTGCGTCGGCTCGCTGAAATAATCGTTCGACTGCAACAGGACCTGCGTGCCGCGCGGCAGCAGAGACAGCCATGCCGGAAGATCGGCGATGTGCTCGCAACTGGTGTTGATCACCAGATCAGCCCCGGAGGCCCTGTAATCGAGCGCGTACATATCGCGGGTGATGGCGCGAAAATGCTCTCCGGCCTTAGCGTTCAGCGTCTCGGCCACCTCTGCGACCTGCGGATCGATATCGACGCTCTCGATCAGCCCGATTTCGAAGCGGTTGTCGTCGAAAAACATTCCCGACAGCACGCCGTACCAGCCGCCGAGAACGACGATGTGCTTAAATTTTCCGCCAAGGCTTTCAAACAACCTGTCGCGTGCCCATATCTTGCTTCCAACCTGCTTGTGGTTGAAGGCCGTACCAAGGTCCGCGTCCGGATATTCGGCGACGACTTTCGCAAGACCTTCGACCAGAGAGCTTCCCGTATAGGCGGCCAGACCGCGGATGATATCGAAGGCACTTTCGTGCCAATCTGTTGTGTTTGCTTCGTTTGTTCGGGTGGTTTTCATCATGCGCGTGTTGTAGTCTGGACTTTTCTGGAGTGCAAGGAATGCAAGTCAACCTGAAGGATGCCGTCTCCGTTTCTGAAGGCCTGGAGGCAGGAAAGGACATACCGCATCTGGCAGGAATAGGCGCGACCATGCGACAGGTCTTTGCCGCGCATTTCATGCGCGACTGCCCGCACGTCCTGGAGATCGGTGGCCATATCCGGCCCGTGACGCCCTACCTCACCCATCATCCGCTGTCGGTGACCGCCGTCGATCCGAAGACCGAGGCTTATGAGGCGCATGAACTGAACGGTCGGCAGTGCCATGTGCGGCATATCCAGGCCAAGTTCCAGCAGATCGACTATCACTATCAGCCCGGCAGCTACGGCCTGGTCATGCTCGGCTATTCGCTGAAGCCTTTCGGCCACAAGGACGCGCTTGGAGCGCTACTGCTCTCGCTGATCGATAATGCCAGGACCGTCGTCATCGAATATGCGCCGGAGCTCGAACGTGCTGCGTCACAGGTGCCGCATATCGTCAGCCGGCCATCGGTCAAAGTCCGCGGGCAGTTCGATCTTCACCTCCACGATCCCGAGGTCGCTGGCACACCCTATGCAGCCCGGCGCTTCTATGTCCTCGACACCCGCAATTCGGTCAGTTGAACCCGCCCATGGAAAAACGTCTCTCCCGATATATCTGGACCCATACGCGCGGTCAGCAGCTCTGGATTCTGCTGGTCGTGGCAGTCTCGATGGTGCCTTATTTCCTGTCGTTCGACCTACCCAAGCAGATCGTCAACGGCCCCATCCAGGGCCAGGGTTTCGATCAACCGGGCGCCACGCAAACCTTCATGAACCTGAGCTTCGACCTGCCCTGGCTCGGGCCGGTCACGCTGTTTGGCGGCATCGAGCTGACGCGCATGCAGACGCTGTTCGCACTCAGCCTCGTGTTCCTGGGTTTGGTGATCATCAACGGCCTCTTCAAATTCTACATCAACACCTACAAGGGGCGTCTCGGCGAACGGCTGCTGCGGCGCATCCGCTTCGAACTCGTCGACCGCATCCTGCGTTTCCCGCCCAGCCAGTTCAAGCGCATGAAGGGGGCGGAAGTCTCCAGCATGGTGAAGGACGAGGTCGAGCCGCTTGGCGGCTTCACCGGCGACGCATTCGTTCAGCCGGCGCTGCTCGGTGGGCAGGCGCTGACGGCGCTGTTCTTCATCTTCATGCAAAATGTCTGGCTCGGGTTGATCGCGGCCGTCATGGTCGGCGTCCAGGCGTTGATCATTCCGCGCATGCGCCGGCGCCTGCTGGTGCTTGGCCGCGAACGCCAGATCACGGCGCGCGAACTTGCCGGCCGTGTCAGCGAAATCGTCGACGGCATCGGCACGATCCACGCCTATGATACATCGAACTACGAGCGCGCCGATATCGCCTCGCGCCTCGGCCGCATCTTCAAGATCCGCTACGACCTCTACCAGTGGAAATTCCTGGTCAAGTTCATCAACAATTTCCTCGCCCAGCTGACACCGTTCCTGTTCTACTGCATCGGCGGTTATCTGGCGCTGCAGGGTCGCCTCGACATCGGCCAGTTGGTCGCGGTGATCAGCGCCTACAAGGACCTGCCCGGTCCGCTGAAGGACCTCATCGACTGGGATCAGACCCGTCAGGACGTCCAGGTGAAATACGTTCAGGTCATCGAGCAGTTCAGCGTCGAGCGGACGATCGATCCGTCCGTTCAGGCAGTCGCCATCGACAATGCCGGTTCGATGAAACATCCTCTGGCGGCGGTCAACCTGTCGCTTGCTGACGATAGCGGGGCCAAGCTTCTGGAGCGCGTTTCCGTGCAGATCCATCCCGGCGAGACGGTGGCGATCGTCGGCGGCGCTGCCGGCGGCGGCGACATGCTGGCCGAAGCCTTTGGCCGGCTGACCTGGCCCGAGAGCGGCAAGGTTACCGCCGGCGGCGACGACCTTCTGGAGCTGCCGGAATCGATCACCGGACGCGGCATCTCCTATGTTTCGGCGGATGCCTATTTCTTCTACGGGAGCCTGCGCGACAACCTGCTCTATGGGCTGAAGCACGCGCCGCTGAAGGACGCCAGCTATGAGGGCAGCGGTGCCGCCCATCGCAAATGGGAGATCAACGAAGCGCGGATGGCCGGAAACCCGGACTACGACGTCAACGGCGACTGGATCGACTATCAGTCCGCCGATGCAACGGACCGGGAAGATCTGTTTACGCCGGTCCTGTCGGTGCTGGATACCGTCCAGCTATCCAAGGACATTCTCGACCTCGCGCTGCGCAGCACCGTGTCTCCCAACGATCATCCTGGCCTTGCCGAAGGCATCGTCGAGATGCGTCATGCCCTTCGCGAGGAGCTTGAGGAAGCGGGCCTCAGCAGCCTCGTTGTTTCCTTCGAGCCGGGAGCCTACAACACCGAGGCAACCGTCGGCGAAAACCTTCTGTTCGGCACGGCAACCGGTCAGGCATTCATCGGCAAGGCGATCGGAAAAAACGCCTATTTCCGCTCCGTGGTCGGCCGCACCGGCCTCGACCGTATCATGTTCGACATGGGTTACAGCATCGCCGAAAACGCGGTGGAACTTTTTGCCGACCTGCCGCCGGATCACCCGTTCTTCCAACAGCTCACCTTCATGACGGCGGACGACATTCCGGAGTATCAGCTGCTGCTGCAGAAACTCACGGGCAAGGGCTTCGATGCGGCCTCCGAGGATGAAAAAAGCGCCATCATTCGCCTGAGCTTCCGCTACATCGAGCCGCGGCATCGTTTCGGTCTCCTGACCCCCGAGCTGATGGCGAAGATCGTCGATGTCCGCCGCCAGTTCCATGACGGCCTGCCTGAGAGCATGCGCGGCGACATCGAGCGCTATGACCCGGAACGCTACCTGGCCTCCGCAAGCCTGATGGACAACATCCTGTTCGGCCGCATCAGTCACAAGCATTCCGACGGTTCGAAGCGCATTCGTTCGATCGTCAGCTCGCTGTTGAACTCGCTCGGCCTCCTGGAGAACGTGATTGATATCGGCCTGGACTTCAATCTCGGCGCCGGCGGCAAGCGCTTGACCGCCGTGCAGCGGCAGAAGCTTAATCTGGCGCGTGCACTGGTGCGCCGTTCGGATTATTATATATTTAACCGTCCGTTACCCGGTCTCGACCACCGTCTTCAGGATGAAATCGTCCGCGACGTGCTGAAGCTGGTGCGCCGCGACGGACGCGATCCAGCGGTCGTCTGGGTACTTTCGAATACCGCGCTGTCGAGCCTTTTCGATCGTGTCCTGGTCTTCGACAGGGGCATGCTGGTGGAGGACGGGACGCATGCGGCACTTGTTGAGAATAACGGTATCTTTAAGGAACTTGTGTCATCATAATGCCAAAGGCAAAGTCCATGCGTGCAGTGCGGTGCAGGCAGGGACATCCTTCCAAACGGTAGCACGGTGAACATCACCGGCGCCTGATCTCGGAAGGAGGAAAATGGGGAATGGGCACGGAAATGCTTCTGAAGGATGAAGTTCAAATGCTGCGGCGGGTGCCGCTGTTTTCGAATGTCGAGCCGGGAAAACTGAAGCTTCTCGCCTTCACGTCGGACCGTGTCAGCTACAATCCGGGCGAGGCCATCTTCCATCAGGGCGACACTGGCGACGCGGCCTATGTCGTGCTGGCGGGCAAGGCCGACATCCTGGTGGACTCCTCGACAGGGCCAATCAAGATCGCCGAAGTCGAAACCAATTCCATCGTCGGCGAGATCGCCATCCTTTGCGATGTCTCGCGAACGGCCACGGTGCAGACGACAACAGCGGTGGAAGCCCTCCGCATCCGCAAGGAACACTTCCTCAAGCTCCTGACCGATTTCCCCGAAATCACTATCGAGATCATGCGCGTGCTGGCCGACCGTTTGAGCCATACGACCAGCGAATTGTCCGAGGCTAGAAGCCGCGCCCGCAAGGCCGAGTAAGCCTCGGCGATTGTTGGCAAGTCGCATTCAGGGCGCCGAAACTCAGCTGCCCCCGAGCCTCTCCAGCCAAGCATTCGCCATCGCGTCCCCCGCACTGATGGCCCCCGTCATCCGGTCGATACGGAAATTGCCGGACGGCAGACCGGACAGGGATTTCTCGAACATCCGGAAGATCAGGGCAAAGCGCGCCTGCGCCGCATTCGCGTCGGCCAGATCGACGACGGCGTAGAGACGTCCCACCGCCCGATAAAGCGCCATTCGCTCCTCAGTGATCCAGTCGAGCGCAAGGTCGCTCCCCATGCGCAGCCGATACCAGTCGGCCAGGAAATCCATCGCGGAAATGTCGCGCAGCAATTCAGGTCTTGCGCCGGCGCTTTTCAAGCGGGCCACGAGGCGGCCTTGCAGTACCCTGTCGTTGCGGGCAGCCGCAGTTGCGCCGACGGCGTCATCCAACGCCACCGGTTTGTCCATCAGAGCCAGCGCCGCCAGATCGGCAAGGTCGACGCTGCGGACCAGCGCTGCCATATCCTTTGGCCATTCGCGCTTGAGGAAACGCCGCCCGACCAGATGGCCGAGATGCTCGAACAGGAAGCCGCCATAGTCGCTGGCGTCGAGCATGCCGCCCGCATCGAGCCCCGACGGCACGATCTCCCGGTCGTAGGTCTGCCGCAGCTCGGGGTTCAATGGCATGTCCTCGATCCCGACTGTCTCTATATCGAGATGGCGTTCGCCGATGGTGATGACCTTGTAGGCGCCCGGAAAGGCAACGAGCGACGGCATCGCCACATTGACCAGGAACCGACTGCCGTGACGATACTGCGCCGTGTCGTTGACATGCAGATGCCCGCTGAAGTGTATGTCGATGCCCGCCTCGATCAGGGCTTCGGCAACGGCCGCAACCGGAATGCGCTCAGACATGCCCGTCCGGCCAAGCAAGGAAACTTCTTCGTCCGTTGTTCCGTCGAGAGGATCGAGCACGGGATAGTGGGAGAAAGCCAGAAGGCTTTTGCCCGACCGGCGCGCCCGCGCCGAAACGTCTTTCATCCAGTCAAAGACAAACCGCTTGTGCGTCAGCATGGCGTTCCACCCGGCGCTCGTGCTGTCGGCAAGGTCTCCCGCCTCGCCCGGCACGACGCCATCGACGGGAACGAAGACATTGGCATCGATCATCAACAGCCAGACGCCGGGGAACGGTTCAACGAGATAGGAAGCGTCCATCAGCGAGCGGGTGGTTTTCCCATCCGGCGAATGTACGTCGTAAAGCCGCGCCGACGGATCGCCATCCTTACCGAACGGCGTCTCCCAATGAAGGTCGCCGGGTCGCGGAAAAAACCCGAAGTCCCCCACGGCATCGAGCCCGTCTGGATAACCCTGGCAATACATGCGATCGCTGCCGACGATCGACCGGGCGCCCCGGTCGCGCACCTGCGGATCGCTGCTGACAACGCTGTAGCTGCCGTCCTCGTTCATGAACCGCTTGGCGCGGTGGCGGCCGGCCGCGCCGAAGATGTCGTGATTGCCGACGGTCGCGTAGAAGCGCATGCCATATCGTGCCGCATAACCGTCGAGTACCTTTTTGACAGCCTTGACGGTTTCCACCTGCCCATCGTCGGAATAATCGCCAAGCAGCACCACATGACGGATGCCGCTTTCTGCGAGCCCGTCGAGCGCGTGGTGAAGCGCAAAGTAGCTCTCGTTGAAGACACGTGTCGACCGGGCGGTATCGGCCAACAGCCTGAAGGTCACACGGCCGCCTCCCTGCACGATTCCGGCAAAACCATAATCGGCATAAGGATCGTGAAAATGCGCGTCGGCAATGACGGCGATGCGCGGATGCTGAGAGTGCGGCATACTGTCGGTGTTTCCGTCGGCGCTTTCAAAACGGATTCGTTTGCTTTCGTCTCTGCCACATATGGAAAGAAAAAGCGAATTGGTGTCTCGCTTAACCTTGGCAGTTTGGCTAACATGATTGAAATTAGGCTTACTTAATCAAGTGTGCCATAAAAAGACGACGTCAAGAATTAGGTGGGACAGTTGCAGACGGACAGCCAATACAGCGGGCCGTGACTGAGGCAAGAGAGTGAACGAAAACGTGTTTCGGGTGCGGTTATGGGGAGTGCGCGGCAGTCTCCCGGTCTCGGGGGCCGAATTTGAGCACTATGGCGGCAACACCATCTGCATCGAGATGCAATGCGGGCCGCATAGATTGTTGTTCGATGCCGGCTCCGGACTGATGCCCGCGGGCCAGGCGCTCAAGGCCGCCGGCGTCTCCGATTTCAACCTGTTTTTCACCCACTGTCACTATGATCACATCATCGGCCTGCCCTATCTGCCGGCACTGTTCGATCCGCATGCCTCGGTGACGCTGTGGTCGGGACATCTGGCCGGGCGCATGTCGACGCGCCAGATGATCGGCGAATTCATGCGGCCGCCCTGGTTTCCCGTCGAACCGGACATCTGCCGCGCCGCCATCAATTGCCACGATTTCCGCTCCGGCGAGGTGCTGGTTCCCTATGAGGATGTGGCGATCAAGACCGGCAGCCTCAACCACCCCGGCGGCGCAATCGGCTACCGGGTGGAATGGGGAGGCCGTGCGGTGGCACTCGTCACGGATACGGAGCACCGGCCGGGAACGCTCGATCCGGCCGTGCTCGATCTCATCGATGGCGCAGATTTGTTCCTCTACGACTGCATGTATACCGACGAGGAGATGCCGCGCCATGTCGGCTACGGCCATTCCTCGTGGCAGCAAGCCATCCGCCTCGCCAAGGCCGCCCGCGCCAAACGGGTGGCCTTCATCCACCACTCACCTTTGCGCACCGACCGCGAGCTTGACGCCATCCAGCGGCTCGCCGTGCAGGAATTCAAGGGCGCCTTCATGGCGCGTGACGGCCAGGCGATCGACCTCTGAACAACGCGCCGCGACCGTCCGTCGGCTCCCGGTTACTGATCTTGCAGAATGTCCGTGACCCGGCTCCAGCGGCAGGCCGGGTGGCGCGCTGTGACATCAAAAAGCGCGGTCATGAAATCCCAGACGGCCTCGTCATGAACCAGATGATGGGTCAAAAGCCCCAGTGACCCGCCCTGATCGAACATCTGCCCGAGACGCGCGACGATCTCCGCAGCAAGCGCCAAGCGGTCGCGCCCGCCCCGCGTGCCGTGCCAATCCATCACGTCCACATGCGTATTCACCACTGGCAGGGCGGACGGTTTTTCCGGGCCGTAGACCGACAGTGCTTCAAAGCCGAGGCCGGCAAGCTGCGGCACGAGCGCCGCATCGATCCGGTTCCACGGCGGCACGAGAAGGGGGACGAGACGGTTCGGGTGCAGCCTCGCCAGATGGCGGAGGCCTTGCTGTAATTCTCCGAGAACTTCAGAAGCCGGGCGATGACGGCCGAGCTCCTGCTTCTTCTCCTGCGGGCCTGCATGGTTCACGTGCGACCAGCCATGCACCGCGACGGCGCACCACGGCTCGCGTTCCAGCCTCCGAGCCAGCGCCTCACCGGTATGAGCCGGGATGACGGCAAGCGTCAGCGGTACGGAAAATGCGCCGGTGATCTCCAGCAGCCGCTCGAGCGGTGCGCTCGGCTCGACCGCATCGTCGTCCCGCAGCCAGAAGCGCGCAACCTTGCCGGCCCGCTGCCACCGATCCAGTTCCTCGGTGATGAACCTGTCAAAATCGTCCATTTCATTCCGCCCGCTTGAGATGCTGATCAAGGATAGTGCCCAACCGCACGGCGGCCCGATCGAGCGAGCGCTCCTCGCCGGCAAAAATCCGTGCGGCGCCAGCAAGGGCCAGCCGTTCCTCGTTCCGCGTCAACAGCCGTTCGATCGCTTTCGCATAGGCATCGATATCACCGGCCGGCGTCAGCAGGCCGGTGCGGCCGTGTGCCACCACTTCCGGCACGCCGGCGATCTCCTGCGCCACGACCGGCAGGCCCGCCGCCTGCGCTTCGAGATAGGCAAGACCATAGGCCTCGCCGCAGCCGGGCCAGACATAGAGCGCGCTTTTCGACAAGAGACCGGCGATCTCGTCAGCCGTTTTCTGTCCGTGCCAGACGATGCGCCCTTCATCGAAGCCGGCAAAAAGCGCCCTCACCTCGTCGGCACGCGGGCCATAACCGATGACGGACAGTTGCCAGGGCAGATGAGCCAACCGCGAGAGCGCATCCGCGAGCATGACATAGCTCTGCATCTTGTCGCCGGATCGCATCATCGCCACGGTGATCAGTTGCCCGGGCCGAGGCGCGGGTTGCTTCTCAAGCAGCAGGTCCGAATCGATGAAGGGCGGCAACAGGGCGAGCCGCGCACCCGGAGCCGCCGCAAGCCCGGCGAGGTCGCGCCTCGTCAGGCAGATGTTTACGGAGGCGAGCTTCACCGCCTCCAGTACATGCGCTTGCATCTGCGTCCACAGGCCGGTGTTGCGCCGGGCAGAATAGGACGCTTCCGCCGTCACATAATCCAAGCCGAAATCGCGGGCGAGCGCCGGACCGATCAGATCGGGTGCCTTATAGTAAGGGTGGTAACAGAACCACGCGTCCGGCCGGCCGGCTTCGCGCCAGCGCGCCGAAAGCCGCCCCCTCTCCGCTTCCGCTGCGGCTGTCAAAGCCCAGACAGCCGCGCTCGACGCCTCGGGCATGAAGGCCCGCAGTTCCGAAGCTATCTCCACCTGATGGCCCGCCCGCTCCAGCGCCGTCATCAGAAGGCGCGCCATCAGCCGGTCGCCGGAGGGAACGGGATGGTTGGGAGATTTCAGCGGACAATAGAAAGCGATCTTCATCAGAATGCGGTTTAGAACATCGCGCCGGCGATGGGAACGGCGGCAGCGACGAATTCGCCGGAAGCTACCGCCGTAACGCCAGTTCCGTTTCGGCATCGAAGAGATGCAGCGCATCGTTGTCGAAGGCGAACGCCTGCGTCATGCCCACCGCAAGCCTTGTGCGGGGCGGCAGGCAGGCGGTGATCCGCTGCCCGCTGACGCGGCCGGTGACCACCAGTTCCGGGCCCGTCAGTTCGACAACCTCGACCGCTACGTCCAGTGCAGGTTGCCGGTCGCCATCCTCAACCAGCCGCAGCGCTTCCGGGCGGATGCCGATCTTGACGCGCCTGCCTGAAGAGATGGCATTGTTGAAACGGGCAGGCAGCGCGATGACGCGGTCCGACCCATCCAACCGAACGCTCTCGCCCGTCACCACGCCGTCGAGCACGTTCATCGGCGGCGAGCCGACGAAACCGGCGACATAGAGCGTGGCGGGATGGTCGTAGACCTCCTCCGGCGTACCCAGCTGCTCGATCCGGCCGTTGCGCATCACCGCAATCCGGGTTGCCAGCGTCATCGCCTCGATCTGGTCATGCGTGACGTAGACGATCGTCGTGCCGAGCATCTGGTGCAATCGCTTCAGCTCCGTGCGCATCTCCATGCGCAGCTTCGCGTCGAGATTGGACAGCGGTTCGTCGAAAAGAAAGACCTGCGGCTTGCGGACGAGCGCCCGGCCGATCGCGACGCGCTGGCGCTGGCCACCCGAAAGCTGGCCGGGTTTGCGATCCAGCAGATTCTCGATCTGCAGCAGTTTCGCGGTTTCCATCACCGCCTTTTCCCGCTCGGCCGCTGGCACGCCGCGCATCTCCAGGCCGAAGCCGATGTTGCGGCGGACGGAAAGGTTCGGATAGAGCGCATAGGACTGGAAGACCATTGCGATGTCGCGATTCTTGGGATGCACCCCGAGGACGGAGCGTCCGCCGATCCTGATATCGCCGCCCGATGCCTCGGCAAGGCCGGCGATGATATTGAGCAGGGTCGACTTGCCGCAGCCCGACGATCCAAGCAGCACCAGGAACTCGCCGCTGTCGAGCGAGATGTCGATGCCCTTCAGCGTTTCGATCGCGCCATACGTCTTGCGGATGTTCTCGATATCGAGCGCGCTCACGATGCGGCCCCTCCCGTCACGGCAGACAGTGAACCGCCATAGCTGCGGGGAAGCGTGGAAATGGCGCGTGAGGCGACGCGCGTGCCGGTCGCCAGGCAATCGGAGAGCGGCAGGTCATCCGCCAGTGCGGCGAGGAAAGCCGCATTGAATACATCGCCAGCACCGATCGTGTCGACGACCTGGACGCTGGGGGCCGCGGCGGAAACGAACGCGCCGTTGGCATCGACGGCAATCGCGCCATCGGGACCTCGCTTAACGACGACGATCGCCCCCTCCGGCATATGGCGCTTGATCTCGCGCGCGGCCTCGATCGGGTCGGAGCGGCCGGAAAGCGTGGTCGCTTCCGCCTCGTTCAGGAGAGCGCAGCCGCAACGGGAAAGCCAGTTGCGGGTGGCCTGCCGGTTCGCCTCCGTCCAGCCGTCGAGCGGCCAGCCGGTGTCGAGGGCAAGCGTAATACCATGACTGTCGGCCCAGCTGAACAAGGCGGGATAGTCACATGTCAGATCGTCGGTGAGGAAGGACCCGCAGAGCAGCGCATAGCCGCCCGAAAGGCGGGAACCATCGAGAGCGGCAAACACGTCCGCGAGCGAGAAGCGTGGCAGATGGCCGCGCGTGGTGAAGAAGGTGCGCTCGCCGTCCGGATGGGTGATGCCGACCGAGAGCGTCGTCCCCTCCGGCCGGATCGGCCATTTTTCAGCCCGGCTGCCGAAGGATTCGCGCAGCCAACGGCCGAACTCGTCGGTGCCGGTATTGGCAGCAATGTCGAAATCGATACCGAGCGCCCGCCAGGCAAGCGCCGAGTTGCCCGCAGCACCGCCGACGCGTAACTCGTCATGATCGACGATGATCTCGGTGCCGGCTTTTGGCCAAGGCTCGGCCGGTCCCAGGATAAGGTCGACATTGACATTTCCGATGACGGCAAGCGGACGCATTTCATTCACTCCGGGTGATCTTGGTCGAGCGCACCGGCGTACCGGCATTTTCCACGCGGCTCTCGGCAAAGGCGATCATGAAGCGCTGCGCAACCGGCAGCATCGCGAGGATAGCGGCAAGGCCGTCCGCCGGCTCGAAGCCCAGCATTGTCGCGCCCTCGACCGGCACCATGCCTGAGGAATCGAAAATGACCACCGGCGCCCCGGTTTCGACTGCGGAAACCGCCGTGGCGGTGACGAGATCGGCGGTGGCATCCTGCCCTCGAAACAGGACAACGCCGATCTCGGGACCAAGCATCTCCATCGGCCCATGTCGAAGCTGTCCTCCTTCCAGCGAGAAACACGGTCGGCGGGAGAGTTCGGTCAGCCCCAGCGCCAATGCCTCCGCAAGCCCCTGCAGCCGCCGGCCGGAGGTCACAACGGCACCAACGCCGCCGAAAGCGGAAAGTGCTGGTTCGATATCGACTTCGGCCGGCGCTTTGATCGCCGCCAGCGCCGGCGCGGGATCGGTGCCGAGAACCGCAAGGATCGCAAGATGCAGGGCAAAACTAACCGTCAGGCTGCGCGTCGCGGCAAAGGCCAGCTCGGTGCCGCCAGCGCCGACCAAAGACGGAGCCGACCGCGCAAGAAAGGATGTACCTTCCAGCGTCAGTCCGAATGTATCCCGGGTGCCGCCGGTCTCAGCGAACCAGCGCAGCACCTCAGCGCTTTCTCCGGATTGCGACGTGACAAGCACGGTGCGTCCCACGATCGGCAGTGGCATGCCGAGCTGTTCGGACAGGGTGACGGCAATCGTCTCGATGCCCAAGCCGCGATAAAGCGGCTCGACGGCGCGGTTGACGGCGTGCGAGCCACCCATGCCGAGCAGCAGCAAACGGCCCGTCCTCCTGAGCGAGGCGACGACGGTTTTTGCCTGTTCGGCATTGCCCTCGAAGGAGACAACGGCATCGGCATTCTGCCGTGCTATTTCGCGATCGATGGCTTGGAGACCCAGCGGGCGTTTATCGTTCGAAGTCATGGTCATCCCTTGACGCCGCCGCTGGTGAGCCCGGAGATCAGGGCTCGTTGCATGACAAGGCCGATCGCCACGGGCGGCAGGGCGGCAAGCACGCCCGCGGTTGCGATCAGCCCATAATCGGAAACACGGCCACCGGCGAGATCGGCGATGGCGACGGTAAGCGTCTTGGCGCGCAGGTCGGAGGTGAACAGCAATGCGTAGAAGAATTCGTCCCAGGCAAGCAGGAAGGCAAACAGCGCCGAGGTGGCCATCACCGGCGCGGCCAGCGGCAGCGTGATGATGCGCAGCGTCGCAAACAGCCCGGCGCCATCGATCATCGCCGCCGCCTCTATCTCCCTTGGGATCGCATCGAAACCGGACTTCATCAGCCAGGTGGTGAAGGGCGCAAGGATGGTGAGGTATACCAGCGCCAGCCCGAAGACATTGTTGAGCAGGCTAAGATGCGACAGCCCGAAATAGAGCGGCACCGCCAGCGCCACGGGAGGCAGCATATAGGTGGCGATCACCATATAGAGCGACCAGCCGACGGCAGGCGTTCGTGATACGGCCCAGGCGGCCGGAATGGCAAGCGCCAGCGCCGCGATCGTTGCCATGCCGGCGACGACAATGCTGTTGATGAGGGAGGCGACGAAGGCGGCACCGGCGCTGTTTTCGATGCTGGAGAGCAATGCGCCGTACCGCGAGAAATCCATGGCCTGCGGCCACCAGCGCAGCGGCTTTGCTGTGAGATCGGCGGCCGGCGAAATGCTCATGACGAACAGCCAGACGAGCGGCGCGAGGATAACGGCGGCAAGCAGCAGTGCGCAGGCATGGATGAAGAGGGAGAACAGGGCACTTTTGCGCTCCATCAGGCGTCGCTCCCCGCAGTCTTGCGCACGAGCGCGGCATAGGCCGCAGCCAGCACCGCCACCAGCAAGGTAACGATCAGAGCAAGCGAGGCGCCCGATCCGGCCCGCTGGAAGGAGAACGCCTCCTGATAGACCAGGATCGACAGGGTCCGCGTGCTGTTGGCCGGGCCGCCGCGAGTCATCACCCAGATGATGTCGAACACCTTGAACGCTTCGATGGTGCGCAGCACCAGCGCCACCATCAGCGGTCCGGCGAGATATGGCAGGATGACGAAGCGCAAGCGGGAAAACGGACCGGCGCCATCGACCAGCGAGGCGGCCGTGATATCGCGCGGCACGGCCTGCAGCGCAGCGAGCGCGATCAAGGCTACCAGCGGAAAGTTCTTCCAGCAATCGGCAACGATCAGCGAGGCGAGCGCCGTGCCGGGTTCGCCGAGCCAGGAGCGGTAGGCATCGAGCAAACCGATCTGCGTCAGCACCGCGTTCAGCGCGCCGTATTCCGGATTGTAGATCAGCCGCCACAGCGTCGCGTTGACAACGGTGGGCAGCGCCCAGGGCAGGATCATCAGCCCGCGCAGGATGGTGCGGCCATAAAATTGCTGATTGAGGAGAAGGGCTGCAAGCACACCGAGAACCATCTCGGCAAAGACTGAAATGATCGCGAATTCCGTCGTGATGACCAGGGTGCGCTGGAAATTGGCGCTCGAAATCGTCTTCACGTAATTGTCGATGCCGACAAAATTCCCGGCAGTCCCGACCAGCTTGGCATCGCTGAAGGAGAGCCCGACGGTATCGGCAAGCGGCCAGCCGATGACGGCAACCATGACGGCGAGCAGCGGCAGCATCAGAAGCCATGCACGTGTAGTCATCGAGGTCCCGGACATTGCTGCTGCTTTTCCTGAAATCATGTGGCGCAAGGGGCCGGGCGGCAGGGAAGGTGCCACCCGGGATGGTGAATGCGAGCGAAGGGGCGAACTCCCGGCGCCGTTAAAGACCGCTGCTTTCGGCGGCGGCCTTCAGCGCGTCCTCCGGACTGGTCTGGCCAAGCAGCGCTTCCTGGATTGCCTGCTGCAGGGCGGTGGAAAGCTCCTGATACTTTGGCGTCGTCGGCCGCGGATACATGGCGGCAAGCCCGAGCTTCGCGGCCGCGATCAGCTCTTCCTGCCCCTTGGTCACGGCCGGGTCCTCATAGGACGATGCCCAGATCGGCAGGCTGAGCTTGGCGTACTGGTTCTGCACCTCCTGGGAGGTCATGAAGGCGATGTATTTCCACGCATCGTCCGGATGCTTGCTGGTTGCGGTGATGCCGAGCCCCATCGAGCCGTTGACCGCCGAAACCTCGCTCTTGCCCGCGACGCCCGGCGCGGGAACCACGCCGACCTTGCCTGCAACCTTGCTGTCCTTGCCTGTATTGGCAAGGTTGTACATGTAGGTCCAGTTCAGCGCAAAAGCGGCTTCACCGTTTTCGAACACCTTGCGGACGTCTTCCTCGAGAAACTCCTTGGAATTCGGATTGGAGAGGCCGGAGGTGTAGCTGGACACCATGTATTTCAGCGCATCGAGGCCGCCATCCGTCTGAAACGCCGGCTTGCCGCCATCGAGGAACTTGCCGCCATAGGCGCTGACCAGTGTCGTGTAGTCGCAGATCGCAGCTTCCGCCTGCGACCAGCTCCAGGTGATCGGCGTCGCGAGCAGACCCTTGTCCTTGATGATCTTTGCCTGTTCGGCAAGCTCGTCCCAGGTTTTCGGCGGCGCCTTGATGCCGGCCTTCTCGAGGATTTCCTTGTTGTAGAACAGGTATTTCGTATCGAGGATCCACGGCATGCCATAATAAGCGCCTTCATACTGGACCGTCGTCCAGGCGCCGGGCAGCACGCCCTTTTTCATGTCGTCGGTGATACGCGAGGACACGTCGACGAGGACCTTGTTGGTCGCGTATTCGGCCGGCCAGATCACGTCGAACAAGACGATGTCGTAACCGCCGCCCGAGCCCTGCGCCAGCACGGTCTTGTCGTGCAGGCCCTCGTAGGGCACGAATTCGAGATTGACCTTGACGTCCGGATTGGCCTTGCTGAACGCCTCCGTCATGGACCGGACATCCGCCTCGCTATAGGCCGCCTGCGCCATGAACAACGCATTGAGCGTGGTTTCGGCATAGGCGTTGGTCGCAAAGAAGGCGCCGATCAGAGTGGCGCCAAGAAGCGCATTTCGCTTGGACTTAAACATGTCTTCCCTCCAGTGATGGACAACAACCGGTTTTACTGGCGCGCATTGCGAGCCTCGTTCCGTCAACCGCCGTTTCAGCGGCATTCGGCATTGTCGAAGTGTCGCACGGTCATTAGGGATGATCCCGTTTGCCGTTCCGTTCCCTTGAGCTCTTTGGCTCTTCATTAAGTCAATTGATTTGACTTATTTCTTGTTCAATATTCTAATAGTGTCAAGAGGAATTTGCGAGTGAATGCGATGCGGGTGATACGAGGCAAGAGCGGCACCAACCAGGAAGGGACGAGCGCCCATAATCGCCGCGTCATGGTCGACGCTCTGCGGCTGAACGGGAAATTGTCCCGCGCCGATCTTGCGCGAGCATCGGGGCTCACCAAGCAGGCGGTTTCCAACATCATTGACGATATGGAGAAGGAAGGCCTGGTTGTATCGCTGGCGGCAGTGCGCAATGGTCGCGGCCAGCCCTCGACGCCCTATCGGCTCGTGCCGGAAGGCGCGTTTGCAATCGGCCTGCAGATCGACCGCCACATTACCCGGGTGATCGCCGTGAATCTCATCGGCACCGTGCTGGTGCGCGCTGAGGCCAACCTGCCGCCCGGCGGTCCGGCAAATGGCGCGAGGGTCATTCTCGATCTCATCCAGCAAGTGAGGACAGAGCTCGCCGGCATCGCGGAACATTCCGAACAGCGGCTTGTCGGCCTCTGCGTCGCCATGCCCGGGCCATTCGGTCTTGCGCCCGACAATGGTGATCAATGGATGATAGACGATCAATGGATGATGGCCGCCTGGCAGAATTTTCCGCTGCTTGAAACGCTCGCTGCCGGAACCGGGCTGGAAGTCGCACTGCAGAACGACGCCGCCGCCTGCGCCACCGCCGAGCGCATGGTCGGCGCCGCCCACGGCATCGATCATGCCGTCTGCCTCTATGTCGGCTACGGCATCGGCGCCGGGCTTATCCTTAATGGCGAGCTTTACACCGGCGGCAACGGCAATGCCGGTGAAATCGGCATGGCACTTCTGCCGCCAACCGTTCGGCGTCCGGAACAATCGTCACTCGAACATCGCGCATCGCTTGCCTCGCTCTACCAGCATCTGAATGCCGATCCGGCCGATCCGGACCTTCACGAACGGTTGACCCTATTGGTCCGCAAGAACGATCCGGCGATCGCCTCATGGATCGACGCCGCTGCCGAAGAACTGCGCTGGGGCGTGCAACTCATCGAAACGATCTTCGATCCGCAGACCGTCATCCTGTGCTCCGGCGCGCCGGAGGCCCTGACCCGCCGGATTTTCGACGCCATCCATCCTCTGCTGCCATCGATCGCAGACCGCCCCGGCCGCACGCTGCCCCGCCTGCAGCTTGGCATGACCGACCCCTGGTCGGTGGCGCTCGGCGCCGCCGCCGAACCGATCAGCCGCGCCTTCGACCCGCGCTTTTCGGCGATCCTGAAGACCCACGCCAAAGCAGCGGGCTAGAGGTGCAACCATGATGTCCCGTATCCAGCTTCACAGCGACGGCCCTGTATTTTCGAGATTGGTCTGGGGAGCGTACCGCGTCACCAACGATCCGGAGCGGCGCGAGATCGCTCACATCGCCCGAATGGTCGACACATGTCTCGACGCCGGGATCACGACGATCGATCACGCGGATATCTATGGCGGCTACCGGGTCGAGGCGCTCTTCGGCGAGATGCTGGAGAGCCGCCCCGATTTGCGCAACAGGATCGAACTGGTGACGAAATGCGGCATCGCGCTGGTCGGCCCGGCGCGGCCTGATCATCGCATCAAACACTATAACAGCACTCCCCAGCATATTCGCCAGTCGCTCGAAAACTCATTGCGCAATCTGAAGGTCGATCACATCGATCTGCTGCTTTTGCATCGACCAGATCCCCTGGCTGATGCGGGAGAGGTTGCCGGCGTGCTGGAAACCTTGGTTGCGGAGGGCAAGACCCGCGCTGTCGGCGTCTCTAACTACACGCCCTCGCAATTCGCGCTGCTGCAATCGAAGCTCAACATTCCGCTCGTGGCGAACCAGATCGAGTTGTCCGTCACCCATATGGCACCGCTTCATGACGGGACGCTCGACGACTGCCAGCGCCTCGGTGTACTCCCGATGGCCTGGTCTCCGTTTGGCGGTGGCCGGTTGTTTGACCCGGAGAAGGGCAATCCGAGACTTGTCGAGCTGCTGACCGATCTCGCGGCCCGCTACAATGCGTGTGGTCCGGGTGCCATCGCACTTGCGTGGCTGCTGCGTCTGCCCTCCAAACCACTGCCGATCATTGGTTCGACCGACCCCAGACGGGTGCAGGCGCTGGCCCGCGCCGGTGAAATCGAGCTTGAACTTCAGGATTGGTTCCACGTGTTGGAAACGGCAACCGGGCGACCGGTGCCTTAGCTGGTTTCCGGAGAGCCCATCAGGCAGCCCGGAAAGCCATGACGAAGCAACCGAGCGCACCGACGGACGACAGCGTCCGCACATGGTTCCACCGGACCCAATCGACGAAGGTCGATGACCAGAGCCGGGCGGCTTCCTCGCTTTGCGGCTGCAACGCCTCGAGAGCATTGTTCATCGGCACATTGAAGACAATCGTCACCAAGATCGTGCCGGCGAGGAAAAGAAGACCACCTGCGACCATGTAGAGCTTCGCGGGGCTGCCGGTCATGAACCCACCAGCGACGAGCACGAGCGACAGAAGCGCCGTTCCGAAGAAGGCCAGCATGAACCACGGATTGAGGATCACCACATTGATCGACTGCATGGCGGCAATGCCCTGCTCGGCAGGCAGGCGCCCGAGCGCGCCCATGATGCAGACGGAGAAGATGAAGAACAGACCGGCATTGAGGCCTGCGCCAATTGCTGCCGAGAAGATCAAAAAGGAAAAAATGCCGGCCATCATGTCAGGTCTCCCAGGTTGCAGCTGTTTTCACGCGCATAGTCGAAGCGCCTGGGCATAGGTCAGGCTTTCGTTGCCGCCGTAAAGAGCGGTGGTGAAGAGATAGGTCACAAGCCAGATAGTGTCACCCGGAAATCCTGATCCAAAAGCCTCGCCATGCCGGTTTTTCATCCTTTTTCGGCAATCATCTCCGCCGCTTTTTCCGCGATCATGATGACCGGCGAATTGGTATTGCCCGAAACGATCGTCGGCATGATCGACGCGTCGACCACCCGGAGATTGGCAATCCCGTGAACCCGCAGTTGCGGATCGACGACGGCCATCGTGTCGCTGCCCATCTTGCAGGTGCCGACCGGATGAAAGATCGTCGTCGCGATATCGCCTGCGCGACGGATCAGGTCCTCGTCGCTCTGGAACTCGGTCCCCGGCAGCATCTCCTGCGGACGGTATTTCCCGATCGCCTTCGTCGCCATCAACCGGCGGGCATGACGGATCGCTTTCGTCGCGACGATCCTGTCTCCCGCCGTCGAGAGATAGTTGGGCCGGATTTCCGGCGCCGCCGACAGGTCCGCGTCAGTGATATGCACCGTCCCCCGGCTTTCCGGCCGCAGGTTACAGACGGAAACGGTGACCGCCGGATAGCGATGCAGCGGCTCGCCGAGGCGATCGGTGCTGAGCGGCTGCACGTGATATTCGAGATCGGCGGTCGCCACGGCAGGATCGCTCCTGGCGAAGATGCCGAGCTGGCTGGGTGCCATCGACAGCGGCCCGGACCGCCATAGCGCATATTCGAGCCCCATCCCGGCGCGGGTGAAGAGGTTATGGTAGAGCTGATTCAATGTCTTTGCGCCTTCGATGCGGAAGACGGAGCGGATCTGCAGATGATCCTGCAGGTTTTCACCGACGCCCGGCAGTTCATGGCCAACATCGATGCCGGCGGCGGATAGCACCTGCGGCCGGCCGACCCCCGAAAGCTCCAGTATCTTCGGCGAATTGATCGCGCCCGCCGAAAGGATCACCTCCCGGTCGGCGCGGGCGACATGGGTCTGCCCGTTCCGCCGGAAGCGGACACCGGTGGCTTGTCTGCCGTCAAGCTCGAGACGTTCCGTCTCCGCTCCGGTCAATACCCGCAGGTTGGGTCGCTTCATCGCCGGACGAAGAAAGGCCTTCGTGGTATTCCAGCGCAGACCACCGCGCTGGTTGACTTCGAAATAGCCCGAGCCCTCGTTGTCGCCAGCGTTGAAATCGTCCGTCTTCGGAATGCCCAGTTCCTCGGCCGCGTCGCGAAAAGCATCGAGGATCGGCCAGGAGAGCCGTTGCTTCTCCACCCGCCATTCGCCGCCGGCCCCATGCATCGGGGATTTACCGCGATAATTGTCCTCCGATTTCAGGAAATAGGGCAGGACATCGTCCCAACCCCAGCCGGTATTGCCTGCCTGCCGCCAGCCGTCATAGTCCGCCGCCTGCCCGCGCATGTAGATCATGCCGTTGATCGAGGAGCAGCCGCCCAGCACCTTTCCCCGCGGGTATGGCAGGGAGCGGCCGTTCAGCCCTTTTTCCGCTGCCGTCCTCATCATCCAGTCGGTGCGCGGATTGCCCATGCAGTGGAGATAGCCGATCGGTACATGCACCCAGTGATACCGGTCGCTGCCGCCAGCTTCGAGCAGGAGGACGCGGGTCTTCGGATCGGCCGATAGCCGGTTCGCCAGCACACATCCCGCCGAGCCCGCGCCGACGACAATGAAATCATAACTGCCCGCATCGATCGCGGTCCCATGCCTGCTCACGCCGCCACTCCCGGTGCCGCAGCCGTAACCGCCGTCCCTGAGAGACCACAGGGCTTCACGGTGTCGGCGATTTCCCGAGCAAGACCGTATCGCAGCGCATAACGCCCCTCAAGCGAGACGTTCGGACGATAGAACGCTCCCTCCGCACCATCGCGGCGGCCGCGCCGTCTAGGCGCAGAAGACGTGCGCGCTCGCCGGGTCGAAACCAAGCGATACCGTGTCTCCCCGTGCCAGGCCGGCGGTCGCCTCGTGTCCGAAGGGCAAGCGCACCGACAGCGCCTCGCCGGACGGAACCATTGCGGCGACATGGATGTTGCTGCCGAGGAAGGTGATGTCCGTGACGGTAGCCGACAGCCCGTTGCCGCCGGCTTGTCCACGCTTGAGGGAGAGGCGTTCGGGGCGCAGCATCAAGGCGGCCTTGCTGCCGGCCGCAGCGCTGCCATGCATGGGAACGCCGCTGATCGTCATGTCTGTGCCCACCGCGAGTTCCGCCCGTCCGTCCCGGGCAGACAGCACGCGGCAGGTGACGAAATCGCTGTCACCGATGAACTCCGCAACGAAGCGGGTGGCAGGATTGGCATAGAGCTGCGGGCCGGTACCGATCTGGTCGATCACGCCCTTGGAGAACACGGCAATACGATCCGACAACCGCAGCGCCTCCTCCTGGTCGTGAGTCACATAGAGGATGGTCACCTCGGTTTCCTGATGGATGCGGCGGATCTCGTGCTGGATTTCCTCACGCAGCTTCTTGTCGAGCGCCGACAGCGGCTCGTCCATCAAAAGCACCGGCGGATCGTAGGCGAGCGCCCGCGCCAGCGCCACGCGCTGCTGTTGGCCGCCCGACATCTGTGCCGGCTTGCGGTCCTCGAACCCTTCGAGCCGGACGAGCTTCAGCATCTTCGCCACCTTGGCATCGATCTCGGCCTTGGGAAGACGCCGGACCTTCAGAGGAAACGCGATGTTCTCGCCAACCGACAGATGCGGAAACAGTGTGTAGCGCTGGAACACCATGCCGATATTGCGCTTGTGCGAGGGCGTCGCGATCAGGCTCTGGCCGTTCAGCAGAATGTCGCCCGCCGTCGGGTTCTCGAAGCCGGCGAGGATGTAGAGCGTCGTACTCTTGCCCGATCCGGACGGGCCGAGAAACGTCATGAACTCGCCGCGCTCGACCGTGAGGCTGACCTCCCGGATGGCGGTGACGATGCCGTAGTCTTTTCTCAAGCTGCGGATTTGCAGGAAGGGTGCGGTCATGATTTCAGTCCTTTGCGCAGCAGCGCTACCAGAAGCATCAGGGCAATGGTGATGACGATCAGAAGGGTTGAGGCGGCGGCGATCACGGGCGTCAGGTCCTGCCGCAGCGTCGCCCAGATCTTGACAGGCAGCGTCTGCAGGGTCGGGCTCGCCATGAAGATCGCCAGCACGACTTCATCCCATGACGTCAGAAACGAGAAGACGGCTGCCGAAAATAGCCCATGGCTGATCGACGGCAGGGTAATCCGCAGCTTCGCCTCCAGCGGGCTCGCGCCACAGAGCACCGCCGCGTCCTCGATCGACTTGTCGAAACCTTCCAGCGCATTGGTGATGGAGAGGATCGAAAACGGCAATGCCACGACCAGATGGGCAATGACGAAGCCGGTCACCGTGCCGTTGAGCCCTATGCGCAGGAAAAAGGCATAGAGCGCGACGGCAAGCACCACGACCGGAAGGATCATCGGCGTCAGGAACAGTGCCCGCAGACCCTCCTTGCCGATGAAGCGGCCCCGCACCAGACCGAACGAGGCGACGAGACCAATGAGGACCGACAGAACCGTGACGATGGCGGCAATGTAGAAGCTCGTCCCGGCAGCCTCCAGCCAGCGCGGATCGGCGAAAAAGGCCTCATACCATTTCAGCGTCCAGCTAGGCGGAGGAAAGATCAGCCATTGCGACGAGCCGAAGGACAACGCCGCGATGAAGACGATCGGCAGGATCAGAAAGGCCGCCGTCAGGCCGGTGATGGTGATGAGTGCCCATTTCCATCCGCCAAGGCGATCGAAATTCAACAGCATCTCAGCGTCCTTCCATGCGGGCGGTCCCGAAAAGGCGAAGCTGTACGGCGTAGAGTGCCAGGGTGACGACGAGAAGCACCAGTGCCGCCGCGCCGCCCATGCCCCAATTGACCAGCGATTGAACAAACTGTGCAATCAGTTCGGCCAGCATCATGTTTGCCGTGCCGCCCAAAAGCGCCGGGGTAACGAAGTAACCGAGCGACATGACGAAGACCATGAGCGCGCCGGCGACCATGCCGGGGGCGGCGAGCGGGATGAGAACGCGGGTCAGCGCCTGCCAGCGGGTTGCGCCGCATAGCGCCGCCGCCTGCAGGATGGCCGGATCGATCTTGCGGATAACGCCATAGAGCGGCAGGATGATGAAGGGCAGCATGATATAGGTCATGCCGATGGTGACGCCGACAAGGTTGTTCACCAGCGGCAACGGTTCGCTGACCAGGCCTAATCCCATCAGCGTCTTGTTGATGACGCCGGTGCGTTGCAACAGCACCATCCAGGCATAGGTACGCGTGAGGAGATTGGTCCACATCGACAGAAGCAAAACGGCAAAGACAATCGAGGCCCAGCGCGTCGGCATGATGGCGAGTGCCCAGGCGACAGGAAAGCCGATCGCGAGTGTCACCACGGTCACCAGTGCGGACACGCTGAAGGTGTTGAGGAATATCTTCAGATAGGTCGTCGATCCAAGCAGGGCCCGGTAGTTGTCGAGGCCGAGCTTAGGCTCCATCACGCTGCGCAGCAGCAGTGCCACCACCGGCAGAATGAAGAACACCACGAGAAGCAGCAATGCCGGAACGGTCAGGGCGAAATTCCTCGACCGGACAGGGCGGACCTTGCCCATCGCCGTTGTGTTGTCTCGCTCGGTCAGCAAGGCCATGCCGAAAACCCTTTGTCAGAACCTGCGGAGGCGGAGCGCGAACCGGTCGCGCTCCGCCGATGACGCCTTACTTGGCCTGCCATGCGTACCAGCGTTCGCCGATCGCATCGCGGTTTGCCGCCCAGTATTCCATGTCGGCATTGATCTGGCTCGCCGACTGCATGTCCGGAAGCGTCATGCGAATCTTTTCATCCATGATGGCGCTGGAATCGAGGTTGATCGGGGCGTAGCCGGTGTTGATCGCCATGTTCGCCTGGGCATCGGCGCTGGTTGCAGCCGCAATGAACTTCATCGCCGCTTCCTTGTTCTTCGTGCCCTTCGGCACGACCAGCGCGTCTGCCGCGGTGATATTCTGCTCCCAGGACGTTTCGACGGTGACGCCGGTTTCGGCAAGCGCCGTCAGGCGCCCATTCCAGAACGACCCGAAAGGCGCTTCGGCGGAAGCTAGAAGCTGCTGCGATTGCGCGCCGCCGGTCCACCAGATGATGTCGGCCTTGATGGTATCGAGCTTCTTGAAGGCGCGATCCAGGTCGAGCGGATAGAGCTTCTCAGGCGCAACGCCGTCCGCCAGCAAGGCAGCTTCGATCACGCCGGGTGCCGACCACTTGTAGAACGTCCGCTTTCCGGGGAACTTGGCGGTGTCGAACAGGTCCGCCCAGGTCTTCGGGCAGACCGAGACGGCATCCTTGTTGCAGCCGATGACAAAGGAATAATAAAAGCTGCCGACGGAATAGTCGGTCAAGAACCGCGGATCGAGCTTCGACTTGTCGATGACCGAGAAATCCAGCTTTTCGAGCAGGCCGGCCTTGCCAGCCTGGACGGCATAGTCGCCCTCGACGTCGACCACGTCCCACGTGACGCTTCCGGCCTCGACCATAGCTTTGAGCTTACCATAATCGGTCGGTCCGTCCTGCACCACGTTGATGCCGGTTGCCGTTGTGAACGGATCGGCCCAGGCGGCCTTCTGTGCATCCTGGGTGGTTCCGCCCCAACTGGTGAACACCAGATCGGCGGCCGCCGCCGTGGTGGAAAGGCCGAGTGTGGCGGCCATGGCCGCGATGATGAATGTCTTTGTCATGTTCCCTTGCTCCGTTATTGTTGGACTGTGTTCTGATGGTTTGCAGCGATCTGCGTCGCTGTTTGTGGACCCTTTGACGCCGGAGTTTTTCCCCTCCTCCGGGATGTAGGCCGTCTGTGATCACGCCGGTCGCGATCCTCCCGTTGGTGAAAAGGCTGCCGGTTTCATGATCTTGTTTTCGGCGACCTCGATCAGGTCGCGGATCTTCGGCAGGAAACCCTGCCAGTCCGGATCGGCCGTCAGGCGGCCGCGGCGTGCCTCGCGATCATCGAGACTGGAAAAGCCCCAGATGTGGACGATCTCGTTGATCGGGCCGATTTCCGAGAAGAAATAGCCGATGAGGTCGCCGAGATGCTTTTTCTGGATCGCGATGCCTTCCTCTTCCACGACCTTGAGATAGGCCGGGATGGCACCGTTCTTCAGCCGGTAAGTGCGGATTTCGTAGAACATCGCCGTCACCGCATCACGAAGGGATCGGGGATCGGATCGTCGGACGTCCGGAGCCATACGGTCTTTGTGCGGGTGTAGCTGAGTGCCGCCGCAAGGCCGCCTTCGCGCCCGTCGCCGGAAAGGCCCGAGCCGCCGAAGGGCGCAATCGGCGACACTGCGCGGTAGGTGTTGACCCAGACGATACCGGCGCGGATCGCTTTCATCAGTCGGTGCGCCCGCGTCAGGTTCTGCGTGAAGATGCCTGACGCGAGCCCATAGGGCGTGCTGTTGGCAAGCTCGATCGCTTCGGCCTCCGTCTCGAAGGAAATGACGGAGAGGACCGGGCCGAAGAATTCCTTGTCCAGCGACGGCGCGCTCGTGCCGTCGCAATCGAGGATGGTCGGGCGATAGAAATAGCCCTCCCCAGCCGGCGCGGAGCCGCCGGTTACGACCTTGGCACCCGCATCAAGCGAGGCCGCAACGAGCGTCTCGATATGCCGGCGCTGCCGTTCCGTTGCCAGCGGCCCTACTTCGGTGTCCATGGAGAGCGGTGAACCGATGCGGATCGCCTCGGCCTTGGCAGCGAGGATTTCGAGGAAACGGTCCTTTACGCTGCGCTCGACGATCAGCCGGGAGGCGGCGACGCAGCTCTGGCCGGTGGCGGCAAAGATGCCGGCGACCTGCGCATTCGCCGCACTTTCGAGATCGGCATCGGCAAAGACGATGAGCGGCGACTTGCCACCGAGTTCGAGCGAGGTCGAGGCGAGATTCTCCGCCGAACTGCGCACGATATGGCGGGCGGTCTCGGCACCGCCGGTAAAGGCGATATGGGCGACCTTCGGATGCGCGGTGAGCGCTGCGCCGCAGGTGGCCCCAAAGCCGGTGATGACATTGACGACACCGGGCGGGAAACCGGCCTCGTCGACGAGCCGGGCAAATTCGAGCAGCGGCGCCGGGCCATCTTCCGATGCCTTGACGACGATCGTGCAGCCGGCGGCAAGGGCCGGGCCGATCTTGACGGCGGCGAGGAAGAGCTGGCTGTTCCAGGGCACGATGGCGGCGACGACACCGACGGGCTCGCGGCGCAGCCAGACGTCCATATCCGGCTTGTCGATCGGCAGGAAGGCGCCCTCGATCTTGTCGGCGAGCCCCGCATAATAGCGATAATAGTCGGCGACATAGGCGATCTGCGAGGACGTCTCGCGGATGATCTTGCCAGTATCGCGGGTCTCCAGCTCAGCCAGTCTCGGCACGCTCGCCGCGATGAGATCGGCGAGCCGGTAGAGCAGCTTGCCGCGCTGCGTCGCCGTCATCCGCGCCCAGCGGCCGCCGCCGTGCAGCGCCTGGTGGGCCGCTTCGACCGCGCGATCGACGTCGGCCTTACGGCTCTCGGGCATCTCCGCCCACGCAGCGCCGGTCGCGGGATCGACACTTTGAAAACGCGCCTCGCCATTGCCGAAACGTCCGTCGATGTAACATTGGAACTGCTGCATCGCCCTACTCCCCGAATGCCGGCATGACATCGGCGATGAAGCGGTCGAGCGAGGCCTTCTTGCGCTCGAAGCTCATGCCGGTATCGATCCAGAAGGAATATTCGTCATAGCCCATGGCCTCATAAGCCTTGAGCCGCCTGATGACGTCGCCGGCATTGCCGACCACGTTGTTTGCCCGCATGACGTCGGCCGACAACATGGCATTGGCGGCGATATCTTCCGCCGGAATCCGCTCGATCAGGCCCTGATGGATCGGCTTCTCGTTCTTGAACCAGGCGAAGAAGTAGTTGTAGTAGACGCTCATCTCGTGGGCGGCCTGCGCGATATCGGCCTCATCGGAACCGACATAGGTGTGGCGCAGAAGCATGATCTTCGGCCGCTCGACGGCAGCGTTCTTGGCGCAGGCCTCGTTGAAGCGCCCCATCAGCGTCTCGACCTCGTCGTCGCCCTGCCAGAGCGGCGTCACCTGGACATTGCAGCCATTGGCGATGGCGAATTCATGGGAGTTCGGATCGCGCGCCGCCACCCAGATCGGCGGGTGCTGCTGGATCGGCTTCGGCGCCGATGTCGTCGACGGGAACTTGTAGAACTCGCCGTCATGGGCGTAGTCGCCTTCCCACAACTTCTTCACCGCGGGAATAAGTTCGCGCATGCGCTGCCCGGCTCCCCAGGCGTCGAGGCCCGGCAGCAACCGCTCATATTCGAAGGAATAGGCACCGCGCGCTATGCCGATATCCAGCCGGCCATCGCAGATGAGGTCCGTCATCGCCGCTTCACCGGCAAGCTTGATCGGATGCCAGAACGGCGCAATCACCGTGCCGGTGCCGAGCCGGACCTTGCTGGTGCGGCGGGCAAGATCGGCGATGGTGACGAACGGATTGGGCGCGATGGTAAAGTCCATGCCGTGATGTTCGCCGGTCCATATGGCGTGCATACCGCCCTTGTCGGCGATCTCGCAGAGCGCCACGAATTCCTCGTACAGGCTCTTGTGATCCTGGTCTGCATCGAGCCGCTCCATATGGACGAAGAGGGAAAATTTCATCGCGCTCAGGCCTTCCTTGAAACCGGGTGGACTTTGCCGGCCGTCTCATTGCCAAAATAAACACCGAAATTACCGATGGAGTTTTCCAGATCGAACCGCCGGAGGATATCGGCCGTGGCGGTGGTGTCGAATGTTTGCTTCAGTGCCTCGGCGGGTGGCAGGAAGCGTCCGGTGGCCGGCTCCCCGGCTAGCGCGGTTGCGCGGTAGACGATATGTTGCCGGTTGTCGGCGCGGCTTTCATAGACGGAATAGAGGAAGCCGATGGACACGCTCAGTCCAGTGAGCGTCTCAAGGTAATCCCGCAGCATCTGCGTCGGCTCGCCGCCTTCCATGGCGCAGGTCGGAAGGCTGAGAACGTCGGTTCCAAGCAGAAGGACGGAGCCGTCGCGCTCGATCACCGCGCTCAATTGGGCCTCGCCTTCGGCCGCCGCCGAAACGGCCTTGCCCGCCAAGGCCGGCGTGAAATAGCTGCCCCGGGCATAGCCCAAACCATTCAGACCGCTATTGGCGAACGCCTGGACCCGGCCAGTCATGATGACATGGTCGCCCGCATCCAGAACCTGTTCGGTGGCGCAGTCGAACCAGGCCGCGACATCCGAAAAGATCGGCGAACCCTCTGGTCCCTTCTTCCATTCAACGGCGGCAAAGCGGTCCTCGACCGGACGGGCGAAGGTGTTGGAAACATCTTTCTGGGTTTCGGACAGGACATTGACCGCGAAGCCGGCGGACCCGGTCATGGCCGCAAAATTTCGCGAGGTCTTTGCCAGGCAGACCAACAGCAACGGCGGATCGAGCGACACCGAGGTGAAGGAATTGGCTGTGAAGCCGATCGGCTGTCCGGACGGATCATGGGCCGTCACCACCGTCACGCCGGTTGGAAAAGCGCCGAACGCATCGCGCAGGGCACGCGCATCGAAACCCGCTTGGCTCATCTCATCTCCTCCGGTTTCGCCAGCCAGTCCGCGAGGATCGTGTTGACCTCGTCGGGCGCCGTCAGATTGACCATATGCCGGTGGCCGTCGATCAGCACCGCGTAACCGGCAGGCGCCGCATCCGCCATGGACTGCGCCATGGCCGGGGTAGAATTGGGATCGTCGGTTCCAGTCAGAAACAGTGCCGGACATCCGACATCCGGCCAGCAATCGGCATAGGTGCTGTCACCGGCGGCAAAGGCGGCATAGGCGGTAGCATACCCCCCGCGATCGACCGAAGACAGCCACCGATGGGTCAAGCGGTAGGCATCGCTCTCCTTGCTGTCCGCGCCGAACCAGCGCAGCAGCGGACCATCGACATCGATCTGCCCGGCCCGGATTTCCCGCGCCCGGTCTACGACCGCGGCACTTGCAGCCGCATCGCGACGATAGACGCCGTTCAACAGCGCCACGCGGGTAATTCGCGCACCGAACGTCGCGGCCGCACCGCCGGCAATCAGGGCACCCATGGAGTGTCCGGCGACATTGACGCGCTCAAGCCCCAGATCGTCGAGGAAAAGGCCAAGCCAGGCAACGAAGGCTTCAAGATTTGCCGCATCGGACAAGGGTCGGCTCTCGCCATGCCCCGGCATGTCGACTGCGATCACACGATGGCTCTTGCCGAGCGCCGCCATCTGCGGCGCCCAGGCTTCCAGCCGCATGCCGACGCCATGGATAAGCACCAGCGGTTCGCCGGCGCCCTGCTCCGCATAGGCCGTGCCGTTCTTGGTGTGCAACCGCCGGACCGCTTCCATGTCAGCCTCAGACCGCTGCCGGGTTGTTCACGTCGCTGCCAAGATCCTTGAGGTCCTGGTAGCGATCGCCGATGCGATGATGCGGACGGCCGCCGACCGAGGCGCCAAGCGCGACAACGATCTCATTGGCCGCCGGCGCGTCGGCGATCGACGTCTGGATGGTGAGGTAGTGCGAGCGGCGCCCCTCGTCGTTCTTGTCCATCAGCGGGATCATGACAGGGGCATTGGCCGGGCCACGCGTGTTGCAGAAGGCAAGATAGGATTTTGCACCGACCGCGGTGCGATAGTGGTTGCCGAAACGCAGCGTATGGATCAGCGCGGAAGCATGCTCGATCTCGCCATCAAGCCCAACGATCGCCGCCTTGCCATAGGCCTCGACCTTTTCGCCCGACCCGACGGCCTCGATGATCATGCGCGTAAGGAGCTCGCCGAGCACCGGCGCCGCCGCGTGGATTTCCGGCTTGAGATCTTCGACGAACCCCCGTCCGGCCCAGGGATTCTTCACCACGGCCATCGCCGCGTAAAGCTTTAGCGGCGTCTGGGCGGCCTTGCCGCCCTCGACCAGCGTGGTTTCCACCTGAAGAAGTGTCTTGCGGATTTCGATAGCCAAGGCCGTTTTCCTTCCATCTCGATATTCCGTATGATGGTATACCATAATATCAAGTGTCAAGTCTTGTTCTGAATCATTTCTGCGTCTATGAGTGAACCATGAACCAGAAACTCTTCGCCTCGACTGCCGAAATCGCCCGGAATCTGGAATCACTCCGGATCGACACCCCGCCGGTAACCCTGAGGGAAATGGCGCTCGAACGGCTGCGCAACGCCATCATTGCCGGCCTTTTCAGCCCCGGACAGCGGCTCGTCGAGCGTACGCTCTGCGACCAGCTCGGCGTCTCTCGCTCCGTCATCCGCGAAGTGCTGCGCCATCTGGAGACGGAAGGTCTGGTCGAAACCGCGCCCAAGCAAGGACCGATCGTCGCCCTCATCGATTGGCATCAGGCGCGGCAGATCTATGATGTCCGGATCGCGCTCGAGACGACGGCGGTCGCCGATTGCGCCCGCAACGCCGATACGGCGACGAAGGACAAGCTGAAGACGGTGCTGCAGGACCTCGATCGCAATTCGCGCAAGAACGATGCCTTGACGATCCTTGCCGCGACAACCGAATTTTACGAAACGATCTTCCTGTCGGGCGGCCACGAGATCGCCTGGGATATCGTCAAGCGGCTGAACAGCCGCATTTCGCGGCTGCGGGTCATGACCCTTTCCACCACCAACCGCACCGTATCGGGCCCGGCGAGAATGCGCGAAATCTTCAACGCCATCGAGCGCAACGATCCGGATGCGGCCGCAGCCGCATGCCGTGCCCATATCGAGGAGGCAGCCCGAATTGCGCACAGCCTGCTGACGCCCGTGGATCAGACCAGACCCGCACCGGTCTGAAACCAGCACCCGCGCCCGCCAGACGGACGACGCTTGGTGGCCTCTCACTGGGTACCAATTGACTTATCAAGACTGAAGCATACCTTTTCCTGATCGCAACCGTCTTTCGCCCGCAACGGTGACGAGCGGTTCGGTCCGGCTGCGACGGCAAAAATGGCAGGCGCAGGCCGGTGTTTCAGGCAACCTGGAGGAGGATTGCAATGCGAGGCGACGTTCTGACGATAGGCTTGTTGGCCACTCTTCTCTGTCCGCTCGGTGCGCTTGCCCAGGAAGGCGATGCGGAGGCGGGCGCGGCTGTCTTCAAGAAATGCGCGACCTGTCACATCGTCGATAGCGACAAGACCAAGGTCGGTCCCTCGCTGAAGGGCCTGTTCGGCAGAAAGGCCGGAACGCATCCGGATTTCAGCTATTCTTCGGCGATGAAGGCGGCAGGAGAAGGCGGGCTGGTCTGGGACGAGACAACGCTGCGCGATTACCTGCACAATCCAAAGGCGAAAGTGAAGGGCACGAAAATGGCCTTCGTCGGCCTGAAGAAGGACGACGAAATCACCAACCTGATCGCCTATCTCAAACAATTCCCCTGATACGAAAAGTCTGCGCGCACTCTTTAGGCTTATGCAAGCTGCTAATTGCCTGAATTTGTTGTTCGTGCGATACTGATCCGGCAATTTTTCTACAGGTTACGCGTTCATGCCCGCAGCCGTCCGAGGCAGGGAGGGGACAGGAAATGGCTGTAGTGCTTATTCTCGTTATCGTGGCAGTTGGATCCGTGGTGTTTCATCTGCTCAGCCCATGGTGGTGGACGCCAATTGCGTCCAACTGGTCCTACATCGACAATACCATCATCATCACATTCTGGATCACCGGCTTCGTCTTCGTCGCGGTGGTGCTGTTTGTCGCCTATTGCGTCTTTCGCTTCCGCCATCGCCCGGGAAACCGCGCCGCCTATGAACCGGAAAACAAAAAACTGGAAGTCTGGCTCGCTTCGGTGACAAGTATCGGCGTTGCCGCCATGCTGGCGCCTGGGCTTTTCGTGTGGCATCAGTTCGTCACCGTTCCAGCCGGAACGACCGAGGTCGAGGTCGTCGGCCAGCAGTGGCTCTGGAGTTTCCGTCTGCCCGGCGCCAATGGCAAGCTTGGCACCTCCGAGACCCGCGCCATCGGCGACGGCAATTCGCTCGGCGTGAACCCCAATGACGCGAACGGTCTCGACGATCTCATCATCGAAGGCGGCGAATTGCACCTGCTGGTCGGCAAGCCCGTCAAGATGCTGTTGCGCTCGGTCGATGTGCTGCACGATTTCTACGTCCCCGAATTCAGGGCGAAGATGGACATGATACCGGGCATGGAGACCTATTTCTGGTTCACGCCGACCAGAACCGGGACGTTCGAAGTCCTCTGCGCCGAACTCTGCGGCACCGGCCATCCGCAGATGCGCGGCACCGTCGTGGTCGACAACGAGGCCGACTACCAGACATGGCTGCAGGAGCAGCAGACCTTCAGCCAGCTTCTCGCAGCAAGTCAGGAAGAAACGGCGATTGCATCCAGCACGTCCTCCTCGAAAATAGCAGGCGTGCAAAAAGATGAAGCGGGAGGGAGATGATGGTCGATATCAGGTCCGACGCAAGCGAAGTCATCCCACCGGCGGAAGTGGAGGATGTCGAGCTTTATCATCCGAAGAGCTGGTGGACCAAATACGTCTTCAGCCAGGATGCCAAGATCATCGCCATCCAGTATTCGATGACCGCGATCGCCATCGGCATGGTCGCGCTGGTGCTCTCCTGGCTGATACGCCTGCAGCTCGGCTTTCCCGGCACCTTCGATTTCATTGACGCCGATCACTATTACCAGTTCATCACCATGCACGGCATGATCATGGTGATCTATCTCCTGACTGCGTTGTTTCTCGGCGGCTTCGGCAACTATCTCATTCCCCTGATGGTCGGCGCCCGCGATATGGTGTTTCCCTATGCAAACATGCTGAGCTACTGGCTCTATCTGCTCGCCGTCCTCGTCCTGGCCGCCGGCTTTTTCGCTCCCGGCGGGCCGACGGGCGCCGGCTGGACGCTCTATCCGCCGCAGGCCATCCTTTCAGGCACGCCGGGTGGACAGGACTGGGGCATCGTCCTGATGCTGTCGTCGCTCATTCTATTCATCATCGGCTTTACCATGGGCGGGCTGAACTATGTCGTCACCGTGCTGCAGGCACGCGCCCGCGGCATGACGCTGATGCGCCTGCCGCTGACGATCTGGGGTATCTTCACCGCAACGATCATGGCGCTGCTCGCCTTTCCCGCCCTCTTCGTCGCCGCCGTGATGATGCTGTTCGACAGGCTTCTCGGAACCAGTTTCTTCATGCCGGCGATCGTCGAGATGGGCACTCAACTGAAACAGGGCGGCGGCAGCCCGATCCTGTTCCAGCATCTCTTCTGGTTCTTCGGCCACCCCGAAGTTTATATCGTTGCCCTTCCCGCCTTCGGCATCGTGTCCGATCTGATCAGCACCCACGCGAGGAAGAACATCTTCGGTTACCGCATGATGGTCTGGGCGATCGTCATCATCGGCGCGCTCTCCTTCATCGTCTGGGCGCATCACATGTATGTCAGCGGCATGAACCCGAAATTCGGTTTCTTCTTCGCCACGACGACGCTGATCATTGCGGTTCCGACCGCGATCAAGGTCTATAACTGGGTGCTGACCCTCTGGCGCGGCGACATTCACCTCTCGCTGCCCATGCTGTTTGCGCTTGCCTTCATCGTCACCTTCGTCAATGGCGGGCTGACCGGGCTGTTCCTCGGCAACGTCGTCGTCGACGTGCCCCTGTCCGACACGATGTTCGTCGTCGCGCATTTCCACATGGTCATGGGCGTCGCGCCGATCATGGTGATTTTCGGGGCGATCTATCACTGGTATCCGAAGGTTACCGGACGGATGCTGAACGAGGCGATGGGCCAGATCCACTTCTGGGTCACCTTCCTCGGAGCCTACTTGATTTTCTTCCCGATGCACTATCTCGGCCTGTTGGGCATCCCGCGCCGCTATCATGAACTTGGCGAAACGGCCTTTATTCCCGAATCGGCCCACACGCTGAATGCGTTCATCTCCGTCATGGCGCTCACCGTCGGCGCCGCCCAGATCCTCTTCCTGTTCAATCTCGCCTGGAGCCTGAGGAAGGGCCGAGAGGCCGGCGGCAACCCTTGGCGGGCGACAACGCTCGAATGGCAGACGCCGCAAACTCCGCCCGCCCACGGCAACTGGGGCAAGGAACTGCCCGTGGTCTATCGTTGGCCCTATGACTACAGCGTACCGGGCGCTGCCGAAGACTTCATTCCGCAGAACCAGCCGGGGCTCGGCGGGCTGACGCGAGAGGTGGTGTCGTGAGCGTCATGCTGCTCTTCCTCGCCGCTATCGCCGCCATCATCATCTGGTGGATGGCCCAGCAGCGACTGACGTCCAGGCCGTGGCTCGAAGTGGGGCACCTTGGACAGCCGGGAGGCGGTGAACGATCGCCGATCCCGCCTGCAAAAATCGGTCTCTATGTGTTTCTCGCCGTCGTCGGCGCCCTCTTCAGCCTCTTCATCAGCGCCTATCTGATGCGGGTCGGAACGCCCGACTGGTGGTCGACGCCCATTCCCCGCTTGCTGTGGCTGAACACCGCCGCCCTGATTGTCAGCAGCGCGGCGATGCAATGGGCCAAAACCGAAGCGCAACACGGCCGCAGCGACACCGTGAAAACCGCCCTCCTTGCCGCACTTGCGACTGCGGTCCTTTTTCTCACCGGACAAATCTTCGCCTGGCGGGAACTGACGCAGGCGGGCTACCTACTCGCCGACAATCCGGCGAACAGCTTCTTCTACGTGATCACCGGAATGCATGGTCTCCACATTTTCGGCGGCCTTGTGGCCCTTGGCCGGACGATGACAAAGGCCTGGAGTGCCCCCACCTCACGCAGCCTGCGCCTGAGCGTCGATCTCTGTGCCGTCTATTGGCACTTCATGCTCGCCGTCTGGCTGGTCCTGTTTGCACTCTTCGCTGGCTGGGCAAATGATTTCGCCGATCTTTGCCGGCAATTGCTCACATAGGGAGTGGTGACGATGGCGCAATCCACGCAAGTGCATACCGGCGAGACGCTCGAGCGCCCTTTGGGCTTACGCGGCATCGCGGCCGATCTGTCGTCGGATCAGCGAGCCTTCAAGAACGTGTCCTGGGGCAAGGCCATGATGTGGATCTTCCTGCTCAGCGACACCTTCATCTTCGGCTGCTTCCTGCTCGCCTACATGACCGCCCGCATGTCGACACCCGTCCCCTGGCCGAACCCCAGCGAGGTCTTCGCACTCACGCTCGGCGGACAGGAAATCCCGCTGATCCTGATTGCCATCATGACCTTCATCCTTATCTCCAGCAGCGGCACGATGGCGATGGCCGTCAATTTCGGCTACCGCCGGGATCGCCGCACGACGGCGATCCTGATGCTGCTGACTGCGGTTCTTGGCGCGTCCTTCGTCGGCATGCAGGCATTCGAATGGTCGAAGCTGATTTCGGAGGGCGTCCGCCCTTGGGAAAACCCATGGGGTGCCGCCCAATTCGGCTCGTCGTTCTTCATGATCACGGGGTTTCACGGCACCCATGTCTCGATCGGAGTCATCTTTCTCCTCATTATCGCGCGCAAGGTCTGGCGGGGCGATTTCGATACGGAAAGGCGCGGCTTCTTCACCAGCCGCAAAGGCAATTACGAGATCGTCGAAATCATGGGCCTCTACTGGCACTTCGTCGATCTGGTCTGGGTTTTCATCTTCGCATTTTTCTATCTGTGGTGAGGTGATCTGATGGAGCAAATTGCAACGCATGCACAAGTGCAGGTGAAGGAGCAGCATCAGCAGCATCCGATCGGGCTCTATCTCGTCGTCTGGGGCTTTCTGTTCATTCTCAGCGCCGGCTCCTATCTCGTCGATTATGTCGGCCTGCAGGGGTATCTACGGTGGTCCCTGATCCTGCTTTTCATGATCCTCAAGGCTGGGCTGATCGTCGCTGTGTTCATGCATATGGCCTGGGAGCGACTGGCGCTTGTCTATGCCATCCTGCTGCCGCCGCTCCTCGTGCTCGTCTTCGTCGCCATGATGGTGTCGGAATCCAATTACACGATTTTCACGCGCATGGCGTTCTACGGCACAGTCCAGTAAAGCGACCCAACTCTTGCTAAGCAGATCTATTCCGGGCCGGCGCCGTCGATGAACGTTCGACCAGATGGCAGGCGAGTTCGACGCGGCGTGGCGGCATCGGAAGACCGGAAAGATTGTCGCGCAAGAGATCAAGCGCCACGGAACCGATCTCGCGCATCGGAATATGCATGGTCGTCAGCGGCGGGTTGAGGAAGGAGGCCTGCGGAAGATCGTCCATGCCCATCACCGAGACATCGCCGGGCACGGAAAACCCTGACTGCTGCACACCCATCATGGCGCCGACGGCAAGACTGTCGCCGGCAGCCAGAACGGCGGTAAAATCAAGGCCGCGTGCGGCGATCCGCGACGCGACCGCCTGGGCCGCAAGTTCCGGAAGCCAATCTTCGACGGGAACCACAAAATCATCACCGCAAGGTAGCCCGTGATGCAGCAGGGCATCTTTCCAACCTTCATAGCGCCGTTCAATGGTGCGCCGGCCGGGACGCATCAGGAACAGGATGCGCTGGTGGCCAAGATCGATCAGATGATCCGCGGCCAGCCGCGCGCTCGACCGATTGCAGGGCGTGACACTGGAAAGCCGCATGAACGGATCGTCGCCGTTCAGAAGCACGACCGGCTTGTCGAAACCGCGCGTGGCGGCCAGCATGCCTTCGTCGTCGACGGTGAGAAAAAGCAGGCCGGCAACCTGAGGATCCTCCAAAGCCTCCTTCAGCACCGCCAGTTCTTCGTTCCTGTCGGCGATCGGGCGTGTGACAATTTCAAGCCCGAGCGCCTGCGCGCGCTCCGTCAAGCCCTCAAGGACATAGAGCGTGAACTGGTTGCGCACATAGTCGATCATGGCAGCGCTCGATGCGGCCAGAATGACCTTCTGCCCGGCAACCGCGGTCGGGATGATATAGTTGGCGACCTTTGCAGCCTCGAGCACCCGTTGGCGGATATCCGGCCGAACGCCCTTCTCGCCCGCGATCGCGCGTGAGGCGGTGCTCAGAGAAACCCCGCAAGCCTTCGCGATATCCTCTAGACGCACACGCTTGCTCTTCTTTCCGCGCTTGCCCGGCAATGGTTTCACAATCATCTCATCCCCTCCTCGTCGCAATTATGAGAAAAATTTTCAGATTGCGCAAGAAAAAATATCATGTCTTTATTACCAGCACGGGAGCCGCCGAAGAGCGGACGGATTGGGAGGAATGCCATGGCTCTGAATGGCCGCGATATTCGCGATGGTCTCGATCGCCTTGTCGCCGGAACGACCGGCCTGAGGCATGATGGTCGCTTCCACGAGCCGAATCTCGATGGAACCGCCGGCGACTACATCAGCTTCGACAGCTGGGAGTGGCCGCAGGGTGTCGGTCTCTATGGCCTGATCAAGCTCTGGCTTTTCACTGGCCGCGACGACCTGCGTCAGCTCATCGAAGGATGGTACCAGGCGCGCATCGAGGCGGGTTTGCCGCAGCTCAACGTCAACACCACCGCGCCTATGCTCGGCCTTTCGGTTCTCTGGGCCAGCACCCGCGATCCCCGCTGGCAGCCGGTCCTCGATGACTGGGCCAACCGCGTGATGTTGGACCTGGGCCGCACGCCGGAAGGCGGCTTCGAGCATCACGTCTCCGACAAGGTCAACCATAACGAACTCTGGGACGACACACTCTACATGGTCGCCCTGTTCCTGGCGTCCTATGGCCAGGCGAGCGGCCGGCGCGAACTGGTCGACGAGGCCTCCCGCCAATTCCTTGTGCATGCCCGCTACCTCGCCGACACCCATACCGGCCTGTGGTTTCATGGCTGGACCTTCGACGGCCGGCACAATTTCGCGCGGGCCCGCTGGGCACGCGGCAATGCCTGGATCACCGCGGGCCTGCTCGACCTTTTCGATCTCGCCGACATCGCCAAGCCGGTGAAGGACTTCCTCCAGGGCGTTCTCGTGGCGCAGGTCGATGCCCTGCTTGCGCTTCAGGCGCCGTCTGGCGCCTGGCGCACATTGCTCGACGATCCCACCTCCTATGAGGAAATTTCCGCCACCGCCGGCATCGGTTATGGCCTTCTCAAGGGTTACCGCCTCGGGCTCGGGACCCCGGACTGGCGCATGGCGGGTCTGAAGGCGCTTAAAGTGGTGATGGATAATATCGACGAGACCGGCACCGTGCTCAACGTCTCCTATGGCACGCGCATGGGCCATGACCTCCAGTTCTACAAGGACATTCCCATTCAACCGACGGGCTACGGGCAGGCTTTGGCAATCCTGTGCCTTTCCGAAGGCCTTGAGCACGTCGGGATAGAAGGACAAGCGGCATGACGATGAAGATTTTGTACGGCGCAGGGCCGGAAGACATCAAAGGCTACGACACGGAAAAACTCCGCAACGCTTTCCTGATGACCGACCTGTTCATGCCGGACGCCGTCAATTTCACCTATACGCATGTCGACCGCCTGCTTCTCGGCGGCGCGATGCCGGTCTCCAGGAGCGTGACTTTCGGTTCCGGTGCCGAGATCGGCACGCCGTATCTCCTGTCGGCGCGCGAAATGGGAATTGCCAATCTTGGCGGCACAGGCACTGTGGCCGTTGATGGGCAATCCTTCACGCTGGAGAACCGCGATGTGCTCTATGTCGGCCGCGGCGCGCGCGAAATCACGATGGCGAGCCTCTCTGGAAAAGCCCCTGCCCGGTTCTACATGAACTCGGTGCCGGCCGGTGCGGACAACGCTCACCGGCTGATCAAAAAGGCGGAATCCAAAGCGCTCGAACTGGGCGACGGCCGCCGTTCAAACAAGCGCCGCCTTGCCATGTACATCCATCCGGAAGTCGCGCCCTCCTGCCTGCTTCTGATGGGCATCACCGATCTTGCCGAGGGCAGCGTCTGGAACACCATGCCGCCGCACCTGCACGAGCGCCGCATGGAGGCCTATTGCTATTTCGACATGGCGGCGGAGGACCGCATCGTCCATCTGATGGGTCGCCCCGAAGAGACGCGCCATCTGATCGTCGCCAATGGCGACGCCGTGCTCTCTCCCGCCTGGTCGATCCATATGGGCGCCGGAACGGGTCCCTATGCCTTCGTCTGGGGCATGACCGGCGAAAACCAGGAATACAACGATGTGGCCCCGGTGGCCCTGGCAGAGCTGAAATGACGAATATGACATCTCTTATGAACCGTGAGCTGAATCCAGGCGAAGCCATCCGTTACTGGCAACTCGGCGTGATTGCCGAAGAGCGCTTCGACGTTCCCGACGCCCCGATGAAGGGCGAGATGGACCCGTTCTTCTTCCTCACCAAGCACAAGAACTTCATCCCGCACGAATATCCCTGCCGCACGGTCTTCGCTGAGCGCTATCGCGGCAAGCGGCCGGATGTGCGCGGCGCCTTCGAGGCCACCCGCTGGTGGCTTCCCTTCGGCTCGCCGCGGCTTGATCTGTCCGGCTTCTGGTTCCGCCCGACGCGACTTGCCACCTGGGCCCGCACCTTCGTAGCCGCCGAAAAGGCCGGGACGGCAAAGCTGCGCCTCGGCACCTGCGGCGGCGCAGTCCTCTGGCTGAACGGTACCGAGATCGGCTGGATGGCGCCCTATAGCCGCAATCTGGAGGCAAAGGCCGAATTCGACCTGCCGCTGACGGCTGGGTTGAACGAGATCACCATCTTTGTCGATGATCTGGCCGAGCGCGACGCCCGTTACTTCTTCCAGCTCGATTATCTCGACGGACCGGCCGCAAGCGTGGCCGTACCCGTGCCGATCGAAGGCAAGGTCGCCGGGGCGATCGAGGCGGCGCTCGAGGGAATGCACTTCGACAGGACGGCCTATTTTGAAGGCGATATCAAACTTCTGTTCGCCGGGCCCTTGCCGGTCGATGTCGACGTGAACGTGGCGGTCGAGGGCGATTTCATGTCGACCGAGCGCGTCGACTACGACTTCGTTCTCAAGGCGGGCGATGCGCGCTTAATCATTGGCCCTTCGGAAGATGCACCCGCCGATTTCCGCCATTTCCGCATCACGCTGAAGGCCGACGGCTTTGTCGCCTCGCGGTCGCTTGGCGTCGAGATCTGTCATGCCGGCCGGCAGGGAAGCGCGCCTCTCGCACTTGGCGAACGGATAGAGGAAACGCTGGACGAAATCTCGGCCTTTTCCGAACGTGACACGGTGCGCGCCTTTGCACGGCTCGCAAGCGGTCGCTGCGGCGCCGATACGGATGCCATGATCGAGGAAATCCTGCCGTCGATCGAGGATTGCCACGACTGCGCCGATTTCTCGCTGGTTCCGCTCATCTGGTCGCGAACCGTCTGGGGCAACGACATCGGCGAGAAGACCCGCAACCGCATCGACCAGGCGATCCTCAATTTCCGCTACTGGATGGACGAACCCGGCAACGACGTACAGTGGTATTTCTCCGAAAACCACGCACTCCTGTTTCACACCTCAGCCTATCTCGCCGGAGATCTCCTGGCTGACAGGACCTTCACCCGCTCAGGCCGCACGGGCGTCGAACAGCGTGCCGTGGGTGCAGCCCGCGTGCGCGCCTGGCTTGATCATTTCGAGGCCTGGGAAATGGCGGAGTTCAACTCCGCGCCCTATTTCCCGATCGACCTCAAGGGCCTGACGGCGCTCGCCGCCCTGTCCCCCGATGCCGACATCGCCGATCGCGCCAAAAAGGGTATCGTCCGGCTTTGCGAAGTGATCGCCCGCTCGGCTCACCACGGCATGATGACAGCGGCGCAGGGGCGCTCCTATGAACACACGCTCTGCGCCGGCCGCTCACTCGAACTCTCCGGCGTCGCACGGCTGCTGTGGGGCAAAGGCTGGTACGGCCGCCGCGTCCATGCGTTGCCGCAGCTTGCCGTCTGCCTGCGCGACCACGGTCTCGATATCCCGGGCGATTTCGCGATGATCGCAAACCATCAGGCAGAGGCGCATCAGGAGTGGCGTTTCGCGCAGGGCGAAAACCGCCTTGCCGCGCTCTATCACTACAAGAGCCGCGACTTCGCCATGGGTTCTGCCGCCCACTACCGCTGGAATGAATGGGGCTACCAGGAGACGATACTGCATCTGCGGATCGGCGAACGCCCAGAAGCAGCCGTCTGGATCAATCATCCCGGCGAGACGATTCAGTTCGGGTACGGCCGGCCCTCCTTCTGGGGCGGCTGCGGCACCCTCCCTCGCGCCCACCAGTATCGCGGGCTGGCCGTGCTCGATTTTTCCACTTTTGACGAACAGCCGGACTTCACCCATGCCTGGTTCCCCGTCGCCGAGTTCGACGAAAGCAGCGTCGATGGAAACCTGGCTTTGGCACGTAGCGGCCAAGGAGCGATGCTGCTGCGCGGCAGCGCCGATTTCGTTGCAGTCAAGGACGGCCCGTCGGCCAATGCGGAACTGCGCCAATATGGCCGCAAGACACGCTGGATCGTGCGGGTCTGCGAGGCCTCCAGCCTTGCAGCGGTGGAAGCCCGGTTTGGCGCGCTTGCAGTCGAGGAGAAGGAAGACGGCTCGTTCGTCATCGACGATCCGCAATACGGCACCGTGACATTCCGCGCGGATGGCTCGGCGGAGGCGGAAGGCCGTACTATCTTGCCAAACGAATTCACGGTTGCCGGCGAGGTCGTCATGCTGGCCGCCAATTAAGAGCGAAGCGCCGGCGGGAGAAGCCGGCGTGACGTTGACCTGCGAGCTGGAGGGCTCGCGCACAAGAGGAGGAAGACTATGCGAAAGACCAGAACAATACTGGCGGCCTTGGCCGTCGGGCTCTTGACGTCGACGGTCGCGATTGCCGGCGATGTCCGCATCATGTGGTATTCCGATGGTGTGGAAGGAGAAGTCCTCAAGGACCTCCTCGACCGGTTCATGAAGGAAAATCCGGACATCAACGTCGTGCTCGACAACGTGTCCTACAGCGTCGTGCGCGAGCAGCTCCCCGTGCAGCTCGAAGCCGGGGACGGCCCGGACATTGCCCGCGTAACCAACCTCAAGGCGATGAGCCAGCACTGGCTCGATCTTCGCCCGCTGGTGGCCGATGCCGCCTATTGGGATGAAAATTTCGGCGCCCAGGCAGACTGGATGCGTCCTGACGGCTCGAACCAGATTTCCGGCTTCATGACACAGATCACCATTGCCGGCGGCTTTGCCAACAAGACCTTGTTCGAACAGGCCGGCGTTGCAATCCCCGGAAAGGATGCGACCTGGGATGATTGGGCGAAAGCTGCAAAGCAGGTCGCCGAGAGCCAGCAGGTTCCCTTCCCGATGGCCCTTGACCGGTCCGGCCACCGCTTGAGCGGCCCCAACTTAGCCTACGGCGCCAACTACATTGGTCCCGACGGCAAGCCGGCGCCGCTGGATGAAGGCACCAAGGCCTTCCTCGGCAAGTTCGTGGGCTGGATTGAAGATGGAACGATGAGCAAGGATGTCTGGGTATCGGCCGCCGGATCGACATATCGCGCCGCCGCCGATGACTTCATCAACGGCCAGCTTGTTTATTACTACTCCGGCTCGTGGCAGGTTCCGAACTTCTCCGCCAAGATCGGTTCGAATTTCGACTGGGTGGCGACCGGCAGTCCCTGCGGATCAGAAAACTGCACGGGCATGACCGGTGGTGCTGGGCTCGTTGCGATCAAATACACGAAAAACCCCAAGGACGTCGCCAAGGTCATGGACTATCTCGCCCGCGAGGACATCGTAAAAGAGTTCTCGGAGCGCACCCTGTTTCTGCCCGCGCACAAGGGCGTGCTGGCAAAGGGTCTCGACTTCAAGACCGACGACGCCCAGGCAAAGGCGGCTTTGGCCGAGTTTGTCGCGGCGGCGGGTTCGCTGTCCGACCTCGCTCGCAAGCTGCCCGGCTGGCACTGGTCCGACACGTTCTACGGGGCTCTTGTCACGCGCGTCAGCCAGGCCGCGGCCGGTGAGATGCCGCTTGACGAAGCGATCACTCGCATCGATGCGGATATCGCCGCGAAGGTAAAAGACTCCGGTCTTTAGCCCGGCAAGCAGGAAATTCGTGCCGGCGGCTCCGCAGCTGCGGAGATGCGGGAGCCATGCGACGCCGCCGGCATAAGACTGTTTGCCAACACCGCAATGGAAATATGGACCTGATTACCGGCTTCGCCGGCATGGCGAACCGCTATCAGCGTGGGCAGGAGGCCAGACTATGCAGGCAGAACTTCCACAACGAGCCAGCCCCGGCCCTGGCGACACAATCATGGTTCCGGTACGGTTTGCGATGGGTATTGTCGACGCACCGCTACGATGGCTCCAACGGGTCTTCGGAATCGGCGGCATGGCTGCCTTTTTCCTCATGCCGAACATGCTGATATTCGGCATCTTCGTGCTTTTGCCGTTCTTCATCAACTTCGCCTATTCGATGACCGGCGGCACCGCCCTTTTCCTGGCGGACCGCAGCTTCGTCGGCGGCGATCAATATGCCCGGCTGTTCGACTGCGCCAACTACCTCAATGCGAACAGCTGCACCGAGGACACCTTCTGGACCGCCGTCGGCAATACCGGCTGGTTCGTCATTCTGCAGGTCACGCTGATGATCATCGTGTCGCTGATCACGGCCCTGATCCTCAACCGCGACCTGATGGCGCGCAGCTTCTGGCGTGCCGTGTTCTTCTTCCCGGTGCTGCTGTCACCGGTAGTTGTCGGCCTCATCTGGAAGTGGATCCTGCAGCGCCAGGGCCTCTTGAACTTCAGCCTCTATGGCTTCGGCTTCGAACCCTACACATGGCTGAACGACCGCAACTGGGCTTTTGCCGCCACCGTCGGCGTGTCGATCTGGGCGCATATGGGCTTCTACACGCTGATCCTTCTGGCTGGTCTTCAGGCTATCCCGAAAGACCTCTATGAAGCCGCCGAAATGGACGGAACGCGGCCGGCGCGCGCTTTTTGGCGCATCACCATGCCGCTGCTTGCACCCAACCTGCTCGTCGTCGTCGTCCTCGTCCTGATCAAGGCGGTGCAGATCTTCGATGAGATCTACGTCCTGACCGGTGGCGGACCGGGCACCAGCACGCTCTATCTCACCCAGTACATCTACGAGACCGGCTTTGCCGCGCAGTTGCGCAACCCCGGGCTTGCCGCAGCCGCCTCGATCCTCATGGGCGTGGTGCTCGTCGTGCTCACTTTGCTGCAGCTCAGCCTCAGCCGGTCCAGTGAAAAGAAGGGAGCCCGCAAATGAGCCGGGTCGCGGAATTCGTCTTTCGCCGCAAGGGCGGCAAGGGTTGGCACTGGACGGACGTCGTGACCTGGCTTTGGCTTATTGGCGGCCTGTTCGTCATGTTCGGCCCCGCCGTCTGGCTCGTCGGATCGTCCTTCAAGACACCGGCTGCACTCGCAGAGTTTCCGCCCACCATCCTGCCCTACGTCACGCAGAAGGTGACAGTCGATGGTTATGACAAGCCGCTCGATCTCTACGAGGCGACCCTGCCCGACGGCACAAAGGCGACGCTCGCCGAAGTCCGGCGCATCGGCATCGTCAGCCAGATGGTCGACCCGCAAAAGCCCGGCGAGATCATCAAGGTCAACATCGCGGAGCGCACGCCGGTCCGCGAGATGTCCTTCGCGACACAGAACTATACCGAACCCTTCACCCATTTCGATTTCGTTCGTTATCTCTGGAACTCCGTCTTCGTGACGGTGACAGCGACGCTCATCACTCTTGTCGTCAACTCCATGGCCGCCTTTGCACTCAGCAAGTATGAATTCCGCGGACGGACATTCGCCATGCTCTTGATCCTTGCCACGCTGATGGTGCCCTTGTCGGTCATCATGGTGCCGCTCTATTCGATCGTCTCGGCGCTCGGCCTGTTCAACAATCTCTGGGGCGTGATCCTGCCGACGGTCGCAACGCCGACCGGCGTGTTCATCCTGCGCCAGTACATGCTGTCCATCCCCGACGAACTGCTCGACGCCGCCCGCATGGACAAGGCATCGGAATGGCAGATCTACTGGCGCATCGTCCTGCCGTTGACGGCACCGGCGCTTGCCGTTTTGGCGATCTTCTCCGTCGTCTGGCGCTGGAACGACTTCCTCTGGCCGCTGATCGTGCTGTCGCGCAAGGAACTCTATACGCTGCAGGTGGGCCTCAGCATCTATTCCGGCGAGCTGAATGTGCAGTGGCATTTCATTCTTGCGATGACGGTCGTGACGATGATCCCCGTCGTCCTCGTCTTCATCTTCCTGCAGCGCTTCATCACCACCGGCATCGCCGGCTCCGGATTGAAATAGAGGAGGCCGTCATGGGTCATATCAAGCTTACCAATGTGACGAAATCCTTCGGGGCGGTGGACGTCATTCACGGCATCAACCTGGAGATTGCCAATGGCGAACTCGTCGTCTTCGTCGGCCCGTCCGGCTGCGGCAAGTCGACATTGCTGCGCATTATCGCCGGGCTGGAAAAGCCGACGGGCGGGGAACTTGCGATCGACGGCAAGGTGGTCAACGATACCCCGGCGGCCGATCGTGGCCTTGCCATGGTGTTCCAGTCCTATGCGCTCTATCCGCACATGAGCGTGCGCCAGAACCTCGCCTTCGGCCTGGAAAACACCAAGATGCCGAAGGCCGAGATCACCCAGCGCATCGCCGAAGCCGCGCGCATGCTGGAGATCGACGCCTATCTCGACCGGCGGCCGGGGCAGCTCTCGGGTGGCCAGCGCCAGCGTGTCGCCATTGGCCGCGCCATCGTGCGCCGGCCCGTCGCCTTCCTGCTCGACGAGCCGCTGTCCAACCTCGACGCCGAGCTGCGCGGCTCCACCCGCGCCGAGCTCGCTGCCCTCCATGCGCGGCTTTCCGCCACGATGATCTATGTCACGCATGACCAGGTCGAGGCGATGACCCTCGCAGACCGGATCGTCGTGCTGCGCGCCGGCCGTATCGAGCAGATCGGCACGCCGCTCGAACTCTACAATTCGCCTGCAAACCGCTTCGTCGCCGGCTTCATAGGCTCGCCGCACATGAACTTCCTCGAGGGAACCGTCGAATCCGTGCAGTCCGGGAAAGCCGTTGCAGCCTTGACCGGCGGTCACCGGATCGAGCTTCCGGTCAATGGCGCTAACGTCACCGGCGGCTCGCGCATCACTATCGGCGTCCGCCCCCAGCACATTGCAGTCGGCAGCGACGGATCCGGCATGGCGGCCAGGATCAAGCTCGTCGAAGCGCTCGGCTCCGAAACCGTGATCCACGCCGACGTCGCGGGCCAGAAGATTCTGGTGGTGGCGCCCGGCCAGCACAGCCTGACGCCGGGGACCGAACTGCGCCTGTCACTCTCGGCAGCACCGCTTCATCTGTTCAACGAGAAGGGCTTGCGCCTTGACCATGCTGTTTGATCTTTCCGGAAAAGTCGCGCTGGTCACCGGCGCACGAACAGGCCTCGGCCGGGGCATGGCATTGGCGCTCGCCGCTGCCGGAGCCGACATCGTCGCGCTCGGCTCTTCGCCCATGCCGGAAACAGCCGAACGCGTCCGGCAGGCCGGCCGCCGCTTTCAGGCGCTGGAGGTCGACCTCTCGAAAAGGTTCGAGGCGAAAGCGGTGGTCGCCGAGGCCGTGGCGGCCTTCGGCGGCATCGACATTCTTATCAACAATGCGGGCATCATCCGCCGCGCCGACCTGCTCGATTACGCCGAATCGGATTGGGACGATGTCATCGACGTCAATCTGAAGGCGGCCTTTCTCCTGTCGCAGGCGGTCGCCCGCCACATGGTCGAAACGAAACGGAAGGGACGCATCGTCAACATCGCCTCCATGCTGACCTTCCAGGGCGGCATCCGCGTGCCCGCCTATTCCGCGTCCAAGCACGGCATTGCCGGGCTGACAAAGGCGATGGCCAACGAACTGGCGCCGCACGGCATCACCGTCAACGCCATCGCCCCCGGCTACATGGCAACCGACAATACCGAGGCATTGCGCAACGACCCCGACCGCAATGCCCAGATTTCCGCCCGCATCCCGATGGGTCGATGGGGCACGCCGGACGATCTCGCCACATCGATCCTGTTTTTCGCGGCGCCGGCCTCCAGCTATGTGACTGGAACCATCCTGCCCGTCGATGGCGGCTGGCTGGTCCGATAAACGGGAGCACCGATGGTCATTCCGTCGAACGGCTTCCCACTGGATCTGGTCACCGCAGATTGGTTTGGTTGCGGAGACTTGTAAAAGTCCCTTGGAGGTTGCGAGGGATAAGGCGATTTATGGAACCTCTCAAGAAATTACGACATTGATTATAAATCGTCGATCACGGCAGCGCCTCAGCTCTTGACGACGATAAAAACGCCTTTTCCGCGTTACTTGCCGAATGCCGGCGATATTCGGTGCAAAATACCGAAATGCCGCTGCAGTCAGTGCATTCTACGGCACCGTTTCGCGATACTGCCACGATCATTGACTCCGAGGCCCCCATGTCCCCTTTGATCCACCACATCAGCAGCGATGAAACTCTACCCAAGTCAGCAGACGTCGTGGTAATCGGCGGTGGGATTGTCGGCGCCAGCGCGGCCTATTTCCTGGCACGGCGCGGCCTGTCGGTGGCGCTTATCGAAAAGGGGTATGTCGGCTGCGAACAGTCGAGCCGGAACTGGGGCTGGTGCCGTCGGCAGAACCGCGACGCACGTGAGTTGCCGCTTGCCAATCTGGCGCTACGGCTGTGGGAAGAGCTCACCAAAGAGATCGGGCATGACCTTGGCTTTCGCCGTTGCGGGCTTATCTATGCGACCGCCGATCAAACGCAGCTCGCCGAATGGGACAAGTGGCGCGAGGTTGCCCGACGGTTCGACGTCAATACGCGGATGCTTACGGCCGACGAGGCCGCTGCCGCCGTTCCTGCGGCTGGCGGCCGCAAATGGCTGGGCGGTGTCCATGCAGCTGACGACGGCAAGGCCGAACCCTGGCTCGCCGCTCCTCGCATCGCCGAGGGTGCGCGCATGCATGGCGCGACCATTCATCAGAACTGCGCGGCACGCGGCCTGGATACCACCAATGGTCAAGTGACCGGCGTCGTCACCGAGAAAGGCCTTATCCGCACCAGCGCGGTCCTATGTGCCGCCGGTGCCTGGGCATCTGCTTTCCTGCGCATGCATGCGGTTTCGCTGCCGCAGGCCAGCGTCCGTCAGACCGCCTTGCGGACCGGTCCTGCACCGGATTTTGGCGAGGCAGTTTATACTTCCGACTTTGCCATGACGCGCCGGCTCGATGGCAGCTACACGATCGCGGTCAGCGGCAGGGCGACCCTTGAGATCACGCCGCAGGGGATCCGCTATGTCCGCCCGTTTCTGCCGATGTTCATCAAACGGCTGAAGGCCGTCGAGATCGGCATAGGTCGCTCGTTCTTCGAGGGCCCGGACTCCCTCCGTCGCTGGCATCTCGACAGGCCAACCCCCTTTGAGCGCATCCGCGTCCTCGATCCCGCTCCGGACAAGCGAATGTTGGCAACCATCATGACGCGGGTAAAAGCCATGTTCCCCACCGTTGCCGATGCCGGCGTCGTGTCCTCCTGGGGCGGGTATATCGACTCCACACCGGACGCCGTACCCGTGATTTCCCCGGTGGACAGCATTGGCGGAGTATTCGTCGCCGCAGGCTGTTCCGGACACGGCTTCGGCGCCGGCCCTGGCATTGGCCATCTGGCGGCGGATCTGGTCGCGGGCGACGCGGCAAGCATCAATCCGACTCCATTCCGCCTGTCGCGCTTCACGGACAGATCGAAAATTAAAGTTGGCGACTTCTGATGCAATTTAGCCGCGTAGCGACAGCAAAGAAAAGAGCGCTGAGCGATTGCGGGTCTGGCCGCAGCATCACAGGGAGCTCGCACTGCAGGACCTGACGGTCGCGGATAGGTGCGGCCGGGCGATCAGAAGATGGGGAAGATGATCCGCGGTCTTCGTAGCAACTATGCCGCGGTCCTTCTGGCAAATCATGGCTCGGTATTACAGCCCAAGACCTGGAGAGCGCCGTCTTCGGAGCCGAGGAACTGGAAGAAACTGGTAAACCTCTGCTGGAAGGCCGCCAGAAGAGGATTCGCACGCGGGACCAGGTTGATGAACTGGTCCAAACATCCAGTTCCGCCAACTCAGCTCCCGGCAACTAGATGGAAAATCATATGTCAATCCAAACTACGAGCGCTTCCGCCAGAAAGCTGGCTTTCATCCATACGGTTTCCGGCCTTGTTTCCGAGTTCGAGGGCCTCGCCAAAGAACATTTGCCCGACTGGAAGCCGTTCGCGATCCTCGACGAGAGCCTCTTGAGGGATACCATTGAGCGCGGGTCGCTATCCGATCTGACGAAACGAAGGCTCGCTACCTACGTATGGTCGGCAGTCGACGCCGGGGCAGATGCGATTGTCGTCACGTGCTCGACTCTCGGACCGGCAGTCGATGCCATTGCGCCGCTTTGCCCTGTGCCGCTGTTCCGTATTGATGAAGGCATGGCCAAAGCCGCCGTCGAGCATGGAAACCGCATAGGCGTCCTGGCGACCTTATCCACAACGCTGATGCCGACAGTGGATCTGCTGAAGCGCCAGGCATCCGAGGCGGGCAAGGATGTAGCGATTGAGCATGTGCTTGTTCAGGGAGCGTTTCAACTCCTCGCCGGCAGGGACGTCGAAGCCCATGACGCGCAAATCCGCCAAGCTCTCGAAGAGCTGTCGCAGAAGATCGATGTGGTCGTTTTGGCGCAGGCCTCGATGGCTCGTGCAGTGCGGCGCACGGCCCACAGTCTTCCAGTTCTGACAAGCCCCGTACTTGGGGTTGAAAACGTGAAACGGCGTTTAGAGCAGCGATAGGACAACAGCGGGAGAGGATACAAATGCCTACTACGAGTCTTGCCGCAATATTGTTCGGCCCACGCGATGTCCGCCTGTCGAAACCGAGCTGCCGCCTCTCGCAGAGGGAATGATACGTATCAAGTTCCAGGCGGGAGGAATTTACGGATCGGACATTCACTATTTTCGGCACGCATGAAGTGGCGATCTAATCGCTGTTGATCCCCTCATCCTGGCGCACGAAATAGCCGGGCAGATTGAGCAGATAAACGGAAATCTTCTTTCTCTTGAGGTGGGCATTCGCATTGCGGTAAATCCGCTCGGCCTTGCTTTTCGCGTGCTGGATGTCTCAAGGGACGAATGAACCTCTGCGAGAAATGCCCTTTTTCATGGATCTGCGGCCCATCGTCCGCACGTCATAGTGGTTTTGCCTCGTATTTCGATGTGCTACCAAGCCAATGCTTCAAAATTCCCGACCACGTTCCGGAAACGGCAGGAAATGCGGTGGCGTCGCAAACTACGCAGGATGCCCCGGCGATTGCCAAGCCAAATTCCCTTGATAGCCGGCCGCCTCTTGGCCTGCCATCAGACGGGTCTGGCAGCGCCCCGGCGACGGCTCCCAAAATTTACGTCACCCCTCGTGTATTGCAGCAGCGCCGCCCGCTTTCGATGGCCACAACGACGGTGCTGAGAATGCAAAAGATGTCGGCAATAATTCCCACGATAACCTGCAGTATCCGCCGCAGCGATTTCGCGCTCAACACCGAGGGCTGACGCTACGGTGTGTTGCGCCGCCACGAGTTGTGAGCCAAAGAGCGCTTCCAGTCAGCTATTCTGCCGGTTGGCGATGAGATCATCGACCACGTGCGGATCGGCCAGCGTCGAGGTGTCGCCGAGAGAGCCGAAATCGTCTTCGGCGATCTTGCGCAAAATCCGGCGCATGATCTTGCCGGAGCGCGTTTTCGGCAGGCCGGGAGCGAACTGGATCTTGTCCGGCGAGGCGATCGCGCCGATTTCCTTGCGGACATGGGAGATCAGCTCCTTGCGCAGCTCTTCCGAACCCTGCTGGCCGACCATCAACGTCACGTAGCTATAGATGCCCTGGCCCTTGATATCGTGCGGGTAGCCGACGACGGCGGCTTCCGAAACCGCATCATGGCTGACCAATGCTGATTCGACCTCGGCCGTACCCATGCGGTGGCCGGAGACGTTGAGGACATCATCGACGCGGCCGGTGATCCAGTAATAGCCATCCTCGTCACGGCGGCAGCCGTCGCCGGTGAAATACTTGCCCTTGTAGGTGGAAAAATAGGTCTGGATGAAGCGTTCGTGGTCGCCATAGACGGTGCGCATCTGGCCGGGCCAGCTGTCGATGATGCAGAGATTGCCGTCAGCCGCGCCCTCGATCACCTTGCCCTCATTATCGACGAGCTGCGGCTGGACGCCGAAGAACGGACGCGTGGCCGATCCCGGCTTCAAGGCTGTCGCGCCCGGAAGCGGGGTGATCAGGATACCGCCGGTTTCCGTCTGCCACCAGGTATCGACCACGGGGCAACGGCCCTCGCCGACGGTGTGATAGTACCATTCCCAGGCTTCAGGGTTGATCGGCTCGCCGACCGAACCGAGCGTGCGCAGTGATTTGCGCGACGAGCGGGTGACGAAGGCGTCGCCCTGACCCATCAGCGCGCGGATGGCGGTCGGCGCCGTATAGAAGATGTTGACCTTGTGCTTGTCGACCACGTCCCACAGCCGGCCGGCATCCGGATAGGTCGGCACGCCCTCGAACATCAATGTCGTCGCGCCATTGGCGAGCGGTCCGTAGACGATGTAGGAATGGCCGGTGACCCAGCCGACATCGGCGGTGCACCAGTAGATATCGCCGTCATGGTAATCGAAGACGTATTGATGCGTCATCGAGGCATAGACGAGATAACCGCCCGTCGTGTGCAGCACGCCCTTCGGCTTGCCGGTCGAGCCGGAGGTGTAGAGGATGAACAGCGGATCCTCGGCCTTCATCTTCGCCGGCGGACAATCGGCTTTCACCGCGGCGACGGCTTGATGGTACCAGATGTCACGTTCGGCAAACCAGCTGATCTTGCCGCCGGTGCGGCGAACGACCAGCACGGATTTGACCTCGACGCCGTTCTGCCTGGCGATGTCGATCGCCTGGTCGGTGTTGGCTTTGAGCGGGATCGGCCGGCCGCCGCGCAAGCCTTCGTCGGCGGTGATGACGAAGGTCGACTGGCAGTCGACGATGCGGCCGGCCAGCGCGTCGGGCGAGAAACCGCCAAAGACGATCGAATGAATGGCACCGATGCGGGCGCAGGCGAGCATCGCGTAGGCGGCTTCCGGGATCATCGGCATATAGATGGTGACGCGGTCGCCCTTGTTGACGCCGTTTGCCTTCAGCACATTGGCAAGGCGGCAGACATGGTCGTAAAGCTCGCGATAGGTGATCTTCTTGTCGTCATAGGGGTTGTCGCCCTCCCAGATGATCGCCACCTGGTCGCCGCGCCTTTCCAGGTGCCGGTCGATACAGTTGTAGGAGACGTTGGTGAGGCCGTCCTCGAACCACTTGATCGAAACCTTGCCCTCGAAGGAGGTGTTCTTGACCTTGGTATACGGCTTGAACCAGTCGATGCGCTTGCCATGTTCACCCCAGAACTTAGCCGGGTCTGCGATGCTCTCCGCATACCATCTGAGATAGGTCTCGTTGTCGACAAGCGTGCGGTTCTTGTTATCGCGCGACGCGACGTAGATTTTCTCGTTCATGCTTCCCTCATTCCAAGTAATGGCCATTCCACCCGGCGCGCGAACGAGCGATTCGCAGGGCCTAGATGATTGTCTTTCCTTGATCGGCCCGGCTGGCCGAAAACACCATGTCGGATCCGGGCGTTCGCGTCAGAAGAAGAGTGGCAAAAGCGAGGAGGATCGGCATGCTGATGATGAGTTCCATGGCAATTTCTCCAAGTTGATCGTTGCTGATACTGAAGCTTACGACCGTTTGACCGATAGATTCTTCTGAACTCGCCCGGCACAGCAGAGCATTATTCGGATCCAGCATGACGGGCCGCAGATTCTCTACGGCGGCACTCCGATGGCAATTCGGAATTCAGACGACGTGTCCTCAGGTGATTGATCGGCGGCTCGGGGAAACCGCCGCCGCGTGCTGCGTGATGCCGACGCTCGAAACGCATGACAGCGGCTGGAACCAGCACCGTGTCCGGCAGGGACGATACAGGCACAATAACCGCCGCGGTTCTGGCTGCGCGTTCAGCAACGGCGAAGATGCCGCTTAGAAAAAGCCGAGGATGGACTTGACCTCAAGATACTCCAACATGCCTTCGATGCCGTATTCGCGTCCGTTTCCAGATTGCTTGAAGCCGCCAAACGGAGCGTGTGGATCCCAGGCCGGGTAGTTGAGGTGCACTTGTCCGGAGCGGATCTGTGACGCGACATCCTTGACGATGTTCATATCTTTGCCCTGCACATGCGCTCCCAGGCCGTAAACAGTATCGTTGGCGATGGTGACGGCCTCCTCCACGGTGTCGTAGGGGATGAGGCAAAGAACCGGCCCGAAGATCTCCTCCTGGGCTATGCGCATGCCGGTACGCACCTCGGAAAAAATCGTCGGTTTAACGTAGAGCCCGACATTCAGACTGCCCGGACGGCCCTCTCCGCCGGCAATGAGCTTTGCGCCTTCTGAAATGCCGACCCTGATCATGGTTTGGATCCGGTCGAACTGGGCTCGGTTGGCGATCACGCCGTGGGTGCTGGTCTCCGAGAGAGGATCGCCCACGACGATTTCATCTGCGGCCCTTTTGGCAAGTGACTCGATCTCGGAAAGCAGCGCGCGCGGGACAATCATTCGCGTCGGCGCGCTGCATGACTGGCCGAGATTGCGAAACGCAGCGGCTATGCCCAAAGAAACGGCGCGATCGAGGTCGGCGTCCGGTAGGATCACGTTCGGCGACTTGCCGCCGAGTTCCTGCGCGACGCGCTTGACAGTCGGGGCGGCTGCCTCTGCCACCGCGATGCCCGCTCGGGTAGAGCCGGTAATGGAGATCATGTCGACATCTTGATGGGAGGCCAGAGCAGCGCCGACGCATGGGCCGTCGCCATTGACGAGGTTGAAAACCCCGGCCGGGAACCCAGCCTCCTCGATCGCCTCAGCGAACAGAAGGGCGTTTAGAGGAGAAAGCTCGCTTGGCTTCAGCACGACCGTGCAGCCTGCTGCGAGCGCCGGCGCAACTTTGGCCGTGATCTGGTAAAGTGGCCAGTTCCACGGAGTGATCATTGCGCAGACGCCGATCGGTTCGTGGGTGACGGCTGTGCTGCCGCGCTGCTTGACGAAGGGGAAGGCTTCCAGGACATCGCGAGCGACCTCCACATGGGCCATCGCTAGGGGCACCTGCGCGGTGCGCGCATATCCGATCGCCGCACCTATCTCGAGGGTGATGCATTGTGCAAGCAGTTCGCTGCGCGCTTCAAGCATCGTGTGCAGGCGATCAAGCAGACCCGCGCGGTATTCCGGCTTGGTACGACTCCAGGTGGTGAACGCGCGACGGGCCGCTGAAACGGCCGCGTCCACGTCCTCGCTGTTTCCGAGCCGAATCTGGGTCACAACCTCTTCCGTGGCCGGATTCACCACAACGCCCTTGGCGGTGCCCCTCGGCTCAAGCCATTTGCCGTCGATGAAGAACTTCTCCAGGTGGCCGTTTCGGGACAGGTGTTCGAGGGGCGCGATCATTGTACTAGGTCCTTCATGCGGTAATAGGCACCGAGGATCGGCAGGAACCAGGGACGCCCGAAATATCCAGGGATCGCTGGCCAGTCGAAATCCTTCCAGGGGTTGAGCTCGGGACGCCCGTCCATGACGTCGGTCATGATGCTGCCCATCAGCGTCGACATATGAGTGCCGTGGCCGCTATAGCCCATGGAGTAGAAGATCCCGTCGCGCTCTCCGGCGCGGGGCAGGCGGTCGCGGGTCATGTCGACCATGCCGCCCCAGCAGTAGTCGATCCGGCCGCCGGCCAGTTCCGGAAAAACGTCGACCATCGCCGATTTCAGGATCCGGCCGCTTTTTTCGTCGGATTGTGGATTGGACGCCGCAAAGCGTGCCCGCCCGCCGAACAACATGCGGTTGTCCGGTGTCAGCCGCCAGTAGACAACAAGGTTGCGCGTGTCGACGACATTGCGACGGGCCGGCATCAGGCGCTCAAGCTCCGAGGGCGATAGCGGTTCCGTCACAATCAGGAAGGCCCCGACCGGCACGATGCGGCGACGGATCCATCCGAGTGGTCCAACCTGGGAAATGCCGCTGGCCAGCAGGACTTGCCGCGCAACGATCTTGCCTCTGGGGGTGCTTACCTCATGCCCGGCGGGAACCTTGTACATGGCCAGGACGGGCGCGCGTTCATAGACCTCCGCGCCCCGTTTCGCAGCTGCGGTCGCCAAGCCCCGGACGAACCGGCCGACATGCATGTTGGCGCTCTTGGGAAAGAGCAGACCGCCGTGGTAACGGTCGGTTCCGACCTCGCTGTGCAGGTCAGTTCGGGCGATCATCCTCGCGTCGGGATCGACATTGGCCGCCAAAAGTTCCTGGCTGCGCGCCAGCATGTCGTAGTGCTCGGGTTTGGCGGCAAGCTTGAGCTTGCCTACTCGGGAGAAGCTGCAGTCGATCTGCTCCTCCCCAATGATCCGCTCAACCATATCGACGCCGGCGTCGAAAGCCTTGTAAAGCGTGTTTGCGGCGTCCGTGCCGTACTTTCTGGCCATGATCGCGTAGTTCTGGGCAAAACCGTTGTTGCACATGCCTCCGTTGCGTCCGGATGCGGCGTTGCCAATTGTTTCGGCCTCGAGCAGGGCGACCCGGGCGCCCTTCTTGGCAAGCGCCAGTGCTGCGGAAGATCCGGTCAGACCGCCTCCCACCACGGCCACGTCGTACTGGCCTTCAAGAGGTTTGGATGATCCATCATTGAACGGCTGAGATGTATCCAGCCAGTAAGAGGTAAGCTTCATTTTGCAACACCAGCGCGTTAATTTGCATGGGCGCCATGCAAAGCGTAGAGATTGGAACCCCTACCAGCCGCGGATTCGCTGCCACCGCGCTTCAATGTCGGGGCTCTCACCGTTGATCACGTTGTAGAAGTCATGCTGGGCGGCCATCGCGCAGGCATGGTTGGGCAGAATCCGGATCCGCGTACCGACTGGGAGCTCGGGCATTGTCTCGTCGGAACCGGCGCGGATCGCAAGGATGCCGTGTTCCTGACTGGCTTGGGAAACGACGACATCTTTGAGCACCCGCCCCTTTTCGTCGCAGACCACGCCGTAACCCTGGTCGACGTGCTGGTTTGAAGTTCCACGGTCGCGCGAAAGCGCCATCCAACCGGCGTCGACCAGCACCCATCCTTTTTCCGGCTTGGCGCCGATCACGGTGGCCAACACGGAAATCGCGATATCGTCGATGCCACAGACCCCTACCCCATGTTGAACCAGGTCGAAGAACATGTAGACCCCGGCGCGCAACTCCGTTACGCCTTCGAGACCTTCGGCGAAGTGCGCCGTCGGCGTCGAGCCAACGCTGACGATCGGACAGGCATGGCCATGCGCCCGCAGAACTTCGGCGGCGTGCACGGTGGCCGAACGCTCGTTCTCAGCTGCCTTGACCAGTGCATCGGGCGTGCTCAAGCCATAGGACTCGCCCGCGTGGGCTAGGACGCCGACGAGGTTGGCGCCCGCTGCGACGACCCTGTTGGCCACCTCAAGCAGCATGGGATCGTCCGGCTTCAAGCCACCGCGATGGTCATCGCAGTCCAGTTCGATGAAGATGGACGGCGTCGCGCCGGTGGCCTCGCGCACGTCGGCCAAAGCATCAGCCTGCTCCACCGTATCAAGCAGCAGCTTCAAATCGACGCCCGTGCGGCGACAAAGCTCCATTGCGCGGATGGCAGAAGCCGGCGACATCCCGACCGCATAGGTCATGTCCCGAAAGCCATGGCTCGCGAAATATTCGGCCTCGGCGATGGTCGAGACGGTGATCGGGCCGGGCTCGCGGGGGAACACCTGTCGGGCGACGTCGATGCTCTTGGCCGTTTTCATGTGCGGGCGCAGCACCACGCCAAGCGTCTTGGCGTGCTCGGCCAGGCGCTGTACATTGCGCTCAAGCCGTCCACGGTCCACAAGCAGCGTTGGGGTGACCAGGGCGTCGATCGTTTTAGCCATCTCTGGCCCTTGCAGGTTTGCCGCCATCTTGTCCATATCCTGATTTCCTAACCGAACGACTGGTTTGCCAAGGCATACATATGGGCTGGCCCGTCGGATTGGGGTCGCTGCCCCTTGACCATGGCGGTCGCATAACTGACCTGCTTGAGGCCGAGGTCCTCCAGCCAATCGCCCAATTCATTTTCCGCATAGACATCGATTCGAACGAATTGCTCATGAAGCTTCGAAAGCTGGGCCAGGATCAGGAGTCGCGCGTCTTGTGCGCTCTCGGCTGCACAAGGGCCGACCACGTAGCCGCGGCCGAACTTCCTGGCGATGGCGTAGCCTGCCACCTGTCCCGCGCGTTCGATGACCACCACGTTGCCCACATCGGCGAGCTGGGCCACCATCGACTGCCGGGCCATGCCCGTGGCCCGTTGGTCAAAGGCTTGGATCGCAGTAAGGTCCGAAATGGTCGCCGGACGGATGTCATCGCAGGCATTCAGAGTCACCGCAACGGTCAGCGGGCCCTGGTGCTGAAGCACGGTGCCCCAGGTGGTAAAGCCGCGTCGCTTGTAGAGCGCAAGCCCCTCCTCGGTTGAGTTGAGCAGCACGTTGCGACCGTCTGTCGCTTCAAGCAACCCATTGAAGAGCCGCGAGCCGTAGCCACTGCCCTGTGCGGAGGCGGTGACGATGATCATCCCCGCGGTGGCATAGGCCTGTCCGTAGTTCCACCACATGGCCGTGCCGATCACTTCGCCTGCCCGCTCGATGACCAGCCCCTTGCCGACCGTCGCGGCAAATTCCCAATCCTCTCGGCGATAAGGCCAGCCCATCTCCTGCGATAGCCTCAGCGCGCCGTGCAAATGCCGGGTTTCGAATTTCATCAGCTCGATCCGGGCGCTGACTGTGTCGCTCTCATGGTCTGCGGCCATAGGTGAAATACTGTCTCTTGGTTAAAGGTCGAATTTATAGTTGCGCCTGGCAAGCAGATTTCCCTGCTGTTCTGCCCCTTCAATTCGGCGGAATCATTCGTTTTGAGCCGTCCCTCGGCATGACGGATGGTGTTGGTCGAACAAGAATTTCGGATCTGCCACTTTTCGCCGCTATGGCGCGTTTTGTGACCGGCGCGACGGCCACGCCGTCCATAATGGCCTGACGAACGCCATGGACCGGGACATTTGCAGCGATGAAGCCCTGAACGGCCGAACGACTAGCAGCAAAAAAGCAAGCCGACCGCTTTCGGCAAGGGTAGCGGCTACTGGGAAACGATAGCGAGACCCCGGCTGCAACGCTATTGGCGATGGTTGGCTAGTCCGCGACGGTCCAGTTTCGGAGTAGGATTGTGCCAGTCTGAGCTTTGGCGGAACAAATGGACCGCGGTCGCGGCAGGGCTCGTCGTCCTTTGGTTCCCGCTGCAGCATATGATGCCGTCGCACCGGCCGCCGCAGTAAGTTCGTGCGCCGCAGACACGCGAAACGCCATCGACACGTTACTGCAACATGTTACTCTGACTGTGGGAACATAACGGCACGATATGCTGCGCCATGATCGTCGTCGATAAACGGAGCAGGCTGTTGAAACTCGACCGTATCGATATAAAGATATTGCATGAACTGCAGAAGAATGGCCGCGTTACCAACGTGGAACTGGCCGAGCTGGTCAATCTTTCGCCGAGCCCATGTCTGATGCGCGTGAAGAAACTGCAGTCCGAGGGCTATATCGACGGCTACGCCGCACAGATCAACGTGAACAAGCTCGGGCAGACATTGACAGTCTTCACGGAAATCACCCTGAAAAACCACCGGCAGATCGACTTCGCCCGCTTCCTGACCTCGATCGAAAAGATCGACCAGGTGATGGAATGCCACCTGGTGTCTGGCGGCTACGACTATCTCCTAAAATTCGTCACAGCCGGCATCAGTGAATATCAGGCAATCATGGAGCGCCTTACCGACATGGAGATCGGCATCGATAGGTATTTCAGCTTCGTCGTCCTGAAGTCGCCCATCGTCAAGTCGCACATGCCATTGACGAGCCTGTTTCCCCTTTGAGTTCGGTATTCGCTCTTGCGCCGAAAACTCTTCGCTGATTGGCCCGAATTGTGGCTGCAGAGTTCAAACCGCGCCACATCGCCTAAAGCACAGATTTTTCGAGGCAAGGCCGCAATCCACGAAGTGTGACGCTTGCTCATTGCGAAACAGCCAATCGGCCAATCGCGTTGCAAATCTGTACCGCACCGTAACCTCCGGGCAGAAGTGATGGCGCGGTCAGAATGTCAAATTTGACGGCTTGGTGCCTCTGTCGCCTGCCGTGATCAGTCCTTGATGGCCGCGCGCACATCCGGGTCCGCCAGGGTATCGTCCAGCGTCTTGCGGGTGCGCTCAACGATAGCGTCGATATCGGCGTCGGTGCAGCAGAGTGGCGGCGCGTAGCCAAGTACGCCGTTGGCGAAGGCGCGCAGGACCAGGCCGTTTTCCCAGGCCCGGTCGAAGACGCGGCGTGCCGGATCGGCGGCCGCCGGCAGCGGGGTCTTCTTCTCCTTGTTTACCACGAGCTCCACGGCGGCGAGCATTCCGCGGCCGCGGACATCACCGACGAGCGGATGGTTCTTTAGGCTCTCAAGCCCTTCCATCAGCCGAGCGCCCGCCTTCCGGCCGTTCGCAAGCAGACCGTTTTCGTAGAGCTTCAGCACTTCGAGGCCGACAGCCGCGGATACGGGATGGGCCGAATAGGTATAGCCGTGGCCGACGGCTGCAGCACCGGCCCCATCCGCGATGGTCTGATAGACGTGGTCGGCCATGAACACTGCACCCATCGGAACATAGCCGGAGGTCAGACCCTTTGCCGTGGTGATGAAGTCTGGCACGATGTCGTCCTCCTCGCACGCGAAGAGCGGACCGGTGCGGCCGAAAGCGGTGATGACTTCGTCGGCAACGAAGAGGATGCCCAGTTCGCGGCAGAGTTCGCGCATCGCCTTCATCCATCCGTTCGGCGGCACCAGCACGCCGCCCGAACCCTGGATCGGTTCAGCATAAAAGGCGGCGACGCGCTCGGGGCCAATTTCCTCGACCTTGCGCCGCAGTGCCGCGAGCGAGGCGTTGATGATCGCCTGCGGATCATCGCCGACGGGATTGCGATAGGCGTAGTGCGAGGGAATTTTATGCTGCCAGTCGAAGGGAATGCCGAAACCTGCATGGAACAATGGCAACGCCGTCAAGCCTGCCCCGACGGTCGACGAGCCGTGGTAGCCTTGCTCGACCGAGATGAACTGGTCGCGCTTCGGCTCACCACGGGCGATCCAGTAATAGCGGATGAACCGGACTGTGCTGTCGACCGCATCCGATCCGCCGAGTGTGAAGTAAACATGGTTGAGATCGCCCGGAGCGCGCTCGGCCAATGCCGCGGCGAACCGGATCGCCGGCTCCGAACCGAGACCGAAATAGGTCGTCGCATAGGGAAGTTCGCGCATCTGGCGGGTTGCCGCCTCGACGATCGATTCCTGGCCGTAGCCGGCATTGACGCACCACAGGCCTGCGAAACCGTCGATCAGCTGCTTGCCCGAGGCGTCTGTGACCGCCGCGCCTTTGGCGGAGGCGAGCACGCGCACGCCGAGCTTCTCGTGATTGCGATAGGAGGCGACCGGATGTACGAGATGGGCGCGGTCGAGTTCGATAAGGGAATTGCTGTACATGATACTCTCCGGATCAGCCGAGCGCCTGGTTGGCGAGGGCAAAGATGGTGGGGACGGAATCGGCATGGGCGATCGGTGGCTTCATCATGGCAATGCCGCCGCCGACGTGGCCGAGACCCCGCTCGGCGAGCCAGTCCGACAGGTCGGCGACGCCGGTGATATCCACCCGGAGGAACCGGCCGGGTCGCAGGGCGATGAAGTGAGCGACGAGCGCTTTGGCGTCCTCCAGGTTTTCGGCGGCGACAGGGCCGATGACCTCACCACGGCCGAAGGAGCGAAGGACCGAAAAACCGGCGATGCGGTTGTCGCGCCGGATGACAGCGAATGTGCCCACATTGGCCAGATAGGCGATCAGATCACTGCGATCGGCACCGAAGGCCTGCCGGTCAAGTTCCGCAATGGCGGAAAGATCGGCCGACGTCGTCGCAGACGTGATCGCCGGAGCGGCTATCTTCGCGGCAATGCCCTGGTGCTGCAGCACCTGCCCGGTCTCGCGAAATCCGAGCTTTTCATAGAGCGGCAAGCCCTCTTCTGTCGCTACGAGCCGCAGTGGGCGCCCATCGGAAAGGCCGAGAGCGGCATCCATGAGCCGCCGGCCAATTCCGAGGCCGCGCATGGACCCGTCGACAATGACCATGTTGATCGTAGCGCTTTCTTCCTTGTAGCGCGTCACGAGCACGGTGCCCACGACCTTGCCGTCCTCGATCGCGACCGCGCCTTCGCTCAAGGCAAGCGCCATCTGCCAGTCCTCGGGGCGATGAGGCCAACCGACCTGCCGCGAGAGGGTGACGGCGGCGTCCAGATGTTCGGGGACGAAAGCGGCAATATCGATCTGATGTGTCTGCATGGCATTTCCTTAAGTTCCTGAGACAAAGTTTGCAGGAATGCCGGTTGGCAGATTATCTGAAGACGGCGTGCTGAGCGGTATCTTATCGCTTTCGCCTCATCGGCCACCGCATCTTCTGCTGGCATGGGGAGCCACCAGGGCAGGCCTCGAGAGGAGTTCGCCGGCCGACTACCGAAGCCTCTATCCGTCTAAGTGCATCGGGATCACTCACGCAGGCTGTGGGGCATCACCGGCCAGCCGATATGGGTGTTTGCGCAGCCTCCTTATTCCACGCGTTGATGACCGTCGCGACGGAACGTGACACGTCCAAATCTTCCGCGCACCAGCGGGGAGCGGCCATCAGGCAGCGAAAGTGTTTGCGGGCATTCCTCAATGAGGGATTTGCCTGTCGCTCAACGTCAGCTCAGCCTGCCGTGCACAACCATCTGCAAGACCGGGCGGAAGTCAGTCGCCCGTGCAGCCTCTTCGCAGGGACAAATCCGGCGGTGCAGGAGTATGCGCCGCCGGATTTGTAATTGGGCGCAGGCATCGGACAAAAACTATCCGGCGAGAGAGCCGGCCTAACTCAGGCCGCCGATGTGGAAGCTCTTCATTTCGAGATATTCCTCGATGCCGACCTGCGCGCCCTCGCGCCCGAGCCCCGACTGCTTGACGCCGCCGAAAGGCGCCACTTCGGTGGAAATTGCCCCTGTGTTGAGGCCGATCATGCCGAATTCGAGCGCCTCCCCGACGCGCCAGGAGCGCTTGAGGTTCTCGGTGTAGAAATAGGCGGCGAGGCCGAAGGGCGTGCCGTTAGCGATATCGATTGCTTCTTCTTCCGTTTCGAAGCGGAAGAGCGGAGCAACCGGGCCGAACGTTTCCTCGCTGGCGAGCAGCATGTCGGCCGTCGCCCCGGTAAGGACGATCGGTGCGATGTACTGTTTGCCTTCCGGCAGCGAACTGCCCCGTGCTACCACCTTCGCGCCCTTTGCCAGCGCGTCTTCGACATGAAGGTTGATCTTCTCGATCGCCGCAGCGTTGATCATCGGACCTATGGCGTTGCCGGGCTCGATTCCCGGGCCGACCTTCATCGCGTTGACGCGCGCGCTGAGCTTTTCGGCAAAGGCGGCGTAGACGCTGCCCTGAACGAGAATCCGGTTGGCGCAGACGCAGGTCTGCCCGCCATTTCGGAATTTGGACGCAATGGCCCCCTCGACGGCAAGGTCGAGATCGGCGTCGTCGAAGACGATGAAGGGTGCATTGCCGCCGAGTTCGAGCGACAATCGCTTAATACTGTCCGCAGCGCCGCGCATCAGCAGCGAACCGACGCGCGTGGAGCCGGTGAAGGAAATCTTGCGCACCGTTTCGTTCGCCATAATCTCGTTGCCAATCTCCGTCGGCATGCCGGTGACGATGTTGATGACGCCAGCCGGAATGCCAGCGCGCTCGGCAAGGACACCGAGGGCGAGCGCCGAATAGGGCGTGAACTCAGAGGGCTTGATCACCACCGTACAACCGGCCGCCAATGCGGGGGCCACCTTGCGGGTGATCATCGCGTTCGGAAAGTTCCACGGGGTGACGATGGCGCAGACGCCGACCGCATCCTTGAGCACGACGATGCGGCGATCCGCCGTCGGCGAGGGAATGGTGTGGCCGCCGATGCGGCGGGCTTCCTCGGCAAACCATTTGACAAAGGATGCGCCATAACGGATCTCGGCGCGGGCTTCGTCGAGTGGCTTGCCCTGCTCAAGCGTGAGGAGCAGCGCAAGATCCTCGAGATTTTCGATCATCAATGTATGCCAGCGCTCGAGCAGGGCGGCGCGCTCGGCATGGGTCTTTTTCTTCCAGGGTGCAAAAGCGGCGCTGGCTGCCTGAATGGCTGCGCGTGTTTCGGTGGTACCCATGTCCGGAACGGTGCCCAGAGTGGTCTGGCTCGCGGGATCGACGACGTCAATCGTCTTGCCCGTGGCAGCACCAAACCACGCACCGCCGATCAGGCCGGCCTGCCGGAATAGATCTTTGTCGTTCAACTGAAGCATAGTGTTCCTCTCTGACGATCGGTCGTTGGCTGCAAAAACTGCCGCGGTGAATGAAGTTCCGTCCCGCGCCGACGGCAGCGCCATCAACACAGGATCACCGACGGCGCGCCGGATCGACGGATGACCCCTCGACGTGTTCCTCAGCTAAGACTAGCGAAGGAAGAGAAGCAGCATGTATCGACTAGCGGTGCGGTCGCGGTGGAAAATAACGTTTTGCGCCACGCGGCAGTCACATCTTTGGTCGGTGCGACGAGTTTCTGCGGAGGAGAGGAGCCGGCTCCCGCCGAAGGGCGGATGCCGGATGTCTTCTCAGCGGCTGGCACGGTACAAGGCGATTTGGTCCTGGATGCGATAGCCTTGAATGATGGCCGGCATGAACCATGGGTTGCCGTTGTAAAACGGAATGAAGGCCGGCGGTCGGAAGTCGAACGCGGTGCGCGCCTCTTGCCGATGGCCGAGCAGCCTGTGCGCCGCGTGCATGCCCACCCAGGGTGCCCAGACGACCCCGGAACCGCAGAATCCCGTGGCATAGACGACGCCGTCCTTTTCGAAGATGCGGGGCAGCATGTCGCGGTGCATCGCGACATTGCCGAACCAGGTGTGCGACAGACGGACGTTTTCCAGTTCGGGGAAGAGGTTCACGAGACCGTTGCGCAGAACGAGCTTCGGCCCATCCGGATCGCCGGCGCGAGAGCTGTCGCGGCCGCCCAGCAGGATGCGTTTGCCGTCCGGCGTCGGCCGGTAATAGTAACCGAGCTGGCGGCCCTCGGTCATCATCATCTGCTTCGGCATCAGCCGCGCCATGACGTCCGGGGCGAGTTCCTCGGTTACGATAATGCGGCTGCGAACCGGCACCAGCCGGCGGCGCAGGTAAGGCACCGCAGCGTCGGTATAGCCGTCGGTGCAGACCAGGACCTGGCGCGCCTGGACCGTGCCGGCCGACGTCGCGACGCGGAACTCGGCGCCGTCTTTCTCTATAGAAGTCACACGCGTCCCGGAATGGACCGTCAGTCCCGAAGCCAGTGCCACCCTTAGGAGTTCGGCGTGGAACTTGGCCGGATGCAGCCCGCCAATATCCATCCGCACCATGCCGCCGCGATAGAAATCGGTGCCGATGTAGTTGCGTTGCTCGGTATACGGCACGGCGTAAGTTTCGATACCCAGTCGTTTGGCCAGGGTCTCGGCGCTGCGGGCGGTCTTTTCGTACTGGTCGAAGCCGATGACACCCTTGAACTGGCCGACCAGATTGAAGTCGCAGTCCAGCCCTTCGGTCCTGATGAAGTCATAGAGGAACTCGCGGGCGATCTTGCCCTCGGCCTCGATGGCGATGGCTTTGTCTTCGCCGAAGCGCCGGGTGATCGTGGCGTAGTCCGGCCGGATGCTTCCGCTGGTAATGCCGCCATTGCGCGACGAGGCGCCCTCGCCGGGGTTCATTGCATCGAAGGCCGCGACCGACCGCCCGTCGCGCGCCAGCACCAGCCCGGCCGAGAGGCCGGCATAGCCGGCGCCGATGATGGCCACGTCGAGTTTCTTGGCAAGCGGCTGTCGCGGCAGTGGTTTGACGGGTGCCGCTTCCCACCAGTAGGGCGTGTTCTTGTCGGCGATTCGGCTCTGTTCCATGTATCGGTTCTCTGCAATTTCCGGCCAAGGCCATCAGGATGTCGACAAAAACGAAAGAAGGCTTGGGTCGTCGCCGTCAGGCGTGATCGCCGCGAACATCGAACGCGTCGCGCAGGCCGTCGCCAATGAAGTTGAAGCTGGTGACCGCGATGGTGATGGCGGCACCAGGAATGATCGCCAGCCAGGGCGCGCTGCCGAGATACTGCTGCGCGCCGTTCAGCATGTTGCCCCAACTGGGCAGCGGTGGCTGAATTCCATAGCCGAGGAAGCTGATATAGGCCTCCATGAGGATCGCCCGGGCAACGGTCAGGGTGGCCGCGACGATGATCGGACCGATGGCGTTGGGCAGGATCTCGCGGAACATGATATGTGTCCCGCTTAGCCCCAGCATGCGCCCGGCCTGGACGAACTCGCGCTCGCGAAGCGAGCGGACCTCGGCCTCGACAATCCGGGCAACCTCCATCCAGCTGGAGACGGCGATGACAACGGTAATCATGATCGGGCTGGGTTTCAGTGCTGCGGCAAGCGCCAGCACCAGGAAGATCGACGGGAAGGACAGAAAGCCATCGACCGTGCGCATCAGCGTCATGCCGAGCCAGCCGCCGCGGTACCCGGCGACCACGCCCACCAGCGTTCCGATCAGCGTCGACAAGAGCATGGCGGAAAAGCCGACCAGCAGCGAAATCCGTCCCGCCATGAAGAGCCGTGCCGCCACGTCGCGCCCCAGCGGATCGGTGCCCAGATAGTGACTGCCGCTCAAGGGGGGAGCAAAACGGGCGCGCAGATCGATATAGAGTGAATCATAGGGCAGCAGGTGAGGACCCAAGACACACGCCAGCGTCAATGCGGCGATCATGACCATCCCGAGCAGAGCCAGATGGTGGCTCATGAATCGGCGTGCGGTTCGGCTGTTCCACCAATGGTCCAGGCTCGAATTTGCGGCGATGGCGGTCATAATGATGACTCCTGTTGAGCGTCTCAGGACGCGCTTAACTCAAACGGATACGGGGATCGATGACGGCGACGGCGATGTCGGCGATGAGATTGCCCAGGATCACAAGGATGGCCGAGAACATCAGCAGCCCCATCACCACCGGATAGTCGCTGTAGCCGAGGCTATCGAGGAACAGCCGGCCCATTCCGGGCCAGGTGAACACCGTCTCGGTCACCAGGGCGCCCGTCAGGACGCTGGGAAGCTGCACTCCCGCCAGCGTGATCATTGGCAAAAGGGCGTTGCCGACGACATGCTTCATCAATATCCGCCGCTCGCTCAGGCCCTTGGCACGCGCCGTCTTGACGAATTCCTGGCTGATGACGTCAAGCGTCGCGGATCGCATGTAGCGGCTCCAGATGGCGACATGGACCAGCGCCAGCACGATGCTCGGCAGGATCAGGTGATGGATGTAATTCAGCGCCGAGCCATCCCCGATCGTGTACATGTTGCCGGCCGGCAGCCAGCCCAACTGGAGCGAAAAGACGTAGATGCCGACAAGCCCGAACCAGAAGGTCGGGATCGACAGCGCCACCATGGCGCCGACCGTCCCCAGATAGTCGAACACCGAATACCGGTGCGTGGCGCCACGGATGCCGATCCACGTTCCGACGGCGATCGCGATGACCGTGGAAGACCCCATCAACAACAGCGTCGCAAAAAGGTGCCGGCCGATCACGTCCAGAACCGGCGCGCCGTCGCGGAAGGAGTGACCCCAGTCACCCTGCACAAGGCGCCAGGCCCAGTCCAGATATTGCATCCACAGCGGACGGTTGAGCCCCAGTTGCTCTTTGAGACGGTCGAGATCATCCTGGGTCATGCTGGGATCAAGCCCAAATTGCGCCAACGGGCCACCCGGGATCAGGTTCAGGACGACGAACCCGATGACCGAAACGATCAGGAGCAGGACGAGGCTCTGGGAGAGCCGGTTAAGTAGGAAGCCACGCATTCAGCTCTCCTCATGACAGCGTCAATGGATGGGCCGCCGCCGCAACGCGCGACGGCGGCGGCGTAGGTCAGCTCTTCCAATGCCATCCGGCGGCATGCCAGGATGCGACGCGGGCGTTGGAATTGGCCTCGAAACCCTCGAGCCCTTCCTTGCGGCCGAACACGTTGGTGTAGGCAAACAGCGGCAGGAAGGGCAGGTCCTGACGGACGATTTCCTGCACCCGAAGATAGATGGCGCGCCGTGCTTGCGGGTCGAAGGTGCGGGCACCTTTTTCGAGCAGCGCGTCGACCTCGGGGTTGGAGTATTGGCCGGTGTTCGAGCCCTTTCCGCCCTTTGCAACAATTGCGCTGGTGTGCAGGCGGTTGGTGACGTCGGGGTCGGCCGCGATGACATAGGTTACACCGGAAATTGCCGAATCGAACTGCGACTTGAGCCAGAAATCGCCCCACATGACCGCCCCTGGCAGGTTCGATATGGTCATCTCGACGCCGATTTCGGCGAACGTCTGCTGCAGGAACTGCTGCACCTGCTCACGCAGGTTGTTGCCTGAAGTCGTCGAGTTGGCGAACGACAACCGAACGCCGTCCTTGGTGCGGATTCCATCCGGACCCGGTACCCAGCCGGCTTCGTCGAGGATCTGGCGCGCCCGGTCGAGGCTGTACTCCTGCGCCGGCAGGTCCGGATTGTAGTAATAGGAATTCTGCGGCATGAACGTCTCGGTGAGGGCGTGGATCCCGTAATAAATTCCTTCGAGGATCGCTTTCCTGTCCATTGCGGCGTAGAGCGCCTGGCGCACCGCCGGATCCTTGAATTGCGGCTTCTCAAGATTGAGATAGATCGACTCGACCGAGGCCCCCGGCTCCAGGGTCACCACATGACCCGACAATTTGCTGGCTTCCTCGTAATGGTCGGCGGTTATGTATGCCTGGTCGACAAGGTCGATGTCGCCGCTTACAAACTGGGTGTAGAGCACCGTCATGTCAGGAATGTATTTGAGGACGAGCCGCTCGATATATGGACCTTCGCCGAAATATTCCGCATTCGCGACGAGTTCGATATGGTCGCCGGCAATGCGCTGCGCCCATTTGAATGCGCCGGTGCCGACAGGCGCCTGATTGAAGGCGGCGGCGTTGGGGTCGGCCTCTTTTTCGAGGATGTGCCTGGGAACCATGAAGGTTTCGGCGAGAAACGACAGGTATGGAGCAAAAACGCTCTCCATCCGCCAGGTGATCTCGGTCGGCGAGACCACCGTGATATCGCGCACCAAGGAATGGCCGCTCGTGCGCCACGCGCGGAATTTCGGATTGGTGATGAGTTCGAGAGTGAACTTCACATCCTCGGCCGTGAAGGGTTCGCCGTCGTGCCAGCGGACGTCGTCACGCAGACGAACACGCCACTGCAGGCCGTCCTGCGAAATGCCGCCGTTCTTCTGTGTGGGCACCTCGGCTGCGAGATTGGGCTGAAGAACGCCCTTGGGGTCCATTCGAAAGAGCGCATCGAACACCGAGAAATGCAGTGCATCGTCGACCTCGGTATGCGCCATCAGCGGGTTGAAGACGGTCGGTTCCTGCGAAAGCCCGACGACGACGCGGCCGGTCGGAGTTGTTGGAAGGTCTTGCGCAAAGGCAGGTTTGCCGAACAGGTTGGGTGCGGCAAAGCAGGCGACGCCGCCCGCTGCCATCAGGCGCAGCGCGTCGCGTCGCGAGTAGGTCGATCCGGTCGTGAAATCCTTGGTCATAATGTCTTCTCCCTCGTGGCGATAAGCGCCGTAGCCTCAACAGTTCGCAGCAATCGGCCGGGTGCTCCTCGGCCGCTCTCCAGGAATTGCCGCCACCAACTCACGCGTGTAGGCTGATTGCGGATCCAGGAAGATTTGAGATGGCGGACCGTGTTCGACAATCCGCCCTTTCTGCATCACTGCGATTTCGTCGCAGATCTGGCTGGCGACGCGCAGATCATGGGTGATGAAGATCATCGATACGCCGGTCTCTCGTTGGATTTTGTCGAGCAGCTCGAGAATCTGAGCCTGGATGGACACATCGAGAGCAGAAACTGCCTCGTCAGCCACCAGCAGTTTTGGTTTGAACATCAAAGCCCGGGCGATGCCGATGCGTTGGCGTTGCCCACCGGAGAACTCGTGCGGATAGCGGCCGAAGGCGCCGGCATCGAGGCCGACATGGGACAGCAACGCTCGTGCCTCCTCACGTGCCTGGGAATAGGACATCCCGTGCGCGACGGGTCCCACGGTCAGGATTTGCCCGATGGTCGAACGCGGGTTCAGCGATGCGAAAGGGTCCTGGAAGATCATCTGGATTCGAGGCCGCAGCGGACGGAACTCGGATTCCGAAAGCTTGGCGATGTCGTGGCCCTCAAACAGGATTCGACCGCCGTCGCTGTCCTGGAGCTTGATCAAAAGTCTTCCCAGCGATGATTTGCCGGAACCGCTCTCGCCGACAACGCCGAGCGTGCGCCCATGCGCCAGGTCGAACGAAACATCGTTCACCGCAGGCACGACACGCTGGCTGCCGAACAGCGCGCTGCCGCTGCGATATGTCTTGGCCAGTCCCTCGACCTTCAGGATCGTCGCCTTGCTGACGGTCTCCTCAGGGAGACGATCCTCGCCGGTCAGGCGCGGGACGGCCGCGATCAGGCGCTTTGTATAGGGATGGGTGGGTGATTTCAGGACCTGCTCGGCGCTGCCTTGCTCGACGATGCGCCCCTTCTCCATGACCACGACACTGTCCGCGATCTCTGCGACGACGCCGAAGTCATGGGTGATGAACATCACGCTCATGCCCTTGCGACGTTGAATGTCCCGGATCAGCTCGAGAATCTGCGCCTGCGTCGTGACGTCGAGTGCTGTCGTCGGCTCGTCGGCGATCAGGACACTCGGTTCGAGCGCCAGCGCCATGGCGATCATCACGCGCTGGCGCTGGCCGCCGGAAAGCCGGAACGGGTATTGGAAGTACATGAGTTCCGGATCGGGCAGACCCACCTCAGTCAGCAACGCGACGGCCCGGCTGCGCCGCGATGCCTTCGTGCCAACCCCATGGGCGGCCATGGCTTCGGTAATCTGTTCGCCCACCGTCATCAGGGGGTTGAGCGCCGACAGCGGATCCTGGAAAATCATCGATACGACCCGGCCGCGCATATCCCGCAGCTTTTGCGGCGATGCGCCGATGATCGCCGTGCCGTCAAGATGAATGGAACCCGACGAGACCGGGATTGCCTTCGGCAAGAGCCCCATGATCGTATTGGCCGTTACCGACTTGCCTGAACCAGACTCGCCGATAATGCAGAGGATCTGACCCCGCTTGAGATCAAACGAGATGTTCTCGACGGCATGAGCCCGTTCCATGCCTTGCGGCAGGTCAACTGTCAGGCCGCGCACCGAAAGTGCCGCGTCGTCTACCAGTATGGGCTTCGTGTTAACGGCCATCAAGGCTCCTCCTCTTCAACGGCGCCGGTAAATCTGCTGTGGATTACGACTTCGCTCCTCGCTCCGCAGTTAATCTATGTAAGTCTCTGCTTATTCTCCGCCGGGCCTCATTGCTCCGCAAGTGAATGTGAATGGGATCGAAACCCTGCATCCACAATTTCGGGGCACGGCACCTGCGATTGTCGGCCATTCGGACCCCTCGAACGCGTTTATCTCGACGTTTCGATGCTCCCAATGCCAAGCAGTATGGCCGCATATGTTCCCATGGAATCGCTGAAACGTGCGTTGTCGCAGCAGGAACTACCGAAAGGAAGGTCGAAATTAGCATATTCTCATTCCCGGATCCGCGAGGCTGATGGGCAGGAACCCAGGGGTTGCCGGTGTGCATCGCAACAACAGGCCGGGTGGTAGTCCATTAAGTGGGTCGTCGTCCCAATGCCATGGCTCACGCCGTTCATGTCAAACGAGGCCTCCGTCGCAATAGTTTCCTTCAACATCCAAGCTGCGGTTGCGGACCGACGCACATATTCAACGTCTTCGGCCTTGAGCAGAGCGACCTTTCACGCCGGACTTGCCAGCTTGCTCGTGGCGTTGAGGCCGGTGAAGCCGCGCCAATGACCACGGCCGCGAAATCCCCAAGACGCGTTCGATTGTGCATCTAGGACGCAAATTTCATTGCTGCGCGCAGCTTAAGCTCGTCTGCGATCGGAAGGGTGTCTACGCCCGGGCCCAGAGGGGCGGTGCGAATGGCTCTGTTTCACAACAATCGCCTTTCTTGAGGGCGGTAAACCACAGGATATTCTGTTCGCTCGCCAAATCCGCAGCACGGCTGTGGGAGCCGCGGTTTACTATCTACGCAGATTTCACATCAAATCATCGCGCAGATCCTGCGCAGGAGTGTTCCCATGCCCAGTGATGCTAAGTTTCTTCTGCTTGACGCCGATGACGTCAAGCAGCTCATGGAGCCGGCCAAGGTCTTCGACGCGATGAAGCGGGCCTTCACGCTGCATAGCCAGCGCGAAGGTCGCGTCTTTCCTGTTGTGCGAGAGCAGCTTCATACAGGCGGCGTTTTTGGCATCAAATCGGGGGATGTACCGAACGCGGATTTGCTCGGATTCAAGGCAGCCGGTTTTTGGCCGAGCAACCGAAAGGCCGGAAAGGAACCGCATCAGGCCATCATCCTCTTGATCGATCCGCACACAGGCAGGCCCCTTTGCTTGATCGACGGGAACACCATAACGACCGTCCGTACAGGTGCAGCAGGCGCTCTCGGCCTGACACTACTTGCGCGGCCGGAGAGCACATCCGTTTGCATTTTCGGCACTGGCACTCAAGCGCGGATACAGCTCAGCTTTGCCTTGCGCTACATGCCGATGATCCAGCGTGTCTCGTATCTGACGGCAACCGGACAACCCGACGATGGGTTCGAAAAGGAATACGGGCAGTTATGCACCCTCATCCACGCTCAAGACGCTGATGCGGCCGTCAGCGAAAGCGACATTGTCGTGACTGCAACGCCGGGTGGTGGACCCTTGTTTTCGCCCGGCGCGGTCCGCGCAGGCACACACTTCAATTGCGTGGGCGCCGACACGAAAGGCAAGCGCGAGCTCCCCGAGGGTATTCTTCGCCAATCGCGGCTCTTTGCAGACGATCGCGAGCAATCGCGTTCGATTGGCGAAGGTCAATGGGAAGCCGAATGCCCCTCGATCGAGATCGGGGATGTGTTGACGGGCAAGGTACGACTGATACGTGATCTCGAAGATATTACGGTCTTCGACATGACCGGATTAGCCCTTCAGGACTTGGTCGTCGCTGAAATGCTTTGGCACCTGGCCACCGCAAAGGGTCAAGGCACGACCCTGTCGTGGCCTTGGTAGATCCCGTCATCAACTCATCGCAGCACGTCGATGGCAGCGCCAGCTCTACGAACACCTCATCCAAAATCGGAGTTTCTGCAGGCTGAGCGCTGAGTCAGCCAAGGGTATCGGCCCAGCGAAGAACTCATGATCTATATGTTGCAGGACATGCTGCGCGCCGCGTTGCTTCGCGATGCGACCATGCCCCGAGAGTGCCAGCAATGTTTCACCATGAGCCCGAAGCCGATTCCCTTACATCCAAAATCCTCACCTGCGAATGACTTGATAGTCCCGCTTCAGCTAAAACAGCTGTAGAGTGGCGGGCAAACCAAACAACATGCTGGCGAGCACGCAAATGCCGCAGCCCATCCGTGGCGCCGGTGTTATTATATCAATCGTTGGATGGAGACCACGAAGCCAAGCGCATCGCAGCCGTCCATACTGCATGACGTTCCCCTCCCCCTACCCGGGTAGTTTTGGCTGCCGTCGAACAGGTCCGACGGCAGCCACTTTTTCTTGGACGTCATCGACGAGCTGGATCGCAAACAGTACCCGCGTATCCAAATGGAGGGTAATGCAATCAGCCTTGCCAGGATATCCTTGACGCTCATGAGCGATCAAGTTGCGTTTGGGGTTGGCCAGATGCCACCTAGACCACGCCGAGGTAAAAGTTTTCTCTGCTGAATAGGGAACGGGTTCAGCTGAAGATTTCGAAGGAATACCACGAACAAGCCAAATCTGCTGATCTTGGCGTGCGATACTGTGACTAGATTGCAATCTGCGCGAGGATCAAAGAAACTGCTGGCCCCGTGGTCGAGTTGCGCGATCCGGCGAACGGAGCGGATAGCCGAAAATGCAAAAATCAGTGCGCCTCAAGTCATTCGAATTGATCGCCCAGGATATCAACAGTGTCGATGTGAGCCTGCTTCACGCCCTGTCGATGGGCGTCGGTTGGCCACACCGGCCCAAAGACTGGGATTTCCTACGCCGCGCCGGCCGGGGCATCGTTGCGGTCGATGGGATAGGGCGTGTCTTTGGTAGCGCAATGTGGTTCCCCCATGGGGACGATTTCGCCACCATCGGCCTCGTGATCACCTCACCCCGCACGCAAGCACAAGGAAATGGGCGCTGGCTCATGGAACAAGTGTTTGAGCAGTGCGGCGGCCGCAATCTGAGCCTGAATTCGACAAAAGCCGCTTACAACCTTTATATTTCGCTCGGATTCACGACGGAAGCGATTGTCTATCAATACCAGGGAGACGTCACACCTAAGCTTCCTCCGCTGCCGGACCTAAACGGGCAACTGAGCGAGCTGTCGAGTGACATGCTCCATGAGATCGAAGCTCTCGATACCCAGGCCTTCGGGATCAATCGCGCGAGGCTTCTCGCGTTGCTTTCAGAAGGCGCATCCATTTGCACGCTCCGGCGCAGCGGCGAAATCGCCGGCTATTCCATGTGTCGCGAGTTCGGGCGCGGCCATGTGGTCGGACCGATCGTGGCAAGCAATGATCAGGATGCGATCCATCTCGTAGCCGTGCATCTTAAGGATCTGGCAGGCCAGTTCGTGCGCGTTGATACGCGCGAGAAAGGCGTATTCGCCGAGTTTCTTCAGCAGAGCCGGCTGACAGTTTCCGAGACCGTCACGACCATGTCCAAAGGACGCCGCTTCCTGAACCGCAATGAAGGCGAACCGGCGGTTTTTGGCCTAGCCGGCCACGCGTTGGGCTGACGCACGCCGCTTCGGCATTGGCTTTTGGTAACGAAAGGTGTGAAATTGAAAACCTAAGCCCAATGGCGAACCTTAACGATCGCGACGCGTTGTCAAGCCGGGCCAGCATCGGACCAATGTCGAACCGTGAGCTTAATCAAAGCGCCCCGTCGACAATCGCCATCGACCGGCCGCGCAAGCAGGGCGATGCGGGCATCGATCCGGTCGGTTTCGCGCAGCCGCGGACATATCGGCGATGGCCATCTGTATGGAAGCGATCGTCAGATCTGAATGTCCCTCACAGACCCTCAAACTCGTTGTTTGCTCGGCAGAGCGGGAAGACCGCGTCGCGCGCCGTGAGTCTCATCGCGCATGGAAGTGAAACGGCCGATAGGAATTGCTCGAGATAGCCTGCCCTTCGGAACAATATACTGAAAATGGGCCCGCTTTCGGCACGCAATCCGGCCGTAAGCCACTAAGCTTTGATCCAAAGCAATCTGCATGTCCCCGCAGGATGCTTATCAATGCCCAGAGAAGCCCTCACGTCCAGGTTCAGATAATGCAAGCCGTTGAAATTCTCGAACAGCTGGTGGCTTTTCCCTCCGTCGTTGGCCAGGCGAACGGCGCAATCGTCGAATGGATTCGCGCTTATGTCGCGCGGTTCAATCAAGAGGTGACCATTCTTCCGGGGCCGGAAGGCGATCGCTCGAACCTTTTCGCAACGATTGGTCCGAAGAGCGTCCCCGGCTATATCCTTTCGGGCCACATGGACGTGGTGCCGGCCAAAGAACCGGAATGGTCATCGGATCCCTTCGAGTTGCGCGCGCAGGCTGATCATCTCTACGGTCGCGGCACCTCGGATATGAAGGGCTTTCTTGCAGCAGCACTCGCCGCCTTGCCGGTACTCGCATCAAGGCAACTTTCGCAACCGATCCATTTTGCCTTTTCCTACGACGAGGAAGCGGGCTGCCGGGGCGTGCCGCATTTGATCAAGCGTCTTCCCGAACTCTGCGCCAAGCCCGAAGGCGCGATTATCGGCGAACCGAGCAACATGCGCGCGATCTGCGCCCATAAGGGCAAGGCTGCAGCGCGCGTTGAAATCCGCGGCCGGTCGGGCCATTCCTCGCGACCCGATCAAGGCTTGAATGCCATCCACGCCATGGCGGAGGTGTTGATAGACGCAGCCGCCGGAGCCGGACGTCTTGCACTTGGTCCTTTCGATGCGGCTTTCGACCCCCCCTACTCCTCCCTCCAGGTCGGTACGGTCAAGGGCGGACAGGCCGTCAACATCATCCCGGATGTGTGCGTCGCCGAACTTGAAGCGCGCGCCATTGCCGGCGTTTGCCCCGCTGCACTGCTCGCCCCGATCAAAGAAAAGGCCGAGAGCCTGCGAAGCCGGGGGCTACAGGTAAACTGGGATCTGATGAGCGCCTATCCAGCCTTGTCGCTTGCGACTGATGCACCACTCGCGCAACTGCTCAGGGAATTGACGGGGCAGGAGCCGCTTGCGGCGGTTAGCTACGGAACGGAAGCCGGTCTCTATCAGGAGGCTGGGATCGACGCGATTATCTGTGGCCCGGGCGATATCTCCCGCGCGCACCGGCCGGACGAGTTCATTCTCGTGGATGAGTTGATCGCCTGCCAGTCCATGATCGAAACGCTCGGCGTGCGGCTTTCCAGATGAAGAAGGCGCATACGGTGACAGGTGCGGATGCAACAGCGAATCTAACGAGAGAATACAGATGACGTTGCTCTTCAACTCCGACGCCGAACGCGGTCTTATTTTCCGGGAAGCTTTTGCCCGTGCGCTTCCGGACCTTCCCTTTTCCATGGACCCGGCAACCGTCGAACCTAACGACGTCCGTTACGTGATAACCTGGACGGTGCCCGACGACCTCGACCGTTACTCCAATCTGGAGATCCTCTTTTCAATCGGCGCCGGCGTCGATCAATTTCAGATCGACCGCCTGCCGGAGAGCGTGAAGCTGGTGCGCATGGTCGAGGATGGGATCATCCGCATGATGCAGGAATATGTGATGCTTGCGGTGCTGGCGCTGCACCGCAATCTTCCGGCCTATCTCCTCCAACAGAGAAACCAGAAATGGCAAGGCATTCCGCAGGCGCAGGCAGCCGACCGGACGGTCGGCGTTCTCGGCCTGGGCGCACTGGGCAGTGCAGTACTCGATCGCCTGAAGCCTTTTGGATTTGCCTTGTCCGGCTGGAGCCGCAGCCGTCGCGAGATCGAAGGTGTGGCCACCTATAGCGGACAAGACGGGTTGCAAGATTTTCTAAGGGACATCGATATTCTGGTCTGTCTGCTGCCATTGACGAAAGAAACGCGCGGTTTCCTGAATTCGGACCTGTTCGCCATGCTGCCGACTGGTGCCAGTCTCATCCACACCGGACGCGGCCCACAGCTCGATCATGCCGCTCTGGTCGAAGCACTTGACAGTGGCCATCTGGCGAGTGCGGTGATCGACGTAACGGACCCGGAGCCGTTGCCGCCCGGCCATGTCTTCTGGTCGCACCCGAAGATCATCCTCACCCCCCATGTCGCGAGCGTCACCCAGGCGGAAACGGCGGCAAGCGCCGTCATCGACAACATCAAGCGCCACCGCACAGGTCTCTGTCCGATCGGCCTGGTCAATCGGACCCGCGGCTACTGATCTGACAGTCAACCAAGAAAGGTTATCCATGACTCTGCTGAAAACCATCGACACCAATCCTGCCGCCACGCCGCGGGAATCGAAGCCCTTGCCGGAACGCCTCATCAGCGGCGACCCATCCTTCAAAACCTGGCCGCAGGACGTAACCCGCGGTGAGATGATCCACACTGGCATCTGGGAAGCGACGCCAGGGGAGACGCGTTCGATCAAGGGGGAGACGTTTGAGTTCTGCCACATCCTGTCCGGCATCGTCGAGATCACGCCCGACGACGGGGTGCCGACGCTCTACAAGGCAGGCGACAGCTTCGTGATGAAGCCCGGCTTTGTCGGCGTGTGGAAGACCATCGAGACAGTCCGCAAGATCTACGTCACCATCATGTGACACGATCCTGAGGGCCGCGCTCGCTTTGTAACCTCCGGCGGCCGCGCGTGCTCATGCGTCGCGCCGCCGCGTCTTCGTTACTCCCCGATAAGGCAACTGTCGTGCTGCTGCCCCCGAAGATTCAGCTGGCGGGACTTGGTAAAACGGCGTTTTCGTCCGTCTGCAGACGCCAGTCAACGCATGATGCGGGGGATCCGAAGCTAATCTTGTGCAAACCTATCGCAAGGACCTGTCATGACCCTCAGCTTCGACCCGGATTCGCTTTCACTGCCGAAGGGGCACTTCATCGGCGGCCGGCTGGTCGACGCGCCGGGCCGATTGCCGATCGAGCGCCCGTCTGACGCGAGGGTCTATTGGGATTGCCCGATTGCCGATGCGGGTATCGTCGATCAGGCGGTGGAGACGGCCCATCGGAGCCTGAAGGAAAGCGGCTGGGCAACCTTGCGCCCCCGCGAGCGCACCCGACTCATGCAAAGATGGGCCGATCTGATTGAACAGGAGGTCGTTCCGCTTGCCAGGTTGGAGGCCGTTGGCTCCACGCGTCCCGTGGGACACCTGATCGCCGGTGACATTGCAGCGACCGCGGAACAGATCCGCTTTTTCGCCGAGTTTGCCGACAAGGAAGGCAGCGACCTCGTCCCGACCGACGGCAACAGTCTCGGCATGATCATGACCGAGGCCTATGGCGTCGTCGGCGCGATCACGCCCTGGAATTTCCCGTTGTCGATGGCCGGCTGGAAGCTCGGCCCCGCACTCGCCGCCGGCAATGCGGTCGTGCTGAAACCCTCCGAGATGACGCCATTTTCAACGCTCTATCTTGCCGAACTCGCGGTGCGGGCCGGTCTGCCTGCGGGTCTCATCAATATTGTTCTGGGAGACGGTCCAACAACGGGGACGGCAATCACCGGCCATCCCGGCATTGCCAAGGTGAGCTTCACCGGCTCGACCGGCGCAGGCTCGGCCATCATGGCAAATATCGCCCGGACCGGCATCAAGCCGATGACACTGGAGCTTGGAGGCAAGAGCCCTCAACTGGTCTTTGCCGATGCCGATCTCGATATGACGGCCCGGGCAATCGCAACCGGCATTCTTGCCAACGCCGGGCAGGCCTGCGTGGCCGGATCGCGCCTCATCGTCGAGGCAAAGGTGGCGGATGCGCTGACAGAGGCTCTTGTCGCCAGGCTTGCGGCAATCCGTCCCGGTCCGACCTGGGACGAGGCCACGGATTATTCGCCAATCATCTCCGAACGGCAGATCGGCCGCATGGACAGCATCGTCCGCGCCACCGTCGAAGGCGGCGCCGAATGCCTGGCGGGTGGCAAGCGCCTCGACCGTGAAGGCTACTTCTACGCGCCAACGCTGATCTCCGGCGTGACGGCAACGTCGCCCGCCGTGCTTGAAGAAATTTTCGGACCGGTGCTGACCATCCAGACGTTCGAGGACGAGGACGAAGCGTTGTCTTTGGCCGACCACCCGACCTACGGGCTCGCAGCCGGCCTGTTCACCCGCGACCTCTCCCGGGCCATCCGCCTGATACGGCGCCTGCAGGCCGGCACGGTATGGGTCAATCGCTATGGCCGCTCGCGCGATCACATCCTGCCGACCGGCGGCTACAAGCAATCCGGCATCGGCAAGGACCTCGGACGTGAAGCCTATCTCGCCAACCGCAAGAGCAAGAGTGTGCTCATCAGCCTCTAGGGATTGACCATGAAGACCTACAAGATTGCCCTTCTGCCTGGAGACGGCATCGGCCGCGATGTCACCGATGCGGCCTGGACGGTGCTGGAAAAAGCAGCCGATATAGGCGGCTTTTCTTTGGCCGGAACCAGCTATGCCTGGTCCTGCGACTATTATCTCCAACATGGCACGATGATGCCGGCCGATGGCATCAACACGCTGAAGACCTTCGACGCCATCCTGCTCGGCGCAGTTGGCTGGCCGGCAAAAGTGCCGGATTCGGTGTCGCTGCACGGGCTGCTCCTGCCCATCCGCAAGGCCTTCGTGCAATATGCCAATATCCGCCCGCACCGGCTGCTGCCTGGCGTTCAGGGACCGCTGAAAGCCAATGGTTTCGACATTCTCTGCATCCGCGAAAACACCGAGGGTGAATATTCCGGCGCCGGCGGCCGCGTTCATCAGGGTGCTGACAATGAAGTGGCGATCGAGACCTCGATCTTCACCCGCAAGGGCGTGGAGCGCATCCTGCGCTTCGGCTTCGAGCAGGCGCGCGCGCGGCGCGGAAAGCTCGCTTCCGTCACCAAGTCCAATGCGCAGAAATATTCGATGGTGTTCTGGGACGAGATCACGCAGGCGCTTGCGCCTGAGTATCCCGATGTCGCGGTGACGAGCTATCATATCGACGCCATGGCCGCGCGCATGGTCATGGCGCCGGAAAGCCTCGACGTTGTCGTCGCCTCCAATCTGTTCGGCGATATCCTCACAGACCTTGGCGCCGCCATTCAGGGCGGGCTTGGTTTTGCCGCCTCCGCCAATATTAATCCGGACCGCTCGGCACCGTCGATGTTCGAACCCGTCCATGGCTCGGCGCCAGACATCGCCCATCTCGGCATTGCCAACCCGATCGCCGCCATCTGGTCGGCTGCGATGATGCTGGAGCATCTGGGAGAGAAAACCGCCGCTGACAACGTCATGGCCGCGATCGAGGCGACGACTGCGCGCGGCATCGGCGCCATCCCCGGCAAGGACAAAACAGAAGCAATCACCACAGCCGTGCTTTCGGCGCTTGGCTGACAAGAGAAGAGGACACAATGAACGAGTTGAAATATCGCAGTTCAGGAGCTGCTGACACGCGCACAACCCGCGAAATCGATCGAGGACATCGCTGCACGCCCCGGTACCTTCTAAAGCGCGACAAGCGGATTCCACCGCCAAATTCCAGCCACGTCTTCTCGGGCCGAGGAGTAGATTGACCGTCAGAACTGGAGATTTTCCATGCCCCCGCTTCAGAAAATAGAACCAAACCAGGCTCTGCATGACAATGCTGACGCGGTCGTGATTGGAGGCGGTATCGTTGGTGCCTTTTGCGTCTACCTTGGCGGGAGGTCGTTTCTGATCCTGCGGGATTCGGTTCGAGGAGATCGCGACGTCCGCTTTCCTCACCTGCGGATGACAGAGGAGAGGGCGAAAGCAGTCAGCGTGTCGCGCACGCCCGGTAATTCGGCTATCTGCTGCCATATCTGGCGGATGCGGTCGGCCTCGGGCGATTCCACTCGCACAACGAGATCAAAGTCACCGGTCAGTACGTCGCACGCAATGACTTCCGGGATTTTGCGCAGCGCCTGAATGACGTCGCCACCCCTCATTCGATCATGGCGGTAAACGAACATCAGCGCCGTCGTGACATGCTGTTTGCTGCCACCTTCGCCAGAAACGATGGTGTATCCCTTGATGAACCCTTCGCGTTCAAGCCGCTCAACACGGACCCGCACTGCATTGCGCGACAAGTTGACCTTGGCAGAAAGCTCAGCGTGCGAAATGCGTGCGTTGGCCTTTAATTCGCTGAGTATCTGCTCATCGGTTCGGTCAAGGAGATATTTCATGATCGCGTGGAGCCGGGATCATAGGTTACGACATATGGGTCAACTGACTTATAGGCAAGCCACGCCCGCTCCGGGTCGAGAGCGCCGGTGGTCTGGCTCGCCCAGCCAACCAACACGTCAGCGACTTCCGAGATGAGGACGTCGTCTTGGCGCAGCCTGAAGTTTAACCCCGCAATTGCCCGCTTTGGGCTCCGTTCCAAGATGGTGTGGATTTGTGCCATCACGCGGCCAAGACTTGCACACTTGGCGGAGTTCGCGTCGTTTGTGGCCGATCTTCATCAGACAACTCAGTAAAAACAGCCATTCTTCATGTCCTTGTTAAGTTGAAGAACTCGGCGAGAAGTCTGCAAACCCCGCGCTGCCGGCAAAAAGTTGGTCGATTTTTATCTTCGACAACTTCGCACAACTCCCTTTTCCTGCCAAAGCCTTCTTGGACAGATAAGCCGGCTGTATCCGACGCGCCTTGCAACGATCCAGATCGACCGCGATACCGTCGATGCAACGCTGCTTAAGAATTTCCATCCCTCTCGTCAACATCCGCGTGGATGATGTTGAGGCCGATGACAGGCTCCAGCATTCAATTGCAGTTGGCCCGCGCACGCGGTGATGGACCCTTTGAACATCTGTCAACTCCCGAATGCGCTGATGGGCTGCTGAGAAGAAGGGATGGCGGTTATCGCTTCAGCCGGTTGATGCACACGACCTTCGGCTGCGTCATGTCCTCATAGGCAAAACGCACGCCCTCACGTCCCATGCTGCCGTATTTGAAGCCACCAAACGGCATCGCATCGAAGCGATAATCGGACGAGTCGTTGATCATGACTCCGCCAGCATCGATCTTGCTGGCCGCATCCAGAGCTCCTTCAAGGTCATTTGTGAAAATGCCGGCGTGAAGACTGTATTCGGAGCTATTTGCCATCGCGATCGCTTCAGCCAGCTCATCAAACGGCTGGAGGATCACGATCGGAGCAAACACTTCTTCGTTCCACACGTCGCAGCTCGCCGGAACATTCTCCAAGACCGTCGGCGGGTAGAGATTGCCAGCCGGCTTGTGGCCGCAAAGCAACGTCGCGCCAGCACCGAGCGCACTGTCGACCATCGCGGCGGCTCTGCCGACCGCTTTTCCCGAAATCATGGGACCGACATCGGTGTCAGCGTCGAGCGGATTACCGGTCTTTAGCTTCTTTGTGTCTGCGACGAACTTGGCCCTGAACTGCTCATAGATGGAGCGCTGGATCATAATCCTCTGCGTTCCGATGCAGTTTTGACCGGCTGCCCAATAGGCTCCGGATACGCAGCCGTCGACAGCGGCATCAAAGTCACTATTCTCCATGACGATGACAGGAGCATTGCCGCCAAGATCCATGGCAAGCTTTTTGATGCCCGCATTTCTTGCGATCGCCTCGCCTGTGGCAAAACCGCCAGTGAAGGAGATCATCCGAACATCTCTTGCCGAAACGAGAGCCTTCGCAAGGTCCGAGCCGCCAATCGCAACGGTGATCACCTCGTCGGGCAGACCACTTTCGACAAGTACATCTACCAGCTTGATTGCGGAAAGAGGCGTGAGCTCCGATGGCTTCAACAAAACAGCATTGCCGCCGGAGATTGCCGGGCCAAGCTTGTGAGCCACAAGGTTCAGCGGGTCGTTGTAGGGGGTAATGGCGGTGATAATGCCCAGAGGCTCTCGCGTGTACCAGCCCTGGCGAGCCTCTGATCCGGCGTAAGAGTCGAACGGGATCACTTCGCCGGCGTTGCGCCTGGCCTCATCGGCGGAAAGCTTCAGCGTATTGACGCAACGGGTCGCCTCTTTCCGGGCCTGAGTGATCGTCTTGCCGGCCTCCTTGACGATAAGAAGTGCGAACTCCTCGCAACGCGCTTCGACTGTGGCCGCCGCTTTCTCAAGAATTGCCGAGCGCTTGTGACGGGATAGAGATTTTGCATCCTGCGCTCCCCGCCTTGCCCGCTCCAGGAGCAACTGCAGGCGTGCGGCAGTTGTCTCTGTGACCCGTCCGACGATGGATCCGTCGAAAGGATTGGTGACGACAATCTCGTCAGCTGCAGCCGTTTCGCTCAAAGCAAGATTGTGCATCATGCAGCCTCCTTCGCGGTGACCGAAGAATGAGCATTGTGAATGGCAACAATGTCCGAGAGCAATGCGTAAGCTGTTTCAATGCGACCTGCGCCCGGACCGGTTATCGTGACTGAACCGAGCAGCTCGGTGTTTAGCGACACCGCGTTGGTCGCTCCGTTGACGCCAGCCAGAGGATGATCAAGCGAGAGCTGCTTCGGCGACACACTGCAGGCCACCCTGCCGTCGTCGCTGCGAACCGCAGAGCCGATCAGCTTCCAGCGGCTATGCGCCTTCGCGGCAGCTTCGATGTCGGCGGGTGAAAGATTTGAAATACCCTTGCAGGTTACATCCTCAGGCTTAAGGTTCGCCCCCAGCAGCTCGTTTGCCAGGATCACAACCTTGAGGCGGACATCGAAACCTTCGACGTCGGCAGTCGGATCAGCTTCGGCGTATCCTAGTTGCTGCGCTTCTTTAACCGCCGAGGCGAAATCCAGGCCGCCTTCCATGCGGCCCAGAACGAAATTGGAGGTACCGTTGAGGATGCCTTCGAAACCGTTCACTTCAGCAGCGGCGAGAGTTTTTTCAGCCATGCGGATGACCGGCGTGCCGCTCATGACAGAGCCTTCATACTCGAAACCAACACCGTTCGCTTTCGCCAGGGCCTTGAGCTCCTGAGCAGCAAAGGCCACGGGACCCTTGTTGGTGGTGACAACATGTTTGCCGGTCTGCAGCGCCCAGCGGCAATGGGAGACAGCGGGTTCACCGTCCTTGGGATTGGTGAAGGTTGCCTCGACGATGATGTCGGCAGGCGCGTTCTTGATGATGGTTTCATTGTCTGCTTCGGAGCTGCCGCCCGAGAGCTGCCCGAAGCCGCCTTTGGCGAAATTTGCTTCAACGAGCGTTTTGGCATCAAGGCCATTCGGGGAGATCACCGAACCGAAATATAGGTCGCTGACTGCAACAATGTTCAAGCGAAAGCCAAGGTCGCGCTCCCAGAGCTGGTTTTTCGCGGCAATGAGTTCGGCCAAAGCGCGGTTGACGCCGCCAAACCCGATAAGTGCGATTCTGTAGACTGTCATGAGGGGTCCTCCGGTCAGATTTCTGTTTGCCATTCTCCGATGCGGACCACTCAGCGGGAACGATGCAAATGAACCAAAGAGCTGAGCATTCTGCTCATTCGCTGTATCGAATTGGCATTTCGTCTTTCGGGACAATTGGAGATAGGCCTCGGTGAGCGCCCTGACGTCGTCCGTCGCCGCATGGTCTGGTTCGATGGCCAATTCGATTTCGATCCCGCGAGGCTGACCTTCATCGACGAGACTGCGGCATCCACAAAGATGGCCGGCTGCTCAGGTATTTGGGCCAAGTATGTTTGTTCTGGCTTCGACAATGTGGTCGTACATGTTTAGTTCGGCTTCCCTGCTGTCCCGATCTTTGATGGCGTCAAGAATGGCCTGATGCTTCGCGATATAGGCCTTCATGCGCACAGGGGTTAATGACTGCTCCTTCATTTTCCCCCAGAGATTTCCCGCCCGTACTACGTGAATACCCTCATAGAGCGAGGCGAGAAGACCATTGCGGGCGGCTTCGACGATGATGCGGTGAAAGACAGCGTCCCATTTCTCGAATTCCACCAGGGTTTCCGCCGCGCTGCCCCGATCGATCGATTTCTGCATTTCGTCGATTTCCTGCCTGCTCGCCCGTAACGCCGCCAAGGCGGCGATCTTGGGTTCCATGATAAGCCGGGCCTCGAAAACTTCGGCCGGATAGGTGCGCAACGCGTCTCCCGTACTGCCTGGCGGGCGACGCAGCGCTGTCGAGCTGACGCCGCTGCCAGCAATAAATGTCCCCCTGCCCACATGCCTGATAAGCCGGCCCTCCTTCTCCAGAGAAGCCAGCATCCGTCGAAGTGCGGTGCGGGGCAGCCCGAGTTTGAGCGCCAGGTCGCGCTCAGGCGGTAATCGATCCCCGGGCTCCAGACCTTCCGCCTCGATGAAATCCTTCAATACGACGCTCATGAACCAACCCTCGCAAAATTATTGACGCAACCAAATTGATCTATATTGACACCAATGGCAAGACCAATCCTATATTGATCGCGTGTTAAACCCCGATTGGTAGCGAACGGTGATGGACGTGAAGGGAATGATGCTGCGCACCTGCTTTCTGGACAATTGTCGGATGGCGACGCGCAATTGAGCAGTCGTAATCCACAGCAGATTTACCGGCGCCGTTGAAGAGGAGGAGCCTTGATGGCCGTTAACACGAAGCCCATACTGGTAGACGACGCGGCACTTTCGGTGCGCGGCCTGACAGTTGACCTGCCGCAAGGCATGGAACGGGCTCATGCCGTCGAGAACATCTCGTTTGATCTCAAGCGGGGTCAGATCCTCTGCATTATCGGCGAGTCTGGTTCAGGCAAGTCGGTAACGGCCAATACGATCATGGGGCTCTTGCCGAAGGCAATCCCGGTCTCGTCGGGTTCCATTCATCTTGACGGCACGGCGATCATCGGCGCATCGCCGCAAAAGCTGCGGGATATGCGCGGCCGGGTCGTATCGATGATTTTCCAGGATCCGCTGTCGGCGCTCAACCCCCTGATGACGGTGGGCGAACAGATTACCGAAGCCATGGCCGCCCATGGGGTTGGCACGAAGGCATCGCGGCGCAGCCGGGCCGTCGCGTTGCTGACTGAGGTGGGTCTGCCCGATCCGGAACTCATGTACTTCCAATACCCGTTCCGGCTTTCCGGCGGCCAGCGCCAGCGCGTGATGATCGCCATGGCGCTGGCGCTCGAACCGAGTGTCCTGATCGCCGACGAGCCGACGACAGCACTCGACGTCACGACGCAGGCGCAGATTCTCGAGCTGATCCGGGACATTCAACGTCGCAAGGGCATGAGCGTGATGTTCATCACCCATGACTTCGGCGTCGTCGCAGAGATCGCGGACAGTGTCGTGGTCATGGAGAAGGGGCGCATCGTCGAGCAAGGCAGCGCCGAGCAGGTCCTGAAATCACCCACCCATCCCTATACAAAGCGCCTGATCGCGGCCGTCCCGCGCCTGACCGGCGAGGATCGTCTCCCTGAGGAGACCGTCAGCAAGGCGACGATCCTGAAGGTCGAGGGACTGGCCAAGACATATCGCAGCGGCAGCGCGCTGTTCGGCAGCCAGCGTGTCGTGCCTGCGGTGAACGATGTTTCGTTCGACCTGGCGCATGGGCGCACGCTCGGCGTTGTCGGCGAGAGCGGTTCCGGCAAATCATCGCTGGGAAGACTTTTGATCAAGCTCCAGGACAGCGACGGCGGTCGAATCCTGTTTGAGGGCCACGACATCGCCAAGCTTTCGGAATCCGAGTTCCGTCCGCTGCGGCCTCGAATCCAGATGATCTTCCAGGACCCTTTCGCATCGCTGAACCCGCGTTCGACCATCGGGCAAATCCTGACCGTGGGACCCGTCGCGCACGGGATGTCCTATTCCCAGGCACGTGAGGAGGCACGAGCGTTGCTGTCCCATGTCGGCCTCGATGCCGGCGCCTTCGGCCGCTATCCGCACGAGTTCTCCGGTGGGCAACGCCAACGCATCGGCATCGCCCGGGCTTTGATGTTCAAACCAAAACTGCTGGTGGCTGACGAGGCAGTTTCTGCTCTCGATGTGTCCATCCAGGCTCAGATTCTCGAGCTGCTCGACAAAATCCAACGAGAGACCGGCGTATCGATGATCTTCATCACCCATGATCTGCGCGTCGCCAGCCAGATCTGCGACGAAATCGCAGTGATGCAGAAAGGGCGGATTGTCGAACACGGTCCGCCATCTCAAATCTTCCTGGATCCGCAATCAGCCTACACGCGTGAGTTGGTGGCGGCAATTCCTGGAGAGCGGCCGAGGAGCACCCGGCCGATTGCTGCGAACTGTTGAGGCTACGGCGCTTATCGCCACGAGGGAGAAGACATTATGACCAAGGATTTCACGACCGGATCGACCTACTCGCGACGCGACGCGCTGCGCCTGATGGCAGCGGGCGGCGTCGCCTGCTTTGCCGCACCCAACCTGTTCGGCAAACCTGCCTTTGCGCAAGACCTTCCAACAACTCCGACCGGCCGCGTCGTCGTCGGGCTTTCGCAGGAACCGACCGTCTTCAACCCGCTGATGGCGCATACCGAGGTCGACGATGCACTGCATTTCTCGGTGTTCGATGCGCTCTTTCGAATGGACCCCAAGGGCGTTCTTCAGCCCAATCTCGCAGCCGAGGTGCCCACACAGAAGAACGGCGGCATTTCGCAGGACGGCCTGCAGTGGCGTGTTCGTCTGCGTGACGACGTCCGCTGGCACGACGGCGAACCCTTCACGGCCGAGGATGTGAAGTTCACTCTCGAACTCATCACCAATCCGAAATTCCGCGCGTGGCGCACGAGCGGCCATTCCTTGGTGCGCGATATCACGGTGGTCTCGCCGACCGAGATCACCTGGCGGATGGAGAGCGTTTTTGCTCCATACCTGTCGTTTCTCGCCGAAACCTTCATGGTTCCCAGGCACATCCTCGAAAAAGAGGCCGACCCCAACGCCGCCGCCTTCAATCAGGCGCCTGTCGGCACCGGCGCATTCAAATGGGCGCAGCGCATTGCCGGCGACCATATCGAACTCGTCGCGAATGCGGAATATTTCGGCGAAGGTCCATATATCGAGCGGCTCGTCCTCAAATACATTCCTGACATGACGGTGCTCTACACCCAGTTTGTAAGCGGCGACATCGACCTTGTCGACCAGGCATACATAACCGCCGACCATTACGAGGAAGCCAGCAAATTGTCGGGTCATGTGGTGACCCTGGAGCCGGGGGCCTCGGTCGAGTCGATCTATCTCAATCTTGAGAAGCCGCAATTCAAGGATCCGGCGGTGCGCCAGGCGCTCTACGCCGCAATGGACAGGAAAGCGATCCTCGAAGGAATTTATTACGGGATCCACGCCCTCACCGAGACGTTCATGCCGCAGAATTCCTATTACTACAATCCGGACCTGCCGGCGCAGGAGTACAGCCTCGACCGGGCGCGCCAGATCCTCGACGAAGCCGGCTGGGTACCGGGTCCGGATGGAATCCGCACCAAGGACGGCGTTCGGTTGTCGTTCGCCAACTCGACGACTTCAGGCAACAACCTGCGTGAGCAGGTGCAGCAGTTCCTGCAGCAGACGTTCGCCGAAATCGGCGTCGAGATGACCATATCGAACCTGCCAGGGGCGGTCATGTGGGGCGATTTCTGGCTCAAGTCGCAGTTCGATTCGGCAATTTCCGGTGTAACCTATGTCATCGCGGCCGACCCCGACGTCACCAACCGCCTGCACACCAGCGCAATTGTTGCAAAGGGCGGAAAGGGCTCGAACACCGGCCAATACTCCAACCCCGAGGTCGACGCGCTGCTCGAAAAAGGTGCCCGCACCTTCGACCCGCAAGCACGGCGCGCCATCTATCTTCGGGTGCAGGAAATCGTCCGTCAGGACCTGCCCTTCCTGCCGCTGTTTGCCTACACCAACGTGTTCGGCCGCAAGGAAGGGCTCGAGGGTTTCGAGGCCAATTCCAACGCCCGCGTCGCATCCTGGCATGCCGCCGGATGGCATTGGAAGAGCTGACCTACGCCGCCGCCGTCGCGCGTTGCGGCGGCGGCCCATCCATTGACGCTGTCATGAGGAGAGCTGAATGCGTGGCTTCCTACTTAACCGGCTCTCCCAGAGCCTCGTCCTGCTCCTGATCGTTTCGGTCATCGGGTTCGTCGTCCTGAACCTGATCCCGGGTGGCCCGTTGGCGCAATTTGGGCTTGATCCCAGCATGACCCAGGATGATCTCGACCGTCTCAAAGAGCAACTGGGGCTCAACCGTCCGCTGTGGATGCAATATCTGGACTGGGCCTGGCGCCTTGTGCAGGGTGACTGGGGTCACTCCTTCCGCGACGGCGCGCCGGTTCTGGACGTGATCGGCCGGCACCTTTTTGCGACGCTGTTGTTGATGGGGTCTTCCACGGTCATCGCGATCGCCGTCGGAACGTGGATCGGCATCCGTGGCGCCACGCACCGGTATTCGGTGTTCGACTATCTGGGGACGGTCGGCGCCATGGTGGCGCTGTCGATCCCGACCTTCTGGTTCGGGCTTGTCGGCATCTACGTCTTTTCGCTCCAGTTGGGCTGGCTGCCGGCCGGCAACATGTACACGATCGGGGATGGCTCGGCGCTGAATTACATCCATCACCTGATCCTGCCGAGCATCGTGCTGGCGCTGGTCCATGTCGCCATCTGGAGCCGCTACATGCGATCCGCGACGCTTGACGTCATCAGCCAGGAATTCGTCAAGACGGCGCGTGCCAAGGGCCTGAGCGAGCGGCGGATATTGATGAAGCATGTCGTCGGCAACGCCCTTTTGCCAATGATCACGCTGGCGGGAGTGCAGCTTCCCAGCGTCCTGACGGGCGCCCTGGTGACCGAGACGGTGTTCACCTGGCCCGGAATGGGCCGGCTGTTCCTCGATAGCCTCGGCTACAGCGACTATCCGGTGGTGATGGGGCTGCTGATGTTCTCGGCCATCCTTGTGATCCTGGGCAATCTCATCGCCGACATCGCCGTCGCCGTCATCGATCCCCGTATCCGTTTGAGTTAAGCGCGTCCTGAGACGCTCAACAGGAGTCATCATTATGACCGCCATCGCCGCAAATTCGAGCCTGGACCATTGGTGGAACAGCCGAACCGCACGCCGATTCATGAGCCACCATCTGGCTCTGCTCGGGATGGTCATGATCGCCGCATTGACGCTGGCGTGTGTCTTGGGTCCTCACCTGCTGCCCTATGATTCACTCTATATCGATCTGCGCGCCCGTTTTGCTCCCCCCTTGAGCGGCAGTCACTATCTGGGCACCGATCCGCTGGGGCGCGACGTGGCGGCACGGCTCTTCATGGCGGGACGGATTTCGCTGCTGGTCGGCTTTTCCGCCATGCTCTTGTCGACGCTGATCGGAACGCTGGTGGGCGTGGTCGCCGGGTACCGCGGCGGCTGGCTCGGCATGACGCTGATGCGCACGGTCGATGGCTTTCTGTCCTTCCCGTCGATCTTCCTGGTGCTGGCGCTTGCCGCAGCACTGAAACCCAGCCCGATCATGATTACCGTTGTCATCGCCGTCTCCAGCTGGATGGAGGTTGCCCGGATTGTCGAGGCCGAGGTCCGCTCGCTTCGCGAGCGCGAGTTCGTCCAGGCCGGGCGCATGCTGGGGCTAAGCGGGACACATATCATGTTCCGCGAGATCCTGCCCAACGCCATCGGTCCGATCATCGTCGCGGCCACCCTGACCGTTGCCCGGGCGATCCTCATGGAGGCCTATATCAGCTTCCTCGGCTATGGAATTCAGCCACCGCTGCCCAGTTGGGGCAACATGCTGAACGGCGCGCAGCAGTATCTCGGCAGCGCGCCCTGGCTGGCGATCATTCCTGGTGCCGCCATCACCATCGCGGTCACCAGCTTCAACTTCATTGGCGACGGCCTGCGCGACGCGTTCGATGTTCGCGGCGATCACGCCTGAGGAAGATGGCCGGATCAGGCGTTTTGTGTGGTTGCGTCAGTTCGAGCCGGCTCCAACTCCAACGAGGTGAATGGCCGCCTCGACCGGCTGGAGTTTCTGCGCAAGCCCGCCATCGATGCTGGCACTCTCGAACACACCCACCTCACCGCGTGGCCGGCCTACGCCGCCTAGTCGAACGCTGCCAGTATAGCCGTCAGAACCGTCGTGCCTCTCTGGCGCTCAGAGAGGTCGGGCGTCTGGAGCGTTCGATCTTCATGCTCGACTGGTTGCAGCGTCGAGCGCAGGTCGGTTGAACAAGGGTGAGGCCCATCATGCCCTCAAGAGCGCGGTCAACTTCAACAGGCGGGGCGAGATCCGGGACCGGTCGTATCGTCGCAGAGCAAATGGCCAAGGGTGAGCAGATCGAGTTCGGGCTCCTGCCTCACGTCTCACCGATTATATCGCCCCTCCCGCGTCGTCCCTACTCTGAGACCAAGGACGGACGTCCTATTTTGTGTCTCGCCCAGGGGCAATAAGATGCACTGGTTTGGCGTTCAGCGTGAAATGCATCGCACTTTGAGCCAAAAAGTCAGCCAATAGCCTGGCTCGCAAGGCAGAAAATTCGAACTGCCGCTATTTGAGACTGGCCTTTTGCACCGCGAGCCATCGCAACGACTCCACCCTCCTGAGGCAGCCCCCAGTCTTCGAGCAACGATGACAGGCCGCTCTGTTGCGGGATGTACGCACGAAACGACCGTCCTTGCCGGAGAGGATGAAGGCAAGCAAATCCCTCGCCTGTTCGAAGTTCGCTGCAACGACCGGCCCGACGACTTCGCCCTTCCCGAACAGCCGCGCAGCCGCAAAGGCGACGATATTGTCACCGTTCCGGATGACGGCAAACGTACCCTCCTTCACCAGCGCACTGTGAAGCGCATCGCGCTCGGCGCCGAAAGCCGCACGATCGAGCGCTTTGATTGCCGGAAGGGCGTCCAGTCCGATCCACCCAACATTTTCAGGGGCATTGACCCGACCAACAACACCCTGGTGGCGGACAATTTGATGCGTTGCAACGAACCCCAGCTTTTCGTAAAGAGGTAAACCGTCACTTGTCGCCGTCAAACGGCATTCCCGATCCCCGGCGAGTTCCATCACGGCGGTGGTCAATTGTCTTCCCAGTCCACGGCCGCGCTGGCTTTCGTCGACAATAATCATATTGACGGCTGAACAGATGTCGCCGAAGGGAGTCATGAGGGCCGTGCCCACCACACGGTCACCCACAAGGGCAACGCGTCCCTCGCGCCCAGCCCGCTGCGCGTGACAGCGCCGGCACCATCTAGATGGTGAGCCTCGAAAGGCGTGAGGGCGATCGTTTCCGTCTGCATGGTTGATCTGTTTCGTTCGTATCCACGCTCACCTGGGAAACAACAGCGGCAGGTTTTCCCGGTCCCGCGGTGAAGCTAAGGGATCTCAGGCTGTACTGCGACACAGCGATGCGCACGCTCTTTGTTGATGGGCATACTGCAGGAAGCACGAGCTCGGTTTAGGAGACGCTTGAGCGAATAATCCGCCCAGCCATTTTCGGGCATTGCCGACCGGCAGACTTCCTGCCAGATCCCTCCGTTCCCGCCTTAAAAAATAGGAGGCAATGTGCGTCGGAACGGTCTCGTTCGGTGTAATGATTAAGTGACGGTGACGAAGATTTTCCGTACCGTCTCGATCGTTTTCCAGACCCCGACATAGCCGGGTTTCATCACGAAGCTGTCGCCCGCGCGATAAATGACCGGCGCCTTATCCTTCTCGGTCAACTCTATCACTCCCTGCAGGATATGGCAGAACTCAAAGGTTTCACCCTTGATAGAGTGCGTTTCGCCGGGAGTGGCCTCGAAGACACCGGAATTGACCCTACCCTCTTTGGCGCTGTCCTGCGCCCAGGTTTTGAAAGCGGGGGCGCCAGCGATGAGGCGATCCGGCGCGGCAGTCGTGTGCTTCGGTTCGAACGAAGGATTCGGCTCGATGGTTTTAAGTAGTGACATTTAGCTCTCCATTTTTTCCAGAGTAAAAGCAAATCCGCCTCGTCGTTAGACAAGATGATTCAAGTTGGCTTTGGCCTCGTTTACAAGGCTGCCAATAACGGTAGGAGGACGAAGCGGTCAGAATTGCCGGCGCCTACCAGCTTGCCGCGATGTATTTGGTTTCGAGATATTCGAGCATGCCGTGGTGGCTTCCCTCGCGGCCCAGACCGCTCTGCTTCATGCCTCCGAACGGTGCGGCAGCGTCGGAGACGACGCCGCGGTTGATTCCAACCATGCCACTTTCCAGCCGTCCGGCGACCGCAAGCGCGCGCTTGAGGTCGCCGCTAAACACATACGACACCAGTCCGTATTCGGTGTCGTTGGCCATGTGGACGACCTCGTCCTCAGTTTCGAATGCAACGACTGGCGCAACCGGCCCGAAAATTTCTTCGCCAAGTATCTCGGCGTTGGGAGAAACGTCGGCCAGTACGGTAGGCGGGTAGTAGAATCCGTCGCCGTTCAACCTGCTACCACCCGTAATCAGGCGGGCTCCCTTGGCAACGGCGTCGTCCACCAGGCGTTCCACCTTTGCGACCGCGGCCTCGGTGATAAGTGGCCCAAGCTGCGTGTTCGGAGCAAGCCCAGGTCCGACCTTGAGTGCAGCCATCTCTTCCGCGAACCGCCGCGTGAAGTTGCCTAGGATCCCCTTCTGGACATAGAAGCGGTTCGCAGCAGTACATGCCTCGCCGCCATTGCGCATCTTGGCAACCATTGCTCCAGCGACAGCCGTCTCCAGGTCGGCATCGTCGAATACGACAAAGGGGGCATTGCCGCCCAGTTCCATTGAACAACTGATAACTTGATCGGCAGCCTCGCGCAGCAGTGCCCTGCCGACGCGAGTGGAGCCGGTAAATGACAGCTTCCGTACCCGCTTGTCATGCAGCATGGCGCTGACGACAGGGCCGGCTTTCCTCGTTGTCACGATGTTGACCACTCCAGCCGGAACGCCTGCCTGCCGCATAATTTCGCCGATCGCCAGCGCCGTCAGAGGGGTCTCCGCTGCGGGCTTCAGGATGCACGTACAGCCCGCGGCCAATGCGGGAGCCATTTTGCGGGTCGCCATTGCTGCCGGGAAGTTCCAAGGCGTTACCAACACTGCGATACCAATTGGCTCATGGTTCACGATGATCTGATTGGCGCCTGAAGGTGCCGATCCGAATTCTCCGGGTGCCCGTACAGCTTCCTCCGCGTACCAGCGGAAAAACTCGGCCGCGTAGACGACCTCCGACCGAGCGTCCGGAAGTGCCTTGCCGTTTTCCACGGTGATCAGTTGTGCCAACCACTCGGCTTGTTCGAGCACAAGGTGAAAGCATTTCATCAAAATGTCGGATCGACGCCGCGGAGATGTCGCCTTCCAAGCCGCAAATGCCCTTTCCGCCGCGTCGACCGCAGATATTCCATCTGCGATATCGCCATCGCAAACGGTGGCGATTACACCCGCGGTCGCGGGATCGACCACTTCGAAGGTCCGGCCTTCTTTTGCAGAGACCCATTCGCCGCCGATGAACAGTTGCGCAGGAGCATCGCGGACTGCAGCAGTCGCGTCCGAAGAGGCTACAGGGTTTGTTTGTTGTGCGGAAGTTGATTTCATGTTGAGCACCGTTCGCTACCAATCAGGGTTGACACGTGATCAATATAAGAATTGGTCTCGCAATTGGTGTCAATACAGATCAATTTGGTTGCATTAATAATTTTGCGAGTGCGGGCCGCCCATTCGGCGATGGCGGTACGGGCACGGTCAAGGCCGAAGAACAGGCCTTCGTTGAGCAGCTCGTCGCGCATGCGCCGTTGAAGCTCTCGACATAGCCGTTCTGCACCGCTTTCCTGGCGCGATATAGTACCACTCAACCTTGCGACCCGGACCAGGCAAGGATGGCATTCGACGTTAGGTCGGTCCCGTTGTCGGAAACAATCATTCCGGGCTTGCCGCGTCGTTCGATCAGCGTCGTCAGTCTCAGGCGACACGTCGACCGGAGATAGACGTCTCCGGGATCGCATCCAAGGCATTCGTGCGTCATGTCGTCGACGACGTTGAGGATGCGGAAGCGCCTGCCACAGGCAAACTGGTCATGGACCAAATCCAGCGACCAGCGGGCTACCTCTGGTGCGGCCTGCACGGGCGCCTGCGGACGTTATGTGACCTTTGACCCGGCAGACGGTGGGTCTCCGAACATGCGCGCTGCACAAAGACACGACCGCCTTGCTCTCAAACATCTTGCCGGCATTGAGTTCTTCAGCGCGCTGAAAGGCCAACGTTGCAATTGCTGTATCCTGAACACCTGTACCGGTAAGATCGGCTATTGTGATGTCTGCATCGCGAGTACGTCCGACCTTCCCGCCGGCGATAATTTGGCCCAGTTCCGGAAAATCCGTGTCATCCGCAAACAGCCCAGCCTCGATGGCATGATGAAGTTCACCCAGCCTCCGTGTCTGTTTTAGGCTGTCCGCCACATATACGTCCGCGCGCGCAATCGCGGCCGGATCGATCTCGTTTTTATGTTCGGCGTCGGAGCCCATGGCTGTGACGTGCTGCCCAGGTTGAAGCCAAGAGACATCAAGAATCGGCCGGTCTGCGGGTGTCGTTGTCACAATGATATGGGAACCCGATACTGCTTCCCTTGGATCGGCGAAGGCAATGACCGGCAAGCTGTATTCGCGCTTCAACTGTTCGACGAGCGCCTCCGCCTTGAGCTGATCACGCGCCCATATACGGACTTCTCGGATTGGTCTCACCAGAGTGAGTGCCTGGAGTTGCAGCCTCGCCTGGACTCCGGCGCCAAAAATGGTTGCGATCGAAGCATCTTCTCGCGACAGATGTTTTGCCGCGACAGCACCAGCGGCCGCCGTCCTAACGTCGGTCAGGTAACCATTATCCAGAAGAAGTGCCTGAACTAGTCCGGTTTTACTTGAGAGCAAAATCATCATGCCGTTGGTGCTCGGAAGGCCGATCTTCGGATTGTCAAAGAAACCGGGGCTAATTTTGATCGCGAAACCGCTCAAGCCGGGAATATACGCGGTTTTCACATCGACCTCGCCTCTGCTCTCAGGCACATCCAGACGCAGAATGGGCGGCATCTTCACCGCATCTTCGACGGCCAGGGCGCGAAAAGCGGCTTCCACGCATTTAACGACATCGAGGTCGAGCGAGATGATCTGTCTGAGCTCAGGCTCAGTGAGTATTTTCATAATAGGCATCAATCCACCTCAGTCGCTATATCAAGTCCGTTGATGACGTTTCGATGCAGCGTCATGTCGATATTTTGGCCCGACAAGATAACTGCTACCGGACCTTTGATATGAGCCAGCTTGCCGGAAAGCAGCGCCGCGATACCAACGGCGCCAGCGCCCTCGACTATCTCACGCTCATACTCATAGGCGTGCCGGATACCGGCTGCTATCTCGCGTTCATTGACGAGGACAACATCGTCGAGAAGGGCTTTGCACATCGGGAAAGTCCAAGCGTTATCCAACCCGATGCCACCTCCCAGCGAGTCGGCCAGACTGCGATACTCCGTCACCTGCACCGGGTGACCAGCGTCGATACTAGCCTTCATGGCTGCCCCGCGGTCCATGGTGACACCGATGACCTTCGCCGCGGGTCGCATGGCCTTTATGGCTGCCGCGACGCCTGCGGCCAATCCACCTCCAGAAAGAGGAACGAGAACTGCCGCGACCTCGGGCATCGCCTCGGCGATTTCGAGCCCGACCGTTCCCTGGCCGGCGATGACGTGGGGATGATCAAAAGGCGGGATCATGCTGAGCCCATCCTCTGCAACGAGCCGTTCGACTTCCTCTTGTGCGTCGTCCTGCGACGAACCCACGATGCGCACTGTTGCGCCCAGCCGTCGGATTTCGGATACCTTGTTTTCCGGCACCAGACGCGACATGCAGATGGTCGCGCGAGAGCCAACTGCCCGAGCGGCATAGGAAAGCGCTCTTCCGTGATTGCCGGTTGAGGCTGCGATGACGCCGCGATCGCGCTCCAATTGGCTGAGTTGAAGAACTGCGTTTGTTGCACCCCGGAGCTTGAAGCTACCGGTCAATTGGTGATGTTCAAGCTTCAAACTGACCTGCGCTCCGATGCGTTCGGAGAGTGACGTCGATGTCGTCAGAGGAGTATGGAGGACGTGACTGGCGATGCGCTCACGTGCCTGCTCGATCAAGTCCTGGCTAATCATATTATTTCACCTGCCCTAGAAACCGTTACGACCGATGGAGTGCGTCTTCGTCCGCCGCCATTGAAAAGGAAACCTCGGGCAGATGCCTCGAGAATGCTCCAGCGAAGACGGCGCCTCGAACGGCGTCGCACAGAAAGAGAAACGCCATTGCTTGCTTCAGCTGTTCTGGCGACGGCGAAGGGTCCTTCTGTCGTGCCGCTCGTACATCGAATAGACGATCGGGATGAACCACGGCTTGCCGGAATAGAACGGCACGACCTTGGGAGCTGGATCGAAGTCGAAGGCGGACCGCGATTGCTCCTCGTCGCCGAGGATCTTGAACGCCGCCTTCTTGCCCAGCCAGCGCCCCCATACGATACCGGAGCCACAAAAGCCGGTCGCATAGACTGTGTTGCCAGACGAAAACATGCGCGGAATCATATCGCGGTTCATCGCGACGTATCCGAACCAGCTATGGGTAAGGCCGACACCGGCGAGTTCCGGAAAGAGCCTCGCCAGTTCGGCTTGTAAATGCACGGTCGGGGCGATGGGATCACCCTCAGTCGTCCCGTCTCGTCCACCGAACAAGATCCGAGTGCCATCCGGTGAAGGGCGATAATAATAGCTCAGCTTTCGCATGTCGCCGTACATCATGCGGGCGGGCATCACGCGATCGAGAGTCTCCTTGCCCAATGCCTCTGTCGCTATGATCCTGCTGCGGACCGGGACCAGGCGGCGGCGCAGCCATGGATCAAAACCATCGGTGTATCCATCGGTGCAGACGAGGAGTTTTTTGGCAAACACCTCTCCGCGTTGGGTTTGGATGCGCACACCGGCGGCGTCGTTGGCTGAACTCAAGACCGCGGTGTTCTCGTGAATGATGGCATTGGCCGCGTGTGCGATGCGGATCATACCGGCAAGCAGCTTTGCGGGGTGCAGACCGCCAATGTCCCTGCGTACCAGACCTCCAACATAGAGATCCGTCCCGATGTACTTTCTAACGTCGGCCCGCTCGACGGGAAAGGCCTCGATATCCAGGGTGCTGCGAAGGAAGTCGGCGTGACGACGAAGCTCATTGGCCTCATCGGCCGTCATGGCTCCGTCGAACAGACCCGACAGGAAGAAGTCGCATTCGATACCCTCCTCCTTCAGGAAACGCCCGAGATCCTCCCGCGCAGCCTTCCCCTCCATGAGGATGCCGTTTGCCCTGTCCTCTCCGAAGCGCTTGATGAGCTCCTTGCGCCCCGGTCGGATGCTACCGCTCGCCATCCCACCGTTACGGCTGGATGCTGCCTGACCCAAAGCTTGACGATCAAAGAGCTGAACATGCTTGCCTGCCCGCGCCAGTTCGATCGCCGCGGACAAGCCGGTATATCCACCCCCGACGATGGCCACGTCACAGGTCTTGTCGACGTCCCGAACCGGCAGCGACGGGAACGTGCAGTCGTCCCACCAATAGGGCGTTGATTTAACCGAATGCTGAAGAGTTTGGGTCATGAGCGGATACCGTAATGGATAGGATGCACCGGGCTGGTGATGATTAGTCGCGGCAGACCCAGAGCTTGCGCGTGGTCTCAATGACCTTCCAGGTACCCACGAAGCCGGGATGCATGACGAAGCTGTCACCTGCGACGATCCGGCGCGGTTCGCAGCCGTCCTCCGTCAGTTCCGAAACGCCGGAAAGAATGACACAAACCTCGAAAGTGTCGCCCTTGATCGAGCGATAGGCGCCGGGCGTCGCTTCCCATACACCGGAACGAACAACGCCGTCCGCGGTCTGGGCGATGTCCCAGGACAGGAACTGCGGGTTTCCCTCGATAAGCCGGTCGGGCGCGGGCTGACCCTTGCGCGGCTCCGGCAGGTTGTTCTGATCGACAAAAGTGAGGTTGGTCATGTTCTAGCCTTTCTGGGGTGGGTTATCGGACAAGCGACAGGCGCCGTTCGAGGAGTTTCAATGCCGTTAGAGCAACGACGTTCATGGCGAGATAGAGGGCGGCGCTGATGATGAAGATGTCCATGATCGCGAAGGTCTCGCTCATCAACCTCTTGGCGTATCCGGTGATTTCCAGCACGGTGATCGTCGATGCGAGGCTCGATTCCTTGACGATAATGGCGGCCTCGCTGCTGTAGGCGGGTAGCGCCTGGCGCAGTGCCAGCGGAAACTTCACCCGCGTGAAGACATGCCAGGGAGACATCCCGCAGGCTTCGGCCGCCTCGATAAGACCCTTGGGCAGGGAGAGGAAAGCCGTGCGGAAAATTTCAGCGGTGTAGGCGCCGGTGTTCAGCACGACGGCAAGGATCGCCGCGTGCAGGCTATCGCCAATCATCCACCATAGCACCGGGTTGTGACGGATGAAGCCTACCTGTGCCAGCCCGTAATAAATGACGAATATCTGCACCAGCATCGGCGTCCCGCGGAATATTGTGCAGTAGGTGTCGCAGATGTTGCGCAGAACCCTATTCTTCGAGCCGCGCCCAAGGCCGACGACGATACCGAACGGGAATCCGAAGACAATTCCGAACAGGGCGATCAGCAATGTCGTCTTGGCGCCGACAAGCAGGAAGGGAACGGCGTAGGTGATGATATCGAGATCCATATCATCGCCCTCCGAAGCCGCGGTTCAGCGCCCGTTCTGCCTTGGAAAACAGGGTTTGGCTGACCGCCGTCATGCAGAAGAACAAAGCCGCGGCGATGCAATAAAACAGGAGAGGAGAGCGGTTAATCCCGGCTCCGATCGCAGCCGTTCTCATCAGTTCCTGCAGTCCGACCACCGAGATCAGCGATGTGTCTTTGATCGTCATCTGCCACACGTTGTTGATCCCTCCAAGCGCCAGCCGTAATGCCAGCGGAAAGGTGATGCGGGAGAAGGCGATCCGAGTTGGCAAGGCGAGCGACTTCGCAGCTTCAAGCAGACCATATGGCACCGCCTGAAGCGCGCCGCGGATGACCTCGATGGAATAAGCGCACGAGATTGCAGCTATGGCGATAACGCCGACAATGTATGGGTAGGCATTGTCAACCGAGTCCTGGTAGCCAAACGTGGTCGCGACGGTTTTGACCATATCGACAGACCCGAAAAACAGCAGGTAGATCACCAGCAGCCCCGGAACACCGCGAACGACGATACTGTAGGCGTCGACCAGTTGCGAAACCACGACGACTTTTTGCCAGCGCAGAACAGCCAACGGGGTAGCAACCACAAAACCCAACGACATGCCGAGCAGGCCGATCGCGATCGTGACAGCGCTTCCGCGCAGCAGAGCAAGCGCCCAGTCTCGCTCCACCATCAATATCCAGAAATCAGCTAGCATGGACACCATCCCAATGACCTGCCTTGGACCGAGCCAAGGCAGGTCGCATCTTCAAAAGGATCACTTCTTGCAGGGAATGGTATAGTCGTCCTGGAACCAGTGCATCGAGGCTTCTTTCACCTTGCCATCATTGACCATCTTGCAAAGCGCGGCGTCCACTTTCGCTTTGAGCTCGGTGTTGCCCTTGCGCATGCCAACGCCCATGCCGTGCCCAAGAACGTCCGGGTCATCCACGGCCATGATCTTCACGTCGATCTTCGTGAAGTTGGCGCCGTCAGGTGTTGCAAGAAAGTCCATCCAGGTCGGCGAGTCGCCGAAAGCAACATCGATACGACCGCTTGCGAGGTCGGCGGTCTGCTGGGTGGTCGCGTCGTATGTCTTCAGTTCGACGCCAGGCATCCGCTTCTCGATGAACTTGGCGTAGGTCGTGCCGGTGACGACGCCGACACTTTTGCCTTCGATGGCTTTTTCGATTTCGGGCAGGCTCTTCAGTCCGGCGAGCGGAGAATCCTTCGCAACGACGAAGTAAAGCGGCGTGGTCGCATAGGGAATGGAGTAATCGATCTTCTTCTGGCGCTCGGCGGTAATCCCAAGGCCGGAAATGATGACGTCGAACCGGTCGCTGTCCATGGATGGCACCAACGAGCTGAACGTCTGCACCACGAACTCGCACTTCAACTTGAGTTCGGCGCAGATGCCGTTGGCGATGTCGGCGTCAAAGCCGGTCACGTTACCGCTCGGATCGGCCATGCTGAACTTCGGCGCATCGCCCTCCGTGCCGATGCGCAGGACCCCGTCCTTGGCCGAAGCGGCCGTGGCCAGAGCGGAGACGAGCAGGCTGGTTGCCAATGCTGACTTGATGATTTTGCTGATGATCATGTCTGTTACCCTTTTATCGTTGTTGTTGTGGCCAGACGCCTCGAGGCGCTGGCCGGCATGACGCTCGATAAAAACCGCTTCACCCCTTCCGTGGCAGGATTTCGAAGTAGTTCTTCCGGCGTGTCGTCCTGCTCAAGGCGGCCCTCTTGCAGGAATATCATCCGGTTCGACACATCGCGTGCGAACCGCATTTCATGCGTGACGAGGAGGATCGTGGCCCCCTCTTCCGCCAGTGTGCGGATAACCTTCAGCACTTCCCCGACGAGTTCCGGGTCGAGTGCGGATGTTGGTTCATCGCACAACATCAATTTTGGTCGCATTGCCAGCACACGTGCGAACGCAACCCGTTGCTGTTGTCCGCCTGACAGTTGATGCGGATAGCGGTCGCGGAAGCTCGCCATGCCAACCTTCGACAAGGCGGACAGCGCAACCTCTTCGGCCTCCTTTCTGCTGAGTTTCAGCACATAGACCAGGGCCTCCGTCACGTTGCCGAGGGCGGTACGGTGAGGCCAGAGGTTGAAGTTCTGGAACACCATGCCGATCCGCTGGCGAAACGCTCGGATGTAGGAAGCGTTGACGATCTCGCTGTCGCCACGCTTGTTGCAACTGACAGAGATCGCCTGCCCCATGAACTCGATCTGCCCGGACGTCGGCGTCTCCAGGAAGTTGATGCAGCGAAGGGCGGTGCTCTTTCCACATCCTGACGATCCGATCAGAGAGATCACCTCCCCTTCGCTCATGCAGAAGCTGATACCATTCAATACATTCGTGGATCCGAACGCCTTGTTCAGCTCATGGACCTTCAGAACCTCGTTCATGCGTGACAACTCTCCAGGCAATTGGTCATCCTTTATCCCGCCACAGCACCTTGAGCGTCCAACTCCTTCATCACCTCGTCGACCGCAGCTTTCGCGATCGCGACCACTTCGTCGATTTCGGCTTCCGTCATGACCAGCGGCGGAGCGAAGCCCAGGATGTCCCCGTGTGGCATCGCCCGGGCAATCAGGTTGCGATTACGGGCCGCCTGGGAAATACGCCCTCCGACTTTGAGACCCGGATCAAACGAAGCCTTGGTTCCGCGGTCGGACACGAACTCGAGCGCAGCAAGCATTCCTACGCCGCGAACTTCGCCGACGATCGGGTTCTGCTCGAACTCCGCCTTCAACCGTTTCAAGAGGTAGGCGCCTTTCTTCGCGGACTGGCCCGCCAGATCCTCCCGCTCGACGATATCGAGAACCGCGTTTGCGGCCGCAGCGCCGATCGGATGGCCGGAATAGGTGTAACCATGGGAGAAGGAACCCACACGCGGCGTTGCTTCCTCCATGACGTCGTAGACTTTTTGCGACACAATCGAGGCGGACAGGGGCACATAGGCAGATGTCAGACCCTTGGCGACAGTCACCAGATCCGGTTCCATCCCGTAGAGATCCGAGCCGAACATGGCACCGGTGCGACCGAACCCGCAGACAACTTCATCGGCGATCAGCAGCACATCATATTTCTGGAGCACGGCCTGAATCTTTGGCCAGTATCCGGCGGGCGGCGGGGTAATGCCGCCGGTTCCAAGCACCGGCTCGGCAATGAACGCGCCAACCGTTTCCGGACCTTCGGCAATAATGAGTGCCTCCAGTTCGTCGGCGCGGCGCTGAGAAAACGCTTCTTCGGTTTCTCCGGGCGGTGCACCCCGGTAGAAATGCGGAACGCCAGTGCGGAGGATGCCGGAAACCGGCAGGTCCATATGATCGTGGTAAAAGCTCAAACCCGTCATGGAGCCGGCGACAACGGAACACCCGTGGTATCCGCGCTCACGTGCGATGATCTTCTTCTTCTGCGGCATTCCGCGAAGATTGTTGTAGTACCAGACGATTTTCGCCTGGGTCTCGTTCGCGTCGGAGCCTGACAGGCCATAGAAGACTTTCGACATGTTTCCCGGCGCCATTCTGACGAGCCGATCGGAAAGACGTGCCAGCTCTTCAGTGGTGTGAGCGGCGTAAGAATGGTAGTAGGCAAGCTTGTAAGCTTGTCGTGCGATCGCCTCGGCGACTTCAGTGCGACCGTAACCGATGTTCACGCAATAGAGACCGGCAAACCCGTCGATGTACTCCCTGCCGGTCGCGTCCTTTATACGAACGCCCTTACCCGTCTCGATGATGGTAGGATCGGTGTCGCCCGATGCGTAATCCTTCAGATAGGTGAAGGGATGGAGAACCGTTCTGCGGTCCATTTCTGCGATTTCAGCAATGTTCGTCATCGTCATTTCCTTACTCCGCCAGTCCGCCGAAGCACACATATTTGAGTTCCATGAATTCCTGCAGGCCGTGGCGTGAGCCCTCCCGTCCCAGTCCTGACTGTTTCCAGCCGCCAAAAGGAATAGGCGCACCGGTAAAGGATGCGGTGTTGACACCCACCATTCCATATTCGAGCATGTCCGAAAGGCGCATCGCGCGGTTCAGATCGCGCGTATAAACGTAGGCCGCCAGGCCCATCTCGCTTGCATTCGCGCCGGCACGAACCTCTTCCTCGCTCGTGAAACGAAGAACGGGCGCTACCGGACCGAAGGTCTCTTCCAACGCGATGAGCATCTCGTGGGTGACATCAGCCAGCAGGGTCGGGGCGACAAAATTTCCGAGTGCGGGATCGGGGATTTCGCCCACGAGCAACCGCGCGCCTTTTCTGACAGCGTCCTCGATATGGACACGGCATTTCTCGACGACCGACGTCTTCGTCATCGGTCCAATGTCGATACCCGCCTCAAACCCCTGCCCCACCCTCAGCGCTTCGACGCGGCGCTGAAGCCTATTCACAAAAGCCTCGTAAATGCCATCCTGGACATAGATGCGGTTTGCGGCGAGACAGTCCTGTCCTGATGTCGTGAATTTCGCGCCAACGCAGCCTTCCACCGCCTCATCGAGATCGGCATCGTCGAAGACGATAAAGGGGGCATGACCGCCGAGTTCCATGGAGACCTTTTTGACTGTGGCGGCCGCTTTTGTAAGAAGAAGGCGGCCTACATCGGTCGATCCGGTGAAGGAAAAAGCCCGCACGCGTTCGTCGGCGAGCAGCCCATCCGTCAGAAGCTCGGGTTCGCCGGTCACAACCTGGAAGACACCGCGCGGGAAACCGGCGCGGTGAGCGAGCTCGGCCAGCGCCAGTGCCGACAAGGGCGTTTCGACGGCCGGTTTCACGATGACCGGGCATCCGGCAGCAAGTGCCGCAGCTGCCTTTCTTGCGATCATGGCGCTTGGGAAGTTCCATGGCGTGACGGCGGCGCTGACACCAACCGGCTGCATGGAAACGAACAGGCGGCTGGCAGGCTTGTGGCTGGGGATCGTCTCGCCATATGCCCGCTCGCCTTCGGCTGCGAACCATTCGATAAAGCCAACGCCGTAAAGGATTTCAGCCTCGGACTCGGCAAGGGGCTTGCCCTGTTCCGCGGTCAGGATTGTGGCCAGATCACGCGCATGTCGACGGATGAGGTCCGCCCAGGACAAGATAATCTTACCGCGCTCACGGGCAAGAAGAACGCGCCAGGTCTTGAAGGCGTTCTCGGCCGCGGCGATCGCTTGATCAAGCATCCGCACATCGCAATCGCCGACACGGGCAATTTCGTCACCGGTTGCCGGGTCTGCGACTCCGGTCGCACTGCTGGATTTTTGCCACTGGCCATCGATATACGGCTGAGACCGCAGCAGTTCCGGATCATTAAGATGTCCTAGGGCGCGTCGCGCCGTTATCGCTGCATCAAGCATGTTCTTCGTGCCCCGCCTTCTGGTGGATGGAGCTTAAGGTCATTAGGGCGCATTATTTCGCTATGAAGAGTTGCCAAAGCGCGTAAATCCTGCTTTCTTGCGGCGATACACGAAGAAATTATGCGGATTTTTCGATGAACCTTGATCGCCTTGATGCCCGCCTGCTCAGCATCATGCAGAGCCACAATCGCCACAGCAGTGAAGAGCTGGGTGCCATGGTCGGTCTCTCGGCCACAGCGGTCCAGCGTCGCCTGAAGCGACTGCGCGAAAAGGGGGTAATCGAGGCAGACGTGTCGATCGTGAAACCGAAAGCAGTCGGCCGACCCATCGCGATGCTCGTGCTTGTGTCGCTTGAGCGCGAAAGGGCTGACATTGTTGACCGCTTCAAACAGTCGATCCGCCATACGCCGGAGGTGATGAACGGATACTACGTCACAGGAGATTCAGACTTCGTGCTCATCGTGACCGCGCAGAGCATGGAGGACTACGAAGGTTTTACCCGGAAATTCTTCTATGAGAATCCTGACATCAAGGGCTTCAAGACAATGGTCGTAATGGATCGGGTCAAAACCGGGTTCTCGGTGCCCATCGATTTGGATGACTTTTCGTGAATCCCCTGCGCGGAGCCTCCGGCCGACAACGCTACTGCATAGTTCCTTAAATCGGAATCGATTTAAGGATAAAATTATGCAGCACTTTAAAGTGCTACAGCGTCCTTTGCGCGTCATATTTGACGCGCGGCGCTGTAGAGGCCGCTCGCTACGCGCCGGAGGTGAGCGATTTTAGTTCAACTCGCTTCCGCCAAAAAATCAGGAATTGCGCGACAGCGGCATGCTCTCTTGATGTCCTTCGAGGCACGCCGAGATCGCCCGCAGTTGGAATTCGAGTGCGGGACCTTCTGCCGGGAACCGGCCGTCCAGCGCAGAGGTACCGACGGTAAATCCCGCTGCGCCATTCCTGCGAATAGTCTCGACCTGATCCGGCCGGTCCACCGATCCCGCGACGATAATGGGCTTCGGCACGGCTCGACACACAGCGTCGATGAGAGATGGCACATTACCTGCCGAACGATAGGCGAGAAGGTCGAGACCGGCGACACCGGGGTGGCTGGCAAGCGTGACGGCGCTTTTGACGATCTCGGCCTGCGATCCTTCGAGAATACTCGGGTGCCCGACGATGCGGCCCGGAAACGGATAGTAGCGGATCGGCGTCCCTTCCAAAAGCGGCAGCACGTCTTCGGCATGGGTGCCACCGAGAAGATAGTCGACGCCGAGGTCGATCGCCGCCTTGACCGAGCGGATCTCGCTGTCGCGGTCGAGCGATACGACTTCGAGATAGGTGCTGGCTCCGCCCTCGCGGATCTGGCGGGCGAGGCCGGCGAGCGCGTCGAACGGCAGGCCGACGTCCTTGAAGCCGATGTGGCGGATTCCGGCCCGGAGCGCCGTTTCGGCGTGGACGGCGGCGTCGGCCACGGTGCGGTCGTTGCGTGTCAGCATGAAGATGAAGTCGAATGGTGTCATGAGGTTTTGGCTTTCAGGTTCGGGAGGGAAGCCTTCAGCCGAAGGGCGTAGTCGAAGGCGGTCTCAAGGCTGGAAGGGTCTGCAACGCCGGACCCCGCGATATCGAAGGCGGTGCCGTGATCGGGACTGGTGCGCACGAACGGCAGGCCCAGGGTGACGTTCACGCCATGGTCGAGGCCCATGTATTTGACCGGGATGAGGCCCTGGTCGTGATACTGCGCGACCACGATGTCGAAGCGGCCCTTGCGGGCCTGCATGAACACGGTGTCGCCGGGCCATGGGCCGGATGCGTCGATACCTTCGTCACGGGCCGCCTCGATCGCCGGCCGGATGATGCGGATTTCCTCGTCTCCGAAGAGACCGCCTTCGCCGGCATGCGGATTGAGGCCCGCGACAGCGACACGCGGATGGGCGATGCCGAGCGCCTGCGCACCGGCATGGGCCAGCCGGATCGCGTCCATCTGCGCCGCGAAATCGCCTTTGCGGATCGCCTCGGACAGCGAACAATGGATGGTGACGAGGACCGTGCGAATGTCCTCGTTCGCCAGCATCATGGCGACCTTGGGAGCGCCGCCATGATCGGCCAAAATTTCGGTGTGGCCGGGATAGTGCAGACCGGCGGCGGCGAGCGCTTCCTTATGGATCGGCGCCGTAACGATGCCGCTTACGCGACCGTCCCGCGCCAATCGGATCGCGACAACGATCGCGTCAAACGCCGCGCGTCCACCGATGGCCGAAACCTGGCTGACCGGTGGCAGGACGCGAAGCTGCGAGGAGCAAAGCACGTTGAGCGTTCCGTCATCGGGCACGGTCTCATCAAGGGAAGCGATCGGCCGGACCCGCACATCGGCATCCAGCGCGGAAAGGGCGTGGTTCATCACCAGCGGATCACCGACGACGATCCAGTGCCGTTTGTCCGGGCGACGGAGATACATTTTTGCGATGATCTCGGGGCCGATGCCGGAGGGATCACCCATAGTCACGGCGAGAGGAGCGTCATGGGCGGTCATGGATCAGAGCCTTTCGTGAAAGCGGTTTGGCCAGCAGGTCGCGGACGGCATCAAGGAGTGCCGAGGGTGAGCCGAACCCTCCCGCCTTCATGGCGATGGTGAGCGACGTTCCGTCCGCCCGTCGGGCGCGACCGACCGGAAAGCCGGGCTCCAGCTCGCGGGTGAGAAAGAAACGGCTGACGCCGAGGCGGTCGAGGATCGCCGCCATCGTCTCGCCGCCGGTGGCGATCACCGCGTCACAGTCATGCCGGACGACCGCTGCGGCTGCTTGTCCGGCGAGGTTCGCCATCAACGCGCTGGCATTCGCCTGCCGTTGCAGCGGTGCCTGAAGGCAAATCACACGGGCATCGCCGGGAGCGTCGGCCAGGTCGGCGACGACTGGAACGCCTTGTTCCCGCAAGATCTCGCATTGGGCGCGCGTTACCGGATTGGCGCTTCCTGCGACAATCACCATGCGCCCGGCGGCTTTGCCCGTTACCGCGCGTTCATCCGGCACGACAGGGACCAGCGATGCCAGCGCGATGGCGAGACCAGGAGAGCCCACCCACAGGACAGTTTCAGGATCGGGGATGCTGGCGACTTGCCGGTTCAATACGTCTTGGCTGTCGGCGTCGAGGATCAGAATGGATGCGCTCGTCGCCGCATCGCCGGAACTGTCTTGGGCGAGAAGGATCGGTCTTCCCAGGGACGGGTCAATCAGATTGGCAATGTGCGATGTGCCTGCGGGATGGACTGCATCACAGCCGTAGACGCTTTGACTCACGGGAATGCCGTTCACCGTCTGGATACCGCCGACGGTGAGCCGCCCCGCTTCGGGAAAGGCTGGAGCGATGACAAGCCTGCTCCGGCCGCTTGCGCGAAAGGCGGCGGCGACTTCCAGGCGGATATGGCCGCGCAGGGTCGAATCGATCGTCTTGAACAGAAGGCGGGCACTCGAGAGAGCCGACACCGCGTCGGCCGTAGCCTTTGTCGCCTGCCAGATGGCAGAGGCGCGGCTGTTGGTGTCGATCGAAACGACGGCCCCAATTTCCGGGCTGTCGGCATTTCGCTTGATCAGAGGCGCATGGCCTTTCCCGAGAAAGGCAGCCGCGCCGTCGGTAGCACTGGTCAGGTCGTCGGCGATTATCCCGACGAGGAGAGATGTGTTCTGCTTCATGTTGGTGAGAATAGCAGAACGGTCAGAACCGATTATCCATATGATCTGACGATTGGTGGTGATATGAAATCACCAATGAAACGATCTGACGTACCTTTTCTCGACGATCTGCGTGCCTTCGAAACAGTGGCGCGTCTAGGGTCTGTGCGTGCTGCGGCTGCCGAACTTGCTCTGACGCATGGTGCAGTCAGCCGTCGCGTCTCCAAACTCTCCGCCGATCTTGGTCTGCGCTTGCTCGAAGCGGACGGACGCGGAGTGCGTCTGACCTCCGATGGCGAGAAGCTGGCGGAGGCGACCGGCAAGGCGTTCAGCTTAATCACTGATACCTTGGCAGAAATCAGATCCAGCTCGACGCCCATTCCGATTATCCTGTCCTGCGAGCGCTCGCTGGCGATGCGCTGGCTGATTCCGCGCCTGTCTGGGTTTCAGGATCGATACCCGGATGTCGAGGTGCATCTATCGACCGGCGGCGGTGGGCTCGACTTCGCGCGCGACCGGGTGACGCTTGCGATCCGTCGTCTCGATTTTCCGGTGGACCCGGAATGGACCATCATCAGGCTGATGCCCGAGCGTGTTGGCCCGGTGATGCTACCATCCCTGCGCAAGCGGTTCGAGAGTGGCGACTATGTGGCGCTCGGATCACGGACGCGACCGAATGCCTGGGAAGCGTGGTTCGACGAGCACATGGATGCGCCGCGTCCTCGAACAACCCGATTGCTGGATCATCATTTCCTGATGGCTGAAGCGGCCCTGGGTGGTCTTGGCGTTGCTCTTGCACCACAGGCGATTGCAGCGGATGACGTCGCGAATGGGCGATTGGAAGCACCACTCGGCTTCGATCGCGACGGGACCGACTACGGCCTGATCCATCCGAAGTCGATCATTGTTTCTCCCGGCCTCTCCGCATTGCGCGATTGGCTGACCGCGGAGTCCGAGAGATCGTTCAAGAAGATGTAGAAAGTGTAGGAATACTTGCGTACGGGAATCGCTTCGCAGGACTCCCAATAGCAATTGCGCTTGTGTGTCCAAGTTTGGGCGGAGCTCGTCGTTCCCGGTAGGCGGGAGCTGCCCACGCCAAAGCAACAACGAACAAAGAACAGTGCCGCCGCTATTCGGCATGGCGAGCCGTGGCGATCAGCTTAGAGCAAAGCCAGCAGAGCGGCGGGGGACCGGCAAACGACTATGGAGGCGGTGCCACCCATCCTCTCGCTTCCTCGGGCTGATACAGCTCGAAAGGCTCGCATGAGACAGCAGTGCGAAAGGTCGTGCTGGTTTTGCGGTGAATGGGTGAGGCCTTCTGCCGAATGACCATGCACTTTGGCACATTCTGCCACAGCCATGCAGCTATTCTCGGTTCATAAGACAAACGACAGGAGCCAAGGATATGGACCGCTTCCGGCCGAAATACGTGACTTTTGATTGCCACGGCACGCTCATCAATTTCCAAATGGCGGAAGCCGCTAGGGATTTGTTCGGTCATCTTCTGGATGGGCTGCGCATGGACGAGTTCGTCAGAAACTTCCAAGGCTATCGCCTCGATGAGGTGATGCAGGACTGGAAGCCTTACGCAGATGTCGTTCACAACGCACTGGAGCGCACCTGCCGCCGCAACAACGTCACATTCCGTGCCGAAGACGCTGAAACGATCTACAACCGCATCCCGACCTGGGGACCGCATCAGGACGTACCCGAGGGATTGGCTAAACTGGCCAAGGAAATTCCGCTGGTTATCCTTACGAACTCCATGATAGCCCAAATCCCGTCAAACGTGGCAAAGCTCGGCGCGCCATTTCATGCCGTCTACACCGCTGAACAGGCGGGCGCCTATAAGCCGCACTTCAAAGCGTTCGAATATATGTTCGACATGCTGGGATGCGGCCCAGAGGACATAACGCACGTTTCCTCGTCTTTCCGCCACGACCTGATGTCTGCCTATGATCTGGGGATCAAGAGCAAGGTCTGGGTTAATCGCGGCCACGAGCCAGCAAACCCATTCTACGAGTATACGGAAATACGCGATGTTTCCGAGCTACCTGGCGTTTTCGGACTCTAAAACGCGAGGATGATTCGTCTTGCAGAGCCCCCCCTTTTTACCGGGGCCGGAAGAAAGACCAGGCGAGAGGTAGCTGTGGCGAGGTAGTGGTACACGCGCAATGATCCCCATCCGATAGGGGATTGCCCCTGCCCGACCTTCCGCAACAACTTAAAGCGAGTGGATCCTTCGGCGAAGGCCGGCACAGTCTTTCGCGGACAGCCCAAAGGTCCAGGATGCCAGGAGGCAATCACGATCGCCAACGCGACGCCTTTCGGCCTCGCGGCCTATTTCTGCACCGAGAGCCTGAAGCACTCCTGGCGTGCCGCAGAGTCGCTCGAGTTCGGCATGGCTGGACTGAATATCGCAGCCATTTCAACAGAAGTTCGCCCCGTTTGGCGGCATCAAGCAATCCGGCCTCGGCCGCGAAGGCGCCCAGTGCGGCATCGAGGAATATCTGGAAATCAAGAGCTTCCACATCGGCAGGCTTGCCTGACCGACTGGAAAGAATAACGAAAAAGCGCGCCGAGAGATCATCCCGGCGGCCCTTCTCGTTGGTCGCGGCGTCAGTTACTGAAATCGGTCGAGGGTTTTGTAGTACAACCCGACGAGCGGCAGGAACGACGGCTTGCCGACATGGCCGGGAACGGCCGGCCAGTCGAGTCCCTTGAGAGGATGGCGATCAGCTTTGCCGAGAATGGCATCGGCGATGATCATGCCGAGATGTGTCGACAACTGTGCCCCATGGCCGGAATAGCCCCGCTTCCTCGTGGAATTTTATGCCGTTGGGCTTGCATGCCTTTCGAGCGAATTGTGATCACCTCACGATAAGGTTTCCAATCGCCGAGGATCTCGTCGAGACGGTAGGCGGCGAAGTTCTTGATGAACTCAACCATATGTGGCTCTGCGAGCTGTTCGCCGTAAAGGTCGCGCGGCTTCTGCATCTGGAAGTTGGTCAGCGTGCCGTAGCAGTCGAAGGTGATGAATTTCGCGCGGAAATGGCCATGATCTGATCCTGAACTGATGCGGGGCTTCATCTGCGATCATCATAGGCCGACGCTCGACCATGAGTTTTACCGAAATCCGAATTGTCAAAGCAGATTCTTTCGTATCCGAAGCCGCTTTGGCAGATTGTGCGTCTTGCTGCGGTTTACCATCGAGATGTGGACTGTGGGGATTGAATGAAGTCACTTGCGGCAATTGGAGCGCAGGATTTGCATGATTGGTGCTGTTTTGAAGGGTTGGGTTGTTTGCCCAACTTTCGGAACAGAAGAATGAGGGATGACAGAGACAAGCCCTGCGCCGGCGGACGAACGATGACGTGACGCTCGCGATCCTGCGGGTCTATTGCCGGCTGGCGAGACCCGAGGTTTGGCTGTTTCCGGGTCGGGACGAGACCAAGCTCATCGACGTCTGCCCTGCCGTTCGGCGTGCGCCACGGCCGGCATCGACAAAAGCGGAACCGACAAGCCTGTCCACCACGGCACGCTGGCTGATGCCGCATTTGCAGTACCAACGGACGGCCCAGATTATTCTCCGCGAAAATGCCGCCACTTGATATCGCTCGTTAAAAAACCTGCTGCCAATACAGCCGGAGCCAGATGGCGCAACAAGCATGTTTTTGCAACACAGCCCGGAAGCTAGCCTGCGATTTTGATGAGGGCGCGCTCCAAGGCTGCAAGAAATTGGTCCACATGCTCGGCTTGGCAAACGAGCGGAGGGCGCACTTTAAGCGAGTCTTCATTGGCGCCCGTCGTGCTAACAAGGACACCGTCGTCTCGCATCGCATTCACCACATTCAAAGCCATGGCCCGCCGGCTTGCAGCCGGTGCGCCCTCCAGCCCCAGATCGATGCCAAAGAACAGACCTGCGTTTCGAATGCCGCCTATGCCGTAGGGCAGCATGGCAAGTTTCTCCAGCCCGGCTCGGAGCCGCTCGCTCATGGCAAGCGCGTTTTGAGGGATCTGATCGCGCTGGAGAATTGTCAGCACGGCGTCCGCCGTTGCTATCCCCACTGTGTTGCCGGCGAATGTGTTTGAATATCGAGCTGTAGCACCAAATTGGTCCATCGGTGATTTCCGTCCAACGACAGCGCCAATTGGAAATCCATTGCCCATGGGCTTGCCAAGGGTGACCACGTCCGGAACGATCCCGTGCCGCTCAAAGCCCCACATATGAGCGCCGGTCCGGCCAAAGCCGGGTTGAACTTCGTCGGCGATTACAAGACCGCCTGCTTCTCGCACTGCCGCAACACCACCGGCGATGAAGCCAGGAGGATCGACCCATACGCCGTCGCTGGAGAAAATGCTGTCGATGAGGAGGGCGGCAACGCCAATGCCCCGGCGGTTTAGATCGACAATGGCAGCGCGAACCTGCGTTTCGAAGAAATCCGCAGCTTGCGATTCCGGCACGCCTGCGGGGCCGTGTAGAGACACCATGCGCACGAACGGACTGAGCTTGACCGCGTCACCCAGGTTGGGCGACACCGTTGCTGTGGCCGCGCTGGTGCCGTGATAGGCGTAGGACGAGACGATCACACCTTCGTTGCCGCTTGCCAATCGCGCGATACGCAGGGCCAAGTCGTTGGATTCACTTCCCGTGCAAGTAAAAACCACCCGGTCCAGCTCGTAAGGGAAGGTTTCGATCAGTCGCTCGGCATAGTCGACAAGTTTTGGTTCGAGATAGCGCGTGTTGGCACTTATCCGGCCGGCCTGCTCAGCCATGGCAGCGTTTACTTCTGGATGGCAGTGGCCGAGAGACGGTACGTTGTTGTAGAAATCAAGGTAGGCCCGGCCGTCAGGATCGTAGAGCCACATGCCTTCGCCGCGAAGGAAATGAACCGGTCGCCGATACTGGAGCCGATAGGAAGCTCCAAGAACATTGTTTCGGCGGGCAATAAGCTCGGACTCGCGCGTCGGAAGATCAGCTTCACCGGGTGTGTAGCGATTTGGCATGAGGTCTGTGGACATGTGCTTCAACCTGCTTGAGAGAGTACCTTGATCAATTCGCGGTTCTTCTTTTTTCGGGCACCGTGTCAGGGTCCGATCGAACCGATATTGTATTACGGGTGGAACGACGACATTGCCGCGAGGACTGCCGCCTCGCCCTCATCGACACCAAGGGGTGCAAGAATAGAAAGGCCGTGCTCGGCGCGCGCGACATTCTTTTTGATGTACTGGGCGTCGGCAGGGAAAAGGTGGGATCGCCAGTAGTTGATCAAGATCAGTGCGCTTTGTCGCGCCCGCATTAGTCCGACAAGCAGTCTTGCTTCAAGCGCGGAAAGTGGAATGACCGAGGCATAACCAGCAATAAGATATTCTGCCCCGCCCAAAGCGATAGTCGGGTCCTTTACCACGTGACTTGCAGCAATCGCGAGGTCTTGAATTCTAGGGCTCCAACAGCCATCGCCAAAATCGATGAAACCCATTTCCTGGCCAGTTACCATCATATTGAATGGGCTGGGATCATTATGCGTTATCTGCCACGCCACATTCGAGATTTGCGGCTCAACAAACTCGACATAGTTGTCCATCGCGACACGTACGCTATCTGCAACAGTGCCGGATGGCAGGTATTGCTCTAGCTCCATCAACCGCGACCAGCACCCGACGTGCCAAAGAACGGGGCGGTGGGCTGCGGGCACACTGACCAGATCAAGAGCTAAGTCGAGCCGTGCGAGAGCACTGCCGGTTCGGAAAAGCAGGTCGGGAGTTGGCGTCGCTTGGTGCAGCGGAATGCCTTCGAGACGAGTCTGCAAGTACCCGCATACTCCCTCTTGCTCAAACATCAATGAGCCGTTGCTCGTGCGGAGCACTTCGGGTGCAACGAAGCCCGCGGCCCCTTGCAATCCAGCCATAGCGGCGGCTTGGAAACGAAAGCTGCCGACGGCCTCCGGTCTGGTCGACATCTTTAAGATCAATCGACGGCCATCCGACAAGTTGACTTCAACGGTGCGCTCGATCTCGGAGGACAATGTAGCGATCGGTCCCGTCAATCCGTAGTGGCGCTTCAGCAAGGCCGCCGACAGGTCCGGTTCAGAGGAGCCCGGCCGCATGGCCAAGATCGCCGTGGCAGCTCGAAAATAGGCTTCGCTTGAAGCTGCCGAGACAGGCGTATCGGTATCGAGAGCCTGGGAGCCCTTCCGATGACCCACGTGGCCCTCAGTGACCACATCATTACAAACACCCAATTTTGACGTTCCTCGCCTGTCGGGGATCGATGCTTTTCATGCATTGGAACATGAGAAGCGGTCGATTGACGGACAATCCCCGCTGTTTAGAAGTTCCAGCCGGCCTTGGCCGGGTGGCGCGCTGCAGCAAGGCCGGTTAAACCGCCGCCGATGACAGCGACGTCATAATGGCCTTCGACCGGGCGTTGCGCGGCATCGCCGAAGACGAGCGCCGTGTCGTGCCAGTAGGATTTCATGATCATGTTTCTCTCAAAGCCCGACGACGCCGGGCAGGCCCGAGATATCCCTGATTTCGACATAACCGTAATAGGGGTTCGCCGGCTCGTGACCGCGATTGACCCAGACCTTGTTCCTGATGCCGAGGTCGTGCGCCGACATCAGGTCGTAGCGGAAGGAGGACGAGCAGTGGAGAATGTCCTCCGGCCCGCAGCCCAGCATATCGAACATGTATTCGAAGCCTTTGAAGCGTGGCTTGTAGGACTGCGCCTGCTCCGCAGTATAGACGGCATGAAACGGTGCGCCGAGCTTTTCGACATTCGACATGATCTGCGAATTCATCGCGTTGGAAAGGATGACCAGCGGGATTTCCTTGGCGACCTTGGCAAGACCGGCCGGTACGTCGGCATGCGGCCCCCAGGTCGGCACGCGCTCATAAACCATTCGCGCCGCTTCCTCGTGGAATTTTATGCCATTGCGCTTGCAGGCCCGTTCGAGCGAATTGTGAACCACCTCATTGTAAGGTTTCCAATCGCCGAGGATCTCGTCGAGACGGTAGGCGGCGAAGTTCTTGATGAACTCAACCATATGTGGCTCGTCGAGCTGTTCGCCATAAAGGTCGCGCGCGGCTTCTGCCATCTGGAAGTTGGTCAGCGTGCCGTAGCAGTCGAAGGTGATGAATTTCGGACGGAAATGAGCCATGATCTGGTCCTGAACTGATGCGCGGTTTTATCTGCGATCATCATAGGCCGACGCTCGACCACGAGTTTTACCGAAATACGAATTGTCAAAGCAGATTCTTTCGTATCCGAAGCCGCTTTGGCAGATTGTGCGTCTTGCTTGGACTATCGCCGGTCTGCGTGGGTCCATGAGCGCCGTCGGCAGCCCTGATCACAATGCTCAGGCCGAGAGCTTCATGAAGGCCCTGAAAGTGGAGGACGTTTATCCCGCTTTCTACGAAACTTTTTGCGGACGTGGCCGAGCGATTGCCCAAGTTTATCGAAGAGGTCTACAATGCCAAGCGGCTGCACTCAGCCCTTGGCTATCGATCGCCAGCGGAATTTGAAACCCACCTTGCCCGACAGGCGGCTTAGTTTCGAGCGCCTCGCTGCTCCAGCCTAGAGGCTCGGGCTGTTTACTTTCATCTTTTCGCACACAAGAACCAGTTACATGTTGAAGTGTCGAAATCCTTTTTGATCCCATTCAGCAGTTAATGCGCCGCAACGGGCGAGCAACGTCATTTTGTTCTGCGTCACAGCAATATCCAACACCAAGTGTTTCGCGATCCGCCGTCTTCTGAAGCTGCTTGGCGGCGGTCGACCGATGAGGTCTCGTTGTCGGCAAATTTCTGATGCAGGACTTTCTGCGCCATATCTACCAATGTGAGTGACGACAATGTCTAGTTTGAAAGCGCCCTTCTTCACTGATGATGCCGTCGCCAGCCCTTTTTGGTGGGATGAGGCCCGTCCGAACGGAGCCAATGCCGACGATATCCCCTCCTCCACGGAGGTCGCAATCATCGGCGGTGGCTTCACGGGCCTCAACGCGGCTCTTGTTCTTGCAAGGGCCGGCAAGCAAGTCAGCGTCTATGACGCTGACGCACCGGGCTGGGGTGCTTCGTCGCGCAACGGCGGATTTCTAGGGCCCGGCTGGGCGTTCTTCGATACCGCGATGACCTCCTATGGCGCAGACATGGCCCGACGCGTCGTGGAGGAGAGCTTTCAATCGCTGCAATACGTCAAAGATGTTGTCGCAAAGGAACAGATCGACTGCGACCTGAAGGTGGTTGGATATTTCAAGGGGGCAATGACCCCGCGCATCTACGACAGCCTGGGCAACAACATAGAGCGCATTCGCAAAGTGCTCCCGTGCGACGCCTATATGGTTCCGCGGTCCGAACAGCATAAGGAAGTTGGTTCCAATCTTTATCACGGCGGGATCGCCATGCCTGGTTATGCAGGGCTTCATCCAGCAAAATATGTCAAAGGCCTGGCCGAAGCCGCCCAGCGCCTGGGCGTGCGCGTCTTCAACAATGCCCGTGTAACCGATCTTCAGCAAAAGGCTGGCGCGTTTGCATTCAAGGTTCAGGGTCGGGATGTCATGGCACGCCAAGTCCTGATAGCGACCAATGGATACAGCGGCGCGCTGCTGCCCTATCTAAGGCGTCGCATTATTCCCGTTGGCAGCGGCTTGGTCGCAACGGAACAGCTGCCGCCGGAGCTTATGAGAAAGCTGATGCCGAAGCAGCAGATGCTTGCCGGCAGCCAGCGCGTGGTGACTTACTATCGCCCTTCGCCTGATGGAACACGCATCATCCTGGGTGGACGTGTTCTCGACATGAGCGGCACGGTGAAAAGCAACACCGCGAACGCAAACTATCTTCGCAGCCTGCTGGTCAAGATCTTTCCGGAATTGAACGCACACAAGATCAGCCACTACTGGCACGGCCAATTGGGCTTCACCTTCGACCATTTCCCGCACGTTGACACCATCGACGGGATGTTTTTCGCCGGCGGCTACAACGGCACAGGCGTCGCGCGCTCCAGCTGGCTCGGCGGTAAAATCGCCAACGAAATGCTCGGCAATGACCAGGGCAAGACGGTTTACAGCGAACTCAGCTTTGAGACGCGCCCATATTTCAACGGCAAGCCCTGGTTTCTTCCGTTGGCGGTTTGGTATTATGGAATGCTGGACAAATGGGATCAGCGGTGATCCCGGCCATTGGAACCCGGGTCTTATCTCCCTATGGCGCGGCACTCTGGGTCGTTCCAACAAGTCGGGCGAGCGCATCGGGCCACAGAATAACACTCATCGTGACCCGTCATTAGAGTTATGGTCCTCTTGAGCAGAGTATGTCTACAACACCTTTCAAAGTCTATGAAGCGTCGTAGCAAGTACCCGGCATCCAATGGTGAGGAAGATACTGCGATTGTATTCGAAAGCCGCAGTGCGCAAGCTGAACATGCGCGGATTATCGCTCGAAGTAACCGAGCATCGGATTTTAACTCCAGATATTCTACAGATAGCAACTGCACTGGATGTTCAGCTTAGAGTCGGACTCGAAAAGGCTTCAACGATATCCATATCTTGCAAGGCGTCTTGTGAGCATGCGGATGTGGGCGATGGTTATCCACGCTTCTGCTGAAGCGACGGATTTTTCGAAGTCCTTGGCCAGCCTGCGGCATCGCCCCAGCCAGGCGAAGGTCCGCTCGACGACCCAGCGGCGCGGCAGGATTTCAAAACCCTTGGCCTTGTCGGAACGTTTGATGATTTCGAGTGTCCATTTCCCGATTTTCTGTAGCCGCTTTTTGAGCTTGTCGCCCGCATAGCCGCCATCAGCGAAGACATGAAGCAACCACGGCCACCGGTTTTTGACGGATTTCAGGAGATCGGGAGCGCCGTCGCGATCCTGGATATCGGCGCTGTGCACCATGAGGCCGACCATCAGCCCGAGCGTGTCTACAATGATGTGGCGCTTGCGGCCCTTGATCTTCTTCCCAGCATCAAAGCCACGGATACCACCGCTTTCAGTCGTTTTAACGCTTTGGCTGTCGATCACGCCTGCTGTCGGCGAGGCTTCTTTCCCCTCCAGTTCCCGCGCCTCCATGACGAGGTGATGGTTGATCCGTGGCCAAAGACCCATTGCCCGCCATTCATAGAAATACCGCTGCACCGTCGAACAGGGCGGAAAGTCCTTCGGCAGCATCCGCCACTGGCAGCCTGTCGAAGCGATATAGAGAAGGGCGTTTAAAACATCGCGCAAATCAGTCTTGCGCGGACGGCCCAGACGCCGTGGCGCAGGCATGAACGGCGCAACAAAATCCCATTCCCGATCCGTGACATCGCTTGCATATCCGCTCGTCCGCCGGACATAATTGCGCCGGGTGGTTTCAGTCCAGGCCATCGTGATCTCCATCGAATCTTTGCAAATCCGACGGAATCACAACTGACTGAAATCACTCAAATCTTTTTGAGGCAGCCTCTTAGCCGAGAAGCAGGCTCGCATCTACGGTTGAACGACTTCCGCCCGCTGCGGACGCAGATCCAGACCATTTTCCAGGATCATTCCATCATCGGTGGAGGAGGCCGAAAGTGCTCCGAAAGCGATTCCGCGTGCACGTCAAGATTCATTTCGCGTCGGATGATGCCCGCGCTGGGCACATCTGGGCTTGATGGCAACCCAAGTCGCCGCAAATCAAACCCGGCGCGCGCCGGATGTGCGGCACTCGGACTTCGTGATGCCACGGCAGCCAATTGTCTTGCGACCGTCGATCACAGGCGACCGCCTAAGAAAGTGCCGGCGGTTTTCCGCCCGCACTTTGCTCGTTTTGCTAGAGGCCAAATACACCCGGCAAGCCGGAAATGTCGGCGATCTCGACGTAACCATAGTACGGGTTGGCGGGTTCGTGGCCGCGGTTCACCCAGACCTTGTTCTTGATGCCGATATCATTGGCCGACATGTGGTCGTAGCGGAAGGAAGACGAGCAGTGCACGATGTCTTCGGGGCCGCAGCCGAGCATGTCGAACATGTATTCGAAGGCCTGCAGCCGCGGCTTGTAGGCCTGTGCCTGTTCGGCCGTGTAGACGGCATGGAACGGAGCGCCGAGCTTTTCGACGTTCGACATGATCTGCGAGTTCATCGCATTCGACAGAATCACCAGCGGAATCTCTTTCGCGACCTTGGCAAGGCCGGCGGGCACGTCGGCATGCGGACCCCAGGTAGGCACGCGCTCGTAGACTGTGCGGGCATCTTCTTCTTTGAAATTGATGCCGTTGCGCTTGCAGGTGCGTTCAATTGAATTGTGAACCACTTCGGCCAACGGTTTCCAATTACCCAGGACTTCGTCGAGACGGTAGGCGGCAAAGTTCTTGATGAACTCAGCCATGCGCGGCTCATCGAGCTGATCGCTGTACAGGTCACGGGCGGCTTCTGCCATCTGGTAGTTGGTCAGCGTGCCGTAGCAGTCGAAGGTGATGTATTTCGGACGCGGGAGAGTCATGGGGGTATCCTTGTTCAGAGTGGACGGCGACAAATGTCGGTGGTCTGGCGCTCTTAAGGAAGCACAATCAAATTGCTATTGCAACATGATTGTACAACAATTATGAAAGTGGAGCGGATCTGCTTTCCGCGACAGCCCCGAAGCGGAGCTGGATCAGGCCAGAGTGGAAAGCTTAGAATCCGCAAAATGCGGCCATTATTCGGGATTCTTGCGGTTTTCCGACTGATTGAAGCAGGAGGGGAACACATTCTCCATCAACACTATAGGAAGAAATTGCTCGACAAAGAAAATGAATCGTTGTACAAAAATGCTTATCCCCAAAGGGCCAAGCCATCCCTCACCTCCGTCGCATCCAAGGACGATGAAACAAACTAGGTTCGCTATGCTGCATAATGACATTCGTCGGTCACCCCACCCCCCGGCTTCGGAACTTTCCGAAGCTCGACAACCCATCAGCAGGGCCGAAGCGGAGACAATTGCTGAGCAACTTTATGGAAAGAGGGGCTCAGCCAAGCGGTTTGAAACCGAGAAGGACGACACATTCTTCCTGGATTGCGCGGAGGACGGGCAGTTCGTGCTAAAGATCGCTCATCCCTCTGAAAGTCTCGACGAACTGGATTTTCAAGTCGCGCTGATGCGCCACGTTGAACTGCGAGCGCCAGCGCTGCCGATACCTCGCATCTTTGGGGACCTGCAAGGTCAGTTTTTGCCGGTCGTGACGACGAGTGGGGCTGAGCGTCGTGTGGTGAGGCTCATTTCGTTTATCCGTGGTACTCCCTTGGACAAGACGAATTCGACGGCCGCCCAACGCGTTTGTGTCGGAGAACTACTTGCCAAGCTTCGAAATGCAATGGCAGACTTTTCGCACCCAGCTGATGGTCGCGAGCTGGCCTGGGATGTGACGCATCTTCTGAATCTATCCGACATGTTGGATTATGTTCCGAACGATGAACGACGGGCTTGGGTCAAGACGGCACTCGACAGGTTTGCTGAAATCAAACCTCGACTCGATCGTTGCCGGCGACAGGTACTGCACAACGATTTTAACACGTCGAACCTCGTCGTCGATCACAGCAATCCACAGTTTGTAAACGGGATCATAGACTTCGGTGATGCTGTTCGGACCGCCATCGCTGTAGATGTATCTACGGCTCTCATGAACCAAATGCCAAAGCAACTTGACAATACCGATCGACAGGATTTGTTCGTCGAGCCGAAGGACGTGTTGCGCGGCTACTTTCGCCATGCCGATTTGGAGCATGAAGAGCTGCTCCTCATCCCTTTTCTTGCCATGGGCCGCCTCGCCGTACGTGCGCTGTTGACCTGTTGGCGCGCCCAGCTCTTTCCCGAGAACAGCCGCTACATACTTCGCCATACCGAAGCGGGGTGGGCTCATCTCCGTTGGTTCAATTCTCAGTCAACCAATCAGATCTCTGGTCTGCTCACAGGTAGGATTTAACATGCGTCAGCAGAACAAAACTGTCCCGACAGGCTTCCGTGGTGATATGGCGAACGGCTTCAATCCGAACGACACGTCCCACCTGACCGCCGATGATCTCGACCATATCGCACGTCGCCAGCGCCTTTTGGGCCCGGCGTACCGGCTTTTTTACAGGTCCCCGGTCGAGATCTCCCGGGCTAAAGGCGTATTTCTCTATGACAAACACGGCAACGAATATCTCGATGCCTATAACAACGTTGCTTCCTTGGGGCATTCGCATCCGCGCGTTGTCCACGCGATCCAGGAGCAGCTTGAAACGCTGTGCACCCACACCCGCTATATGCAGAATCAACTTCTCGATTATGCGGAAATGTTAATCGGCACATTCGGCGGAGAGCTCGGAAGAACTGGTTGCGCCATGTTTACCTGCACCGGATCCGAGGCAAATGATCTCGCACTGCGCGTCGCTCGCTTCTTCACGGGAAAAACAGGCATCATTGTCACCGCCGAAGCGTACCATGGCAATAGCGGAGCGGTCGCGGCGATCTCCCCGTCGCTTGGAAAGAAATCCACGCTTGATCCGTATCTCCGAACAGTTGCCGCGCCTGACTCATACCGTTTGCCTGTCGCAGAAATCGGCAAGAGGATGGCAGAAGATGTTGCACGCCAGATCGCCGATATCGAACGCCACGGGGGTGGCTTCGCTGCTTTTATCGCAGATTCGGCTTTCTCTTCGGATGGACTGTATGTTGACCCTGTAGACGTTCTCGCTCCAGTCGCCGAAGTCGTTCGCAAGGCGGGTGGACTCTTCATAGCCGACGAGGTCCAATCTGGATTTGGGCGGACAGGGACGCATCTCTGGGGGCATGCCCGACATTCCGTCCAACCCGATATTGTCACTATGGGCAAACCTATGGGCAACGGCTATCCTGTTGCTGGCGTCGTACTGCGCCCCGAACTTGTCGCGGAATTCGGGGCCAGCATGCGCTATTTCAACACTTTTGGCGGAAATAGCGTAGCCATTGCTGCAGCAAAGGCGGTGCTGGACACGATCATCGAAGAACGTCTGATGCAGAATGCTTCCAAGGTAGGAAGCCAAATTCTAGAGGGGCTGAAAGACCTTCAAAAGAAATACGAGTTCGTCGGTGACGTTCGAGGCACGGGTCTTTATTTCGGTGTTGAACTCGTCAAGGATCGAGATCTCAAGATACCTGACATGGATCGCGCCCTCGCAGTTGTAAACGGGCTCAGAGACCGAAGAATTCTCATTTCGGCCACAGGTGCGGATGCACACATACTCAAGATCAGGCCACCGCTGGTTTTTACAAGCGAGCACGCCGGACGGCTGCTCGAAGGCATCGACCAAGCCCTCGCCGCCGTCTAATATTAGTCTCGCTGTGCCGCCGATCGAAACGCAGGCTCGGCGGCCAGTCGACATGCTTCCACGCTACGCGTGTCATGTATATGACGGCAGTGTTGAACAAAAGATAGTCAGGCAGATACTCAGGGTCCCCATGTCGTCACGAAGAGACATAACAGTCGAGCAACATGAGACAGACGCTTTTCCCGGGTCCCACACCCTGACCGCTGTAGAAGCGCTTACGTCAGCTGTGAGGAAACGCATACTTTCCGGCGAATTCCGTCCTGGAGAGTTTCTGCGCGATGCGAAGATGTGTGAGGAGCATTCCACATCAAGACATACTTTTCGCACTGCTGCACAAGCGTTGGTCAACGAAGGACTACTGAGACAGATACCAAATCGTGGGTTTGTTCTTCCCGAATTTGGTCCTGACGACATCGTCGACATCACTCGGATGCGCGGAGCAATTGAGGGGGAGGCGGTACGCATGATCGTACTCACAGGTTTGATTCCCCAACAAGCGCTCGATGCCGTCAAGGTGATGCGTACTTCGAAACTTTCCTCCGACAAATCCACACTTGTTGCCGCTGATCGCGACTTCCATCGATCTATCATAGATGCAAGCGGAAGCGTTCGTCTAAGAAGGATGTATGCAACCCTTGAAAGCGAGATCGAGCTACTTCTTGTGCAGCGGCAGGATTTTTATAGCGAGCCAGGGGAGATGGCGGAGGAACACGAGCAGCTCATCAATAGTTTGCGCAGTCGCCACTACGAGAAAGCAAGAGCTGCATTCGAAGAGCACTGGACCGACTTGCAGACGAAGCTGCTGCAGGACACTCTCTGACGTCATGCCGAAGGATTGTTCGATAGATCGACGCATTTGCCGGCTCACCGCATCTTCCGTCGCGCATTGGCTCTCCCGTACCGAAACGGCTAAGCACACTTTCTTGCAGCAGGTTTTCGTGCCCATGCGGCCGTGCTGTTGCCAAAGGCTCTGGCAGGCAAGCCCACAAACCCCAAATGCAGCGTTTTCGGCCTCGTCGCCACAATCGCGTCAATAGAGCCCCAGGGACGCGCGGCCTCGGCCGTCTTGGAAAGTGAACTTCCGAGACTCTCCAGAACGGCCATCAAGCGTAGCCCGGCCGATGCAGCACAATCTGCGGAAACGCTCCCTCAACTTGATCAGAAAGTTCAAAGACCACGCAAATCCGGGTGATTTCGCCGCGGCCAGCATGCACTATCGATATGATTGAGAATGCCCAAGGACAGGCGGAGGAGCGCGCGATGCGCTTCCTTGCCCGAGTGAAGATTCCCGAACAGGCGAACAAATACCCTGCTCAGCTCTCGGGTGGGCAACAACAGAGAGTGGCTATCGCGCGTTCACTCTGCATGAACCCGAGTATCATGTTGTTCGACAAACACACGTCGGCGCTCGATCCGGCGATGGTCAGGGAAGTGCTCGATACTATGGTTGGGCGTGCAGAGGAAGGTGAAGACAAGGTCTTGCTGATCGATCCTGGCAACGCCGCGCCTTGCCGCCTTGTCGATTTAACCCAGAAACTTCACCACCCCATAGCGGGGCTTTTGCATCAAGGGAAATATCATGCTTCACGCAGCGAAACCTAGTCAAAAGAAGGACTTCTACATCAACGGGCAATGGAGGGCGCCGCTTCAAAGTCGCACCATAGACGTCATCAATCCGGCGACGGAAGAGGCCTATGCCATCGTTTCGGCGGGCACGCCGGGGGATATCGACCTGGCAGTGGCGGCCGCGCGCGCCGCCTTTGAAAGCTGGAGCCAGACAAGCCGGGAAGAGCGCCTCATCTATCTCGACAAAATCGCCGAGATCTACTCCGGGCGCATGGAGGAAATGGCGGAAGCCATCTCCACCGAAATGGGGGCGCCCATCAAACTTGCCCGCGAGGCTCAGGCAAGTGTCGGCCTTTCACACATCAAGGCTTTCATCAGCGCCTTCAAGGCCCATCACTTCGAAAGCGTGCCGGACAAGAACAATCCCGAGCAGAAAATTGTGCATGAGCCGATCGGCGTATGCGGCCTGATCACTCCATGGAACTGGCCCATGAACCAGATTTCGCTCAAGGTGATTCCGGCGATTGCGGTCGGCTGCACGGTGGTCCTGAAGCCATCGGAAATAGCCCCCATGTCGGCAATGCTTTTCGCCGAATTCGTCCATGAGGCGGGTGTGCCTGCGGGGGTGTTCAACCTGGTCAACGGTGAGGGCACCGTTGTCGGCGAAGCCCTTTCGAACCACCCGGATGTGGACATGATGTCCTTTACCGGCTCGACGCGTGCTGGCATTGCCGTCTCCCGCGCGGCGGCCGCGACGGTCAAACGTGTATCGCTGGAACTGGGCGGCAAATCACCGAATCTCGTTTTTGCCGATAGCGACCTGCCGGCCGCGATCCAGCGCGGCGTTGCACAGTGCTTCGAAAACAGCGGACAGTCCTGCAACTCGCCCAGCCGCATGCTGGTGGAGCGCTCGGTGTATGATCAAGCCGTTACCTTGGCCAAAGCTTCCGCCGAAACGATCAAGGTTGCCGATCCCCGCAAGGATGGGGACCATATCGGCCCGGTGGTTTCCGAGCTGCAATTTAACAGAATCCAAGCCCTGATCCAAAAAGGTATCGACGAAGGTGCGCAACTGATTCATGGCGGCCCCGGTCGTCCCGAAGGGGTCAGTCGAGGCTACTATGTACGCCCGACGATTTTCGCCGGCGTCAACAATGAGATGACTGTTGCCCGGGAAGAGATCTTCGGGCCAGTGCTAACCATGATCCCTTTCGACACCGAGGAAGATGCCATCCGGATCGCGAATGATACGCCCTACGGCCTCTCCGGCTACATCCAGACGGGGGATCCGGAGCGGGCCAAGCGCGTATCGCGACGCATTCGCGCCGGGATGATCCAGGTTAATGGTGCGGCGCGCGCGCCGGGCACGCCATTCGGTGGATACAAACAATCCGGCAACGGCCGCGAGGGCGGCGAATGGGGCCTCGAGGACTTCCTTGAGGTGAAGCTGATCAGCGGTTGATAGGCCGGGGGACGCTCCCAACCGGTGCCGTCATTCGTCGATTCGGATCGCGTCGTCCTCGGCCTGCGCGATCCTCCGCGTCATCGATCGTCCGAGGGTACCGACTGGAAAAACGCTTACGCGTTCTGCGCCCCTTTTCGTAGACCAGGGTCGCTTGGCGACATATGTTGCAGGGGACTTTGCCTCGCGCACGGTCTCGTGCGTCACGCAAACGGATCCATAAGCCCGAGTAAACTCACATCCAGAAGTACGCCAAGGCCGATGATTTGCTCCAGCGCTACGTTTCGAGACAGCGTTCGCAGGCCGTTGGCCGGAAAGGACTTCATGCGACGGCCGAGGGTGTATCGATTGTAGACCGCCAGACCGATCATCGCCGCAAACAGGCTGATCTTCAGCAGGAGAACCCGCCCGTACATGTCGCTCGGATCGGGAAATCCGCCAAGCATCCGCCAGGTGTTCATGGCGCCGGTCACAGCAATAAGCGCAACGACCGCAATACCAAAGCGGGAGAAGCGCCACAGCACGATCTCCGCGCCCGCCACTTCGGATGGATAGCGCTGCGCGGCCGCGATCAAGCGACCGAGGGGCAGGAGCCCGCCGATCCAGGCTCCGGCACTTGCAACGTGGAGCGCTTGAGTGAGAGAGCCCATAAAGCCCCACGTCGCCGCGCGGCCCTGCCAACCCTCGCAGGTCAGCAGGCCGTTCGCGGCCTTGACGCGACCGGATCAGGGGCCCGCGCGAGATCGAACCGGCCGAGGCCGAGATCGTGCGCTGGATCTTCGAGCAATATGCCAACGGAGTCAGTCCGGCCGCGATCGCCCAGAGCCTCAATGCCCGCCGCGTTCCCGCCCCGGAGCACAAATACTGGCGCGACGATACGATCCGCGGCGACGGCAAACGTCAGACCGGTATCCTCCACAACGAGCTCTATGTCGGCCGGATGATCTGGAACAAGCAGAACTATCGCAAGAATCCCGAGACCGAACGCCGAACCGCCCGCCTCAACGACAAAAGCGAATGGGTCGTGACGGAAGTCCCGTCCATGCGCATTGTCTCCGACGAGCTCTGGGCGCGCGTGAAGGAACGGCAACTGACGACACTCGAGAACTTCTCCCGGACGACCATCAATCCGCTGAACAGGACACACCGGCCGAGCTACCTGCTGAGCGGCATGCTGGAATGCGCCGAATGCGGCGGCTCCTACGCCATCATGGCCAAGGAACGCTACGGCTGCTCGAACCACAAGAGCAAGCTGCCGGTCGACGGTCTTGGCGGTGCCTGCTGCACCAACCAGAAGACCATCCTGCGCAAGAACCTCAAGGACCGCGTCCTCTCCTGCCTCCCCGCCGCCTTCTTCGGCATGGGCGTATTCGACGACGTCGCCGGACAGGCTCGCCAAAACCTCGCAGCCTCGATCCGGAACGAACCCGACGAGCGCCAGCAGATTGCCAAGGAGTTGAAGGCTGCCGAGCAGGAACAGCGCCAGATCATCCAGCAGATCAGCGATCGCGCGGCCGAAGGCCGGCCTCGTCTGGCTGCGCTCGACGATATGCTCGACCAACTCGAGGAGCGTCGGACCGGGCTCGAGGCACGGCTGAGCCAAGCACCGGCCGAGGAGGATTTCGGGGAGAAGATTAGGAAGCTGAAAGCGCAGGTCAGTCCGCATGACCTGCCACTGAACTTTCATCCGACTGCGATTAGAGCCTCGGCGGCTTTGAATACGCCAAATGGCGCGGTGGGAGCAACCGGCGGAAACGCGAAGCTTTCATCTTGCGCAGCGTTGGAGCCGGTTGCGGCGATGGACCCGGCATAGTCAGCCGGGGTTTGGTATCCGAGCGATGAGTGCGGCCGGAAATGGTTATAATCCTCAGCCCATTCAGCGATGGCGCTGCGGGCATGATCGAGACCGAAGAACAGGCTTTCGTTGAGCAACTCGTCGCGCATCCGACCGTTGAAACTCTCGACATAGCCGTTCTGCATTGGCTTGCCCGGCGCGATGTAGTGCCACTCGACCTTGTGATCCCTCGACCAAGCGAGAATGGCATTCGACGTTAGTTCGGTGCCGTTGTCGGAGACGATCATTCCGGGCTTGCCGCGTCGTTCGATCAGCGTCGTCAGTTCTCGGGCGACACGTCGACCGGAGATAGACGTGTCCGGGATCGCTGCCAGGCATTCGCGCGTCACGTCATCAACGACATTGAGCACCCGGAAGCGTCTGCCGCAGGCGAACTGGTCGTGGACGAAATCCAGCGACCAGCGGGCATTGACTTTCGCCTCGACCAGGATCGGTGCACGCGTGCCGACAGCACGCCGCCGGGCTTTTCGCTTGCGAACGGAAAGCCCTTCCTCGCGATAAAGACGGTATATGCGATTGACACCGGACAGCTCTCCATCCCGCCGAAGCAGGATGAACAGCCGACGGTAACCGAAACGCCGCCGCTCGTTGGCGAGGTCGCGCAGCTTTGCTCGCAGCGCGATCTCCGGCGGTCGACTGGACCGATAACGGATCGTCTTGCGGTCGGCGGATATGATCTGGCAGGCCCGACGCTCCGAAAGACCCATGACGGCCTTCAGATGCGTGACGGCGTCACGCTTGGCGGCAGGCCCTACCATTTTTTTGCAAGAAGCTCGCGAAGTGCGGCTGCATCCAGCATCTGTTCGGCGAGCAGCTTCTTTAGCCTGGTATTCTCATCCTCAAGCGCCTTCAGCCGCTTCGCCTCGGAGACTTCCATGCCGCCGTATTTGGCCTTCCAGTTATAAAACGTTGCTTCTGAAATCCCGTGCTTGCGGCAGAGGTCGGCCGCCTTCGCGCCAGCCTCCTGCTCCTTCAGCACCCCGATAATCTGCGCTTCCGTAAATCTCTGCTTCTTCATTCGTCCGTCCTTAATTGGCCGGACTCTAATCCATTCTGGAGGAAATTCTCAGTGGCAGGTCACGCAGGCCGTCGAGCTGATTATCAACTCCGCCTTCTACTATATGCGCGAGCACGCCGATTCCGAGACGAAGCAGCCCTTCATCAACATCGTGCGCCAGTTCATCCAGAAGGTCGTCATCGGCAAGACACCTGGGCACCAACAGGCATCCCTCGAAGTCCATGGCCGGATCGCCTCAATCCTCGCCGCCATGGAAGCGGCGACGATCATGGAGAAGCAGTTAGAGGCGCTGAAGCGCCACGACTATCTGGAGAAGCTTCGTACCGGCGAACTGGAGACGGAGGCCCAAAAACAAAAGCTCCTCGACGCTTACGCGGAGGAGCTTTCTGTTAAGCGACTTGAATGGCAAAATATCAAGTCTCAGTGGTTGCGGGGGCAGGATTTGAACCTGCGGCCTTCAGGTTATGAGCCTGACGAGCTACCGGGCTGCTCCACCCCGCGTTATCTGTGCAAATCCCGGAGGGATTTGTCGCATCTGTGCAAATCCCGGAGGGATTTGTCGCATCCTGGCATTTTGCGTTGGCAAAATGTCGAATTTGGGCTGCCCTTTGAGCGTTAGGGCAGCCTTTCCGTGTTTTTTTCCGGCGTGTATTTTAGCGAAGCAAAAAGGCCGCTTGAGGGCGGCCCGTGTTTCGGCTGAGCCGGAAGCAGTGTCGAGAAGATAGGTTTTGTCGATCCTGCCGCGAAGCCTTGACGCTTGCGGCGGATGATCTGGTATTTTTTCTTGCCTTTAGTAGACCTGGCAGCGACCTACTCTCCCGCGTCTTGAGACGGAGTACCATCGGCGCTGGGGCGTTTCACGGCCGTGTTCGGCATGGGAACGGGTGCAGCCACCCCGCAATAACCACCAGGTCAACTAAGGGCAAGAATTGCGCTGGCGACAGCGCAAAACCAAATGAGAAGCTGGCGAGGCCAGCGTAAACCGCTCGCGGTTTATCGCGTTACCCTCTTTTATCTTTTGAACACGTCTTTTCAGAACTGTTTTGGGCACATCCGGAGCGAAAGCTCCGCAAGGCCAAGGGCCGTCGGGCAACGTTGCCCGGCCCGTCCGGAGCGCAGGCCTACAGGGCCGACAGCGTCAGGACAAAACAAAACTGCTTGGGATCATTGAAGCGCCTTAGGCGCTTCGATGAGCACTAGCAATGAGAACAATCAAGCCAATCGAACGATTAGTACCGGTAAGCTTCACACATTGCTGCGCTTCCACACCCGGCCTATCAACGTGGTAGTCTTCCACGGTTCTCAAGGGAATACTCGTTTTCAGGTTGGTTTCCCGCTTAGATGCCTTCAGCGGTTATCCATTCCATATATAGCTACCCTGCTATGCGGCTGGCGCCACAACAGGTCCACCAGAGATATGTCCATCCCGGTCCTCTCGTACTAGGGACAGATCCTGTCAATATTCCTACACCCACGGCAGATAGGGACCGAACTGTCTCACGACGTTCTGAACCCAGCTCACGTACCGCTTTAATTGGCGAACAGCCAAACCCTTGGGACCTGCTCCAGCCCCAGGATGCGATGAGCCGACATCGAGGTGCCAAACAACCCCGTCGATATGGACTCTTGGGGGTCATCAGCCTGTTATCCCCGGCGTACCTTTTATCCGTTGAGCGATGGCCCTTCCACACGGGACCACCGGATCACTATGACCGACTTTCGTCTCTGCTCGACTTGTCAGTCTCGCAGTCAGGCGGGCTTATGCCATTGCACTCGACGACCGATTTCCGACCGGTCTGAGCCCACCATCGCGCGCCTCCGTTACTCTTTCGGAGGCGACCGCCCCAGTCAAACTACCCACCATACACTGTCCCGGATCCGGATAACGGACCGCGGTTAGACATCCATGACGATAAGGGTGGTATTTCAAGGATGGCTCCACGAGAACTGGCGTCCCCGCTTCAAAGCCTACCACCTATCCTACACATGCCGACACGAATGCCAGTGTAAAGCTATAGTAAAGGTGCACGGGGTCTTTCCGTCTGACCGCAGGAACCCCGCATCTTCACGGGGAATTCAATTTCACTGAGTCTATGCTGGAGACAGCGGGGAAGTCGTTACGCCATTCGTGCAGGTCGGAACTTACCCGACAAGGAATTTCGCTACCTTAGGACCGTTATAGTTACGGCCGCCGTTTACTGGGGCTTCGATTCAAAGCTTGCACCTCTCCTCTTAACCTTCCAGCACCGGGCAGGCGTCAGACCCTATACGTCGTTTTGCAACTTCGCAGAGCCCTGTGTTTTTGATAAACAGTCGCTACCCCCTGGTCTGTGCCACCCCAACACACTTGCGTGCGGTGGGGTCACGCTTCTTCCGAAGTTACGCGTGCAATTTGCCGAGTTCCTTCAGCATAGTTCTCTCAAGCGCCTTGGTATACTCTACCTGACCACCTGTGTCGGTTTCGGGTACGGTCTATACGGTGGAGCTATTTCCTGGAACCGCTCCGCTGCCCTGATAATCCAATAAACCAGAACAACTTGTGCAATCCGTCACTACCACCAGGCCCACGAATATTAACGTGGTTCCCATCGACTACGCATTTCTGCCTCATCTTAGGGGCCGGCTAACCCTGCTCAGATTAACTTTAAGCAGGAACCCTTGGTCTTTCGGCGAGGGAGTCTCTCACTCCCTTTATCGTTACTCATGTCAACATTCGCACTTCCGATACCTCCAGGAGCCCTCACGGGTCTCCCTTCACAGGCTTACGGAACGCTCCGCTACCACACGTATCACTACGTATCCTCAGCTTCGGTGCATGGCTTTAGCCCCGTTACATTTTCGGCGCAAAGACCCTTATTTAGACCAGTGAGCTGTTACGCTTTCTTTAAATGATGGCTGCTTCTAAGCCAACATCCTGGTTGTTTTGGGATCCTCACATCCTTTCCCACTTAGCCATGACTTGGGGACCTTAGCTGGAGGTCAGGGTTGTTGCCCTCTTCACGACGGACGTTAGCACCCGCCGTGTGTCTGCCGACTAGTACTCCTCGGTATTCGGAGTTTGGTTAGGATCAGTAAGACGGTGAGTCCCCATAGCCCATCCAGTGCTCTACCCCCGAGGGTATTCGGTCGACGCACTACCTAAATAGTTTTCGCGGAGAACCAGCTATTTCCGAGTTTGATTGGCCTTTCACCCCTAGCCACAAGTCATCCCAATCTATTGCAACAGATGCGGGTTCGGTCCTCCAGTTGGTGTTACCCAACCTTCAACCTGCTCATGGCTAGATCACTCGGTTTCGGGTCTAATGCGACGAACTGAACGCCCTGTTCAGACTCGCTTTCGCTGCGCCTTCACCTATCGGCTTAAGCTTGCTCGTCACACTAAGTCGTTGACCCATTATACAAAAGGTACGCCGTCACCAATTATGGCTCCGACTGTTTGTAGGCAACCGGTTTCAGGTTCTATTTCACTCCCCTTGTCGGGGTGCTTTTCACCTTTCCCTCACGGTACTTGTTCGCTATCGGTCATGCACGAGTACTTAGGCTTGGAGGGTGGTCCCCCCAATTTCAAACAGGATTTCACGTGTCCCGCCTTACTCAAGGACCTTGGGTGTTCTACATGTACGGGGCTATCACCCGCTACGGCCGGACTTTCCATTCCGTTCCACTTTATTCCCCAAGGCCACTGGCCTGGTCCGCGTTCGCTCGCCACTACTTGCGGAGTCTCGGTTGATGTCCTTTCCTGCAGGTACTTAGATGTTTCAGTTCCCTGCGTTCGCTTCTTACCCCTATGTATTCGAAGGTAAGATACCTTATCACAATGCTTAGAAACCCAAGCCGTCATCGCTGACAGTTTGGATTTTCTAAGCATTTAAGGTGGGTTTCCCCATTCGGAAATCCATGGATCAAAGCTCATTCGCAGCTCCCCACGGCTTATCGCAGCGTATCACGTCCTTCATCGCCTGTGCATGCCAAGGCATCCACCAATTGCCCTTATTTCACTTGATCGTTCTCATTGCCAATGCTCATCCTTAAGCCACCATCCCGAAGGGATGGGGCGCTGCGGTTACCTTTTACAACCACAGCCAATCCAGATGCCATCGACGTGTTCGATCCGTTCCCCATCTGAAGGCACGCCGGTGCACTTCGGGGCCGGATCATTAAGACCAGCTTCTCGAGATCTGTCCGGGGATGCGCGGTCAGGCAACATCCATCGACATGTCGTCAGAAGTGAGCGGAAACACCAAAATCCCCAAGGCCCGAAAGCCTCGAAGGTCCGATGGTTCAAATCACCAACAACAAACATGCCTTGAGTAACAAGCTTCC
>NZ_CAXUSP020000001.1:705000-1145000 GCF_964254145.1 Pararhizobium sp. LjRoot235 | reverse complement strand
ACCGGCCTGTCGACCGGACCGCACCTGCATTACGAGCTGATCGTCAACGGCAACCGCGTCGATCCCTTGCGCATCCGCCTGCCCGGCGGCAAATCGCTCGGCGGCGACGCGCTGGCGAAGTTCGAGAAGGAACGCAGCCGTATCGACGAACTGCTGGCGAAGGACAACGGCAGCGCCGAAGTGGCGACGGCGCAGTAGGCCGGTTTTGCAAGTCGGATTCAAACGCCAGCGCCGATGTGATATTCAGAACATCGTGGAGGCAGGTTCGGCAGACCTTCTGCGACCGACATCAATCCAAATCCTCTACATCTCCGAGAGCCACACGTAGCACGATTTAAAATCCACCTATAAGAGAAAAATGCCATTGACAACAATCTCTGATGTAGTGAGTATCAGCATTGCGCCGATGCCATTTTCTAGATCAGCTAAATGATTTCAAAGATTTAACGCATGCGCATGTTCGGAAATGTCGAGGAGCGTCTTGGCATATCGATCGCCAGGGGATCGGGGGCGGGTGCCGGCTATGAGGTTCTATGTTTCATGGTTTTCTTCCTTTTTGCTTCTAATCTTACTCGGATCTGGCTCGCTCTTCCTTTGGATCAGTAGCGATAGTGTACCTCGTCATCCCGCGCTACAGGTCGATACCCTGCCAGATTTAATTTCAGTGCAGGAGTTCTACGCCAATACCGATGCGATTTGGGGTCATATTCCTTCCCACGATGGTGCACTCCTTGCTTGGTGGGGCGTAAAATGGGGACGCGATACCGTGTTCATAGGGCGTGCCGACCGGATCGGCGGCGACGGGCCCGAAGTCATCGCCGTGCTCGATGGTCCTGCCGATACAATTTTTTGGTCAGCCTTCGAAAACAAGCTGCATGTCGTCAGCGACGGTCGATTGTGGCTGGTGGACCCGAATTCTCCAGATCGCGACCAGTGGCTTGATGTCACGCCACGCGGTTTCCAGAATTGGGAGGTGCTTAAGCAGGCACCTACGGCCGAGGGGCGTAACGTCATTATGTCCAATGACCGCGACCCTTCCCTCGTTGACCTTTATTCGGTTCGGCCGGACGGAGGAGGCAAAGAGCTTCTCGTTCGCAATGACGGCAAGACACAAACGTGGATCGCCGGTCGAGATGGGGCGCCGCGCATTCGCGTCGACAAGGCCGAAAATGATGACCGCATCTACATGATGCGCGGCGCGACCGATGGATCATGGAGGGAGTTTGCGCGGACGTCTCCATTTGAAACGTTGATCATTGGCGATGCCCCTGATGATGGCCAACCCATCGAGGCGCTGGACAATCGCGGAGGCGATCTCCTCGTCTTTGTCCGGATAGATGAGCAAACAGGTGCAAAATCTGTAGCGTTTTCGGACACCAAGGCCGACGTTGCCCAGGTGTTGCATTTTTCCTCGGACCCAGCGCCCGGCGATGTGGCGATCGTTCGGGATGGGTATCCGCGCTATGCCGGCTTAACCGGGAGGGGTAAGACGTTCTTGCACTTGCTCCACGTGGACGAAGGTTCGGTCGATTTTAATATTCAGGGCGCGTCGCCGGACGGGCGCTTCGTCACGCTTTCAGTATCGAGAGACGAAGCTCCATTCCAATTTTTCCTCTTCGATCTGGAGGCATCGACATCAACGCACATTGTCGATTCCGCCTTCAGCAGACATCGGGATGAGCTGGCCAAAACAAAACCGGTGTCGTTTGTCGCCCGCGACGGTTGCTCGATCCCGGCTTTCCTGACGTTGCCGCGTGGTGTGCAGCCTAAAGGCCTGCCAACCGTCGTGTTGGTGCACGGTGGTCCTGCCGAGCGGGACATCTGGCAGTATGACTATCAGAAGCAGTTCCTCGCTAACCGGGGCTACGCGGTGCTTTCGGTCAATTTCCGCGGCTCGATTGGCTATGGCCGCGCCTTTCAAGAGGCGGGCTACGGGCAATATGGCAAAGCCATGCAGGATGACATCATCGATGCCGCCAACTGGCTTGTGTCGGAAGGCGTTGCTGATCGCGACGCGATGGCTGTTATGGGCGGCAGCTACGGTGGTTATGCAGCTGCGCTGGCAATGACGCGCGATCCGGGCGTGTTCAAAGCAGCAATTGCCGAATACGGCGTGATGGACGTCAAATACCAAATGCAGAACAATCCTTTTGCCTGGGGCCTGTTCCTCGACGGGATGAACCGCTATTTCGGAGACCCAGAAAAGACAGAGAACCTTCAAGAGATGACGGACCGTTCGCCTGTCTCTCACGTTGACAAGGTGACGGGCGCAATCTTGCTCACTGCTGGCAAAGAAGACCGTATAGTCGGCTTTGAGCAGTCGGAAGAATTCGAACGCGCGCTAAAAGCAGCTGGCAAGGACGTCCAGGCCGCCTATTTTGAAAAAGAAGGCCACGGTTACCGGCGCTGGCAGACCGACGTAAAGCGCGCGCGTATTCTCGAAGACTTTCTTGCGCGCACACTTGGGGGGCGCACGGGCAACTTTGACCTTGCGGAGATTGCCGCGAAATACCTCGATTGAGCTACGATGCCAGAAACTGCGGCGCGCCGGTCCAGTTACTGCTTTGGCAAGCAATCGATCTTGTTGTTGCAGACCGTGCTGTGCAGCGTTTTAGAACGCTGCTAAGGCCGACATTGACCGCCGCCAAATGCGCCCGTGTTACACTATCACAGCTCTGACAGCGCGGCGTCCAGCTACAGCGCCGCGCGTCAATCCTGACGCGCAAAGGAGGCTGTAGCACTTTGAAAGTGCTGCATAATTTTAACCTTAAATCGATTCCGATTTAAGGAATTATGCAGTAGCCCACAGCTTTTTCGCCAAGTTCTCCAAACCCTCATCCTACCGGAGTGGCAGCCGTCGGCCACCTTCTCCCCAACGGGAGAAGGTGGCGCGTAGCGCCGGATGAGGGGCCGAAGCACACCAACAAAAAAGCCTCCCGCGTTACGCCGCAGCCTTCTCGGCCCCGCCCCTAAGCTTGAAGTTCAGCCGATCCGACCCGGCAAAGGCCTTGATCGTCGAACCGTCCGGGAAATTCCCCTGCAGGATCTGTTCCGCCAGCGGGTCCTGGACGTATTTCTGCACGGCCCGCTTCAAGGGACGCGCGCCATAGGCCGGATCGTAGCCCTTGTCGGCGAGGAAGGCTCTGGCCTCATCGTCAAGTTCGAGCGTGATCTTGCGATCAGTGAGCAGCTGACGCAGGCGTGACAGCTGGATATCGACGATCGCGCCCATTTCGCCGCGCTTCAGGCGGTGGAACAGGATGATCTCGTCGACGCGGTTGAGGAACTCCGGCCGGAAACGGCCGCGAACCACGTCCATCACCTGATCGCGCACCATGTCGCTGTCTTCGTTCTCGCCAAGCTGGACCAGATATTCCGCCCCGAGATTGGAGGTCATGATGATCATCGTGTTGCGGAAATCGACTGTGCGGCCCTGGCCATCGGTCAGGCGGCCGTCGTCGAGCACCTGCAACAGCACGTTGAAGACATCCGGATGCGCCTTCTCGATCTCGTCGAACAGCACGACCTGATAGGGCCTGCGGCGCACCGCCTCCGTCAGCGCGCCGCCTTCCTCGTAGCCGACATAGCCCGGAGGCGCACCGATCAGCCGGGCAACAGAGTGCTTCTCCATATATTCCGACATGTCCATGCGCACCATCGCCGTCTCGTCGTCGAAGAGGAAGCGGGCAAGCGCCTTGGTCAGCTCCGTCTTTCCGACGCCGGTGGGGCCTAAGAAGATGAACGAGCCGATCGGCCGGTTCGGATCCTGCAGACCCGCCCGCGAACGGCGAACCGCGCGCGACACGGCCTGGACCGCATCGTCTTGGCCGACCACCCATTTCGCCAGCTCGTCTTCCATCCGAAGCAGCTTCTCGCGCTCGCCTTCCAGCATCTTGTCGACCGGGATGCCGGTCCAGCGCGAAACCACATGCGCGATGTTGTCGGGTATCACGACCTCCTGCACCATCGGGCTCAGCGCAGATGAATCCTGGCTTTCGGAGGCTTCGAGCTCCTTTTCCAGCTTCGGGATCACGCCATAGGCAAGCTCCCCCGCCCGCTGGAATTCGCCCTTGCGCTGGGCGATCGCCAGTTCGTTGCGGGCTTCGTCGAGCTGCTTCTTCAGATCCGCCGCCAGACCGAGCTTCGACTTTTCCGCCTGCCAGCGGGCCGTCAGCGCGTTGGCCTGCTCTTCGAGCCCGGCGAGATCGAGCTCCAGCTTTTCCAGCCGGTCTTTCGACGAGCGGTCGGTCTCCTTCTTCAGGGCCTCGCGCTCGATCTTCAGCTGGATGATCCGCCGGTCGAGCTCGTCGAGTTCTTCCGGCTTGCTGTCCACCTGCATCCTGAGCCGCGATGCGGCCTCGTCCATCAGGTCGATCGCCTTGTCCGGCAGGAACCGGTCGGTGATATAACGGTTGGACAAGGTTGCCGCCGCAACAAGCGCCGAATCGGAGATCCGGACCTTGTGATGCTGCTCGTATTTTTCCTTCAAGCCCCGCAGGATCGAGATCGTGTCCTCGACCGTCGGCTCGTTGACCATGACGGGCTGGAACCTTCGGGCAAGGGCTGCGTCCTTTTCCACATGCTTGCGGTACTCGTCGAGCGTGGTCGCGCCGACGCAGTGCAGCTCGCCGCGGGCAAGAGCCGGTTTCAGAAGGTTGGAAGCGTCCATCGCGCCGTCCGCCTTGCCGGCGCCGACCAGTGTGTGCATTTCGTCGATGAACAGGATGATTTCGCCCGCCTCCGCCTGCACTTCGGAGAGTATAGCCTTCAGCCGCTCCTCGAACTCGCCGCGGAATTTTGCGCCGGCAATCAGCGACCCCATGTCGAGAGCCATCAGCTTTTTGTCCTTCAGGCTCTCCGGCACGTCGCCATTGACGATGCGCAAGGCGAGCCCCTCGGCGATCGCGGTCTTGCCGACGCCGGGTTCACCAATTAGCACCGGATTGTTCTTGGTGCGGCGCGAGAGCACCTGGATCGTGCGACGGATCTCGTCGTCGCGGCCGATCACCGGGTCGAGCTTGCCTTCGCGGGCATCGCTCGTCAGGTCGCGCGCATATTTCTTCAGGGCGTCAAAGCCCGCTTCGGCATTGGCGCCATCGGCCGTGCGGCCCTTGCGGATATCGTTGATGACCTGGTTGAGCTTTGCCGGCGTCACGCCGGCCTTCGACAGGATGCCGGAAGTCGCAGCCGAGGTCTCGATGATCAGCGCCTGCAGCAGACGCTCGACGGTAACGAAACTGTCGCCGGCCTTCTTGGCGGCCTCTTCAGCGGTCGAAAACACACGCGCCAGTGGTTGTGCCAGCGACAGCGAACCGTTGCCGCCGGAAACTTTCGGCAGCTTGGCAAGCGCCGCATCATTGGCGATCCGGGCAGCCTTTGCGTCGCCGCCGGCCCGCTCGATCAGCGATGCCGCCATGCCCTGGTCGTCGTCGAGCAGCACTTTCAGGATATGTTCGGCCGTGAATTGCGGATGACCTTGCGCCAGCGCATAGGTCTGCGCCGATTGCAGAAAACCGCGCACGCGCTCGGAGTATTTTTCAATATTCATCTGTCGACCTCCATAAATCGGTCAGCCCGTTCGCGGCACTGCCGATGGCTCAGGATCAGGTTCCCTGAAAAGGCAAACCTGTCATTGCTGGCCGATATCTGCCTTGCGCAGGATCAACCCGTTGAAGCGAATATGGGGGAAGAATTTTGGAAATTAAAGGGGCTGCTCGGCCTCTCTTTCCGGGCGATGGACAGCGGCCAGCCGGCACTGATGTGTGGTCGTCCATAGGACTGCGATGGTAACACCGAGGAGCAGGATTTCCGAAACCGGCGTGGCAAACCAGATACCGCCTTCACCGAACGCCGCCGCAAGGACGATAACCAGCGGCACCGCGAAGAGATACGGTTTCGACAAACCGAGAATGGCCGCCCGCCCGGCATCACCGACTGCCTGGAAATAACCTGCGGTCAGCATCAACGGTCCTGAAAGGAAGTACAGCGCCACCATCACCGGCATGATCCGCGCAACTTCGTCGGCGACGGCATTGTCACTGACGAAGAGCGAACCGATCGGCCGCGCGAGACCGATCAACAGGATCTCTACTGCAAGGCAATAGACGAGCGCGACGGCCACGCCGAGACGCAGACTCTTGTACGAGCGTTGCCACAGCCCGGCTCCTACGCTGTTTCCGACAATGGCCTGCACCGCCTGGCTCATGCCCAACAGCGGCAGAAAGGCGAAGGTCATGACGCGGGTAATGATCCCGTAGGCCGATACGACAACATCATATCGTGAGCCCGCTACCATCTGGAGAGACGCTATGATGGTTGCCGAGACGAGCGCCAGGCCGATGAAGCCGAGGCTTTGCGGCGCACCAAGGCCAATGATTTCGCGCCAGCCCGTTAACAGATTGCCGCGCCGTAACAGAGAAAAGCGCAGCCCCGTGCGCCCAAACGACCGGAAACAGAGAAGCAAGCCAAGCGCCACCCCTTGCGCAAGCACTGTCCCGCAAGCGGATCCAGCAACGCCCAGCCCGATTCCGACGATGAAAACATAGTTGAACACAAGGTTCGCAAGCGAAACTGCAAGGCTGAGGATCGCCATCAACCCAGCCCTGCCCTCGCAACGCAACGCGTCCGCGTTGACTGAAAGCAGAAACTGTATGGGACATGAGAACACGATGATGGAGATGTAGACATGTGCCATCCCGGCCAGGACCCCGTTGCCATTGGCGACGACCAGAACCAGCCTTTCGCCAAAGCCGGCAAACAGGACCATGAATGCAATACCGATCGCGAGGGCAAGCATATGCGCGCGCGTCAATGTGTGCCGTGCTTCGATAAAACGCCCGGCCCCAAGCTGGCGGGCAAGCAGGCTGGCCATGCCGCTGGCGACAAGTGTTGAAAGTGCGATCAGCAGCATGAAGACCGGGAAGACGATCGTGACAGCGCCGACGGCATCAGAACCGACATAGATACCGAGAAAGACGGCATCGGCGACAGTCAAAAGACCGTTCATGCTCATCACGAAGATGATGGGAAGTGCCGTCTTGGTAAAAATTTTACCAAGAGGGGCAGTCAAATAGGCGTTCTGGCTGGAAGTGTCTGACGACATCCCGCTCTCCTCAATACTGCACTTCGAACTAAAGGAGGGGGCTCGCATTACCCACCGGACGAAATGCATCGAGGGTGAGAGACATCGTCAAAGTCAGAATTTCACCGAGACCAAGCGTCCGCGAGCGGCAGGCTTCTGAAAACCATGATGAGGACCTACAGATAAATCGCGAAACGGTCAAGCCATACAGCGCCGCGCGTCAAATATGACGCGCTAAGGACGCTGTAGCACTTTAAAGTGCTGCATAATTTATCCTTAAATCGATTCCGATTTAAGGAACTATGCAGTAGGCGATCAGCTCTGCGCCTTGTGGAACCCGCCAGAAATGCCTCGCCGCCCTTACCCCACAAAAAAACCCGGCCGCGAAGCGGACCGGGTCCTTTAATGTTCTGACATTTTTCAGTTGCCATCCGGCAACCTGCCTGGGCTTACTCGCCGGCAGCCTCTGCGAGGGCAGAACCTTCCGCGGGCTGCTCGCCACCGGTTTCTGCGGCGGCCTCGTCACTACCGGCTTCGCGGCGCGGCTGGCGGCGGGGGCGCGGTGCGGCGCGCCGGCGCGACGCGGCGCGGCCGGTCGGCGCCTCTTCTTCCAGCGAAACCTCCGCCGGCGTGCCTTCAATCACCGGCTGCGGGCCGGAACCGTCGATGATCGGCTGCGGCTGCACGTCTGGGCGCGCCTGCGGTTGGGCCTGTTCGGGGCGCGGCTGGCGCTGGCGGTCATGGCGCTGGCGGTCGCGGCGCTCGCCATCGTGCTGGCGCGGCTGGCGATCGGCCTGCTGAGGGCGCCCCAGATCGGGCTGCTGATCCTGAATGGCGATCCTGTCGTCGATGTCGTTCTGGTCCAGATCGTCGTCGCGCTCGTTGCCGTCGCGATCCTGATACTCGTTCCGGTCGCTGTAGTCGCTGCGGTCGTCACGCTGGAAACGTTCCTGCATCTGCGCCTGGGCGGCAGCAATGATGCGGTTGTAATGCTCAGCGTGCTGAAGATAGTTTTCCGCCACAACCCGGTCGCCGGAGCTCTGTGCGTCACGGGCAAGGGTCGCATATTTTTCGGCAATATGCTGGGCGGTGCCACGGATCTTCACATCCGGGCCGGAGCTGTCATAGGTCCGGGTCAGCGGGTTGGAACCCTTCCGGTTTTGGTTGCTGCTGCCACCGCTGTTGCTGCTATTGCTGTTATTGTTGTTATTACGCCCACGGCCGCGCTTGTTTTGCTGTCCTGGCCTCATCGTTCACTCACCTGGATTCTCTTGATATTGATGATCATGTGATTGCGTGGCTTGCCGGGGATTCCGGATCAAGCAGACACGCGCCGCGACCCAACCGCCTCTTGGCGGCGCCGTCGCTGGTTAAAGTCAAATTAACAGGTACCCGCACCAGGCACTGTCGAACCTTAGCAACTCTTTTGTGAGAGCAATCCCTGTGGCTAGGTCTGACCGGAACGAATCTCTGGTCTATGACCTTCTGCCCAGTGCGTGGCAGGCAACCTAGCCCGCTTGTCGTGGAAATCCAAGCCTTTTCTTCATGTTTTCGAAAAGAACGTTCCGTCATGTGCCGGTTTTCAGGCCTTCGTTGCCGAAAGAGAACACGATTGCCCGGTCATTGCCGCCGAGATCGCGGATCCTGTCGATGATCCGAAAGCCGTTCTCTTCGAAAACGTGCCCCACGACCTGCAACTGATCATAGCCGATCTCGACGCCGATGACACCGCCCTTGGCAAGATGGCCGGCGGCGTTCGCGGCAATGATGCGATAGGCGTCCAGCCCGTCGGCACCGCCGTCCAGCGCCAGCGCCGGATCATGATCCCGCACCTCGGGCGCGAGCGACGCAACCACTTCGGTACGTATATACGGCGGATTTGACACGATTATGTCGAACGCGCCCTCGATCTGCTCGAACCAGTCGCTTTCCACAGCGACGAAGCGGTCATCGAGAGTGTTGCGCCGCGCATTCGCCCGCGCCATCTCGACGGCACCGGCTGAAAGGTCGGAGCCGACGCCGATTGCTTCCGGCACCGCACTGAGCAGTGCGAGGCAGATCGCCCCGGTCCCTGTGCCGAGATCGATGATCCGGCAGCCTCCCTTTTCGGCAACGGTCTTCCGCGCAAACGGAATGAGGCCCTCGACGATCATTTCAGAATCCGGCCGCGGCTCCAGCGTGTCCTTCGACATGCCGAGCGTCAGCCCGTAGAATTCGCGGCTTCCGAGGATGCGGTGCACCGGCTCATGCGCCGCCCGCCGCGCAATCGCCGCGCGGATGCGCCGCGCGTCTTCCGGCGCCACCACCTCGCTGCCGCGCGTCATGAAGGCTGCCGCCGGCAGGTCGAGCAGGCCGGAAATCAAGAGGCGCGCATCGAACGCCGCCTCGCCGATATGCGCCTTAAGGAACCGCGCCTTCGCCTCCGCAAACAGGCTGTCGAGCGTGTCGGTCATCCCTGGTTCTCGCCAAGCTGCGCCAGTTGGTCCGCCTGGTAGTCGGCCAAAAGCGCATCGACGACCTCGTCGATCTCGCCCATCATCATCCGGTCGATCTTGTAGAGCGTCAGGTTGATGCGGTGATCGGTCACGCGCCCCTGCGGGAAATTGTAGGTGCGTATCCGCTCCGAGCGGTCGCCCGAGCCGACTTGGCTCTTGCGCGAGGCGGAGCGCTCGCTGTCGGCCTTCTGCCGCTCCATGTCGTAGAGCCGCGAGCGCAGAACCTGCATTGCCTTGGCGCGGTTCTGGTGCTGCGACTTCTCAGAACTGGTGACGACGATCCCCGACGGCAAATGCGTGATGCGCACCGCCGAGTCCGTCGTGTTGACGTGCTGTCCGCCGGCGCCCGACGAGCGCATCGTGTCGATGCGGATATCTTCCGGCCGGATATCGATGTCGATGTCTTCCGCCTCCGGCAGAACGGCAACGGTCGCCGCCGAGGTATGGATGCGTCCTTGCGTTTCCGTGTCCGGCACGCGTTGCACCCGGTGCACGCCGGATTCGAATTTCAGCTTCGAAAACACGCCGCGCCCGGTGACGGTGGCGATGATTTCCTTGTAGCCGCCCGCGTCGCCCTCGCTTGCCGAAAGCACCTCGACCTTCCAGCCCTTGTCGGCAGCATACCGCTCATACATGCGAAACAGGTCGCCGGCAAAAAGGGCCGCCTCCGAACCGCCCGTGCCGGCTCGGATTTCAAGGATGGCGCTCTTCTCGTCGGCCGCATCCTTGGGCAGGAGAATGATCTGCATCTCCTTTTCCAGTGCCTCGATGCGCTCCTCGATCTCCGGCTTTTCCATCTCGGCCAGATCGCGCATCTCGCGATCTGTGCCTTTGTCGGACAGCAGCGCCGCGATATCGGCAAGCTCGCCTTGCGCCTTCTCGTATTGCCTGATCTTCGTCACCACCGGCTGCAGCTCGGAATATTCCGACGCCAGCTTCACATAGACATCCGCCGCCGGCCCCTCGGCCATGCGCGCCTCGATCTCACCGAAGCGGCGCTCCAGCTCGCGCATTTTTTCAACAGGTAAGGTTGCCAACTCGAACTCCACAGGGGCCGTTATGAAGGAACGGCGATGTTTTACGACAGGGACGCCTTTTTCAAAGACGTCAAAGTCGCGGTAAAACTTCAGAGATATTGCGTAATCCTCAAACCGATTCCGAATTGGAGAATTCCGCAAAATGGATCCAGTCATCGGTCATGGCCTGACCTTTGAGCCGGAATAAAGGTGAGATCAAACGATCTGACCTCTTGGATGAGCCTATTTTCAACAATTTCGACGATCGTCTCCAATACTCGCTCTCGGTCCTGAAGAACACATCCATTCCAAACGGGCAACGTTCCATCCATTAGTCGTCATATAGTCGTCCCGCATCGTATCATGACGGCTGTCTGCATGCTGGCTGCCGTCAACCTCCACGACGAGATGGGCCTGCCTGCATGCGAAATCAGCGAAGTACCGACCTATCGGTAATTGCCGGACAAACTTGAACCCATTGAGACGACGTGCCCGAAGCTCAAACCACAAGACCTCCTCGGCATCATTCTCCACTTTCCGCAAACTGCGGGCGCGCGCTGTTTTTCTTTTGTCCGGACCTCTCATCGCCTACAGCCGTACACGCGTGCCCCTCACCCTAGCCCTCTCCCCGCACGCGGGGAGAGGGGATGACCGATGTTGCCGCCTCTCCGTCACCACCAATATCACTATGCAGATTCGGAGAAAGGGGTGCCGCTTGTCCCTTCTCCCCGCTCGCGGGGAGAAGGTGCCCGACAGGGCGGATGAGGGGCCTTTTCGCTAAACCGGAATCCCATTCTCCGCCGCGAACGCCTTCAGCATCTCGCGCAGCGGCGTATGGTCCTTCCTGTCGTCCAGCGACGCCGCCAGCATGGCCGCGAGCTTGTCGACGTCGAGCGCCAGCAGCATCGCCTTCACCGGCCCGACAGCCGTCGGCGACATCGAGACCGAGCGGAAGCCGAGACCGAGCAGTGCCATTGCGCACAGCGGCTTGCTCGCCATTTCGCCGCACAGCGTCACCGGGGTTTCATTGCGTTCGCCCGCGCGGATGATGTCGCGCAGGATCCGCAGGAACGGCCGGCCAAGCACGTCGAAGCGGTCGGACACCCGCGCATTGCCGCGATCGACCGCCATTGCGAACTGGAACAGGTCGTTCGAACCGACGGAAACGAAATCGACCTCGTGCATCAGTTCGTCGAGCTGCCACAAAAGGGCCGGAACTTCCAGCATCGCGCCGAATTGCAGCTTCCTCGGCAGTTGCTCGCCGATCTTCGACTGCCGCTGGATCTCCTTTTGCAACAGCTCGCGCACGGTCCGCAGTTCCGAAACCTCGGTCACCATCGGCAGCATGATGCGCAGCTCCTCGCCGGCCGAAGCCCGCAGCATCGCGCGCAGCTGCGTGCGCAAAAGGCCGGGGCGGTCGAGCGACAGGCGGATCGCCCGCCAGCCAAGCGCCGGGTTCTCCTCTTCCGCCGCGCGGAAATAAGGGACCACCTTGTCGCCGCCGATATCGAGCGTGCGGAAAGTCACCGGCTTGCTGGCGGCCTGCTTGATCACGTTGCGATAGAAGGCTTCCTGCTCTTCCATCTTCGGCATGGTCGAGGCGATCATGAACTGCAGTTCTGTGCGGAACAGGCCGATGCCCTCCGCGCCCGATTCCGCAAGCTGCGGCAGATCGACCATCAGGCCGGCATTCATCTGCAGCTTGATGCGCTTGCCATCCTTGGTCACCGGCTCGACGCCGCGCAGCGCCTTGAACTGCTCCTGGCGGCGCGCCCGAAGCTTGACTTTTTCCTCATAAGCCCGCTGCAGGTCGGTCATCGGCCGCAGGTGCACCTTGCCATCTTCGCCATCGACGATGATGGCATCGCGGTTTTCCGCCAGCGCCACGGCGCCTGCCGCCTGGCCAACGACCGGAATGCCCATCGCACGGGCGACGATCACCACATGGCTCGTCACCGCGCCTTCTTCAAGAACCAGGCCGCGGATATTCTCGCGCGGATAGTCGAGCAGTTCGGCAGCACCCATCGCGCGGGCGACGACGATGGCATCCGGCGGGAAGTCGCTCGCTGAAAGCTTGGCGCCATATCCGGTCAGTTGCCTGAGCAGCCGGTTGGCAAGGTCGTCGAAGTCATGCATGCGCTCGCGCAGATACGGATCCGTCAGCCGGATCATCCGCGCCTTGGTCTCGCTCTGCACCCGCTCGACCGCCGCTTCGGCGGTCAAGCCGTTGCGGATCGCCTCTTCGAGCTTCCTTACCCAACCGCGGTCATGCGCAAACATCCGGTAGGCTTCGAGCACGGCGCGGTGCTCGCCCTCCATCGAAACGTCGCGTCGCGACAGCATGTCGTCGATCGAGATACGCAAGGATCCCAGCGCTTCCGCCAGCCGCCCGAGCTCGTGGTCGGTATCTTCGTTCAGAAGATTGGTGACGACGATGCGCGGCTCGTGCAGCACGACGTAACCGAGGCCGATGCCATCGTTGAAACTGTTGCCGTCGATCGAGACCGGCCGCGACAGATCGAGTTCCAGGCCCGGCCGGGTGATCTTCTTCAATTCGCCGGTCGCCACCATTTCGGCGAGCACCATCGCCGTGGTTTCCAAGGCCTCGACCTCGTCGTCGCGATAGGTGCGGCTCGCCTTGTTCTGCACGACGAGAACGCCAAGCGAGCGGCCGGTTCTGAGGATCGGCACGCCGAGGAAGGAATGGTAGATCTCTTCGCCGGTTTCCGGCAGGTAGGTGAAGGCCGGATGCGCCTGCGCGTCGGAGAGATTGAGGGGTCTCGCGGATGCCGCAATCGTACCGACGAGGCCCTGCCCCATCTGCAGTTGCGCCAGATGGACGGCGCCCGGGTTCAGACCTTCGGTGGCATAGAGTTCAAGCACGCCGTCGGAGCGCAACACGTAGACCGAGCACACTTCCGCGACCATGTTCTGCGCAATCTGGCGAACAATCTGGTCAAGGCGCTCCTGCGGCTCGAGCGGTTCCGCCATGAGTTCGCGCAACCGCTTGAGAAGGACGCGTGGACCCGCCGAGAGGTCTCTCATCGCGTTACGTCTCCTGTCTGAAAGTCAACAACTGCAGGCGGCACTATGTTCCCGCACGCTTGCGCGAAAACGTCATGGCCACCGCTTCGCTTAACTCTTATCCAGACCGTAGACGGAATGCAAAGTGCGAACGGCCAATTCGGCATAAGCGCCGTCAATCAGGATGGAAATCTTGATTTCCGAGGTGGTGATCGCCTTGATGTTGATGCCTTTATCGGCAAGTGCGCGGAAAGCGGACGCCGCCACGCCGGCATGGCTGCGCATGCCGATGCCGATGACCGAAACCTTGACCAGGCCCGATTCGCTCTGGATCACGTCGAAGCCGACCTTCTCCTTGGCGCCTTCCAGCACCTTCAATGCCTTTTCCACATCGCCGGAAGGCACGGTGAAGGTCATGTCGGTCTTCGAGCCGTCTTCCGAAATGTTCTGGACGATCATGTCGACATTGATATGAGCTTCGGCCAGCGGCCCGAAGATCGCCGCCGAGACGCCGGGTCGGTCGGCCACGCGCCGCAGCGAAATCTGCGCTTCATCCTTGGCATAGGCGATGCCGGTGACGACTTCCTGTTCCACGATCTCTTCCTCATCACAAATCAGCGTGCCGGGGGGATTCAGGAAATCGCCCATGCCCGGCGCATCGGGGTCTTCGAAACTGGAGCGCACGAAGGTGCGGACCTTGAATACCATGGCAAGCTCGACCGAGCGAACCTGCAGGACCTTGGCGCCGAGCGACGCCATTTCGAGCATTTCCTCGAATGCGATCTTCTTCATCCGCCTCGCCTTCGGCTCGATGCGCGGATCGGTGGTGTAGACGCCGTCGACGTCCGTATAGATGTCGCAGCGGTCGGCCTTGATCGCCGCCGCGATCGCCACTGCCGAGGTATCCGAGCCGCCACGCCCGAGCGTCGCGATCCGGTTGTCGGGACCGAGCCCCTGGAAGCCGGAGACAACGGCCACCTGTCCCTCGCCGAAGCGGCGGATCAGCTCTGTGCCGTCGATATCGAGAATGCGCGCGGCGCCATGGGCGTTGTCGGTCTTGATCGGAATCTGCCAGCCCTGCCAGGAGCGCGCATTGATGCCCATCGATTGCAGCGCGATCGACAAAAGCCCCGAGGTCACCTGTTCACCGGAAGCAACCACCGCATCATATTCGCGCGCATCGAAGAAGGGCGAATTCGCCCCCGTCGCCTTCGGCGCGCCCTGCACCCAGCCGACCAGTTCGTTGGTCTTGCCGGACATGGCCGACACAACCACCGCCACCTCGTGGCCGGCCTCGACTTCACGTTTCACATGGCGGGCCACATTGTAGATGCGTTCAAGATCCGCAACGGATGTCCCGCCGAATTTCATAACGATGCGTGCCATATGCCTCTACCGGTCGAAAATGCCGCGCGGCAAACCCGCGCCCGTCTCTTCAAAGTCGCCGGTCTCTTAGCGAAAATGAGGGCGGCGTGCAATGGAGAAGGATCTATCAAAAGGTGCTGGATTTCGAAGCGTGGAAACGAGACGGCGATACGGAGCCGAAGATCGGCCATATCGCCATGGCGCTGGAGCGCCGAGGCGAGCGCGGCCAGCTCTGGCGCGAGGTCGTCGCACGCAATCTAGATCGGTTCGGCGGGTGGATCGCGCCACAGCGCGCTCGCCTCGATGGGCTTTGGCAGAGTTCGGAAAACGATGGTGCGGCTGGAGGAGCGCGAAGTCCGTCAAGAGCCGGTCGAGCTGCCACAATTCACGCCCGAGCAGCGTGGCAAGCTGCTCGGTAGGAAGCGCGATGTGACCAATGGCAGAAAACCGGATAAAGACGATCCGGAGCAATGGTTGACCAAACTTACATCTGCCCTGTTTCAGTGAACTTGATCCAGTCTATGGCGTAGGCCGCAGAAAGCGGCCCTAGGTGTGGCACAATTTTTTCCCATGTTCCAGGGTGATGGTCAGTTTGAGAAATTATCGCTTCAATCAGACCAGTCGCGATTGCGTCTTTCAGGTCATGGTCCCCGTCGCGCATCCCACTTTCGATTAAATCAAAAACGCCGTGGATATCCTCGATGGACTCGAAATTTTCTGCAATAGCCCATCCAATGCTGGAACAAAGTGAATTTATTCCTGGAGGAGATGGATAAAACTCTTTCACTAATTCTTCTTCTATCCGATAAGTATCGGGTAGAAGATTTTTCATTTTCTCTATAAAAATTGTAATTTCCATTATGGCTTCCCGCTCAAAGCATTTCGCAAATCACGTAGTGTATTCTCTGCTGCGGCACGATCTCCTGACGAAGCGGTTGGATTTCTGCTCAGCCAGCCTTCCAGTCTTCCGGCCATTTCCCCTGCCTTTTGCGTATGAAATCTTCCCTGTACACTTACTCCAGTTTGCATTTCTTGACGAACCGCTGAGGCAGTACTCCCGCTTCCAACCTTAGCGCCGGGTCGATACATTGCATCCATCATACGCCTTAGTTCGGGGTCCCTTACTGCCGGTTTCTGCATATCTGCGCGTAATTCATCTTTATATGCTTCATGTTTTGCAGGGTCTTTCCTGTCTCTATCGTCATCTTCCGGACCGCCTGGAGCACCACCGGAAGCGGCAGATGGCTGCCCCTGATTGGAATTGCCCCCAACTTGCCCGTTTCCGTGAGAATCGTCCTTCTCGGAGCCTTTCATTGAGTTCAGACCAAACGCTCCCCCAAGGAGTCCGCTCAAAAAGCCGCCAACCGACCAGCCGCCGCCGTACCCGCCCCCACTGCCACCGCGTCCTGGGCCGCCTACGCCACCGCCCCATGGTCCGGTATCCGTCGTATATCGGTCGATGTCCCCATTGGACATCATGTGGCCGTTCGGATCGCTCTTATTGACCGGGTCATTACCGGAATAAGCATAGCGGTTGGTGCCCACGCCTTGCACTGTCGGGTCCATGGTGTCGGGCGAGATAAACCGCGCATTCGCCGCAGAGCCGAAGGACACGGATAACATGCTGCAAATCAGCAGCAGGCTGAGAATGCGGGTCAGAAACCCGCCGGAAAAGCATTTCATGAACAAGTCCCCACTGGAATCAGATCGTCATTCTGTCTGGCCATCCTGCGGCCGCCACCCCATGGCTTCCGCCCTGGCGAACGCCTGCATGTTCTGCCCGTACCACTGATCGGCTTTCGCCTTCAGATCGGCCGGAATGTCTTCCATCCGCGTGTATTTCCCTGCCAGCTCCCGCCGCAGCAGGCCGCTAAAGGCGCTGCCCTTCTTCACCAGTCCATAGGCGAAGGTGGGATAATGCCGCAAAAGCACGTCCGAGACGGAAATCGCATTTTCGAACGCGCCGGCGTCGATCTGACGCTCCACCAGAAAGGAAGCGATCAGTGCCGCCGATTCCCCATGGGACAGGGACCGGAGATAGACGCCGTTCGCGACCGCCTTGTCCGACATCGGCAGCTTCTGCCTGTACCAGACATCGCGAGTAAAGCCGCCACCGCTGGTCGCTTCCAGATTCCAGACAGCGCCATCGTCATCGGTGTATTTGATGAAGACATGCAAGGGAGCTTCGGCCAGCGTCACCTTCAGCCCCAGCCGCTGGCCGACGGACAGCATCAGCATCGGCATGGTGATACAGTTGCCGCGCCGCGTCGTCAGGTAGCGTTGCAGCAAACGGTTTGCAGGCTTTTCGCCGAGCGGATGATCGAGATCGTACTGGAAGGGTCTGTTGTCGTTCCAGGCACCGGCCTCATAGAGATACCGCTTCAGAGCCGTAAGTGTCTCGGCGCTCTTTGCATTCCCTCCGGCCATGGTCTTCACATCGTCGGCCATGCGGTCGATCATGGATGTCACAGTCTGCGCATTGGTCGTGGGATCGACCATCTGATCGACGGACAGCTTTATGTCGAGCAGGTCGCGCCCTTGTTCGAAGAGCGCTTCCGTTCTCGCCTGCAACCGTGCGGAATCATTTTCCGGCGTCTGTGCGAAAACCGCTGTGATCGGCAGGCAGAGCACCAGAATGGCAATGCGAAGGATTTTCATGAACAGTCCTGCCGATGATTCAACCATGGGTATGCATTCGCAGGGTTGTCGTCAATGGACGGCGGAGACCTTCCATGGTTTTTTAAGCGACATTTTCAAATTCATCTTTCGCGAACATGCCACCAGACACAGCAAGAAGCGGCAATGGCGGTCACCGTGAATGTCCGCAATTCCACGCTGCAGGCCGCTGCCGCCCACCGTCACATACCTGTCATCAAACCCTGCTCCTGTGCCTTCAACCAACGGGGATTTGACCAATGATCGACCAGCTCAGCCGCATCAAGGCGGAAATTGCCGACAGCTTCGACGAAGAGCTGGAAATGCAGATGGAAGAGGACCGGCTCGACGAACTGGTCGCCGAGGGCATGTCGGAAGAAGCCGAGGCGACGATTGAGCGCAAGGTCTATTTCCGCGAGCTGTTCCGGCTGCAGCACGAACTCGTCCGCCTGCAGGACTGGGTGCAGTACAAGAAGCTCAAGGTCGTGGTGCTGTTCGAGGGCCGCGATTCGGCCGGTAAGGGCGGCGCCATCAAGCGCGTCACCCAGCGCCTCAATCCGCGCGTCTGCCGTACCGTGGCGCTGCCCGCTCCGACCGAGCGCGAGCGCAACCAGTGGTATTTCCAGCGCTACGTGCCGCATTTGCCGACGGCCGGCGAAATGGTCCTGTTCGACCGCAGCTGGTACAACCGCGCCGGCGTCGAGCGCGTCATGGGCTTCTGCACGCCGGAAGAACTCGACGAATTCTTCCGCACGGTGCCCGAATTCGAGCGCATGCTGGCGCGCTCAGGCATCGTGCTGATCAAATACTGGTTTTCGATCACCGACGAGGAGCAGGAATTCCGCTTCAAGATGCGCATCCACGATCCGCTAAAACAGTGGAAGCTGTCGCCAATGGACATGGAAAGCCGCGTCCATTGGGAAGAATACACCAAGGCCAAGGAAGAGATGCTGGCGAGGACCCACATCGAGGAAGCCCCCTGGTGGGTCGTCCAGGCCGTCGACAAGAAGAGGGCCCGCCTCAACTGCATCGCGCATCTCCTCACCCAGATCCCGTATCAGGACGTGCCCAAGTCCACCGTAGAATTGCCCGAGCGCGTGCGTCACGACGACTATATCCGCCAGCCGGTGCCGCCGGAAATGCACGTGCCGGAAGTCTATTGATCATCGAGTTCCCGCTTGCCCGCCCCGCCTGCCCGCAGGCAATTGCATATGGATTTGCGGCCTGCTCCCTCTTCTCACGGCGGGGAGAAGGTGACGCGAAGCGCCGGATGAGACGGCTGGCGCCGAAATCGCCGAGAACCCTCATCGCCTCGCATGCGCTCGGCACTTCTCCCCGCCGGGGAGAAGTGGGGGATTGTCGCAATCGCCTTCGATCCAACATGCGACAACCCTCCGCTTGCTCGGCTCACACACGCTGGGTGAGCGGAAATGTACCGCAATTCCCCGGCATCAGGCTCCGATGGCCGCGGAGGTTTCGGCCTTCTTCCTCGCCACCACCGCCAGATAGGCCGCTTGCAATTCGGAAAACACCGAGCGCTGCGGCGCCGGCGCACCGGTATGCAGGCTGCGCAACTCCTCCATGAAGGCCGCCCACATCGGCGGCCCGCCCTGCTCCAGCAGTTCGGCGCGGATCGACAGCTCTTCCGACACCGGTGTATGCCTGCGCCCCCAGGCGCCCATCTGCGCAAGCAGCGGCACAAGCTGGATCGATGGCTCGGTCAGGCTGTAGATCCCCTTCTGCTTGTGGCTCGGATCGCCGGTGCGCGACAAAAGTCCCTTCTCCGTCAGCCGCTTCAGCCGATCGGCCAGCACGTTCGAGGCGATCCCCTCTTCCGATTGGGTCAGTAACTCGCGAAAATGCCGGCGGTTGCCGAACATGATGTCGCGGATGACGATCAGGCTCCAGCGATCGCCAAGCATTTCCAGTGTCAGGTTGATCGGGCATCCCGACCGGTGTGCAATGTCCATTGTCCGCCCTATGTTAAACTGCTTGCAATATAGGATCACTCATCTTACAACGCAACTAGTTGCCGATTGAAACCAGTGTTGGAGGACAAGATGAAACCGCAACTCTTCGCCCACCCTTTCTCCGCCTACTGCCAGAAGGTCATTATCGCGCTTTACGAGAACGACACGCCGTTCGAACTGCGCCTGCTCGACCAGAAGACGCCGGAGATCGTCGCCGAATGGAGCGCGCTCTGGCCGCTGAAGCGCATGCCGGTCCTGAAGGACGGTGATGAGACCGTGCTGGAATCAACTATCATCATCGAATATCTGGCGCTCAACCATCCCGGCCCCGTTCGCCTGGTCCCATCGGATGCCAACACTGCGCTGAAAACCCGGATGATGGACCGCTTCTTCGACAACTACGTCATGACGCCGATGCAGAAGGTGGTGTTCAACCAGATCCGCGCGGAAGCCGACCGCGACCCCACGGGCGTCAAGGAAGCCAAGGCCATGCTCGACAACGCCTATGCCTGGCTCGACGGCGCCATTGCCAAATCCGAATGGGCCGCCGGCGATCAGTTCAGCCTTGCCGATTGCGCCGCCGCCCCGTCGCTATTCTATGCCGACTGGGTTCATCCGATCCCGGAAAAACTGGAGAACACCCGCGCCTACCGCGCCCGCTTGCTCGCCCGCCCCTCCTTTGCCCGCGCGGTGGACGAAGCCCGGCCGTACCGCAGCTACTTCCCGCTGGGCGCTCCGGATCGGGATTGAGTAAGAATTTACTTACGGCCAACGAAGCCGGAGCGGCGGTCCCCGCTTCGGCTCGCCAATGACCGACCCGCACAAAGCCGCGCAGGAATCGGGTGGCGCCGGACAGCGCTTGTTGCGATTGAATCTCCCGCAACACCAAGAGGAGATTCAACCATGACCACGCTTTCCAACAAGGTCGCCATCATCACCGGCGCCAGCTCCGGCATCGGCCGTGCGACGGCAAAGCTCTTCGCCAGCGAAGGCGCACGCCTCGTCGTCTCCGGCCGCCGTAAAAGCGCGCTGGCCGAAATCGTCGCCGAAATCGAGGCGGAGGGCGGCCAAGCCCTCGCGCTCGACGGCGATGTCCGCGACGAGGCCCACGCGCGGGATCTGGTGGCCGCCGCCGTCGAAACATTCGGCGGCCTCGACATCGCCTTCAACAACGCCGGCAGCACCGGAGAAATGGCGCCGATCGCGGATTTGACGCCGGCCGGATGGCGCGACACGGTCGACACCAACCTCACCAGCGCCTTCTTCGGCGCGCGTCATCAGGTGCCGGCCCTTGAGGCGCGCGGCGGCGGTTCGCTGATCTTCACCTCCAGCTTCGTCGGCCATACCGCCGGCATGCCGGGCATGAGCGCCTATGCCGCCGCCAAGGCCGGCCTTGTCGGCTTGGCCCAAGTCCTCGCCGCAGAGCTCGGCACAAAGGGCATTCGCGTCAACGCGATCCTGCCCGGTGGAACCGATACGCCTGCGAGCTTCACCAACGCGCCGGGCGCCGGGCCGGAAGTGCTGGCCTTCGTCGAAGGCCTGCATGCGCTGAAGCGGATGGCAAGGCCGGAAGAAATCGCCCTGTCCGTGCTCTATCTCGCCTCGGACGCCTCCCGCTTTACCACCGGCACGGCCATGCTCGTCGACGGCGGCGCTTCGATCAGCCGAACCTGAGCGTCCGCCGCCGGCCCCGCACCTGCGCGCCGCAAAATCGCCGCCTTGGCATCTCGTTCAGCAGTCTCTCACGCTCGCTTTCACATGCCCGACAATGGTGATTGGACTTTTTTATTAGCGACGCCTAATTTTAATAGGCTGTTGCCTTGGCCGAAACCGGAACGGCATTTAACACGAGAGCGTTTTTGATTCCCACTCGGGGAGAGCGTTTTAGAGGCGATGTATTCTCAAGCCATTTTGGAGCCCGCCACCAACACGTGACGGGCTCTTGGTCTGTGTAGCCGCCGCGGCGCGACCTCAGCCATCCGGCGTATCGGTTTGCGTGGGGTGGCGCCCTTTTCCCGTCTAAGCCCCCGCATGGTCTAAAGGCATTTCGGCAATCGCAACGCGTCAACATCATCCCCGCTCATCCCCGTCTTTTGCGCCCATGCCATACTCCTCCGGTCCCACCACGGATACACCGGTTTGCGTTGCCGGCGAGGCGGGGCCGGTGCCCGGACGGTTTGGCGAAACGCGCGCGAAATCCCCGGGGCTGCGTGAAAGGCGGTTCTCCTCCGGTTCGCAAATGAACCGGGCGTGCCGGGCATGTCCCACCGCGGCGGGTCACCGCCGGACGGCTTTGCCGTCCAAGGGTCCAGGGCATGCCCCACCTATTGAAACGCCTGGCGGATAAGCGGCCGGGCCGGGGCATTGGAGGCTTCTCGTGACAGGAGAAGCGCAGAAGAACCTGAGAAGCGCGGCAAAAGACACCGAAGCGGGGCACATCGTGTGTCACCTACCTATTACCTACTGAGGCACCCGATGTGCCCCGGCCGATCCGCCGACCTCACAAAGGCAAAGAGATCGAAAGCTTGACGCAGACCACGGGCAGCACCTGCCGCGTGAATGCCTCCGGCTGTTTGCAGGCCGCCCTCGTGCGGCATCGTCGACCCTTGACTTTCGCCCCCGATCGTCCGACTTCACGGGGATAGCCTGTTGCACGGAGTAAATGCCATGAGCGAACAAGCGCGTACCACCATCGACCAGGCGCAAGTCGACCGGTTTTCCGCCATGGCCGCCGAGTGGTGGGACCCGAAGGGCAAGTTCCGGCCGCTGCACAAGTTCAATCCGGTCCGTCTTACCTATATCCGCAATCGCGTCTCGGAAAATTTCGGCCGGGATGCCAAGGCACCGCAGCCGCTGAAGGGTCTGCGCCTGCTCGACATCGGCTGCGGCGGCGGCCTTCTGTCCGAGCCGATGGCCCGCATGGGTGCCGATGTGGTCGGCGCCGATGCGTCGGAAAAGAACATCATGATCGCCAAGACCCACGCGGCCGGCAGCGGCGTCACCGTGGATTACCGCGCCGTGACGGCGGAGGCGCTGGCGCATGCCGGCGAGACCTTCGACGTCGTGCTCAACATGGAAGTGGTCGAGCATGTCGCCGATGTCGAATTCTTCATCAGCACATGCGCCTCGATGGTCCGCCCCGGCGGCCTGATGTTCGTCGCCACCATCAACCGGACGATAAAGGCGGCGGCGCTCGCCATTTTCGCCGCGGAAAACGTGCTCCGCTGGCTGCCGCGCGGCACCCATCAATATGAGAAACTGGTGCGTCCGGAAGAACTCGAAAAGCCGATCGAGGCGAGCGGCATGACGGTCACCGACCGCACCGGCGTCTTCTTCAATCCGCTTGCCAACCAATGGAATCTCTCGAAGGATATGGATGTCAACTACATGCTGGTGGCCAAGCGCCCGGCCTGACTGGCAAGACGCAAAACAGGAGATTGTCGCGATGAAAATTCCATCTCTCGGCATTCTCCCGGTCGCCGATGCGCAGGCCGAGCCGATGGACTATATCGGCATCTGCGAGGCCTCGGCCGCGGTTGCACTTGACGACCGCCATTTCGTCGTTGCCAGCGACGAGACCAACACGTTCCAGATCTACCGCCGCGGCATGGCCAAGCCCATGCAGGCGCTGAAATTCAAGAGCTTCCTCGGCAACAGGAAATCCGATATCGAGGCCGCCGCCCGCATCGGCGACAAGATCTATTGGATAAGCTCGTTCTCCCGGCCCGGTGACGGCGGAAACGCCAGGGACCGTTCTATTCTCGCCGCAAGCAGAATTGCGCAGACACCGGACGGCCCGACACTCGAACTTTTGGGCACGCCCTTCGAAGGCCTGCGCGCCTATTTGAAGAAAGAACTGCACCGTCCCGGGACCGACATCAATATCGAGGGCCTCGCCGCAACGCCGCAAGGCTACCTGTTGATCGGTTTTCGCGCACCACTCATCGACAAGATGGCGCCGGTACTCCGCCTGATGAACCCTGCCGCCGTGACCGAGCGCGGCGAGGAGCCACGCTTCGGCAAGCCGCACAGGCTTGATCTCGGCGAGCGCGGCATCCGCAGCATCGACTGGACCGGCCTTGTGCCACCAATCTATCTCGTTCTTGCAGGCCCACAGACCGACAAAGGGGAGAGGGACAAGGGCGAGAGAGACAAGGGCGAGAAATTCTCGCTCTACTCCTGGGACGGGGACGACCAGCCGCCGGTAAAACTTCCGACCAAATTCCCCAGGGATTTCACCGCGGAAGCCCTCGTCTTCTATCCCGAAAAAGGCCTCGTCCAGATCCTCAGCGATGACGGCAAAAAGGGCGTGAAGGAGAGCGATATCCCAAAGAAGCAGCGCCGCTTCCGCAGCATCGACGTATCGTATTGAGCAACGTATCAGTTTCAACTTTTTTTGTGGGTCAATCACGGTCATAATGGACAGATGACAAAGCTTCTTGAACAGGCGGTGGCGACCGCGCGGAACCTCCCTCCGGAAATGCAGGACGATATCGCCCGCATGATGCTGACTTATGCAAGCGACGATGCGCGGGTGATCGAACTGACACCGGAGGAAGAATCGGATTTGATCGAAGCTCAAGCCGAAATGGCCCGAGGCGAATTTGCCACCGAAGCCGAGGTGCAAGCCATCCTTTCCAAATACCGGCTGTGAGACTGCGCTATTCAAAACGCGCCCTTCAACAAATCGATCAGGCGCTCGGGTACATCGCGGAACAGTCCCCCCAGGGGGCGGCCAAGGTGGAAGCCCGCCTGATGATCATCTTGACGTTGCTGCGACACCACCCCCATACCGGCAGCAAGACACCCATTTCCGGCGTGCGCCGCATTTTCCTGACGCCTTATCCCTACCTGATCGACTACTATTGCGGTAATGACGAAATCGTCGTCCAACGATTTCGTCATATTGCACGTCGTCCTGTTGCGTGAATCGGGAAAGCCCAACATCCCCGCCCTTTGCGCCCATGTTAGACTTTCAGCGACTGAACATCGGCAAACAGATCGATCTGCCCGCTATTTGCCTCGGAGATCGAACGGACACGCTGCCGGTCGAGACGTAAGCTTCGCCATCGGCGGCGAAGGGTTCTTTGAAAATCAGCGCGCATGCTCGGCAGCATGGCCCCTGTCCGCCCTACCCGGGATGGGGATTTTATCGAAAAGCGGCGTTTCAATCTGCGCGGCCAACGGTCTGCTCGCGCCATGATGGCGCACAACGTATAGGTGTGCGCTGTAGAGGCGATCGAGGAACGCAATGATCCGCATGTTGCAAGACGACGACCAAGCGCAATGGCGTGCGCTGTGGGCACAATATCTCGACTTCGACGGCAGCACACTCGATGCCATTGTCCATGACCGCACCTGGGCACGCCTCTTGGATGAAGCCGAACCGATGTATGGAGCGCTTGCCTTGGCAGGCGATGAGGCGGTGGGCCTCGTGCACTACATCTTCCACCGCTCAACATGGAGCCTCAGCGATTCCTGCTACCTGCAGGACCTTTTTGTCGCACCGACAGTGCGCGGTAAAGGTTACGGCGGAGCACTGATCACCCATGTCTGTGCAGAGGCGGCAACTGCTGGATCGTCGCGCGTCTACTGGCAGACGCAAGCGGACAACGGCACGGCGATCTCGCTTTATGAGAAGGTCGCTGAACGCTCGGGCTACATCCAGTTTCGCAAGTCGGTTCCGGGCTGAACCCCAGTTATCAGTCTACGGCCTGCTCAGCGGTACAAAACCGGACGCCCTCGCCGCAGCCTCGATTTTGGCAGGCTCGCGAAGAACGAAGCCCTCGACGGCCGGATCGCCTTCAGGGCCAACATGCAGGCCGAAATTATAGATCGCCAGATGCAGGCCGCCCGGCCACGGCCATGTCAGTTCACGTCGCCCGGCAGGACCGGCAGCGGCGCGATTTCGATACCCTCTTCCAGCAGCTCCCGTGCCTCGTCGGCCGTCGCCTTGCCGATCAGGCCGCGCTGCTCGGCTTCGCCATAGTGAATCTTGCGGGCTTCCTCGGGGAATTTGTTCCCGACATCGTCGGAGTTCTCGCGGATCGCCGTCACCAGTTCACGGATCTTGGCGACCGCCTCCTTGCGCGCCTGATCCATCATCAGGACTTTCGCCTCGTCCTTCTTGCGGCTGGTCGAAACCGAGGGCGCCATCAGTTCCTTGGCAACAGACACGGAGCCGCAAGCCGGGCAGGAAACGAGCCCCAGCTCCGCCTGCCGGTCGAAATCGGCGCTCGACGAAAACCAGCCATCGAAGGAATGGCCGTTGTCACAGGAAAGCGTGTATTTGATCAAGCAGCCACACCTCCCGCTGCGGGCAGCGGCACTTCCTCCAGCGAAAAGGTCCGACCATTTTTCAGGTTCGGAATTTTCGCACGCGCGGCTGCAACCGCGGCAATATCGATATCGGCCAGCACCACCCCCTCGCCGGTGCCGCCGGCCGAAGCGAGAACGACGCCCCATGGGTCGATGATCATCGAATGGCCGTAGGTTTCGCGGCCATCCTCATGCAGACCGGCCTGCGCGGCGGCGATGACGAACATGCCGTTTTCGATCGCCCGCGCCCGAAGCAGGACTTCCCAATGAGCCTCGCCGGTCTGGCGGATGAAAGCGGAGGGCACCGACATGATTTGAGCCCCGACCGCCGCCTGCGCCCGGAAGAGTTCGGGAAAGCGCACGTCGTAGCAGATGGCGCAGCCGAGCTTGCCGAAGGGCAGGTTCACCAGCCGCGCCGTGCCGCCCGGCGTATAGGCCGAGCTTTCCCGCCAGCTTTCGCCATTGTCGAGATCGACGTCGAACATGTGGATCTTGTCGTAGTGGCAGATCTTCCTGCCATCGGGACCGAAGAGGAAGCCGCGATTGGCCATCTTGCCGTCGGCAAGGCTGATCGCCGTCGAGCCGACATGCAGATGGATGCCGAGTTCGGCCGCAAGCCCGGAGGCGGCAGCGACGATGAGGTCGCCGTTCTCGTCACGCAAGGCCGCCTTCATCGCCGCGCGGTCCCGCTGCAGGGCGCCGGTCATTTCCGGCGTCTGGATATAGATCGCACCGCGCGACGCCGCGTCCCGGACGAGCCCGGCCATCGTCTCAGCATTCTTCGCCGGATCGACACCGGAACACATCTGGATGGCTGCAGCCTTGAACGTCATCGAAGCGTCTCCTTATGCGGCAAGCATCTGGTCCAGCTTGCCGGCACGATCCAGCGCGTGCAGGTCGTCGCAACCACCGACATGGGCGTTGTTGATGAAGATCTGCGGGAAGGTCGTGCCGCCGTTCGACCGCTCGATCATCTTCTGCCGCACCTCGGGCGCATAGGTGGCGTCATGCTCCTCGAAATCCACACCCTTGGTTTCGAGAAGTTTCTTCGCCGCGGAACAATAACCGCAGAACTGACGGGTATAGATGACCACCGAAGCCATGTCTTGACCTGCTCCTTCGCCGACCCTCTGCCGGCATCCTGTTTCCTGTCATATAAGGCCGGACATGGCTCTTGCAAAGGTCAAAACCGTGACATCCCGGACCCCTGCCTTCTTCAACGCCCGCGTCGCCGCCGCAACCGTCGCACCGGTCGTATAGACATCGTCGACCAGCACGATGCGCTTGCCGAACACCGCTGTCTTGCCGGCCTCGGTGACGGCGAACGCCCCGCGCACATTGTCCTCGCGGGCCGTGGCGCCAAGGCCCACCTGCCGCGCAGTCCGTTTGGTGCGGATCAATGCGGTGGCCAGATATGGCCTGCCCGAAAGTCGGGCGATAGCGCGGGCAAGCTCGGCCGACTGGTTGAACCGGCGTCCCCAGAGCCGATAGGCGTGCAGCGGAACCGGGATGATCGCGTCACAGGCCTCGACAGTCCCGTCGCTGGCGCGCACCATCCACGCGGCCATCATGATGGCGAGATCGGTGCGATCGCGATATTTCAGACCGTGAACCAGCGACCGGGCAATGCCGTCATGGATGGCAACGGATCGCAACCGCTCGAAGACCGGCGGATTGGCGATGGCATCGGCGGACAGAATGCCGGCGCCGAGATCATGCGAGAACGGCACGCCGAGAACCTCGCAATAGGGCCGCTCGATCAGCCGCAAGGTCGCCCAGCAGGCCGGACAAAGGCCGCGATGCTGGCCAATCAGCCGGCCGCATCCGGTGCAGACCGGCGGATAGACGGCGTCGACCGCCGCAGCCATCAGGCCGCGCAAGCCTCTGGCCAGCCGCCACCCCGGATTTTCCGCCTCTTCGCCCCGCATGAGGTTGACTTTACGGCCGGTCGGGTTTCATTGCGATCAGATTTTTTGGCGATCAGAATTTTGGAGAGCCACCGTGGATATCGTGTTCGATCAGACGCTCATCGAAGCCCGCCGCAAACGGGCGCTGCGCAACGGTGACCCGAAGGCGCAATTCCTGCTGGAGATCGCCGGCCGCGAACTGGCCGAGCGCCTGAGCGTCGTCGAGCGCCACTTCGACAAGGCCGTCGAGCTGCATGGCTATACCGGGCTGACCGCCGCGTTCCTCGCCGAAACCGGCAAGGTCTCGGCCATCGAGCGCGTCGAAACCGACGAAATCTTCGCAACGGCCGATGACACCGTCTCGGTCGCTTCGCTCGAAACAGTGCCGCTGGCGCCGGAATCGGCCAATCTCATTGTCTCGCCGCTGTCGCTGCACCTGACCAACGACACGCCCGGCGTCTTCATCCAGATCCGCCGGGCCCTGAAGCCGGACGGCCTCTTCCTCGCCGCCATTCCCGGCAGCGGCACCTTGCAGGAACTGCGCGAAGCGCTGCTTGCGGCCGAGAGCGAAATGACCGGTGGCGCCAGCCCCCGCGTCATTCCCTTTGCCGATGTCCGCGATATCGGCGCGCTGCTGCAACGGGCCGGCTTCACCCTGCCGGTCGCCGACACCGAGACCTACACCGTGCGCTATGATTCCTTGTTTGCGCTGCTGAAGGACCTTCGGGCCATGGGCATGACCAATCCGCTCGCGGCGCGCAGCCGCAGGCCCCTCACCCGCCAGTTTTTCGTGAGGGCGGCGGAAATCTACGCCGAGCGGTTTTCCGACCCGGACGGCCGCATTCGCGCGACGTTCTCGATCATCTACATTTCCGGCTGGGCGCCGCATGAAAGCCAGCAAAAGCCGCTCAGGCCCGGCTCGGCGAAACAAAGGCTGTCGGACGCGCTCAGCACACGGGAACTGCCGCTGAAAGATCAGTGAAACGCCTCAGGAAGGGACGCCGTGGATGGCGGTGCTGATCTTGTCGAGGACGAGCAGCAGGGAATCCGAAAAGCCGCCGAGACCGACAATCATCGCAACCGAGATGAGGCTCGCCAACAGGCCGTATTCGACGACCGTGGCACCGGATTTGTCGAAAAGGAAACGAGTGAATGTCTTCATGTGCTCCCAGCCTGCTTGGCGCACATCCCGCGGATGAGGTCATCCGAAAGGACAGGCATGCGCACGTTACGATCGGGCCGCTATCGACCCAGGCTGGCAGCGAACGTGAACCGGGAAACGCCCGGCCCACAGAGACGATCAGCAGCCGCTTTTGCTTCCGTCCCCATCAACGATGCAGACGGCGCCCGGCATTTCCTGCAACACGCTCCGGCGCACCGTATAGCGTTTGTTCGGGCTGCTTGGAATGGAACCCGTAGAGATATTGTCGTAGTCGATCGGCGCATCCGCGAGCACCTTCTTATCCGTCTTCGACGCCAGCATCGGCGTCAGGATGAGGGTCAACGCGATAACGGCCGTTCCAAACAGCAGCGACAGATTGAGCACACCGGTCCGGCGGCTCTGGCTCATCGCCAAGTCCTTGTCCTGAACAGTTCTCCAGAAATCGTCGTCAACCATCGTCCGCCTCTCGAATGCCTGCGCTGACCTGAAAACGGTTCACTCTCACCGCTTCAAACCATGTCCGCGCCGCTACCAACCGGTGCCAGTCGCGGAAATCATCCCGTAGCCGTAGACACCGGCACTTAACTGAAGCTGATTTTGCGTGAGGGTGATAAATGTTCGATTAACGAAATCGAATTTTCGGGGAATTGATCAGAGCAAATCCATTAAATAGGGGATAAGTGGCTCATCCGCCGGAGGCATCGGATAGTCGCGCAGGGCCTTCGGGCGAACCCATTTCACCGCCTGCCCCTCCCGGCCGTGGGCAACGCCCTCGTAGCGCCGGCAGACGTAAAGCGGCATCAGCAGGTGGAAGCTGTCATAGGTATGGCTGGCGAAGGTCAGCGGTGCGAGGCAAGCGACCTTGGTGCGGATGCCCAGTTCCTCGTCCAGTTCGCGGATGAGGGTCTCCTCCGGCGTTTCGCCGGCCTCCACCTTGCCCCCCGGAAATTCCCAGAGACCGGCGAGCGATTTGCCCTCCGGACGCTGGGCAAGCAGGATGCGGCCATCGCTATCGACCAGGGCGCAGGCCGCAACCAGCAAAATCTTCCTGCTTGCCGTATCCATCGTTTAAGCTCCTGCACGCCGATAAGCGTAACGGTAGACGTCCCTGAAGCCGAAATTGCGATAAAGGGCAATCGCAGCCTCGTTGCTGCTTTCGACCGCGAGCCAGGCCGTTCGGGCGCCGCGCAGGCGGGCCCAGCGCAAAGAGGCATTGACGATCGATGCGCCAACGCCTTGCCGCCGGACGTCCGGCGCGACGGCGACCTGAAGAATTCCGGCGAGATCGTTGTCGTGAACCGCCAGCGAAACCGCGATCGGACCACGTTCCGGCGCTTCAAACAAAAACAGGCCGCATTCCGGCTTGATGGCGTTTATAACATCGCTCAGGCCTGCCTTGTCCTGGCCGTTCTCGCCACAGATTTGCAGGCGGGCATCGACGAAGCGGCCGACGTCGCGCAGCGGCAGGTGCTCGATCGCTTCCGTGGTGTCGTTCGGCGGGATGTCGGCCATCATCACGATGCTTTCGGAAAACACCGGCCAGCCATTCGCGTCCATATGTGCAATCAGCTGCGGCGCTGTCAGCGGCGTCTGCCGCACCGTCAGCGGCCGGCCGAATTCGGCAAAGCGCCTGGTTGCCTTTTCGAGCCGGATTTCAAGATCGCGATAGTCGGAGGGGTCAAGCGGATTGACGGAGTTCAACCGCCTGGAATCATGCCCTGCCGTCAGACGGATCAGCCAGCTGCCGTCATACTGCACCGACGCGGCCGGCCAGGCGCGAAATCCCACGGCTTCCAGGCGGCGAACATTCGGCAGATAGGCTTTCGAAATCATGTCCTGCACTTGCTTCAGCTCCGGTAGTCACCGTTGATCTCGACATATTCCTTGGTGAGATCGCAGGTGTAAACGGTCGCCTTTCCGGCGCCGAGACCGATCTCGACGCGGATGGCGATGTCTTCCTCTTTCATCACGGCCGTTGCCGCGGCTTCCGAATAGGACGGGTCGCGCTCACCCTCGACGGCGACGCGGATATCGCCGAACCAGATCGCCAGCCGGTCGCGATCGGCCGTTTCGCCGGACTTTCCGACAGCCATGACGACGCGGCCCCAATTGGCGTCCTCGCCAGCGACGGCGGTCTTGACGAGCGGAGAATTGGCGATCGACAGAGCGATGCGCTTGGCCGCCTGGTCACTTTCGGCACCATCGACGGTGACGGCAACCATCTTGCGGGCACCTTCGCCGTCGCGCACCACCTGCAGGGCCAGATCGCGCAGCAGGTCGTTCAATGCGGCCCGGAAACCTTCAAGGGCCGGATCGGCGGCATCCGAAATCTTCTTCTGGCCATCTTTGGCGGCAGCACCGGTCGCAAACAGCATCAGCGTGTCGGACGTCGAGGTATCGCTGTCGACTGTGACCGAGTTGAAGGTCGGGCCGGTGCCTTCGGACAGCAGCAGCTGCAAGGCTTCCGGCTCGATGTCGGCATCGGTGACGACGAAGGAGAGCATGGTCGCCATGTCGGGCGCGATCATGCCGGCACCCTTGGCGATGCCGTTGATGGTGACCATGACGCCGCCGATTTCGGCGCTGCGGGTGGAAACCTTCGGATAGGTGTCCGTCGTCATGATCGCCTTGGCGGCTTCAAACCAGAAATCGCTGGTCGCCTGAACCGTCATGTCGCTGAGAACGCCCGCAAATTTCGTCGCATCCAGCGGCTCGCCGATAACGCCGGTCGAGGCGAGGAAGACTTCGCCGGTGGAGCAACCGACCGCTTCCGCGGCGGATTGCGCGGTCAGTTCGGTCGCAGCCTTGCCCTTCTTGCCGGTGAAGGCATTGGCATTACCGGAATTGACGACGACAGCGCGGGCAATACCGCCCGGCAGGTTCTGGCGGCAGAAATCGACCGGAGCAGACGGGCAGCGCGATTTGGTGAAGACGCCTGCGACCGCGGCCGGCTCATCGAAGACCATTAGCAGCACATCGGTGCGGTTCTTGTACTTGATGCCGGCAGCGGCGGTCGCCATGCGGACACCACGCACCGGCGGCATGTCGGCGAAGGATTTCGGGGCAAGTGGAGAAACGGAACCGGACATGGTCAGCCTTTTACGAAAAAAGCCCGGCAAGCCGGGAAGAAGAAGTTGATTACCAAATCAAGGGCCCCACCCTAACCCTCTCCCCGCTTGGCGGGGGAGGAGATGATGCCGGATGCCGCTTGTCCCTTCTCCCCGCCTGCGGGAGAAGGTGGCCGCCCTTCTTTTCAAAAAAGGAGGGCGGATGAGGGGCGCCTAGGCCTGATTACTTCGCTGTCTCGGCCTTGTTGGCGTCGTCATAGGCCTTCTTGAGCGCCGGATCGGTGATATCGACACCGGTTTCCTTTTTGGCGGTCGTCAGGAGGTCGATGTACTTGTCACGCATGACAAGCTGCTTGACCTGCGGCTCGACCTGCTCCAGCGGCGGCGGAGCCTGCTTGCGCTTGTCTTCGAGCAGGATGACATGGAAGCCGAACTGGGTTTTCACCGGCACTTGCGTATACTTGCCCTTTTCGAGCTTGAAGGCGGCTTCGGAGAATTCGGGAACCATGCGATCCTTGGTAAAATAACCGAGATCGCCGCCGTCGGCCTTGTTCGGGTCCGTCGACTTTTCCTTGGCAAGCGTCGCAAAATCCTTGCCGCCGTCGAGGTCCTTGATGATCGCCTTGGCTTCATCCTCGGTCTTCACCAGGATATGGCGGGCCTTGACCTCTTCCTGCGGCGTGATCTTGGCGATTTCCGCTTCGTAGCGGGCCTTGACCTCTTCCGGCTTGACGGCATCGACGACATGCTTCTTGAAGAAGGCATTATGCAGTTCGCGGTCGGTCAGGTAGGCAATGCGCTGCTTGAAGGCGGCTTCATCCTGGAGACCTTCCTTGGCGGCATCCTTGGCAAGCAACTTGACATCGATCAGACCCGAAAGGGCTGCGGCACGCTTCTGATCGTCCGGCAATTGGGCGAGCTGCGGATCGAGACCGGTAATGGCGAGGTCCAGCTCCGACTTGTGGATGTCCGCGTCGCCGACCTTAGCGATGACCGGATCGGCGGCATCTTGCGCGCTAGCCGGAGTCTGGGCAGCCATGACAGCGATCAGAGCAACCGCCGCAAGCATCTTGTATTTCAACATCGTCGTACCTTCCACCTGTGGTATCCGGAACCGTGGTCGCGGCCGGCCAGAAAACGCTCCACATCATCAAATGTAGCCGTTCTGTAGGCTTGGCGCGCCTCAACTCCCGTTGACATAATTCGACCCCCCTCTTATCTGTCACGCAACCTCGCGTCCAGAACAGTTCCGGGCGTTTCATAGTATTTCGCGGAAATTCCCCCGCGTTGGCGACATACAGGAAAGGACCATTCTTATGGTCAGTCTCGGCGGCCTCGCCCGCAAAATTTTCGGGTCATCGAATGACCGGCGTGTGCGCAGCTACAACGCCCGGGTTGATGCCATCAATGCACTGGAAGCCGAAACCAAGGCGCTTTCCGACGAGGCACTGGCCGCAAAGACGGTGGAATTCCGCAAGCGGCTGGCCGATGGCATGACGCTTGACGACCTTTTGGTTCCGGCATTTGCGGTCGTGCGCGAAGCCGCCCTTAGGGTTCTGGGCCTGCGTCCCTTCGATGTGCAGCTGATCGGCGGCATGATCCTGCACGAAAAGTCGATCGCCGAAATGAAGACCGGCGAAGGCAAGACGCTGGTGGCGACGCTGCCGGTGTACCTCAATGCGCTCGCCGGCAAGGGCGTGCACGTCGTTACCGTCAACGACTATCTCGCCACCCGCGATAGCGCGTCGATGGGCCGCGTCTACTCGTTCCTCGGCATGAGCACGGGCGTCATCGTCCACGGCCTGACCGACGACCAGCGCCGGGCGGCCTATGCTTGCGACGTCACCTACGCGACCAACAACGAACTCGGCTTCGACTATCTGCGCGACAACATGAAGTACGAGCGCAGCCAGATGGTCCAGCGCGGTCACTTCTTTGCCATCGTCGACGAAGTGGACTCGATCCTCGTCGACGAGGCCCGCACGCCGCTGATCATTTCCGGTCCGCTCGACGACCGCTCCGATCTCTACAACACCATCGACAAGTTCATTCCGCTGCTGTCGCCGGAAGACTACGAGATCGACGAAAAGCAGCGCTCCGCCAACTTCTCCGAGGATGGCACGGAAAAACTCGAAAACATGTTGCGTGAAGCGAACCTCCTGAAGGGCGAGACGCTTTACGACGTTGAGAACGTCGCGATCGTCCATCACGTCAACAATGCACTGAAGGCCCACAAGCTCTTCCAGAAGGATAAGGACTACATCGTCCGCAACGACGAAATCGTCATCATCGACGAATTCACCGGCCGCATGATGCCGGGCCGCCGTTATTCGGAGGGCCAGCACCAGGCGCTCGAAGCCAAGGAAAAAGTGACGATCCAGCCGGAAAATCAGACGCTGGCCTCGGTCACCTTCCAGAACTACTTCCGCATGTACAAGAAGCTCGGCGGCATGACCGGTACGGCATCGACCGAAGCCGAGGAATTCGGCAACATCTACGGTCTTGAAGTCGTGGAAGTGCCGACCAACCTGCCGATCAAACGTCTCGACGAGGACGACGAGGTCTACCGGACGGCGGAAGAGAAATACAAGGCGATCATCGCCGAGATCAAGGATTCGCGCGAGCGCAAGCAGCCGGTTCTGGTCGGCACGACCTCCATCGAAAAATCCGAACTTCTGGCAGCAATGCTGACGAAGGAGGGCTTCACCAATTTCCAGGTTCTGAACGCCCGCTACCACGAGCAGGAAGCCTATATCGTTTCGCAGGCCGGGGTTCCCGGCGCGGTGACGATCGCCACCAACATGGCCGGCCGCGGCACCGACATCCAGCTCGGCGGCAACCTGGAAATGCGCATCGCAGCCGAACTCGGCGACCTGGATCACGGCCCGGAGCGCGACGCCAAGGAAGACGCGATCAAGGCCGAGGTCCAGCGTCTGAAGGACATCGCGCTGGCGGCCGGCGGCCTCTATGTTCTTGCAACCGAACGCCATGAAAGCCGCCGCATCGACAACCAGCTGCGCGGCCGCTCCGGCCGCCAGGGCGACCCGGGCCGCTCGAAGTTCTTCCTGTCGCTGCAGGACGACCTGATGCGCATCTTCGGCTCGGACCGGATGGATGGCATGTTGCAAAAGCTTGGCCTCAAAGAGGGCGAGGCAATCGTTCATCCCTGGATCAACAAGGCTCTCGAACGTGCCCAGAAAAAGGTTGAAGCCCGCAACTTCGACACGCGCAAAAACCTCCTGAAATACGACGACGTTTTGAACGACCAGCGCAAGGTGATCTTCGAGCAACGGCTCGAGATGATGGATGCGACGGACATCTCCGAAACTGTCGCCGACATGCGCCACGAGGTCATCGAGGACCTCGTCGCCAAGCGCATTCCGCAAAAGGCCTATGCCGAACAGTGGGATGTTGCCGGCCTGAAAGCCGACGTGCAGAACTCGCTCAACCTCGACCTGCCGATCGTCGAATGGGCGGCCGAGGAAGGCATCGACGAGAACGACATCCGCGAGCGGATCACCGCCGAGGCCGACAAGGCCGCCGCTGATCGCGCCGAGCGTTTCGGCCCTGACATCATGCTGTATGTCGAACGCTCCGTGGTCCTGCAGACGCTTGATCACCTCTGGCGCGAGCACATCGTCAACCTCGACCATCTGCGCTCGGTCATCGGCTTCCGCGGCTACGCCCAGCGCGACCCGTTGCAGGAATACAAGTCGGAAGCTTTCGAGCTGTTCCAGGCACTTTTGACAAATCTTCGCCAGGCCGTCATCGCACAACTGATGCGCGTCGAACTGGTGCGTGAAGCGGCAGAGGCGCCGCAACCGGCACCGCCGCAGATGGTCGGTCACCATATCGACCCGCTGACCGGCGAGGATGATTTTGCCGACAGCGTCAGCCTCGCCTACATCGCACCGGCAGACCGTAACCCGGAGGATCCCTCAAGCTGGGGCAAGGTCTCCCGCAACGAGCCCTGCCCCTGCGGTTCCGGCAAAAAGTACAAGCACTGCCACGGTGCTTTCGAGGCGTAACCGACGCTGAGCTTGATTTTATAAGCCGCAAGGCTTATTTCTGGAGTGGCAGACGGGATTGCGGTCCCGCCTGCCTGAGTTCTTACCTGAAGTTGACCCGGACAGCCATTGACCAGCCTGTCCGGGTTTTCCTTATGATAAGCGTGATGCTAAATGGCTTTGGCCACATAGATCACCTCCAGTTTCGACAGCAAGGCTGTTGCCTCAGCCGGTAAGCCCATCTTCCCGGTGACGCGAGCTGGGTTCACGCACGCTGCTTTAGCCGCCGAATGCAACCGACAATAGCATATCGATTGCCGTTGTCAGCAGCGCCGCCGCGGTGTTGTTCTCCACCCTTTGTTAACGCTGTTCTGGCAAGACTGGCATCCTGTTTTGCGTAGTTTCGGGTACTTCCTTGTTCATGGCAGCGTGTCAAACGGCTGGACGAATGTTGCCGCCCGCATTGCGCGACCGGCTGTCGCCGCTGCTTAACAAGCTCGGGCCTGTCCTCGTGAGTAGCGATCCCAAGCACCTTGCCCAGCGCATGGCGCTCGTCGCCTTTGCCATCCGCGTCGTCAGCGCAGCCATTGCCTTCGTCTCGCAGATCATCCTCGCCCGCCTCATCGGCGAGTTCGAATACGGCATCTTCGTCTTCGTCTGGGTGCTGGTGGTGCTGTTCGGCAATCTCTCCTGCCTCGGTTTCCACACGGCGATCATCCGCTTCCTGCCGCAGTACCACGCCCGCGAAGCGCTGCCGGAAATCCGCGGACTGACGACGACAGTGCGCACCTTCGCGCTGGCCTCGGCGACAGGGCTCGCAGTCGTCGGCATTGGCGGGCTCTGGCTGTTTGGCGAACGCATCAACGACTACTATCTGATGCCGCTCTATCTCGGCATTTTCACGCTGCCGATGATCGCGCTCGGCGATGTCATGGACGGGACGTCTCGCGCCCATAGCTGGGCGGTCTCGGCGCTGAGCCCAACCTATATCGTCCGGCCCCTGCTCATCCTCGGGCTGATGCTGCTTGCCGTGGCGATCGGCGAGGCGCACACCGCGCAGACGGCGATGATCGCCGCCATGATCGCGACCTATCTCACCAGCGTCACCCAGTTCTTCATCCTGACCTGGCGGCTGCGCAGGCGCTACCTCGAAGGGCCGCGCCGGATCGAATTCGGGACCTGGATCCGCGTCGCCGTGCCGATCTTCCTGATCGAGGGGTTCGGCTTCATGCTGACCAATTCCGACGTCGTCATCGTCGGCCTCTATCTCGATCCCGAAAGCGTCGCGATCTACTTCGCCGCGGCAAAGACGATGGCGCTGGTACATTTCGTCATGTTCTCCGTGAAAGCGGCCGCGGCCCCCCGCTTTTCGGCGGCCATGGCCAATCCGGATCGCCAGCAGCTGGCTGTCATCGCCGTTGAAAGCGCCAAATGGTCCTTCTGGCCGTCGCTCGGCATCGGCGGCATGGTCCTTCTTTGCGGCACCTTTCTGCTGTCGCTGTTCGGTCCCGCCTTCATCTCCGGCTTTCCGCTGATGGCGATCCTGTTTGCAGGCATCATGGCCAAGGCGCTGGTTGGCCCGGCCGAGGCGTTTCTCACCATGGCCGGCAGGCAGACGCTGTGCGTCGTCCTCTATGCCGGCGCCCTCGTTGCCAATTTGCTGCTCAACGTCACATTGATCCCGATGTTCGGCCTGACAGGTGCGGCTTTCGCCACGACGGGCGCCATGGTCGTCGAGGCGATCCTTCTCCATGTCGCGGTTCGCCGCACCTTCGGCATAGTTCTCTTCGCCTTCGCCGACCCGCACACCAGACCCATCAAAGCAGAGGCCACCCGACCATGACTGGCAACCAGCACATTCCGGACGATGCCAACAGCCGGTCAGCGCGCATTCTTGGCGGCATGGTTCCGCCGGCACCCGATCGCCCGGTCGCGGAAAACACCATCGAGATCGGCCGCCCCGGCCGGCAGCTCTGCCTTTATCCGGCGCGTCAGGGCTACGAGCTTCAGGCGGAACTCGATTTTCTCTCCAACCGGGCGATGGAACCCAACGTCTTCTTTACCGGCCGCTTCCTCGCGCCAGCCATGCCGCGCCTGGAGGACCGGATCATCCGCCTGGCGCTGATCCGCGACAATGACGAGCGCCGCAGCCGCATCCGCTTCCTGATGCCATTCTCGATCGAGAAGCCCGGTTTTTCGATCGGCGCGCCGATCATTCGTGCCTGGTCCAACCCGTTCGGTCCGCTCGGCGTGCCGCTGCTCGACGTCGAGGAGGCCGCCGAAACCATCGACAACCTCTACGAGGCCTTCGCCAGCCCTTCGGCCGGACTGCCCGGCGTGCTGGTGCTTCCCGACATCCGCCTGAAGGGCAAGTTCGCCCAGCTCGCCCGCGCCGTCGCCATCGGCCGCAACCTGCCGCTGACCGTCACCGACACGTTTACCCGGCCCATGCTGGAAAGCCTGCAGGACGGCCAGACCTATCTGCGCCAGGCGATCAGCCCAGCGCATTTCCGCGAATTGCGCCGCCAGTGGAATCACCTGGAAGCGCTCGGCAGCGTTTCCTACACCGTCGCCCGCCAGCCAGCCGATATCCGCCTGCGCATGGAGGAGTTCCTGGCGCTGGAAGCGAGCGGCTGGAAGGGCCGCGAGGGCACCGCCATGGTGGTCGACCGCTATCGCGCCGCCTTTGCCCGCGAAGCGATCACGAACCTCGCCGAAGCCGACAGCGTGCGCATCCATACGCTCGACCTCGACGGACATGCGATCGCATCGATGATCGTCTTCATGATGGCCGGCGACGCCTATACCTGGAAGACGGCCTATGACGAACGCTATGCGAAATATTCGCCCGGCAAGCTGCTGATGGCCGAACTGACAGAATGGCATCTCGACGACGCCAACATCATGCGCTCCGACAGCTGCGCCACGCCTGACCATCCGGTGATGAGCCGCTTCTGGGAGGAACGGGAGGATATGGGCACTCTGGTGGTCGGCCTTGCGCAAAACCGCGACCGCGATGTGCGCCAGGTCGCAGCCCAGCTCCACCTCTACCGCAACACCCGCAACATGGCGCGGCTGCTGCGCGACAAGATCAGATCGCTTTCACCTCGGCGCTCGAAATAGTCACGCCTCCGCAATCGCCCGGTCGCGCAGGATGCGACGGATGACCTTGCCAGAGGTTGTCAGCGGCAGGCTATCGAGGAATTCGATCTCGCGCGGATATTCGTGCATCGACAGCCGCGTCTTGACCCAGTCGCGGATATCGGCGGCAAGCTCCGCGCTCGCCGCATGCCCCGGCTTCAGCACCACGTAGGCCTTGACGATTTCGGTGCGCACCGGGTCGGGCTTGCCGATCGCGGCTGCAAGCTGGACGGCCGGATGGCCGGCGAGACAGTCCTCGATCTCGCCAGGCCCGATCCGGTAGCCAGAGGAGGTGATCACGTCGTCGTCACGCCCGAAGAAGGTGACATAGCCTTCAGCATCCTGAACGCCCTGATCGCCGGTCGTCATCCAGTCGCCGATGAACTTTTGAGCCGTCGCCGCGTGGTTGCGCCAATAGCCGAGGAACATCACCGGATCGGGCCGGCGCACCGCAACCTGACCGACGGTGCCGGCCGGAAGCTCCCTTCCCTCTGCGTCGATGATCGCAACGTCATGGCCCGGTGCTGCCTTGCCCATCGAGCCAGGTTTCAGCACGCCGAGATTGGCAGCCGATGACAGGACGATGTTGCATTCGGTCTGACCGTAAAACTCGTTGACCGGCACGCCGAAAGCTTCGCTCGCCTGCTCCCACGTTTCACGCCCGAGCGCCTCCCCGGCCGAGCCGATGGTACGCAGGTTGAGCTTGTAGAGAGAGCGGGGATTTTCAACCGCCTTCATCAGCCGCAAGGCTGTCGGCGGAATGAAGGCGTTGCGCACCTCCATCTCCTCCAGAATGCGGAAGGCCATGTGCGGATCGAACTTCTGCCCGGGCGACGACACGACGGGCACGCCCAGCAGAAGCGACGGCAGGAGCGCATTCAAGAGACCGCCCGCCCAGGCCCAGTCGGCCGGCGTCCACATCCGGTCGCCGGGCTGCGGCAGGAAGGCGTGATGGAACTGGAAGCCGGGGACATGGCCAAGCAGGACGCGATGGCCGTGCAGCGCGCCCTTCGGCGGCCCGGTCGTGCCGGAGGTGTAGATCATCATCGCCGGATCGTCCGGTGTCGTGTCGGCAGCGGCGAAACCCGGTGCATGGCCTTCTGCCAGCGCGGCAAAGGCGATGGTTTCCGGCGCCTCGGCATCGACCAGCACGACGCATTTCAGATCCGGCAACCGCGCGCGGACGGCCGCGATTTTTTCCAGGCCGAAACGATTGGTGATGACCGCCGCGGCACCTGCATCGCGCAACCGGTATTCGAGCGCCTCGACCCCGAACAGCAGCGCCAGCGGCAGAGCGATTGCGCCGAGCTTGTAGATGCCGGCATGAGCGATGGCCGTTTCGAAGCTCTGCGGCAAAAGGATCGCGACCCTGTCTCCCGGCGAGATACCCTCAGCCTGAAGTCCATGGGCGAACGAGGATGACCGCGCGGCAAAGGTGCCATAGGTCAGCGACAGATGCGCCCCGTCGGGACTGAAATGCTGGAGGCAGACCCGCTCCGGCTCGCGCGCTGCCCAGGCATCGCTGACGGCGGTGCCGATATTGAATTTTTCCGGAATCTGCCAGCGGAAGTCCCGTCGCAGGTTCGTATAGGTATCGCAGATCGGAAGCATGAGCCCGCCGGAAGAGGTGTCGCTGCGGCGCACCTAACACTTCTGTGGGAGCGACTTCAACTCTGGACGTAACGCCGGCCCTGGGTTTGCGACTTTACCGCGATAATATTCGAAAACACAGTTTAGCTAAGTGGTCTGGAGTATGCTGGCATGACGACCTTTACGTCCTTTTTCCCGGTAGAGTAAGCCGCATCGGCGCGACATACGGCCTGTGCTGTGAAGGCGTCTCACGACGCGAATGCGACCTCGCGGCCGTGCCGATCGCTCAGCGCCCCGAGTATTTCATCCTGCGTCGTGTAACCTGCAAAGAACAGGTCGATGACCGCGCCGGCGGCACTGACGCCCTCCTGGCTGCGCAGGCGAATGCTTCGTTCCGCACACCAGGAGAACAGGGCGCCGGAAAGCGCTTCCACATCATCGAAACGGGCGCCGGACGTAACAGACTGGGACATATTCGATCTCCATGTGCCGATAGGGGGACTGATCGACCTCAGACTGATCATCTATAGGAAGTTTTGCAATCACGATGCAGAGTGGCGGTTAACAGCCTGCTTGACCTGTGCTGAATTGAGGCAACCGGCCTAAAATACTCCCTGCGAACACGCCGGGCGGTTGTATTTCGGTTAAGCAAGCTAGCTATCGCGCGCATCAACCGAACGCACTTTTCCCACGCTATTCCGTCGATGTCGCAAGGCCATTCGATACCGCCTCATTCCCCCATGTCCGGGATGTAGAGGCACTTGGTTCGTCCCTTGGGGCCGAAATCGTTGAAAGCGGCACAGCGATGGAACTGACCGTCGGGAGACCGCTTGAGAGGCCAAGTGTTGTAGCTGATGACCTCGCCGGTCGTCCTCACGAGCCATCCGCCCTTGGTTGGCGTCACGTCACTTGCCGGTATCGGTCTGCAATCGCGCTCCGCGCAGCAAGCGACTTCATAAATGTCATGCGACCACGCCGGGGTACTCAGGCAAAGTGAAACTAAGAGCGTCAATGTCCTACCCACAAGAATTCTCCTGTCGTGCTCCTTTGCCGACACCCCCGCGCGGCCTCAATCCATTCATCGCGGACGTACGTCGTGGTTGGGCCAGATTTTCATATCAAAGGCCACGAAGAGGCAACGCACGGGACGCTGGTTTGTCGCGTCACATCGCCCCCGTGATCCTCCGGCATTCCGCGTCGCGTTCATCTGCCGGCGCGACGACAGCGATAAAACCTGAAATAACAAGCAAAATCTACGGTGCCCATGGCCGGACCCCGCTAGCGCCTCTCGCAAAAGAGAGGCACGTCAAGAATGCTTTCGCTGTATAGGCCGAACCTATTCGATCAAGGCATAGCGCGGCAAATACGGCCCGCATCCGTCGCTGGCATTGTTCACTACCCTAAAGCGGTAGTTCCTACGACCTCTGCCCGCGCTGTTTACTGCAACCGGAAGATGATAAATTGCCCTTGTCGGCTAAGGCCATAGGGGCTGGCGCTTCTGTAAAGTGTTTCCGCGCCGGCCCCGCCCAATCGATCGGCTGTAATCCCAAAGCACGCTGACGCGTCCCTCATCCTATGCGAGGGCAGCCTTCGCGATTTGCAAGGCGCAGCGTCGTGTATTCACCGCGGCGGCCGATACCGTCAATGACGATCTGCCGGCGTCCTATGGATGCTATCGCGGGATCACGCATTCCGAGCCTGTAGGCGCGGCGGATGGCTTGCCGTTCGCTGCAGCCGCGTCGCCATTCATACTCCCTCCGATATGGCTCCCGGAATTCCATGTCAGGACCGCCCGGTCCAATGTACAAGTCCAACGATTGTGCCAACGGAGCAGATGGCAGCGCGGTCAAGACACCGGCAACAACCAACGCCGTAGCGAAAAATCTATTAACCACACTTTTCATCTCCGCCTCCTGCATTCGATCTAGCTCGTGAGACATAACTACTAACGGAATCGTGAATAATAGGTTCCCCAAACGGCCATTGACTCTCCCCCAAAGGAGAACATAATGAGAACATCTGCAGCGATGCGGCCGCCGAATTTGACGATTTATCCACAGGATATCCACTGTCTCAGCACAGGGGAAAGGAGGAGCCGTGTCGACGATCGGCGCCATTGCGCATGACATTCAATATTCCGAGCCGGTCGATGAGATTGCCGCCGCGCTGGCGTTTCACGACGGCGATGTTCGGGCGACGATCGGCACGCTTATCGAGGACTGCCGTCATCTGCGCGAGCAACTGGCATTGACGCAGATTGCCATGAGCATCGGCTTTACCCGCGGCTGGACGCCGAGCTTCGAACGGGACACCGTCAGACGCCGGGATTGAAAAAAGCAGAGCGCCGTCCACAAACCCTGGGTCTGTGGCATACCCTGCCCGCCGACCATTGGCAGACGCACCACCCCGCGAACTAACGCGCGGGGTGGATCAGGTCGCGCCGCATTCACGACTGAGCATTAGCACCTTCTGAAATCAATGGCTGCAGCGTTTCGGCCACAGTGGGATGCTGACGTTGCCGGTCCCCACATTTCCGTCAGGGCGATACTTCAGCTTTTGAATTTGGCGGCGCGGAAGTCTGATGCAAGGCTTCGAAACGAAGGAGCGGTTCACGCCGATGTCGTCCAAGCCTTTCCGCGCCATTCCGGATCATTTCCGGCCGCTTGTCACGGCGCTCACGGATGCGTGACAAAATCACAATATTCCGCGCCCCAAATCAAACAGTAATGGCGCAAACCCCGAGAATTATTCATCGTCGAGGCTTTCCGATTAACAAAACTCACACCAGTTGCTGCCTAAAGCTCTTTTGTAGATATGATAGAAGGCCGATGCAGGCGATGAATGGCATCTGGGGGCAACTTGCCGGTAACCTTGCATTTGTATGCTTGGCGATTTCGATCTGGGCGCATGTGTCGATCTGGTTCCAGCGGCGGCTGGACGGATACGGAAAGTTCGTCTTCGGGGCCATGACCGGCGGGACGTCGATCGGTTCCATACTGCTCGCAACCGAATTCAATCCCGGCATCTATATCGATCTGCGCTTCTCGCCACTCGCGCTCGCAGGCCTGTTTGGAGGGCCGGTCGCCGCGATCATTGCCGCGTCGATTGCCATCATTTTCCGCACTACGGTCGGCGGCGCCGGCGCCGTCGACGGTATCGCGGCAATCAGCGCTGTCGCGGGTCTTGGTCTGATCGCCCATTTCCTCATCAGGAAGAGGTCGCCAACGTTCCTCGACATCGTTCTCCTGACAGTGGCAACCGGAACCACGCTCGTTGTGTTGATGGCGGCCCTTCCCACGCTGTCGAAGGCCAACACGCTGATCATGGTCGGCCAGCCCATGGTGATGCTGAACTGTATTGCAATAGCCGCCTGCGGTCTCATCCTGTTGAAAACGCAGCATCTGGAGCTTGAGCGCAGCATATTGGTGACTGCATTTTCGCAATCGCCCGACTATCTGTACGTGAAGGATCGGGACAGCCGGTTCATCACCGTCAACGACAACATGGTCCGCCTTTTTCGGTTTCAGACGCCGGCAGAAATGTTCGGATTGACTGACTTCCATCTGATGAAACGGCCGCTCGCCGAAGAATTATATGACCGCGAACAGGAGATCATGCGCACCGAGCTGCCGCTTGTCAATTCCGTCGAGCATATCGGGGACAGGTATATGCTGGCCTCCAAGGTCCCCCTCCGGGACAGGGAAGGACGTGTCATCGGGCTTGCCGGCGTTACACGCGACATCACGGAACGCACTGCGCTCGAACGGGAACTGCAGGAAAGCAAGAACTTGCTGTCGCACGCCATGGCCGGCATGTCCGACGGCTTTGCCATGTTCGACAAAAGGGGCTTCCTTCTCTTTTGCAACGAGCAGTATCGCAATGCCTTCCCGCTATCTGCGGATGCCCGCGTCATCGGGGCACATATCCGCGATATCCTGCGCCGCTCGATCGCAACCTGCGAGCGGCTGGATCTGCCCGATGACGCAGCGGAAAGTTGGATCGCGATGGCCGGTGCCACCCTGCATTCCAACAAGGACGAAGAGGTCGAGCTTTACAACGGAGACTGGCGCAGCATCAGGACCAGGCTTGCCGAAGACGGGACCGCGATGGTCGTCGTCTCGGACATCACCGCGATGAAACAGGCGGAAAAGGCACTCAGGCTGTCGGCCGAGCAAATGAAGAGCCTGGCCGAGACGGACGGGCTGACAGGCCTCGTCAATCGCCGGGCCTTCGACGAGGCTTTTGCGCGCGAGGCGGCACGAAGCGTGAGAACCAACATACCGCTCAGTCTGCTGATGATCGATATCGACCGGTTCAAGGCCTATAACGACACCTATGGACATCCGGCGGGAGACCAATGCCTGCAGATTGCCACCAAGTGCTTGCTCCATGCGACAAAACGGTCGACCGATATCGTTGCCCGATATGGCGGCGAGGAATTCGTGGTCCTGCTACCGGACACCGACGAGGCGGGCGCGCTCGTCGTTGCCGAGCAGTTCGCCCTGCGTCTGAATGAAAGGAACATCACCCATTCCCAGAGTGAATTCGGAAGGGTGACCGCAAGTATCGGTATATGTTCCGCGCAGGGGCGCATCTTGCAGGCAGAGCCGGGCCTCCTGCTGTCGATCGCCGATGCCGCGCTCTATGACGCCAAAGCGCAAGGCCGCAATCGCATTCTCTTTCGCCACTTGCCCGGCGATTTGGCTCGGTTGAAAAGGCTGGCCGACGACGGGTCGGCTTTCGGCATCGCGCAAAAAAATATGGTACCCATGCCGAAGTGCGGTAACTGAGCAAATTCAATGGCGTATCCGAATGTGGGACAAGCGAGCATTGTGCCAAAACGCCATGTTTTTCTCCTGCGATGTCCCCCCGAAGCGGTGCGTATGCTGCTATGCTGCTGATCGTGCTCCATGCCCATCCTTGGACTTCTTCGCCGCCTTAGCGGTGGCTCTTACCTCAATTAGGCGATGCCCCTAATCCTTGACGAAGACGTGCGTTGTGAGACGCTTCAAAGCTTGGTTGTAAGCGTATGGGGGCGTTTAAGTTGAAAGCGACGTTTAGGGAATTGAAGCGGGGACTGTGTCTTGCTATTTGTGCGGCCTTGCTATGCGGGTGCCAGTCTGCCACGACGTATACCGCGATGGAACAAGGCGTGGACGATCAGAAGTGCACGATGTTCGGCTACAAGCCGGGCACCGATGACCATCGGCGATGCATGTTCTACACTTACGGCGAGCGCGAACGGCGGACGGCCGCCAATAATCAGGCAGCGGCGGCGGTGCTGGTCGGCGCAGCCGTCGTGGGACTCGCGGCCGCCGCGGCCGCAAGCTCGCCTCGCTATCACTACTGGTGCGGCCGCTGGACCTGCTACTATTATTGAGGCGGCGGCCCGTGATCACGGATGGCCTGACTTTGACTGCATCAAGAAAGCCGATCGCTCTGTCTTATCGGCAAACTCGGTCCGGCACAAAATAGCACTGAAATTGTCCCACCTGTTCTAGGGGTAGATAAAAATGGGACAAAAAAGGCGAAAAACTAGGAAAAACCACGCCTGAAATGAATGGTTGGTGCCCCATGCCGGAATCGAACCAGCACTCCTTTCGGAACTCGATTTTGAGTCGAGCGCGTCTACCAGTTCCGCCAATGGGGCACGGATACCTCTGAGGTAGCAAAAAAGCGTGTACACGATGCGTTTCGGGCCGGTCAACCGGGATTTTGACGATTGGGCCGGCCGGAATCACAAAACTGTGCGCTTCGCAGCTGCAGCGCATCATTTACAGCACCGGCAATCCTGCCTAAAAGGCTTCGAGATTAACTGGAACGCCCGCATGCTTCGCAGCCTTTACGACTGGACAATGTCGCTTGCCGCCCGGAAATCCGCTGAAGTCTGGCTGGCGGTCATTGCTTTCGTCGAGAGTTCCATCTTCCTCGTTCCCGCCGATGTCCTGTTCCTGCCGATGGCACTGGCCCGGCCGGAGCGCGCCTGGCGCTATGCTCTCGTTGCGACGGCGGCATCGGTGCTCGGCGGCATCGCCGGCTGGTATATCGGCCATTACGCCTTCGAGACGCTGGCCAAGCCCATCCTGCATTTCTACGGCAAGCTGGAAGCCTTCGAGCAGTTGAAGGCGTCGGTCGGCTACGAGACGCTCGTGCTGCTTTTGGTGACCTCCGGCCTTGCGCATCTGCCGCCGATCAAGGTGGTGACCATCCTTTCCGGCGCCGCCAATATCAATCTCGGCCTGTTCATCATTTCGGCGATCATCGCCCGCGGCGCGCGTTTCTTCGTGCTCGCCTGGCTGTTGCGCCGCTATGGCGAGGAAATCCGCCATTTCATCGAAAAGCGGCTTGGCATGCTGGCGGCGGCCGTTGCCGGCCTGCTGATCGCCATGTTTGCGGCCTATCGTTTCCTTGCGTGATACGCCTGATGGAGCTTTCCTTGAGCAATAGTTCGACACAGCCGGCCCGCGGCCTTGCCGCCTCCCTGGTGGCTACGTTCGGCATGGCGGCCACCGTCGGCGGCGCGCTCGCTTTCGAGCATATTGGCGGCTATATCCCCTGCGCGCTTTGCCTGATGCAACGCACGCCCTATTACTGGGGCATCCCGATCGGCATCCTCGCCATCGTCACCTCCATCCTGAAACTGCCGGTCTGGCTAACACGATCGCTGCTCGCCATCATCGGCATGCTGATGCTGGTCGGCGCCGGGCTCGGCGTCTACCATGCCGGCGTCGAGTGGCATTTCTGGGAAGGCCCCGCGACCTGCGCAACCTCGGCCGCGGGCGTGTCGACCGATGTCGGCGACCTGCTCGGCGATCTCGACAGCAAGCACGGCCCCTCCTGCACGGATGCTGCCCTGCGCGTTCTCGGGCTTTCCTTTGCGGGATGGAACGTCATCGCCAGCCTGATCCTGGCCGCCATCGCCTTGCGCGGCGCGGCCAAAGCATAACGCATCGGCGGCTTATGCAGCCGCTCTTTCAATCAATGTCCGTGGCGCAAAGCTATCAGGGCTGAAGTTCGACATCCCAGTAGAGATAGTCCATCCAGCTGTCATGCAGATGGTTCGGCGGGAAGAGCCGACCGTTGTTGTGCAGGTCCTGCACCGTCGGGTGAAACGGCTTCTGGTGCGGGAACATGCCCGCCTGGCGCGGTAGCTTGCCGCCCTTCCTAAGATTGCAAGGCGAACAGGCGGCCACGACGTTTTCCCAGGTGGTCTGGCCGCCGCAGCAGCGCGGGATCACGTGGTCGAAGGTCAGGTCATCCGGCGAGCCGCAGTACTGGCACTCGAACCGGTCACGCAGGAACACGTTGAACCGGGTGAAGGCCGGATGGCGCGACGGCTGCACATAGCTTTTCAGGCAGACGACGCTCGGCAGGCGCATGGTGAAGCTTGGGGAAGAAACCTGGTGGTCGTATTCTGCGAGGATATGCACACGGTCCAGGAAAACCGCCTTGATCGCGTCCTGCCAGGACCAGAGCGACAAGGGGTAGTAACTCAGCGGCCTATAATCAGCGTTCAGCACGAGCGCTGGAAGGCCGTGTGGTGAGACTGCAATCGTCAAGCCAGTATACTCCTGCTCGATTCGACACCTGCACCTTCTATATTAGGCGCGTTGCGTCAGGATTGTGAAGCCAAAAGGAAAAAGGAAACAAAAGATTCGCTTTTTACCTTACGGCGCCACTGGCAGGCCGTCCCGGCGCATCTCGGTGGCATAATACGCCCAAAAAAGCCGGGCGGCGACACTGCGCCACGGAGCCCAGAGTTCCGTCAGCGAATCAAGCTCCCGCGCCGAGGGCCGGACCTCCAGCGTCAGCGCATGGCCGACAGCATTCTGCAGCGCCACGTCGCCGACCGGAAAGACGTCGGGATGACCGGCGCAGAACAACAGATAGACTTCGGCCGTCCAGCGGCCGACGCCCTTGATCGACGTCATTTCGCGGATAGCGGCGCTGCCTTCGATCGAGCAGATCGCCGCCAGATCGAGTTCTTTGCGAGTGACGGCCCTTGCAACCGCACGCAGGGACTCGGCCTTGGCGCGCGACAGTCCGAGCTCGCGGCAATCCTCGTCGGAGGCGGCAAGAACGGCCTCGGCCGAGATCTCGCCCAGCTTTTCCTCCATCCGCCGCCAAATCGCAGCAGCGCTGGCTTTGGAGACCATCTGTGAGACGATGATATTGGCGATGCCGCGATAGCCCGGATCGGCGCGGCGCAAAGGCACCGGTCCGGCCTTGGCAACCACCGGCTCCAGCCGCGCATCGAGCATCACCAGCCCCTGCAACCCGGCGGCAATATCCTCATGCGTGCGGATGATCCGCATCTCAGTCCTCCAACGAAAGCGGCGCTCATGCGATTCGCCCACAAAAGACGTGAAACAAATGGTCCGGCGCGTTCATCCGTGGCAAGAAGAAACATGAACGCGCTATTGCCAAAACAAACGGTCTTTCGATTCGCGCCGAGCCCCAACGGCCAGCTTCACCTCGGTCACGCATTGTCGGCCATTCTCAATCATGACATGGCAAGGGCGACTGACGGATGCTTGCTGCTGCGGATCGAGGATATCGATACTACCCGCTGCACGCCGGAATTCGAAGCCGGGATTTATAACGATCTCGCCTGGCTCGGATTGTCATGGGAAACACCGGTCCGCCGGCAATCCGAGCATCTCGATCTGTACCGGCAGGCGCTCGGTCGATTGATCGACCGGGACCTGGTCTATCCCGCGTTTCTGACACGGGGTGCGATCAAGGCTGCGGTTGCCGCGTTCGAAGCGAGGGGCAAGGCCTGGCCGCGCGATCCGGATGGAGCACCGCTCTATCCCGGCGAGGAGCGGAAGCTATCAGCCGCCGGCCGCCAGAGGATGCTTGCCGGCGGCAAGCCGCATACCTGGCGGCTCGACATGGACAAGGCGATCGCGGAACTGGACGCACCGCTAACGTGGCAGGAAACCGGCGCGGAGCCGAACGGTGAAACGGGACAGATCACTGCCGATCCGGCCGCCTGGGGCGATGTCGTCCTGTCGCGCTCGGATGCGCCCTCGAGCTACCATCTCGCCGTGACGATGGACGACGCGCTGCAGGGGGTGACGCATGTGGTGCGCGGATGCGACCTCTATCATGCAACCTCGGTGCATCGGCTGCTGCAGCGGCTACTCGATCTTCCCGAGCCCGTCTACCATCATCACCACCTCGTCCTAGGGCCGGACGGGCGAAAACTGTCGAAGAGCAACAAGGACACGGGGATTGCGGCTTTCCGCGATGCCGGAAAAACACCAGACGATGTTCGGGCGTTGATCCTATAGGCTATTTTCCTTGCCGGTTTGCGTCGTCTGAGCCTCTTCCTTCGTCCCCCTGAAGCTGCGCATCACCATGCGCTTGACCTTGTATTTCAGGATCGCCGCGTTGATCTCCGCACCGATGATGAAGATCGCGCCGACGATATAGAGGAAGACCAGGGCAATCATGATCGAGGCGAGCCCGGCATAGGTGGAAACATAGTTGGCGAAGGTGGCAAGATAGGAGGCAAAAATATAGGCGCCGACCGACCAGGCGATCAGCGTCAGGACGATACCCGGCAGCACGTCGAGGATTTTCCGGTGTCCATCGGGAAGCCAGAGATGGCTGACGATCAGAGCCGCCGTCAGCATGACGAAGACGCCGGCGAGGCTCCAGCTATCGAGCAATGCCAGAAGATTGTTGAACCATGACAGGTAGGTCCCGGCATAACGGACAGCCAGCGGCACGGCCACCAGCAGGATGCTGACGATCGCCAGCACCAGCACCCCGGCCAGTACAAAACCAAGGCTCGCCACGCGCGTCTTGTACCAGGGCCTGCTTTCGGCGACGCGATAGGCGCGGTTGAGCGATACACGCAGCGCCTCGACGCCGTTCGATGCGAAATATGCGGCGGCAAGCACCGATATGGTCAGAAGTCCGCCGCGCGGAATGGTCAGCACCTGAACCACCTCGTCGGAGATCGGCTTGGCGATCGATTCGGGCCAGGTATCGAAGATGAAATGCACGGCAGTGGTGGCAAACTGGTCAGCGCCGAGAAAGCTGCCGAGCGCCGTGCCGAAGATCAGGAAGGGAAAGATCGCCAATAGGGTGGAAAGCGCGACATGGCTTGCCATCGCCCAGCCGTCATCCTCGCTGAAATGCCAGAGCGCGTCGAAAATGACCTTCCAGGCTATGCGAATGAAGGCCGGCATTCTCTCTCCAACTGATTCAGCGGTTCTCTGCGATTGTAACCCGTTCCTGAATATGGGAAACCGGGCGGTAATTTCTACAGGGTTTGACCAGAATGACCGACCGTCCCTCGATAATCGTCACCGGCTGTTCTTCCGGCATCGGCGCCTGGTGCGCCAGGGCACTCGCCAGGGACGGCTGGAGGGTGTTTGCGACCGTCCGGCGGGTGGAGGATCTCAGGTCCCTGGAAAACGACGGTATTGAAACCTTCCTTATGGATTATACCAAAACGGACACCATATATTCTCTTGTGGAACAGGTGTTTGCCCGCACGGGTGGCAGGCTGGACGCACTGTTCAACAACGGCGCCTATGGCCAGGCTGGCGCAGTCGAGGACCTACCGGTGGAAGCTCTTCGCCTACAATTGGAAACCAATGTCATCGGCTGGCACGACCTGACGCGGCAGGTCATCCCGGCCATGCGGGCGCAGGGTCACGGCCGCATCGTGCAATGTTCCTCAATTCTCGGCATCGTGCCGTACAGGTGGCGGGGCGCCTACAATGCGTCGAAATTTGCGCTCGAAGGCCTGACGCTGACGATGCGCATGGAACTTGCCGGAAGCGGCATCGAGGTGAGCCTGATCGAGCCCGGGCCGATCACATCGCGCTTCACCGCCAATGCGATCGCCTATGTCGAGCGTTTCATCGATCTGAAGGGCTCGGTGCATGCCAGGGAGTATGAACGGCAGATGCGGCGGCTGAAGGGCGAGAGCGCACCCGCCAGAGGCAAGCTCGGGCCAGACGCAGTCTATGCTGCGCTGAAACGCGCATTGACGGCAAAGAAGCCGAAGCCGCATTACATCGTGACACAGCCGGCAAAACAGGGCGCGGTTCTGAAGAAGCTACTTCCGGCCGGTCTGTTCTATCGCATCATCGGCCGACTCGGCTGACGGAAAGACGAGGGGTATTCACATGAACAGTTTTATGACCGGATTGACGCTGCTCGTCATGGGCCTCGTCGCTGTCGTTCTCATCCGCGGCCTTATAAACATGATGAGGGGCGGCGACGGCAACACCTCCAACAAGCTGATGCAGGCCCGCGTGCTCCTGCAGGCGGTCGCGATCGTTCTGATCATGCTGACGCTGTTGTTCACCGGCGGCGGTCGCTGACCCATGGTGCGGCTCAACAAAATCTACACGAGGACCGGCGACGACGGCATGACGGGGCTCACCACCGGGCCGCGCCGGCTGAAGAGCGACCTGCGCGTCGAGGCTTATGGCACCATCGACGAGGCAAATTCCTTCCTCGGCCTGGCGCGCCAGCATACCGCCGAGTTCGCGGCGCTCGATGCGATGCTGATGCGCATCCAGAACGATCTCTTCGACCTCGGCGCCGATCTCTCGGCACCGGATACGGGCGAGACGCTGCCTTATGAACCGCTGCGCATCATCGCAGCACAGGTAACCCGGATCGAAACCGAGATCGACGCGTTGAACGCCGATCTCGACCCGTTGCGCTCCTTCGTGCTGCCCGGCGGCAGCGGAGCGGCGGCAGCACTGCATATTGCCCGCACGGTCGCGCGGAGGGCCGAACGGCAGATGGTCGAGCTGGCGCGGATGGAAGGCGAGACCGTCAGTCATGAAGCGCTCGCCTATATCAACCGTCTCTCCGATTTCCTCTTCGTCGCGGCGCGCTGGGCGAACGGCAAGGGCAAGTCGGATGTGCTTTGGGTTCCGGGAAAAAACCGCTAGTCTCGCCACGCTACCATGCTTTCAGGGGATCTCATGTTCCTACCGCTGCACGACGCGAATTCCCTGAAACACATCAAGGTCCAATATGTCACGATCAGCCTGATCATCATCAATGTGATCGTCTGGCTGTTCACCGGGCCGCTGCTGGTGCCGGAGACCTTTTCCAACGCGACCGTCCTTAGCCTCGGCTACATTCCCGCCATCGCCTTCGACTATGCGCAACTGACGCCCGATCTCGTACTCGTGCCGGATGAGGCCACTTATATCACCTATGCGTTCCTGCACGGCGATTTCTGGCATCTGGCCGGCAACATGCTGTTCCTGTGGGTGTTCGGCGACAATGTCGAGGATGCGCTGGGGCATGTCCGCTACCTGATCTTCTATCTCCTGTGCGCCGCCGCCGGCGCCGTGACGCACGGGCTCATCGACACCGCCTCCGAAACGCCGCTGATCGGCGCGTCCGGCGCGATCTCCGGCGTGGTCGCCGCCTATTTCCTCCTGCATCCAAAAGTTCGCGTCTGGGTGCTGGTGCTCTTTCGCATCCCCCTTCCCCTTCCTGCCTTCATTCCGCTTGCGTTCTGGATCGGACAGCAGTTCTTCATGCTCGTGGCCGATCCCGAGAGCGGCGTTTCCTGGGGCGCGCATGTGGGCGGCATCATTGCCGGGCTGGTCCTGGTTGTCATTTTGCGACGTCGGGACGTACCCTTGTTCGATCGCACGATCGTCACGCCGCGCGCCGTCCGGCATGTGGAGGCAACGCCCGCCATCCTATCTCCCGTTGGCGCCGAAAACACGAGAAAGCCCACTCCTTGGGGAAGACCGTCATGATACAGCGCGGGAAGGACGGCGCCTGGCAGAATATTCCTATTAAAAACAGTTAATTAGAGCCATGGCCGAGCTGCCGTGTTGGATGTTGGCCGCAAAAGCGCACAAGTCACTTGCGATTTAATGTTGACGCACACGTAAACGTAAGTATTTTTCCTGTCGCATTCTTCTGGCCGCCGGAGGGGCGAAGATTGTAATTGGAGAAAAAACGCGTATCGATGTCGCCAACCGACAATCAGGCATCTGCGTTAAAGCGCATTTTCTCGGCAAACGTCTTGTAAGGAAGGACACCATGAAAATCCTTGTCACCGTAAAGCGGGTGGTCGACTACAACGTGAAGATCCGGGTGAAGCCGGATGGTTCCGGTGTCGAGCTTGCCAATGTGAAGATGTCGATGAACCCGTTCGACGAGATTTCGGTCGAGGAGGCGCTGCGGCTGAAGGAAGGCGGCAAGGCGTCCGAAGTGGTGGTCATCTCCGTTGGCCCGGCCAAGGCCGAGGAGACGCTGCGCACGGCGCTTGCCATGGGCGCCGACCGCGCGATCCTGGTCGAGACCGACGATGCAGTTGAACCTTTGGCCGTCGCCAAGATTATCAAGGGCGTCGCCGAAGCCGAACAGCCCGGCCTGATCATCGTCGGCAAACAGGCGATCGACGACGATTCGAACCAGACCGGCCAGATGCTGTCGGCGCTGCTCGGCTGGGCGCAGGGCACCTTTGCCTCCAAGGTCGAGATTACCGACGGCAAGGCTCAAGTCACCCGCGAAGTCGACGGCGGCCTGCAGACCATCGAGATCAAGCTGCCGGCGGTGGTCACCACCGACCTGCGCCTCAACGAGCCGCGCTACGCCTCGCTGCCGAACATCATGAAGGCGAAGAAGAAGCCGCTCGACAAGAAGACGCCTGCCGATTTCGGCGTCGATACCACGGCCCGCCTCAAGGTCTTGAAGACCGAAGAGCCATCGGGCCGCAAGGCCGGCATCAAGGTCAAGTCCGTTGCCGAGCTGGTCGACAAGCTGAAAAACGAAGCCGGCGTGCTTTGATCCGGAAGATTTGAGGAGATTACGATATGGCCATTCTTCTTCTGGCAGATCACGACAACGCAACCCTGTCCGACCAGACCGCCAAGGCTCTGACGGCCGCGACGAAAATTGCCAGGGAAACGGGGGGCGATGTGCATGTGCTGGTCGCCGGCTCGGGCGCCCGGGCGGCCGCCGACGCCGCCGCCACACTCTCCGGCGTGTCCAAGGTGCTGCTGGCCGATGACGCCGACCTTGCCAACAATCTCGCCGAGCCGCTGGCGGCGCTGATCGTTTCGCTGGCCGGCAGCTACGACACGATCCTTTCGGCAGCGACCTCGGTCGGCAAGAACGTTTTGCCGCGCGTTGCCGCCCTCCTGGATATCGCCCAGATCTCGGAGATCACCGAGGTGATCTCGGCCGACACCTTCAAGCGGCCGATCTATGCCGGCAACGCCATCCAGACGGTGCAGACGAGCGAAGCGAAGAAGGTGATCACCGTGCGCACCGCCTCCTTCGCCTCGGCGGCGGAGGGTGGTTCTGCGCCGGTCGAAACCGTTGCCGCCGCCGCCAATCCGGGCCTGTCGAGCTTCGTCAAGGATGCACTGTCCTCCTCCGACCGGCCGGAACTGACCTCGGCGAAGGTCATCATCTCCGGCGGCCGAGCGCTCGGCTCGGCCGAGAAGTTCCAGCAGGTGATCCTGCCGGTCGCCGACAAGCTCGGCGCCGCCGTCGGCGCAAGCCGTGCCGCCGTCGATGCCGGCTATGCCCCGAACGACTGGCAGGTCGGCCAGACCGGCAAGGTCGTGGCGCCTGAGCTCTACATCGCCTGCGGCATCTCCGGCGCCATCCAGCATCTAGCCGGCATGAAGGACTCGAAAGTCATCGTCGCCATCAACAAGGACGAAGAAGCGCCGATCTTCCAGGTCGCCGATTACGGCCTCGTCGGCGATCTGTTCGATATCCTGCCTGAACTCGAAAAGGCGCTCTGAGTTCCTGCAAAAACATCATGAACGGCCGTGCAAGCCAGCGCGGCCGTTTTTCGTTTTGCAGGCGACGCGAATGTCCGGTCTCGGTTGCTCCGCCCGTGAATAAAGGCTGGAAAATTGGGCGCGATGCCTTTATCACTTTCAGCCGGAACGCTCTCCTGGAGCGGTTCATTTGCTCTTTGCCTGAAAACGGAAGCGCGTCCGCCCTTTCGTACTGATGATGGAAAATCGGCTCGATGATCAAGAATGTCGGAATTGTTGGCGCTGGACAGATGGGCTGCGGCATTGCCCAGGTATCGGCTGCGGCCGGTTACAAGGTGCACATCTACGACATTGCCGCCGATCGCGTCGAAGCCGGGCTTGCAACCATCAACGGCAACATGGCCCGGCAGGTTTCCTCCGGCAAGCTGACCGACGAGGAACGCAAGAAGGCACTGTCGCTGATCAAGGGATCCGCAGACATCAACGACCTCAGCCAAGCGGATCTCGTCATCGAGGCCGCGACCGAGAACGAGAGCATCAAGCGCAAGATCTATGGCCAGGTCTGTCCGGTCCTCAAGGCCGATGCTATCCTCGCCACCAATACCTCCTCGCTGTCGATTACCCGGCTTGCTTCCGCGACCGACCGGCCGGAACGCTTCATGGGCATCCACTTCATGAACCCGGTGCCGGTGATGAAGCTGGTCGAGCTGGTGCGTGGCATTGCGACCGGGGAAGAAACCTTTACGACCGCCAAGCAGTTCGTCACGGCGCTCGACAAGACGATCACCGTTGCGGAAGACTTCCCGGCGTTCATCGTCAACCGCATTCTCCTGCCGATGATCAACGAGGCGATCTACACGCTCTATGAAGGTGTCGGCAGCGTTGACGCCATCGATACGGCGATGAGGCTCGGCGCCAACCATCCGATGGGACCGCTGCAGCTTGCCGATTTCATCGGCCTCGATACCTGCCTTTCGATCATGCAGGTTCTGCATGACGGCCTGGCGGATTCCAAATACCGCCCCTGCCCGCTTCTGGTCAAATATGTCGAGGCCGGCTGGCTCGGCCGCAAATCCGGTCGCGGTTTCTATGACTATCGCGGCGACGTTCCCGTACCCACGCGCTAATCCTGTGGCCGACCGCGATCCTCGCCATGGCGGCAAAGGAAGCCGGCGCGCGCGAACAGGCCGATGGACGCCGTTCGCTGTTAGAGAGCGCCTGAAGGCATCGCTGCGATAGCGGCCTTGACCAGCGCCCTGGCGTCGTCGCTGTCCCAGGCGGCTGGCCCGTTCATCGAGGAGATCAGGCAACCCTTTTCATCCATCAGCAGCGTGACCGGCAGGCCGAAGGCGAGACCTTCCTTTTTCAGCGCGTTGAACACGCCCATGGAGGCATCCCGGTAGTAGCCGAGATCATGCACGCCGATTTCGTTCAGAAAGGCCTTCGGCTTTTCGTCGCCGCCGATATCGATGTTGACGGCCACCACTTCAAACTTGTTGCTGCCAGCAGCCTTCTGCAGGGCGTTCAACGCCGGCATCTCCTCGCGGCAGGGCACGCACCAAGTGGCCCAGAGATTGAGGAGAACGGTCTTGCCGGTAAAATCGCCAAGCGTCAGATCCTTGCCGTTCTTGTCCTTGAAGGTCAATCCGGTAAGCGGGCGTGGCTCGCTGACCGGCGCCATGGCGGCGACCTGGCCTTTCAGGAACGGCGTGATCGCAGCCACCTTATCTTTTGCCGCCTCGCAAGCCTTTGCATCTGCGGTTTCCACCGGCGCACCATTGCCAGACCCGCTTTCCCTGACGTATACCGCTGCCGCACCGGCGATCAGCCCGAAAAGGGCAGCGATCACCACAAGTCTGGCGGCAGGAAGGCGTTTTTGTCGGTCTGTCACTTTATTTTCCAAAACGGGTCATTCTCCAGGGCGGGCATCTTCATGGGCGACGGCACTTCCGAAACCAAAAGCTCCAACCAGATGTGGGGCGGGCGCTTCGCGCAGGGGCCTGCAGCAATCATGGAGGAAATAAATGCCTCGATCGGCTTCGACAAGAAGCTTTTTGCCCAGGATATCCGCGGCTCAATAGCGCATGCGACCATGCTTGCGCATCAAGGCATCATTTCGGTCGAGGATAAAGACAAGATCGTTCACGGCTTGAGCACAATCCTGTCAGAGATCGAGAGCGGCCAGTTCGAATTCTCCCGCCGGCTCGAAGACATCCATATGAACGTCGAGGCGAGGCTTGCCACACTGATCGGCCCGGCTGCCGGACGTCTGCATACCGCCCGTTCGCGCAACGACCAGGTGGCGCTCGATTTCCGCCTCTGGGTGAAGGAAGAACTGCAGAAGACGGAGATGATGCTGACGGCGCTGATTGCCGCCTTCCTCGACCGCGCCGAAGAGCATGCCGAGACGGTGATGCCCGGCTTCACCCATCTGCAGACCGCCCAGCCCGTCACCTTCGGACATCACTGCATGGCCTATGTCGAGATGTTCGGCCGCGACCGCTCGCGCGTGCGCCATGCCATCGAGCACATGGACGAAAGTCCGATTGGCGCGGCAGCCCTTGCCGGCACCGGCTTTCCGATCGACCGCCACATGACGGCAAAGGCGCTCGGCTTCCGCGAGCCGACGCGCAATTCGATCGACACCGTCTCCGACCGCGATTTCGCACTGGAATTCCTGGCGATCGCCTCGATCTGCGCCACCCATCTGTCACGGTTGGCAGAAGAGATCGTCATCTGGTCGACGCCGCAATTCGGCTTCGTGCGCCTCTCCGACGCCTTCTCCACCGGCTCCTCGATCATGCCGCAGAAGAAGAACCCGGACGCCGCCGAGCTGGTGCGCGCCAAGACCGGACGCATCAACGGTTCGCTGATCGCTCTTTTGACGGTGATGAAGGGCCTGCCGCTCGCCTATTCCAAGGACATGCAGGAAGACAAGGAACAGGTCTTCGACAGCGCCGAAAGCCTGGAACTGGCGATTGCGGCCATGACCGGCATGGTCCGCGACATGACTATCCGCGCGGACCGGATGAAGGCCGCCGCCGGTTCCGGCTATTCCACCGCGACCGACCTTGCCGACTGGCTGGTGCGCGAGGCGGGCCTGCCCTTCCGCGACGCCCATCACGTCACCGGCCGGGCGGTGGCACTGGCCGAGCAGAAGGGTTGCGAGCTTGCCGAGTTGTCACTCGAAGAGCTGCAGGCGATCCATGCTGATATCACCGACAAAGTCTTCGATGTGCTGACAGTCGAGGCCTCGGTTGCCAGCCGCACTTCCTTTGGCGGCACGGCACCGAGCGAAGTGAAGAAGCAGATCGCCTGGTGGCGGGCGCGGAACTGAGGTCAAGATTCAGGGTGCACAAGGCCTTGAAAACTCGATATGAGTTCTGACGAATTTTGCAAGAAGGGCGTCGTTGCCCGGACCGGGAAGCATCCATGCATTTGCGAAACACCACCACTCTGCTTGCAGCGCTCGCCATCGCGGGGCTGACCCTGTCCGGCTGTGGCCGCAAGGGTGATCTCGACCGTCCGGGCTCTACCGCGCCGATCAACACCAAAGCGGCGCCAGGCACCGTCGAAAAGAAGGATGAGGTGCAAGACAAGCGCTTTCTCCTTGATCCTCTCCTTTAACAGGGCACTCCGTTGAACCATTTCGAATATCGCGACGGCATCCTCTTTGCGGAAGACGTCTCTCTCATCGACATCGCCAAGGCGGTCGGCACGCCGTTCTATTGCTACTCCACCGCAACGCTCGAGCGGCACTATGCGGTCTTCTCCAAGGCCTTCGCCGATATCGACGCGATGATCTGCTATGCCATGAAGGCCAATTCCAACCAGGCGGTGCTGAAGACGCTCGGACGGCTGGGCGCCGGCGTCGATGTGGTTTCGGGCGGTGAACTGCGCCGAGCCTTGGCGGCCGGCATTCCGGCAAGCCGCATCATGTTCTCCGGTGTCGGCAAGACGGCGGCAGAAATGGACCTGGCGCTCGGGGCCGGTATCTACTGCTTCAACGTCGAATCCGAGCCGGAACTCGAAATCCTGAACACCCGCGCCGTCAGGCTCGGAAAGCAGGCGCATGTCTCCTTCCGCATCAATCCGGATGTCGATGCAAAGACGCATGCCAAGATCTCGACCGGCAAGAAGGAAAACAAGTTCGGCATCTCCTGGGAGCGCGCGCGTGCCGTCTACGCCCATGCTGCGACCCTGCCCGGCATCAAAGTCACCGGCATCGACATGCATATCGGCAGCCAGATTACCGAGCTGCAGCCGTTCGAGGATGCCTTCAAGCTGTTGCGCGAGCTGGTCGATACGCTGCGCGTCGACGGCCATACGATCGATCACGTTGATGTCGGCGGCGGGCTTGGCGTGCCCTACAAGGAAGACAACAATCCGCCTCCCCTGCCAGACGCCTATGCCAACATCGTCAAGGACCAGCTGCGCGGCCTCAACTGCAAGATCGTCGCCGAGCCGGGCCGACTGATCGTCGGCAATGCCGGCATCCTGGTGACCGAGGTCATCTACGTGAAGGATGGCGGCGAAAAGACCTTCGTCATCGTCGATGGCGCCATGAACGACCTGATCCGCCCGACGCTCTACGAGGCCTATCATGAAATCCGGCCGGTGCGGATTTCCGCTGCCAACGCCCCGCGCATCAAGGCGGACGTGGTCGGCCCGGTCTGCGAGACCGGCGACTATCTGGCGCTCGATCGCGAAATGGCGATGCCGAAGCCGGGCGATCTCATCGCCATTGGCACGGCGGGCGCCTATGGCGCGGTACAGGCCGGCACCTATAACAGCCGCCTCCTGGTGCCCGAAGTGCTGGTCAACGGCGACCGTTTCCATGTCGTTCGTCCGCGCACCAGCTACGAGGACCTGATCGGGCTCGACTCCGTGCCGAACTGGCTCGACTGACGCCAGACCGCCGCTCCGCAGCCGGCCGCCTTTGATAGCGGCCGCGGCAGACGGCGGAAATCGATCACGATTGCGTTGGCGCCCTCGTCTTCGCCACAAAGAGTGTTATCCTTCGCGGCACGTTTCGAACGCTGAAAGGGAACGGATGACGAAAATCCGCCGGGATGGCTCGACGGGGACACTAGGCTTGATGAGAAGCCTCGCGGTCAAGCGGGCGCTTGCCCGCATCGTTCTCGTTGCCGAACGGGCAGCACCCCGCGCCCTGCCCTTGGCCGCAATCGTCCTTCTCTTCCTTTCCGCCGCATGGTTCGGCTTCTTCCGCGTTGCGCCCGGCTGGCTGCACGCCACAGTCCTTTTTGGCTTCGCCGCCGCCTTTGTCGCCCTGCTCGTTCCGCTGATGCGCCTTCGCATTCCCGGCAATAGCGACGCGGACCGGATGCTGGAGGAGCGCAACAACCTCGCGCACCAGGCGATCCGCGTGCAGGACGACCAGCCGGCCACCAGCGGTGCCGCCGGGCAGGCGCTCTGGCTGGAACACCAGGCGCGCATGGCGCGAACGATCAAAGCGCTGGAAACCGGACTGCCGCGGCCTGACATTGCTCGCAGCGACAACTACGGCCTGCGCGCCCTTCCCGTGCTGATCGCCTGTGTCGCTTTTGCCTATTCCTATTCGAACCAAGCCGGCCAGGTTTCCGATGCCTTTCGCCCGCCACAGCAGGTCGAGGCAAAGCCGGATGTGCGCATCGATGCCTGGGTGACGCCGCCTGCCTATACCGGCCGCGCGCCGATCTTCCTCACCGGCCATCAGGAAAGCGAAACGGCGTCAGGCCGCACCGAGCCACTTCGCATCCCGCAGTTCAGCCAACTGACCGTGCGCATCACCAGCGGCGGCGACACCACGCCGGTGACCTACCACGAAGACGGCGCGGCCGAGCCGCTGATCGTGGCGGCGCAGGAAGCGAAGCCGGCCGAAGTGCAGAAAACCGCCGAAACGGTTGCCGTCGATCCGGCCAAACCCGACAGCGAAACCCATCTTCTGAAGATCACCAAGGACGGTACGCTCGCCGTCGGTGACGAAGCATGGGCCTTCACGGTGATCCCCGACAGCGTGCCGGATATCGCCTTCGATGGCATTCCCCGTCCCACGGTGAACGCCGCGCTGGAAATCGGCTTTGCCGCCAGGGACGACTACGGCATCCAGGATGCCTGGGCCGAGATCAAGCCGCTGGACAAGCCAGAGGCCGGCGCCCATCCGCTTTACCCGCTGCCGGAATATCGCCTGGATCTGCCCAAGCGCAATGCGCGCGAGGCCAAGGGGCTGACGAGCCGCAATCTCAGCGAACATCCACTCTCCGGAAGGCGCGTCCGCGTTACGCTCGTTGCCCGGGATGCGGCTGGTCAGGAAGGCCGCAGCGTGCCGCAGGACATGATCCTGCCCGCCCGCCAGTTCTTCGAGCCGTTGGCCGGTGCAGTCGCCGAGCAGCGCCAGGTATTCTCGCTTGACGCCAACCAGCTGCCGCGTTCGATCGACCTCAACGACGCGCTGATGATCCGGCCGGACGAGACGATCCCGAACCTGACCCATTTCCTGCTCTTGCAATCGGCGCGCACGCGCATGGCGCTGGTGCGCAACGACGACATGGCCCGTGATGCCGCCAGCCATCTCTGGGAGATCGCGCTCGGCATCGAGGACGGTGACATGGCGCTGGCCGACAAGCGGCTGCGCGATGCCCAGCAGAAGCTGTCCGAGGCTCTGGAGCGCAATGCATCCGACGAGGAAATCGCCAAGCTGATGCAGGAACTGCGCGAGGCGATGCAGGACTATATGGAGGCACTTGCCAGACAGGCAGCCAAGAATCCACGCATGGCTGCCAATCCCGACCAGAACAATGTGCTGCGCCAGCAGGATCTGGAAAAGATGATGAACCAGATCGAGAACCTCGCCAAATCCGGCGCCAAGGATCAGGCACGCCAGCTGCTATCGGAAATGCAGCGCATGATGAACAATCTCCAGGCGGGCCGCATGCAGCAACAGCAGGGTGAGGCGAACAGCCAGATGCGCGAGCAGATGGACAAGCTCGGCCAGCTGATGCAGCAACAGCAGCAGCTGATGGACGAGACCTTCAAATTCGACCAGGCGCTGCGTGACCGCCTGCAGCGCGGCGATCCGCTCGATGGCGAAGATCAGGAGCTCTTCAACCAGGATATGCCGCAGGAGCCCGGCCAGCAGTCCGACGAGAACGCTGAGCCAGGTCCGCTCGACAACATGACAGCCGAGGAGCTGAAGCAAGCCCTGAAGAATCTGCAGGCACAACAGGAACAGCTCGGCAAACAACTTGGCGAGTTGCAAAAGGGTCTCGAGAGCATGGGCATCAAGCCCGGCAGGGGGTTCGGCGAGGCCGGCCGCGAGATGAAGGGCGCAGCAAACGCGCTCGGCAAGGGAGAGGGCGAACAGGCCGTCGGCAGTCAGGGACGCGCGCTGCAGGCCTTGCGCGAGGGCGCGCAGGACATGATGCAGCAGATGCAGAGCCAGGGTCAGGGCCCCGGGGGTCAGGGCATTCCGCAATATGGCCAGAACGGCCGCGACCCGCTCGGCCGCCGGCAGCAGAATGCCGGACCGGATTTCGGCGACCAGGTCAAGGTGCCCGACGAGATCGATACCCAGCGTGCGCGCGAAATCCTGGAAGAAATCCGCCGCCGTCTCGGCACGAATTCCTCGCCAGAGACCGAGCGGCAATACCTGGAACGGCTGCTCGATATTCGCTGAGCGTTTCAAGATCGGCCCGAACGGCCTGAGCCCGATGAATGCGCGCTGTGCGAGCTGTGCGGAGAGAAGGAGCCTCGGTCTGGACCGGCTGAGCGCCGCCAGCCGCTCCTGTTTCACGTCATCCGGCCTGGCTCGCTGTCCGTGCAGGGAGGCCAGGTTTCGAATCCGCGGCATATGTAAATTCCGCCATATCGGTTTTCTCGCAGGCCGACATCACCTCTATACACGCCGCTGAACGAAACGCTCGGCGAGCATCACCAGGAAAGGTTATCGCAGGGCAAAACAAACGCTGATAATGTCTGCATTTTCGCGCAGTAACCATGGCGTTACGCATTTGTACTATAGTCTTTACCGTGGTTTGCCGGAGGAGGAGGACAAAAATGCCGGAATCCGGGATCGGGCAGCGCAATTCCGCGGTTCTGGCTGGGATATTGGCGCTTGCCGCCCTGTTTCGTCTCCACGATGTTCAACAGCCCCTGATCGATGCGTTTAGCTGGCGCCAAGCCAGTACGGCCATGATGGCCGATAATTTCCTGACACGCAGCTGGAACATCTTCTTTCCGGAGGTCAGCTGGACAGGTCCGGGGCCTGCCTATCAGGGGCGCGAACTGCAAATCATCTCTTATATCACCGCCCTGCTGTACACGCTGTTCGGCTGGCATGACTGGCTGGGGCGCCTGGTTGCTATCGCCTTCGGCCTCTGGGGCGTCTTTGCCCTGCACCGGTTGCTCGATCGCCTGTGGGACACGATGCACGCGCACGCCGGTGCCTTTCTGCTCGCGATCATGCCCGGTGCGGTTTTCATCGACCAGTCGTTTCTTCCCGACCCGGCCATGCTGTCGCTCGTCATCACCGGCGCCTGGCTATATGTCGTCTACCTGCAGGAAGACCGCCATGGTCTTCTGGTGCTCTCGGGCGTGATCACGACATTGGGCGTGCTGGCGAAACTGCCCGGCATCGCCGTGGTCGCTCCGATGACCTATGCCACATTTGCCATTCTGCAGGTCAGAGGCAGGCTCAACCCCCGCCGCGTCCTGCAGATCATGCCGGTCGCTCTGATCGCCGGCGCGCTGATCCTCGGCTACTACCGATGGGCGCTCTATGTGGGCACGAACTATCCGCCCTATCATGTCGCCGGCAGCGGTTATCTATGGGATGACGGGCTGTCCAAATTCTTCAGCCAGGCCTTTTACTTTCCCGCCGTATGGAAGATCGTCAGCAACTGGCTCTTCACCCTGCCCGTCGTGATACTCGCCGGCATAGCGCTGCTGGCCGCGCCGCCGGGCATTGCCGATCAGGCGCGCCACAAGGCCGCCCCTTGGTTTTTCCATGTGTGGCTCGCCGGCGCTCTTCTGATCTATTTCTTCGCCGCGCGCGAGATCAAAACCAATCCGTGGAACTTCCATATTTTCAGCGTGCCGGTGGCGGCCTTGGCGGGTCGGGGGCTTGTCCTGTTGACCGCCATGGACGGTGGCCTCCTCAAAGGCTCCCGAGCACGCTGGCTGCGATTGGCGGCGATCGTGGGCGTGGTGATTGTCGGCGGCAGCATTCCCGGGCTCCAGCTCATGAAGACCCCCTACGCCCAATCCGGCCGTCAGCTTGGTGCGCGGTTGAGTTCTCTCAGCAAGCCGGGCGACCTGGTAATTGCGGTATCAGCCACCATCGGCGATCCGATTGCGATCTATTATAGCAGACGCCGGGGCTGGGTTTTCCCGCCAGGCGGCGGGATGAACGACTGGTCGGTGCTTCCCGATGACAGTGAGGCGATCGACATGCTGGAGACGCTGCGGGCGAAAGACGCGGCCTGGTTCGGTGTCGCGAAAAATGCGCGCGACTCAAAGGGGCGTAAGCTCCTCGAATACAACCCGGGCCTTATTGCACATCTCGACAAGACGGCCGAGCGTGTCATCAATGACGACACCATGCTGATTTACCGGCTCGCGCCGCCAATGGCGTCTTGCCGAGGAAACCGCATGAAAAGAGTTGCCGACCCTACCCAGTCATCTTCTAACGCTGAACCAGCGACGCAAGGGTTTTAGGGTCAAAACGCCAGAGCTAGCAAGCGCGGTCAACATGAGCCTGTGGAGCAGGCGGCAACGAGCCCGCTAACGGCTCATGCATAGCATTTACCTGGAAGTCAGTTGAAATTCCAGCGGTGTATGCAACTGGAGGTGCGGCCGAAACCGCTCGGCGAGCAGATGTACGGACCCCGGCCATAGGCGACCAAACGCGTCTGCCCCTTCAAACCCGAAACATATTCAGCACTTTTCACGGAAGCGATTTTTGCCCGCTTCTCGCGCACCCCCGCGGCTGCCGCACCCTGAACGGCTCCCTCCTTGGGAACTTGATACGGAGCGGCAGAGACCACGTCGAGGGATGCCCGCTCTGACGAACAAGATGCGAGCAAGGAAACGAGACCGATTGCGATCACGCACAAAATGCCACGAAATTTCGCCCTTACAGACGCCTCATTTGCCTCAACGCTTTTCGAATGCATCCTTGCCCCACGACTGATCGATGCCTGTCTCGAATCTCAGTATTTCATCACATCGTTAACAATCGCTTTATTAGAATTTCTTCAAATAAACGATCAATTAACAGAGTGAAGAAATTTCAGCCATTGTATGAAATCTGATCAGATGCACAATTTTGGCACAGCACTTACTCCTTTAGACAGAACAATCTCCTGTTTACAACCTCTTTCATTAGAAATCTCCGAGCGCACAGGCGCTCTTTGTCGACTCATTACTTCCCCGAGCCCGATGTGTGCGGGACCGCAGGACAAGTATTAGTATTTAAAGATAAGTAGAGATTCGCCTAAGTCCTGCTTTCTGTGCCTCTCTGCGACACCGAAAAGGTGTATTTTTTCAACGTTTAACAAACTTTCGAATCCACCTTTGACTCCCGCCACATTCAAGTGCATAATCGAATTAATGTATAGGTAACCATTTTTTACTTAATCGGATCGCGCCCTTCGATCTGAATTTTTAACCGCACAAGCGGCAGACCCCGTCCAAATATCGCGCTCTACCCTGAGCATTCCGCGAGCCGGCGTTTCCAGGCCCGTAAAAATTTGGGGGATCGTTGTTTGTGTGCCCATAAAACTGTGGGGAATTCTGCGTTCGACATCTGGTTTTGTGTAGTCATGCGGGGAGGCTGAACATGGCGCGAGCAAACAAATCGAAAAAGGGCACTACTGAAAATATTCTACAGTTTCCCAGTAACAAGAGTAAAAAGCTCAAGAAAGTACTTGTCGCGGGGGGCGCAGGTTTTCTAGGCTCGCATCTATGTGAATTGCTGCTGGCAGACAACGACGTCATCTGCGTCGATGACCTTTCAACGGGGCGCATCGAAAACATCAAGCACCTCTTCGACCTGCCGAACTTCACCTTCAGGCGGCACGACGTCCGGTCTCCGCTTAACGTCAAGGTCGATGTGATCTTCAACTTTGCAGGTCCGGCATCGTCGCCTGCCTATCAGGCCGACCCTGTCGGCACGCTCTTCACAAATATCGTCGGGGCCAGAAACCTGCTGGAGCTTGCCCGCCGCCGTGATGCGACCATTATCCAGGCATCGACCTCGGAGGTGTACGGCGATTCGCGCGTATCACCACAGCGTGAAGACCATCTTGGCGATGTCGGCACTACAGGGCCTCGAGCCTGCCACAACGAAGGAACACGCTGCGCCGAGACCCAGTTCTTCGACTTTCACCGCCTCTATGGCCTGAAGATCAAGGTGGCGCGGATTTTCAACACCTACGGACCGCGCATGCGCCCCGATGACGGGCGAGTCATTTCGAATTTCATCGTCCAGGCACTGCGCAACGCACCCATAACCATCTACGGATCCGGATTGCAGACCCGCTCGTTTTGCTACGTCGACGATCTGGTAGGCGGCTTCATGAAACTCTTCAACTCATCACCGGAGGTGATCGGGCCAATCAATCTCGGCAACCCCACCGAGCTGACCATGATCGACTTGGCGCACCGCATCATTCGTCTCACCAATTCAAAATCACCGATCGTCCATATGCTTGCTGCCGTTGACGATACCAAGCAACGCCGGCCGGATATCAGCCGAGCGGCCGGACAGCTTGGCTGGCGCCCGCACGTCGATATTGACGATGGTCTTCTCGCGACCATCGACCATTTCGACGGCGTTTTACGACATGCGGCGGCAAACAACTAAGAGGTGGCGAGGTGGAGACCGTTCTCGTCACCGGCGGCGCTGGTTATATTGGAAGCCATACTTGTAAGCGTTTGCATCAGTCAGGTTTCACGCCTGTTGCTTACGACAATCTCACAACAGGAGCCAAGGAGAATGTAAAATGGGGACCGCTCGTTCGCGGCGACGTGCGCGACCGGGACCAGTTGAAACATGCCATCAGACTCTGGCAGCCAGCCTGCATCATTCATTTCGCCGCCTCGGCCTATGTGGGCGAGTCCATGGCCGATCCGCGCAAGTATTATAACAACAATGTCGCCGGCATCCTCTCGTTGCTTGATACATGTGCGGACATCAAGCTGCGGAACATCGTCTTCTCGAGCAGCTGCGCCACCTATGGTATCCCGGCAGAATTGCCGATTGCCGAGGATAGTCCGCAGGTCCCGGTAAATCCTTATGGGCGCACCAAGCTGATCGGCGAAATGATGCTGAAGGACTACGCTTCGGCCTATAAAATCCGTTACGTGGCGTTGCGCTATTTCAATGCCGCCGGCGCCGATATCGATGGTGAACTTCGCGAGCGGCACGATCCGGAAACCCATCTCATTCCGCGCGCCCTGATGGCCGCGGCAGGCAGAATCCCCGAACTGACCGTCTTCGGCAACAACTACGATACGCCGGACGGCACGTGCATTCGCGACTATGTCCACGTGACGGATCTCGCCCAGGCGCATGTGTCGGCGGTCCAGCATCTGATCATCGGCGGCAGGAACACCGTGGCCAACCTGGGTTCCGGTCAGGGCACCTCCGTGCAACAGATTATTGATACGATCGAACGGCTGACGCATCGCCGCGTCCCCGTTCGCCGCGAAACTGGACGCGAGGGTGATCCACCGGCGCTTTACGCCGATCTCAATGTGGCCGCATCCGAATTGCACTTCGCGCCGCGTTTCTCCGACATCGAAACAATCATCCGAACCGCTGCTCCAACCTTCGGACTGGAGGTCAAGCATGACGTTGTCGCGTGACCTGTCTTTGACGAAGTCAGCACGTCCACGACAGGGCGCTGCGGCGCGCAGACCGTCCGAGGCGCTGGTGCCCGTCTTTGCGGGAGGGCGGCGCGTCGAGTATCTGGCAGGTGTTTTCGCCTGGCTCGCGGGGCTGATCTGGTTCTGGCAGTGGTGGTTCCGGCCCGAGCATTTCATCGCCGTGATGCCTTTTGGAGCGCTGACACTGATCGTGGCGTGGATAACGCTGCTCCCGGCTTACTTCATCTATCTGTTTGGCGGCAGCAGGCAGGCACGGCCCATTGCGGAGCAACGCGTCCGGGGGCGTATTGCAATGGTCGTTACCAAGGCGCCCTCTGAACCGTTCGGGGTTGTTCGCAAGACGCTCAACGCAATGCTTGACCAGCTTGATTATGACTACGACGTCTGGCTGGCGGATGAGGCTCCGGATCGCGAGACGATCACATGGTGCGAGCGCCACGGCATCTTCATCTCGACCCGTCGGGGGGTGGATGCGTATCATCGCAAGACCTGGCCGCGGCGCACCCGGTGCAAGGAAGGCAACCTTGCCTATTTCTACGATCATTACGGTTATGCCCGCTATGATTTTGTCTGTCAGTTCGATGCAGACCATGTGCCGGATACGACATACCTGCGCGAGATCATGCGGCCATTCGCGGATCCAGCCGTGGGCTACGTGTCGGCTCCGAGCATTTGCGATTCCAATGCCGCGGAAAGCTGGGCTGCACGCGGGCGGCTTCAGGCGGAAGCCAGCATGCACGGCTGCCTGCAGATCGGCTACAACAACGGCTGGGCTCCGCTTTGTATTGGTTCGCATTACGCAGTGCGCACGGCGGCACTCAAACAAATAGGTGGCCTCGGCCCCGAACTGGCGGAAGATCATTCGACCACGCTCCTGATGAATGCAGGCGGTTGGAAGGGTGTTCACGCCATCGACGCGATTGCCCATGGCGAAGGTCCCCGCACCTTCGCCGATCTTGCCATCCAGGAGTTCCAGTGGTCGCGAAGCCTTGTCACGATCCTGCTTCGCTATTCCAAGGACTATGTGCCGAGCCTCTCAGGCAAACTGCAATTCCAGTTCCTGTTCTCGCAGCTATGGTATCCGCTGTTCTCGGTCTTCATGGCGGCCATGTTCCTGTTGCCGATCGTAGCGCTAGCAACGGGCCGTAACTTGGTGAATGTGGCCTATCCGGATTTCCTCGCGCATATCCTGCCTTTGTCGATCGTGCTGATCGGATTGGCTTTCTATTGGCGCTCCACCGGAACGTTGAGGCCCTACGACGCCAGGATTCTCGGCTGGGAATCCGCCGTGTTCCTGCTTGCACGCTGGCCATGGTCGCTTGTCGGTTCACTGTTTGCGGTTCGGGACCAGATTACCGGTTCCTTCGTCGATTTCCGGATCACGCCGAAGGACGGCAAGATCGCGGCCTATCCACCGCTGCGGGTGCTTGCCCCCTACATCGCGATGTCGGTTTCTTCGGCGGCAGCCGCATTGCTTGTTTCCGATCCGGGCTCGGCCAAAGGCTATTACCTGTTCGCGATCGTCAATTCGATCGTCTATTCCGCGGTGCTCGCCGTCGTGATCATCGGCCACGCCCGGGAAAACGGTCTTCCGCTGATCTCCACATCCAGGAGAGGTCTGGCCACGGCAGCAACTCTGGCGATGTGCCTGGCCGTGACGAGCGACGCCATCTATTCGCGCGGCATGCCCGGTCTCGAAGCGGTCGCATACGGGCAAAACATCATCACCTTCACCGAAACACACTTTGCCGTCGCGGGGGCCGGCCAGGGCGGTTCTCAGGTCAAAATTACGCGTTTCAAGATCAAATGGCACGGAATTTCATAAGAAAAAATCAAAGGAAACAACCAGATGAAAATTGCTATCATCGGAACAGGGTATGTCGGTCTGGTCAGCGGAACGTGCTTTGCCAACTGGGGGCATCATGTAGTTTGCGTCGATATAGACAACGTTCGGATCGAGGCGCTCAACCGCGGCGAGGTCGCGATATTCGAGCCCGGTCTCACCAATCTCGTGGCATCAAACCTCGAATCCGGACATCTTCAGTTCACGACCGATCTCGACAGCGCGGTTCGTGGTGCCGACATCGTCTTCATCGCCGTCGGGACCCCGGCCAGCAATTATGATGGCGATGCGGACCTGTCCTATGTCTTCGAGGCGGCCCGGCAGACAGCTTTGGCGTTATGCGGCCGTACTTTGATCGTCACCAAATCAACCGTGCCAGTCGGCACCAGCGAAAGACTTGAAGCTTTGATGCGATCCGTTCGGACCGGCATCGAATTCGAGGTTGCGTCAAATCCCGAATTCCTGCGCGAAGGCTCGGCAATCGCCGATTTTGACAAACCAGACCGGGTTCTCATCGGCTGCGAAAGCGACCGCGCACGGGCGCTGCTCTGCACGCTCTACCGGCCGCTCGCGGACGCGGGCGTGCCGATCATCGCAACCACGCGCCGCAGCGCCGAACTCACCAAATACGCCGCCAATGCCTTCCTCGCGACGAAGATCACCTTTATCAACGAAATGGCCGACCTCTGCGAGAAGGTCGGAGCCAATGTCGATGAAATCGCGCTCGGAATGGGCCTGGACAAGCGCATCGGCGACGCGTTCCTGAAGGCCGGCCCCGGCTATGGCGGTTCGTGTTTTCCAAAGGACACCATGGCGCTGCTGCGCACGGCACAGGAATGCGGCGTTTCGTTGCGCCTGGTCGAGGAAACCATCGCGGCCAATACCTCACGCAAGCGCACGCTGGGGAGCCGGCTGAGCGCGTTGCTGGGCGAACCCCTGCAGTCCAAGAAAATTGCCGTGCTTGGCCTGACATTCAAGGCCGGGACGGACGATATGCGCAACGCCCCTTCGCTGACACTCATCAATGCGCTGCAGAGCGCGGGCGCGCATGTGCATGCCTTCGATCCAAGGGGCATGAAGAATGCGCACGCGCTGCTGCGCGACGTGACGTTTTCCAGCAGTCCTTATGAATGCGCCGAGGACGCCGATGCGATCGTCTTGATGACGGATTGGCAATGTCTTCGAAATCTCGACTTCAAACGGCTCGGCGCGACGATGAACCGGCGCGTGTTTCTCGATCTCCGTGGCATTTACGACGTCGACACGCTGGTCAACAGATACGGCTTCACGGTCGAGCGGGTTGGCTATCCGGTCAGACGCCCCCATGAAGAACGCGTTATCAGGATCAACCGGCGCGTCCTTTATATCCCGCCCGGCACCGAGGTTCGCAATGGTACCCGCACCCTCTTTGACGCGAGTTTTGTCAGAAAGCGCAACGCAAACGACAGGAAGGAGCTTGATCATGACTAAAGTCGCAGGAGTTGCCATCACAGCGCTTTCCGCAGGCGGAATGCTGATCGGAACGTTGCTGCTGGCCGCTCATGCCGAGACGACGAATATGCTGCTGAGGATAAATACATCAAGCTCAAGAGGAGATGCTGCCCCACCGGACCTGAACAGGCTCAGCGAGAGCTTTAACGGTTCCTCCAGCCAAGGAGGCTGATATGACACACAGACTTGTAAGAACCGTGGCGGGCGTACTTTTGCTGATGCCCATCACGCCCATCATCACCGGCATGGCTTCTTCGCCCGCCTATGCAGAGGACGCCGGCATCAAGGCGGCCGTTGTCGACAAGCGGCCGATCTTGCACCCGAACGCGACGAAATTCGGCGCTTACGACCCCTATGGCGATTTCAGCGCACAAAGCGGTGTCGAAACCGAAGCCCTGTTTTTGCCGTGGGAAGACGTCGACCTGACAACCCTCAGCGCGGCCGACGAATACGCCCAGCAGCGAAAACGCAAACTCCTGATCACGATCGAGCCGTCGTCCTGGAACGAAGATTGGCGGCTCAGTTCAGACGAGTTGCGCCAGAAGGTGCTGGCCGGAGACTACGATGCCAACATCAAGGCGATTTCCGACGTGGTGAAAACCTTGAAGAGCCCCGTGATCATCCGCTGGGCCCAGGAAATGGAAGACACATCCGGCCGCTTCTCATGGTCCGATTGGCCCCCGCAGGACTATATCAAGGCCTACAAGAAAGTTGCCGACCGGTTCCGCAAAGATGTTCCCACCGTCCAGATCATGTGGTCTCCGAAAGGGCTGGAGGGGCTGGAGAAATACTATCCCGGCGATGACTATGTCGATGTCGTCGGTCTCTCGGTCTTCGGTCTGCAGGACTATGACATACGGGAATATGGTGCGCCCAGGACCTTCACGGAAGCTTTGAAGCCGGCCTACGAGCGGGTTGCGCCGTTCAAAAAGCCGATCTGGGTTGCAGAACTGGGTTATGAGGGCGACGCCAGCTATATGCAGCCGTGGATCCAGACGGCCACCGCCAAGGACGCCCAGTTTCCGGATCTCAAGGAAGTGGTCTATTTCAACGACCGCGACGTCATTGCATGGCCTTACGGGCTCGGGCGGCCGAACTGGCGTGTGAAGTCCGGCAGCGCGGTAAGTCGTTGAGCTGATTGTGATCCCATGGAGCCGCCAAGCCGGTCCGTGGCGCCTATTCGTTTTTGTGTGTTTTTGACGTCGCCGGGGCGGCCTATGCCGCAAGAGCGACGGCGACGGCCTTGCGGATATCCGGCAAAGTGAAGGGCTTGGAGACGACTTCGATGACCTTGTCGGACAGATTGTCGGCCCTCTCGCGCTGTTCGGCGTAACCCGTCATCAAAAGGATTTTCAAGCCCGGAAAGGCCGCCGACGCCTGATGGGCAAGCTCGATGCCATCCATGACGGGCATGCGGATGTCGGACAAGAGCAGATCGAAGTTTTCGCCACGCAGGCAGGCCAGTCCCTCGGCGCCATCGGCGGCCTCGACGGTTTCATGACCATCCAGCTGCAACGCCCGGGCAACGAAACGGCGCAGGCCGTCCTCATCTTCGGTAATCAGGATTTTCGCCATCATGGCCTCCGTTCCGGCAACAACTCCGCTGGGATCACGCGTGGCTGCGTGGTCCCTTATCCGCAGCACATCGCTGCGGGCTTACACCACCAGAGTTTTCTTTGTTTTCCGTAAACGCGGATGACCAGATCAGCGGCTGTCCCCGGCCGACCGGCTACTCAGCGTCGCCGGTGACGATGCCGACAAAGGGCAGTTCGCGGAACGCATAGGCGACATCCATGCCGTAGCCGACGACGAAATAGTCCGGGCATTCGAAGCCGACGTAGTCCGCTTCGAGATCGGTCTGACGCTTCACCTTCTTGTCGAGAAGAACCGCGACCGAGACCGACTTGGCGCCGCGCTCATGCATCAGTTCCTTGGCGAAGCGCAGGGTGCGGCCCGATTCGAGGATGTCGTCGATCAGCAGAATATCGCGGCCGTGCACGTCGCTGTCGATATCCTTGATGATCCTGACGCCCTGCGACACGGTTCCGGTGCCGTAGCTCGACAAGGTGATGAACTCGACCTCCGGGGCAAGACCGGTCGCGTGCATGGCGCGGATCAGGTCGGCTGCGAAAATGAAGGACCCCTTGAGCACCGCAATTACCAGGAGATCGTTTGTCGGGCCTTCGCCGATCTTCTTGGCCAGTTCGATATTGCGCGCCGCGATGGTTTCGGCGGAATAGAGCTGTTCGATGTTTTTCCCACGGACAACGGGCATACGGATATTCTCCAGAAATGGTCATGGAGACCGCGTGCTATGCCTCCGGAAGTTAGCCGCTTAGCACAGTCACGGGGCCGAATCATCCTTTTCGCCAAAGGAAACCGTCACCTCCGGCAGTTTTCCACCTGCGTGTGGGAGACGCGCCGAAAACGGCCGGCTTTCGCCGGGAGCCAGAACCGCCTCGCCTAAGAATATCCGGCTGGCCGTACGTTTCTGTCCGCCGGCGATGACATCGACTTGGATCATCGGCACGGCCTTCGGCGCATCGGAAGGATTTTCGACGGCGCCATAGACCGAAACAACCTTCATGCCATTGGCATCGCTCAATGCCGCAGTGACGCCGCTGATGGCCAAGCCAGGAGATGCCGCGACGGCCGGCTGATGGTGGGAAAGACCGGCGAACAGCAGGAAGACGGGGGCGCACAGACAGGTCACAAGCACCGCAAACGCCTTGGGCGACGCCGTCTGGAGCAGGCGTTCAAGATGATTCACTGCCCATAGAAGAACCAACGCGGCGCGCGATTGACCGACGGCGGCACGCGTTTGCTGCCGAAGTGCAGCGCGGCAATGATTGTCGTTGAAGACCGGGTAGACATTGCGGCGGCTGTTTACGGGGATGGTCTCGAAATCCGCGTCGATGATATCGGTCGCATAAGAAGCACTTAACGTTTGGGCCGAACGCTGAGGACGATCAGGCGGCAGAAGGTCCATCCGGGCGGTATTGCCCCTGTTGGATCGGAAAGCGTTCATGGTCTCTCCTCTCGCAGCCACACCGGCCACGCCAGAATGCCGGGATCGGCCAAGGGCCGGAATCGGGCATTGAAACAAACCTTTCCGAGACGTAAGCCTAAATGGTTAATGCTTCGAAAATGACGCCTTGGAACCAGCCGCTTTCATCGAAAATTAACCATTGTTTAACCATGTTGGGAGCTTAGCAGTGAGCGCGGCGCCGTTTCCTGTGGCAGAGGCCATCAACCCGCCGGAAATGCGTGCCAAGAAGCCTGACAAGAAGCTGGACTGACCCGTTGATTCACTTTGAAAATGTCGGATTGCGCTATGGAATGGGTCCGGAAATCCTCCGCGACCTGACCTTCGACATTCCCAAAAAATCCTTCCAGTTCCTGACCGGCCCGTCAGGCGCCGGCAAGACCACACTGCTCAGGTTGCTGTTCCTCTCGTTGAAGCCGACGCGCGGCCTGATCCGCATGTTCGACCGCAACATTTCGACCATCCCGCGCGAGGAGTTCCCGATGCTGCGCCGCCGCGTCGGTATCGTCTTCCAGGATTTCCGCCTGCTCGATCACCTGACCACCTACGAGAATGTCGCGCTGCCCCTGCGCGTGCGGGGCAAGGACGAATCGTCCTACCGCGCCGACGTTCTCGAACTGCTCGGCTGGGTCGGCCTCGGCGAGCGTATCAACGTTCTGCCGCCAGTTCTGTCGGGCGGCGAGAAGCAGCGCGCGGCGATCGCCCGTGCCCTGATCGACCGGCCGGAGATCCTGCTCGCCGACGAGCCGACGGGCAACGTCGATCCACCAATGGCGCGGCGGCTTCTGAACCTCTTCCTCGAGCTCAACCGGCTCGGCACGGCCGTCGTCATCGCCACCCACGATCTTTCTCTGATGGATCAGGTGGAGGCGCGGCGCATGATCCTCTCGCAGGGACGGCTCGATATCTATGAGTGACGCCCGCGCTACCGATCGCCCGCAGCCGGCTGCGCCGCAGGAGCGCAAGGCAGCGCTGCGGGTGCGGCCGACGGCACCGATCGTTCCGCCCGGCAATGTGTCTGGCAATGCACTGATGCTGGTGATCGCCATCATGGCATTCCTTGCCTGCCTGACGCTCGGCGCGGTCAGCATGGTGCGCGCGACGGCGCAAAGCTGGCAGAGCCAGATTTCCCGCGAGATCACCATCCAGATCAAGCCGGATGAAAAGCTGGACATGGAAAAGGCGCTCGCCGACGCACGCGACCTGGCGCTGACGTTCGATGGCACCACCGACGGCAGCATCGTCGACAAGGCGGCGACGGCCCGGTTGCTCGAGCCCTGGCTTGGCGAAGGCCTCAATCTCGACGACCTTCCGGTGCCGCGTCTGGTGATCATCACCATCGACGAGAAAAATCCGCCCGATTTCGCCGCGATGCGCAAGATGCTGACGGAGACCATCCCGCAAGCCTATCTCGACGATCATCGCACCTGGGTCGACCGGCTGGTGGCGATGGCCCATACGACGGCGCTGATCGGCACCGGGGTACTGATGCTGGTGTTTTCCGCGATGGTGTTGACGGTCATCTTCGCCACCCGTGGGACGCTGTCAGGCAACCGGCATATCGTCGAGGTCCTGCATTTTGTTGGAGCCGAGGCCGGTTTTGTTGCCTCGGAATTCCAGAAGCACTTCCTGAAGATCAGTCTCAAGGGCGCCGGCGCCGGCGGCTTGCTGGCCGCGGCCTGTTTCGTGGTCGCAGGTTTCTGGCAATCGAGATCGATCGCGACGCCGCAAAGCGATCAGGCAAGCGCCCTCTTCGGCAGCTTCACCATCGGCTATACCGGCTATCTCGGCATCGCGGCCATCATGATCGTTATTGCGCTTTTGACCACGCTGACCGCGCGGTTCACCGTCATGCGGACGATCTACGAGATCGACCAAATCCGCTCCGATCCGACCCGTATCGATACCCATCAAAACTGACGGACATGATTGCATTGCCACGCATCCCTTCCTTGCCGCAATCTGCCTGTATGGAAGAATCACAATGGCTGGCGAAGCGCCCGGGACAGCAATGAGCGAAAGTGGCGGAATGCGGCGGAATGGGGCCTGGGTGCGCAGGCATGTCAGCCTTCGCCGGCGGCTGGTGCGGCTGACCTTCTATATTCTGCTGTTCGTCGCCGGCTGCGCCACGGCAGGCTTCCTCTATTTCGCCGATTCCGTCGCCTCGCTGCACCCGCCGGCCAACCCCAGAGCCGACGCCATCGTTGTCCTGACCGGAGGTTTCCAACGGATCGACCAGGCCGTAGAACTCCTGAAAGGTGGAGCAGGCAAGCGGTTGCTCATCTCCGGCGTCCACCCTTCGACGACGGGCGGCCAGATTCGCCGCAATACGCAGAGTTCCGCCGACCTCTTCAAATGCTGCGTCGATATCGGCCATGACGCGATCGACACCATCGGTAATGCCAACGAAACCGCCAGCTGGATTCGCGACAACGGTTATCGGAGCATTCTCGTCGTCACCAACAATTACCACATGCCGCGCAGCCTGCTCGAACTGCGCCGTGCCAATCCGGGCATCGCGTTCATAGCCTATCCCGTCGTCAACTCCGATCTGAAAAGCACCAACTGGCTGCGTAATCCGATGGTGTTGAAGACAATCCTTACCGAATACGTCAAACTGACGATCGCATCCGCGCGTGACAGGCTGGGTGCCCATCCGGCAAGCGGCCTTCGCACTGAAAGCAAGGACACCACCACGTCCGGAAACTGAGCGACAAGGCTAGAAACTCGCAAGCGAAAGCGGTTTTCCTTCCTCAAATATTCGTGTAGGCAGCGATCAGTCCTTTGCTGCGAAAGCCTGCCTGATGATCATCCTGCGTTCGGTCCTGTTCAACATCGCGTTCTATGTCAATCTGATTGCCCAGATGGTCGTGATGACGCCGATCTACTTCCTGGTGCCACGCAAGACGGCATGGTTCGTTCCGAAAAACTGGGCCCGCAGCAACCACTGGCTCTTCAAGACGATCGTCGGCACGACGTTCGAGATCGAGGGTCTCGAGAATATCCCGAAGGAGGGATATATCTTCGCCCCCAAGCATCAGTCCTTCTGGGACGTCTACGCACTGCTGCCCTGGCTGTCCGATCCCTTCTTCATCCTCAAGCGCGAACTCGTCTGGATCCCGCTGTTCGGCTGGTACGTCAAGAAACAGCGCATGGTGCCGGTCGATCGCGGCGCCCGTGGCAGGGTGATGGCGGCGGTGATGCAGCGCACCAAGGACGAGATGGCGACCGGCCGCCAGTTGATCATCTACCCCGAAGGCACGCGCCGCCCGCCCGGTGCGCCGCCGCACTATAAATACGGCATCGCCCGGCTCTACCGTGACCTGACCGTGCCAGTTGTACCGGTCGTCATGCATCCCGGCCTGTTCTGGCCGCGCCGCAAGTTCCTGCGTTATCCCGGCCATTTCAAGGTGCGCATCCTGCCGCCGATCGAAGCCGGCCTCGATCCCGACGTCTTTCTGCAGACGCTGATGGACGTGATGGAAAAAGCCAGCGACGCGCTGTTGGTGGAAACGGTGAAGGACAATCCGCATCTGCCGCTGCCGCCGACGGCAAGGCAACGACTGAAGGAATTGCGGGCTCAGGCCTGAGCCTGCAGCCGCTTGACGGTCGCTGCCACTTCTTCGAGCCAGTGGTCACGGATGCCCATCTCCTGTAGATGGGCGAGCGTGTTCATCACATATTCCGTGTTGGCACCTGATTTTCCATGAGAAACGGCAACCGTCGCGGCCGCTTCCTCGGTGCTCAGTGCGCCGGCATATTGCACATGGGCACGGTCGATGATGTAGGCAAGCGCCGGCACGCGCCGCCCATCGGCAAGCTTAACCGGCATGGTGCGCTCCTTGTAGACATGGGTGACCAGTTCGCGCTCGCGCAAGTAGTCGATGACGTCGGTCTTGTCCTTCGGAGAGACCTTGAAGGCCATCCCGCGGCAGGAGCCGCCGTAGTCAAGACCGAGCACCAGGCCGGGGCGCTGCTGCGTGCCGCGGTGCACCCAGGAGCGGACGCAGAGCGACCGCCGGTAGCCGAAAGCCCGGGCCGTCATCTTGTTCTCGAAGGCAAAACCGGGGTTCCACATCAGCGAACCGTAGCCAAAGACCCAAAAATCGTCCATATCCACTGCCATTCATTGTCGCCATCCCGACGCAGCCATAAGGCGCCGGAATGGCCGACAGACAACTCTGGTGCTTTCCTAGCGCATAAGATCGCCAATCGGAATCGGTTTCCTGCACGATTGCGCGCAAACGCGAAGACGCCAGCAAGCCAGTCCCTGGTGCAACCGCATCAGAGATCGGCGAAATCCTTGGAGCAGACCATGACTGCAGCAGACATTGCCGAACCCAGCGCAGGGAGCCGAAAGATGCGATGGCTGGCGATCGGTATCCTCCTGTTTCTGGTTCTCTATTCCGGCGCATGGTTTTTTGCGGCAAACCAGATCGAGACGCGGCTGCCGGCTTTTCTGAGCGAGAACAAAGGCACCGGATCGTCCGCGGAATGTGGCGGCATGAACGTGCGCGGCTTTCCGTTCCGCATCGGCTTGTTCTGCGACACGGTCCACCTTGACGATGCGGCACGTGGAGCCTCGGCCTCGTTCGGCGCACTGCGCTCGGCAGCCCAGGTCTACCGGCCGGGACATGCGGTGTTCGAGCTCGACGGCCCGGCTGAAATCCGGGTGTCTCCGGGCCTGTCGGTATCGGGCGACTGGTCGCTGCTGCATGCCAGTGTGCAGGCCACCCTTTCCGGCCTTCAACGAACCTCGATGACCTATGACCAGTTGACGGGCACTGCCATTCTGCCCGCCACGCATGAGGACGGCGCAATAGGCGATAAGCACAAGCTCGCTTTCGGCGCCGGACATGGCGAGGCGCATCTCCGCCAGAACGGCACCGATCTCGATGCGGCATTCAGCGTCGATGGATTTGACACAAGGCTGGACAATGGCCCAAGCCTCCTGCCGCTGCTCAGCGCCAGCGCTGATATGACCCTTGTCGACCGCGCGGTGCTGATGAGTGCCGGCGGGCTCAAGCCCGGGGCGCTTCGCAACAGCAAGGGGGAGATGCGCAAATTGACGCTCGATCTCGGAAACGGCATGGTCACCACCGCATCCGGCCCCTTCACGGTCGACGACAAGGGCCTGATCTCGGGCGAGTTCAGCGTCACGATGAAGAACATCGAAGGCTGGCGTCAGAACCTCGTCAAGGTGTTTTCGAATGAAGACGGCATGGCGATGGTCAACAACATCGCCAACATGCTGACGGCTCTGGCCGACGGCAAGAACGAGGCGACCGTGAAGCTGAACGTCCGCGACGGCATCGCGTTTCTCGCTTTCTTCCCGATCGGCGAACTGCCGCAGCTATAACGCTGTTTTTTGCAGGATAGAAGCGGGAGCGTGCGGCACCTGTCTTTCACCCTCCCCTTGAGGGGGAGGGTCGGCGCGAAGCGACGGGGTGGGGTGACTTTTGTGCGCCCCTGACGATCACCCCCACCCGCGACTTCGTCGCGACCTCCCCCCCCTCAAGGGGGAGGTGGGTGCAAACCCGTTACTTCTGATCCATCGCGTGGCGGCCGAAGTCGGCCATCTCGGTATCCTGGCCGGCCTGGATGATCGAGCGGCGGATTGCGCGAGTACGTGTGAAGAGATCGAAGAGTTTTTCACCATCGCCCCACCGGATCGCCCGCTGCAGGTAGGCGAGGTCCTCCGAGAACCGTGCCAGCATTTCGAGGATCGCGTCCTTGTTGTGCAGGCAGACGTCCCGCCACATGGTCGGGTCAGACGCGGCGAGACGGGTAAAATCGCGGAAACCGGAAGCGGAATATTTGATGACTTCCGATTCCGTCACCGCTTCCAGATCGTCCGCCGTGCCGACGATATTGTAGGCGATGATGTGCGGCAGGTGCGAAACGATCGCCAGAACCTTGTCGTGATGCTCGGGATCCATATCATCGACCATCGAGCCCATCGTTTCCCAGAAGGTCCTGAGCTTTTCCTTCGCCGTCTCGTCCGTCTCCGGCAGCGGCGTCAGGATGCACCAGCGGCCCTTGAACAGGCCGATGAAGCCGGCATCCGGGCCGGAATATTCCGTGCCGGCAATCGGGTGGCCCGGAATGAAATGGACGCCTTCGGGGATATGCGGCGCCATCTGGGCAATGACCGAGCCTTTGGTGGAGCCGACATCGGTGACAATTGCGCCCGGCTTGAGGTTGCCCGCGATCTCTGCGGCAACGGCACCGGACGCGCCGACCGGGACGGAAACGATGACCAGATCGGCATCCTTGGCGGCCTCGGCAGCGGATGTCGTGTAGCGGTCGCCGAGGTTCAGTTCCTGCGCCCGCTTCAACGTCGCGTCGCTGCGCGTCGCCACCGTGACGGAGCCGGCAAGCCCCTTGTCCTTGATCTCGCGTGCGATCGACGATCCGATCAGGCCAATACCAATCAGCGCGATGGTTTCGAACTGCTTTGCCATCACGCCCGGCCCATGAACTCGGTGAGCGCGGCAATCACGCCTTCATTGGCTTCTGCAGAACCGATCGTCATGCGCAATGCATTGGGGAGGCCGTAGGCGCGCACAGCCCGCAGGATAAAGCCGCGGCTCGTCAGGAACTCATCCGCATCCGGTGCCCGCTTGCCGTCCACATCCGGGAAATGGATGAGCACGAAATTGGCAACCGACGGCGTCACCTTGAAGCCGATCGAGCTGAGAGCGCCGGTGACCTTGCCGAGCCAATCGAGGTTGTGATCGACGGCGGTCGCCATGAATGCCTGATCGCGGATGGCAGCGGCACCGGCAGCGATGGCCGGGGCGTTCATGTTGAACGGGCCGCGTACGCGGTTCAGCGCATCGATGATCGCGAGCGGCGCATACATCCAGCCGATCCGCAGCGCCGCAAGGCCGTAGATCTTCGAGAAGGTGCGGGTCATCACCACGTTGCGGTTCGACGAGACGAGTTCGAGCCCGGCCTCGTAGTCGTTGCGGCGGACGTATTCGGCATAGGCCGCGTCGAGAACGAGGATAACGTTTTTCGGCAGCCCGGCCTGAAGGCGGCGGATGTCCTCGACAGGCACATAGGTCCCGGTCGGATTACCCGGATTGGCGATGAAGACGATCTTCGTCTTTTCGGTCACGGCGGCGAGGATGGCATCGACATCGACGCGGCAATCCTTTTCCTTGACGATGACCGGGGTCGCGCCGGAAGCCATGATCTGGATCTTGTAGACGAGGAAACCGTGCTCGGTGATGATGCCCTCGTCGCCCGGCGCCAGATAGACATGGCAGAGCAGGCCGAGCAGTTCGTCGGAGCCGTTGCCGCAGATCAGGTTTGCAGCGTTCAGTCCGTGCACGGAGGCGATCGCCTCGCGCAATTCCACCGCCTGGCCATCCGGATAGCGCTCAAGGCTCGCCGCCGCCTTCTGGAAGGCCTCGATCGCCTTGGGGCTCGCGCCCATCGGGGTTTCATTCGAGGAAAGCTTGTAGACCTTGGCGACACCCGGAGCATGTTCCTTGCCCGGTACGTAAGCGGCGATGTCGAGGATACCGGGACGGGGGGCGGGGCCTTGCAGTTCAGTGCTCATGGGATCAGCTTTCCGAGACAAAAGACGAGGCCCAGCCAATACCGGCGAATGCTGATTTTGTCGAGTGTTGGCCATTGGTCTTTCTCCGCATAAAGCGGCGTTACCCCCTCCGTCACTCCGTAACATCTCGCCCTCAAGGGGGGAGATCAGCCGCCAGCCTTTGAGCTCATAAGGGAAATGAACAATCTCCCCACCTGTGGGGGCGATGTCACGGAGTGACAGAGGGGGGCAGGCTTGCTCAGTCCCTTATGGCCTCAAATCAACGCGTCCACCCGCGTTGTCGGAACGCCGTGCGGCGCCAGCACCGGCACGAAGACGCGGCGGGAGGCGCGGGCAGCAACCGGCAGGCCCTGGTAGAGCCGTTTCTGCGCCTCGACGATGATGACGCCGGAAAACACCGGCCAAAGCGAGCGGCCGATCCGCTCAAAGGCGCTGCGCAGCTTGAGCACCATCTTCAGCTTGGAGGGCGGGAAGAACAGCGCGTCGGCGGATGCGCCGGGCGTGAAATTGGTCTCGCGCAGAAGCGCGGTCAATTGCCCGCGCGAATAGGGGCGACCGGAGCCGAACGGCGTGTGTTCCATCCGGGCCCAGACGCCGCGGCGGTTCGGCACGACGATGACGAGGCGGCCGCCGGGTGCGAGCACGCGCCAGAGCTCCTTCATTGTCTCGCGCGGATTTTCGGCGAATTCCAGTGAATGCACCATCAGCACCCGGTCGATCGACGAATCGGGCAAGGGCAGTTCCTCGTCGAAGATCAGTGCCGTCGAGGAAAGTTCCGCAACCGGCCAGTTCACCGCCCCCTGCCCCGCCGGCATGAAGGCGAAGGTCCGCTCCGTATCGGGGCGAAAACGGTCGAGATAGGGCACCGCATAGCCGAGCCCGACCAGCCGCTCCTCCGGCAGCCGCGCCCAGACGGATGACAGCGCCATACTGATCGACTGTTCGGCAAAATGTCCGAGGCTGGAATGATAGAACTCGCGGAGGTCGACAATATCTGAGTGCATGACCCCCATGTTAGTCTGGAACGGGTGGACTTCAAGGCGTCCGTCACTACATTTGCCGTAACGACCCGTCTCTGCCAGGAGCCATATCATGGCCAATCTCGAACTCGACCTCTTTCTGTGCCGCACCGACAATTTCGGCGTGCTGGTCCACGACCCTGAAAGCGGCGCGACCGCCTCTATCGATGCGCCGGAAGAACAACCCATCCTTGGCGCGCTGAAACGGCGCGGCTGGACATTGACCCATATTCTGACGACCCATCATCACCCGGACCACGTATCGGCAAACCTCGCCTTGAAGGAGGCGTTTGGCGTCACAATCATCGGGCCGGAGAACGAGGCAAGCAAAATCCCCGGCATCGACCGCACGATCGGCGACGGCGGCCATTTCGATTTTGCCGGCCACAGGATCGATGTCTTCGAAACGCCGGGGCATACGGCCGGACACATCTGCTTCTATTTTCCCGACGATAAACTGCTGTTTTCCGCTGACACGCTGTTTGCGCTCGGCTGCGGACGGCTATTCGAAGGCACGCCGGCGCAGATGTGGGCGTCGCTGCAGAAGCTGATGGCCTTGCCGGACGACACGACGGTCTATTTCGGCCACGAATACACGCAGTCGAATGCCCGTTTTGCCCTGACCATCGATCCGCAAAACGAGGCTCTGAAAAAACGTGCCGCAGACATCGACGCGATCCGTGCAAGAGACGAACCCACAGCGCCGACGACGCTGAGGCTGGAGAAGCAGACCAACCCCTTCCTGCGGCCGCAGGATGCCGGAATACGGGCGCATCTCGATATGCGGGACGCAACGGATGCCGAAGTCTTCGCCGAAATCCGCAAACGCAAGGACAATTTCTGATGCATGTCCAATTACCGCTGTCGGCGCAGGCCATCATCGAGACCCTGAACCTGCAACGCCATCCCGAGGGCGGCTGGTACATCCAGACCTTCAGGGACGAAGCGGGCGGCGGGCGCGGCCATTCGACAGCCATCTACTATCTGCTGGAGCGTGGCGAGCGTTCGCACTGGCACCGTGTCCGCGACGCAGCCGAGGTGTGGCACTTCTATGCCGGCGCGCCGCTGGCGCTCAGCATCGCCGAGGATGGCAAGCCGGCGACGCGCATCACGCTCGGACCGGACATCCTGAGCGGCGAGCGGCCGCAGGCGATCGTGCCGGCCAATTGGTGGCAGTCGGCCGCCTCGCTCGGCGCCTGGACTTTGGTCGGCTGCACTGTTGCGCCGGGCTTCGACTTTGCCGCCTTCGAGATGGCGCCGCCGGATTGGCAGCCGCCCGCAGCATGATCTCTACTCGGCAGGTTGCGGGGCTTCGGTCCGATCCCGGAAAATGGCGTCCTTGGCCGCAAGCACCGCGCCGCCGGTCACGAACAGGCAGGCGAGTGCAATGCGCCAGGACGGCTCGGCAAAGCCGAACAGCAGGAGGACGAGCGTGGACAGCACAGGCGCCGCATAGCTGGCAACGCCGAGGATTTGGATATTGCCGTTCTTGACGCCATAATCCCAAGCGTAGAAGGCCGCGCCGACCGGCAGCAGCCCAAGACCGGCGACCGCGATCCACTGCGTTGCCGTTTCCGGCCAAACCGTCGTTTCCAGACCGAAGTGGCAGAGGAAGGACAGCGCCGCGGTCGCGAGGCAGAAGCCGGTGACGACATCCGTCGAGACCGCATCAAAACGCCGGGTCAGCAGCGAATAACCGGACCACGTAAAGGCACAGGCCAGAGCCGCGCCATAGCCCATGGCATAAGCATCATCAAACTGAACCCCATTGCGGGCGACGATCAGGATGGTCCCGGCGAGGCCGCAAAGCGCGCCGGCAATGTGATACCAGCGCAACCGCTCACCCGGCAGCAGCGCCGAGCCGACAACAATGAGCAAAGGCCAGAGATAGGCAATGAGCCCGGCCTCGACGGCAGGTGCGTTTCTGAGCGCCGTGAAATAAAGGAAGTGGTAGCCGAACAGCCCGGCAATGCCGACGATCCAGACTTTTGCCGGCTGTTTCAACAGCGCAAGCCGCCCCGGCTTCAGCGCCAGTACAGCGATGCCCGGCAGGCTGCCGATGGAAAAGCAGATCGCCGATAGCTGGAACGGCGGCATGGTGCCCGAGGCTGCCGTTAACAAGGCCAGCAGCGACCACATGAGGATCGCCGAAAATCCGATCAGCGTTGCCTTGAACTTCATGCGCCTGCCCCCGGGCATTTAAAGGAGAATGTCAGCCGCCGAATCTGGTGGCCCAAACGGTCACCGGGCCGAGTCGCGTCGGGATCCGGACATAGACGGGAGCATATACATTCGCGGCATCGGCCTTGGCAAACCAGATTTCCATGGTTTCGAGCTTGCGCAGATAATCGACGTCCTGGCGCCCCTTGCGGTAGCCGGATCTCGGCACGAACTTGATTCCGCAGACGATGACATCGCCTTCGAAACCATCGGTCTTGAAGGGCTTGGTGCCTTTTGCCGAGAGTTTCAGGTCCACCCGTGATTCGCCGTCGAAGATCGGCACGCTCTGCGGGCAGACGCGCGCGTCCGCGGGAAAGATCAGGCCGGAAAGCGGATCGACGACGTTGCGCATGTCAGCCTTGGTCACCGGCACCCAGTTTTTCGGGATCCTGCGCGCTGGCTCCATCGACGCCGACAGCACGTTGCCGTTGCGAAACTGCACGGCGATCGCCCTACCCTTCTTGCCCGTCTGATAGCGCACCCGATATTCCAAAGCGCTCAAACGGTTCCGGCCGACAACGCCGGAAACGGTGGTTTGACCGGAAGTATGGGCAAGGATGTCGGCAAGCCCGGCCGAGTTCATCGTGCCGGAGATGGTGTAGCGATCGGCCTTGAACTCGGTGTGGAACGACGCCCTGGCAATCGGCAGGCCGGCCAGCGAAATGTTGTAATCCGTGTTGTGCTTCACCTCGACGGCCCGAGCCCAGCCTGTGGAAAACGTCGTCGTGACGAAAGCCAAAAGCGCCGAAATACCGATGTGCCAGTTCATTCCGGAAGCCCTTCCATTTTCCGCTCAAGCAACCTTCGCAGATACGGCGGGTTTGCGGCATTTCTGCGCCGCAAGACCCGCATTTGCCACCAGCCTTAACCCGCGGCGCAACAAAGTGGAATTGCGCCGGTCAAAGATCTATGGAAACGTGACCAACCACAATCGAAGCCTCTCGCGGCCTTGTAAGACCGGCGCGGATTTCAAGAGTTTTCCCGGAAAACGAAGTTTGGCTTGACGGCGGGGCTCTGCCTGACTATAGAACCGCAACTTTCCAATCATGGCCAACGGAATGCGGCCTGGGCGCTTAGGCCCGCTAACGCATGGACCGAAGCCGAAAAGAAAAATAGGTGCATCATGTCCCGTAGTTGCGAATTGACCGGCAAGGGCGTCCAGTCGGGCAATAATGTGAGCCACGCAAATAACAAGACCAAGCGCAAGTTCCTGCCGAACCTGTGCAGCGTCACGTTGATCTCCGACGCGCTTGGCCAGCGTTACCGTCTGCGCGTTTCGGCTGCAGCCCTGCGCTCGGTCGAACATCGCGGCGGCCTCGACGCGTTCCTGCTCAAGGCTGACGAAGCCGAGCTGTCCATGCGCGCGCGCCTGCTGCGCCGCCAGATCGTCAAGAAGACGGCTGAAGCAGTCGCTGCCTGATCAGCAGACTTGCGGGTAGAGATTTGAGAGGCTTGCCTGGGCAACCGGCGAGCCTTTTTCTCGTGTGACGTTTTCAGTAGACATTCGCTGCGATCACCGGCTTGAGGTCTGCCGAAACGCCGCGCTGGATTTCCTGGGCGCTCGGCGACCTGGTCATGAAAGTCCTCGTCGGCCTCGCCATGCTTTTGCCCGATGCCGGCCCTGAAGCCCACTTGAGTTGTTTGGAACGACAGGGCGACTGCTTAAAACTCTCAGCACAGCCAAAGCCCGCGCGATAGCTCGTTACTCGACCAGCCGGAATTCCAGCATCAGATTGCGTTCGAGAATGGAGTGATTGTCGTCCGACACGAGAACGACGCGGATATCGCCGTCCGGGCCGGGAACCACGTCCAGACCTTCCATGTTGTCGATCTGGTAGCCCATATCCGCCTGCAGGATGACCTCGCCGTCGACGGCGGCGCCGGGCTTTATCGCGTCGCCGGGAATACGGCGCACCTGCATGCCTAAGCCCTCGGCGAAACTGAAGCGGCGCTCTAAAAGCAAGAGGTCGCCATTCGGCAGGAAGGCACCATCGGTGACGGCGAACGGAACCTTCTGGACCACGCCGAATATGCCTTTGCGCGGACCATCAAGGACCGCTGCATAGAGATGGCCGGCCTTGTCGAAGCTCAACTCGGAGACAATCACCACGCCACCGGCAAGCGCGCTGTCCCTTGGCGAAACGGCAACTGTCTCAAGCCCGCGGTTGCCGCGCAAGGATTTCGGCGAAATGAGGATTGGCAGGCTCGTGATCGGCCGCGATTGCGCGAAACCCGGATCAGGATAGGCGTCGACCCGGTGAACCCGCTCGCAACTCACAAGCACCTCTGCGGCGCGCAACGCCACGCTCTCGCAGTCCATCAGTTCCTTGGCCTGCTCCGTCCGCCCCGCAGCATCGATTATAGATGTCACGGCCAGATCGCTGACACCAGCGATCCGGCCTTTGTCATCACGGCGGATCGCGCCTTCCACCCAATGCCCGGTATCCATGACGCCGAGAAAGGATCTCCGGTCCGGCCGGAAGCGGATCGATGAGATTGCCCCCAGCAAGGGATTGCTCGACGACATCTCGATCCCGCCGACGAATTCCAGCTTTCCGAACAGTTTCCGGTCCGAGCCGATCTTGAAATTCGCGATCTGCCGGCTTTTCACCGGAATGATATCCTGCGCCTGAAGGGGTGCAGCCGCCATCTGCATCACGGCGAGCGCGAGGGAAAATGCGGCGCCCCGATTCAGTATCGCTTTCAACAGGATTCCTTCCGGCCGGTGCGGAGCATGCAATGTCGCTCCTTAAAAAATCAAATAAACAATGTGCAAACAAGACCGGGACAGCGATCATCGCCCCGATCGATATATCTCAACCTGCGCGCCGCGCAGGAGCCGTGCGGCGCCGCCTGCTCTCGTCGTCAAAGAGTGACGCGAGCTGCTCGGTCATCGCACCGGCCAGTTCATCGGCGTCGACGATGGTCACGGCGCGGCGATAATAACGCGTCACGTCATGGCCGATGCCGATCGCCAGCAGTTCGACCGGCGAACGCGTCTCGATCTGCTCGATGACGGCCCGCAGATGCCGCTCGAGATAATTGCCCGGATTGACCGACAAGGTCGAATCATCGACCGGCGCGCCATCGGAGATCATCATCAGGATACGCCGCTGCTCGGAGCGGCCGAGCAGCCGATTGTGCGCCCAGATCAGGGCCTCGCCGTCGATGTTTTCTTTCAGCAGCCCTTCGCGCATCATCAGGCCGAGATTGCGGCGGGCGCGCCGCCATGGGGCGTCGGCGGACTTGTAGATGATGTGGCGCAGGTCGTTGAGGCGCCCCGGCGTCTGTGGCTTGCCGCTCGCCAGCCACTTTTCGCGCGACTGCCCACCCTTCCAGGCCTTGGTGGTGAAGCCAAGGATCTCGACCTTGACGCCGCAGCGCTCCAGCGTGCGGGCAAGGATATCGGCGCAGGTGGCAGCAACGGTGATCGGCCGGCCGCGCATGGAGCCGGAATTGTCGATCAAAAGCGTCACCACCGTATCGCGGAAGTTGGTGTCCTTCTCGCGCTTGAAAGAGAGCGGCTGCATCGGATCGATGATCATGCGCGTCAGGCGCGCCGAATCGAGATAACCCTCTTCCAGGTCGAACTCCCAGGAGCGATTCTGCTGCGCCATCAGACGGCGCTGCAGCCGGTTGGCGAGCCGCCCGACCGCGCCCTGTAGATGAGCCAGCTGCTTGTCGAGAAAGGCGCGCAGCCGGTCGAGCTCGGCCTCGTCGCACAGCTCTTCGGACGAGATGGTCTCATCGAATTCCTCGGTGAAGACGGTGTAATCGACCTTCTCGTTGAAATCGTCGAAGGGATGGGCCGGTCGCTTGACCTCGCCGGGCGTCTCGCTGTCGTCCTCGCCGTCATCCGACATCTCGTCTTCAGAGATTTCGGCGCCATCCATCTCGCCTTCGTCCATCTGATCGTCGGCCGATTCGTTCTCGTCGGCGGGCGCCGCGTCGGAGCCGGCATCCTCGTCGGAGCTGTTTTCGTCCTGCTCCTGGCTGCGCGGCTGGTCCTCGTCGGTCTCAGTATCCTGGTCGTCCGGCTCGACCTCGTCGTCACCGTATTTCTCGGCAACGTCCATCGAGGTCAGCATGTCGCGCACGACGCGGGCAAAGGCTTGCTGGTCGTTGACAGTGGCCGACAGGTTGGCCATGTCGCCGGCTGCCCTTTCCTCGATGAAATCGCGCCAGAGGTCGAGCACCTTGCCGGCGGAGGCCGGAGGCTTCCGGCCTGTCAGCTTCTCGCGCACGATCAGCGCCATAGCTTCCTCAAGCGGCGCATCGGCCTGCCTATCGATATTGCCGAAGTTGGCGCGGGCATATTTCTCGTCGAGCATGGAGGCAAGGTTGTCCGCCACGCCGCTCATGCGAAGCGAGCCGATCGCTTCGACGCGCGCCTGTTCGACCGCATCGAAGATCGTCCGCGCATCCGCACCCTGCGGCGACATGGTCGCATGGATGCGCTGGTCGTGACAGGCCTTGCGCAATGCCATGCTATCGCCGAGCCCACGTGTCACCGACAGCTCCCGGAGGGTCGGCCGCTTGGAGATTTCGGGCAGCCGCATGCGCTCCCCGGTGAGGCCGGGGCGCTCGTTGGCGAAGACCACCTCGATCTCCGCATCGCCGGCGATCGAGCGGATGCAGCCAGTCAGCGCGCGGCGGAACGGTTCGACGTCAACGGTCCCCGCCGGCCTTGGTTTCAAATTGTCGCCGCGGCCCGCCATGGATCAGGCCGTGGCTTCGAGCACGATATTGGCAGCACTCTCCTTCAGCTCGACACCGAAGGCGCGCTGATAATGTTCGGCCACCAGTGGCCGTTCGAGCTCATCGCACTTGTTGAGGAAGGTGATGCGGAAGGCAAAGGCGATATCGCCGAAGATATAAGCGTTTTCCGCCCAGGTGATGACGGTGCGCGGGCTCATGACGGTCGACAGGTCGCCATTGATGAAGGCGGCGCGGGTGAGATCGGCGACGCGCACCATCTTCGAGACCGTCTCGCGGCCCTTGTCCTTGGTGAAGCCCTTGACCTTGGCAGCGACAATATCGACCTCATTGTCATGCGGCAGGTAGTTCAGCGTCGTGACAATCGACCAGCGGTCCATCTGTGCCTGGTTGATCTGCTGCGTGCCGTGGTAGAGGCCGGTCGTATCACCGAGGCCAACCGTATTGGCGGTCGCGAACAGGCGGAAGGCCGGATGCGGGCGGATGACGCGGCTCTGGTCGAGCAGCGTCAGGCGGCCGGACGATTCAAGCACGCGCTGGATGACGAACATCACGTCCGGACGACCGGCGTCGTATTCGTCGAAGACGAGCGCGACATTGTGCTGGTAGGCCCAGGGCAGGATGCCGTCCTTGAATTCGGTGACCTGCATGCCGTCCTTGACGACGATTGCGTCCTTGCCGACGAGATCGATACGGCTGACGTGGCTGTCGAGGTTGACGCGCACACAAGGCCAGTTAAGGCGGGCTGCGACCTGCTCGATATGGGTCGACTTGCCCGTGCCGTGATAGCCCGACACCATGACGCGGCGGTTGTGGGCAAAACCCGCGAGAATGGCGAGCGTCGTTTCACGATCAAACAGGTAGTCCGGGTCGACGTCCGGCACATAGGCATCGGCCTTCGAATAGGCCGGAACCCTGAGATCGGTATCGATACCGAAAACGTCACGGACGGAAATGGTCGTATCGGGAAGGTTGGAAATGTCGAGGTCTACCTTGCTCATCATGTCTCCAGCACGGAAGCCCCTTGATTTTTCTCGTGGGGCGTCCCGTCTATGCTTTTAAATGTGTGACCGTAATAAAACGGGTTACTAGCAGAAGCCAGCCTGTTTTAACAATTGATATGCCTGGATCACGGCGCGAAAACGCTCTTCCGATCCCCTGTCTCCGCCATTTGCATCGGGGTGATGCTTTTTTACAAGCTCCTTGTAGGCGGCCTTGACGTCGGCGGCTGTGGCATTGGCATGCAGGCCGAGCGTATCGAAGGCCTTGGCCTCCAGCGTCTTCAGCTTGCGCAGGCGCGGCTCCTGCTTGGCGGCGCGGGTGCGCGCCTGCTCGACGAAGCCGAACGGATCGCGCATGCGGGCCTGCGCGCCGGCTGAACCGGACCGCATCTGCGACTGCGCCGGGCCGTTCTTGGCATTCTTGTTGACGCCGACCGTCCAGGTCGGGCGATGTCCCGTCAAGGCTTCCTTCTGGTAGCGCGCGATCTCGTTGTCTGACAGTCCGGAAAAGTAATTATAGCCCTTGTTGTATTCCTTCACGTGCTCGAAGCAGAACATGAAATATTCGTTCTCGGCATTGCGCCCCACGGGCGCGCGATGCGCGGCATTTTCCTCGCACCCGTCCCATTGGCATTTGGGGGCCATCGGTTCCGGTTTCTGGTTCACCTTGCGGCGGGTCCGGATGCCATCGAAGTATTTTGAATCGAGTTTCATGGCGCTAATTATGGGGCGTGGCGGGCACCACGACAAGAATTGACAAATCGGAATGTTGCTGGCTTTGTGAAACCATTTTGCACCGAGCAAAAAGCAATCCGGGACGGGTCCTTCGTCTGCGGTCGACGCAGCGGAAAAGCCAGAGAAACGGGGGCTAAAACATGTCGCTTCAAAACCGCATCGAAACAAAGCTCAAGGCGGCCTTTTCACCGGAACGGCTGATCGTCATCAATGAAAGCCACCTGCACGCGGGCCACCAGCCGGACTTCCACGGCACCGGCGAAACCCATATGCGCGTGCGCATCGTGTCGAGCGCCTTTATCGGTATGAGCCGCGTCGCGCGCCACCGCGCCATCAACGATCTCCTGAAACCCGAATTCGACGCCGGGCTGCATGCGCTTGCGGTCGAACCCGCTGTTCCCGGGGAAACAACACGCTGGTAGCGGGCGTGTTAACTCTCTCGCAATGCCCGACCGAACTCATCAAACCCGACGCTGCGTCGAATTGACGGTTTTCGGTCCTGCATCTACAATTATAGCGGGCGGAGAATGGCCGGATCGCGTGATCCGTTGAAATTTCGACATACGGAAAATTTTCATCTTTAAGGCGCAGCCGACAGGTTGTCCGGCCGGCCTTTGTTTTTTGGGGTCAAGGCTATGCTCAGCAAGTTTGGGCTTGTGGCGGCGTTTGTCGCCGCATTCTTATCAATGGACTACGCATCGGCGTCGACGCCTTCAGGCAAGCGCGTCGCGCTGGTCATGGGCAACAGCGCGTATCAATACGCGGTCGAGTTGCCCAATCCGAAAAACGACGCCAAGCTGATGTCCGAGACGCTGCGCGCTGCCGGGTTCACCGTGCTTGACGGGGAAAATCTCGACAAGGCGGCAATGACGGCGCTGGTCGATCAGTTCACCGAGATCGCCTACGACGCCGAGGTCGCGATCGTCTACTATGCCGGCCACGGATTGCAGGTCGATGGACGCAACTATCTCGTTCCGATCGACGCGCAGCTGGAAAAGGCGGCGCAGCTACAGACCCGCACCATTCCAGCCGACAAGGTTCTCGCCGCCCTGCCGCCGGATCCGGCTGTCAGCATCATCATTCTCGACGCCTGCCGCGACAATCCGCTGGCACGCTCACTGGCAAAGGTGCTGCCGGCCAGCCGGTCCGCCTCGATCGGGGCCGGCCTGGCGCCGGTGCAGGCCAACGGCCAGAGTGTGGGTTCCGGTGGACTGCTGATTGCCTATGCGACTGACCCAGGCGCCGTCGCCTATGACGGCAAGGGCGTCAACAGTCCCTACACGGCAGCTCTTGCACGGCACCTGGCGACGCCGGGTCTGGAAATCCAGAGCGCCCTGACGCGGGTGCGGGCCGACGTATCGGAAGCAACGGGCGGCGCGCAGCGTCCGTGGCACAATGCCTCCCTCTCCCGCGAAGTCTTCATCGGCGGCGATGCCCCGGCGCAAACGGCGCAGACCCTGGCGACGGAAGCCAGCGCGCACACCAGCGCTTCGACCGATAAGACCGACGTCAACTGGACGGTGGAGCAGAAGCTCTGGGAGGAAGCCTCCAAGCGCAACACCGTGGCGCATTACGAGCTATACCTGCAGCAATATCCAAATGGCAATTTCGCAACACTGGCGAAGCTCAATCTCGACCAGTTGAAGACAGTGGCGAAAACCGAAGTGGCGGCCGTGGCTCCCGCCGGCGAGGCAAGCGCATCGGCATCGCAGATCAGAACAGCAGTCGCCGTACCCGACGACGTCAAACAGACGGTCGGCACGCCGGAAACGGAAGCCGCGCTGAACCTCGACAAGGGCGCCCGCATCGACCTGCAACTGCGGCTCGGAGCGCTGGGCCACGTCACCGGCGGTGCGGACGGGGCGCTCGGCGCCAAGTCACGCGACGCGATCGGTGCCTGGCAGCGCCAGAACGGGCTCATTGAAACCACCTACCTGACACAGCAGCAACACATCTTCCTCGTCGCGCAGACCGACCCGATGATGCCGCAAATCCGCGCGCAATACGAGGCGCAGAAGAAAGCCGCCGCAGCGCTTCGCAAGGCGCAGACCCCGGTGCGCCAAAAGGTGGCGACGCAGCAGCGCGTCAAACGGCAGCAGCCTCCGGCGGAAGACACGCTGGAAGGTCCGGTCGAGCGCAGGGGCAGCGGAATGGACCCGGCAGGGGCGGCATTTGCCGGCGGCCTGCTCGGCGGCGCCCTTGGCGGCATCATCGGCAACCGCTGAACCAGCCCGGTCTTGACGCGCAGCCTTCGCCCTACAGCGCCGCGCGTCAAACCTGACGCGCAAAGGACGCTGTAGCACTTTGAAACTGCTGCATATCCTTAAATCGATTCCGATTTAAGGAATTATGCAGTAGGTCAGGGCGGAGGCATCGCCGCATCATCAGCCGGCCTGATCCTCAATCGGGTGATCCGGTTCTTTACCCGCTTCATGACGATGAAGCGCTTGCCGTAGAAGGTGAACGCCTGGCGCTCCTCGGGGATCGTCTTCGATTCGTGGATGACCAGCCCGGCGACGGTCGTCGCCTCCTCATCCGGCAAATTCCAGTCGAGCGCCCGATTGAGATCGCGGATCGGCACACTGCCATCGACGACGATCGAGCCGTCGGCCTCCTGGCGAACGCCCTGGATTTCCAGATCATGTTCGTCGGCGATATCGCCGACGATTTCCTCGAGAATATCCTCCAGCGTCACCAGCCCCTGGACCTCGCCATATTCGTCGACGACGATGGCGAAATGCATCTTGCGGCGCAGGAAGGCGTTCAGCTGCTCCTTGAGGTTGGTCGTCTCCGGCACGAACCAGGGCTTTTGCGCAATGCGCACGATGTCGAGATTTTCCGGCTCGACCTCCGGTTCGGCCAGCGCTCGCAAGAGATCCTTGGCGTGGACAACGCCGATGATGTTGTCGGTCGATCCGCGCCAGACCGGCATGCGCGTATAGGGGCTTTCGAGAACCGTGCGAACCGCGACTTCCGGCGCATCGTCGGCATTGATGCCACGCATCGAGGTGCGATGGATCATGATGTCGGACACTTCGAGTTCGCCGAGATCGAGCACGCCGCCGAGCCGATCGCGGTCGGCCTTGACGACGGAGCCCTCCCGATGCAGCAGATCAACCGCGCTGCGCAGTTCCTCATGCGCCGTCAACATCGGCATTTCCGAGGAAAGATTGATGCCAAAGAGTGAAAGGATGCGCCGGACGCTCCAGTTGACCAGACTGGAGATCGGGCCGACCACCAGCACGAAGAGATTGACGCCGCGCGACACGCCAAGCGCAAACCGGTCAGGCGCCGAGATCGCCCAGCTCTTGGGGAGTACTTCGGCAAAAATAACGAGGATCACGGTCATGGCCAGCGTCGCATAAGCGACGCCGGACGCGCCGAAGACATGCAGGAACAGGCTGGTGGCAACGGACGATGCCAGAATGTTGACGAAGTTGTTGCCGATCAGGAGAGCGCCGATCAGCCGGTCGCGGCGTTCGACCAGCCTGTTGACGAGGCCGGCACGATGATCGCCATTGGCCTCAAGCGCATGCATGCGCGCCCGGGAGGCGGTGGTAAGCGCGGTTTCCGAGCCTGAAAAGAAGGCCGACAGCAGGATCATCAGGAAGATGATCAGGATGCCAGGGCCATAGTCCGTCAAGAAACCCGTGAACGTCTCGCTGGTCATCCCGGATGTTTTTCCTCAAGAAACCGCAGCACTTCGTTGGCGGGCACATCGTTGGCGACGAAGGACTGGCCGATGCCGCGGGTGAGGATGAAGGTCAGCTTGCCGCCCTTCACCTTCTTGTCCTGGGCAATCGCATCCATCAGCTTTTCCGCCGGCGGCAGGGCGCCCGGAATGTCGTTCATGCGGGTCGGCAGGCCGACGGCCTTCAGATGCGCCTCGACGCGCGTCGCATCGTCCGGGCTTGCGAGATTCATCCGTGCTGAAAACTGATGTGCCAGCACCATGCCGATCGCGACACCTTCGCCGTGCACCAGCCGGCTGCCATCGTACTGTGTGGCTGCTTCCAGCGCATGACCGAAGGTGTGACCGAGATTGAGGAGCGCGCGCAGGCCGTTTTCTCGCTCGTCGGCTGCGACGACATCGGCTTTCGCCTGGCAACTGATGGCGATCGCCTCGATGCGGGCCTCACCGCCGGCAAAGACGGCCTGCCAGTTCTTTTCCAGCCAGGCGAAGAAGTCCGGCTTGTCGATCAGGCCGTATTTGGCGACTTCGGCATAACCGGCCCGGAACTCGCGCGGGCTCAACGTATCGAGCACATCGGTATCGGCGAGCACCAGGTCCGGCTGATGGAAGACGCCGATCAGGTTCTTGCCGTGCGGCGAATTAATGCCGGTCTTGCCGCCGACGGAGGAATCCACCTGCGCCAGCAGCGAAGTCGGGATCTGGATGAACCGCGACCCGCGCCGGGCAATGCCCGCGGCAAAGCCGGTGAGATCGCCGATGACGCCGCCGCCAAGCGCGATCACCGCGTCATTGCGCTCGATGCGCGCTCCGAGGATCGTGTCGCAGACGGGGATCAGATGCTCGAAGCTCTTGGTCCTTTCACCGGCAGGCAGGACGAGGGAAACAGCCTCGATCTCCTTCGCCTTCAAGCTTGCCATCAGCGGTTCGAGGTAGAGCGGCGCGACGTGCTCGTCGGTAATGACCGCCATCCTGCGGCCTTTCAGCCGCGCCGCGATTTCGCCGGCTGCGGTCGCGATCAGGCCGGGGCCGATGAGGATATCATAGGAGCGGTCACCGAGATCGACGCGGACGGTGCGCTTGGCGGCAGATGGGCTGGCAGATGTCATAGTTTCACTTCTTTGGCATGGCGGCGAGCGCGGCAAGAACCTCTTCCACCATCACCTCTTTCTTCACGTCACGGGAGATGACCGTCAGGTCCGCCTCCGCATAGATCGGGTAGCGAGCGTGCATCAGGTTCTCGAGCGTCTGCTTCGGGTTTTCGGTCTTCAATAACGGCCGGGTGTCACGCTTGTTGACGCGTTCCCACAGTACATCCAGGTCGGCATTGAGCCAGATCGACAGGCCGCTTCTCTTTATATGCCGGCGGGTGCGCTCGTTGATATAGGCACCGCCACCGGTGGAAACGACACGCGGGCCGGTGTTCAGCAGCCGCTTGATGACGCGGGTTTCGAGCGCACGGAATTCCTCTTCGCCATAGGCTGTGAAGAGATCGCTGATCGTCATGCGCGAAACCCGCTCGATCTCATGGTCGGAATCGATGAAGGGAATACCGAGCGCGGCTGCCGTCATCCGGCCGACCGCCGATTTCCCCGCCCCCATCAGACCGACGAAGACGAGGTTCCGCCGCCCGAGCGCGGCCTTCGCCCGTTCGATCAGCGCCTCGGAAACCGGTTCCATCACGTCGCTCATTAAGTTTCAAATTCCCGTTCCGCTCCGGTATCGACAAAACGGCGAGGAGCGTCAAGACATGGCTGCATATGATCCGTCTAAACCGGCGCTTGCCCGCAGTTCTTGCACTTGCGCACGGTGACGTTCATATAGATGGCAAGCTCAGGAGTAAAAAATGCCCACCCTTTTCCGCTTCCTGTTCATCTGCGCCATGATCGCCGGGGTGATTTACGCAAGCATGGTGGCGCTGGTGACCTTCGTCGACCCGGTCGAGCGCGACGTCACCATCCGCATCCCTTCCGAGCGGATCAACCAGACGCAATGATCGACCTTTCCGCCGCCCATATGGAATCCTTCCTGGAGATGATGAGCGCCGAACGGGGTGCCGCCGAAAACACACTTCTTTCCTACGAGCACGACCTGGAGGACGCCTATTCGTTCCTGAAGCAGCGTGGCGTCAAGCCGACGGACGCCGCCTCGGAAGATCTGCGCGCCTATCTCGCCCATCTCGCAAAGCAGGGTTTCAAGGCTTCGTCACAGGCACGCCGGCTATCGACGCTCAGGCAGTTCTACAAATTCCTCTATGCCGAGGGTCTGCGAACCGACGATCCGACCGGCGTTCTCGATGCACCGAAGAAAGCGCGCACCCTGCCTAAGGTACTCAGCATCGACGATGTCTCAAAGCTGATCGGCCAGGCGGAAATTGAGGCGGCACGGGCGGACGGCGACGTCATCGGCCGGTTGCGCATGCATGCGCTGATCGAACTGCTCTACGCGACCGGCATGCGCGTCAGCGAACTGATTGCCCTGCCCGCTTCCGTGCTTGCACGGAACGGCCGTTTTCTCGTCGTTCGCGGCAAGGGAAACAAGGAGCGGATGGTGCCGCTTTCGCATTCGGCAATCCGCGCGCTGCAAGCCTATGGCGCCGAAATGGCCAAGGACAATGCCGCGCAGAAAACGCCGCCACCCGAAAGTCAATGGCTCTTCCCATCCTCCGGCAAGGCCGGTTACCTGCCGCGGCAGGTTTTTGCCCGCGACCTCAAGGGGCTGGCGGCCCGCGCCGGTATCCGCGTCGCAGCGATCTCGCCGCATGTGCTGCGCCATGCCTTCGCAAGCCACCTGCTTGCCAACGGCGCGGACCTTCGCGCCGTGCAGGAACTTCTCGGTCATTCGGACATTTCAACGACACAAATCTACACCCATGTGCTGGAGGAGCGGCTGCATCAGCTGGTCCAAAACCATCACCCCCTTGCCAAACAGGCGAAAAAACAGGATTAGGAGCGCCAGAACACTTGGCCGGAACGACTGGGATCATCATGTCCGCGGCCATTGGCGCACTATGATCGGAAACGTATCTCATGCACAATTATCTCGATTTCGAAAAACCAATCTCTGATCTCGAAGGCAAGATTCACGAGCTGAAGAAGATTGCCGGCGAAGACGAGAGCATCGACACGACGGACGAGGTCGAGCGTCTTGAAGTGCGCGCCCGCGAGGCGATGGCCGAGATCTATTCCAAGCTGAACCCCTGGCAGAAGACGCAGGTCGCGCGCCATCCGCAGCGCCCGCACTTTCAGGAATATGCCGCCAGCCTCTTCACCGAATTCACGCCGCTTGCCGGCGACCGTAAATTCGCCAATGACGAAGCGATCCAGGCCGGCCTTGCGCGCTTTCGCGGCACGCCGGTCGCCGTCATCGGCCAGGAAAAAGGCAACGACACCAAGTCGCGCATCAAGCACAATTTCGGCAGCCCCCGCCCGGAAGGCTACCGCAAGGCGATCCGCGTCATGGAGATGGCCGACCGTTTCGGCCTGCCGCTGATCACGCTGATCGACACCGCCGGCGCCTATCCCGGTATCGGTGCCGAGGAGCGCGGCCAGGCGGAGGCAATTGCCCGCTCGACGGAAATGTGCCTCAACCTCAAGGTTCCGATCGTCTCGGTCGTTCTCGGCGAAGGCGGTTCGGGCGGCGCGATCGCGATCGCCACCGGCAACCGCGTCTATATGCTGGAGCATGCGATCTACAGCGTCATTTCTCCGGAAGGCGCGGCCTCGATCCTCTGGCGCGACAGCACCCGCGCCAAGGAAGCGGCGACCAACATGAAGATCACCGCCGAGGACCTGAAGTCGCTCGGCATCATCGACGGCATTATCGGCGAGCCCATCGGCGGCGCGCATCGCGATCCGGACGCCGTGATCGCAAAGACCGGCACGGTGATCGCCGATGCGCTGAAGGAACTGTCAGGACGCACCGGCGACCAGCTGCGCTCCGACCGCCGGCAGAAATACCTCGCGATCGGCCGCCAGCTTTAAACATATCGGCGGATTTCGCCGGGCTACCCGCGCAGATTGAGCCCGCGGTCCAACCTTGGCCATAATCTTGGCGTTTGGAACGACTGGCGTAAGGCGGGTCTGCAAGGTTAATATTTTGTGAAGTATAAGGACGTATTGATTCTCCGTCATCCGCCTCTGCGGAAGCGTCACGTTCAATAGTTTTCTTTATGGGCCTTTGCCGATGCGTCTGACACATCTTGTTGCCACCGCCGCCATCGCCGCGCTGCTTGCAGGCTGCACTGCCAATGAGGCGATGGATACAGTGGATGTCGATCTCAAGAAGGTCTCGAGCAAGGTAAACTACCAGCTTTCCGGCAAGATCGTGCAGAAGATGCAGGCAATGAGCATGGCGAAGGAATCGCCGATCATGTTGCGTATCTTCAAGGAAGAAGGCGTACTCGAAGTCTGGAAGGCGAATGCCTCCAATCGCTTCGAAATGCTGCGCCAGTACAAGATCTGTGCATGGTCGGGCAAGCTCGGCCCGAAGGTCAAGGAAGGTGACCGGCAGGCGCCGGAAGGCTTCTACCCGATCACTCCCGGCCAGATGAACCCGCATTCCAGCTATTATCTGGCGATCAACACCGGTTATCCCAATCGCTTCGATCAGGCCAATGGCCGTCACGGCACGAACCTGATGATCCATGGCGCCTGCTCCTCGTCGGGCTGTTACTCGATGACCGACGAGCAGATGCAGGAAATCTTCGCGCTTGCCCGCGACGCCTACAAAGGCGGCCAGCAGGCGGTCCAGCTGCAGGCCCTGCCCTTCCGCATGACCGCGGAAAACATGGCGCGGCACCGCAACAGCCCCAACATCGATTTCTGGAACATTCTGAAGCCCGGCTACGACCAGTTCGAGATCACCAAGCGCCCGCCGGAGGTCAATATCTGCGAGAAGAAATACGTTTTCAACCAGCAGACCGACGGCAAGTTCAGCCCGACAGGCCCCTGCCCGGCAATGTCGACGCCTGCGGTCATGCAGGGAGCACTCGCCGCCTACAACAAGAAATACAGTGACGACTATGCCAAGGCGATCAAGAAGCTCGAAGGCATGGTCTGGTACGAGCCGAGCGAAGCCGAGCGCAAGGCAATCGTCGCCAAGCAACGTATCGGCAAGGAACTGGCCTATGCGCCGACCGGCACCTCGCTCGATGCCGGCAAGCTGATGAAGGTCGCCGACCTCGAAAAGCAGGAAGCCCGCCGGGCCGAGCTTGAGGAAGCAAAGAAGGCGATCGAGATCCAGAAGGCCGAGCTGGAAAAAACCACCCGCAATGGAAAGAGCGTGCCGGTGCCGGCCGAAAACCCGCTGCCGCGCCCGGTCGAAACGGCCGCGGTCGAACAGACGCCTGCCAAGAAGAGTTTCTGGGGGGGCCTGTTCTCCAAGGGAGGCGATGATGCGCAGAAATTGCATCCGGTAGCCGCAGCCCCCGGTGACGCCGCCCAGCAACCAGCAGCAGTCACCACGGCCCGGCCGGCTGCCGCCGAGACGGCACGGAAACCGGCTGAAGCGGCGCCTCAGGCAACCGCCGAGACAGGGGCCGCACCGGCGGCTGAACAGACTGTCATCGAACAGGCGCCCGCCGGCAAGGGTTTCTGGGGCCGCCTATTCTCCAAAAACAATGCTGATGCGCGGAAACCTGAACTGGTAGACGCAGCACCCGCTGATATCGCAGGTGAGCAGCCTGCGGATCAAAAAACCGCTGCCGGTACCGTTAAACAGCAGGCAGCAGTCGCCTCCAACCAGGCGGAAACCGCCAAGACCGCACACAAGCCCGCTGAAGCAGCGACACAGGCAACCACCACAACCGAGGCGGCGCCCATGGCCGAACAGGTCGTTGCCGAACAGCAGCCGAAGAAGCGGCCGTTCTGGAAGCTCTGGGGCAATTGATGCCCAACGCGGACAGCCTGATTTATGATCTCAAGGGGCTGAAATGTCCCTTGCCGGTTCTGAAGACCCGCAAGCGTATGAAAACCCTTGCCCCCGGCGCGCTGATCATCGTCGAGACGACTGATCCGCTGGCGATCATCGATATTCCGCATTTCTGCAATGAGGACGGGCATAGCTTGGAGCAATCCGAGGCGCTGGCCGTTGGCCATCGGTTCGTCATCCGCAAGAAGGCCTGATGCGCTGTTTAGTCCGCCGGACCGTCGTCGACGGACAGATTATGGTCTTCCCATTGGCTTTCCGGGATTGCCTCCCCAACCCGGAAGGCGAACGAAACAACCTCTTTCAGGTCCGCTGTGACATCGCAGGTGAAGCCGATAGTGTACCACCGCCGCTTGCTGCGGAAAGCGCCGCCATCGGCCTGGAGTTTATGTCCCGACAGTTTTGAATCGGCCATGGCATAGGCCACCAGGAAATCCGGCTGAAACTCGGATGTCCAAAGATGGACCTGCTCCATCGCTTCGATATTGCAAAGCTGCACGATGCGCTCGGACAACGCCAGTTCCTGGAGCGCCTTGCGCGCCTTGGCGCTGCGCGGATCGGCCAGGACTTTGCGGGACAGAAGATGAGTGGCCTTGATCATGCCATTGTCCGCTGGGCGTGGCTGGATGGCCGGCTTTTTGGAAAGGTCAGGAACGAGGCTTTCCATCGACGGCTCGGACGAAAGGTCGGTCAACGGCTTCGCAGGGGCTTCAGCTTTGTTCGCGGCGTCGAACTGCTGCTCTGTCAGGACATCGACGTTGATGCTCTCCTGTACCGCAGGAGTCTGATGGCGCGGCGCCACGGCGAAGAGGATGGCAAGTCCGATCAAGATGTGAAAGCCAAGCGAGGCGCCGAGCCCCCACGGGCTGGGCCGGCCGGGCAGATGCGCCGGTCCTGGCATGTCGCCGATGACTTCACCCGTCCCGAGAAACATGCCAGCCCTTTGCCGCTGAAACCTACATCCTGAGGCCAGGCACCGCCAAAGGATTATCCTCCAGCGCCTGCCGGTCCGGGCGGTCGATGCGCGGCTTGCCGGTAAAGGCGTCGAACAGATCACGGACGAAGGCTTCCGGCAGGTCCTTGGTGATCAGCACCATGCGGGTGCGCCGGTCGGACGGGTCCGGCCAGGCGGTCATGCGCTGCGGCGGATGGAACACCGCCTGCACGCCATGCAGGACCAGCGGCCTATCCGGCTTATCGGACATGGCAACGATCGCCTTCATGCGAAGCAGCTTCTCGCCATGGGCAGAACGCAGGAGATCGACGAACATCTCCAGCGCCATCGGGTCGATCGGCCGGTCATGAACGATGCTGAAGGAGCGGATATCCGCGCCATGGCGGTTTTCGTCATGGTGGTGGTGGTGATGTTCGTGGCCGTGATCGCAGTGCTCATGATGATGGTGGCCGTCGTGGTCATGGTGGTGGTGATCCGCCGTAGCCTCGTCCAGCAGCCAGCGACCGGCATCGGCGATCTTCGTTGCCGGATCATAAAGCCCGCAATGGAAAAGCTCGGCCTTTCCTGCGTCAGGCAGATCGCCGTCGATCATCGGAGCGCGCGGATTGAGGTCTCTCAGACGCGCTTTCAGCGAGATCACCGCATCCGGCACCGCCAGCGACACCTTGCTGATCACCAGCCTGTCGGCCATGGCGACCTGCTTGACCGCTTCCTCATGATTGTCGAGCGTCGAAAGCCCGTTGACCGCATCGACAACGGTGATGACACCATCCAGCCCGTAGCTCTGGGCGATCACCGGATTGCCCATCACCGACTGCAGCACCGGCGCCGGATCGGCAAGGCCGGTGGTTTCGATGACCACGCGCTTCAGCGGCTTGATCCTGCCGGTCTGCATCCGGTCCATCAGATCCGCCAGCGTATCGACCAGTTCGCCACGCACCGTGCAGCAGAGGCAGCCGTCGGACAGCTCGATGATGCCGTCGCTCGACGCCTCGACCAAAAGGTGGTCCAGCGAGACATCACCGAACTCGTTGATGATGACGGCCGTGTCGGTGAGATCGGGATCCTTCAGCAGCCGGTTGAGCAGTGAGGTCTTTCCGGCACCGAGGAAGCCGGTGAGGATCGACACCGGCACAGCATTGAGAACGGGGTTCATATCTTTTCCGATCGGTATGCGGGAGGTCAGAAAACAGGGCGAGGTACCGGGACCGGCACATTGGCGACATCACCCTCCGCGCCAGCCAGCTGCCCTTTGGCATCAGCTGCCTGGGCATCACGGCCGGCAATGAGGCCGGCGGTAACGAGGTTCAGCGGGCGGTTGATCTCATGGATATAGGGCGAAAGCAGTTTCTGCCGGCCGACTTCGTCCCGGTTTTCGGAGCGGATCTTTGCGGCCTTCGGATTGCAGATTTCCTTGCTGACATCAGCGACCATACCACGGGTTTCGCCATAAGGCGCGATCTGGCCAAGACCGGGTTTGCCGGCACCGCTCGACGTCAGGCCAAGCTGCAGCAGCCGCGCCGATTCATCCGCCCGGCCGCCGAGGCTTTCGGCACCGAGCACGACGGAAACGACGGCACGGCCGTTGCGCGTCGCCGACGAGACCTGATTGAAGCCGGAGGCGCAGATGAAGCCGGTCTTCATGCCATCGGCACCATCGAAGCGACCAATCAGCATGTTGAGGTTGGGATAGTTCTTCTTGCCCGTGGTGAAGCCTTCATAGGCGAAATAAGCGGCGTATTGCGGGAACTCACGCTTGATGGTGACGGCCAGCACCGCGAGATCGCGGGCTGTCGTGTACTGGCCGGCGCCCGGAAGGCCGTTCGGGTTGATGAAATGCGAGGAGGTCATGCCGATCCGCTGGGCTTCGGCATTCATCAGGTTGACGAAGGCAGGCTCGGAGCCTGCGACCGTCTCACCGATCGCAACCGCGATGTCGTTTGCCGACTTGATCAGCATCATCTTCAGCGCGCTGTCGAGCGTCACGGCCTGGCCAGGCTTGTAGAACATCTTGCTCGGCGGTTCGCCCGCCGCATTCTTCGAGATCACCACCGGCGATTCGAGCGTCAGCTGACCGGACTTCAGCGCGCGGAATGTGGTATAGGCCGTCATCAGCTTGGTGAGCGAGGCCGGGTACCACTTCTGGTAGATATCCTGCTGCTCATAGACCTTCAGCGAATTGACGTCCACCACCAGCTTCGGATTGGCAGCGCCCGGCATGGCAGTCACCAGAAGCGATGCACAGACACCCGCCAGCACCGAAAACAGCTTCATCTTGCCACCTGTCCGGATTCCATTCGTCACCACAATCAGACCTCGAAATATCGGGAATTGCCTCGTATCGTCCGGCTATTTAACCTATATGGCGAGGTGATGGCAAAGACCATTCTTCCGCGTCGATGCCAAATGTCCCATACCCGATGCCCGCAATGGACCCATAGGAACCCACAATGCCCCTTCTCAACCGCGCCGCAGAGCTCCAGAACGAAGTCACCGAATGGCGGCGACACCTGCACACCATGCCGGAACTTCTGTTCGCCGTGGAAAATACGGCAGCCTTCGTCGAAAATAAACTGAGGGAATTCGGGGTTGATGAAATCGTGACCGGCCTCGGCCGCACCGGCGTCGTCGGTCTGATCAGAGGCAATCACGGCGACGGCCGCACGATCGGCCTGCGCGCCGACATGGACGCCCTGCCGATGACCGAGACGAGCGGCAAGTCCTGGGCTTCCACCGTGCCCGGCAAGATGCACGCCTGTGGCCATGACGGCCATACCGCCATGCTGCTGGGTGCAGCGAAGTACCTGGCGGAGACCCGCAACTTCAAGGGCGCGGTCGCGGTGATCTTCCAGCCGGCCGAAGAAGGCGGCGGCGGCGGCAACGAGATGGTCAAGGACGGCCTGATGGAGCGCTTTGCCATCGAGGAAGTCTACGGCATGCACAATATGCCGGGCATGCCGCTTGGCCAGTTCGGCACCCGCATCGGCCCGATCATGGCCTCGACGGACGAATTCACCATAACCATCGACGGCCGCGGCGGCCACGCGGCCCAGCCGCACAAGACCGTCGACCCGATTGTCATCGGCTCGCAACTCGTCAATGCCCTGCAGACGATTGCCTCGCGCACCGTCGATCCGCTCGCCTCCGTCGTCGTCTCCGTCACCAAGTTCAATGCCGGCTTTGCCCACAATATCATCCCGGAGCAGGCTTTGCTGGCCGGCACCGTGCGCACCCTGATGCCGGAGGTCCGCGACCTCGCCGAAGCGCGCCTCAAGCAGATTGCGGAAGGCCTCGCCTCCGCCTACGGCGCCAAGATCCGGGTGTCCTATGGCCGCAATTATCCGGTGACAGTCAATCACCGGGAGGAGACCGGCCATGCTCTGTCGGCCGCGGCAAGCATTGCCGGCGAAACGAAGGTGTCGGCCGATCTCGACCCGATGATGGGCGGCGAGGATTTTTCCTACATGCTGCTCGCCCGCCCCGGCGCCTTCATCTTCATCGGCAACGGCGATACCGCCGGCCTGCACAATCCCGCCTATGACTTCAACGACGAAGCGATCCCGCACGGCATCTCCTATTGGGTGAAGCTCGCTGAAATGCGGCTTGCGGCGTGACGGCTCCGGGAGCGCGCCGATGCATGAAATAGACAAGATCGACCGCCGGATTCTCAACATCCTGCAGGCAGACGGCCGGATCACCAACCTCGAACTGGCCGACCGCATCGGCCTGTCCCCCACCGCAACCAGCGAGCGGCTGCGCCGCCTCTTGAAGGAAGGCTACGTCTCCGGCTTCGGCGCAAGGCTTGATCCGCACAAGCTCGGCTTCGGGCTGCTCGTCTTCATCGAGGTCATGCTCGACAAGACGACGCCGGAAGTCTTCGACAAGTTCGCCATCGCCATCAAACAGGCATCGGCCGTGCTCGAATGCCATATGGTGGCCGGCGGCTTCGACTATCTCGTCAAGACCCGTTTCGAGGACATGCACGCCTATCGGAATTTTCTCGGACAAGTGCTCTGGACGCTGCCCGGCGTCAAGGAGACGCGCACCTATGCGGTGATGGAAGAGATCAAGAATGACGGACCGCTGCCGTTGGTGTGACGACGGTTGGCGAGGGTCGTTGCTTCATCATTAGAAGTGCCCCTCACCCTAACCCCGCATGCGGGCGGAAGGACCACAAGAGTTTGCAGCTTGTCCCTTCTCCCCGCACGCGGGGAGAAGGTGGCCGGCCTTCTTCTTAAACAAGGAGGGCCGGATGAGGGGCAACTCTTTCTAAAGCGTCGCCATGTCGATGACGAAGCGGTAGCGCACGTCGCTCTTGATGACGCGCTCATAGGCTTCGTTGACCTGGTCCATGCGGATCAGCTCGATGTCCGAGACGATGTTGTGCTCACCGCAGAAATCGAGCATTTCCTGCGTTTCCTTGATCGAGCCGATCATCGAACCGGCAATCGACCGGCGGCCCGGAATGAGCGAGAAGGCATGCACCGGCACCGGCTTTTCCGGAACGCCGAGCAGGACGAGGGTCCCATCCACCTTGAGCAGGCCGAGATAGGCGTTCCAGTCTATTTCCGCCGAGACGGTGCACAGGATGAGATCAAAGGTGCCGGCCAGCGTCTTGAAGGTCTCCGCATCGCTGGTGGCGTAATAGTGGTCGGCACCCAGCCTGAGGCCGTCTTCCTTCTTCGACAGCGTCTGGCTGAGGACAGTCACGTCCGCGCCCATGGCGTGGGCGAGCTTGACGCCCATATGGCCAAGACCACCCATGCCGACGATCGCCACCTTCTTGCCGGGACCGGCGCCCCAGTTGCGCAGCGGCGAATAGAGCGTGATGCCGGCGCAAAGCAGCGGTGCCGTCGCCTCGAAGGGCAGATGCTCCGGAATGGAGAGGACATAGCCTTCCTTGACGACGATATGATCGGAATAGCCGCCCTGCGTCGGCGTCTTTCCGTCTGCCTCGACGCCGTTGTAGGTCACGACGAGGCCTGGCATATAATGTTCGAGATCGAGGTCGCGACTGGCGCAGGTCGTGCAGCTGTCGACGAAGCAGCCGACACCGACCCGGTCGCCAACCTTGAATTTCGTCACTTTGTCGCCAACCGCGGTTACGATGCCGGCAATCTCGTGGCCGGGAACCATCGGAAACATCGAATTGCCCCATTCGTTGCGGGCCTGATGAATATCCGAGTGGCAGATGCCGGAATATTTGATGCTGATGACGACGTCGTCCTCGCGGGGTTCGCGCCGTTCGAACGTGAAGGGCTGCAGCGGTTTCGACGCGTCCGTCGCCGCATATCCTCTTGCCAGGGCCATGGGTCACTCCTTTATGTGATGAGGCGGGGATTGTAACGGAAGCACGAACGGCCTCTCCCCGGAAGCGCACTATGCAGCGAGCGGCGAACAGGTGTTAGAGTAATCCTGCAAGATTGTTGCCCGATCCTGCAAAACACGTCGCCAAAGTTTTGCAGACACATGTTAAGAGACTAACTGTCGGATTGCGTGATAAAACCTAAATGGCTGGAAAGACTTTCGATTATGACAGATCCAAGAACCCCGCGCAGTCAGGAACTGATTGATCTCATTGCCCGTTTCGCCAAAGAAGACGGCGATCACGAAACGTCGATCCCCGGCTTGAGTGTCCATAGGCGTTCGGGAACAGGCATCAGAGCCTGTGGCGCCTACAAGCCGAGCCTGGCGCTGATCGTCCAAGGCGCAAAACAGGTGGCGCTCGGCGACGACGTCTACCGCTACGGTCACGGCGACTATCTGCTTACCTCGATCGACCTGCCGGTGACCACCCAGATCGTCGAAGCGACCGTCGAAAAGCCTTATCTGAGCATGACGTTCCAGATTGACACCGTGAAGATCGTCGGTTTGGACCATGCCGGTCAGGCCGATCACAGCTCTGCCCCAGCCACACGCGGCATGGCGGTAAGCGAGCTGACGCCGGAGCTCGAAGATGCCGCGGCGCGACTGCTGCGGCTGCTGGACCGGCCGCAAGACGTTGCGGTCCTGCTTCCCCTGATCGAGCAGGAGATTCTCTATCGCCTCTTGACCGGACCGCAGAGCGGCCGCCTGCGCCAGATGGCCATAACCGACAGCCAGTCACATCAGATCAACCGTGCCTGCATCTGGCTGAAGGAGCACTACGCCGTGCCGCTGAAGATCGAGGAACTCGCCAGCCGCGTCAGCATGAGCGTTTCCTCGCTGCACCATCATTTCAAGGCGATAACGGCCATGAGCCCGATGCAGTACCAGAAGCAGTTGCGCCTGCAGGAAGCGCGCCGGCTGATGCTGGAAGAGATGCTCGATGCGGGATCGGCGGGCCATCAGGTGGGTTATGAAAGCCAATCGCAGTTCAGCCGCGAATATGCCCGGCAGTACGGCGAGCCGCCGCGGCGCGATGTCGGTCGTGTCCGCCGCAGCCTGATGGACCGGCTGACAGGCGGTGCGGAAATGCTGAGCGAGGGATAAAACGCTTGCTCAAGAGGCGCATTGTAATTGCGCGTTGCCTGGCGCGCGGCGATCGCGATGGGCCAATCCTTCCGGTCGTTAAAATTGTCTCCTTTCTCGCACGCCTTCCTTAACGGCATTTCCGTATCTTTCTTGCACACAGAGGCGAGGAGCATGTGATGGCAAATCACCGAAGAGACGGCTATTCGGCGTTCGCAGAAGATCATCGGGACCTTGGAGCCGCGAAGGGATCCTTCTCGCCGACGCCGCGCATAAAGGCGCTGGCCGCCGCCGTGTTGGCCGGTGTCCTGTTCTGGGGCGCAGCGATCTATTTCATCATGCGCTGATGCCGCGGTGCCGTTTTCCCGGCAGGGCACGCGGCTGCTCCGTCGATTGGCGAACGTTCAGAAGCACATTTTTCCAACGCCCCCCGGCGGCGGCGATGACCTTCCCAGCCGTATCGCCAAGCCGTTTGACAGCATTCCGCGCGAAAACTGGCTAACGCGGCGTTACTTCGCGAAACAATTTGCGATGATATTTTTCGGAACGATCCCTCCTCCTCCCGCATTGTCAACCACATGGCCATGACAAACGAAAGGAGTGAGCCATGAAAACCAAGATCCTGATCGCCTCCGCGGCCGTTCTCGGCATGATGTCCACCGCTGCGCTCGCAGAGGATGGCGCCATTACCGGTGCCGCCGGCGGCGCGGTCACGGGCGCCATCGTCGGCGGTCCGGTTGGTGCTGCCGTGGGTGGCGTTGTCGGCCTGGCGGCCGGTGCCGCGATCGATGCGCCGCCGAAAAGGGTGGTGACCTATGTGGAACAGCAGCCGCTGCCGCAATCGGTCATCATCGAGCAGCCGCTGGTAGTCGGTAAACCGATCCCGCGCGATGTCGTGCTGATGCCCGTACCGGAAGACACACGCTACGCTTATGCGGTGGTCAACAACCAGCGTGTGATCGTCGACCCGCAGACCTACACGGTCGTGCAGATCATACGATAAAACCGGTCATCGCATGGAGCAGAAGGGGGCGGACGGTGGTCCGCCCTTTTTGGTCCGGGCAAGCCCGTTGCGTTCCTCGACAACCGCCCGGCCGCATCCCGAGAAGTCCGAAGCTCACGTCAGCAGGTTTCAGTTCTCCCGCGGTATTTCCCAGAGTAACGTGTATCGCGTTTGCACGACGGAGAGCGATATGATGAAAAATCTGATTTCAGGCTGCGCGATATTGATCATACTCACATCCTGCACGCCATCACGGGTTGAGCCGATCCCCGGAAGCATCACCTACGGCGGCCACCAGCCGCGCACAAAACTGACGAAGGCGCCGATCGGCAGCACATTCACCAATCAGATCATCGACGAGACCGGCCGCATGGCCATCGAGACCTACAGGATCGAGCCGGACCGCTCCCTCACGCTGATCAGACGCGAACGCGTCCGGCCGGACTTTTTCTCATTTGATTGAGGATATTGGCGCCGATCGAGAGCATATCGACAGATGTTTGTCGCCAGCCACCTCCTAGGCCGGAGGCGCTCGAATCTCAAGCTTCGCCCCTTTTGCTGCTTTTCAGCCCCTCCATCGTTCAAGCGCGCGAATAGATCTGCCAGCCCTATCAGAAGCTCGTGCGTTGGCATCTTATATGAGCTAAGTTGACCACTTTTCGTGCGCGTATGCACGTTGGCGTGTAGCTTCAGCTTCATCCGAAATCGCACGAACGTTGTCGCAAGCCGGTGTTACAAGGGGCGGAAGCTGTGGATTTGCGTACCTTAAAGGAACTAAAAATGACTGAAGATCAGGACGTAGATGAGAATGGTTACCCGCTGATCGGACCTCACGTGGCGCGTGAACTTGAACTGATGCTGGCAGGTGTTAAGCCAATGGCAATGTTCTCAGTAGAGCCAGGTATGGCTCCTGAATACACTGGAGAGCAATTCGAACCGTATGTTGAAAAAGGTATATTTGTAAAATTTACCGCACCGGGGTCAGCTCCACTTATCGAAAGGCGTTGGTACTGCTTGCCGGGAGAAGAGTGGCGGGGGAAGTTGTCGCTTATGATTTATGAAGCACTTGAATCTGATACAAAAAACTCCAATTTTACATCTTCAGATCTACATAGAATTGACGGTTATCTTTTGGGATATTCGAAGGAGTGCGTGGAATACTTTATTAATCACGTAGTCTTGAATAAACCCGAAAAGTGCTAACCTTTGCGTAGGCTTTATACTTGACTCCCACAACTTGGAGGCGGGCTTTATTTGTTGGACGAGCCGGAAACACCGCTTTCCGTGAGCAACCAGATTCAGCTTGTACAGCTCCTTCGTCGGGTGTCAGTTGACGGTGGGCAATTCATCGTCGTTACTCATTCCCCGATTTTGCTGGCTTTGCCAGAAGCCACGATCTACGAGCTTGGATCAGAAGGCATCGCGGAGAAACGCTATGACGAGTTGGACACCTCTTAAAACCTCCCCTTTTTGCGGAATTCGTGATTCACTCCGGCAGTGTGATTTGCAGGGAGCGGATGATGCGGGGACAGCCTGGCTTTTGGGATCTGGACGAGCGTTACGAGCGCTTGAGTGCGGTAGGAGATCCGCTTGAGAAGCTCAACGCGATTATCCCCTGGGCTGTGTTCGAGAAGCGTTTGGCGAAGGCACTGAAGCGATCCGACGGATCGAAGGGCGGTCGACCTGCTTTCCCGTCGGTTTTGATGTTCAAGATCCTGGTGCTGCAGGCGCTCTACAATCTCTCCGACGACCAGGCAGAGTTCGTCATCCAGGACCGGTTGTCATTCATGCGGTTCCTGGGCCTGTCCTTGTCCGAGAAGGTGCCCGACGCCAAGACGATCTGGCTGTTTCGGGAAAGCCTGGTGCGGGCCGGTGCCATCGATAATCTGTTCGCCCGTTTCGACAAACATCTGTCGCGGTCCGGCTATCTGGCCAAGGGCGGTCAGATCGTTGACGCGACGATCATTCAGGCTCCCAAGCAGCACAATAGCCAGGACGAGAAAGCGGCGATCAAGGCGGGCGAGATCCCCGAGGGCTGGAAGGACAAGCCCGCCAAGCTCGCACAGAAGGATCGTGACGCCCGTTGGACGATGAAGTATTCCAAGGCGAAGCAACCGACAGAAACGCCGACATCAACAGCGACCCGGCAGCACGACATCGCCATTCCGATGTTCGGCTACAAGAACCATGCGGGCATCGACCGGGCGCACGGCTTCATCCGCGGATGGACGGTGACGAGTGCGTCTGCTCATGACGGCGCTCAACTCAGAAACGTTGTGACCAAGGACAACACGGCATCGACGGTCTGGGCCGACAGCGCCTATCGTTCGAAGACCAATGAGGAATGGCTGAAGGACAATGGCCTGAAGTCGGATATCCATCAAAGGAAGCCGAAGGGCAAACCGATGCCGGAAGCGATGTCGCGGGCCAATGGCCGCCGCTCGAAAGTGCGCTCCGCCGTCGAACATGTGTTCGCAAGGCAAAAGGACAAGATGAAGCTCTTCATTCGAACCATTGGTGTCAGCAGGGCGACGGTAAAGATCGGCATGGCCAATATCGCCTACAACATGCTCCGCTATGTCTTCCACGAAGGACGACGCGTCACCGCATGATGCACGCCGCCCCGAAAGGGGCAGTGACACCACGAAATCCAACCTGAAATCGGAGGCAAAAGCCGCCAACAGCCATCAGGCCGTGCCGCCGATCACCAATTCAGCGGTAATTCGAGGTCTCCAGTTGACTAGCGTTCGCCTGCTGAAGCGTTTTTTGTCAAATCCCGAACGTTATTTGGAAGACTAATCTTGGTTTGGAAGATTCCTGATCAAGGCTTGTGGCCGTTCGGCACGCGGTTGTCACCCATGTCATAGGGACAAGCTGTTACCTACGTCTGCGGGCCGACAAAGAGAAAAATGGTAGCGGGAGAGGGACTCGAACCCCCGACACGCGGATTATGATTCCGCTGCTCTAACCACCTGAGCTACCCCGCCGCCGGGACGTTTGACGTGGCCTTGGCCGCTGTCGTCGCCGTCAGTGGGCGGCTTATAAGGTGCGGTTCATGCCGGTGTCAAGCCGAGCCGTTTTAAAAAATCGGAAGTTTTCCAACGGTCCGTGAACAATATGCCGAGCAAGGGGCGGCAGGCGCCCCTGCCCCGCTCAGGCCGCGGCCGAGCTCTGCAGCAGGCCCTTCAGGGCTGCCTCGGTTGCCGCTTCGCGTTCGGAGCGCAGGATGAAGCCGCCGCCGTAGACGCGGGCGTCCTCGCCGATTCCGGAATAGAGCGCGCAGGCCTGGCCGGGGGCAACACCCGCCTCGCCCTCCAGAAGCTCGACGGAGATGCCGCCGGCATCGGCGCGCAGGATAGCGGCTGCCGGCTGGCGGGTGGAGCGGACCTTGGCGAAGCAGGCGAAGCCGTTGGCTGCCACGTCATGGAGATCGCCGTCGCCCAGCCAATTGACGTCGCGCAGGTAAACGCGACGCGTTTCCAGCGCTTCCTTCGGACCGACGATGACGCGGCGCGAGCGCGCGTCGAGATGCACGACGTAAAGCGGTTCGCCGGTGGCGATGCCGATGCCGCGGCGTTGGCCGATCGTGTAATGCAGGATGCCTTCATGGCTGCCGAGCACCCGGCCATCGAGATGGACGATATCGCCCGACAGCGCCGCGTTCGGCTTCAGCTTCGAGACGATATCGGAATATTTGCCCTGCGGTACGAAACAGATGTCCTGGCTGTCGGCCTTCTTGGCGACGACGAGGCCCATGTCTTCGGCCAGCGCCCGGGTTTCGGCCTTGGTGAGACTGCCGAGCGGGAAGCGCAGATAATCGATCTGCTCCTGCGTCGTGGCAAAGAGGAAATAGCTCTGGTCGCGATCGGCGTCGGTTGGGCGAAAAAGGGCGCGGCGGCCAGGAGCTCCGGGCTGAGGATTGGCGCGGGAGCGAATATAATGGCCGGTCGCCAGTGCATCGGCGCCGAGTTCGCGCGCGGTCGCGAGCAGATCGGCAAACTTGACCGTCTGGTTGCAGGCGACGCAAGGGATCGGCGTTTCGCCGGCGACGTAGCTTTCAGCGAAGGGATTGATGACGGTCTCGCGAAAGCGCTGTTCATAGTCGAGCACGTAATGCGGAATGCCAAGGACTTCGCAGACGCGGCGGGCGTCGTCGATATCCTGGCCGGCGCAGCAGGAACCGGCCCGATGCACGGCAGCGCCATGATCGTAGAGCTGCAGGGTGATGCCGAGAACGTCATAGCCCTCGCGCTTCAGGATGCCGGCCACGACGGAGCTGTCGACGCCGCCGGACATGGCAACGACGACGCGCGTATCTTCGGGCTTGCGATCAAAATCGAGACTGTTCACGGTTTCCAATCCGGCATTCCGGTCCATCGGCGGTTTCGGCGGCGCGACCATACCCTGTTTCCTGCAAACGGCCAATGCCGCAGCGAAGCTGCGTCCGGCAACTGCGCCAACCCGCAAGCCCGCTATATAGAAAGTCGCGAGGATATGGACAAGAGCGCGCTGAAAACGTGCTTCAGATCAGCTTCATCCGCAAGGCGCGGGCGATCGCCTGCATCCGGTTGACCGCATCGAGCTTGCGCGTCGCCGTCTTGAAATAGCTCGAGACCGTATAGACGGAAATACCGAGGATGATGGCGATCTCGTCGCTGCTCTTGCCGGCCGCGGCCCAGCGCAGGCACTCGATCTCGCGGGCCGACAGCTTGTCGCGTGCCGAGACGCCGGCCTCGAAGGTGCGCTCGAGGGTCTCGAAGAGCTGCAGCAGGGTCAGGTAGAGATCCGCGGTCTCGGCCCTGTCGGGCTCGGTGCGGGCGCCAGAAAGGAGGATCACAAAAGCTTCGCCGGACGTCGTATGCATGAGGACGGCAAAGGCGTTGCGCATCGCCTGGCCGGCAAACAGCGCACCGGTGGCATCGACAGCATTGTCACCGTGCGCGTTCATGAGGACGGCCGTTTCGCCGAAAATCGGCAGCCTCGTCTGACGCAGCCGCTCGATCAGCGCACTCGCATGAAACACGGCGGCAGCATCATATTGCCGCACCATGTCGGATGACCAACTGCTCAGCACAAGACGCTCGGCAAAGCGCTGTTGCTCGCCTGAGGGAAGGCGCGCGATCATGAAGTGACTGAAGCCAAACTGCGCCGTGCACTGGCGCATCAGGTGCAACACTTCATACTCCGTCTGGATTGCCGAACTGTTCATACCGGAAAAGAAATCAGCATACGCCTCGCTCCGCAAGGCCAGCTTGTCAGGGTCTCTCATATTTCGATCACCATTTGCCGGCCTACGTCGCCGGCGCCTCAAGAAAAATTCTGGTTCCGGTAGCTTCTCTCAAGGCATGGTTGGCTAAACAGCGACAAAACTCCGAAAGCGTCGAAGGGGACACGATCGAAGCAACAGGCCGGAGTTTGGAAATAATGTGATGCACGGAAGCATTCCGGAGCATCGAAATGATGCTTTATTCTCAATAACGAGGCGTTATTTACCAACCTTTTAACCAAACTGCAGTGCTATATCTGCATGGCTCCCATGCGAACGCTTGTTGATAGCCTCACTTAACTTGGGAAAGGAAAAGACGACGCCATTCAAAACTATTTGCCTTTGCGGGAAACGCCCCTCCCCTCGGCCGGCACTGCAGGGCCGACAAGTCTCAGGTCCATTGGCAGCAACGTCCCGGAAGTCTCTAAAATTGTAAGCAAATTGTTACCGTGCGCTTAGGCAAATGTTAAATGTGGCAAGGTAGGTTGGACGCATATGGTCTTGAGTATGTGTAGAGAGTCCAATGACCGAAATGATACGACCCCGCGTAAAATATGTCATCGGCCCCGATGGCAGCCCCTTGACGATTGCAGACCTGCCGCCGGCCAATACCCGCCGCTGGGTGATCCGCCGCAAGGCTGAAGTCGTCGCCGCCGTTCGTGGCGGGCTCCTGAGCCTGGAAGAAGCCTGCGAACGTTACACCTTGACCGTCGAAGAATTCCTGTCCTGGCAGTGCTCCATCAACGACCACGGCCTCGCCGGCCTGCGCACAACGCGCATCCAGCAGTATCGCCATTGATCGGCACACGTTAAGCGAAGCCTTTTTTCGGGCGGTTGCCACGAACCCGGCAGCCGCCCGAAGCATTTTCAGGTGCCGGCCACCCTTCGCTTTCTGCTCGCGGCATGCCAAATATCCACAAGCAGACAATCCGGATGGGTGGACGCATGGATATCAGACTTGAGGAAGCCGGCTCGCACGGCCGCTATAGCGTGGTGGTCGAAGGTCACACCAGCGAAATGACCTATTCCAGGTCGTCGCCACAGTTGATCATCATCGATCACACCGCCGTTCCCGACGCGCTGCGCGGCAAGGGCATCGGTCAGGCGCTCGCTGCCCATGCGATCGAGGAGGCCCGCAAGGGCGGCTGGAAGATCATTCCGCTTTGCCCGTTCATGCGCGCCCAGACGCACCGCCATCCCGAATGGCAGGATGTCATCCAGGCATAGGATTGCGCACGCGCTTACGCGCGCTGCACCAAAAACGCACAAGGCCCTTCTCACGAACTTGAGACAAGTCCGTCAGAAAGACCCTTGTGTCTTTGAACGCCGCAGAACGCTTTAGGCGCGCATGCGAACGCTGCTATCGCGTTCTTCAAGCGCGGCTGCCTTGGCGAATTCCGCCTGCACTTCCTCCAGCGCCAGTTCCGCCGCATCCTGCTGCACCTTCAATTCGCGAACCGAGACCTGCAGGTTGTCGGCCCGCTGCCGGGCAGCCTTGGCAAACGTCGGATAGGCGAAATGCGAAGGATCGGAGATCCCCGATTTCTTCTCTTCGAACGTGATCTGGTTTTCCAATTCCTTGGTCATCCGCTCAAATTCGGCCATCATCAGTTGAAGCTGGTTCAACTGACGCTGTTTCTCCTTCACCTGAAATTCCTTCAGGCGAACAAGGCTCTCACGTGACTTCATACGCAATACTCCCGTGATGCGAGACCCCGGTTACTGGATTATGGCCCGTCCAACCGACCTGCCGTGTCGGAAAATCAAAAAAATTCCAGCGATCTTAACAAAATCCTACCGCTGGTAACCTTTCGTTTACGGGCATCGTTAATCATAGGGACGATCATTTAAGGGTCAGTAAATGCCGAATGTTAAATTTGAGGTTCGGCATAGATTGAGTCGGATGAGTCAGATAGCCGATTTTCTTAATGTGGCGTGTTAAGAATATCATTCTAGATTCACATGCAAAATCAGAGGACTGCTAAAAATATTTAACATTTCCGATACAGCTTGCCAGAGTGAATCAGAATTTGTTAACCATTTGCTGGCAGCCTCCAAATCAGGCAACGACTGGATCCGTATCGCGTAAGGGGGCCATCAACGACCTTTCGGCGGCGGAAAAGGGGACAATTATGCGGGTTCTACTGATTGAAGACGACAGCGCGACAGCGCAGAGCATCGAACTGATGCTCAAGTCGGAAAGTTTTAACGTTTACACCACCGATCTTGGTGAAGAGGGCGTCGATCTCGGCAAGCTCTATGATTACGACATCATTCTGCTCGATCTCAACCTGCCGGACATGTCCGGATATGAGGTTTTGAGAACGCTGCGCCTGTCAAAGGTCAAGACGCCGATCCTTATCCTTTCCGGCATGGCCGGCATTGAGGACAAGGTTCGCGGCCTCGGCTTCGGCGCCGACGACTACATGACCAAACCGTTCCACAAGGACGAACTCGTCGCCCGCATTCATGCGATCGTCCGCCGCTCCAAGGGCCATGCACAGTCGGTGATTTCGACCGGCGAGCTCATCGTCAACCTGGATGCCAAGACCGTCGAAGTCGGCGGCCAGCGCGTCCACCTGACGGGCAAGGAATACCAGATGCTGGAGCTGCTCTCGCTCCGCAAGGGCACCACCCTTACCAAGGAAATGTTCCTCAACCATCTCTATGGCGGCATGGACGAACCGGAACTGAAGATCATCGACGTGTTTATCTGCAAGCTGCGCAAGAAGCTGGCAAATGCCGCCGGCGGCGCGAACTATATCGAGACGGTCTGGGGCCGCGGCTATGTGCTGCGCGAGCCGGACGGCGATTACGCAGAAAGCGCCTGATTTCTGCCGGCTCTTCGGCTGGCGGCGTCCCACATTTCCGCATATGTGGTGACGCTACGGCCGATCGCGCCGCAATGACTGTGAAAACCCGCCAGAGATGGCGGGTTTTTCGTTTTGGGCCTGGAGGAATCGAGACGATCGCCCAAGATAAATCGAGACGATCGCCCAAAAATGCACAAAAAAAGCCGCGGCCCGAGTCGACGGCTTCATCATGCGGACATCGGGGGGTGACGTGTGATCAGGCAGCGACCGACCGGCTGGCGAAGACGCTGGTCAGAATCTTGCGGTCGAACGGCTTCAGGAGGAAGTCGTCAGCGCCGGCCCGCTTGCCGGCCATCATCTTCTTCAGGTCGGCTTCGACAACGCAATAATAGATGCGCACGGTCTTTCCGTCGGGTAGGTTGCGGATATTGGCAATGAGGTCCAGCGCGCCGTCGAGAGCCGCATCGACAATGATGATATTCGGCAATTCCGCTTCGCAACGAACGAGAGCCTCAAGGCCGTTGGCGGCCTCGGACACCAGGAAATTCAAGCCGGAGAGGATGCGCTTTCCAACCTTGCGTACGACGTCGGAATCATCGGCGATCATTAACCGTTGCATCTCTAGCTCCTTCTTTATACCTAAGCGGGAGTCATTCCCTAACAACAACCGTATGCTGGTTTGGCAAAGATTCTGTTACCGCGTGGGTTAAAAAGAGATTTATCTTGGGACGCGCCTCAGGCTTCGGTCATCTTTGCGAAAAAGACGATCTCCTCCGGTGTCGAATCGACCGCGATCTCCATGCCGGCCTCTTCGGCAAGCAAGACCGTGTAATAGGGCTGGATCGTGTGCGCATCGACCGCTTCTTCGAGCGTACCGGACAGAAGCTCGATCAGCTTCGGCGGCACGCGCATCATCCGTCCCCTGGCGATCAGCTTGAAGACGGCGTCATATTCCGGATTCTCCAGCACGACCTCGATCTTGCCGCCACGTGGAATAGCGCCATAGGCGATGAGGAAAAGATTGAGCAGCAGCTTCACCCGGTTCTTCGCGATGATCACGCGCGGGCCAGTCCAGGTGACTTCGGTCTTCTTTTCGACGGAGGCGAAATCCTTCGCCACCTTCTCGGCTTCGCCGGTATCAATCGAGGCGCCAACCGAACCGGAGGCGCCGAAAGCGAGCCGCGCGAACTTCAGCCGGACAGAGGCGTTGAGCGCACTGGTGCGGATCAGGTCCATGGCATCGGCATCCGCCCCGCCCTCGTCCAGCAGCTCGAGGCCGTTGTTGATGGCGCCGACAGGAGAAATGATGTCATGGCAGACGCGGCTGCACAGAAGCGCTGCAAGGTCAGGACCGGTCAAGGTCAGGTTCGGGTTCTTTCCCATGTCGTTTCCTCAATAGCCGTCTTCGGCTTCCGGCTCATAAGCGTGGTCAGGCGGCTTTCCGCGATGCTTTTGCCCAGCACGGTGTAGCCCGCGAAGATTGCGCGGACATAGCGTCAGGGCGAAGATCATAAAGACACCACATTTGGTAAACCGATTGTTAAGATCATCGGTTCAAATTGCTGACAATCAGCCCGGACCATCGACAAGACGGAACGGGGCAAGACAACGGCCTGCGAATGAATTTGCCCGGCCGCTCCCGGATTTACGGAGAAAACTATGCAGCGGATCGCCAATGCCGTGAAAACCACCCTTCTGCACGCGCTCGTGACGTTGATGGCTGTCTTCAGCCTCATATCCGCTTCGCAGGCGCAGAGTGCCAACGGCAGCCAGTACACAATGCAGGAAATCGTCGACGCCGGTCACGGCTTCTTCGGATCAACATCCGGCGGCCTTGCCAAGGTGATCGAAAACGCGTTTTCCAAATACGGCCTGCCCAACGGCTACATCCTTGGCCAGGAAGGCTCTGGCGCGTTCGTGGCCGGCCTTACCTATGGCGAAGGGGACCTCTACACAAAGAATGCGGGTCAGCATAACGTGTTCTGGCAGGGCCCGTCGCTTGGCATCGACTGGGGCGGCCAGGGCAGCCGCACGATGATGCTGGTCTACAACCTTCCAGCCGTCCCCTCGCTCTACAAGCGCTTCGGCGGCGTCTCCGGCTCGGCCTACGTGGTCGCAGGCGTCGGCATGACCGTGCTGACCGATGACAACATCGTGCTGGTGCCGATCCGCACAGGGATCGGCGCACGGCTTGGCATCAATGTCGGTTATCTGAAGCTCACGCAGCAGCCTACCTGGAACCCTTTCTGAGGAATACGCGCGGCCTTCCATCATTTCTTGCGCGGACGCGTCTTGCAAAAAAGGCGCGTCCGCGAATACTTGCAGTGATGATATCGTTATGCCTTCGAGTGACCGAAACGAGAACCGTTGCCGCGTGCTTCGAATTGAAATGGCCAGCCCTTGATTGAATTCGCACTCCTGTTTGCACTCGGTTTCCTGACGGCGGTCATTCTCGGCCTTCTGGCTGCTCCGGTCGTCCACAAGCGCATCGTCCGTTTCGCCGAAGACCGGTTGAAGGCGACGATGCCGCTGTCTCCACAGGAAGTGCGGGCACAGAAGGACGCGGCGCGCGCCGGTTATGCCGCCGAAAACGCACGCACCAGCCAGGTCCTGAAGCGCGAGCGCGACAAGAATGTAAAGCTCATGCTGCAGAATGATGCCGTCCGGAAAGAAGCGCAGCGTCTCGCCGGCGAAAATGCCGACCTGCATACCCAGATCGCCGACATGAATGTCGAGGCTGCCGACCAGCGTTCCTCCATCCGCCAACTGGAACAGACGGTCGAGCGGCTGAAAGCGAGTTTGGCGGATGTCGAACGCGACAACGTCAAGAAGGACACCGACATCAAGACTTTGACCCGTCAGTTAGAGCACTTCACCAGCGATCTGGACGGCCTGAAGATTGACGCCGCCACCTCCGACACGGAGGCGGAAAACCTGAAAAGCCGCATTGCCGGGTTGAGGGACGAGCGCGAAAACCTGCGCAACGAACTGAGAGCGGAAAGCGCCAGGGCGCGCGAGCTGGAAGCCAGGCTTGCCCGCGACGAAACCCGCGTCCGCCAGTTCGAAGCCAAGCTCGCAAGGGCAATTGCTGCCAATGCGGACAAGGACAGCTTCCTGGAGCGCCGTGCAGTGGAAATCGAGCGGTTGAAGGCAAAGCTCCGGGATGCGGCCACCGCCGGCCTGACGCTGCCTGCGCGGAAAGAGAAGAAGTCTTTGCCGGAAAATCTTATCGCCGATGGCCTGTCCGTGAATGCGACCGCAGGCGATCCCCTCCCGGCAAGTGTCGCGATCGATCTGACCGTGCCAGCCGATGACGCCCGCAACCGGGCGGCTGCCCTGTCGGAACGGCTGGTCAATTCGAAAACCGTGTCGCATGACGACGCGCTGCGGGAGGAGATTGCCGATATCGCGGCAACCATGGTGGCCTTGACTGCGGCAAAGGAGGGCTCGGCCTCGCCGATACCGGCCATTCTCAAACCAGCGGGCGCAACGACTGGGGAAAGCGAAAAAAGCCTCGCCAGCCGCGCCAGGAACATGCTGCGGCCGGAGCAGCCATAAACGCCGTCAAATAAACCCGTTGATCATCGCGACCTGATGCAGCGCAATGCCAGTTGCGGTCGCGACGTTGAGGCTGTCGAGACCGGGTCGCTGGCGAATGCGTGCGGTGCGGATCGAGGACAGGATATGCTGCGGCAATCCCTCGCCTTCCGTGCCTACCAGAAGCGCCGTGCGCGGCGATGGCGCAATGTCACGCAGATCGGCTTGCCCGCGCGGCGACAGCCCCCAGATCGAAAACCCTGCCTCCTGCAGTCTCGACACAAGTCCGGTAACCGATCCTTCGCGGGCAAAAGGCACCGTCAGCACCGAACCGACGGACACGCGGATCGCCTTGCGGTACATGGGATCGCAACTGGCTTCGTCCATCAGCACCGCATCGGCGCCGAATGCCGCGGCATTGCGGAACATCGACCCCATATTGTCGTGATTGGAGATGCCGCAGGCGGCCAGCACCAGGCTTTTCGCGGGCAGACCGCCGATCAGGGCATCCATTCGAGGCGCCTGGTCGTGCTTGCCAAGCGCCAGTACACCACGATGCATATGGAAACCGGCGATGGCATCAAACACTGCGGTATTGGCGACATAGACCGGAATATCCGCCGGATATTCAGCGAGAATGTCGCCGAGACCGCTGACCCGGTTTTCGAGCACAAGGAACGCCTCGGCCTCTATGCCGCGGCCAGCGCGATGCGCGGCGGCAAGCATGCGCAGCACGACGGTTCCCTCGGCGATAAACCGGCCGTGCCGCCCGGTGAGGTCCCGTTCCTTGATCGACACGAAGCCGGCGATGCGCGGATCGGCCGGGTCGTCGATGCGGACAGGAGCGTTCGCCATGAGACTATCCCGCTAGTTCGGCTTGACGGTGATATCCGCGATGATGCGGCCGGCTGCGATATCGAAGACGATCGCCTTGCGGTCTCCGCCGCCGACAGCGCCGTAGAACAGGATCTGGCCGCCCGACAGGGCCACGTCCGAAACCTCAAACCCAGCCGGCAGGGCTGCGAACGCCGTCCGCGGTGCATCGCTCGGAACTGAAACGGCGGCCGTTTGCGGCGCATCCTGGTCGCTCAGGCGTGTTAGCTTGTAGACAATCGCTCCAAGCACGACCATAAGCATCACCAACATGACACCGGCCGAGACAAGCTGCAGACGGATCATCTTGCGGCGCACGTTCTCCATCACCGGATCGAGCGGCTTTTCTTCCTGTTCGTCTGGTTTCTGAGTAGACATGGCTGGCCTTACCTGCGGAATGGAACGAAGAATGAGCGATCCCTTTAAACAAGCCCCGGCGATTAGGAAAGTCCTGACCGCAAATGAGGAAGCAAGCGGCCGCATGGACGCTTTCCTGACCGGGGCGCTGGCTGGCGAGTTTTCCCGCAACCGCATCAAGAGCCTGATCGAACTGGGCGAGGTCACCGTCAACGGCAAGACCGTCACCGAAGCAAAGAAGAAGGTGCAGCCGGGCGACGTCTTCGAGATCGGCCTGCCTGAACCGGAAGATCCCGAACCCAAGGGAGAAAATATCCCGCTTGATGTGCTCTACGAGGATGACGACCTGATCGTGCTGGTCAAGCCACCCGGCCTCGTCGTTCATCCCGGCGCCGGCAACTGGACCGGCACGCTGGTCAACGCGTTGATCCATCATTGCGGCAGCAGCCTGTCGGGCATCGGCGGCGTCAAGCGCCCCGGCATCGTTCATCGCCTGGACAAGGACACGAGCGGCGTCATGGTCGTTGCCAAGAACGACGTGGCCCACCGGCATCTCTCCGAGCAGTTCGCCGATCACGGCCGAACCGGCCCGCTGGAGCGCGCCTATATGGCCGTCGTCTGGGGGCGCCCGCGCGGCCTGAAAGGAACGATCGACGCCCCGCTCGGCCGCGCCGGCGACCGCGTCAAGCGGGCTGTCAAGCAGGAAGGCACGGACGATGCACGCGAGGCCATCACTCATTACGAGGTCGTCGAGCGCTATCACGAAAAGCCGGATGCGACCGCACTCGCTTCGATGGTGGAGTGCCATCTCGAAACCGGCCGCACACATCAGATCCGCGTGCATATGGCCCATATCGGCCACCCGCTGATCGGTGACCAGGATTACGGCGCAGCGTTCAAGACCAAGGCCAACCTGCTGCCTGACGCGGCAAAGGCCGTCGTCAACCGCTTCCCCCGTCAGGCGCTGCATGCCTTCATGCTGGCCTTCGAACACCCTTCGACCGGCGAAACCATGCACTTTAAGTCGCCGGTTCCCGACGATATGCGTGAACTGGTCGAGGCATTGAAGGCGAAGACTTAAGTTCGACTTTGCAAGGCCGGAAAAGATCGGAGTTGTTGTATTTCAGCCCTTGATATTTTGCCGACGAACACAATTTACATGTTGCAACCCGTATGAAGCATTCGCTTCTCCGGCATCACACCTGTGTGAAACCGGAGTGCTTGAATCATGCTTTCGCCGCACTTATCTATGAGCATGTGGGGTCGGACAGACCCACAAGCCCGGCTTGCCAGAAGGAGGCCGGAACGCGAAAGGGGGGTGCATTATGGCCCGCAGTACGTTACCGTCCATAACCGCCGGAGAGGGCGGTCTCAACCGTTACCTTGACGAAATCCGTAAATTTCCCATGCTCGAGCCGCAGGAAGAGTACATGCTCGCCAAGCGGTACCAGGAGCATGACGATCGCAAGGCGGCCCATCAACTCGTGACCAGCCATCTGCGCCTTGTGGCGAAGATCGCCATGGGCTATCGCGGTTATGGCCTGCCGATCGGCGAAGTCGTTTCCGAAGGCAATGTCGGCCTCATGCAGGCCGTCAAGAAGTTCGATCCGGAACGCGGCTTCCGCCTGGCGACCTATGCCATGTGGTGGATCAAGGCCTCGATCCAGGAATATATCCTGCGCTCGTGGTCGCTCGTCAAAATGGGCACGACCGCCAATCAGAAGCGGCTGTTCTTCAACCTGCGTCGCCTCAAGGGCAAGATCCAGGCCCTTGACGAGGGTGATCTGAAGCCCGAGCAGGTCAAGCACATCGCAACGACGCTGAACGTTTCGGAAGCCGAAGTCGTCTCGATGAACCAGCGGCTCTCCGGCGATGCGTCGCTCAACGCGCCGATCAAGGCAGGTGAAGGCGAGTCCGGCCAATGGCAGGACTGGCTGGTCGATGACCATGACACCCAGGAAGAAATGCTCATCGAGCAGGACGAGCTGGAAAATCGCCGTGGCCTTTTGGCCAGCGCGATGAAAGTGTTGAACGATCGTGAACGCCGCATCTTCGAGGCGCGCCGCCTGACCGAAGAGCCGGTGACGCTCGAAGACCTTTCGACGGAATTCGACATCAGCCGCGAGCGCGTTCGCCAGATCGAGGTCCGAGCCTTCGAAAAAGTTCAGGACGCCGTCCGCAAGGCAGCGCTCGACCGGCAGAATTCGCTTCGCGTCGTCGAAGGCGCCTGAGAGAAAAGCAGCAGATAAACAAGCCGGCTGGGGATCGCTCCCCAGCCGGCTTTTTCATGCGGAATTTCACGCCCTACTGGCCGGCGGGATTTGGCTTGGCGACGAGGCTCCAGGCCTGCATGGCCTTGGTGAAGGCTTCGGTGCCCGCCGGGCCCTTGTCAAGCGTCAGCAGGGCGCGGCGGCCGTTGCGATAGGTCAGCGGAATATCGATCCAGCTGCGGCTGCGCAGAAGCTCGGTGTTCGTCGCCACGGCTTCGGGGAAGTCGTTCAGCGCGATCATGTGGAAATCCTCCGTGATCTTCGCGGGCACAGCGAACAGCGGATCGCCGCGATCCTGCTCGTTGCGCTTCATCGCGACGCGCTGGACGCTTTCGATGCTGCCGCCTTCGAAGTTCTCCGGCAACGAGAAAACGAACTCGATGACGTGGCTTGCAGGCAGCGACGCGTCGGCATTGCGCTTGATCGTCATCAACGCCGTCAAACCGCGTTCCGGAACATTGATCTGTGCCTGGACGACCGGCTCTGGCTTGGCGTCGCCGCCCGGAGATTCTTCCTTCACCGACCAGGCGACATTGCCCTCGATCGCCGTCGGCGCGGATTGTCCTAGCCGTTCCTCATAGAGGAACATCTTCTGGGTGCCGGCAGGGATCTCCTGTGACGCCGGATTGGTGGCGGTCTGCTGCCCGGGCACCGGCTGGGCGGGCTGGGCGTCTCCGGCCTGACCTGCAGGCGCTGCTTGCGCGGCATCCTGCGGCGTGCCTGCCTCCGTCTGGGCGGCAACCGATTTGCCTTCCGCGGCAGAAGCTTCCCCTCCCGGTGCAGGTGCTGGCCCCTGATCGACTTCGGTACCATCCGCCTGCAGGCGTTGCGTGAATTTGGTGCTGTTGCTGTCAAGCGACGCAACGTCGGTGCCGGAGGGCGTCTCGGTCTGCGTGCTTGTCTCCGGCGTGTTGACGTCCCTGCCCCCCTCTTCCGGCCCGGCTGCATCCGGCGTTTTCTGCCCCGGCACCTGCGCCGTCAGGGACTCAATCGTGGCCGCAACCCAGGAATTGATCACGTCCTGATTTCGCCAATAGGCATAAGCCCCGCCGCCGACGACGATAAGGACAGCCGCGGCAACTGCGATGACCTTGAGATTGATGGGCGAGCGCTTCGGCTCGGCGCGATAGGAAACCGGTCTGGACGGTACCGCCAGGTCCTCCGCGATAGTCCCCGCCGCTTCCCTGCTCTGCTGCAAGGCCGCTGCCGCACCGGCAGCCGTTGCGACGCTGCCATGTTCGAGCAGTTCATCAACGTCGTTCCAGGCGCTTCCGGAAGGTATCTCGCCCTCCGGCTCGACAGCAGCGGGTTTCTCGACGGGCCAGGACCAGTCGGAAATGGCGGGTTCCGTGCTACCCGCAACAACCGGCGCCGGGCTCTGGGCGAAAGGGTCGCTGTCGTCCCATGCCCAGGAATGCGAAGGTTCGGCGGCTTCCTGTGCGTTGCCGCCGGTATCGGCGTGCGGCGGCGCAACCGTTTCGACCGGTTCATAGTCTGACAGGTCGGGAATTTCGTCGGTGATCGCAACGTCGTGCGCAGTCTCGGTCCAGACGGATTCGCTGTGCGCGGCGGCGGAAACAGGATCGTTCCATTCCGGCAGTTCCCACTCGGACGCGGAGGGCATTGGCTTGTCTTCGGCTCTCGACGACTGCGCGAAGAGCTCCGTTTCCAAATCATCCGCCGCATGGACATCGTCCGGGGAAGACGTCTCGACCGGCACGGTGTCAGGCTGCTCGGAAATAACGCTGTAGCCCGGCTCATGCGCCGGCGCTTCGACGGGTTCGTGGGTCTCGACGGATCCCGGCTGTTGCAATGCAGGTTCCATGGCAAGTGCGGATTCGTCCCGCCCCTCGACTTCAGCAACCGGCTCGGAGACAGTCTCGTGGGCGAGCGTTTCAGCATAGGCCGGGAGCTCGGCCGTTTCCTCTATAGCAGGAGCCGGTTCGGCATCATGGGTTTCCACCGGCTCATAATGCTGCTCTTCGGCAACGGCGGCGTGGGGTTCCTCGGCCACGGGCTCTTCGACGGGTTCGGCGTCGTCGACCGCTGCCGTTTCCGCGACTGCCTCCGCAGGCTCGGATGCAGCCTCGACCACCGACCCGACCGGTTCATCGTCAAGTGCAGGAAGCGCTTCGGCGTGGTCGCTCTCCACCTCGTTGATCGCCGCCTCGAGCTTGACCATCTGGCGTTCGATCATCTCGTCCGAGGGACGAGGTTTCATGCTTTCGAGTTGACGGCGGACGGCGCCCCTGGCCTTTTCATAGACCTTGGCCCGCATTTCGGGAACATTGTCCGACAGACCGTCGACGGTCCTTCGAATAACTGCAACAAAATCCGCCATCAGAACTTTCTCATACAATCGGCGTGCTTACGCCAGACCCTTGCCCAGTCGTAAACGCGAAGACTAGTCCTCAAACGGGTCTGTCACAAGTATCGTGTCATCGCGCTCGGGGCTGGTCGAAAGCAGCGCTACCGGCGCCCCAATCAGCTCCTCCACCTGCCGGACATATTTGATCGCCTGGGCCGGAAGGTCTGCCCATTTGCGGGCGCCAACAGTCGATTCCTTCCAGCCTTCCAGCGTGATGTAGACGGGCTTTGCCTGTGCTTGCTGCGCCTGGCTTGCCGGCAGATGGTCGATCTCGACGCCGTCCAAGGTGTAGCCGACGCAGATCTTCAGTTCATCAAGACCATCGAGCACGTCGAGCTTGGTCAGAGCGATGCCGGTGATGCCATTGGTTGCCACCGACTGGCGCACCAGCGCGGCGTCGAACCAACCGCAGCGCCGCTTGCGGCCGGTGACCGTGCCGAACTCATGGCCCTTCTCGCCGAGAAACTGGCCGACTTCATCGTGCAGTTCGGTCGGGAACGGTCCCTCGCCGACGCGTGTCGTGTAGGCCTTAGTGATGCCGAGGATATAACCGAGCGCGCCCGGGCCCATGCCCGAACCGGCCGCTGCCTGTCCCGCCACGGTATTGGACGAGGTGACGAAGGGATAGGTGCCGTGATCGATATCGAGCAACGTGCCCTGCGCACCCTCAAACAGGATGCGAGCGCCCTTGCGGCGATGACGGTCGAGCAGCAGCCAAACGGTATCCATGAATGGCAAGACACGGGCGGCGATGGAGGACAGTTCCGCCATGATCGCGTCATGGCTCACTTCCGCCTCGCCAAGACCGCGGCGCAGCGCGTTGTGGTGTGTCAACAAGCGCTCGACCTTGGCCGGTAGCGTGTCGAGGTCGGCGAGATCCATGACGCGGATGGCGCGGCGGCCGACCTTGTCCTCATAGGCCGGGCCGATGCCGCGGCGGGTGGTGCCGATCTTGGTGCCGCTGTTGGAAGCCGCGTCCTCACGGATACCGTCGAGCTCGCGATGCAGCGACAGGATGAGCGTCGCATTGTCGGCTATGCGCAGGTTTTCCGGCGTAATCGTCACACCCTGCTTGTCAAGCTTCTCGATTTCGGCGATCAGCGCGTGCGGATCGATAACGACGCCATTGCCGATGACGGCGAGCTTGCCCGGACGCACGACGCCCGAAGGCAGGAGGGAAAGCTTGTAGCTGGTGCCGTCTATTACCAGGGTATGGCCGGCATTGTGACCACCCTGAAAGCGCACGACGACATCGGCGCGCTCCGAGAGCCAGTCGACAATCTTGCCCTTGCCTTCGTCACCCCATTGCGATCCGACCACCACGACATTCGTCATTTCAGTTTTCCTGTTTCCACGCGCCCGTCATTGCGCTGTCTTCAAACCCGCGCATCTATACTGTTTTGTTTTTTGGAAAGCGACCCTGTTTAGGCTTGGATTTGGGGTTTTTGCATGACATCCACTCGGTTTAGCCTGTATCAGGATACCTCTGGAAGCCTCAGGTCACAACGAGGCTTGAAAAGCAGTCTAGGGAAGCGCCACCTGTGAACCTCCAAGCATACGTCATTCTTTGCATCACCACATTGATCTGGGGTGGGAATTCGGTTGCGGGCAAGATGGCAGTCGGCCATGTCAGCCCGATGATGCTGACGAGCCTGCGCTGGGTGGTCGCCTGCATTGTTCTTCTGATTTTCTCGGCACTACAGGTGCGCCGCGACTTTCCCGCGATCCGCAAGAACTGGCTGCTTTTGTTCGGCTACGGTACGGTCGGCTTCACCGCGTTCAACGCATTCCTCTATTCGGCTCTGCAACATACCAGCGCCATCAACGCCGTCATCGAGCAGGCCGGTATTCCCATGGTGATCTTCGTGCTGAACTATCTGTTGTTCCGCACGGCCTTCTCGATGGCGCAGATCGCAGGCTTCACGCTGACGCTGTTTGGCGTGGCGCTGACCGCGTCGCATGGCGATCTCACCACGCTCCTGTCACTCAAACTCAATCAGGGTGACGCGCTGATGATGGCCGCCGTGCTGGTCTATGCCGGTTATACCGTGGCGCTGCGCTGGAAACCGAACATTCACTGGAAAAGCCTGATCGCGATATCGGCTTTCGGCGCGCTCGTCAGCAGCATTCCGCTCGTCATCTGGGAGCTTTCAGCGGACCGGCTCGTCTTGCCCGATGCTCAAGGGTGGGCCATCGTTGCCTATGCCGGCCTCCTGCCCTCTCTGGTTTCGCAGATCCTCTATGTGCGCGGCGTCGAACTGATCGGCCCCAACCGGGCAGGCCTGTTCATCAACACCATCCCGATCTTCGGCACGCTTTTGTCCATCGCTCTCATCGGCGAGGCACTGCAGCCCTTCCATATCGTCGCGATGGTGCTGGTGCTTGGTGGCATCGCGGTTGCGGAACGTGGCCGACCGCGTCCGGTAACGAAGGAACAGACCTCGTAGAGCGGTCATCCATTCGCTTCGTCAATGACAGGCGCGCCGGAGATCAATCCGGCGCGTCTCTATTCTCGTCCTGGACATGCGCGCTCCACGCGGCGCGTATCGGGGCTCACTCGACGTTGAACACCAGTTGCTTGGCCTGGCGGATTGCCGGGTTGGCGCGCAGCTTGTCGAGAACGTTTTCCGAAACCGCGGCATCGACATAAAGAAGCGCGATGGCATCCGAGCCGGCATGGTGACGACCAAGCTGGAAGTTGGCGATGTTGACGCCGGCATCACCCAACGTCATGCCGATGAAGCCGATCATGCCGGGAACGTCGGTGTTGGTGATGTAGACCATGTGGTTGCCGACGTCGGCATCCAGGTTGATGTCCTTGATCTGGATGAAACGCGGCTTGCCATCGGAAAAGACCGTGCCCGCAACCGAGCGCGTCTGGTTCGCTGTCGTCACCGTCAACTTGATGTAACCATCGAAGACACCCGACTTGTCGCGCTTGACTTCGGACAGGATGATCCCCTTTTCCTTGATCATCACCGGCGCCGAAACCATGTTGACGTCGGAGACCTGGCTGCGGATGAGGCCCGCGAGAGCCGCACTCGTCAGCGCCTTGGTGTTCATGCCGGCGGTGGCACCATCATAAAGGATCTCGATTTCCTTGATGGCGCTTTCCGTTACCTGGCCGACAAAGGCGCCGAGAACGTCGGCAAGCTTGATGAACGGCTTCAGGATCGGCGCTTCTTCAGCGGTGATCGACGGCATGTTGATCGCGTTCGAAACCGCGCCCTTGACCAGATAGTCCGACATCTGCTCGGCGACTTGCAGGGCAACATTCTCCTGCGCTTCCGTGGTAGAGGCGCCGAGATGCGGCGTGCAGACGACGTTCGGCAGGCCGAAGAGCGGGCTTTCCGTCGCAGGCTCGACTTCAAACACGTCGAAACCGGCACCGGCGACATGACCGGACTTGATGGCGTCGGCGAGGGCGTGCTCGTCGACCAGACCGCCGCGGGCACAGTTGATGATGCGCACGCCCGGCTTCGTCTTCGCCAGTGCCTCGCGGTTGAGGATGCCGCGCGTCTTGTCCGTCATCGGCACATGCAGGGTGATGAAATCGGCCTGGGCAAGCAGATCGTCCAGCTCGACCTTGGTCACGCCCATTTCCTCGGCCCTTTCCTTCGACAGGAAGGGATCATAGGCAAGTACGTGCATCTTCAAGCCGATAGCGCGGGCGCAGACGATGCCGCCGATATTGCCGGCGCCGATGACGCCAAGCGTCTTGCCGGTGATCTCGACACCCATGAACTTCGATTTTTCCCACTTGCCGGCCTGGGTCGAGGTATCGGCCTGCGGCAGTTGGCGGGCGACGGCAAACATCAGCGCGATGGCATGTTCAGCTGTCGTGATCGAGTTGCCGAATGGCGTGTTCATGACGATGATGCCGCGACGCGAGGCGGCCGGGATATCGACATTGTCGACGCCGATACCGGCGCGGCCGATGACCTTGAGGTTGGTCGCAGCCGCAATCAGCTTTTCCGTCGCCTTGGTGGCGGAGCGGATGGCGAGACCGTCATAGTTGCCGATGATTGCGGCAAGTTTTTCCTTGTCCTTGCCGAGCTGCGGCTGGAAATCGACTTCGACGCCGCGATCGCGGAAGATCTGGACGGCGGTTTCCGACAGTTCATCGGATACGAGTACGCGAGGTGCCATGATTGGCCTCCATTGGTTTCGTCAAAAATTGAAAAGGGGGGAGACCGCGCCCTGTGGCGCGGTCATAAACCAGTCAGGCCGCGGCCTGGGAAAGCGTCGCCTTCTGGGTCGCAAAAGCCCAGTCGAACCAGGGCATCAGCGCCCTGAGGTCGGCGGTCTCGATGGTCGCACCGGCCCAGATACGGAAACCGGACGGGGCATCGCGGTAGGCGCCGATATCGTGGGCAACGCCCTGCTTTTCGAGCAGCGCCACCATGCCCTTGGCAAAAGCGTCCTGCGCCGCAGCATCAAGTGCCGCAACATCCTTGTCTGCAATCTTCAGGCAGACGGAGGTGTTGGACTGCGTTGACGGATCTTCGGCCAGATTGGCCACCCAGTCCGTCTTTGCAACAAAGTCATGGATGACCTGCGCATTGGCGTCGGCCCGTGCAATCAGCACTTTGAGGCCGCCGATCTGCTTTGCCCAGTTGAGCGCATCGATATAATCCTCGACGCAGAGCATCGACGGCGTGTTGATCGTCTCACCCTGGAAGATGCCTTCGATGATCTTGCCGCCCTTGGTCATGCGGAAGATCTTCGGCAGCGGCCAGGCTGGCTCATAGCTTTCCAGCCGCTCGACAGCGCGCGGCGACAGGATGAGAATGCCATGCGCGCCCTCGCCGCCCAAAACCTTCTGCCAGGAGAAGGTGACGACATCGAGCTTGGCGAAATCAAGGTCCTGCGCAAACGCGGCAGAGGTGGCGTCGCAAATCGTCAGGCCCTTGCGATCAGCGGGAATGAAATCGGCATTCGGAACGCGGACGCCGGAGGTCGTGCCGTTCCAGGTGAAGACCACGTCGCGGTCGAAATCGAGCTTGGAGAGGTCCGGAAGCAGGCCGTATTCGGCCACGATCTTGCGGGTGTCGGGGAGCTTCAGCTCCTTGACGACGTCGGATACCCAGCCGGAGCCGAAGCTTTCCCAGGCGACCATGTCAACGCCGCGCGGACCGAGCAGCGACCAGAGCGCCATCTCGACAGCGCCGGTGTCGGACGCAGGCACGATGCCGATCCGGTAGTCCGCCGGCACTTCCAGAACTTCGCGGGTGAGGTCGATGGCCTGCTTCAGCTTGCTCTTGCCAACCTTGGCACGATGCGAGCGACCGAGTGCTGCATCAGAGAGCGCGTCGAGCGACCAACCGGGACGCTTCGAGCAGGGGCCAGAAGAAAAATGGGTGTTTTGCGGACGAATGTCCGGCGTAGCAGGGGTCGTCATCTGAGCTATCCTTCCAGATAGAAAGCCTCTCGTTAGGGAGAGGTGGCCTGCCGCCGTCAATATTGCGGACCGGGAAGGAAGTCAACACACTTATGTCGCTGCTGAAAAGATTTTTGGCGCTGATGAGCATGGTAGGCGGAACTAGGTCCTAACCTACCATAACGCCAGCCGCAGACCCGCGCGAACTTCGTGGCGGCCGAGACCGTCGTCGCGTCCGCTTGTATCGCCGCTGCCGAACATGTCGCCGTCGGCAATCTGCGAGTAGCGGTAGCCAATGTCGAGCTTCAGCCGCTCCGTCACGTCATAGGAAACCCCGGCCATCAGCGCATAGGTCAGGCGCCAGCTGCTGTCGCCGTCGAAAGACTGCGTGGCGGCGGCGGCGCCCGAGCAGGCGGCGGCGCCTGCGACGCAAGCGGTTGTCAGCGAGACATCGCTCCAGCGCAACTGGGTCACGCCGAGACCAGCGCCAAGATAGGGCGTGAAGCCGGCCAGCGTCGCGAGATCGACATAGCCGTTCGCCATGATGCCGGTCGCCCTGTAGTCGGCACGTTCTCCTGCGGCACAAGAGGTCCCGGCGGCCTCGCCGGCGCAGGGAATGTCCGCCTCACCCGAACCGTCGAACCGCCCTTCGAAATAATCGCCAGTCAGATCGGCACGAAACATGTCGTTGAACTGATAGCCAACACCCAAGGAGCCGGAGAACGGTTTGCCGAAGCGGGCCTCATCGAACGAAACGGTATCCGTCGTCCCCGTACCGGCGTCGAACAGGCGAAGCGACGCATCGCCCTGCTCCGTCCAGCCGGCATAGCCGAGATCGCCGCGCAGATAGAAACGCTGGGTTCCCGTTTCTGCCGCCGAGATGGTGACTTCCGGCGCATCGAGCAGATCGTCCGCCGCCATCGCATGACCACCGGCAAAAAGCAGCGCCAGCGCGGATGCATGGAGAAGAGTGTGCCGCATCGTATCGTCCTTGGGAATGCCTTCAGCGGCGGGGAACCGACCCTTCTCGGCCGCGTTTACGAGCGTTAACTATCGCAGCCCCAGGTTAACCAACGGTTAACCATGCTTCTTAATGAGGATGACGCAGGAATAGAAAAAGACCGCCCGGAAACCGGACGGCCTTTGAAATCAGAGATTCTGGTTCAAGGTTACTTGTAGACCATAGGCTCGACCGGCGGATCATAGACGGGGTCGCAATTTTCGCCGAACGCGTAACGCAGGCCCGCACGGCCTTCATGCAGATGGAACCCCTTGTCGGAGCCAGGCCCACCGTTCGAAGCAAAGCCGAACATGTCTCCACCGAGAACGCGGCGGTAGCGATAGCCGACATCTGCCTTCAGGTTGCAGGTGAGGTCAAAAGCGCCGCCGATCATCAGCGCATAGGTGAAGCGCCACGGATCCTTGCCTTCATGCTCGACCGTAGGATCGCAATTGGTCGGATCCGTCGTATCGCAACTCGTGTTGCGCAGGTTGCTCCAGTTAACCTTCGTGCCGCCAAGGCCGCCACCGGCATAGGCCGTGAACGAACCGTAGCTCCAGAAATCGACATAGGCATTCGCCATCAGGCTCCAGGCCGACATCGACGAAACGTCCGTCGAAACGCAGGAGACAGCCACACCACACGAGCCGGTCGTGCTGCCATGGAAATCGGACTTGCCAAGATAGTCGAGCGTCACGTCCGTGCGCAGATACTGGTTGATCTGATAGCCGACGCCGACGCCGAGCAGGTATGAATTATCGACTTCGGCGGAATCGAAATCCTGCAGGTTGCTATTGGAACCCTGGAAATAGTGGGCGCCACGCAGATTTTTATTCGAGAAGCCGGCATCACCGCGCAGATACCAGCCGCTGGCCGCGGCCACGTCTACCGGCTGCTGATACGGCTCCTGCGCGTCTACCGGCTGCTGATAGGGTTCCTGCGCGAGTACCGGCGCACTACCGAGGAGAACTGCAACAATGCCACTCCAAATCCTCTTCATGGCTCCCACTCCAATACTTTTGTTGCTTGGTCAGCCAAGAGAGAGGCCTCCAATACATAGGTGTCGAAGCGGATCATGAATAAGAAAGGTTAAGGTCCAATTAACTACAAAAATTTACCGTAACTATTAATGTGTTTGCTTAAACACAAAGCAACGCCCGACGTTTTCCTAGCAATAGCTAAAAAAGACCGGGCATAACCCGGCCTTTCTCGATGTATCGGAAATCGGCAAGCATCAGGCGACGTTGCGAACGGCGCTGATGACGCTGATCAGCTCGTCGACGATGCGTTCGACCTGCTCCCGGTCGTCGCCCTCCGCCATGACCCGGATCAGCGGTTCGGTGCCGGACGGGCGGATCAGCAACCGGCCGCTCTTGGCAAGCTCCGCCTCCGCGTCGGCAATTGCCTGACGGACGGTGACGTTTTCGAGCGACATGCCGGACGAAACCCGGACATTCTTCAAAACCTGCGGTACCGGGTCGAAGCGGTGACACACTTCGCTGACCGATTTTCCCTGACGCTTGACGCAGGCGAGAATCTGCAGCGCGGCGACAAGGCCATCGCCGGTGGTGCCGAAATCCGAGAGGACGATGTGGCCGGATTGCTCGCCGCCGACATTGAAGCCGTTCTGACGCATGTGCTCGACGACGTACCGGTCCCCGACCTTGGTGCGATGCAGGTTGAGGCTGCGTCCCTTGAGATAGCGCTCGAGGCCAAGATTCGACATGACGGTCGCAACGATGCCATCGCCGCTCAGCATGCCTTCGGCCGCCCAGCTATCGGCGATGACCGCCATCAACTGGTCGCCGTCGACAATCTTGCCATGCTCGTCGACGATCAGCACGCGGTCGGCATCGCCATCGAGCGCGATGCCGATATCGGCGCGTACCTCATGCACCTTTTTCTGCAATGCTTCCGGATGGGTCGATCCGCAGTCAAGGTTGATATTGATACCGTTCGGCTCGTTTCCGATCGTCACGACATCCGCACCGAGCTCCCACAGTGCAAGCGGCGCGACCTTGTAGGCGGCGCCATTGGCGCAGTCGATTGCAACCCTCAGGCCCTGAAGCGTCACATCGCGCGGCAGCGTGCGCTTGGCATGTTCTATATATCGATAGATGTCGCCTTCGACGCGCTTGGCCCTGCCGATTTCCTGCGACTTGGCGAGCTGTGCCGTCATGTCCTTTTCGAGCAGTTCCTCGATCTGGCCTTCCATCTCGTCGGACAGCTTGTAGCCATCCGGGCCGAACAGCTTGATGCCGTTGTCCTCGAAAGGATTGTGCGAGGCGGAGATCATCACGCCGATATCGGCGCGCAGCGAGCGCGTCAGCATAGCGACGCCGGGGGTTGGTATGGGTCCCAGCAGGAACACATCGAGACCTGCGGCGGTGAAACCGGCCACCAGGGCATTTTCCAGCATATAGCCCGAGAGGCGCGTATCCTTGCCGATCACCACGCGGTGCCGGTGCGCGCCATTGCGAAAGATCGTACCGACGGCAACGCCGACGCGCATGGCGAGATCCGGCGTCATCGGAAACAGGTTCGACTGTCCGCGGATGCCATCCGTCCCGAAATATTTGCGCTTCATAAAAACTCCAATTCTTGTCAAAAGCGCCAGCGCAACGTCAGTCACAGGCCGCCCGGGAGCCGCTTTTCCGCAACACCGGCTTTCCGGATCGCGTTTGAAGGTATGGCGACCTCAAACTGCGATCATGCGGAAAATTGCGCATGGGTATTTTATTGCCATAAAACCTTCGCAACAACATCCCGTGGTATCATCAGAATTCATTACAGCGCGTTACCAAATTATTCAGGACAAAGAAAAACCGCCGCATCTTTCGACGCGGCAGTTTAATTGGCATTTGTGCTCGGTGTCGCCTATTGCGGCTGCGGCTCGAACCCGCCTTCGGCCTCGTCGCCCTTATGGCCGACGGAACCATCCTTCTTCACGCCCGCCGAGGGAACGGCCGAGCCACGATGCGGAGGCGAGTCATCGCCGAGGTCGCGCGCCGGCTTTTCGCCGCGGATCAGCGCCCTGATTTCGTCGCCCGTCAGCGTCTCGTATTCGAGCAAGCCTTCGGCGATAGCAACGAATTCGGTGTGCATGTCGGTGATGATCCGCTTGGCTTCGAAATAAGCCTCGTCGATCAGGCGGCGGATTTCGACGTCGATCTTCTGCGATGTCGCCTCAGAGACGTTCTTGGTCTGAGAAACCGAGTGGCCGAGGAAGACCTCCTGCTGGTTCTCGCCATAGGCTACCTGGCCGAGTTCATCGGAGAAACCCCATTGCGTCACCATCGCGCGGGCAAGCTTCGTTGCCTGTTCGATATCGGACGATGCGCCGGAAGTGATGTTCTCCTTGCCGAAGGTGATTTCCTCGGCAACACGGCCGCCCATCATGATCGCCAGGCGCGACACCATCCACTTGTAGCTCATCGAATAGCGGTCGCCTTCGGGAAGCTGCATGACCATACCGAGCGCACGGCCGCGCGGAATGATCGTCGCCTTGTGCAACGGATCGGCAACGGGCACCTTCAGCGCAACGATTGCATGACCGGCTTCGTGATAGGCGGTCAGCTTCTTCTCGGCTTCGGTCATGGCGGAGGAGCGGCGTTCCGCGCCCATCATGATCTTGTCCTTGGCGTCTTCGAATTCCTGCATGGTGACGACGCGCTTGTTGCGGCGCGCAGCCATCAGCGCGGCTTCGTTGACAAGGTTCATCAGATCGGCGCCGGAGAAGCCGGGCGTACCGCGCGCGAGAACCTTCAGATCGACATTCGGCGCCAGCGGCACGTTACGGATATGCACCTTCAGAATGCGCTCGCGACCGTTGATGTCGGGGTTCGGAACGACGACCTGGCGGTCGAAGCGGCCCGGGCGCAGCAGCGCCGGGTCAAGAACGTCCGGGCGGTTGGTCGCGGCGATCAGGATGATGCCTTCATTGGCTTCGAAGCCGTCCATCTCGACCAGCAACTGGTTGAGGGTCTGCTCGCGTTCGTCGTTGCCGCCGCCGAGGCCGGCGCCGCGATGGCGGCCGACGGCGTCGATTTCGTCGATGAAGATGATGCAGGGCGCATTCTTCTTCGCCTGCTCGAACATGTCGCGCACACGCGATGCGCCGACGCCGACGAACATTTCGACGAAATCCGAGCCGGAAATCGTGAAGAAGGGCACATTGGCTTCGCCGGCAACGGACCGGGCCAGCAGCGTCTTACCGGTGCCGGGCGGGCCGACGAGCAGCACGCCGCGCGGAATGCGGCCGCCAAGGCGCTGGAACTTCTGCGGATCGCGCAGGAATTCGACGATTTCCTCGAGGTCCTGCTTGGCTTCGTCAACACCGGCGACGTCATCAAACGTCACGCGGCCATGCGCTTCGGTGAGCAGCTTGGCCTTGGACTTGCCGAAACCCATTGCGCCCCGCGAGCCGCCCTGCATCTGCCGCATGAAGAACAGCCAGACGCCGAGGATGAGAAGCATGGGCAGAAGCGTGCCGACATAGCTGAGGAAACCGGAGGAACCGTCGGTTTCGGGGCGAACCGTCACGGTTACGTTCTTGGCTTCCATGCGTTCGGTCAAAGCCGTGTCGATCGCGGGCGCATAGGTCTGGAAGGTCGCACCGCTTTCGGTATAGGAACCGATCACCTTGTTGCCGGTGATCAGCACTTCCTTGACGCGGCTGCCATCGACGTCCTTCAGGAACTGGGAAAAGGGAATATCCTTCGACCCGGTGCGCTCGGTCGGCTGCTGAAACATGCTGAACAGCGCGATCAGCAGCAGGGCAATGATTGCCCAAAGGGCAAAATTTCTGAAATTAGGGTTCATCGAACTCCCCGGAACCTGTGGCAACCCTCAATGATTTGCGGCTGCATTCTTACTTCTAACATAGGGTTGCGCGACCGGCTTGCCAAGGTAAACTCAGGTTCAACCTGTCTTTTCGGTCAAAACATCGTGAAACGGAGGAGCAAGATACCGGTCACGGCCAAAGAGCGCAGCGATGCTATTCGCCATCATCAGGTCGAAACGCGGCAAAAAGGTGTCGTAAAGGCCGATACTGCTTTCGACCAAGGGCTTATACGACAAGGCGCCCTGCCCCGCCGCAGAGAAGACCGGGGCGGACTTGGCCGCGCGTTTGACAATCGCCTCGGGGAGACCTGCGGCAATCGGTCTCGCCGCAAATTCCCTGGTGTCGACACCGCCGGCGACCATCAGTGGCTCTTCCCCGATATTCGAAACAATGAAACGGCCGTCCCAGATCGCTTTCTGACGAGGCCGAACAACGATTTCCGGCAAATTCCTTGCCTCCCGATAGAGATACAGGCCTGAACGGCGGCGGTCGAAGACCACCCGCCCGGCCGTCATCCGGCCATCCGTCCCCTCGGCCAGAAACGCGGCAAGCCGCGCCGCCGTCTCGCGCCCTGGCAGATGTTGCCTGCCGCCGATGACTGCCGTGAGCGACAGGATTGCACGGCGCCAATCCGGATCGGGCATATCTCCGGCAAGCGCCGGATCGATCCGCGCGGCAAGCCGCCCGAAGACAGCGACATGCCGCTCCAACAGATCAGCAACGCGTGCGCTGGAGCGGCACCGCGCTTCGGCCGCGGCCATGAATTGATCGATGGTCGACGGAGCGTCTTCATGGAGCGCCTGGCGAACCCGGACGCGCTCGAAGCGAGGATTGGCATTGCTCGGATCATCGAACCAGTCTTCGCCCCGCAGTGTGAGGTAACTGCGGATATCGGCCCGGCGCTGCCTCAGAAACGGCCGTAACACCCAGACGCGGCGATCGACAAGCATTCCATCGGCCATTCCCGCCAAGCCTAATGCACCTAGCTGCGAGCGGTCTTTCCGCATCGCAATCGTTTCGGCCTGATCATCGGCCGTGTGAGCGGTCACGATACACTGCGCACCCATCTCCTCCGCGGCGTCAGCCAACAAGACGTAACGCGCCTCGCGGGCCGCGGCCTGCAGGCCAGTCGCCGGCTTTTCACCCTGCCACCGGCGCGTGAGATGGGGGATTCCCCTGCCCGCGCAAAAATGTGCGACGGCACGCGCTTCATCGGCGGATTCCGGCCGTAAGCCATGATCGATGGTGCAGGCAGACAGGGAGAAGGCGGAAAAGCCCCCATGCGCAATCGCTTCGTGCAGCGCAAGCAGCAGCCCTTTCGAATCGCTGCCGCCGGAAACGGCGGCGAGGATCATGCCAGGTGTCTTGAAGGCCGAAAGAAATTGTTTCACCGCTTCGACAACGGCGGGCGGCGGAGCGCGATCTGCCTCAGCAGGCAAGGCGGCTCTGTTCGCTGGTAACCTTGGCCTTCACCGCAGAAGAAGCCTTGGGATAGCGCTTGTTGACCTCGCGCAGCGTCGCGCAGGCCGTGTCCTTGTTGTCGAGGGCAGCGAGCGACATGCCGAGCTTCAACAGCATTTCCGGCGCCTTTGGCGACTTGCTGTAGGTCTGGTGCGCATTCAGGAAGGTCTTGGCCGCGTCGTTGAACTTGCCTTGCGAATATTGTGCTTCACCCAACCAGAAGCTGGCGTCGGGGGCTTTCTCGCCATTCGGGAAGACATCCAGATAGTCGCGGAATTCGTTTTCGGCCTGGCTGTAGTCGCCAGTCAGGACATGGCCGTAGGCGGACTGGTAGAGATCGCCGGGATTGTCGAGCGCCGCCGTCTGCTGTTGGCTGTCCGGCGTCTGGTTGATGCCCTGATCGACACCCGGTAGTGTCTCTTCAAGACTGGCGGTGTTTCGATTTGCCGCAACAGGATTGCCGTTCTCATCAAACACGATTTCGCCGAGCGTCGTAGGCGGAGCTCCCGCGTTGCCGCCCGCAGTCGTATCCGATCCCAAACCTGCATTGGGATCGGTTGCTGCTGCCTGATCATCCGTTGCCGGCACGCCGGTGGATGCAGTGTCGTTCGAAGCCGGCGTGTTCACCTGGCTCTTCTTGGTCGAGCCCGACTTGCCGCTTTCGAGGTCCTGGAAACGGAACTCGTTGTCTTCCTGAAACTTCCGGATCTGTTCCTGCATCTGCAGGAGCTGGAAGCTCATTTCCTCGATGCGCCCGTTGAGCGAGCGGATCTGTTCCTCGAGCTGCCCGACGCGTCCAACTTCGCTGGACTGCACCTTGAGCAGCGGCGCCGTTTGAGTCTCGCCGTGAATTGCGCGGTTAAACAGCGCGGAAAGCGGCATGGCGGTGACTGTCTGGCCAAAGCCCGCAAAGGCGGTCAGGCCGATCACTCCCGCCACGACAAAATGTTTCATGTCATGTGTCCCGTTTGAATATTCCACTCTCGCCCGCAGCCGCTGCAAATCGGCCTTCGGGTGATTGCCGCACAGTTTTCCAATTGGCCTCAAAAAGCAACGGAGTTCGGTGAAAGTGTGACAAAAAATTAAGGAACAGCCCGAATGCCGGCCCCTTCCGCTGTGCGTTGGCTGAAACCACAGCAGCGCGCAAAATCCTCTTGCCAAATCCGAAAACAGAATTCACATAAAACCAGTTTTATTTCGCAATCACACACCGTTGCGGTGGTGGCACTCCAGACCCGGGACAACGATGCTCGGCAAAAAGAGGACCAGATATGGCAGATTTGACGATCAAACGCGGCGAGGTGGAGCTTGCCACCGAGACATTCGGCCATCCTTCCGACCCGGCCTTGCTGCTGATCATGGGGGCAATGGCCTCAATGCTGTGGTGGCCAGAAGAGTTCTGCGAGCAACTTGCCGCTCAAGGGCGTTTCGTCATCCGCTACGACAATCGCGATACCGGCTTGTCCACCACCTATCCACTCGGCGAACCCGGTTATACCCTTTCCGACATGGCGGAGGATGCGGTAGCGATCCTGGACGGTTACGGGATCAAAGCCGCCGACGTCGTCGGCATTTCGATGGGCGGCTTCATCGCCCAGCGCGTCGCGCTCACCCATCCCGATCGCGTCAGGACGCTCACCATCATGAGTTCAACCCCGCTGGGGATCTACGGCCTGCCGCCGTTCACGGATGCCTATAGCGAGCACGCGGCAACGGGAGAGACCGTTGACTGGACCGACCGCGCAAGTGTCCTCGACTTTATGCTGCGCAACTCAAGTATGATTGCCGGCATGACACATCCGCATGACGCAGCCGCCACGCGCCTGTTGGTCGAGCGGGACATGGATCGCGCCCGCTCGTTCGCAAGCGCGACTAACCATTTCATGCTTGAGGGCGGCGACGGCGACAAGCGCCTGGCCGCAGCCGACCTGCGCGTTCCCCTCCTCGTCATTCACGGAACCGCGGACCCGATTTTCCCGATCGCCCATGGCGAGGCTCTGGCAAACGCAGTCAGTGGCGCGAAGCTGCAACGGATCGAAGGCGGCGGCCATGAGCTGCACAGAAACGACTGGCCGCAAATCACGGGCGCGATCGGTGCGCACATCGGAGTCCGGTGACTTAAAAAAAACGGGCCGCGTGAAGAACACGCGGCCCGCTGCATTTGAAGAATCGTTAGGCTTTCACACAAGTCGGCAATTACATGCCGGCGCCACCGAGAACCGTAACGGCGCGGCGGTTCTGCGACCAGCAGGAAATGTCGTCGCAGACGGCGACCGGCTTTTCCTTGCCGTAGGAGATCGTCTTGATCTTGCCGGCCTGGATGCCGCGCGACGCGAGATAATCGCGGGTCGCGGCAGCGCGGCGTGCGCCGAGGGCAAGGTTGTATTCGCGGGTGCCGCGTTCGTCGGCGTGACCTTCGATCGTGATCGCATAGTTCGGGTAGCGCTGTAACCACTGAGCCTGCTTGTCGAGCGTTGCCTGCGCGTCGGCACGGATCGAGGTGGAGTCCGTATCGAAGAAGATGCGGTCGCCGACATTGACCGTGAAGTCCTGCGCCGAGCCCGGCGTCGCTGCGTTCAGGCCGAGTTCGCCGGCGCTGTTCGGCAGGTTGTTCTTCTTCGAGGCGCAGCCGGCGATGGCGAGCGTCATGACGAGGGCAACCATGACCGGATTGCGAGCGAGGGTTTGCATGCGGCCTTCGGCCTTGGCGTGAATGCGGCTCATGGGCCGGTCTCCTTGGATGTCTAAATTCAGGGTTGCCAGACTGTAACCGGAAGCGGTTAATCGACTTTCAACAAGTATGGTTAACAGAGTGTCAAAATACGAATGGAGGCTTGCTAGATCAGCCCTTTGCGGCGAGAAAGCGGCGGCCAGGCCACTTTCCTGCCGCATCGCAACAACGCTATTCGAGCAGCGGCGACCAGGCCGGATCGGATGCAAAGCCCTGGGTAGAGATCAGCTGCTCGTTGTAGCCGGTCAGATCGATCGAGTAGAGTTGCGGGCCACCGGCACCGGCATTCTGACGGAAGAACATCAGAACGCGGCCGTTCGGTGCCCAGGTCGGGCCCTCATTGTGGAAGCCCGTCGTCAGGATGCGTTCGCCCGAACCGTCCGGCTTCATCACGCCGATCGAGAACTTGCCACCCGACTGCTTGGTGAAGGCGATCAGGTCCCCGCGCGGCGACCAGACCGGGGTCGAGTAAGAGCCGTCGCCGAAGGAGATGCGGTTCTGACCGCCACCCGAAGCGCTCATGACGTAGAGCTGCTGGCGGCCGCCACGGTCGCTTTCGAAGACGACCTGGCTGCCATCCGGCGAATAGGAGGGCGAAGTGTCGATCGCGGCCGTCGAGGTCAGGCGCGTCGTCGTGCGCGAGCGCAGGTCCATCGTGTAGATGTTGGCGTTGCCTTCCTGCTGCAGGCTCATGATGACCCGCTGGCCATCCGGCGAGAAGCGCGGCGCAAAGGTCATGCCGGGGAAATTGCCGACGACCTCGCGCTGTCCGGTCTCGAGTTGCAGCAGATAGACGCGCGGCTCGTTGCCCTCGAAGGACATGTAGGTGATTTCCTGCTTGTTCGGCGAGAAGCGAGGCGTCAGCACGATATCGTTGGAATTGGTGACCGCGCGGGCGTTGAATCCGTCCTGGTCCATGATCGCCAGCTGCCGCTTGCGCGCTGTCTTCGGACCGCTTTCGGCGACGTAGACGATGCGGGTGTCGAAATAGCCCTTTTCACCGGTGATCTGCTCGTAAATAGCATCGGCGATGATATGGGCGACGCGGCGCCAGTTTTCCGGCTGGGTGAAGAACTGCTGGCCCGTCATCTGCTGGGCGCCAAAAGTATCCCACAGACGGAACTCTGCCTTCAGGCGGCCATCGCCTTCCTGCGTCACGCGGCCTGTGACCAGCGCCTGGGCATTGATGACCTTCCAGTCCTCGAAGCGCGGGGAGGCATCCGGATTGCTGATCTTCTCGATGAAAGCGGCCTTGTCGATCGGCGCAAACAGGCCGGAGCGCTTGAGGTCGGCTGCGACCACATCGGAAATCTTCTGCCCCAGCTCGCCCTGCAGGAAGTCGCTGACGGCGATCGGCATGGGCTCGACATTGCCCTTGTTGATGTTCAGTTCGACGCGCGCGGAAACAGGCGAAGTCGACAATGTGACCACCGCCGCGAGTGCGACGAGAAAACGGAAAAGATTGCGTTTCAGCATGTATCGAAGCCTTTCAGCCATTCATTCATTTCGTGTCATTGGATCATCATCGAGCTCGGATCGAAATTAACGACCACTTCGCTCCACGAGTCGTATTTTTCGGCGGGCAGACCTTGGAACGGCAAGGATTTCAGAATCGCTCGCCGCGCACCGCCAGCAATCGTCCGTCGCGCCGCTTCGGAACCGCCCGTCGCTTCCACCTCGGGCTCGCCTACGAGATTCCCTTGCGGATCAAGCTGCATTGTTACCTTGACCCTAACGTCGCCCGCATCCGCGATGCCGGCGAGGACGGACCAGTTCTTCTGAATCTGGCCGGTGAGCGCATCCATCTCGCTCTGCGAAAGGGTGTTGGCCGTTGATTTCGAGGTTCCGAATGCCTTCTCCGTCTTGCCGCGCTTTGCGCCGCCGTTCGAGGGCTCGGTCTTGTTGAGAAGGGCCGCAACCTCGTCGGCGTTGAAGTCTGACTCGTTCTGGGACGACGCCTTCTTCTTCTCTTTCTTGTTTTCTTCGTTCTTGCGCTCAGGTGTCTTTGCGGTCTGGGCCGGTTGCTCGACCTTCGGCTTAGCCACCGGCGTCGGAACCTTGTCCGGCAACGCTTCCGCGTCAGGATTTTCCGCAGGCTGCTCCTCTGCCGGCTGTTCCTCGGGCTTGAGATCCGGCTTCACCTCCTGCTTGGGCTCAGGAAGGGACGCGACCTCCGTCGCAGGTTCGGAAGCGGGCTTTTCCTCGGTAATTTCCTTGCTATCTTCCTTCACCGGATCGGGCGTCGGCAGAGCCTTCTCGGTTTTTTCCGGTGCAGCCGCAGACTCGTTGTTGCTCGGCTTGGCATCCGGCTTGGGCGGCGTCTTCATGTCGACCTTGTTTTCGCCGACGTTCTCCGCGTTTTCGACGGTATCCGGACGCTTGGTTGGCGTTACCGACGGAATTTCGGCTTTCGGCGCTTCTTTGTCGCCTTGCTGCAGCTTGGTCAATTCTTCGATCGGGACCATATCAACGGGCATCGCCTCGACATCGGCGACCTCGAAGTCTGCCGGACTGCCGAGTGATACCAGCGCCCAGGTCAGCACCAGGCCGTGCAGCACAGCGGATGTGATGAGACTTGTCTTCATCGCAGCGCTCTACTGGTCCTTCTTCGGTTGGGTAACGAGACCGATGTTCTTGAAGCCGGCTTCCTGGATGCGGGACATGACGTCCGCGATCACGCCGTAGGGCGACGTCGCGTCGCCGCGCACGAAGATGCGCTCGCTGTAGCCGGTCGTGGCGATCGCCTCGAGCTTGGCGGCGACCTCCTCGACGGGGATCGGGGTTTCCTGCAGGAAGACCTGGCCGTCACTCTTGACGGAGATGGTGATCGGCTGCGTTTCGGAATTGAGCGCCTTTGCCTGCGTTTCCGGCAGGTCGATCGGTACGCCGACCGTCATCATCGGGGCGGCAACCATGAAGATGATCAGCAGCACCAGCATCACGTCCACGAACGGAGTGACGTTGATTTCGCTCATGATCGCTTTGCCGCGGCCGCGACGGCGGCGTCCGCCGCCCGAGCCCTTCGATCCGCCTACTGCCATACCCATAGCAAATACTCCGTCTCTTAGGCCCGGTTACTGTGCGGCCTGGCGCGGCTGCTGCAGCTTTTCGTCGATCTGGCGGGAAAGGATGGCCGAGAATTCGTCGGCAAAACCTTCCATGCGGGAGGTGATCTTGCCGGCGTCGGCGGAGAGCTTGTTGTAGGCGATAACCGCCGGGATAGCGGCGAGAAGGCCAATTGCGGTGGCAAGCAGCGCCTCGGCGATACCGGGCGCAACGACCGCAAGATTGGTCGACTTCGAACCGGCGATCGCCTGGAACGAGGTCATGATACCGACGACCGTACCGAACAGTCCGACGAACGGACCGGCCGAGCCGATGGTGGCGAGTGAACCGAGTCGCGCCTCGAGCGTTTCGGATTCGCGCGAAAGCGTGACGTCCATCGCCCGGTCGATGCGCATCTGCAGACCAATCGGCGAGCGGGCGCCGCGTTCGAACGATTTCTTCCACTCGCGCATGGCGGAGACGAAGATCGCGCCCATGCCGGAAGTCTGCCGGTCCGATAGCGTCCGGTAGAGCTCCTCCAGCGACTGACCCGACCAGAACACCTGTTCGAAGGCATCGAGCTGGCGGCGTACCTTGCCGTATTTGAGCGTCTTGTCGACGACGATCGCCCAGGTCCAGACGGACGCACCGATCAGCCCCAGCATCACCAGCTTGACGACAAATCCCGCTTCAATGAAAAGCGACCACAGCGTTACGTCCGTCGTCGCCGCAGCCAATCCAACCTGTTCCATAGTCTCAAATCCCCGAATCCAAACGCCCGGCAAGAGCAGTCTCATGCTCACAGCCAGGTAGCTCAAACGTCATTGTTGCAAGATTGACCCGGCAGCTGCCGATAACCGGCCTTCATGCCGATCTTTAAGCTTCCTGTCTGCCTTCTTGCTTTCAATCTTGGTGAAAGGATGACGTGCACCGCACAAAACCCTAATAGGGGCATTAAGACATCATTATGGTTAAGGGAGTGTTACTTTATTGCGCTGCAATCGCGACGGACGATAGCAGGCGGCAGACCGCTCCGGGAACATTCCACCGCCGACCGCGTTAGCCGGCCATGAGCATCAACACACCGAAGAAATCACCGAAACGTCCCGCACGGCCGCATTTCGATCCCCGCGACCGCCTCATCCTTGCGCTCTACGCGCAGCTCCGCGCCGAGCGGGAAACCCGCGAGGCGCTGGAATGGGCGATCGAGAACGACGCGATATCGCCCGAGGTGCTGCAGGCCATGATTTCCGATCCAGTGCCCGTCATCACCAGCGAGGATGTGGCAGCCCTCGAGCGGCTTCTCGCCCGCGACACGAACACCAGGAACATCCCGCACTAGCCCGCTTGAAACGCAAAAGGTGGAGACATGGCATCGCGAGCATTGTGGAAAGGGCAGTTGCGCCTCTCCCTCGTTTCCATACCGATCGAAGTCTTCAGCGCGACGAAATCCGGCGCCCGCTTTTCCTTCCGCCAGATCCATGAACCCACGGGCAAGCCTGTCCACTATGACAAGGTTGTCGAGGGCGTCGGTCCTGTAGACATGGACGAAATCGTCAAGGGCTACGAGTACGAGAGCGGCAAATATGTCCTGCTCGAGCCGGAGGAAATCGACGCCGTCAAACTCGAAACGAAGAAGACACTGGAGCTCGTCCAATTCGTCGATGCGTGCGAGATTTCACCGATCTACTACGACAAGCCCTACTATCTAGTGCCTGCTGACGACCTTGCCGAGGATGCCTATCGCGTCGTGCGCGATGCGCTGCGTTCTGCCGGCAAGGTCGGGCTCGGCCAACTGACGTTGCGCGGGCGCGAGTACATTGCCGCCATAAAGCCGTGCGGCGACGGTCTGCTGCTCGAAACGCTGCACTATGCCGATGAATTGCGAAAGGCTGACCCGATGTTCTCGGGCCTTTCCGGCAAGAAGGCCGACAAGGAACTGCTGGAGGTCGCAACCGCCCTCATCGACCGCAAGACCGCCCCTTTCGACGCGACGACCTTCAAGGACAATTATTCAACCGCGCTGAAGGAACTGGTTCAGCGAAAGCTCAAGGGCAAGAAAACCAAGATCGAGGTCGATGAGGAAGAGGAGAAGGGCAGACGCGGCGACAATGTCGTCGACCTGATGTCGGCCCTGAAAAAGAGCCTCGAAGGGGGCGGCGGGAAATCCCACGTGTCGAAGAAAACCACGCCTAGGAAAAAATCCGCTTGAGGCACTATCATGGTTCAGCAGCACGATTCCCTGACCGAATACAATCGCAAGCGCGACTTCACCAAAACATCGGAGCCGAAGGGCGCGGCCAGGCGATCCAAGTCGGGCAGACTTTTTTTGATCCAGAAACATGATGCGACCCGGCTGCATTATGATTTCCGGCTGGAATGGAAGGGTGTGCTGAAAAGCTGGGCCGTTACGCGCGGCCCGAGCCTCGACCCGCAAGACAAGCGCCTTGCCGTGCGCACCGAAGACCATCCGCTGGCCTATGGCGACTTCGAGGGCACCATCCCGAAGGAGCAGTATGGCGGTGGCACGGTGATGCTGTGGGACACCGGCTGGTGGGAGCCGGATAACGACCCGGACGACGGGCTGGAGGAAGGCAAGCTGAAATTCCACATCCACGGCCAGCGCCTGCGCGGCGGATGGACGCTGGTGCGCATGAGACCACGCGAGGGCGAAAAACGCGAAAACTGGCTGCTGATCAAGGAAGACGACGAGGAGGCCGACCCCGACGGCGAAAGCCTGCTCAGGGCAAAGCTGACCAGCATCAAGACCGGCCGGTCGATGGACGAGATCGCCGCGGGCCGGGGCGAAAAGAAGGCCCGCATCTGGCAGTCCAACAAAAGCACTGCCGAAAACGTCAAGGCGGGTGCCGTCGCTACGGAGGAAAAGCCGCCCCGCCCGAGCGCAAACGTGCAGACGGGCATAAAACCGGCGTTTCAAAGGCCGCAGCTCGCGACGTTGGTTTCCGATGCCCCGGATGACGATGACTGGCTGAACGAAGCAAAATTCGATGGCTACCGGCTGATGATCGCCATCGGCAAGGGGGGCGTCAACTGCTTCACCCGCACCGGCCTCGACTGGACGGAAAAATTCCCCGACATCGTCGAGGGTTTTTCCGACCTCGATTGCAAGAGTGCACTGATCGACGGCGAAGCGGTCGCCGCTTCAGGAGAAGGCTCCAAATTTTCCGCCCTGCAGAAGGCGCTGAAGGGCGGCGGGGAGACGCGGTTCTATGCCTTCGACCTGTTGTCTCTTGACGGCAAGGATCTGCGCAAGAAGCCGCTGATCGAACGCAAGCGGGCGCTCAGGACGCTGATCGAGACGCTGGGCGGTAGCCGGTCGGTCCAATATAGCGAACATGTCCAGGGCAACGGCAAGAAGGTCTTCCAGGCCATGTGCAGGGCCGGACAGGAGGGCATCATCGCCAAGCGGGCGGATGCCCCCTATCGCGAGGGACGCGTCGGCAGCTGGCTGAAGATCAAATGCACCAAAAGACAGGAGTTCGTCATCGGCGGCTATTCACCCTCCGACAAACGCGGCCGCCCCTTCGCCTCGCTCTTGGTCGGCGCCTATCAGGGAGGCAAGTTCGTCTATCAGGGCCGCGTCGGGACCGGTTTCGATGAAGGCACGATGGAAGATCTGGCGTCCCGTTTTGCCAGGCTGAAAATCGAGAAACCCGCTTTCGAGACGGTGCCGCGTGAGATCGCGCGCGGCGCCGTCTGGCTCAAACCAAAACTTGTCGCCGAGATCGACTTCACCGAATTCACCGATGATGGCCATATCCGCCACGCAGCGTTCGAAGGCCTGCGCGAGGACAAGGAGGCAACCGCCGTGACACTGGAATCCGAAAAACCCGTTTCCACGACATCCGCGGAAAAGAAGGCGGCCAAGCTCAAAGCGCCCCCGGACGTAACCGCGTCCGCGAGCAAAACGGCGGCCGAGCGCAAGGAAACCGATGCCGAAGGCGATGTTCTCGGTATCCGCATTTCCCATGCCGACCGTCTGCTCTTTTCGGATCCGGACATCACCAAGATCGATCTCGCGCGCTATTATGGCGTCGTCGCCGACCGGATGCTGCCGTTTGCCGGCAGACATCCGGCCTCGATCCTGCGCTGCCCGCAAGGGCCGGACCATCAATGCTTCTACCAGAAGCATGCCGGCGACGGATTCCCGGACGAAATCCATCAGGTGCCGATCGAGAAATCGGACGGCGACGTTGCCAACTACCTCTATGTCGATGACGCCGAAGGCCTCATCGCTGCCGTGCAGATGGGCACGGTCGAATTCCACATCTGGGGCTCGACCGTCGACAGGCTCGATGCCGCCGACCGCCTCGTCTTCGATCTCGATCCCGATCCGAGCGTGACATTTGAAACCGTGAAGACGGCGGCCGTCGATCTGCGCAAGACACTGGAGGATATCGGCCTGAAATCGCTCGCCATGGTTTCGGGCGGCAAGGGTATTCACGTCATCGTGCCGCTTTCCCGCAACGCGCCGTGGGAAGACGCCAAGGCCTTTGCCAAGGCGCTGTCCGTCAAGATCGCCGATCAGGACCCGGACCACTACATCGCCACCATGTCGAAGGCGAAACGCAAGGGCCGCATCTTCATCGACTGGCTGCGCAATGAACGCAGCGCAACCGCCGTCGTTCCCTATTCCATCCGAGCCCGCAAGAGCGGTCCGGTCGCGACACCGGTGACGTGGGAGGAACTGGCCGATCTCGACGCCGCCAACAGCTTCCATATTCCGGATATCCTCGGCAGGATCGAAGAGGCAAACGACCCGTGGGCTGAGGCAAAGGACTGGAAACAGAGCCTGACCAAGGCGATGCTGAAAGTGGTAGGTGCCGAGAGCTGATCAGCCCTGCCCCAAAAACTTCTTGCCCAGCGCTTCCGGCAGCCGCCGCGGTCGGCCCTGGCCGTTGATCACGGCGATGATGACCTTGGCGGCGATCAGCAGCGTGCCCTCGCGGCGAATTTCCTGTTGCAGCACCATTTTGGCGCCGCCCGCCTTTTCCGTCGTCGTGGTGATCGTCAGGATGTCGTCCATGCGCGCCGGCGCCTTGAAATCGATCTCCATGCGATGGACGACGAAGACGAGACCTTCCACGTCCCCCTCGATCGCCAGCGTCGCCTGCTCGACACCAAGCAGCCGCAGATAGTCTGTGCGGGCCCGCTCCATGAAATGCAAATAGCGGGCGTGATAGACGACACCGGAGAAATCCGTGTCCTCGTAATAGACCCGCTGCACCAGCCGGTGCCCATGATCTGTCAGTTCGCCGGAAAGCGCGATCAACGTCATTCAGAACCTCGGAAGTTTTCTTTTTCCTGTGGCGGAACAAAAGCCGTTTGGCAAGCATTGTCGTCCTGTCACATTCCATCCCTATCACCGTCACATCGTTTCCACGTGAAGGAGATTCCCTGCATGAAAATTGCTGTCCTTGGCGGTGATGGCTTCGTCGGCTGGCCGACGGCCCTGCATCTCTCCGATGCCGGGCATGACATTCACATTCTCGACAATCTCTCGCGCCGCTGGATCGACACCGAGCTCGGGGTCCAGTCGCTCACTCCGATGGATTCCATTCAGGAACGAACCCGCATCTGGCACGCCGAAACCGGCCGCCGCATCCATTTCCACCCCGTCGATCTCGCCCGCGACTACGAACTCCTGAAAAACTGGCTCGCCGAAAATCGCCCCGACGCCGTCATCCATTTCGCCGAACAGCGCGCAGCCCCCTATTCGATGAAGAGCGACCGGCACAAGAACTACACGGTCAACAACAACGTCAACGCGACCCATAACCTCTTGAACGCCTTGGTCGAGATCGGCCTCGACGCGCATCTCGTCCATCTCGGCACCATGGGCGTCTATGGCTATTCGACCGTCGGCGCGGCAATCCCGGAAGGCTACCTGCCGGTCGGCATCGAGACTGAGGATGGCCGCACCGTCGCCCAGGACATCCTCTACCCAGCCAATCCCGGCTCGATCTACCACATGACCAAGTGCCTCGATCAGCTCCTGTTCCAGTTCTATGCCAAAAACGACGGCATGCGGATCACCGACCTCCATCAGGGCATCGTCTGGGGCACTCACACCGAACAGACCCGCCGCCATACCCAGCTGATCAACCGTTTCGACTATGATGGCGACTATGGCACCGTGCTCAACCGCTTCCTTATCCAGGCCGCGATCGGCTATCCGCTGACGGTGCACGGCACCGGCGGCCAGACCCGCGCCTTCATCCATATCCAGGATTCGGTGCGCTGCATCGAGCTCGCTTTGATGAACCCGCCGCAGCGCGGCGCCCGCGTGGAAATCTTCAACCAGATGACCGAGACCCACCGGATCCGCGACCTGGCGGAAATGATCGCGGGCCTGACCGGCTCCGAGATCGCCTGGCTGCCCAATCCACGCAACGAAGCATCCGAGAACGATCTCGTCGTGCGCAACGAGAAGTTCCGGGATCTTGGTCTCAATCCGACCACGCTTCAGGACGGTCTGCTTGCGGAAATCGTCGATGTCGGCAAGAAATACGCCTACCGCGTCGATCGCAGCCGCGTCCCTGCCGTTTCGGCCTGGACAAAGGACATCGCCACCAAGATCAACCACGACCCGGAAGGCCGGAGGCTGAAATCGGTCTCATGACCCAGTCCACTCCGGTTTCAGAAGGCATCGTACCTTCCCGCGCCGCCGGTTCGCGCAATGCGTTCGTCACGCTCGTGACGAACGCCGACTACGCCATGGGAGCGACCGCCCTTGCCCGCTCCATAAGGCTGACGGACACCGGTGCCGATATCGTCGTCCTTCACACCGGCGGCGTGGAACCCTATCGGCTCATTCCGCTTGCCGGGCTCGGCTGCCGGCTCGTCGCCACCGAGCTCCTGCCTCTGTCGGACGCTTTCAACGAACGCCATTCCCGCCGGAATGTCCATGACACCGCTCCCTTTACCAAGGGCCGCAAACCCGACTTCCATTCGCCGCTCGACAATTTCTGCAAGCTGCGGCTCTGGCAACTGACCGAATACGACCGCTGCATCTTCATCGATGCCGACGCACTGGTTCTGAAGAATATCGATCGCTATTTCGGCTATCCCGAATTTTCCGCAGCACCGAATGTCTACGAGAGCCTTGCCGACTTTCACCGGCTGAACGCTGGCGTGTTCGTAGCCGCCCCGTCGCTTTCAACTTTCGAAGCCATGCTCGCACAGCTCGATGCTCCCGATGCTTTCTGGCCACGCACCGACCAGACCTTTCTGCAGAATTTCTTCCCGGACTGGCACGGCCTGCCTGTCACGATGAACATGCTGCAATATGTCTGGTTCAACTTGCCGGCGCTATGGGATTGGGCATCAATCGGCGTGCTGCATTACCAATATGAAAAACCTTGGGAAAAGGACCATCCGAAAGAAGAAAAGCTGCAACCTCTGATCGATCTCTGGCATGCTTTCTTCATTGGCGAGAAACTTCCGGAGATCGCCGACCTGCCAAATCCGGGGTCGCCAAACCTCGACGAGCTCAGGAAGTCATGACACGCGTTCTCGTTTCCGGCGGCACAGGCTATGCCGGCCGCTTCATCGTCGAGCACCTGCTGGAGCGCGGCTACAAAGTTACCGTCGGTGGCCGCACGGCGCCTGAACCGTGTTTCTTTTCGAAGGACGTTGCTTTTGTCCCTCTGCTGCTTGATCCCGAAGCAGACCAGATCGAGGCCTTCGACAACGTCTACTATTTCGTCCACGCGGCATTCGAACATCTGCCGGGAAGGTATCGTGGCGGCGAAGGCGATGATCCAGACGGATTTCGCCGCGCCAATCTGGATGGGACCGTGCGCTTGTTCGAGAGCGCGCGCGACGCCGGCGTCCGCCGCTGCGTCTTCCTGTCGAGCCGCGCCGCCTACGGCCCGCAAGCCGCCGGCGCCTTGCTGGAGGAAGGCATGCTTGCCAGGCCCGATACGCTGTATGGCGAAATCAAGCTGCAGGCCGAGCGCAGCCTGCTTTCGCTTTGCGGCCATGACTTTGTCACCGCCAGCCTACGGGCCACGGGAATCTACGGTCCCGCAGGCCCGGGCCGCACGCACAAATGGGCATCACTTTTCGAGGACTACTTGTCGGGAAGGATCGTTCCCCCGCGTATAGGGACCGAAGTGCATGGCGAAGATGTCGCCAAGGCCGTCCGGTTGATGTTGGAGGTCGATACGGTGCGGATCAACGGCGGGACGTTCAACGTGTCGGATATCCTGACCGGCAACCGCGAAATTCTCTCGATCCTGCAGCGGGTTACACACTGTCCGCATCCGCTGCCGGAACAGGCAGACGCATCCGGCTACAATCCGATGGGGTGCTGCAAGATCCAATCGCTTGGCTGGAGACCCGGCGGCAGGTATCTCCTGCGGCGGACGGTCGAACAACTGGCCGGATAACCGTGTGGCGGCGGCCGCAACGTCAGCCCAAAAGCCCGTTGCTATTCGTGGTCGACAACGACGGTTTCCGGCGGCGAGCCGAAGCGGATGGGCGCGAGCGAGCAGCCGAGCCTGCCCGAAACGATGAGGCTGCGGTCATCCTCGACGATGTGGCCATAAGCATGGCACTCACCCGACAAATTTGAGAGCCGCCTGACTCAATCATCCTCTTGGAACAGGCGGAACTGAGTGGCCTCAAGATCCTTAGGCACCTGCAATCCAAGATGTTTCCATGCATTTGCGGTCAAAACACGTCCGCGCGGCGTGCGCTGGATAAAACCCTGCTGGATCATATAGGGCTCGATGATATCCTCGATCGCATCGCGTGGTTCCGACAGCCCCGCCGCGATCGTTTCTATCCCGACCGGACCGCCGCCGAAATTGAGCGCGATCATCGTCAGATACCGCTTGTCCAACTGATCGAGGCCCATATTGTCGACCAGAAGCCGGGTCAATGCCTCGTCGGCGATCTGCTTGGTCACGGCTTCCGCCCTCGCCACCTCGGCGAAATCCCGCACCCGGCGCAACAGCCTGCCGGCAATACGCGGCGTGCCGCGCGAGCGCCGCGCGATTTCGCGGGCGCCGTCGTCGGTGATGCCGAGGCCCATCAGCCGGGCGCCGCGCCGGACGATCAGTTCCAGCTCCTCAACCGTATAGAAGCTCAGCCGCACCGGAATGCCGAAACGATCGCGCAACGGCGTGGTGAGAAGGCCGAGCCGGGTGGTGGCGGCAACCAGTGTGAACTTCGACAGGTCGATCTTCACCGAGCGTGCCGCCGGCCCTTCGCCGATGATCAGGTCGAGCTGAAAATCCTCCATCGCCGGATAGAGGATCTCCTCGACCGCCGGGTTGAGCCGGTGGATTTCATCGATGAACAGCACATCGCGGTCTTCGAGATTGGTCAGAAGCGCCGCAAGGTCCCCCGCCTTGGCGATCACAGGACCCGAGGTCGAGCGGAAATTGACGCCGAGCTCCTTGGCCATGATCTGCGCCAGCGTTGTCTTGCCGAGGCCGGGCGGACCGACGAACAGCACGTGATCCAGCGCCTCGCCACGGTTCTTCGCCGCCTGGATGAACACCTTCAGATTGGCGCGCGCCTCCGCCTGGCCGGTAAATTCGTCCAGCGACTGCGGCCGCAGCGTCGTATCGAGGTCTTCGCCCCGCTTTTCCGGTGTGATCAGACGTGCGGCATCGGTCATGCGAGGGGTTCCATTCCGGGGACTTTGCGTGCGGCCTTCACATCGAAGGTCTTGGTGGAGTGACAACCTTCCTCAAACGAGCGGCAGGCAATCACGGCATCTGCAAAATCTGCATTGTTTTTTTCGACAAGCCGAAGAGCCTTTACGACAAGCGTATGATTCTCGACGATGAGCCCGCGCGTGTGGAGCAACCGGTCAATGGCAAACGTAACATCTTTCCTGTCGTACCCGTATTGCGACCGAAGGGCCCAATCAAGCTCCAGCAATCCGATAAGTGTGACAAAAGCCGAATAGTCCCGCCCAAGACCTTCCCCGAACTGGAGTGCCGCTGCGCGCTGCACCGGATCGTCATTGACGAAAAACCGTATCACGATATTCGTGTCCAGCCCGAACACCGTCATGCCGAAGCGTCCGCTTCATCGTCGTCCTGCGTATCCACGACATTCGCGCCGCCGCCCTTCAAGACTGCAGAATCGATTTCGTCCAAGGTGGCCCGTCCTTTGGGGGGCTTTCCCAGCAGACCGGCAAGATCGTTGAAATCGATATTCTTGGGGGTAAGGACGACCTCGCCATCAACGACGGAATAGATCAACTGATCGCCGGGGCGGAGCTTCAAGGCCTCCCTCATTTCCTTCGGGATGGTCACCTGACCCTTCGGCGAAAGGGTAACTTCCCACCACATGGCGCAATCCTTCCAACGGAATTAGTTTTGGCGGAAATTCTAGCAAATTTCCGCCGATCACACAAACGGCCAGTCAGCGCGCCAGTTCCTTCAGCCCCAGCCGGATCAGCTTGGCGCTATCTGCGCCCTCGCCGCCATTCTTCAGCGCCGCGGCAACCGCGTTTGCAGCCTGATCGCGGGAGTAGCCGAGATTGCTCAGCGCCGAAACCGCATCGGCCACAGGTGCTGCAGCAACGCCTTCGCCAAGCTCCTGCTTCAGGCCGATATTGGCCGCCGCTTCACCGGCAAAGGCAGGTGCCTTGTTCTTGAGTTCGGTGACAATACGCACCGCGACCTTCGGGCCGACACCCGGCGCCCGCGACACGGATGTGTTGTCCTGCAAAGCGATCGCATTCGCCAGTTCGCCCGGCGTCAGAACCGAGAGGACTGCCAACGCCACCTTGGAGCCGACGCCCTGAACGCTCTGCAGCAGGCGGAACCATTCTCGCTCGAGCGCCGACAGGAAGCCGAACAGCCGCAATTGATCCTCCCGGACATAGGTCTCGATGAAGAGTGCGACCGCCTCGCCCGGCGAGCCTATCCTGGATAATGTCCGCGACGAGCAATGCGCGACATAGCCGATGCCGTGAACATCCACGACGACATGGTCGTCGCCGATCTCGTCGATCGTTCCCTTGAGTTTGCCGATCATGGCGAAAAATCCTTCATGGGTGGGTCTCCGGCGTGATCAGTTCGACGGAAGGAAAATAGGCCCGGTAGCCCTTTGGATCGCGGGTCAAAATGGTGTGGCCGCGAATGGCCGCGTGCGCACCGATGAGAAAATCGGGTAGCACCCGCTCGCGCCCACCGGCTTGCCTGTATTTACCAAAAGCCACTCCGGCTGCAAACGCCGCAGGCCAGGGGAGGTTTTCCCGACTGTATTGGGGTTCCGGCAAGAGGGCGTCCACCTCTTCCATTCGTTGATAACGCACCGAAAATTCCGAGTAGATGACCGGATTGATGACGACAGCGCCACGTTTTGCGGCGGCGATAAGCTGGGTTTTTGACCACCCCAACCAGGTCGGGTCGCGAACAGCTATATCGACCAGGACATTTGTATCCACCAAAGTCGCCATGAGATCAGCGGTCCCGTGTCATTTCCATAAGCTGGTTCGCGTCGACCTCCTGATCGCCCGTTCCTTCAAGCCGTTGCAATGTCTCAAGAAATCGCTCAAGGCGAACGCGGTCTTCCTGTTCCTGCCGGCCGTCTTTGGGAACAATGGTCAACTTGCCGCCCTCCATTAAAAAAAGGACCTCGCTATTGGGCGCTATACCCGCCAGCTCTCGCAGGTCCCGGGGAATAGTAACTTGACCTTTCGACGTAACGCGCATCGACATGCTCCTTCAAAGTAAGAAATATCCTTACCATCAGAACAAGTCAAGAACAAATCAGCCTGCAAGCGCCGCCATCCGCATCCGTGCTGCACCGCGATTGTGGGCGTGGCAGATGGCGATCGCCAGCGCATCGGCGGCGTCATTGCCCTTGAATTCGGCCTTCGGCATCAGGATTTTCAGCATCATGTGAATCTGCTGCTTCTCGCCGTGGCCAACGCCGATCACTGCCTTCTTCACCGCATTCGGCGCATATTCGGAGACCTGCAAGCCGGCCCGGGCCGGCACCAGCATGGCGATGCCGCGCGCTTGGCCAAGCTTCAGCGTCGCCACCGCATCCTTGTTGACGAAGGTCTGCTCGACCGCCGCCTCATCCGGCTTGTGACTGTGGATCACCTCCGCCAATCCGTCATGCAACTGGCAAAGGCGCGAAGCAAGGTCCATCTCGCCATCGGATGTGACGGTGCCGGAGGCGACGAACCGCAAGGAGTTGCCGAGCGTGTCAATGATGCCCCACCCGGTGCGGCGAAGTCCCGGGTCGATACCGATGATGCGAATCGTATTCTGCATGCTCAAATCCTATTCCCGATGGCGGGACGCTGCCAGCAAAATGTGAACAAAACAAAAACATTCCCATGATTTAGCGGGAACTGATCTGCACCCTCTCTCCTCCGGCAGGCTTGGATTTACGAAATTCGATCTTACATAGGCCTCTATCAAAATCGTTGATCGAAGGATTTATCATGGTCCCCTTTTCCATCCTCGACCTTTCCCCGATCACACACGGGTCAAACGCCTCCCAGGCGCTGCAGAATTCACGCCGGCTTGCGCAAGAGGCGGAAGCGGCGGGCTACAAGCGCTTCTGGCTGGCGGAGCATCACGGCATGAAAGGTATAGCCAGTGCCGCGACCTCGATTGTCATTTCCCATGTTGCGGCGGGTACGAAGACGATCCGGGTCGGCTCCGGCGGCATCATGCTGCCGAACCATTCACCGCTGGTGATCGCCGAACAGTTCGGCACGCTGGCAGCCCTTTATCCCGGCCGCATCGATCTCGGTCTCGGCCGAGCACCCGGAACGGATATGCGCACTGCCGCAGCACTTCGCCGCAACATGGAGACGAGCGCCAACAATTTCCCGAACGATGTGGTCGAACTTCAGGCGCTGCTCGGCCCGGCCAAGGAAGATCAGGCTCTGATCGCCGTTCCCGGCGCCGACAGCAACGTGCCGATCTGGCTGCTCGGTTCCAGCCATTTCAGCGCCCATCTTGCCGGCATGCTCGGCCTGCCCTTCGCCTTCGCTTCGCATTTCGCGCCGGATATGCTTCTGTCCGCGCTGGAGATCTATCGCGAGCGCTTCGAGCCGTCGCAATATCTCGATCAGCCGTATGCCATGGTCGGCATCATGGGCGTCGCTGCCGGTACCGACGACGAAGCCAGCCATCTCTTCACCTCGATGCAGCAATCTTTCGTGGCCCTTCGTCGCAATGCGCGCGGCCAGTTTCCGCCGCCGGTGGACTCCATGGACGGGTTATGGAGCGAGACGGAAAAGGTCTTCGTCGATCACGCGATGACCTACGCAGTCGTCGGTGGCCCGGCGGCGATCAGGACAAAGCTCGACCGGTTCCTCGACCAGACGAAGGCTGATGAGCTGATCATTTCCATGCCGATCTACGATATGGAGGCACGGCTGAAATCTGTGCGCCTGTTTGCCGAGGCGCAACAGGACTTGGCAAAAGCCGCATAAAAAAGCCCGGCTGAAAACCGGGCCCTTTGCCATGACATGATTTAACTGATCAGGCCGAAAGTTTGGCCATGACTTCGTCGGAGACTTCGAAATTGGTGTAGACGTTCTGGACGTCGTCGTCGTCTTCCAGCGTGTCGATCAGTTTCATCAGCGACTGCGCGCGCTCTTCGTCGACCGGCATGGTGTTCTGGGCCCGCCAGATCGCCTTGACCATGTCTGCTTCGCCGAGCGTTGCTTCCAAGGCCTTAGACACTTCGCCGATATCCTCGAACCCGCAGGTGATAAAGTGACCGTCTTCGTCGGTCGTCACGTCTTCGGCGCCGGCTTCGATCGCCGCGTCCATGACCTTGTCGGCGCTGCCGGCCGACAGCTTGTAGGCGATTTCGCCGACGCGGTCGAAGGAGAAGGAAACCGACCCGGTTTCACCGAGCGCGCCGCCAGCCTTGGTGAAGGTCGAACGGACGTTGGAGGCGGTGCGGTTGCGATTGTCGGTCAGCGCCTCGACGATGACGGCAACGCCGCCCGGACCGTAACCTTCGTAACGCACGGCCTCGTAGTTTTCGCCGTCGGCGCCGGAACCCTTCTTGATGGCGCGCTCGATATTGTCCTTCGGCATCGACTGTGCCTTGGCGTTCTGGATCGCCAGGCGCAGGCGCGCGTTCATGGTCGGGTCAGGCAGGCCGCCCTTGACCGCGACAGTGATTTCGCGCGCAAGCTTGGAGAACATTTTCGACCGCACTGCGTCCTGACGGCCCTTGCGGTGCATGATGTTTTTGAACTGTGAATGGCCGGCCATGGCGCCCTCTTCGCATACTTGTCATGTTTGGATTTGGGCGCCTTATAGTTTCATTGGCGCTTTGCGTCCAGCAGGCACCACTTTTTTTCAGTTGGCGTCGATCCGCCGGCGGCTGAGAAAGAAGGAGTGACCGCCATCGCGCTCGCAGGAAAGGCCCCTGCGGGTGGAGAGGCAGGAGAACGGTCCCGCCGTCCAGGTCTGGCCATAATCGAGTACCGGGCCGGCGGAGCAGCAGCTCTGGTCGCCTACATCGTGAAAGAGGTTGGCCGCACCGTTGCGCGACAGCGTCGCCCGAACATAACGCGGCGCGGCGCGGTCGCAGGAGAGTTCAGGGCCGCCGTCGGCTGGCTGGTAGACCTCCGTTCCACCCTCCGGCGTATAGACACAGCCGATATTGCCGGATGGCAGCACGAATTCCTGCCTCCGGCCGAACGATTTCGTTTCCGGCACGGCGACGTTCTTGTCGCCTTCCGCCGTCGGCATACGCGGTGGCGGGGCTCCCTCGGCCACAGCAAGGGATGTCATGGAAAGAATGGCAAGCATACAGACGGCGAAAAATCTCATTCCATGATTCCTAACAATGTGTCCCCGAAGTCACACGCCCTGCAGGATATAAATCAGCGGCTTCTTTGGCAAGGAACGCAGGGAAACCGTGACGCTCGCTTCCGTCGCAAAGCTCTTGTCGAAGCCATCGCCGGACATCTGAAGGAAATTCGCGACCGGCGGCCCGCGCCGATGCATCGGCAGGATCAGCGCGGAGCGTAGCCGCGTCACAACGCGGCTCATGCTTTCCGCACCCATGGTCAGACCGCCATCGACCGGCACCATCAGCACGTCAAGGCGGCCGATCTCGGCATAGTCGGTATCATCGAGTTCGTGATGCAGGTGGCCGAGATGGCCGATACAGAGACCTGCGACTTCGAAAATGAAAATGGAATTGCCGTCCGGCTCCATCATCCCGCTGCCAGCGCGAATGTCGGTCGTCACGTTGCGGATATAGGTGTCGCCGATAACGACATCATGATCCGCCGGCTCGCCGTCGCCACCCCATCCATGCAGGACATGCTTGATCGCCGGATCGGGCGTCAGCGTGTAGTGGCTGGAATGCGCCTTGTTCATCGTCACCACATCCGGCGTCTTCGGCGGCGCATACCAGCCGCTATAGTCCGTCGCGATCGATAAACCGCCGGGCGTTTCGATGAGAAAAGTCGAATGGCCGATATAGGTGATCTTCACCTCGTCGCTGACGACGGCTTGCACATTAAGCGCAGCCCGCGGGTTGAAACTGGCAAAGGCGACATCGGGAAGCGCCTCAGCGATCGCCTGGCACTGGCTGATCGGCCGGGTCGAATTCTGCGCACGCGCCGGCATCGGCCAGAGAAAATGCAAAAGCGCGATGGCGGCAAACGGGAGGAGGAGATATCGCAGCATCATGCACCCCGCAGTCAAGGATTTGCATGGGCCTTGAGGATAGGCACGATGAAAGCTACGTCCAGCAGCGATTGTGTGCGGCTGCTCACAATCGCGTCATTGCCTTCTTGTTCCGCCGAGGCGGTTTCATACCCAGAACCCCGGTATCGTCTCCGCCAGCCGCGGCCCGATCCGGAGAGGGGCGATGTTTTCCGCAAGGCCAGTGCGATCGGAAATCTCGACGCCGACGCCGCAGATGGTGGCAGGACCGGACGCCGCCTCGAAGCGGCCTTTCGGCATTTTCGAGATGAAGCGGTTCAGCGGCTCTTCCTTCTCCATCCCGAGCGAGCTGTCATAGTCGCCGCACATGCCGGCATCCGACATATAGGCCGTGCCGCCATTGAGGATCTGGTGGTCGGCGGTCGGCACATGCGTATGGGTGCCGACAACGAAGCTGGCGCGGCCGTCGACGAAATGGCCGAAGCACTGCTTCTCGCTGGTCGCTTCCGCGTGGAAATCGAAGACGACGGCATCGGCCTGTTCCTTCAGCGGACAGGCGTCAAGAATGGCTTCCGCCGCCTTGAAGGGATCATCCAGTTCCGGATGCATGAACACCCTGCCCATGACATTGGCGACGAGCACGCGCGCGCCGTTGCGGGCGAAATAGAGATTGGAGCCGCGGCCGGGCGTACCTGCCGGATAGTTGGCCGGGCGCAGGAACTGGTCGTGCCGCTCGCAGAAGGTAACGGCCTCCTTCTGGTCCCAGACATGGTTGCCGGTGGTCACGACATCGGCGCCGGCATTGATGGTTTCGAGAAAGATGTCCTCGGTGATGCCGAAGCCGCCGGCAGCATTCTCGCCGTTGACGATGACGAAATCGAGCTTCAGATCACTGATCAAACCGGGCAATCGGTCCCAGACCGCCGTTCGGCCGGTCTTGCCAACCATGTCACCCAGAAACAAAAGTCTCATATTTGCTTATTCCTAGCCCGAAGATCCTGAGCCCGCTTTCGGTCAGCAGGGCGTCCAGCGCCACATCGTGTGGCTCTGCGGGCACTGATGCCACTTCCTGGCAGTCGAATGCAATCCCGATCAGCCTTGGCATATGGCCTTTCCGGCGCAAACGTTCGATCGCGCGGTCGTAATATCCGGCGCCGTAGCCAATCCTGTGACCCGTTCTGTCGAAGGCCGACAGCGGCACCAGCATGATGTCGGGATCAAGCACCGGCGCATCCTCGCCCGGGCCGGTGGTGCCGAAACCGGTTTCGATGATCGGAACACCGGGCACGAGTGCCCGAAAAACAATGGTCTTCTTGTCGAGAATGACGGGAAGGCACAGCCGCGCGCCGCGCTCGCGCAGGCGTGTCATCAGCGGCCGGATATCGACTTCCGAGCGGATCGGCCAGAAGCCGGAAATCACATGCCCGGGCTCGAACTCGATGACGTCGCCGGCATGGTCGAGCATTCTAAGGCTGGCTTTCAGCCGCGCGTCCGGCGTCATCGCATCGCGCAGCGCCAGCCGCTCCATTCGCAGCGCAGCCTTCAGTTCCCTCGGTGTCATGCACATACCCTCTTACAGCGAATGTCTATTTCTAGTGCATCCAACCGGCAGAGGGAAACCGCGCCGCCGTCGCTTCTACAACTTTTTGCGACGAAAAGGTCTCTCTCTCTCTCTCTCTCTCTCTCTCAACCTTATTTCACAACATCCAAAAACGCTGCCTTGCACCATCCTGAGCCTGATCCCGTCTGCAATCGACGTCTGCCTTGTCGATCCCGATATCATCGAGCAGATGCGCGTTCTCGCGCCGTAATATCTGGGCCAATGCTCGCCGTGCCAGGCGCCCTGCCCGCCATTCCTCAATGCCGCGCCAAAAATGCTCCGTCATTCTGACGGACCGTCGCCGTGCCCTGTGATCGTGCTTCATATCCGAAACTCCCATAGGTTCTCGCAGAGTATCGGACTTGCGTTGACATCAATCCAACAAATTGCAACGATGTCTATCATTCGAAAACATGATGGCTGGCTGCGGTGTTTCCTCCTCTTGAAAGCGATCTTCTGAGAACCTTCGTCGCGGTGGCCGACAGCGGCAATTTTACCAAGGCGGGGAAGACGGTTGGCCGGACGCAGTCCGCTGTCAGCGTGCAGATCAAGAAACTGGAGGACATTCTTGGCGAGCCGCTGTTCGAGCGCGGATCGCGCGGCGTCAACATGACGGGTCACGGTGCGCGGCTTCTCGACAATGCGCGCCGCATCGTCTCCCTGCTCGATGATACCGCTGCGTCCATCCGACAGCCCGCCCTCGACGGCTCGGTGAGGATCGGAATCTCGGAAGAATACATCAATTCGGCCCTGCCGAAGGCTCTCGGCGCCTTCGCCGCCATTCATCCGGGCGTCGAAGTCACAGTGCAGCAGGGCGTCTCAATATCCAATCTGGCGGCTCTCGAGGCAGGCGAAATCGATATAGCGGTCGTTTTCGAACCCGGCGGCCATCCGAAGAACGAAGTTCTGATGGTTGATCCGACCGTCTGGGTGACGTCGGACCAGCATCAGATCCACGAGCGCCATCCCGTGCCGATCGCCACCTATACCTATCTGAAAGGCGGATGGTGCGACGCTCTGGCGCTGAAGAACCTGAAGAGACGCGGCATCGAAAGCCGCGTCGCCTATATCAGCCGCGCCAGCAACGGCCTGATCGCCGCCGTGACATCCGGCCTCGCCATCGCTCCGCTTACCCGCAGCAGCATCCCCGTCGGGTGCCGGGAACTGACGGCCGCAGAAGGGTACGACGTCATCGACTTTTCGAATGTGGTGCTGAAGACCAGGGCGCGAAGCGGAAACAAGCGGATCGTTGAAAGTATGGCCAACGCCATTCGCGAGGCTTTCCGCGCTCCGCCGGCGGCTCACACCTGACTTGCGCCGGAAAGGAAAAAGTGCGATCCACACAGCCGGTGGATGGTTTACGATCCTGGGTGCCTACAAACGTAGGTGGGCGCCATGTGACCTAGCCCACGGGCCAGGTCAGGGACAGCTCCCGTGGATCGAGTATGGCCCCAGGGATTGTGGTGTCCTGTCGGGAAGCGCAGACCGCAACGGCAATATAGAGTGGCTTGGCAGCTTGCGCCAGTGGTGCCGCCGAACTTCTCCAAATTCAGTTGGCGGGAGCACCCTTGCCGGAAAGCTTTGCCGCGATGCCGTGGATCTGCGTCGTCACCTCTGACAGCACCGAGGCAAGCGCCTCCTCGGCCTTCTGCTGGTCGGCCACGGTCGCATCGCGTCCCTGCCTTAGATTGTCGGTCTCCGTCTGCAGGCTTTTCAGCCTGCGGTTCACTTCGCTGAGCTCGTCCATCACCATGATGCCGGCCATGACGGTCAGCCGGAGGTCACCGATTTCGCCGAACTGGGATTTCAGATGGCTGACATACTGGTCGAAGCGGTTGGCGAGGTCCGTCAGGTGATCTTCCTGGCCTTCTTCGCATGCCATGCGATAGGCCTTGCCGTCGATCGTCACCGTTACTTGCGCCATTCCCGTCACCTGCCCGCAGGCGGACCACGCATCAGCGGTCCAGCACTGCCCTTATCGTTTCCATGGCCGTCACGAGACGGCGCGAGACTTCGCGGTTCACTTCCTCAAGACGGTTTGCGCGGAATTGCGACTGGTCGAGCTCCTGCGCCAGCCGTGACCGGTCGGTGTTGATCCGGCGAACCTCGCCTTCAATTTCACCGCGGTCGCGCTCCCGGTCGAAGCGCCCGTCAACGGCATTCTCGAGGCTGCTGACTGCGCTGCGCAACTCCTCGATCGCCGCCTTGACTGTCTTTCCTGCCGCCATCACGCTTTCCCGATACGCACCAGACGGCCACGAATCGCCGTCCGGCCTCTGTATTTCAAGCTCGTTACATTCTTAGACCCATTCGGCATGGCTCCACAACGGCAAGGACTTTACAGGCCCGCAGAAGCTGTGGATCACGACCGTTTAAATCGATTTGCATCACTTGCGGCCATCTGATCTTCTTCGATGGATAGGGGCCGAAAAAGGCGCTACGGAGGTACTCAAAATGGCCGTATTTGTTGACTCCGACGAAGCAGATGCTATGTGTCAGCCGCTTTCTTACACGGTCTTTGGAGGATAGAGACCGTTCCCTGTCCACCGAACTCAAGCGGAACAGTCAATGATCTCTCGCAAACAACACGACCGGATGGCAAATGCGATCCGTTTCCTTTCCATGGACGCCGTCGAAAAAGCCAATTCGGGTCACCCCGGCCTGCCGATGGGCGCCGCCGACGTGGCAACGGTTCTATTCTCCCGTTACCTGAAGTTCGATCCGAAGGCCCCGCTCTGGGCGGACCGCGACCGCTTCGTGCTATCGGCCGGCCATGGCTCCATGCTGATCTATTCGCTGCTTCATCTGACCGGCTACGAAGACATGACGATGGAGGACCTCAAGCTGTTCCGCCAGCTCGGCTCGAAGACCGCCGGCCACCCGGAATACGGCCATGCCTCGGGCATCGAAACGACCACCGGCCCGCTCGGCCAGGGCATTGCCAATGCCGTCGGCATGGCGATCGCCGAGCGCAAGCTCGCCGAAGAATTCGGCAGCGAACTGCAGAACCATTACACCTACGTCCTCTGCGGTGACGGCTGCCTGATGGAAGGCATCAGCCACGAGGCGATCGCGCTTGCCGGCCACCTGAAGCTCAACAAGCTGGTCCTCTTCTGGGACGACAACAACATCACCATCGACGGAGCCGTAAGCCTCTCGGATTCGACCGACCAGATTGCCCGCTTCCAGGCCGTTCACTGGAACACGATCCGCGTCGACGGCCACAATCCGGAGGAGATCGCAGCCGCCATCGAAGCCGCCCAGAAATCCGATCGCCCTACCTTCATCGCAGCCAAGACCGTCATCGGCTTCGGCGCGCCGAACAAGGCCGGTACCCACAAGGTCCATGGTTCGCCGCTCGGGGCCGAGGAAATTGCCGCAACCCGCAGGGCGCTCGATTGGGAAGCTGAGGCCTTCACCGTCCCGGCCGACATTCTCGAGGCATGGCGCGCAGCCGGCAAACGTTCCGTTGGCGCACGCAGGGAATGGGAAGGCCGCCTGGATGCGACCGAGACGGCCAAGAAGTCCGAATTCACCCGCCGCTTCGCCGGCGAACTGCCTGAAAACCTCGATGCCGCCGTCGACGCCTACAAGAAGAAGATCGCCGACGCGCCGCCGACAGTCGCCACCCGCAAGGCCTCCGAAGACGCGCTTGAAGTCATCAACGGCACGCTGCCCGAGACGCTCGGCGGCTCGGCCGACCTGACGCCGTCGAACAACACCAAGACCAGCCAGATGAAGTCGATCACCCCGACCGATTTCTCCGGCCGCTACATGCACTGGGGCATTCGCGAACACGGCATGGCTGCCGCCATGAACGGCATCGCGCTGCACGGCGGTCTCATTCCCTACTCCGGCGGCTTCATGATCTTCACGGACTATTGCCGTCCGTCCATCCGCCTCGCGGCCCTGATGGGCATCCGCGTCATCCACGTCCTGACGCACGATTCCATCGGCGTCGGCGAAGATGGCCCGACGCACGAGCCGATCGAGCACATGGCCGCGCTGCGAGCCATCCCCAACCTCCTGATGTTCCGGCCGGCCGACGCCGTTGAAACCGCCGAATGCTGGCAGCTGGCGCTCAAGGAACGGCATCGTCCGTCCGGTCTGGCGCTGACCCGTCAGAACCTTGCGCCGTCCCGCCTGAAATACGAGGCTGAAAACCTCTGCGCCAAGGGTGCCTATGAACTGGTTGCCGCCGACAATGCCAAAGTCTCGATCTTCGCATCAGGTTCGGAAGTCGAGCTCGCCGTCAAGGCAGCGGCCGACCTGAACGGTAAGGGCATCGCTGCCCGTGTCGTCTCCGTGCCCTGCTTCGAACTCTTCGCCGAACAGCCGGAAGCCTATCGCAAGGCCGTCATCGGCAATGCGCCGGTGAAGATCGCCGCCGAAGCGGCTGTCCGTCAGGGCTGGGATTATTTCATCGGCTCGGATGGCGATTTCATCGGCATGCATTCCTTCGGCGCATCCGGCCCGGCCAAGGATCTGTTCAAGCACTTCGGCATCACCGCAGAGGCGATCGTCGCCGCCGCCGAAAAGAAGCTCGCCTGATTTTCCTTCACAGGGCGCGGCCCAACGCGCCCTGTTTTCCCCACCGAGACCTTAGACAGGGAGAGACCTGAAATGACTGTAAAAGTTGCCATCAACGGCTTTGGCCGCATCGGCCGCAACGTCCTTCGCGCCATCGTCGAATCCGGCCGCACCGACATCGAAGTCGTTGCCATCAACGATCTCGGCCCTGTCGAGACCAATGCGCACCTGCTTCGCTACGATTCGATCCACGGCAAGTTCCCGGCGGACGTGAAGGTCGAAGGCGACACCATCATCGTTGCCGGTGGCAAGCCGATCAAGGTGACGGCGATCAAGGATCCGGCAACCCTGCCGCATGGCGCGATGGGCGTCGATATCGCGCTCGAATGCACCGGCATCTTCACCGCCCGCGACAAGGCTGCCCTCCACCTTCAGGCGGGCGCCAAGCGCGTCATCGTTTCGGCTCCGGCCGACGGCGCTGACCTGACCGTCGTCTTCGGTGTCAACCACAACGAACTGACCAGGGAACACCTGGTCATCTCCAACGCATCCTGCACGACCAACTGCCTGGTGCCGGTCGTCAAGACCCTGGACGACGTCGTCGGCATCGACCATGGCTTCATGACGACGATCCATTCCTATACCGGCGACCAGCCGACGCTCGACACGATGCACAAGGATCTGTACCGCGCCCGCGCAGCCGCCCTGTCGATGATTCCGACATCGACCGGCGCCGCCAAGGCGGTCGGCCTCGTCCTGCCGCACCTCAAGGGCAAGCTCGACGGCACCTCGATCCGCGTTCCAACCCCGAACGTCTCGGTCGTCGACTTCAAGTTCGTCGCCAAGCGCGACACGACGGTTGCGGAAATCAACGGTGCGATCAAGGCAGCCTCGGACGGCGCGCTCAAGGGTATCCTTGGCTACACCGACGAGCCGCTGGTTTCGCGCGACTTCAACCATGACAGCCATTCCTCGATCTTCGCCAACGACCAGACCAAGGTTCTGGAAGGCAAGTTCGTGCGTATCCTCTCCTGGTACGACAATGAATGGGGCTTCTCCAACCGCATGGCCGACACGGCCGTTGCAATGGCAAAGCTGATCTAAAGTCATGTTTCGCGCCCTTTCCCCAACAACGGTACGCTGGCGTCCGCTTGAGGGGGAAGGGCTCGAACACCTGACGATCGCGCCGGTCGATGGCGCGGGCCTCCGCGCGTCGAGCGTGCTGATTGGCGAACGCGGCGGCCGCGCCTATGGTGTGCGCTATATTATCGACTGCGATCCGCATTGGACCGTCCTCGCCTTCAGCATCGAAACGACCGAAGGTCAACGGCTTTCACTCGTGTCCGACGGCAAGGGCCGCTGGCGCGGCGCGGACGGCAGCGCCTTCCCCGCCCTTGACGGCTGCATCGATATCGATCTTGCCGGAACGCCCTTTACCAACACGCTGCCCATTCGCCGCCTCGGCCTGACGCCTCGGGACGGCACCGCCAAACTCACCATGCTCTATGTGCCCTTCGATACGTTCGAGCCATTTCCCGATGGCCAGACCTACGCCTGCCTCGAGGAAGACCGGCTCTATCGCTACGAGGCGGAAGACCGCGCCTTCACCGTCGAACTGCCGGTGGACGAGGACGGGCTGGTGACCGATTATCCCACCCTTTTCCAGAGACTATGACCGGAGACCGATCATGACTTTCAAGACCCTCGACGACCTCACCGACATCGCCGGCAAGCGCGTGCTTGTCCGCGTCGATCTAAACGTGCCGGTCAAGGACGGCAAGGTGACCGACGCGACCCGCATCGAGCGCGTCGTGCCGACGATCCGCGAACTCTCGGAAAAGGGCGCCAAGGTCATCCTGCTCGCCCATTTCGGCCGTCCGAAGGGTGAACCCGTCGCCGACATGTCGTTGTCGCTGATCGCCCCGGCAGTCGAGGACATTCTCGACCAGCGCGTCCAATTCGCCGCTGACTGCATCGGCGAGAAGGCAGCAAGCGGCGTTGCCGGCATGAACGACGGCGATGTCCTGCTCATGGAAAACACCCGCTTCCACAAGGGCGAGGAAAAGAACGACGCGGATTTCACCAAGGCGCTCGCCGCCAATGGCGACATCTATGTCAACGATGCTTTCTCCGCCGCCCACCGCGCCCATTCCTCGACGGAAGGCCTCGCCCATCTGCTGCCCGCCTATGCCGGCCGCACCATGCAGGCGGAACTCGAGGCTCTCGAAAAAGGTCTCGGCAATCCGAAGCGTCCCGTCGTTGCCATCGTCGGCGGCGCCAAGGTCTCGACCAAGATCGACCTCTTGATGAACCTCGTGATGAAGGTCGATGCCCTCGTCATCGGCGGCGGCATGGCCAATACCTTCATCGCCGCGCGCGGCACCAATGTCGGCAAGTCGCTCTGCGAACATGACCTTGCCGGCACCGCCAGGCAGATCATGACGGAAGCCGCGTCCGCCGGCTGCGCCATCGTGCTGCCGGTCGACGGCGTCGTTGCCCGCGAATTCAAGGCAGGCGCCGACAACGAGGTGGTCGATATCGAAGCGATCCCGGCCGACGCCATGGTGCTGGACGTTGGACCGAAATCGATCATCGCCATCAACGACTGGGTGAGCAAGGCCGAAACCCTTGTCTGGAACGGCCCGCTCGGCGCCTTCGAAATCGCGCCTTTCGACAAGGCCACCGTTGCCGTTGCCAAGCACGCTGCTGCCCGCACCAAGAGCGGCGCGCTCGTCTCCGTCGCCGGCGGCGGCGATACGGTCGCGGCGATGAACCACGCGGAAGTGGCTGACGACCTCAGCTATGTCTCAACCGCAGGCGGCGCCTTCCTCGAATGGATGGAGGGCAAACCGCTCCCCGGCGTCGACATTCTGCACCAGCAGAAATAAACCAGCGCCGCTGCGACAACTACTTCCATCACCCCGGCCTGTGCCGGGGTTTTTTCGTTGCATCGCACTGTGTTTGGATGCATCGCAACAATAAACCCCAATATTTCAAACGATTAAATTAATTTTAATCGTTTTAAAGAATTTAACTTTCATTTTCCTTGCCCTATTCTTCTGCTATCGGCGAGCTGTAGGACAACCAGGAGAACGCATATGAGCGAAAGACTTGAAGACATTGCAGCAGCCATGGTGGCGACCGGCAAGGGCCTGTTGGCAGCAGACGAGTCCACTGCGACGATCGGCAAGCGCTTCGATACGATCGGCCTTGCATCGACCGAAACATCGCGCCGCGACTATCGCGAGCTGCTGTTTCGCGCCGACGAGGCCATGAAGTCCTATATTTCCGGCGTCATCCTTTACGAGGAGACCCTGTTTCAGAAGGCGGCAGACGGCACGCCCTTCGTTGACATCATCCGCGCCGCGGGTGCCGTTCCCGGCATCAAGGTCGATACAGGCGCAAAGCCGATGGCGAAATTCCCGGGCGAGACGATCACCGAGGGCCTCGATGGCCTGGCCGGCCGCCTGAAGACCTATTATGACGCCGGTGCCCGTTTTGCCAAATGGCGCGGCGTCATCTCCGTATCCGACGTCCTGCCGAGCTTCGGCGCGATCAAGGCCAATGCGCAGGCGCTGGCCCGTTACGCAGCCCTCTGCCAGGAAGCCGGCATCGTCCCGATCGTCGAACCGGAAGTGCTGATGGACGGCGCACCCGGCAACCACTCAATCGACCGTTCGGAAGAAGTCACCGAGGAAACGCTGCGGATCGTGTTCGAGGAACTGAGCGATGCCCGCGTCAGCCTTGAAGGCATGATCCTCAAGCCGAGCATGATCATCGACGGCAAGAAGGCTCGGCAGGCATCGGTCGCAGAGGTTGCCGAGCGCACGGTGAAAGTCCTGAAACGCACCGTGCCCGCTGCCGTTCCGGGCATCGCCTTCCTCTCCGGCGGCCAGTCGACGGAAGAGGCCACGGCGCATCTCTCCGCCATCAAGGCCGGCTCCGACCTGCCCTGGGGCATGACCTTCTCCTATGGCCGCGCACTGCAGACCGAGGCTCTGACGGCCTGGAGCGGCAAGCCGGAAAACGTCGCTGCCGGCCAGCGCGCTTTCACCCACCGCGCAAAGATGTGCAGCCTTGCTGCAACGGGCGGCTGGAAGAAGGAGTTCGAACGGGCCGCCTGATTTAAAGTTACAGGGAGGGGAGAAGACCCGGCCCGCGCATGCGGCCGGGTTTTCTTTGTCGGCATCTACACGTGCTTTCTCACAAGGCACTTTTCGTCTCCGCGCCGGCCTTGAACAAACGCCACCTCGATTGTCCGGGTGACAAGAACGCACTTCGCCCGGCATTCGCTCTCCTTTATCTCCTTGAACTGGTCTCAGCCGGAACGGGAGCAAGCAACTTATGGACAGCGTCGCCTATGTCACCGTCGATGTTTTCGCCAACGAGCGGTTTGCCGGAAACCAGCTTGGGGTGATCCCCGATGCACGCGGATTGTCCGATGCACAGATGCAGCAGATCGCGGCTGAATTCCGTTATTCCGAAGTTACCTTCGTGCTTCCGCCGGAAGACCCAGCCAACACGGCGCGGGTGAGGATTTTCACGCCGACCATGGAAATCCCCTTCGCCGGCCATCCCAATGTCGGCACCGCCTTCGTGCTCGGCGCCCAGACGGATGTTTTCGGAAAGGCGTCTGGGGATGTCCTTCGTTTCGAAGAAAAGGCGGGTATCGTCGAGGCGGCGCTACTTCGCGACGACGGACGCGTCGCCGGTGCCAGCATTCTCGCGCCGCAGCCGCTATCGGTTGGGCGGCAAATCGACAGCGACACCGTCGCCCGCTGCGCCTCCATCAGCGCCGGCGAGATTCGCACGGAGACCCATGCTCCCGTCATCACCTCCGTCGGCCTGCCCTTCGCGCTCGCCGAGGTCTCAGACCTGGAAACGCTCGCGCGCGCCTGCCCCAACACCGCTGCCTTTGCCGAGACCGACCGGCGATTCTCGTGCGAGGGCGAGCAGTTCGCGCTGTTTCTCTATACGCACCTGCCCGACAATCCGTGGCATCTTCGCGCCCGGATGTTTGCGCCGCTCGACAACGTCATCGAGGATCCGGCAACCGGAAGCGCCTCCGGGGCGCTGGGGGCGCTTCTCGCCTCGCTGCAGCCGGATCGCGACCTCGACATCAACGTCACCATCGAGCAGGGCATCGAAATGGGACGCCGGAGCCTGATAGAATTGACCGTGCGCAAATCGGATGGGCTGGTTCGCAGCGTGCGGATCGCCGGGCGCTGTATCGCCGTCATGTGCGGCAGCATCAGCCTTTAGGGCCGGATCAACACCATCAGCATCATCGCGGCGATCGCAAAGGCGGCGACTTTCCAGAAGTCTCGGCGCTGGCGCAGTCCAGGCAGGTTGAGCGGCTTCAGGATCTGGATCACCATGGCCAGAAGCAGGAGTACCGTTAACGCTTTGGACATCATTTTTCTCTGTTGTGGAAAAGAACTCGGCAGGACTTCAGGCCGTCACACGCGCGTCACTTTTGCGCGCGAACAGGGTTAGAACGTCCTTTCCAATCTCACTCAATAAAAATTTCCGGCTGGCAATTGTGGTGGCATCGCCCTACTTTTCGGCGCAACCCGGAACCAGCGGATTTCACATGAGAAAAAACCTTCTTCCCGTCACCTCACTTCTGCTTGGAACGCTGTTTCTCTTCCTTGGAAATGGATTGCACAGCCTGTTGCTGCCGGTGCGCGGCACGACGGAAGGGTATTCAACGACGCTGCTCGGCCTGCTCGGCACCTCCTGGGCCAGCGGCTTCGTGCTGGGCTGCCTGCTGGCGCCGACCATCGTCAAGCGCGCCGGCCATGTGCGCGCCTTCAGTTGCTTTGCTTCCATCCTGGCGATCATCGCGCTTTTGACCGGCATTCTCGTCGATCCGATCTGGTGGGTGGTGCTACGCGCCTTCACCGGCTTCTCGACGGCCGGAACCTCGATGATCATCGAAAGCTGGCTGAACGAGCGCGCCACCAATGAGAGCCGCGGCGCGATCTTCTCGCTCTACATCGCCATCACCCTGATGGGCGTCGTCGGCGGTCAGTTGATGATCCCGTTCGGCGATACGTCGACGACGCTGTTTTTCATGTGCGCCGGCATCGTCTACTGCCTGGCCATGCTGCCGACGCTCCTGTCGACCGCGGCCTCACCGCAACCGCTGAAACAGGTTAGCCTCGACCTGCCGGCGCTCTATCGCAACTCACCGATTTCCTTCCTCGGTATCCTGCTCATTGGCATCGCCAATGGCGCTTACGGCACGCTCGGCGCCGTCTTCGGCCGTCAGGTGGGACTTACCGACAGCACTGTCGCGCTGATGATGAGTACGACGATCTTCGCTGGCGCCGTAATGCAGTTCCCCGCCGGGCGCCTCTCGGACATGATCGACCGCCGCTATGTTCTGGCCGCGCTTGCCGCCATCGCCGCGATTGCCGGCGCACTGATCTTCCTGGTCGAACCGACGGGCGTCGTTCTCCTGATCGCGCTCGTCGGCGTCTATGGCGCAACCGCCAACGCGCTCTATCCGATCGCCGTCTCGCATGCCAACGATTTCGCCACGCCGGAGGACTTCGTCAAGATTTCCGGCGGCCTGCTCTTGCTCTACGGCATCGGCACGATCATCGGCCCGACCATCGGCGGCCCGATCATGACCGTCACCGGCCCCTACGGCCTGTTCATGATCACCGCCTGCGCCCATGTGCTGATCACGGCTTACGCGATCTTCCGCAGCCGCATGCGTGCCGCAGTGCCGGCATCGGAACGCGACGCCTACTCGACCATCAACCCCGGCACCCTGACGACGCCGGAAAGCCTGCAACTGTCGCCGCGGGCAGCTCCTCTCGAGGAAAGAAGCGACGACGAGCCCGAACGGAGGTTCGCATGAGCCTGTTTGACGACGACCGTCCCAAGAAACAGCCGGCCCACGAGATCGGCTGTGACCTCTCGCTTCTTTCGGCCGAAGAGCTCGCATTGCGTATCGAGATGCTGAAACAGGAAATCGCGCGCCTTGAAGCGGAAAGAGCAAGCAAATCGGCAAGCAAGTCGGCGGCTGAAAAGTTCTTTCGTTCGTGATGCGGCCCGTTGCAGCAACCAAATCGAGGTCAAAAGCGGAAAACAAGACATTGCATCGCCGAGAATCCGGCCGCCATAACGCTTCATTAAGCCTTATAAGGTATTACTGACGCATCCGGATCGCTCTGGACTCAGACAATTCCGCGTTTGGCGATTGGTCTGATTTTTCTCCCTGTTTTACCTTGAGAGCCGCGTTTGCGGCTCTTTTTTTTGCCTTTTTTCCCCAGCCGTCAAAGAATTGTGGAGATTAACCCTTTATTAAGAATAGGCTTGCGCGAAATGCGCTATGGGATCATGTTCCAACAATAGAACGAGCGGCCGGAAACTTCCTGTTGACCCGCTTGTCACCTGACCGAGTTGATGCGTTTAACCAGGGAAAGCAGACCATGTCCGAACGGGGATTGAATACTGTGAGCTTCGCGGGGCACGCTGCGTCTTCGGCGCAGTTCAAGGCTCTCTACGCGGAAGGCATGGGCCTGGTTGAAGAGACCGCGAGCTATCTCGACGGCCCCGGTCGTGCCGCCTCCAAGGTTCTGCCGCGTATGGCATCAGTTCTCTACGCAGCGGAATCGATGCGCCTCACCACCCGCCTGATGCAGATGGCATCCTGGCTGCTCCTGCAGCGCGCCGTCAACAATGGCGAGATGAATCGCGAGCAGGTCCTGTCGGAAAAGAACAAGGTCCGCCTCGACAGCTTCAACGTCGATCGCACCGCACCCGGCTGGAACGACCTGCCGGAAGGTTTCCGCGATCTGATCGACCGCTCGCTGCGCCTGCAGAACCGCGTCGCCCTGCTCGACCGCGAAATTTACCGCCCGCAGGAAGCCCAGAACTTCACGCCCGACAACCAGAATGGCGTCAAGGCCCAGCTCACCCTGCTGCAGACCGCTTTTGGGACAAATTGATCGGAGCCTGGCAGGCAGCCGAATGCTTCAAACCCGGCCGTTGTGCCGGGTTTTGTGTTCTTGGACGGCCAAGCGGCGCAAGACGACCAACTGAAGTGAAGCGTTGCCCGGTCCGACAGACTTGATGCGAAGCAGGATCGCGGCTTTTCACGCCGAGGGCATCTTGTCGAATTTCCGAAGTGTTGGATCGACGTGGTCCCATGCGTAACCGCGCACGTTGTACGTTACCATCTGCGGCTTGTATTGGCTTGGGTCGTCGAGGCTCCCGGCGTGCACGGTGAAAAGGTCTGGCGTCGCCGAGAACGTCAAATACACCGGTGACCCACAGCTGGGGCAGAACGCGCGTGTCTTGACGTTACCGCTGTCGCTAACGATGTCCCAATGCTTCGCTGCGCCTTCGAGTTTCACGTTCCTCTTGTCCGCAAAGGTGAGGTAGGACCCGTGCCCGGTTCCGCTCTTGCGCTGACAGTCGCGGCACTGGCAGTCGTTCATCACCAACGGTTCGGCCGAAATCTCATAGCGGATTGCACCGCAGGCGCACCCGCCCGTATAAGCTCTGCTCATATCGTTTCTCCTATAAAGCGCTGTTGGAATGTTCCGAAGGTATGGAGCGGGTTCGGCAGAATCATCTGGCCATGCGTTACCATTCGCCAAGGGCGACCAAACCGCCCTTGGCGTAAGTGTCTTGCGGGCAGACCCAATCGATCACGCCGCGATAACCGCGTACCTCGGTCAGCCTTGGTCGTACTCGTCGTGGCGGCGCCACCAGATGCCCTCTTCGTTGCGCCCCTTGGGCGCGCGGTCGAGCCATTGGTACATGCCCCAGAGGCCATCCAGTCCGCGCGCATAGGCGGAATAGGTGTGATAGACGACATCGTCTTCGAGAACGAAGGCGCTCATGCCCGGCCTCTCGCGCGCGAACGTGGCTGCGTCGGTTCCGCTCATGGCCGCTGCAGTCGCAGGCCCGTCGGGTGTCGAACGGGAGGGTATCTCAGGCGCCCCACCGCCGCCACGTTGCAACGCCGGCTCGCGCCGGTAGTTGTATTCGACGGTCCCGTCGCGCTGTTGCTGCTCGGTGAACGACACGTTGAAGTCGAAGTTGAAGTCGCTGCCGAACGAGGACGCCCAGGGAAACGTCCACCCCATCCGCTGCTTGTATGCCTGCAGCTTCGCGAGCGGCGCCCGCGACACCGCAGAAAACGCGACGTCATGATTCTCCAGGTGAACGACGAAGCCGTTGAACCCGTCCGCGATCGATGAACAGGACGGACATCCAGCCTTGTAGTCGGGGCCCAACATGAAGTGGTATATGAGGAGCTGAGAGCGCCCTCTGAAGAGATCTGACAGCGAGGCGTTCCCCTCGTCAGTCTCGAAACGATACTCCTTGTCGATCCGGACCCACGGCAATTCCTGCCGTCGCCGCGCGAGCGCGTCGCTGCGTCGCGTCAGATCCTTCTCCTCCTTGAGCAGTGCGACGCGGGCCTCCAGCCACTCATCGCGAGAAACGACTTGATGCTGCATGGTTTCCTCCTGTTTGTCGAAATGCTTGTTGCATGGAAGCGGTCCATTCCGGTCGAACCGCCGGGCACCTGTGGGACCCGCTTTCGCAGACCCGCGTCAGTGTCGTCGCTTCGAGTTTGCCTGTTCCGCAGCGACGGCGTCGAGGTTTCGGACAACCTTCTTCCAACCTTCGCTCATGCTCCTGAAAGCAGTGTCGTTCCGCGGTAGCACGAAACCGGAGTGGATGAGGCGAAGGCGCGTCCCACTTTCAACCCTGGAAAGGATGAACGTGACGACGGTGTCCAGCCGTGAGCCATATCCGACGTTTCCCTCGTGTCCGCCTTTCCAGGCATAGACGAAGCGCTCGTAAGGTATCACCTCCAGCACCTGGCAGCGAATGACACCGTCCCATGCGCCGGCCGCCGTAGTCTGGAACGTGAACTGCTTGCCCTCCACGGCCTCGAATCCTGTCGGCGCCATTATCCAGCGAGCCATAAGTTCGCCGGATGTCAACGCGTACCAGATCGTCTCCGGCGCGTGCGGGAAGACCTCGTCGACCACGATGTCTTGCGTGTCGGACTTCAAAGCGGCATCGGTCATGGATCGATCTCCTTGAGCAAGGTTCTGAGATTTGCGAAGCGTTCGCGCCAGAAGACGCCGTAATGGCTCATCCAATCGACGAGCGGGGCGAGACCCTCGGGCTCAGCGCGATAATACACGTTGCGGCCTTCCGGGCGCTCGGCAACCAGACCGGCCTGCTTCAATGACTTGAGATGTTGGGAGATGGCGCCCTGTGTCACGCCGCTCCCACGCGTCAACTCGACGACGGTAATCTCGTCGGACCGGACGACCCGTTCGAACACGGCTCGCCGCGTCGGGTCGGCGAGTGTGCGCAGGACGGCGGTGATGTTTGCAGCTTCGATCATGGGAATCAAATAGCCGATACTAATTGATAAGTCAATACTAATCTTTTTTATCGGAGGAAGCCTAGACTCCCCGCCAGATGGCTCGAGACCAACAATCCCGTATCGCCTCCAAGCCCCAAAACGCAAAAAAGCCCGGACGAACCGGGCTTTCCCAAAATCTGATCCAGCAATGGAAACTTAGAGGCCGAGGCCTTCGAAGCGCTTCTTGAACTTGGAGACGCGGCCACCGCGGTCCATCAGCTGCTGGTTGCCGCCGGTCCAGGCCGGGTGCGACTTCGGGTCGATTTCGAGGTTCATGGTCTGGCCTTCCGAACCCCAGGTCGAGCGGGTTTCGTATTCGGTGCCGTCGGTCATGACCACTTTGATCATGTGGTAAGCGGGATGGATATCAGCCTTCATAACAATCTTCCTGCAAGTTCCAGGGTCCAATTGTCGCAAGCCATTTGCGGGCCATTGCGGCATGGGGACCGAACACGTAAATGAAGCCGCAGACCACCCAAGGGACCACGGCTTCCCAATTTGATGCCGTGCCTATACATGATGGTCATGAGGATAACAAGTACCGCCGGAGAAGACTTGTGCGAGTTTTGCCGCTTCTTCCGGTATTGGAGGTCATGTGTCGAATGAGGTCGTTCAACAGGCGGGGCGCAGGTCCGTGCGCCCGCTGGCCAAGCTGTTGCCGTATATCCGGCGCTACCGCAATCTTGTCATCGGGGCCGGCATTTCGCTCGTTATTGCGGCCGTCACGACGCTGACGCTGCCGATGGCCGTGCGCCGGATGATCGACCACGGTTTCTCCGTCTCCGATTCCGGCTTCATCAACACCTATTTCTCGATGCTGATGGTTCTGGCGATCGTGCTCGCGGTGGCCAGTGCGACCCGCTACTACTTCGTCATCACACTCGGCGAGCGGATCGTCTCGGATCTGCGCCGCGACGTCTTCGACCATGTCACCCGGCTTTCCCCGTCCTTCTTCGATGTCAACCAGTCCGGCGAGATCGTCTCGCGGCTGACCGCCGATGCGACGCAGATCAAATCCGCCGTCGGGGCCACGGCATCTGTTGCTCTGCGCAACACTATCCTGTGTCTCGGGGCCATCGCCATGATGGTCTATACCAGCCCGAAGCTGTCAAGCCTGGTCCTTATCGCCATCCCCGTCATCGTCTTCCCGCTTGTCGGCTTCGGTCGCTCGGTGCGCCGGCGTTCACGCGAAGCGCAGGATACCCTCGCCACGGCGTCGGCGTATGCCGGCGAAGCCATCTCCGCCTCCCGCACCGTCCAGGCCTTCAACGGCGAGGCCGTCGCGCAAGCGCGCTATGGCAGCGCGGTCGAAAGCGCCTACGAGGCAGCGCGCGCCGCCATCAAGGCCCGCTCCATCCTCACCGCCTTTGCCATCACCATGATCTTCGGCAGCGTCGTCGCGATCCTATGGTTCGGTGCGCAGGACGTCCTGTCCGGCACCCTGTCGGCCGGCACGCTCGGCCAGTTTCTCCTGTACTCCGTCTTTGCCGCAGGCAGCCTCGGCGCGTTGTCGGAGGTCTGGGGCGAGCTCTCGCAGGCAGCGGGCGCTGCCGAGCGTTTGAGCGAATTGCTGGCTGAACAACCGAACATCAGGGCACCTGCCAATCCCGTCGCCATGCCGGAGCCGGCACAAGGAGCAGTGACCTTCGACGACGTCCATTTCGCCTATCCCTCGCGTCCGGGCTACAAGAGCGTCAAGGGCCTGAGTTTCGCCGTCAAGCCGGGCGAGACGGTCGCCATCGTCGGCCCTTCCGGCGCCGGCAAGAGCACGGTCTTCTCGCTGCTGTTGCGGTTCTACGACCCGGCCAAGGGAACGGTCCGCGTCGATGACGTCGATATCCGCTTGGTCGATCCTGAGGCACTGCGCGGCCGTATCGCCATCGTTCCGCAGGACGTCACCATCTTCGCCGCCTCGATCCACGACAACATCGCCTTCGGCCTGCCCACCGCATCGCGCGACATGGTGCGTGCCGCAGCCATTGCCGCCCAGGCCGATGAATTCATTGCAAAGCTCGATCAGGGCTACGATACGCAGGCCGGAGAGCGTGGCATTACGCTGTCCGGGGGCCAGCGGCAGCGCATCGCCATCGCCCGCGCGATTCTGAAAAATTCCCCGGTTCTGCTGCTCGACGAGGCGACCTCCGCGCTCGACGCCGAGAGCGAAACGCTAGTACAGAAGGCACTCGACGGCCTGATGCGCGAACGCACGACGCTGGTCATCGCCCACCGGCTGGCGACCGTGCTGAAGGCCGATCGTATCCTGGTCATGGATCAGGGCAGGATCGTCGAGGAAGGCACCCACGCCTCGCTGGTCCGCCAGGGCGGCCTTTATGCCAAGCTGGCGCGGCTGCAGTTCGATTATGACAGCCCTGAAGCAAGCAATGTCGTGACGCTTGGATGAGGCGTCCTGTTCCGAATAAAATCGATTGAGTACAACCCTTAATTCTTCTCCCGAGGTTGCCGTTCTATGGGGCGACGCTATTGTTGCCGCCGACACGTTTTTCTGCAGCTTTGTGGCTACGTCCTGGGAGGAGATTTGAATGGCATTGTCCTTATTGAAGCGGCGCACGGCACTCGCGCTGGCATTGATGGCGACATCGGCGCTTTCGCTCGGCGGTGAAGCAAAGGCGCAAGAGTTTCCCGATCGCCCGGTAACGCTGGTGGTGCCCTTCGCGGCCGGCGGCTCGACCGACGTGGTTGCGCGCATCATCGGCCAGAAGATGTCCGACGATCTCGGCCAGCAGGTGATCGTGGAAAACGTCGCGGGCGCCGGCGGCAATCTCGGTGCCGACCGTGTGGCGCGGGCAGAACCCGATGGCTATACGATCCTGATGGGAACGGTTGCGACCCACGCGCTCAATCCTCTGATCCTGAAGACAAAGCCCTATGACCCGGAAAAGGACTTCGCGCCTGTCTCGCTGCTGGTGCTCGTGCCCAACGTGCTCGTGGTCAACCCGCAGCTTCCGGCAAAGAATGTCGCGGAGCTTCTGGCGCTTCTGAAGGCGGCCCCTGAGCAATACTCCTACGCATCCTCCGGCAACGGCACGCCGCTGCATCTCTCCGGCGAACTGTTCAAGAAGATGGCCGGCGTCAGCATGCAACACGTGCCCTACAAGGGATCAGGTCCGGCGCTGAACGATGTCATCGGCAACCAAGTGCCGATCATGTTCGACAACCTGCCCTCATCCTCCGGTCATATCAAATCCGGCACGCTCAGGGCCTTGGCCGTAACGACGAAGGAGCGCGCACCGTCTTTCCCGGATGTGCCGACGATCGCCGAAACCATTCCCGGGTATGAGACCTATACCTGGAACGCACTGTTCGCCCCAGCGGGCACGCCGAAGGACGTGATCGATCGGCTCAATGCTTCCGCCAGGAAGGCCTTGGCGGACCCGGCCGTAGCCGAGAAGATGAAGGGCTTCAGCGCCACCATCGTCGGCTCGACGCCGGATGAGCTTGCCGCGCATGTGAAGGCAGAACTGGCGAAATGGGGTCCGGTCGTCAAGGACGCCAACGTTCAGATGGATTGATGGCCCAAAGCTCTCCGGTTGCCCGGAGAGCTTTTCGGCCGAGCATCAAGCGCCGATGCTGCGGCCCACAACACGCCCGGAAAAGATGCAGCCACCTAGGAATGTCCCTTCCAGCGCGTTGTAGCCATGCATGCCGCCGCCGCCGAAACCTGCAACTTCGCCTGCCGCATAAAGGCCGGGAACAGGTTCGCCCGAAAGCTCCAGCACACGGCCATTGAGATCGGTCTGCAGGCCACCCAGCGTCTTTCGCGTCAGGATATTGAGGCGCACGGCAATCAGCGGTCCCGCTTTCGGATCGAGCAGCCGGTGCGGCTTGGCCGTTCGCATCAACTTGTCGCCGAGATAATTGCGGGCGCCGCGAATGGCAGTGACTTGCGCGTCCTTCGAAAATGGATTGTCGATCTCGCGATCGCGCGCCTCGATCTGGTGGCGCAGATGGGCGAGCCGAAGGCGCCCCTCGCCGGTGAGCGCATTCATGCCCTCGACCAGATCGTCCAGCCGGTCGCGGATGACGAAGTCTTCGCCCCTGTCCATAAAGGACTGTACCGGGCCTGGCGGATTTTTACCCAGGCGTTTCAAAAGCAGCGGGATGTCCTTGCCGGTAAGGTCGGGGTTCTGCTCCGAGCCCGAAAGCGCGAATTCTCGTCTGATGATCGCCTTGGTCAGGATGAACCAGCTGTAGTCAGCGCCCGTCCTGCGGATCGCCTTCAGGGTGCCGAGCGTATCGAAGCCCGGCATGGCCGGCGCGGCAAAACGGTTGCCGTCGGCATCGCACCAGAAGGAAGACGGCCCGGGCAGGATACGGACGCCATGGTTCGGCCAGATCGGATCGAAGTTGCGCAGGCCCTCCGTGTAATGCCACATGCGATCCTTATTGATGACGGAACCGCGCGCCTGTTCGGCAATCTCGACCATGCGCCCATCGACATAATCCGGCACGCCGCTGACCATGAAGTTCGGTGGCGGGCCGAGCCGGTCGACCGGCCATTGCTTGCGCACCAGATCATGATTGCCGCCGATGCCACCGGACGAGACGACGACGGCGCCGGCCTCGAACCAGAACTCGTCTACGACCTCGCGCGAACTGCGCCCGCCGCGCGGCACGCCGTCGGTCTTCAGAACCGATCCCCTTGCGCCCGTGACGGCACCATTGGTCATGATCAGTTCGTCGACCCGATGACGAAAGCGGAAACGGATGCGTCCCTTGCTTTCCGCCGCCCGCGCCCGCGCGATGAACGGCGCCAGCACGCCTGGACCTGTGCCCCACGTCACGTGAAAGCGCGGCACCGAATTTCCGTGGCCGTGTGCAAGACCACCTCCGCGCTCCGCCCAGCCGACAACCGGAAACCAGCGCATGCCCTGGCTATGCAGCCAGGTGCGCTTTTCGCCAGCGGCAAAATCGAGATAGGCGTCGGCCCAGCGGCGCGGCCAATAATCTTCGGGCCGGTCGAACTGCGCCGACCCCATCCAGTCCTGCCGCGCCAGGTCGAGGCTGTCACGGATTCGCATGCGCCGCTGCTCTGGGCTATCGATAAACAGCAAGCCACCGAGCGACCAAAAGGCTTGTCCGCCCAAATTCTGCTCGCCTTCTTGATCAAGCACGATGACCCTGAGCCCCCGGTCGGCAGCCTCCACCGCCGCGACGAGGCCGGCAAGCCCCGCCCCGATCACCAGAACATCACAATCCATGCTCTTCCTCCAGCAACTCCACCCTGCCCGACATTACGCATACGTAAACGTCAGGGCAATGGAGAAGCTGTCCCACAAAACACAGGTTTTATGCGCAGGGAATGCCGATACGGACCGGCGCCGACCCTGTTATTTTTCGGTCAGCTTCAGTTCGATGCGGCGGTTCTGCGAGCGCGCGGCCGGACTGTCGCCCTCGGCAATGGGCTGGAATTCGCCGAACCCCGCCGCGGCGAGTCGAGCCGCCGGAACGCCCCTGGAGATCAGGAACTTGACGACGGATGTCGCGCGGGACGAGGAAAGCTCCCAGTTGTCGGCGTAGCGGCCTGTCCCGGAAAGCGGCACATTGTCCGTATGCCCGTCGACCCGGAGCACCCAGTTGATCTCAGAGGGAATTTCCTTGGCGAGATCGAGCACGGCCGTGGCAAGCTTGGCCATCTCTTCCTGCCCCTCCGGATTCAGTTCATTACCACCAGATGGAAACAGCACCTCCGACTGAAAGACGAAGCGGTCGCCGACGATACGAATATTTTCGCGATCGGACAGGATTTCACGCAGCCGCCCGAAGAAATCGGAACGGTAACGGTTGAGTTCCTGCACGCGCTGCGCCAGCGCCACGTTCAGCCGCCGGCCAAGATCGGATATCTTCGTCTGCGACGCCTCGTCCTTGGCCTCGGATGCCTGCAACGCTCCCTCGATGGCGGCGATCTGGCTACGCAGTGCAGCGATCTGCTGGTTCAAGAGGTCGATCTGGCTCATTGCGCGGGCGCTGATCTGTTTTTCCTCATCCAGCTTTCCCGTGAGATCACCGATCTGCCGGTTGGCGACATCGGAACTGCCGGTCCCCTGGTCGAGCAGCGCCTGCAGCCGCGAACGTTCGCCTTCCGACGAGGCCAGGGATGCCTGCAGGTTGGCAAGCGAATCCTCGAGATCCTGCTTGCCGCCCTTCTCCAGCGCCAAAAGCTGGGTCAGTTCGTTGATCTGGCTGTTCAGCCGGTTGAGCACATCTTCCTTGCCGCTGATTTCGCGGCTGAGCAGAAATTGCGCCAGCACGAAAACGGAGAGCAGGAACATGATGGCCAGGAGCAACGTCGAAAGGGCATCGACGAAACCCGGCCAGTAATCGACCGTTCTCTGTGTCCGGCCCTTGCGCGCAAGTGCCATCGGTCATTCCCCCCCGGCGTCTTCGATGCGCGCAAGCTTGTGCGGTCTTTCCGGATGAACGGGAATCTTTTCCGTATGTCCGATACGCGCCGAAAGCTTGTCCAGCGTTTTGCGCATCGACTTTGCTTCATCCTGTTGCGCCTCGATCCAGTCGCGCAGCATCTGCTGCTCGCCGCGCATGTTCTTCACCAGCCCCTGAATGCCCTCGGCAAGGCTCGCCATGGCGGCGGTCGTGCGCTGGTTCATGCCGCCATCGTGATTGAGGCGGGCAAGTTGCTCGGTCAACTGCCGAAGCTCTTCGGCAGGCGCTGCGGCCGACTTGCCGGGGATGACCATCACGTCCGAACTGACATCCGTCACGGACGACAGCCAGTTTTCGAGTTCAGTGTAAAAGCGGTTTTGCGCGCGCCCCGCCTGCAAATCGAGAAAGCCGAGGATCAGCGAACCGGAGAGACCGAAAAGCGAAGTCGAGAAGGCAGTCCCCATGCCCGACAGCGGCGCCGACAGGCCGGTCTTCAAAGCGGCCAGAACATCCTGCGTGCTTCCCGTCCCGGCATCGAGCGATTGAATGACCGTATTGATCGACCCGATGGTGCCGAGCAGACCCCAGAAGGTGCCGAGCAGGCCGAGGAAGACCAGAAGTCCGGTCAGATACCGCGAGGTGTCGCGCGATTCGTCGAGGCGTGTGGCGATCGAGTCGAGGATGGACCGCAGCGCCGTCGTCGAGATCGCCATGGAGTGGCGCTGGCCGATGAGGGCGCGCATCGGCGCCAGGAGGACCGGGTCGCGGCCAACCTTCTCGGCGCTTCCGGCGGCACGGAAGGAATTGAACCAGCGAACCTCGGGGCGCAATCTGAGGACATGATTGAAAACCAAGAGAATGCCGATCAGCAGAACACCAAGAATAAGGCCGTTCAGTCCCGGATTGCTCGAAAAGGCGGCGTGCGCCTGGCGAAACAGGATGGCAGCGACAAACCCGACGATGATCAGGAAGATCACCATCGTCCAGAAGAAAACCATCGGGCTCGTCAGCTTGTTGGGATTATAACCCTCGCTCAAAGCTCCGCCGGTATCCCATCCCGACAGTTCCAATTTCGCCATGGGTTTATTCTCCGGTTCTCATGTGCTGCAGCCTGCCCGCACACGCGGACAAAGCTATGCTTGCGCCGGAGACTAGAGGAAGTTTGTGCCAAATTGAAGGGGAAACAACGGGCAACATCAACAGGATGAAACAGCCGCCCGTTCAAGCTTTCCGGCTTATTTTCCCGGAATGGGGCGGTGCAGCACCTCGTGCAGCGCCTTGCGGATATATTCATTGCCGGCAACGATCGAGCCGTCGTCCATCGGTTTGTTGCCGCCGTCGATATCGGCGACCCACCCGCCGGCTTCGCGAATCAGCAGGATTCCCGCGGCAAGGTCCCAAGGAAACAGACCGCGCTCCCAGAAACCGTCAAACCGGCCTGCCGCAACATAGGCGAGATCGAGAACGGCAGCACCCATGCGGCGGACACCGGCAACCTCGCCCATCACATGCCGCAATTCGACGAGATAGGTACCGTGGTTGGCAACGCCCAGATGCGGCATGCCGGTGCCGATCACGGCATCCGACAGGTTCTTGCGGGCAGCGACGCGCAGCCGGCGATCATTGAGGAAGGCGCCTCCACCACGCTCGGCCGTGAAGAGCTCGTCGGTCGCCGGGTTCAGGACAACGGCGGCAACGATCTCGCCCTGGCGCTCGAGTGCGATCGAAATCGCAAAATGCGGGATGCCGTGCAGGAAGTTCGTCGTGCCATCCAGCGGGTCGACGATCCAGCGATGGGCGCCGTCGGTGCCGATAATCTCTTCGCTCTCCTCGCCAAGGAAGCCATAGGTCGGACGCGACTTCAGAAGCTCTTCCCGGACCAGCTTTTCGGCCTTGCGATCGGCCTGCGAAACGTAGTCCCCCGGTCCCTTCAGCGAGACCTGCAGGTTCTGGACTTCGCCGAAATCACGCGCCAGCGACTTGCCGGCCTTGAAAGCGGCCTGAACCATGACATTGAGAAGAGCTGAGCGTGCCATTTTGGCTTTCCTTCGAAACAGAAAACCGGCCGCGGCAACGGCCGGAGAAATTTAAACGTGCCGCTGCGGATCAGTCCGCGCGGCGGAGATAGGCGATTTCATTGGTATCGACCAGAATGCGCTCGCCGGCTTCGACGAACGGAGGAACCATGACGCGCACGCCATTTTCCAGGATCGCCGGCTTGTAGGACGACGCGGCCGTCTGCCCCCTCACCACCGGATCGGCCTCCGCGATCGTCAGGACCACCTGGTCGGGCAGCGAAATGCCGATCGGCTTCTCGTCGTACAGCCTGACAGAGACCATCATGCCATCCTGCAGGAAGGTGGCGCGATCGCCGACGAAGTCCTTCTGCAGTTCCAGCTGTTCATAGCTCTCGACATCCATGAACACCAGAGCATCGCCCTCTTCATAAAGGAACTGGAAGTCCTTGAGATCGAGGGTGACGAGTTCAACGGTTTCGGACGAACGAAAACGTTCGTTGAGCTTGGTGCCGTCGATCAGGTTCTTGAGCTCGACCTGGTTGAAGGCGCCGCCCTTGCCCGGCTTCACCGTTACGCTCTTGACCGCAGCCCAAAGGCCGCCATTGTGCTCGATGACGCTGCCGGGGCGAATTTCGCTGCCGCTGATTTTCATGGGAAGCATGTCCTAAAGAAGTCCGGGCCGCGCCCATCGGCCAGCCAATCCGGCGCTTCAAGACCACAAAACCCCCGAAAGTTCAAGCCTTGCGCTGAAAACTCGCTCAGGACGCCCGGTATTTGTTGGCAGCGCTCAACGCCGCCTTCTGCTGTTCTTCGGTCAGTCCGAGATAGAAATCCTCCAGCGCGAGATCCTTCAATCCGGCCCGGCGCGACAGCACGTACCATTTGGCAGCCTCGACCGGATCGGGACGCGTGCCGATCGCATTGATATAGAGATGCGACAGTTTGTTCTGCGCGACGACATTGCCCCCCTCGGCAGCGCGCCGCATCCACTTGAAGCCTTCGTCGAGATTGCGATCGCCACCGACGCCGTCAACCAGCCAGATGGCAAGGTCGAGCTGCGCGGTATCAAAACCGGCACGGGCAGCGCGCAAAAGCCAGTCACGCGCCTTTGCCCGCTTGTTCTCGTCGATGCCGTCGACGTTCAAATAAATCTGCGACAGCGCATATTGCGCATCGGCGATGCCCTGCTCGGCCGATTTTTCATAATAGGGCAGCGCCGCCTTCAGGCCCCTTTCGCCCGGCATGTCGGCGACCAGCAGCTGGCCGTAGTTGAACTGGGCGGAAGGATTGCCGAGGTCGGCAGCCTTCTTCATCAGCTCTTCCGACCGTTTCTTGTCGCGCGGAACATCGCGCCCTTCCATCAAGAGAAGTGCGTATTTGAACATGGCGCCGGGATCGCCGGCATTGGCCGCCTGGCCGTACCAGAAGGCGGCATCCTTGGTGTTGCGCGCAACGCCGAGCCCCTGTGCGAAGATCTCCGCAACCAGCGTCTGCGCCGCCGCATCGCCGAGCTGCGCCCGCGGCAGGGCCAGTTCCATCGCGGTCAGATAGTAACCGCGCTGAAACGCGCCATAGGCATCGTCAGCCTTGCCAGCGAACGCCTTTTCCTGCGGCAGGGCCGGCAGTTCCGCGCCCATCCGGTCCAGCACATTGACGCCGCTCGACGGCTCAAGCTTTCTCGCATCCGTCTTCTTGGCCTCGTCCGGAGATTGCAGCTTCGGTATTTCGCCTTCCGGCAGGGCCGCACCGTTGAAGGGCGTGATCCGGCCGCGTTTGGCGACCGCGCCCTCGTCGATCTCGCCTTGCCCCGCTGGCGTCGCAGCCTCCTGTGCCGGCGTGGCCGAGTTCACACCGGGCAACGCATCGTCCGCACGCAGGCAGACGGGCGCGCCGAGAACAGTGGCGCATATCAGGAGAAGCGGAACGCGGTGCCGCAATGACGAGAGACGGATCAACATGGAAATGTCTTACTCTTCAAACCGTGGCGCTTTTTCGTCAAGAAGTGCGTTGACCTGCCCAACAATGACCGCCGCCTGGTCCGGCTGGGCGAACACGGCAAGACGCAGCGCAACGAACTCCGCGCCACTCTCGGCAGCGGCGAGCGCCGATTGCGGATCCGTGCCGCCCATGACGATGCAGGGAATTTCGATCATCGAGGCCCACCATTCGGCGAGCGCAACGTTCTTCGGATGCGCCTCCGGCTTGATGTCGCCGTCGAGCTTGCCGAAGAAGACATAATCCGGGCGGATCTCGCCCATTTCCAGCGCATGATGCCGGTCCGTGGCATTGCCGCCGCCGACGATGAGTTTCGGTGAAAATTTCTCGACCGCCTCGGCAAGTTCCGCCGCATTGCCGGTCACGTGCAGGCCATCGGCCTTGGCGCGGCCGGCAACCCGGGTATCGCCAGCCAGCAGCGCCGCAGCACCCGCTTTCTGAATGATTGGAACAAGCGCCTCGGCGTGTTTCTGGAAGGCATGCTCGTCCAGTCCGTATTGCGGCACGATGACTGACGCCACGTCGCCGCCGCGCAACGCATCGCCGAGGATTTGCACGCGGCTTTCGACATCGGCGATATCAGGCGCGATGAGGACAAGGCGGCAGCGGTTGTCTGTATTGCTCATAATGTCTCTGTTTCCGGTGAAATGCGCGTCGCGCGCCACCCCTACTCGATTTCGATCCGCAAAAGCGATAGACCCTGCGGGCAAAAGGATCAACCGATACCCATGCTTCCCGATTTTCAGTTCTATGCCATCGCCATTCCCGCCGTTGTGCTTGTCGGCTTCAGCAAAGGGGGCATGGGAGAAGCGCTGTCCCTGATGGGCGTGCCCCTCCTGTCGCTCGCCGTTTCTCCGGTGCAGGCAGCAGCCCTGCTATTGCCGATCCTGATCGCCATGGACCTCGTCTCGCTGTGGATGTGGCGCCAGCACGGCGACACGAAAACGCTGACGATCCTTCTGCCCGGCGCGCTTGCCGGCATCGCCATCGGCTGGGCGACTTCAGCCTATGTGCCCCGCGATGCGCTGCGGCTGATCATCGGCGTCATCACCATCCTCTTCGTGCTGCGTTACGTCTACAATGTCTGGCGCGCCCGGCGCGGTATCATCATTCCGGCAAAGCCGCACCGACCGCTACAGGCCAGCTTCCTCGGTTCCTTTGCAGGTTATGGCAGCTTCGTCGCCCATGCAGGCGGCCCGCCCTTCCAGATCTACGCCCTGCCGCTGAAGCTCCCGCCGCGCGAATATACCGGCACCATGGTGCGCTTTTTCGCCATCCTCAACGCCGTCAAGCTCATTCCATATTTTGCACTCGGACAACTGGATCCCAGCAATCTGACGACATCACTGACGCTTTTTCCGCTAGCCATGCTGGCAACGATGGCCGGCGCCTGGGTCGTCAGACGTATGCAGCCGCAGGTCTTCTATCCGTTCATGTATATGATGGCGTTCCTCGCCGGCTTGAAACTTGCCTATGACGGCCTGGTGGCGCTCGCAACTGGATCGTAAGGGGCGCCCGCCACGACCACACGCCGCGCTTGCATCCCGCAAAGCAAAATTCCATTACCGCATTGCACAATTTGCTTGCCGTGAGCTTTGAATTCTCCTAGCTTTTGCGCATGTCAAACGCTGATCCCTTTGATGCAATCTCGGATCCGAACCGGCGCTATCTGCTGGAGGAACTGCGCCGCGCGCCGCGAACAGTGAATGAATTGGCGGAAGGACTGCCGATCAGCCGCCCAGCTGTATCGCAGCATCTGAAGGCTCTTTTGGACTCAAACCTGGTTTCAGTCTCCGCCAGCGGCACGAAACGGATTTACGCGATCAACAAGCCCGGCTTCGACCGGGTCAATCTCTGGCTTGATCAGTTCTGGTCGTGATTGTTGTGACCTCGAAAGGTCAGACATCGGGAAACTCGGTACCACGGTACTCTGGCGAACGTCATGTCCGCGCTGAACGCGCTCCGTCTCTCAACAACGCTGCAACCGGATTTGCGAAATTCATTTCGCCTTTTCGGGATGGTTTCTCGCGTTGGAACAAAAGTTTCCCGATGAATAAGATTGCTTTACCTAATTAGTGAGAGGAAGACCGAATCTTTTCGATTTCGTCTTTCAAGCGCAGCTTCCGACGCTTGATGTCGGCGATGTGCTGGTCCTCGACCGAGGGCTGCAGGAGAGCAGTGTGGAGCTCCTGCTCCAGAACACCATGTTTTTTCTCAAGCGTTGCAAGATGAGCCTCAATGGTCATGTGGCAGTCCCTTCCTTTTGCTTGCACCCGGCGGGCGAATGCCGGATGTTCGACGTTAACCGAGTTAATGTGCCATGCTATTTTTCATTTGTCGAAGGCGAAATCGTGGCGAAGGATAACTTCCCGTTACCAACAATTCTGTGCTAGAGCGACGCTCGATTTGATGCGGATAGCAGACGATGCTGCCGGCTCCGACGGGGAACAGTGCATGCCAGATCAGGATCAGGCCGAACTCAGACTAAGCGTAGCGCGGCTGAGGCAGGAACATGAAGATTACGACGTTGCGATCAATGCCATGATCCAGACGGGCTGCGATGCCCTGCGCATACAGCGGATGAAGAAGAAGAAGCTGATCATCAAAGACAAGATCACCAAGATCGAGGATCAGATCATTCCCGACATTATCGCCTGAACCGGCGGCGTGTTTGAGCGAACGCGCTCCGGCTTTAGAATTCGGCCTTGTAACAACCGGAACGAACACCGTGACGAAAGCATCCCCCCCTCCCGTCGCCATCATCATGGGAAGCCAGTCCGACTGGGAGACGATGAAGAATGCCGCCGATACGCTCGACGCCCTCGACATCGCCTATGATGCCCGCATCGTTTCGGCACACCGCACGGTGGACCGGTTGATCAATTTTGCCCGGGGCGCCCGCGACGAAGGCTTCAAGGTGATCATTGCCGGTGCCGGCGGTGCTGCCCATCTGCCCGGAATGACGGCGGCGATGACGCCGCTTCCGGTATTTGGTGTTCCCGTTCAGTCCAAGGCGCTCTCCGGCCAGGACAGCCTTCTTTCGATCGTCCAGATGCCGGCCGGCATCCCTGTCGGCACCCTGGCGATCGGTCGCGCCGGCGCCGTCAATGCAGCCCTTCTTGCCGCGGCCGTCCTGGCACTCAGCGATCCGGATCTCGCCGACCGTCTCGACGACTGGCGCGAACAGCAGAGTGCTGCGGTTGCCGAATACCCCGTGGATCAGGCATGAGAACGATCGGCATCATCGGCGGCGGCCAGCTCGGCCGCATGCTCGCCATGGCGGCAGCCCGGCTCAACTTTCGCACCATCATCCTCGAGCCGCAGCCCGACTGTCCCGCCGCCCAGGTGGCCAACGGCCAGATCGTCGCGAATTATGACGACGAGGCGGCACTGGCGAAACTCGCGGAAGCCTGCGACCTCGTCACCTATGAATTCGAGAATGTCCCGGTCGCCGCAGCAGATCTGCTTGCGCGCTCGCTGCCGGTTTACCCCCCGCCCAGGGCGTTGGAAGTGTCGCAGGACCGGGTAGCGGAAAAACAGTTCCTCAACGACTGCGGCATCGCGACCGCCCGGTTTCACGCCATCGACAGCCAGGATGAGCTCGAACAGGCGCTTGCCGATTTTTCCGGCATTGGCATTCTGAAGACCCGCCGTCTCGGCTATGACGGCAAGGGCCAGCGCGTCTTCCGCGGCGCGAGCGACGCCGCAACTGGCGCCTACATGGCGCTCGGCGACGTGCCGCTCATCCTCGAAAGCTTCGTTGCCTTCGACCGGGAGATTTCGATCATTGCCGCGCGCGGCACCGATGGCTCGATCGCCTGCTTCGACCCGGCGGAGAACATCCACCGCCACGGTATCCTTCATACTTCCACGGTTCCAGCCTCAGTCGGTGAAACAACCGCAGCGGCGGCCCGCACCGCAGCCGGCGCCATCCTTGAGGCGCTCAGCTATGTCGGCGTCATCGGCGTGGAATTCTTCGTGCTTTCCGATGGAACGCCAATCGTCAACGAAATCGCACCCCGCGTCCACAATTCCGGCCACTGGACGGAAGCCGCCTGTGTCGTCTCGCAGTTCGAGCAGCATATCCGCGCGGTCACCGGCTTGGCTTTATCGGACGGGGCCCGGCACTCCGATTGCATGATGCAGAACCTGATCGGCGACGACATCAACGACGTCCCGGACTGGCTCGCCAAGCCGAACGCTCTGATCCATCTCTATGGCAAATCCGAAGCCCGACCCGGCCGCAAGATGGGCCATGTCACCTGGCTGATTTGAGAGTTTAACCCACAGAAAAGCCGAAAGCCGGCGTTAAAACCGGCTCTCTGTGGTTGACACGTTTGCGATGCCGGGTTATTTGCCTGCCACCCTAAGAGCGCGCTCGGCCCGAACGGTCTGCAAGCGCGCTTTTGATTGTTAAAGACCGGCGAATTCGGATTCGCCGAAACTGCGGATCAGAAAAATGAAGATCAAAAATTCGCTCAAGTCGCTGAAGGCTCGCCATCGCGAAAACCGTCTGGTGCGCCGCAAGGGCCGCGTCTACATCATCAACAAGCTGAACCCGCGCTTCAAGGCCCGTCAGGGCTGATCCATTCTGCGAACGGGAAACGGACGTTTCCGGCCCGTTCATGAATGGAATGAAAGCGCTTGAGCCTTCCTCTGCGGAGAAACCGGGCTCGGACGGTTCATCGAATTGATACCTCAAATTTGATTTTGATCTTCGGCCATGGCGGACTACCTTATCTGCCATGGTTAAACTTATGTCTTCTAGTCTGATTCTCGTGATCGCGCTTTCGGCGTCGGTCACTGGCGCACCCTCTCTTCTCGCAGCGGACACCGCACCGGCTTCGGCGACATCGGAACTGACGACGCCGAAGCAGCGGCTGGACGCGCTTTTTGCCGATCTGAAACGGGAACGCGACCCCGAAAAGGCGCGTGAAATCTCCGATCGCATCCGTGTCGAATGGCAGGATTCCGGCAGCGCCTCCGTCAATCTCCTGATGCAATGGGCGACAAAAGCGCTCGAGGCTGATCGCAAGGCAACCGCGCTCGATATCTTCGATCAGGTCATTTATCTCTCGCCACAATATGTCGAGGGCTGGAACCAGCGCGCGACGCTGCACTACCGGATGGGCAACTATCGGAAGTCCATGTCCGACATCAACCAGGTGCTGGCGATCGAGCCCCGGCATTTCGGCGCACTCGCCGGCATGGCGTCTATCCTCACCGCAGCCGGCAAGGACGAACTGGCGCTGAGGGCGTGGGAGCAGTTTCTCGAAATCTACCCTGCCGATCGTCAGGCGCAGGAGCAGCTCGGCAACCTCGAAGAAAAGTTCGCCGGCAATCGCACATAAGTCTGCGCCGGCGAAACCGCCGGTCGCTCTTTCTCGTATCGGACGGTATTGAACTGTCAGATCAGTTGCGCATGCGCACAAACCGCGCGAGAGAGACAGTGATGTATTAACTGGCGGTACGGGCGGCGGCGCGGATAGCCAGCGACAAGACCGAATGAAAAACGCCGCGCTTCCAGCCGGAAGCGCGGCGCCCCAAGAAGGCATGCTGTCAGATTCAGACGCCGCTCAGGCCATCCGAGCCGATATAGGCGATGCGCAGCATATTGGTCGCGCCCGGCGTCCCCAACGGCACGCCCGCCGAGATGATGATGCGGTCGCCCGGCTTGCCGAACCCTTCGGTCGCGACGATGCGGCAGGCGCGGTTGACCATGTCGTCAAGATCGGTCGCGTCCCTGGTGACGACGCTGTGCAGACCCCAGACAACAGACAGACGGCGCGCGGTCTGGATGACCGGCGAAAGCGCGATCACCGGAACCTGCGGACGCTCGCGCGCCGTGCGCAGACCCGTATTGCCCGAGGAGGTGTAACAGACGATCGCCGACAGTTTCAGCGTCTCGGCGATCTGGTGGGCGGCAAGCGAAATCGCATCCGCGCCGGTCGCTTCCGGCGGCGTGCGCTGCGCGTAGATGATACCCGGATAGTGCGGGTCGAGTTCGACCTTGCTGGCGATCGACGCCATGGTCGACACGGCTTCGACCGGATATTCGCCGGAGGCGGATTCGGCCGACAGCATGACGGCATCGGCGCCTTCGAAGACGGCGGTGGCAACGTCCGACACTTCGGCGCGGGTCGGGACCGGCGCGGAGATCATCGATTCCAGCATCTGCGTTGCAACAACGACCGGCTTGCCGGCACGGCGGCAGGCGCGGATCAACTGCTTCTGCAGGCCCGGGACCGCTTCCAGCGGCATTTCGACACCAAGGTCGCCGCGCGCAACCATCAGGGCGTCGGAGAGTTCGATAATCTCGTCGATCCGCTCGATCGCCTGCGGCTTCTCGATCTTCGACATCAGGCCGACGCGACCGCGCGAGACCTTGCGGACCTCGGAGAGATCTTCCGGGCGCTGAATGAACGACAGGGCAACCCAGTCGACTTCGTCCGTCTCGAGCACGGCATCCAGATCGGCCCTGTCCTTCTCGGTCAGTGCACCGACGCCGAGCAGCGTGTCGGGCAGGCTCACGCCCTTGCGGTCGGAAATCTTGGTGCCGGCGACAACGGTGCAGACGATGCTCTTGCCGTCAGACTTGTCGGCGCGCAGATGCAACTTGCCGTCATCGATCAGCAGCCGGTGACCCGGCTGGACGGCTTCGAGAATTTCTGGATGCGGCAGGAAGACACGCGTGTTGTCACCCGGTTCGTCCTTGTTGTCGAGCGTGAACGTCTGGCCCGGAACGAGATCGACCTTGCCATCCGCAAACTTGCCAACGCGCAGCTTCGGACCCTGAAGGTCGGCAAGAATTCCGATCGGGCGGCCGCAGCGCTGCTCGACATTGCGGATACGCTTGATCAGCGTGCGCATCATGTCATGGCTGGCATGGCTCATGTTGATCCGGAAAAGATCAGCGCCCGCCTCATGCAGCTTCTGGATCATCTCTTCTTCGTTGGATGCAGGTCCAAGCGTCGCGAGGATTTTGACTTTTCTATTCCGCTTCATCAGTTGTGGCTTTCCTGGGTCCCTGGAGTATCGGACAACTGAACCATCCAGCTCCCCTGACGCCCCGTGTCATATTCCTTGAACCCCATCCGCTGGAAACCGCGCGCGAAGCAATCCTGCACGCCGGTGATCTTGAACTCGTTTTCGGCGACGCACATGTTGACGCCACCCGTCCAACGACCGCCGCGGGCCGCATCCTCAGCGTAGAGGTAATAGTACCGTGATTGAAGTTCACCCTGGATCAGGGTGGCGCAGGTGGTCGCAGGAACCTGCCACCACCCTTCCGTGATCCAGCCTTCCTTGGCCCGGTAGCCGATGGCCACACCCACGAGATTCTGGGTGCCGTTGCAGACCCGGAACTCGGCCCGCGCTTCGCTCGCCATCAGAACCGGCGAGAACGCCGCCAGAATGAAGAGAATACCGGCACTCAAGGACCAGTTCCGGACGTTCAGCCTGGAAAGAGGATATCTGGACACGGTTTCCAATGGGTCTCCATTGTGATTTGTCGTGGCACTTTCTTGCGACGGTAGGCCGGGAAAGTCAACGCGACTCTAATCGATTATATTAGGCTTTCTGTTGACTGAAATGTCACAAAATCCCCTTCACCTTGCGATAAGCGCCGCAGCATGCCATCAAATTTCGTCAATCATGAATCGAGTTGATACTGCATGCGGGAAACATCACCGTTCGAGATCATTGAGGGTAACAATGCCGCCGGTCTGGTGCTCCTGGCGGATCATGCCACCAATCGGCTGCCGCCGGAATATGGCAGGCTTGGTCTTCCCGAAGGCGCCTTCGAACGGCACATCGCCTACGATATCGGCGTCGAGGCGCTGGTCCGCCGGCTCGCCGCCCGGCTCGACGTTCCCGCCGTCCTTAGCTGCTTTTCGCGGCTGTTGATCGATCCGAATCGCGGCGAGGACGATCCGACGCTGATCATGAAGATATCGGACGGCGCTATCGTCCCCGGCAATCATCCCATCTCATCGGACGAATGGGAACGTCGTCTCAACCGCTTTCACCGGCCCTATCATCGCGCCGTCTCGGAAACCATCGCTGCGGTCGGCTCGACAAGCGGCACGGCGCCGCTGGTGATTTCCCTTCATTCCTATACGCCCGCATGGAAGGGCGTGCCCCGCCCCTGGCATGCCGCCGTCCTCTGGGACAACGATCCGCGGGCGATCGTCCCGCTGATCGAGACGCTGGAGGCTTCCGGCGATGTCCTTGTCGGCAACAACGAGCCCTACGACGGCGCCCTGCGTGGCGATACGATGTTCCGTCACTGCATGGAACCCGGCCTCGCCCACGCACTGATCGAGGTCCGGCAGGATCTGATCGGCAACGACACCGGCGTGGCGGAATGGGATGATCGGCTTGGGCCGATCCTCGCCAGCCTGAACGAACGCCCTGAATTGCACGAATTCAGGCGATATCCTTCCCGCACTGGGCCTTATGCATTCTAAAAAATGGCTGAAAGAGACGACGATGACCGATTTGACGCCACAACAGCAGCTGGAATTCGAAGCAGCCGCCTTCCGCCGCCTCATCGCCCATCTGCGCCAACGCACCGACGTCCAGAACATCGACCTGATGAACCTTGCCGGTTTCTGCCGCAACTGCCTGTCCAACTGGTATCGCGACGCCGCCATTGCCGCCGGCGTGCCGATGGATAAAGACCAGTCCCGCGAGATCGTCTACGGCATGCCTTATGACGAATGGCGGTCGCTTCACCAGAAGGAAGCTTCCAGCGAACAGAAGGCCGCCTTCGAGGTGAACAAGCCCAAGGAATAGCAGACGTTGCTGAAAGCCGCGAAATCGGTGCGGCGTTACGCAATGTCACTTGACCTTGAAGCGACTTCGCGGCAGGTCACAGCCTCGCAAATTCAGTCCCCCAACAAGGAGAAAACCATGTCGGATGCCCACGGCGTCGCTCGCGATCAGCTTCGCTCTTTCATCGAGCGGATCGAACGGCTGGAAGAAGAAAAGAAGACTATCGCAGACGACATCAAGGATGTGTACGGCGAGGCAAAGGGAACCGGCTTCGATACGAAGATCCTGAAAAAAGTCATCGCTATCCGCAAGCAGGACAAGGACGAGCGCATGGAGCAGGAAGCCATCCTCGATACCTACCTCGCAGCGCTCGGCATGATCGACGCGCCGGCAGCCGCATAAGCGGCGCCCCGCAACCAACAAAAAACCCGCCATTCCGGCGGGTTTTTTCGTGACCTATCCGTGATGGATCAGATCAGTTCGTGCTGAACTTCTTCACTTCCAGGAAATTGACCGCACTTCCGCTGAACCGTGCCGTATCTACGGAACCGGCTTCGTTCGAGAAACCGGCCGAATAGACCGTCGTCGGCGAAGCCCGCAGCGTCTTGCTGACGAAGCGCGGCGCCTTCACCGGCTTGGACAAGGTCGCCATGCGGGCGTTCGACAGCGCCCAGTTGGAAATGATCTGCTGGGTCAGCTTCGGTTCGGTGCGGACCGAAGAACGGGTCGCGGCATCGGCCTCCTGCTTGTTTGGACGCTTGCCCTTGGCGGGTGCCTCTGCAGTCGCATCGAAGACATCCTCGAAGATCGCGGCGCGCGTTTCGGCGCCCGACGGCGGCACGTAGGCCGCCAGCTCAATCGGCCGCTCCTGCGGCGTCGGCTGTGCAAGCGCCACACGTGTCTGTGCCTCGGCAACGGCTTCAACCGGTTGCTCCGCCTCGGCCACTGCCTGCGGCTGCTCAACCCGTTCGGCAAAGGACGGCACCACGACATTGGCGTCGGCCACGGCCATCAGGGAGGCTTCGTCTGCCGGGCGCATGGCCGGCACAGGCACAAAACCAAGCGCTGCGACATCCTCACCCAGCACCGCGGCATTCGGATCGGTCGAGGCCATCAGCATGTCGCTGCCGGCATCGCCATTCAAGCCGCGCTTGCCAAGCATCTGCGGCACGGGAATCTTGTAGCCGTTCAGATCGGCATATTCGCCTTCGGTTGCGGCCGGTTCAGGCAGAGCCGCGGCCCAGGCCTCCTGCGCCGCTTCCTTGGTCGGAGCAACGAGCGCCGTCTGGACGCCCGCGTCTGCCGGTACATCCTTGAAGGCCGGTCTTGCGCCTGGCACCGGCGCGGCCACTTCTTTCTCCGGGGCCTGTTCCGAGCCATCGACGCCGGGAAGAGCCTGCTCAGCCTCGGCAACGGCGACCTCAGTCACCTTGGCCTTGGCGGCCGGCTGCTCGTTCGCACCTTCCAGCTCGCCGCTGGCAATTGCATTCGGTTCTTCATCCTCATCGCCACCGCCAAACAGCATGGCGAAGAGGTTGCCCTTGCGTTTCGTATCCTTGTCGCCCGGTCCCTTGGCACCGCCGCCAGCCACTTCAATGGCGCTGGCGCCGACCCGGCGCTTGTAATCGGCCACGGCCAGTTCATAACCCGGCAGCGGCTTGCCGTCAGCCGGCATGTGCATCGTCTTGCCGTCGGGGAAGAGGCGCGCAAGTTCGCCGCGGCTCATGCGCGGCCAGGCGCGAACGCCGCCGACATCCATGTGCACGAAAGGCGAACCCGAGGTGGGGTAATAGCCGACGCCGCCGACCTGGAACTTCATGCCGATTTCGCGCAGATTCTTGAGCTTGACGTCGGGCAGGTAGAAATCCATTGCCTTGCCGAGCATATGCTGGCTCTTTTTGGCCACGCCCTTGGAGCGCGACCGCAGCATGCCGTTGGTGGCCGGCGAGCGGTAGGCGGAAACCACGTGGATATAGTCGTGCGAGCCGCTCTTCTGGTAGACCTCCCAGACAAGATCGAGAAGGCGCGGGTCCATCTTCGTCGGCTCGTTGCGGCGCCAGTCGCGCAAGAAGCGATTGATCTGCTGCAGCCCCTTGGCGTCATAGCGGCCATTGCGCTTGAACGTGATCGAAGCCTTTTCCTGGGTATGGATGAAATAGAGTTTGAGTGTGCGGGTCTGGCCGGCCGCCTCGACCGGCGGGGCCATGCCTGGCGTGACCATCGAGGCCGCGATCAGAAGCGATGCAAGGATACGTGGTGCCTTTCGGGCTGCCGCGGCGCACAAACTGGCTATCACGGAGCCGTTAGGCTTCTTGAATCCGAACAAATTTTGCAAACTCAATCCCCGTCCGGCGGACAAAGCGTCCCGTGCTGCTCTGATGACTTTCAATTGCGGTCACAGCATGGCAAATCTGCCACAGTCATCGGTTATCCTTATAATATAGTGAATGGATCACTAACAAGGTCTAAACGACAACAGCCAAATACGACGGATCGTTATGCTTTGTTATCCCTCGTTTTATGCGGCCTCGCTGAAAGGATCGTCCGGGTTAATGCCATAATCCTTGAGTTTACGGTACAATGTCGACCTTCCGATTCCCAGTTTTCGGGCCACTTGGCTCATTTGCCCGCGGTAGAACTTGAGCGCAAAACGAATCAGTTCCTCTTCCACTTCGGCCAGCTTGCGCACATTTCCGCCATCATCGACGCTTGCAATCGCGTTTTCAGGCGGCTGATCCGCACCGGCATTTCGCGCCTCGGCCTTCTCGGCGGCGGCGAAATGCGGATAGATCGACGGCGGGTATTCGGCATCGACGACCGGCAGTCTTGAAGGCCCGGTCTCTTCCCAGGTGAAGCCTGACTTCTCGGCGACGACATAGCCGGGGATTTGCGTGGCGATCTGCGGGAAATCCTTGACTGTCAGTTCCGACCCTTCGGCAAGCACGACCGCCCGGAAGATGGCGTTTTCCAACTGGCGGATGTTGCCGGGCCAGTCATAGGCGGTGAGCAGTGCCAACGCACCGCTTGAAACCGTCAGCGGCGCCGCAAGCCGCTGTTCCAGCGCGAAACGCTCGACAAAGGTGCGCACCAGAACCGGAATGTCTTCCTTGCGCTTGCGCAGTGCCGGCATGGCGATGGGGAAGACGTTCAGCCGGTAATACAGGTCTTCGCGGAAGCGGCCTTCGCGCACTTCGTTGATGAGGTCCTTGTTGGTCGCCGAGATCAGCCGGACATTCACCTTTTGCGGATGGCGCGCGCCGATCGTCTCGATCTCGCCCTGCTGCACCGCGCGCAAGAGCTTTACCTGGACCTCGACAGGCAGGTCGCCGATCTCGTCGAGGAACAGCGTGCCGCCATCGGCATCGGCGAACTTGCCGGAGTGTTTTTCCGTGGCGCCGGTAAAGGCGCCCTTTTCATGGCCGAAGAGGATGCTTTCGACCAGATTGTGCGGGATAGCGCCGCAATTGACGGTGACGAAGGGCTTGCTGGCGCGCTCGCTGGCGTGCTGGATGGCGCGGGCGACCATTTCCTTGCCGACACCGGATTCACCTTCGAGCACGATCGGAATATTCGACTGCGCGGCGCGGCGCGCGAGATCGAGCACCCGGATCATGGCAGGGCTTGCCGAAACCACATCATCGAAACCAACGGCACCGCTGCGCGATCGCTTCGTGGCGCGGCCGCGATTTTCGCGGTGGTCCATCTTGAGCGCGTTGGTGATCGCAACGCTGAGGCGTTCGGGCGAAACCGGCTTGACGACGAAATCGAAGGCGCCGGCCTGCATGGCGAGAACGACGGTCTCAATGCCGCCCTGTCCCGTTTGCACGATGACCGGCGTATCGATGCCGCGCTCGGCGATCGCTTCGAGGAACCCATGACCGTTCATTTCGGGCATCATCAGATCGAGCAGAATGACGCTGATCAGACCGCGCTTGCGCTCTAGCAGATCCAGACCGCTGCGACCGTTGTCGGCCAGATGAGCGACATGGCCAAGACGTTCGATCATGTTCGTCAGCAGGCGGCGCTGGACCGGATCATCGTCGATGACGAGAATTTGGGATGTCATGAAGGCCTCCTGCTCTCTGATAGAACCAAAACGACACCTCATGTGCCGCATCGTGAGAAGCATTCGTGCCACAAAGGGCTGAAAATCGTCTTTTGAGAAATGCTTGCATTTTAACCATTGCCGACGTTAGGTCAGGGGCCCATATCCGCCCTCTGCTTCGCCACCCGAATCCGGGGCCGCACCCGTTGAAAAGAGTGAACGCCCATGCACCATCTTCCGTCGTTCCGGACATCTCACCGCATCGTCCATGCCACCGCTTCAGGGGCCGCGGACGCAGCGCAACTGAGCGACCTGCCGTCCTGGAAACTGGAGGATCTCTATCCATCGGCAACGTCGCAGGAATACCTCGGCGACCTGGATAAGGCCGAGGCCGCGACGAAGGCTTTCGAAGCAAAATGGAAGGGCAGGCTGGCGGATGCTGCAACACGGACCGGTGACGAGGGCATCGGCGCGGCTGTGCGCGAATATGAGGCGCTGGAGGACCTGATGGGCAAGATCGGCTCCTTTGCCGGCCTCACCTATTTCTCCGACACGTCCAATCCGGCCCACGGAAAGCTCTACGGTGATGCCCAGTCGAAGCTGACGGATTTGGCGAGCCATCTCCTGTTCTTCTCGCTGGAATTGAACCGGATCGACGATGCCGTCATCGATGCCGCGGTCGAAATCGATACGCTGGCGGGCCACTACAAGCCGTGGATCGTCGATCTGCGCATGGACAAGCCCTACCAGCTCGACGACAAGCTGGAGCAACTCTTCCTCGAAAAATCGATGACCGGCGCCAGCGCCTTCAACCGCCTGTTCGACGAGACGATGGCGTCGCTGACATTCAATATCGACGGTGAGGACCGGCCACTCGAAGTGACACTCAGCATGCTGCAGGAGGCCGACCCGGCCGTCCGGAAAAAGGCAGCCGAGGCATTGACCAAGACCTTCAAGGCCAACATCCGCACCTTCACGCTGATCACCAACACGCTCGCCAAGGACAAGGAAATCTCCGATCGCTGGCGCGGTTTCAAGGATATCGCCGACAGCCGCCATCTGGCGAACCGGGTCGAGCGCGACGTGGTCGATGCGCTAGCCGCTGCCGTGAAGGACGCCTATCCGCGCCTCTCGCACCGCTATTATGCGATGAAGGCGAAGTGGCTCGGCATGGAACAGATGGAATTCTGGGATCGCAATGCACCGCTGCCGGAAACGCCGACCTCGCTCATTCCCTGGGCTGATGCCAAGGAAACCGTGCTGTCCGCCTATCGCGGTTTTGAACCGGAAATGGCGGATATCGCCGGCCGCTTCTTCGACGGCGGCTGGATCGATGCGCCGGTTCGCCCGGGCAAGGCGCCCGGCGCCTTCGCACATCCGACCGTGCCTTCGGCGCATCCGTATGTGCTGGTCAACTACATGGGCAAGCCGCGGGACGTGATGACGCTCGCCCATGAGCTCGGGCACGGCGTGCATCAGGTTCTCGCCGGCGCTCAGGGCGCCCTGATGGCCTCGACACCGTTGACGCTCGCAGAAACCGCCTCCGTCTTCGGCGAAATGCTGACCTTCCGCGCCCTTCTCGACAAGACGAAGGACAAGCGCGAGCGCAAGGCCATGCTCGCCCAGAAGGTCGAGGACATGATCAATACGGTCGTGCGCCAGATCGCCTTCTACGAATTCGAGCGCAAGATCCACACCGCCCGCAGACAAGGCGAACTGACCGCCGACGACATTGGTGAACTCTGGCTGTCCGTTCAGGCGGAAAGCCTTGGACCGGCGATCCGGATTTCGGAGGGTTACGAGACCTATTGGGCCTATATCCCCCACTTCATTCATTCACCCTTCTATGTCTACGCCTATGCCTTCGGAGATTGCCTGGTAAACTCGCTTTACGCCGTTTACCAGAAGGCCGAAACCGGCTTCCAGCAAAAGTATTTCGAGATGCTCAAGGCCGGCGGCACCAAGCATCACGCCGAACTGCTCGCCCCCTTTGGCCTCGACGCCACCGATCCGTCGTTCTGGGCACAGGGCCTGTCGATGCTGGAGGGGCTGATCGACGAGCTTGAGGCGCTTGATAGGGCCTAAGTTCTGGGCGGATGCAGGATATGGAAGCGCATTTCGCAGATCTTGGCATGAATCCTCGGGTCAAGCCCGAGGATGACGATCTGGAGACTTGGCGAACAAAAAAACTGAACCTGGCATTCCGCGGGCGCCCCCATTCCCCGTCATCCTCGGGCTTGACCCGAGCATCCATGCGGACACCGACGTGAGCAGCATGACCGATACCGGCCCCTTTGTCCTTTTCCGCGACGACAGCGAAGACAGGACGACCGTCTTCACCGAGCCTTCGCATGTCATCACGGCGCGGACGAAGGCCGAGTTCTGGCGCGGGCTCGAGGACATGGAAGCCGCATACAGCGCCGGAAAATGGCTTGCGGGCTTCATGAGCTATGAGGCGGGCCATCTCTTCGAGAAGAAGCTTGCTCCCTTTGCCGAGGAAAACCGCCGCACGCCGCTCATGTCCTTCGGTGTCTTCGACGGACCGGCCGAGGCACATCCGCTTTGCGAGCCCCGGCGCCGCATTGAAAATGAGCCGTTCATCACCGAGCCCCGCGCAAGCTGGAACTTTGATGCCTACAGGCAGCGCTTCGATCGCCTGCACCAGCATCTGCGACAGGGCGATTGTTACCAGGCGAACCTCACCATGCGGGTCGCTGCCCGCTGGAACGGCGATCCGCTCGCCGCCTTCTGGTCGCTGATCGAGCGGCAGCCGGTGAAATACGGCGCGCTCGTCTCGCTCGACGGCCCGACCTTGTTGTCGCGCTCGCCGGAACTTTTCTTCAAGGTCGACAAGGAGGGCTGGATCGAGACACACCCGATGAAGGGCACCGCCCGGCGCGGAGCAAGCCCGGCGGAGGATGAGGAAATCATCCGTGAGATGCGTGCCGATCCGAAATCGCAGGCCGAAAACAGGATGATCGTCGATCTCTTGCGCAACGATATCTCCCGCATCACCGAGATCGGCACGCTCGAGGTCCCGCGCCTTTTCGACATCGAGACCTATCCGACGGTGCACCAGATGGTGAGCCACGTTCGGGCAAAACTGCTGCCGGACGTCGGAATCAGCCGGATTTTCGAAGCGCTGTTCCCGTGCGGTTCGGTCACCGGCGCGCCAAAAATGCGGGCAATGGAAATCCTGCATGATCTGGAAGCCGGCCCGCGCGACGCCTATTGCGGCTCGATCGGCTTCATCGCGCCTGATGGTATCATGCGTTTCAACGTCGCCATCCGCACGCTGTCGCTCTTTCCGGATGGCGAAGCCGTCTTCAACGTCGGCGGCGGCATCGTTTTCGATTCGACCGCCGAAGCGGAATATGAGGAATGCCTGCTGAAAGCACGCTTCGCCGTCGGCGACGCCTGGATCGAGCGATGACGGAGTTTTCGCTGATCGAAACGATGCGATGGGAACCGGGCACCGGCATCGTCCGCCTGCGGCTGCACCTCGCCCGCCTGAAGCGCTCGGCCGGGCGGCTGGGATTTGCCGGGGCAGACCAGGTTGAAAACGCGTTGGAGGAAGCGCTTGGAGCGCCCCTTTCCCCTTCGCCAAACAGGTCTTCGGAAGATAAGTGTACGAACGAGGCCATCGCCGCGCCCTCCCTCTTCTCCCCAGCGGGGAGAAGTGCCGAGCGCAGCGAGGCGATGAGGGGGTCTGTCGGCGAACTCGGTAGCGGCATTCCCCCCTCATCCGGCGCTGCGCGCCACCTTCTCCCCGCAGGGGAGAAGAAGGAGCAAGCACAGGGCGACTTGAAAACAGCAAACGCCGAAGTCCTGGATCAATTGCCATCGCCCCTCCGCGTCCGCCTGACGCTGAGCCCCTCCGGCGAGATCGCCATCACCACCGCGCCCTTCACACCGCTTCCCGAAAACACCATCTGGCGCGTCGCGGTCGCCGCCGTCCGCCTCGATTCGGCCAACAAGCTCCTGCGCCACAAGACCACCCGGCGCGAGATCTACGAGGCGGCGCGGGGCGAATATCCAGCTGCCGCTGCCGACGAAGTCCTGCTGCTCAATGAGAGAGGCGAACCCTGCGAGGGCACGATCACGTCGATCTTTCTCGACGACGGAACGGGCATGTTGAAGACGCCGCCGATATCCTGCGGTCTGCTCGCAGGCGTGCTCAGGACCGAACTGATTTGCGCCCGCCGCGCCCGCGTAAAGCGCCTGACGCTCGAAGATCTACAAAACGGCACGCTTTATGTGGGCAATTCACTCCGTGGGTTGATCAGGGCGGAGCTGGTCTACTGCATAATTCCTTAAATCGGAATCGATTTAAGGAATTATGCAGCAGTTTCAAAGTGCTACAGCGTCCTTTGCGCGTCATGTTTGACGCGCGGCGCTGTAGGAGCAAAAAATGGCCCCGCCGGCGCGAAGCCGGCGGCGCTTGGCAAACTGCGAAGATTTCCCGTTATTCCGCAGCTGTCGGGTGCAGCACGCCGCGGCGGATCTGGTCTGCTTCGATCGATTCGAAGAGGGCACGGAAGTTGCCTTCCCCGAACCCTTCATCGCCCTTGCGCTGGATGAATTCGAAGAAGATCGGACCGATCACGGTCTTCGAGAATATCTGCAGGAGAATGCGGGTTGTGCCGCCATCCACCACGCCTTCGCCGTCGATCAGGATACCATGCTGTTTCATCCTCTCGATCGGCTCGTCGTGCCCATGCACGCGTTCATGAGAGAGCTCGTAATAGGTATCCGGCGGGCCCGGCATGAATTTCAGCCCGTTGGCAGCGAGCTTGTCGGTGGCGTCGTAGATACCTTCCGTTCCGACCGCGATGTGCTGGATGCCTTCGCCCTTGTACTTGCGCAGATATTCCTCGATCTGGCTGGTATCGTCCTTCGATTCGTTGAGCGGAATGCGGATCTTGCCGCAGGGCGAGGTGATCGCCCGGCTCGTCAGACCCGTGATGCGGCCATCGATGTTGAAGAAGTGGATCTGCTTGAAACCGAAGAGCTCGCGATAAAACGCCCACCACTTGTCCATGTTGCCGCGGTAGACATTGTGCGTCAGGTGATCGAGATAATAGAAGCCGACGCCCTCCGGCTTCGGATCGCGCTCGCCCAGCCATTCGAATTCGGCCTCATAGGGCGAGCCCTTCTTGCCGTAGGTCTCGATGAAATAGAGCAACGACCCGCCGATGCCGACGATGGCCGGAACGTCAAGCGCCTTGTCCTGGCCTTCATAGGGCGTCGCACCCTTCGACACAGCGTGCTCGAAAGCGTGCTTGGCATCGACGACGCGCCAGGCCATGGACGGCGCGCAGGGGCCGTGAGCGGCGACGAAGCGCATGGCATGGCTGCCCGGTTCGGCATTGAGCAGATAGTTGATATCGCCCTGGCGCCAGACGGTGATGTCCTTCGTGCGGTGCTTGGCAACGCAGGTGTAGCCCATGCGGGTGAAAAGTTCTCTCAGCTTTTCCGGCTCGGGATGAGAGAACTCGACAAACTCGAAACCGTCCGTCCCTGCCGGGTTTTCGGCGGTTATGCCGGACGGGGGTGCATCATGCGGGAAGGGTCCCATGGTTCTCTCCTTTGAACTCCTCGAATGTTGAGGCGATCATGGCGCAAATCCCATGCATTGTGCTTGCATTCTTGCGTGATATAACCAGATCAATGCATGATCTGTGCGAAATTTGACGAAGGTATGCACAAATGGAACAGATGGATGGTTACGACCTGAAGATCCTTGCCGAATTGCAGCGCGACGGCCACCTGACCAACAATGAACTGTCGGATCTTATCGCCCTGTCGCCGTCGCAGTGCTCCCGCCGCCGCGCCCGGCTGGAGGCGGAAGGCTTCATTCACGGCTACCGCGCCGTGCTCGATCGCGGCCGGCTTGGGCTCGATCTGATGGTCGTGATCGCCGTCACCCTTGCCACCCATAACCGCGACAATGCCAAGCGTTTCGCAGCCCTGATCGCCGATCTGCCGGAGGTGCTGGAATGCTACGCCCTGACCGGCGAGATGGACTATCACCTCAAGGTCGTGACCTACGACCTGGCCGGCCTATCGCACTTCGTCAACGACGTGCTCCTGCCGCATGACAGCGTGCAACATGTAAAGACCTCGATCGTACTGGCGACGTTGAAGGACTTTCAGGGGTTGCCGGTTCGCCAGCGCGGCAAGCACTGAGCGTGCCTCAGCGGCGCCGTTTCGCCATGGCGTTTTCAACAGCTGTCAGCCCGGACGACAGGGCCTTCAGGCCATCCCTCCCCAGGAGCTTTTCCAGTTCCGCCGAATAGTCGCGCGCAAGCCGTGTCAGCTCCCGATAGGCTTTAGTCCCCGCAGCCGTCAGTTCCAGGTGTTCGACGCGACGGTCTTCCTCATGCTGCGTCCGCTTTAGCCACCGGCGCTCCTCCAGTGCGAAGACGGCGCGGCTGACCTTCGTCTTGTGCATGGTCGAATGAACGCCGACCTCGGTCGCCGTCATGCGCCCCGAGCTCCCAAGTGCCGCCAGTGTCCGCCACTCTGGCCGCGTCAGGCCATATTCGGCCTTGTAGGCGGCGGCGAAGCGCAAGGCGATGAACTCCGCGGCGCGATTGAGGCGAAACGGCAGGAACCGTTCGAGATCGAAGTCGCTTATGACATTCTTGGGGTCCATGCTTGGGGTCCATGACTTCCTTGATAGTTACAAAATCGACAGTTACATTTGTAACCATATCTGTTGAGGAGGCGCAAGCCATGCTGGAGAAAACCCGAACCACCGCGGTCGATGCCGTGGCGAACAGCCCGCAATACATGCCGGGCTTCGGCAACGACTTCGAGACCGAATCCCTGCCCGGAGCCCTCCCGCAGGGCCAGAACAGTCCACAGAAATGCAATTACGGGCTCTATGCCGAGCAACTGTCCGGCTCCCCCTTCACGGCACCGCGCGGCACCAACGAGCGCTCGTGGCTCTACCGCATCCGCCCGAGCGTGCGGCACACCCGCCGGTTTTCCAATGCGGGCTATCCCTTCTGGAGATCGGCGCCGTGCCTCGACGATCACTCCCTGCCGCTCGGCCAGCTGCGCTGGAGCCCGATCCAGGCGCCAAAAGAAAAGCTCAACTTCCTCGCCGGCATCCGCACGATGACGGCCGCGGGCGACGTGATGACCCAGATCGGCATGGCGGCGCATGCCTATGTCTTCAACGACGATATGATCGACGACTATTTCTTCAATGCCGATGGCGAACTGCTGGTCGTGCCGCAGCTTGGCGCCATGCGCGTCTTTACCGAAATGGGCATCATCGATGTCGAACCATCCGAGATCTGCCTCATCCCGCGCGGCATGATGTTCAAGGTCTCGCGCCTCGGCGAAGGGCCTGAGTGGCGTGGCTATATCTGCGAGAACTACGGCGCCAAGTTCACGCTGCCGGATCGCGGCCCGATCGGTGCCAATTGCCTCGCCAACCCGCGCGATTTCAAGACGCCGGTTGCCGCCTATGAAGACAAGGAAACGCCGTGCCGCGTGCACGTGAAATGGTGCGGCAAGTTCTACGTCACCGAGATCGGCCATTCGCCGCTCGACGTCGTCGCCTGGCACGGCAATTACGCCCCGTTCAAATACGACCTCAGGACCTTCTCTCCGGTCGGCGCCATCCTGTTCGACCATCCCGATCCGTCGATCTTCACCGTGCTGACGGCGCCGACGGAGGAATCGGGCACCGCCAATGTCGATTTCGTCATCTTCCCGCCGCGCTGGCTGGTCGCCGAACACACCTTCCGCCCGCCGTGGTACCACCGCAACATCATGAGCGAGTTCATGGGGCTGATCCATGGTCAATACGATGCCAAGGAAGAGGGCTTCGTGCCGGGTGGCATCAGCCTGCACAACATGATGTTGCCGCACGGCCCGGATGCGATGGGTTTCGAAAAGGCCTCCAATGTCGAGCTGAAACCGATGAAACTCGAACACACCATGGCCTTCATGTTCGAGACCCGCTACCCGCAGCAACTGACACGCTACGCCGCTGAACTTGAGACGCTGCAGGACGACTATCTCGAATGCTGGGACGGGCTGGAGCGCAGGTTCGACGGCACGCCCGGCATCAAGTAACGTTGGGCGCGACAACTGAGAGCCAATCGATTACTCGAAAAGTGGAATAGAGAACCATGAAACTTGCAACCCTCAAGGATAGCACCCGGGACGGCCGGCTCGTCGTCGTCTCCCGGGATCTGACCCGCTGCTCCGAGGTCGGCCACATCGCTCGCACCTTGCAGGCTGCGCTGGATGACTGGGAGCACGTGGCGCCGCGTCTCGCCGCGGTGGCTGAAGGGCTGGAGGCCGGCGCCCAGCCGTCCATGCGGTTTCATGAACACGACACCGCCTCGCCGCTGCCGCGTGCCTATCAGTGGGCGGACGGCTCGGCCTATGTCAATCACGTTGAACTGGTGCGCAAGGCCCGCAACGCCGAAATGCCGGTGACGTTCTGGACCGACCCGCTGATGTACCAGGGCGGCTCGGACAGCTTTATCGGCCCCCGCGATCCGATTGTCATGGCCGACGAATCCTTCGGCATCGACATGGAGGCAGAGATCGCCGTCATCGTTGACGATGTGCCGATGGGAGCGACGATCGACGAGGCCCGCGCGGCGATCCGGCTGGTGATGCTCGTCAACGACGTCTCCCTGCGCTGGCTGATCCCAGCCGAACTCGCCAAGGGTTTCGGCTTCTTCCAGTCCAAACCCTCCTCTGCCTTCTCGCCCGTTGCGGTGACGCCGGATGAACTTGGCAGTGCCTGGGATAGCGGCAAGCTGCACCTGCCGCTCCATGTCGATCTCAACGGCAAGCCTTTCGGCCGCGCCAATGCCGGCGTCGACATGACCTTCGATTTCGGCGAACTCATTGCGCACGCCGCCAAGACCCGGCCGCTCTGCGCCGGCACCATCATCGGCTCGGGCACGGTTTCCAACAAGCTCGACGACGGACCGGGAAAGCCGGTCGCGCAGGGCGGCGCCGGCTATTCCTGCATCGCCGAAATCCGCATGATCGAGACCATCGAAACAGGCGCTCCGATCACGCCGTTCATGCGGTTCGGCGACACCGTTCGTATCGAGATGAGGGACGAGGCAGGACACTCGATCTTCGGGGCGATCGAACAGACTGTGACGAAGTATCAAAGAGATTGAGGTGACTCATGGGCGAAACGGTTCTGTTCGACTACTGGCGCTCATCGGCCAGCTACCGCGTGCGGATCGCGCTCAACATGCTGGCGATTCCCTACCGGTCCGTACCCGTCGATCTCCTGGCTGGAGAACACAGACAGCAGGAGCATCTCGTCCGCAATCCCCAAGGCCTGGTTCCCGCGCTTGAGATCGATGGGCGAATACTCACACAGTCGCTGGCGATCATCGAATATCTCTCGGAGACACGGCCGGGTTCGCTGCTGCCCGCCGATCCAGTGGCCCGCCAGCGCGTCAGGGCGCTGTCCTACGCGATTGCCATGGATATCCATCCGATCTGCAATCTCGGCGTCGTCTTCCATGTCATGCAGCAATCAAAAGACCCGGACTCGGCGCGATCTGCATGGATGCGGAAGTTCATCGGCGAGGGTCTGGGTGCCTTCGAACGGATGCTGGACAGCCCCGAAACCGGCGAATTCTGCCACGGCGACCAGCCGAGCATGGCCGATCTGTGCCTTGTGCCGCAGATCTACAATGCCCGCCGATGGGGCATCGACCTTTCCGCCTGTCCGCGTGCCACGGTGATCGCCGGGAATTGCGAGCAACTTCCGGTATTTGCGCGGGCGCATCCGGATCAAGTCGCGATCTTGAATGCGAAACTGCGTTAGCGGCCATCATCACCTGCGCTTGCCCCGCACGTGGAAAGCTTCAATGTCGACCGCGACCCTGCCGGTCTCCAATAATCTTTTGAAAAATAATGAAATTTCTGCCATAATGCGCGTGTGGCGGCACCATTTACGCGTGTCGCGTTAGGTTCCGACCATAGGAATGCCGGCCCGGCAGGATAGGTCGAACCAATCTCCTTTTCCGCCAGACTACCGGCGAAAGGAGGTGCGGCATGGCACGCAAACTGATCCACATACTCACCGGGGCCGCACTTATGGCAGTTGCGGCGATGGCGCATCCAGCAGCGGCGCAGCAGATGTTTAATTGCGCCGAACATTCCAAGGTCGTCGAATTCCTCCGCTCGCATTATTCCGAGACACTCGTGGCCGTCGGTCTGATCAATGAGGGCGCCATCCTTGAGGTCTATGTCGCCGCGAGTGGCAGCTGGACGATGCTGGTGACCAACGTCAGCGGTCGCAGCTGCGTGGTCTTTGCCGGCCAGAACTGGGAAACCGTCCCGGTTGAACCGGACGCGAAGACATGATGTGCAGCAGCGCTTGCAGCATTCTGCGCTACCAGAAGGCGCCGAACGCGTAGCGCGTTGAATCGACGCCTCTTTATTCTCCTTCAATCACACGAGGTCCGTGAAACGGCGCAACAGGTGCGAACGGCGTCGCGCGTCCCCCAGCAACTCTTGCTGGCCGCTTCGCGATCTCGCCCGCGCGCGCTTTCCGGCCTCTTTATTGTGACAGAAATCTATGCTCTAGGGCCATTCGAGTCATGACAGGGCGAAATCCGCCCGTTAAACAGTCAAAAGAACCCGTCTCCAGGAGAGAAAGCAAAATGACAGAAACAACCTACCCGGTGTACGGCGAAATCACCGGGCCGATCGTGATGATCGGCTTCGGCTCCATCGGCCGCGGCACCCTGCCCCTGATCGAGCGCCACTTCAAATTCGACAAGAGCCGGATGGTTGTCATCGACCCGCGCGACGACGCAGACCACACCGAAATTATGGCAAAGCACGGCGTCAGGCATATCAAGTCGCATGTCACCAAGGACAACTACAAAGAGCTCCTGAAGCCGCTTCTGACTGAAGGCGGCGGCCAGGGTTTCTGCGTCAATCTTTCCGTCGATACGGGGTCGGTCGACCTGATGAAGCTCTGCCGCAAGCTTGACGTCCTCTACATCGACACGGTCGTCGAGCCCTGGCTCGGCTTCTATTTCGACAAAACCATGAGCAATGCCGAACGCACCAACTATGCGCTGCGCGAAACCATGCGTAAGGAAAAGGCGAAGAACTCGGGCGGCGCGACCGCCGTTTCCACCTGCGGCGCCAATCCGGGCATGGTCTCCTGGTTCGTCAAGCAGGCTCTGCTCAACCTCGCCAGCGATCTCGGCGTGAAGTTCGACGAGCCGGACCAGCATGATCGCGAAGGCTGGGCCAAGCTGATGAAAAAGGTCGGCGTCAAGGGTATCCACATCGCCGAGCGCGACACGCAGCTCACCAAGAAGCCGAAGCCGCTCAACGTCTTCTGGAACACCTGGTCGGTCGAGGGCTTCATCTCCGAAGGTCTGCAGCCGGCTGAACTCGGCTGGGGCACACACGAAAACTGGATGCCGAAGAACGCCAAAAAGCACAAGAAGGGCTGCCAGGCGGCCATCTATCTCGAGCAGCCGGGCGCCAACACCCGCGTTCGCACCTGGTGCCCGACGCCTGGTCCGCAATACGGCTTCCTCGTCACCCATAACGAATCCATCTCGATCGCCGACTTCTTCACCGTGCGCGACAAGGATGGCGACGTGACCTACCGTCCGACCTGCCACTATGCCTACCATCCGGCCAACGACGCTGTGCTCTCCCTGCACGAAATGTTCGGCAATGGCGGCAATGCGCAGCCGATCCATCACGTCCTCGACGAAAACGAGCTTGAGGACGGCATCGACGAACTTGGCGTGCTGCTCTACGGCCACGACAAGAACGCCTACTGGTACGGCTCGCGCCTGTCGCTGGAGGAAACCCGCCGCATCGCCCCCTACCAGAACGCGACCGGCCTGCAGGTGACCTCCGCCGTCCTCGCCGGCATGGTCTGGGCACTGGAAAACCCGCAAGCCGGCATCGTCGAAGCCGACGAGATCGATTACAAGCGCTGCCTCGAAGTGCAGATGCCCTATCTCGGACCGGTTGAAGGCCACTACACCGACTGGACCCCGCTCGACGGCCGTCCGGGCCTGTTCCCGGAAGAACTCGACACCAAGGATCCATGGCAGTTCAAGAACATCCTGTTTCGCTGAACTGTCTGATTAGGCTTTAAAATTCGACGCCCGGGGAACGATCCCCGGGCGTTTTTTTCGTCGACCTGCGAATAATCCGCCGCGCTCGTGCCCCACTCTTGCTTTCAACTCCTGATCACGGCATGGTTTTTTCAACTGAAAGATAGCTTTCCGCGCAGCATCCGGGAGACATATATGAAGCCGATCACCATCCTGACCCTCCTGTCCGCAGCGGCGGCGCTTGCCTCCTGCATGGGCTCGCGCGAAGTGCGCCAAATGCCGCCCGCTCAGATGGCACCGGCTGGTGTTGAAGGAGCGTGGGCCGATCCGAACGGCATCGTTTCAACCTTCGCGGGCGGCACCTTCACGACACGGACCACCGACACCAATCAGGTCCTGGCCTCCGGCAACTATGTCAATCTCTCGCCCACGTTGGTCGAAATCAACATGACCTCGATGGTCCGCAACACCCAGTCCAAGGTCAACTGCGCCATGGTCAGCCAGACGCAGCTCAACTGCACCACCGATTCCGGCGCCCAGTTCTCGCTTGTCCGTAAGAGCTGACCGGCTCGAGACCAACTGAAGCCTCCTCTGCGGAGTCTTTTGTTTAAACCCCTGGTTTTTAACCTTGCCGGGAAATGGTTGCAAAGAGTTGATTTTGCCGCTTGATGTCCGCGGCGTCTGGTGAAACCATCGCGGCCGATACGGCTGCCACGGAACAACGCAGCTGTGGTCTAATCCGCGGCGCTGCCTGCCTCACCCGCCAAACAGGAGACATATATGATAAGACATTTGCGAACCGGGCTGATGACGGCCTCGGTCCTTGCGCTTTCAACCAGTGCCGCCTTCGCCGATTATGAATTGAACATCCTGCACATCAACGATTTCCACTCCCGCATCGAATCGATAAACAAGTTCGATTCCACCTGCACGGCCGAGGAAGAAGGCAAGAACGAATGCTTCGGCGGCGCCGCCCGGCTGAAGGTGGCCATCGACCAGAAGCGTGGGGAATTGACCGGCAAGAACGTGCTGCTCCTGAATGCCGGCGACAACTTCCAGGGATCGTTGTTCTACACGACCTACAAGGGTGCCGCCGAAGCCGAATTCCTCAACCTGATGAAGTTCGATGCCATGACCGTCGGCAACCATGAATTCGACGACGGCGAAGACGGGCTGGCGACCTTCCTCGATAAGGTCACTTTCCCGGTTCTCTCGTCCAACGTGCTGGCCGGCACCAAGTCGAAGCTGATCGATCGTATCAAGCCGTCGCTGGTGCTTGATGTCGGCGGGCAGAAGGTCGGCATCGTCGGCGCGGTTGCCAACGACACGGCCGAAATCTCCTCGCCCGGCGACAATGTGCTGATCGGGCTCGACGTCGATACGATTACCACAGCTGTACAGGAATTGAAGAAGCAGGGCGTCGACAAGATCATCGCGCTCACCCATGTCGGCTATCCGCGCGACCTTGCCGTGATCGCAAAAATCCCCGATGTCGACGTGGTCGTCGGCGGCCACTCGCACAGCCTGTTGTCCAACACGGACGAGAAGGCCGAAGGTCCATATCCGACGTTGGTCGACAACCCCGGCGGCTACAAGGTACCTGTCGTGCAGGCCGGGTCCTACAGCAAGTATCTCGGCGATCTCGTCGTCACCTTCGATGACAGTGGCGTCGTCAAGTCGGCCAAGGGCGATCCGATCCTGATCGATTCCAAGATCAAGCCGGACGAGACGATCCTTGCCCGCATCAAGGAACTGGCAAAGCCGATCGAGGGACTAAAGACCAAGATCATCGGCAAGACCGACGCGCCGATCGATGGAAGCCGCGAAACCTGCCGCGCCCGCGAATGCGAGATGGGCGACCTCGTGACCGACGCCATGCTTGACCGCGTCAAGGGTCAGGGCGTCACCATCGCCATCACCAACGGTGGCGGCCTCAGAGCCTCGATCGACGCCGGCGACGTCTCGATGGGCGAAGTGATCACCGTCCTGCCGTTCCAGAACACGGTTGCGACGTTCCAGTTGAAGGGCGCCGACATCACGGCGGCACTCGAGAACGGCCTGAGCCAGATCGAGGAAGGCGGCGGCCGCTTCCCGCAGGTGGCGGGTATGACGTTTTCCTTCGACAAGTCCAAGCCGGTCGGCAGCCGCGTTTCGAAGGTCGAGGTCAAGGAAAGCGAAGCCTACGCGCCGCTTGATCCGGTCAAGACCTACAATGTCGTCTCCAACAACTACATGCGCAATGGCGGCGACGGCTATAGCGTCTTCAAGACCAAGGCCGAAAACGCCTATGACTACGGCCCGGGCCTCGAGACGGTTCTCGCCGACTACCTCGCGGCGCACAATCCCTACAAACCGATGACCGACGGCCGCATCACCGAAATCGCCGCTGCCACCGAGACCCAGCCCTCGGCGCAGGCAAGCACCGACACGGCCGCAAAGACAGTGACCCCCGACGCCAAGCCGGCCGAGCAGACCAAAACGGAAACCACGACGCCGGAAGCCAAACCTGCGGCAGAAACCGCGGCAGCGGCCGAGACCAAGCACGTCGTCGTCAAGGGCGATACGCTCTGGGATCTGGCCAAGGCCCTCTACGGCAATGGCGAACTCTGGAAAACGATCGCCGCGGCCAACGGCAATCCCGTTCCGGAAAAGCTGGAAATCGGCAAGGAACTGCAGATTCCCGCCAAGTAAGACAATATGTCTCTTGTCGAACAACCGGTCCGGGCTTTCCCGGGCCGGTTTTTCTTTTTAAGAACGGCATGCACCGCAGGGCCGCCTTGCCGTATAAGAGGCACGCTCGTCTTACCCCGCAGGATACCCGAATGACCGCGACCGACATCACCGCTCCGAACCATCCGCCCGTCAAATTTGGAAAAGTGGGCGTTTTGCTGGTCAATCTCGGCACGCCGGACGGCACCGACAAGACCTCGATGCGGCGCTACCTCAAGGAATTCCTGATGGACCGGCGCGTCATCGAATGGTCGCCGTTCTTCTGGTACCCGATCCTCTTCGGCATCGTCCTCAACACGCGTCCCGCCAAGGTCGGCAAAGCATACGAGACGATCTGGAACAAAGACCTCAACGAGAGCTACCTGCGCACGTATACACGCAACCAGGCGGAACGGATGGCGAAATCCTTCGCCAATCTTCCGAACGTGCGGGTCGACTGGGCGATGCGCTACGGCCAGCCGTCGATCCGGTCGAAGATGGAGGAACTGCAGAAGGACGGCTGCGAAAAAATCCTCGTCTTCCCGCTCTATCCGCAATATGCGGCAGCGACCACGGCAACCGTCAATGACGAGGCCTTCAAGGCGCTTCTGAAAATGCGCTGGCAGCCGGCTTTGCGCACCGTTCCGCCCTATCACGACGATCCCGTCTATATCGACGCTTTGGCCAACTCGATCACGAGCCACCTTGCGACGCTCGACTGGGAGCCGGAGGTGGTGCTTGCCTCCTTCCACGGCATCCCGCAATCCTATTCGGACAAGGGCGACCCCTACTACGACCAGTGCCAGACAACTGCACAGCTGCTGCGCGAAAGGCTCGGCTGGCCGAAGGAAAAACTGCAGCTCACCTTCCAGTCCCGCTTCGGGCCCGAGGAATGGCTGCAGCCCTATACCGACAAGACGGTCGAGAAACTGGCTCAGGAAGGCATCAAGCGGATCGCCGTCATCAATCCCGGCTTCGTTTCGGATTGCCTGGAGACGCTGGAGGAAATCGCCGAACAAGCCGCCGAGAGCTTCCATCACAACGGCGGCGAGAAGTTCACCCATATCCCCTGCCTCAACGACAGCCCGGGCGGCATGAGGGTGCTGGAGGGTGTCGTGCGCCGGGAATTGATGGGCTGGGCCTGACCACCCTCCTCTTGAGGGGGAGGTGGAGAGAGACCAGAACAGCGCTGCAAGAAATTCTCGCAATCCTTGCAAATAAGGCAGCCAACGGCCACGTCTTATCCTAAAGTGCGCTCAACAACAGGATGCACCCAACAGGAGAACACCTAATGCCACTGGCCGGACTGGATATTGCTGTCGTTGTACTTGTGGTGCTCGCCGTTCTTCTCATTTTCAAAGGGGTCAAAACAGTCCCGCAAGGCTACCGCTACACGGTCGAGCGGTTCGGCCGATATACGAAGACGCTTGAGCCGGGCCTCAATATCATCATTCCCTTCATCGACGGCATCGGCGCCAGGATGAACGTGATGGAGCAGGTGCTCGCCGTGCCGACGCAGGAGGTCATCACCCGCGACAATGCGAGCGTGTCGGCCGACGCCGTTGCCTTCTACCAGGTGCTCAACGCCGCCGAGGCCGCCTATCAGGTCTCCGACCTGCAGACGGCCATTTTGAACCTCACCATGACCAACATCCGCTCCGTCATGGGCTCGATGGACCTCGACGAGCTCCTGTCCAACCGCGACACGATCAACGACAAGCTGCTGCGCGTCGTCGATGAGGCTGTCGGCCCCTGGGGTATCAAGGTCACCCGCGTCGAGATCAAGGATATCCAGCCGCCCAAGGATCTGGTCGATGCCATGGCGCGGCAGATGAAGGCGGAGCGCGAGAAACGCGCCCAGGTGCTGGAAGCCGAGGGCTCGCGCAACGCGCAGATCCTGCGCGCCGAGGGCGCCAAGCAATCGGCGATCCTGCAGGCCGAAGGCCAACGCGAGGCAGCGTTCCGCGATGCCGAAGCGCGTGAACGCCTGGCGGAAGCCGAAGCCAAGGCCACCAAGATGGTGTCGGAGGCGATCGCCGCCGGCGACGTGCAGGCGATCAACTATTTCGTCGCGCAGAAATACACGGAAGCCATGGCGGCGATCGGCACCGCCCCGAATTCGAAGATCGTCCTGATGCCGATGGAAGCCTCCTCGCTGATCGGCTCGCTCGGCGGTATCGGCGCGATTGCCAGGGACGTGTTCGGCGATGGCGGCAATTCGCTGGCCCCCGTGCGGCAGACGACGCCACGCACGGCGCCCGTCCGCAATCCCTTTGCAACACCCCAACAGGAAAGCTGATCCATGATCGAGCGCATCATCCTTGAACTCGGCCCCTGGGGCTGGTGGGCGCTGGGTCTCATGCTGCTGGCAGCCGAAATCGTCGCGCCCGGCATGTTCCTCGTCTGGATCGGCATTGCTGCCATCCTGACCGGTGCCGTCTCCCTGCTGCTCTGGGAAACCAGCTTCTGGATGTGGCAGGCACAACTGGTGTTCTTCGCCATTCTCTCCGTCGCGGCGGTTTTCGCCGGGCGCCGCCTCCTTGCCCGCTCCGCCGATACGTCGGACGAACCGCTCCTCAACCAGCGCGGTGCCCGCCTGATCGGCCGCACAGCCGTGCTTGAAAAGCCAATCACCGAAGGCCGCGGCCGGATCCGGCTCGACGACACGACATGGACCGTCAGCGGGCCGGACCTGCCCGCCGGCGCCCGCGTCAAAGTGACCGGCAGCAGCGGTGGCCAACTGACCGTGGAAAGCGCCTGAAATTAAAGCCGAAAAGCCGTTTCGGAAAGGAACGGTTAACTACATCCGTTTACCGTTGCTAAATACTGGTAAACGGATTTCCGGGCATATGACGCCAATCTTTCCACGCACGAAGAGGACTTGCGTCCTGCGCCCGGCTGCCGCCGCCTGGCTCGTTGCCGGCTGCGCGATGCTCTCGCCCTGCATCGTTTCCGCTCAAGCTCTTGTTCCAGCATCCTCCGGTACCGGCACAACGGCTTCCAGCGATGACCCTGAAACGACCACACCCGGCACGACGAATACCAACGCTGCCGCAGCCGCTGGAACCGCGACCGGCCAGGATGCCCTCACCACCGGCTCGATCAGCACAGATGCAGGCGAACCGCTGCTCAACGATCCGATAATCGATGAGGATATGGCCCGCACCAATCTGCGCGAAAACACCGTCGATGGCCTGCGCTCGCAGCTCGATCTCGAACGCAACGATGCCCCGGGCATCCGGCTCGGCAGCTTCATCCTGAAGCCGACCCTCGGCCAGACCTTCAACTACGAAAGCACCAAGACCGGCAGTTCGAAGGAAAGCCGCAGCTATCTCGAAACCGGTTTGAAAGGCACGCTGACCTCCGACTGGTCGCGTCACCAGCTGTCCGTGACCGGCGAAGGCACCTGGCAGCGCAACGTCTCCGGCTCCAGCGAGACGGAGCCGACCGCCGACATTGAAGCCGCTCTGCGCCTCGATATCGGCAACGATACAACGGGAACGCTGAAGGCCGGCTACCATTTCGAACGCGAGGATGCGACGGATCCGAATGCCCTCAGCGGCGCCAGCAGTCAATCCGGCATCAATCAATACACGCTCGGCGCCGGCATTGCGCATGACTTCGGCATCCTGCGCGGCTCCGCCAAGGTGGATTTCGACCGCTACGTCTACGGCGACGCGGATCTCAGCGACGGCTCCACCTTGTCGATGCAGGATAGGAACCGCAATGCGGGCGCAGCCACCGTGCGCGTCGGCTATGAGCTTTCACCGGCGCTCATCCCGTTCATCGAAGCCTCGGCCGGAAAATCGATCTACGATCTGCGAACAGATACGTCCGGTTTCGAGCGCTCCTATGACAGCTATGGCGGCCGGGCCGGCGTCGAGGTCGGTCTCGGCGAAAAGCTCAACGGCGAAATCGCGCTCGGCTACGAGAACTACCGCTTCGACGACAATCGCCTCGATAATCTGAGCGGCTTCACCATCGACGGCCTGCTCAACTGGTCGCCCCAGCGCGGGACCAACATAACCTACGGCATTTCGACCGGCATCGAACCTTCGACCACGCCCGGCGACAGCGGTGCGCTCGCCTATACGCTGAGCAGCAAAGCGACACATGAATTGCGCTCGAACCTGGTGGCCCGCCTGTCGAACAGCCTGACCTTCCGCAACTATCCGTCCGGCAGCGTCTCGGAAGACCAGAGGGTCTGGCTCGCCGGCGCTGGCCTCACCTGGGACCTGAACCGCTATCTCGCCCTGACCGGCGATGTCGGCTACGAGCGCACAACGCAGGATATAGGCACCGCGACCAATGTCGCACGCGTAGGTGTCGGCCTGACGCTGCGACGTTAGACACGTAAAACCCGCCTGCTTTTGCTGCAGGCGGGCTTCTCTCATCGAACGCGAACTTACTGCAGCTTCGAAACAAGCGCCTTGAACTTGGCTTCGACGGTAGGGCGTATGTCGGCGCGCTCAAGCGCAAATGCAACGTTCGCAAGAATGAAGCCATCCTTGGCGCCACAGTCGTAGGTCTCGCCGCGGAACAGATAGCCGGCGAAGTCCTGGGACTTGAGCAGCTTCAGCATGCCGTCCGTGAGCTGGATTTCATTGCCTGCGCCGCGCTCCTGGTTTTCCAGGATGGAGAAGATTTCCGGCTGCAGGATGTAGCGGCCATTGATGAAGAAGTTTGACGGCGCCGTGCCCTTGGCCGGCTTTTCGACCATACCGGTGATGCGGAAGCCATCGCCGATCTTCTCGCCAACGCCGACGATGCCGTATTTATGCGCCTGGTCAGGTTCGCACTCCTCCACCGCGATGATGTTGCCGCCGCTCTCAGAATAGAGGTCGATCATCCCCTTCATGCAGCCCGGCTCGCCACGCATGATCATGTCGGGCAAAAGCAGCGCGAAGGGTTCGTTGCCGACGATCTCACGGGCACACCAGACGGCGTGACCGAGCCCCAACGGCTCCTGCTGGCGCGTAAAGCTCACCGAGCCCGCCTTCGGCAGCTGCTGGGCCAGAAGCGTCATCTCCGCCTTCTTGCTGCGCTCGCGCAGCGTCTGCTCAAGCTCGAAATGAATGTCGAAATAGTCCTCGATCACATGCTTGTTGCGGCCAGTGACAAAAACGAAATGTTCAATGCCTGCCTCGAGCGCCTCGTCGACGACATACTGGATGATGGGCTTGTCGACGACCGTCAGCATTTCCTTGGGAACGGCCTTGGTCGCCGGCAGAAATCTTGTTCCAAGACCGGCCACGGGGAATACGGCCTTACGAACTTTACGCTTGTCAGTCATTGACATCTCCAGAATCACGACATTGCAATCTTAAACGGGGCAAATTGTTATCAATAGGGATTAAGCGGCAAATTGCTATTTTTTTGCGAAAGAAGCCGATACCCCCTATTCATGGTAAAGAATTTGTTGACTTCATTTTCGTAAGATTCCCATTCTGGCGGTTGCCTTTTGGCTGAACGGCCCGAAAATGGAACCACATGCATGTAGCCTGTGCATGAAGCTGGCTCTAAGACTGTAAATTTGCGTACCGCCGATCAACCACATGATCTTGCGCGGAACGCCGACCAACGGAAACGACAGCTGATGACAAAGACCCGAAAAAATCTCCTTTGCCGTGCCGCCGCCGCGTTCATCACAGCCACAGCCCTGTTTGCCTCGTCGCCCGCCGCGGCGGATGCCGGTTTCGAGACCTGGATCAACAGCTTCTATGCCACCGCGGCAAAGAGCGGGATCACCAAGGCCACCTATCGCCAGGCTTTCGCCGGTATCAAGACGCCCGATCCGGACGTGCTTGAGAAAGCACGCTATCAGCCCGAATTCAAGCACAAGATCTGGGAATATATCGACAGCCGCGTGAACCCCTATACGCGCAAGATCGGACAGGAGATGGCGGTCAAGCATGGCCGAACGCTCGCCGCCCTGGAGCGCCACTTCGGCATCGACAAGACCATCCTCCTGGCGATCTGGTCGATGGAATCCAACTATGGCGCGGTCTTGGCAAAGGACGAGCGCCTCCATTATGTTCCGCGCGCCTTGGCGACCCTTGCCTATGCCGATCCGAAACGGGCCAAATATGCCAAGACCCAGTTGATTGCCGCATTGAAGATCCTGCAGAACGGCGACATCAGCCCGCGCGAACTCAACGGCTCCTGGGCAGGCGCCATGGGCCACACGCAGTTCATCCCGACCAGCTATCTGCTCTACGCCATCGACGCCGACGGCAACGGTCACAAGGACATCTGGAACTCCGTGCCGGATGCGCTGGCAACCGCTGCCAATCTGTTGAAGAAGAACGGCTGGCAGCCAGGTCAGACCTGGGGCTACGAAGTGGCCCCGCCGCGGGACGGCAGCCAATATGCCGGCCAGACGAAGACGCTCGCCCAGTGGGCCGCCCTCGGCTTCACCCGCCCGAACGGCAAGGGTTTCCGCAATGGTGGCCAGCGCGCGGAGCTGAAGATGCCCGGCGGAGCCGGCAGCCCGGGCTTCCTGATGAGCAAGAACTTCTTCGTCATCAAGCGCTACAATGCATCCGATTCCTATGCGCTCGGCGTCGGCCTGCTTGCCGACGAAATCGCCGGTTACGGCGGCATGCTGCAGGCCTGGAGCCGCCCGGACGGTTCGCTCGACATCAAGCAGAAGTTCGAGTTGCAGTCCCGCCTGAAATCACTCGGCTATTATGACGGCGAAGTCGACGGCAATTTCGGCACCGGTTCAAAGGCCGCCATCCAGGCCTTTCAGAGCCGCAACGGTCTCGCACCGGACGGCGAACCGACACAACATCTGTTGAAGGCTCTGCGGAACTAGCCCTCAATTGCGGCGCATTCCTGCGCCACGATCGGCGGATACAGAAGGCTGCCCATGCCGGTGCGCCGCATTGGCTTTAGCGCGAAAGACGCCCTGGACAGTTTCATGAGCACGAAAACGGCATTCAGACGCGGCGTGAATTGGCTGCTCAATGGCCTGATCGTCATCGCGGTCGGCGCCACGGCATTCGTGATGGAGCCACCGCGACAGGCCGGTGCTCAGGAGCGCCGATCGATCATCGACATGTTGTTCGGTTTCGGCCGGCGGCGGCCACCGCCCGTCTATGAAGACGTTCCGATCTACGAGCCCCGGCAGAGGCAGCCGCAACAGCGCCAGAAGCCACGAAAAATAAAGCAGAAGACCAAGCCCGCTCCGGTCGAGCCCGCCCCCGTCGTGGTTGAAAAACTGGAAAATGCCAAGAAGGTTCTGGTCGTCGGCGATTTCATGGCCGGCAGTCTCGGTGACGGGTTGAAAGTTGCCTTCGAGACGACGCCCGGTGTCGTCATCGAAACCCGCGCCAACGGCTCCTCTGGCCTGGTGCGCGAGGATTATTTCAACTGGCCGGAAAACCTGCCGGTTTATGTCGCCGAGGTGAGCCCATCGATCATCATCGTCAGCCTCGGTGCCAACGAACGCCAGCAGATGTCGATCGACGGGGAAAAGGAAAAATTCCGTGCCGACCGCTGGCTTGCCGAATACACGCGCCGCACCGGCGCCTTCGCAGCACTCGCCCGCAGCGAGAATATCCCCCTGCTTTGGGTCGGTATGCCGCCCTTCCAGTCCACCGCAATGACCGCCGACATGGTTACCCTGAACGGCATCTTTCGTGCGGAAACTGAAAAAGTCGGCGGCAGCTTCATCGATATCTGGGACGGTTTTGTCGACGAGAGCGGCAAATTCGTCATGACCGGGTCTGACATCAACGGCCAGCAGGTTCGCCTGCGCGGCTCAGACGGCATCAACCTGACGAAGGCCGGCAAGCGCAAGCTTGCCTTCTACGTCGAGAAGGACATCCGCAAACTGCTCGGCGACGCGGCCGTCTCGACGCAAGACGTTCCGGGTGCCGACGGGCTGAAAGACCTCGTCGTGGCTGCCCCCACCGCCAACGAAGACATCCTCCAGACCCAGCCGATCAGCCTCGATGATCCCGATCTCGATGGCGGCGCGACCCTTCTCGGCGGCACGGCACCGCTCACCAGCGGCAAGAGCCCGCGCGACCGCCTGGTCGAAAAGGGCGAGATCGCCGATGCTCCGGTCGGACGCGTCGATGATTTCCGCCTGGCGAAACCGGAGACGGTGATCAGCAACCCGGTGATGAGGAATTGAGGAGACCTCGTGGCGTGCCACGCATCCCGCAACCGGGGCTGTTGATTGACAAAAGCGCCGGGAGAGTCTGCGCGCGGCAGGACTGCGGCCTTTGCAGATATGGGTTCCCGACACAAGGCGACCAGGATTCACCGAGCAATGCCGCCGTCAATCGCTGTTGGTTGCGAAGGCCGATGCGATCGATCAAGAGTTACGGGACTTCATGGATGCCGCCCTTGCCGACCTGGATACCGACAACGCATGAGGCGGGGCGATCTTGTCACAGTCGCGATGCTCGGCGATTTCGGTAAGCCCCGCCCGGCCTTTATCATTCAGTCGGATCAATTCGACAGGAACGCCACCGTCACCGTCCTGCTGGTTTCCGGCACGCTGGTCAACGCGCCCTTGATCCGGTTGACCACCGAACCAACACGTGAAAACGGCCTCCGTAAGACGTCACAGGTCATGATCGACAAGATCATGACCGTAAAGCGCGACCGACTTGGAGAGGCGTTCGGCCGGATCGACGACGAAACAATGATTGCCGTCAATCGGTCGATGGCCCTGTTCTTAGGCTTCGCATGATCGTGGCCGTAGAACACGCGCTATCGCGAACATGAATATGCGGCGCTTCTCGTGGGAGCACCGCATGCCGCTGATCGAGTTACCTCAGTCGGTCCCTTACAACGCCCTACCCTACCGCGGCAGCACCGTCGAGCCCATCAGCGCCTCATCGACGGCGCGGGCCGCCTGGCGGCCTTCGCGGATCGCCCAGACGACCAGCGACTGGCCGCGGCGCACGTCGCCGGCCACCCAGAGCTTGTCGACCGAGGTGCGGTAGTCCTTGTCGTCCGCGACGACATTGGTCGAGCCGCGGCGGTCTGTGTTGATCGTCAGCTTGTCGCCGAGATCCTTCAGCACGCTGTCGGTGAACGGGCCGCTGAAGCCGATGGCGATGAAGGCAAGATCGGCCTTGATGATAAATTCCGTGCCGGCGATCGGCTTGCGGCGCTCATCGACCTGACAGCACTTGACGCCCGTCAGCATGCCGTCTTCGCCGACGAATTCGAGCGTTGCCACCTGGAACTCGCGCACTGCGCCTTCGGCCTGGGAGGAGGAGGTGCGCATCTTCGTTGCCCAAAACGGCCAGACGGCAAGCTTGTCTTCCTTTTCCGGCGGCATCGGCCGAATGTCGAGCTGGGTGACCTTGACGGCGCCCTGGCGGAAAGCGGTGCCGACGCAGTCCGACGCGGTATCGCCGCCGCCGACGACGACGACATGCTTGCCGCCGGCCAGGATCGGATCGGACGGCCAGCCGACGCTGTCGATGTTCTCGCGGCCGACGCGGCGGTTCTGCTGGACGAGGTAAGGCATCGCGTCATGCACGCCGGCAAAATCAACACCGGGAATGCCGGCATTGCGCGGCGTCTCCGAACCGCCGCAGTAAAGCACTGCGTCATGTTCCTCGATCAGGCTGTCGACGGTGCGGTCGACGCCGATATTGACGCCGCAATGGAAGGTGACACCCTCGCCGCGCATCTGATCGACGCGGCGGTCGATGAAGTTCTTCTCCATCTTGAAGTCCGGAATGCCGTAACGCAGCAGGCCGCCGGGCTTGCTTTCGCGCTCATAGACATGAACCTCGTGACCGGCGCGGGCGAGCTGCTGCGCCGAGGCCATGCCGGCCGGGCCGGATCCGATGACCGCAACCTTCTTGCCGGTCTTCGTCACCGCCGGCTGCGGCACGATATAGCCCATCTCATAGGCCTTGTCGGCGATCGCCTGCTCGACGGTCTTGATCGCGACCGGCGCGTCCTCGAGGTTCAACGTACAGGCTTCCTCGCAGGGAGCGGGGCAGATGCGGCCGGTGAACTCCGGAAAATTGTTGGTCGAGTGCAGGTTGCGGATCGCCTCGTCCCAGTTGCCGTTGTAGACGAGATCGTTCCAGTCGGGGATCTGGTTGTGCACCGGGCAGCCGGTCGGGCCGTGGCAATAGGGGATGCCACAGTCCATGCAGCGCGCGGCCTGCTTCTGCACTTCCGGGTCCGACATCGGGATCGTGAATTCGCGGAAATGCCGAATGCGGTCCGACGCCGGCTGGTACTTCGCCAGTTGCCGGTCGATTTCCATGAAACCTGTAACCTTACCCATGTTTCGTCCCTTATATCATAGAGGAGGCCACGCGGGACCCCAGTATCAGTAGGCGAAGCCGATCAGCGCACCCGGCCCGATGAATTCCATATTGATCTCGTCGTTCGCCATGAACGCGATCGCCGGAACAGCGACCGTAACACCCCGCCGAAATCACCCGATGAATGGCAGCCGCGGCTTACTCCGCCGCGACGCCCATCCGCATGCGCTCCATTTCCTCCAGCGCACGCCGGTACTCGACCGGCATGACCTTGCGGAATTTCGGCCGGAACTCGACCCAGTGGTCGAGAATCTCCTTGGCCCGCGGCGAACCCGTGTAGTGCAGATGGTTCGAGATCAGCTGATAGAGCCGCTCGTCGTCATGGCGCGTCATATCGCCGGATATGTCCACCCTGCCCTTGTGCATGAGATCGCCGCCGTGATGATGCAGTTTCTCCAGCATGTCGTCCTCTTCCGGAACCGGCTCGAGCTCGACCATCGCCATGTTGCAGCGCTTGGCGAAGTCCTCGCTCTCGTCCAGCACATAGGCGACGCCGCCCGACATGCCGGCCGCGAAGTTGCGGCCCGTCTCGCCGAGAACGACGACCACGCCGCCGGTCATGTATTCGCAGCCGTGATCACCCACGCCTTCGACGACCGCGATGGCACCGGAGTTGCGGACCGCGAAGCGTTCGCCGGCAACACCGTTGAAGTAGCATTCACCGGAGATGGCACCATAGAGCACCGTGTTGCCGACGATGATCGACTTGGCTGCGACGATCTTCGAGGTTTCCGGCGGGCGCACGACGATGCGGCCACCCGAGAGGCCCTTGCCGACATAGTCGTTGCCGTCGCCGATCAGTTCGAAGGTAATGCCGCGCGCCAGGAAGGCCGCGAAGGACTGGCCGGCCGTGCCGCGCAGCTTCACCGAGATCGTGTCATCCTTGAGCCCCTTGTGGCGATAGCGCTTGGCGACTTCTCCCGACAGCATGGCGCCAGCCGAACGGTCGACGTTCCTGATGTCAACCTCGATCGAGACCGGGGTCTTTGATTCCAGCGCCGGCTGCGCGGCGGCAATCAGCTTGCGGTCAAGGATGTCGTGGATCGGATGGTTCTGCTTCTCGGTCCAGTAGGTCTTCTCCTTCGGCGCATCGACCTTGTAGAAGATACGACTGAAATCGAGACCATTGGCCTTCCAGTGCGAGATCATCGCGTCCTTCTCGAGCAGTTCGGAAAGGCCGATGATGTCGTCGAACTTGGCAAAGCCGAGCGAGGCGAGGATTTCGCGCACTTCCTCGGCGACGAAGAAAAAGTAGTTGACCACATGCTCCGGCGCACCCTTGAAGCGCTTGCGCAGGACCGGGTCCTGCGTCGCCACGCCCACCGGACAGGTGTTGAGGTGGCACTTGCGCATCATGATGCAGCCGGCGGCAATCAAGGGCGCCGTCGAGAAGCCGAACTCGTCGGCTCCGAGCAGCGCACCGATGATGACGTCACGGCCGGTCTTGAGACCCCCATCGACCTGCAGCGCGATACGCGAGCGAAGCCCGTTCAACACCAGCGTCTGATGGGTCTCGGCAAGGCCGATTTCCCAGGGAGAGCCGGCATGCTTCAGCGAGGTCAGCGGCGAGGCACCGGTGCCGCCGTCATAGCCGGAGATGGTGATGTGATCGGCGCGCGCCTTGGCAACACCGGCCGCAACCGTACCGACACCGACTTCGGAGACGAGCTTTACCGAAACGTCTGCTTCCGGGTTGACGTTCTTCAGGTCGTAGATCAGCTGCGCCAGATCCTCGATCGAGTAGATGTCATGGTGCGGCGGTGGCGAGATCAGGCCAACGCCCGGCGTCGAATGCCGGGTCTTGGCAACCGTCGCGTCCACCTTATGGCCGGGCAGCTGGCCGCCCTCGCCGGGCTTGGCACCCTGCGCCACCTTGATCTGCAGCATGTCGGCATTGACCAGATATTCGGTCGTCACGCCGAAGCGGCCGGACGCCACCTGCTTGATGGCTGAACGCTCGGGGTTCGGCGAACCATCATACAGCGGGAAGTAGCGATCGGCTTCCTCGCCGCCTTCGCCGGTGTTGGACTTGCCGCCGATGCTGTTCATGGCGATCGCCAGCGTCGTATGGGCCTCGCGGCTGATCGAGCCGAAGGACATCGCCCCGGTCGAGAAGCGCTTGACGATGTCGGCGGCCGGCTCCACCTCGTCGATCGGGATCGGCTTGCGGCCGTCCGCGCTTGTGATCGAGAACAGACCGCGAATAGTGTTCATGCGCAGCGCCGCACCATTCACCATTTCGGAGAATTCCCGGTACCGGTCGACGGCATTGCCGCGCACGGCGTGCTGCAGCGAGGCAACGGCGTCCGGCGACCAGGCATGGCCTTCACCGCGCATGCGGTAGGCGTATTCGCCGCCGATGTCGAGCGTGTTGGCAAGGATCGGATCGGGACCGAAAGCCGCCTTGTGACGGTTGAAGGTTTCCGTGGCGATCTCCGCAAGGCCGATGCCCTCGATCTGCGTCGCGGTACCGAAGAAATAGCGGTCGACGAGCTCCGACGAGAGCCCGATAGCGTCGAATATCTGGCCGCCGCAATAGGACTGGTAGGTCGAGATGCCCATCTTGGACATGACCTTGAGAATGCCCTTGCCGACCGCCTTGATGTAGCGATAGACGACTTCGCCGCCATCGACTTCCTTCGGAAACTCGCCGCGCTTGTGCATGTCGGTGAGCGTATCGAAGGCGAGATACGGGTTGATCGCTTCGGCGCCGAAGCCCGCCAGCAGGCAGAAATGATGCACTTCGCGCGGTTCGCCGCTCTCGACGACAAGACCGACGGAGGTGCGCAGCCCTTTGCGGATCAGGTGATGGTGCACGGCCGCGGTTGCCAAAAGCGCCGGGATCGCAATGCGATCCGGGCCGATCTGGCGGTCGGAGAGCACGATGATGTTGTAACCGCCAAGGACGGCCGCTTCCGCCCGCTCGCAGAGCCGGTCGAGAATTTCCGGCATGCCTTCGGCGCCACGCGCGACGTCATAGGTGAAGTCGAGCGTCTTGGTGTCGAACCGGTCTTCGGTGTGGCCGATCGAGCGGATCTTTTCCAGGTCGCCATTGGTCAGGATCGGCTGGCGCACTTCCAGCCGCTTGGCATGCGACATGCCGGCATGATCGAGAATATTCGGGCGCGGACCAATGAAGGAGACGAGGCTCATCACCAGTTCCTCGCGGATCGGGTCGATCGGCGGGTTGGTGACCTGCGCAAAATTCTGCTTGAAATAGGTGTAGAGCAGCTTCGCCTTGTCCGACATAGCCGAGATCGGCGTGTCGGTACCCATCGAGCCGATTGCCTCCTGGCCGGTCGTCGCCATCGGCGACATCAGGATCTTGGTGTCTTCCTGACTGTAGCCGAACGCCTGCTGGCGATCGAGCAGCGACACGTCGCGGCGCAGCGCCCGCGGCTCGACAGGCTTCAGATCCTCCAGAATGAGCTGGGTGTTGTCCAGCCACTGACGGTAGGGATGCGCGTTGGCAAGGTTCGACTTCACCTCCTCGTCGGAGATGATGCGACCTTCCTCCATGTCGATCAGCAGCATTTTGCCCGGCTGCAGGCGCCACTTCTTGACGATGCTTTCTTCCTTCACCGGCAAGGTGCCGGCTTCGGACGCCAGTATGACGCGGTCGTCATCGGTGACGAGATAACGGGCCGGGCGCAGACCGTTGCGGTCGAGTGTCGCGCCGATTTGGCTGCCGTCGGTGAAGCAGACGGCGGCCGGACCGTCCCACGGCTCCATCAGGGCAGCATGATATTCGTAGAAGGCCTTGCGTGCCGGCGCCATCAGTTGGTTGCCGGCCCAGGCTTCCGGGATCAGCATCATGACGGCGTGCGACAGCGGATAGCCACCCTGCACGAGGAATTCGAGCGCGTTGTCGAAACAGGCCGTATCCGACTGGCCCTCATAGGAGATCGGCCAGAGCTTGGAGATGTCGTCGCCGAACAAAGGCGAGGACACCGATGCCTGCCGCGCGGCCATCCAGTTGACATTGGCGCGCAGCGTGTTGATTTCGCCGTTATGGGCGACCATGCGGTACGGATGCGCCAGCTTCCAGGAGGGGAAGGTGTTGGTTGAGAACCGCTGGTGCACCAGCGCCACTGCCGATTCGAAGCGCGGGTCGGCCAGATCCTTGAAATAGGCAGCCACCTGATAGGCGAGGAACATGCCCTTGTAGACGATGGTCTTCGACGACAGCGATACCGGATAGAAGCCGGTCTCGGCACCATGGAAGGCATCATAGATACGGTTGGAGATCACCTTGCGCAGCGTGAACAGGCGGCGTTCGAACTCGGCATTGGTCGCCGCATGGCGGCCGGCGCCGATGAACACCTGCAGATGATGCGGCTCGGTTCCGGCGATTTCCGGCGCCTTGGAGAGAGAGGAATTGTCGACCGGCACTTCGCGGAAGCCGAGCAGCGTCTGCCCTTCTTCGGCGACGACGTCGGCGATCACCTGCTTGAAATGGGCAATCTGGGCCTCGTCCTGCGGCATGAACAGGTAACCGACGGCATATTCGCCGGCCTTCGGCAGCGTGACACCTTGAAGAGCCATTTCCTCGCGGAAGAAGCGGTCGGGAATCTGCACCAGAATGCCTGCGCCGTCGCCCATCAACGGATCGGCCCCGACGGCGCCGCGATGCGTCAGGTTCTCCAGGATGAACAGGCCATCCTTGACGATCTGGTGCGACTTCTGACCCTTCATATGCGCGACGAAACCGACGCCGCAGGCGTCATGCTCGTTCTTCGGGTCGTAAAGGCCCTGTTTTTTCGGCAGGCCGAACGGGAATGCGGCGTCTTTCTCAACCGTCGCCGTTTGGCGCACAGTGTTGAGTCCAGTTTCGGTGGATGGCGTAAAGTCCGTCATCGTCTTCCTCCTGTTGACCCGGCTTGAGACCGGATTTTCCGCAGTCCAGGCAGGCTTTTGCGGGCAGGTTACCCGTTCCAGGCCGGCGCCGGCATTATCGTTGCATGATCCTGATCCGGTCGCAAATGAAGCATTTACTGCATCAGGCAAAGAGTGCTCGCGACCATCGCAATTGCCACGTCAGCCCGGACAATCGAGCGTCCGGCGCGGTTGACAATCGTCAGCCGGCCACCGCTTTGCGGGGCTTCCCGGCGTCTTTCCGGTCTTGAGACCGAAATAGGACAGCAAGACTGTCCTATTTCATAGGCTCTATGCCAGAAAGCTCCCCAGACCGCAAGGGTACCAATATAAAATATTCTGGGCGATTTTGCTGAACATTGCGGTTAATTTCGCATTTTTGTAATTTTCTTTCGCCAACCCGCCGTTTTCTTCAATTTGGTTTCAAACTGGTCTGACATTGTCCCTATCTGGCAGTTCCGGTTGATTGCCGCTCCAGCTTCTTTATGGTCGGCGCTACCCCAATTCCGCCGGAGCTTGCGCCCGGAAACCACAGGAACACATCGATGATCTTCTCCTCCGACAATTGGGCGGGCGCCCATCCCGTGATTGCCGAAAGCCTGGTCAAGGCGGCTGGCGGCTTCGCCTCTGCCTACGGCACCAGTGACCTCGATAAAAAGGTGGAGAAGACACTTTCCGACGTATTCGAACGCGACGTCGCCGTCTTCTTCGTCGCGACCGGAACGGCAGCCAATTCGCTGGCGTTTTCCAGCGTCAACCGCCCGGGCGGCCACATCTTCTGCCATCGCGAAGCGCATGTGAATGTCGATGAATGCGGCGCGCCGGAATTTTTCTCTCATGGAAGCCGCCTGACCCCGGTCGATGGTCCGCTCGGCAAGGTCGATCCCGTGAGGCTGGAGGCCGAGATCAAGCGCTTCCCGCCCGGCTTCGTCCATGGCGGACAGCCGATGGCAATCACGATGACGCAGGCCACCGAGGCCGGCACGGTTTACAGTCTCGATGAGATCGACACGATCGCGCACATCGCAAGGAAATTCAAACTGCCTCTCCACATGGACGGCGCGCGCTTTGCCAATGCGCTGGTGACGCTCGACGTCAGCCCGGCTGAAATGACCTGGAAACGCGGCATCGACCTGCTCTCCTTCGGTGGCACGAAAAACGGCTGCTGGTGTGCCGAGGCGCTCATCCTGTTCGACACCGCAATGGCCGGCCAGATGCATTATCTGCGCAAGCGCTCCGGCCAACTCTTCTCCAAGTCCCGCTTCATCGCCGCCCAGTTCGATGCCTATCTCGGAGGTGGCCTCTGGCTCGACCTCGCCCGGCACGCAAACGGCATGGCGAATCGGCTGGCCGACGGCATCGACGCATCGACAGACGCACGGCTTGCCTGGCCGAGCGGTTCCAATGAACTCTTTGCCATCCTGAAGAAGGACGCGGCGAAAAAGCTGGAAGAAAAGGGTGCCGTCTTCTACGACTGGCCCGTGCCACACACATTGGCAGGATCGATCGCGGCCGACGAAGGCCTTTATCGTCTGGTCACTAGCTTCGCGACGACCAACGAGGACGTGGAGCGATTTATCACGGCCTGCTAAGCCCTGCCCGCGGCACCCCAAATAAAAAACGGCGCCCTCCCGGACGCCGTTTCTTCATCTCTTGATCGATGCTCGAACGCTTACTTGGCGGTTTCGACCTGGGTCGCTTCGATCTGCTTCGGCTGCGACTGCGCAACGGTGATACCGATCTTGCGCGGCTTGGCAGCTTCCGGGATCTCGCGCAGGAGATCGATGTGAAGCAGGCCGTTCTTCAGCGAAGCGGACTGGATCTCCACGTGATCGGCGAGCTGGAAGCGGCGCTCGAAGGCGCGCTTGGCGATGCCGCGATACAGGAACTGGTTTTCCGGTGCCTTTTCTTCGCCTTTCTCACCCTTGACGGTCAGCGTGTGCTCGCGCGCTTCGATCGAAAGCTCGCTTTCGTCGAAACCGGCGACAGCCATGGTGATCCGGTAGGTGTCTTCACCGGTCCGCTCGATATTGTAGGGCGGATAGGTCTGCGACTGGTCCGGCTGGCCGAGGCTGTCAAGCATGGTGAAGAGGCGGTCGAAGCCGACCGTGGAACGGTAGAGGGGGGAAAAATCAACGTGACGCATGATGTCCTCTTGAGAGCAACTGTTAGCGATCATGGCTTTGTCATCCCGAAAGCGGCGAGGGCAAAGCCGGTTAAACGGGCCCGTCTTCGGCACCCGCAGTGATGAGATGGGAATTGTTTTTCCGGCCTTCAAGACCCCGAAATCAGGTTCCACCGCCGAAAAACGCGGCCTTTTCGATAAACGCAGGATGAACGGATGGTTCCGGCGGCATTCAGATTCCATACGCTAATATGGCATTATCGGAAGACAAGGCAGGCAGCACGGTGAACGTCCCTTCTCCCGCACGCTGCCCGCCTTCAGCCGACCGACTGTCTCCGGCCGGGAACGGTAAATCAGTCCCCACCGTTTCCGGCCCTTTTTCTTTGACGGCCGGCGCCCGCTCGCCTATCCCTGGTGCCAATGCTGTGCCTGCACACTTCCTTAATCGGACTCCCCCAAGTATAGAGTCTGTTATCAGCGCACACCTTGCGGAGACCCGCCGGACCGATCTTGCCCATGATGCCCACCCTTCATTCCACCCCGGACAATCCGATCCCCGACAATCACACCGTAGGCTTCTTCGAGGGCGCCGGGGCCAAGAAAATCCGCTACGCGATTTTTAAATGCGATGCGCCGGTTGCCAAGGGCACTGTCGTGCTTCTCCAGGGCCGCAATGAATCGATCGAGAAATATGCCGAGACCATCACCGAATTGACGGCGCGGGGCCTCTGGGTCGCGACCTTCGATTGGCGCGGCCAGGCGGGCTCGGAACGCCTGCTGAGGACGCCCCGCCGCGGCCATGTCCGCCGCTTTTCGGACTACGAGCGCGACCTCACCATTTTCCTCGACAAGATCGTGCTGCCCGATACACGCCTGCCCTTCTTCATGCTTGCCCATTCCATGGGCGCATTGATCGCCCTGTCGCAGGCGCCGCTGCTCGCCAGCCGCATCGATCGCCTGGCGATCCTGGCGCCCTTCGTTGCGCTTGGCGGCCAGAAGCTGGGGCACGGCACGATCAGTTGTCTCGCAGCCGCCTTCAGCTTGTGCGGGCTCGGCTTCCTGCCGTTGATGCGCGACAACGGTTCACTACCGTTTTCGGAAAACCCGCTAACGTCGGATGCCCGGCGCTTTGCCCGCAACAAGGCGCTGACAGACACGCATCCCGAACTGGCACTGGGGCCGCCGACTGCCCGCTGGCTGCACGAAACCTTCAAGGCGATCAAGCGCACGACCAGCCGCGAGCACCTGACGCAGATCCGCGTGCCCACCATCATCCTTGCCCCGACGCGGGACCAGCTCGTGCCGCACCTTGCCGTCGAGAACCTCGCCCGCAACTTCCGCGCCGGCCACATGATTCCCATTGATGGTGCCCGCCACGAACTGCTGCAGGAGGCAGATTACTACCGCGCCCAGGCCATCGCCGCCATCGAAGCCTTCATTCCCGGCAGCAGCGCCGATATGGCGATGACGGACATGGACGAGCCATCCGGCGAGAGCGTCGAGCATTCAGCCCTTTAGGATCGCCAGCGCCTGTTGGTGAACCTCGGCGCTGCCGGCGGCGATGATTTCGCCGCCCATTTCCGCAGGCCCGCCGTTCCAGTCGGTGACGATGCCGCCGGCCTGTTCGATCAGCGGGATGAGCCCGCCGACATCATAGGGCTTCAGGCCGCATTCGATGACGAGGTCGATATGGCCGGAGGCGAGCAGCGCGAAGGCGTAGCAATCGCAGCCGTAGCGGGCGAGCTGCACCTTGCTCTGAACGGCTTCGAAGCGGGTCTTGATGTCGCGGGTATAGAGATGCGGCGACGTCGTGAACAGGATCGCCTGGCCGAGGTCGGCGCAGGGGCGTGTGGCGATCTTCCTGTTGCCGTCCCGGCCGCGATAAAACGCATCCTTGCCATCGGCGAAGTAGCGCTCCTCGGTAAACGGCTGGTCCATAAGCCCCATCACCGCCTCGCCCTTGTGGTAGAGACCGATCAGCGTTCCCCAGACCGGCAGGCCGGAGATGAAGGCGCGGGTGCCGTCGATCGGATCGATGACCCAGACATAATCCCGGTCAAGCCCGACATTGCCGAACTCCTCGCCGAGAATGCCATGATCGGGAAAATGGCTTTCGATCAGGTTGCGGATCGCCGCTTCGGCGGCACGGTCGCCTTCCGTCACCGGATCGAAGCCGGCCGCCTCCTTGTTGGCAACGCTGATGCCGGTGCGGAATCGCGGCAGGGTTTCCGCCTTGGCCGCGTCGGCGAGGCGATCGAAAAATTCACGGTCCGGCAGCATGGAGCCTCACGAAAATCGAGGAAAGGGATGCTTAACGTGCTTATTGCAGATTTTTTTAAAAAAGAAGTCTGTCCCCGAAAATTAGGAAAAATGCGGCGGATTCGCCCTAAGAGAAAGCGGCACGGCGCAAGATTCCCGAAGAACGTACCTCAAAAATCGCCGGAGCGCTTCGGAACCGAGCTATTTTGGCAATTTCTCATCACCGGAAATGGCGCATCGCAGCAAACGAGGCCCTGAACTCACTTGACAATTGTGCGCTGCAATATTAACTTTTCCCTACAGTCACTTGTGGCTGTAAATACCCTCCTTGGGTGTTTCCTCCCTAGACTTAGCCGCGCCACAAGCGCGGTTTTTTTTGCCCGGATTTTTGATTTGGGGAGGACCGCGGCGTTATTCGGCCGCCAGAGAAGAATTTCCAGCATATTTGTCCACATGTGCCGCAAGGCCGCCGAGGAAGACACCGATGGCGTGAGCCAGCATCGCAAAGTCCTTCTTCTTCTGCAGCGTCGCCTCATCGACATAGAGACCGCGGTTGATCTCGATCTGCAGGGCGTGCAGCCCGCGCGCTGGCCGGCCGTAATGCTCGGTGATGAAGCCGCCGGCATAGGGCTTGTTGCGGGCGACCGAAAAGCCGAGGTCTTCGAGCATCGAGACGGCGGCGCGCGACAGGTCGGCGGAGGCGCTGGTGCCGTAGCGGTCTCCGATGATGAAATCCGGCCGCTGTCCGGTACCTGCCAACCGGATATTACCCGGCATCGAATGGCAGTCGATCAGCACCGCCAGCCCGAACTGGACGTGGGTGCGGGCGATCAGCCGTCGCAGGCAGGCATGATAAGGCTTGTAGATGGTTTCGATCCGCTCCAGCGCCTCGGCGACAGGAAAGCGGCCACGGTAGATTTCCATGTTTTCCGCCACCAGCCGCGGCACCGTCCCGAGCCCGCCGGCCACCCGCATCGAGCTGATATTGGCATGCGGCGGCAGGGCGCCATCGAACATGCGCGGGTCGAGTTCATAAGGCTCGCGGTTGACGTCGAGAAAGGCGCGCGGGAAATGCGCAAGCAACAGCGGCGCGCCGAGATCCGTCACCGAATGGAACAGCTCATCGACGAAATGATCTTCCGAGCGGCGGATCGACAGGTCGTCCAAACGCGACTGCTCAAGAAAAGATTGGGTATAAATCCGGCCGCTATGGGGAGAATTGAACACAAAGGGAATGCGCTGCTGTTCCGGTTCGCGAACTTCGAACTGTTCGGTTTCGCTAACGTTCTGCGTCATCGCAGCCCTTTTTTACCATGTCACAATCTTGGTGCTTCGTGTATGTTGCCAGTTGGCAGCATTCGTGTCCATAGTCGTTTCCTGCCAGTGAGCGGGGCTTGACCCCGTGTCTTCACCGGATATTTACTCGCATGCGGTTTCATCAAGTCACCGCTATTCCCGACATCGACACGTAAGGTGCAACGGCTTTATCCATGAGTCCAAAAATTCTCCTCGCCGAAGACGATAACGACATGCGCCGCTTCCTGGTGAAAGCCCTGGAAAAGGCCGGCTACAAGGTGTTGTCCTTCGACAATGGCGCAAGCGCCTACGACCGCCTGCGCGAAGAACCGTTCTCGCTCCTTCTGACCGACATCGTCATGCCCGAAATGGACGGCATCGAGCTTGCCCGCCGGGCGACCGAACTCGATCCGGACCTGAAAGTGATGTTCATCACCGGCTTCGCCGCCGTCGCACTGAACCCCGATTCGAAGGCTCCAAAGGACGCCAAGGTGCTTTCCAAGCCGTTCCACCTGCGCGATCTCGTCGACGAAGTGAACAAGATGCTGGCCGCCTGAGCCCGGGTTGCAAGGCGTCCACAGGGTCGCAAAACTTCCTGTCAAAAAGCCGATAAAAGCCTATTGACGCCACAAGAGGTTTTGTGATCTATGCGCCGACATCGGATGGGCGTGTAGCTCAGCGGGAGAGCACTACGTTGACATCGTAGGGGTCACAGGTTCAATCCCTGTCACGCCCACCATCCAATTGCCTACCAGAACAAAGGGCTTGCCAAGAGATTGGCGAGCCCTTTGTTTTTGTCGGAATTTGCCAGTAAGCGCGTAGTGAACGGAAAACGGGAACACGCGGGAGACGCGAGCCGGTTCTCTCTGCGCCCTTCGGACGCCGCCCCGAATTTGGGGTTATCCGACAGGGTTCGGTCTGCATCTCTTACCGCCATGACGGCGGGGGTTCGGGGGCGGTGCATTGCCGCGCACCACAATTTCCGAAGCCGCTTTCTCAGAAAGTCCAACTCTTCCCGCAGAAATGCACAACACGGTTGTCGGTCTGGTCGTCGATGGCGTCTTGGACATTCTGACGATCCGCGCCGATCAGGTTCAGCCGGTTCCCGAAATCACCACGCCCTTCGACAGGGGTGCGACAAACTTCGCTTAATCGTTGGAACTTGAAGTTCCTCAGCGAGAGGGAGCAAGCGTCGTCGCGTCGAGATAGCCGAACGTTGTCTTGCCAACCGCTGGCGGAGGGCCAAAGGAGAGCCCTCGGTGATCGATAACTGCCTCCATCTGGAGCATGATTTATCCTTTGGTAACGACAATCACGGTTTCCGCCATTCCTGACTCTTCTCATCAATTTTGTGCGATCTATAGTCTCCGCTAGCCGCATGATGCGGCTTATTGGAGAGCATGATGCCCAAAACCGTGGCCAAGAAATTAGCCGCAGATCCAAGCGTCGGGACCGAGGAATTGGAGGCAGCAGTTCATTATATGAGAAAAAAGCTCATCGAAGCCGCCCTTCGAAATGCCCCGGCGCCTTTTCTTACTTATCGCAACAAAATGATTTTTGAGACTACACTGAAAATTCGGCGGAGAAGACAGTCGTCGCTCTGAGCGCAAGCAAAATAGCCCCTCCAGGTTATGGATATCATCAGCGAATACCGCCCACGCGGGATCATCACGCGCTCAGCTCCGAGCAGGGCTAGGCGCGGCCGTTCGATTGTGGGGCTATAAGCCAGCGGCGGTCTCGCGTGACGATCAGGGCGATCGAATCGGCCCCGGCGGATATGCGTCCGGCGGGGAAAGCAACTTCATGTGACCCCGGCATCGCGCGACCCGGCTCGCCGTCATCCGCAGAACCTGTGGCGCCGGCCGCATGGGTGCGACTGCATTTCACCCCCGCTGATGATCTTGCCTGGATTTTCAAGAGCCGCTTCCAGACGTGCCGTTGCCGCCGATTTGACTTTGCCGTTTCCCGGCGGATCATACTACGAAGCGCTGCCAGCGCAGTTGAAACCCCTCAAGAACACGGCGCCACAGGACATCTGCCGATGAACGAACCCCGCTACAGCCTGCGCCAGGAGACGAACGGTACATGGACCGTGGTCGACATTATCACCCGCCTGCCGGCAGCGTCGGACGGGCGTGATCTGACCGGCCTTGAACATGACGATGCGAGAGATATTGCCGACGCGCTGAACAGGGATTACCTCGCCGGCCGCAAAAGCCCGCTGGTCTAGAATGAAAAACCCGTCCCCGTTGCCGGAGAGCGGCAGGTTTGCGCAGTGAACTTGCCGATGCAAGTGTCCAGCAGCGTTTCTATTTGTCGAGTGCCTCTTCCCAGGACCGGCTCGATGCTGCATCGCTGAAAAAACACGAAAACATTGTTACGAAAATCGTGACGCGGGCGCAGTTTTGCGATAGGAACCGCTGCAATTGTAAGCCCTGCTCCCCATATCCGCCCTTACCCAGGCTTAACGTTCAAGGAAGACGTCCATGCCCGCCTATCGCTCCCGCACCACCACCCACGGCCGCAACATGGCCGGCGCTCGCGGCTTGTGGCGTGCAACGGGCATGAAGGACAGCGATTTCGGCAAGCCGATCATCGCCGTGGTGAACTCGTTCACGCAGTTCGTGCCGGGCCACGTCCACTTGAAGGACCTTGGCCAGCTGGTCGCGCGCGAGATCGAAGCGAACGGCGGTGTCGCCAAGGAATTCAACACGATCGCCGTCGATGACGGCATCGCCATGGGCCACGACGGCATGCTCTATTCGCTTCCGTCGCGCGAACTGATCGCCGACTCGGTCGAATACATGGTCAACGCGCACTGCGCCGACGCCATGGTCTGCATCTCCAACTGCGACAAGATCACCCCCGGCATGCTGATGGCGTCGCTACGCCTCAACATTCCGACGATCTTCGTCTCCGGCGGCCCGATGGAAGCAGGCAAGGTCGTGCTCTCCGACGGCAAGATCCACGCGCTCGACTTGGTCGACGCCATGGTTGCGGCTGCCGACGACAAGGTCTCGGACGAGGACGTCAAGATCATCGAGCGCTCCGCCTGCCCGACCTGCGGCTCCTGCTCGGGCATGTTCACGGCCAATTCGATGAACTGTCTGACCGAAGCGCTCGGCCTGTCGCTGCCCGGCAACGGCTCGACGCTTGCCACTCATTCCGACCGCGAGAAGCTGTTCCTGCGTGCCGGCCGGGAGATCGTCTCGCTCGCCAAGCGCTATTACGAAGCGGACGACGTCACCGCCCTTCCCCGCACGATCGCGAGCAAAGGCGCGTTCGAAAACGCCATGGCGCTCGACATCGCCATGGGCGGCTCGACCAACACCGTCCTGCATATCCTCGCCGCCGCCCACGAAGGCGAAGTCGATTTCACCATGGACGACATCGACCGTCTGTCGCGCAAGGTGCCGTGCCTCTCCAAGGTGGCACCGGCCAAGGCCGACGTGCACATGGAAGACGTGCACCGCGCCGGCGGCATCATGGCGATCCTCGGCGAACTCAACCGGGCCGGCCTGTTGAACACCGACCTGCCGACAGTCCACGAAAAGACGCTGGGCGATGCCCTGTCCAAATGGGATATCGCCGTCACCGACAATCCCGCAGCGCTCGAACTGTTCAGCGCAGCTCCGGGCGGCGTACCGACGCAGGTCGCCTTCAGCCAGAGCGCTCGCTGGAAGGAACTCGATCTCGATCGCGAAAAGGGCGTCATCCGCGATGCCCAGCATCCGTTCTCCAAGGATGGCGGCCTGGCTGTGCTCAAGGGCAACATCGCGCTCAACGGCTGCATCGTGAAGACCGCCGGCGTCGATGAATCGATCCTGAAATTCTCCGGCCCCGCCCGCGTCTTCGAAAGCCAGGATTCCTCCGTCAAGGCGATCCTTGCCAACGAGGTCAAGGCCGGCGACGTCGTCGTCATCCGCTATGAAGGTCCGAAGGGTGGCCCGGGCATGCAGGAAATGCTCTATCCGACCAGCTACCTGAAATCGAAGGGCCTCGGAAAGGACTGCGCGCTGATCACCGACGGCCGCTTCTCCGGCGGCACCTCGGGTCTCTCCATCGGCCATGTTTCGCCGGAAGCCGCCAATGGCGGCCTGATCGGCATCGTGCGCGAAGGTGATATGATCGACATCGACATTCCGAACCGAACGATCTCGCTGCGTGTCGGCGAGGCCGAAATCGCCGCCCGCCGCACCGAGCAGGACGCCAAGGGCTGGAAGCCGGTCGAGCAGCGCAAGCGCAAGGTCACGACCGCGCTGAAAGCCTACGCCGCCTTCGCCACCTCCGCCGACCGCGGAGCGGTGCGCGATCTCGGCGAAGATTGATGAACGAGGGCTCCTCCAGGAGCCCTTTGATTTTGTTGGGGGCCAGCTTGGGCGCCGGCACCGGCCTACAGATCAAATACGGGGCATTATTTTTCTCCGGCATCCTCGCCCTTGTGGCGGGGGATCCACCGCTGCGCATCGGCGCGACAGGACTTGGTCGCGAGGCTATGAGCCCTCTCATGGCGCGGACACGCCGTGAGAGGCTTCCTGTGACCGATCCCCGGGTCAAGCCCGGAGACAGGAATAACGGAGGAGGAAATGCGCGCCGCGCCCCTCACAAATGCCGCGTCTCCTTCGGCGTGTTCCACCAGGCATTGTTGCGGCCGTCGGAGTATTTCACCGGCGCCTCGGCGAGCACGGAGGGATCGAGATCGTCGAGGCAGGCGAGATTGATCGAGACGAAGGCGCCGCCGATCGCCTCGACATAACCATCGCTGAATGGTGCAATACCGCAGGTGCGGCAGAAACGGTGATGACCGCTCATCGTGCCGAACTGATAGTCGGACAGGTCATCCGCGCCCGACAGCAAACGGAAATCCTCCGGCTTGATCAATGCGCCCCAGGCGCGCCGCTTGGTGCAGATCGAGCAGTTGCATTTGCCCGTTCCCGCATCCAGGTCGATATCGGCCTCGAAACGCACCTTGCCGCAGTGGCAGCTTCCCTTGTAGGTCATTTTCATCCCGGCTCTCCCTTGCCTGATGCGCCCCGATATGACAATCTGTTGTCATGTTCAAACTGTACAGAATGACAACAGGTTGTCAATATGAAAAAACCTGACCGTACCGCTGCGGGCGATGCCTTTGCCGCCTTCTCGATTTCCGTCATCCGCCTTGCCGCCCATCTGAGCAGCGAGGGCGACGCGCTCGCAAAACCCTCGGGCCAGACCAGCGCCCGCTGGCAGGTGCTGGCGGCAGCCGGCCACGCCGATAGGTCGGTCGCCGAAATCGGCCGCATTCTCGGCCTCGCGCGCCAGGGAGTCCAGCGGATCGCCGATGTGCTGGAGGCCGAAGGGCTGGTGCGCTACGAGGAAAACCCCGCACACCAGCGGGCCAAGCTGCTGGTGCTGACGCCTGAAGGCGAGGCGACGCTGCACGATATCCAGCTCCGGCAGGCTGCCTGGGCGGATGCGCTCGGCGCCGAATTCGGAGCCGAGGATCTACGCACCGCGACCGAAGTCCTTGCCCGGGTGCTGGACGGCCTCGCTCGTCCGAAGGCACGCAACCAGAAGAAACATCGGCCTCTCCCGCTCACCTCACGCAATTTACAATGATGAACGCCATTTCTGGTTCTCTCCCCACTTACAAAATTGAACACGAATTGACGGAGCGAGGCACCAAAAGGTTGAGCAATTAGAAAACGCTATGATTTGTTAAACCGCCGCCTGCTGCGGCTCCATATAGGCCAGTTCCCAGACATGGCCGTCGGGATCCTGGAAGCTGCAGCCGTACATGAAGCCATAGTCCATGACCGGCCGCCATTCCTTGCCGCCCAGCGACAGCGCCTTGGCCAGCGTCTCGTCCACTTCCTGGCGGCTGCCGGCGGAGAGTGCGGTCAGCACTTCAGTCACCTTGCTGGTGTCGGCGATCTCGTCGATGATGAATTCCCTGAAGCGTGCCTCATGCATCAACATGACGAAGATGTTTTCCTCGACGATCATGCAGAGCGTATCGTCGCTCGAAAATTCCGGGTTGAAACTGAAACCGAGCCCGCTGAAAAATGCTTTCGAACGCGAAACGTCCTTGACCGGCAGGTTCACGAAAATCATCCTCATTGACAGTCTCCTCTTTGGTTGTGGGGATTGTCCGCCTCCGGCGGAAGGAAAAAGCGCTCAGGCGAGCGCCAGAAGGTCCGAACGCAACCGGTCCGGCCGGCCTTCGCCCAGCGTGTCATCGACCTCGGCATGCGTTTTCGTCCAGATCGGCACCGCACTGGAAAGTAGGGCATGCCCTGCCGGCGTCAACTTCATCCGGCGCAGGCGCCGGTCCTTGTTGTCGGTCATCGTTTCCAAAAGCCCCCGCTTCTCCAGCGGCTTCAGCGCCGCCGTCAGCGTCGTCCGGTCCATGGCGAGCAGATGGGCGACGGGACCCATGCCGGGCGGGTCCGGCCGGTTGAGCGACATCAGCAGCGAAAACTGCCCGTTGGTCAGGTCAAGCGGCCTGAGCGCCTCGTCGAATTTTCGCGCCAGCACCCGCGCCGCTCTTTGCACATGAAGGCACAGGCATGTGTCGCGCACATGAAGGGTGGTCTCGAAAGGAATGACAACAGGCTTTGACATAGCGTAATAATGTTGATATCAACGTAATTAGTCAAGCGGAATGAAGCGCAATTTCTCAAGGAGGGAAGAACGATGTCGACGAATCCGGTTGTATCCCGCGAAGAATGGCTCGAGGCCCGCAAGGCGCTCTTGGTGGAGGAAAAGGAAGAAACGCGCCGGCGCGACAAGATCCGTGCAGCACGCCAGAACCTGCCCTGGGTCAAGGTCGACAAGACCTATACCTTCGACACGCCGACGGGAAAGAAGACGCTCGCCGACCTGTTTGACGGCCGCGGCCAGCTGATGATCTACCACTTCATGTTCGGCCCCGACTGGGAGGCCGGCTGCCCGGGCTGCTCCTTCCTCGCCGACCATATCGACGGCACGCTAACCCATCTCAACCATCATGACGTGACCTTCGTCGCCGTTTCGCGTGCGCCGCTTGCCAAGATCGAGGCCTACAAGAAGCGCATGGGCTGGAAGTTTCCCTGGGTCTCATCCTTCGGCAGCGATTTCAATTTCGATTTCCACGTCTCCTTTACCAAGGAAGAGCTGGAGAGCGGCAAGGTCTTTTACAACTTCCGCGAAGTATCCAGCGACCAGGCCAATGACGAGCTTCCGGGCATGAGCGCCTTTGCCCGCGACGACGCCGGCAATGTCTACCACACCTATTCCGACTATGCCCGCGGCGGCGAGGAGATCCTGACCACACTGATGATCCTCGACCGGGCACCAAAAGGCCGCAATGAGACGTCAACATTGAGCTTCGTGAAGCGCCATGACGAATATGAGGATTCGTCCCTGGCGCAATCCTGCTGCGCCTGACCCGGTCTGACCGGGACAATCGCGCCGACAAGGAGAACGATGTGATGAAAGCTGAAATTCTGGAAGAACACCGTTGGCTGGAGCAGCTTACGGGCAAGTGGCGCGTGACCTTCGACATGCCCGCTGGCACCGGTGAACAGGCATCCGAGGGAGCATGGATTGAGGAAACCCGCTCGCTGGGCGGCGCCTGGATCGTCTCCGAGACGACCGGCATCATGCCGGACGGCAGCATCGCGACGAACATCATGACACTCGGCTATGATCCCGCCAAAAAACGGTATGTCGGCTCTTTCATCAGTTCGGCGATGACCTATCTCTGGGTCTACGAAGGGTCGCTCGACGAGACCGGCAAGGTGCTGACGCTCGACTGCGAGGGCCTCGACTTCGCGGGCTCCGGCGGGACCGCCCGCTATCAGGACGTCATCACCATCAAGGACGAGAATGCGAGGAATTTCTCTTCCCGCATCCAGAATACCGACGGCACTTGGAAGCCTGTCATGTCTTCCGACTACACACGAATATCCGCGGCCTGATACTCTGCCTTTTTCGGGCTTAGGGACCTGCAAACATCAAAGGGAGGATGCAATGAGCGACAAACATGGAGCGTTCGTCTGGTACGAACTGATGACAACCGACACCAAGGCGGCCGAGGAGTTCTATGATGCCGTCGTCGGCTGGACGTCCGAGGATTCTGGCATGGCGGACGCCGGCTATACGCTTTTCCTGGCGAACGGTGTGCGCGTTGCCGGCCTGATGACAATTCCCGAAGGCGCCGTGCAGATGAAAGCGCCGCCGGCCTGGATCGGCTATATCGGCGTCGATGACGTCGATGCCGCGGCAAAGAAGGTCGCGGAACTGGGCGGCAAGGTTCATCGCGAGCCGGACGATATTCCCACCATCGGCCGCTTCGCCGTCGTCGCCGATCCGCATGGCGCGGTTTTTGCCCTGTTCAAGGGCACTGGCGATGGCGAAATGCCCGAGCTCGCCCGGAATGCCAATGGCAATGTCGGCTGGCACGAGCTGATGGCCGGCGACCTTTCCGTCGAATTCCCCTTCTACCAGAAGATGTTCGGCTGGGGGAAGGACGAGGCTATGGATATGGGCGCGATGGGCGTCTACCAGATATTCACCCACAACGGCGCGCAGATCGGCGGCATGATGACGAAGACGCCGGAAATCCCCGCCCCCTATTGGGGATACTACTTCAACGTCGACGCTCTCGACGCCGCAGTCGAGCGGGCAACCTCGCGAGGCGCCAAGGTCGTCATGGGGCCGATGGAAGTGCCCGGAGGCTCCTGGGTGATCGGCGCCGTCGATCCGCAGGGCGCCCACTTCAGCCTGGTATCGACGAAGCGCTGAACGTCGCTTCCGCAGGAGGTGGACGCGCCGGCAGATCCCTGCCTGCGCGTCCTCGCGCCGTTGGCTCGCGGCTGCCGCTACGATGACTGCCGGCCATCGCAGCCGCTCGGGCGCCGGCGAACCCATGTCGCCCGGGAGTGCGCAGCGCCGAGCCACATTCGCGGCGTCGACACGGTGCACTTCTGCGAGGTGTGATATGGTCGAATTTCCGTCCGGTCACAGCGCAAAAAAGGAAATACTCCATGGGAGACCAGATACGCCCGCTGCGACCGGGAGAGCCCGCGCCGTCATTCGCCCTTCCCGCGGCCAATTTCGACGGATTGGTCACTCTCGAGAGCGTGCGTGGCCGCGCGTTCCTGATCGGCTTCTTTCGCGGCCTGCACTGCCCGTTCTGCCGGCGGCAGCTTGGGCAGCTTGCCGCCCTGCAGCCGACCCTGCACGCCGCCGGGGTGGAGATCCTTGCCGTCATCAACACGCCGGTGGAACGCGCCCGCCTGTATTTCCGCTACCAGCCGACGCCGGTCATGCTTCTGTGCGACCCGGATTGCCGCACGCACCGCGCCTTCGGCGTGCCACGCGCCGCGTTCCTGCCCGAGGACAGCAGCGAGCGCCCCGAATGGCCCGCTCGCACAACCATGGAGCAATTCGGGGCGGCACGTATCAACCCAACCGGCGAGCTGCCGGAACCTCTGCAGCCGATGGAAGCCAACGTCGTCCTTAACGAAAGGGACGGCTTCGAGCTTGACGAAACCGATCAGGCGATCCTTGCAAATCACGGTACGCAGCTCGTCGGGCACTTTCTGGTCGATGCGGCCGGCATCGTCGGCTGGGCGCAAATCGAGGCGCTCGACGGGCCGAACGGTCTTGGCATCTTCCCAGGCGCAACGGAGATCATTGCCGCTGTTGACAGTCTTGGACACTGACTGCCGTGCACCGGCGCTCGGCCATCACATCGTCGCAGTAAATGCCCTCGGGGGAAATGAATCTTCCCCCGAAGAATTCAGCCTTGCAATCTTTCTTCGCATTGCACAAAGTCGTTTGAATGGTGGCAGAGACCCATCATCGAGGGGATAAAAAACCGCATGGCGATCAAAGCAAGCATTCATCACCTGACGCATTACAAATACGACAAGCCGGTTCGGCTCGGGCCGCAGATCATCCGGCTGAAACCGGCGCCGCATTCAAAGACCAAGGTCATCAGCCACTCCCTCAAGGTCTCGCCGTCCAATCATTTCGTCACGCTGCAGCAGGACCCCTACGGCAACTACCTGTCCCGCTATGTCTTTCCTGATCCGGTCACCGAGCTGAAGATCGAGGTCGATCTGATCGCCGACATGACGGTCTACAATCCGTTCGACTTTTTCATCGAGGAAGAGGCCGAGACATTCCCCTTCCAGTACCCCGAGGATATCCGCGACGATCTGAAGATCTACATGCAGACGGAGCCGATGACCCCGGCGCTGGCCGACTACGTTGCGTCCATCGACCTGACGCCCCTGCGAACCATCGATTTCATCGTCGGCCTCAACGCCCGCCTGCAGCAGACCGTCAACTACGTCATCCGCATGGAACCCGGCGTCCAGACCCCGGAACAGACGTTGCAGCTGGCGCTCGGCTCCTGCCGCGATTCGAGCTGGCTGCTCGTGCAGATCCTGCGCCATCTCGGCCTCGCCGCCCGCTTCGTTTCCGGCTATCTCATCCAGTTGGCCCCCGATCTCAAGGCGCTCGATGGCCCGTCCGGTACCGACGTCGATTTCACCGACCTGCACGCCTGGTGCGAAGTCTATATCCCCGGAGCCGGCTGGGTCGGTCTCGATCCGACCTCCGGTCTGCTGACCGGCGAAAGCCATATTCCGCTCTCCGCGACGCCGCACTATCACAATGCCGCACCGATCTCCGGCGGCCTCTATGGTGATGCGAACACGACCTTCGAATTCGACATGAAGGTCGCGCGCGTCGCCGAACATCCGCGCATCACCAAGCCTTTCTCCGAGGAAAGCTGGCAGGCGCTGAACGCGCTCGGTGAACATGTCGACACGGTGCTGAATGCCAGCGACGTGCGCCTCACCATGGGCGGAGAGCCGACCTTCGTCTCGATCGACGATTTCGAATCGGAGGAATGGAACACCGGTGCAGTCGGCCCGACCAAGCGCGACAAGGCCGACCAGTTGATCCGCAGGTTGCGCGAGCGCTTTGCGCCCGGCGGTTTCCTGCATTACGGTCAGGGCAAGTGGTATCCGGGCGAAAGCCTGCCGCGCTGGACCTTCTCGCTCTACTGGCGCAAGGACGGCAAGCCGATCTGGCATGATCCGAAGCTCATTGCAGCCGAGGGCCAGGACACCAAGGTCACCGACAGGCAAGCCGAGGCGCTGCTGACCGGCATCGCCGCGGAGCTTGAGATCGAGCCCGACATGATCATCCCGGCCTTTGAGGACCCGGCGGAATGGATCATCAAGGAAGGAAGCCTGCCGGAAAACGTCGACCCGTCCAATTCGAAGCTCGATAGCCCGGAAGAACGCGCCCGGATCGCCAAGGTCTTCGAGCGCGGGCTGACGACCCCGACCGGCTATATCCTTCCTGTTCAGGCCTGGAACGCAAAGGCCAGGGGACCCCGATGGGTGAGCGAAAGATGGCGCACCCGCCGCGGCAAGATTTTCCTGATCCCCGGCGATTCGCCGATCGGCTTTCGCATGCCGCTCGGCACCCTGCCCTACGTGCCGCCGTCGCAATATCCCTACATCCACCAGGCCGATCCATCGATCCCGCGCGGGCCGTTGCCGGACTACAGCGCCCCCGCCCGGGCGTTGGCGGAGGCGTCCCGCACGGCGAGCGAGCCGCAACAGGGTCGCAACGAGCAGAATATCGCCGGATCGACGGGCGACATCCGCGGGGCTGTCCGCACCGCGCTCAGCGTCGAGCCCCGCGACGGCAGGCTTTGTGTGTTCATGCCGCCGGTCGAGCGTATCGAGGACTATCTCGACCTGATCGCCGCCGCCGAGAAGGCCGCGTCCGATCTCGGCTTGCCGATCCATATCGAGGGCTATTCGCCGCCGCAGGATGAGCGCATCAACGTCATGCGCGTCGCGCCCGATCCGGGCGTCATCGAGGTCAATATCCACCCGGCATCCAACTGGGCCGATTGCGTCGCCATCACCACGGCGATCTACGAGGAGGCCCGCCTCACCCGTCTCGGCGCCGACAAGTTCATGATCGACGGCCGCCACACCGGCACCGGCGGCGGCAACCACGTGGTCGTCGGCGGCGACAACCCGAAAAACAGCCCGTTCCTGCGCCGGCCGGACCTGTTGAAAAGCCTGATCCTGCATTGGCAGCGGCATCCGTCGCTGTCCTATCTCTTCTCCGGCATGTTCATCGGCCCGACCAGCCAGGCGCCGCGCATCGATGAAGCCCGCCACGACACGCTCTACGAGATGGAGATCGCCATGTCGCAGGTGCCGCTGCCCGGCATGGCTGAGCAGCCTCTGCCCTGGATGGTCGATCGCCTGTTCCGCAATCTCCTGACCGACGTCACCGGCAACACCCACCGCTCGGAGATCTGCATCGACAAGCTGTTCTCGCCGGATGGCCCGACCGGCCGCCTCGGCCTCGTCGAATTCCGCGGTTTTGAAATGCCGCCTAACGCCCGCATGAGCCTTGCCCAGCAATTGCTGGTGCGCGCCCTCATCGCCCGCTTCTGGCAGAATCCGGCCGAAGGCAAGCTCGTCCGCTGGGGCACCACACTGCATGACCGCTTCATGCTGCCGCACCACGTCTGGCAGGATTTCCTCGACGTACTCGCCGATCTCCGCTCCAACGGTTTCGATCTCCGACCGGAATGGTTCGAGGCCCAGCTCGAGTTCCGCTTCCCCTTCTGCGGCGAGGTCGAATACGAGGGCGCCAGGCTCGAATTGCGACAGGCGCTGGAACCGTGGCATGTGACGGGCGAACAGGGCGCCGTTGGGGGTACCGCGCGCTATGTTGACAGTTCGGTCGAACGCCTGCAGGTCAGGCTGGAGACGGCCAATCCGGAACGCTACACCGTCGCCTGCAACCGTCGTGCGCTGCCGCTTACCAGGACAGGCGTAAACGGTGTCTCCGTTGCCGGCGTGCGCTACAAGGCCTGGCAGCCGGCGTCGGGTTTGCACCCGACTTTGCCGGTTAATATACCGCTTACGTTCGACATTTATGATACATGGTCAGGGCGTTCGATCGGCGGCTGCATTTATCATGTTGCCCACCCGGGCGGACGCAGTTACGACACGTTCCCGGTGAATGGCAACGAGGCGGAAGCCCGCAGGCTGGCACGCTTCGAGCCGTGGGGTCACACAGCCGGCGATTACGCCCTCGTACCAGAAGCCCCATCAGCGGAATTTCCCCTGACGCTCGATTTGCGGCGTCCGGCAGGAGCCTAGGGCCTTTATGTCAAAGAAGCAGACGGCGGAAGCGGCACGTGCAGAGAACCGGGACGAAAACGATCCGGTTTTCGGCTATCGCGCGCTTCCCGGCATTGCCGATGAAATGCTCGATACGCATGGCAATGTCCGGCCGGTCTGGCGGCATCTTCTCTCCACCATCGGCCGTATGGACGAGACGGAACTTGCCAACCGCTTTGCCCGCGCCGACCGTTATCTGCGCGACGCCGGCGTCTTTTACCGGGCCTACGGCACCAAGGAGAATTCGGAGCGGAGCTGGCCGCTGTCCCACGTTCCGGTCCTGATCGACGATGCCGAATGGCAGGCCGTCTCCAAGGGCCTCGTCCAGCGCGCCGAACTGCTGGAGCGCGTCGCAGCCGATATCTATGGTCCCAACCGGCTTGTCGCCGAAGGCTTCCTGCCGCCGTCGCTGGTCGCCGGCAATCCGGAATTCCTGCGCCCGATGGTCGGCGTGCTTCCCGCCGACGGCCATTTCCTGCATTTCTGTTCCTTCGAGATCGGCCGCGGGCCGGACGGCAACTGGTGGGTGCTGTCGGATCGCACCGAGGCCCCCTCGGGCGCCGGCTTCGCGCTTGAAAACCGGGTGGCGACCACCCGCGCCTTCTCCGATCTCTACGCGGAAACGCATGTCCATCGCCTCGCGGGCTTCTTCGGCGCTTTCCGCGACGCGCTGCAGTTGCGCAAGAAGCACCCGGACGACCGCATCGCCGTTCTGACGCCGGGTGTCGCCAACGAGACCTATTTCGAACACGCCTATATCGCCCGCTACCTCGGCTTCATGCTGCTCGAGGGTGAGGATCTGACCGTCATCAATGGCCGTGTCATGGTGCGCACCGTCGCCGGCCTGAAACCCATTGGCGTGCTCTGGCGCCGCCTCGACGCCGCCTTCGCCGATCCGCTGGAGCTCAACCAGGGCTCGCAGATCGGCACACCCGGCATGGTCGAAGCGCTGCGCTCCGGCTCGGTCTCGATCGTCAACTCGCTCGGTTCCGGCATTCTCGAAACCCGCGCCTTCCTTGCCTTCCTTCCGAAAATCTGCCGCCATCTGCTCGGCGAAGACCAGATCCTGCCAAGCATCGCCACCTGGTGGTGCGGCCAGCAGCCGGAGCGAGATCAGGTCGCCGAGAACGTCGAGAAGATGGTGATCGGCCCCGCCTATTCGACGAGGCCCTTCTTCGACGACAACGGCCGTTCGGTGCTGGGCTCGTCCCTGCGCGACAATGCCAAGGTCTCGATCTCGGAATGGCTGCAGACCGAGGGACCGAAGCTCGTCGGCCAGGAGGTCGTGACGCTGTCCACAACGCCCGCCTGGGTTAACGGCAAGCTGACGCCGCGGCCGATGAGCCTGCGTGTCTACGTCGCCCGCACCCGTGACGGCTGGCAGGTGATGCCGGGCGGCTTCGCCCGCATCGGTTCACGCGCCGATGCGGCCGCGATCGCCATGCAGGCGGGCGGTTCGGCCGCCGATGTCTGGATCGTCAGCCAGAAGCCGGTCGAGCAGATGACGCTGCTGCCGGCCGAGGAGAGCTTCATCCGCATCCTGCCCGGCAGCCTGCCGAGCCGGGCCGCCGACAACCTCTTCTGGCTCGGCCGCTATATCGAGCGGGCGGAAGGCGCGCTGCGCATCCTACGCGCCTGGCATGGGCGGTTTGCCGAAACCGCCGATACCGAAATGCCGCTTTTGAAGGACATCACCGACTATCTCGCGGGTCTCGATATCGACACCCGGCAAGCCGTGCCCGAAAGCCTGGTCATCAATATCAACAGCGCGCTGTTTTCCGCCAGCAACATCCGCGACCGCTTTTCGGCCGATGGCTGGCTGGCGCTCAACGATCTCGCCAAGACCGCCCGCAAATTCCAGTCGACGGTGCAGGCGGGCGATGACGCCACCCATGCAATGACAATCCTCTTGCGCAAGCTCGCGGGCTTTGCCGGTCTCGTCCATGAAAACATGTATCGCTTCACCGGCTGGCGCTTCCTGTCGATCGGCCGCTATCTCGAGCGCGGCCTGCACATGACCCGCCTGCTCGGCCATATGTCGGGCGAGGACGCCCCGGACGGCGCCTACGACATGCTGCTCGAAATCGGCGACAGCGTCATGACGCACCGCCGCCGTTACAACGTCAACACCGCGGCGCTCACGGTAACGGACCTTCTTGCCCTCGATCCGCTCAACCCGCGCTCGATCCTCTACCAGCTGAACGAGATCAAGACCGAGGTCGAACAACTGCCGAACGCCTTCTCGAACGGCCAGATGTCGCCCTTCTACCGCGAAGCCATGCGCCTCCACGCCGGCCTCGCCGTCATGATGCCGGAGGCCATGAACGCCCTGGTCTACAATCGCCTCGAACAGGAACTGGGGCGTTTCTCCGATATCCTCGCGCAAACCTATCTCGGATAGGATATGCCTGACCTGCTGCGCCGAAACTGAGAGTTCCATGCTCTACGACATCAATCTGCGGATCACCTATAGCTACGAAGTCCCGGTTTCCGGCGGCAGGCATGTCGTGCGCGTGCTGCCCGTCTCGCTGCTGGACCGCCAGCGGCTGGTGGCTGGCACCGTCACTTGCACGCCGGCGCCGGAGGAACGCAGGGACAGTGTCGATTTCTTCGCCAACCCCTCGACGTCGATCCTGTTTCGCAAGCAGCATGAAAAGCTGGTGATCCGCATGCAGGCCCGCGTCCAGCTCGAGCCCCAGCCGCTCACCGCCGATTTCTCGCCGGATCTTGCGGCCTTCCCGGGCGAGATCGCCAGTGTCTGGTCGCTCGACGCCAATTCGCCGCATCATTTCCTCGGGGCCAGCCCCCGCCTTCCCGAGGATACCGCCATTGCATCCTATGCCCGTGGCATCGCCAAGCCGGGCATGACCATCCGTCAGATCGCAACCGCCATCTGTGCTCAGATCCACCAGGACTTCACCTACGACCCGAAGGCGACCACCGTCGATACGACGCCGCGCGAGGCTTTCAAGCTGAGGCGCGGCGTCTGCCAGGATTTCACCCATGTGATGATCACCGCGCTGCGCAGCCTTGGCATACCCGCTGGATACGTCAGCGGCTTCCTCAGAACCATCCCGCCGCCAGGCAAGGAACGTCTCGAAGGTGCCGATGCCATGCATGCCTGGGTGCGTTTCTGGTGCGGAACCACCATCGGGTGGCTGGAGCTTGATCCCACCAACAATATTCTTGCCGGAATGGATCATATCGTCGTCGGCCACGGCCGCGATTATAGTGACGTGGCGCCCGTCATTGGCGTGCTGAAAAGCTACGGATCACACAAGACCGAACAGGCCGTGGACGTCATTCCGTTGCAGTGAATCGAACGGCAACGCCCGCGCGTCTTCCTTTTGCGCAGCCACCCACGCCGTGGGCAGCGTTTACGGTTTGACGGCCGCATTACGGTTTCCAGTGACCATTTCTTGCCATCGGGAACGCCAAACAGCTGGACGCCACTATCGAAATATATCGGTGAGAAAGCCGCGGCGACGACAATAATCCCGACGAAATAAGGCCGTTCAACAGTCCTGCCAAAGGACCGTCCCGAACAATCGCGGCGGCCCCCTGGCGTTTTCCGCAATGCCTGCAAGTATTTGCAAGCCGTTTGGTAAGTCGCTCCCATCCAATTTTCATCTTATTGAAAACACTATTGCAAGCGCTTCGTATCGGTGCATAAATCGCTCCCATGTCCCGTTGGTGTTCGCCTCCGGTCTCCCAAACCGCAAGCAGAGGTTAAACCTTTTTCATGATGGATCGTTTGCACAACGAAAAGATTCCGAGTGCCGCCCCCCGGGCCTCGAACTCCGAAGTTCTCGCCGAGGAAATTATCGAGCGCCTGACCTATCGCATCGGCAAGGATCCGAAGGTCGCCAAACCGCACGACTGGCTGACCGCCGCGATCCTGGTTGTGCGCGACCGCATCACCGACAACTGGATGGAATCGACGCGCAAGACCTACTCGAGCAATGCCAAGCGCGTTTACTATCTATCGCTCGAGTTCCTGATCGGCCGCCTGATGCGCGATGCCGTCACCAATATCGGCCTGATGGACGAATTGCGTGAGGCGCTCGCCTCGTTCGGCGTCGATCTCGACGTGATCGCGACGCTGGAGCCGGACGCGGCACTCGGCAATGGCGGCCTCGGCCGTCTCGCCGCCTGTTTCATGGAGTCGATGGCGACGGTCGATATCCCCGCCTATGGCTACGGCATCCGCTATGTGCATGGCCTTTTCCGCCAGCAGATGGCCGATGGCTGGCAGGTGGAACTGCCGGAAACCTGGCTTGCCCACGGCAATCCCTGGGAGTTCGAGCGCCGCGAAAGCTCCTACGAAATCGGCTTCGGCGGCTCGGTCGAGACCGTCAATGTCGATGAGGAAGTGACCCGCTACGTCTGGAAGCCGGCCGAACGCGTCATTGCGACGGCCTGCGACACGCCGGTGGTCGGCTGGCGCGCCAAGCGCGTCAACACGCTGCGCCTGTGGACCGCTCATCCGATCGACCCGATCCTGCTCGACGCCTTCAATGCCGGAGACCACATCGGCGCGCTTCGCGAAAGCAACAAGGCGGAAAGTCTCGCCCGCGTGCTTTATCCGGCTGATGCCACCCCGGCCGGCCAGGAACTGCGCCTGCGCCAGGAGTTCTTCTTCTCCTCCGCCTCGCTGCAGGACATCCTGCGCCGCCATCTTCAGCAATATCCCGACTTCACTTCCCTGCCGGACAAGGTCGCCATCCAGCTCAACGACACCCATCCAGCTGTCTCCGTCGCCGAGCTCGTTCGCCTGCTGACCGACGTCCACGGCATGGATTTCGAGGCCGCCTGGGATATCGCCCGCCACACCTTCTCCTATACTAACCACACGTTGCTGCCCGAAGCGCTCGAAACCTGGCCGGTGCCGCTGTTCGAGCGCCTTTTGCCGCGCCACATGCAGATCGTCTATGCCATCAATGCCAAGATCCTGCTCGAGGCCCGCAAGCAGAAGGCCCACTCAGACCAGGAAGTCCGCAACATCTCGCTGATCGACGAGAGCGGCGACCGCCGCGTGCGCATGGGCAATCTCGCCTTTGTCGGCTCGCATTCGATCAATGGCGTCTCGGCCCTTCATACCGAACTGATGAAGGAAACCGTCTTCGCCGATCTGCACCGGCTTTATCCGGAACGCATCAACAACAAGACCAACGGCATCACACCGCGCCGCTGGCTGATGCAGTGCAATCCTGAATTGGTTACGCTGATCCGCGACGCGATCGGCGATGAGTTCATGGACAATACCGAGGCCCTGCAGGCCCTCGATCCCTTCGCCGACAAACCGGATTTCCAGGAGAAATTCGCAAGGATCAAGCGTTCCAACAAGGTGAGGCTTGCGCAACTCGTCCAGAGCCGCATGGGCATCCGGCTCGATCCGTCGGCGATGTTCGACATCCAGATCAAGCGTATCCACGAATACAAGCGCCAGCTGCTCAACATCGTCGAGGCGATCTCGCTCTACGACCAGATCCGCTCGCATCCGGAAAAGGACTGGGTGCCGCGGGTGAAACTCTTCGCCGGCAAGGCGGCGCCGAGCTATCACAATGCCAAGCTGATCATCAAGCTCGCCAATGATGTCGCCCGCGTGATCAACAACGACCCGGCCGTGCGCGGCCTTTTGAAGGTCGTCTTCATCCCCAACTACAACGTCTCGCTCGCCGAGATCATGGTCCCCGCCGCCGACCTGTCGGAGCAGATCTCGACAGCCGGCATGGAAGCGTCCGGAACGGGGAACATGAAGTTCGCGCTGAACGGTGCGCTGACCATTGGCACGCTGGATGGCGCCAATGTCGAAATGCGCGACTGGGTTGGCGAGGAGAACATCAAGATCTTCGGGATGACAGCGGAAGAGGTCGCCAAGGTTCGCGCCGAGGGTCACAATCCCCGCGCCATCATCGAGCAATCGCGCGAGCTCTCCCAGGCATTGCAGGCGATTGCCTCGGGGGTTTTCTCGCCCGACGACCGCAACCGCTTCTCCAGCCTGATCGACGGCATCTACAATCACGACTGGTTCATGGTGGCGGCCGATTTCGACGCCTATGCCAAGGCACAGCGTGAGGTGGATGCGATCTGGACCGACACAGCCGGCTGGTATTCCAAGACCATTCGCAACACCGCGCGCATGGGCTGGTTCTCCTCCGACCGCACAATCCGGCAATATGCCGGGGAAATCTGGAGAGCCGGATGACATCAGTGCCGAATGACGCCACGCCTGCCGCTCCACCAGCCAGTCTGTCGGCGGAAGAGATTGCGGCGATCCTCGCCGGCACGCACAACAATCCGTTCGCCGTTCTCGGCGTTCATCAGGCGGGCAAGGAGTTCGTCGCCCGCTGCTTCATCCCTGGCGCCGAAACGGTGACCGTCGAGACATTGGCCGGCAAGGAGATCGGCGAGCTTGCCCGCCGGAACGATGCCGGCTTCTTCGAAGGCGTGGTCCCCGTCAAGAAGATCCAGCCGGTCCGCTACCGCGCCCGTAACGAGAGCGGCAAATGGACCGTCACGGATCCCTACAGTTTCGGCCCGGTGCTCGGGCCTATGGATGACTATTACATCCGCGAAGGCTCGCATCTGCGCCTTTTCGACAAGATGGGCGCACATCCGCTGAAGCATGAGGGTGCGGACGGCTTTCACTTCGCCGTCTGGGCGCCCAATGCGCGGCGTGTCTCCGTCGTTGGTGATTTCAACAACTGGGATGGCCGGCGCCACGTCATGCGGCTGCGCCAGGACACCGGCATCTGGGAAATCTTCGTGCCGGATATCCAGGCAGGCGCGATCTACAAATACGAGATCGTCGGCAAGAATGGCGAAGTCCTGCCGCTAAAGGCCGATCCTTTCGCTCGCCGCTCGGAACTGCGCCCGAAGAACGCCTCGATGACAACAGGCGAAATCGACCAGGCCTGGGAGGATGAGGCGCACCGGGCGTATTGGGCAAGCGTCGACGCCCGGCGCCAGCCGATTTCGATCTACGAGGTTCACGCCGCCTCCTGGCAGCGCCGCGAGGATGGCGAGATGCTCTCCTGGGACGAGCTTGCCGACCGGCTGATCCCCTATTGCATCGACATGGGCTTCACCCATATCGAGTTCCTGCCCGTCACCGAATATCCCTTCGATCCCTCCTGGGGCTACCAGACGACCGGCCTCTATTCGCCGACCGCCCGCTTCGGCGAGCCAGAGGGTTTTGCCCGCTTCGTCAACGGCGCCCACAAGGTCGGCATCGGCGTCATCCTCGATTGGGTGCCGGCGCATTTCCCGACAGACGCCCATGGCCTGCGCTGGTTCGACGGCACCGCCCTCTACGAGCACGAGGATCCGCGTCAGGGCTACCATCCGGACTGGAACACCGCGATTTACAATTTCGGCCGCGCCGAGGTGTTCTCCTACCTCGTCAACAATGCGCTCTATTGGGCCGAGAAATTCCATCTCGACGGGCTGCGCGTCGATGCGGTTGCCTCGATGCTTTACCTCGACTATTCGCGCAAGCACGGCGAATGGGTGCCGAACGAATACGGCGGCAACGAAAACCTGGATGCGGTCCGCTTCCTGCAGACGATGAACAAGCAGGTCTACGGCAGCCACCCCGGCATCATCACCATTGCCGAGGAATCCACCTCCTGGCCCAAGGTCTCGCATCCGGTTCATACCGGGGGCCTCGGTTTCGGCTTCAAGTGGAACATGGGCTTCATGCACGACACGCTGCAATATTTCCAGCGCGAGCCGGTGCACCGTAAGTTTCACCACAACGACCTGACCTTCGGCCTGCTCTATGCCTTCAGCGAGAATTTCGTGCTGCCGCTCTCTCACGACGAGGTGGTGCACGGCAAGGGCGCGCTGATCGCCAAGATGGCCGGCGACGACTGGCAGAAGTTCGCCAATCTGCGCGCCTACTACACCTTCATGTGGGGCTATCCGGGCAAGAAGCTCTTGTTCATGGGACAGGAATTCGCGCAGTGGCGCGAGTGGTCGGAAGATCGCGCGCTCGACTGGAACCTGCTCGAATATCCGCTGCACGAGGGCATGCGCCGGCTGGTACGCGACCTGAACGGCACCTATCGCAGCAAGGCCTCTCTTCACGGCCGCGATTGCGAGGGTGACGGCTTCGAATGGCTGATCGCCGACGACCGTGACAACTCGGTCTTTGCCTGGCTGCGCAAGGCACCCGGCGAAAAATTGATCGCCGTTGTCAGCAACCTGACCCCGGTTTACCGGGAGAGCTACACCATCCCGCTGCCCATCGAAGGGCGGTGGAAGGAAATCCTCAACAGCGACGCCGAAATCTATGGCGGCAGCGGCAAAGGCAACGGAGGAGCCGTCCAGGCAACGAAAAACAGCGCAGGCGTCACGACGGCCACCATCACTCTGCCGCCGCTGGCGACACTGATGCTGGAGCAGGATTAACGCACGGCACGGCGGGCTCCCAAGGCCAGCCAGGGCGGTGTGAAGCAAGAATATTTGGAGAATATGCCGATCCGAGGAGATTGGCATATTCTCCGGGAACCATACTATCGGGAGGAAAAATCAATGGAAAAACGCAGCCAGCCCCTTGCCCGTGACGCCATGGCCTATGTCCTTGCCGGCGGCCGCGGCAGCCGCCTGAAGGAACTGACCGATCGCCGCGCCAAGCCCGCGGTCTATTTCGGCGGCAAGGCCCGCATCATCGATTTTGCGCTGTCGAATGCGCTCAATTCCGGTATCCGCCGCATCGGCGTCGCGACGCAATACAAGGCGCATTCGCTGATCCGCCACCTGCAGCGCGGCTGGAACTTCTTCCGCCCCGAACGAAACGAAAGCTTCGACATCCTGCCGGCCTCGCAGCGTGTTTCCGAAACGCAGTGGTACGAAGGCACGGCGGATGCGGTCTACCAGAACATCGACATCATCGAGGATCACGGCGTCGAATACATGGTCATCCTTGCCGGCGACCATATCTACAAGATGGACTACGAGCTGATGCTGCAGCAGCATGTCGATTCCGGCGCCGACGTCACCATCGGCTGCCTGGAAGTGCCGCGCATGGAAGCGACCGGCTTCGGCGTCATGCATGTCGATGACAAGGACCAGATCATCGCCTTCGTCGAAAAGCCGGCCGATCCGCCGGGCATTCCCGGCAATCCGGAGATGGCGCTCGCCTCGATGGGCATCTATGTCTTCCACACCAAGTTCCTGATGGACGTCCTGCGCCGCGACGCGGCCGACCCCTCCTCCTCGCGCGATTTCGGCAAGGATATCATCCCCTATATCGTCCAGAACGGCAAAGCCGTCGCCCACCGTTTCAACCAGTCCTGCGTCCGCTCCGATTTCGAGCGCGAGGCCTACTGGCGCGACGTCGGCACGATCGACGCCTACTGGCAGGCCAATATCGACCTCACCCATGTGACGCCGGAACTCGACATCTACGACAGCACCTGGCCCATCTGGACCTTTGCCGAAATCAAGCCGCCGGCAAAATTCGTCCATGACGACGAGGACCGCCGCGGCTCGGCAACGTCCTCGCTCGTCTCCGGTGACTGCATCATCTCGGGTGCCGCGCTCAACCGCAGCATGTTGTTTACCGGCGTCCGGGTGAACTCCTATTCCCGCCTCGACGGTGCGGTGATCCTGCCGAACGTCAGGATCGGCCGGCATGCGAATTTGAAGAACGTCGTCATCGACAGTCGCGTCGTCATCCCCGAAGGCCTCGTCGTCGGCGATGATCCGGAATTCGACGCCAAGCGCTTCCGCCGCTCGGAAAACGGCATCTGCCTGATCACCCAGGCGATGATCGACAAGCTGGACATCTAAGGCATGGAAGTTCTTTCCGTCGCCTCGGAAGTCTTTCCGCTGATCAAGACAGGGGGTCTCGCCGACGTGGCGGGCGCCCTGCCGGCGGCCCTGAAACCGCACGGTGTCCGCATGCGCACATTGATGCCGGGCTATCCGATCGTCATGCACAAGCTCAAGAAGCCGCAGAAGGTCGGCGGCTTCGACAATCTCTTCGGCCATCCCGCCTCGATCCTCGCCGTCGATCACGAGGGCCTCGATCTTCTCATCCTCGACGCACCGGAACTGTTCGATCGCGACGGCGGCCCCTATGTCGACCGACTGGGTCTGGACTACACCGACAATTTCCGCCGCTTCGCAGCGCTTTCGCTGGCAGCCGCCGAAATCGCAGGGGGGCTGCTGCCGAACTGGAAGCCGGACCTCGTTCACGTGCACGACTGGCAGGCGGCGCTGACCCCGGTCTACATGCGCTTTGGCCCGGCCCATGGCATGCCGGTGGTGCTCACCATCCACAACATCGCCTTCCAGGGCCAGTTCAGCTCCGACGTGTTTCCCGAGCTTGCGCTGCCGCCGGAGGCCTTCTCCATCAGCTTCGTCGAATATTTCGGCGATGTCGGCTTTCTCAAGGGCGGCTTGCAGACGGCGAACGCCATCACCACCGTCAGCCCCTCCTATGCCCAGGAAATCCTTACCCCCGAGTTCGGCATGGGCTTCGAGGGCCTGCTGACGGCGCGGCTTTCCCATCTCAGCGGCATCGTCAACGGCATCGACACCGATGTCTGGAACCCGCAGACCGACACGCATATCGCCGCGAACTACGGCCCCACGACGCTGAAGAAGCGCGAGATCAACCGCAGGGCCCTGTCGGAGTATTTCGGCTTCGACAATGCCCCCGGCCCGATCTTCTGCGTCGTCAGCCGGCTCACCTGGCAGAAGGGCATGGACGTGCTCGCCGAAGTGATCGACGACATCGTCGACAATGGCGGCAAGCTTGCGGTGCTCGGCTCCGGCGATCCATCGCTCGAAAGCGCCTTCCTGACCGCCGCCGCCCGCCATCCCGGCCGGGTCGGGATGGTCACCGGCTATAACGAGCCGCTGTCGCACCTAATGCAGGCCGGCGCCGATGCGATCATCATCCCCTCGCGCTTCGAGCCTTGCGGCCTGACCCAGCTCTACGGCTTGCGCTACGGCTGCGTGCCGATCGTCGCCCATACCGGCGGCCTTGCAGACACGATCATCGACGCCAATGAAGCGGCACTTGCGGCACGCGTCGCCACCGGCTTCCAATTCTCGCCCGTTTCTGCTGCGAGCCTGCGCCAGGCGCTTCGGCGCGCGTTTGCCGCCTACCGGCAACCGAAAGTCTGGGCCCGCCTCCAGGCCCAGGGCATGAAATCAGACGTTTCCTGGGATTTGAGCGCGCATCGCTATGCCGATCTCTATTCCAGTCTTCTTGCGAAAGGCTAAAACCCTATGACCAAAATCGTACAGACAACGCCCTATCTGGACCAGAAGCCGGGAACCTCCGGCCTGCGCAAGAAGGTGCCGGTTTTCCAGCAAAAGAACTATGCCGAGAATTTCATCCAGTCGATCTTCGACTCGCTCGAAGGCTTCAGTGGCGACACGCTGGTGATCGGCGGCGACGGCCGCTACTACAACCGCGAGGTCATCCAGATCGCCATCAAGATGGCGGCTGCCAACGGCTTCGGCCGCGTGCTGGTCGGCCGCGGCGGCATCCTGTCGACGCCCGCCGCCTCCAACGTCATCCGCAAATACAAGGCCTTCGGCGGCATCGTGCTCTCAGCCAGCCATAATCCCGGCGGCCCGACCGAGGATTTCGGGATCAAGTACAATATCGGCAATGGCGGCCCTGCGCCGGAAAAGGTCACCGACGCGATCTTTGCCCGCACCACGGTCATCGACCAGTACAAGATAGCCGAGGTTCCCGACATCAATCTCGACATCGAAGGCAGCCAGGACGTAGACGGCATGGAGGTCGTGGTGATCAACCCGGTCTTCGACTATGCCGAACTGATGGAAAAGCTGTTCGACTTCCCGGCGATCCGCCGGCTGCTCGCGAGCGGCTTCCGCATCGTCTTTGATGCCATGAGCGCCGTGACTGGCCCCTATGCCAAGGAAATCCTCGAAAACCGCCTTGGCGCTGCCAAGGGCTCGGTCTTGAATTTCATCCCGCTGCCCGATTTCGGCGGCCATCACCCGGACCCGAACCTCGTCCATGCCCGCGCCCTCTATGAGGAGATGATGGGCGAGGACGCCCCCGACTTCGGCGCCGCATCCGACGGCGACGGCGACCGCAACCTGATCATCGGCAAGGGCATCTTCATCACCCCCTCCGACAGTCTGGCCATCCTCGCCGCCAATGCCGACCTTGCCCCCGGTTATTCCAAGGGGCTCGCCGGCATCGCCCGTTCCATGCCGACCAGCGCCGCCGCCGACCGCGTCGCCGAAAAGCTCGGCATCGGCATCTACGAGACCCCGACCGGCTGGAAATTCTTCGGCAATCTGATGGACGCCGGCATGGTCACCATCTGCGGCGAAGAAAGTGCGGGCACCGGCTCCAGCCACGTGCGCGAGAAGGACGGGCTGTGGGCGGTGCTGCTCTGGCTCAACATCCTTGCCGTGCGCATGGACAGCGTCGCCGACATCGCCCGTCAGCACTGGACCACCTACGGCCGCAACTATTATTCGCGTCATGACTATGAAGAAGTCGATACCGACGCCGCAAACGGCCTGGTGAGCGCACTGCGCGACCAGCTCTCCACCCTGCCCGGAAAAAGCTTTGGTGCGCTCAAGGTCGCAGCCGCCGACGACTTTTCCTACAACGATCCGATCGACAAGTCGGTGAGCAGCAACCAGGGCATCCGCATCCTGTTCGAAGGCGGCTCCCGCGTCGTCTTCCGTCTCTCCGGCACCGGCACGTCCGGAGCCACCCTGCGCGTCTACATCGAACGCTACGAGCCCGACGCTTCCCGCCACGACTTCGACACCCAGGAAGCACTCGCCGACCTGATCGCCGTTGCCGACGAGATCGCCGGGATCAGGGAGCGGACGGGCCGGACGGAACCGACCGTTATTACGTAAGCGACAGCAAGACACGACAGGGGGACGAAACTGCAGCTTCGCAACCTCGTCCCCTCGCCTTAGTGTGGCAGGTACAAGGCGTCCTGTTGCGGACGGTGATGCCATCTGGTGCCCTTGGCCGACATCCCGACAACGCACAAGTCGAATGATATTCCTGTCCGTGCGAAAGCCGAACCGGCACTATTCAAGGAATGGCATGTGAAACTGTTCTTCAGCCGTAATCCCAACCCTCGTCTCGCAGTCGCCGTGGCACGCTATCTCGACGCGGATGTCGAGTTTGAATATGCCTCACCCTTCGCTCCGGGACAGGCTGAGCGATATCGGCCGCTCAATCCAAATCTTTCACTGCCGATACTGACCGGCTCGGGAAAAAGCCTCTGGGAGGCCGACGCGATAGCCTGCCGGCTATCCCGCGACGCGCATTCCGATTTCTGGCGCACCGGCGACGACCAGCCCGAAATGATCCGATGGCTCAGTTGGGGCAAGGAGAACTTCGCAAGAGCCTGCGACATGGTCCATTTCGAACGCGGGACCAAACAGCGGTACAGGCTCGGCCCGATTGATCAGGGCCGGGTCGAGGAGGGATTCCGTCGCTTTCGCACGGCCGCGGCAATCCTTGAGGCCGAGCTTTCCGAGGGAGGATGGCTGGTCGGAGATTCGGTTTCCTATGCCGACTTCCGCATGGCAGCCTTTCTGCCCTTCAACGATGTCGCTGGATTGCCGCTCGAGGATTACCCGTCTGTCGGCCGCTGGTATCGTCAACTCGAAGCAATCGACGCCTGGCGCGACCCCTTCGAAGGGCTGGACGCGCCGGCATTGCCGCCGGTCCCGGGACACGCCACCTCCAGATGAATCTCGATTAGAGCGACCATGCAGTCAGGGTGACGTCGAACGTCGGAACTGCCTGTCACTGTCACACAAGCTCGACCTGCCACGGCCGCCATCGGACATGCTGCCAGGGCGTGAGCCGGGCTGGCGCGCCCGCGGTCCCGGCAGCCTTATACCAGGAACCATGACTTTGAGACCTCGCTTCTGGCTTCTGAGCGCGTCACGCCGATATCCTGAAGTTGCTCGTCGCTGAGTTCCGATAGCGCGATCCGGCTCCTGCGCTTTTCGAAGTAACGCGCCGCAAGCGACAGGAACGCCAGCCCTCGGCTTGGCATCAATATCCAGCGTGACCGGACGCGATCCGGCGCCAGCAACTCCGTTGCGTGATTGGGTATGTTCATCGTCATCTCGGTCAATCTCCGTTCGATCCTCCTCACGATGCACTGGATTTTATCCTTAAAGAAGCTTATGTTCTTTATTCAATCCATAAGGAATTCTTTGGTGAACTTCGACCAGCTTCAGTCCTTCGTTCATGTTGCCGAGCTCGGAAGCTTTACCGCCGCCGCCGAAAAGGCTGCACTCACGCAGCCGGCCGTCAGCCTACAGATAAAGCTTCTGGAACAGCGGCTTGGCGTCCGGTTGATCGAGCGTGTCGGCAGGCGCGCGCAGCCGACCCCGGCGGGCCTTGAGCTTCTCACCCACGCGAGGAGAATCATCCAGGAATTGGCCGATGCAGCAGAGTCGATGGTACCCCACAGGAGCGGCGTCGCCGGACGCGTCCGGATCGGAAGCGGCGCAACGGCCTTCATCCACCTCCTGCCCCTGGCCATCTCAAAGGCCAAGGCCAGAATGCCGGGGCTGGATATCACGGTTCGCATCGGAAATGCCGATGACATCCTGCGCGACCTGGAGGCAAATTCGCTCGATCTTGCGGTGGTCACGATGCCGGCATCGGGACGATCGCTCGAAGTCGAGGCGTTCTACGAGGACGAACTTATGGCGGTCGCGCCGAAAGGGGCCGAGATGCCTGCAGCGGGACCGGATGCGGCATTCATGAGCGAAAAGACGCTCCTCGTCTATGAAGGCGGCAATACGCGTCGGAGCATTGAGGAATGGATGTCCGCCGGCGGCGTGCGGCTGAAGCCTGCCATGGAATTCGGCAGCGTCGAGGCGATCAAGGAACTCGTCGCAGCTGGGCTCGGCTGGTCTATCCTGCCCGGACTATCCCTGAGGCGGGATCGGACCGGCTTTCTGGAGGCCCGCCCGGTGCGCCCGAAGCTCGTCCGCCGCCTGGGCATCGTCGTTCGCCGCGACAAGCATCTCACACGCGGCCTCAGGGAGGTCATGAAAGCCTTGCGCGAAACCAAGGCAGCCCCTCTCTCGTCTACCGCGTAGCATTATTTATTTCCTCGGTTTGCCCGCTCTTCTCCCCGGCGGGGAGAAGGTGGCGCAAGGCGCCGGATGAGCGAGAGCTGCTTGCTCCCCGCCTGCCGCCCCCTCATCGCCTCGCTTGCGCTCGGCACTTCTCCCCGCCGGGGAGAAGAGGGAGATCCACCTCCCCCTTGAGAGGAATGTCAACAATCCGCTTGCAACCCGGCTCAAAGCAGGGGCAAATCGCTGTCAAACCAAGCTGATATCCAATCTTCGTTCCCGCCAGCAGTCCCAAGGTGACCCCGATGCCGAACCCGCCCGCCCCCTCGCCCCTCGGCGCCACGATCGGAGATGACGGCACCACCTTTGCAGTCCATTCCACCTCCGCTGCCGGCATAGAACTCTGCCTTTTCGATGCAACGGGAGACATCGAGTTGCGCCGCCTGCCGATGCAGCGCGGCGAGGACGGCGTTCACAGCCTGACCGTCGCCGACGCAGCCGCCGGCACGCGTTATGGCTTCCGCGCCTGGGGAACCTACGCGCCGGACCAGGGCCTCTGGTTCGATCCCGCTAAATTGCTTGTCGACCCTTATGCCCGCCAACTCGACCGCCCCTTCCGCCACGATCCGCGCCTGTCGGTCTTCGGCGAAGACACCGCCGATCTTGTGCCGAAAGCGATCGTGACCAAGCCGGTGACGGCCCAAATAGCCGCGCCGCTTTTCCAGGCCGGCGGCCTGATCTACGAAGTCGCCGTCCGCCCCTTCACCATTCTGCACCCCGAGATCCCCGAAAACCTGCGCGGCACCGTCGGCGCGCTGGCGCATCCGTCCATCATTGCGCACCTGAAACGCATCGGCGTCGCGGCCGTCGAGCTCATGCCGATTACCGCCTGGATCGACGAACGGCATCTGCCGCCGCTCGGCCTCACCAACGGCTGGGGCTACAACCCAATCGCCTTCATGGCGCTCGATCCCCGCCTGGTGCCCGGCGGCATGACGGAACTGCGCGATACCGTGGCAGCCGTGCATGCGGAAGGCGTCGGCGTCATTCTCGACCTTGTCTTCAACCATTCCGGCGAAAGCGACCGGCTGGGTGCGACGCTCTCGATGCGCGGCCTCGACAATCACACCTATTATCGCCACGCCAGCGGCCAGCCCGGCGAACTGGTCAACGATACCGGCTGCGGCAACACCATCGCCTGCGACCACCCCATCGTGCGCCAACTCATCCTCGACAGTCTCCGCCACTTCGTGCTCTCCGCCGGCGTCGACGGCTTCCGCTTCGATCTCGGCTCGATCCTTGGCCGCGACCAGAACGGCTTCCGCAGCGACGCCGCGCTCTTGGCGGAAATGCTGGCCGATCCGCTCCTCAAGGACCGCGTGCTGATCGCCGAGCCCTGGGACATCGGCCCTGGCGGCTATCAGCTCGGCAATTTCCCGGCCCCTTTCCTTGAGTGGAACGACCGCGCCCGCGACGACCTGCGCCGCACCTGGCGCGGCGACCGCCACGTCGTCGGAGATCTGGCAACGGCGCTGGCCGGCTCCTCGAGCATCTTCTCGCGTAACGGCGGCATCGAGACGCGCAGCGTCAACTTCATCGCCGCCCATGACGGCTTCACGCTGATGGATCTCGTCTCCTATGCCGGCAAGCACAACGAGGCAAACGGCGAGCACAATCGCGACGGCCACAACGAAAATCACTCCTGGAACAACGGCGCCGAGGGTACGACGGATGATCCGGAGATCGTCGATTTCCGCCGCCGCGACGTCATGGGCTTGCTCTCGACGCTGTTTGCCACGCGCGGCACAGTCATGCTGACTGCCGGCGACGAGGCCGGACGCAGCCAGCGCGGCAACAACAATGCCTATTGCCAGGACAACGCTATCACCTGGGTCGACTGGACCGCGCTGGACGAGGACCTGATTGCACACACCGCGGCCCTGTCGCAGATCCGCCGGCGCTTCGACGTTTTCCGCGCCACCACCTTCTTCACCGGAAATGGCGATGTCGAATGGCTCAGACTCGACGGTCAGCCGATGACCATCAGCGATTGGGAAAGCCCCGCGACCGATAACCTGATGATGGTGCTTGTCACCGGCGACGCCGTGCAGAACCGAAGCACCCGCCTTGCCGTCGTGATCAATCGCAGCCACGCCCCGCATCCCTTCCAGCTGCCGGTACGGCAAGGTGCCTGGTGGCAAAGCCTTCTACCTTCGGCCGGCGCCGGTCTCGGCATGATCGCGGCGCGCAGCGTCGGTTTCCACGTCGAAATTTTATAAGCAAGAACCGCGCGCCTGTTTGCCGTTTTTCAAACGAGCGGCATATACAGAAGCGGGATGTTTTTGATCGGGAAAGAGAATGCCGCAAGAAATTTCACTGTCTGACGTCAAGGATCTGGTCGGCAAGGAGATCGGGATCTCCGACTGGATCACGGTAACGCAGAAGACCATCGACGGTTTTGCCGATGCCACCGACGACCACCAGTTCATCCACACCGACCCGGTGCGGGCGGCAGCCGAAACGCCCTTCGGCGGCACCATCGCGCATGGGTTCCTGTCGCTCTCGCTCTTGTCGGCGATGAACTACAATTGCCTGCCCAAGGTGCGCGAGCAGACCATGGGCATCAACTACGGCTTCGACAAGGTGCGCTTCATGACGCCGGTGAAGTGCGGCGCCAAGGTGCGCGGCCGCTTCACCATGGCCGAAGCCCGCTTCCGCGGTGCCGGCATGCTGATGGTCACCTACGACGTCACCGTCGATATCGAGGGCGAACGCAAACCGGCACTGACCGCCAACTGGCTGACGATCATCCAGTTCGACCCGAAGGACCGACCGCACGATGCCTGACGCCCAGACGACAGAGCAAACCATCCGTCTCGCTTTCGTCATGCAGGCAAGTTCCTGCCGGGGTCTCGGTTCGCCCTTCACCGCAAGCCTGTGCACGCTCGCCGCCGAGCGGTTGACTGTCGCCCATCCAGTCGGCGAGAAAATCCTCTCGTGGCTTGGCGATCCCTCGCCCTACGGCGATTCCGTGCCGCTTCGGCTCGCCGGCGCTCTGCATGCGCTGGTGCTGGCCGGCGCCGACCCGCAGCTCGCGGCTGTCTATCCGCCCAATGCCGCAGCGCCGGACGATCTCTGGAACGCCGTAGAACATGCCTGCCGCACGCATGTCGCCTTCATCCTCGATCGCCTGAAATCGGCGCCGCAGACAAACGAGGTGCGCCGCTCCGCAGCCCTGCTTCCCGGCTTCCTGACGATCTCCAGCCTGTTCCGCAAACCGCTGGTGCTGTCGGAAGTCGGCGCCAGCGCCGGGCTCAATCTGTATTGGGACCACTATGCCTACCGGTTGGGTGACATGTCCTGGGCCTTACAGCCATCGCCGGTCCTGATAGCGCCTGAGTGGACCGGTCCGACGCCGCCCAACGTCCCCGTTGAGATCGCCAGCCGCGCCGGCTGCGATCTCAACCCGCTGAACCCGGCGCGCGAGGAGGACGCCATGCGGCTCCTCTCCTATCTCTGGGCAGACCAGACCGACCGGCTGGAACGCACGCGCCTTGCCCTGGCGATCGCCGCCGCAAACCGCCAGATCGTGGAGCGCGCCGATGCGGTGGATTGGCTGGCGCAACAGCTCCAGCCCGTTCATGACGGTCAGGTTCATGTGATCTACCACACGATCGCGTGGCAATATCTGCCGAAACCATTGCAGGAAAGAGGCGAGGCGCTGATCGCTGCCGCCGGAGCGCGCGCAACTGAGAGCGCGCCGCTTGCGCGGCTGCAGATGGAGGCGGACGATCAGAAACACAGCGCGGCGCTCAGCCTGCAAGTCTGGCCGTCAGGCGAAAAACACCCGATCGGCCGCGCCGATTTTCATGGCCGTTGGGTGGAATGGATCGGCTGGCCCGGCCTGCATTGAGACTGATTGGCTCCGATATCGTGGCAACCGCCCCTCACCCTAACCCTCTCCCCGCAAGCGGGGAGAGGGGATGACCGAGTTCGCCGCTTGTCCCTTCTCCCGTTCACGGGGAGAAGGTGGCCGCCCCTTCCTCTCAAACAAGAAGGGCCGGATGAGGGGCTCGCAGGAGCGCGGTACAGCAGTCTAACCGGAACCCGTATGAGCCCGGCATGACGTATCAGTTGCCCGCATCCTCGGCGGCTTCACTGAGAAGCCCGGAAACGTAAGGCGAGAACGACCGCCAGCACTCGACCCGGAACGTATCCTCGGCGGTGCGGAAAAGCACGACTTCCGCCTTGCCGAGAACGGTGCGCGAGCAGGCGCCGACCGGGAAGACCGCCAGCGACAGATCCTGCGGGCAGCCGCCATTGACCGCGACTTCCGCGCCCGGCCCCTTGACGATGACGGCGGTGTTCCTGTGGGAGATATCGGTCGCCGAATGGAGCACGCCGCTCGATACGACCGCCGTCATCAGGTCGGCCCCGTTCTCGTCGATGATCAGCCACTCGTCGGGACCGAGCCACAGCGCGTGGCGGCCATGCGCCGAGGCCGAACTCTTGGCCTTCATCGGCAACGACAGGCCAAGCGCGAGGGAAAGCGCCGAAACGGCGTCCGGCTTGGCCCGCAACGACAGGCGGGTTGCCGGGGCTGCGGCCGAGAGCACGGCGGCACTGGAGCCGCCATGGAAGCCGGCGAGCGGCAGGGTACGGGTTGCCAGATCAGCCCCAATCAGATCAGCCCCAATCAGATCAGCCATTGATGCGGCCTCCTTCCTTGTCAAAGAACACCATGTCGCTCACCTCGACGGCGATCGTCTTGTCGGGCATCGGCACATAGAGCGTCTGCCCGATCTTCGCCTTGCCGCCGGCAACCAGCGCCAGCGCGATCGACCGGCCGCAATTCTCCGACCAATAGGACGAGGTGACATGCCCGATCATCGTCATCGGCAGCGCCTGGTTCGGATCGGCGACGATCTGTGCGCCCTCTTCCAGCACCACGTTCGGATCCTTGGTCAGAAGGCCGACGAGTTGCTTGCGGCCATCCGCCACCAGATCGGGGCGGCGCAGGCCGCGGATGCCGACGAAGTCCGGCTTCTTCTTGCCGACCGCCCAGTTGAGCGACGCATCGTCCGGGGTCACCGTGCCGTCGGTGTCCTGTCCGACGATGATGTAGCCCTTCTCGGCGCGCAGGATGTGCATCGTCTCGGTGCCGTAAGCGCAGGCGCCCATCGGTGCCGCCCGCTCCCAGATCGCAGCCCAGACGGCCGGGCCGAAATCGGCGGGCACGTTGACTTCGAAGCCGGTTTCGCCGGTGAACGACATGCGGAACAGCCGGGTCGGCACGCCGCAGATCTTGCCCTCACGAACGCTCATATGCGGGAAGGCTTCGTTGGAAAGATCGATGCCTTCCACCAGCGGCGCGATGATCTCGCGCGCCTTCGGACCCTGCACCGCGATGACGGCCCACTGCTCGGTGGCCGATGTCAGCCAGACGTTGAGATGCGGGAACTCCGTCTGGAGATAGTCTTCCATGTGGTTCATGACGCGGGCAGCACCGCCCGTGGTCGTCGTCACGTGGAAGCGGTCCTCGGCCATGCGGCCGACGACGCCGTCGTCATAGATGAAGCCATCTTCACGCAGCATGATGCCGTAGCGGCAGCGGCCGGGCTTCAGTGTATCCCAGCTGTTGGTGTAGATCAGGTTGAGGAACTGAGCGGCATCCGGGCCGACCACCTCGATCTTGCCCAGCGTCGAGGCATCGAAGACGCCGGCAACGTCGCGCACGGTCTTGCATTCGCGGTTGACCGCCTGATGCATGTCCTCGCCGGCGCGCGGATAGTACCAGGCGCGCTTCCACTGGCCGACATCCTCGAAGACGGCGCCCATCTGCTCCTCAAGCGCGTGCATCGGCGTCTTGCGGGTCGGGTCGAACAGTTCGCCGCGCGAATGGTTGATCAGCGCACCGAAGGTCACCGGCGTATAGGGCGCACGGAAGGTCGTGAGACCGACCTTCGGGATTTCGCGGCCGAGCGTTTCGGCAGCGATAGCCAGGCCATGGATGTTGGAGAGCTTGCCCTGGTCCGTCGCCATGCCGTTGGTGGTGAAGCGCTTGATGTGCTCGATCGAGTGCATGCCTTCACGCACGGCAAGGCGGATGTCCTTGGCGCAGACGTCGTTCTGGAAGTCGATGAAGGCCTTGACGGTCGTGTCCGGTCCGGCCCCTTCGGCGGCCCCCGCCATGCCGCCGGTCCAGGCAAAGGCGTTGCTGCCATGAACCTCGACCTTCTGCGATGCGGCAAAGCCCGATGCATTCGCCATCAGTTCGCCGGCCGCCAGCGATTCCTCGATGGTTGCCTGCAGGTCGTTGGTGCCGTTGCAGGCGCCGACGGACAGGCAATCCTGCGCGTAGGTGCCAGGCAGGAAGCGCTGGCTTTCGAAGTCGTAGGCGACCTTGCCGCGCGATTGCGAGAACATGTGGACCGATGGCGTCCAGCCGGCCGAAACCAAGAGGGCATCGATGGCGATCGAACGGGCACGGCCGCCGCCATTGCGGGCAACGGACATCGAGGCGACGCGCAGCTTGCCGGCGGTATCGACGACGGCATGGCCTGCCAGAACTTCGATCCCGAGCTTGCGCGCCTCTGCCAGAACCGCCTCGCCCGGCTTCTCGCGGCTGTCGACGATCGCCGCAACCGTGATGCCGGCGCGCTTGAGGTCGAAGGCGGCTTCATAGGCAGAATCGTTGGCCGTATAGACGCCGATCTTCTTGCCGATGGCGACGCCGAAATGATTGAGGAAGGTGCGGGCGGCAGAGGCCAGCATGATGCCGGGGCGGTCGTTGTTGGCGAACACCATGTGACGCTCGATGGCGCCGGTGGCGATGATGACGCGCTTGGCCCGGACCTGCCAGAGACGCTCGCGCGGCAGCTTCCTGTCGGGCTTGGCCAGATGTTCGGTGACGCGCTCCGTCAGGCCGACGAAGTTCTGGGCGTAGTAGCCGAAGGCGGTCGTGCGCGGCAGGACGGTGACGTTCTCCATCTCAGCCAATTCGGCAGCAGTCGCTTGAGCCCAGGTGTAGCCCTCGAGCCCGTTGACGGTGACGCTCTTGTCGAAATGCAGCGCACCGCCGACTTGCCCCTGCTCGTCGCAGATGATGACGCGCGCACCGGTCCTGGCGGCGGCAAGCGCTGCCGAAAGGCCGGCGACACCGGCGCCGATCACCAGCACGTCGCAATGGGCGTAGCGGCTGGAATAATGGTCGGTATCGTCCTCGGTCGGCGAGACGCCGAGACCGGCGGCGGCGCGGATCTGCGGCTCATAGACGTGCTTCCAGGCCTGCTTCGGCCACATGAAGGTCTTGTAGTAGAAACCGGCCGCAAAGAAGGGCGACAATAGGTTGTTGACCGCGCCGACATCGAAGGCGAGCGACGGCCAGCGGTTCTGCGAAATCGCCTTCATGCCGTCGAAGACTTCCTGAACCGTGGCGCGCACGTTCGGCTGCTTGCGGGCAGCATCACGCTCCACGCCGATCAGGGCATTCGGCTCCTCGACCCCTGCCGAGACGATGCCGCGCGGGCGATGGTACTTGAAGGAGCGGCCAACGAGATGGACGCCATTGGCGAGAAGCGCGGAGGCGACCGTGTCGCCTTCAAGCGCGGCATAGCTCTTGCCGTCGAAGAGGAAACGCGCAGTCTTTGCAGGGGTGAGACGGCCTGCACCGGGGATACGATTGGCGCCGCTCATTTCGCATTGGACTCCGTGGCTTCATAGGTTTCGACTGTCGCTTCCGTGGCCGGGCGCAGCGTGCTGATATCGGGCTTCGGCAGGCCGGCCTTGTAGGTCGTCACGAACTTGTCGCTAACGGTGTCGCGGGCTGCGTTGAAGAAACGGCCGCAGCCGTTCAGGTGCCGCCAGCGCTCGTAGGTCAGGCCCTTGACGTTGTCGCGCAGGAAAAAGAATGCCTCGAATTCCTCGTCGGTCATCTCGGTCATGTTTGTGGGACGGGCGATATGGGCGTCGCCTGCCTGGCGGAATTCGAGCTCGGAACGCTCTTCCTCGCAATAGGGGCAGTAGATCAGAAGCATGGTGTTTTCCCCTTAATGCGCAACAGCGGCCGCGGCCGCTTCGTCGATGAGGCGGCCGGTGCGGAAGCGTTCCAGCGTGAACGGCGCGTTGATCTTGTGCGGCGCGTCATTGGCGATGGTGTGGGCAAAGACATTGGCCGAGCCCGGTGTTGCCTTGAAGCCGCCGGTGCCCCAGCCGCAGTTGACGTAGAGGCCGGGAACCGGGGTTTTCGCCAGGATCGGCGAGCGGTCCGGCGTCACGTCGACGATGCCGCCCCAGGAGCGCATCATCTTCATGCGGCGGAAGATCGGAAAGAGCTCGCAGATCGCATCCAGCGTATGGGTGATAATCTGCAGGCCGCCGGTCTGGGAATAGGACGAATACTGGTCGGTGCCCGCGCCGATGACGAGTTCGCCCTTGTCGGACTGGGAGATATAGGCGTGCACCGTATTCGACATGACGACGCAGGGGAAGATCGGCTTGACCGGTTCCGACACCAGCGCCTGCAGCGGATAGCTGACCAGCGGCATGCGCACATCGGCCATTTCCATCAGCACCGACGTATGGCCGGCAGCGACGACGCCGACCTTCTTGGCGCCGATGGTGCCGCGGTTGGTCTCGACGCCGGCGATCGCACCATTGGCATGGCGGCGAAGGCCGGTCACCTCACAGTTCTGGATGATGTGCACGCCGCGGTCGGCGGCAGCGCGGGCATAACCCCATGCGACGGCATCGTGGCGGGCCGTGCCGCCGCGCCGCTGCAGGGCAGCGCCGTTGATCGGATAGCGGGCTGTGCGGGAAATATCGAGCGGCGGACAGAATTCCTGGGCCTGCTCCGGCGTCAGCCATTCATTGTCGATGCCGTTCAGGCGGTTGGCATGAATGTGGCGCTTGAAAACCTGCTGGTCATGGATGTTGTGCGACAGCATCATGACGCCGCGCGCCGAATACATGACATTGTAGTTGAGATCCTGGCTGAGGCCGTCCCAGAGCTTCAGCGCGTGGTCGTAGATGCCCGCACTTTCGTCATAGAGATAGTTGGAGCGGATGATGGTGGTGTTGCGGCCGGTATTGCCGCCGCCGAGCCAGCCCTTCTCGAGCACGGCGATATTGGTGATGCCGTGCTCCTTGGCGAGGTAATAGGCCGTGCCGAGGCCATGGCCGCCGGCGCCGATGATGATGACATCATACTCCTTGCGCGGTTCGGGCGACGTCCACTGCGCCTCCCATCCCCTGTGGCCGCGCATCGCTTCGCGAGCGACAGCAAAAACCGAATATTTGCGCATCCGCCTTCACACTCCGTGGGTCCCGCCGTAAGGCCGGTGAATTTCCTTGGTCGATGCTAGAAATCGCAAATCCCGAACTTCCGCAACGTTTCTTTTGCGACGCGAGACGGCGCGAGTCGCACGAGTTGCGACATGCCGCCTGTAGATTTTCGATCACGATATCCAGACGCTCGAACGACCGGACCTGACACGCGCCATATGGCACCGTCGTGACCAAAGAACGGGGTTTGCCGGAAAACCACGGCTGTCCCGCAAAATTCATGGGCCCGCGCAAGTCGTGTCTGGACTTTGACGGATCGATCTGGTATCCGCTCTTTTCAATCGTAGGGCTTCTGGCTCTGCGAACCTATTTTATTGCCTCGTTGACCTGACTTCATGAGGCGACCACTCGAAACCAAAGGAACGGGATTAACGTGCAGGTACTAGTCCGCGACAACAACGTCGATCAAGCGCTTCGCGCACTCAAGAAGAAGATGCAGCGCGAAGGCATTTTCCGCGAAATGAAGATGCGCGATTACTACGAGAAGCCGTCCCAGAAGCGCGCCCGCGAAAAGGCCGAAGCCGTTCGCCGCGTTCGCAAGCTGGCTCGCAAGCGCGCACAGCGCGAAGGTCTGGTTTCGGGCGGCCGCACTGCGGCTCCGGCACGCTGATCCGCGCTTCCCGCGCATAACACGCGTAAATCCGGCGGGGGCGACATGGTCGCCGCCGCCTTTTCTGTTTGAACCGCCGTCAGGCCGGCTCAAACCTTGTGTGGCCGGATGAACATTCGGACGCATGCGAATGGCGCGCCTGGCGTGCCGCAATGTCTGCCGACATGGAGCTGGCATCCACGGCGATGCTTTGAGTTGCTCCTCGAGTTTGAAACTGCGCATAGTCGCCCGATGCGCCTCTTGAGGTTCAGGGCATGCGCCCGAGGCTTCGCTTTATTGAGGGAACAATCTTGACATTGACTGCCAAGACTGCGGATTTTTCCGATCATTCCGGCCTTTGCGCCGCGCGTGCCACCCGGAGCGGTTTTGCTCTTGTCTCCATGCTGGCGGTCGCCGCCGCACTGACGCTTTCCGGCTGCACGACGGCGGAAACGTCGAGCGACATGATGCGCGTCGAGCGGGCCCAAGGGTCCGAGCAGAACATTGCCTCCCTCTCCGGCGTGATCTCGGCCAATCCGAGCGATCCGGAAGGCTACAATGTCCGCGGTTCGGCCTACGGCCGCGCCGGCGAATTCCGCCGGGCGCTTGCCGACTTCAACAAGGCGATCGAGCTCAATCCGCGCTTCTACCAGGCCTATGCCAACCGGGCGCTGGTCGAGCGCAACATGGGCGACCAGGCAGCGGCACAGGCCGACTACAACATGGCCCTGCAGCTCAATCCTCGATACGACGTCGCCTTCATCGGTCGCGGCAACCTCTACCGCCAGGCCGGCCAGCTCGACCAGGCCTTCAACGATTTCAACAAGGCCATCGAACTCGACACCACCGATCCGCGCGCCTATCACAATCGCGGCCTGATCTATCAGGCGCGCAAACAGCACACGCAGGCGATCGAAGACTTCTCGACCGCCATCTCGCTGGCGCCGAATTCACCCGAGCCCTATAACGGCCGCGGCATCTCCTATGTTGCCATGAACGACGACGACAACGCGTTTTCGGACTTCAACACGGCGATCACCCTGAACGGCAAGATCGCCGAATCCTGGGCCAACCAGGGCCTTGTCTATGAGCGCCGCGGCGACAAGGCGAAGGCTGCGAAATCCTATTCCTATGCCCTCAAGCTCGACCCTAAATACGAGCTTGCCCGCGCAGGCCTCGCCCGCGTCAAGGCCGGTGCGTAACGGAAGCCCCCCGCGCACGCTTCAATCACCGACGGATCGAACGAAACCCGCTGCCACCGGCGGGTTTTTTGTTGCCGCGCATTTGCCGCAACGCGGAACCATCGCCGATCCCGGCCGTTAACGGGTCGTCATTTGCCGCATGCCTCTGGCCACGCCCCTCAACGGCCTGGGCATGCGCTGCACGCAAAGTCGCGATTTTGCCGGCCCACCCAGATGGGCGGGTCGCCGCTCGAACAGGAGTAAAGATCATGTTGAAACGAGCAATCATCGCCGCGGCCCTCGCCTCCCTGTTGGCCGTGCCAGTCAGCGCCGCCAACTATATGACCCTCGGCCGGCTGGTCTGCGAGTCGCAAGGCGGAGTGGGTATGATCATCAGTTCCGAAAAGGCATTAAGGTGCACCTATACGCCAGCCTCCGGCGGTCCTGCCGCAATCTATGACGGCAAAATCGAGAAATTCGGCATCGACGTCGGCCAGACCGGCAAGAGTGTCATGATCTGGGAAGTGCTCGCCAAGACGGGTGTAAGCGACGCCGAATTTCCGCTGAGCGGTGAATATTACGGCATCGGCGCCGATGCGAGCTTTGCCGCCGGCGCCGGAGCCAAGGTGCTCGGCGGCGGGCTGAACAAAAATTTCGTTCTGCAGCCGGTCAATATTCAGGTCCAGGAAGGACTGAACATCGCCATCGGCGTCGAAAAGATGACGCTGGCCCCAGCTGCGATCTGATCTTGTTGATCTCCAGTCACAAAAATGCCCGCCTCACCGGCGGGCATTTTACCTTTTTGATGGCCGTTACCAGCTCAGTGGTTCATCGCCTTGACGATATCGTCGGTCATCTTCTTGGCGTCGCCAAGCAGCATCATGGTGCCGTCCTTGTAGAACAGCGTGTTGTCGATGCCGGCATAGCCGGAGCCGAGCGAGCGCTTGACGAACAGGCAGGTCTTGGCCTTGTCGACGTCGAGGATCGGCATGCCGTAGATCGGTGAGGTCTTGTCGTCGCGGGCGGCCGGGTTGGTGACGTCGTTGGCGCCGATGACATAGGCAACGTCGGCCTGGGCGAATTGCGAGTTGATGTCCTCCAGCTCGAACACCTCGTCATAGGGTACGTTGGCTTCGGCGAGCAGCACGTTCATATGCCCGGGCATACGGCCGGCGACCGGATGGATGGCGTATGTCACCTCGACGCCGTTCTTCTTCAGCGCATCGGCAAGCTCGCGCACCGCGTGCTGCGCCTGGGCAACCGCCATGCCGTAGCCCGGCACGATGATCACCTTGGAGGCATTGGCCATCAGGAAGGCGGCATCGTCGGCCGAGCCCTGCTTGACCGTGCGTTGGGTGCCATCATCGCCGGCAACAGCGCCGTTGTCGCCGCCGAAGCCGCCAAGGATGACCGAGATGAACGAGCGGTTCATGCCCTTGCACATGATGTAGGAGAGGATCGCACCGGACGAGCCGACCAGCGCGCCGGTGACGATCAGCGCCAGATTGCCGAGCGTGAAGCCAATGCCGGCGGCGGCCCAGCCGGAATAGGAATTCAGCATCGAGACCACGACCGGCATGTCGGCGCCGCCGATCGGCACGATCAGAAGCACGCCGAGCGCCAGTGACAGGGCGACGATCGCCCAGAAGTCGAAATGGCTTTCCGAGACGGCGAGGCCGATGATGAAGAAGACGATCAGCAGCAAGAGCGCGATGTTGATGAGATGGCGGAACGGCAGCATGATCGGCTTGCCCGACATGCGTCCGTCGAGCTTCAGGAAGGCGATGATCGAGCCGGTGAAGGTGATGGCGCCGATGGCGACTCCGAGCGCCATCTCGACCAGAGCCTGGGCATGGATCGAGCCGATCTCGCCGATGCCAAAGGAGGACGGCGTATAGAGCGCCGAGGCTGCGACCAGGACGGCGGCAAGGCCGACCAGCGAGTGGAAGCCGGCGACCAGCTGCGGCATCGAGGTCATGGCGATCGAGCGGGCGATATAGGCGCCTGCGCCGCCGCCGATGGCAAGACCGACGACGATCAGGGCAAAACCACTGAGCGACGGCGTCGCCAGAAGCAGCGTCGTGACGATGGCGATGCCCATGCCGGTCATGCCGAGGATGTTGCCGCGGCGCGAGGTGGTCGGGTGCGACAGGCCGCGCAGCGCCATGATGAACAGCACGCCGGAGACGAGGTAGAGGAAGGCTGCGATATTGGGTGACATCAGGGCCGCCTCACTTGTCTTTGCGTCTGTACATGGCGAGCATGCGCTGGGTGACCAGGAAGCCGCCAAAAATATTGACCGAAGCGAGGATCAGCGCCACGAAGCCGAAGCCGGTGGCAAGACCCGAGGCCGAGATGCCGACCGCCAGAAGCGCGCCGACGACGATGACCGAGGAGATCGCGTTGGTGACGGCCATCAAGGGCGTGTGCAAGGCAGGCGTCACCGACCAGACGACATAATAACCGACGAAGATCGCCAGCACGAAGATCGCCAGCTGGAAGACGAAGGGGTCTATCGCCCCACCGGTCAGCCCGTGGGCGGCGACGCCCGCCGCTTCCGGCACGTATTCGGCTGCCGTGCGCACCGCTTCGACCGCCCGGTCGAGGTCGCCGATCGCCTTGTCGAGAAGGTCATTGGCCATCAAACATCTCCCTTGGACGGCAGCGCTTCCCCCGAAGCACCGGAACCGCCCTTTCCAATTTTCAAGCGGTGACTGCGGCCGGGGCCGGCGCGAAATTCGGATGCACGATCGCGCCGCCATGCGTCAGCATCGTCGCCTTGACGAGTTCGTCCTCGGTGTTGAGGGTTAGCGCCTTGGTTTCCTTGCTCACCATCGTCTCGAGGAAAGTCACGAGGTTCTTGGCGTAGAGTGACGAGGCGGAGGCGGCGATGCGGCCGGGCACGTTCAAATAACCGACGACCTTGACGCCCTCGACCTCGACCACCTGATCGGCGACCGCGCCCTCGATATTGCCGCCGCGTTCGACGGCGAGATCGACGGCGACCGAGCCGGGCTTCATGCTTTTGAGCATCTCGCGCGTGATCAGCCGCGGCGCCGGGCGGCCGGGGATCAGCGCCGTGGTGATGACGATGTCCTGCTTGGCTAGGTGCTCGGCTGTCAGCGCCGCCTGCTTGGCCTTGTATTCCGCCGACATTTCCTTGGCGTAGCCGCCGGATGTTTCGGCCGCCTTGAACTCCTCGTCCTCGACGGCGATGAATTTGGCGCCGAGCGAGGCGACCTGTTCCTTCGATGCTGGGCGCACATCGGTGGCGGAGACCACCGCGCCGAGACGCCGTGCCGTGGCGATCGCCTGCAGGCCGGCAACGCCGGCGCCCATGACGAACACCTTGGCGGCCGGTACCGTGCCTGCCGCCGTCATCATCATCGGCATCGCCCGGTCATATTCGGAGGCCGCATCGATCACAGCCTGGTAGCCTGCAAGGTTCGCCTGGCTCGACAAGACGTCCATCGACTGCGCCCGGGTGATGCGCGGCATCAGTTCCATGGCGAAGGCGGAAACACCGGCGTTCGCCATCTCTGCCAGCGCCTCACCGTTACCGTAGGGATCCATGATCGCCAGCACGATGGCGCCGGACTTGTAGGACGCGACCTCGGACGATGACGGCCGGCGTACCTTCAGCACCACATCGGCGCTCGCCGCATCAGCGCCAGAGCCGATCCGCGCACCGGCCTTCTCGAACTCGCCGTCAGGTATACGCGACAGCAACCCGGCGCCCGCCTCGACAACGACGTCGAAACCAAGTGCCTTGAGCTTCTTGACGCTTTCGGGCGACGCGGCAACGCGACCTTCACCGGAAAAGCTCTCCAGGGGTATGAATACGATCTCTGCCACGGGTTCCCCTCCCTGAGACGGGCTTTTGGAAAGCAGCCGGACCACCGCCAGGCTTCCCATACCCGCACATTCGATAGTCGCGCAAAGCCGTCAATGGCGGTGGCGCGCATGCTCTTCCAGGCCCGGAACTGCCGGGCCACGGGAAAACAGACACCTCACTCCCAGGTGCCCGTCTTCGTCAAAACTTTGGAAAGCCGATCAGCGCAGAAGCACGAAGCCGGCGACGTTGAGGAGGACGAACAGCACGAGCGCGGTGAAGAAACCGGCGCTGGTAAAGAAGGCGGCGGCCATGGCGATCAGCAGCGCCACGCAGAAAAGCGTTCCGAACTTCGCTGCTTCGAGGAAGAAGTTGTAGGTCTTCTCGTGTTCGGAATAATCCATCGGAGCGCCCGTTTCGACCGGTCCTGAATGATGTTCAGCCATGATGCATGTCTCCCTGAAATACCATGGCGCCGCGCCTATCAGGCTCACGGACACCATGCCTCGTCTCAAAATTCATTGCATGCGCGTCCACGCGCCGCAAGCTGTCAATTGCGCATAGCTGCCCTTACACAATGTGACAGCTAAGCGCAACGAAAACCGGGAGGCGCGCCTGCGACATAAGGGACGCAACCGAGGGTCACGGAAACGCCGGAGAGTTGGCAAGCGGATCCAGCCTATCAGGACAGGAGCAGCAAGGCTAAATCTGACCGGTCCCTGTACGAGGGACGGAAACCTCCTGGTGACGAGGAGAGTTGACTTTGCCCCGCGCCTGAGAGCAATGGCAATAGGACGCGAAACGAGGCTTCGAGTCGGCGAGACCACGGGACTGAAGCCGCAGCTGGAGACCCGCAATGCCCAAACCTGTTGTTGCCATACCGGCCGATTTCAGGACCTTTGACGGCAACGTCTGGCATGCCACGCCACATCAGTATGTCCGCGCTGCCGTCGAAGGCTCCGGCGTGATGACGTTCCTGGTGCCGGCACTCGAGACCGGCAACGACGCCGATGATATTCTCGACCGTGTCGACGGCGTGCTCGTCAGTGGCTCGCGCACCAATGTGCATCCGTCGCTCTACGGCAAGCAGGCAACCGAAGCGGACGGACCGTTCGATCCGGGCCGTGACGCAACGAGCCTTCCCCTGATCCGGCGGGCGCTTGAGCGCGGTGTGCCGTTGCTGGCCATTTGCCGCGGCATACAGGAGCTCAACGTCGCGCTTGGCGGCACGCTGGCAAGCGAAATCCAGGACAGGCCCGGCATGTGGGATCACCGCAAGCCGGACGTGCAGAAGCTCGATATCGCCTACGGCATCCGCCAGAAGGTCATCGTCAAGGAAGGAAGCAGCCTTGCTTCCGTTCTCGGTACCGGCGAGGTGCAGGTGAATTCGCTGCACCGGCAGGCGATCTCCGAGGCAGCACCGCGTCTCGCCGTCGAGGCCGTCGCCGAAGACGGCACGATCGAGGCCGTGTCGGTGATCGACGCGAAAGCCTTTGCCGTCGGCGTGCAATGGCACCCGGAATACTGGGTCGGCCAGGATCGCCCGTCATCGACCCTGTTTCAGGCCTTCGGCGACGCGGTTCGCGCCTATGCGGCCTCGAAGGTTACGACCTGACGCACGGTCCTTTTAAGCCGTCTTGCGGGTGAACGGTGTCTCGACGACCGGCGTCAGCGCAGTGCCCGTCTCGAACCAGGCGATCAGATTGTCGACGACGAGGTCAGCCATGGCGTTGCGCGTTGCCTGCGAGGCCGATCCGACATGCGGCAGCAACGAAACGTTCGGTAGCGCCAGAAGAGCGTCCGGCACATAAGGCTCGTTTTCGAACACGTCGAGGCCGGCAGCGGCGATGACACCACGCTGCAGCGCATCGGCAAGCGCCGCCTCATCGACGGTCGTGCCACGCCCGACATTGATCAGCACGCCCTGCGGTCCAAGCGCCTGCAGAACCTCCGCATTGACGGTTCTGCGGGTGGCTTCGGTGCCCGGCACGATCACGATGATCGTGTCAACCGCCTCCGCCATTGCCTTCAACGTCGAAAAATGCCGGTAAAAGAGGCCCGGGCGCGGCGTGCGGGTATGGTAGGCGATGGAAAGGCCGAAGCTCTCGAGGCGCCTGGCGATTGCCAGCCCGATGCGGCCGAGCCCGTAAAGGCCGACCGTGCGGCCGCGCAGTGTCAGCGGCGACAGGGCAAAGGCGCCCTCCCTCGCCCAGCGCCCCTGCCGCAGCCACTGCTCGGCGGCAGGAAGCTGGCGCACCGTATTGATGAGCAGGCCGATCGCCGTATCCGCCACCTCTTCCGTCAGCACATCCGGCGTGTTGGTGACGACGACACCGCGTTTCGCCGCGTGTCCGGCATCGACGCCGTCATAGCCAACGCCGAAATTGGCAATGATTTCGAGGTTGGGGAACGCATCCATGAAATCGGCGGGGAGTTTACCCTGCACCGCAACGCCCGAGACACTGGAAGCCATGCCAGCGGTAATCAGCGCGGGATCGGCGGCAGCGACAAAGACCGGCGCAAAGTGATCCGGCAGACGATCGAGCACACGCTTGCTCATCCTTCCGGGCACAAGAATACGGGGACGGCCATGCGGCATCTTTCGCTCCTTCCGGGATCGGATCGCCTTATTCGGATGAATTGGGCCGCAACGGCCCGGTCGACTGGCGAATCCGCATTTCGGGCTTGATCAGGTGGATACCGTCCGGCTCGTGGCTGCCGTTGAGCTTGTCGAGCAGCGCGCGCGCAGCACTGCGGCCCACGTCCGACTGTCCGTTCCAGACGGTGGTCAATGCGGGCGTGGAGATCGACGCTTCCTCGAGGTCATCGTAACCGGTGACCGACACATCGCGACCGGGAACGAGACCCGCGCGCGCAATGCCGTTCATCATGCCAATGGCGACGAGATCGTTCCAGCAGACGACCGCGGTCGGCTTCTGCGGCAGGGAAAGCAGATGCACCGCCGCCTCGAAACCGCCTTGCATGGAGCGGGGACCTGGAATGCGCAGGTCGGGGTCGACATCGATATTGGCCTTGCGCAAGGCATTGACGTAGCCCTGATAGCGGTCGCGACCGGTCGATGTCAGGTCCGTGCCGCCGACCATGGCAATCACGCGGTGCCCGAGACTGATCAGGTGATTGGTGGCGAGCGAAATGCCATAGGCGTCGTCACCGCGAAAGATCGGTACGTCCAGCCCATCGATCGAGCGGGCGATCAGCACTGCCGGCATGCCATTGTCTTCGGCAAGCCGGATATCTTCTGGCGGCGTGCCGATGGCCGGCGACATGATGACGCCATCGCCGCCCAGTTGCAGCAGGGTCTCGATGAAGGCTCGCTGCTTTTCGACGGAATCATAGTGATTGGAAAGAATGAACGTCTGCCGGTCGCGATCGAGTTCTGCCTCGATGGCCTTGAGGATTTCGCCGTAGAAGGGGTTCATGATGTCGTGCACGACGACGCCGATGATGCCGGAGCGGGAGGTGCGCAGGCTGGCGGCTCGGCGGTTGTAGATATAACCAAGCGCCCGCGCCTGGTCCTTGATCTTGTCCCGGGTCATGGCAGCAACGAGCGGGCTGTCGCGCAATGCCAGTGATACGGTCGCCGTCGACACCCCAAGCGTTTCGGCAATGGTTGAGAGCTTGATCTTCTGCGCCACGTTTCCCCCATCAAGTCGGCCGGCTAGGCACCCGTATTTTTAAATCCTCTTTAAACTGTTTAAATTGACGCTGCAATCGCCAAATTAAAGGCGGTTTTCCAGAATCATTCCGCGGCGTCCGTGCTCTGGAGATTGCCGTCGACGGCGCGCAGCAGCTTCATCAACGTCTTGATCTGCTTTTCGCTCAGCCCCCTGGTGGCAATTTCCTCTGAGGTCTTGCCTGCGGCGGCAATCGTCTGGAGCCGATCGCGGCCGAGCGTGGTGAGATAGACCTTCGTCAGGCGGGCATCCTCTTCGTCAGCCCGCCGTTCCAGAAAACCCTGGGCTTCCATGCGACCGATCGTGCGGGTCATGGTCGGCGCCTTGACGCCAAGCTTCATGGCCAGCACGCCTGCCGTCAGCCCGTCGGTTTCGGCGAGCGCCAGCATCACGCCGTCCTGACCGGCATAAAGACCGCTTTCGATCAGATTACGCGACAGCACGGTGCGCATGGAGCGCGCCGCCTGCACCAGCACGGAGGCAAGATCCTGAGCCTCGACGGCAACGTCGTGGTTCTTCTTCTTGTTGCCCTTGGCTTTTTTCTCGGCCTTGCTCTTCTTTCCCATCGGTCCTCCACCAAATTTCTTGCACGGCCACTCTTCCACTGTATGACTCGATTAACACCCCGGCCGCAAGTACGAGCGAAGGACTGAAGCAAGCATGGCATTCCCGGCACCCCGTTGGAAAAACAATGTTTCCGATCTTCCGCCTGCTGCCCGGGAAGAGTGGATTGCCGTGCTTCCACTGGGCGCGACCGAGCAGCATGGACCGCACCTGCCCTTTGACACCGACACGCTAATCGCCGAAGGACTGGTCGAGCGGTTGATCCCGCGATTGCCACCCGCTTTGCCCGTGACCTTCCTACCGGCGGAACCGGTCGGCTATTCGATCGAGCACATGGACGTGGCCGGCACCCGATCGCTCGCCTATGACGAGGCGGTAGGACGGTGGCTCGGGATGGCGCAGCAACTGCACCAAAAGGGCATCCGCAAATTCGTCATGCTGAATGCCCATGGCGGCAATTCGCCCTTGATGACGATCGTCGCGACGGAAGCGCGGGTGCAGTTCAACATGCTGGCCGTCGCCACGAGCTGGACGCGCTTTGGGCAGCCGGACGGCTGGATCAAGCCGCAAGACAAGGCGATCGACATTCACGGCGGCGATATCGAGACGTCGGTGATGCTGGCGCTTCATCCCGACAAGGTGGATATGGCGAAAGCGGCGCGCTTCGGCTCCCGCCAGAGCGATTTTGCCGAGCACTACAAGCACCTGCGGGCCTATGGCCCGCATGCCTTCGGCTGGAAGATGTCGGACCTCAACGAAAAGGGCGTGGCTGGCGATGCTTCCGCGGCAACGGCCGAGCGGGGCGAGCAATTGATCGCCCACGCGGTTTCGGGGATCATCGAACTGCTGGAGGATGTCGCGGCCTTCGATCCATCCAGGCTGCGGTAGTGCCGGGCGTCGGTTCGACACGCATGATCGGCACCGGCAAAACAGCGTGAAGAATCCGGGCCTGGCATTTGCGCTGGCGCGTTCCATCTCCTATATCAACACCACCCCGATGCCGAACGCATCCGATTTCTCGAGGTTTTCCCATGACCGAAACCACAGCCAAGCCCATTCCCGTTACCGTGCTCACCGGCTATCTCGGCGCCGGCAAGACGACGCTGCTCAATCGCATTCTTTCCGAGAATCATGGCCGGAAATATGCCGTCATCGTCAACGAATTCGGCGAGATCGGCATCGACAACGACCTGATCGTCGAATCCGACGAAGAAATCTACGAGATGAACAATGGCTGTGTCTGTTGCACCGTGCGCGGCGACCTGATCCGCGTCGTCGAGGGGCTTATGCGCCGCCCCGGCCGTTTCGATGCGATCATCGTCGAAACCACCGGTCTTGCCGACCCGGTGCCCGTCGCCCAGACCTTCTTCATGGATGACGACGTGCGTGCCAAGACCGAACTCGACGCCGTCATCGCCCTGGTCGATGCCAAGCACCTGCCGCTGCGCTTGAAGGACAGTCGCGAAGCCGAAGACCAGATCGCCTTTGCCGATGTCGTTCTCCTGAACAAGACCGACCTGGTGACGCCGGAAGAACTGGCGAGGATCGAAGCGACCGTCCGCGTCATCAACCCGTCCGCCCGCATCCACCGGACCGTGCGCTCCGAGATCGACCTGACGAACGTTCTGAACCAGGGCGCCTTCAATCTGGAACGGGCGCTGGAAAACGACCCGCATTTCCTCGATCAGGATGATCACGACCATGATCATGAATGCGGCCCGGATTGCAACCACGATCACCACCACCATGATCACGACCATCACGATCATGACCACCATCACCACGACCACGCCCCCTCGCCGATCCATGACGTCACGGTACAGTCGGTTTCGCTGCGCGGCGGCGAGATGAACCCGGACCGCTTCTTCCCCTGGATCCAGAAGATCACCCAGACGGAAGGCCCCAACATCCTGCGGCTCAAGGGCATCATCGCCTTCAAGGGCGACGAGGAGCGTTATGTCGTCCAGGGTGTGCACATGATCATCGAAGGCGATCACCAGCGCCCTTGGAAAGACGGCGAGAAGCACGAAAGCCGGCTCGTCTTCATCGGCCGTGAGCTTGACCGGGAAAAGCTGGAGCGCACCTTCAAGGCTTGCGAGGCCGCTCCCGCCGAGGCCGCAGCACACTGATGCCGACAGTCGCTCCCCTTGATCTCGAAGGCCACGTCGCCGGCGTGGCTTTTCTCGGTGACGTGCCGTTCTTTGCCGAATCTTCCGGCCTGATCCACCGTCTTGATCATGGCCACAAGACTGTTGAAGCGCATGAGGGCCTTCTCTGCTGCGTGCGCGACGAAGCGACCGACACGCTGCTGACCGGCGGCGAGGACGGCAAGGTGCTGCGTGTTCAGCTGGACGGGACGATCGCCGAAATCGCCAATGTTCCCCGCAAATGGATCTCGCAGGTCGCCGCCGGCCCGCAAGGCGCCGTCGGCTATGCCTATGGCAAGACGGCGCATGTCCGGCTTACGGACGGGACCGTCAAGGATTTCACCGAGGAACGCACGGTGGAAGGCATCGCCTTCGCGCCGAAGGGCATGCGCATCGCCCTTGCCCGTTACAACGGTGTCTCGCTGCACTGGGTCGCAATGGCCGGACAGCCAGTGGACCTCGAATGGAAAGGCGCCCATACCGGCGTGACTTTTTCGCCCGACGGCCGCTTCGTCGTCACCAGCATGCAGGAAAATGCCCTGCACGGGTGGAAGCTCGACACCAAGCCCGGCGCCGAAACACGCCACATGCGCATGACCGGCTATCCGGCCAAGGTGAAATCCATATCCTGGTCGGTTAAGGGCAAATGGCTCGCCTCCTCCGGCGCACCGGCCGCCATCGTCTGGCCCTTCCAGGCCAAGGACGGGCCGATGGGCAAGGCGCCGCTCGAACTCGGCACCCGCGCCAATATCATGGTCACCCAGGTCTCCTGTCATCCGATCGAGGAGATCGCGGCGATCGGCTATGCCGACGGCATGATCCTTGTCGTTCGCTTCGCCGATGCCAAGGAAGTGCTTTTGCGCCGCCCCGGCAAAGGCGCGATCACCGCCATGGCCTGGAGCAGGAACGGCCGGCAACTCGCGTTTGGCTCGGAAGCCGGCGATTGCGGCGTGGTTGATATTGCGGGTTGAAGAGCGACTTGGATCGCGGGCCGGTAAGGCCCGCGACAACTACCACATCAATTCGACATGCGGCCGACCGTTGGACGTCTTTTCGAGCGTCCGGCCGGTTTCGTCGATGGTGCAGTGGACGCGCTTTCGAAAGGCCGAGAAGCTGTCGAAGGTGACGACATCAACGGCCTCGTCGAGATCGAGGGTCAGCCGATAGCGGCCGGGCTGGGCGGTGACCGCCTGAACGCCGAGGATTTTCGCCGCGAAGGGCTGGCCGAGATAATGGCCCATGACGCGGGATCCGAGCATCCAGGGATTGAGCGGCGGCCGGTTACCGGCGACTGCGTGAAGCGTGTTCCAGTCGCGAAAGCCGTATTGCTTGGCCAGAAGTTCGAGAGATTTCGAGTGGGTGATGTCCTGACCTTCGGCGGCGAGGCCGGCACGCAGCCGTTTCGCCTGATCCTTCAGGGCATCGAGGGATGGAAGCGGGACTGATCCGCGCATGGGGGGTCTCCAACAGGAGCGTGCCGTCTTTCGGAGGGAGTCCGCCTTGCCACCGTTCGCACGCCACAATGGTGGACGACCGAATTGGGAACGAGAGACTTCACCAAAAGCTTAAAAGCTTGCGGACGGCCGGGGCTCTCACCCGTTGCCATGCGTGTAGTTCATCCCGGCGGCGCTGTCAAATTTCAGGTGCGCCGAAACCCCGCTCCGGAGCCAGTCGGGACTCCGGAGCGGCGCTGCTTCAGGAAAAGGCAGGCAGCGATATCGGTTTGGTAGATGTGTCAGGCTTTGCTGCCTGCCGGTACCGGAATTTCGGGCATTTACCCTACTCCCGGCACCGCCTTCAGGACCGGACCGTGCCGGGTGGCAAGGCCGGTTCGCGAACCCGGTTTCCGCCCTGAAGACCGTCAAAGAATGACACGGTTTTTCAGGGCGGGGATCAACGGGGAAAATTCAGGCGGCCCGGCGCAGTTTCGGCATGGCGAGCTTGCGGCCGCTGGCGACCAGCATGCCGGCTGCACCATCCAGCCAACCCTCTTTCAGCTCCAGGCCCAGGAAGCGGTTGCGCTCGAACGGGCCGGGCATGACGAGATGCTGCGCCTTTACGGCGAAGAAGCCGAAGCGCTCGTAGTAGGGTGCATCGCCGACGAGCAGGATGGCGCCGTGGCCGCGGCTCTTCGCCGCGACGATCGCAGCCCGCATCAGGGCGCCGCCAACGCCCTTGCCCTCATGGGCAGCATCGACCGCGAGCGGGCCGAGCAACAGGGCATCGACCGACGAACCATCGCGGCTGACGCCGGCTTCGATGTTCCACAGGCGCACCGTGCCGATGATATGGCCGTGCGGATCGCGGGCAACCAGCGCCAGGCCTTCGGCCGGCACGCGGCCGCGGCGCAGCGCTTCCGACGACTTGCGGCGACGGTTCGGCCCCATGGCGCGATCGAGCAGGTTTTCGCGCGCGACGACGTCGCCGGGATTCTCGGCGTCGATGGTGAAGGCATTCTGCGCGAAGAACGCGCGGACAGAATCAAGAACAGCGGCCATCCTGGCCTCCCGTACCCAATACCGTGATAAGCGGCGATGAACGAAAATTGTGAACTTGCTCCGGCTTTAAAAAACCGGAGCAGGCTTGTCAGATGACGTAGGACTTCAGCGGCTCGAAACCGTTGAAGGCGACGGACGAATAGGTCGTCGTGTAGGCGCCCGTGCCCTCGATCAGAACTTCGTCGCCGATCGTCAGCGAAATCGGCAGCGGATACATGTTCTTCTCGTACATCACATCGGCCGAATCGCAGGTCGGGCCAGCGAGAACGCAGGGCTCCATTTCATCGGCGTCATGCGCGGTGCGGATCGGGTAGCGGATCGCCTCGTCCATGGTTTCGGCGAGACCGCCGAACTTGCCGATGTCGAGGAAAACCCAGCGGTGATTGTCGTTGTCCGACTTTTTCGAAATCAGCACCACTTCCGACTTGATAACGCCGGCATTGCCGACCATGCCGCGGCCCGGCTCGATGATGGTTTCGGGCAAGTTGTTGCCGAAGTGCTTGCGCAGCGCACCGAAGATCGCCTTGCCATAGGCTTCGGCGGACGGGACGTCACGCAGGTACTTGGTCGGGAAACCACCGCCCATGTTGACCATCTTGAGCTCGATGCCCTGCTTTGCCAGCTGCACGAAGACGCGCTTGGCATCGGCAAGGGCCGAATCCCAGGCATCGACCTTGGTCATCTGCGAACCGACATGGAACGAGACGCCATAGGAGGTCAGGCCGAGCTGATGGGCGTAGACGAGAACGTCGACGGCCATCTGCGGGACGCAGCCGAACTTGCGCGACAGCGGCCATTCGGCACCTTCCCCATCGGTCAGGACGCGGCAGAACACCCGCGCGCCCGGAGCCGCACGGGAAGTCTTTTCGACTTCCTCGTGGCTATCGACGGCAAAGAGCGAAACGCCGAGTGCATGCGCCTTGGCGATGTCGCGCTCCTTCTTGATGGTATTGCCGAAGGAGATGCGCGATGCGGTCGCACCGGCGTCGAGCGCCATTTCGATTTCAGCGACGGACGCGCAATCGAAGTTGGAGCCCATGCTGGCGAGCAGACGCAGGATTTCCGGCGACGGGTTTGCCTTGACCGCATAGTAGATGGAGCTGTCCGGCAGGGCATGACGGAAAGCCTTGAAATTGTCGCGCACGACATCGAGGTCAACCACAAGGCACGGGCCTTCGGGACGTCGGGTGTTCAAGAAGTCGATGATGCGTGCAGTCGTCATGGTATTCCCCAATCTGTTAGGCTCCGGAAAACCGGAGGACAAAGGGCATACGCGAACACGTCCTGGCACCAGCCGGTGGAGACCCCGGGACCAGACATGCGCGTAATGCGCGGATGGTGAACAATGCCCCGCCAAGAGCTTGTTCGGCTTTGTCTGCCATTGATTGGAGGGAGAACCCTACCGCACTTCCGGCAATGAAGGTGTGCCTCTTCAGTAACCCCCGCTGATGGAAAGCAGGGAGAGAACAAAAAGGCCCGCACCGTCGTTGCTTCAGATGTCCTCGCATTTTCCGGTTGGCCGGAATAACGACTGGAGGGGTTAATTCCAGGTACCTTACCGATTTCCTCACCAATTCGAGGGTTCGGCGGACACCCATGGGCACGTGCGACTTTGGGCTGAGTGGGAAATAAGAAAAAACCCTGTCGTAATCAAGAGTTTTTTCGATTTGGCTGTTGAATTTTTTCCGGAGACGGAAACAATCATTTCGTTCACATTTAATGAACAATGAGAGACCTTGATGGGAATTGGTCAAGCCATTGATTCCAATCGATTTTCTTTCAGAAAATTAAGGCTCTTTTCGCCAGTTGCGACAAGAGGTATCGAGAGCGCAACAGACGTGCGTTTGGATGGTGCAATGCGGTCGGCCAACCGGCGGCGCGAATCGAGCGCGTAAGTCGCGACCACAGATGCAGAAGGAATGATTGACCGATGGATACTCTGACTCGCATTCGCGCCTTTATCGATGTGGTCGATGCCGAGGGCTTCTCCGCTGCTGCCCGCCGTGTCGGACGCTCGAAGGCGCTGCTCTCCAAATATGTGCGCGAGCTCGAGGACGAACTCGGCGCGCTGCTGCTCAACCGCACCACCCGGCAATTTTCGCTGACGGAGGCCGGGCACACCTATTACCGGACGGCGTCGGAAATCCTCAAGGAGATCGACAACCTCGCCGATCTCGTCCGCGCCAGCAACTCGGACCTCAAGGGCCGCTTGCGCATTTCCGCACCGCGCACGTTTGTAGATGCGGAGATCGGCCAGTCGCTGATCGATTTCGGCAAGGCGCATCCGGAACTGTCGCTGGAAATCGTCTCCGACGACCGCTTCGTCGATTTGGTCGAGGAAGGTTTTGACGTCGCGATCCGCATCACGAAACTCGAGGATTCGACGCTGATCGCCCGCAAGCTGGACGATTTCCAGGTCCAGATCTGCGCATCGCCGGAGTTTCTCGAAAAGACCGGACCAATCAACCATCCTTCCGAACTATCCCGGCACGCCTGCATCATCGACACCAATGGCCGCTCCTACAGCAACTGGCGTTTTGTCGAGCCGGATGGAACCCATTTCAGCGTCCCTGTCGGCGGACCGATCGAGGTCAACAGCCCGCTTGCCGCCGTGCGTGCGGCGGAATCGGGCATCGGGATATCCGGTGTTCCGGAATTCATCGCCCGGCCGAAGATTGCTGCCGGCACGCTGGTTCCGATCCTGGAGACCTATCTCCCCAAGGATCGCGGCATCTATGCGATCTATCCGCATCGGCGCTACCTGCCGACGAAAGTGCGGACTTTCGTCGATTATCTATACAACTGGTTCCGCAAGAACACGTGAAATTGACGACTTTGCCGCAGGTGCAAAGTCCCAATTTCGTCCCATTTGACATACATTGCAGTGGCGCTGGCAACGCGCCGGCTCGAGCCAAGGGAATCGCGACACTATGAAACCTTCGTCCCCGACCCTGGCGGCTGCGGCATGCCTCGTCCCCTTCGCCGCCGCCGCGCATCCGCATATCTTCGCCGAGGCGCGCCTGGAGATTGTCGCGGACGGGTCGAACCAGATCACCGAACTGCGCAATGTCTGGCGGTTCGACGAGCTGTTTTCGTCCAGTGTCGTGATGGATTTCGACAAGAATTCGAATGCCCAGCTCGATCCGGACGAGTTGGCCGAGGTCGGCCAGACCGTCCTCGATTCGCTCGCAGAGTACAATTATTACACGACGATCACCGACAACGGCAAAACCATCAAGGTCAACAAGCCCGATGCGATCACCGCCGACTACAAGGACGGCCAGCTGCTTCTGATGTTTGCCGTCAAACCGTCCGAGGCGATGCCGCTCAAGGGCAGCTTGGCGTTCGGCGTCTACGATCCGACCATGTATACGGCGATGGATTTCCCCACCGACGAGGATCTTGTCCCGGTCGGCGATCAGCTGAACGCCTGCGAGCACAAGGTCGTCCGGCCCGATCCGGACGAGGTGCTGGCCCAGAATCAGGCGACCCTGACCGACGCCTTCTTCAACGACCCGACAGGGACCGACATGTCGAAGATGTTTGCGACGAGGATCGAGTTCAAATGCTGATGTCACGGAATAGCGGCCGCCTGGTGGGGCTTGCGCTGATGCTGACCATCGCAGGCGTCGCCGTGGCGCACGCCCAGTCGCCGCTCGGCATCGGCACCGCCGAGCCGGCCTTCAAGACGACGGGCCTGTTCGGCGGTTTCTTCGCCTTCGTGAACATGGAGCAGCAGCGTTTCTATCACACGCTGACGGCGGCGATCAAAGGCATGCGGGAAAACCCCTGGCAGCTCTGGTCGCTGATCGGGCTGTCCTTCACCTATGGCGTCTTCCACGCGGCCGGTCCCGGCCATGGCAAGGCGGTGATTTCCTCCTACATGATCGCCAATGAGACCGAGCTGAAGCGCGGCGTGCTGCTCTCGTTTCTCTCCTCGATGATGCAGGGCGGGGTTGCAATCCTGCTCGTCGGCGCTGCCTACCTCGTGTTGCGCGGTTCCTCGATCTCGATGACGCAGGCGACGCATTTTCTTGAAATCGTCAGCTACGCTCTGATCGCAGCGTTCGGCGGCTGGCTGCTGTTTCGCAAGCTGCGCGGGCTGCGGCAGCGTCGCCCAGCACCGGCTTTGGCGCAAGACACCCATCACGGCCACAGCGCCGCTCATGAGCACAGTCATGGACACCACCACGATCACGCGCATCATTCGCACGACCATCACGGCCACAGCCATGGGCCGGGCGAGGTCTGCGACACCTGCGGCCATGCGCATGCGCCCGATCCGTCGATGCTGAAGGGCGATCGCTTCGCGCTGCGGGAGGCCTGGTCGGCCATCATCGCGGTCGGCCTGCGGCCCTGCTCCGGTGCGCTGATCGTGCTCAGCTTCGCGCTTTTGAACGGGCTTTATCTCGGCGGCGTGCTCTCGGTCTTCGCCATGTCGATCGGTACCGCCATTACCGTCTCGGCGCTGGCGACATTGGCCGTAACCGCCAAGGATCTGGCCGTGCGCTATGCCTCAAGCGGAAACGCGGCGATGCGGATCAGCAACGGCATCGAAATCTCGGGCGCGCTGCTGGTGCTGGTGCTGGGCGTCGTGCTGCTCGGGGCGTCGCTACAGGGCTAGGCATCGCTTTGTTTTGACGCAATTCCGGACGGAAAACCGTTTCACACTTTTCCTGGAATTGCTCTAAAGCCCGCGTCGCCGCTGGTGGCGCGCGCGCAGCCAGAAGATCAGGAAAAAGCTAAGTACGAACAGGGCGCCGACGACGGCTGCGAGCCATGGCGAGATATCACCGAGCGCGAGCATGATCTTTGGCAGGATGAAGAAACCGAACCCGACGACAATGAGGATGATGGCAGCAGCAATGGCCGGCGAGCGGTCTTTCTTTTCCGGCGCGGTCATGCCGTCTCCTTCTGCGCCAGTTCGGCGCGGATATCTTCGAGTCTGCGTTTCTGTGTTCCATCGCCTGAAAAATTGTCCGGCGACAGCCAGGCCTCGAAGGCTGACTTGAGCAACGGCCATTCGCCGTCGATCATCGAAAACCAGGCCGTATCCCGGTTTGCCCGCTTGGAAATCATATGCTGGCGGAAAACCCCCTCGAAGGTGAAGCCGAGGCGGCCCGCCGTCTTCTTAGAGGCCTCATTGCGGTTGTCGCATTTCCACTCGTAGCGGCGATAACCGAGATCCTCGAAGGCATGCTTGGCCATCAGGTAGTGTACCTCGGTCGAGAGCGGCGAGCGGGCCATCGCAAAGGAATGCGCGACGCCGCCGACTTCGATCACCCCGTTTGCCGGATCGGGGCGCATGTAATTGGCCATGCCGACGACATCGCCGCTTGCCTTGTCATAGAACACTTCGGTGATCCAGCCGGATTTCTGTACCGCAGTCAGCCATGCATCGAAATCCTCGATGCCGCGGAAATCATCCTGCGAGAAATACTGGAGGCGCCCATTGATATCGAGCCCGCCAAAGGCCTGCCACAGGGCCGGCAGATGCCTTGCCCGGTCGTAAGGCTCGATGCGGACATAGCGGCCTTCGAGCGTTACCGGCTTCGGAGCCGGGCAACTGGTCCAGTTCGTCAAATCGCGCATCTGCTGCTCTCCAGAGAGACCAAACCACCAGCTTGGAATCGGCTCGGATCCCCGCAACCGAATTCCCGAAACTTTGACACTGGCATAGGACAGCGCACGCATCTGCACAAATGCAAAGTGGTGATGGATGGATCACCATGGCGATTTGATCGGCGGTTCGCCGGTCTGGGGAACCGACATTCTTGGCTCGGCAGCGGGCGTCTTGGCGGCCGATACCGTTGCCTCGATATGATCAACCAGCGCATCGGCAAGACCGAGGCGTCCTGCGAGAAGATCGAGGTAACCGCGTTCGGCGCGGCTGTCCGGCTCGATGGCGAGGCGCGAGGCGGTGTAGAGTTCGACGCGTTCCTCTTCCGTCCTTGCGGCTGCGACGATGGCGTCGAGATCGACCGGATTGCTCAGCTCGTCATCGAGGAACTGTTTGGCTTCGGAATCGAGCCCCGAGAGCTTCACCTTGTCCATGATGCGGGCGCGCTCGGCATCGTCGATATGACCATCGGCGCGGGCAGCGGCGATCATCGCGCGAACCAGGACCAGGACGAAATCGTTGCGGACGACGGCGGGTTCCGTGCTGAAGCCGGAATCGGCCGGCGGCGGCAGGAGCTCGGGCTGCGGCTGCGCTTCGGGCTGCGCGGCCGACTCCTTGCCGGCCTGATAATTCTTGTAGGCCTGATAGCCGAGGCCGGCGATCGCGGCGAGACCGCCGAGTTTCAGCGCAGCACCCGTGACTTCGCGGCCGGTTCCCGTACCAAGCAGCACGGCGGCGATGGCGCCGGCGGCAAGCGGATTGTCCTTGGCCATCTGCGTCACTTGTCCCGCGCGATCGCGCACCGTGCCGCCCGCACCCGGGATTTGCGAGCCCAGGAACTGATCCAGCAATTTCTTCGCGTCAAACATTCGGTCACACTCCCTTGGCCGATTGAACCCGGATTGAGACATAGGAATGCGACGAAAAGAATGCAAACGCGAAGACGAAAAGGCCGCCCCCAAGGGAACGGCCTCTCCGGTGCATCCATGCGTGCAAATCAGCCCTTCAGGGCAAAGGCTTCGGCGGCAAGCCTGGTGATGCCGGCCCAGTCGCCCTTGGCGACGAGGTCCTTCGGCGCGACCCAGGAGCCGCCGACACAGACGACGTTCGGCAGCGACAGGTAATCCTTGGCATTCGATAACGAAATGCCGCCGGTCGGGCAGAACAGCGTGCCGGCAAGCGGCGAGGACAGCGCCTTCAGGTAAGCCGCACCGCCGGCCTGTTCGGCCGGGAAGAATTTCATGACCTCGTAGCCTTCTTCGCGCAAGCCCATGACTTCGCTGGCGGTGGCGGCGCCGGGCAAGAGCGGGATGTCGGAATCATTGGCGGCGTCGATCAGCTCCTGCGTCGTGCCGGGGCTGACGATGAACTGAGAGCCGGCCTCGACCGCCGCCTGATACTGGGCTGCATTGAGGATGGTGCCGGCGCCGGCGACAGCGCCTTCGACTTCATTGGCGACGGCGCGGATCGCTTCGAGCGCGGCCGTCGTGCGCAAGGTGATCTCGATCGCCTTTAGACCACCTGCGACCAAAGCCCGCGCCAGCGGCACCGCCGTCGCGACGTCGTCGATGATCAGCACCGGCACCACCGGCTGCAATTTCAGGACGGAAAGAAGTGTATCGGTTTTCTTGCTCATGCCGGCCGCCTTTGCTTTAAAACGATTGAAATCGCTGTTCGAATACTCTTCCTGTCCGCTTTTGTCGAGACCAAACGGGCGTTTTCGAGCTTATTCGAGCATGGTGACACAGGCTTGACGACAGGCGCGGCGACGCCTGGTCGATGCCACCCCCAACCCGAAGTGCTGCTTGTTCCCCTGCCACAAATCTGTAGTCTACACGAAATCAACCGAGGCGATGCGATGGCCAAGGAAATAGAGCGCAAGTTTCTGGTTGCCTCCGATGGATGGCGAGACGAGGCGGATGGCGGCACCAGCCTGCTGCAGGCCTATATCGTCACGATGGACGATCGCTCCGCCCGTGTGCGGCTGATGGACGATGCGCGGGCCAAGCTGACGATCAAGATCGGCAACGGCTCCATGACGCGAGACGAATTCGAATATGATATCCCGGTCGATGATGCGAAAGAACTGATGTCGAAGGCGATCGGCCTCGTCATCGAGAAGACGCGCTATGAGGTGAAGCATGGCGGCTTTGTCTGGGAAGTGGATGTCTACGGCGGCGCACATGCAGGCCTCGTCATCGCTGAAGTCGAGCTGAGCGCCGAAGCCGATACGCCGGAGCTTCCTGCCTGGCTTGGCACCGAAGTGACCGGCGACCCGCGCTATTCGAACCAGTTTCTGGCCACCAACCCGTTGGCTTCGAAGAACGACCATGAGCTATCATATTCACCCTTCTGAGACCTTCACGAAGGAATTCAGGGCGGTTGGCAGCGAGCAGCTGGAACTCGCGATTGCCGCCTTGACGGAGCGCCCAAAGGGACTGCTGGAAGCGATCCATGATGCCCGCAAATGCTTCAAGCGGTTGCGCTCCCTCTACCGCCTCGCCGCCACTGCGGCGCCCGCTTTCAGGCAGGCGGAAAACACGCGCATACGGGAGATGGCAAAAACGCTTTCGACGTTTCGCGACACGACGGCGCTCGTCGAGGTCATCCAGTATCTGCATCACCATGCCGAAAACAACGATGAACACGCGGTGTTGAAGCGTACCGACAAGATCCTGACGGCCCGGCGGGATATGCTCTCCGCCGACGAGAGACCGGTGGAGGAAAGCGTCGCGAAAGCGATCGCCACCTGCGGCCAGGCTCTCGAGGCAATCTCCCACGTGACCTTTTCGGATGACGGCGACAAGGCCGCCAAACACCTGGCCGAAGGGTGGTGCAGGATGCTGAAGCGCGCCGCGGCGGCATGCGAAGCCTGCGGCGAAACGACGGACGCCCATGTCTTCCACGAATTGCGCAAGCGCAGCCAGGACTACCGCTACTCCCTTGATCTCTTGCAACCGCTCTGGCCTTCGGCAATGCATGCAAAGAGGGTCGAGGCGACTGAGCTGGTCGATCTGCTCGGCCATCACAACGACTTGGCCCTCCTCTCCTCCCTCGTCAACGAGCAGCAGGATCTTTTCGGCAGAAGCGAGGACCTCGCCCATCTCCTTTCAGTGGTGATCAGCCGGCAGGAGACGTTGCGGACAGCAATCATGCGGCTCGCAGTGTCCGTTTTCCGGGACGATCCACGAGATGAAAGCCGGAAAATCAGGCTGTTGTGGCAGGCTGCCGCCTGAAGTGACAAGCACGCTTGTTCATTTCGGGATTGATGCTGCCAATTCGTGTCAGTACGGTGGCGCATGTCCCGCTCGACCCGCCTGCTCGACCTCATCCAGCTTCTGCGCACCTACCGCCGCCCGGCGAGTGGCGCAGCGCTCGCGCAGCGCCTCGGCATCAGCATCCGCACGCTCTACCGCGACATCGCCACGCTGCAGGCGCAAGGCGCCGACATCCAGGGCGCACCCGGCTTCGGCTATGTGCTGAAGCCCGGTTTCCTGATGCCGCCGATGATGCTCAGCGAAGAGGAGATCGAGGCGCTTGTGCTGGGCGCGCGCTGGGTGGCGGCGCGAACCGATGACGAACTGAAAGACGCCGCCCGCAATGCGCTGGCGAAGATCGCCGCCGTGCTGCCGGCCGACCTTAGGCGCGAGCTGGAGACGAATTCCCTGCTTGTTTCCTCGGCCAGAAAACCCATCGTGGGCAGCACGGATTTGGCGGCGGTCCGCGAAGCCATTCGGCAGGGCTTCAAGCTCGATATCGGCTATGCGGACATAAACGGCCAATCCACGAACCGGCGCATCTGGCCGTTTGCGCTGGGTTATTTCGAGGAAACCCGGGTTCTCGCTGCCTGGTGCGAACTGCGTGAGGATTTCCGCCATTTTCGGGCCGAACGCATTGCATCGATGATCGTAACCGATATCCGCGTTCCGCAGACGCGACAGCATTTGCTGGCGGAATGGCGCCGGGTTCATAACGTGAAAAGCGACATGTGATCCTACTGCCAGAAACTGACAGCAGGCCCGAATAGAAAGGTCTCCGCAAACCACCAAGGAGACCATCATGAAAGCCGATTATATCCTGCTCGCCGTCGACAGCCCGGCCGAGAGCGCCAATTTCTATCAGGTCGTTCTCGGCGCGACGCCCATAGAGCTTTCGCCGACCTTCGCACTCTTCAAGATGAACGAAAGCACCAAGCTCGGCCTCTGGTCCAGAAAGACCATCGAACCCAAGGTCGTCGTCGATGCCGGCGGCAGCGAACTGGCAATCTCCGTCGACGACCGCGAGCAGGTCGATGCGCTGCATGCCGAGTGGAGCAAAAAAGGCATCACCATCCTGCAGGAACCGGTGGCGATGGACTTCGGCTATACCTTCACCGGCGCCGACCCGGACGGCCACCGCCTGCGCGTCTTCACGCCCGAAGGCATCTGACACGAAATGCTGCCGCCCGGCCTGAACCGCCGGGTCACGATGCAGATTGCGCGAAAGAGCCGAAAGCTGTATTTCACGCCGCATGACAGACATACAAACCCCTCGCCCGGAAACCCGCATCCCGGAGGCCAATGGTCCGTTTCTGGTGGCGGCGCTTTACCATTTCGTTTCCTTCGACCGGTTCGCCGGCTTCCGGCAACCGCTGCAGGCGGTGTGCGACGACAATCAGGTGAAGGGCACCCTGCTCATCGCTCATGAAGGCATCAACGGCACGATCGCCGGACCGGAGGACGGCATAAAAGCCGTTCTCGTCTTTCTTCGCAGCCAGCCGGAATTCAAAGATCTCGAGCACAAGGAAAGCTGGGCATCCTCCATGCCCTTCCTGCGCATGAAGGTGCGGCTGAAGAAGGAGATCGTCACCATGGGCGTCGAGGATATCGACCCGAACAAGGTGGTCGGCGCCTATGTCGCGCCGAAGGACTGGAATGCGCTGATTTCCGATCCGGACACCCTGGTGATCGACACCCGCAATGACTACGAGACGGCGATCGGCATCTTCCGCGGTGCCGTCGATCCGAAAACCAAGAGTTTTCGCGATTTTCCCGAGTGGGTGAAGAACAATACCGGCCTGCACAACAAGCCGAAGATCGCCATGTACTGCACCGGCGGCATCCGCTGCGAGAAGGCGACCGCCTTCATGAAGGAGCAGGGCTTCGAGGAGGTCTACCACCTCAAGGGCGGCATCCTGAAATATCTGGAAGAGATGCCGCAGGAGGAGAGCCTATGGGACGGCGCCTGCTTCGTCTTCGACGACCGGGTCTCGGTGACGCATGGTTTGAAAGAGGGCGAGCACACCCTCTGCCACGCCTGCCGCCAGCCGTTGACGCCAGAAGAGCTGTCGTCGCCGCGCCACGAAGAGGGCGTTTCCTGCGTGCACTGCTACGACACGCGCACTGAGGAAGACCGCATGCGCTACCGCCAGCGCCAGCAGCAGATCGAGCTCGCCAAGAAGCGCGGCGAGCGGCACCTGGGAAGTTAGAGCAAATCCAGGGCGAAGCGTTTTTCCGTCCGCAATCGGTTTAAGCAGTCCTCATCTGGCTTTTCAGGGTGGCCAATGCACCGGACACCGCCTAGCGCGAGCGGCTCTCGTCAAGTGCGGCGGTCACCGACGCGACAGAGTGCACCTGCCCAACCTCCGCGTGAACGATCTCCCGCACGAACCGTTGCAGATGTTCGCCAAGGATAGCTTGAGTTCCGGAATCCGCCAAAATCTCCTCACGCTGTTCCGGCGTTTTGCCAAGAAGATTGATCCGGAAGAAAGCCGCGTCGACAAGCCGAACGGAAAGGGTTTTCAGCACCTCAGCCAAAGCTTTGAGCGCATCATCGCCCCGATGGGAGGCGTGCACCAGCATGACCGGCTTGTGCGGAATTTCATCGCGGGAGACCAGCCAGTCGAGAGCATTCTTCAACCCGCCGGGAATGCCATGAGCATATTCCGGCGAGGCGATGATCAGCCCATCGGCGGCGCGGATTTTGGCAGCCAGCGCCAGCACCGAGGCCGGCATGTCATCGGCCTCACGGTCCGGATTGAAGATCGGTAGATCGCCGATCAGGTCGCAGATTTCGATGCTGATGTCCGGCGGAGCAATATCGCGCAGCGCTTCCAGCAGGGCACGATTCGTCGAAACCTTCCGCAGGCTTCCGCAGAGCGCGTATAGGACCAATGGGCCGGGCATCCTGTTCTCCGCTATAGAATCAAGCCCGGCCATGATGCAGTTTGGCCCGGCGCTGTCACCCGGCCTTGTGATTGCCCTTCGGAAACTGCCCGGCCAGTTCCTTGTACCAGTGACCACTCTTCTTGATGGTGCGGACCTGCGTTTCGTAGTCGACATGGACGATGCCGAAACGCATCCTGTAGCCTTCCGCCCATTCGAAATTGTCCATCAGGCTCCAGGCGAAATAGCCCTTCATCGGATAGCCTTCGGCGATCAGGTCGGCCGTGACCGAGAGGTGAACGGCGATATAGTCGAGGCGCGGCTGGTCGTCGACCGCGCCGTTTTCGACGCCCATATTGTAGCAGGCACCGTTCTCGGTGATGTAGCAATCCGGCAGCGCGTAGCGTGCATTCACCGTGCGGATCAGATCACCGAGCGCCTGCGGGAAAACCTCCCAGCCGATATCGGTCTTGACGTCGCTGACCGGCTTGGCGCTGACCGTTGCCGGGAATTCGGCGCCTTTCGCCGGATCGTGGCTGACGCGCATCGGCGTGTAGTAGTTGACGCCCCACCAGTCGGTCTTCTGGCTGATCGTCGCCATGTCGCCATCCTCGATCGCCGGCATGCGGCTGCCGAGCGCAGAAAGGAAGCGTTCCGGATACTCGCCCTTGAAGATGGGGCCGAAAAAGACACCGTTGTGGAAATCGAAGGCGCGTTCGGCCGCAGCCTTGTCTTCGGCGCTGTCGCTGCCGGCATAGACATGCATGGGATTGATGACGATGCCGACCGGCAGTTTCGGCTGCGCCTCGCGCACAGCGGCAACGCCGAGGCCATGGGCGAGATTGGTGAAATGCAGCGCGCGAAGTGCTGCATCCATGTTGCGCTCGCCCGGCGCGTGGATGCCCCAGAGATGGCTGAGCCAGACCGAGCACCAGGGTTCGTTGAAGGTCGCGACGGCATCCAGCCGGTCGCCGAGGCGGGAGATCACCGTCTTGGCATAGCGCTGGTAGGCATAGGCCGTCGAACGCGCCGTCCAGCCGCCGTCGCCCATCAGCGCCAGCGGCAGGTCCCAGTGATAGAGCGTCGCGAAGGCCTTGATGTTGCGAGCCTTCAGACCATCGACGAGGCGATCGTAGAAATCGAGGCCCTTTTCGTTGACCGGGCCGGTGCCCTCCGGAATGATGCGCGGCCAGGCGATGGAGAAGCGGTAGGCTTCGACGCCGAGGCTTTTGATCAGGTCGAGGTCTTCATCGAGCCGGTTATAGTGATCGCAGGCGATATCGCCGTTGTGACCCTGATAGACCCGGCCCGGCATGTTGGAGAAGGCATCCCATATGGACGGCTTGCGGCCGTCGGCCTTGGTCGCACCCTCGATCTGGAAGGAGGCAGTTGCAACGCCGAAGATGAAATCGCCGGGGAAACGCGCGGCAAGGATTTTTGGATCGATCATGAAAATCTCCGATCTACATTCGTCAGGGCTGCGGCCTGCATTCGATAGCGGGTTTAGCCAAGTGAAATGGCCTTGTACAGAGCGTATATTGCAAGTCTGTAACGTTACAGATTTATGTCAGACACGTCCATTTTTGTCTCGGGAGCCGTCTTGCCGGCGCTCCGGACAAATAATGGATTGACAGATTATTTTTGAATTTCTATTCTAGAATAGTCATTCAAAAAAGAGGTCCTTCGTGTCTCGTCCCCGCTCCTATGACGAATCGTCCGTGCTGAAGGGCGCCATGCATGCTTTCCGTCGCGATGGATATCGGGGGGTCTCGATCCTGGATCTCGAGGAGGCGACCGGTCTCAAGGCTGGCAGCATCTACAACAGCTTCGGCGACAAGGCAGGATTGTTCGATGCCGCTTTCGAGCACTACAACAAGACCGTCCTTGGAGGCCGGATCGACCGGTTTGCCCCGGCTGCCGCCGGCATTGCTGGTCTGCGTAACCTTTTCACATCGCTCATGCATGAGCCGAACGGCGAAAGCTACGGCTGCCTGATCACCAATTCCGCGGTGGAACTTGGCCGCGACGAGCACGCCTACCGTCACGTGCGCTCAGGCATGGAGATGCTTTTCAAGGTTTTCGCCGAACGGCTGCTCGCAGCGCAACAGGACGGCGCCCTGCGCGCCGGCACTGATCCCGTTCTGGCAGCCACGAAGTTGCTCGCCCTTTATCAGGGCCTGCTGGTCCTCGTCCGCGCGGGTCAGGACAAACAGACGCTTGAGCGGCTCGTGGCCGCGGAATTTCACCAATTGGAGGCTCACCATGACATCTGAAGCACTGTGGAAACGATATGCGGCGGTTTGGTCGATGGAGGGCGACGGGCGCGAAACGGAGCTTGGCACCTGCCTTGCCGGCGACGCGACCTATTGCGATCCGAATGGCCTCATCCACGGACCGGCAGAACTTTCAACATATATGGGCCAGTTCCAACGGAACGCGCCGGGTGGACACTTCCAGATTCGATCGGTCCACCACCATCACGGCCGGTCACTCGCCAATTGGGCGTTGCACGGACCCGATGGTGGCATACTGCAGACAGGCACGAGCTTTGCAACGCTGACAGACGATGGCCGCCTGCATCATATCAGCGGCTTCTTCGATCCTGCGGAGCAAGGCGTCGAAGCGTGAGCATCGCCTCCGCGTTTGATTTGGCCCGCGACTTTGCAGATCGCATCCACGGCGTCGGGCCGGTTTCGACATCGCGGTTTTTCGGCGGGGTTGCGCTGAAGGCGGACGGTGTTCAATTCGGTTTCGTCATGAAGGGCTCTCTCTACCTGAGAGTGGACAGCGAAGGTCGTGCCGCCTTCGAAGCAATGGGCACATTGCCGTTTCAATATTCGAGCCGTGCGGAAAAGGTGACGGTCACAAGCTACTACGAAGTGCCGGCCGAGGTCATGGATGATCCCGATACGCTCTCGCTTTGGGCAGTTCGCGCCCACGCGGCGGCGCCCAAGCCAAAAAGAGGTGCTGCCAAACAGGCGCTACCGCGAAACGTCCGCGACAGCGCCTGACACGATTGATCAGACCTTGATCCAGGCCCCATTGCGCGTGGACGACTGCACGCAAGCATCGACGAACACCATGCCCTTCATGCCATCATCGATTGTCGGATAGATGACAGCCGGATCGGCCGCGTCGCCCTTGCGCCGGGCATATATGGCGCGGGCGGCCTCGGTATAGATATTGGCGAAGCCTTCGAGATAGCCTTCCGGATGGCCGGAGGGGATGCGCGAGACGCGGGCGGCGGACGGGCCGGCACCCGCCCCGGCACGGGTGATCAGCCGCTTCGGCTCGCCGAATGGCGTATACCAGAGATAGTTCGGGTCCTTCTGCGTCCATTCCAGCCCGCCCTTGGTGCCGTAGACGCGGACCATCAGGCCGTTCTCGTGGCCCGGCGCAACCTGGCTGCACCAGAGCATGCCTTTGGCGCGCTGCCCGTTCTTCTCCTTGAAGCGCATCATCACATGGGCGTTGTCGTCCAGCGCCCGGCCTTCGACGAAACTGTCAAGATCGGCGGCAAGCTCTTCCAGTTCGAGGCCCGAGACGAAGGCGCCGAGATTATAGGCATGGGTGCCGATATCGCCGGTCGAGCCGCCGGCGCCGGACTTGGATGGATCTGTGCGCCAGGCGGCCTGCTTCTGGCCGGATTGTTCAATGTTTTCCGTCAACCAGTCCTGCGGATATTCCATCTGCACCAGCCGGACCGCGCCAATATCGCTGTTCGCGACCATTTCCCGCGCCTGCCGCACCATCGGATAGCCGGTATAATTGTGCGTCAGCACGAAGAGGGCATCGCTGTCGTCGGCCAGCTTCTTCAGTTTCCTCGCGTCCGATAGCGTTGAAGTCAGCGGCTTGTCGCAGATCACGTGGATGCCGCGCTTCAGGAATTCCTTGGCAGCCTCGTAATGCACATGGTTCGGCGTGACGATGGCGACCGCCTCTATGCCGTTTTTCAGCTTGGCCTCGCGGATGGCCATTTCCTTGAAATCGGAATAGCTGCGCGTGGGATCAAGGCCGAGTTCGGCGCCGGAGATCTTGGCCTTTTCCGGCGTCGACGACAGCGCGCCGGCGACCAACTCGAAATGATCGTCAAGACGGGCCGCCATGCGGTGGACCGCGCCGATGAACGCACCGGAACCGCCGCCGACCATGCCGAGCCGAATACGCTTTTCGCGAACCTCTGTGGTTCCTTCAATTGCCATGTTTTGCTCCTTGAATTGAAATTGTGTTTGTGGAGAGCTCCTAGGTCAGCGGTCAGCTACCTCTTCTCCCCAGCGGGGAGAAGAGCCGAGCGCATGCGAGGCGATGAGGGGGTCTCTCGGCGAATTCGGAGTTAGTCGCCCCCTCATCCGGCCCTTCGGGCCACCTTCTCCCCGCTGGGGAGAAGGGGTCTCAAAGCCCGAGCATGCGCCGGTTGGCCGCCTCGTCGGTGCCGCTGTCGGCGAAGTCGTCAAAGGCCTTTTCGGTGACGCGGATGATGTGGTGCTTGACGAATTCAGCGCCTTCCCGCGCGCCGTCCTCCGGATGCTTCAGGGCGCATTCCCATTCGACCACGGCCCAGCCGGCAAAATCGTTGGCTGCCATTTTCGAGAAGATCGCGCCGAAATCGACGTGGCCATCGCCGAGCGAGCGGAAACGGCCGGCCCGGTTGACCCAGCCCTGATAGCCGCCATAGACGCCCTGACGGCCGGTCGGGTTGAACTCCGCGTCCTTGACGTGGAACATCCGGATGCGATCCTTGTAGATGTCGATGTTTTCCAGATAGTCGAGGCACTGCAGCACGTAGTGCGAGGGGTCGTAGAGCATGTTGGCGCGCGCGTGGTTGCCGGTGCGCTCCAGGAACATCTCGTAGGTGATGCCGTCATGCAGGTCTTCGCCGGGGTGGATCTCGTAGCAGACATCGACACCGCAATCTTCGGCGTGGTCGAGGATCGGCCTCCAGCGCCGGGCAAGTTCATCGAAGGCGGTCTCGACGAGACCGGCCGGGCGCTGTGGCCAGGGATAGACGAAGGGCCAGGCAAGCGCGCCGGAAAAGCTCGCCATCGCGGCGAGGCCGAGATTTTTCGACGCCGTCAGCGCCAGCTTGACCTGATCGACCGCCCATTGCTGGCGTGCCTTCGGATTGCCGCGCACTTCGGGCGCAGCAAAACCGTCGAAGGCTTCATCATAGGCTGGATGCACGGCAACGAGCTGGCCTTGGAGATGGGTCGAAAGCTCGGTGACCTCGATGCCGTTGTCGCGCGCCTTGCCTGCGAACTCGTCGCAGTAGGCCTTGGATTCAGCGGCTTGTCTCAGGTCGATCAGGCGTCCGTCCCAGCTCGGCACCTGCACGCCCTTGTAACCGCAATCGGCGGCCCATTTGGTGATCTCTCCCCAGGAATTGAACGGGGCAGTGTCACCGGCGAATTGTGCAAGAAAGAGCGCGGGGCCCTTGATGGTCTTCATCTGTCGTCTCCTCCGTCGAAAGAAGTGCCGCTCACCCCGGCCACATCGATCAAATCCTGAAAAACCGCGCCGTCGCCGACCGATATAGTAGCAACGGCTTAACCTGAAACGTTGCAGGGCGCCCGGAAGCTACCATGTTTGCGCTATCGGGCAATCAGCTTCGGCTCAAATTTTCGGGAAATCATGGTGAAAATGAAAAGCTGCCCGCCGCATCGCGCGACAGGCAGCCCAAGTGTCAGATCCGGATCAGAACGGCGAATCCGGGAAGTAGAAATCCTTCGCATTATCCTTGGTGATCAGCGTCGCGTCGATCGTGTAGGTGCCGCGAACGGGAACCTGACCGTAGAAGTTGGCGACCGTCATCTCGAGAGCCGTACCAACCATTGCCGGCGGATAGAGCACATCGACCGGGATCATCTTGTCGCCATCCATGACCTTCTTGACCATGTCCTTCGAGCCGGCGCCGGCGACCACATATTGGATGTCCGTGCGCTTGGCCTGATCGATTGCCTGCAACACGCCGACGGCCATGTCGTCGTCCTGACACCAGACCACGTCGATCTTCGGGTACTTGGTCAGATAGTCCTGCATGACCTTGAACGCGTCGTCGCGGTTCCAGTTACCGAACTGGCGGTCGAGAACCTTGACGCTGGAGCCTTCGATGCCTTTGTCGAAACCATCCTGGCGCTGCTGGTCGATCGGGATCGGCAGACCACGGATGACGACGACTTCGGCGTCCGGCGTCGTTGCCTTGATATATTCGCCGGCTGTCTGGCCGAGTGCCGGGTTGTTGCCGGCGACGTAGAGATCGCGGACCGTGTTGTCATTGACGCTCGGCGCGCGGTCGACGAGCGCGACGAACGTGCCCTTGCCCTTGACTTCCTTGATGGCATTGACCAGCGGATCCGGATCGGACGGCAGGATGACGAGGGCGTCGATGCCCTGGGTCTCAAGATCCTGCACGGCATTCGCCTGGCTTGCCGGATCCGGCGACGTCTTGACGATGACGTTGAGGCCCGGATGCTGCTCCATCAGAAGCTTGGCGACGCGCTCGGCGTGAAAGACGACACCTGCCGTCCAGCCATGGTCGGCGGCCGGGATCGAAACGCCGATCGTGACCTTCTTCTCCTCCTGCGCGTGGGCCACGCCGGTCAGCGCCATCATGGCGACGGCTGCAACGCCCATTAGTCCTTTACGCATGTTTCTCTCTCCCTGGTAAATGCGGGTCCTTTAGTCTTCCGACCGGGCGACCCATGAACCCGGTTATTCACGATTTCCGCACAAGCGAGCGCTGCACGAGCATCGCGATAATGATGATCGCGCCCTGGATGGCGCCGATCAGATATTCACTGATGAAATTGGAAAGCAGCATGATGTTACCGACAAGCTCGAGGATGAAGGCGCCGCAGATCGTGCCCCACACACGTCCCGCCCCGCCTTTGAGCGCCGTGCCGCCGACCACGACGGCGGTGATGGCCTGGAGCTCCCAGAGAATGCCCGTCGTTGCCGAGGTCGAGCCGAGGCGCGGTACGTAGAGAAGAACCGCGATCGCCACGCACAGCCCCTGGATGACGAAGGCGATGGTGCGCACACGATTGACCGGAATGCCGGAATAGCGGGCGACGTCGCTGCTGGAACCGACGGCGACCACATGCCGGCCATAACGGGTGCGATACAGCACGAAGGCCGCAACGCAGGTGACGGCGAGGATCACCGCGATCGGAACCGGCATGCCGAGGATCGAGCCGAAATAGGCCGGCCGATACATTTCCTGGAGTTCCGGTTCACGCAGCGTGATCGCCCCGCCCTGCGACAGCCAGGTGGTCAGGCCGCGATAGATGCCCATCGTACCCAGCGTCGCAATAAATGGCTCGATCCGGCCGACTGTGGTGATCAGACCGTTCGCAAGACCGCAGAGGGCACCCGCAATGACCGTGAAGAGAACGGCTGCGGTCAGCATCAGGGCGGGATCGGCGATGACGCCCGAATTCATGAACAGGATCATCAGGCTTGCGACGAAGGCAACCATCGAACCGACGGATAGATCAAGATCGCCCGAGGAGATCACGAAGGTCGCGCCAACGGCGATGATGGCGATGAAGGCGCTGCGGGTCGCGACGTTGGCGAGGTTGGTGATGCCGATGAAATTCGGGTTGACGATCGCCCCGAGGATCAGGAGCACCACCAATGCCGCAAAGGGCGCGATAGCCCGAAGATCGATATCCCGCCAGGTCCGGCGCCGGATTTCCCCGGTTTCCTCATTCACGCTCATAACCAAATCAACCTCCCGTCCCATGATCCATGGGAATTCGCTTCAAGGGCCTCGTGCGTCTTTTCGCGCAGTCAGGCGACCGCCTTCTTCTTCAGTCCCGCTGCGTAACGCACGATCTCCTGTTCGGAAATTTCCTCCCCCTCCAGCATGCCGACGATCCGCCCTTCGCGCATGACCGCGACGCGCGTGCAAAGCCCGATGACCTCCGGCATTTCCGACGAGACGACGATGATCGAGCGGCCGTCGCGGGCGAGCGCCGCGATGAAGTGATAGATCTGTTGCTTGGTGCCGACATCGATGCCACGGGTCGGCTCGTCGATGATGATGATATCGGGCTCGATCTCCATAACCTTGGCGAGAAGCAGCTTCTGCTGGTTACCGCCCGACATGCGGCCGGCGACCACATTGCCGTCGCGCACGCGGATGTCGAAGCGCCGGCGCGCCCGCTCCAGCGCAGATGCCTCGCTGGCGGGGCTGAGATAACCGAGCTTGCCGTGCCTCTCTAGCGACTGCAGTGTCAGATTGGCGGTCATGCGCGAATTGAGGAGCAGTCCCTTGGACTTGCGGTCCTTGGTCATGTAGGCGAGGCCGCAACGGTTTGCCGCGTGAACATCGCCTGACGGCACCGCTTCCCCCTTGATGACCACCTCACCGGAAGCGCGAGACCTGAGCCCGGCAACCGCCTCCATCAACTCCGTGCGGCCCGAGCCGATCATGCCGGAGAAGCCGAGGATCTCGCCCTTGCGCACGTCGAAGCTCGCATCGCGGACATAGCCGGTCGAAAGCGCGTTGACGCTGAGCATGACCTCTTCATCGACATCCGGCTCGCGCTTGGCCGGATAGAGCTTGGACAGCTCGCGGCCGACCATCAGCTGGGCGATCGATTCTCCGTCGAGCATCGCCGTCGGCGACGTCTTGATCCACTGGCCGTCGCGCAGGACCGTCACCCGGTCAGTCAATTCCATGACCTCGTCGAGCTTGTGGGACACGAAAACGAAGCTCGTGCCTTGATCGCGCAGCTTGCGCACCTGCCTGAACAAGAAATTGGTCTCGGCGCGCGACAGGACGGCGGTTGGCTCGTCCATGATCACCACCCGCGCATCACGGCTGATGGCCTTGGCAATCTCGACCATCTGCTTGTCGGCGATCGAAAGCGTGCTGATCAGCGCGTTTTCATCGACATGCGAGCCGAGAAGATCAAGGACGCGGCGCGCCTCAGAGCGCATGTACTTGCGATCGAGCACGCCGAAACGGGTGACTTCGCGGCCGAGGAACAGGCTCTCGGTGACGGTCAGGTGTTCGGCGAGGTTGAGTTCCTGGTGAATGATGACGATGCCGAGCGCTTCGGCCGCGCCATTAGGCGGCAACTTGACCGGATTGCCATCGAGAATGATTTCGCCGGAGGTGGGCTGTTCGAAACCGGACAGGATCTTGACGAGGGTCGATTTGCCGGCACCGTTCTCGCCCATCAGTGCGTGAATTTCGCCCGCACGCAGGTCGAAATTGACGCTGAAGAGCACCTGCACGCCGCTGAACGACTTGCTTATTCGCCTCGCGGACAGCACCACCGTGCCGGCGTCGACGGTCTCCGAACCCATCACGTCCCTCCCTGCGGTTCCCATCCGCTTGGATGTTGTGTAAACCTTTACATAGATCATGTAAAGGTTTACATCAGGACATAACAGGGAATTTCTCCAGGCGGGCTTTGACCACCGGACAAGTCTGTGTAGTGTCCCGCCGAGACCGAACCCAGGGCAGAACGCAGTGTCGAATTCCACGCCGGCAACAATCGAGGACGTCGCCCGCATCGCCGAGGTTTCGATCGCGACGGTCTCGCGGGCAATCCACATGCCGGAGAAGGTGGCGAACTCGACGCGGCTCAAGGTGAACCAGGCAATTGCCGTTACCGGCTACACGACCAATGCCATGGCGCGCAGTCTGAGGCTTGGCCGGTCGAATATGATTCTTGTCGTGGCGCCCGACATCGGTGACCCGAACTTCTCCAACATTCTGGTCGGGCTCGAGAACGAGGCGCGATCGCATGGCTACGGCGTGCTGATCGGCCACACTCAGAACGACGCCCAGCGCGGGCTGGAATATCTGAAGTTTCTCAATTCCAACCAGGCGGCCGGGCTCATCCTGTTCACCGGCATTCTGCCCTTCGGCCACCAGGCCATGACCGCGCGCCTGCCGCCCAGCGTCGGCGTCTTCGAACCGGTGTTCAACGGCGGCATACCTTATGTCGGCGTCGACGATATCGAAGGTGCCCGCAAGGCCGTCGACCTCCTGCTTGCCGAGGGTCATCGCAAGATCGCCTTCATCGGCGATTCCCGTACCCGCCTTGCCTACAGCCGGCGGCGCATGGGCTATGAGGCAGGGCTGGACGCAGCCGGTGTCGGTGCCGATCTGCGCATCGTGCTCGAAGGCGACGGCACGATCGAAAGCGGAAGGCTGGCGGTCGAGCAGCTTTTCATGCGCGACACGCTGCCGACCGCCTTCATGTGCGTCAACGACCAGACTGCCATCGGCGTGATGATCGGCCTCAAGGCGCGCGGCTACAATATCCCGCGGGACTTTTCAGTGACGGGCTTCGACGATGTGCCGCAGGCGGTCTTCATGAGCCCGGCCCTCACGACCATCCGCCAGCCGCGCACGTTGATCGGCAAGCACGCAATGGCGCTTTTGTTGGAACTGCTGTCCGACGGGCGCCCAGCCGAAACGGAAATCCTGCTGCGTCCCGATCTCGTCGTGCGCAATTCGGTTTCGGCACCGTCGCGCATATGGTGATAGGGAGCGCGGCTTTGCGACTCGGCCGACTTGTTCTTTATGCGCGGAACGTGGAGGCCATGGTCGGCTTCTATGAAAAGCATTTCGCTTTCAAGCCACTCCGGCAGGCAAACGACCGGATCATCGAGCTCGTTGCATCCGATGACGGCGTCAATCTGATGATTCACCCGGCGGGCAAGGCCCAGAAGATGGGCCAATCGTTGGTGAAACTGGTCTTCGACGTCGAGGATGTCGAAGCTTTCTGTACCAAATGCGCCGGCGAGGGACTTGAATTCGGATCGCTGCACCGAGCAGACGGCTATGTGTTCGCCAACGCCAAGGATCCGTGCGGAAATTCCATTTCGGTTTCCAGCCGGTCATTCAGACAGTCGCCCGGGAGACGGTGAGCCGCCTTCGCCGGACTTCGGTCGCGATTGATCCGCTCCAGCGAATACTCGCCGGCGCAGCATCTTCAAACGACTTCGCTCGCTAAAGCGCACCGTCGCCCGATTGCATCACCGCTTGCATTCGGTCGCGAAGCGGCACAACCTTTCATGCGCTGCCGCAGGAACGTTAGGCGCACGCGCGCATTCAATCTCCGAATGCGGTCGGTGACGACCGAACGCACCGCGCGCATAAATGGCAAGGCGAAATTGGGCTTTTAAATACGGAGGACCGCGCAATGACGAAGAACACCATCTGCCTATGGTACGACAAAGACGCAGAGGCCGCCGCCCGCTTCTACGCCGAGACATTTCCCGACAGTGCAGTGGGGGCTATCATTCGTGCACCTGGAAATTATCCCGACGGTAAAGAGGGAGACGTATTGGTCGTAGAATTCACTGTCGCGGGTATTCCTTGTATCGGATTGAACGGCGGTTCCGCGTTCAAACACAACGAAGCCTTCTCCTTTCAGATCGCAACTGACGATCAGGTGGAAACCGACCGCTACTGGAATGCGATCGTCGGCAATGGCGGCCAGGAAAGTGATTGCGGCTGGTGCAAAGACAAGTGGGGTGTGTCCTGGCAGATCACGCCGCGCGTACTGACCGAAGCGCTCGCGGCAGGCGGTGATCAAGCAAAGCGCGCCTTTGATGCGATGATGACAATGAGGAAGATCGACGTGGGGGTAATCGAAGCGGCTCGGCGCGGTTAAGGCATCATCGCGTCGTGCGGCAATTTTTTCCAGAGCGTCCGCATCCGGCACACAGCTGCTGCAGCCTCTCGCAACCCCTGGCTCGCAGCATGCCACATCAGGTCGTAAAACGAGCCGGGAAGCTCTCGCTCCCGGCTCTCTCCCTGAAATCAAGCTGCATTAGACGTAGCGGTTGACGACGTTTTCCAAGAGTTCCTGCTTGCCGGATTTCGGCTGCGGGTTGATGTCCTTGCTTTCGACCCACTCGGCGATCTCTTCCAGCGAATATTCGCCGCGCAGCATTTTCTGGCTTTCGGCCGAATCCCAGCCGGCATAACGATCGGCGAGCGGCTGCGACAGCGCCTTGTCGTCGATCATCTTCGCTGCCGCCCTCAGGCCGCGGGCGCAGCAATCCATGCCGCCGATATGGCCGATCAAAAGATCCGCCGGATCGATCGACTGGCGGCGCAGCTTGGCGTCGAAGTTAGTGCCGCCGGTCTTGAAACCGCCGCCTGCCAGCACCTGGTAGTAGGCGAGCGCCATTTCCGGAACGTTGTTCGGGAACTGGTCGGTATCCCAGCCGGACTGGTAGTCGTTGCGATTCATGTCGATCGAGCCGAAGATGCCGAGCGCGTTGGCGAGCGCCAGCTCATGCTCGAAGGAATGGCCGGCCAGGATCGCGTGGCCCTGCTCGATGTTGACCTTCACTTCGTTTTCGAGACCGTTCTTCTTGAGGAAGCCGTAAACCGTCGCGACGTCGTAGTCATACTGATGCTTGGTCGGCTCCTGCGGCTTCGGCTCGATCAGGATCGTGCCCTTGAAGCCGATCTTGTGCTTGTACTCGACGACGAGATTGAGGAAGCGGCCGAGCTGATCCAGCTCGCGCTTCAGGTCGGTGTTGAGCAGGGTTTCATAGCCTTCGCGGCCGCCCCAGAGAACGTAGTTCTCGCCGCCGAGTTTTTGCGTCGCATCCATGCAGGTCTTCACCGTCGCCGCCGAAAACGCGAAGACGTCCGGATCCGGATTGGTCGCGGCACCCGACATGAAGCGGCGGTTGGAGAACAGGTTTGCCGTGCCCCAGAGCAGCTTGACGCCGGTCGCGGCCTGCTTTTCGGCGAAATAGTCGACGATCTCGTTGAGGTTCTTGGTGTTCTCGGCAAAGGTCTTGCCTTCCGGACGCACGTCGGCGTCGTGGAAACAGTAGTAGGGCGCGCCGAGCAGCGAGAAGAATTCGAAGGCGACGTCAGCCTTCAGCTTGGCGGCCTGCATCGTGTCTTCGAACCACGGACGCAGGAAGGTCTGGCCGCCGAAGGGATCGCCACCCGGCCAGGTGAAGGTGTGCCAGTAGGCGACGGCAAAGCGCAGATGATCTTCCATGCGTTTGCCGAGGACGATCTCGTCCGGCTGGTAGTGGCGGAAGGCCAGCGGATTGGTGCTGTCGGGGCCTTCATATTTGATCTTGGCAATATCGCCGAAGAAACCGGTGCTCATGGATATTTCCTCTCTTGGTCTTGGGATAGTCGGTAGGCGTCGCGGATCGCCGGATAGAGCCGGCGATAGCGCTGATAGGTATCTTCATACGCCCCGCGAAGCGAGCCGTTGGGCTGCACGGTTTCGGCGGTCACGGGCGCGGTGAAAACCGACAACGGATCAGCTTTGGTGGCGGCAACGAGGCCGAGGCGGGCAGCGCCGAAGGCCGCGCCGAAATCGCCATCCGCGGGAATATCGACGGGAATGCCGAGCGCGGTCGCGATCGACTTCAGCCAGTAGCGCGAACGCGAACCGCCGCCGATGGCGGTGACGCGGGACAGATCGGTGCCGGCGGCCTTGAGGGCCTCCAGGCTGTCGCGGAGCGCAAAGGACACACCTTCGAGCACCGCCTGGGTCAGGACGGCGCGGCTGCTTTCATGGCCGAGCCCGGCAAAGACGCCGCGGATGGCGGCATCGTTGTGCGGCGTGCGTTCACCGGAAAGATACGGCAGGAAGGTCACGCCGGAGGGCGCCTTGAGCGTTTCGCCGAGTTCCCCCGTTAGCTCGCTGGCACTTTTGCCGGTGACGCCGGAATGCCAGTTGAGCGCATCGGTCGCCGACAGGATGACGCCCATCTGGTGCCAGGTGCTGGGCAGCGCATGGCAGAAGGCATGCACGGCGCTTTCCGGATTGGGCAGGTAGCTGGAATTGGCGGCGAACAGGACGCCCGACGTGCCGAGCGAAACGAAGGCATTGCCCTCGCCGACCGTGCCCATGCCGCAGGCGGACGCCGCATTGTCGCCGGCACCGCCGGCAACGACGACACCCGAGCCCATACCCCACCTGGCGGCGAGATCGCTTTTCAGCGTGCCGCCCGCCTCGGTGCCCTCGATGAGGCTCGGCATCTGCCGCTCCTTGAGGCCGGTAGCGGAAAGCAGGCTTTCCGACCAGGCGCGCTTGCCGGTATCCAGCCACGAGGTCCCGGCGGAATCGGACATTTCCGAGATATGCTCGCCTGTCAGCCACAGACGAAGGTAATCCTTGGGCAGGAGTACCCAACGGACCTTGGCAAAGATGTCCGGTTCGTTTTCAGCGACCCAGACGAGCTTCGGCGCGGTGAACCCGGGAAAGACGATATTGCCGGTCAGGGCGCGGAACTGGGGATCGGCATCCAGGGCCGCCGCTTGGCTGAAGCTGCGCGTATCGTTCCAGAGGATGCAAGGGCGCAGCACCTTGTCCTCGGCATCGAGCAGTGTCGCGCCATGCATGTGGCCGGAAAGGCCGATACCCTTGACGGCGGCAAGTTCCGCCGGATGCGACGCCCTCAGCCCGGCGATCGCCTCCTCCGTCGCCCGGATCCAGTCCGCCGGATTCTGCTCCGACCAGCCGGGAAGCGGACGCAAGACGTCGATAGCGCCCGACGCCGAACCGACAACCCGCTGGCCCTCGTCGATCAATAGCGCCTTTACCCCGGACGTGCCGAGGTCAATCCCCAGATACATGAAGGTCTCCCTAAAGTTCTTCGCCCTGTTCGGGCCGTTGGTTTTCGTCACCTTCATCGAAGGGCAAATTGTCCTTCAGGAAAATGTCGATATAGATGCGCTCCTGCGCACCGATCACCGCGGCGCCATCGGCCTTGGCCTTCAGCACCCGCACGGCGCTGCGCACTTCGTGGCCAGCATCCTGATTGAGAACTGCGTCGATCAGCCCTTCATTCAGCGCCGCGCGCGTATGCCGCGTCAACTCATGGGCGACGACGCAGACCGGCGGGGCGTTTTTTCGCTGTTTCAAGGCGGCGATCAGGCCGCGATTGCCGGCACCGAGACTGTAAATGCCCACGGTTCCCGGCGATGCGGCGAGCGCCTCGCCGACAAGCTTTTCCGCCAGAACAGGATCATCCTGTCCCTCGATAACCGGCAGCAGCGTGCGGCCGGGAAAATCCTCGTTCAGCACCGCGCGAAACCCGTCGAGGCGTTCTCGATGGTCGCGCACCAGCATCGAACCGGCAAGCACTGCGATTGGCCCCGGTCGGCCACCGAGAAAGCGGCCGAGCAGGCTTGCCGCCGTTCGCCCTGCCGCAACGTTGTCCACGCCGGCGAAATGATCGCGTGCCGAGCCGGCCAGATCGGAAACCAGCGTCACCACCGGAATGCGGTCGGCTCGCAGGCGGTTTACGGCCGCAATCACATCCGGGGATTCAACGGCCACCACCGCCACGCCGGCCGGAGCAGTTGCGCGGACCTCGTCCAACGCCGTAACCAGAGCTTCGGCGTTGAAGGCCGGCACCTTGACGATGGAAATCACCATCCGCTCCAACGGCGCGCGGGCCATCGCCGCATGCACCTGCACTTCAAGGCCGCGCATGAAGGAATTGTCGCCCGAAGGCAGGATGAAGACGAAGGAATAGACACGGCTTTTGGCGAGGTTCGCGGCCGCCATGTCCCGGACATAGCCGATGCGCTCGATGACCTGCTCGACCCTCTCGCGCGTCACCTTGCGGACGCCTGCGCGCTGGTTCAAGACGCGGTCGACGGTCGCAAGGCTGACTCCCGCCGCAGCGGCAATATCGTGAACTGTCGGGCGCATGTTTCCTCCGCGAGAACCCTTAACGGAAAATTTGAGGTACGTAAATCAGAAAATTATTCCGCCATTTTGAAGGCGGTTTGGCACGCGGCGTGACACCAGGCAAGACGTTTGCTGAAGGCGCTCGTGAGGCAACACCGCCATCGCTTCTCCCGGCTCGAACAGATCGCGCCCGCCCGGCTGTAGATCATCGGCTGCTCGTGCCCCTGAAACAGGCCAAACGATAATTAGCCCTCCAGTGCGGAGCGCAAGGCTGCCCCTTGGAAAGCCGGAGAAAGGTTTCGCCATTCATGCAGAATGCCCCGAAGTATTACCTCAGGGCATTCTGGTTGATCAAACCGGGGGCGTATAGAGATTTTCGCGACAGGGGCAGGTCAGTGGCCGCCGCCGCCACCGCTTGGGGCTGACTGCGGTTTCTTGATCAGGAAGGCGCCGACGACCAAGGCTGCGAACAGGAAGGTGAGAATCAGGAAGACATCGATAAAGGACAGGATCGTCGCCTGCTGCTGCACCATGCCGGAGAGCTTCTGGATGGCGATCGTCGCACCATCGAGACCGTGCGTATTGTATTTCGCGATCATATTGTTGAGTTGGTCAATGGCTTCCGGGTTGCCCCACTGAACATGTTCCTGCAGCCGCGCATAGTGCTCTTCCTGGCGCTGGGTCAGGATGGTGTTGATTGCGGCAAGGCCGACAGCGCCGCCGAGGTTGCGGGTCAGGTTGAACAGGCCCGAGGCGCCGCGAACCCTTTCCGGAGACAGCGTCCCGAGGGCGACGTTGTTGATCGGCACCATGCAGAGCATCAGACCAAAGCCGCGCAGGATCTGTGGGACGAGAAGCTCGTAGAAATCCCAGTCGGCCGTCATGTGACTCATGAGCCAGGTGCCGGTCGCAAAGCTGGCAAAGCCGATCGCCATCATCACGCGCGGATCGAGCTTGGTCGAGAGCTTGCCGGCCACCGGCGCCGTGCAGAACATCGCAAGGCCGGAAACGAACATCGTCTCGCCGATCATCAGCGAATCATAGCCGCGGATCCGGCCGAGATAGAGCGGATAAAGGTAGGTGAGCCCATAAAGCCCGATGCCCATGACAAAGGAGAACAGCGAACCGAAGGCGAAATTGCGGTTGGCGAACGCTCTCAGATCGACGATCGGGAACTCGACCTTGAAGGCGCGGTAGAAGAATACCAGGGCGCCGATCGCGGAGGCGACGGCCCCCATCAGGATAAATTCGTCGCTGAACCAATCATTCGCGTTGCCTTCCTCGAGCACATATTCGAGCGTGCCGAGGAACACGGCCATGGAGAATAGGCCCCACCAGTCGAACTTCTTCATCAGGCCATGTTCCGGCTTGTCGAAGTCGATGAAGTTCCAGGTGATGATCGTCACCAGAATGCCGGGAATGATATTGACCAAAAACAGCCAGTGCCAGGAGAAGGCATGGCTGAGATAACCGCCAACCGTCGGGCCGATGGTCGGGGCGAGCGTCGCGACAAGGCCGATGATCGGCGAGACGATGCTGCGCTTGGAGGGCGGAAAGATCGTGAACGCGGCCGCGAACACCGACGGGATCATGCCTCCGCCGATAAAACCCTGCAGCGCGCGGTAGACGATCATCTGGTCGATATTGGTGGCGGTTGCCGCAAGCGCGCTCGCAATGGTGAAGCCGGCGGCCGAAACCGAAAACAGGACGCGGGTGGAGACGATGCGCGCCAGCGTGCCCGAGAGCGGGATCATGATCACTTCGGCGATCAGGTAGGCCGTCTGCACCCAGGCGACCTCATCGGAGCCGGCGCTGAGGCCCGCCTGGATTTCCGCAAGCGAGGCCGAGACGATCTGGATGTCGAGGATCGACATGAACATGCCGAAGACCATCGCGAAGAAGGCGATCAAGCGCTTCGGATCCATCCGCTCTTCAGCACCGGCGGCAGGAAGCGGGATCGTGCCCGCGGTGGCAGTAGCAGCCATCGGCTCTTGCTCCCGGCCGGCTCCCGTTCCGACGAACGGTGCGGCCATCTTGGTCATGAACGTAAAATGCGTAGCTTTCATCCGGCTTCCGGACGATGGTTCATCGCGAGACGCCCCTCATCCGCCCTTCGGGCACCTTCTCCCCGTTTTTACGGGGAGAAGGACCAAGCCGCGAATTCCGAGCTAGTCCCCTCTCCCTGCTTGCGGGAGAGGGCTAGGGGTGAGGGGCTTGGTCGAACGAATAAGGCTATCAGCGGGCACCCCATCACTTGACCGCGGCGACATCCTGCTTGCGCGGCGCCGTGCGGGTATCGACATCGACGACGACGCTGAGGCCCGCGCGCAACCGGCCGCTGTCCAGCACGTCCCTCGGGAAGACGATGCGAACCGGCACCCGCTGGATCACCTTGGTGAAGTTACCCGTGGCGTTTTCAGCCGGCAGCAGCGAGAAGACCGAGCCGGAGGCCGGCGAGATCGACTGCACGGTGCCGACGATCGGCTCCTCGTCGAACGCGTCCACGTGGATATTGACCTTCGAGCCCGGAACCATATGGGCGATCTGGGTTTCCTTGAAATTGGCGTCGATATAGAGCTGATCGACCGGAACGAGGGCAGCCAGCCGCTGGCCGGCGGAGACCAGGTCCCCGTCCTGAACGGCCAGATTGCCGACGATGCCGTCATACGGCGCTTTCAGGACCGTGAAGCCCAGGTCCCGTTCGGCCTTGTCGCGGGCCAGTTCGAGCGAGCGGATGGTGCTTTCGGCTTCGGCGCGCTGCGCGGTCAGGACCGCAATGTTGGCGGTCGCGGCGACGATATTGGCATCGGCACCGGCGAGGTTGGCCCTGACCTGATCGAGCGCGACCTGCGCGCTGTCGAGGTCGGCGACCGTACCGACTGCCTTTGACTGGAGGTCGCTGGCACGCTTGAGCGTGATTTCGGCACCCCGCACGGTCGCCTCAAGAGCGGTTTTCTGGGCTTGCGTCTGCTGCAGGCTGGCCTTGGCGCCGGCGATCTGTGCATCGAAGCGCTGCAGCGACAGCTTTTCTGTATCGATCTGCGCCTCAGCCTGGTCGGCAGCGATCCGGTAATCTTCCTTGTCGAGCGTGATCAGCGGATCGCCGGCCTTCACATGCTGGTTGGCAACGACATTGACCTTCTCGACATAGCCGGAAACCTTCGGCGAGATCGACGCGATATCGCCCTCGATATAGGCATCGTCGGTCGAGATCATGAAGCGACCGTTGGTCCACCAGTCGTAGCCGTACCAGCTGCCTGCAGCGAGCGCAGCGAGGCCGATCATGGGCATCAGAAGCTTGCGGCGCTTCGGCGCCGGCTTTTCCTCAGCGGCGGCGACCTGTGGCACCGCTTGCGCTTCGGTGGCGGGCTCGGTTACGCTCTTGGCCTCCGGTGCCACGATCTGTTCGTTCGGAGCTTCGAAATCGTCGCCTACGGGGCGAACATGCGCAGCACCGGTCTTGCTTGAAACTGACATATTGCGTCACCAACCCTTTATGGGAGAATTCGAACCGAACCGTTCAGTTCGATTGACATAACGCCAATTCGATCGCATATCAAGGGGAAATCGAACCGATCAGTTCGAGAAAGTTAACGACGAGACAAGAATGTCCGGATACGAAGAAAAATTGGCAGAAACCAAGGAAGGCGATGGTTGTTTGCTCGACCAGGGCCTCTCACCCGGCCGGCGCGCGGCAGGCGAAGACCCGGCAAAACGCGAGCAGATCATCGAAGGGGCCAAGCGCGTCTTCATGAGCGTCGGCTTCGATGCCGCCAGCATGAACGACATCACCCGGGAAGCGGGCGTCTCGAAGGGCACCATCTATGTCTATTTCGAGAACAAGGAAGACCTGTTTTCGGCAATGATCGAACGCCAGCGCGCACTGTTCCTCGCCTCGGTCCGCACGGCGCTGGCCGAGCATGAGGATGCTGTCGAGACCAGCCTTTATAAATTCGGCGTCCACTTCGTCACGCATATGACCGACGAAAAGGTCATCAACGCGATGCGCATCGTCCTCGGCGTCCGCGACCGGATGCCGGCCCTTTGCCAGCGCTTCTTCAAAGGACCGGAGAATCTGCGGGCGGTCGTCCGGGAATTTCTGGAGTATAAGGTCGCCGCGGGCAGCCTGAACATCGATGACATCGACCTGGCGGCGGGGCAGTTTCTCGACCTCGCCAGCGGCAGCTTCTTCAAGCTGCGCCTCTTCGGAACAATGGAAACCGCGCCGCGGCCCGAGGAGATCGATCGGGTCATCAGCGGCGCCGTTCGCGTCTTCATGGCCGCATACGGGCCGCGGCGGACCTGAATAGCGAGCCAGGCGGAGAATTAACGGTATCCCTGGCCGCCTGATCAACCTTCAGCGCTTGTCACGACACAGATTCCGCATACATAGGGAAATCATTTTCGCCCGCGCTGCCTCACGGTTGCGCGGGTTCCCTATGTGCCCTTTGAATCGAGGAAGGAACCACCCCGATGCAGGACATTTTGCTCCTCATGCAAGAACCCACTGCCTGGATCGCCCTGATCACGCTGATCGTCATGGAAGTCGTGCTCGGCATCGACAACCTCATTTTCATCTCGATCCTGACCAATAAACTACCAGCAGTGCATCGCGAAAGTGCCCGCCGCGTCGGCATCGGCCTCGCGCTGGTCATGCGGCTTGCGTTGCTCGGGACGGTCGCCTGGATCGTGCAATTGACGACGCCGGTGTTCGAAGCCTTCGGCCATGGTTTCTCCTGGAAGGACATGATCCTGATCGCCGGCGGCCTGTTCCTCGTCTGGAAGGCCACAAAGGAAATCCACCATAATGTCGATCCGGTGGATCACGATGAGGATTTCATCGCAAGCTCGGTGACGACCGGCTTCGCCGCCGCGATCGGCCAGATCCTGCTGCTCGATCTCGTCTTCTCCGTCGACAGCATCATCACCGCCGTCGGCATGACGCCGCATCTGCCGATCATGGTGGTCTCCGTCATCGTCGCAGTGACGGTCATGCTGGTCGCCTCCGGCCCGCTCGCCCGTTTCATCGAGAAGAACCCGACAATCGTCATGCTGGCGCTCGGCTTCCTCCTGATGATCGGCACGACGCTGATCGCCGAAGGTGCCGGCTTCCACGTGCCGAAGGGCTACGTCTATGCCGCCATGGCCTTCTCGGCCTTGGTCGAGGTGCTCAACATGCTGTCGCGCCGCAAGCGGCAGAGGGAAAAGGCGCTGAAACAGTAACCACACAAAGAGAAGCCGGGGTCAGGCTGCCCCGGCTTCATCGTGTCGTTTCTACCGGGGGGTTCTGCAGGACGAGACCACGGAACGCATGCGCGTGAAAAAGCCCCGGGACCGCCCATCCCGAGGCTTTTCAACCTTTGCACACAGTGAGGGATGCGAAGCCGAAGGGGTAGGAGCTCGTCTGCCTTTTCGTTGGCCACGAAGAGAAACCGGAAAAATCTCCGTGTTCTCCATGTCCCTCGCGTCCGGTTGTCACGGACCCGCATTCCTCACGAGAAAAACGGCCTACGGCAGCAATAGTTCCACCCTTTTCGACTATTTTTCCGCGATCGCCTTGAGGTTTTCCAGGCCCTGCGCAAAGTCCTTGCCGATCATCTGATCCATGTCGAAGAACAGGCCCATGACCTTGGCGATCAATGGGCTCGCCCCGTCCATCGCCCACGTCACCGTTGTCCCTTGAGCCGCTCGCGCAAGCGTGAAGGTGGCCGTGTTGTGGGCCTCGAACGGGCGGCTGAAATCGAGCTTGATCAGGATTTTCGAGGACGGCGCCGATTCGACAATCTCCATCCGCCCTGCCCCGGCCTTGCCGCTGCCGTCCCAGGCGTAGACGGCCCCCTGCCCGCTTTCAGCACCGGTGATCGAGCGGGTCATCGACGTGTCGAGCTTTTCATAGGGCGACCAGGACTGCCACTGGTGGAAATCGTTGATCAGCGGGAAGATTTTCTCCGGCGGCGCATTGATCGTCGCCGTTCGCTCGACGTGGAAGACATCCGGCTTGGTTGAGGCGAAAACAACGACGGCGAGCAGCACGACAACGATGACAGCAACAATAATCAGCAGAATTTTCAACATATTCGGGTTCCTGAAACGGGATGGATTGAGACCTGCCTGAAAGCATTGAGGGTATGTGCTTTCAGGCAGGGGTAAGCAAAAAAGTCAGCCGGCGGTTTCCGCCGCAGCGGCGACAACCGTTGCCAGCTTTTCGAGGCTCTGGCTCCAGCCTTCCTCCATACCGTCGAGCGCCGGGGCCATGGCTTCGGTTGCCCTGAGCACCTGCGCATGGAGGGTCAACTCTGTCTTGCCGTCCTTCTCGGTGAAAGTGACCGTATTGAGGGCTTCCAGCATGGTGACGCCGTCCTCGCCGTCATAGGTGCTGGTGAAGACCAGGCGCTCATTTTCAACGATCTCCTTGAAGGTGCCGTTCGACGGATACATGCGCCCGTCGGGACCCTTCATATGGATGCGGATGACACCGCCCGGCCTGAGGTCGACCTCGCAGACGGGGTTGGTAAAGCAATGCGGCCCCCACCACTGAGCGAGGTGATACGGGTCCGTCCAGACCTTGTAGACCAGCGCCGCCGGAGCATTGAACGTCCGGGTCAATACGAGGTTCGCCTTATCGGCCGGCACGAATTCAGCTCTTGCGGTCATTCTCATCTCCCCTTTGAAGCTTCTGCAGATAGAGATCCAGCCTGTCGAAGCTTTCGTCCCAAAAGCGGCGGTAGTTTTCAAGCCAGGCGTTCAAGTCCTTGAGCGGCCCCGCCTCCAGCTTGCAGGGGCGCCACTGCGCCTCCCTGCCGCGGCTAATCAGCCCTGCCTTTTCCAGCACCTTCAGGTGTTTGGAAACCGCAGGCAGGCTCATCGCGAAGGGCTCGGCCAGTTCGTTCACCGATGCCTCGCCCGATGCCAGCCGCGCCAGGATCGCCCGGCGCGTCGGGTCGGCGAGAGCCGAGAGGGTCGTGCTAAGGCGATCCGGGGTCATTTGTATTAAACCAGAAAGTTAATTAACTTAATGGTTAAGTAAATCGAATGGTAGATTTTGTCAACTGCCTTTTGAAAGGCTGATGAGACCCATCGAGGCGCAGTTTTCCTTGACGCGCCCTTTTGAATATGGTCTCACGCCAGCCAAATGGAATTTCCGGTATTTTCCGCCATTTCAGGCATCAATCGGGCACTTCCTTCCCTTTAAAAGCATGCGCCTTCGCATCCGGACAGCATTCTCCGGCCGCAAGGCCGAAAGCACGTAAAGCACGGGCCAGGATCATGACAGACAGACCAGTCCGGGTGCGCATCGCACCTTCTCCCACCGGCGAGCCCCATGTCGGCACCGCCTATATCGCGCTGTTCAACTATCTCTTCGCGCAGAAACGGGGCGGCGAGTTCATCCTGCGCATCGAGGACACCGACGCGACCCGCTCGACGCCGGAATTCGAGCAGAAGGTCCTGGACGCGCTGAAATGGTGTGGTCTGAAGTGGTCGGAAGGGCCGGATATCGGCGGCCCCTATGGTCCTTACCGCCAGAGCGACCGCAAGGACATCTACAAGCCTTATGTCGAGAAAATCGTCGAGGCCGGCCATGGCTTCCGCTGCTTCTGCACGCCCGAGCGGCTGGCGGAAATGCGCGAGGCCCAGCGCGCAAGCGGCAAGCAGCCGAAATATGACGGCCTCTGCCTGCATCTGTCGGCCGAGGAAGTAACCAGCCGCGTCGCCGCGGGCGAGCCGCACGTGGTGCGCATGAAAATCCCGACCGAAGGCTCCTGCAAATTCGTCGACGGCGTCTATGGCGAAGTCGACATCCCGTGGGATGCCGTCGACATGCAGGTGCTGCTCAAGGCCGACGGCATGCCGACCTATCACATGGCCAATGTCGTCGATGACCACCTGATGAAGATCACCCATGTGGCGCGCGGCGAGGAATGGCTGTCCTCGGTGCCGAAGCACATCCTGATCTATCAGTATCTCGGCCTCGAGCCGCCGGTGTTCATGCACCTGTCGCTGATGCGCAATGCCGACAAGTCGAAGTTGTCGAAGCGCAAGAACCCGACCTCGATCTCCTATTATACGGCGCTCGGCTACCTGCCGGAGGCGCTGATGAACTTCCTCGGCCTGTTCTTCATCCAGATCGCCGAAGGCGAAGAGATGCTGAGCATGGATCAACTCGCCGAAAAGTTCGACCCGGCCAACCTGTCGAAGGCCGGCGCGATCTTCGATATCCAGAAGCTCGACTGGCTGAACGGCCGCTGGCTGCGCGAAGGGTTGAGCGAAGATGAATTCGCCACGCGGGTCTTGTCCTGGGCGATGGAAAACGACCGCATCAGGCAGGGCCTCAAACTCTCGCAGTCGCGCATCACCAAGCTCGGCGAATTGCCGGATCTCGCGGGCTTCCTGTTCAAGTCCGATCTTAGCCTCGACACCTCGTCCTTTGCCAAGGTGAAGTCTTCCCCGGAAGAGTTGGTGGCGATCTTCAACGACGTGCAGCCGTCACTCGAAAGAATCCTCGAATGGAATGTCGAATCGATCGAAGCAGAGCTGCGCGCCGTCGCAGAGCGCCTCGACAAGAAGCTCAAGGTCGTCGTGGCGCCGCTGTTCATCGCTGTTTCGGGCTCCTCCCGCTCGCTGCCGCTGTTTGATTCGATGGCGATCCTTGGTCGCTCGGTCGTGCGCCAGCGCCTGAAGGTCGCGAGCCAGGTCATCGCCTCGATGGCGGGTAGCGGCAAGTAAGGAAAAGACGATGAAAGACTTGATGGGATTCCAAACTACCGCTTCATCGAGAGATAAGCAGGAAACAGCCCTCTCCTCCGACGTGACCGAAGTGCGCGCCCAGAAGCTGAAGCTCTTGCGCGAGCAGATCGGCGACGTCTATCCGGCGCATTTCCACCGCACGATAACCAATGGCGAGCTGGCGGAAAAATACGAGAGCCTCGAGCCCGACACGGAAACGCAGGACATCGTCACCGTCGCCGGCCGCGTCTATTCCTCGCGCAATTCCGGTATGTTCATGGATATCCGGGATGCCGGCGGCAAGATTCAGATCTTTTCCCACAAGGATACGACTCCGGAGAAGGCGCGCGCGCTGCTGCCAATGATCGACATCGGCGACATCATCGGCGTGACCGGCGTCGTGCGTCGCACCAAGCGCGGCGAACTGACGATCAATGCGCAAGAAATTACCATGCTGACCAAGTCGCTGCTGCCGATGCCCGAAAAGTGGCATGGCCTGTCCGACATCGAACTGCGCTACCGCAAGCGCCATCTCGACATCATGACCAATGACGACTCGAAGCTCCGCTTCCTGCAGCGCTCGAAGATCGTCTCCGGCATTCGCCGTTTCATGGAGAGTGACGGCTTCCTGGAAGTCGAGACGCCGATGCTGCAGTCGGTCTATGGCGGCGCGACGGCCGAGCCCTTCAAGACGCATCACAACACGCTGAAGCTCGACATGTTCCTGCGCATCGCACCGGAGCTCTACCTCAAGCGCACCCTGGTTTCCGGCCTCACCGACAAGGTGTTCGAGATCAATCGCAACTTCCGCAACGAAGGCGTTTCCACCCGGCACAATCCCGAGTTCACCATGATGGAGTGCTACTGGGCCTATGCCGACTACGAGGACATGATGGACCTCGTCGAACGCCTGTTCACGGAGCTCGCAATATCAATCCATGGCGGCACGGAGTTCACCTTCGTCGACAAGGAAATCTCCTTCAGGGGGCCGTTCCGCCGGGTGCCGATGCCGGATGCCGTGAAGGAAGCGACCGGTATCGATTTCCTCAGCCTCAAGACCGACGAGGAGGCCCGCGCAGCGGCCAAGGCTGCCGGTTTCGAGATCGAAAAGGATGCGACATGGGGCGAATGCCTCGCCTTCATCTTCGAGGAGAAGGTTGAGCCAACGCTGATCCAGCCGGCGCATGTGACGCATTTCCCGAAAGACATCTCGCCGTTTGCCAAGGAAGTGCCGGGCGAGCCGCGCCTCGTCGAACGCTTCGAAACCTATTGCAACACCTGGGAACTCGGCAACGCCTTCTCGGAACTCAACGATCCGGAAGAGCAGCGCGCCCGCATGGTCGAGCAGCTGGAGCAGGCGCACGCGCGCGGCGAAAAGGCAAAGCAGCTGGACGACGAATTCCTCGACGCCATCGACCAGGGCATGCCCCCCGCCGGGGGCTTGGGCATCGGCGTCGACCGGTTGATCATGCTGCTCACCAACGCGCCGTCGATCCGCGACATCATCCTGTTCCCGGCCCGCCGCAGCAAGGCGGACTGAGGAAGAAAGCCACCCTCAGGAACACGCCGCCGTCTCCATGCGGCGGCGTGTCCGTTTTCCGCACATGGAACTTTTTCCGATACTGCGCGTCAATCCGGGCAGAATCGAAAAAGGAACCTTCCATGCTGAAATGGGCGCTTATCTTCCTGGTGATCTCGCTGATTACAGGTTTTCTCGGTTTTTCGGGCGTCTCGGCGGCAACCGCGACGATCGCGCGCGTGCTCTTCGCCATCGCCCTGATCATCTTCCTGATCTTCCTGGTGCTTGCTTTCATCGCGGGCAGCGCAGTCGTTTGATACACGCCGTCTTGCGCTGACACGGCGCACGGCCGGCAAGACTGTTAGTGGCCGGCTGCTTCGCCTTCAACCTTTTCGATGGCATGATCGACGGGCGCATCCGCGGCTGGCTCTGTGCTTTCGCCCCAAACCATCGCCATCATGGAGCCGAAGAAATCCTTCTGTTCCACCTTCACTTCGCCGTGCTCGGGTATCGGCTCTTGGCCATGCGCCGGTGCAGCAGCCTCGCCATCGTCACCCGCAGCCTCTTCGCCATGCGCACCCGATGCCGATCCGGCGGCTCCTGCCGCGGCCGCAGCGGCAGCGGCGACCGGATCGAAGCAATCGGACTTGTCGTCCATCGCCGTCATCGTGCTCTTGATATCGTCGGTCGAGAGAGCGACGTCGCGGCCATAGAACAGGCCGACAGTATTCGCCTTGCCGTCATTGTAGCGCGCAACAAATGGTGTGCTCATGCCCGGCATTCCGGTCGGCTCGGGCGCGAACAGCACTTCCGCACCGATGGCGGGTCCACGGCGCCCGGCGCGATCCCGCGGTCCGGCCTGGTCCAGAACGACGACCTGGTAGAGGTCGGCCTTTTCTTCCTTGGCGAGCAGGCCCGCGATCCGCAACGCCGTGCGCACCCGGTCCACACCGCCAGCCGTTTCCGTGCTCACAAATTTGCGGATCCAGCGCTGGCCGTTGCGCCGTATTTTCAGGGTCTCGACGGTGGTGCAGGCGAGGCCCGAGAGCGAAGGGGCTTTTTCCTTGCCGAGACCCAGGAGCGCGTCCTTGCCGGAATAGACGGCAAACGCGCCCGATGCGCCGGACAGGACCAACGCGCCGGCGATGACGAACATGACCTTCCGTGGGGGGCGTATCTTCTTGAAGACCGACTTCACGCGCGCCGCTCCGTCATTCGCTCAACTCCAACCATTGTGAAACGAGACGGCAGTCTACGCGGGTGACGTTTCGGAAGTTTAAACGCTGCCGACCTTGGCGGCCACGAACGGAATAAAGATGTTTTCGCGGCGGCCGCCATCATGGCAGCCGCCGCGGAGACAGGTGATCGAACCGGACTGTCAGTCGAAAAAGTAGCGGCCACTGCAACTCGGCACGCGGCGCCAGCCGCGCAGGTCCTGATCGTAGACCATCCCGGAGGTTCCGTTGACGGTGCAAAGAACCTTCCGGTGACGCTTGTTCGGGCTCTGATAGTGCGTGAAGACGTGTTCGCGTGACCCCATGCTTTCGCCGCCGCCGCGCCCGCCCCGGCCATTGTCGCCGCCCTTCGCCGCGGCTTCCTGAACGGCGATCGAGCCCATGGCAGTGGCCAGGATGAGGACGAAAGGTATAATCTTGCGCATGCCGTTTCTCCTTCGATTGTCCAAGAGAGGCCAATCCCCTCTTCTGAAACCGATCCTCTCAAAAGCCAGGGTTGCACGCTGTTCCTAGCGGAACAGGGAAATTGCAGTGAAAATTGGAGGAGACGGCTTGATCGAAACCAGAGGGCGGGCGAAGACAGGCGGAGGCAGCAGGTAGGCTCGGGGCAGAACATGGCACGCATTGGCATCGCAGGGGCAGGCATCATCGGATGCGCCACCGCCGTTCACCTGATCGAACGGGGCCACGACGTCACGGTGTTCGAAAAGGACATCGACGGCCTGCCCGCCTCGGTCGGCAATGCCGGCATTCTCGCCGTGCCGGAAATTGATCCGCTGGCGCGTCCCGACATGATCCTCTCGGCCCCAAAATGGCTGCTCGATCCACTCGGGCCGCTCACCCTGCGCTGGCAGGACCTGCCGGCGCTGACGCCCTGGCTGGTCAATCTCCTCATGGCCGCTACGCCGGCCAAGGTGGAGCGCTCGCGCGCTGCCCTGCTGGGGCTGATGCGTCAGGCTCTTGGCGCGCACGAAGACCTTGCGCGCGTGACCGGCCTGTCCGGGCACATCAAGCCGACCGGCGCGCTAACGATCTTCGACAGCGAAAAGGCAGTTGACGATGCCTTTCGCCGCGGACGCGAGAACGCAGCGCTGCTTGGACACACGGTCGAGAAGCTCGATGCCAGACAGGCCCGGGCCCGAGTAGCGGCGCTGGAAGGCAACTTCGCCGGCGGCGTCTTTTCCGCCGGCTACCAGACTTTCCTCGATCCGCTCGCCCTGCTGAGGCATCTCCAGGCCTATGTCCGCGAACGCGCCACGCTTGTCGATGCGGAGGTGGAGAGCGTTCGGCAGGAGGCCGGCGGCGTCACCTTCTTCGCCAGGGGACAAACGCCCGCGACCTTCGACAAGGTGGTGATATCGGCCGGCGTCTGGTCGCGCACGCTGGTGCGCGGGCTTGGCCTGAGGGTCCTGCTCGAGACCGAGCGCGGCTACAACACCACCTTCACCAACCCGCAGGTGACGCTGGACCTGCCCGTATTTTTCGCCGAACACGGTTTCGTCGCCACGCCCCTCCAAAACGCGCTTCGTGTCGGCGGAGCGGTGGAGCTGGCCAAGCCGGATGCGCCGGCCAATTTCGCCCGGGCTGCTGCCATGCGCCAGAAGATGCGGCGCTACGTTCCGAGCCTGCCGGAAACCGGTGGAACGGAATGGATGGGCCGCCGGCCCTCGACGCCGGATTCAGTGCCCGTCATCAGCCTTTGCCCGAACGATCCGCGCATCGCGCTCGCCTTCGGCCACGGCCATCTCGGCCTGACGCTTTCGGCCATTACCGGCCGGAAGATCGCCGAGCTCCTGAACTCCGGAGAAACGCCGGACCTCACCCCCTTCAGCATCCAGCGCTTCCAATGACGCCTACAGCGCCGCGCATCTATTCAGACGCGCAAAGGACGCTTTAAGGAATTGCAGTAGCGTGGCGTCTCGCGGTTGACTTTTGACGGCCATGCCGGTTTCAGTCGCGACAGCCCAGAGCATTCAAGACAAAGATAAAGAAAGCATCATGCACAAGGTAATTTTTGATACGGACCCCGGCGTCGACGACGCGATGGCGCTGCTTTTCCTGCACAATCACCCCGAGATCGACCTGATCGGCATCACATCCGTGTTCGGCAATGCCTCGGTCGAGACGACGACGCGCAACGCGCTGTATCTGAAGCAGCAGTGGCACATCCCCGCCCCCGTCGCCAGAGGCCTTGGCGAAACACTTAATCCGTCGCGCCCGCATGTCGACTGGCCGACCGGCATCCACGGCCATGATGGTCTTGGCAATATCGGCGCCCCGGATGTCGTCGACCTTCCCTGTCATCCCCTGCCGGCCCATCGCTTCATCATCGAGACCGTGCGCGCCAATCCCGGCGAAGTGACGCTCGTCGCCGTCGGCCGGATGACCAATCTGGCATTGGCGCTGCGCGACGATCCGGACATTGCCGTGCTCGTCAAGGAAGTCGTCATCATGGGCGGCGCTTTCGACATGCGCGGCAACATCACGCCTGCCGCCGAAGCCAATATTCACGGCGACCCGGAAGCCGCCGATGCGGTGATGACGGCTCCCTGGCCGGTCGTCGTCGTCGGGCTCGACGTCACCGAGGAGACGGTGATGACGCGCGCGCGTCTCGCGGCGATCGTCGCAACCGGCGGCGAACGGGCGAAGCTGCTATCCGACATCTCGCAATTCTACATCGATTTTTACGAGCAGCACGTCGAGGACGGCATGGTGATCCATGACAGCTGCGCCTGCGTCTATGTCGTCGCCCCGCATCTCTTCACGCTACGCAGCGGTGCGATCCGTGTTGTCTGCGGCGGCATCGCCGATGGCCAGACGATCCAGAAGGCCGACGACCATCTGTTTCCGCCGAGCGCCTGGGACAATCTGCCGAGCCAGAACGTCTGCGTCGGGATCGACGCGGATGCGGTGCTGGACCTGATCTCCGAGACGCTGGCATTGAACCCGGCAGCATAACATCACAAAAATCCAGGTTGATGGCTGGCAGCCGATGGATTGCCAGCTATCTTCGTTTCCATGAAACCGGAAACGCTGCTTTATCCGACGCCCAAGGGTCTCTATTGCGAGAAGGGCGGCTTCTATATCGACCCCGTCCAACCCGTCGAAAAGGCGCTGATCACCCATGGCCATGCGGATCATGCCCGCGCCGGTCATACCCATGTGCTGGCGACACGCGAAACGCTGGACATCATGCGCATCCGCTATGGCGATGCCTTCTGCAGCCAATCCGAGGAAGCCGTGCTCGGCGCCCGGACCATGATCGGCGACGTCACGGCCAGCTTTCACCCGGCCGGCCATGTCCTCGGCTCGGCGCAGATCGCGGTGGAAGCCAATGGTACCCGCATCGTCGTTTCCGGCGACTACAAGCGGCGGCGCGACCCGACCTGTCTCGCCTTCGAGCCGGTACCCTGCGATGTATTCATCACCGAGGCGACATTCGGTCTGCCGGTCTTCCACCATCCCGACGACCGCGGTGAGGTCGCCAAGCTCATCACTTCGCTGCGGCAGTTCCCCGAGCGCGCCCATCTGGTTGGCGCGTATGCACTCGGCAAGGCGCAAAGGATCATCGCCCTTCTGCGGGAAGCAGGCTACGACGAGCCGATCTTCATCCATGGCGCGCTGGCCAGGCTCTGCGATTACTACGAGGAACGAGGCATAGACCTCGGCGACATTCGCCCGGCGACCCTCGACGTAGAGGACAAGCAATCCTTCGCCGGAGCGGTCGTCATCGGCCCGCCTGCCGCCTTTGCCGACAGATGGGCGAGGCGCTTTCCCGATCCCGTCGCAATCTTCGCCTCCGGCTGGATGCTGGTGCGCCAGCGGGCCAAGCAGCGCGGCGTCGAACTGCCGATGATCATTTCGGATCACTGCGACTGGCCGGAACTGACCGGCACCATTCGCGAGATCAATCCAGGCCAGGTCTGGGTGACGCATGGCCGCGAGGAGGCCCTTGTGCGCTGGTGCGAATTGCAGGGCATCGCCGCCCGGCCGCTGCATCTCGTCGGCTATGACGACGAGGGGGAATAGCCGATGCGCGCCTTCGCCGACCTGCTCGACCGCCTGGTCCTCACCCCGCAACGCAACGCCAAGATCAAGCTGATGGCGGACTATTTTCGTGACAACCCGGATCCCGATCGCGGTTATGCGCTGGCCGCCATCGCCGGCACTCTGACACTCAAGGCCGTCAAGCCGAACGTCCTCAGGCAACTGGTGCTGGAGCGTATGGATGAAGTCCTGTTCCGCTATTCCTATGACTATATCGGCGACCTCGCCGAAACGATCTCGCTGGTCTGGGAGAGACAATCCGGCGGCGAGACCGCGCCACAGGACCTTTCGCTCGGCGCCGTCGTGCATCAGCTTGAAATGGCCGGACGCGCCAATGTGCACGGCGTCGTCCGCACCCTGCTCGATCAACTCGACGGGTCGAGCCGCTTCTCCCTCCTCAAGCTCATCACCGGCGGCTTGCGGATCGGCGTTTCGGCACGGCTCGTCAAGCAGGCACTTGCCGACATGGGCAAAGTCGATATCACCGAGATCGAGACGCTGTGGCATGGCCTCTCGCCGCCGTATACGTCACTGTTTCGCTGGCTCGACGGCAAGGCGGACAAGCCGGAACTCGACATGCCGGCCGTCTTCCACGCCGTCATGCTGGCAACACCGGTTGGCGACAGCGATCTTGCATCACTCGATCCGAAGGACTTCGCTGCCGAGTGGAAATGGGACGGCATCCGTGTGCAGCTTGCCAACCTGGCTGGAACGCGGCGGCTCTATTCGCGCAGCGGCGACGATATTTCCCATGCTTTCCCGGACATCCTGGAGGAGGCTGATTTCGAGGGTATCATCGATGGCGAGCTGCTGGTCGGTGGCACGATGCGCACCAATCGCGCCACCCGGACCTTCTCCGAACTGCAGCAACGGCTGAACAGAAAGACCGTGAGCCGCAAGATGCTCGAGGAATATCCCGCCTTCATCCGCGGCTACGACCTCTTGTTTACCGGCAGGCGCGATATCCGGCAGGAAAGTTTCCTGACGCGGCGGGCCGAGCTTTCCGCGCTCATCGACAAGGCAGCACCCTCCCGGTTCGATCTCTCGCCGCTCGTCCCTTTTTCGAGCTGGGAGGAACTTGACCAGCTGCGCGCCGATCCGCCTGATCCTGTCATCGAAGGCATCATGCTGAAGCGCCTGGATTCCCCCTACACCTCCGGCCGGTCGAAGGGGCCATGGTTCAAATGGAAACGCGAGCCTTATAATATCGATGCCGTGCTGATGTATGCGCAACGAGGGCACGGTAAGCGGTCGAGCTACTACTCCGACTTCACCTTCGGCGTCTGGACGGAAAGCGACGGCAAGGATGTGTTGGTGCCGGTGGGCAAGGCCTATTTCGGCTTTACCGACGCGGAGCTGGAGGTCCTCGACCGCTATGTGCGTAACAATACCGTAGAAAGGTTCGGCCCGGTTCGCTCGATCCGGGCCGAACCGGACCATGGTTTCGTGGTCGAGGTTGCCTTCGAGGGCATCAACTTTTCCACCCGGCACAAATCCGGTGTCGCCATGCGCTTCCCGCGCATTTCCAGACTTCGAACGGATAAGTTGCCGCGGGAGGCGGACCGCCTCGAAACGCTGCTCGCCATGATCGGCAAGCCGGGAACCGATCTGGAGGAGATCAGGGAACCAATTTAGAGGGCGATGGTTAATGAGGCAGCATCTCACCAAAGGAGAAGGACGATGCCTGCAAAATCCCAAGCCCAGCAGAAGGCGGCCGGCGCAGCCCTCGCCGCCAAACGCGGCGACATGAAGAAATCCGAGCTCAAGGGTGCTTCCAAGGGCATGGAAAAATCCATGTCGGAAAAGGAACTCAAGGAACCGGCCGAAACAGATCGTAAGAAACTGCCGGAGAAGAAAAAATCCAAGTAAGCGCGCCGTCTGAAATTCAGCCTTTGCGCACATATTGTTAAGACGGCTTTGCGACACTGCGGCCCAATTGCTGGCGATGAAACGAACGGCTTTGGGGCTTGCGTGTTTTCGAGAATGTCGACTGTGTTCAGAACATCGCAGATAGTTCGGTTTTTCAAACCGAACTATCTGCCGACCTATATTGCTCTCATGATCGTGGTTACAGCGGGGATATTTGCCGAGCAGCAAAACCGCGCGGTGCACGCCGCCAGGGCCCGCGCTGCCGTTGCTGCTCAACTTAGCCCGATCCGCTCGCGGCTTGAAGCCAACATCAACGGCGATATCCAGCTCGTCCGCGGCCTGATCGCGACGATTGCAACAGAGCCCGGGATGAACCAGAAGCGGTTCTCCGAGCTGGCACGCAACCTTTTCAACGAGCGCTCGCGCCTGCGCAACGTCGTGGCAGCGCCAAATCTCATCGTCTCCCTCGTCTATCCGATGAAGGGAAACGAGAAGGTCCTGGGGCTCGACTACCGCAAGAACAAGAACCAGCGTGCCGCAGCGATGCGGGTTCAATCCTCCGGCAAGATGGTGCTGGCCGGCCCACTCGAGCTTATCCAGGGCGGCAATGGCCTGATCGGCCGCTTCCCGGTCTCCCTTTCCGTGGGCGGCGCGTCCAACCGCTTTTGGGGCATCGTCTCAGCGGTCATCGACGTCGATCGGCTCTACCAGGACAGCGGCCTTCGTTCGCAAGCGCTGGACCTCGACATCGCAATCTCGGGGCGCGACGGGCTGGGGAAAGAGGGGGCGTCGTTTTATGGCAATAACGCCGTCAAAGACGCCAACCCGGTCGAAGTCAACGTCTTCCTGCCCGGCGGCTCCTGGGTGATCAGCGCCGCGCCCAAGGGCGGCTGGGTCGACACGCCGCCGAACGCATGGCTGATCCGAAGCCTCGTCGTGCTCGGTGGTCTCTTCATCGTCGTGCCAATGTTCGTCACCGGTCGCCTGATGCAGGAGCGACAGCGCAACATCCGGGTGCTGGAGCACAACAAGGACCAGCTCCAGGAGTTGTCGCACCGCCTGAAGATTGCGCTCGACGCCTCGCAGATCGGCATTTGGGAACTCGACATTTCTTCCGGCAAACTCCTGTGGGACGACCGGATGAAGGAACTCTACGGCCTGGGCAAAAACGTGCGCGAGGTCTACGAGGATTGGCGCGATGCGCTGCACCCGGACGACCTGCAGAGGGCCGAAAAGGAATTCAGCGACGCGCTTCTCCATGGTGAAAACTATGTCTCGCAGTTCCGCATTCGCCTGCCCGGTAACCTGATACGACATATCCGCACAGTCGGCTCGATCTATACCGGCGCCGGCGGCAGGGAAAAAATCGTCGGCGTCAACTGGGACGTGACGGCCGATGTCGAGAACAGCGAGCGGCTCGAAGCGGCCAAGGGACAGGCCGAGGCACACAGCGCCGAACTGGAAGCTGCCCGGCATCGCATGGAATTCAATGCCCTGCACGATCCGCTGACCGGCTTGCCGAACCGGCGCTATCTCGACGAGATTCTGGCCGATCGGCGTTCCAGCACCGCGACGCGGGACCTTGCCAGCATTTTTCACATCGATCTCGATCGCTTCAAGGAAATCAACGACACCCTCGGCCATGCGGCCGGCGATGAAATCCTGCGGCACGCCGCGCAAATCCTGCGTGACAACACCGGCGACGACGATTTCGTCGGCCGGATCGGCGGGGACGAGTTCGTGATCATTTCCCGCAATGGCGGTGTCGAGGGCCAGCACCTCGCTCTCGCGCAGCGCATCATCGATGCCATGAGCGTGCCGGTCAAATACAAGGAGCAGGACTGCCGCATCGGTGTGAGCATCGGCATCGCTTACCAGGCGAGACGGGAAGAGGCATTGACCCACGTGCTGGTCAACGCCGACATTGCGCTCTACGAAGCAAAGCGCCGCGGCCGAAACCGATACGAAGTTTTCACCCATTCCCTGAAGACGGCGGTTTTCGCCACCAAGCAGACCGCGGACGAAATCCTGCGGGGGCTCGAACAAAACGAGTTCATCGCCTACTTCCAACCGCAGTTCTGTCCTGTCGGCCTGAATATCATCGGCGTCGAAGCGCTGGCGCGATGGGACCACCCGACCAAGGGACTGCTGGCGCCGCACGCTTTTCTCAAGGCGGCGGAAAACATCAACGTCCTCTCGGAGATCGACCATAGGATTTTCGAACAGGCCCTCTTCCAGTCACGCCGCTGGGAAGCGAGCGGCATCGATATTCCAAAGGTATCAGTCAACCTCTCCTATCACCGGCTGCATGACGAAAAACTGGTCGACCGCCTCAGCCAGCTGACTATTCCAAAGGGTAAAGTCTCGTTCGAATTGCTGGAATCGATTTCGTTCGACGAGAACGACATGACGGTTCTGTCCAATATCGAGCAGATCAAAAACCTCGGCATCGACATCGAAATCGACGACTTCGGCACCGGCTATGCCTCGATCGTCAGCCTGTTGAAGCTGACTCCGCGCCGCCTGAAGATCGACCGGCAGCTGGTCATCCCGATCCTCACCTCCGCGAAACAGCGCCAGCTCGTCGCCTCCATCATCGATATCGGCACGTCGCTCGGCATCGAGGTCATCGCCGAAGGGGTCGAAACGATAGAGCATGCCCGCATCCTCAGGGATCTGGGCTGTCATGGCCTGCAAGGCTATGCCTTTGCCCGGCCAATGAGCGCCAATGACCTTGCAAGTTTTGCGCGCGAACGGCGGTGGCTCGCGGCGTGATTCCGGCCACCCTCATCGGCACCCAATTTCCAGGACGGCGAGCAGTTCGGCAGCGGCGAGCTCTGGGTCTGATCTCCTCCTGATCGGGCAGGCACGGCGCGGCCCACGATCGATGTCATGAGCGAGCAGCTTGAGCCGTCATCGGCAATGATTGCCGGACCCAGGCTGCTCATGCAACCTCAGCCTCAAGGCGTGCGCGACCGCGACCGGGCGGGGCAATAGCGCATCGAAAAATTTCAGACTTGGGTAACCTTTGTGGGTCACGCTGTGTCTGGTGATTCGGGCAGCTCGCTGGCCAAACCGCGGGTTGGGAACGCCTGCCGGGGAATTTTCTTCGTACCCCTTGAAATCCCAAGCGCAATGACCAAGCCGTGGCACTTGGGAAACACCTGCCTCTGGGGATGGCCATTTTACACCCCATGTTTGCAATTGTTCCCTCGCCAGCGGCGCGGAAAATGTTAAAGACGGACAAAGTGAATCGTTTGTTACCGGCTCGGGACGGGCCGGATGGGGATCCAGATGAAAACAGTAAAAGTGCTCTTTCCCTTGAGCCTTCTTCTTCTTTCCGGCTGCGTCGTCGGCCCCGATTACAAAGCTCCTGACGCGGCACTTCCGGCAAAATTCTCGCAAGGCGGCCACAAGCAAGCCGATGTAACGCTGAACCCCTGGTGGGAAGCCTTCCGCGACAAGAAACTGAACAGCCTGGTCGCCCAGGGCATGGGCGAAAACCTCGATGTCCAGCAGTCGCTGGAACGAATCGTCGAATCCCGTGCCAACGTCATCGTTGCCGGCGCTGGCGGTCTGCCGCAAATTAATGCAGGCGGATCCGGCACCGTCGAAGGTCAGGATGGCTCTTTCCGCCGAAACAGTGGCTCAGATGATCACAGCGAGACCAAAACGCTCTCCGTCGGCGCTGATGCTTCCTGGCTGATCGATTTGTTCGGCCAGTATCGCCGCACCAAGGAATCGGCGAATGCTTCGCTCGACGCCGCCTACGATGACGTCAATGTGGCCCGCCTCGCCTACCTGTCCGACCTGGCCACCACCTACATCGAGGCGCGCTATAACCAGGAAGCCTACGCACTGCAGCAGCAGAGCCTCACTTCGCGGCGCGAGACCCTGAAGCTCACGGAAGACATCAAGGCGGCGGGTGCCGCGTCAAGCCTGGACGTGGTTCAGGCCGAAGGTCTCGTCAACACGACACTTGCCGAACTGCCCGGCTATCAGACGGGCTTCAATCAGTCAGCAAACCATATCGCCACCCTGCTCGGTCTGCCGGCGACATCCGTGACCGCCGGCCTGCGCAAGGGTTCGGCGCAACCTTGGCCGCGCTATGACACCAAGATCGGCGTTCCCGCCGACCTGGTTCGCAATCGGCCGGACATCCGCCGGGCAGAACGCCAGCTAGCGGCCGCCACGGCATCGATCGGCGTCGCGGAAGCCCAGCTCTATCCGAGCCTCACGTTGAGCGGTTCAATCGATGGGTCGCGCATCGTTGCTTCCGCTGCCAGCGGCGGTCTCACCAGTTGGTCCTTCGGTCCGAGCCTCAACCTGCCGATCTTCAACGGCGGCCGGCTGAGGGCCAATGTCGATATCGCCAAATCCGCCGCTCAACAGCAGTATCTCGCCTGGAAGCAGACGGTCTTGACCGGTATCGAGGAGGTCGAGAACGCGTTGGTCGGGCTGCGCAATAGCTACCAGACCGTTGCAGCACTGCGCAAGGTCGTCGATTCCTCCGAGAGGGCGCTGGGACTGGCACGCGAGAGCTACAAGGGCGGCGCAACATCGCTGCTCGACGTACTCGATGCGGAACGCTCGCTCGCCGCGTCGCGTGTCTCGCTCGCAGCCAGCATCCGCAACCTGGCCAACAGCTATGTTTCCCTGAACGTCGCCATCGGCGGCGGCTCGGCGATCGAACCGCCGGACAGCAAGGTCAGCGAGACCAAAACGTCCGCAGCTTACTGACGGGGCAGACATGAAAATGACGAGCGCGGCTGATTTCGATCGGCCGCGTTTTTCGTTTGCAGCATCGATGGGTCCGCAGCGCCGTCCTCGCAGCACTTGAAACAATCGGAAACGCCGAGGGGTGGTCGGCACGACGTACCTCAGTCCTGCCAGGCGTACACAGCGGCAAGCGAACGGTCTACAGGAGGCCGCCTTCCCTACGGTTGACTATGGTGATCGTGCCGCCGTGGTTTTCGATGATCTCGCGCGAGATGGCAAGGCCGAGGCCGGCACCGGGCACAAGCTGCCGGCGCGCCTGATCGACACGAAGACGCGGTCGAGCAGGTTCTGCCATTTTTATCACGGCGGCGGGTTGGCATCAGGGTGGAAAGCAGACATAAAAACACAATGCCTTTGCGCCGTTTCCCGGTGCGCTTCGGGCGCAATTCTCGCGCCCAGATGCCAAGGCCTTCGCAGACCCCTTGCGGTCTTCCCAGTTGGAAAACGTTAAGGAAACGGGCACATCGAGATCGCGGAAACACTGCTTCTGGTCCTCGTCCTCGCACCTTTCGCGGGAAGCCTCGCTGCAATCTGCATTCCGGCCAACAAGGGTACGCCCGCCGCCTGGCTTTCGGGAGGCGTTGCCTTCCTTTGCCTTGCGACGGCGGCCGGCCTCTATCCCATCGTCGCGTCCGGCAGGATCCTTCGCTACGACGTGAACTGGCTGCCGGAACTCGGGTTGAATTTCACCCTGCGCATGGATGGTTTTGCCTGGATGTTCGTCATCCTGGTGACGGCGATCGGTCTGCTCGTGGTCGTCTACGCCCGCTACTACATGTCGACAAGCGATCCGGTGCCGCGCTTCTTTTCGCTGTTTCTCGCCTTCATGGGTGCGATGCTCGGCCTCGTCCTTTCCGGAAATCTCATTCTGCTGGCGATCTTCTGGGAGCTGACCAGCATCGGCTCCTTCCTGCTGATCGGCTACTGGCACCACAATGCCCATGCCCGCGAAGGTGCCCGCATGGCGCTGACCATCACCGGCACCGGCGGCCTTTGCATGTTCGTCGGGCTGCTGCTGATCGGCCATATTGCCGGCAGCTACGATCTCGATGCCGTCCTCTCCTCGGGTGATGTGATCCGCGCCGATCCGCTCTACACGACCGTGCTGATCCTCATCCTGCTCGGCGTGCTGACCAAGAGCGCGCAGTTCCCGTTCCATTTCTGGCTGCCGCATGCCATGGCCGCACCAACGCCAGTCTCGGCCTATCTTCACTCCGCAACGCTGGTGAAGGCCGGCATCTTCCTGCTCACCCGGCTATGGCCGGTCATGGCAGGCACCGATGCCTGGTTCTGGATCGTCGGTCTGGCAGGGCTGAGCACGCTGTTGCTCGGGGCCTATTTCGCGATCTTCCAGCAGGACATGAAGGGCCTGCTCGCCTATTCGACGATCAGCCATCTTGGCCTGATCACCGTGCTGCTCAGCCTCGGCAGCCCCTTGGCTGCGGTTGCCGCGATCTTCCATACGATGAACCACGCAACCTTCAAGGCCTCGCTGTTCATGGCGGCGGGGATCATCGACCATGAAACCGGTACGCGCGACATGCGCCGGCTGAGCGGCCTGTTCCGATACATGCCGTTTACGGCGACGCTCGCCATGGTTGCCAGTGCCGCGATGGCCGGCGTGCCGTTGCTCAATGGCTTCCTGTCGAAGGAAATGTTTTTCGCCGAAGCGATCGAAACCCACAAATACAACCTTCTCGACACGATGACGCCCTATGTCGCGACATTGGCGAGCATGTTTGCCGTGACTTACTCGCTGCGTTTCATCCACGGCGTCTTCTTCGGCCCGCCGCCGCACGACCTGCCGAAGATACCGCACGAACCGCCGCGCTGGATGCGCGCGCCGATCGAATTTCTGGTGCTCGCCTGCCTCGTCGTCGGTATCATCCCCTCCTGGACCATCGGCCCGTTCCTGCATACGGCCGTCAAATCGGTGCTCGGTGACGCAACTCCGGTCTACAGCCTCGCGGTCTGGCATGGCTGGAACGTGCCGTTGCTTATGAGCGTGATCGCGCTTGTCGGCGGCGTCGGCCTGTTCCTGATCATGAAGTCCTACCTCGCCACCAGCATCGAGGGTCCACCCTTCTTCCGTCGTCTCCAAGGCCAGCGCATTTTCGAGCGCGTGCTCGTCACGCTGTCGTGGAAATGGGCGCGGTCGATCGAGATGCGGGCAGGCACGCGCCGCCTGCAGCCGCAGATGCGCATCCTCGTTGCCGTTGCTTTGCTCGCTGGCTCAACCACGCTTTTGACGCAAGGTTTCAAACCAGCGGCGATCGTTCTGCGCGGCATCGATCCGGGCTTTGCGCTGATCTGGGTGATCGGCATCATCTGCGCCGTCGGCGCTGCCTATCAGGCGAAATTCCACCGGCTGGCGGCCCTCGTGCTGCTTGGCGGCGCGGGGCTTGTCACCTGCATCACCTTCGTCTGGCTTTCGGCGCCTGATCTCGCGGTGACGCAGCTGCTCGTCGAGATCGTCACCACGGTTCTGATCCTGCTCGGCCTGCGCTGGCTGCCGAAGCGGATCGAGGACCCCGACGATCCGGAAATGATGACGATGTCCGTGCGCCTGCGCCGCCTGCGCGATCTGGCTTTCGCCCTGTTTGCCGGCATCGGCATGATGGTCGTCTCCTACACGATGATGAGCCGCGAGATGCCGGAGACGATTTCGAGTTATTTCCTCGAGCGCGCCTATAGCGAAGGCGGCGGCACCAATGTCGTCAACGTCATCCTTGTCGACTTCCGCGGCTTCGACACGCTCGGCGAGATCGCCGTGCTGTGCATCGTCGCACTGACGGTGTTTGCGCTGCTTTTGCGCTTCCGCCCGGCGACCGAGAGCCTGGAAACGCCCGAACAGCAGCGCGTGCAGAACGCCTTCGACGACGAGCATCCGCACCGCAAGTCGGGCGACAGCATCGCCGAATATCTGCTCGTGCCGTCGGTCATCATGCGCTGGATGTTCCCCGTCATCGGCATGCTTGCGGCCTTCCTGTTCTTCCGTGGCCATGATCTGCCGGGCGGCGGTTTTGCGGCCGGCATCGCCATGTCGATCGGCTTCATTCTGCAATACATGGCCGGCGGCACGCGCTGGGTCGAGGAACGGCTGCGCATCCACCCGCTGCGCTGGATGGCGATCGGCCTTGTCATTGCGACGGCGACAGGTCTTGGTTCATGGCTGTTCGGCTATCCGTTCCTCACCTCGCACGCCCAGTACGCATCGCTGCCGATCATCGGCAAGATCCCGCTGGCGAGCGCAATCTTGTTCGATCTCGGCGTCTTCTCGCTGGTGCTCGGCGCCACCGTGCTGATCCTGATCGCGCTCGCCCACCAGTCGGTACGCGCACCGCGCGCCCAGCTCATCAGGGCTGCGAGAGCCGCTGCGAAGGAGAGCACCTGATGGAACTCGTGCTCTCCGCGGCCATCGGCGTGCTGACCGCTTCCGGCGTCTGGCTGTTGTTCCGGCCACGCACCTATCAGGTGATCATTGGCCTCTCGCTCCTGTCCTATGCCGTCAATCTCTTCATTTTCGGCATGGGACGTCTCAGGGTGAACGCGCCGCCGTTGCTGGAGCCGGGCGGCACCGGCGGGCTCTTGACGCACACCGACCCCATTCCACAAGCGCTGGTGCTGACCGCCATCGTCATCGGCTTTGCCATGACGGCGCTCTTCCTCGTGGTGCTGCTCGCCTCGCGCGGTTTCACCGGGACCGACCATGTGGACGGCAGGGAGTAGCGCGGCGTGAACTGGCTCCACCACCTGATCGTCCTGCCGATCCTCTTGCCGCTGGTGACCGCAGCCATCTTGATCCCTGTCGACGAGCGCAATCGCACGGCAAAGGGTATCCTGGGCTTCGCCTCGACCATGCTGATCTTTCTTGCCGGCGTCGTTCTCATGCGGGCCGCCGCCACTTCCCAGGACGGCGCAAGCGTCTACCTGCTCGGCAACTGGCCGGCGCCCTTCGGTATTGTCCTCGTGCTCGACCGGCTCTCGGCGCTAATGCTGGTGCTGACATCGGTTCTGGCGCTCGCGACACAGGTGTTCTCGATGGCGAAGTGGCATCGGATGGGCCACCACTTCCATTCGCTGTTCCAACTCATGCTGGCGGGGTTGAACGGCGCCTTCCTCACCGGCGACCTTTTCAACCTGTTCGTTTTCTTCGAAATGATGTTGGCCGCCTCCTATGGCCTGTTGCTGCACGGCTCAGGGCCGATGCGCGTCAAAGCCGGGCTGCACTACATCGCCGTCAACCTTGCCGCCTCTTCGCTGTTCCTGATCGGCGTCAGCATGATCTATGGTGCGACCGGCACGCTCAACATGGCCGACCTTGCGCTGCGGATCGGAACGATCGGACAGGAAAACCGGATACTGATGGAGGCGGGGGCTGCCCTTCTCGGCATAGCCTTCCTCGTCAAGGCCGGCATGTGGCCGCTCGGCTTCTGGCTGCCCGCAGCCTATTCGGCGGCAACGCCTCCGGTCGCCGCGATCTTTGCGATCCTCACCAAGATCGGCGTCTATATCCTCCTGCGGCTTTCCCTGCTGCTGTTCGGCAGCGACGCCGGCAATTCCGCCGGTTTCGGACAACCGATCCTGCTCTACGGAGGCCTGCTGACCATCGGTTTCGGCGCGATCGGCGTCCTTGCCTCGCAGGCGATGGGCAGGCTGGCGGGTTATTGCGTGCTGGTTTCCTCCGGCACGCTGATGGCGGCCATCGGGCTCGGCAATGGCGCCGTCATCGGCGGCGCGCTGTTCTATCTCGTCAGTTCGACGCTGACAATCTGCGCCTTTTTCCTCCTGATCGAACTGGTGGAGCGCGCCCGTGACGCCGGCGCCGACGTTCTGGCCGTCACCATGGAAGCCTATGGCGACATCGACGAGAACGAGGAAGAAAAGGAGGTCGGCGTTGCCGTGCCTGGCACGATGGCTGTCCTCGGCCTTTGCTTTTCCGCCTGCGCCGTCCTGCTTTCGGGGCTGCCGCCGCTCTCCGGTTTCCTTGCGAAGTTCGCGATGCTGCATGGCGTGTTCAATCCCGGCAGCCTCGGCGGTGACGCCGCTGTTTCTGGAGCGGAATGGACCTATACTGCGCTGCTCATCCTTTCCGGTCTCGCGGCGATGATCGCGATGAACCGCGTCGGTATCCGCACCTTCTGGACCTCGATCGAAGGCACCATTCCGCGCGTCTTCCTGATCGAGATCGCCCCTGTCCTCATGCTTCTGGCGGTCTGCACCTTCCTGAGCCTGCAGGCCGGCTCGGCGATGCGCTACATGGATGCCACCGCCAAGGCGTTGTCCGAACCGCAAAACTACATCGGCCGGGTGATGTCGGCGCCGCGTGCCGGGCCAAAGGGAGGGGAATGAGCCATGCGCTACTGGTTCCCCTATCCGCTGCTCACGCTGTCGCTTCTCGCTCTCTGGCTTCTGATCAACCAGTCTCTTTCGACCGGACATATCCTGCTCGGCAGCACGCTCGGCATTTCGTGGGCCTGGATCATGGTCAACCTGCAACCGGACAAGACCCGGCTGCGAAAATTTCGCCGCATTGCCGTCCTCATCGACCACGTCGCCATCGACGTGCTGCGCTCCAATCTGGCCGTCATGGGAGTAATCCTGCGCCGCGGAAACCGTCCGGTGAATTCCGGTTTCGTGGCGATCGACCTCAGCCTGCGTGACGACAATGCGCTGGCACTGCTCGGCTGCATCCTGACGGCAACGCCCGGGACGGCTTGGCTGGAATTCGACCGGCAGACCGGCGTTCTCATGATCCACGTCCTCGATCTCGAAAACGGCGAGCGCTGGGCAGAGCTGATCAGACGCCGCTACGAAGCCCCGCTGAAGGAGATCTTCGAATGAACGAACTCTTCATCATCTGGTCGATTCTCATCTCTCAGATATTGCTCGGCCTGGCGATGGGCTGCGGCCTTTATCGCATCGTCCGCGGTCCGCGCGCGCAGGATCGCATTCTCGGTCTCGATGCGCTCTATATCAACGCCATGCTGCTTCTGCTGACATTCGGCATCCGCACCGCCAATTCGATCTATTTCGAAGCGGCCCTGATCATCGCCCTGCTCGGCTTCGTCTCCACGATCGCCTTTGCCAAATTCCTGATGCGCGGCGAGGTGATCGAATGAGCCATTTGACCGACCTTCCGGTCTGGGCGGCGATCCCGGTCTGCCTCCTGATTCTCGCTGGTTCAGCGATCACCCTGACCGGCTCGATCGGACTGATCAGGCTGAAGACCTTCTACGGCCGCCTGCACGCGCCGACGCTCGGCTCCAGCGCCGGCACCATCCTGATCTGCCTCGCCTCGATGATCGCCTTTGCAGTGCTGCAGAACCGCTGGATTTTCCATGAGGTCCTGATCGTCATCTTCGTCATCCTGACGACGCCGGTGACGCTGATGCTACTCGGGCAGGCAGCGCTCTATCGCGATCGCATCGAGGGCAGTACAGACGTGCCGCGCAAGAAGACGGGTCCGGAGCCGGATCTGTCCGCGATCGATATCTGATCGCAAAGAAGACTATTCGCGGCCGCGGAAGCGGCGCTGGTAGGCGGCATCATAGAGGGAACTCTCGCGAAAGCCGCTGGCTTCCAGCGTCCGGCCGACAAAGATCAGGGCCGTGCGCTCAATGGGCTCCGCGGCAACCTTGGCTTCGATATTGCCAAGCGTGCCCCGCACCACCCGTTCGTCCGGCCAGGACGCCTTGACGACGATGGCAACCGGGCAGTCGGCGCCGTAAAGCGGCGTCAGTTCCTCGACCACCTGCGGCAGCGCATGGATCGCCAGATGGATCGCCAGCGTCGCACCTGTCGCACCGAATCCGGCCAGCGTCTCCGCGTTCGGCATCGGCGAGGCGCGGCCGGAAACACGGGTCAATACAAGGCTCTGGGCAACGGCGGGAATGGTGAGCTCCCGGCCAAGGGTGGCGGCCGCAGCCGCAAACGCCGGAACCCCGGGGGTCATCGTGTAGTCGAGCCCGTGTTTCTCCAGCCGCCGGATCTGCTCGGCAACCGCGCTCCAGACCGAGAGATCGCCGGAATGCAGGCGCGCAACATCATGGCCGGCCTCGGCCGCCTTCACGTATTCGGCCTCGATCTCATCGAGCGACATTGGCGCGGTATCGACGATACGGGCGTCCTTCGGGCAGTATTGCAGCAAGTCCGGCGAAACGATCGAGCCGGCATAGAGGCAAACCGGGCAACGGGCGATCAGATCGCGACCGCGAACGGTAATCAGGTCTGCGGCACCGGGGCCAGCGCCGATGAAATGAACTGTCATGCTGATTCCTCTTGAAATTCCGGCTTCACCCACGACCATTGCGTCACCGGCATGGCCGGGCGCCAGCCTGTCATCGCTCCCACCGGCGAAGCGCGGGCGATATCGATGCGGATGAGCGAGCCGCCCAGCCGGGCGTGGCGTTCCAGAAGCACGGCTTCCATCTGTGTCGTGACGGCATTTGCGACCATGCGGCCGCCGGGCTTCAAGGCTGCGAGCGCCGCATCCATGACACCGTCTTCGCTGCCCCCGCCGCCGATAAAGATCGCGTCCGGACCTGGCAATCCTTTCAACGCCGCAGGAGCCGTGCCCTGAACGACGATAAGGCCCGGCACTCCAAAGCTTGCCGCATTTCGCTTGATGCGTTCCGCACGTTCGGCCGAGCCTTCAACCGCGATTGCCTTCATAACCTGGTCGGAGAGCATCCACTCGATACCGATCGACCCGGAGCCGGCCCCGATGTCCCAGAGCAATTCGCCACGGCGCGGCGCCAGCGCCGACAGGGTCAACGCGCGGATTTCGCGTTTGGTGATCTGGCCGTCATGCTCGAACAAGCCATCATCAAGCCCCTTCGTCAGCGGCAGGACACGCGCGCCTTCACCCGCCACGACCTCGACGGCGCAGATGTTCAGCGGGTTGATGCCGCTCAAAGAAAATTCGGAAGCAATCTGCGAGGTAACCCGCTCATGCACGCCACCCAAGGCCTCGAGCACGGTCAATCTGGATCGGCCAAAACCGCTGCCGGCGAGCAACGCGGCCAGCGCTGCCGGGCCTTGCTCGTCCGAGGTCAGCGCAAGAACATGGGCGCCGGGCTGCAGATACGGCCGGATCAGATCGACGGGCCGGCCATGCAGGGAAACCGCCGCCGCGTCCTGGAGCGCCCAGCCGAGGCGCGAGGCGGCGAGACTGAAGGAGGATGGCGCCGGCAGCACCCGCATCTCGGTGGGATCGATATGCCGGGCGAGCGTGACGCCGACGCCGAAGAAGAACGGATCACCGGAGGCGAGCACCACGACCGGCGTTCCCCGAAGCGCCACGGCGGCCTCCATGGAACGTTCGAACGGGCTCAGCCACACATGGCGCTCGCCATGCACCAGTGGCCCGGCCAGTTCCAGGTGACGCGCCCCGCCGAAGACGACCGATGCGCTGGCGATCCACCGCTTGGCCCCGTCGCCGAGACCCGCTAAACCATCTTCGCCGAGGCCGATGATCGTCAGCCAGGGCGCATTTTTTCCGGAAGACAGGGACTGAGCGTCAGACATGAGCAAACACCGCATCCTGATTCTCGGCGGCACCACGGAAGCGCGGCAACTGGCGGCTGCCCTGGCGGATCGCGCGGACTGCGATCTGCTGCTTTCTCTGGCCGGACGAACGGCGGAGCCCATGGCCCAGCCGGTACCCGTGCGCAGCGGCGGGTTTGGCGGCAGCGACGGCCTTGGCGAATTTCTCAACGCGGAAAAATTCGATCTCCTGATCGACGCGACGCATCCCTTCGCGGCGCGGATTTCGCAGAATGCGGCGATGGCAGCGAGGGAAACCGGAACTCCTATCTTCGCCCTGCGCCGTCCCGACTGGGAACGGCAGGCCGGCGATCGCTGGACCAGCGTTGCCTCCGTTGCCGAAGCAGCCGCGGTGCTCGGCGAACCGCCAAGACGCGTCTTCCTCGCCATCGGCCGGCAGGAGGCTTTCCACTTCGAAAGCGCGCCCAAGCATCATTACCTGATCCGCAGCGTCGATCCCGTCACGCCATCGCTCCGCGTTCCCCACGCAAGCTACCTGCTCTCGACCGGTCCGTTCGAGGAAGAGGCAGAACGAGAGCTTCTGATAGGTAACCAGATCGAGGTTGTCGTCGCCAAGAATAGCGGCGGCTCGGCCACCTACGGCAAGATCGCGGCCGCGCGCGCGCTTGGCATCGACGTGATCATGGTCGAGCGCCAGCAGTCGGCCGATGTCCGCACCGTGGGTACCGTCGAGGAAGCGCTCGGCCTTGTCGATCACCTTTTCTCCCCGGAAATGAACCGCGGCGTGTAGACGAGATCCGGCTTGTCCGGACGCGGGATGATCCGCGTTTCGGGCGAACCGATGATGACGCAGGTCGCCATGTCGGCCTTCTGCGCGTCGGCGGTTGCGAGCGGCATCACCAGCATGCGCTCGTCGGGGCGCCCGGCCGCCCGTCCGAAGATCACCGGCGTTTCCGCGGGCAGCACCGTGCGCAGGATGTCGAAGGCCTCGCCCAGCTGCCAGGGCCGTGCCGTGCTGATCGGATTGTAGAGCGCGATCACCAGACCGGCCTCCGCCACCAGCTTCAGCCGGCGCGTGATAACATCCCACGGTTTCAGATTGTCGGAAAGCGAGATGGCGCAGAAATCATGGCCGAGTGGTGCACCGATGCGGGCGGCGACGGCGAGCATCGCGGTGACGCCGGGCGTGACGACGAGATCGATGCCGCGCCATTCGTCCGGCCCCTTGTCGATCGCCTCGCAGATGGCCGCAGCCATGGCGAAGACGCCGGGATCGCCGCCCGAGACGACGCAGACATTGGCGCCTTCAGCCGCGTGGCGAAGTGCCGCCTGAGCGCGATCGAGTTCCTCGCGATTGTCAGAGGCGATGCGGTTCTGATCCGGTCGCAGTGACAGGCGGTCGAGATAGGGGCCATAGCCGAAAAAATCCGTCGACTTCGACACGGCATCGACCGCCTCCGGCGTCATCTGCTGCGGGCCGCCGGGACCGGTGCCGATCACATAAAGCGTGCCGCTCATGGCCGATCCTTCCAGCCGGGCACCAGCACCAGCGAGAAATAGGGCGCCTCGTCATCGGCCTTTTCGGCAAGCGGCACCATGGCGGAATTGGCCATCGTGCCGCGCTCGACGTAAACCGCCTGGGTGAGCTTGCCGGCTGCGGCGAGTGCCCGGCGGATCTTCGGCAAGTTGCGGCCGACCTTCATGATCACGGCGGCTTCCGTATCGCCGAGACGGCGAACGAGCTGCGCCTCGGCCATGGTACCGGGAAGGACGGACAGGACATCATCGCCCTGTACGATCGGCAGGCCGGCGAGCGACCAGCAGCCGGACATGGCGGTGATGCCCGGAATGACCTCCACCGGAAAACGCCCGGCCAGCCGCACGTGCAGGTGCATGTAGGAGCCATAGAACATCGGATCGCCTTCGCTGAGGATCGCGACGGTGCGCCCGGCTTGCAGATGCTCGGCAACAGCGGCGGCCGAGGCATCGTAGAAGCCGGTGATCTGGGTCTTGTAGTCGTCGTGTTCCTTGTCGATCTCGACCGTCACCGGATAATAGAGCGGCAGTTCGGTAAGACCCGGTTTCAGCAACCCCTCGACCACTGCGCGGCCGTTGCCACGCCGCCCTTCCTTGGCGAAATAGGCGAGCACATCGGCCGCTTCCAGCGCCCGGACGGCCTTGAGGGTGAGGAGCTCCGGATCGCCCGGACCAGTGCCGACACCGATCAGCCTGCCTGGAGAAAGCGCGCTCACAGGCCGGGCCTCGCCAGCGAATTGACGGCAGCCGCCGTCATCGCGCTGCCGCCGAGGCGGCCGCGCACGATGGCATAGGGAACGCCATAGGAATTTTCAGCGAGTGCATCCTTCGATTCCGCCGCACCCACGAAGCCGACCGGCATGCCGATGATCGCCGCGGGTTTCGGCGCGCCGTCACGCAACAGTTCCAGGAGATAGAAGAGGGCCGTCGGCGCGTTGCCGATGGCAACGACGGAGCCGGCCAGACGCTCGACCCAGAGCTTCAAGGCTGCCGCCGAGCGGGTATTGCCGATCTCACGGGCGATATCGGCGGTCTGCGGCTCCCGAAGGGTGCAGATCACGTCGTTATCGGCCGGCAGGCGCGCGCGCGTGATGCCGTGGGCGACCATGAAGGCGTCGCAGAAGACCGGTGCGCCGTTCTTGAGCGCATTGCGGGCAGCGGACACGAAACCGGGGGCGAATTCGAAATATTGAGCGGCCTCCACCAGTCCGCAGGCATGCACCATACGAACGGCGAGATCGGCCTCTTCTTCGGAAAAGCGGGAAAGATCGGCCTCGCTGCGGATAATGGCAAAGGAGCGCTCGTAGATGGCGTCGCCATCTCGGATGTAATCGTATTCAGGCATCTCTATCCCTGTTGAACCGCGGCGGTGATGACCTCCGCTCCGAGCCGTGTAAGGCAGGACCGTGCCGATTCGCCAGCCCGTTTCCTCTGCCGCACCAGTGCCTCGAGGCGTTCCATCGCGGATCTTATGGTTTTCTCTTCGATGTAGGCGTTCGGCGCGGTCGAGGCAGCACCATTTACGACAAGGCCATAGCCTATTGGCGCAGCCGTGATCGTCAGCGCAGACGCAGACGGTTTGGCGCACCCTTTTGTACAGCCGGAGACGTGGACGGTCAGCGAGCCATCGAGAAGCGACGGCGCAGCGTCGATCACCGTTTGCGCCGTAACCCGCGTATCGATCAAAGCGGAAGCACAGGCGCCCGCACCGGCGCAGGCGGCAATATGATTGCGCGGATCGAGCGGAAACGCTTTGAGACCATAGCCCACTGCCAATGCCCGGGCGACGGCAATCCGGTCGGGGGCTATTCCCAAGACCATCAAAGCGTGATCGGGCGCCAGGCGAATTTCCGTCGCACCGAAAACGTCGAGCGCCTCGATGAATGTTCGAAGCTCCTGCGACCGGATTTGCCCGAATGCCAGACCGAGACCGAAGGCGTTCCTGCCTGCGCCAAGCTCGTGAATGCCCGCAGGATTGGGCGCGGGCTCCGCCGGCTCGACGGCATCGACATCCGCCACCGAGACTAAACCGGCCTTCAGGATGGCGGCATCGATGTCGCGCGCGCGGGCATTGTCACCGATCGTGGCAAGCGCTTTCAGAATGTCCATGACAGCCGGGACTACAGCCGGCTCATCCAACAAGGCGATCCGCCTTGATGTCGCTAGCGTTCCGGCAAGGGCCAGCAGCCACGACGTTTTTCCATCGACGCGGACAGCGCGCAGGCGGATATCGGCGGTTACCCCACCGAGATGCAGGTGCCCGCCGCCGTCAACCGTAATCGACAATTTCGGCGCAAGGATAAGCCGTGGTTGACATGCCGCAACCGTCGTCCGCAATTGCGCAGCGAGAGGCAGCGGATTGACGATTTCGGATATATCCAACCCTGCGAGGGGCGGCGTTTCGATCGCGAGGCCTTCGGCAACTTCGATCCCGGCTTCGGCGATTTTCACGGCAAGAAGCGACACTGTCTCCGCTCTCAGCCCACGGATCTGCAAGCTTCCGCGAGCCGTGACTTCCAGAATGCCGTTTCCGCAGACTTCGGCAGCCTCCGCCAAGGCGAGCAGCTCACGCAGCGCAAAGCCAGGCTTTGCCGGGCGCAGGCGCACGAGAAGTCCGTCGCCCGTCACCATCGGCGTCATCAGCGACGGGCAAGCGCCGCGGCGCATCGAGGATCGATGTCCGGCCGGATTCTCAACTGGTGCAGCACAGATCGTCATCGCGGTTGGCTGGTCTTCTCCCATTTCGAAGGCGCGGCCCATTGTTTCAGATCGCCGGGAGCCTTCCGATCCGTCCATATAGCATTCTACGACGAGGGCAAACCAGTCGCCATGCGACACGGCGGATAGCGGGATCGACCGTACCGGCCGCTATTCCTCGAAATCCTTGCCCTTTTGCAGGAGGTAGATATCCATGATCCAGCCGTTGTGTGCGCGGGCTTCGGCCCTGGTTCTCAGAATATCGTCCCGTACCTCGTCGAGCCGGCCGGAGATGACGATTTCCTGCGCCGTGCCGAGATAGGCGCCCCAATAGATCTGCGCATCCGGATCCTCGATCTTCATAAAGGCCTGCTCGCCATCCAGCATGACGACTGCCGTCCCGGTTTTGTCCGGAAAGCTCTCCGCAAGCCGGCGTCCCGTGGTGATCTCCACGGGCTTGCCGACAAGATTGAGCGGTATCCGGTGGCTGGCGGCCAGCGCCTGGATGCTGGTGATACCTGGAATGACCGAATAGTCGAATGTCACGGTTTCCAGGGCGCGCACCCGCTCGATGACGCGGATCGTGCTGTCATAGAGCATCGGATCGCCCCAGACGAGAAAGGCGCCGGTCTCTCCGTCCTTCAGTTCGTCGAGCAGCAGCCGTTCATAAGCCGTGGCGATTGCTGCGTGCCACTGATCGACACTCTGGTGGTAGGAGCGCTCCGCCGTCTGGCGGACCGGGACCGCGAACTCGACGACGCGGATCTGCGGCCGCGTGACATAGCGCGAAACGATATCGCGACGAATATCGGCAAGCTGCGCCTTTGCTTCGCCCTTCGTGGGGATGAACAAAATGTCGGCACTGTTCAGCGCGTTGATCGCCTGAATGGTCATATGTTCCGGATTGCCGGTGCCGATGCCCACGATCAGAACGTTTTTCATGCCCAAGCCTTTGCCATTACCGCGTGCCCGTCTTTGGCCGATTGGCCGGATTGAAGCAAGGCCCGGCTTCTGGCAGGAATATTCGAGCAGCCGCGTGAACCTACCTGAACTGCAGCTTAAGTATCTGCTTAAACACAGTAAATATTTTCGAGAAACACTGCGCAAACTATGGCAATATCTAGCAAGCTCCACAAAGAACGCGAAAAATTCATATATTTAGCGCAAAAAAGCCGGAAAAGACCGCGCAAAAGCATGTTCCGCAAGCGACAGACCTCAGGTCGTGCGACTTTAAAGAAATTATGGCACATTGGTGCAACTATTGGGACGGCAGGCGTCTCGCGAGGACTTCCACGGTGAAACATTCGAAAAGTATCCAGAGCATTGCAGACCCGATCCTGGCCTTGCGCGACTGCAAAACGGCCTTCGCCGGTGTGTTTGTTGCAAGTGCTCTCGTCAATATTCTCTACCTGACGGGCTCCTTCTTCATGCTGGAGGTCTATGACCGGGTCCTGCCGAGCAGGAGCGTTCCGACGCTCGTCGCGCTCTGCTTGCTGGCTCTGTTGCTCTATGCTTTCCAGGGTGCATTCGAAATGGTGCGGGGCCGCATGTTCGTGCGCATTGCCGGCGCGCTCGATGAAGCCATGAGCAGCCGCATCTATCGTGCCATGGTTCAGGCTCCGTTGAAATTGCGCACTCAAGGCGACGGCCTGCAGGCATTGCGCGATTTCGACCAGATCCGCTCGTTCCTCTCGGGATCAGGCCCGGCCGCTTTCCTCGATCTGCCCTGGCTGCCGCTGTATATCGCCATCTGTTTCATGTTCCACTACTGGATCGGTATCGTAGCAGTCGTCGGCTCGATTATCCTGATCACGCTCACCTTCCTCACCAATCGCGGCACCCAGGGGCCTTCCAAAAGAGCATCGGAGGCTGGCAACCAGCGCAACGCCTTCGCTCAGTCCTCGCAGCGTAATGCCGAGGTCATGCAGGCCATGGGCATGCTAGGCCGCATGTCGCAGCTCTGGGACGTTCGAAATAGCAGCTTCCGGGAACAGAACCGCGAAACCTCTGACGTCGGCAATGGCTATGGCGCACTCTCCAAGGTGTTCCGCATGGCGCTGCAGTCCGCTGTGCTGGCAACCGGCGCCGTTCTTGTCATCGAGGGCTCGGCTTCTCCGGGCATCATCATCGCCGGTTCAATCCTGACGGCACGCGCGCTTGCCCCGGTCGAACTGGCGATTGGCAACTGGCGCAGTTTCGTTGCCGCAATGCAAAGCCGGCAAAGGCTGAAGGATCTGCTGACCGCCCTGCCGGAACGCGACGCCCCGCTGGAACTGCCGGTGCCGAAGGAACGACTGAGCGCGGAAAACCTTGCCGGCGGCCCGCCCGGGGCGCAGCGCCTGACGTTCGGCGACGTCAATTTCAGCGTGAAGGCCGGCAGCGCGCTCGGCGTCATCGGCCCAAGCGCTTCGGGCAAGTCATCGCTCGCGCGCGCGCTGATCGGTATCTGGCCATCCTATCGCGGCTCCGTCCGGCTTGACGGCGCAGCGCTCGACCAGTGGGATACCGACAGGCTTGGCCGCCATATCGGCTATCTGCCGCAGGATGTCGAACTGTTCGCAGGCACGGTGGCACAGAACATTGCGCGGTTTGCGGCCGACGCTTCGCCCGGGGCCGTCGTTTCCGCCGCCCGCGCCGCGCGCATCCACGATCTCATTCTGAAACTGCCGAACGGCTATGATACCGAGATCGGCGAAAGTGGCGCAGCGCTTTCCGCCGGCCAGCGCCAGCGTATCGCGCTGGCACGCGCGCTCTACGGCGACCCCTTCCTAGTGGTTCTCGACGAACCGAACTCCAATCTCGACGCCGAGGGCGAGCAGGCCCTCACCCAGGCGATCATGAGCGTGCGCGCCCGCGGTGGCATCGTCATCGTCGTCGCCCATCGGCCGAGCGCGCTTGCAGCCGCCGATATGGTGTTGATGATGAGCGAAGGACGGATGCAGGCCTTCGGGCCGAAGGACCAGGTGCTTGCGCAGATCCTGCGCAGGCAAGACCACCAGCCGCAAATTGCCGGCCCCGCCACGCTGAAAGTCGTGGGTGAAGGACAGGAGTCCGCATCGTGACCGATATTTCCGTGGAAAAAAAACCGATGGACTCCCGCCGTTCGCTCGCCCGGCACATGACCGCCGTCTCGATCCTCGCCCTTGCCCTCGTCGTCGGCGTTGGTGGATGGGCGGCAACGACCGAACTGTCGAGCGCGATCGTGGCTTCCGGCACCGTCGTGGTCGAGAACAACGTCAAGAAAATCCAGCACCTGACCGGCGGCATCGTCGGCGAGGTATTGGTGAAGGAAGGCGATAGCGTCAAGGCCGGGCAGCCCCTGATCAAGCTCGATGGCACGACCGTTCGCGCCAACCTGTCGATCGTGCAGAACACCCTGGCGCAGCTTTATGCCCGCCGCGCCCGCCTGCTGGCCGAACAGACCGGAGCCGAGGAATTCACCATCCCGGAAGACCTGAACGCGCTCACATCCGGCTCGAGCACGCCTGCCGCCCTTCTCGAAGAAAGCGAGCGCAAGCTCTTCATCAGCCGCAAGAACGCGCTTGTCGGCATGAAAAGCCAGCTCGCATCGCGCAAGGGCCAGCTGGCCGATGAAACCAAGGGGCTGACGGTTCAGCTGGTTGCCATCGAGGATGCGCTGAAGCTGATCAGCGAGGAACTATCAGGTCTCGACAAGCTCTATGGCCAGGGCCTGGTCTCCATGCAGCGGTTGACCGAGCTCAAGCGCAACCGCGCCCAACTTGAAGGCGACCGCGGTGCGCGCATCGCCTCCCGGGCGCAAGCAGCCGGCAAATCCAGTGAGATCGACCTGCAGATTCTGCAGCTCGACGAGGACCGCCACACCGAAAACGCCAAGGAATTGACCGACGTCGAGGGCAAGATCGCCGAATATGAAGATCGCCGCATTGCCGCGCAGGACCAGCTCAAGCGGCTCGACATCACCTCGCCGCTGGACGGGCGGATCTACCAGCTCGCCGTGCATACGGTGAACGGCGTCATCAATCCCGGTGAGGTGTTGATGCTCGTCGTGCCTGGCGCAGACGGTCTGACGGTCGAGGCCAAGATCGCCACGCACGACATTGACCAGATACGCTTGGGGCAGCCGGTTGAAATCCGCTTCAGCGCCTTCAACCAGCGTACCACGCCGATCGTCAATGCGGAGGTCGTGACCATCGCGCCGGACGTTGTCACCGACCAGCGCACCGGCGCCACCTATTACCCGCTGCGCATCAAGCCCAAGGCGGACAGCCTCGCCAAGCTGAAGGGATTGTCGCTCTATCCCGGCATGCCGTCGGAGGTCTTCATCAAGATCGCTGACCGCACCGTGATATCCTACCTCGCCAAACCGCTGACCGAACAGCTGCAGCACACGTTCCGCGAGGAATAATTTGCCCGGCAACACCAGCGGCGCCCAAGCTGCTCGTGTTGCCGGAAATGCCGGCCCGAAAATTCCTTGCTGCACTGCAAAAATAACGTGGCCGGGCGCCGCGCCGCCAGTGTAAGACCGTTTTCATGACTTCCAAGCGAACCGGCTACATCTTCGTCCTGCTTGCGATCACGATCTTCTCGATCCAGGATGCGCTTTCCAAGCATTTGGGCAGCCTCTATCCGCCCGTCCTGATCACGATGATCCGCTATTGGGCCTTCGCCGCCTTTGCGATCGCACTGGCATCGAGGTCACGGGGCGGCCTCGCGGCGGCCGTGAAAACGAAGCGGCCGGCGCTGCAAATCTTCCGTGGCGTCCTGCTTGCTTTCCAGATCGTCATCGTCATCTTTTCGTTTGCCACGGTCGGCCTTGCGCATTCGCAGGCGATCTTCTCCTCTGGGCCGCTTTTCGTCGCCCTTCTCTCCATGCCGCTGCTCGGCGAGCGTGTCGGCTGGCGGCGTTGGACCGCGATCATCATCGGCTTGCTGGGTGTTCTGCTGATCCTGAAACCGGGTAGCGGCAGCGTCGATCTCAAGCTTCTGATCCCGATCTCGTCATCGCTGATCTTTGCGATCTACGTGATATCGACGCGGCTGGTCAGCCGCGTCGATACCGCGATGACCAGCTTCTTCTACACGGGCGTCGCCGGTGCCGTGGCGATCACCGCCATAGGTCCGTTCTATTGGACGACACTTGCACCACTGGACTGGATCTGGATGCTGATGCTCTGCATCACCGGAACGACCAGCCACTTTTTCCTGATCAAGGCCTATGAACTGCTCGATGCCGCCGAGGTCCAGCCGCTCACCTACCTTCAGCTTGTCTTCGCCTCGATCATCGGCGTCGTCATCTTCGGCGAAACGATCGGGCTGAATGTGATGGCCGGATCGGTGATCGTCGTCTGCGCGGGGATTTTCACCGTCTGGCGCGAAAGCGTCGTTGCCCGGCGGACGGCCAGATCGCCGCAGCCGCCGTCCTCTCAGACGCTGAGTTGAACCTCGGGATTGGCCGGCAGCGCCCATTCGATGGGCTCGCGCCCATTCGCGACGAGGAAATCGTTGGCCTTGGAAAAGGGCTTGCTGCCGAAGAACCCGTTATGCGCCGACAGCGGCGACGGGTGCGGCGAGCGGATCACGAGATGCCGCGACTGATCGACGAAGGCGGCCTTCTTCTGTGCATGGGATCCCCACAGGATGAAAACGACCGGATGGGGCTGCTCGTTGATCGCCCGGATAATCGCATCGGTGAATCGCTCCCAGCCCTTGCCCTGATGGGACGCCGCCATTGCGCGCTCGACCGTCAAAACGCTGTTGAGCAACAACACGCCCTGGCGCGCCCAGCTTTCGAGAAAACCATGGCGGGCGGGGGCAATACCGAGGTCGCTCTCAAGTTCCTTGTAGATATTCACCAGCGATGGCGGCAACCGCACACCGGGTTTGACGCTGAAGGAAAGCCCGTGCGCCTGCCCGTCGCGATGATAGGGATCCTGCCCGAGAATGACGACCCGCACCTTCTCGAGCGGCGTCAGCTCCAAGGCACGGAAGTACTCCGGTCCCTCGGGGAAAACCTGTTTGCCGTTGCGTTGTTCCTCAAGGAGGAATGCCTTCAGCTCGGCCATGTATGGGCTGGAGAATTCCGGCGCCAAGACCGCTTTCCAGCTTTTCTCGAGCGTCACATTCGATTCCATTGCGTTTTCCGGCCTCTCCATTCCCGTCCATCGGACGCCGCCGAATGTAATGCCGGAATGGTCCATGGCAAGCGTGAACGTGGCGGGACGGCGAATGAGTTTCAATATATTTATTGAAACATAACGCTGGTCATTCGCTTTTTGGGGTTATATCTAAAGAAATATACCCTTGGGGAACCGCATGCGCAGAGAACGCCGAGCCTTGCTGAAATTTGTCGTCGCTGCTGCCGCCACTCTCTGGCTGAGTGGAATGCCGTTTGCCCAGCCCGCAGCCGCCGCCGAAAAAGTGACAATCTTTGCCGCGGCCAGCCTGAAGAACGCGCTCGATGCCGTCAACGCCGCGTGGCAGACGGAAACCGGCAAGGAAACGATCGTCTCCTATGCCGCAAGTTCGGCACTCGCCAAGCAGATCGAAGCCGGCGCGCCGGCCGATGTCTTTATCTCCGCCGATCTGGCCTGGATGGACTATGTCGCCGAAAAGAAACTGATCAAGGACGACACCCGCTCCAACCTGCTCGGCAACCGCATCGTCCTGGTGACAGGCAGCGAGCATGCAGCCCCCGTCGATATCAAGCAGGGCTTCGACCTGAAGAGCCTGCTGGGCGATGAGAAACTTGCGATGGGCGCCGTCGATTCCGTTCCTGCCGGCAAATATGGCAAGGCCGCGCTTGAAAAGCTCAACGTCTGGTCTTCCGTCGAAAAGAACGTGGCCGGCGCTGAAAACGTCCGCGCAGCACTTCTCCTGGTTTCCAAGGGCGAAGCACCCTATGGCATCGTCTACAAGACGGATGCCGCTGCAGACGAAGGCGTGGCAATTGTCGGCACCTTCCCGGGGGACAGCCACCCGCCGATCGTTTATCCGATCGCGCTCACGGCAGAGAGCAGCAATCCGGACGCCGCCGCTTATCTGGATTTCGTCAAATCGGCAAAGGCCGCAGCGCTGTTTGAGGCGCAGGGCTTTATCATCCTGAACTAACGAAAAGACGCGCTCCAGCCGCCAACGGATGGAGCGCCTATCGTCTGCCATAAAGACGGGAGCAGCATTTGGACTGGCTGGTTTTGAACGACGCGGAGTGGACGGCGATCCTTCTCAGCCTGCGTGTATCGTTTGTCGCCATGCTTGCCAGCCTGCCCTTGGCGATCGGCATTGCCTTGATCCTGGCGCGCGGCCGCTTCTGGGGAAAAGCCGTCCTCAACGGCATCGTTCACCTTCCTCTGGTCATGCCGCCGGTCGTCACCGGTTTTCTCCTGCTGATCCTGTTTGGCAAACGCGGGCCGATCGGTGCCTTTCTCGCCGAATACACCGGCCTCGTCTTTTCCTTCCGCTGGACGGGGGCAGCACTTGCCTGCGCCATCATGGCCTTTCCGCTGATGGTACGCAGCATCCGGCTGTCGATCGAGGCGGTCGACCGCAGGCTCGAGCAGGCGGCGGCAACGCTCGGCGCCGGGCCTGTCTGGGTTTTCCTGACAGTCACGCTTCCCCTCGTCCTGCCCGGCATCATCGCCGGCATGATCCTCGCTTTTGCCAAGGCGATGGGCGAATTCGGCGCGACGATCACCTTCGTTTCCAATATCCCCGGCGAAACCCAGACGCTTTCCTCGGCGATCTATACCTTCACCCAGGTGCCCGGCGGCGATGCAGGCGCGCTTCGCCTGACCGTCATTTCCATCGTCATATCCATGGCAGCGTTGATGGTCTCGGAGGTCCTGGCAAATCTCGCGGTGAAGAAAATGGACGCCGCATGAGCCTTAAGGTCGCTATCCGCCATCGTCTCGGCGCGTTTTCCATCACGGCGGCATTCTCTGCGGACAAGGGTGTTACCGCCCTCTTCGGCCGCTCCGGATCTGGCAAGACGTCGCTGGTCAACATCATTGCCGGGTTGCTGCGCCCCGAGGACGGGCAGCTTGCATTCAACGGCGATGTTCTCGTCGATAGCGAGGCCCGCGTTTTCGTGCCGCCGCACAAACGCCGCTTCGGTTATGTCTTCCAGGAGGCTCGGCTTTTTCCGCACCTGAGCGTCCGGCGCAATCTCGACTATGGCCGCTGGTTCACGCGGTACGCCGGCGAAGGACCGGACTTTGACAGGATTGTCGATCTGCTCGGCATCGGAGCGCTTCTCAACCGCGCGCCGGCCAATCTTTCAGGCGGCGAAAAGCAGCGCGTCGCCATCGGCCGGGCGTTGCTCTCAAGCCCGCGCCTGCTTTTGATGGACGAGCCTCTGGCCGCGCTCGACGAGGAGCGGAAAGCAGAGATTCTGCCTTATCTGGAGCGATTGCGGGATGAAACGGCAATTCCGATCGTCTATGTCAGCCACTCCGTCGCCGAAGTCGCGCGGCTGGCCAACAGGGTCATCGTGCTCGAAAACGGCAGGATCAGCGCATCCGGAGATGCGGCGACGATTTTGAGCGCGCCATCCTCGGCTATCAGCCGCCGCGAGGCGGGCGCGCTGATCGAAGGTGTCGTTGAAACCAGCGATGTTTCGCACCAGATCACGATCGTTCGCTCCGGCACCGTGCTGATTCAAGTGCCGCACCTGGAGGTGCCAGTCGGGAAGGCGGTGCGTCTTCACATCGCGGCCCGCGATGTCATGCTGGCCACCAGCCGGCCGGAGGGCTTAAGCGCGCTCAACATCCTTCCGGGCACGATCGTCGGGATCGGCGAGGCGGTACAGGGCATGGTGGATGTGCGTCTCGATTGCGGCGGAGTAACGATCATTTCCCGGATAACCACGCTTTCGCGCGACGTGCTCGGTCTGCAGGCCGGCAAGCCGGTTCATGCCGTCATCAAGAGTGTTGCGCTGGATCTGTGACCGGCACGCCAGCCGGCATCGCATGGGGATTGCGATTGCTCTCCAGCCAGGCCAGTTCTCCCGGAAGCGCCGCCTCGGTCTTTTCCTCCATCGCCCGGAAACAGCGGATCAGTTCTTCTCCGAAGGGTGTGACGACTGCGCCGCCGCCCTGTTTTCCGCCGCGCTGCGACAAGACCGCATCCTGCTTGAACATGCTATTGAGTGCGCTCACCAGCAGCCAGGCCCGCCGATAGGACATGTCCATGGCGCGGCCCGCCGCCGAAATCGAGCCTGTCTCGCGAATATGTTCCAGCAGCGCAATCTTGCCCCGGCCCAGCCGCTCTGCATGAGGAAAATCGATCCTCAGGACGGGTTTGAGACCGGTGTTTTCTTTTGCTGTCATGCGATTGCTGCGCGCCTTCTCTGGATCGGCAGAGACTATAACGCGCGCCTGCCGATGTATAGCGGCCGCAACACTGGCCCGCTACAGCGCCGCGCGTCTTATCAGACGCGCAAAGGTCGCTGTAGCACTTTGAATTGCTGCATAATTCTATCCTTAGATCGAATAGGATCTAGGAATTATGCAGTAAGCAGCGTGCAACTACAGGCTCATGCCGCCATCGATGACGTGCACCTGACCCGTCGTATAATTGGAAACATCGCTGCCGAGATAGACGGCGAGCGCCGCGATTTCCTCCGGCAGGCCGATGCGGCCCATCGGCTGGCGGGCGATGAAGGCAGCACGGGCTTCCTCGTAATTGCCCTGCGCCTTCATCCGCTCCTCGAGCGATGGCGATTGCACCGTGCCCGGCGCGATCGCATTGCAGCGGATGCCCTGCTTGATGTAATCGAGGGCAATCGACTTGGTGAGGCCGACAACGGCCGCCTTGCTGGCGGAATAGACGAAGCGGTTCGGCACACCCATGGGGACACCCGCAACCGACGACATGTTGATGATCGAGCCGCCGCCGTTTTCGATCATGCCTGGCAGGAAGGCGCGGATCAGCCGGAACATCGACTTGACGTTGAGATCGAAGGCGAAATCATAGTCCCGCTCGCTGGCTTCGAGGATCGTTCCGGCATGCACCGTCCCGGCGCAGTTGAACAGCACGTCGATGGTTCCGGTTTCTGCGGCAAAGGCCGAGATCGCATCCGCATTCATGACATCGAGTTTCGCGACTTTCATGCCAAGGGCGGAAAGTTCGGCGAGTTTTTCCTCATTGAGGTCCGTAGCCGTGACGATTGCGCCTTCGCGCTGGAACGCCTCGGCTGCGGCGCGGCCAATGCCCTGCGCCGCTGCCGTGATCACGGCGCGTTTGCCGGCCAGAAGTCCACCCATGTCATTCCTCCCTTGTCGCGGCTACGACCCGCATCCGATTGCCGACAGGGAATATCGCCGGGTCCCCGCTTGTCAAGGGCAGGAAACGTATTTTTATACAGAAAAAACCAAATGCAGCTCCGGCTACACCCTCAGTCCTGTTTCGTCATCGAAGATGTGCACATCCGCCGGGCGGATGGACACATCGATGACGTCTCCAGCCCTGACCGGCCTGCGGGTCGTGTCGACAACCGTCACTTCGGTGGCCGTCGACGTAGTGATGTAGGTCGCTGAACCGGTAGTCTCGACGATACCGACCGGAAGGCGGAAGACGCCGTGCCCCGGCTCGACGAAATGCAGGTGCTCCGGCCGCAGTCCCGCGGTCACCTTGCGGCCCGGCTGGAGCTGGCGATCGAGCGGAATGGTCTGCTTTTCGCCGATATCGACCGCCAGCGAGCGGCCGTCCTCGCCGACCGTCGCAGGTACGAAATTCATGGCCGGCGAACCGATGAAGCCGGCGACGAACCTGTTGGCCGGTCGGTCGTAAAGCTCCAGCGGCGCCCCCTGCTGTTCGATCACGCCGTCCTTCATCACCACCACATGGTCGGCCATCGTCATCGCCTCGATCTGGTCGTGCGTGACATAGACCGACGTGGCGTGCAGCCGGTCGTGCAAAGTGCGGATTTCCTTGCGCATATGGACGCGCAGCGCCGCGTCGAGATTGGACAGCGGTTCATCGAACAGGAAGGCCTTGGGATGGCGGATGATGGCGCGGCTCATGGCGACGCGCTGGCGCTGGCCGCCGGAGAGTTCGCGCGGATAGCGTCCGAGAAGATGCGAAAGCCCCGTCGTGGCCGCGACCTCCTCTGCCGCCTTCTTGGCCTCGGCCCTGGCGACCCCGCGAATGCGCAGGCTGTAGGTGAGGTTCTGCTCCACCGTCATGTGCGGGTAGAGCGCATAGGACTGGAATACCATGGCGATGTCGCGCTTGCGCGGCGGCACCTTGTTCATCAGTTCGCCGGCGATCCTGAGATCGCCCGTCGAAATGCTCTCAAGCCCGGCCAACGACCGCAGCAGCGTGGACTTGCCGCAACCGGAGGGGCCGACGAGCGCGACAAAGCTGCCCTTCTCGATGCTGAGATCGATATTCTTCAGCGCGTGGAAGGCACCGTAATATTTGTTAACGCCCGAGAGTTCGATCTGCTTGGTCATTTGATGGCTCCCGAGGTAAGGCCGGAGACGATGCGCCGCTGCAGCAGCACGAAGATGGCGAGAATGGGGGTCACGTAGATCGTGGCGTAGGCCATGATGTTGTTCCATTCATTGGTGTTCGGCCCCATGAAGGAGTTAAGGCCGACGCTGGCGGGCTGAAGCTCGATGGCCTGGATGATCGACTTCGAATAGACGAACTCGCCGAAGGCCTGCATGAAGATCAGGATGGCGCTGATCAGGATGCCGTTGCGGGCAAGCGGCAGCACGATGTGGAAGAAGGCGCCGACACGCGAGTTGCCGTCGACCAGCGCCGCTTCCTCCAGTTCCATCGGCACGGCCATGAAGGTGGCCCGCACGAGCACGACGAAGAACGGCATGCTTTTCGCGGCGATCGCGATGATCACGGCAAGACGGGGATAGTCCAGCATGCCGAGTTGCGAAAAGCCGACGAAGATCGGCGTGATCATCAAGGAGGCCGGCAGGACCTGCAGCATCAGGATCAGGAACAGACCGATGTCGACCCAGACATTGCGGTAGCGCGCCAGCACGTAGGCGCAGCCGACGCCGAGCACGGTGATCAGCACCACGGCTCCGGAGGCGATGACCAGCGAGTTCCAGAGATAGCGCTCCATGCCCCGGCTTTCCCAGACATAAGCATAGGTACTCCATTGCGGCACGGACGGCCAGAAGGTCGGCGGCGTGGCGAACATCTCGGAACCACTTTTAAGCGCGGTGATGTACATCCAGTAGAGCGGAAAGAGGTAGATCGCCGCCATGACGATGGCGATCACGAACATCAGACGGTTGTGGTTTGTCTCGCTCATCCGCGCACCTCGTGACGTGTCGAGCGGACATAGACGACCGAGGCGATCATGACGAAGATGATCATCAGGACCGAAATCGTCGCCCCCTTGGCAAAGTCGTACTGTCGGAAGGACTGCTCCCAGGCCCAGTATTGCGCCACGTTGGACGAGTTGTTCGGCCCGCCGGAGGTGATTGCGGCAAAGAGGTCGAACTGCTGCAGCGTGAAGATCAGGCCAAGCGAGATGATGGCGCCGATAGTGGAGCGCATCATCGGCAAGGTGATCGTCCAGAAGCGCTGCCAGGCATTGGCGCCATCGAGCTCGGCGGCCTCGTAGAGATCGGCGGGGATACCCGCGAGGCCGACCGAGAGGAGGATCATGTTGAAGGCGGTGCCGAGCCAGATATTGGCGATGATGACGGCATAAAGCGAATAGTTCGGATCTGAGCGCCAGAAGATATTGCCGGAGATGACACCGCCTTCCCTCAGGATGAAGTTGAGGACACCGAAATCCCCCGACAGGATCCAGTTCCAGATGGCGCCGACGACGAGACCCGGCATCACCCAGGAGACGAGGAACAGGCCACGCAGCCAGGAGGCGCCCGGAAAATTGACCCAGAAAAACAGCGCGAGCCCAAAGCCGAGGAGAAACTGTCCGGCGATCGAGCCGGTGACAAAGATCGCCGTATTGGCAAGGATCGGCAGCGTTTCGGGCTGGGCGAAAAGGTCGCGATAGTTTTTCAAGCCGACAAAGGGGCGCATCAGCGTGCCGAGGCTGAACATGTCGACCTCCTGAAAGCTCATCAGGACGTTGTACAGCAGCGGCAATCCTGCCATCAGGAACAGAAAACCGAGCGGGAAGGCGACCAGCACGATATCGAAACCGCGGCCATCCCTGACACTGGAAAGGAGCCTCTTCATCGGGCCTCCGACGTCCCGAACGGGGCTGCCAAGCGCTTGAGCAGATGACAACCCCTCCCGGGAGGAAATGTTGGATGGCGGATAAGCCATTCGGTTTAATCTCTCCCCGGCGGGGAGAAGGTGGCCGGTGGGGCCAGGTGAGGGGTGCGGCATAGGCTGTCCTCGCTTGTGCTCGGGGCAGTCGCGTCGCCCGACGCTCACATCCCCTCGTCGTCTCGCTTTTCTCGGCTCTTCTCCCCGCCGGGGAGAAGAGCAGCAGCAAGATCCGTTTCATTGCCCGTCAGATCAGCCCAGGACAGCCTTGATCTTTTCGGCTGCCTGATCAAGCGCGTCCTTGGGGCTCGCCTGGCCGGTCAGCGCCGCCTGGATCGCATCCTGGATGGCCTTGGAGATCTTTGGCCATTCGGGATGCGGGCCGCGGGGCTTTGCATATTTCAGCTGTTCGAGGAAGACCTTGAGGGCTGCGTCCTTGAGCGGCTGGCCGGTTTCGGGGATCGAGATGTCTGAACGGGCCGGAAGCTGGCCATAGTTCTTGAACATCTTGTCGTCCTGCGACGCGAAATATTCGAGCGCCTTGAAGGCTTCGGCCGGATGCTTGGACGACGCGAAGATAGCCCAGTTGAAGTCGCCCATGGCGGAGGAGCGTTCGGCGCCTTCCTTCGGCACCGGAAGCAGCGTCACGCCCCAATCGAACTTCGCCTCCTGTGTCATGCGGTCGAGTTCCCACGGGCCGGAGATCGCCATGGCGGCATTGCCGGAATTGAAGGTACCGGTCGAATCCCACTGGCCGCGTGTCAGCGTGTCGGGTGACGCGAGCTTCTCATCGATGATCGTCTTCCAGATTTCGAGCGCTTTTACCGCGCCCTCGGTATTGATGTTCTCATAGCTGCCGCCACCCATCTGCGCCCAGGGCAGGAACTGGAAGGTACCCTCCTCGTTGGCCTTGGCCGAGAAGGCGAGGCCATAGACGTTGGCAGCGGGATCGGTCAGCTTGCGCGCCGCATCGACCAGTGCGTCCCAGGTCTGCGGCGGCTTGCTCGGATCAAGTCCTTTCGCCTTGAACATGTCCTTGTTGTAGTAGAGGGCGATCGTGTTGGTGGCCTTCGGCACGCCGTAGTATTTGCCGTCCCACTCGACCGATTTCAGCGGCCCGGGGAAATAGTTTTCCGGCTTGATCACCGTCGATGTCGAGATCATGTCGGTGAGATCGAGGAAGGCGCCGCGCGACGAAAACAGCGCATGTTCCGGATTGTCAATGGCAATGATGTCCGGCGCTTGGCCCGTCGAATAGGCACGCATGGCCTCGCTGACCACGTCATCGAACTGGATCTGCCGGTACTCTATCTGGATGCCGTTGTTGAGCTTGTTAAACTCGGCCACCAGATTTGGCGCCGGCTGAGTATCGCGGTCGAGAGACCAGACGGTAATCTTCACGTCTTCCGCCTTGGCGGACAGGCCAAACAGCGACACGCTTGCAAGCGCCAGCGCGCCGATGACTGCATATTTGCGGATACCCATCGTTTCCTCCTGTTGGTTATCCTTGTCGGCCGTCATCCTCCATGCCGGCCTTCTTCAGTCCTTTCAGGCCGGATCGACGACGAAGTCGCCGCCCCGGCAAGCTTTCAGATAGTTGAGCCCGTGAACCTGGCCGGTCATTTCCAAAGCATCTCGATAGACCGGATCATGCCAGCCTTCGATGTCGATGGAACCGGACCAGCCGGCAAGCCGCAGCTCGGAAATGACGTCTGTCCAGTTGGTATCGCCGAAACCCGGCGTGCGCATGAAGACGAACTTTTCCTTGCCGAAAATGCCATGCTCACGGATGACGTCCCAGCGGATCGTCGCGTCCTTGCCATGCACATGAAAGATCTTTTTCGCCCATTTGCGGATCTGCGGGATGGGCTCGATCAGATAGACCATCTGGTGGCAAGGCTCCCATTCAAGGCCGATATGATCGTCCGGCGTTTCGTTGAACATAAGCTCCCAGGCATCCGGATTGTGGGCGATGTTCCAGTCGCCCGTCGCCCAGTTGCCGTCCATGGCGCAATTCTCAAAGGCGATCTTGATGCCCCTGTCGGCGGCGCGCCGGGCAAGTTCGCTCCAGATTTCCTTGTATCGCGGCAGGCTGTCGGTCAGCGGTGCGTTGCGAATTCTCCCCGTAAAGCCCGCGACGCAGGTAGCACCGAAATGATGCGCGTTGTCGATGCAGTCCTTCCAGCCCTGCAGCGTGTCGCGATCGATATCCGTCATCTCCAGCGGATTGCCGAACATGCCGAGTGTCGAGATAGTGATATCGCGATCGCCAATCGCGTCAATGCAGCGCTTGCCGAGATCGGCGAGATTCTGGCCGTTGGTGGTCTGCCAGAAGAAGGGCTCGAAACTCTCGAACCCCAAGCCGGCAATCTGGCCGATGCGGTCGGCGGCTTTGCCGCCGGATGCGCTGATCATGGTGCCGATGCGAATAGCTTTTGCCGGATTGCTCATGAAATCGTCCTGTTCATAGGGTCACGCGTTGCCGGGTGCGGGCGCTTTCGATGGCTGCAAACACCATGGCAAGGCTGTTGATATTGTCGTTGCTCACCGTTTCGGGCGTGCGGCCGGTTCTGATGGCAGCAAGGAAATCGGCGATGACGCTGGCATGGCCATGGGTCTCCGCCTCGTTTGCGGGCTCAGGCACCGGAATGGCGTCGACCGGCCGCAGGAAGCCCTCCGTGCCTGATACCCTGTGCGCCTGAAAATCCTCGGCGCCATCCCACAACAGCGTGCCCTTCGTGCCGATGATCCGCCACCGGCTTTCCCAGCTGGTATTGGCGCCTTCGGCACACCAGGAGCCGCGATAGGTAAAGGTGACGTCGTCGGAAAACTCGAAGATCGCATTGGCCGCTGCACCATGCGCATACCACGAGCCGCGCGGATTGCTTTCGTGGCAATAGACGGCAACCGGCACCTTGTCGGCGACGAAACGGGCCGCGTCGAACGTGTGGATCGCCATGTCGAGCAAAAGCACATTGTCCATCTCTTCGCGAAAACCGCCAAAATGCGCACCGATGAAGAAATCACAATGAATGGCCGTGAGTTCGCCGAGCCCGCCGCTTTCGACAAGCCGGCGGATGCGGCGAATGCCCGATATGAAGCGCCGGTTCTGGACGATGGCATGGACTTTTCCGGCGGCGGCGGCCTGGGCGATCATCGACCGCCCCGCCTCAATCGAGGACGCCATCGGCTTCTCGCTCAGCACGTGGCATCCATGCGCCAGAGCCGTTGCGACAACGTCGTGACGGGCAGACGGAATAACGACGTCGAAAACCACGTCGGCCGCGGTTTCTGCCAGTACGGTCCCGAGGTCGCGACCGACGACGGCATCGACCAGACCGAACTCTTCGGCAAGCGCCTTTGCCGCCATCGGGTTGACGTCAACGAGGCCGACGACATCAACCGCCGCTCTGATTTCAGGGGTCTCCGCGATCGCTTTCAGCCAGCCTTTGGCCATAGCTCCGCATCCGCACAAAACTGCACGCAAAATAGGATTCTCCTCCACAAAATCTACGGTTTTCGCTCCTTTTCGATCACCGTAAACGTTTACGGTACTATGAACGAATTTTGAAACGTGTCAATAGATGGACATCGGGCATACCGAAATCGCACGTTGAAAGCGGCTGGAATGACGGGCATACGCAGGCTTGCACAACATCTGGACATTTCAATCGGGACAGTGTCACGCGCACTGAACGGCCGCCCGGATGTCAACGAGGAGACGCGCAAAAGAGTGCTCGAGGCCGCAGCCGAACTCGGCTACGTGCCCAACCAATCCGGCCGCAGCCTGCGGCAGGGCACGACCAATATCATCGGCTTCATGATGCAGACCGGAGCGGAGATCACCGGTCAGGGCGACACCTTCTTCATGAGCGTCTTCGATGGTGTGCAGACCGTCTTTGCCCGCCACCATCTCGATCTCGTCGCGCTCCTTTGTTCGTCTCAGGAGGACCCGGACGATTATCTCCGGCGCGTCGTCGCCCGCGGGTTCGCCGACGGGCTCATCCTCTCGGCAACCCAACGGCACGATCCGCGCCTGGAGTTCCTTGCCAAGCGCAAGATCCCCTTTGCCACGCTCGGGCGCAGCCTCACCGACGTCGGCCAGCCCTGGCTCGATCTTGATTTCGAAGGCATGGCACAGACTGCGATCGACAGGCTCGTTGCGAGGGGCCACCGCCGGATCGCCGTGACAAGGCCGCATGATGACGTCAACCTCGGTTATATCTTCGTCGATCAGGCCGCCAGCGCGCTTGCAGCCCACGGCCTTTCCCTTGACCCCGATCTTGTCTTCCGCTCGACACCCAACGAGGCGGGCGGGTACCAGATCGCACACGACCTTTTGTCGAAGAAGGACCGGCCAACGGCGATACTCCTGGTCAACGAGACCATTGCGATCGGATTTTACCGGGGATTGAGCGAAGCCGGACTGAAGCCGGGGCGCGATATCGCCGTGATTGGCCGCCACAGCCCCCAGACGCATTTCCTGTCGCCAAGCCTTACCGGCTTCGAACTCTCCCGGCGCGATCTCGGCATCGCGCTCGCGGAAGCGCTGCTGGCAACAATGCCCCCGTTCAGCCATTTTTACCCGAATGCGGAACTGCGGACGATCTGGCGGGAAGAGCTGATTGAAGGCGAAAGCGACGCCTTCATGTTGCCCCATGGTTGATCGGCACCGAGGCCGCAGCAACAGGTCATTCTTCGCGACTTGAACACCGGCAGTATCCCGTGCAAATCAGACAGGCCCACCTCTGACACTGGAAACCAGCCCACATGCCCGGCCCCGTGCTCGACCCGATTGAAACCGATCAAATCCTGCCGAAGAAAGCCGGTGTCGTCGTCATCGGCGGCGGCATCATCGGGACAAGCACGGCGCTGTTCCTTGCCGAACACGGCGTCGACGTCGTGCTGTGCGAGAAGGGCATACTCGGTGGCGAGCAATCCAGCCGCAACTGGGGCTGGGTCCGGGTCATGGGTCGCGATCGGCGGGAAATTCCGCTGGCCATCGAAGCGCTGAAAATCTGGGATGGATTGGATACGCGGGTCGGCGGCAAGACCGGGTTTCGCCGATCCGGCATTCTCTATATCTCGGAGAACGAGACGGACATCGCCAATCGCGACGCCTGGCTGAAACTCGCGCAGGCGCATGGGCTCGACACGCGGCAGATCGGCCCGGACGAGACGGCTGCCGTGATGCTGGGCTCTGCGCGACGATACAAAGGCGCGCTTTACACGCCAAGTGATGGCCAAGCCGAACCGCAAAAGGCAGTGCCGGCGATTGCGACGGGCGCACGCCGGGCAGGAGCCCGCATCCTGACAGGCTGCGCCGTGCGCGGCCTCGAAAAAAGCGCTGGCCGCGTCAGCGCTGTCATCACCGAAAAGGGCCGCATCGAGACTCCCGCCGTCGTCCTTGCCGGCGGCGTCTGGTCGCGTCTGTTCTGCAAGGGACTCGGCATCCGGCTGCCGCAACTGAAAGTGCGTAACTCGGTGCTGCGCACCAGCGCGGTGAACCGAGGGCCGGATGGCGCAGGTGCCACCGCCACCTATGCCTATCGGAAGCGGCTGGACGGCGGCTATACCATCGCCAACGGCGGCATCAACATGCATGCGCTGGTGCCGGACAGTTTTGCCTTCTTCCGCGAATTCCAACCTGCCAGGAAGGCCGAGGGCGGATCGGTGCAGCTCGGTCTTAGCGCTCGAAGCTGGCAGGAACTGTTCGAAATCTCCGCAGTCCCCCTCGACCGGCCCGGCGCTTTCGAACGGCACCGGATTCTCGATCCGAATCCGGATGGCAGAAGCGCATTGAACGCGCTGCGGGCGGCCACGGAAGGCCTGCCGGTGCTGCGCGATGCGAAAGTGGAGCAAATCTGGGCCGGCCTGATCGACGTGACGCCGGACGCAGTCCCGGTCATATCCACGCTCGACAGCCTTCCCGGACTGGTCATTGCGACCGGATTTTCGGGCCACGGCTTCGGTATCGGCCCCGGTGCCGGGCACCTCGCTGCCGACCTGGTCACCGGTAACATGCCGATCGTTGATCCCGCACCCTTTCGCTTCACCCGCTTTTCCGACGGCACGCCAATCGAAATTGCGCCGCCAGTCTGACTACCAGCGCAGCGATGCGGTCAGAACCGGGGCGTCCCAAAGACCGCTCAGGCGGTCGTCCAATATGGTCACAGTGATCGATATGCCTGCCATGTCGAGTGACGTGACATAGGTCCCGACAAGGCTGCGCACGATGGTCACGCCCTGCCCTTCAAAAAATGACCGCGCCAGACCGAAGACAAGGTAGAGCTCCGATAGCGGCGTTCCGCCAAGACCATTGACGAAGAGCAGGATCGACTGTTCGCCGCGCGAGCCGAAATCCTCAAGAATGCGCCTGCAGATCAGCTCGACGACCGCCGACGCGTCGGTCATCTGCTCGCGCGAGCGGCCGGGCTCCCCATGGATGCCGACGCCGACTTCCATCTCGTCCGGCCCGAGCACGAAGGTCTCGCGCGTCGTCTGCGGCACCGTCGTGCCCTTCAGCGCCACACCCATCGTGCGGGTTGCGGCAACGACAGCATCGCCGAGTTCTTTCAACTCCCGCAGATTGGCACCCGCCTGTGCGGCCGCCCCGGCGATCTTCTCGACAACCAGCGTGCCCGCGACCCCGCGCCGGCCTGTCCCCCGCACCGATCGCTCGATGGCGATATCGTCATTGACGATGACCGTCTCGATGCGATGTGCGCCGCCAGCCATCGCCATTTCGGCCGCCATTTCGAAATTCATCACGTCGCCATCGTAATTCTTGACGATCAGCAGCGCGCCTGCGCCACCATCCGTTTCGTGGATCGCTGCCAAAATCTGGCCGGGCGTTGGCGACGTGAAAACATGGCCTGTGCAGGCGGCGTCCAGCATGCCATGACCGACAAAGCCGGTGTGCATCGGTTCATGGCCGGCGCCGCCGCCAGAAATGATCGCGACCTTGCCCGGCGTCAGCACCCGGCGGCGGACGTGTTTTTTCCCCTCGCCGAACAAAACGATATCGCCATGCGCGGCAACGAAACCCTCCAGGCAGTCCTGCGCCAGCGTCCCGGCGCTGTTCATGAATTTCTTCATCTCCTGCTCCCCGCAGCAATGCTATCCGAGCGGGACGAATTTTCCAGTGGCGTTGTGAGTATGATGCCACAGTCGAACGAAGGCGAGCGCAACTCAGTCTCCCTCGCCGGAAAGAACGACGATCTTCTGGATGAAATCCTGGATGGCCTCGTCGAGCATGCGGTTCTTCCGCTCATCGCCGAAATCGGCGACCATCAGCGTCAGTTGCCGCAGCCCGCCGGCAGTGCCGAGATCAGGCAGTTTGCCCGGATGCGCCAGTTGATAGGCTTCGAGAAAACGGTCCTGTTCGGCCCTGCTGACATGGCAGACCTGGAAGATCGTCGCCAGATGCCTGGCCGGTAACGGCGTGGTATAGCCCGGGCTGGTGATCTGCGTGACGAAGCTGCGATGTTTGCCCAGCGCCACCGCGAGACGCTGGCGGGTACCGGAAGGCCTATTATCGATGATGGCCGCGAGGATGGTCTTGTATACCGTGATGGCGTCTTCGCTTACGTCGCGTGCCATTTCAGCCTTCCATCCTTGCCTGCGCCAGCACCGCCTTTACGGCAGGCAACTGCGATGGAGCAACGGAAATCTGACGTATGCCGCTTGCGATCAGCGACGGCAGCAATGCCGGGTTGCCGGCCAGATCGCCACAGATGCCGATCGGCTTGTCCATGTCATGCGCGATCCTTACTGTCTGTGCGATCAGCCGCAACAAGACGGGGTTTGCTTGACCATAAAGGTTGGCAACGGAAGCGTTGTCACGCGCGCAAGCCGTCAGATACTGCGCCAGGTCATTGGTGCCGAGCGAGAAGAAGTCAGACGATTCGAATGTGTCGAGCATGATCGCCGCGGCCGGAACCTCGACCATCACGCCGATATCGGGAACCCCGACGTCGATGTGCCGCTGGACAAGGCTGGCCGCTTCGTCCTCGAAAATCCGCCGCGTCTGATCAACCTCGCCAGGGAAGGTCACCATCGGCAGCAGCACCTTCAGCGGCCCCAATGCCGCAGCCCGTAAAAGCGCCCGGACCTGGATTCGCAGCATGGCCGGCATTGCCAGAAGCAGACGGATACCGCGCAGACCGAGAAACGGATTGCGCTCCTCGACGCCAAACCCACCGAGCGGCTTGTCACCGCCAAGATCGAAAAGACGGATGGTGACCGGCTTGCCAGCGGCCCAATCCAGCATTTCGACGTAGAGCTGGAACTGCTTTTCCTCATTCGCCAGATCCGCGGCCGCCGACAGGAGAAACTCGGTTCGCAAAAGCCCAATGCCGTCGCAGACATTCGAGTCGAGGCTATGAATCTCGGCAATATCGCTGATATTGACCAATATCTCCAAGCGGCCGGCTGGACGATCGGCGGATGGAAGCTCAAATCGCGCGGGTATCCCGGGCGTCGGTTTTTCTCCCATTGCCGCCATTGCGATATCGGCACCGCTTGGATGAACGACGACGAGACCGGTGCCGCCGTCGACCAGAACCGGAGCCTCGGGCTCAATGGCAGGCCCGCCGAGACCGACGACCATCGGCACGCCTTTGGCGCGGGCAAGCAGCGCCACATGGCTTGCGGTGCTTCCGGCTGCAAGCGCAATACCGCCGCCGCCGCTCCAGTCATGGGCGAGAAAAAGACTGGGCGCCATGTCCCTGCCGGCGAAGACCGCCCCCCTGGGAAAGTTGGCGGGCGGCCTGCCTTCAAGGATACGAAGAACCCGATCGCGGATATCGATGACATCGACCGCCCGCGCCCGAATATCGTCATCCTCCGACAGCTCGAACCCGGCGATATATTCCTCGAGAGCCGTCACCCAGGCGAGCGCCGCATTCTGTCCCTCGCCGATATACTCGGCGGCCATGTCGCCGATCACCGGATCGCGCAACATTTCGACCTGGAACTCGAGGATGTCCGAGCTTGGCGGATCAGTTCGCACCATCAGGTCTTTGAGGGCGCTGACCGCCTCCTCAATCGCACTTCTGAGAAGGTCGAATTCCAGCGAAGGCGACGCGCCGCCCTCTATGGGGCTCCGGGGTTCCGAAGGCACGTGCGCCGGACCGATCGCATACCCTTGGCTTCCATTGCCCTGGCCCTGCAGCCTAAGCGCCCCGGACATTGGATCTTTCCTCACCGAAATCGTCGATAAACAACGCTTCGAGAACCGAGATCGCCTCATCGGCCCTCAGGCCATGCGCCCTAATCCTGAGTGTCGATCCCTTGCGGATGCGCGCGCCCATGACCTTGACGATGCTTTTGGCATTGAGCCAGAGGCCGGAGCGATTGACCTCGATCTCGATCACGCAGGGAAAGGATCTGGCAAGCCGCGTGAAGGTTACGGAGGGTCGCGCGTGCAAGCCGACGCCATGGGTGATCAGCAATTCGACGGAGGCATGGCCACCCGCCGAACCCGTTCCCCCGTAGCTGCCGTGGCGCTTGTCCATCATGACGGGGAAAGCTCCTGCGCTGTTGCCACCACCTTTGCCAGCGATGCCCCGCCCGAGGCTTCTGCAGCGGCGATCACGGCCCCTTCGACGATCGGCGCGTTGCAGATGACGATGCGTGCGGCCCGCCCCTTGCCGATCATTTCGATCGCCATTTCACTGTTGGTTTCCGCGCCGCCGAGATCGACGAAGATCGCCACTCCGGCCTCCGACCAGGCTTCCTCGATGGCCTTCAGGATCGCGCCCGTATCGGTGCCCAGCCCGCCGGCCGGATTGCCGCCGCACCAGGCGAGCGGCACGCTGTCCCCGACCATCTGGCGCACCATGTCGGCAGCGCCTTTTGCTACAAGCGGTGAATGGGAGACGATCACGATGCCGACATTCTCGATCCTGCCTGTCATGCTGCACCTGCCTTCGCCAGTTCATGGCAGACGACCTGACAAAGAAGCGCGCAGCTGGCAGCACCCGGGTCCATATGCCCCACCGACCGCTCACCGAGGAACGAGGCGCGCCCGCGCATGGCCTTCATGTCGATCGTCATATCGGCGAAACCCTGAGCTTTCTCGGCAAGCTGCTGGAGAGGCGTGTCGCTTATCACAGCCTCGCTGAAAGGATAAAGAACGTCGAGCAGCGTTTTCTCTCCCGGGTGCGATTTTCCGCGGCGCGCGACGGCGGCCACGGCCTGTTGAAAGACATCTGGAAATTTCGCTTGCGCCGGCTCGGCGGCCAGGCCCTTGCCGATCTCCAAGAGCAGCGTGCCATAGAGCGGTCCGGCCGCGCCGCCGATGCTCATCACCAGGATCGTCCCGGCAGCGATCATCGCTTCGGGAACCGGCATCGCGGCGAGTTGCTGCCGTTCGGCGGCCAAGGCTTCCAGCCCACGCCGCATATTGGTGCCATGATCGCCATCACCGATCGCGCGATCGAGGCCGCAGAGATGGGCTTCCTGTGCCGCGATCGCGTTCCGGCACGCCTCGATCACGCGGCAAATCTGGGCCGCTTGATCGATGGCAGACTTCGGCTCGCGCGCAAGGATCATGCGGGCTCCAGGATACCGGCGACGGCCGCAAAAGCCTCGGCCACGGCATGCGCGCCGGGGTCCATCACCCCATCGAGATCGCTCTCGCCGATATAGGCGGATCGGCCGGCATTCGCCTTGCGCATCGCCTTGGTCGCTTCGGCGCCCTTGCGCGCCGCATCGGCGGCGGCACGGACGCCGCCCACTGCCATTGCGTGAAGCGCCGGAGACAGCGCATCGACCATGGTGCGATCGCCAGGATGGGCGCCGCCGTAGAAGGTCATCCGCTCGAGCCCGGCGAGCAGGGACACGACAAGGCTCCCCCCGTCCCCACTCGCCCTGCCCGCCGCAGTAAAGAAGATCGACAGGAGGACGCCACTCGAACCACCCATCGCAGTCGAAAGCGTATCGCCGATGACAGAGAAAAGCGTTGCCCTGTCGGCAAGGGGCAGGCCTCCCGTCTGCGCCAGAATGCTGCGGGCACCGGTGGCGACCGTCGATCCGGTGTCACCATCGCCCGCCTTGGCGTCCAGCCGGTTCAACTCCGGCTCAAGAGAAATCAGCCGGTCGCAGATGGCGGCAAGCACACGCTCGGCCCCTCCATCATGGCTCGCCACAGCCGTTTCTGCCAGACTTTCGGCTCTCGGCGCCGGCACGATGGCAACACTAAGCGGCGCGATCGCCGGCAGCCACGCGCGCGGCGCGACATTGGACAGCAGCGCCGTCTCGCGCACGGGATCAAGCGCGATCAGCGACAGGGAAAAGCCGTTCATGTTCAAGGCGGTCATCAGCGGTCCGGGCCCGATCGCCAGCGCGACACGGTCAGCAAACGGCGACGAGAGCACCGCATTGGCGATCAGCGACATTTCCAGCGGCGGCACGGCACCGAGATTGTTGATGAGAAGCGCATATTTCCCGGCCGGCTTCATCGCCGCCGATAGCCGTTCCGTCATGATCGAGACGAGACCGTCGGCCTGCTGGACGGCTATCTTTTCGACCCCCGGCTCGCCGTGGATGCCCAAGCCGAGCTCCCCCTGGTTCTCTCTCAGGCGATCTTCATAAGGCCGTCCGGGAATGGAGCAGGAGGAATAGGACACGCCGAGCGAAACGATATCGGCAGCCGCAGCCTTGGCAGTGGCGGCGACCGAGGCGAGGCTCTCGCCGCTTTCGGCCAGATGACCGGCGATCTTGTGAACGAAGAGCGTGCCCGCGACGCCACGCGGCTGGTTGATGTCCGGCAGCGCGATATCGTCAGCGACGATGACCATCTCGACATCGAAACCTTCCGCCCGGGCCTTTTCCGCCGCCAGGCCGAAATTCAAACGGTCGCCGGTATAATTCTTGACGACCAGCAGGCAGCCCGATTTGCCGGTCACCGCCCGGATCGCAGTCAAAACGGCATCGACGCTGGGAGAGGCGAAGATTTCGCCGGAGACGGCAGCCGTCAGCATGCCCCTGCCGACGAAACCCGCATGGGACGGCTCGTGCCCTGCCCCGCCGCCGGAAATCACTGCGACGCGGGACCTGTCCCAGTCGGCGCGGACGACCACCTTGATGTCCGGGTAGCTGTCGAGACGGGCCAGCGTTCCCGGCGCCGCGGTCCGCAACAGACCGTCGAGAGCCTCCGTGACGATGGTTTCTCTGCGGTTGAAGAAATGTTTCATGGGGGCCATCCAGTCCGTTTCTCGTTGCGCATCCTTCCGCCATGGCGCAAGCGATGCAACCTCCCGTTTTTGTTTATACAAGCCGTTGTCCGTCGGCACCGAAATAGAGCGGATCCTTCAACGTCAGCATGATCTTGTCGCCGGGGCTGACCGGCACGTAAGGATTGGCGAGCGTTACCAGCTTGTGGCCGCCGATGCGCATATGCAGGTGGCTTTGGTCGCCGAGATGTTCGATCCAGTCGATCTGCGCATTGGCATTGCCGTTTGCCGCGCCGATTTCCAGATGCTCGGTGCGTGCGCCGATCGTCTTCGTTCCCCTCGGCGGTTGCCCGCCGGGGACAAGCCCTTCCGGAATGAGGTTGATGTGCGGCTGCCCGAGCCTCGCCGCCACATGCAGGTTGACCGGATTGCTGTAGATCTCGCGCGGCGTGCCGAGCTGGACGAGTTCACCGTCCTTGAGGATGCCGATCCGGTCGGCCATCGTCATCGCCTCGACCTGGTCATGGGTGACGTAGAGAAGCGTCGATCCGAGCTCGTTCTGGATGCGTTTCAGCTCGAGCCTCAGCTCTGCCCTGAGCTTGGCATCCAGCGACGATAGCGGTTCGTCCATCAAATAGATCGCCGGCTTGCGCACCAGCGCCCGGCCGATGGCAACCCGCTGCATCTCGCCGCCCGACAGCCGCGTCGAGCGGTTTTCGAGCTTGTGGTCGATCCGCACCATCTTGGCCACGTCGCGAACGCGCCGGTCGATCTCGTCGGTGGAAAGATGGCGGGCGGGCGAACGCAGCGGGAATGCCAGGTTTTCATAGACCGTCAGATGCGGATAAAGCGAATATTGCTGGAAGACGAAGGCGACGTCGCGGCCAGCCGGGGCGGCACCGGCCATATCCTGCCCGCCAATCGTCACGCGACCCTTGTCCGGCCTTTCGAGCCCCGCGATCAGCCGCAACGTCGTCGTCTTGCCGGCCCCGGTCGGCCCGAGCAGCACGACGAATTCGCCGTCGCGGATTGTCAGTGTCAGGTTATGCACGGCCTTGGATTCGCCGAACGACTTGGCGATATTCTGGAGGGTTACCTCAGCCATGACGGGCCTCCGCATAGAGCGATGATTTGACGGCGCGGCCGGTGGCGCACTCGAACAACGAGAGTTTTTCGCTGTCGAGTTCGAGGCCGACGGTCTCGCCGATCCGAAACGTCCTATCGGCCGGCACGCGCGCCTTGACGAGACCCTTGCCGGTTTCGACGGCGACGATCTGGTTGGTGCCGAGATATTCCGCACCGTAGACCGAGCCTCGCAAAAGCGAACTGTCACTGAAACGGATGTGCTCCGGCCGGACGCCGAGCGCCAGTTCGCCGGGGGCAATATCCTGATGCACTTCTGGCAACGCGATCTCGACGCCATCCAGCGAAACCGTTCGGCTGCCCTTTTGCAAACCGGACGTGAACCTCAGAAAATTCATAGGTGGCGATCCGATGAAATCAGCGACATACATTGAAGCGGGGCGGCTATAAATCTGCTGCGGCGTTCCGAACTGTTCGATGATGCCGTGATTCATCACCGCAATCTTGTCGGCCATCGCCATTGCCTCGTGCTGATCATGGGTGACATAGACGGTGGTGGCGTGGATGCGGTTGTGCAGCTCGCGCAGCTCATGCACCATCACATCCCGAAATTCGGCGTCAAGCGTGCCGAGAGGCTCGTCCATCAGGAAGCATTTCGGCCTGCGCACGATCGCCCGCCCAAGCGCCACACGCTGCCGGTCGCCACCGGCAAGTCCGGAAACGGAGCGGTCGAGGATATGGCTGATCTGCAGGAGCCTTGCAGTCTCCTCCACCCGCGACCGGATCTCCGCCTTCGAAACGCCCTGCGACAGCAGCGGAAAGCCGATGTTCTTGCGTACGTTCAGATGTGGATAAAGGGCAAAGAGCTGGAAGACGAAGGCGATGTCGCGGGCGCTTGCGCGGTTGAACGTCACGTCTTCGCCGTCAAGAAAGATCCTGCCGCTGGTCGGCAGTTCCAGGCCGGCGATCATTCTGAGCGTCGTCGTCTTGCCGCAACCCGATGGCCCGAGCAGCGCCAGGAATTCGCCGTCACCGACGGTGAAGCTCGAATCCTCCACGGCGACGAAATCGGCGAATTGCTTGCGCAGGTTTTCGATCCGGATCTCTGCCATGGTTCACTCCGGAAACTTCGAGACGATCATGAACATTACGGTGCCTGCGAGCAGCGTCACCAGCGAATAGGTGTAGAGCGCCAGTGCGAATGGCTGGAACAGCATCAGGAAGCCCACGGCGATCAGCGCCGTCGCGATATTTTCCATCGGGCCGCGCCGAAAGAAAAAGGGGCGTTTCTTGCGGGGATGTGTCGTGTCAATGGTCATTTCCGCACCGCTCCGAAGGTGATGCCGCGCAGCAGTTGCTTGCGCAGAAGAATGGTGAAGACGAGGATCGGCACGAGGAAGATCGTCGTTCCGGCGGCAACGGCCGGCCAGTCCATCCCTCCTTCGCCGATGATCGTCGGGATGAAGGGCGGCGCGGTCTGCGCCGAACCCGAGGTCAGAAGCACCGCGAAGGCATATTCGTTCCAGGCGAAGATCAGGCAGAAGATCGCGGTGGCGGCAATGCCTGTCGTCGCCTGCGGCAGTACCACCTTGCGGAAGGCCTGAAGACGGGTGTAGCCATCGATCATCGCCGCCTCCTCGTATTCCCGCGGGATTTCATCGATGAAGCCCTTGAGCAGCCAGACGGAAAGCGAGACGTTGACAGCCGTATAGAGCAGGATCATGCCGAGCGCGGTGTCGGACAGGCCGAGCTCGCGGTACATCAGATAGATCGGGATCGCGACCGCGATCGGCGGCATCATCCGCGTCGAGAGGATGAAGAACAGAAGATCGTCGGCCAGCGGTACCCGGAAGCGCGAAAAGCCATAGGCCGCGATCGTCCCGAGAAAGACCGCTAGGAACGTCGAGCCGAAGGCGATCACCATCGAATTGGTGAAGCGCGGCCAATAGTTGGATGAACCGGCGATCACCATGTTGCGGCTGCGGGTGATCTCGTCGCAAGTCGAGGTCGGCGGGCCGAGCGACTGGATGTATTCCGGTGTCTGCCGGGTGCGGGTCGTGAACAGGTTGCAATAGCCCTCGAGCGTCGGCTGGAAGACGATTTTCGGCGGATAGCTGATGGAATCCGGCGGCGACTTGAAGCTGGTGAGGAAAATCCAGGCCAGCGGCACCATGGTGATGACGGCGTAGAGAATGACGATGGCGCCGGCTATACGCTTGGTGGTGATGCTCGGCTCGACCACGGAATGGGCGGAGGTCGCGTTGCTCATCTCTGTTTTACCCTGTTCAGCGCTTTGACGTAGATATTGGCAAGGCCAAAGACCGCGACGAAGAGAATGATGGCAAAGGAAGAGGCGCGGCCCGTCCGCCAGCTTTCGAAAGCCTCGCGTTTCAGCGTAATCGATGCCACCTCTGTCGTTGATCCCGGCCCACCCCCCGTCAGAAGCATGACCATGTCGAACATCTTGAAATTCTCGATGCCGCGGAAAAGCACCGCGAGCATGATGAAGGGCAGCGCCATCGGAATGGTGATCGACCAGAATTGCCGCCAGCCGGATGCCCGATCGACCTCGGCCGCCTCATAGATATAGTCGGGGATCGATCTCAGGCCCGCCAGGCAGATCAGCATCACATAGGGCGTCCACATCCAGGTATCGACGACGATGATGGACCAGGGGGCGAGCGACACCGAGCCGAGCATTTCGAATGAGGATGGCGGCACGCCGGTGGCGTAGGAGACGACATAATTGAAGAGGCCGATCTGCGGCTGATAGAGGAACCGCCAGAAATTGCCGACCACCGCCGGCGACAGCATCATCGGGATCAGGATCACAGTCGTCCAGAAGGCATGCCCCCTGAATTTTCGATCGATCAGATAGGCCAGCGAAAAACCGATGAGGGTCTGCAGCAGGATGGTCCATAACACGAAATGGGCCGTCGTCTGCATGGCGATCCAGATGTCGGGGTCGTTGAGAACCCGCTGGTAGTTGGTCAGGCCGACGCCTTCAACCACCGCAGTCGGCCGGTTGGCACGATAGTTGGTGAAGGAGAGCCGCACCGCCCAGATCAGCGGAAAGATGTTGATGGCGAGCAGCAACAGGATGGTGGGCGCGATGAAAAGCCAGGCGATCGCCCGGTCTGACAGGCCGCGCACGCGGTGAGCGAGCGGCACCGGCGTCGCGCGCACCATGCGCTCGGTCGCCTTGTCCAGTATGGTGGTATCGGTGTCGGTCACGGACTTCACCTGAGATCGGGATGGCTGTCGTTTACTGGGCCGCCCGGCGCGCGCCGGACGGCCCCACCGGGAGGAAATCAAAGCTTCCCGTCGTCCTCGAAGACTTCCGTCCAGTCCTTGACCAGACCGTCGAGCGCCTCCTTCGCCGTACCCTGATCGGCCACGACATAGTCATGCATGCGCTTCTGCATGGCCTGCAGCAGGATGGCATAGGACGGCTCCTGCCAGAAGTCCTGCACCTGGTTCATGGCGACGAGGAAGTCTGCGGCAAACGGCTGGCTGTCCTTGAAGGAAGGATCGTTCAACACCGCGTTGTGCACGGCGTAACCGCCGAGCGACCACCATTTCTTCTGCACATCCGGCTGTGCAAACCATTTGATATAGGCAAGCGCGCCGTCCATGTTGTCGGTGTTGGCAACAACCGAAATCCCCTGCCCGCCAAGTGTCGATGCCGCCGTCGTGCCCTTCGGATTGACGAAGAAGCCGATCTTGTCACCACCGACGTTCTCATCCTTGTAGAGGCCGGGGAAGAACGCGAACCAGTTCATCGCCATCGCCGCCTGGCCGGATTTGAAGGCGTCCAGCGTTTCGCCCATATAGGCGTCGGTGTAGCCCGGTGGCGTGCAGCACTTGTAGAGTTCCTTGTACTCCTCAAGCCCCTTGACCGCGTCCGGCGAATTGACCGCACCTTCCATGTCGTATTTGCCGGGCGTCATTTCATATTTGAAGCCGTTGGCATAAAGCGCCTGGGTGACACCCATGGTGATGCCTTCGGACGCACGTTCGGTGAAGATCGCCGCGCCGTAGACCTTCTTGCCGTCGATCTCCTTGCCGTTGAAGAACTTCGCCGTTTCGATCAGTTCGGGCCACGTGGCCGGCACCGTCAGATCGCGCCCAGTCTGTTTCTTGAATTCCGCCTGCAATTCAGGCTTCGCGAACCAGTCCTTGCGATAGAACCAGGCATTGGCGTCGCCCATGGCCGGCAGCGCCCAGTAATTCGGCGTAGCCTTCGGCCAGGTGGCATAGGCGTTGACGGCGGCCTCGGCGAAGTCGCTCATCTTGATGCCTTCCTTGTCGAAGAAATCATTGAGCTTGACGTAGTATCCGTTCTCGGCCGAACCGCCGAGCCACTGGCTGTCGCCGATCAGGAGATCGCAGAGCTTGCCGCCGGAGTTGAGCTCGTTGAGAATGCGATCGGCGAAATTCGGCCACGGCACGAACTCGAATTTCATTTCCGTGCCCGTCTTGGCCGTGAAATCCTTGGACAATTCCACCAATGCATTGGCCGGATCCCAGGCCGCCCAGCACAAGGTCAGCTCCGCCGCCTGCGAGACGGACGGCAAAGCCGCGGAGATTGTCAGCGCAGTTGTTGCCCCCAACAGGGCCTTGGTCATTTTCCGCATGTATTCCTCCCAGATACAGAAGCCGGCACCACGCCGCCTTCGGGAATTCCGACTGCCTTTGCGCAGTCGCCCGTCCCCACGGTGGGAGGATGCGCCAGCGCCATCAAATTTGAGTTTTACCGGGCTCTCCGCCCTTCGCTCATCCGGTCTCACTCCAACCGTGTTGAGCAATATGTTTAGTGATACTCAATTTACTAAACATGACAAGAGGCAATCGTTGCTGCACCGCACGCTTTGCAATGCAACGACCGCGACAAATCCCGCCAGGAAAGCCAATAGCCATGACTGAACAAAGTGTTGAGCTACGCGCGAAAACAAAAAATCCCCGGAGGCGTCACGCCACCGGGGATTCGAAATTCCAGCAGTATCAGCGAAAAGAGTGCGGGCTCAGCCCATGCGCTCCGAAGCATAAGAACCCGGGCTGGCCGGGAAGACGACGGTGCGGTTGCCGTTGATGAAGGTGCGGTGGTGGATATGCGCATGAACCGCACGGGCCAGCACCTGACTTTCGACGTCGCGGCCGATCGAGACGTAGTCTTCCGCGCTCTGGGCATGGGTGATGCGGGCGATATCCTGCTCGATGATCGGGCCTTCATCGAGATCGGCGGTGACATAGTGCGCCGTTGCACCGATCAGCTTCACACCGCGCTCATAGGCCTGCTTGTAGGGGTTGGCGCCCTTGAACGACGGCAGGAACGAGTGGTGGATGTTGATGATCTGGCCCGACATCTTCTGGCACATCGCATCCGACAGGATCTGCATATAGCGGGCAAGCACGATCAGTTCGGTACCGGTCTGCTCGACCACGTCCATGATGCGAGCCTCGGCCTGCGCCTTGTTCGCCTTGGTGACCGGAATGTGGTGGAAGGGAATGTCGTGGTTGACGACCACCTTCTGGTAGTCGAAGTGGTTGGAGATGACGCCGACGATGTCGATCGGCAGCGCGCCGATCTTCCAGCGGTAGAGCAGGTCGTTCAGGCAGTGGCCGAAGCGCGACACCATCAAAAGCACCTTCATGCGGTGCTCGCTGTCACGAATATCGGCGACCATGCCGAAGCGCGTCTTCACCGCCTCGAAGCCTGCGGTCAGCTTGTCGAGCGACGCCCCCTCCTGGCTGATGAAGGTCAGCCGCATGAAGAACAGGCCGGTTTCCATGTCGTCGAACTGCGAGCTGTCGGTGATGTAACAGCCTTCTTCCGCGAGATAGCCGGTGATCGCCGCAACGATGCCGCGGGTGGATTTGCAGGAAACAGTCAGCACATAGCTTTTCATCGGTGTCAGTCTCTTGGCTCGAGGTATTGGCTGGCCCTCCCGGCCAACGTTGTGGAGCGGAAGCTAGCGCGGCACTGGCCTGCCCGTCCATCCGTTTAGCGACATCGGATAGCAGGAACAGGCCATGCCGTCTCTTCTGATCTTCGCAGAAGCCCGACGCTTAGATGTCGAGCGTCGTCTGCCGCTCCCATTCGGTGAAGTGGGACGTGTACGTGTTCCATTCCTGATGCTTGAGCTTCAGGTAGGCGCTGGAGAAACTCTTTCCGAGCGTGGCTTTCAGCTCCTCGTCCTTGTCGTATTCCCGGAGCGCATCGAGCAGGTTCAGCGGCAGCTTCGGCGCATCGGTGACGGTGTGGCCTTCCTTGTACATGTCGATATCGTAGTGACGGCCCGGATCGGCATTGTGCCTGATGCCGTTGAGACCGGCCGCGATGATGATCGCCTGCAGCAGATAGGGGTTGACCGCGCCATCCGGCAAACGCAGTTCGAAGCGCCCGGGTCCGGGAACGCGGACCATGTGCGTGCGGTTGTTGCCGGTCCAGGTCACCGTATTCGGTGCCCAGGTCGCGCCGGAAATCGTGCGCGGCGCGTTGATGCGCTTGTAGGAATTGACCGTCGGATTGGTGATGGCGGCCAGCGCCGAAGCGTGCTTCATGATGCCGCCGAGGAAGGTCTTGCCCTTGGACGAAAGACCGAACGCCATCTCCCTGTCGGCAAATGCATTGGTCTTGCCCTCCAGATCCCAGACGGAAATATGGGCATGGCAGCCGTTGCCGGTCAGGCCCTTGAAGGGCTTCGGCATAAAGGTGGCGCGAAGGCCGTGTTTCTCGGCGACCGATTTCACCATGAATTTGAAGAAGGAGTGCTTGTCGGCCGTCTGCAGCGCATCGTCATATTCCCAGTTCATCTCGAACTGGCCGTTCGCATCCTCATGGTCGTTCTGATAGGGCTTCCATCCGAGTTCGAGCATGTAGTCGCAGATCTCGGCGATCACGTCATAACGGCGCATGACGGCCTGCTGGTCGTAACAGGGTTTCTCGGCCGTATCGAACTCGTCGGAAATCTTGCTCCCATCCGCCGAGATCAGGAAGAATTCCGGTTCGACGCCGGTCTTGACACGCAAACCTTCCTTGGCAGCTTCGGCGATCAGCCTTTTCAAGACGACGCGCGGCGCCTGTTCGACCGGCTGGTCTTCCATGACGCAATCGGCCGCCACCCAGGCGACGTCCTTCTTCCAGGGCAGCTGGATGACCGAGGACGCATCCGGCAACGCAAAGAGGTCCGGATGGGCGGGGGTTAGGTCCAGCCAGGTAGCGAAGCCGGCAAAGCCTGCACCGTCCTTCTGCATGTCGGCAATCGCTTCCGTCGGAACCAGCTTGGCCCGCTGGCCGCCGAACAGGTCGGTATAGCTGATCATGAAATATTTGATGCCGCGGTCCTTGGCAAAGCTAGCAAGATCGAGTGTCACTGTGTTCCCCTTTGGATTATTTCAGACACTTTTTCATGGAGAGGGCCGCCGCCTGGCTTGAAACATCAAGTCTTGGGAGATCAGACGACGCCCGTAATGATATTGAGGGTCAGAACCCTCCCTTGCCCGGGATCCAGCTGGTGCCGGCAAGCGGCACCTGCGCCATGGCGGATGCCTCGAGTGTCAGCGCGACGAGATCTTCCGGCTCCAGGTTGTGCAGATGGTTCTTGCCGCAGGCACGCGCGATGGTCTGCGCTTCCAGCGTCATAACCTTGAGATAATTGGCCAGACGGCGGCCGGCGGCGATGGGGTCAAGGCGCTTCATCAGTTCCGGGTCCTGCGTCGTAATGCCGGCCGGATCCTTGCCTTCATGCCAGTCGTCATAGGCGCCGGCCGTGGTACCGAGTTTCTGGTATTCCTCTTCCCAATGCGGATCGTTGTCACCGATCGCAACAAGTGCCGCCGTACCGATGGCAACCGCATCGGCGCCCAGCGCCAGCGCCTTGGCGACATCGGCGCCCGAGCGCACGCCGCCCGAGATGATCAGTTGCACCTTGCGGTGCATGCCGAGATCCTGAAGCGCCTGAACGGCAGGGCGAATGCAGGCGAGCGTCGGCATGCCGACATTCTCGATGAAGACGTCCTGCGTTGCCGCCGTCCCGCCCTGCATGCCGTCGAGCACCACCACATCGGCACCGGCCTTGACGGCAAGCGCCGTGTCGTAATAAGGCCGCGCGCCGCCGACTTTCACATAGATCGGCTTTTCCCAATCGGTGATTTCGCGCAGTTCGAGGATCTTGATTTCCAGATCGTCCGGGCCGGTCCAGTCGGGGTGGCGGCAGGCCGAGCGCTGGTCGATGCCCTTCGGCAGGTTGCGCATATTGGCGACGCGATCGGAAATCTTCTGGCCGAGCAGCATGCCGCCGCCGCCGGGCTTTGCACCCTGGCCAACCACGACTTCGATCGCATCGGCGCGGCGCAGGTCCTTCGGGTTCATGCCATAGCGCGAGGGAAGATACTGATAGACCAGCGTCTGGCTGTGGCTGCGTTCCTCGTCCGTCATGCCGCCGTCGCCGGTGGTCGTCGACGTCCCGGCGATCGTGGCACCACGTCCGAGCGCTTCCTTGGCATTGCCCGACAGTGCGCCAAAACTCATGCCGGCAATGGTGATCGGCGTTTTCAACGTGATCGGCTTCTTGGCGAAGCGAGAACCGAGAACGACGGTCGTGTCGCATTTTTCACGATAGCCTTCGAGCGGATAACGCGAGATCGAAGCGCCGAGGAAGAGCAGATCGTCGAAATGCGGCACCTTGCGCTTGGTGCCGGCGCCACGGATGTCATAGATGCCGGTCGCCGCCGCCCGGCGGATTTCGGCCAGCGTATAATCGTCGAAGGTCGCGGACTTGCGCGGCGGGGTATAGGGGTTGTGATAGCTCATCTCTATGTCCCTGCCTTAGTACGCTTCGGCGTTGTCGATGTTGAAATTGTAGAGCTTGCGGGCCGAACCGTAGCGCTTGAACTCGGTCGGCTTCACATCTGTGACGCCGGCCTTTTCGAGCAATTCGGCAAGTTTTTGCAGATGCTCGGGCCGCAGCTCCTTCTCGATGCAGTCGGCGCCGAGGCTCCTGACCTCGCCGCGCACGAAAAGCTTGGCCTCGTAAAGCGAATCCCCGAGCGCATCACCGGCATCGCCGAGCACGACCAGATGGCCGGACTGCCCCATGAAGGCCGACATATGGCCGATATTACCGTGCACAACGATGTCGATGCCCTTCATCGAGATGCCGCAGCGCGAGGCCGCATTGCCCTTGATGACCAGCAGGCCGCCGCGGCCGGTTGCGCCGGCATATTGGCTGGCATCGCCTTCGATGACGACCGTTCCGGACATCATATTCTCGCCGACGCCGGGGCCGGCGGATCCGTGAACGGTGACCGTGCCGCCGTCATTCATGCCAGCGCAGTAATAGCCGACGCTGCCGCGCACATCCACGCTGACGGGCTGGTCTATCCCGACGGCAACGGCATGGCTGCCGCGCGGATTGACGACTTCGAAGTGCGTATCATTCGTGCCGGGGGGGATCGCGTGCAGCGCGCTGTTCAACTCACGCAGCGGCGTGGTGGCAAGGTCGAACACGCGCATCGCTTCCAGACTTTCTCGGTTTACGCTGATATCCACGATTAGGCTGCCTTCTCATGATCCCAGAAATAGACGGTGGCTGGCTCCGGCTCCCAGACGCGCGCGTCTTCGATGCCCGGCAGGTTGACGAGCGCGCGGTATTCGGAGCCGAAGGCGATGTATTGATCAGTTTCGGCCATGACCGCAGGCTTGCAGGCGATCGGATCACGCACCACGCCGAAACCCGATTTGGTGCCGACAACGAAGGTGAAGAAGCCGTCGAGATCATCGAGCGCGCTGGTCAGCGCCTGCCCCAGATCCTTGCCCTTGGCCATCTCGGCGGTGAGATAGGCGGCGGCGACTTCGGAATCGTTCTGCGTCTCGAAGGTCATGCCTTCGCGAACCAGTTCGCGGCGCAGGTTGTTGTGGTTGGAGAGCGAACCATTGTGCACCAGGCACTGGTCGGCGCCGGTCGAGAACGGATGGGCGCCGAGCGTGGTGACGGCCGACTCCGTTGCCATGCGGGTATGGCCGATGCCATGCGTGCCGCCCATCGCGCGAATGCCGAAACGGGCAACCACGTCCTTCGGCAGGCCGACTTCCTTATAGATCTCGACGCTGTCGCCCGAGCCCATGACCCGCACGTCCGGTCGCGCCTCGGCGAGCAGATAACGCACGGCCGCAGCCTGCGTGGAATCCGCCTCGATCACGGCATGCGTGCTTTTCAGCTCCACGGCGACGCTAGCGTCGACGGACTTCAGAAGAACGTCAAGGCCAGCGAAATCGACGGCAGGCTTGGCGGATTGAACGGTGATTTTCGCGCGGCCATCGGAAGGAGCCCCGTAGATTGCGATACCGGCGCTATCAGGGCCGCGGTCGGTCATGATGACCAGCATATCGGACAGCATGGCGCCCAGTTTCGGCTCCAGACTCTTGTCCTTCAAAAACAATCCGACAATTCCGCACATGGAGTCGATCCCTCATTTCGTTTGCTGAAAAGATGGATAGCAGCTGCTTTTTCTAATTTCAACTGTGGAGAAAGTTTTTTTCTTTTAAAGCAAGATTTATGCACGGCATGTCAGCGCTGCCCGAGCCGTTTCATTGCATAACGTAGAGCCAAATGCTATATGACCAACTAAATGGTCAGGAGACAAGGAATGAACACCGTCAATCTTGCCGATGCCAAATCCCATCTCAGTGAACTCGTCAGCCAGGCGGAGGCGGGCGAAACCGTGCGGATTCTTCGGCGAGGCAAACCAGTCGCGCAGTTGACTGCGATTTCCTCCCCTAGAAAGCCTATCAATCTTGCATGGCTCGCTTCCGTTACGGAAAAGATGCCATTTCAAGAAGAAAGCGCCGGCGATTTCGTACGCGCGATGCGCGATAGTGATCGGTACTAAGACGTCCGATCGAGGTCAGTTCATGTTTTATGTCGACACCTCAGTTCTTGTGGCCGCATTGACGCAGGAGACCAGGACGCTGAGGATGCAACAATGGTTGTCAGAGCAAAGTGCCGATCAGCTAACGACCAGCGACTGGACGATTACGGAGTTTTCGTCAGCGCTCTCGCTTAAAATGCGCACAGGCCAAGTGCAACTCGAGGGGAGAAATCGGTCGCTGACTGCTCTTAATCGGCTCATCTCTGAATCCTTTGTGCTTTTCAGCATCTCGACTCTCCATTTTCGTGCGGCTGCACGGCTCGCCGATCATTTTTTGTTGAACCTGCGGGCGGGAGACGCGCTGCATCTGGCTGTAGCGATGGCACATGGCGCCACGCTATGCACGCTTGATCAGCGACTGGCTGTGGCCGGGCCGGAACTCGGCGCCGAAACCTTGCTGTTGTAAGCAGCGCAGGCCTGCCTGCCTACATTCCGCCCCGCATCTGTGGATAGGAAATGATCGAAAGATAGCGGATCGGCAGTTTGACCAACTCCTCCGGACCATGGCGCGCATCAGCGTCGAAAAACAGGCTGTCACCGGGCTGCATGGTGAAGAGCCGGTCACCGTGGCGGTACACGACCTCGCCTTCCAGCATGTAGAGAAACTCCATGCCTTCGTGCTGAAAGGCGGGGAACGTATCGGAATCAGCCGTCAGCGTGATCAGATAGGGCTCGACGATGACGCCGGCCGTATTGTTGTCGATATGGCCGAGCAGATTATATTGATGCCCCGCGCGTGTGCCACGCCGCTCCAGTTCAACGCCCTCGCCCGCTTTGACAAAAACGGCATTGCGCACCTCCTCGTAACGCCGGAAAAACGCGGTCACCGGGACGCCCAGCGCCCGCGACAAGGACTGAAGCGTTGTCAACGACGGCGAGATGTTGCCATTCTCGATCTTCGACAGCATGCCGAGCGAAATACCGGTGGCGGCGGCAAGGTCGGTGACGGTAATGCCGAGCTTCTTGCGGAAGGCTCGGACTTCATGGCCGATGGCGATTTCGAGGTTGTTTTCCTTCGGCTCGCGCAGTGCATGCGGATCCTGCGAGAAAGCCGCTTTCAGCGCCGGCCGTTCGTCATCCGTCGTCCGGCCAATATCGATTTCAACTGATTTTTTCGCCATGCTCGCTTGCCCTCACTATGCCCTTTGGAAAAGAAGCCTATCCTGAGAGTGAAATTTTCTCAACCGCGAAGAAATTAGTCCCCCGGTGTACCACGGACGACCTGCCGTTCTCGCCGCGGCGCCTCTCCGAATGCCGCTCGATAGCTGCGTGAAAAGTGCCCAGCGCTGGAAAAGCCGGTGGCGAAGGCGATTTCAGAAATCGTAAGCGGGCTTTGCAGAAGCAGCCGCCGCGCATGGTTGAGCCTGAGCTTGCGATATTCCGCCAGGAAAGACGATTGCATGAGGCTTGAGAACAGGCGGTCCAGATGACGCGGCGACATTCCGGCCAAAGCGGCCATGGCCTGGCGGTCGAGCGGCGCCTCGATCGTCGCTTCCATCTTCTCGAGAACGGTGAGCAGGCCGGGGTGGTTGACACCGTAGCGCTCGGCCATCGACGCCCGCTGCGGCGCATTGGAAGCCTCCACATGGGTGTGCAGATACCAGTCGCTGACCCGGCGGGCGAAATCCGATCCCATGCGTTCTGAGATCAGGGCGTGCATCATATCGAGCGGAGCGACGCCGCCACCGCAGGTGATGCGATTGCCGTCGAGGACATAACGGGCCTGGCGCGGCAAAAGATCGGGGAAGGCCTCTATCAGGGCCGGCGCATGCTCCCAGTGGATGGTAAAATCACGATCGCTCAGCAGGCCCGCGGCCGCCATCAGATAGGGGCCGCCGGAAATGCCACCGATACGAACGCCATCACGCGTCAGCTGGCGCAGGCAGGCAAGAACCGCAGGCACGTTCCACTCAACTGGTGACCCACCGGCGCAGACGAAGACCGTGTGCAGGCCGGAACCGCGCCTCGGAAGCGGTTGCGAGGGAACAGGAATTCCTGACGATGACAGCGCCATGTCGCCATCCGGCGCGTGAGCCGACAGGTTGTAGATTTCTTTGCCAGCCAGAAGATTGGCGGCCCGCAGCGGCTCGATCGCCGACGCATAGGACATCAGCGCAAACCCCGGGACCAGGATAAAGCCGATCTTCTGCACGTTTTTGAGGTCGTCTGTGGCCATGTCCCATTTATGACGCAATACGTCTCTTTTCTGCAAGTAACGAAAATCAACCCTGTCATGATCGCTGCCAGTTCTCACGGTGAATCGATCATGCGCTACTCTGCCTTTTCCGTTTGTCTGAATGCCCTGCGCGGCAACAAAAGCTGGCAGCCCGCATGGCGCAGTCCGGTTCCGAAAAACCACTATGATGTGGTCATCGTCGGCGGTGGCGGACACGGCCTTTCGACGGCCTACTATCTTGCCAGGGAATTTGGCATCACCAATGTCGCGGTGCTGGAGAAAGGCTATATCGGCTCCGGTAATGTCGGCCGCAACACGACGATCATCCGCTCCAACTATCTGCTGCAGGCCAACAACCCCTTCTACGAACTGTCGATGAAGCTTTGGGAAGGGCTGGAGCAGGACTTCAACTTCAACGCCATGGTCTCGCAACGTGGCGTGCTCAACCTCTATCATTCCGACGCCCAGCGCGACGCCTATTCGCGGCGCGGCAATGCCATGCGCCTTCATGGCGTCGATGCGGACCTGCTCGATCGCAACACCGTCCGCCAGATGCTGCCTTTCCTAGATTTCGACAATGCCCGCTTCCCGATCCAGGGCGCGCTGATGCAGAAGCGCGGCGGCACCGTGCGGCATGACGCGGTTGCCTGGGGCTATGCCCGTGGCGCCGACAGTCGCGGCGTCGATATCATCCAGAATTGCGAGGTCACTGGCATTCGCCGCGAAAACGGTCGCGTCACGGGTGTCGAAACCAGCCAGGGTTTCATCGGCTGTGGCAAGCTGGCGCTGGCAGCGGCGGGCAATTCCACCGTCGTCGCCGACATGGTCGACATGAAGCTGCCGATTGAAAGCCATGTGCTACAGGCCTTCGTCTCGGAGGGGTTGAAGCCCTTCATCGACAATGTCGTCACTTTCGGCGCCGGCCATTTCTACGTCTCCCAGTCCGATAAGGGCGGCCTCGTCTTCGGCGGTGATATCGATGGCTATAATTCCTATGCCCAGCGCGGCAATCTCGCGACCGTCGAACATGTCGCCGAGGCCGGCGTCGCGATGATCCCCGCGCTGTCGCGCGTTCGGGTGCTGCGCTCCTGGGGCGGCGTGATGGACATGAGCATGGACGGCTCGCCGATCATCGACCGCACCCATATCGACAATCTCTACCTGAACGCTGGCTGGTGTTACGGCGGCTTCAAGGCCACGCCCGCTTCCGGTTTCTGCTACGCCCATCTGATCGCCAGGAACCAGCCGCACGAAACGGCAAAAGCCTTCCGGCTCGACCGCTTCGCGCGCGGCCGGATGATCGATGAAAAGGGCGTCGGCTCACAACCCAATCTGCATTGAGGACATTTCATGGCCAGCCTGATCGTCTGCCCCCATTGCGGGCCGCGCCCCAAGGAAGAATTCACCGTTAGGGGTGACGCCGCAATCGCCCGCCCGGCACCCGATGCCGGCGAGGACGCCTGGTATTCCTACGTCTATCTGCGCGGCAACCCGCGCGGTCGCCACAAGGAATATTGGCACCACACGTCAGGCTGCCGCCGCTGGCTCGTCGTTGAGCGTGATACCATGACCCATGCGGTCTATGCCGTATCGGATGCGAGCGCCCAGGGAGAGACCGCATGAGTTCCTTCCGTCTCTCCAGGGGCGGTCGCATCGACCGCGCCAAGCCGCTCGATTTCACCTTCGACGGCAAGCCGATGCAAGGGTTTGCCGGCGACACGCTGGCCTCGGCGCTGCTCGCAAACGGCCGCCAGCTTGTCGGCCGCAGCTTCAAATACCATCGCCCCCGCGGCATCCTGACGGCCGGTGCGGCGGAGCCGAACGCGTTGGTTACCATCGGCGAAGGAGGCCGCACCGAAGCGAATACGCGCGCAACGCTGGTCGAACTCTACAGCGGCCTGACCGCCAGGAGCCAGAACCGCTGGCCTTCCGTCGATTTCGACCTCGGCGCCATCAATAGCCTGCTCTCGCCCTTTCTCGGCGCTGGCTTCTACTACAAGACCTTCATGTGGCCGGCCGCCTTCTGGGAAAAGGTCTACGAGCCGATCATCCGCAAGGCGGCAGGCCTCGGCCGCGCCACCTACGAGCCCGATCCGGACTCCTACGAGAAATGCTGGGCCCATTGCGACCTGCTGGTGATCGGCGCAGGCCCTGCCGGCCTTGCTGCAGCGCTGACTGCCGGTCGGGCCGGTGCACGAGTAATCCTCGCAGACGAAGGGTTTGAGCCGGGTGGCTCGCTTCTCGCCGAGACCGCGGCAATGGGCGAGAAAGCCGCAGCGGGCCTTCTCGCGGAAACACTTGCCGAACTGGCCAGCCTTCCCAATGTGCGCATCTTTTCGCGCACCACCGCGTTCGGCTGGTATGACGGCAATGTCTTCGGCGCCGTAGAAAGCGTGCAGAAAAATACCGCCGCCATCGACCCCAACCGGCCGGTAGAGCGCCTCTGGCGCATTGCCGCCAAGCACGCGATCCTCGCGTCTGGCGCGGAAGAACGCCCACTCGTCTTCGGTGGCAATGATATTCCGGGCGTGATGATGGCTGGCGCCATGCGCTCCTATCTCAACCGGCAAGCCGTCGCGCCCGGCAAGAGTACCGTCATTTTCACCAACGACGAATCCGGCTACAGGACCGCGACCGACCTCGAAGCAGCCGGGCTTGAGGTCGCCGCCATCGTCGACGCTCGTGCCAACGCCGCTTCATCCTGGAGCGGGCGCGCACCCGTTTTCCCCGGCGCGGTGGTGCAGGACGCCAAGGGCGGCAAAGCCCTCACCAGTGTCACCGTCCTCAAGGACGGCGCGCCGGTAATGATCAAGGCAGACGCCCTTGCCATGTCGGGCGGCTGGAGCCCAATCATCCATCTCGCCTGTCACCGCGGCGCAAAGCCCGTCTGGTCGGACGCCAAGGCCGCGTTTCTTGCGCCCGAAACGCAGGACGGCCTGACCATTGCCGGTTCGGCGGCTGGCGTGAGCGCCATCGAAGCCTGCCTAGCCGACGGCGCCCAAAAAGCCGGAAACGTTCTGCGCAGCCTCGGCTTTTCCAATGCACGCGCCGCCTTCGCGCAGGCGGCCGACACCGCTACCGTCGCCAAGCCGCTCTGGTATGTGCGCGGCGCAAAGGGCAAGGCCTTTATCGATTATCAGAACGACGTGCATGTGAAGGACCTCGGCCTCGCCGTCAGCGAAGGCTACGGCCATGTCGAACTTGCCAAGCGCTACACCACAAACGGCATGGCGACCGATCAGGGCAAGCTGTCGAACGTCAACGCCATAGGCATTCTCGCCGAGGCCCGCAAGATCTCGCCGGCCGACGTCGGCACGACGACCTTCCGCCCCTTCTACACGCCGCTCTCCTTCGGCGCTCTGACCGGCGCCTCCAAGGGCAAGCATTTCCAACCGGTGCGCAAATCGCCGCTACACGACTGGGCAAGGAAGAACGGCGCCGTCTTCGTCGAAACCGGCCTCTGGTATCGCTCCTCCTGGTTCCCGAAATCGGGCGAAACGACGTGGCGCGAAAGCGTCGATCGCGAGGTGCTGAACGTCCGCAAGAACGCCGGCATCTGCGATGTCTCGACGCTCGGCAAGATCGAGATCTTCGGCAAGGGCGCCGCGGAATTCCTGAACCGCATCTACTGCAACGCCTTCCTGAAACTGCCGGTCGGCAAGGCACGCTATGGCCTGATGCTGCGCGAAGACGGCATGATCTTTGACGACGGCACGACAAGCCGGCTCAGCGAAAACCACTTCTTCATGACGACGACGACGGCCTATGCGGCTGGCGTGATGAATCATCTGGAATTCTGCGCCCAGGCGCTCTGGCCCGATCTCGATGTGCAGTTTGCCTCCTCGACGGACCAGTGGGCGCAGATTGCCGTCGCCGGACCGAAGTCGCGGACGATCCTGCAGGCGCTGGTCGACGAGGATATTTCCGATGCGGCCTTCCCCTTCCTCGGCGCCAGGCAAGTCTCGCTGTTCGGCGGCAAGCTGACCGGTCGGCTGTTTCGCATCTCGTTCTCCGGCGAACTTGCCTACGAACTGGCAGTTCCAGCCGGCTACGGTGAAGCCGTGGCGGATGCGATCATGGCAGCAGGCAGCCCGCACGGCATCTGCCCCTATGGGGTCGAGGCGCTCGGCGTCATGCGCATCGAGAAGGGCCATGTCACCCATTCGGAGATCAACGGCACCGTCATTCCCGCCGACCTCGGTCTCGCCAAAATGGTTTCGACGGCCAAGCTGGACTTCATCGGCAAGGCGATGCTCGCGCGCGAAGGAATGCTGGCAGACGACCGGCTGTCGCTGGTTGGCGTCAAACCCCTCGATCCAGCGACGACGTTCAGGACCGGATCGCACATTCTCTCCGATGGCGCCACGCCGTCGCTGGAAAACGATCAGGGCTATGTGACCTCCAGTTGCTACTCGCCCAACCTCGGCTCGACCATCGGCCTGGCGCTCGTCAAGCACGGTCCGAAGCGGCATGGCGAGCATGTCACGGTCTGGAACGACCTGAAAAATGAATATACCAAGGCCGTGCTCGGCAGCCCTGTCTTCTTCGATCCGGAAAACGGAAAGCTCCATGGTTGATTTCGCTCTCCTTCATCGTTCCGCTCTGGCGGGCGCCAGGTCCGGTTCTTTCGGCGCCTCCTCGACGAGGGCAAGGATAACGCTCAACGCCCTGCCGGAAGGCCATGTACTGCAGGTGCTCGCCGCACATGAAAGTGGCGATCTGCAGACCTTGATCCCGCAGGTCGGCGATGGCGCCCCTCATGCCGTGCGCCCTTACGGCCCCGGACAGTGGTTCGTCGTCGGCGATGCGCCTCTTTCTGCCACGGAGATCTCCGGCAAGGCGGTACTCCTTGCAGGCAAGGCGTCGATTGCCGATCAAAGCCACGGTCGTGTCCGGATCGGCATCAGCGGTGCATCCGTCGAAGCCGTCCTCGCCAAGGGCACGGCTGTCGATCTCGATCGGGCGAACTTCGCCATCGGCCACTCGGCCATGACGCTGATCGGCCACATTTCGGCTCTGATCACGCGAACCGGTGCAGATAGCTTCGAAGTCATGGTGTTGCGCGGCTTCGCCGAAAGCCTATGGGACGAACTCGTGCAGATGAGCCTCGAATTTGGCTTGGACGCAAAGACGGCAGATTGATTGCCTGTTTCGTCCCGGCAATCGCTTTCAAATTTTCCGATTGTCTCGAACCACGGCATCGTTCATGGTCGGAATATCCGCCGCTTCGGTGCCACTGATTTGCATCGCATCACGCGCGTGGACGTTTCATTTTCGCACGAGGAAGGCACGCCATGGCCAAGGGACAAGCAAAGAGCAACAAGGAAGTCAGGAAACCGAAGAAGGACAAGGTTGCGGCCAAGGCAGCCACCCCTTTCAGCGCGACCACCCAAAAGGAAGTTCCCAAACTATCCGGCGCCAAGCCGAAGAAGTAATCGGCAGCTTGCCGTCACTTCGGCTGCGACGGCGTGAAATTGGCAACCAACGCATGCCGCTCGCCCGGATAGATCAGGCGCACATGGGTGATGTAGGAGCCATTGCTCCAGGTGCGCCGCTCCACTGTCAGGCAGGCGGTTCCGACTGCAATGCCAAGGGCCGTGGCGACCGGTTCAGCCGCCGCCACCGCCCTTATCGTATGTTCGGCCGCACTCCACGGCACCCGGTTCAGGAGCCAGGGGCCAGGCGCCACCTCTTCGAAACTCTCCGACGCCGCGTCCGGCACAGCCGCCAGATTGATGAGGCGCTGTTCGACGCAAAACGGTCGATTGCCGGCAAAATGCGTGCAGGTCACATCCAGGATGGGTGCTGCCGCGTCGAGGCCGAGCCTTGATCTGTCTTCGGCATTGCTCCGCCGCCGTGCCTTTGCCGACAGCTTATAGTCATAGGCGAGACCCAATGACTGGACTTCCAGCTTGATGTCGCGGATTTCGAGCACCGCCGACTGGGCGCGCGGCTGCGTCACGTAGCTGCCGGACTTGCGCCGCCGCTCGATCAGCCCCGTTTTCGCCAGTTGCGTAAGCGCCTTGTTCACGGTCATCCGCGAGCATTTGTACTGCTCGGCAAGATCGACCTCGAAGGGGATGCGAAAGCCAGGCTGCCATTCGCCGGAAAGGATACGGTCCTCGATATCGCCGAGAATGCGCTGATGCAGCGACAGGTCGCTTGCCCCGCCGGGAAGCGCGCTGTCCGCATCCAAATCTGCATGCTGCGATTTCACCACGCGCTCACTTTCCTCAAATCCGTTAGGTCCTAGCAGGAATTCTTCAGCACCGCGTGTCCTGAAAAGACTGGACGCCGAATCAAATCCATCACGCCAAAAGCTCCGTCATCACCTTGCGGAACCGGGAGGATATCTCATCTCGCCGATGATGCCGCCCGCCTTCGACCTGCTTGCGGCCGGCGACCCAGACGCAGTCCGGTTTCGTTCCATTGGCAAAGAGCCATGAGTCGAGAACCGCGTCATCGTTCAAACCGCCGTCCGGGACCGCCAAGCTGACAAAATCCGCCGGATTGCCGGCAGCAATCCCCGTCTTCGATGCCCCGGCCTTTGACCCCAAGGCGATGCTGCCGCCGTCAAGCGCAGCATCGAACAGGGCGCGGCCGGTCGATTGGCCGGGAGCGGCAAGGACGTTGCGCGAGCGATGCGCCAGGCGCTGCGAATATTCAAGCTGCCGAAGCTCGTCCGGAAGCCCGATCAGGACATTGGAATCCGAACCGACGCCGAATTTCCCGCCCGCTTCACCAAAGACGACCGCGTTGAACGTGCCATCGCCGAGATTGGCCTCCGTCACCGGGCAAAGGCCGGCGATCGCCTTGCTCTGCGCCATGCGCCGAGTCTCGTCATCCGTCATATGCGTCGCATGGATCAGACACCAACGGCCATCAAGCCCGGCATGATCGAGCAGCCATTCGACCGGTCGTGCGCCAGACCATGCGATGCAATCATCCACTTCCTTGACCTGCTCGGCCACATGGATATGGATTGGCCCATCCTTTGCCATCGCAACGACGGTCGCCAATTCTTCCGGCGTCACCGCCCGCAGGCTATGCGGCGCCACGCCAACGCGTCCATCCGGCAGACCCTTTACCGCCCGATGGCAGCCGTCGAGCAGCCGCTCGAAGCTCTCGATCGTGTTGATGAACCGGCGCTGGCCCTCGGTCGGCGCGGCGCCGCCGAAGGTCGAATGCGCATAGAAGACCGGGAGCAGCGTCAGGCCGATGCCTGTCTTGGAAGCCGCCGAGGCGATCCGCTGGGCCATCTCGGAAATATCGGCATAGGGGCTGCCGTCGATATCGTGGTGGAGATAATGAAATTCGCCGACGCGGGAAAGCCCGGCTTCCAGCATTTCCATATAGAGCTGGCTGGCGACGGCCTCGACATGGTCCGGCGTCATCGACAGGGCGAAACGGTACATCACATTGCGCCAGCTCCAGAAACTGTCGGCACCAGGCCCGCGCGTTTCCGCAAGCCCCGCCATGCCCCGCTGGAATGCGTGGCTGTGCAGGTTCGGCATGCCGGGAACGAGAATGTCATGACGATCGTCACCTGCCTCAGCCGCAACACCCGTTTCGACGGACGCGATCCGCCCGGCCTCGATCGCCAGCCGCACGTCCTTTTGCCACCCCGCCGGCGTCAGCGCCGATTTCACATGAATGCTGGTCAAGGCCTCATCCCTTCCTGACTGCGATGGTCAAAAAAACCACTTGCGCTGATTTTCTTTATGTCTATACATAATAGCACGAAAAGGAAAGGCTGGAAAACGATGTCTTCCATAAAATCGACACAGGACGGGTCCCGACCAGCCGCTTGCGATCGCCTTTGGCGGAATGCCCGGCTCGCGACGTTGAACCCGGCCTTGCCGGGTCTCGGCCTTGTCGAGAACGGCGTCATCGCTGTCGACGACGGGCGCATCCTTTATGCCGGCAGCGAAGCAGACCTGCCTTTTACCATCGAGGACGCCGGTGAAGTCATCGACTGCGGCGGCCGCTGGATCACGCCTGGCCTGATCGATTGCCACACGCATCTGGTTCATGCCGGCGATCGTTCCAGTGAATTCGAAATGCGGCTCGCTGGCGCGACCTATGAAGAAGTGGCGCGCGCCGGCGGCGGCATCGTCTCTTCGGTCCGCTCGCTGCGCGAAGCCAGCGAAGACGAGCTCGTCCGCCAGACGCTCCCGCGCCTCGACGCATTGATCGCCGAGGGCGTGACGACCGTCGAAGTGAAGTCCGGCTACGGCCTTGACCTCGAAAACGAAGCGAAGACCCTGCGCGCCGCGCGCCGTCTTGGGGACGAGCGCGACGTTGCCATCCGCACCACTTTCCTCGGTGCGCATGCGCTACCGCCGGAATTCAAGGGCGACAAGGCCGGCTATATCGCCAAGGTCGCCGAAGAGATGCTGCCCGCAATTGCAGCGCAAGGGCTCGCCGACGCGGTTGACGGCTTCTGCGAAGGCATTGCCTTTTCGACGGACGAAATGCGACTGGTGTTCGACGCAGCCAAGGCGCATGGCCTGCCGGTCAAGCTGCATGCCGACCAGCTCTCCAATCTGCACGGCGCCGCCCTTGCCGCCGAGTATGGCGCTCTGTCGGCCGACCATCTCGAATATACCGACAAAGCCGGCGCCGAAGCCATGGCGAAGAGCGGCACGATCGCCGTCATCCTGCCCGGCGCCTTTTACTTCATCCGGGAAACCAAGAAGCCGCCGATCGAGCTGTTCCGCAAGGCCGGCGTTGCGATGGCAATCGCCACCGACAGCAATCCCGGCACCTCGCCGCTCACTTCGCTGCTTCTGACCATGAACATGGCGGCGACCTTGTTCGGCATGACGGTCACTGAATGCATCGCCGGCGTGACGCGGGAGGCGGCGCGCGCGCTCGGCCTCGTCGACGAGGTGGGGACGCTGGAACCCGGAAAATGGGCCGACTTTGCCATCTGGAATATCGAGCGGCCGGCCGAGCTTGTTTATCGCATGGGCTTCAACCCGCTGCATGCGCGCGTCCGCAACGGACATTGAAATGAAGACGCGTGAGCCTGGCTCTGCGCATTGGTGAGGACTTCGCGATGACTCTTATTCTGCAGCCGGGCTCCGTCCCGCTTTCGACACTCGAAACCATCTACTGGACCGGCGAGGCAGCCCGGCTTGATCCCTTCTTCGACAAGGGCATCGAGAAGGCCGCCGCCCGCATCGCCGAGATCGCTGCGGGCAATGCGCCGGTTTACGGCATCAACACCGGTTTCGGTAAACTGGCGAGCATCAAGATCGATGCCGCCGATGTCGCCACCCTGCAGCGCAACCTGATCCTCTCGCACTGCTGCGGCGTCGGCCAGCCGCTTGCCGAAAACATCGTCCGCCTGATCATGGCGCTGAAACTCGTCTCGCTCGGACGCGGCGCTTCAGGTGTCCGGCTCGAACTCGTCCGTCTGATGGAGGGCATGCTCGAAAAGGGCGTTATCCCGGTCATCCCGGAAAAGGGCTCCGTCGGTGCATCCGGCGACCTCGCGCCACTGGCTCATATGGCAGCCGTCATGATGGGCGAGGGCGAAGCGTTCTTCAGTGGCGAGCAGCTTGCCGGCCGCACGGCGCTCGAGCGTGCCGGGCTGACGCCGGTCGTGCTGGCGGCCAAGGAAGGCCTGGCGTTGATCAACGGCACACAGGTTTCGACCGCGCTGGCCCTTGCCGGCCTGTTCCGCGCCCACCGCGCCGCCCAGTCAGCGTTAATCACCGGTGCGCTTTCGACCGACGCAGCCATGGGCTCCTCCGCACCGTTCCATCCCGACATTCATACGCTGCGCGGCCACAAGGGCCAGATCGACGCGGCGTCCGCTCTGCGCAGCCTGCTCAAGGGCTCGGTCATTCGCGAAAGCCATATCGAAGGTGACGAGCGTGTTCAGGACCCCTATTGCATTCGCTGCCAGCCACAGGTCGACGGCGCCTGCCTCGATCTCATGCGCTCCGTTGCCCGCACGCTCGAGATCGAAGCCAACGCCGTTACCGACAATCCGCTTGTGCTGTCCGATAATTCCGTCGTCTCCGGCGGCAACTTCCATGCCGAGCCCGTCGCTTTCGCCGCCGACCAGATCGCCCTTGCCATCTGCGAGATCGGCGCAATCTCGCAGCGCCGTATCGCGCTTCTGGTCGATCCGGCACTCTCCTACGGCCTGCCGGCATTTCTCGCCAAGACGCCAGGCCTCAACTCCGGCCTGATGATCGCCGAAGTGACCTCGGCCGCGCTGATGTCGGAAAACAAGCAGATGTCGCACCCGGCCTCGGTCGATTCCACCCCCACCTCGGCCAACCAGGAAGACCATGTCTCCATGGCCTGCCATGGCGCCCGCCGCCTGCTTCAGATGACCGACAACCTCTTCGCCATCATCGGCATCGAGGCGCTGACGGCGGCACAGGGCATCGATTTCCGCGCACCTCTCACCACCAGCCCGGAACTGACCAGCGCCATTGCCGCCATCCGTTCCGTTGTCCCGACGCTGGAGATCGACCGCTACATGGCGACTGACCTCAAGGCGGCGAGCGATCTCGTCGGCTCCGGCGCCCTGAACGCCGCAGTTTCCGCCGGCATTCTGCCGGTGCTGGAGGGCTGAGAATGAGCGTCTTCGAAATCCGTCAGGGCACATCGCCGATCATCCTCGGCTTTCCGCACACCGGCACCGAGGTTCCGCCCGCCATCTGGGAGCGGCTGAACGCCAATGGCCGCATCCTCGCCGACACCGACTGGCATATCCATCGCCTCTACGACGGCTTGCTGCCGGAGGTGACGACGGTGCGCGCCACGTTCCATCGCTACGTCATCGACGCCAATCGCGATCCGGAAGGTGTCAGCCTTTATCCCGGCCAGAACACGACCGGTCTCGTGCCCGAAACCGATTTCGACAGTCTTGCCATCTGGAAGGACGGCGAACAGCCGACGGACGCCGATATCGCCGCCCGGCTGGCCGATTTCCATGCACCTTATCACGCGGCGTTGGCGGCAGAGATAGAGCGGGTAAAGGCGATCCATGGCGTAGCCGTGCTTTATGATTGCCACTCGATCCGCTCGCACATCCCGTTCCTGTTCGCTGGCAAGCTGCCGGATTTCAACATCGGCACCGACAGCGGCTGGACATGCAATCCGGCCATCGAAGCGGCAACGTTCGATGTGGCATCGAAGGCCGAGGGCTACGACAGCATCCTCAACGGCCGCTTCAAGGGCGGCTGGACGACGCGTCATTACGGTCAACCTGGGACCGGCGTGCATGCGATCCAGATGGAACTGGCGCAATCCACGCATCTGAGCACGGAAGCACCGCCCTTCGCCTATGACGAAGCCAAGGCGGCCAGACTTCGCATTCACCTCAAAGACATTCTCGCGCGCATTGAAGCATCCGCGCTGACACTCGCACACACAACAAGGGGAACCAAATGACCAATCCTCGTCACAACATCCGCGACGTCCGCGCAGCCCGCGGCACTGAACTCACCGCAAAATCCTGGATGACCGAAGCGCCGCTTCGCATGCTGATGAACAATCTCGATCCGGAAGTGGCCGAGAACCCGCACGAACTGGTGGTCTATGGCGGCATCGGCCGCGCCGCCCGCACCTGGGCCGACTTCGACAAGATCGTCGAAACGCTGCGCGACCTCAACGAAGACGAGACGCTGATGGTGCAATCCGGCAAGCCGGTCGGCGTCTTCCGCACCCACAAGGATGCGCCGCGTGTGCTGATCGCCAATTCCAACCTCGTGCCGCACTGGGCGACCTGGGACCATTTCAACGAGCTGGATAAAAAGGGTCTTGCCATGTATGGCCAGATGACCGCCGGCTCGTGGATCTATATCGGCAGCCAGGGCATCGTTCAGGGCACCTACGAAACCTTCGTCGAAGCCGGTCGCCAGCATTACAACGGCGATCTCACGGGCAAGTGGGTTCTGACCGGCGGGCTTGGCGGCATGGGCGGCGCGCAGCCGCTCGCGGCCGTCATGGCCGGCGCCTCGTGCCTCGCCGTCGAGTGCAATCCCGACTCGATCGATTTCCGCCTGCGCACCCGTTATGTCGATGCCAAGGCGGAAACTCTCGACGAAGCCATAGACATGATCAAACGCTGGACCGCCGCGGGCGAGGCGAAGTCCGTCGGCTTGCTTGGCAACACCGCCGAAATCCTGCCGGAAATGGTCCGCCGCGGTATCCGCCCGGACATGGTGACAGACCAGACCTCCGCCCACGACCCGATCAACGGCTACCTGCCGAAGGGCTGGACGATGGCTGAGTGGAAGCAAAAGCGCGAAAGCGACCCGAAGGCCGTCGAAAAGGCCGCCCGTGCTTCAATGCGCGAGCATGTCGAAGCGATGATCGCGTTCCAGGACATGGGCATTCCGACCTTCGACTACGGCAACAACATCCGCCAGGTCGCAAAGGAAGAGGGCCTTGAAAAGGCATTCGCATTCCCGGGCTTCGTGCCGGCTTATATCCGCCCGCTGTTCTGCCGCGGCATCGGTCCGTTCCGCTGGGCTGCCCTGTCGGGTGATCCGGAGGATATTCGCAAGACCGATGCCAAGGTCAAGGAACTACTTCCCGACAACGAGCACCTGCACAACTGGCTCGACATGGCCGCCGATCGCATCCCCTTTCAAGGGTTGCCGGCGCGCATTTGCTGGGTCGGCCTCGGCGACCGCCACCGCCTCGGCCTTGCCTTCAACGAAATGGTCAAAACTGGTGAGCTGAGCGCCCCGGTCGTCATCGGCCGCGATCATCTCGACTCCGGTTCCGTCGCCTCCCCGAACCGCGAGACCGAAGCGATGAAGGATGGTTCCGACGCCGTGTCCGACTGGCCGCTCTTGAACGCGCTTCTCAACACCGCATCAGGCGCTACCTGGGTATCGCTGCATCACGGCGGCGGCGTCGGCATGGGCTTCTCGCAGCACTCGGGCGTCGTCATCTGCTGCGACGGCTCGGAAGATGCCGCCCGCCGCATCGAACGCGTCCTCTGGAACGACCCGGCGACCGGCGTCATGCGCCACGCCGACGCCGGCTACGAGATCGCCCTCGACTGCGCCAAGGAAAAAGGCCTGCGGTTGCCCGGAATTCTCGGGAACTGAGGCTTACACCAGCGGATGTTTTTGGGAGGGCCGGGATACTGAAGGACGGCCTGATCAACAGTGATAAGCGGGACCCCTTCGATGATGGCCTGAGCAATCAGGATGCGATCGAAGGGGTCCCTGCCAATGAGGGGCAGACCCGCAATCGCAATCGCATGTTCGCTGTTTATCGGAAGTTCGATATATCCGTTTGCAAGGAGACGGTAGCGCAGGACAAGGGGGTCGGCCCGAAAGCCACCACGGCCGGTCCCGTGCTTTATTGCAGTTTCCCAGATGCTGGCCGGGCTGAAGAGGAGTTCGTTGCCGGTCTCCTCGATGAGAGATCTGATGTTCTTGGGCAGAAGGTCGATATCACCAGCCGCCCAAATCAGAATATGTGTGTCGAGGAGAAGTCTCATTTGGGAAATAGGCTGCCGCCGTAAAACGTCTCCTCAATCTCGTCCGCCATCATTGTATCGAAATCATCCGGGACGACGATTTCGCCCTTCATAAACCCGATGCGGCGCTTTTTCGGCATATCAGCTTCGTCGATCGGAACCACCTTCACCATTGGCATTCCGGCTTTACCTATAATGAAGGCCTCACCTTTGGAGGCCTTTTCGATCAAACGGGAGAGATGTGTCTTTGCTTCGTGTATATTGACGGTTTCCATCATCGTCCTCCTGCGGACTTAGTCCATTAAACTTGGTCCACTCCATAGAGGTTCACAATGTCCATCGCGCAACAACAGCCCAAACACAACCGCCCGCTGGTTTTAAAGGCGGACACCTATCGGCGCATGCCCTGGAAGAACGGTGGCGGCGAAACGACGGAGATCGCCGTGTTCCCGCAGGACGCCGATCTCGCCACTTTCGGCTGGCGCGTCAGCATGGCGACTGTCGGCAGCGACGGTCCCTTCTCCGTCTTTCCCGGCATCGACCGCACCCTGTCAATCCTCCAGGGAGACGGCATGGAACTCAGGATCGCCGGGAGGGCGCCGGTCGTTCTGACGCAAGCATCCGAGCCGCTTGCCTTTCCGGCAGATGCACCAACATCCGCGCGGCTGGTTTCAGATACGATCATCGATCTCAACGTCATGACCAGGCGAGGCCAATGGGTGCATCAGGTCGAAAAGCGTATTGTCGAGGGGCAGCATCACCTGGATGCGGAGGGCGGCGTCACCCTGCTTCTGTCGCTCGGCAATATACGGATCGATTGCGGAGATCACGCAGTTGAACTTGCCAGGTTGGACTGCGCCATCCTGGAAGGCATCGTATTGATTACCTCCGACATGCCGACGGAGGCCTATCTGATCCACATCTCGCCCGTCTGAGGCTTTGCGCAACCGCCTGGTAATTACGGTTGACGTCACAGTTGCGCCTCTCGGCAGCCCGAAACAGTTCCATCGCGTCCTATAACCGCAACGTTGACATGGGCGGAGTCTAAACGCTGGCGGGCGGCGGCGATGCCCGCAGGAGATCGCGTACCTTTTCCAGATCCCGGCCGAGCGGCCGGTCGTCGGCATAGCGTGGCACGGCCGCGCGGATATGGCGATGGAGCACGTCCGTGCCGCTTGCCCGCTGCGCAACACCGGCCTTGAAATCCTGGGCCTGCGCGGCGGCGGCGAATTCGACGCCGAGGATTTGCTCGGCATTGTCGATGACCGCCAGCAGCTTGTTGGCGGCAGCCGTCGGATGCGCGAGAAAGTCTTCCTGCAGCGCCGAGGTAATTCCGCCATCGAGGCTAGCCGGTGCGCCGAGGCGCCGGTTTTCCGCAGCAAGTGCCGCGGCTGAATATTGCGCGATCATGAAGCCGGATCCAGCACCCGGATCATCAGCCAGGAAGGCGGGGAGACCACTCACCAGCGGATTGACCAGCCGGTCGATCCGCCGCTCGCTCATCGCCGATATCTGGGCGACGGCGACCGCCAGACTGTCCAGAGCCTGTCCGAGGGCGGGCGCAACGGCGTGGGCTTCGGACGAGACAATCGGCGCTTCCGGCGTACCGGAGACAGCCGGATTGTCCGTGACGGAGGCAAGTTCCTGATTGACGATAGAACCGGCGAAATCAAATACATCCCAGCCGGCGCCGTGCGCATGCGGGACGGAACGAAGGCTCAGGGCATCCTGCGTGCGCGCGCCTTTGGCAGCCTCGATCAGACCGCTGCCCGCGAGGCGGTCACGCAGCACCTTGCCAACCTTGTCGATTCCTTTCGACTTGCGAAGCGCCAGCACCGGCGCCTCGAACGCTGCCGCCTGACATCCGAGCGCTTCGATGGTCAGCGCCGCGATGGCATCCGCCCACTCAAGGAGCCGCTCGGCCCGCGCCAATGCCACCGCTCCGAGCCCGGTGGAACAGGCCGTGCCATTGACGAGGCTCAAACCCTCCTTGGCTTGCAATACAAGCGGCGCGATGCCGAGAACTTTCAGCGCCTCGGCTCCGGTCACGGACATCCCCTTCAGCCGCGCCCCGCCCTCACCGATCAGCACCAGCGCGATATGGGCGTTATGGGTGAGATAACCGGCGGAACCTTTAGACGGCACATCGGGAATACAGTCTTTGCGAAGGAAAGCCTGCAAGGTCTCTACGATCACTGGGCGAACGCCAGAATGACCATGGGAAAAATTGGCAATCTGAGCTGCGATGATGGCGCGCACTTCGCGTGGCTCCAATAGCGGACCGACGCCGCAGGCATGACTGAGAACGATGTTGCGCGACAGGCGGCTCTGGCAGGGTCGATCGACGACGGTGTCGGCAAGTGCGCCGACGCCGGTATTGACACCATAGGCGCGCACGCCGCTTTCAACGATCGCCGCAACGATGCGGCTGGCGGTCTCGACCCGCTGGCGCGCACTATCGGACAGGGAAAGGGCCGCACCATCGGCAACCGCCGCCACGGCACGCCAGTCGAGTGCCGTTTCGAGCACGATATCCTGCACGATCAGCCTCCGAAATTGCCGATGAACTGGCGAAAGTTGGGGGAACCGCCGGAGCCGAACAATTCCTCCGGCGCACCATCACTGTCGATCTCGCCGGACTTCATGAAGATCACCCGGTTAGAGACGTTGCGGGCGAAGCTCATTTCATGGGTGACGACCAGCATGGTCATGCCCTCTTCGGCAAGCGAGCGCATGACGCGGAGCACCTCGCCGACCAGCTCCGGATCGAGCGCCGAGGTCGGCTCGTCGAACAGCATCACCTTCGGCTTCATCGCCAGCGAACGGGCGATCGCCGCGCGCTGCTGCTGACCGCCCGACAGATGCGCGGGATAGGCATTGCGCTTCTCGGCGATGCCGACCTTTTCCAGGAGGACTTCCGCCTCGGCGATGCATTTGGCGCGTGGCCGTTTCAACACGTGAACCGGCCCCTCGATGACGTTTTCAAGAATGGTCATGTGGGACCAGAGATTGAACGACTGGAACACCATGCCGAGCTCCGAGCGGATACGATCCACCTGACGCCGGTTGGCCGGCACGTTCTTGCCGCCGCGCTGCTCCATCTGGATCAGTTCGCCATCGACGGAGATCTCGCCGTGATCGGCAATTTCCAGCAGGTTGATGCAACGCAGGAAGGTCGACTTGCCCGAGCCGCTGGCGCCGAGAAGCGAAATGACGTCGCCGTCGCGGGCATCGAGCGAGATGCCGCGCAGCACCTCATGCGTGCCGAAGCTCTTGCGGATATTGCGGACGGAAAGCCGGGTCGTGCCTGCCATGGTCGTTCCAGTCTGGTTGAGGGTCGTCGGGGTCATCGCTGCGGCACCGGAAAGAGCGGAGCCGCGCGGCGGTGCGGGGTCAGCTTGTATTCGAGCAGCGCCATGGCCTGCAGGATCAGGAAATTCAGGATGAGATAGATGGCGGCGGCGCAGAGGAACACTTCCATCGTGCGGTAGGTCTGCGAAATCAGCCGCTGGGCGACACCGGTGACTTCCCAGACTGTGACGAGGCTCGCAAGCGCCGTCGATTTCACCATCATTACCACTTCCGTCGAATAGGCCGGCAGCGCGTGGCGAAACGCGATCGGCGCCAGGATACGGCGCGTCAGCAGAAAGCCGGACATGCCAACCGAGCGGGCCGCCTCGATCTCCTTGGCCGGAATGGCGCGCAGGCCGAAGCGGAAGATTTCGGCCGTATACCCTGCCGTGCAGAGCGCCAGGGACAGCACCGCGCAGACGAAGGGTTCGCGCAGTGCCGGCCAGAGGAAGCTGTAGCGGATGAAGCCGAACTGCCCGAGGCCGTAGAAGATCAGGAACATCTGGATCAACAGCGGCGAGCCGCGGAAGATAAAGATATAGCTCTTGGCAAACTTGCGGGCGATCGCATTGCCGCTCACCCGCATCCAGACGATGACGAGGGCCAGCAGACCGCCGAAAAAGACAGAGAGAACAAACAACGCCAGCGTCATCGGCAGCGCGGCCAGCAGCGTTTGCATGGTCTCGAACATGAAGGCGATATCCATCGCGCGTCTCCTTGATCAGGCCTGGCCGAGGCTGGTCGGCATGCTGCGATTGGCGCGCTTTTCGGCGCTGGTGAAGAGGCGGTCCGAGAAGCTCGTCAGGATCAGGTAGAGACAGCCGCCGACGATGAAGAACAGGAAGTGCTGGCGCGTCGAACCGGCGGCGACCTGGCTGGTTCGCATGAGATCTGCAAGCCCGGTCACCGAGACGAGCGCCGAATCCTTGAGGCTGAGCTGCCAGACATTGCCGATGCCGGGAATGGCAAAACGGAACACCTGCGGACCGATAATGCGGCGGAAGCGCAAACTCCGGTTCATGCCAATGGCTTGCGCCGCCTCGAGCTCGCCCTTTGGGATGGCGAGAAAAGCACCGCGGAAAACCTCGGCCTGATAGGCGCCGGAGATGATGCCGACGGCGAGCGCGCCGGCCGCAAAGGACGGAAGGCCGAGAAAGCCCTCAAAGCCCATGGCTGTACCGATGGCGGTCACTGCACTCGATCCGCCGAAATAGACGAGATAGATGATCAGCAACTCGGGAACGCCGCGAAAAACGGTGGTATAGGTGCCGCCAAGTGTTCGCGATATCTTGCTGCCCGACAGCTTGGCCCAGGCGACCAGCGCGCCGAGGATGGCGCCGATCAACAGCGCAACGGCGGTGACGCAAAGCGTCATCAACGCTGCTACCAGAAGCAACCCGCCCCAGCCGGTGGGGCCAAATCCGATCAATTGAAATAATGCCATGCCGCAGGCGTCCCGTCGTTTCCGGCAAAGCCGGCTTCCCGATCGTCAGGGTGGATTTGGAAGGCCGCGCCTCGACAAGGGCAGCCCGCCGCAGCAAGTGTGCCCGCCACAAGCAAAATAGCAAGCGGCGGGCAAACTTGGGATCAGGGGGTAACGTCGGTCTTGAACCACTTCATCGACAAGGTCTTGACCGTGCCGTCGGCAAGTGCTGCCTCGATGGCCTTGTTGAACATGTCGCGCAGGTCGGTGTCAGCCTGGCGGATGCCGAGGCCCTCGCCGCTGCCGAAGATCGTGCCGCCGAGTTCAGGACCAGTGAAGGCGAGCGTGCCATTGGCCTTCTCGAAGGCGGAGATCAGATAGACGGCGTCGTCGAAGACGAGATCGATACGGCCGGTTTCGAGATCGAGGTCGCGCTCGGCGCCGGTCTTGTACTCGCGCACGGTGGCAACATCGCCGAAATTGTCATAGATGAACTTGGAATAGACGGTCGCGGCTTGGATGCCGATCGTTTTGCCGGCAAAGGCTGCCTTCATCGCCTCGACTTCCTTGATGCCGGTCGCGCCCGGATCGAGCTTGACGACGGTGCCGGTGCCGGCGGCATTTGCCAGCGGACCATCCTTCAGCGTCGCGAAGGCGGCGTGGGTATGAGCGTAGGGAATGGTGAAGTCGATGATTTTCTTACGCTCATCGGTGATCGACAGCGCGTCCATGATCACGTCAAACTTGCCGGCATTGAGCGCCGGGATCATGCCGTCCCAGTCGGAAGCGACGAGATTGCACTCGACCTTCATGTGATCGCAGAGATATTTGGCAAGCTCCGGCTCGAAGCCGCCGAGCGTTCCGTCGGGATTGGTCAGGTTCCAGGGCGCATAAGCGCCTTCGAGCGTTACGGTGACCGTCTTCCAGTCCTTGGCCTGAGCCAGCGGAGCGGCAAGCGCTGCGAATGCGATGGCGCTAGCCATCAGAAATTTGGATAGGTTCATATTCAGGTTCCTCTGAGGTTTGTCTTCAAACAACATCCGCCGATCTTGCGCCGGCTTTACAAATGCAGTGTTGGATGGTGAGCCTTGGAAAATGACCCTGAACATCCATGTTGTATATGGTACCATATGCAAATTTTTATGGTATGCAAGAGGGCGCCGCATCTGGATGCAAATTTAGTTTCGCCCAAGGAATGAGCATATGAAACGCAGCAACGAGCAGACCGCTCAACTGAAGTGGGACAGCGGCGACAATGACGGCGCACCGCTTTATGCCGGCGTCAAGCAAATGATCCTCGACCGGATCCAGAGTGGCGAATGGCCGCCCAAACACCGCGTCCCCTCGGAGAACGAGCTGGTCGCCGAACTGGGCGTCAGCAAGATGACCGCCAACCGGGCGCTGCGCGAACTGGCAAGCGAGGGCGAACTGGTGCGCATCCAGGGCGTCGGCTCCTTTGTTGCCGAACGCAAGGGCTATTCAGAACTATTCGAAGTGCGCAACATTGCCGAGGAGATCGACGAGCGAGGCCATGTGCATCAGGCTTCGGTGATCGTTTTGGCGCAGGAGAAAGCAGCACCGGACGTAGCCGACGCGCTCGGCCTGTCGATCGGCGCACCGGTGTTTCATTCGCTGATCGTGCACAGCGAAAACGGCGTTCCGGTGCAGATCGAGGACCGTTTCGTCAATCCCGAAGCCGCACCCGGCTACCTCGACCAGGATTTCACCAAACAGACGCCGAACGCCTACCTGACCGCCGAGGCGCCCTTGAGCGGCTCAGAGCACATCGTTGAAGCAGCCATGCCGCAGCCCTGGGAATGCAAGCTTCTGGTGATCCTGCGCACCGAGCCCTGCCTGCTCATCCGCCGGCGCACCTGGTCGTCCAAGCGCGTCGTCTCCTTTGCCCGGCTCGTCTATCCCGGCAATCGGTATCGGCTGGAATCGCGCAGCGGAAAAACGACCGACGACTGATTAATCGCCAAAACACTGAAGACGTTGTATATGGAACTCGATCGACGGATGTGATCAACGGTCTTGAGCGACCGGTCCCGGCCAGAATTCCAGCGCCATGTCGATGACCCGATAAAGTGCCGGCCGATCCGCACCCGACGCAGCCTGAATGGCCGTTCCTTGCGAGATCGTCATGATATAGCGGGCAAGATCATGGGGCTCGTGGCCGGGCGGCAGATCACCTTCCGCTGCAGCGCGCTCGAACCGCTTGGCCAATTCCCGCTCGCCGCGATGACGGTTCTCGATCAGGCACTTCTGGATTTCGGCTGCAGCCTCGCTGCAGGCGAGCGCACCGTTGATGCCCATGCATCCGCTCGGGTCCTTTTCCGCCGTCTGCGCATCGGCAAAGCCATGCAAGATCTTTTCCGCGACAACGCGGGCCCGGGGGTCCTCGAGCGCCCTGTGAAAAAAGGCCATTTTTGTGCGCTCGTAGCGCTCAAGCGCCTTCAGGAATAGCCCCTCCTTATTGCCGAAGACGCCGTAGAGGCTCGGCTTGGTGATGCCCATTCCCTCGGTCAGATCGGCGAGAGACGTGCCTTCGTAGCCCTTCCGCCAAAACAACTCCATCGCCGTTTCAAGGGCTTCATCGACGTCGAACTCTCTTGGCCGTCCCACGGGGCGGGCCCTCCCGATTTTTTTATACCGATCGGTAAGCTATTCCATTGACAGTGACCGGTTCTAAAACATATTTCTATACCGACCGGTATTGAACGTCAATGCAACCCTCACCCAAATCCCTCGCTTCCCACGAAGGATGACGGCAGCCCCCATCTAGGGCCAGACATTCAGGATAGCGCCATGTCTTTCGGAACTTTTAGAAATAGACTTTTTATAACGGGCCTCGTCCTTGCGGCAGCAACCATTGCACCGACGATCGTCTTCGAACTGCAGGGCAGCCCGTCCGGCACCGGCAATGCGGCCGACGCAACGGCCTCCGCGCCGGTCGCCGTTCCTGTCTCTGTCGCCATCGTTGAGGCAAAACCCGTGACCCAATGGAGCGAATTCTCCGGCCGGCTGGAGGCGATCGATCACGTCGAATTGCGTTCACGCGTCGCCGGCGCGATCCAGTCCGTTCATTTCCAGGAAGGCGCGATCGTCGCGAAGGGCGACCTGCTCGTCACCATCGACCCGGCCCCCTATCAGGCAGAAGTCGCCCGCGCCAAGGCAAGCGTAACCGCAGCCGAGGCCCGGGCTTCCCTGGCGCGCACCGAACTGAAGCGTGGCAAGCAACTGCTTGCCTCCAATGCCGTATCGCAAAGCGACTACGACCAGCGCCTGAATGGTGAGGCAAGTGCCGAGGCTGATCTGGAAGCCGCCCGCGCCGTGCTGCAATCGGCCGAGCTCAATCTGAGCTATACGGAAATCCGCGCCCCGATCGCCGGCCGTGTCGGCAAGATCGAGATCACCGCCGGCAACCTCATCGCCGCCGGTCCGTCCTCGCCGATCCTTACGCGGCTGGTGTCGCTGAGCCCGATCTATGCGAGCTTCGAGGCAGATGAACAGATCGTCTCCGGTATCCTTGCCGAACTGCCGGAGGGCGTGAATGCCCGCAACTTCCTCGATCGCGTTCCGGTGCGCATGGATGTCGCCGGTCGCCCGGATATCAAGGGCAAGCTCCAGCTCGTCGACAACAGCGTCGATCCGCAAAGCGGCACCATCCGGGTGCGGGCGGTGTTCGACAATGCCAATGGCGCTCTGATGCCGGGACAATTTGCCCGGCTGAGCATGGGCCAGGCGAAGACGGAAGACGCCGTACTCGTTCATGAACGGGCGATCGGCACCGACCAGAACAAGAAATACGTGATGGTCGTCAAGCCCGACAACACCACCGAATACCGCGAAATCACCGTCGGCGCGAAATCCGACGGCCTGCGGGTGGTGACATCAGGTCTGAAGGCTGAGGAACGCATCGTCGTCAACGGCCTGCAGCGCGTTCGCCCCGGCTCGCTCGTCGCACCCGAAATGGTCTCGATGAGTGCCGGCGCGAACACAGCGTTGCAGGCCTCCATCGCACAGTAAGCCGTTACCGGCACTTAAGAACAAGGGCGATCGCGCCATGAATATCTCCAGATTCTTCATCGATCGCCCGGTCTTCGCGGGCGTTCTCTCCTTCCTCATCTTCCTCGGCGGCCTGATCGCCATGACGATCCTGCCGATCTCGGAATATCCCGATGTCGTGCCGCCGTCCGTCGTGGTGCGCGCCAATTATCCCGGCGCCAACCCCAAGGTGATCGCCGAAACGGTGGCAACGCCGCTGGAGGAATCGATCAACGGCGTCCAGGACATGCTCTATATGAGCAGCCAGGCGACCACGGACGGCCTGATGACGCTGACCGTCACCTTCAAGCTCGGCACCGATCCGGACCAGGCACAGCAGCTCGTGCAGAACCGTGTCAGCCAGGCCGAGCCGCGCCTGCCGGAAGAGGTGCGCCGCCTTGGCGTCACCACCGTCAAGAGCTCGCCCGACCTGATGATGGTCGTGCACCTGACCTCCCCCGAAGGCCGCTACGACATGACCTATCTGCGCAACTACGCGCTGATCAACGTCAAGGACAGGCTCGCCCGCATCGACGGCGTCGGACAGGTGCAACTGTTCGGTTCCGGCGATTATTCGATGCGCATCTGGCTCGACCCGCAGAAGATGGCCGAACTCGGCCTTTCAGCTTCCGACGTCGTCAACGAAATCCGCGCCCAGAACATCCAGGCCGCCGCCGGCGTCATCGGTTCCTCGCCCAATCTCGAGGGCGTCGACCTGCAATTGTCCGTCAACGCGCAGGGGCGGCTGCAAAGCGAGGAAGAGTTCGGCGAGATCATCATCAAGACGAGCCCGACGGGAGCGATCACGCGATTGCGCGATGTCGCCCGCATCGAGCTTGGCTCGGCCGAATACTCGCTGCGCTCGCTGCTCAACAACAAGCAGGCCGTTGCCGTTCCCGTTTTCCAGGCCCCTGGGTCGAACGCGATCGAGATCGCCGACCAGGTTCGCACCGTGATGAAAGACATCAAGGCGACAATGCCGCAGGATGTCGATTACGAGATCGTCTACGACACGACGCAATTCGTGCGCGCCTCGATCGAGGCGGTCATTCACACGCTGCTCGAAGCCATCGCCCTCGTCGTCATCGTCGTCATCATCTTCCTGCAGACATGGCGTGCCTCGATCATCCCGCTGATCGCCGTTCCCGTATCGATCGTCGGCACCTTCGCGATGATGCAGCTCTTCGGGTTCTCGATTAACGCGCTCAGCCTGTTTGGGCTGGTGCTTGCCATCGGTATCGTCGTCGACGACGCGATCGTCGTCGTCGAGAACGTCGAGCGAAACATCGAAAACGGCCTTGCCCCGCGCGAAGCGACCTACCGGGCGATGTCGGAAGTCTCCGGCCCGATCATCGCGATCGCGCTGGTTCTGGTCGCCGTCTTCGTGCCGCTGGCCTTCATCTCCGGCCTCACCGGCCAGTTCTACAAGCAGTTCGCCCTGACGATCGCCATTTCGACGGTTATCTCAGCCTTCAACTCGCTCACCCTGTCGCCGGCCCTCGCCGCTCTTCTGCTGCGTGGACATGATGCGCCGAAAGACCGTCTGACCCGGATCATGGATTTCCTGTTCGGCTGGTTCTTCCGCGGCTTTAATGCGGTCTTCACGCGCGGTGCGAATGGCTATAGCGCCGGCGTCAAGGGCGTGATCTCGCGCAAGACGCTGATGATGGGTGTCTATCTGCTCCTCATCGGCGCGACCGTCTTCTTCTTCAAGGCCGTGCCGGGCGGTTTCGTGCCGCCGCAGGACAAGCAGTATCTCGTCGGCTTCACCCAGCTTCCGGACGGCGCTTCGCTCGACCGGACGGAGGATGTCATCCGCCGCATCAGCGACATAGCGCTCAAGGTGCCCGGCGTCGAAGACGCCATCGCCTTCCCCGGCCTGTCGATCAACGGCTTCACCAACTCGTCCAATGCCGGCATCGTCTTCCTTTCGCTGAAACCCTTCGAAGAGCGCACGACTCCAGATCTTTCGGCCGGCGCAATTGCCGCGCGGCTGAACCAGGAACTCTCGGTCATCCAGGATTCCTTCAGCGCCATCTTCCCGCCACCGCCCGTCCAGGGTCTCGGCGCGATCGGCGGCTTCAAGCTGCAATTGGAGGACAAGGCGGGGCTCGGATACGAGGCTCTCGATACAGCCGTAAAGGGCTTCATGGCCAAGGCCTATACCACGCCCGAACTGGTTGGCATGTTCTCGAGCTACCAGGTCAACGTTCCGCAGCTCTATGCCGACGTTGATCGCGCCAAGGCCCGGCAGCTGAACGTGCCGCTGACGGAGATCTTCAACACGCTGCAGATCTATCTGGGCTCGGTCTACGTCAACGACTTCAACAAGTTCGGCCGGACCTATTCCGTCCGTGTCCAGGCCGATGCCGCCTACCGCGCCCAGGCCGAAGACATCGGCAAGCTGCAGGTCCGCTCGAACTCCGGTGAGATGATCCCGCTGTCGGCAGTGTTGAACGTCAGTTCCAGTGCCGGGCCGGAACGCGCCATGCGTTACAACGGCTTCCTCTCTGCCGATATCAACGGCAACACGGCACCCGGCTACTCCTCCGGGCAGGCCCGCGCCGCCGTCGAACGCATCGCGGCGGAGACCCTGCCCGCAGGCGTCAGCTTCGAATGGACGGAACTGACCTATCAGGAGATCATTGCCGGCAATACCGGCGTGCTGATCTTCCCGCTGTCGATCCTGCTCGTCTTCCTTGTGCTGGCAGCGCAATATGAAAGCCTGTCGCTGCCACTATCGATCATCATGATCATCCCGATGGCGCTGCTCGCCGCCCTTGCCGGCGTCTGGCTGACGGCGGGCGACAACAATGTCTTCACCCAGATCGGCCTGATCGTGCTGGTGGGACTGTCGGCGAAGAACGCCATCCTGATCGTCGAATTCGCGCGTGAATTGGAGTTCGAGGGAGCCAAGCCTTTCGATGCGGTGATCAAGGCCAGCCGGCTTCGCCTGCGCCCGATCCTGATGACCTCCATGGCTTTCATCATGGGCGTCGTGCCGCTGGTGACCTCCACCGGCGCCGGTGCGGAGATGCGCCACGCCATGGGGGTCGCAGTGTTCTCCGGCATGATCGGGGTGACGCTGTTCGGCCTGTTCCTGACGCCGGTGTTCTACGTCATCGTCCGCGCGCTTTCCGGCAACAGGCCGCTGAAGAAGACCGGGCCGCATGTGGCTCCCGCCGAGACGCCCGCCACCGTGACGCAATTGCACGCACAGCCGACGTTGCCGGGGCTGGAAGCGGCGGAATAAGCCGGGAGAAAAACCTCGCCATCATGAAAAACGGCGCCGACATCGTGCGGCGCCGCTTCTTTTTGTCGCCATGTAAGCTCGAACCTTCGACATCGACCGGAAACAGGTCAGGGCTTTGAACGCCCGCACAACCGCCGAAGGTCGCCGAACGTCACCAAGGATCGCGACTTCCGCCTTCCCGGTGCGATCAGATGATGGAATTGTCGACGATCACCAGAGGTTTCCCTTGCGAGCAGGCTTCAAGCCGCGCCTCGACCCGGTAGATGTCACGCAGCATGCCTTCCGTGATGACATCGGCCGTCAGCCCGCTTGCGGCCATCTTTCCGTCGGCGATGACGATCGTGTTGTCGCAATAGCGAAGCGCATGGTTGAGATCGTGCAGCGCGATCAGCACCGCCATGCCCGATCGGGCTGCCAGCGCCTTCATGAAACCCAGCACCTCAATCTGGCGAAACAGATCGAGAGCCGAGGTCGGCTCGTCCATCAGCAGAATCTCCGGCTTGCGCACGAGTGCCTGGGCAATCGACACCAGTTGGCGCTGGCCACCGGAGAGCTCGCCGAGGCCGCGAAAGGCGAGATCGTCGATCCGGAGTGCCTGCAGGACATGGTCGATATCCGTGAGATCCCGGTCGTGAACCTTCCAGCCGGATCCCTGCTTGGCTGCCAGCAAAATCGATTCATAGACCGTCAGGACCGCATTGGCACCGGTGTCCTGCGGCATGTAGCAGATCGTTTCCGGCCCCTTGTCGGTATCGCTGAGATACACAGTCCCCGGCCCGGACGTGAGGCCCGCGATACGCTTGAAAAGCGTGGATTTGCCGGCCGCGTTGGGGCCGATCACGGCGGTGATGACGCCACCGGCGAGCACGTCGGTATCGACGCCGGACAGGACGACATGCTTGCCGTACTTCGCGCCAAGCCCCTTCAGAGCGAGACTTACCATGACCGCCTCCGGTTGCTGAAAATGAGTACGAAGAAGAAGGGAACCCCCACAAGCGCGGTGATGACGCCGATCGGCAGAATGGCGCCGGGAATGATCGTTTTCGACACGACCGAGGTCACAGACAACAGCAGAGCACCACAGACAAGCGAGGCCGGAAGAAAGAAACGCTGATCCTCGCCGACCAGCATGCGCGCAATATGCGGCCCGACCAGGCCGATGAATCCGATGGTGCCGACGAAGGAGACCGGGATCGCGGCGAGAAGACTGACCAGCATCATGGTTTCGAGGCGAAGCCCGCGCACGTTGATGCCGAAGCTCGCTGCCTTGTCGTCGCCGAGCCGCAGCGCCGTCAGCGCCCAGGCGCGACGGGCAAACAGCGGAACGGCAAAGACGAGTATGGCAGCGGTCACCCAGACCTTGACCCAGGTCGCCTTGGTGAGACTGCCCATGGTCCAGAAGACGACGGCAGCCAGTGCCTGCTCCGAGGCGAGATATTCCAGCAGTGAGAGCAGCGCATTGAAGGTGAAGACAAGGGCGATACCGAGAAGAACGATGGTCTCGACAGTGACACCGCGCATGGTTGAGGCGAAATGGATGAACAGCGCTGCGATCATAGCCATCAGGAAGGCGTTGATCGGTACCATGTAATGGACGGCGACCGGGAAGATCACCACTCCACCGACAAGCCCCAGCGCCGCACCGAAACTTGCAGCCGCCGAGATGCCGAGCGTGAAAGGGCTCGCCAGGGGATTGGCGAGGATCGTCTGCATCTGCGCGCCGGCGACCGAAAGCGAAGCACCGACCGTGACCGCCATCAGCGCGATCGGCATACGGATATCCCAGATAACGACACGCAACTGGTCATCGACCGAGGCCGGCTGAAACAGTGCCTTCAGAACATCCGAAAGCGCGTAATTTGCCGGTCCGAGCGCCATATCCACCGCGACGCTGAGGAACAGCGCCGTAACAAGACACAGGATCAAGACCATGCGGCGAAAGGCAAGGGCGCGGTAGCGCCCGCCGCCGGCTTCTTCAATGGATTCAGCCAGGGCCAGCGTCATCACATGTCTCCCGCTTCAACAGAGACGAAATAGCCCGTGCGATAGATGACCGGCAGGAACTTCTGATGGAAGTCCCTGAATGTTTCCTCCGGATCGAGATCGGCGAAAAGCTCAGGGTGGAACCATTTGGCGAATTGCTGGATCGCGACGAAATCATAAGGATTGCCGTAGAACTGGTGCCAGACTGCGTGGACCTGGTTCTGCTTGACTGCCTTCAAGCCCGGGAAAGCGGGCCGCTGCATGAGATCGGCAAGTTTCTGGCGCGCCGCCTCCGGATCGGCCCCCGGTCCGACATTGACGAACTGCTTGATATCGGACTCCGCCGCCCAGTTGGCGCCGGTCACGATGACATGGTCCGGGTTCGCCACAACGAGCTGTTCCGGATTGAGATCGCCGAACGTTCCGGTAGTCACGTCGGAACCGATATTGTGGCCGCCGCCAAGCTCGACCATCCGGCCGAAATTGACCGGGCCGAATGTGCGGCAGCAGGCGACATCGCCGGAAATGCCCGGCGAGCGTTCGATGAAGACCTTCGGAAAGGCGGGCTTGGCCGCGGCAAGCCGGTCCGTCACCCGGGCAATCTGCGCCCGGCGATAGTCGGTCAGGGCCTTGGCTTTTTCCTCCGCGCCAAAAATCTCGCCGAGCAGGGCAATGCTGTTTTCGGTGTTCTTCTCCGGATCGACGCGGAAATCGAGATAGACGACGGCAATGCCGGCTGCTGCAGCCTTCTCGACGAGAGAGGCCTCCTCGGCCGCCTTCACCGATTCCAGATTGAGCGTCAATAGATCCGGCTTGAGCGCGATTGCGGCTTCCAGATTGAAGGTGCCGTTGCCGACATAACCGAAGCGCGGCAGTTTCTCGATGTCGGGGAAGCGGTCGCGATAGCTCACATAGGTGTCCGCGTCCTTCTTAACGAGATCGTCACGCCAGCCGACAATCGTTTCAAAGGTCTTGTCGCCTTTCAGCGCCGCGATCACATGAACTTGCCGGGCTTCGCCCAGGAGGACACGTTTCGCCGGCAGGTCAAGCTCGACCTTGCGGCCGGTGACGTCGGTAATGACGGTCTTTTCGGCCACAGCCGGCCCGGCGACAAGCGCAAAAAGACCTGTGAGGGCAAGGATCGCGAATTTGAGCGTTTTCATTGTCGGGTCCTTCGAAAAGCAATTTGGCCAAACGACACCGGGGCGGAAAGCCCGCCCCGTGCCGGTCTGTCCTTCCGATCAGCCTGCAACCGCGAGCGAGGCGAAGTACCCAGGCTTGTAGTCGACGGGCAGGAAGCGCTCGTGCAGTTCCTTGAAGGTGGCGTCCGGATCAAGATCCTTGAACAGCTCCGGATGCAGCCACTTGGCGATCTGCTGCACGGCGACGAACTGGTAGGGGTTGTTGTAGAACTGGTGCCAGATGGCGTGGACATTGTTGTCCTTGACGGCCTTGACGCCGGTGAACGCAGGGCGCTGCATCAGGTTGGCAAGCTTGTGAACCGATTCCTTCGGATCCGCGCCCGGGCCGACGCCGACCCAGTTGCCGCCGGGCACATAGAGTTCCCAGTTGGCGCCGGTGACGATGATCTGGTCCGGATTGGAGGCGATGATCTGCTCGGGATTGACCGTGCCGAACGTGCCCGGAATGATGTCCTTGGCCATGTTGACGCCGCCGGCAAGCTCGACCATCTTGCCGAAATTCTCACTGCCGAATGACATGCAGCAATCGTCGGAATAGCCGCCCGCGCGCTCCATGAAAACCAGCGGTTTCTTCGCATCGGCCTTGGCGAGCACGTCAGTGACGCGGGCAATCTGCTCGGCGCGGAATGAGATGAATTCCTCGGCCTTATCCAGCTTGCCGAACAGCGCGCCGATGACACGCATGCTGGTCTCGGTGTTTTCCATCGGCTTCTCGCGGAAGTCGACATAGACGAGCGGGATGCCGACCTTGCCGAGCTTTTCGATATAGCCGGCCTCTTCGGTCGCCGTCTTGGCATCGATGTTCATGATGATGATGTCGGGCTTCAGGGCGACGGCCTGCTCGATGTCGAATGTGCCGTCCTTCATGCCGCCAAAGGTCGGCAGCTTGTCCATTTCCGGAAACTTGGCGAGATATTCGTTGTAGCCGTCGAGATCGGCCTTCTTGAAATCGTCGCGCCAGCCAACAACGCGGCTGAACGGCGCGTCGGTATCGAGAGCGGCAACGAAATATATCTGCCGGCCTTCGCCGAGAATGACGTGCTCGACGGGCACGCTGACTTCGACGTCGCGACCGGTCACGTCCTTGATGGTGACTTTCTCACCGGCAAAGGACGTGCTGGAAAAAAGCGCGCAGAAACCCACAGCGGCCAAGGCCACCCTACCGAACACATTCATTGCCATCACTCCATCGGGGAAACTGCGGGGCTTTTAATATTTCATGATATTGACAGTCAAGTTTTATCTTTTAGAAAGATTCCAGGAAGTTACGAAACTGGCACGCGCAAATCCGGGACATGACGATGAGCAATATCGAAAGACTGACGAACTACGACCTGCGCGCCGAGATCAAGGCATACTGGTCGGAACGGGCCGCCACCTTCGACCAATCGCCCGGCCACGAGATCTTTTCAGAGAAGGAGCGCGCCGCCTGGCACCAATTGTTTCTGCGGCACCTCGGTCCGGGCAATGGTCGCGCCGCGCTTGATCTTGCGAGCGGCACCGGTGTCGTTTCGCATCTGATGGATGATCTGGGCTTTCGGGTGACGGGCATGGACTGGGCGGAGCCGATGATGGAGCGCGCCCACGCCAAGGCAAAGATCCGCAAACGCAGCATCAGCTTCCGCCTGGGAGACGCCGAGAACACGATGGAGCCGGACAACGCCTATGACGTGATCACCAACCGGCATCTGGTCTGGACGCTGGTCGATCCCAAGGCGGCTTTCGCCGAATGGCTGCGTGTCCTGAAACCGGGTGGAACGTTGCTGATCGTCGACGGCGATTTCGTCAGTTCGACGCCGCTCGAGCGGCTGCTGTCCAAGCTCGCCGTTTTCGGCCAGCGGCTGCGCATCCTGAAGAGCGATGCGGTGCAGGCATCGGCGGCAATGATGGATACGCATCGCAGCATTCTTTCGCGCGTCTATTTCTCGCAAGGCGCGCGCGCGGAGGCGGTCGCCGATCTCCTTCGCCAGAGCGGCTTCGACACGGTGATCATCGATACCGATCTGGCGAGGATCCATCGCGCCCAGGCAAAACACTGGAATCTCTTCAAAGGCCTCGCTCGGGGCATTCAGCACCGCTACGCGATCAGGGCCACCAAGGCAGGCTGAACGACACGTTCCGGGCGCAATGAAAAGACTTCACAATCCGGCACGGAAGCAGTGGAGGCGTATCAACGCCAAATTTCATTGAAGCCCGCATTCGGCCCCGGATTATGCGCAAATGCGCCGAATTATTGCGATGTGAGAACAAAGACAAGCAAGGAAGGCGAGAACGAGCAGCGCCATTCCGAGCAATGAATCCGTTATCTGGAGCATCGACCAGTCACCGCGCAGCACCTGTGGCAGCGAAAAACTGGAAAGACCGGCCTGCGCGTTCGTCACCCGGACCATAGCAAGCCCCGTAACGATGAGCGCGACATGGGCGTGAATGAAACCCGTCTTAGGGTATCGCTCCGGGCGAATCGCAAGGTTGATGCCCAGAAGCGCTGCAAGCGTTAATATCGTCAGGGCACTCCAGAACGTGACGCCGGGAGCGGCCAAGAGCAGAGAGATGGGTTCTCGCATCACCGGGAGTATCGTCATATGGAGCCACCATGCCCATGTGCCCGAGGGGTAATTTGTGAGCAGAATCATACTGATGAGAAACATCGCCGCCAACGCATAGACGGCTGATGGACCCAGCCGGATGAGTGCAAGAACCGGGTTTCGCATCTACTTCGCTTCCTCTCGCCCCAAGCCGCAGCTGTACCGATCGAATCAATATATAAGATGACGCTTGACGATGGATTACCAGACCGGCCCCACTTGGGGCAGGACTAGGTATCGCACAAGCCTGCTACGTTCTCGCAAAAAATCACGTTTCACCTTAGAGAGATCGCCGTGTCATTGAGCTATGTTGCAAGAGTGACACTATACAAGTACGTCATGTGTCTCTTTAATGCGACTCACTCGGTCAATTCTTTCTTTGTTAGCATTTTTTCATCAGAATTTTCCGTGAGCCCATGCTTATGCACCGCTAAGATATCTGAAAGTCGGGGGAATGAATGGTAATGTTTCAGATCAGATCAAGGGTCGGATGCCTTACGCTGTTGCTCGCTGGTTTCGCGACATTGGCCGGATGCCAGTCTTCAAGTCTCGAAGACATGTCCGCGTTTGGCGACAGCGCGAGGACTGTCGAAGATGACTCGGCTGTGGCCTTCTACAAGAACGACGAGCTGATCACCACGGGGAAGCTCCAGTTCCAGGAAAAGAACTACGGAAAGTCATATGCAATTTACAAGCGTGCAGTTGCAGTCTTTCCCCAAGATCCGGCGGCATGGCTAGGCTTTGCGGCATCGTCTGATATGATCGGCCGGTTTGACACGTCCGACCGCGCTTATCTGCAGCTCTCGCGCATGATCGGCAACACGCCCGTCTATTACAACAATATCGGATACTCCCACCTCTTGCGCGGTGAGTTGCCCAAGGCCCGGCGTTATTTCCTCAAGGCCTACGAACTCGATCCCACCAACGAGACGACTGCCCGAAACCTTGAACTGATGAAGAACAGCGTGAACGTCGCGCAGCGATAGAAACGCTTGACGCTCGACGATGTACTGAGACACGGGCAGCGCGTCGCCGTGGACTCGAAAATGCGCCAGTAGAAGGCGCATTGCGAACTCTCACATCATGCGGGGATAGAAATCGGCCAACAAAGGCGCTGCAATCGCTTCTTGCGCCCGAAAAAGACGCGCAGCGTCGTGCCGCAAATCCGACGATTATTGCACTTTCCGAAGAATCAGTTTGCCTTCCGGCGAGACCGATCGTTCATAATGCGGCAGGTCGGAAACGGGAACGCCCTGAGCGTCGATCGAGGCCAGGCTGTCATTCGGAATTCCGCGAGGAACCGATACCGCACCAAAGGAAGGTTCGATATGCTGCATCATCTCCTTGCCGGGTGCGCTCAAAATCTGCGCACCGCCGGAAGCAAACAGGCCAGTACGCATTCGGCCGTCCAGATCCGCCACTTCTTTCAGCAGGCTGTCCACACGCTGCCGAATGATCGCCACGTCGTCGGCCTTTGCACCCTTGGTGAAGTTATGCGCTTGCTTGTCGATCTGCACCTTCAGGCCATCTATCGACAGCTTGAGTGCGGCAAGCATCTCGCCGCTCTCTCGCACGTCGGCGGCATTCTTCGCGGTGTAGAGCAGAATACCCGCATTCAACGGCAGAAGCATCAGCGCGATTGCGATGAACGGCGCGCCTTTCGAGCCAGGCGGCACCTTAGCCGTTTGCTCGCGTGGCCTTGGGCCATCTGATTCGACATCGACATTTGTAATGCTGGTCATCGACGTTACTCCCCGCGAATCGGACCTTGACCCTCCGCGCATGCTACACCAGTTTCTCAGGAATTCCTTAATATCCGCCTATGGCGTTGCGATGATCATGTCCCATCGGCACCTCCCTAGTCCAACGTGAACACCCCATCCCACGCCCGTTCCAGCATCTCCAGCGATGCAACCTTGGGCATTGCGTTGAATTCGCAATAGGACCTGATGAAATCCAACAGGTACTTGGGATGATAGCAGGACGCCGGAAAGTTGCAATTGTACTTGCTATCATGAAACAATTCCAAATCACGCTGAACTATTTCGACCGAAACGCTGCCCGCATACGCCTGGAAGATCTGGATATAGTCGTCCCGCGAAGGGTTTTTCACATATATTTTGTACTTGAGACGCCGCAGGCCCGCCTCGTCGGAGAGATCCTTTGGGGCGATATTGGTAGAGAAGACGACAAGTTCGTCGAACGGGACCTTGAACTTCCTGCCCGTATGCAGCGTGAGGAAGTCATATCCGCGTTCGAGCGGCACGATCCATCGGTTGATGAGCGCCTGTGGCGCGACTTGCTGGCGGCCAAAATCGTCGATGATGAAAACGCCGCCAGACGCCTTGAGATGCATTGGTGCTTCATAGACCGTCGAGCCCTCGCTGAAGGTCAAGTCGAGCAGGTCGAGAGTGAGTTCCCCACCAGTCTTGATGACCGGACGGCGGCATTCAATCCATCGCTGATCCGCCTTCGGATAGGGCCTTTCCGTCGCTCCGACAGAGGGTTGATGCACGGCCTCGTCATAGAAGCTGATTACCTGGCCGCCAACTTCGATGGCGTATGGCACCCAGATCGTCTGCAGAAACAGGCGCGACGTTCGTTCGGCAATGCTTGTCTTGCCGTTGCCGGGCGGGCCGTAGAGCAGAATAGAGAGCCCCGAATTCATTGCCGGGCCAAGTTTCTCGATCAAGGATTGTGACAATACCAGCCCTTCGAGGCTCTCGGTCAACCGTGCATACGTTACGCGCTCATCATGGATGGACTGCAATCGGATCTGTCGGCAGAAGGCCTCCAGCGACACTGGGGCCGGCCCAACATACTGCGACTGCCGTGACGCCTCATGCGCATATGCCAGACCGTTGGTCGAAAGCGCGTAGCGAATGTCGGACCTGACGTCCTCACCCGCCAACCCGCGCGCCTCCAGGAAGGCCAGCTTCACCAGTTCCTTGATCAGGATATTGATCAGCACTTTCGGCAATTTCATCCGGCCCGCCAGATGCGATGGCGTGACCGTATCCTGCTCGGCTGCGCATTTTGCCGCCAGTCTCAGCATGAACGACAATTCAAGCCCGGTCTCCTCGAGGCTTGTCGGCGCCAGCGGCATGCGCCGATCGAGCGCCAGGGCGACGTCTTCACGGTCTTGATCCAGGGAATACTGCATGTTGACCTCGCTGTTTTTATCCACCGGGCGTCAAGCCGATGAGAAGACTGACGACACGGGCGACAACGGGCACGAGCACGATGATGAGGCTGACAGGAAACAGGAAGGCCCCAAGCGGCAGCAACATCTTGATCGGTAGCGCGTTGGCCTTTTCTTCGGCCCGCACGATGCGAAGATCGCGCATTTCCTTGCTGTAGACCCGCAAGGTCTGCGTAACGCTCGTTCCGAGTTCCTCCGATTGGCGGAACAGCACGGAAAGTGCCCGGGCCTCGTCTATCCGCAATCGTGTCGCAAGATTGGCCAATGCCTCCCGCAGGCGGCGCCCGCCGCGGACTTCCAGCATCATGATGGAAAGATGAAGGCCGAAATCCTGCCGTTTGCTGACGAATTCCCGTGCGACGCGGTTTGCCGCCGCCTCGACGCTCATGCCGGCGTCCAGACAGACAATCAGCATATCCATGAAATCAGGAAACAGACGCCGGTACTCCCGCTCCTTGGCGGCGCCGCGCCGGTCGATATGGATATTGACCAAGATAAAGGTGATGCCTGCGGCAAACATCGCGACCAGCAGGGTCGACAGCCGCGACATCTCAGGAAAGAAATGGTCGACCGCCCAGACGGTTGCGACCAGCACCACGACGCAGGCGAGCGCGCGGATCATTTGAAACGTCGTGACTGCGCTGGCACTGAAATATCCGGCGCGAATCAGGCGGTTCTGAGTGGAATTGACATTCGTGTCGCGCCGGGTGATCTCGAAATAGCGGCGAATCAGACGATTTTCCGCCTCGCCAAGGTCGGCAATGGACGCATCGCTAAAATTGGATTCGTCGCCCGCCGCCTGCGCCGCCGTTTCCGATAGCCGGACACCGACCTCGCGCCGCCGGAAAACAAACTCCGAAGCGGCGGCGGAAAAGATCAGCACTGAAAAAAACACGACGAGGTATATTCCGTATTCGCCGAACATCGCAGCCTCAGTATTCGAAGTTAACCATCTTGTAGAGAATGATGTTTCCGACTGTCATAATGGCCAGCAACACGGCCACCACGGTCGGTCCGTAGCCGCTGTCCCAGACCGGGTCGAAGTAGGTCGGGGACAGCGCCTTGATCATTCCGTAAAGAAGGAACGGATAGAGCGACATGAAGATCGCCGTGATGCGCCCCTCCGAAGAGATCGCCTTGACCTTCGCCCTCAACATGAACCGGTCACGCAGCGTCTTCGAGAGATTCTGCAGGATTTCGACGAGATTGCCGCCGGTGCCGGCCTGCACGCTCAGCGATATCGCCAGCAGGTTCAGATCTTCCACACCGACGCGATCCGCAAGGTTGACGAGGGCATCCTCAAGCGCCACCCCATAGGTCAGTTCGTCCGATAGCAGACCGAATTCGGAGCCGACGGGATCGGGCATTTCGCGTGCCACAAGAGAAATCGCCGCAGGCAGCGGATGCCCGGCCGCGAGGCTGCGAACGGCAACGTCAAGCGCCTCGGGGAGTTTTTGGGTAAATTTGCGCATCCTGATCGCGCGAACCCGCCAGACGATGAGGACGGGGGTGAGAAAGCAGACCGCCACGAAGATCGGAATCCGGATCAGATTGCTCGGCACCAGAAACTGAACGACCAGCCAGACGGCCAATGCGCCGGCTATCGCATAGAGCACAAATCGACTCACATCGAACTTGATCCCCGACTGCGTATAGAACCGCTGGAGCCTCTGCATCAGCGGAAGCGATCGCCAGTCTTCGTCAGCACCGCGCTCCTTCAGCATGTCGCGGTAGGTCTTGCGATGATCGCCGCTTTCATCAAGCAGGCTCAAGCGATGGTTTACCGCCCTGTGGCGTTCGGATTTCCTGAAGTAGCCGCGCAACAGCGCTTCGGCGGAAATCAGCGCGGCGATAAAGACAGTGCCATAGACGAGGAGCAGGGTCAGAGACATCATTTAGCCCCCGTTTGCAAAGGTGTCCCGGGATCGAAAATCGCTGCGGGGACAATAATGCCGAGTTCCGCGAATTCTTCGACGAACCGGGGGCGAAGGCCGGTAGCTCGGAATTCTCCGCGAATGCGGCCATTGTCGTCTGTACCGGTTTTCTTGAATTTCATGATCTCCTGCATCTGGACGACTTCGCCCTCCATGCCGGTGATTTCGGAAACGGAGACGATCTTGCGCGTGCCGTCGCTGAGACGCTGAACCTGGACGATGAGCGAGATCGCCGACGCGATCTGTGAACGGACACTGAGCTGGGACATTGGCATGCCGGCCATGCCGACCATCTGCTCGAGGCGGCCGACGGCATCGCGCGGCGTGTTGGCATGAATGGTCGTCATCGATCCCTCGTGACCCGTGTTCATCGCCTGCAGCATGTCGAAGGCCTCTTCGCCGCGCACTTCGCCAACGATGATGCGATCCGGGCGCATGCGCAGCGCGTTCTTGAGGAGTTCGCGCTGACGAATCTCATTGCGACCGTCAAGCGTCGGCGGCCGGGTTTCCAGCCGCCCGACATGCGGCTGCTGTAGCTGCAGCTCGGCCGCGTCTTCGATGGTGACCAAACGCTCCTTCGGGGATATCTGTGACGACAGGGCATTGAGCAAGGTCGTTTTGCCCGAACCCGTACCGCCCGAGATGATCATCGACACCTTGCCTTTGACCGCAGCGCTCAGCAGGATGCGCATCGCGTTGGCCATGGCGCCATAGTCGACCAGACGCTCCAGCGTCAGGGGTGAACGCGTGAATTTGCGGATCGAAACGAGTGGCCCGTCAACCGCGATCGGCCTGATGGCGACGTTGACGCGCGACCCATCCTTAAGGCGGGCATCGACGAGGGGGGTCGATTCATCGACCCTACGCCCGACGGCGGAGACGATCTTATTGATCACGCGAAGCAAGTGGTCCTCGTCCTTGAAGCGGACAGCCGTGCTCTCGAGCTTGCCTGACCGCTCCACATAGACGCTGTTGTGACCGTTGATCAGAATATCGGCGATGGTATCGTCGGTCAGCAGCGGCTCGATCGGCCCGAGCCCGAGCATCTCGTCGGTGATGTCATGGATCAGATCATTGATTTCCTTGGCATTGAGCGGGAAATTGTTCTGCCGGATATAATCCTTGACCAACGGCCGGATCTCGGTGGCAATCTCCTCATTGTCGAGCATGTCAAGGATGCCGAGATTGATGCGGTCCAACAGATAACGATGCAGGTTGACCCGCTCGGCCACCATATCCCGGCCAAGCGCAGTTTCCTGTCCCGGCGTGACGGGTCCGCCGACAGCCTGCAAGTGCGGCGTCGTCTCCGCTGCGTTCGTGGAAAGATCGGCAACCTCCGAATGCTCCTCGCCTTCCGTCTGCCGCTGCTTGTAAAAACGTCCGATGAACCCGTTTGTCATCAGCTTCCCCCCTGTTCGGCTATTTCACGATCACCGTGGCTCCGACCTTCACCCGGCTATAGAGATCAATGACGTCGGCATTGCTCATGCGGAAGCATCCCGAGGATGCGAATCCGCCGACGGTCGACTGATCGTTGGTTCCATGAATGCGATAGAGCGTGTCGGCATTTCCCCGGTAGAGGTAGATCCCGCGCGCGCCGAGCGGATTGAGCGGGCCGGCAGGCACAAGCTCGGGAAGGTCCGGTGCGCGCGCCTTCATCTCGGCCGGTGGCCGCCAGTCTGGCCATTCGGCCTTGTGACCGACCTTGACAACACCGCTCCAGCGAAAGCCGTCGCGACCGACGCCGATCCTGTAGCGGATCGCATGGCTGCCGGAGACGACAAGATCAAGCGTCCGGTTCTTGCTGACGATCACGATCGTGCCGGCCGGATAGTTCTCATCGGTCGTCACCGTGACGCCCGTCATTGGCCCCAGGTTTCGCGGCACCAGCCCGCTCGCCAAAGTTTGCGTCGATGAGGCTGCGAGCCAGAAGGACGCCGCGACCAGGATCCCCCGCATCGCCCGACTGCATGCCGCTCCCTTGCTGCACTTCGCCCCTCGTTCGTTGCTGCCGTTGCGCGAGTTCATTTAACGAGCGCTCCGAGCTTGCTTACCGAGCCGCAGAAACGGGAACGCGCATTGACCTCGAACGGCAACACGCCGCGGTTCACCGCCTCGTTCAGGGTTTCCCAATCATCGGTAATGACTTGCGCGCGGACATCCTTGAAGATCTTGTCGATTTGCTGCCGGCGCACACCAAGGCTGAAGAGCTTGGTGCGGTATTTATTGACGACGATAAAGATCTGGTCCGAGGTGCCACGCTGCCGCACCAGGTTGAGAAAGAGATCCTTGGCCTCATGAAGGGCGGGGATCGTCATCTCGGTGACAATGCAGACGCTGTTGGCAGATCCCAGCACATCCTCTTTCCATGGCGTGTTGTAATAGGGGACATCGAGGACCGTGTGATCACTTTCGAAGGCCGCGACATCCAGCATTCGCAACACGAGTTCCGCACCCTTGGGCGTCAAAAGGACCGACGGTTGCTTGAACGACAGCAGGGAAAATCCGCCCGGATGGCGCTTGCGCACGAGATCGATGAATTCGAGATCGACACGCGACGGATTGGCCATGATCGGCTTCAGATCGTAGTCGTTGACAAGGTTGAGATAGTAGCCAAGCGACCCGGAGGAGAAATCCATGTCGAACAGATCGACGCGCGGCGTGGAGTTTTTCGTCGGCTGGGCCAGCACATACGCGAGTGAGGAGGCAATCACGCTGGCGCCCGCGCCGCCCACAGCCGAGACGATGGCATGAACCCGGCTTTCGCTGGCCCCCTCGGTCGGCGCGTGGGTCGAAATCATATCGATCAGCGAGCGGCGTTCGAGCGGCTTCTTCAGCCAGTCATTGCCGTTCAAGCGGAACAGCAGCCGCAACATATCATCGGGCAGCTCTTCGGAGACGACCACCAACGGCGTATTTCGATGGCTGTTGCGGAAGGTAAACAGCTCCGGATGGCTCAACATATCCCCGTTGTCGACGTCGAGCACGATCAGATTGAACTGCGCCAGGTCGGCCCGTCCTGCATCTCTGAGTGCCGAGAGCGCCATATGACGCACGTCGTAACGCGAAAGCGAACCGAACGTATCGAGCATGAAGCTCGCCGCAGCCGCATCATCGGAAAGAACAAGAATTTTAGTGGATGCTACAAAATTCATATGAGCTGTCATCTCGCTTTACCACGCAATATTAAGGGTTTAGCAGGTAGAACATGTCTTCAGGTCTTCGGTGCTAATCGTCACCGGATGGGCAGGAATGACGACGTCATTGAGCCCGAGCAGTCCGCCAAGAACGGGCAGATCAAATGTAATATCGCGGACTTCCAGCCGCATGGTCAGCACCGGCCCGTCCGGCCGGCCCCAATAGCCAAGACCCGAGCGCTGATAGGTCACCACCAGGTTCTCCGGCTGGATGCGCCAGTTGAGGTCGCAAATGCCTGGCCGCGGATCCCCCGCCGCGCAGGCGCCGTCGCTTCCCTGCACGATCCGGCTCAACGCCGCGGCATCGCAGTTGGCGAGCGCCGGCCCGCAAGTCAGGGATATCGTCGAATCGTTCGGCGTCGCGTCGCCATTGTTCAGCGGATCGTCGGCATCGCTCGGGAAGGCATCGGCGAAGTCCGCCGCCGGCACCAGCGGATCGGATACGGCCGCAAGACGCGCACCATATTGCAGCGCCTTCACCGTCTGGTTCCACTGCGACATGGCATAACCGAACTCGATGAAGGCTGCGAAGACCAGGAGCACGATCGGGATCGTGATCAGACCCTCAGTCAGGGACACGCCGCGATCGTCCCGCCAGAAGGAAAAGGCTGCGCGAGGATCTACCATCCCATGTACCTCTCTTCGTGCGAGGAATTGATGGTGATCTCGTCGACGCCGAGCCAGGCGAACAGCGGAGAGGTTTCATAGAGATGTGCCGTCTGCACGGTGATCGTGCCATCGGCATCGACCGGAATGACGGTGATATCGGCAAGATCGGGTCCCCAGCCCCGCACGCGCAGCGCAGCGCCCTCAGCCGGGCTCTGGGTTCCATAGAAAGCGATCAGTTTCGCGGTCGCCGTCGAACAGCTTGACGTATAGGTCGGCGAGGTTGGCCTGCAGCGCGACATGTAGCGCCCGGCATCCCTCAGACCCGCATCGATCTGCATTCGCTCCCAGAAGATATTGCCGAACTCGAGGATGCCGGCGGCAAACAGCGTCACGAAGGGCACAGCCAGCAGCGCCTCGGCAAGCACGGCCCCCTCTTGCCTTTGCCAGAAACCGAACCGGAGCCGGCGGAGAATGAAGGTTCGCAGCGCCATCATCTGACCAGCTCCGCTTCTTCCCGCAGGAATTCATCAAGCGTACCGCGGCCGCCCTTGCCCGTGATGTCGATTATTTCGAGCGAAAGATACCGCTCGCTGCCGGCCTTGAGCGCCGGTTTGGTCATGAACATGCGCGCAAAGGCAACGGCCTGCGTGGTTTTGTGGCCGTTAAGATGATCAACCGATGCCTCGTAGCCGCAATTGACGATCGCGGCGAATATCTCGCGGCGATCGCCGTATTCGTCTGCCGCGTAATCCGAAAGGTCAGGCCCGGAATAGCACTGGGCGCCGCCCGTCGCGGGTGAGCCGATCTCCCCGTTCAGCGAAGGATTGCCGAGCAGCGCCGCGTCGTTGAGCTCGTAACGATAGACATCGTAGGCGGAGGGCTGGCTCGGTGTTCCGGTAGCCGGATAGCTGGAATGGTTGCTGAGGATCGCGCTGACCGACGGAGTTGCCCCTCCCTGCGCGACGCCCCAATAGGTTCCGTACTGCCAATCGTTGCCGCTGCTGATCTTGCCGCCGCCGAGGGGGGTCATGTTTGCCCCGTAGCCCAAGGGCAGCGCCTTGGTGACATCGCCAACGGTCTCGCCGACCTTCACGGGCTCGTAGCCCTTGCAGGCATCAGTTCCCGTTTTCGATTGTGCGGAGCGCACGTCCTGGGACGGGCGATAACGGCCGTCACTGCGCGCGTTCTTGAACGAACCCACATAAATACCGAAGCGTGTGTTCACTCCCGCTTCGACCGGCCCGGCGACGGCACCCGTCTGGGTATCCAGGCTATCCTGCGTATAGCAGGCCCCCGGATTGCCGGTTGCAAGGGCCTCTGCCAGCACGTTCGCGCCATTGCCAAGAGGGGTTCTCAGGAACCCGAAATTGCCAGGGCCGGGATTGGACGAAGACGTGGTGTTCATCTCGATCTGCCGCCCGTAGAGATTCCCTGCCGCAAAGTTGGTATGGAGGTCCGCTGCAGCCTGTTCGTTGCCGGCCTCGCTCGTATTGCCCGCCGGCTCGTAAGGGTTGCAGATGAAGATCGGCGTGATGTCACAGGCACTTGCGTGATAGACAGCGACCGCATCGGCCGAAACATTGATCGTATTGCGTGTGAAGCCGACCGGCAGCGGGAAGATCGTTTGCATCGCCTGAGGCTTGGCAGCGACCCAGGCGTAGGATGCTTCATTTGGGTCCGTCGTCACCATGGAACCGGGGATGGGATCGTCATCATCATCCGGAATGGCCTTGAGAAACGTGACCGTGACCGTGCTTGCCGCGTCGTTACCGGCCTCATAGGACACCGTGAGGCTGGAGCCGAGCGACATGCCCGCTCCGCCGCCGCCAAATGCAGCGGTGTTGGCGAGCTTCTCGATCGCCGCCTCGGCCCGCGTGATCGCGTCGTCACGCCCGTCGAGCTCGCGGGCGCCGGTCAATGCCATCGCGTCGACGGCGTTTTGAAGGTCGGTGTGAAGATTGCCGCTGCGCCCGACATCGATCACGAGCAGCGAAAAGCCCAGCAGCATCGGCATGGATATCAGCGTCAAAGCGATGACGTAGCCACGATGATCATTCCAGAATCGCCTGATAGCCGTACTCAACAACATTGGCATATCCCCCCATCGCGGCGCCTCTTTCGCCGTGACGTGTTGCGTTTACTGCATTCCTTTCCGCCGCTGCTTCTTCATTCCGCCCGTCAATTTCCGCCCGTCGCCGGCTCCCCGTTACTGCCCGTACGACGCTCCGTTCGTCCCTGGTGTTGCCGCCGTTTGCGGCGTCGCGGCGGGCTGGCTGGCGCCGTTATAGTTGCGCATCACCTTATAGATAGTCTTGCCGTCACTGGTGATGCGGGTGTTCTCAGCCACCTGCGGGAAAGGATCCTGGATGTGGATGCCCTTGTTGGCCTCCACCGCATTGCCCAACCCAAACGTGATCGAATCACGATGATTCATGTAGTCGGCACAGCCCGAGACAAGGCTCACGGCAGCAAGGACCAGCAGGACGCGCTTATTTCTTGACAACAGCAAGGGTGCCTCCCACTTCGAGATCGAGACGGTGGCCATAGGGGCCTTTCACGCCTTCGCCATTGCGAAAGCGGCGCAGCATGTCCTTGTCGACCTCCAGCATGCCAAGGGCGAAGAGTTCAACATCGTTCGACGAACGCGTCTGGTCGAGCGGGCTGTAGAGATCTTCGCCCGGTGCCGCAGGCCGCACGATATGCGGCGTGACGACGATGACGAGATCGGATTCTCTTTTCGCGAAGCTGGTCGAGCGGAACAGCGCACCGATAATCGGGAGCTTGCCCAGTCCCGGCAATTGCTGGATGTCCTTGGAGTTGATCGACTGCAGCAAACCGGCCATGGCAAAGCTCTGGCCGTCACGCAGCGCGACCGTGGTCTTTGCCGCGCGGGAAATGAAGCCAGGATTGCCGTTGACATCTACCGAGGTATCGAGTTCGGAGACTTCCGGTTCGATCTTCAGGTTGATCAGCCCGCCGTCGAGGACCACCGGCGTGAAGGTGAGCCGCACACCATAGGGCCGATAATCGGTCTGTGTTGCGACCGTTGCGCCATTGGCCACCGTCGTCTGGATCGGCACCTCGCCGCCGGCGTGGAAACTCGCGGTTTCGCCGCTCATGGCAATCAGGTTCGGCTGCGCCAGTCGGCGCACCAGCCCCTTCTGTTCCAGCGCATTGATGACGATGTCGATTTGGCCGCCGGAAATTTCCAGCACCTTGGCAATCAGTTGGCCGAAGGGCTGCAGGCCTGTTGCAACACCCGAGGCGTCTCCGAGCGTACGCACGAGCTTGTCGTCATCATCGACCCCGATCCCCTGGCTCGTCGTCGCCTTGCCGATGCCGTTCCTGCCCTGCCCGGACCAACCGATGCCGAGGTCGCGGCCGGTCGATCGCGAGGCCTCGATCACCCGAACCTCCAGCATGACCTGCTGCGAATCGGCAACCCGAAGCTGATTGAGCACGGGCAGTTCGGAATAGGACTGGGCGATCTCCATCACCCGCTGCAGTTCGACCGCATCGCGCACCATGCCTGTGAGGCGAATGCGGTCGTTGGAATTGAACACCCTGACCTGCGAAGACGGCGCGGTGGAGCGGATGGCGGAAGCGACTTCGGTGAAATCGCTGGCGACACGGATATCGATGACGCCGAGAAGCGACTTGTCATCGGCATAGACCGAAATATTGGTCGCGCCATTCTTCTTGCCGCGAATGAACAGCGACTTGTCGGACAGCGGCACCACATCGATCATCTCGGCGCTGCCGATCACCAGATCGCCAAAGGGTTTGCCGGTCGTGATCGTCATCGTGTCGTTCGGAGGGATCGTCACCTGCTGCACGGAGCCGGTCAGGCTGATGAATTTCTCCTGGGCCTCGGCCCGGCCGGCAAGGCCAGGGCCCCAGCAGCTATAGGCAAAAATTATCGCGGTCACCGCCGCAAGGGTCTTGGCTCGCGCCACCCCCTTCATGCTTCCCCTTGTCATTCCGCTTAAGCCCCTCTCTCGCTTGGCTACTGCGCATGCGGGCATGCCGCATTTCGAAGTCATTGGATCAGGCCGACTCGGTGCTCCTCGCGCTTCGTCGTGTTCCAGACGCCTACCGTCGCCCACTTTAGCTCAATCGGCAAGACCGGTTCCACTTTACGTTCAACAATCTGTACTTGTTTTTCGCGCTCGGGCATCTTTATCTTGCCAAGGTCGTCCCCAACCTTGCGCACAAGTCGCTCGAGGATGTCGAATCGCCCGTCGTCCGTCTTTTTCAAAAGCCCCTCGCTGAGTTCGGTCGCGATCGGCCCCCCGCCGAGATCCGCGACGGTGATCGGTCGCGTCTGTTCGGCCGAAGCGGACGCGACATTGCGCAGGGTAAGCGACAGCGTGCCGATATTGGCGCCGAGCGTCAGGCGCTGCGCCTCCTCGGTCGTGACCTCGAACGTCACCGTCTTGACGACGGAGGGTTCGTCCTTGCGCTCATCTGCGGTCTGGTCCACCGCCAGCACCTTCACGCCCTGGAGAAGCACATCGACATAGGTCTGCTCGCTGTTGTTCTCACGATTCTGGATGACACGGGTGAGCAGCACATCGACCCGGTCCGAGGGGCGCACGAAGCCGGCAACACCGAGAACGTCGTTGACGCGGATGGACACGGCCTTCATGCCCTGGTCAAGCGCCGCCGACAATGTCGCCCGCTCGCCGGCACCCGTGATCTTCGAGGCAAGCACCGGCTCGCCGGGATCGATCGCGGCCATGGCGTAGCGTGGCTTGTCGGCGTCGCCGACCACCGCCTCGATGCTGTCGAACGAGCCGTCCGGCCGCTCCCCCGCGGGCCAGGGAACGGCTTTTAGACTTTCCGGGCGCACCACGTCGCCGAAGCGCATCTCCTTGGCGGCGACAACGAGAATTTGCTCCTGCCCCTTCGTATCGCCTTCGGCCGCAAGCCGCGCCTGCTGGTCGGCGAGATAATTCCGCATCGCAAACACCGCAGTGCCGGCAAGTAAAATTGAAACAACAAGACTGAAGATCGTTGAAAAACGCATCGCCGGTACTCGCAACATGGACAGAAATACGTCCGTTTCTTAATTTAAATTTAGATGAGAGGGGTTAACAAACCCCTCTCATCGTCATTTCGCTACGCGCGTTCGAGCTCGGTGAAGAATGCCGCCCAGGTTACCCAAGCGGCATTGAGGTTGGTGCCAGCGATAACAACAGTCGCAATCACGCCGCCGACCAGCAAGGCAAGAAGAATCAGATATTCCGTCAGCGCCACGCCATCTTCTTCCCGCGCGAAAGCGCGTACTGCAGACAAAAGTGCTTTCATCGAGAATTACCTCCAGGATATTCGGCGCGCCCGCAAATGTCCTCCGGCCCGCCATGTCGTCGAGACCACCCCGCCGACTGTTAATATTAATAGTCACTTAATTATTACATCGTCAACTGCTAAAATGCCTAATTCCTTGACACCTATATTTATAGTTAAATTCCATTCGGAGAGAAAGGTGGCCCGGACCGGTCAATATGCTGTACAACCGTGACTAGTGGTAGTATTTATCGGCTTTCATCTACCTCTAAAGACTTAGCCTCGATCCGGTATCTTCGCTTTTCGTGAAAATCTGTCATTTTGAACAGACGGAGGGGAAATATGACGCAAACCATCAACATTGTTACTGCCGCATCAGTATTACTTTTCCTCTATGCGGCCTGGAGCGATTTCCGCAGCTGGAAAATACCGAATGGCGCCATTCTCGCCCTTCTCGCCCTCTATTGCCTGCGTGCCGTGGCGGCATTGCTGACCACTGATGATGTCGGCGCGGCACTCTTCTCCTCCACCGGCATCGGCGGCGATGTCGCCGCCGGCCTCCTCCTTTTCGTGCTTGGCGTGGCCCTTTGGGCGTTCGGCCTCTTCGGCGCCGGCGATGCCAAGCTCTTCCTGCCGATCGGTCTGTTCATCGGCTGGCACGGCATGCTGCCCTTCGCCATCTTTCTCCTGATTGGCGGTGTCCTCGCCTTGCTGGCACTGCGATTGCCGATGCCGTTGCAACTGGCGCACATTTCCATCTTCATGCGCATCGAGGAAATCCGCGCAACGCGCAAGGTTCCCTACGGCGTCATCATGGTCATCGCAGCACTCCCGGTGCTCGCCCTGCACTGATCCGGTGGCTTGCGCCTTGGTGTTGCGCGGCGCCGAAACGCAAAAACCCTTGTGTCTTTGGGCACAAGGGTTTTTTTGATTGGTTTGGTTGCGGGGGCAGGATTTGAACCTGCGGCCTTCAGGTTATGAGCCTGACGAGCTACCGGGCTGCTCCACCCCGCGTTATCTGTGCAAATCCCGGAGGGATTTGTCGCATCTGTGCAAATCCCGGAGGGATTTGTCGCATCCTGGCATTTTGCGTTGGCAAAATGTCGAATTTGGGCTGCCCTTTGAGCGTTAGGGCAGCCTTTCCGTGTTTTTTTCCGGCGTGTATTTTAGCGAAGCAAAAAGGCCGCTTGAGGGCGGCCCGTGTTTCGGCTGAGCCGGAAGCAGTGTCGAGAAGATAGGTTTTGTCGATCCTGCCGCGAAGCCTTGACGCTTGCGGCGGATGATCTGGTATTTTTTCTTGCCTTTAGTAGACCTGGCAGCGACCTACTCTCCCGCGTCTTGAGACGGAGTACCATCGGCGCTGGGGCGTTTCACGGCCGTGTTCGGCATGGGAACGGGTGCAGCCACCCCGCAATAACCACCAGGTCAACTAAGGGCAAGAATTGCGCTGGCGACAGCGCAAAACCAAATGAGAAGCTGGCGAGGCCAGCGTAAACCGCTCGCGGTTTATCGCGTTACCCTCTTTTATCTTTTGAACACGTCTTTTCAGAACTGTTTTGGGCACATCCGGAGCGAAAGCTCCGCAAGGCCAAGGGCCGTCGGGCAACGTTGCCCGGCCCGTCCGGAGCGCAGGCCTACAGGGCCGACAGCGTCAGGACAAAACAAAACTGCTTGGGATCATTGAAGCGCCTTAGGCGCTTCGATGAGCACTAGCAATGAGAACAATCAAGCCAATCGAACGATTAGTACCGGTAAGCTTCACACATTGCTGCGCTTCCACACCCGGCCTATCAACGTGGTAGTCTTCCACGGTTCTCAAGGGAATACTCGTTTTCAGGTTGGTTTCCCGCTTAGATGCCTTCAGCGGTTATCCATTCCATATATAGCTACCCTGCTATGCGGCTGGCGCCACAACAGGTCCACCAGAGATATGTCCATCCCGGTCCTCTCGTACTAGGGACAGATCCTGTCAATATTCCTACACCCACGGCAGATAGGGACCGAACTGTCTCACGACGTTCTGAACCCAGCTCACGTACCGCTTTAATTGGCGAACAGCCAAACCCTTGGGACCTGCTCCAGCCCCAGGATGCGATGAGCCGACATCGAGGTGCCAAACAACCCCGTCGATATGGACTCTTGGGGGTCATCAGCCTGTTATCCCCGGCGTACCTTTTATCCGTTGAGCGATGGCCCTTCCACACGGGACCACCGGATCACTATGACCGACTTTCGTCTCTGCTCGACTTGTCAGTCTCGCAGTCAGGCGGGCTTATGCCATTGCACTCGACGACCGATTTCCGACCGGTCTGAGCCCACCATCGCGCGCCTCCGTTACTCTTTCGGAGGCGACCGCCCCAGTCAAACTACCCACCATACACTGTCCCGGATCCGGATAACGGACCGCGGTTAGACATCCATGACGATAAGGGTGGTATTTCAAGGATGGCTCCACGAGAACTGGCGTCCCCGCTTCAAAGCCTACCACCTATCCTACACATGCCGACACGAATGCCAGTGTAAAGCTATAGTAAAGGTGCACGGGGTCTTTCCGTCTGACCGCAGGAACCCCGCATCTTCACGGGGAATTCAATTTCACTGAGTCTATGCTGGAGACAGCGGGGAAGTCGTTACGCCATTCGTGCAGGTCGGAACTTACCCGACAAGGAATTTCGCTACCTTAGGACCGTTATAGTTACGGCCGCCGTTTACTGGGGCTTCGATTCAAAGCTTGCACCTCTCCTCTTAACCTTCCAGCACCGGGCAGGCGTCAGACCCTATACGTCGTTTTGCAACTTCGCAGAGCCCTGTGTTTTTGATAAACAGTCGCTACCCCCTGGTCTGTGCCACCCCAACACACTTGCGTGCGGTGGGGTCACGCTTCTTCCGAAGTTACGCGTGCAATTTGCCGAGTTCCTTCAGCATAGTTCTCTCAAGCGCCTTGGTATACTCTACCTGACCACCTGTGTCGGTTTCGGGTACGGTCTATACGGTGGAGCTATTTCCTGGAACCGCTCCGCTGCCCTGATAATCCAATAAACCAGAACAACTTGTGCAATCCGTCACTACCACCAGGCCCACGAATATTAACGTGGTTCCCATCGACTACGCATTTCTGCCTCATCTTAGGGGCCGGCTAACCCTGCTCAGATTAACTTTAAGCAGGAACCCTTGGTCTTTCGGCGAGGGAGTCTCTCACTCCCTTTATCGTTACTCATGTCAACATTCGCACTTCCGATACCTCCAGGAGCCCTCACGGGTCTCCCTTCACAGGCTTACGGAACGCTCCGCTACCAC
>NZ_CAXUSP020000001.1:240000-700000 GCF_964254145.1 Pararhizobium sp. LjRoot235 | reverse complement strand
CCGTGAAAGCCGCCCGCTACGCCTTCGATTCCGGCCCCTGGCCGCACTTCACGGGGACCGAGCGCGCCGCCTATCTGCGCGCCATCGCGACAAAAGTCGCCGAGAAGCGGGAGTTTCTCGCCAAGCTCGAAGTCGCCGACAACGGCAAGCCGCTGCCCGAGGCGCTGTGGGACATCGACGATGTCGTCGGCTGCTTCACCTATTACGCCGGTCTTGCCGAGGAGCTCGATCACAATCCGGAGGAGACGATCCCGCTCAGCGAACCGCGTTTCTCCTCGCGGGTGGTACGCGAACCGCTCGGCGTCGTCGGTGCCATCACCCCGTGGAACTATCCGCTGCTGATGGCCGCCTGGAAAGTGGCCCCTGCCCTTGCCGCCGGCTGCACCATGGTGCTGAAGCCCTCGGAACTGACACCGCTCACCGCCCTCGAACTGGGCGTGATCGCCGCGGAGGTCGGGCTGCCGGCCGGTGTGCTCAACATCGTCACCGGCACCGGGCCGCAGGCCGGCGAGCCGCTGACGGAACACCCGCTGGTCGACAAGCTCGCCTTCACCGGATCGGTCTCCACCGGCCGCAAGGTGATGATGGCCGGCGCGCAGGACATCAAGAATGTCAGCCTCGAACTTGGCGGCAAATCGCCCTTCATCATCTTCGCCGACAGCGACATCGAAAAGGCCGTTGAATGGATCATGTTCGGCATCTTCTGGAACCAGGGCCAGGTCTGTTCGGCAACCTCGCGCGTGCTGGTCGAGGCAAGCATTTATGACGCCGTCGTTTCGCGGCTGTGCGAGGAAGCGGCGAAGATCAAGATCGGCAACGGCATGGATGAAGGCACCCTGCTCGGCCCGATCGTTTCCAAGGGCCAGTACGACAAGATCGTTTCGGCGATCGAGCGCGCCCGCATCGACGGCGCGACGGTTGCCTTTGGCGGCAGCCGCCCCGCCGGTCTCGACAACGGCTACTTCATCAAGCCGACGGTGCTCACCGGCATGAGCGAGGATTGCTACGTCTGGAAGGAGGAGATTTTTGGCCCCGTGGTCTGCGTCAAGCCGTTCAAGGACGAGGACGATGCCATCCGCATGGCCAATGACAGCCGCTTCGGGCTTGCGGCCGCCGTCATGTCGAAGGACGTGATGCGCGCCGAACGTGTGGCCGAGGCGCTACGCGCCGGCATCGTCTGGGTCAACTGCTCGCAGCCGACTTTCCCCGAAGCGCCCTGGGGCGGCTACAAGCAATCCGGCATCGGGCGCGAACTCGGCCGCTGGGGAATTTCGAACTATCTGGAGACGAAGCAGATCACCCGGTTCAACAGCGACGAGCCGTGGGGGTGGTATATCAAGGGGTGAGCGGTGCGCGGTTGGCTTCCCTGCCCGGCTCGAGTTGGGGCACCGCTACCTTCTCCTGCGTCATTCCTATCCTCGCGCTTGCCCCGAGGATCAGTCACGGGAATCCAGCCACGCAGCGTCTGCCGAGTGAAAGGCTCGTCGTGACCTCCGCCACGTCCTCACGCCGCGCAGACGCTGCGTGGCTGGATCCCCCGCCACAAGGGCGAGGATGACGGAGCGGGCGAGAACGCTGACCTCCCCAACCAAGTACCCCGAAGTGGGAGCCGGCGCGGCTTTTCCGCAAATCTTACCAAAATTTATTCCGACGGATTGAACCCGGACACCAGTCCATGTGCAGCCGCCAAAATCTGAAATAGCGGCGCGATCGGAAACGCGATCTGTCACGTTAGACGTTTGAACGTCCATTTGACGACATATTCGCCGCTGCGCTTCATTTTGGTTTTGGTCCGCACCCGGACCGGCCCGCTCAACGCGATCTCCGCGTCTTCGAAGGCCTGGCGCGCCTCGGCGATGGCTTGATGATACGCACTGTTGTCACGTTTCGGGCTTTCTGCAATCGCCATGAGAAGGGCGATCATGTCTGGCTTGTCTTCGGCCATGGATTCTTCGCACTCCTTCACGGCCACGCGCATTCATGTCGCTTTACCGAACACAAATTTGTGCAATACAACAACTAGTGTGCACTTCTCAATTCAATCTTTTGGACGGAAATCTGCGGTGGTATGAATGAATACCGCCGCCGCTTGCACGTGTCTGGACCTTCGTTTCCGAGTGTTGTTTCTGAATTTCGCTACGAAGACTGCGCGTCAGCGGGCGGGAGGAACTGGAACCCAATCCGTCTCCGTCTTTTGATGAAACACATCGACGAGATTGACGGTAGCTGCCCCCTTACTTGTCAACTGGAGGCGGACCGAATGATCCGGAGTTAGAACGGCATTCATCGGCTGCATAACAACCGCATTCGCCGTTGTCCCGTCAGGACGCGTCGCCACCCCAACATTGAATCCTCCGACGAAGCCTGAGTAGCCTGGTGCTGTCCAGCCAATCTCCGACTCAACATTGGTGACGACAAGCGCAAACCTAGGGTTGGGCTCCAGCAAATGCGACGCTCGAATCGTTATATCGACAGCACCATCCGCGGCGACCGCCGTTGAGTAGGTAAGGTTGGAAAACCCACGATGCTGTGGCGTATATGAAACATTTCCTTGAGTGACGCTCACTATCTGAGCGATTGCTGCATCAAGCCCGACAGTGTGCATGTCGATGAAGAGAGTTTGCTTTAGCACCGCCGGCATTTCGCTACCATCCACCCGGACCGGGATGATACGCGTCTTACCTTTCGAGGCTGAATAGAGAGCATTCTGCCACTCGAGCCTTACCATCCCACTGGCTAAACTATTCTTTGAAACGAAAAAGAACACGAACTCTGGCGCTTCGAGTCCCTTATCCATCCGATCAATGATGCCATCGCCGGGACGGATCGACCATGAGTCGTAAAAAACTTGATCTTGACCAAAGATCGAAGCGAGCTTCAAAGCCACGGCTTCCACCAGCGGCTTGTCGTTATGATTATGGCTAGGAAAATCTTGTGGTTCACGAAAGGCTCCCTATTCGTACCTGTATGTAGGAGAAAACACGCAAGATTTGAAGGAGCAGCCTTAACATCAGCCAACTGTCGCCAACACCCCCTACTCCGCCGCTTCCGCGCTCGGCGCCGGCACATAATTCAATATCGGTCCCAGCCAGCGCTCCACTTCGCCCACCGGCATGCCCTTGCGCGCGGCATAGTCCTCGACCTGGTCTCGCTCGATCTTGGCGACGCCGAAATAGTAGGCCTCGGGGTGGCCGATGTAGAGGCCGGAAACCGAGGAGCCCGGCCACATCGCGAAGCTCTCCGTCAACGTCACGCCGATTTCCTGCTCGGCCTTCAGAAGACGGAACAGGGTCGCCTTTTCGGTGTGATCGGGCTGCGCCGGATAGCCGGGTGCGGGGCGGATGCCGGCATAGGGTTCGGCGATCAGGTCGGTTGCCGTGAAGGTTTCGTCCGGCGCGTAGCCCCAGAGTTCCTTGCGCACATATTCGTGCATCCGCTCGGCGAAGGCTTCGGCGAAGCGGTCGGCCAGCGCCTTGACCATGATCGAGGAGTAATCGTCGTTGGCCCGCTCGAAGCGCTCGGCGATCGCCACTTCCTCAATGCCGGCGGTGACGACGAAGCCGCCGAGATAATCCTGTCTGCCGCTCTTAACGGGCGCGACGAAATCGGACAGCGCCACGTTCGGGCGGCCGTCGCGCTTGCTCATCTGCTGACGCAGCGTGAAGAACGTGGCGAGTTCCGTCGTCCGCGTCTCATCGGTGAACAGGCGGATATCGTCTTCCACGGTGCCGGCCGGCCAGAAACCCACGACCGCCTTCGGCGCAAACCACTTTTCCGCGATGACCTTGGCCAGCATGGCTTGAGCATCGGCAAAGAGCTGGCGGGCGGCTTCACCCTGGCGTTCATCATCGAGGATCTTCGGGTAGACGCCCTTCAACTCCCAGGTCTGGAAGAACGGGGTCCAGTCGATATAACGCGCCAGTTCCGCAAGGTCCCAATCCTGAAAGACGCGGGTGCCGAGGAAGGACGGCGTTTTCGGCGCGTAAGCGTCCCAATCGACTTTCTGCGCATTCGCACGCGCTTTCGCCAGCGGCAGGCGCTGCTTTTCCAGCTCGTTGCGGGCATGTGCGTCCGCAACCTTCTTGTATTCGGCGCGCACCGTTTCGATGTAGCCGTCCTTCGCATCCGGCGACAACAGCCCGGAGACGATGCCGACCGCGCGGCTGGCGTCGGTGACGTAGATCGCCTGGCCTTGATGATAACGCGGATGGATCTTGACGGCCGTGTGCACGCGGCTCGTCGTCGCGCCGCCGATCAAAAGCGGGATATTGAAACCTTCGCGCTCCATCTCCGCTGCCACATGCGCCATCTCGTCAAGCGACGGCGTGATCAGGCCGGAAAGACCGATGATGTCGACTTTTCGCTCCCGCGCCACTTCGAGGATCTTTGTGGAGTGCACCATCACGCCGAGATCGATGATCTCGTAATTGTTACAGGCGAGAACGACGCCGACGATGTTCTTGCCGATGTCATGGACATCGCCCTTCACCGTCGCCATCAGCACCTTGCCGGCGCTCTGGCGTTCGCCCTCGCCGCCACCCGCCAGCCGCTCGGCTTCCATATACGGCAGGAGAACGGCAACCGCCTGCTTCATCACACGCGCGGATTTCACCACCTGCGGCAGGAACATCTTGCCGGAACCGAAGAGGTCGCCGACGACATTCATGCCGGCCATCAACGGACCTTCGATGACATGCAACGGCCGCTCGGCATTGGCCCGCGCTTCCTCCGTATCGGCGTCGATAAATTCGGTGATGCCGTTGACCAGCGCATGTTCCAGCCGCTTTTCGACCGACCACTCGCGCCATTTCAGGTCCCGTTCCTTGGCCTCCCTGCCGGCGGCACCCTTGAAACGTTCGGCGAGTTCCAGGAGCCGCTCGGTCGAATCGGCGCGTCGGTTGAGGACAACGTCCTCACAGGCTTCCTTCAGCTCCGGTTCGATCTGGTCGTAGACGGCAAGCTGACCGGCATTGACGATGCCCATGTCCATGCCCGCCTGGATGGCGTGATAGAGGAAGACGGCGTGCATCGCCTCGCGCACCGGCTCATTGCCGCGGAACGAGAAGGAGAGGTTCGAGACGCCGCCGGAAATATGGACATGCGGCAAGGTCTCAATGATCTCGCGGGTCGCCTCGATGAAATCGACGCCGTAATTATTGTGTTCCTCGATCCCGGTTGCGACGGCAAAGATATTCGGGTCGAAGATGATGTCTTCCGGCGCAAAGCCCGCCTGTTCCGTCAGGAGCCTGTAGGCGCGGGTGCAGATCTCGACCTTGCGCGCCTTGGTATCCGCTTGTCCTTTTTCGTCGAAGGCCATGACGACGACAGCGGCACCATAGGCGCGGCAGAGCTTGGCGTGATGCAGAAAGGCTTCCTCACCTTCCTTCATCGAGATCGAGTTGACCAGCGGCTTGCCCTGCACGCATTTCAGCCCGGCCTCGATGATCTCCCATTTCGATGAGTCGATCATGACGGGCACGCGGGCGATATCCGGCTCGGCGGCAATCAGGTTCAGGAACTCGACCATCGCCTGCTTCGAATCGATCAGGCCCTCGTCCATGTTGACGTCGATGATCTGGGCGCCGTTCACCACCTGATCGCGGGCGACATCGAGGGCGCCCGCATAGTCGCCGGCGGTGATCAGCTTGCGGAACCTGGCCGAGCCCGTGACATTGGTGCGCTCGCCGACATTGACGAAGGCAATGTCCTTGCTCAGCGTGAACGGCTCCAGCCCGGACAGCTTCATCAGCCGCGGTACCTCGGGAATGGCGCGCGGCGGATGTTTCGCCACGGCCTCTGCAATCGCGCGAATGTGGGCAGGCGTCGAGCCGCAGCAACCACCGACGATGTTGACGAGGCCCTCTTGCGCAAAACCCTCGATCTGGGCTGCCATCTCCTGCGGGCTTTCGTCGTAGCGGCCGAATTCATTCGGCAGTCCGGCATTCGGATAGGCGCAGACGAAGGTGTCGGCGACGTCGGAAATCTCCGTCAGGTGCTCCCGCATGGCATTGGCGCCCAGCGCGCAGTTGAGGCCGATGGTGAAGGGATCGGCATGGCGCACCGAATGCCAGAACGCCGTCGGCGTCTGGCCGGACAGCGTGCGGCCGGACAGATCGGTGATCGTGCCGGAAATCATCACCGGCAGTCGGATATCCTTTTCCGCGAAGATCTCCTCGGTCGCGAAGATCGCCGCCTTGGCGTTCAGCGTGTCGAAGATCGTCTCGATCAGAATGATATCGGCGCCGCCATCGATCAGGCCGCGCAGTTGCTCGCCATAGGCGATGCGCAGATCGTCGAAACTGACCGCTCGAAACCCGGGATTGTTGACGTTGGGCGAAATCGATGCCGTGCGGTTGGTGGGCCCGAGCGCGCCGGCGACGAAGCGGCGCTTGCCATCCACCTGCTGGGCCCTGAGGCCCGCACGCCGCGCCAGCCGGGCGCCGTCACGGTTCAGTTCATAGACCATCGCCTCCATGCTGTAATCGGCCTGGGCGATCGAGGTGGAGGAGAAGGTGTTGGTTTCGAGGATGTCGGCGCCCGCGATGGCGTAGTTGTAATGGATCTCCTCGATGGCGCCGGGCTGGGTCAGTGTCAGGAGGTCGTTGTTGCCCTGGAGATGACAGTCGCAGCCGGCGAAGCGGTCGCCGCGAAAATGCACTTCGCCGAGGCCAAGCTGCTGGATCTCCGTGCCCATCGCGCCATCCATGATCAGGATGCGTTCGCGCGCTAGCGCCTTCAATGCGGCCATGACTTCCGATCCATCCGGACGGGGTGAAACGGGGCCGAAAAGGGCGTCAATGGCGGACATGGGAAATCTCCCGTTCTGAAAACGACAATACAGTAGCATACAGGGATCACATAAAGATATCTTTATGTCAATATATGCATCTCTTCAATCAGACGAACGGGCAAGAGACAGTTTCAGTCGAAACGGGCCGGTCATAGAATCCGTCGATTGCGTCAGAGCCGTTTCAGGCAGTCGTCGACTTCATAGATCGCGCAGAGAATATGATAGAAGCTGCTCGCCGGGGCCGGTTCGTCGACGAAGCTGCCGTCGGCCTTTTGCTTGTCGCGCCACAAACCCTGCACCGGCGTGTCCAGAAACCGCGTCAGTGCCGTTGCGGCGCGAACGGAGGAGCGGAGATAACGCTCGCGCTCCTCGCCTTGCGTGAGCGCCGCGAAGCGGATCGCCGCCTTCAGCCATTCCGTCTGCGGCCACAGCCGGGCGATCGGATCGGCGACGGAGAAATCGTCGAGAAGCGTCATGACGGCCACGTCGCGCGGCTCTTCAATGCCGTATTGCTCGCCGATCTCGAATAGGCGGCGCGCCTTCACCAACGCATCGGCATTGCCACGTCGCTCGCCCCAGCGCAGAAGTAGCCAGGCCCATTCGAACTGGTGGCCCGGCTCGACGATGCGGCCCTTGTCGCCCGACATCGGCGACCAGTCGTGATCGAAGAATTCGCGCAGCGCCCCGGTTTCTCTGTCGATGAAATGCTCCATGCAAAGCGCCGCGATTTCATCGGCGAGATTGGTCCAGGCGACCTTGTCGAAACCATCCACTTCTTCGCTCGCCAGGCAGGCCTCGAACAGGTGCATATGCGGGTTGGAGCAGAGCGGCAGACGCGGCGGATTGTCTTCCTCGAGGCCGGCAGACGGATGCTTGCAATGGGCCTCGAGCTTTTGCAGCAAGGTATTGCTGCGCTCGATCATCTCCGCCTTCCGCTCCGGAAAGACTTGGGCGAGATAGGCAAAGGACAACAGGGCGAAGGCCTGATTGTAGAGATCGAACGATGCGTCTATCAGCTTGCCGTCCGCATCGGCAAGAGCGCCGTAAAAGCCGCTCGGCTGCAGATAGACGCGATCGAAATAGGCGAGCCCGCACTCAGCGACGCTCTGCCAGTCCCCCGGCCAGCCCCGGCGCCCGGCTTCCGCGAAGCAATAGACCTGACGCGGCTGGACGCGCGACCGGCGGTTCGCCCGCGTCGGCTCTCCCGCCCTATCGATCGTCTCGACAAAGCCGCCGCTCGATGCGTCGAAGCCCTTGTCGCGCCAGATCGGCAACGCCGCATTGGCGAGCCATTCGTTCAGTTTCGCGGAAAAGCCGGCAATGTCCATCATCACTGTCTGCTCGTTCTTATTGGCCGAGTTTCAACGCGGCGACATCCTTGTCCAAGATGGTCGCGAGCGCCTCGACGACCATGTTGTGATCCTCGCGCTGCGGCAGGCCGGAGACGGTGACCGCGCCGATGCAGCCGGTGCCTTTCACAACGATTGGAAAGCTGCCGCCATGCGGCGCGAAGTCGGTGTCCAGCAATCCGAACTTCGCCTGCAGCGTGCTGTCCTGCTTGGCAAGCGAAAGGCCGATCGCGTAGCTACTCTTGAAAAAGCGGAAGACGCAGTTGCGCTTGCGGCGCACCCAGCTCGGATTGTCGGGCGTCGATCCTTCCAGCGCCGCATAGAAGACCGGCATGGAAAACAGTGTCACGTCGATGACGACGCCGAGCTTCCGTTCCACCGCCATATCCCGCAGCAGCGAGCCGAGTTTCCAGCCGGTTTCCAGGCTGAAACTATCGAACTGCAGTTCCTGTTCCTGCAACGCGATGCGTTCGAGATCCTTGTCGAAATCCATATCGCCGTTTCCCCTTGTCTTTCAATCTTTCCAGAGCCAGGCGGCACCGCGCACGCCGGAACTGTCGCCATGCACCGCCTTGCGGATCGGCGTCTCGAAACTGTCGCCGAAAATGTATTTGACGATCAGATCCGGCAATTCGTCATAGATTTCATCGACATTCGACATGCCTCCGCCAAGCACGAAAACATCGGGGTCGACGATGTTGGTCAGAAGCGCGAGGCTCCGGGCGAGCCGGTCGACGAAACGCTCGTAGACGGCGATGGCCACCGGATCGCCGTTGCGCTTGTCGGCGATGATGTCGCGGCCGCGCCGATCGATGCCCGTCGTCAACCGATAGTCGAGTTCGACGCCGGTGCCGCAGGCGTACATGTCGAGGCAGCCATGTTTGCCGCACCAGCATTTGTGGCCTGGATACTCGTCCGGCGTCATCCAGGGCAGCGGATAATGGCCGATTTCGGCGGCAATGCCCTGATAGCCGGCATGCACATGCTTGCCGATCGCCAGTCCCCCGCCATGGCCGGTGCCGACGATGACGCCGAAAACCGTGCGCGCATCCTTGCCCGCGCCATCGACGGCTTCGGAAACCGCAAGGCAATTGGCATCATTGGCAAGCCTGACGGGACGGCCGAGCGCTGCCTGGAGATCGCGCCCGAGCGGTTGGCCGTTGAGCAGCACCGCATTGGAATTGCGCACGATGCCGGTGCGCGGATTGGGGCTGCCGGGAATGCCGATGCCGATTGTGCACTGTTCGCCGGCCATCTGCTCGGCGGTGGCGACAAGTTCCTGCACTGCACGGATACAGGCATCGTAGCCGCTGGTCGGCGTGGCGATGCGGTGACGGGCCCGCGTCGTTCCATCGCGATCGAGCGCGATGACTTCCATCTTAGTGCCGCCCCAGTCAATTCCCATGAACATGTCGGATCAAACTCTTATGCATCGCGTTGCAACGAGCGGCTGCCTCATCGGCCGGGTCTCCTCCCGTTCCGCCGCATCTGCTTAACATTGGAAAAGCATTTCGCGCCAGTCCGCCCGGCTTCGAAGCTCAGAGAAAATCCAGCTCCGACAAAGCCGATGCAAAACCGCATCGGAAAACACTTGGCTTCGCGGCTGAGCTTTTGTAAGGGTTCTTTCCGGTTGGTCCCATAGCTCAGCAGGATAGAGCGCAGGATTCCTAATCCTGAGGCCACTGGTTCGAATCCAGTTGGGATCACCATATTTCCTTTTGCGAGCGGCAAGAATTTCGTGGCCGCAGCACGCCCTATCCTCCAGCGCACCGCCCAAAGAAAAAGGCCGGGTGAAAACCCGACCTCTCCGACCCGTCTCGACAACGCCTGCCAGTACATCCGTGGTCAGCCGCTGGAAACGAATTCGATGGACTCAATATGGCGCCCGAATGTAACCGTTTCAAGACACAGCCAAAAATAAGCGCAACCAGGCCGCGTCTCACGCCGCATCCAGTGCCACCGTCAGGTCGGCGATCAGGTCGTCCGGGTGTTCGATGCCGATTGACAGGCGGATGGTCGACTCGAGGACGCCGATCCGCTGGCGCACGTCCACCGGCACGCCGGAATGGGTCATGGTCGCAGGGTGGCTGGCGAGTGATTCAGTGCCACCGAGGCTGACGGCGAGCTTGAAGATCTGCAGCGCATTGAGAAAGCGGAACGAGGCCAGCTGGCCACCGCGGATATCGAAGGAGAATGTAGAGCCGGCACCGGTGCACTGCGCGGCAAAGGTCTTGCCGACAGGCGAGCTGGCGTCGTGATAGGGCAGATAGTGGATGGTCTCGACCTTCGGATGATCGCGCAGGAAGTCGGCGATCTGACGCGCGTTGCTATTGGCCTTTTCCATGCGGATCGACAGCGTTTCCAGCGAGCGGCCGAGCATCCAGCAGGAATGCGGATCAAGTTGCGTGCCGATGGCGCCGCGCAACGCCTTGATCTGCTTGATGATCACCTTGGTGCCCAGCGCCGCGCCGGCGATCAGATCGGAGTGGCCGCCGACATATTTGGTCAGCGAATAGAGCGAAAGATCGGCGCCATGCTCGATCGGCCGCTGGAAGACGGGTCCGAGCAATGTGTTGTCGCAGGCAACGATCGGCGTATGACCTTGCGTTTCACCGATCCGGTCGGCGATCCGGCGGATCATCGCGACATCGACGAGGCTGTTGGTCGGGTTGGCCGGCGTTTCGATCAGGATCACCGAGACGCGGCCCTTGGCCATGGCCGCGTCCGCAGCCTGTTGCACGGATTTCTCGCTGACGCCATCGGCAAAGCCGACGGCAGTGACGCCCATATTGAGGAAGGTCTTTGCCAGCAGCGTTTCCGTGCCGCCATAGAGCGGTTGCGAATGCAGGATCGCATCACCCGGCCGCACGAAGGCGAGCAGCGTCGTGGCGATCGCCGACATGCCGGAAGAAAACAGCGCGCAGCTTTCGGCGCGTTCGAACACCGCCAGGCGGTCCTCGACGATTTCGCTGTTGGGATGATTGAAGCGGGAATAGACCAGCCCCGCCCCGGTGCCCGCCGGCGGCTCTCGGCGGCCGGAGACAAAATCGAAGAAGTCCCGGCCCTCCTCCGCCGATTTGAAAACGAAGGTCGAGGTCAGGAAGACCGGCGGCTTGACGGCGCCCTCGGACAATTCCGGATCATAACCATAGTTCAGCATCTGCGTTTCGGGATGCAGTTTGTGATTGCCGATATGGGTTTTGGAGGGGTGTGGAGCGGTCATGACAGTCTCCGGTGTTTTGATGCGATTGACGCAGTCTACATTAAGTTTGATCGCCACTTCTTGCCAATTTGAACGCCTTTCAGACTAAAAGCTGCGTCACGGCGATCAAATCTGGCCAAAATCTGGAATTTCCGGCGACGCCATATGGATCGACTGGGGAAATACGCAGGCGCTTCCGGAACAAAGAAGCGGCCTGCCCGTTCGTGGATGATCGTCACCCAGAGGAGCAAGGCTCATGCCTCCCATGAAGTCCATTCCGGCGCCGGCCGAGGCTGGCTCCGCCACCGCAGCCATACGGCCTTCTTTCGATGACTTGGTTGAAATGTCCGGTGTCAGCGTCGCGGCCGCCGCCGGCGCCGACATGCCGGAAGCATTCGTCGCTCTTGCACACCGGGCGCAAAGCGTGGGGTGGCGCTATGAAGACGCCGAAGAGGCGATCCGGCAGCTCGCCCGGGAAAAACTGGGGGCTCAAGGCGCTGCGTTTGACTGAGGCCGCCGATCTGTCGCAGGCAACCCTACCCGCCTCCGGCTCTAATCCACCGCATCGCTTTGGGCGTCACGCACGACATTCATCTGCTTGCGCTCGCGCGCCATGTCGCTGACGGCTGCCCGCAGCCGTGGGTGCCTAGTCATGAAGATGTTAAAGTCGCGCCGGTCGAGCTTCAGGAACTGGCAGAAATCGACCGCGATCACGTCGGCGGTGCGCAAGCCGCCGCTGAGCAGCGCCATCTCGCCGAAGAAGGCGCCTGCTTCGAGAAGAATAGCCTTGCCCGGCAACCGCACCTCGACGGCACCGGAGGCGATGAAATACATGGCGTCACCGCGCTCGCCGACCCTGATGACCTTATCGCCCGGCGCCGCCGACGTCGGCCGGAACAGGAGGAGAAGCTCCTCCAGGGCATGTTCATTGACCTCGGAAAACATCGGAAACGTGTTCACCAGTTGCTGCTTCTTCAGCTGCTGCTGGCTTTCCTTCTCTTCGGCCTTTTCCCTGATGACATCGAGATCGCGGGTCAGCGCCGCAAATTTCGGCTGGCCATACCGGCTTGCGAAAACGGGCATCGCACTGCCGATTGCCGTTTTCAGTTTCGCCGCGACCCCGAACATCAGCGGGTTCAGCGTGATCGATAGAATGGCGCCAGCGAGGATGAGGTCGTGGCCTTCCTGCGACAAAAGCCCAAGCGAGACGCCGAGCCCGGCGACAATGAAGGAGAATTCGCCGATCTGCGCCAGGCTCGCCGCCACCGTTAGCGCCATCGGCAGGGGATAGCGCAACAGGAGCACAAAACCGGCGGCGATCAGCGATTTACCGCAGGTGATCAGCGCCAGGATGGCGATCACCTTGAGCGGCTGGTGGATCAGGATCATCGGGTTGAACAGCATGCCGACCGAGACGAAGAACAGCACCGAGAAAGCATTCTGCAGGGGCAGCGAATCGGCCGCGGCCCGGTGGCTGAGGTGGGATTCGCTCATGATGACGCCGGCAAAGAACGCACCGAGCGCGAACGATACGCCGAAAATGGTCGCCGAGCCGAAGGCGATGCCGAGCGCTATCGCAAGAACGGTGAGTGTGAACAGTTCCCGCGAGCCGGTGCGCGCGACCAACGTCAGCAGCCACGGCACGAGCCGTGGACCGAGCACGACGGCGAGCACCGCGAAGGCGCCAAGCTTGACCAGCGTGACAAGAATGGTGAGCGCGATCGACATACCGCCCGCATGCGCCGCCGTCGCGCCGTGGTCGCCCAAGACCTCGGCGACGATCGGCAGGAGAACGAGTGTGAGCACCATCGCCAGGTCCTCGACGATCAGCCAGCCGATGGCCACCCGGCCTTTGGGCGAGTTGACGAGGTTTCGCTCCTCCAATGCCTTGAGCAGAACGACGGTACTGGCAACGGAAATGCAGAGGCCGAAGACAAGCCCGGCGCCAAGGCTCCAGCCCCACAGGCTGCAGAGGCCCATGCCGAGCAGCGTCGCAAGGATGATCTGGCCGATGGCGCCAGGGATGGCAATGCCGCGGACGGCGATGAGATCTGATGCCGAGAAATGCAAGCCGACGCCGAACATCAGCAGGATGACACCGATTTCAGCCAGTTGCGCGGCAAGCGCACTATCGGCGTTGAAACCCGGCGTGAACGGCCCCATCAAAATGCCGGCAACGAGATAACCGACCAGAGGCGGCAAGCGAAGCCTGTCAGCGAAGTAGCCGAAACCCGCGGCCAGCACGAAGCTGATCGCAACCGTCGCCACCAAAGCCATATCCTGATGCACGCTCTACTCCCGACTGCCCAAACTGTTCCACCGACACAATGTTTTTCACATCGTAAGCCGTCCTTAGCGCTTTGATAAAGTGGCACATCAGGGAAAATGACGGCTTTATCGCCATGAACCGGCTTCTTGTCCCCTATTCTATTCGAGAGGCGCCTTCATTCATCGGCTTCAGCCGGAACGCCCCCCAGATGTGCGGATGCACCGCTCCCGTGCACATACGCGCCGGTCAGGCCGATCGAATTGTCGATCACGTCGATATGCAGCCGAATCTCGCTCCAGGGCTCATCGACGCATACGCCAAGGCCTGCCCGATCCGGCATGCATGTCTTGCGCGTTTTCCGGCATGTCGCTCCCCTCGCCCCGCTGTGATATCATGCGAACTCGGCAAGTCTCGACCGGCCTGGATGGACGCGCAGCAAACAATGATCCGGTCACGTTCTGGGCATGTTGCCTAAATTTTAGGCTTCAAAAACAGAGCAATTATTTTAGGCATTGCCAAGATTGCTGCGCTGCGTCATCTATGCGCCATGGCTTATTTTGACCTCACCATACTTGTCATCGATGAGAACGCGATCCGCGCTTCCATCATCGAGGAGGGATTGCGCGAGGCCGGGCATACCAAGGTGACCGTGGTCCATGAAGTCAACGGCATTGCCCGCATCATCGACACGCTGCGACCGGACGTCATCGTCATCGACCTCGAAAATCCGAATCGCGACATGATGGAGCATCTGTTCCAGTTGACCCGCACGGTTGGCCGGCCGATCGCCATGTTCGTTGATCGCTCCGACACGGCCTCGATCGAGGCGGCCGTGGAAGCCGGTGTTTCCGCCTATATCGTCGACGGCCTGAAGAAGGAACGCGTCAAACCCATTCTCGACATGGCCGTCAGCCGCTTCAATGCCTTCAGCCGGCTGCAGCGGGAGCTTGCCGACGCGAAGTCCGCGCTGGAGGAGCGCAAGATCATCGAGCGGGCGAAGGGCATCCTGATGAAGATGCGCGGCCTTTCCGAAGAGCAGGCATTCGCGCTGCTGCGCCAGACGGCGATGAACGAGAAGAAAAAGATAGCCGATATCGCCCAGAGCGTCGTCACCGCCGCAGGATTGCTGATGTGATGACAGCGCATTGGCCAGACATCTTCCGGCGGGAGGAATTGGAGTGAACATGATCACGAAGCCCACCGAATTGAACGGCCATGGCCGCCTGGCCGCTCCGGCGGAAATGACCAGCGAGGGTCCGCGCACCCTGCGGGCCGGTTTCATCCCGCTTGTCGATGCGTCCGTGCTGATCGCTGCCTCTGAATTCGGCTTTGCGCAGAAGGAGGGCCTGACGCTCGATCTGGTCAAGGATGTCTCCTGGGCCAATGTCCGCGACCGGCTTGCCTTCCGCCAGTTCGACATCGCCCACATGCTGTCGCCCATGCCGGTCGCCTCGATGCTGGGCATGGGCTCCAATCCATCGCCGACGATCACCCCTTTCTCACTGGGGCGCGGCGGCAATGCGATAACACTCTCGATCCGGCTTTTCGCCCGCATGCGCCAGGAAGCATCGCTGCCCGAAACGGCGAGCGCATTGGAAAACGCGCTGGCGCTGGCGAAGGTCATTGAAGGCATGAAGGCGCGCGGCGAACCGCTGCCGACACTGGGCGTCACCTATCCCTTCTCCTCGCACAATTATGAATTTCGCTATTGGCTTGCGGCCGGCGGCATCGATCCGGATCGCGACGTCAAGCTCGTCGTCGTACCGCCGCCGATGACGTCCGATGCGCTCGCCGCCGGCGCCATCGACGGCTTCTGCGTCGGCGCACCCTGGAACATGGTCGCCTCCGAGCGCGGTGTCGGCCGCATTGTCGCAGCAAAGCAGGACATTTGGCCATCGGCCCCCGAAAAGGTCATCGGCATGCGGCCCGAATGGGCTGAGAGGCATCCGGAGACGGTCTCCCGGCTGATCGTCGCGCTGGATGCGGCGGCGCGCTGGTGCGACCGCCCGGACAACCACGACGCGCTGGCGGAGGCGCTCGCCGATGCGCGGTATCTCGCTGCGCCGGTCGACATCATCCGCCGCGTGCTGGCCGGCGAATTCAATCTCGACGACCGGGGCAACCGGCGCATCATCGACAGCTATTTCGCCTTCCACGCAGGCTTCGCCAACTATCCGCGCCCGAGCCAGGCCCTGTGGATCTACAGCCAGATGATCCGCTGGGGCCAGACCAATCTTTGCCCGGCAGGCATGACCGCCGCGGCCGCGGCCTATCGACCCGATATCTACCGCCTGGCGCTTGGAGCGGACGCCGCGCCGCTGCTGGATGACGACATTCGCGTCGAGGGAGCCGCTGACGGTGACCGCTTCGTGGACGGGCAGGTTTTCGACCCGGTCCGGATCGCCGACTATATCGCCGGATTCACGGTCAAAAGCACTGCGCTCGGCAGCAACGCCGGCGAAGAAATCTAGCGCGCCTTTTGCACTGCACAAAAATTCGCACTTAAACTTGCCCCTCCATAAGCAATAGCTGAAATTTTTTGCACAAAAATGCAGCGATCAAAAATTACTCACTTAACAGATCGACGCTAAAATCAATTCAATTTCAAAGGCCTAGCCTTTCTTATCAAAGTTGGCACGGGCTTTGCATGACATAAGTCGCTCCGGTCAATGGCGATCGCAGCAAGTCGAAGCCCACAATAGGCCTTCGCAAGAGACATCGACGTCGCAAGGGTTTTGCAGTCCGGGATCCTCCCTCCCGCAGACGCAAATCTCCGAGCGGCGTTTTTTATTGCCCATTTTCCCCGTAGCCCACGGAAGGGACTGACAGATGACCGAGAAATTGACTGGTGCGATGAAAACATTGCTCAACGGAGCGGCCATCTGTTCCGCGTTGGCAATCGGCACCTTCACCACGCAAGCCGCTGCCGAGACATTGGATCTCGAGAAGGACGAGCTGAAGCTCGGCTTCATCAAGCTCACCGATATGGCGCCGCTGGCGATTGCCTATGAAAAAGGCTTCTTCGAAGACGAAGGGCTTTACGTCACGCTGGAGCCGCAGGCGAACTGGAAGGTGCTGCTCGACCGCGTGATCACCGGCGAACTGGATGGCGCCCATATGCTGGCCGGCCAGCCGCTGGCCGCAACGATCGGCTACGGCACCAAGTCTCATATCGTGACGCCCTTCTCGATGGACCTTAACGGCAACGGCATCACCGTTTCCAACGCCGTCTGGGAGATGATGAAGGCAAATGTCGCGAAAGACGCGGACGGCAAGCTCGCACATCCGATCAAGGCCGATGCCCTGAAGCCGGTCGTCGACAAGTTCAAGGCGGACGGCAAGCCGTTCAACCTCGGCATGGTCTTCCCCGTTTCCACCCATAATTACGAATTGCGCTACTGGCTGGCGTCCGGCGACATCAATCCCGGTTTCTATTCGCCGGCCGACGTTTCCGGACAGATCAAGGGCGACGCGCTTCTCTCCGTCACGCCACCGCCGCAAATGCCGGCAACGCTCGAAGCCGGCACAATCGTCGGCTATTCGGTCGGCGAGCCTTGGAACCAGGCCGCTGTCTTCAAGGGGATCGGCGTGCCTGTCGTGACTGACTACGAGATCTGGAAGAACAACCCGGAAAAGGTATTCGGCCTGACGGAGGAGTTCGTCGAGCAGAACCCCAATACGACGCTGGCGCTCACCAAGGCGCTGATCCGTGCCGCGATGTGGCTTGACGAAAACAACAACGCCAATCGTGCCGAGGCCGTCGAGATCCTGTCCCGCAAGGAATATGTCGGCGCCGACGCCAAGGTCATCGCCAATTCGATGACCGGAACCTTCGAATACGAAAAGGGCGACAAGCGCGAGGTGCCGGACTTCAACGTCTTCTTCCGTTACAACGCCACCTATCCCTTCTATTCCGACGCCATCTGGTACCTGACGCAGATGCGCCGCTGGGGCCAGATCCCCGAATTCAAGGACGACGCCTGGTACGCCGAGACCGCGAAGTCCGTCTACAAGCCGGACGTCTATCTGAAGGCCGCGAAGATGCTGGTCGAAGAAGGCAAGGCCAAGGACGCCGACTTCCCCTGGAACAGCGACGGCTACAAGGCGCCCACCTCCGATTTCATCGACGGCGTCAGCTATGACGGTAAAACCCCGAACGCCTACATCGACTCCCTGAAAATCGGCCTCAAGGGCCAGCAGAAAGTCGAAGGCGCCGAGATCGTTGGCGGCTGATCCACCCTTCCTGACACCTACAAGGCAAGCATAGATGGCACACGCAACAGATACCATCGGCACCGGCAAGCTCGATAGCGCAATGCGCAGGGAACGCCTCTTCCAGCGCATCAACAAGGCTGCCACATGGCTTAACATTCTCGGGCTCGGCTGGGTCACGCCGATCCTGAGGATCGCTGCCGGCGACAGTGTTCGCGAACAGATGTCGGAAATCCGCAAGACGCTGGTCATCCCGCTTGCCGGCATTCTGCTCTTCCTGGTCGCCTGGGGTGTCCTGGCGCCGACGATCAAGACATCGCTCGGCGCCGTGCCCGGCCCGGTCGAGGTCTTCGAACAGGCGGGCACCCTGTGGCAGGACCACTTCGCCGAGCGCGAAAAGGCGGCGGCATTCTACCAGCGCCAGGACGAGCGCAACGCCAAGCTCGTCACCGAAGGCAAGGCGGGCGAGGTCAAGTATCGCACCTATACCGGCAAGCCGACCTATGTCGATCAGATCCTTACCTCCCTGATGACTGTCGGTCTCGGCTTCCTGTTCGGCAGCATCATCGCCATTCCGCTCGGAATTGCCTCGGGCCTGTCGCGCACGATCAATGGCGCGATCAACCCGCTGATCCAGATCTTCAAGCCGGTCTCACCGCTCGCCTGGCTGCCGATCGTCACCATGATCGTCTCTGCTCTCTACGTGAACCCTTCCGACATGCTGCCGAAGTCGCTCGTGATCTCGGCTGTCACCGTCACCCTCTGTTCGCTGTGGCCGACGCTCATCAACACGGCGCTTGGCGTCGCATCGATCGACAAGGATCTCGTCAATGTCGGCAAGGTTCTGCAGCTTTCGACGGCGACCACGATCCGCAAGCTGGTTCTGCCTTCCGCCCTGCCGCTGATCTTCACCGGCCTGCGGCTGGCACTCGGGGTGGGCTGGATGGTGCTGATCGCAGCCGAAATGCTGGCGCAGAATCCTGGTCTTGGAAAGTTCGTCTGGGACGAATTCCAGAACGGCTCGGAAACGTCGCTCGCCCGCATCATGGTCGCAGTTCTGACCATCGGCATCATCGGCTTTGCGCTTGATCGCATCATGTTCGCGCTCCAGTCCGCCTTCACCTTCTCGGCCAATCGATAAGGGAACGACGATGACCATTCTCGAACTCAGCGACGTCTCGAAATCCTACGGCCAGGGGAAGAGCCGAAACGACGTTCTGGCGAACGTCAATCTGAAGGTGAAGGAAGGCGAGTTCATTGCCATCGTCGGCTTTTCCGGCGCAGGCAAGACGACGCTGATTTCCCTCCTCGCCGGCCTTGCAAGGCCGGATTCGGGCGCAGTGCTCTTCAATGGCAAGGAAGTGACCGGGCCCGGCCCGGAACGCGGCGTCGTGTTCCAGTCCTATTCCCTGATGCCCTGGCTGACAGTCGATGCGAATGTGTCGCTGGCCGTTGACAGCGTCTTCAAGACGAAGAGCAGGACGGAGCGCAAGGAGATCGTATCGCGCTATGTCGGCATGGTCGGCCTCGCCCATGCGAAAGATCGCAAACCTGCCGAGCTTTCCGGCGGCATGCGCCAGCGCGTTGCCGTGGCGCGGGCTCTCGCGATGCAGCCGGACGTCCTGCTGATGGACGAGCCGCTCTCGGCCCTCGACGCACTGACCCGTTCGAAGCTGCAGGACGAATTTGCCGCAATCTCCGAACAGGAAAAGAAGACGATCATTCTCGTCACCAACGACGTCGACGAGGCGATCCTGCTTGCCGATCGCATCATTCCCCTGACACCCGGTCCGAACGCAACGCTCGGACCGACCTTTGACGTTGCCCTGCCGCGCCCGCGCGCTCGCGCCGAAATGAATTCGGACGCCGAATTCATTCGGTTGCGGGCTGCTGTCACGGCCTACTTGATGGACGTCGGCGCCGACCGCCAAACGTCTGCCGGCCGTATCATTCAATTGCCGAACGTCGTTCCGATCACCCAGAAACCGCTGAAGGACAAGCTGCCGGCCGCCTATGAACGTGCCGCACGCACGGTGGTCGAACGGCGCTTCGTCGAGTTTTCGGAGGTCCGCAAGACCTATGCAACTGCCAAGGGCCCGCTGACGGTTGTCGACGGTTTCGATCTCAAGATCAACAAAGGCGAATTCATCTCTATCATCGGCCATTCCGGCTGCGGCAAATCGACCGTCCTGTCGATGGCGGCCGGGCTGAACGCGATCTCGGGTGGCGGCATCATCCTTGACGGCAAGGAGATCTCCGGTGCGGGGCCGGACCGCGCCGTCGTGTTCCAGTCCCCCTCGCTGATGCCATGGCTGACGGCACGCGAGAATGTCGCCCTCGGCGTCAATCGCGTCTATCCCGCGGCTTCTCCGGCAGAACGCAAGGACATCGTCGAATACTATCTCGAGAAGGTCGGCCTCGGCGATTCCATGCACCGCATCGCCGCCGACCTGTCGAACGGCATGAAGCAGCGCGTCGGCATCGCCCGTGCCTTCGCCCTTTCTCCCAAGCTTTTGCTCCTCGATGAGCCGTTTGGCATGCTCGACAGCCTGACACGCTGGGAATTGCAGGAAGTGCTTATGGATGTCTGGACCCGCACCAAGGTTACGGCCATCTGCGTGACGCACGACGTCGATGAAGCGATCCTGCTCGCCGACCGCGTGGTGATGATGTCGAACGGTCCCAACGCCCGCATCGGCAACATCATGGATGTGCATCTGCCGCGTCCGCGCAGCCGCAAGGCCCTGCTCGCCCATCGCGACTACTACGCCTATCGCGAAGAACTCATCGATTTCCTCGAGGCCTATGAGGGCGGCGCCAATCCTTCGCCCGAACACCTCGAAACAATTCGGCAGAAGCGTGCCGCCCGTCTCGATGAGACCGGTGGACCGCTTCCCAGAACCGCAGCGGAGTAAATCCAATGGCTGAAAAACTCATCATCATCGGCAACGGCATGGCGCCCGGGCGCATGCTGGAGCACCTTTTAGAACAGGCTCCCGGCCAATATGACGTTACGATCTTCAACGCCGAGCCGCGCGTCAACTATGACCGCATCATGCTTTCGCCGGTCCTTTCGGGCGAGAAGAGCTATGAGCAAATCGTCATCCACGGCGACGGCTGGTACATCGAGCACGGCATCACGCTTTACAAGGGCCACAAGATCGTCTCGATCGACCGTGACAAGAAGACCGTCACCTCCGATCACGGCGTGACGGAAGGCTATGACAAGCTCGTCATCGCCACCGGCTCCGTGCCCTTTATCATCCCCGTTCCTGGCAAGGACCTTCCCGGGGTCATCACCTACCGCGACCTCGACGACGTGCAGGCCATGCTGCTCGCCGCCCAGTCGCGCGAAAAGGCTGTCGTCATCGGCGGCGGCCTGCTCGGCCTCGAGGCGGCAGCAGGTCTTGCCTCGCGCGGCATGGATGTGACCGTGCTGCATGTCATGCCGACGCTGATGGAGCGCCAGCTCGATCCGGCCGCCGGCTACCTCTTGCAGAAGGCCGTCGAGGAACGCGGCATCAAGGTCATCTGCAAGGCCAACACCAAGGCCATCGTCGGCGATGGCAAGGTCGAGGGCATCGAGCTCGACAACGGCACGATCATCCCGGCAACGTTGGTGGTCATGGCGGTCGGCATCCGTCCGAACGCCGGACTTGCCAAGGACGCCGGTCTCGCCGTCAATCGCGGCATCGTCGTCGATGCCGGCATGCAGACCTCCGATGGCGATATCCTGGCGCTTGGCGAATGCGCCGAGGTCGGCGGCATGGTCTACGGCCTCGTCGCACCGCTCTACGAAATGGCCCGCATCGCCGCTTCGCATCTGGCAGGCGATCGCACGCCGGCCTTCGTCCATTCCGACACACCGACGAAACTCAAGGTGACCGGCATCAACCTCTTCTCGCTCGGCGACTTCGCAGAAGGCGACGACCGCGAGGAGATCGTACTGCGCGACGCGACGGCCGGCGTCTACAAACGTCTGGTGCTGAAGGACAACCGCATCATCGGCACCGTGCTTTACGGCGAAACCGCCGACGGCGCCTGGTTCAACGACCTGAAGAAGAAAGCCACCGATATCTCGGAAATGCGCGAGACGCTCATTTTCGGCCAGGCCTACCAGGGAGGGTCCCCGCTGGACCCTATGGCGGCCGTTGCAGCCTTGCCGGATGATGCGGAAATCTGCGGCTGCAACGGCGTCTGCAAGGGCAAAATCACGGGTACGATCACCTCGAAGGGACTGACCTCGCTCGACGACGTGCGGGCCCACACCAAGGCATCCGCCTCCTGCGGCTCCTGCACAGGGCTTGTCGAACAGCTGATGACCATCACGCTCGGCGACGCCTACAATCCGGCCGCCGTTCAACCGATGTGCACCTGCACCGAGCTTGGCCATGACGACGTGCGCCGCCTGATCAAGGCCAAGGGTCTGAAGACCATTCCCGCCGTCATGCAGGAACTGGAATGGAAGACCTCCTGCGGCTGCGCCAAATGTCGCCCGGCCCTCAACTATTACCTCGTCTGCGACTGGCCGGACGAATATGCCGACGACTACCAGTCGCGCTTCATCAACGAGCGCGTCCACGCCAACATCCAGAAGGACGGCACCTATTCGGTCGTGCCGCGCATGTGGGGCGGCGTCACCAATTCGAAGGAGCTTCGTGCGATCGCCGACGTGGTCGACAAGTTCGAGGTGCCGCTGGTCAAGGTGACCGGTGGCCAGCGCATCGACTTGCTCGGCATCGAGAAGGAAGATCTGCCCGCCGTCTGGGCCGATCTCGGCAAGGCCGGCTTCGTTTCCGGCCAGGCCTATGCCAAGGGTCTGAGAACGGTGAAGACCTGCGTCGGTTCCGACTGGTGCCGCTTCGGCACGCAGGATTCGACCGGGCTCGGCATTCGCATCGAGAAGTTCATGTGGGGCTCCTGGACGCCGGCCAAGCTCAAGATGGCCGTCTCCGGCTGTCCGCGAAACTGCGCCGAGGCAACCTGCAAGGATATCGGCGTCATCTGCGTCGATTCGGGCTTCGAGATCCATTTTGCCGGGGCCGCCGGTCTCGACATCAAGGGCACGGAAGTGCTCGGCCTCGTGAAGACCGAGGACGAGGCGCTGCAGCATATCGTGGCATTGACGCAGATGTACCGCGAGCAGGGTCGCTATCTGGAGCGCATCTATAAATGGGCCAAGCGCATTGGCCTCGACGAAATCCGCCGCCAGATCATGGGCGATACGGAGAAGCGCCAAGCCTATTACGACCGCTTCGTCTTCTCCCAGAAATTCGCTCAGGTCGACCCCTGGTCGGAGCGCGTCTCCGGCAAGGACAAGCACGAGTTCCGGCCGATGGCGACGGTTGGATACTCGGAAGCGGCGGAGTGACGGATATGGAAACGAACTGGATCGCAATCGGCGACATCAACGACATCCCGCTACGCGGCGCCCGCTGCGTGAAGACGCCGCAAGGCAAGATCGCCGTGTTCCGCACGGCCGAAAACGAGGTCTTCGCTATCGAGGATCACTGCCCGCACAAGGGCGGTCCCTTGAGCCAGGGCATCGTTCATGGCAAGGCCGTCACCTGCCCGCTGCACAACTGGGTCATCTCGCTCGAAAGCGGCAAGGCGCTCGGTGCCGATGAGGGCGAGGTCAAGACCATCGCCGTGCGCAACGAGGACGGTGCGCTCTCCATCGCGCTCGAAAGCCTGATGATGGCGGCGGAATAGGCGCATGACGGCGTTCATGGCGATACCCCCCTCTGTCCCTTCGGGACACCTCCCCCTCAAGGGGGGAGATCGGACAGCGCATGCCGCCGCCCCGTGTGGCAAGTTGGAGGCCCTTCGTGCCCAACTCACCACCGGAGGACACGGATGGCGCGGCAAGCTCCCGATCTCCCCCCTTGAGGGGGAGATGTCAGCAAAGCTGACAGAGGGGGGTAAAAGCCACAGGCGATGCGGGATCGGGGAACACGCCCATGCCCACTGAAACCAAGACCACCTGTCCCTACTGCGGAGTCGGCTGTGGCGTCATCGCCAAGATCGATGACAGCGGCGCGGTCAGCGTCAAGGGCGATCCAGATCATCCCGCCAACTTCGGACGACTGTGTTCCAAGGGCTCGGCGCTCGCCGAAACCATCGACCTCGACGGACGTATCCTCCATCCTCAGATCGGTGGACGACGCGCAAGCTGGGACGACGCGCTCGACCTCGTCGCCACGCGTTTCTCCGAAACCATCGCCGAGCATGGCCCCGATTCGGTCGCCTTCTACGTCTCCGGCCAGTTGCTGACGGAAGACTACTATGTCGCCAACAAGCTGATGAAGGGCTTCATCGGTTCGGCCAATATCGACACCAATTCGCGCCTTTGCATGTCCTCCTCGGTCGCCGGCCATCGCCGCGCTTTCGGCGCCGACACCGTGCCCGGTACTTATGAGGACATCGAGCTTGCCGATCTCGTCATCCTGACCGGTTCCAATCTCGCCTGGTGCCACCCGGTGATTTACCAGCGGCTTGCCGCCGCCAAAGCCGCCCGGCCCAGCATGAAGGTCGTCGTCATCGATCCGCGCCGCACGATGACGGCCGATATTGCCGACTTGCACCTGGCGATCCGACCGGATGGCGACGTGGCGCTGTTCATGGGCCTGCTTGCTCACCTTGCCGGCACCGCTGCGATCGACCAGAACTATATCGGCAAGCACACCAATGGTTTCGCCGAGGCTTTCGCCACGGCCTCGGCCCTTAGCATCGCCGACCTGATGGAATTGACCGGCCTGCCCTCCATGCAGTTGCGGCAATTCTTCCGGCTGTTTGAAGAAACGGAAAAGGCCGTCACCTGCTACAGCCAGGGCGTCAATCAATCCGCCTCCGGCACAGACAAGGTCAACGCCATCATCAACTGTCATCTCGCGACCGGGCGCATCGGCCGGCCCGGCATGGGTCCCTTCTCGCTCACCGGCCAGCCGAACGCCATGGGCGGTCGCGAGGTCGGCGGCCTGGCCAACATGTTGGCGGCCCACATGGCCATCGAAAATTCCGAGGATTGCGACCGCGTCCAGCGCTTCTGGCAGTCGCCGGTGATTGCCCGCAAGCCCGGCCTCAAGGCCGTCGACATGTTCCGCGCGGTCGCCGACGGCCGGATCAAGGCACTCTGGATCATGGCCACCAACCCGGTCGTCTCGATGCCGGACGCCGATGCCGTCGCCGCCGCAATCGCCGCCTGTCCTTTCGTCGTCGTCTCCGACATCCTCACCGACACCGATACGGCGAAGTTTGCGCATGTCCTCCTGCCATCGCTCGGCTGGGGCGAGAAGGACGGCACCGTCACCAACTCGGAACGTCGAATTTCCCGCCAGCGGAGCTATCTTCCCGCCCCCGGCGAAGCCAAGGCCGACTGGTGGCAGCTGGCCGAGGTCGGCCGCCGCATGGGTTTCGACAACGCATTCTCGTTCGGCTCCGCGACGGAGGTCTTTGCCGAGCACGCGGCTTTGTCGGCCTTCGAAAACGGCGGCAGCCGCGATTTCGATATCGGCGCGTACCAGCAGATCGATGGTGAGGCCTATGACGGACTTCGCCCCTTCCAATGGCCGCAGCCAGCCGCCTCGCAGGCGCAAACCACCCGTTTCTTCGCCGAGGGTGGCTTTTTCCATGCCGACCGCAAGGCGCGTTTCGTCGCCGTCAGCGCTCCCGCCACGGATTGCACCAGTACCGATTTCCCGCTGACGCTCAACACCGGCCGCATCCGTGACCAGTGGCACACGATGACGCGGACCGGCAAAAGCGCCCGGCTCTCCGCCCATATCGCCGAGCCCTTTGCCGAAATCCACCCGCGCGATGCCATGGAGCTAGGCATCGCCAGCGCCTGCCTCGTCGAGATCGAAAGCCCCTACGGCAAGGCCGTCGTCCGTGCCCTCGTTACCGAACGTCAGGCCCGCGGCAGTCTGTTCGTGCCGATGCACTGGAACGATCAGTTTGCCGCCAAGGCCCGCATCGACGCCGTCGTCGCGCCGGTCACCGACCCCTTCTCCGGTCAGCCGGCCTCGAAGAACGTCGCCGTCGCTGCGCGGCGGCTGAAGGTCGCAAGCTTTGGCTTTGCGGTTTCGGCCACCAAACCACAGGGGCTCGACACAGCCTATTGGGCGCTTGCGAAGGCCGATGGCGGCTGGCGGCTGGAACTGGCGTTCGACGCCACGCCGGAAAACTGGACCCACTGGTGCCGCACCCATTTCGGTATTCCCGACCATATCGAGCCGCTCGGCTATGCCGATGCCCAGACCGGCGACCTGCGCCTTGCCTTTTTCGATGGCGATCGGTTGCTTGCCGCATTCTTCCTCGCTCGCCAACCGGTCGCCGTCGCGCGCAACTGGGCGATCGAGCAACTGACTGTCCGACATGCCGAAATGGCAAAACGGTTCGCCGTCGTTGCCGGGCGTCCCGGCGCCGGCCGCATGGACCCGGGCGCCACCGTCTGTTCCTGCTTCAGCGTCGGCGTCAACCAGATCGTCGCCGCCGTCAGGGGTGGCTGTCACAGTGTCGAGGCTGTCGGCAAGGAATTGAACGCCGGAACCAATTGCGGCTCCTGCCGCGCCGAGATCAGGGGGATCATCGATGGATGCCTTGCAGCTGCTGCCGAGTGACCGCAACGCCCGCCCTGCCCGCATGGCGCCGCTTGCCAAATTGCCGGTCTTTTGGGCGCTCGAAGGAAAACGCGCCATCGTTGCCGGCGGATCGGATGCGGCAGCCTGGAAGGCGGAACTGCTGGCGGCCTGCGGCGCAGAAGTCCACGTCTACGCGGGAGAGCTGAACGATACGTTCGCGACCCTCATGCAGGATGACGGCCGGTTCCGCCATCACAAGGAGCATTGGTCGACTTCGGCCTTCGAAGGAGCGGCTATCGCCATTGCCGATTGCGAAGACGACGAAGCCGCTGCTGCGTTCTTCGATGCGGCCTGCAGCGCCGGCGTGCCGGTCAACGTCATCGACAACCCGAAATACTGCCAGTTCCAGTTTGGTTCGATCGTCAACCGCTCACCCGTCGTCGTCGCCATCTCCACCGATGGTGCAGCCCCCATCCTCGCCCAGGCGATCCGTCGCCGCATCGAGACGCTGCTGCCGCCGTCGCTGAAATCCTGGGCAGCGCTGGCGCATTCGATCCGGGACAAGGTCAATGCACGGGTCAGCCCCGGTGCGCCGAGGCGCGCCTTCTGGGAAAATTTCGTCGATCGCGCCTTCGGCGCGGCACCCGAGGCCGAAACCGAAGCTGGCCTTCTCGCCGATGCCGGGCGGATTGCCACGAAGAACACATCCTCCAGCGGGCGTGTGACGCTGGTCGGCGCAGGCCCCGGCGATGCGGAACTCTTGACGCTCAAGGCGGTGCGCGCGCTGCAGGCGGCCGATGTCATCCTGTTCGACGATCTCGTCTCCGACGAGGTGCTGGAACTTGCCCGCCGTGAAGCAAAGCGCATGCTCGTCGGCAAGCGCGGCGGCCGGACGAGCTGCAAGCAGGAAGATATCAACGCGATGATGATCCAGCTCGCCAAGGCCGGAAAGCGCGTGGTGCGGCTGAAATCCGGAGACCCGATGATCTTCGGTCGCGCGGGCGAGGAAATCGCCTGTCTCGAACGGCAAGGCATTCCCGTCGACGTCGTGCCCGGCATCACCTCCGCCAGCGCCATGGCCGCCCGGCTCGGCGTATCGCTGACGCATCGCGATCACGCACAGGCCGTCCGCTTCGTCACCGGCCATTCGCGCCTCGGCGACCTGCCCGAACACCTCGACTGGCAAAATCTGGCCGAACCGCGTACCACAACCATCTTCTACATGGGCGGCCGCACCGCGGGCCAGATTTGCGCCAGACTTCTGGCCGCCGGCATGGACAGCGCGACCCCGGCAGTGGTGATGAGCGCGGTCACCCGCAGCGATGAAAGACGCTGGATCGGGACAGTTGGCGATTTGGCAGATGCCGTCGAGCGAATCGGCGTCGACAATCCGATCCTGATCGGCGTCGGCCAAGCCTTTTCGGAGGCGCGATCCGGAGTTGAGAGCCCAGCCCGATGGCCGGCGCCGGAATGGGGGCAGCCTCGAGCCCTGGCGGTGTGATGCTATCCGGCCTTCTCGCCGCTCCGTTGCTCAGGAATTATTTATCGTGACTGCCCTTCCGGAACGACCTGGCACTCCATACGTTTGCACAGCACCTAAAACAGGAAAAATGCCATGCAAATGACCATGCGAGCCGTCGTCTTCGTGATCGTCGGTTCTATCCTGAGCATCCTCTTGATCAAATATGCCAGGAACGATCTGAACGGCGCAGTCCCGATGATGGATCCTGCCGTCGTGGCAGAGCCGACCTGATATCCCATAATTTGGGGACAAAACCGCAGAGACTATCCACTTTGCGAATCCCTTCAGTCAGAAAACCGCCATATTCGACCGCCACCCATGCCGGGCGCGAGGCATGCGAGCTTCAAGGTATACGCTCATCGTGTGGCCATGGATCACGCTTCTTCACAGGGCAAACGCATATTTCTGATAGGATGGGGACACGGGGCATGACGAAATGGCGCAACGAGCCGATGCTGCCGCCTCACGTTGAACTGTGCCAGCGCGTCTTCGACGCGGCCAGGATAGCCCGTAACATAACCCCCGAAAGCGATGCGAACAACCCGGTGGCTGCGCTGGTGCTGACCCTTTACCGGCATGGCGTGCGGGAAGAAGACGAATTGCTCCGCCGCGTTCTTGGCGCTTTGGACGAAAAATCCTGATCGAAAGCTTGGCTGCGCCACATCCAGCCAAATCACTTCTTGCTTTTACCCGGCAAATGGATCGAAAACTTACACTAGCGCCAGTCAGGGTTGGCCGGCGGTGAGATGTCATGACCCAATTGATCGTCAATCCCATGACCTTGTCAGTGCGCAGTGAATCGACAGCGTCGAAAGCGAAACGCCCGGTGGTCGCCATCATTGGAGGCGGCGTCTCCGGCGCGGCCACGGCGTTCCATCTCGCCCAAGCGGACCAGAGCCCGCCGCCGGAGATCGTCGTCTTCGAACCGCGCGACGGCCTGGGCAGGGGGCTCGCCTACGACACGGCGGAACCCGCTCACCGCATCAACGTTCCCGCCGCACGCATGAGCCTTCTCACCGACGAGCCGGATCATTTCCTGCGCTGGATCGACGACCATGCAGCGACCGCGGGCGATGCCGATGCCCTGCGGCCGGACGGCAATCTCTTTCCCCGGCGAAACGTCTTCGGCGATTATGTCAATGCCATGCTGCAGCCTTTCATCGCCGACGGCGCCGTCCAGCATCGCCGCGCAGCCGTCGCGCATCTGCTGCGCAACCCACAGCAGCGCTGGTGTCTCGTCGATGAGGACGGCGGCGAGACCCTGGCAGACATCGTCGTCCTCGCCACCAGCCATCCGCCACCGGTGGCGCCGGGCGGCCTTCAGACACTGCTGAAGGACCATCCGCGCTTCGTGCCGGACCCGACCAGAGCCGGCGCGCTCGACGCCATACGCGCGTATGACCGGGTGCTGGTCATCGGCAACGGCCTGACCTCTGCCGATGTAATCGCATCCCTGGCACTCAAGGGGCACACCGGCGCGATCACCGCGATCTCCCGCCGCGGCCTACGGTCCCGGGGACATGCGCCCTTCCCGCAAGATCCCACAGGCGATTTCCTCGCCGACCCGGCTTTCACGGCTCGAAAGCTGGTCCGGAACATCCGCAGCGCCGTTCGCAAGGCAACCGCAACCGGACTGACCTGGCATGGCGTCATCGACCAGGTGCGAGCACAGGGCCAATCGATCTGGCAGCTTCTGCCCCTGGCGGAACGGCAGCGTATCGTCCGGCATCTGCGGCCTTATTGGGATGTCCATCGCTTCCGGGTCGCACCGCAGGTGGAAGCGGCACTTGACGAGGCGATTTCGCAGGGCCGCCTTCAAATTCTCGCCGGATCGATTGCAGGTACCAACGTCGAGGGCGAGACGATCCGCTGCGCGCTCCGTCTCCGGCGCGGCCGAGAGACGGTGGAGCGGACCTATGATGCAGTCGTGGTCACCACCGGTCCCGGACATGGCGGCATCCTTGCGAGCCAACCCTTTCTCGCGGAATTGGCAGAGCGCGGCTATCTCGAGCTCGATCAGACCGGCCTTGGGCTTTCCTGTACCCGCAATTGCGAAGCGATCGGCCCCGTATCCGGTGTAACACCGTCGCTCCTGATTGCCGGCCCCCTGGCACGCGGCACCTTCGGCGAACTCATGGGTCTGCCGCAGGTGACAGAACATGCGGCGTTCGTCGCTTCCGTGGTTGCCGAGCGCTTGCAGACAGCGCCTCCGCCGAAAAACCCGCTTTAGGGAGAGACTTTTGTTGATCTTATCGGTGACCAGCGGTCACTTGCACCTAAGTTTATGAGCTGTGCGCGGCTAGGCGCATAACGGTGATAGAACCGGGTTTCGCGAGCATCAGCTTGCTGTCCTCGATCATCCAGGAAAGCCCGCTTTTCAACGCATCGAAGAATTTCCACTCCTGGTCCATCACGGCCGGAACGCAGACCTTGCGCGTGGCGCCGGCCGTGCCGAAGATGATCTCGTTGGCCTTCAGGTTGAATGTGCCGGTGTAATGATTGCAGCCGGCAAAGCCGGAATAGGTGCCGTCATCGTTGATTTCGAGCGTCGTTTGTAAGTCGTCGATCACGCCGCCGCCACCGATATCCTCGGCAAGCCATGTTCCGACGAGTTCGGCGGGCACGGATTTAGCGACGACGGTCGAGACGGATGTCGCATCAAGCAGCACACAGGAGCAGGAGAGAAACAGCGCAAGTTTCAACATGTGAGATACCGTCCTTCCGAATTGACGGCGTTTGCCGCGAATCGCCCTCACGCGCGACCATATCGCCACATCCTGTTTGGAGACTACCCTTGTTGACAGTCGCTTTCACCTGTAGAGCCTAGTGCACAATTCCTTAAATCGGAATCGATCTAAGGATAAAATCATGCAGCAGTTTAAGTGCTGCGGCGCCCTCGCGCGTCCATATTAGACGCGCGGCGCTGTAGCGCGAAACAAGAAAAACAACGGGACTTGGCCATGACCTCCGGCGCAGCTGAAAAACGCCGATTGACCATTCTGGGCTCCACAGGCTCGATCGGCACCAACACGCTCGACGTCATCGGCCAGCTTGGCGGCCGCGACGCATTCGAAATTGCCGCCGTGACCGGCAATGGCAACATCGACCTGCTCGCCGAGCAAGCCAGGGCGACGGGCGCCGAACTCGCCGTGACCGCCAGCGAGGGTCAGTACGAAAACCTGAAATCGGCACTGGCGGGTACCGGCATCGAAGTCGCCGCCGGCCGCAGTGGCCTGATCGAGGCCGCCGAGCGCGACGCCGACTGGGTGATGGCGGCCATCGTCGGAACGGCCGGCCTCGCGCCGACGCTCGCCGCCGCGAAACGCGGCGCCGATATCGCGCTCGCCAACAAGGAATGCCTCGTCTCGGCGGGAGACCTCTTCGTGCGCGCGGTAGCCGAAGGCGGCGGGCGGCTGATCCCGGTCGACAGCGAACACAGCGCGATCTTCCAGTCACTGGAGGACGATCAGCGCCACGCCGTCGAACGGATCGTGCTGACCGCGTCCGGCGGTCCCTTCCGCACCTGGTCGCGCGAGCAGATGGCAGGCGTGACGGCGGAAATCGCTCGCGCCCATCCGAACTGGTCGATGGGCCTGAAGATCTCGATCGGCAGCGCCTCGATGTTCAACAAAGCGCTGGAAATGATCGAGGCGAAGCACCTGTTCGACGTCGCGCCAAGCCAGATCGAAGTCATCGTCCACCCGCAGTCGATCATCCATTCGATGGTCGGATACACCGACGGCTCCGTGATCGCCCAGTTGGGCTGCCCCGACATGCGCACGGCTATCGGCTACGCGCTGACCTATCCGTCGCGGGCGAAACTCAATGTCGATCGGCTGGACTTCGCCAAACTCGCAAGGCTCGATTTCGAGCCCCCGGACGAAGTCCGCTTCCCGGCGCTGCGCCTTGCCCGCACCGCAATGCAGCGCGGCGGCCTGCAGGGCGCGATCATGAGCGCGGCCGAGGAGGTCGCCTTCGACGCCTTCGTTTCAGGCCGCATCGGCTTCCTCGATATGGCCGACATCGCCGAGATGGTCATGGACCGCATGACGAACGTCGGCCCGGCTGCCTCCATGGATGACGTTTTCGCCGCCGACAGCGAAGCCCGCGCCCGTGCTGCTGAAGCGATAGCCGAAAAAGCAAAGGCCGCCGGAGCGGCGGCCTGAGTCAATTCAATAGGTTAGATTTACCTTACGCAACAGCCCTCGCCAGCGCGCAGCGCGACCAGAGTTGGTGCAGCGCGCTGACCAGATGGTCGATATCGGCATCCGAATGCAGCGGCGTCGGCGTGATGCGCAGGCGCTCGGTCTTCTTCGGCACTGTGGGATAGTTGATCGGCTGAACATAGATGCCGCAATTGTCGAGCAGCAGATCGGAAATCCACTTGCACTTGGCCGCATCGCCGACAATGACCGGCACGATGTGGCTCGGATTGGCCATATGTGGAATGCCGTTCTTGTCGAGCAGGTTGCGCAGGCGGCGAACCCGTTCCTGATGGGCGAAGCGTTCGATCTGGCTTTCCTTCAGGTGGCGGATCGAAGCGACCGCACCGGCGGCCAGTGCCGGCGGCAGCGCGGTCGTGAAGATGAAGCCGGAGGCAAACGAGCGGATGAAGTCGCACAGCGCACTCGATGCCGCGATATAGCCGCCCATGACGCCGAAAGCCTTGCCCAGCGTACCCTCGATCACCGTCAGCCGGTGCATCAGGCCTTCGCGTTCGGCAATGCCGCCGCCGCGCGGGCCGTACATGCCGACGGCATGAACCTCGTCGAGATAGGTCATCGCGCCGTATTTGTCGGCGAGATCGCAGATCTCCTTAATCGGCGAAATGTCGCCATCCATCGAGTAGACCGATTCGAACGCAATGATTTTTGGCGCGCGCGGGTCGGCAGCAGCCAGTTTCGCTTCAAGGTCGGCAACCGAATTGTGCTTGAAGATCACCCGCTCGCATTTGGAGTGACGGATGCCCTCGATCATCGATGCGTGGTTGCCGGCGTCCGAGAAGACGATCACGCCGGGGATCTTCGAACAGAGCGTTCCAAGTGCCGCCCAGTTGGAGACGTAACCGGACGTGAACAGGAGCGCCGATTCCTTGCCGTGCAGATCAGCAAGTTCGCGCTCGAGCAGTACGTGATGGTGGTTGGTGCCCGAGATATTCCGGGTGCCTCCCGCACCCGCGCCACACTGGTCGATGGCGAGTTTCATCGCCTCGATGACCTTGGGGTGCTGACCCATGCCGAGATAGTCGTTGGAACACCAGACGGTGACATCCTGCTTTTCGCCTTGGGCATTGTAGCGGATCGCCTTCGGGAATTCTCCGCGCTGGCGCTCCAGATCGGCGAACACCCGGTAGCGGCCTTCCTGATGCAGGCCGTCCAGTTCGCCTTTGAAGAAACTTTCGAAATCCATCATCGTCTCCAGAACCTTGCCGTGTTCTTGATCGAAAGGCACCCTGCGTCAATCCCGAAGCTTGGGATCGCGACTGGCTGCGGCAAAAGGCCCCTAATTTTGAACAGTTCCAAACTATCCGTCATGGATTTCATTCCACTTAACATTGATCTGAGTCAAGCCCACGTGGAAAAGGACGAACCACTCCTGCATTATATTCTGCTTCAATGAAACCGGCTGCAATCATGCACCGGAAATTGCAAGCTGGGCGGTGTCTTGCGCCGGATCGCCGCCGGATTGGCGCCGGAAATTTCTAGGAACTGTCCCGCTGGGAACAGCGCCTTCAGCTTCCGTTCAGGTTGAATGGCATTTCTTGCAACGAGAGGATTTTTGCAGGATATCTGTAGACTTTCGCAGACATGCAATTATCTTCGAAGTTGCAAGTTCGACAGGAGGGGGACCTTACCGTCCAGCTTCCATTCCCGGGGAACGGACGGCGGAGAGGTCAGCTTCCGCGTCCAGATTGGAGAACCAAATGAAAAGAGCCATTGCGCTTGTGTTGATCGCCTTGTCGGTCGCAAGCTGCACGCAGACTGAAAAGGGTGCCGGCATCGGTGCCGTTTCCGGCGCCATCATCGGCGGCGCGATCACCGGCAATGTCCGCGGCGCAGCCGTCGGCGCGGCGATCGGCGGTGTTTCCGGTGCAGTCATCGGCCATGTCAGCGAGCAGCCGGGCCAGTGCTACTATCGCGACCGCTACGGCCGCCGCTACATCGACGATTGCCCGTGATATAACCCACAGGCTGCAGTCGGCAGGGCAAAAACGCGGCAAGCGGCTTTTGCCCCGACGACGCGAATACCGCCAGCCCCGGAGAAATCCGGGGCTTTTTGTTTCCCGCACGTCACACGTGCCGCGGTTTTTCTCCAAATTCCCGCGTCGTGCCTTCATCACCGGGGCAATGCTGTGTAGGGTCATCGTTAATGAAGGGAAAACCTTGTCATGCAATGTTGCCCCTGCCATGAGGGCAGGCGGATGTTGAAAGTAGCCTGGAAAGCGGAATGCGGAAACGAAAGCGTCTGCCGACTGTAAGTGTTGCGTACCGGAACGCTGGCACTGCTTTTGCCGTCGCGGCTCTGGCCGCATGCGGGCCTTTGTCGGTCACAGACGCCCATGCTTTCAAGATCTTCGGCATGCGTTTCTTCGAAAGTGACGAGGAAACGGTCGAGGTCATCGATCCCGTCAGATACAACCTTACCTTGACAGAGGGCTCAGGCGACGAGGACCTGAAGGAGGCGCTGGAAAGCAGCTCGCGGCTGTTCCAGGACAAGGAAAAGCCGGTTTCCGGCGATCTCGGCCTCGTCATCAAGGCACGCGACGATCGCGATCGTCTCCTCGCCGCCCTCTATGAACAGGCCCGCTATGGCGGCACGGTCGATGTCAAGGTGAATGGCCAGGATATCGACACGCTGCCGCCCGATCCGGTGTTTCCTGAAGGCGCTCCGGTTCCCGTTGAAATTACGGTCACGCCCGGTCCGGTTTTCACGTTTGGTAACGTCGTGCTCAAGGGCGACGCTCTCGGGCGCAGGCCTGACGAATACCTGAAACCCGGGGCCCGGGCAGATTCCACGCTCATTATCAAGGCCGGCGAAAAGGTCGTCGAGGATTTGAAGGAAGAAGGCCGGCCGCTTGCCAGGCTGACGGAACGCAGCGCCGTTGCCGATCACAAGACGAACACGGTGGACGTGGTCATCGCCGCGGAAGGTGGCCCGGTTGCGCCGGTCGGCACCGTCACCGTGAGCGGCACAAAGACCGTCGATCCCGCTTTCGTCGCCAGCTATTCGCGCCTCAACGGCGGCAAGCCCTATTCGCCGGAAAACCTGCGCAAGGCGTCCGAGCGGCTGCGCCGGCTCGGCGTGTTTTCGAGCATCACCATCAGGCAAGCCGACGCGCTGGCGCCGGATGGCACCATCCCGATGAGCATCGAGGTGTCCGAGGGCAAGCACCGCTATTTCGGCGCCGGCGCACAATATTCAACCACGGACGGTTTCGGCATCCAGGGCTACTGGGGTCACCGCAATCTCTTCGGCCGGGCCGAATCGTTGCGCGTCGAAGGCTCGGTCAACCGCATCGGCGAGACGACCGATGTCGGCAACCTCGATTATTCGGCAGGGCTCATCTTTGCCAAGCCCGGCGCCTTTGGTCCCGCCTCCACCTTCAACGCCAGTCTGAAGGCGCAGCTTCTTGACCCCGATGCCTATAGCGCGACCGTCTTCACTGGTGCCGCCGGCGCAACCTTCGAGCTATCCGATACCGACACGATTTCCGGCGGCGCCGAACTGAGCTGGGCCGATGTCGACGACGCCTTCGGCTCCAACGAATATCTCACGGCGGCGATCCCCATCGAATATTTTCGCGACACGCGCGACGACAAGCTCAATCCGACCGCAGGCTACCGTGCATCGATCAACGCCAAACCGAGCTTTGAGATCAACGGCCAGGCCTTCTTCAGTTCGTTCGAGGGCTCGGCCTCGGCTTATCTCGGGCTCGGCGAGGAAAACCGCTTCGTGCTGGCCGGCAAGCTCGGTGCGGGCGTCCTGGCCGGTGGCGACGGCCTTGCCTCCATTCCGGCCAACCGGCGTTTCTACCTCGGCGGCGGCGGCACGGTGCGCGGCTACTCCTACCAGGAGATCAGCCCACGCAACGGAGATGACGAAATCCTCGGTGGCCGCTCCTATGTCAACGCCTCGGTCGAGGCACGCATCAACGTCACCGAAAAGATCGGCATCGTTCCCTTCCTCGACGCCGGAACGGTATCGGCCACGACCGCGCCGGATTTTTCGGATATCCGTGCAGGTGCGGGTATCGGCATCCGCTATGCAACGCCGTTCGGGCCGATCCGGCTTGATTTTGCAGTGCCGCTGAACGCCTATCCGGGCGGCACCAAATACGGGATCTATGCCGGGATCGGGCAATCCTTCTGACTACCGAAGGACAGGCCGCAGAGAGAAGCAATTTCACCGCGACGCAACTTGGACTATGGATAAACCATGAATCGTTTCCTCCGTTTCCTGAAAGCCGCGTCGCGCTGGTTCCTCTATTGCCTCGGCCTCGTCCTTTCCGCTGCCGTGCTCTTCCTGCTCTTTGCCGGCTTTACCGCGCCGGGCGCGCGCATGGTCGCGGTGATGATCGAGAAATATGCCTCGACGCCGGACCAGATCGTCCGCATCAACGATCCGAGCGCGCTTCTCACCGGCAATTTCACCGCTTCCAGCGTCACCCTCTTCGACAGCAAGGGCGTCTATGCTGAAATCCGCGAGGTCGCCATCGACTGGTCGCCGACAGTGCTTTTTGCCAAACGTTTCGAAGCGGCGATGCTTTCCGCCGGGTCCGTCCGCCTTGAGCGGCTGCCGATCCCCTCGCAGGAAACGCGGGAGGTCCGCGAAACCTTTGCTTTGCCGCTCGATGTCAAGATCGATGCCTTCGACATCGAGGAAGTCGTCATCGGCAAGGAGATCGCCGGCGTCGATCAGTTCCTGAGTGCCGAGGGCAAGCTGAACGCCACCAATGCCAGCATTGCCACAGCCCTTGCCGTCGCGCAGCGCGACCGACCCGACGCCAAGGCTATCGCCGACATCATCTTCAATCCAGCCGGCAACGAGTTGAGGCTGGAGGCCACGATCGAGGAGCCGAAAGGCGGCTTGCTTGCCAAGGCCATGCGCCTGCCCGGCGAACCGGCGATCAGCGTCAACGTCACCGGCCAGGGGCCGCTTTCCAACTGGAGCGGAACGGCAACCGCCGCACTCGACGGCCAGGAAGTGCTGAAGCTCGGAGGCCAGCACACGCTGGCGGCCGATGGGTTCCGCACCGTGTCGCTCAAGGGCGGCGGCGCGTTCAGCAATCTTCTGCCCGCCGCCTTCCGGCCGCTGTTCGAAGGCACCACCGACATTGATCTTTCCGCGGCGATCGACGGCAAGACCGTCCGCATCCAGACGGGCAATGTCTCGACCGGCGCGCTGACACTGTCGGCATCCGGTACCTACAGCACGGCGGGTCAGAATGACCTGCAGGCCAGCCTCACCGGCAAGAATGGCCCGATCGATTTCCGCGTGCCGCTGGAAAAGGGCGAGGCCCAACTCGCGATCGAAGCGGCAAGCGTCTCGCTGATCGGCGATGCGCAAACCGCAGTGCTCGACATCGGCGCTGGGATCGGCAAGGCGACGCTGCCGCAAGGCGAGATCGAGGCGATCAAGCTGCATGCCTATAGCGACGCCTTCAACCTCTCGACCCGCACCGGCCCGCTCAAAATCACGATAGAAACGGGTGCGACCCGCTTTGCCAACGCCGATCTCGACCGTGTGATCAAGGGACCGGTCAAGCTCGATGGCACGCTGTCGCTGACGCCGGAGACAGCATCCTTCGATCCGGTCACCATCGAAAGCGCCAGCATCGGCGGCACGCTGACCGGCTCCTACACGATTGCCGAAAACACCGTCGCTACCGGCTTCAAGCTCTTTGCCCTGCCTGTCGTCCTGCCGCCGGTGCTGGCTGCGAAATTCGACACGACGATCGCCATTGCTGGCAATCTCGGGACAGGCCCCAATGGCAGCGTCAATGTGAGCGACCTCACCATCAAGTCCGGGACCGTCGACGTCGCCGGTTCAGCGGCGTTCGAAACCGATACACTCACGGCCGCGATCACCGGCACCGTGCCGGAGATCGGCAACCTGCTCGCCGATGCCAAAGGTTCCGCAACCTTCAGCGCCGACGTAACCGGGCCGCTCGACGCGCTCGCCGTCAAGGCCAAGGTCACGTCGAGTGGAACAACCCTTGTCGGCCGCACCCTGAACGACCTTGCCGTCAATGCCGACGTGGTCATCGGCCGCGACGGGCCGACGGGAACCGTCACCGCCAGCGGCAGCGTCGACGGACAGGCGATCAACGCCAAGGCTGAGATCGCAACGGCAAAGGGCACCACCGGCATTCCGTCGATCGAAGCCGTGATGGGGTCGAATACGCTGAAAGGTTCGCTCGATCTGACGAAGGAATTCGAGCCGAACGGTTCGCTCACCTTCAACTTCCCGGATGTCGGACTGCTGGCCACGATGGCCGGGCAGACCGCGTCCGGCGACCTCTCCGGCTCGGCTAGCGTCACGACGGAAAACGGCGTCACCTCCTTTGCCGTGAAAGCCAGCGGTTCCGGCGTCACGCGCGGCGATCTGGTGATCACCAAGCCTGCAGCCGACATCACCATCGCCGACCTCAAGGCTCCCGCGATCAAGGGCTCCGTGACTGTCGAGGAAGTGAAGCAGGGCAACAACCTCCTCGCCGGCCTCAAGCTCGGCTTCGAGCAGCAGGGCAAAACGACGAATTTCGCTGTCGACGGGACCTATGACGCCGCCCCGCTCAGCGCCAGCGGCGATCTGCAGAGCGCGGACGGCCGCACGACGATCAAGCTGCAAGCCTTCGCGGCGGCACCGAAAAAGATCCCGCTGGAACTCGCCAACCCGGCGACCATCGTGATCGAGAACGGCGCCGTCAACCTGCAGCAACTGGCGATCAATGCCTATGGTGGCACCGTCACCCTCACCGGTAGCGCCGGCGAAAAGCTCGCCCTGACGGCGACCCTGGCCGGTATCGACACCCGCCTGCCGCTCGAAGCCGGCGAGGTGCATATCCTGCTCGATACGGGCACGGCATCGATCAATGGCAACATGCAATCCGCGGTCCTCGATGTTGTCGGCAACATCGAGGAAGTGGCGCTGCCGCAAGGACGCTTCGACGCCGTCAAGCTGACGGCACACAGCGACAACTTCAACCTCACCACCCGCGCCGGGACGGTTGCGGCGACGATCGAGGCCGGGGCGACGCAACTCACAAATCCCGATCTCGCCCGGTTGGTCAAAGGCCCGATCACGGTGGCGACGACGCTCGACGTGACGCCCGAAGCAGTCGGTTTCAGCCCGATCACCATCGGCAGCGCCAATCTCGATGGCGCGCTCGCGGGTTCCTACAGGCTCGCGGAGAACAGCCTGAACACGACGTTCAAACTCTCGGCCCGTCCGGCCGCCCTGCCCGCCTCCGTCGCGGAAAAATTCGAAACGCCGGTGGACGTCGCCGGCACACTTGCCACCGGCCCTGGTGGCGCGGTCGACATCACGAACCTCAACATAACCTCCGGCACGCTTCAGTCCGCCGGTTCCGTCGCGCTCAAGGCGCAGACCCTGACGGCGACGCTGACCGGCACCGTGCTTGATCTCGGCAAGGTACTGGCTGATGCAAAGGGCCAGGCCAACTTCACGATCGACGCCACCGGCCCGCTCGACAATCTCGCCATCAAAGCCGATATCACCTCTCGCGGCGCGACGCTTGCCGGCCGCACGTTGAGCGACCTGCAACTGACGGCGGATGCAACCGCCAATCCGAAGAACCCGCAGGCGAAGATCACCGCCACCGGCGCGCTCGGCGGCCAGGCGATCAACGTCAAGGCCGATCTCGTTTCCAAGGACGGTCGCACCAGCGTGCCGGTCCTGCAGGTACAGATCGGCGAAAACACGCTGAACGGCGTTGTCGACTTCACGTCCAACTTCCTGCCGCAGGGGACGATCGACTTCACCTTCCCAGATGTTGGGCTGCTGGCCGCCATGGCCGGAGAAAAGGCGTCCGGTGATCTGTCGGGATCGGCATCGATCAAAAGCGACGGCGGTGTAACCTCGATCACTCTCAAGGCCAGCGGCTCCGGCATCAAGCGCGGCGATCTCGTCATCACCAGGCCGGTCGCCGACATCACCATCGCCGACCTGAAGGCGCTGGCGATCAAGGGTAATCTTTCCGTCGAGACGTTTGCGCAGGGCGCCAACCGCGTCAGCAGCCTGAAGCTCGATTTCGTCCAGCAGGCAAACCAGACCAATGTCGCACTCGATGGCAGCTACGATGGCGCGCCGCTCAAGCTGCGCGCCGATATCCAGACGGCGGGCGGCAAAACGACTGTCGATCTCGCCTCCTTCACCGCCACTCCGAGAAAGATCCCGGTCAAGCTCTCGGGACCAACGACGATCTCCATCGAAAATGGTACCGTCAGCCTGCAAAAACTGACAATCGCGGCATCCGGCGGCACGATCGCGATCACCGGATCGGCCGGCGAAAAACTCGGTCTCGCCATCAGCCTCAATGCCTTGCCCGCCAGACTCGCCAACACCTTCGCGCCCTCGCTCGGCGCCGACGGCGCCATCAGCGGCACGGTTGGGGTCAAGGGCACATCGACTGCACCGGTCGCGACCTATGACCTGCGCTGGGCGAACGCCGTGGTTGCCCAAGCAAAGTCGGCCGGCGTCAGCCCGCTCGACGTTACCGCCAAGGGCCAGTTCGCCGACAACACCGTCACGCTCGACGCGACGATCAGCGGCGCAGGCGGCCTTTCCTTCCGCGGCGGCGGCAAGCTCGGGCTCACCGGCAACCGACCGATCGACATGAAATTCTCCGGCAACCTGCCCTTCGGTCTTGCCGCCGGTCTGCTGGCGCAGCAGGGCTTCACGCTGACGGGCACCGCCAATGTCGATCTCGCCATAAAGGGTACTGCGACCGCACCGCAGATCACCGGCACGATCTCGACCTCCGGCGCCCGCCTCGTCGATGTCCGCCGAAACCTCGCGATTAACGATCTGACGGCCAATATTGCCCTCGACGGCAAGCAGGCGACCATTTCCACATTGTCCGGCCGACTGGCCAGCGGCGGTTCGTTCGATGTCAGCGGCACGCTCGGCATCGCGCCAGGATCCGGCTTTCCGGCCGATCTCTCCATCCGCCTCGACAACGCGAGCTATGTCGACGGCAGCCTGTTTACAGCCAATGTCGATGGCGCCCTGACGCTCAAGGGCTCGCTCATAGCGGCACCTGTGTTGGGCGGGACCGTCACCCTTCAGAAGGCAGCGATCACAATCCCGGAAAAACTCCCGGCCTCGTTGTCGGAGATCGACATCAAGCACAAGAATGCTCCGGCCAAGGTCCGCCAGATGCAGGCGGATGCCAAAAGCGACACCGCGAGCAGCGGCGGAGCCAAGAGCGGCGGCGTGGCCTTCGATCTCGCCGTCCATGCGCCAGGAAAGCTATTCGTCCGCGGCCGCGGCATCGACGCCGAACTGGGCGGCGACGTGACGATCCGCGGCACCGCCATTCAGCCGGCGGTCTCCGGCGGCTTCGAGATGCGGCGCGGCCGATTGGAAATTCTCGGCAAGCGGCTCGATTTCTCCGACGGCACGATCAGCTTCGGTGGCAACCTCATCCCGACGCTCGACCTCGACGCAACGTCGACTGCGGGTTCGACGACGATTACCGTCAATGTCGCCGGCCTCGCCAACAATCCGACCATCACCTTCTCGTCATCGCCCGCCTTGCCGCAGGATGAAATCCTGGCGCAGCTGATCTTCAACCGCTCGCTCTCCAACCTGTCGGCCCTGCAGATCGCCCAGCTCGCAAGCGCCGTCAGTCAGCTTGCCGGTGGTAAATCCACCTCGCTTCTCGACGGCTTGCGCAACAAGCTTGGCGTCGACGACCTCGACGTCTCCACCGACGCCAGCGGCGGCGCCCAGGTGACGGCCGGCAAATATCTGAACGACCGCACCTATCTGCAGCTTCAATCAGGCTCCGAGGCCGGCGGCGGCAAGGCGATCATCAATCTCGACGTCGGCCGCGGCGTCAAGCTGCGCGGCGAAGCCGGCAGCAGCGGCACGGGCGCGGGCATCTTCTACGAGAAGGAATATTGAGCGGCGGGTTATAGCCCCGTCGCCATCTTGCTGGTCTTCAGCAGGATGTTCGTCTCCGTCAGGTTGATCCCGTCGATCAGCCGGATACGCCGCAGCGTTTCGTCGAAGGTAGCGAGATCCTTGTCCTCAAGCTCGGCAATGAAATCCCAGCGGCCATTGGTGGAATGAAGCGCCCGAACCTGCGGCAGGCCGCGCAATTGCGCAGCAACCTTGTCGGCCATCTTGCCGTGAATTTCGATCATGACGATGGCACGCACGCCGCTGCCGGACAGTTCGGCGCCGGTGCGGATGGTGAAGGCGGCGATGGTGCCCGAGGACACAAGACGGTCGATGCGGGCCGCAACTGTGGCTCGAGAGGCGCCCGTTGCCGCGGCCAACGATGAAACCGGTGTACGGGCATTGTGGCGCAACGCGCTGATCAGCGTGTGATCAAGATCATCAAGGTTTATCACTATGGTCACCCATACCTATCAAAATGCCGACAATAGCCTTCTATTTGTCAGTTTTCCATCTTTTTGCCAACATCTAAACCGGCAATAATCCCGCCACAAACCGGGCAAACCGGCATCACGGAAACCTGCGGGGAAGCCATGGCTGAATCGAAGAAAGACATCGCGCTGATCGGCGCTCCACTCGAGGAAGGCTCCGGCCGCCGTGGCGCCGCCATGGGTCCGGCAGCGCTGCGCATCGCCGGCGTCGACACCATCCTCGCCAGCCTTGGCCACAGCGTTACCGACGAAGGCGACCTGAAGCCACTGCCGGCCCGCGACCTTGCCAACCATCCAGGCGCCAACAATCTGCAGATCGTCGCGGCCATGACCCGTGCGCTGGACGAATCGGTGCACTACGCGGCGCGCGGCGGCAAGTTTCCGCTGGTCCTCGGCGGCGACCATGCCCTGTCGATGGGCTCGGTCTCCGGCATGGCGCGTTATGCGAAGGAACAGGGCCGTCCTCTCTTCGTGCTGTGGCTCGACGCCCATGCCGACTTCAATTCGCCGAGGACCTCGCCGTCCGGCAACATGCACGGCATGCCGGTCGCCTTCTTCTGCGGCGAGGCCGAATTCGCGCCGATCCTCGACAGGGATCGCCCGCTGGTCGATCCGAGCCATGTCTTCCAGGTCGGCATCCGTTCCGTCGATGACCGCGAGCGCGAGGAAATCGCCGAGCACGGCGTCAATGTCTACGACATGCGCGCCATCGACGAGACCGGCATGGCGCATATCATGCATGAGATCATCGCGACGATCAAAGCGGCGAACGGCATGCTGCATGTCAGCCTCGACGTCGATTTCCTCGATCCGGAACTGGCGCCTGGCGTCGGCACCACCGTGCCCGGCGGCGCGACCTTCCGTGAAGCGCATCTGATCATGGAAATGCTGTGCGACAGCGGCCTCGTCTCGTCGCTCGATCTCGTCGAGCTCAACCCCTTCCTCGACGATCGCGGCAAAAGCGCACGCATCCTCGTCGAACTGACCGCAAGCCTGTTTGGACGTCGCGTCCTCGACCGCCCCACCCGCAGCGCCTGACCCAAGAAACCGAGCCACTGGAGGCCCCATGAACACGACGACTGCACTGATCGAAACCGAATACCGGCTCGGCGCGCATAACTACAAGCCGATCGACGTGATCCTCTCGCGCGGCGAAGGCGTCTACGTCTGGGATCTCGACGGCAATCGCTACCTCGACTGCCTCTCGGCCTATTCCGCCGTCAACCAGGGTCATTGCCACCCGAAGATCTTGGCAGCGATGGTGGAACAGGCGCAGAAGCTGACGCTGACCTCGCGCGCCTTCCGCAACGACCAACTGGCGCATCTCTACGAGGAGCTGGCAGCGCTGACCGGCAGCCACAAGATTCTGCCGATGAACTCCGGCGCCGAAGCGGTCGAGACCGCCATCAAGGCCGTGCGCAAATGGGGTTACGAGGTCAAGGGCGTTGCGGACAACAAGGCCGAGATTATCGTCTGCTCCAACAACTTCCATGGCCGGACCATGGGCATCGTCGGCTTCTCGACCGATCCGGATGCGCGCACCGGCTTCGGCCCCTTCGCGCCTGGCTTCGTCACCGTGCCCTTCGGCGACATCGACGCCTTCCGCGCCGCAATTAACGAAAACACCGTTGCCTTCCTGATCGAGCCGATCCAGGGCGAAGCTGGCGTCGTGATCCCGCCGCGAGGCTATTTCCCCGAGGTTCGCGCGCTCTGCTCCAAGCACGGCGTCACGCTGATCCTCGACGAGATCCAGACCGGCCTTGGCCGCACCGGCAAACTGCTTGCAGAAGAGCACGAGGGCATCGAGGCCGACGTGACCCTGATCGGCAAGGCACTCTCCGGCGGCTTCTATCCGGTTTCGGCCGTGCTTTCGAATTCCGAGGTCCTTGGGGTCCTGAAGCCCGGCCAGCATGGCTCGACCTTCGGCGGCAATCCGCTCGCCTGTGCCATCGCCCGAGCCGCGCTGAAGGCGCTGACCGAGGAAGGCATGATCGAGAACTCGGCGCGCATGGGCGACCGCTTCCAGACAGGCCTGAAAGACATCCGCTCCAACATCATCAAGGAAATTCGCGGCCGCGGCCTGATGCTTGCCGTCGAACTGGTGCCGGAAGCCGGTGGCGCCCGCAAATATTGCGAAGCGCTCAAGGAGCGCGGCATCCTTGCCAAGGACACCCACGGCGACACGATCCGCATCGCCCCGCCGCTGGTGATCACGCAGGACCAGGTCGACTGGGCGATCGAGCAGTTCGCCGGCGTTCTCGCCACGGCTTGATTGGTACCGCACCGGCCGCCTGAGTGCGTTCAGGCGGCCGGTGCGCTTTCCTCACGCTGCAAAAGCATCTCTTAACGATTTTTGATATAAGGTTCTTCGCAGGGCGCGAACGGCTATCTGCCGTGCATGACGCATCGCCCCTGACCGGATGTAGCCGGCACTCCAGACAATTTATCCGACGCCGCAAGCGCAGGAGCCATGACGCCAGCAGCATGCGGCCGAGGTCTGTTAAGGCCGGGCGCCTTGGCACCGGCTGAAGCCGCAAAGGGAAGGAATCGCAGATGACGAATGCACTGAAAATGGCAGGTTTCGACGGCGAAGTGCTGGAAATCATCGCCTTCCGCCTTCACGATCAGGAATTCTGCGTGAAGACGACGACGATCCGCGAAATCCGCGGCTGGGCGCCCTCGACGCCAATCCCGCATTCGCCGGCCGAAGTACTCGGCGTCATGAACCTGCGCGGCACGGTCATCCCGATCATCGACCTCGCCCATAAGCTCGGCATGAAGAGCACCGTTGCCAACGAGCGCAGTGCCATCGTCGTTGCTGAAGTGCATAACATGGTCATCGGCCTTGTCGTCGACCGCGTCTCCGACATCCTGACCGTGCAGGGCAACCAGGTGCAGCCGGTTCCCGAAATCACCACCTCCTTCGACAAGAGCTATGCCGAAGGCATCATCGCCAACGAGACCGGCATGATCTGCTTCCTCAATCTCGCCCGCATGTTCAAGGAACGCGAGATGGATGATATGGCTGCCTGACCGGCGATCAAATCGAATTGACGAGAGCGGCCGCCGGCCGCTCTTTTCGTTTCAGGCGAAAGGCGTCCGCCAAAATCCTCGGTGATGAAGAACCCGCGCCCGCGTTCCGCATGCGGCCGATTGATAACGCCGGTTCGGCTCCTTTTCTAGAAGAGACGATGGGAAAGATCAGGACACGGGGGGCTTGCCCAAATTCGTGAAGCCAAAGCATTTCACTTTTCCCAAATCGTGCCCGGGTATCTCCCCGCGCGGAACAAAGCCCCAATCAGACGGTTATCATCCAGCAACGCATTGACGGAGGTAATTTCCATGCAAGTGATCGGCACGCAGGTTCACCAGCAGCCGGGGATGGTGACCGTCGAGTTTGTCGGCGAAGGCGGCGATGTCATCTCCGTCCAGATGCGCAGTGGCAAGAATGACGACCTCAACCGGCAGAACGCGATCGAAAAAGCCAAGGCGATGCTGCTGCAGGTGGCGGCGTTCGAACAGAGCGATAGCACCGACGAGGGCCTGCCCGAAGCGCCGGCCCCCGGCGGCGAATCGCCCGCCGTCCAGTCCCTGAGAAGCGCGCGCGCCGCGCACGATCTGGCGGCGCTCGAGGAAGAGCTCGATGAGGGGCTGGAGGGCACCTTCCCGGCAAGCGATCCGGTCTCGGCGACCGTAAGCTCCATCCCAGGCGGGCAAACAGGCCGGGCCACCCGGAAACAATAAGCCAGAGAAACAATAATGCATACGGCGACGAGATCGGCCGCTCTCAGGGCGCCGGCTTCGCCGCCTGCCTGCGATCGAACCCGTCGAGGATACGCTTCACCAAAGCGGGGTAGTCCTCATAGATATGGCCTTCGTCGCCATGCCAACGCTGACGCCGCCCGAGGAAGCGCCCAAATTTGGCATTGTCAACAAATGGATGCCGGCGTGTGGACACGATCCGCCGGCAAGCCGCTTAAACCCGCGTAGCCTTCAGCCGATCCTCGTCGAGCACGACGCCCAGCCCTGGCGCCTCACCGAGTTCGAGCCAGCCATCCCTGTGCTTCAGCGGCGAAACCATCGCGTAGTCGCGGCGCTCCTCGCTCCATTCGGGATTGTCATAGGGATATTCGAGGAAAGGCGCGTCGCCCGCGCCGGCGGTGAGGTGGGCGTTGGCAAGCACGCCGATGCCGTTGGTCCAGGAATGCGGCGTGAACATCACGCCGGCCTCGCGGGCCTGGTAGGCGAGACGGCGGCAGCCGGTGATGCCGCCGGTGAGCGCCACATCGGGCTGGATGACGTCGAAGGCACGTTCCTCGATGATGTCTCGGAATTCATAAATCTCACGGGTCATCTCGCCGCCGGCGATGCGCACGCTGGTGGCGTCGGAGAGGCGGCGCATGCCTTCGCGGTCGGAGCGGAACAGCGGTTCTTCCATCCAGTAGATATCGAGCTTTTCCAGCTCTTTCGCGACCGCTAACGCATCCTTGAAGGTCCAGGCCAGCGTCGTGTCCCACGGCATGCGCCAGCCCTGGTTACAATCGACCATCAGCTCCAGCCGGTCGCCCACGCGGGCGCGGATGGCTTCGAGCGCCTTCACATCGGCCTTCCAGCTGCCGCGGCCACCGGCCGAGGAGGAGAAACGTACCTTCATCGCCGGGAAACCTTCCCCGATATAGCGCTCGGCCTGATCGGCCATGGCCGACGGCTCGCGCAGGACGCCGGAGGAGGCGTAGAGCCGGACCTTGTCGGCCCGGCCGCCGAGCAAACGCCAGACAGGCTCGCCGGTGATCTTGCCGGAGAGATCCCACAGCGCCAGATCCAGTGGCCAGCAGCGGCCGTAGTGGAAGGAGATATGCGACAGCACCTCGTAATGCCGCTCCAGATGGCGCGGGTCCTGACCGATGAACAGGTCCTCATGGCCCTCGAAGCCTTTCATCAGGTCGCCGGAGCCGATCCCCTCGCGGCCCTCATCGTCGCTGACACGCACGATCGTCACGTCGAAATGTTCTCGCGGACGGCCGTCCCAGCTCGCCTTGAAGGCCGGGTCGAGCGGCAAGCGGTGGTGGGTGATCTCGATGGAAACGATCTTGCTCATGGGGCTCTCCTCGCCTCAGCCGAAATGCTGCCAGATGGTCTTGTAGTCGCAATATTTGTCGATCGCATGCACCGAACGGTCACGGCCGAAGCCGGACTGCTTGAAGCCGCCAAAGGGAGTTGCGAAATTCGACATGTCATAAGTGTTGATCCAGACCGTGCCGGCATGCAGGCTTTCAGAGAAGCGGTGGGCGCGGTCCATGTCCTTGGTGAAGACGGCCCCAGCCAGACCGTAGATCGTGTCGTTGGCGATCTTGAGGGCTTCCTCCTCGCTGTCGAAGGGAATGGCGGCAAGCACGGGACCGAAGATTTCCTGGCGGGCGAGACTCATGTCATTGGTCATGTCGACGAAAACGCCCGGCGAAACATAATAGCCGCCGGTTTCCGACAGCACTCGCTCGGCGCCGAAGGCGCGGCGCCCGCCTTCCCTTTCGCCAGCGGCGATCATGGCGAGCACCTTGTTCATGTGCTCTTCCTCGATCAGCGCGCCGATCTGCGCCGATGGCTCGAAGGGATGGGCAAGGGCGATATCGCTTCTGGTGACGGCTTCGATCTTGGCGATCAGCGCGTCCTGAACCGAGCGCTCGACAACGAGCCTCGTCGAGGCGTGGCAGGTCTCGCCGGAATTGTAGAAACAGCCCCAGGCGACGGCAGACGCCGCCGCATCGAGGTCGGCATCGGCGAAGACCACGAGCGGCGACTTGCCGCCGAGTTCGAGCGCCACGCGCTTGACGTTGGATTGCGCGGCATACCCCATGATCAGCTTTCCGACCTCGGTCGAGCCGGTAAAGGCGATCATGTCGACATCCATGTGCAGCGCCAGCGGCTTGCCGGTTTCCTCGCCGTAACCGGTGACGACGTTCAGCACGCCAGCCGGAAGACCCGCCTCGAAGCCGAGCTGGGCGAGACGGATGGCAGACAGCGACGACTGTTCGGCCGGCTTCAGTACGACGGAGTTGCCGGCAGCGATCGCCGGTCCGAGCTTCCAGGCATCGATGATCATCGGGTAGTTCCACGGCGTGATGGCGCCGATGACGCCAATCGGCACTTTCCGCACGATCGCGCGCTCGCCCGGCGGCGTCGGTGCGACCTCGTCGTAGAGCTTGTCGATCATTTCGCCATAGAACTGGATGCCGTCGGCGCAGAGGCGCACGTCGACATTGAGCGAGGCCATGACCGGCTTACCGACATCCAGCGTTTCGAGCAGCGCCAGCTCGTCGCCATGGTCGCGGATCGCCTGCGCCCATTTCAACATAACCTTCTTTTTCTCGAGCGGATCCTTGTTTCGCCAGACCCCGCTCGCGAAAGCCGCGCGGGCCGCCGCCACGGCCCGATCGATATCGATGGTATTCCCCCGCGCAAGTGTGGCGCCAGGCTTGCCGTCCATGGGGCGCGTGCGGGTGAAGGTCTCGCCGGACGAGGACGGCGACGGTTCGCCATCGACGAAATGGCGGCCTTCCGGCTTGAGGGCCGAAAGGACGTCTTCCCAGTAGTCGCGGGTATAGGGCTTGCTCATGATCAGGCGGCCTTCGGCAGGGACATGATGGCAGCGGCGAAACGGGCGATGTCCTGATCGCTGGTCTCGCGGATGGTCGAGCGGCGCATCGGCTGGTTTTCAGGCGCCTTCATTTCGGCGGCGAGCGCGCCCCGATCGAGCGCCGCAAATGCATTCGGCAGGATGCGGACGATGCCGCAGCGATCCATCAGACCGGAGACGAAGGCCGGAAGGTCCGCCGCCCTGACAAGACCACAGGCTTTCGCCGCCGCATCGAGATCGGCGGTATCCGCCTCGACCAGCCAGGCAAGCGTCGCCTCGAAGCCGAGCGCGGTGGCAAGGCCATGGTGAACGGGGGCAAGGCCCGCCAACGCATGGCTGATCGTGTGGGCAATAGCCGTGCCGCAATTGTCGATGGCAATGCCGGCATAGCACGAGCCGAGCAACATCTTGCCGCGCGCTTCCATATTGTCCGGTTGCCTGACCGCCGTTTCCAGCGCGCCGGTGAGGAGGCGCAGGGCTTCATGGGCGTAGAACTTGCCGCCGGCATGGGCATTGCGGTTGGTGGCGGCTTCAAAGGCGTGGATGAACGCGTCCATGCCGCACCAGGCAGTGAGATCGGCGGGCAGCGTCGCGGTCAGGACCGGGTCAAGCAGCACGAGATCAGCCTTGGTCTCCCGCCCCCAGATCCAGAGCTTCCTACCCCCTGACCCGGCGAAGATGTTGGTCGCGGACGTTTCCGATCCAGTGCCTGCCGTCGTCGGCACCATGATCTTCTTCAAGGGGTTCTTCGGCAGCGGATTGGCGGCAAGCGCATAACGCATCGCATCCTCGCCGGAGGCAGCACAGCAGGCAGCGATCTTGGCAATGTCCAGCGCCGAACCGCCGCCGATGCCGATGACCACGTCCGCACCTGTGGCGGCCTCGGTCGCATGCCGCACATGGGCGATCGTCGGCTCGCCGGTGAAATCGGAGAAGACACAGCCCCGGATGCCTACGGCCTGCAGCTGGGCTGCGACGCGACCGGCGAGTCCCGACCGGACCAGGAAGCCATCGATGACGATGGCGGCGGTTTTCGCGTCGAAGGATGCGGCAGCGGAGCCGATGGTCTCATGGAGATTTTCGCCGAAACGGATTTCGGGAACGAAGGAAGTGACGAAGGGCATGGGGTTGATCCTGCGAAGCGGTTTGATGCTGCTTCCAGCCTGCATCACAATCTGATATTTTCAAACATAGGCAGTTTTCAGCCATTTTGATGATTTGAAATCATGGAGAGAAAATGCTGGACCATATTCCGCTGGAAGCGTTCCGGGTGTTCGATGCCGCTTGCCGACAGATGAATTTTTCGAAGGCCGGGCGCGAACTCAACATCACCCAGGCCGCCGTCAGCCGGCGCATCAAGGGGCTGGAGGATCATCTTGGCGCAGCGCTCTTCACACGGCGCGGCAAGAATCTTGAGCTGACACCCCAAGGCGCGCGCCTGTTCCAGCGGGTTCGCGCCGCGCTGGATTATCTGGAGGAGAGCCTCGACCCCTTCCGTCCTGTGAAAGGCGGGACGATCGCCATCGCGGCGAGCGGTTCGGTGTCGCATCTCTGGCTCGGCGGACGCCTGCGCGATTTCGGCAAGGAGAACCCGGCAATCTCGCTCAGGCTGCTGACCTCGGACACCTCGTCCGATCTGGCCGCCGAAACCAATGACCTCGTCATCCTCTATTCGACCGGCGAACACCCGCGCTGGGACCTGACGCTGATGATGCCGGAACGGCTGATGCCTGTTGCATCACCGGATTATCTCGACAGCCGCGACCTCGATGCCGGGGCCGTGACCGTCGAGCAGATCGCTTTGCTGGACCTCATCGACTACGAGCGCTTCAACGCGCACTGGATTTCCTTCCGGCAGTGGTTCAGCCGCGTCTCTCCGGCGCTCCGGCTGAAGCTGCAGAGCCCGCGCTTTTCCTTCTCCACCTATATCATGGCGATCGATGCGGCCCTGCGCGGAGACGGCATTGCGCTTGGCAGTCTTGGCCTGATCGAAGAGCAACTCGCCGATGGCAGGCTCGTGACCGTCGGTTCGGAATGTCTTTCCACCGGCTACGGCTATTATCTCGGCCTTCCGAAGGACAAGGCAGTCACCCCCGAGGCACGGCAGTTGCATGAATTCCTGACCGGCTCGGAGAACTGACCGCCGCCGCGCGCTGCAGCGCCCTTTTGCGCGCCTGAAAAGGCATGCAAAGGCGCAATTGTGCGATGCAAACGAATCATGCGATGGTCTCGCCTCTGCAGCCAGCAACCACGTTGAACGTTGCCTAACATCAGCCACTCATCTCCCCCCTGAATCTCCGGCCCCGCCAATGCCATGGTCAAATCTGCTGCTTTCATTTTACATCTTGATATCTCTGTTTTTTCTCGACAATACCTATCGCGAGGGTGAGGCCGCCGGCGGCGCCTGGGATGCAATACGTGTTCTCGGATTGTCTCTGTGCCTGCTTTGGCCGCTGCTCCTCGTTCACGTGATCATCTCGGCCTGCAGAAACCGGCAGGCGGGCTGACAGACGTCCACAATCTTGCCCGCCACGCACGCCAGGATGGGCCCTGGCACAGGTCAGAGGCACCGGAGGCTAGGCAGCATGATGCCTAAGGCCGGTGGAAACCGCGGAGTTCGGGTTTCGGCATGAAGGAGGAGCAGAAAAGCCGGTCTGGAAAGATGTTCTTTCTCGTCGCTGTCGGCCTGATCTTCGCCGGCATCGTGGCGACGGTGCTGCTTGCTAACGGGCAGCGCAATCTCCACCATCTGCTCGCCTATCTCGGCCATCCCGATCTTGTGGCCACGGTCGAGCCGGCACCGAAACAGATAAAGATCATCCGCAGCAAGAGCGTGCGCCTGCCGCCGGCGCGCATGGTCCTGCCGGTCTACGCCTTCAGCGACTTCAAGGCGCCGCAACAGCAGTTCATCCGCCTGATCCAGAGTGACCCGCGCAGCCTGTGCGAACGGTTGAAGACCGGCGGCTTCGGCGATCTCGACTGGACGGTCAGCAGCGGCAACAAGGACAATTGGGAATGCTCCTCGTCCGTCGATCTTCCGGTGAAAGGCGACGGTACGGTGCAGTCCTCGATCTTCATCTTCATCAGGGGCGACGGCGAAAACCGCGTTACATCCTTCCGCGTCAAGCTGAACATCGAAGACGCTGCCGATACCGTTAAGGTCGCCGACCTCGCCGGCAATGCGGCAAACATCTTTCTGAGCCAGGTGCGCTGGGAGAACCCCGGCGAGATCATCGGCAAGATCCATGCGCTCGAAGCCTTCGACATCCGCAACTTCGGCAGCCGGATCCAGTTCAAACGCGAGTTCGGAGAAACGCCGCGCTACAATTTCCTTGCCAATCAGATCAGAAAGCGCGGCAAGAATACGCCGGGAGATATTTTCTTCGATCGGAGCGAATGGTTCCCGCTGACCGGCAGCGACGGCCTGCCGATGATCGACGGCATGATGGCGGGCGAAAGTTCAGACGGGCTGACGCTGAATGCCCCGAAGAATACGGCGCAGTGACCGGATATTTTCAGTCATGAAAATTTCAAATTGGCACAACGTGCGCGGTGGCTGGCAACGGCAATGCAGCAAACGAGGTTGCTTTGCGGCAAGACTTTGAACGGAAACCGCGATCGCCCCAAAAATGATCCATTTTGGGGCGCCGCAAGTTAACCACAACCAACAACATCGACATTCGGAGACTTGTCAAAGACGATCATATTTAATAAGTGATTAAAAACACAAAATGCTTTTTGCAGACAAATAATTTTCAGGGACGGCAGCACTCCACGGCAACCCAAACGCAACAACCTTGCCGAGAAGGCAGGGAATATGTATCTATTGATAATAGAATAATTGCCCGGCTTCTTCGGACAAACACAATCTTCGGCAACGACCGACCAGAAGCCTACCCTGCCTGCTAAAAGTGCCAGGAGTATTTAAAGCCATGACGGAAAAAATGATGTTGCAACAATCAGCTGCTATCGGAGTGGAGGATAGCATGTTGAATGGGATTACTTCTGGGAGGTTTGCCGTTCAGAACAAAGAACGGCGTGCAGACGAAAGCAATTTTTACATTAGCCCTGCCAGTGCGCCGAGCATGCCTGTTCAGCTTGCGATCAAGCGGATGATCGATGTTGGCGGCGCTGTCTTCGGTCTTCTTGTTCTTTCTCCAGTTATTCTCCTGATTGCCGTGCTCATCAAGCTGGAAAGCAAGGGCCCGGTTTTCTTCAAGCAGCTACGAACAGGCCTCAACGAGGTGCCGTTCGAGATCCTGAAGTTCCGTTCCATGTACACCGATCTCTGCGACACAAGCGGTGTGCGGCAGACGATCGATAACGATCCGCGCATCACCCCGCTCGGGCGGGTTCTGCGGAAGACTAATCTTGATGAAATGCCGCAGCTGTGGAACGTCCTGATCGGCGACATGTCGCTGGTTGGGCCGCGTCCTCACGTTCCGGACATGCTGGCTGCCGGCCGCAACTATGCGGAACTGGTGCAGGGTTACGAGTACCGGCACCTGATGCGGCCGGGCCTCACGGGCCTTGCACAGGCCCGCGGCCTGCGCGGCCCGACCCGACATCGCTGGCTGGCGATCCGCCGGATTGTCTGCGACGTCGAATATGTCCGGCAGTTCTCGCTGCTTCTGGACATTAAGATCATTGTTCGCACGGTGATCAACGAGCTGAAGGGCGGCACCGGCCTCTAAAGGCTGGCAAACCTCATCGTCTTGGCGTTTTATCGTCTTGGCGCTTCAACTGGAAAGCCATCGGCGTCAGCCGGTGGCTTTTTCGTTGGCTTGGATAACCCCGCCTATCCTCAAGACCAAGCCGCCATGTTTGAATGACAGGCAGGGTACCGCGCTATCTCCTGGCCACCATGGAAACCCGAAAGCGCGCAAGCAGTGACGCCTCCCGAAATGCCTGACCCTAAACGCAAACCGCCCGGGCAGAACCCGGGCGGCGATGTTTCAGAGAACAGCGAGAACGATTAGTTCGACTGCCAGCTCTTGACCAGTTCGTCGTAGTTGACGGTCTGCGGCTTTTCCTTTTCGTTCTCGATCTTCAACTGCGGCGCAAGGTTGCCCTTCGAGACGGCATCCTTGTTCCAGAAATCGAGATCGTGCTCTTCGGCAAGCTTCGGACCGATATCGCCCTGGATGCCGGAGCGCTCGATGCGTCCCATCACCTTTTCCTGCTCGGCGCAGAGACTATCCATGGCTTCCTGAGCGGTCTTCGCACCCGAGGATGCGTCGCCGATCGCCTGCCACCAAAGTTGCGCCAGCTTCGGATAATCCGGAACGTTGGTACCGGTCGGTGACCACTGGACACGGGCCGGCGAGCGATAGAACTCGACGAGACCGCCGAGATCCTTCGCACGATCGGTGAAGCTCTTGTCCTGAATCGTCGATTCGCGAGCGAAGGTCAGGCCAACCTGGCTCTTCTTCACGTCCACGGTCTTCGATGTCACGAACTGCGCGTAGAGCCAGGCGGCCTTGGCGTGGTCTTCAGGAGTCGACTTCATCAGCGTCCAGGAACCCACGTCCTGATAACCGAGCTTCATGCCGTCCTTCCAGTAGACGCCATGTGGGCTGGGAGCCATGCGCCACTTCGGCGTGCCGTCTTCGTTGACGACCGGCAGACCGGGCTTGACCGAGTCGGCTGTGAAGGCGGTGTACCAGAAAATCTGCTGGGCGACGTTGCCCTGGGCAGGAACGGGACCAGCTTCACCGAAGGTCATGCCCTGCGCTTCGGGCGGTGCATAGGCCGTCAACCAATCGAGATACTTCTGTATCGAATAGACCGCTGCAGGACCGTTGGTGTCACCACCGCGAGCAACGCAGGAGCCCACCGGACGCGAATTCTCGTCGACCTTGATGCCCCACTCGTCGACCGGAAGACCGTTCGGGATGCCCTTGTCGCCGTTGCCGGCCATCGAAAGCCAGGCGTCGGTGAAGCGCCAGCCGAGCGATGGGTCCTTCTTGCCGTAGTCCATGTGACCATAGACCTTCTTGCCGTCGATTTCGCGACCGGTAAAGAATTCGGCGATGTCTTCGTAAGCAGACCAGTTGACCGGAACGCCGAGGTCGTAGCCGTACTTGGCCTTGAAGTCAGCCTTGTTCTTCTCGTCGTTGAACCAGTCGTAGCGGAACCAGTAGAGGTTCGCGAACTGCTGGTCGGGCAGTTGGTAAAGCTTCTTGTCCGGCGCGGTGGTGAACGACGTGCCGATGAAGTCGGCAATGTCGAGACCCGGGTTGGTGACGTCCTTGCCTTCGTTGGCCATCCAGTCGGTCAGGTTGCGAACCTGCTGGTAGCGCCAGTGGGTGCCGATCAGGTCACTATCGTTGACATAGGCGTCGTAGATGTTCTCGCCGGTCTGCATCTGGGTCTGCAGCTTTTCAACCACATCGCCTTCGCCGATCAGGTCGTGGGTGACCTTGATGCCCGTGATCGCGGTGAACGCCGCGGCAAGGGTCTTGGATTCATATTCATGCGTGGTCAGCGTTTCGGAAGCGACCTTGATTTCCATGCCGGCAAATGGCTTTGCCGCATCGACGAACCATTGCATTTCGGCTTCCTGAGCGGCGCGGTCCAGCGTTGATACGGTGCCGATCTCCTTGTCCAGAAACTGCTTTGCCTCGTCCATGCCCGCGAATGCGGACCCGGTAAAGGCCAGCAGCATAACTGCTGTCGATGTTAGTAGGTGCCGTCGCATAAAAGTCCTCCCTTAAAGGTTTGCGATTGCAATCTCGGACTGCCTCCCCGGCAATCCGTTTCAGTAATCTTGCCTCAGACCAGCTTGAAGACGCCGACGGCGTACACGATGGAAAGCGCAAGAGCCCACCACACGTTGGGGCCGATGAGCCCCAGCCATGCGAGATGAATGAAGGCGGCGCCGAGCAGCGAGACGAACAGCCGGTCGCCGCGCGTCGTCTCAAACCGCAGGATGCCGACGCGCGGATTGCCGCCCGGCGAGATGTATTCCCAGATCGCCATGCCGACGAGCAGGGCAAAGATCGTCAGGAAGAAGAGCGCCGTCGGCAGCGTCCATGCCATCCATGAAAAGTCCATGGGTTTCTCCTCCTTACACGCGGCCGAGGGCAAAGCCCTTGGCGATATAGTTTCTGACGAAATAGATGACGATCGCGCCAGGGATGATGGTGAGCACGCCGGCGGCGGCCAGCACGCCCCAGTCCATGCCGGATGCCGAGACAGTGCGTGTCATGATGGCGGCGATCGGCTTGGCGTCGGTCGTCGTCAGCGTCCGGGCGATCAGCAGTTCGACCCATGAGAACATGAAGTTGAAGAAGGCGGCGACACCGATGCCGGATGCGATCAGGGGCACGTAGATCCGCAGGAAGAAGCGCGGGAAGGAATAACCGTCGATATAGGCGGTCTCGTCGATCTCCTTCGGCACGCCGGACATGAAACCTTCGAGGATCCAGACCGCCAGCGGCACGTTGAACAGGCAGTGCGCCAAGGCGACGGCGATATGTGTGTCGATCAGGCCGAAAGCGGAATAGAGCTGGAAGAACGGCAGCGCGAAAACGGCCGGCGGCGCCATGCGATTGGTAAGCAGCCAGAAGAACAGATGCTTATCGCCGAGGAAGCGGTAGCGCGAGAAGGCATAGGCGGCCGGCAGCGCCACCGAAACCGAGATGACCGTGTTCATCACCACGTAGATGATCGAGTTGATATAGCCCTTGTACCAGGACGGATCGGTGAAGATCACGGCATAGTTCCTGAGCGTCGGCGCATGCGGATAGAGCGAGAACGCGCCGGTGATCTCGGTATTTGTCTTGAAGCTCATGTTGACGAGCCAGTAGATCGGCAGGAGCAGGAAGAGGATGTAGATCGTGGGCACGAGCCAGGCGAGGCTGCGGCCTGATGAATGTGTCGCGGTGGTCATTTGTTTTTCCTCCCTCCGGCCGTCACTTCTGCGCATCGCTGGTGGTCATCACGGTGTAGAATATCCATGAGAGCAACAGGATGATCAGGAAGTAGATGAGCGAAAGTGCCGCTGCCGGACCGAGGTCGAACTGGCCGATGGCCGTCTTGACGAGATCGATCGACAGGAATGTGGTGGCATTTCCGGGACCGCCGCCGGTGACGACGAAGGGCTCGGTATAGATCATGAAACTATCCATGAAGCGAAGCAGGAAGGCGATCAGAAGCACGCGCTTCATCTTCGGCAGCTGGATGTAGCGGAACACGGCCCAGCGCGATGCGCCATCGATCTTGGCTGCCTGGTAATAGGCATCCGGGATCGAGACGAGGCCGGCATAGCAGAGCAGAACGACGAGGCTCGTCCAGTGCCAGATGTCCATGACGATCAGCGTCACCCAGGCATCAAAGACGTTGTTGACGTAGTTATAGGGGATGCCGATCGCGTCGAGCGTATAACCGAGCAGGCCGATATCGACGCGGCCGAATACCTGCCAGATGGTGCCGACGACGTTCCACGGAATGAGCAACGGCAGCGACATCAAGACGAGGCAGACAGGAACACCGAGCCCCTGTTTCGGCATATTGAGCGCAATCAGGATTCCGAGCGGTATCTCGATCGTCAGGATGATGCCCGAGAAGATCAGGTTGCGCGTCAGCGCGTCCCAGAAACGGTCCGACTGAAGCACCTGGATGAACCAGTCGGTGCCTGCCCAGAAGAACTCGTTGTTGCCGAAGGTGTCCTGAACCGAATAGTTGACCACCGTCATCAGCGGGATGACCGCCGAGAAGGCGACCAGCACCAGCACCGGCAGGACCATGAACCAGGCCTTGTTGTTCCAGGTCTTTTCCATGATCAGGCCTCCCCCGCTACCAGCAAGGAATCTGCGACGCGCCAGGAATCGGCGTAGATATTGATGGCGGACGGATCGAAAGTAACCTTCGGTTCCGCCGGAATCTCCCCGTCCTCGTGCACGACGATGGCGATCGGCCGGTTGGCAAAGGATGCACGGACGATCTTCTGGCGGCCGATATCCTCGACCTTGGAAATCGTCACCGGCATGCCTTCACGGCCGAGCCGGACGAATTCCGGGCGGATGCCGAGTTCGGTCTTGGCGCCGGCGGCGATCTTCGGCGCAAAGGACAGGGCGACCTTCTGACCATTAAGATCGACGGAGGAACCATCGATCTTCGCGGGCAGCACGTTCATGCCCGGGGAACCGATGAAATAACCGACGAAAGTGTGCTTCGGCTTCTCGAAGAGTTCAGCCGGCGTGCCGATCTGGACGATTTCGCCGTCATACATGACGACGACCTTGTCGGCGAAGGTCAGCGCCTCGGTTTGGTCGTGGGTGACATAGACCATGGTGAAGCCGAACTGCTTGTGCAGCCGCTTCAGCTGCGAGCGCAGCACCCATTTCATATGCGGGTCGATGACCGTCAGCGGCTCGTCGAACAGGATGGCGCTGACGTCAGAGCGGACGAGACCTCGGCCGAGCGAGATCTTCTGCTTCTGATCGGCCGTCAGCCCCTGCGCCTTTTTATGTGCGCGGTCCGAGAGGCCGATCATTTCGAGGATTTCCGTGACGCGGCGATCGACCTCGGCTTCAGGAACATGACGGTTGCGCAGTGGGAAAGCCAGATTGTCGTAGACGGTCATGGTGTCGTAGATGACCGGGAACTGGAATACCTGAGCGATGTTGCGGTCCTGCGTCGACAGGTTGGTGACGTCCCGGCCGTCGAACAGGATCTTTCCCTCGGATGGCTGCAGCAGCCCGGAGATGATGTTCAGAAGCGTCGTCTTGCCGCAGCCGGACGGACCGAGCAGCGCATAGGCGCCGCCGTCGTTCCATTCGTGATGCACTTCCTTCAGCGAATAGTCCGAAGGCGATTTCGGGTTCGGGCCGTAGGCGTGGCGGATATGGTCGAGATTGATGCGTGCCATGGTTTCCTCCTCACGCCGCCCGAAAGGCAGAATTACCGGCATGACTGCCGATCGCTCGCCCGTCCGTCCCGAAGGCCATCAGGTGGCGGGTATCGACGAAAAGCTCGATCGCCGTGTCCGGCTCGATGTCGTGGATGCCGTGCTCCAGCATGACCCAGCGCGAACCGGCGCAATCGACATGGATGAAACTCTCAGAGCCTGCGATTTCCGAAATGATGATCCGCGCCTTCAGCGCTGCGGCCGTTTCATGTGGACGGGCGAGCGACAGGTGGTGCGGATGGAAGGCAACCGTGTAAGGGCCGTCGGCAATCGCCGACAGGTGCACGGACACCGGCAGCACGGGGATGCCGTCCCTGTCGAAGGTATTGCCGGACTTCACCAGGTCGATGGTGTTGAGCGGCGGGTCGGCAAAGGTCTTGGCAGTCACAATATCGGCCGGCCTGCGATAGACCGAAATGGTCGGTCCGAACTGGCTGATGCGGCCCTGACTGAGCGTCGCCGTATTGCCGCCGAGAAGCAGCGCTTCCTGTGGCTCGGTCGTTGCATAGACGAAGATCGAGCCGGAGGCGGCGAACAACTTCGGCAGTTCCTCGCGCAACTCCTCGCGCAGCTTGTAATCGAGGTTGGCGAGCGGCTCGTCGAGCAGCACGAGGCTCGCATTCTTGACAATGGCGCGGGCAAGCGCGGTGCGCTGCTGCTGGCCGCCCGACAGATTGAGCGGCGTGCGCTCCAGATAGGGCGTCAGCTTCATCAGTTCGGCCGCCTTGCGGACTTCGCGATCGATCGTGGCGTGATCCTTGCCGGAAATGCGCATCGGCGAGGCGATGTTCTCATAGACCGTCATCGCCGGATAGTTGATGAACTGCTGGTAGACCATGGCGACGCTGCGATCCTGCACGCGCACGCCTGTTACGTCTTGTCCGTCAAAGGTGATGGTGCCGGTGGTCGGCTTGTCGAGGCCGGCCATCAGCCGCATCAGCGACGTCTTGCCGGACAGCGTCGGGCCGAGCAGCACGTTGAGCGAGCCGCGCTCCAGCGTGAGATCGGTCGGGTGGATATGCGTATCCGCTCCCACGACCTTGGTTATGTTTTTCAGTTCAAGCATACTTAAGGCTTCCTCCCAGCCATCGGCAGCGCCATCCCGGCACCGCCCTCAGGCAACCCTGCGGACGGTCTCCCGCATGTATTCCTCCAACCCGGCGGCTTCCGCCTGGGTCAATTTCAGTCCAAGCTTGGTGCGACGCCACAGCACGTCCTCCGCGCGCCGCGCCCATTCCTGGTTAATCAGCCACCGCACCTCGACCTCATAGAGATCGGCGCCGAAATGCCGCCCAAGGCCCTCGGCCTTGTCGATCTTGCCGAGCAGGCTTGCTGCCAGCGTGCCATAGAGCCGAACCAGCCGGCGCGCATGGCGCTCGACCAGAAAGGGATAGCGGCTCCTCAGTTTTGCGACTTCGGCCTCGTAACCGGTCGCCGGGAAATCGCCGCCCGGCAGCACGCTTTTTGCCGTCCACGGAGCGCCCTTGGCGCCGATCGCGCCGCCGATCTTTTCCAGCGCATGTTCGCTGAGCCGGCGATAGGTCGTTAGCTTGCCGCCGAAAACGTTGAGCAGCGGCGCGTCGCCATTGTTGGCATCGATCTTCAGCACATAGTCGCGCGTGGCTTCCTGCGCCTTCGAGGCACCGTCATCATAAAGCGGGCGAACGCCGGAATAGGTCCAGACGACATCGGCAGGCTTTACCGGTTCAGAGAAATACTCGCTTGCCGCATTACAGAGATAGCTGATCTCACCCTCGGTGATCTTGATGTTCTTCGGATCGCCGGTGAAATCGCTGTCGGTCGTGCCGATCAAGGTGAAATCGGTCTCGTAGGGGATTGCGAAGATGATGCGATTGTCCGGATTCTGGAAGAAATAGGCGCGCGGATCGTCGAACTTCTTCTTCACGACGATATGGCTGCCCTGAACCAGACGGACATTGTGGACTTTGTCCTTGCGAACGGCATTCGACAGAACGACGTCGACCCAGGGACCGGCGGCATTGATCAGCATGCGTGCCTTGAACGTATTGACGGCTCCGGTCTCGCCATCCTCAACATCGATCGACCAGAGGCCGCCCTCGCGCCGGGCCGAGACGACGCGGCTGCGGGTCATGATGCGGGCACCCTTCTGCGCCGCGTCGCGGGCGTTCAGGACCACGAGGCGGGCATCATCGACCCAGCCGTCGGAGTATTCGAACGCCTTGGCGAACAGCGGCTTCAGCGGCTTGGCGGCCGGATCGCGGCGCATGTCGAGCGTGCGGGTAGCGGGAAGCAGCTTGCGGCCGCCGATGTGATCGTACAGGAAGAGGCCGAGCCGGATGAGCCACGCCGGCCGGACGCCGCCCTTGTGGAAGGGCAGGACGAAACGCATCGGCCAGATGATGTGCGGCGCCATGGCCCAAAGCACCTCGCGCTCCATCAGCGATTCACGCACCAGCCTGAACTCGTAATGTTCAAGATAGCGCAGTCCGCCGTGAATGAGCTTGGTGGCGCGCGAGGATGTGCCGGAAGCAAAATCGTCCATTTCAGCCAGCGCAACCGAATAACCGCGGCCGACAGCATCCCTTGCGATGCCGCACCCATTGATGCCGCCACCGATGACGAAGATGTCGAATACACTCTGCGCAGGCACTGCTTCCCCTCCCACATTTCGCATTGCACAATATTGAGCACATGCGAAAGTGAAAGCAATTAAAACGAAATTCGTACGAATGTCAAACGAATGTTTAGGGAAGGCTCGACCCGCGGAAGTGACCAATTCTACCGTGAGGTCTCAATCAGCCGGACGTCCTGCTCCTGGCAGATAGTCCGCACGTTTTCGACCGGACAGATGTCGGTGATGAAGGTGTGAACCTGGGTGATATGGCCGATCCGCACCGGGGCGGTGCGTTCGAACTTGGTCGAATCGGAAACGAGAATGACATGGCGGGCATTGGCGATGATCGCCTGCGCCACTTTCACTTCGCGATAATCGAAATCGAGAAGTGCGCCGTCATGATCGATAGCGGACGCACCGATGACGGCGTAGTCCACCTTGAACTGGCGGATGAAATCGACCGCCGCCTCGCCGACGATACCGCCATCGGCGCCGCGCACCACGCCGCCGGCAATCACCACCTCAATCGAAGGGAAAACCCGCAAGCGATTGGCGACATTGATATTATTGGTAATGACCATCAGCTCGGCGTGATCGAGCAACGCTTCGCCGACGGCTTCGGTTGTCGTGCCGATATTGATGAACAGCGACGAATTGTTGGGGATCATCGCCGCGGCGGCCTGGCCGATCGCCTGCTTCTCGAGCGCTGCAATCGACCGGCGTGCCTCGTATTTCACATTCTCGTTGCCGCGCGGGAAAATCGCGCCGCCATGGATGCGCGTCAGCACGCGGCCATCGCAAAGGTCGTTCAGATCCTTGCGGATGGTCTGCGGGGTCACCGAAAAACGCGCGGCGAGTTCATCGACGAGAACGCGGCCCTCCGTTTTGGCAAGATCGAGGATTTCCGACTGCCGGCCCGTCAGATACATGGATACTCCCCCGCTGTTTTCGTTTTTTTTCATAATATGCAAAAACGAAAGCGACGCAATTTCATAAACGCGGCGGGCACTTGAAAATAACCAAGCATGCGCTTGTGCGTTGCAATTCAGGCCGGGATGCGACAGCCTGTGGTCGCTGAGAGGGAATCCGGAATGTTTCACCCATCGCTGTTCAAGGGCATGAACGTCGTCGTCACCGGCGCCGGGCGCGGTATTGGTCTTGAGGTGGCGCGGCAGTTTCTCGATTGCGGCGCAACCGTCTATCTGCACGGCGGACGCACGGCGCGCGAACCGCTGCCCGACTTTCTCGATGCAGCCGTGACGGAAGGCCGGGCGTTTTCGTCCTATGCCGATTTCTCGACCATAGGCGGCGTCGAGATGCTCGCAGCCGGCATCGCAACCCGGTTCCAGGCGATCGACGTTCTGGTCAACAATGCCGGCACCATGGTCGGCCGGTTTTCGGCCGACGACCTGACGGATGAACAATATGAGACGGTGGTGCAACTGAACCAGACATCCGTGGTCCAGACCACGCGCGCCCTGCTGCCGCTTCTCCGGCGCGGCACGCATCCGGCCATCGTCAACACTGTTTCGATCTCGGCGGTGACCGGCGGCAGCGCCGGCTCATCGATCTATTCGGCGACCAAGGCCTTCGTCTCGACCTATTCCAAGGCGCTGGCCCGCGAGCTGGCGCCGGCGGGCATTCGGGTCAATTGTGTTTCGCCGGGCACGATCACCACCGATTTCCACGAACGCTATTCCTCGGCCGAGAAACTGGAAGCGACGCGCAAGACCATCCCCCTGCAGCGGCTCGGCACGGCGGAAGACTGCGCGCCCGCCTATCTCTTCCTCGCGTCGCACGCGCTCTCGGGCTATATCACGGGGCAGGTTCTCGAAGTGAACGGCGGCCAGTTGATCTGCTGAGAAGCAGGGAGACGGCAATCGGAGGGATCGACGTGATCGACAAGCTGGAATTCTTCATCGCCCTTGCCCAGGAGCGCCATTTCGGCCGCGCCGCCGAACAATGCGGCATCACCCAGCCGACGCTCTCGGCGGCGATCAAGCAGCTCGAAGATCAGCTCGGCGTCATGCTCGTCAATCGCGGCTCGCGCTATCAGAGCCTGACGCCTGAAGGCCAGCGCGTGCTGGAATGGGCCCGCCGGATCGTCGGCGACACACGCACCATGCACGAGGAAATGCGCGCGGCCCGGCGCGGCCTTGTCGGTCACATCAGGCTGGCGGCGGTACCTACCACACTTGCCATGGTGCCGCGCATCACAGCTCCCTTCCAGGAAAAGCATCCGGAAGTGACCTTCTCGGTTCTCTCCACCACATCGCTCAAGATCCTCGGATTGCTGGAAAATCTCGAGATCGACGCCGGCCTGACCTATCTCGAGAACGAACCGCTGGGGCGCGTCACCAGCGTACCGCTCCAGGTAGAGCGTTATCATCTCGTCACGGCCGCCGGAACGCAACTGGCGGATCGCGAAAGCGTGACCTGGAAGGAGGTCGGCGGTATTCGGCTTTGTCTATTGACCGCCGATATGCAGAACCGGCGCATCATCAACCAGCATTTCGCGGAAGCTGGCGTAACCGTCGCCCCGACGCTCGAATCGAACTCGATGATCGTGCTTTTTTCGCATGTCCGCACCGGTCACTGGTCCAGCATCATGCCCTACAACGTCGGGAAATCGTTCGGGTTTCACGATGAAATCCGAATGATCCCGATCGTCGAGCCGGACGCACAGCATACGGTCGGCCTGGTCGCAACACATCGCGAGCCATTCACCCCGCTTGTCTCCGCTCTTTTGCATGAAGCCCGCATTCTTGCCGAGGCGCAATCGTTTCGATAGAAAATATCTATCACTCAACGAAACACGCGTATTGACCCCTTCCGCAGCGGCTGCAAAGCTAATTTCCTGCGTGAAGCGTGATTGCGGCTTTGCCCTGACCGGCCGGATGTTCTTGGAGGGAGCGCCGATCGAAGTGGTCTCGGCAGATTCGCTCCATCATCGCCAAGCGAAATTCGTTTCAGTTCGGGAGGTCTGAACGTTGAACCTGCATCTATCAAGCCGCGATATCGGCGTCCGGACGCTGGATATCGTCAGCGAGATGAAGTCGCTCGAAGGGCCGCTTCTGCCGATCCTGCATGAAATCCAGGCCGAGTTCGGCTATGTGCCGCAAGAGGCCTTGCCGATCATTGCGCGCGAGCTCAACCTGTCGCGTGCCGAAGTGCACGGCGTCGTCACCTTCTATCATGACTATCGCGACCACCCGGCAGGCCGGCATGTGCTGAAACTCTGTCGCGCCGAAGCCTGTCAGTCGATGGGCGGCGATCGGCTTGCCGAACGGTTGAAAACGCTGCTGGGCATCGATTTCCACCAGACGACGCTGGATGGAGCGGTAACGCTTGAACCCGTCTACTGTCTCGGGCTCTGTTCCGCCGCACCCGCCGCGATGCTCGATGGCGAGGTTCACGGGCGGCTCGATGCGGATGCGGTGAACGACCTCGTGGCGGAGGTGCGGGCATGACCGTCAAGGTTTTCGTTCCCAAGGATGCGGCGGCGCTGGCACTTGGCGCCGAACGGGTCGCCAAGGCGCTCGCAGATGAAATCGAGGCGCGCGGACTGGACGCTACCATCGTGCGCAACGGCTCCCGCGGTCTGCACTGGCTGGAGCCGATGCTCGAGGTCGAGACGCCCGAAGGCCGGATCGCCTACGGCCCGGTCAAGGCATCCGACGTCGCCTCCCTGCTCGACGCCGGACTGGCGACGGGCGGCAATCACGCGCTCTGTCTCGGGAAGACCGAAGAACTGCCGTTCCTGAAAAGCCAGACGCGTCTGACCTTTGCCCGCTGCGGCATCGTCGATCCGCTGTCGCTCAGCGACTACCGGGCCCATGACGGGCTGAAGGGCCTGGAGCGCGCCGTCACCCTGGCACCGGCCGATATCGTCGCCCATGTGACGGAAAGCGGCCTTCGCGGCCGCGGCGGCGCCGGCTTCCCTACCGGCATCAAATGGAAGACGGTTCTCGACACGCCGGGTGCGCGAAAATACATCGTCTGCAATGCCGACGAGGGCGATTCGGGCACATTTGCCGACCGGATGATCATGGAGGGCGATCCCTTCGTGCTGATCGAGGGCATGGCGATTGCCGGCATCGCGACCGGCGCCACCAAGGGCTTTGTCTATATCCGCTCGGAATATCCGCATGCGATCGCGACGATGACGCAAGCGGTCGAGATTGCCCACAGGGCCGGTGTGCTCGGCACCTCGGTGCTCGGTTCGGCCCATGCTTTCGATATCGAGATCCGCACCGGCGCTGGCGCCTATGTCTGCGGCGAGGAAACGGCACTTCTGAACTCGCTCGAAGGCAAGCGCGGCATCGTGCGCGCCAAGCCGCCGCTGCCCGCCCACAAGGGCCTGTTCGACTGTCCGACCGTCATCAACAACGTCATCTCGCTCGCCTCGGTGCCGATCATCATGGACAAAGGGCCGATCTACTACAAGGACTTCGGCATGGGCCGCTCGCGCGGCACGATCCCGATCCAGATCGCCGGCAATGTCAGGCATCGCGGGCTTTATGAAACAGCTTTCGGCTTGACGCTGGGTGAGATCGTCGACGACATCGGCGGCGGCACGGCATCGGGACGACCGGTAAAGGCCGTCCAGGTCGGCGGGCCGCTCGGCGCGTATTTCCCGCGCGCGCTGTTCGATACGCCCTTCGACTACGAGGCTTTCGCGGCAAAGGACGGGCTGATCGGCCACGCCGGCATCGTCGTCTTCGACGACACCGCCGACATGCTGAAGCAGGCGCGTTTCGCCATGGAATTCTGCGCGGTCGAAAGCTGCGGCAAGTGCACGCCCTGCCGCATCGGCTCGATCCGCGGCGTCGAGGTGGCCGACAATATCGCCCAAGGCATCGAACCGGAGAAGAACCGCGAACTGCTGACTGACCTCTGCAACACGATGAAATTCGGCTCGCTCTGCGCGCTGGGCGGCTTTACGCCCTATCCGGTGATGAGCGCGATGACCCATTTCCCGGACGATTTTTCCCCGGCTCCGATGGTGGAGGCGGCGGAATGATGACGAATTTTTCAGCAGGTTTGCCCCTCACCCTAGCCCTCTCCCCGCAAGCGGGGAGAGGGGACTACAGAGTTGACCGCTTGTCCCTTCGCCCCGTTTACGGGGAGAAGGTGGCCGACAGGCCGGATGAGGGGACCGTCTCCTCGCGGACCGCATCAAGTTTTTCGGGAGAAGCCCATGCCCCTCATCTCTGAAATCGACTTCGGCACTCCCGCTTCCCGCTCGGAAAAGATGGTGACGCTCACCATCGACGGCAACGAGATCACAGTGCCGGAAGGCACCTCGATCATGCGCGCTTCGATGGAGGCCGGCATCGAGGTGCCGAAACTCTGCGCCACCGACATGATGGACTCCTTCGGCTCCTGCCGGCTCTGTCTGGTGGAAATCGAAGGCAGGGCCGGCATGCCCGCCTCCTGCACGACGCCGGTGGCACCCGGGATAAAGGTCTCCACCCAGACGGAGCGCCTGAAGGATGTCCGCCGCGGCGTCATGGAGCTCTATATTTCCGACCACCCGCTCGACTGCCTGACCTGTGCCGCCAATGGCGACTGCGAGCTGCAGGACATGGCTGGCGCGGTCGGCCTGCGCGATGTGCGCTACGGCTATGACGGTGAAAACCACGTCAAGGCGCGAAGCAACGGCAGCATCAACATAAACTGGGCGCCGAAGGACGAATCCAATCCCTATTTCACCTTCGATCCGGCGAAATGTATCGTCTGTTCGCGCTGCGTGCGGGCCTGCGAAGAGGTCCAGGGCACGTTCGCGCTGACGATCGAGGGACGCGGATTCGACAGCCGCGTTTCGGCCGGCATGCATGAAAACTTCCTCGACTCCGAATGCGTCTCCTGCGGCGCCTGCGTACAAGCCTGTCCGACGGCGACGCTGACGGAAAAATCGGTGATCGAAATCGGCCAGCCGGAACATTCGGTCGTCACCACCTGCGCCTATTGCGGCGTCGGCTGCTCGTTTAAGGCGGAAATGCGCGGCGAAGAGCTGGTGCGCATGGTGCCCTGGAAGGATGGCCAGGCCAATCGCGGCCATTCCTGCGTCAAGGGCCGCTTCGCCTATGGCTATTCGACCCACAAGGAACGCATTCTCAACCCGATGATCCGCGAAAAGATCAGCGACCCCTGGCGCGAAGTGAGCTGGGAGGAGGCTCTTGCCCACACGGCCGCCGAATTCCGCCGCATCCAGTACCAGCACGGCCGCGATTCGGTCGGCGGCATCACCTCGTCGCGCTGCACCAATGAAGAAACCTATCTCGTCCAGAAGCTGGTCCGCGCCGGCTTCGGCAACAACAATGTCGATACCTGCGCCCGTGTCTGCCATTCGCCGACCGGCTACGGCCTCGGCGCCACCTTCGGCACCTCGGCCGGCACGCAGAATTTCGATTCGGTCGAGCAGACCGATGTGGTCATCATCATCGGCGCCAATCCGACCGACGGCCATCCGGTCTTTGCCTCGCGGCTGAAGAAGCGGCTGCGTCAGGGTGCCAAGCTGATCATCGTCGATCCGCGCCGCATCGACATGGTCTCCTCGCCGCACATCAAGGCGTCGCATCACCTGCCGCTGCGCCCGGGCACCAACGTCGCCGTGATGACGTCGTTGGCGCATGTCATCGTTACCGAAGGCCTCTACGACGAGAAATTCATCCGCGAACGCTGCGACTGGTCGGAATTCGAGGACTGGGCAGCCTTCGTCGCCGAACCGCATCACAGCCCGGAAGAGGTCGAAAAGCTCTCCGGCGTCCCGGCCGAGGAAATCCGCGGCGCCGCCCGCCTGTTCGCCACCGGCGGCAATGGCTCGATCTATTACGGCCTCGGCGTCACCGAGCACAGCCAGGGCTCGACCACGGTGATGGCAATCGCCAACCTGGCCATGGCGACGGGCAATATCGGCCGCCCCGGTGTCGGCGTGAACCCGTTGCGCGGCCAGAACAACGTCCAGGGGTCCTGCGACATGGGCTCCTTCCCGCATGAACTGCCGGGCTACCGCCACGTCTCCGACGATGCCACCCGCGACATCTTCGAAAAACTCTGGGGCGTGACGCTTTCCAACGAGCCGGGCCTGCGCATCCCCAACATGCTGGATGCCGCCGTCGACGGCTCGTTCAAGGGCATCTACATCCAGGGCGAGGATATTCTCCAGTCAGACCCGGACACCAAGCATGTCTCGGCCGGTCTTGCCGCGATGGAATGCGTCGTCGTGCAGGACCTGTTCCTCAACGAGACGGCCAACTACGCGCATGTCTTCCTGCCCGGCTCGACCTTCCTTGAGAAGGACGGCACCTTCACCAATGCCGAGCGCCGCATCAACCGCGTCCGCAAGGTGATGACGCCGCGCAACGGCTATGCTGACTGGGAAGTGACGCAGAAGCTGGCGCAGGCCATGGGCCTGAACTGGAACTACAGCCATCCATCCGAGATCATGGACGAGATCGCCGCGACGACGCCGAGCTTTGCCATGGTCTCCTACGACTATCTGGAGAAGATGGGCTCGGTGCAGTGGCCCTGCAACGAGAAGGCGCCGCTCGGTTCGCCGATCATGCATGTCAACGGCTTCGTGCGCGGCAAAGGCAAATTCATCCGCACCGAATATGTGGCGACCGATGAGAAGACCGGCCCGCGCTTCCCGCTGCTCCTCACCACCGGCCGTATCCTGTCCCAGTACAATGTCGGTGCCCAGACGCGGCGCACGGACAATGTGGTCTGGCACGAGGAAGACCGGCTGGAAATCCACCCGAACGATGCCGAGATGCGCGGTGTGCGCGACGGCGACTGGGTGAAGCTGATGAGCCGCTCCGGCGATACGACGTTGAGGGCACTGATCACCGAGCGCGTCGCCCCCGGCGTGGTCTACACCACATTCCATCATCCGACGACGCAGGCGAACGTCATCACCACCGACTACTCCGACTGGGCAACCAACTGTCCGGAATATAAGGTGACGGCGGTGCAGGTCTCGCCGTCGAACGGCCCGTCGCAATGGCAGGTCGACTACGACGAACAGGCCCGCCAGTCGCGCCGGATCGCCGGCAAGATGGAGGCTGCGGAGTAGGTCATTGCAATGCTGAATTTGCGGCTCACACCCCCCTCTGTCCCTTCGGGACATCTCCCCCTCAAGGGGGGAGATTGGCCGGAGTGTGCGCGGCATTCACCCTCTTCTCCCCAGCGGGGAGAAGGTGCCCGAAGGGCGGATGAGGGGGTGATTCGGCATATTCTGTACGCGCCCGTGACCACAAAGCTGCTTATGCCCACCACGGCTCTCCGTAAGGTGGCTTCGCCCCCCTCATCCGGCGCTATGCGCCACCTTCTCCCCGCTGGGGAGAAGAGGGAGCAAGCGGCATGACCCAGTTCAAACTCACCCAGAAAGTCACCGAAACGGCCCGTCGCAACGGCAAACTTGGCGCCGGGTCGCGCGTGGTTCCAGAGGAGACCCCAATTGCACTTTCCTATGGCGGCTCCACCCATGCGGTGATGATGGCGACACCCGGCGATTTCGAGGATTTCGCTGTCGGCTTCAGCCTGACGGAGGGAATCATTGTCGATCCCGCGCAGATCGAATCGATCGAAGCCGTTCCAGACGAAAAGGGCATCGACCTGCAGATCATCCTCAAGGACGAGCAGAACGAGGCGCTCGTCGCCCGCCGTCGCCATATGGCTGGGCCGGTCGGCTGCGGGCTGTGTGGCATCGAATCGATTGAGCAGGCCGTGCGTAAGACGCCCTCGGTCACGGCATCACCGTTACGCCTGTCCGAGGAGCAGATCGTCGAGGCGGTCGCGCTATTGAACGGCCAGCAGCCGCTGCATTTCGAGACGCGGGCCGTGCACGGCGCCGGCTTCTACGTGCCGGGCAAGGGGCTGATCGCGGTGCGAGAGGACGTCGGCCGGCACAATGCGCTGGACAAACTGGTGGGTGCGGCGGCGCGGGCCGGTTATCCCGGGGCAAGCGGCGCCGTTGTCATCACCAGCCGCGTTTCCGTCGAGATGGTGCAGAAGACCGCCATCATCGGCAGCCCCGTCATCATCGCCATCTCCGCCCCGACGGCGCTTGCCATCCGCACGGCGGAGGAGGCCGGCATGACGCTGATCGCGCTGGTGCGCGGCGCCGACTTCGAGATTTTCACCCATTCAGACCGTGTCCAGTCCGGAGCAATCGCCGATGTCGCTTGACAACACCAGCGCCAAACTCGTGCGGATGGCGAACCAGATCGCCACCTTCTTCAAGTCGCAGCCGGAAGACGAACGCGTCCAGGGCGTGGCGGCACACGTCAACAAGTTCTGGGAACCGCGCATGCGCAAGGCGTTCTTCGAGCTTGTCGAGCAGGGTGACGCAGGGTTCGACCCGATCGTGATCGCAGCCGCCGATAGCATCAAACGGCCCGGCGGCCCGGCGCAACCGTCCGAAACGTCCGAACACATCGATCTCGACATGCAGCAGGCCGGCTTCAGCGATTGATTCGCGTCGACAGGATGATCGACGACAGGGTCTTTTCGACACCGTCGATCTCGCCGATCCGGTCGATGACCAGATCAAGTTCGCTGATCGACGAGGCCGCAATGACGGCGATCAGGTCGAAACTACCGCTAACGGAATGCAGCACCCGCACGTCCTCGATGGCATAGAGTTCCTGCGTCACCCGCGCCAGCGCCTTCGGCGCCAGCGTGATCAGCACATGCGCCTTGACCAGTCCCTTCTCGAAATCCTCCGACAGCCGTACGCCATAGCCGGCGATCACCCCATCCCGCTCCAGCCTCTCGATCTTCGCCTGCACCGTGGTGCGCGAAAGCCCCAGTTTGCGGGCGAGCAGCGCGGTCGGCATGCGGGCGTTTTCGCTGAGCAGCGCCAGAAGCTGCCTGTCCTTGTCGATCAACGTCATTATGATCATCCTTGACGGCAATTTGCCTATTATTGGGCGGCATTTCTATCAGATCAGCGCTTCATATCAACAGGCAAACCTCCGATAATTACAAAAGACAGATTCACGTTTCGGGGGACCCATTTATGAAAAACATCGTCGTCATCGGAGCCGGCAAGATTGGCTCGACCATCGCCCGGCTGCTTGCCCATTCCGGCGATTACCACGTCACACTCGCCGACCGCAGCGCCGAACAGCTCGCCATGATCGAAAAGCAGGACGTGATCGCCACCACCGAGATCGATATCGCCGACGGCGACGCGCTGGTCGGCCTGCTCACCGGCAAATTCGCGGTTCTCAGCGCCGCTCCGTTCCATCTGACCATCGCCATCGCCGAAGCCGCCTCGAAGGCCGGTGTGCACTATCTCGATCTCACCGAAGACGTCGAATCTACCCGCCGGGTGAAGGCCATCGCCGAAACGGCAAGCACCGCTTTCATCCCGCAATGCGGCCTGGCGCCGGGTTTCATCTCGATCGTCGCCAATGATCTTGCCCATCATTTCGACACGCTCGACAGTGTGCGCATGCGCGTCGGCGCCCTGCCGCAGTATCCCTCCAACGCGCTCAACTACAACCTGACCTGGAGCACGGACGGCGTCATCAACGAATATATCGAGCCCTGCGAGGCAATCGTCGAGGGCCAGCTCATCGAAGTTCCAGCTCTCGAAGAACGTGAAGAGTTTTCGCTCGACGGCGTCACCTACGAGGCTTTCAACACCTCCGGCGGCCTCGGCACGCTGTGCGAGAGCCTCAAGGGCAAGGTCCGCACGCTCAATTACCGCACCATCCGCTATCCCGGCCATGCCGCCATCATGAAGGCGCTGCTCAACGATCTTGGCCTGCGCCATCGCCGTGAAGTGCTGAAGGACATCTTCGAAAACGCACTGCCCTCGACCATGCAGGATGTCGTCATCATCTTCGTGACCGTCGCCGGCCGCAAGGATGGCCGCCTGGTTCAGGAAACCTATGCCAACAAGGTCTACAGCGCCGTCATCGCCGGCCGCATGATGAGCGCCATCCAGATCACCACAGCCTGCAGCATCTGCGCCGTGCTCGACATGCTGGCCAAGGGCGAACTGCCGTCGAACGGCTTCATCCGCCAGGAGGAAATCGGCCTCGACGCTTTCCTCAAGAGCCGTTTCGGCCATTACTACGAGCAGAAGGCCTACGCGGATAAAATGGCAGGCTGACCGGCGGGGGAAGCGCGCGGCGATTTTCCACAGGACAGCATCGGGAAGCCCCCCTCTGTCACTTCGTGGCATCTCCCCCTCAAGGGCAGGGCAATCGCATATGGATTTGCGGCTTTCTCCCTCTTCTCCCCAGCGGGGAGAAGGTGGCCCGAAGGGCCGGATGAGGGCCATACCCCGAAACTCTAGGTCCGGCCGAATTCGTCGGCCAGCCGGACGGTATCGTCGTCCTTGAGGTAGGAGCCTGTCTGCACCTCGATCAGTTCCAGCGGGATTTTGCCGGGGTTGGTCAGCCGGTGCACGACGCCTTGCGGGATATAGACGGACTCGTTTTCATGCAGCAGGCGGGTCTCGCCACCGACGGTGATTTCCGCCGTACCGCGCACGACGATCCAGTGTTCCGAACGATGATGATGCTTCTGCAGGGAGATCTTGCGGCCGGGTCTGACATGCAGCCGCTTCACTTCGAAGCGTTCGCCGCTCAGCACCGAGGAGACGTCACCCCAGGGGCGATAGGAGGTCGGGTGTGTTTCCGTCAGCGGACGCGTCTTTGCCGACAGGGCAAGTCTCTTGACGATTTTACCAACGTCCTGGCTGTCCTTGAGGTGTCCAACGTACACGGCGTCTTCGCTGGCGATGACGGCGACATCCTCCAGCCCGTGAACGGCGAGATGGATATCCCGCGACAGCACGAGAGAGTTGCGGGTGTTGCTCACCGAAGCGTTTTCGCCAACGACGTTGCCCTGCTCGTCTTTTTCGCCGATGGCCCAGACGGAGTCCCAGCTGCCAAGGTCGGACCAGCTGAAGGACGATGGGACGACCGCCGCATCGGGCGTGTTTTCAAAGACCGCATAGTCTACCGAAATATCCGGCGCCTGCGAGAAAGCAGCCTCGTCAAGACGGTCGAAGTCGAGATCGTGCTTCGTCTCTTGTATCGCCCGCTGAGCCGCATCGTGCACGGCCGGTGCGAAACGTAGCAGTTCCGCCAGGAACTGGCCGACAGGCAGCATGAACATGCCGGAGTTCCAGAGATAGCGGCCGCTCGCCAGCAACTCCTCGGCGCGTTCGCGGTTCGGCTTCTCTACGAAGCGGGCGACGGTTTTTGCACCGGTCTCCAGATCATCGCCGGTTTCAATGTAGCCATAGCCGGTGGCCGGTTCGGTCGGTTGGATGCCGAACGTCACCAGCTTTCCGGACTTGGCGGTCTCCCGGGCAATGCGGATGCAATTGAAATAGTGTTCTCCGGCGTCGATCTCGTGATCCGACGCGAGAACCTGCATGACCGCGTCCTCGCCATATTCACGCAGGACGGCGAAGGCGGCGGCAGCAAGCGCCGGCGCCGTGTTGCGGGCGATCGGCTCAAGCAGGATGCTCGACAGGGGCGCCTCGAGCGCGCGCGCCTGCTCGGCAACGATGAAGCGGAACTCCGCGTTTGTGACAATGACGGCCGGCGTGTACCATTCCGGATCCGCCACCCGCTGCAGGGTTTTCTGGAACAGCGAATGTTCGCCGAGAAACTGGAGAAACTGCTTGGGCGCCGCCGATCGCGACAGCGGCCACAGCCGCGTTCCCTTGCCGCCGGCCATGATGACCGGCACGATCTTCGAAGACATACACATCCTCTTGTCTCTTGTCGGGCCATCCGCCCGAAACATAAAAAAATGCCTGCGGCCCGCGCAGCCTAACGGAAAGCGAAGCTATATAAAACATTTCGCGGATGCGAAAATTTATAAAATCAATGCGGTGCCACAGCGATGACCGGTCCGAAAGGCGGCGGGTTCGTCGCGTATATGATGAACATCGGAATCAAAGGCATAAAAAACCCCGCCGGAGCGGGGTTGGAACGTCATTGACGCTGCTTTCAGAAGGCGACGAGAATGCCGTTCAGCTGGGTAAGCTCGGTCAGGAACGTCTCGACGCGCGTACGCTGCTCATCGCTGTGCGCGATGTCTTCGAGTTCGATCTTCGCTGCCTCTATGCGCTTCTCGATCAGGTTGCGATCAAGCTCCTCGGCCGGAACGGCAGATTCGGCGAGCAGCGTGCAGCCCGTCGGCAGGATATCGGCGAAACCACCGAACACGACGTAACGGCTGACCTTGCCGTCGGCGGCCTTGACGGTCACGATACCCGGCTTGATCGTCGTCATCGTCGGCGCGTGATTGGCCATGACGGTCATCTCGCCTTCCGTTGCCGGAATGACGACTTCGCTGACGCGCTCGGACAGCAGAAGGCGTTCCGGAGAGACGAGTTCGAAATTGAAATCAGCCATGATCATTCGCTTCTTTTGGAGCTACCGGCCAAATCCGCCGGCAGAGAATTCCGTTCGGCGCGGCCGGATCTTGCCAGCCGCAGCGATTGACGAACGGGGCGCGCCATTCGGGCGCCCCGTTCGAAATTCATCAAGCAGCTTCGGCAGCTAGCTTCTTGGCCTTTTCGATCGCTTCCTCGATGGAGCCGACCATGTAGAAGGCGGCTTCCGGAAGGTGGTCGTAATCGCCATTCACGAGGCCCTTGAAGCCCTTGATCGTGTCCTCGAGAGCTACCAGCTTGCCCGGCGAACCGGTGAAGACTTCGGCGACGAAGAACGGCTGCGACAGGAAGCGCTCGATCTTGCGGGCGCGGGCAACGGCAAGCTTGTCTTCTTCCGACAGTTCGTCCATGCCGAGAATGGCGATGATGTCCTGGAGCGACTTGTAGCGCTGCAAGGTCGTCTGCACCTTGCGCGACACTTCGTAATGCTCTTCGCCGACAACCATCGGGTCGAGCATGCGCGAGGTCGAGTCGAGCGGGTCGACGGCCGGATAGATACCCTTTTCGGCGATCGAGCGCGACAGAACGGTCGTTGCGTCCAGGTGGGCGAACGAGGTTGCCGGCGCCGGGTCGGTCAAGTCGTCGGCTGGGACGTAAATGGCCTGAACCGAGGTGATCGAACCCTTGGTGGTCGTGGTGATGCGTTCCTGCATCTGGCCCATGTCGGTGGCGAGCGTCGGCTGATAGCCCACGGCCGAAGGAATACGGCCGAGCAGAGCCGACACTTCGGAACCTGCCTGGGTGAAGCGGAAGATGTTGTCCACGAAGAATAGAACGTCCTGGCCTTCGTCGCGGAACTGTTCGGCGATCGTCAGACCCGTCAGAGCGACGCGAGCGCGGGCGCCCGGCGGTTCGTTCATCTGGCCGTAAACGAGGGCAGCCTTGGAGCCTTCGCCGCCGCCATGCTTGTTCACGCCGGATTCGATCATTTCGTGGTAGAGGTCGTTGCCTTCGCGGGTACGTTCACCGACGCCTGCGAACACCGAGTAACCACCGTGCGCCTTGGCGACGTTGTTGATCAGTTCCATGATGAGAACGGTTTTGCCGACGCCGGCGCCGCCGAACAGGCCGATCTTGCCGCCCTTGGCATAAGGTGCGAGTAGGTCGACGACCTTGATGCCGGTGACGAGGATCTGTGCTTCGGTCGACTGCTCGACATAGGACGGCGCGTCCTGATGAATGGAGCGCTTGCCTGAAGTGACCAGCGGACCGGCTTCGTCAACCGGCTCGCCGATGACGTTCATGATGCGGCCGAGGGTTTCGAGACCAACCGGAACGGTGATCGGGGAACCCGTGTCGGTCACCGGCTGACCGCGGACCAGACCTTCGGTCGAGTCCATGGCGATCGTGCGGACCGCGTTTTCGCCGAGGTGCTGGGCCACTTCGAGAACAAGGCGGTTGCCATGGTTGTCGGTTTCCAGCGCGTTCAGGATCTGCGGCAACTGACCTTCTTCGAAGGTCACGTCGACGACGGCGCCGATGACCTGCGTCACGCGACCGACTGCACCCGCCGATGCGATGACTGCGGATGCCTTCACAGCCGCCGGCTTGCGGGCTGCTGCAGGCTTCTTAGCCGCTGCTGTATCTGTGGGGGTAGCTGCCTTAGCCATAATCCTTACCCTCTTTCCGTAACCTTAGAGCGCTTCCGCGCCCGAAATGATTTCAATGAGTTCCTTGGTGATCTGAGCCTGGCGCTGACGGTTGTAGGAGAGCGTCAGCTTGTTGATCATTTCACCGGCATTGCGCGTGGCGTTGTCCATCGCGCTCATCTTGGCACCCATTTCACCGGCAACATTTTCGAGCAGAGCTCGGAAAACCTGCACCGAAATGTTGCGCGGAATGAGATCGCTGAGGATCTCGCCCGCGTCGGGCTCATATTCGTAGATCGCCGCGGCACCCGCTTCCGTCGAAACCGCCTCTGCCGGAACGGCAGCGGGGATCAGTTGGAGCGCGGATGGAACCTGGCTGATAACCGACTTGAACTCCGAATAGAACAGCGTGCAGACATCGAACTCGTCCTTCTCGAACAGGCCGATGATCTTCTTGCCGATCTGGTCGGCGTTTTCGAAGCCGATCTTCTTGACTTCACGCAGGTCGACGCGGTCGATGATCAGCGAGGCGAATTCGCGACGCAGGATATCGAAGCCCTTCTTGCCGACGCAGACGATCTTCACCGTCTTGCCTTCGGCAAGCAGCCTGCGCACGTGGTCACGGGCGAAGCGGGCGATTTGGCTGTTGAAGCCGCCGCAAAGACCGCGCTCCGCCGTGCAGACTACGAGCAGATGCGTCTGGTCGCGGCCGCTGCCGGTCATCAGGCGCGGTGCGCTGTCGGCCGAGCCAACAGCCTGAGCGATGTTCGAGAGAACAGCGCTCATCCGCTGCGAATAAGGCCGGGCGGCCTCGGCCGCCTCCTGGGCACGCCGAAGCTTCGCCGCGGCGACCATTTTCATCGCCTTGGTGATCTTCTGCGTCGCCTTCACGGAGGCGATCCTGTTTTTCAGATCCTTAAGTGAAGGCATCCGTTATCCGTCCTAAATGGTACCCGATCAGGCGAAGGATTTCGCAAACGTGTCGATGGCAGCCTTAAGCTTGCCCTTCACGTCGTCGCTGATTGCCTTGTCCTTGCGGATAGCCTCAAGAATGTCCTTGCCTTCGGAACGCATGTACGAGAGCAGACCCTGCTCGAACGCGCCAACCTTGTTGACGGCGATCTTGTCGAGGTAGCCGTTGACGCCGGCGAAGATGACCGCGACCTGCTCTTCCGTCTTCAGCGGCGAGAACTGCGGCTGCTTGAGGAGTTCGGTCAGACGTGCGCCGCGGTTCAGGAGGCGCTGCGTCGCGGCGTCGAGGTCCGAACCGAACTGGGCAAAGGCGGCCATCTCGCGATACTGCGCAAGCTCGCCCTTGATCGAGCCGGCAACCTGCTTCATCGCCTTGACCTGAGCAGCCGAGCCGACGCGGGAAACCGACAGACCGACGTTCACGGCCGGGCGGATACCCTGGTAGAACAAGTCGGTTTCAAGGAAGATCTGGCCGTCGGTGATCGAGATCACATTGGTCGGGATGAACGCCGAAACGTCGTTACCCTGCGTTTCGATGACCGGCAGAGCCGTCAGCGAACCGGCACCCTTTTCGTCCGACAGCTTTGCAGCGCGCTCGAGAAGGCGGGAGTGCAGGTAGAAAACGTCGCCCGGGTAAGCTTCGCGGCCCGGCGGGCGGCGTAGCAGGAGCGACATCTGGCGGTAGGACACGGCCTGCTTGGACAGGTCGTCATAGCCGATCAGGGCATGCATGCCGTTGTCACGGAAGTATTCGCCCATGGTGCAACCGGCAAACGGTGCGAGGTACTGCATCGGAGCCGGATCGGAGGCCGTCGCAGCAACGATGATCGAGTACTTCAGCGCGCCGCGCTCTTCAAGCACCTTGACGAACTGGGCAACCGTCGAGCGCTTCTGGCCGATAGCGACGTAGACGCAATACAGCTTTTCAGCATCCGGGCCATTGTCGTGAATGGCCTTCTGGTTGAGGATCGTGTCGAGAATGATGGCGGTCTTGCCGGTCTGGCGGTCGCCGATGACCAGCTCGCGCTGACCGCGGCCGACCGGGATCAGAGCGTCGATGGCCTTGAGGCCGGTCGACATCGGCTCATGAACCGACTTGCGCGGGATGATGCCCGGAGCCTTGACGTCAACGCGCGAGCGCTGCTTGGCGTTGATCGGACCCTTGCCGTCGATCGGGTTGCCGAGCGCGTCAACGACGCGGCCGAGCAGTTCCGGACCAACCGGAACGTCGACGATTGCACCGGTCCGCTTGACGGTGTCGCCTTCCTTGATGCCACGGTCCGCGCCGAAAATAACGACACCGACGTTGTCGGCTTCAAGGTTCAGCGCCATGCCGCGAATTCCGCCCGGGAATTCAACCATCTCACCAGCCTGGACATTGTCCAGACCGTAGACGCGGGCAATACCGTCACCGACGGAGAGCACCTGACCGACTTCGGAGACAACTGCCTCCTGGCCGAAGTTTTTGATTTGATCTTTCAGAATTGCGGAAATTTCCGCGGCGCGGATATCCATCAGCCGACCTCTTTCAGTGCAAGCTTAAGGCTCGAGAGCTTTGTGCGAAGGGAAGTGTCAATCTGGCGGGACCCGACCTTGACGATCAAACCACCGAGAATAGACGGATCGACGGTGACGTTGACCGCCACGTCTTTGCCGGTGACGCCCTTGAGCGCCGCCTTCAATTCAGTTTGCTGAGCTGCCGTCAGCGCATGGGCAGAAGTCACTTCAGCGGCAACCTCGCCCCGATGACGGGCGGCGATTTCGCGATAAGACTTGACGATGCCAGGGACCGCGAACAGGCGGCGATTGCGTGCAACGACTTTCAGAAAGTTGCCAACCAGCCCAGTAATGCCGGCCTTCGCGACGATCGCGGAAATGGCCTTGAACTGGTCGTCGGCGGAAAAGACCGGGCTGACAATGAGGCGCTTCAGATCGGCACTGTCATCGATCATGCGCTGGAACGTATCCAGATCAGACCCAACGCTCTCCACCGATCCCGCTTCCAGCGCGAGATCGAAAAGCGAAGACGCGTACCTTTCTGCAACACCGGAAATAAGCTGGGATGTGTCTGCCACGGGCACAAGCTTCTCTGATTTTAATCCAAGGGCGATGTCTGCGGAGAACCGTAAACCCAACACCTTGAATTTGTTGCGATATTTTCTTGAGCTACACAGGCCGGGCGGCCTGCTTCCCCCACAAGTCGCGGTTCGTCTAGCATAGGATATCTGGACTCGCAACACGCCAACCGCACGAATGCGCGATAAGTGTGCATCCTTTTGGCCGAATTTCGCCAAAAATAGGGTATGAGCTGACGAGGTCTCCGTGTGCCTGTCCCAAAATGACCTCAGACGAGGCCGAAGACATAAGCCAGGGGCAAGGCCGCAAGCACGATCTGAACAATGAGGAACAACCAGTTCATGACTGTATTGCCATGATCCGACAGCATTGACAGCATGCGACCGAAGGCCGCGAGCGAAAAGGCCGCCCCGAGCGCCAGATAGACCATCGGCTGGGCGAGGAGCAGGGCCGCGATGCCAAGCCCAAGATGAAAGCCGCCCATGGTCGATCGCGCTTCCGCATGCCCCCCGCGCCGGCCTTCGCGCAGATCGATGCCGACGGCGCGATAGGCGATACCGGGCGCAAAGAGAAAGACAAGCCCGATCAGCGCCGTGACCACGGCCGCACAGAACGCCAGGAATTCTCCCGTTTCCGTCGGAATGTAGAACTCCATGGTGCCCTCTTGAATCTCAAACCATTGCTGCAATGAGGCAGCAATAACCCAGCGCAGCAAAAAAGGGAATCGCGAGGCGGCAGTAATCCGGGGCCAGATCAGCATGATAACTGAATGCGGCGATCTGCCCCTCACCCTAGCCTCTCCCCGTGAACGGGGAGAGGGGACGACGCAGCTCGCCGCCCGGTCCTTCTCCCCATTCATGGGGAGAAGGTGGCCGATAGGCCGGATGAGGGGCAAGGCCGTACACGGTCGCTAAAGAAAACTCTGCGGGTCGATATCGAGCTGGACGCTGACGGAGCCGCGCACCTTCGGCCCTCTGGCAAGCAGGGTCTTCACGAAGGCCTGCATGTCGCTGTTGCGGCGGCCGTGGACCAGAAGCCGGAAGCGGTGGCGGCCGCGGATCAGGGCGAGCGGAGCTTCGGCAGGCCCGAGAATGCTGATACCGCTGACGCGGGGCGCCGCCTGCCGCAGGCCTCTAGCGTGCCCCTCCGCATCAGCTCTCGTATCGGCCGAAACGATGATCGACGCCAGTCGCCCGAACGGGGGCAGAAGCGCCTTCTCGCGCTCATTGATCTCGCGCTCGTAAAAGGCTTCCGAATCGCCCGAGACGATCGCCTGCATTACCGGATGCTGCGGCTGGTAGGTCTGCAGCAGGCCAAGGCTCTTCAGGCCGGTGCGCCCGGCCCGCCCCGTAACCTGGCTCAAGAGCTGGAACGTTCGCTCGGCGGCCCGCGGGTCGCCATTGGCAAGACCGATATCGGCATCGACGATGCCGACGAAGGTCATCATCGGAAAATTATGCCCCTTGGCGACGAGTTGGGTGCCGACGACGATATCCGCCTCGCCGCGCGCAATGGCCTCCAGTTCCAGCCGCAGCCGCTTGACGCCCATCAGGTCGGAGGAGAGCACGATCGTGCGGGCCTCGGGAAAATGCCGGTCGACCTCTTCGGCGATGCGCTCAACGCCCGGCCCGCAGGCGACGAGATGATCGAAGGTGCCGCATTCCGGGCAACTCTCTGGCGTCCTTTGCGCATAGCCGCAATGATGACACTGGATCTGGCCGCGAAACCGGTGCTCGACCAACCAGCTCGAACAATCCGGGCACTGGAAGCGATGGCCGCAGACGCGGCAGAGCGTCAGCGGCGCATAACCACGGCGATTGAGGAACAATAGCGCCTGCTCGCCGCGCCCGACGGCCTTGCCGATCTGGTTGAGAAGAACCGGCGAGAGGAAGCCACCGCGCTCCGGCGGATGGCGGCGCATGTCGACGACACCGAGATCCGGAAGGGCGGCATCACCGAAGCGTGTCGGCAGGTGGATCGGTCTGTAGCGGCCGAGATCGCCGTTCACCCGGCTTTCGACCGACGGCGTCGCCGAGACGAGCACGATCGGAAAATCGCCGATGCGGGCACGCACGACCGCCATGTCGCGCGCATTATAGAAGACGCGGTCTTCCTGTTTGTAGGCCGGGTCATGCTCCTCGTCGACGATAATGAGGCCGAGATTTTCGAACGGCAGGAAAAGCGCGGAGCGGGCGCCGGCGACGACACGCACTCCACCCTCGGTCACCTGCCGCCAGACTTTTTCACGCGTTCGCGGCGCGAGATCGGAGTGCCATTCGGCCGGCTTCGAGCCGAAGCGGTCCTGGAACCGCTCAAGGAAGCTCGCCGTCAGGGCGATTTCCGGCAAAAGGATCAGCACCTGCTTGCCGGCCTTCAGCGTCGCCGCGATCGCTTCGAAATAGACCTCGGTCTTGCCGGAGCCAGTGATGCCGTCGATCAGCGAGACGGAAAAACCGCCTGCCGCCACGCTCTCCAGCAGGTCCTGCGCCGCCTGCTTCTGCGGTCCTTCGAGGCGATGCTCGACGTAATCCGGGTCCGGCGCGGCCACGACCGGCGGCGGCGCCATGAAGACGGTTTCGAACACCCCCTGCGCCACGAGCCCGTCGATGACGCTCGACGAGGTTCCCGCCGCATGGGCAAGGCCCGAGCGCGTCCAGGCAAAGCCGTTGTCGGCAGCGGCAATCACCCGTTGGCGCGCCGCAGTCATCCGTTCGGGCCGCGTATCGGTGAGCCGCAGCCCTTCGATCATCGGCTCCGGATCGAAGGCGGCGGGCGCGCGTAGCGCCATGCGGGCAACAAGGCCGGGCGGCGAGACGGTGTAGGTGGCGACCCAGTCGAGGAAGGCGCGCATGTCTTTCCCGAGCGGCGGGCAATCGAAGACCTGGGTAATCGCCTTGAGCTTCTTCGGATCGACGCCGCCGTCATCCGTGCCGTCCCAGACGACGCCCATGACCTGGCGCGGTCCGAGCGGCACCTGTACGATCGATCCGGGTTCGACGGCCGTGCCTTCCGGCACCGCATAGGAGTAGGCTTTCGGGGCGGGCATCGGCACCAGCACGGGCACGACCCGGCGGGCGAACAGGCCGTCAAACAAATCGGTCGAATCTTCAGTCATCGGCCGTGACCTTGCCTGCGGATTGCGTTAAAGAAAACCCCCGAAACATCAAGCAGCCCCCGCATCCCAAGGGAGAATACCCATGAAGTTTTTTGTCGATACAGCCGATGTGAACGAAATCCGGGAATTGAACGACCTCGGGCTCGTCGACGGCGTGACGACCAATCCGTCGCTGATCCTGAAATCCGGGCGCAACATCCTGGAAGTCACCAAGGAGATCTGCGGCATCGTCGAAGGTCCGGTTTCCGCCGAAGTCGCCGCCACCGACTATGAATCGATCATGAAGGAAGCGGCTGTCATCTCGAAGATCGCCGACAACATCTGCATCAAGCTGCCGCTGACGCTCGACGGCCTGAAGGCCTGCAAGAACCTCACGTCCGATGGTCACCAGACCAACGTAACGCTGTGCTTCTCGGCCAACCAGGCACTTCTCGCCGCCAAGGCCGGCGCCAGCTTCGTGTCGCCCTTCGTCGGCCGACTCGACGACATCGCCTTCGACGGTATGGACCTGATCCGCGAAATCCGCCAGATATTCGACAATTACGGCTACGAGACCGAAATCCTCGCCGCCTCGATCCGCACGGTCAACCACATCAAGGAAGCAGCCCTGATCGGCGCCGACGTCATCACCGCCCCGCCGGCAACCCTGAAGGCCCTCGTCAAGCACCCGTTGACCGACAAGGGCCTCGAAACCTTCCTCGCCGACTGGGCAAAGACCGGCCAGAAGATCGCCTGATTTTTAAGAGCGTGGAATGATGATGGAAGCCTCGCGACACGATCGCGGGGCTTTTTTTACGATAGGGGCCGACGCTACGCCGCTCTCATTGTCGCGATCTGCGACTTTCCGGAAACCTGGAAGCGGCCGGCGGCGCGGTTCAGGTCCTGCACTTCGTCGCTCAGCTCGCGGCAGGCGGCATTGGTCTGCTCGACCATGGCGGCATTCTGCTGGGTCATTTGATCCATCTGGTGCAATGCCGCATTGATATTCGCAAGCGCTGAGGATTGTTCGTCGGCGGCGGTGACGATCGCGCCGATCAGGCCCGTTACCCGGTGCACGTGCCCCTCAATGCCGGTCAATGCCGTGCCGGTCTGGTTGACGAGTTGCACACCGCCGGCGACCTCGCGGGCCGAGGCCTCGATCAGCGTCGTGATCTCCCTTGCCGCCTTTGCCGAACGGCCGGCCAATTCGCGCACCTCCTGGGCGACGACTGCAAAGCCCTTGCCCGCATCGCCCGCCCGGGCCGCCTCGACACCGGCGTTCAGCGCCAGAAGGTTGGTCTGGAAGGCAATCTCGTCGATGACCGTGATGATCTGGCGGATCTGCGTCGACGATCCCGCGATCCGTTCCATGGCGGCAACGGCTTCGCGAACAACAACGGCCGATTTCTCGGCGCCATCCCTTGCGGCGCCCATCACCACGCTTGCTTCGCGTGCGCGTTCCGATGAACTGCGCACCGTTACGGTGATCTCGTCGAAGGCGGAGGCCGTCTGCTCGAGCGAGGCCGCCTGCGACTCGGTCCGCTTCGCCAGGTCGTCGGTAGCGCCAGCAATTTCCAGGGAATTGGTACGCAGTCGTGCGGATGTCTCGAGAACGGTCGAGATCGTTTCGGCCAGGCGCTCGACGCTGCCGTTGAACTCCGAACGCAGTGCTTCATATTCCGCAGCAAAGGGCTGCTCGAGACGGACTGACAGATCGCCCGTCGAGAGACGCTCCAGGCCGTGGGTCAGTTGCTTGATGACCTGCAGTCGCCCCGCTTCCTCCGCCGCTTTCTGCTTCCCGAGAACGGCATCGCGCTCATCCTGCTTCCGGCGCTCCTCGTCGGCGCGCTGGCGGGCATTGCGCCGCTCGATGCCTGCTTCCCGCAGGATCGCGACGGATTTCGCGACTGCGCCAATCTCGTCCGAGCGGTTGGCATAGGGAACGCCTTGATCGTAGTTGCCGCTGGCAAGCGTCTGCAGATAGGACGACATGGCTGCAAGCGGCTGCACCGCGCGGCGGCGAAAGGACCAAAGACCGGCCAGCAGCAAACAGACCGAAACAACCGAACTGACGACAGCGGCGGCGGAGAGCATGGCGGTGTCCGAGGCAGCACCTGCCTCCTGCTCCTTCAGAAAGCTGTCGGCCATGGCGACCAGTTCGTTCACCGCGATCTCGTGATGATGGAAACTCGTCTTGAGTTCGGTCAGGGCTCGCTTTATGGCGGCCACGTCCCCGCTCTGGAATGCGGCAAGGAATTTCTTCTCCATCACCCCCCAGTAGATATCTCCCCGCGCCACCACGTCGTTTTCGAGCTTGACCATCAGCGAACCGGGAGCAGTCGAGGACTTCCAGTAGACCCGCCGCTCGTCGAACGCCTTCTTCAAGACCGCAATCTTGTCGAGATTTGACTTGGCGAATTCAGGGTTCGACACGGCTTCCATCGCCAGCATGTAAGATTCGACCGTGTAGAGCGGCGGCGGCAGAATGTCTGCGATCAGGTCCTTGCCGTAGATGACCTGGGTGTAAACCGGTCCGTTCACGCGCAGCTTGTTGAAAGCGTAGGTCTTGATGCCGATGGACAACATCAGGCCGGCGATAACGATCGCTCCGAAAATCAAAAGCCCGCGAGCAATGGTGAGCTTCATGCAATCCTCCAATAAAATAAATTTCGCCACGTGAAAGCGGCCTCCCGCGAGGGGGAGACAGTGGCTGATGCGAGCTTGAAAATTCCGGATTTCACCGGCGTCGACGTTGGCATCATGCAGCCAGCCTCACCCTTGGGATGGGCGGGCAGGTAACGTCCTCATCTAAGTACTAAATTATATGATAATTATTACCTTGTGATTAACCGCATTGGAATTGCACTGTTCTTACAGGGGGTTGTCCGCAGCACGTCCTGTCGCCAGCCGGAGACGGCGACATCCGCCGCTGGCAAAACGACTGCGATCTCGCAACGAGGGATTTTAAGCGAGCGCCGTTTTCGGCGAAACAATCGCCTCGAACCTCGCATCGCCATCACGCGCCAGATCGAACACCGTGTGCCGCTCCAAGGCTCGCGTCACCTCGGCCGGGTCGCCGTCTAGCGCTTCCGGTTCGATGAGGTTGCCGATGGTGAAGTCGAAGATGTTGCCCTTCTTGTTCAGAAGCTCGTGGAACACCGTCATGTCGCGCAGTTCGGTCGACCACTTCGCCAGCCAGTAGAACAGGCCGGAATTGCGCGCCGACATGTGCACCGGCAGGATCGGCAGATCGTACTTGCGGGCAAAGCCGACGGCCGATGTCTTCCAGGGGCGCTCATTGAGCTTGCTGTCTCCCCAGTAGGCGATGCGGCCCGATGGGAAAAGCACGGTCGCCTTGCCTTCCGAGATCGCCCGGTTGGTGACCTGAAGCGTTTCACGCGCCTTCAGCTTCGTCTTGTAGTCCTCGCGCCATTCGACCGGAATAACCATTTCGACCAGGCGCGGATTGACGCGGATCGCATCGCGATTGGCGAAGAACATCATGTCGGGACGGCGCTGTTTCAAGAGATCGAAAACGGCGACACCGTCGGCAATCCCGGTCGGATGGTTGCTGACCAGCAGGAACCCGCCCTTTTGCGGAATACGCTCCGCGTTGCGGGTACGGATGTCGAGGGCGAGGATCTCGCTTAAATACTGGAAGGCGTGAAAGCCCGGCAGGTTGGCGACGCTGTCGGCAAACTCGATGGCCTTGCGATAGTTCAAGACCGTATAGAGAAACGGCCGCATCACCGGCCAGAGCGGATGCTTGACGATGCGCTCACCGCGCTCGGCAATCAGCGTATCGACGATATGACCCGGCTGGCCCTGCGATACCAGGGCGATTGCCTCCGCAAAATAGGTGAAACCGGTTGCCGAATCGCGTCTTGCCATCTTTTTCCCGCCTCGTGCGGCCTCAGCTATTGCAGTTGAATATGATCCGAACATGACAATTTCCAAGGGTCATTAGGAAAAACATAACGGCATCAGGAGCAGAGTTGTGGGCAACCAGACATCAGGAAAGCAAGCGCGTGAACGAACTGCTGATCATTGGCCATCCGGAACTGATGGCGGAGCGCCAGCGCTGGCTGGCGGGGCTTAGCGACGAACGGCGCCTGTCGGACAAGACCGTCGAGGCCTACGAGCGCGACACGCGGCAGTTCCTGCATTTCCTGACCGGCCACCTGAGCGGGCCGGTCCGCTTGAGCGATATCCACTCGCTCCGCCCAGGCGACCTGCGCGGTTTCCTTGCCGCCCGCAGGAAAGCAGGTGCTGGCGCGCGAACGCTCGGCCGCGGGCTTGCGGGGCTTCGCTCCTTCCTGCGGCATCTGGAAAAGAAAGGGCTTGCCAATGCAGCGGGCGCCTCCGCCGTTCGCTCACCGAAACAGCCGAAGTCGCTGCCGAAGCCGCTGACGGACAAGGACGCCTTGACCGTCGTCACCCATGAGGCGCAACTTGCCGAGGAGCCATGGATTGCCGCGCGCAACGCCGCCGTGCTCACCCTGCTTTACGGCTGCGGCCTGCGCATCTCCGAAGCGCTCGACCTGACACCGTCAGATTTTTCAGGCATGCCGACGGCGCTGCGCATTCATGGCAAGGGCGGCAAGACCCGCGTGGTGCCGCTGCTCGCGGCGGCGATCGATGCCGTCAGGGCATATGAAAAACTCTGCCCCTGCCATCTCGTGCAGGATGGCCCGCTGTTTCGTGGCGCCAAGGGGGGCAAGCTGCAGGCCGCAATCATCCAGCGCGAGATGCAGAGGCTGCGTGGTGCGCTGGGCCTGCCGGATACTGCGACGCCGCATGCGCTGCGCCACTCCTTCGCCACGCATCTTCTGGCCGGCGGCGGCGATCTTCGGACCATCCAGGAACTGCTCGGCCATGCCAGCCTTTCGACCACCCAGGTTTATACCGGGGTCGATTCCGCCCGACTTCTGGAAATCTACGATCGGGCGCATCCGCGCGCCTGAATTTTGCCTTCGTGGGAGCATTAACCAGCTTTGTTAAACGGACCGTGAGGCTTGCACGATTAGGGTCGGTACGATGACCCGTCGCACACAGGATCGACAATGTTTCAACATCTGGCAAAGCCGGCACGCACCATGGCAAGGGAACTGGGCAACACCACTCTCGCCCTGATCGCAACATTGCATGTGCTGTTTGCTCTCAGCCTGATCGTTACGCTTGTCGCCCTTTCGCCGGCCCATGCGGCGCAGAATGCCTGCGGCGGCAAGAACCTGATCGCCGAGATGCGCGCCGCCGATCCCGCGCGATTTGCGGGGCTTGAAAGGCAAGCCGCTGCCGTGCCGAACGGCAAGGGCCTGTTCTGGAAGATCGAGAAGCCCGGCATCGCGCCGTCCTATCTGCTGGGCACCATGCATGTGACCGATCCGCGCGTACTTGCCATGCCGAAGGGGGCCAACGAGGCGTATGAGACCGCAAGGACGGTGATCGTCGAATCCGACGAAATCGTCGACGAGCGCAAGGCGGCGGCCGCCCTTTTGATGCAGCCGGAACTGACGATGTTCACCGACGGCAAGTCGATCAAGGACTTTCTGAAGGCCGAGGAACAGGAAAAGCTGACGGCAGGACTGAAAGAGCGCGGCATTCCGCTGGCGCTGGTTGCGAAGATGAAACCCTGGATGATTGCCAGCTTCGTCGCCCTTCCCGCCTGCGAGCTGAGCCGCAAGGCGGCCGGCGCCTCCTTCCTCGACAAGAAACTTGCGGAAGATGCGCTGACACAGGGCAAAGCGCTCAAGGGTTTGGAAACTCTGGTGGAGCAACTGAAGGCCATGGATGCATTGCCGGTGCAATTTCATCTGGACGCGCTGATCGAGACCCTTGATCTCGGCGACGCCGTCGCCGACGTGATGGAGACGACGACAGAACTCTATCTGACCGGTGACACGGGCATGGTCATGCCGCTGATGAAGGCCATTTCGCAAGAGATGTCGTCCGACAACAGCACCGACTACGCGGATTTCGAGCAGCGCATCGTCGTCGACCGCAACAAGACCATGGCAAGCCGTGCCAAGCCGATCCTCGACGGCGGCAGCGTCTTCATGGCCGTCGGCGCGCTGCACCTGCCGGGACATGAAGGCGTGATCGAACTGTTGCGCAAGGATGGTTTCATAATCACCAGCATGTCTTCCGGGAACTGACGCTTCCACGCAGCCGTAAACCTCCCCGCGCGGTTTGCCGCCGTGGTTTTCAAGCATGCATTGACTCGGACGGGGCACTGGAAGCCGCCTCTAATGAATAAACATATGTGACGCCTTCCAGCGCCCCGTTTGGCGTTCTCTCGGGAGCTTTCCTCCCTACAGACCCCGACTTAGACCCAATACGGTTCACTTAGAGTAAAATTAACATTCAGTTAACGATGGCTGTGAATCAATGCCCACCTGCGAATCGGGGGTGGGATTGATGGGGCGTACGGTGGCGGGGCTTGCGGCGGGACGCCGGATCACGGATTTCATCGGTCTGGGGGTGATCGCCAAGACATTTCCGATCGGCAAGGTGCATGAGGTTCTGGCCGCGTCGGGCAAGACCAGCATCCGCCAGCGCGATCTGCCGGCTCATGTGGTGGTTTACTACGTCATCGCCCTGGCGCTGTTCATGAACGCCTCCTGTAAAGAGGTGCTGCGGTGCATGCTGGAGGGCGTCCAATGGCTGAGCGGGCCGGGGGCTGCGCTCAAGGTGGCGGGAAAATCGGGTATTTCCCAAGCCCGCACGCGGCTCGGCTTCGAGGCGGTGCAGCGCCTGCATGACGCGATGGTGCAGCCCATCGCGACACGGGGGACCAAGGGGGCCTGGTTCGGGGCGTGGCGTCTGGTCAGCCTCGACGGCAGCACGTTCGACGTCGCCGACGATCCGGCTCTCGAGGCCGCCTTCGGTCGGCCGGGCGCGGGTCATGGCGAAAGCGCCTTCCCGCAAGTCCGCTTCGTCTCCTTGGTGGAGAACGGCACGCATGTCTTGTTCGGCACGAAGATGGCTGGCTGCACCACCAGCGAGATCGCCTTGACCAAAGAGGTTCTGCCAGCCCTGCGCCAAGGCATGCTTTGCTTGGCGGATCGCAATTTCTTTGGCTACGCGATGTGGACCCAGGCCAGCGCCACCGGAGCCGACCTGCTCTGGAGGATCAAGCAGAATGCGCGCCTGAAAGACGAGCAACGGCTGCCCGACGGCTCCTATCTGAGCCACATCTATCCGTCCGAGACCGATCGCCGGCGCAAGACCAAGGGCGTCGCAGTTCGCGTCATCGATTACCGCCTGGACGGCGTCGAGGGTGCCGAGCCCATCTATCGCCTGGCCACCACGGTTCTCGACCACGCCAAGGCCGGCGCCGAAGACCTGGCCGCGCTCTATCACGAGCGCTGGGAAATCGAGACCGCCCTGGGCGAACTCAAGACCCACCTGCGCGGCGCCAAGATCGTCTTGCGCAGCAAAACCCCCGACCTGGTGCGCCAGGAGGTCTTCGGCCTGTTGATGGCCCACTTCGCCATTCGCGGTCTCATGCATGAAGCCGCCCTCCAGGCCGACGAGGACCCCGATCGGCTCTCCTTTCTGCACGCAGTTCGCGTCATCCGCCGAAAGCTCCCCGCCTTCGGCGCTATTCCCCCCTCGGCGTCGAGCCGCCCTGCATAGCGCCATCCTCGCCGAGATCCTCCAGGAGCGCGTCCCACCCCGCGCTCATCGCCGAAACAAACGCGGCGTCAAACGCAAGATGAGTAACTTCCCTGTCCGACGAAAAGCCGACAGGCCACCACCGCCCGTCAACATCAAAAACGCCATCAGAGTCGTTATGTGAACCGTATTGGACTTAGACCCTCTGCCTCGGGACGACCTGTCCCGACATGTGTGCCCCACAGGCACGCCCGCCCCATAAGGACGGAGGGGATCCATTTTCCGGGGGCTCTCCTTCCGGTCCGCCTGACGTTCGCAGCCTCCAGACGAAGGCCACGAGGTTTCCCGTGGAGCGCCAGCCCTGCCTCGCCGCAAACGTCTTGCGGTGTATCCGCGACAGGACGCCATGATCATTGCACAGGTTTTCCAGGCGGGGATTTGCGAGGATGAAATTTCTCGCGGCCAATGATCTCGACGAAGCGGTTGCTGTCGGCCCCTTCGTCCCCGATCTTTCGGCAACGTGTTGCTTAAAGCTGGATTATCAAGAGCATCCCCCCTTTGTCCGTCCGGGACATCTCCCCCTCAACGGGGAGATTTCATGCCTCGCCCTACCAAAACTTGCGAAGGAAAAGAATGATCTCCCCCGTTGAGGGGGAGATGTCACGAAGTGACAGAGGGGGGGGTGAAGCTGCAGAGTGCATCGAAGCGGCGGTGCTTTCCGCGCTGATGTTGACGCAGCGGCCAACAATAGTCCGCCTTACACTTGCACCCGCGCCGTCTCTCTGCCTTTTTGCGGACATAACCTGCGGCGGCCTGATTCGCGCCCGCTCCGCTTCGCATTCTTGTTGCAGCTCCCGGAACGCGCTTCCACACGTGCCGGGGCAGCGACCACGTTCCAAGGAGATGACGAGATGTCAGAGATCAAGAAACCCGTGATTTCGGAGATGAGACCGAAGATCACCGTCATCGGCGTCGGCGGCGGTGGCGGCAACGCCATCAACAACATGATCGCCGAAGGCCTTCAAGGCGCGGACTTCGTTGCCGCCAACACCGATGCGCAGGCGCTGACCATGTCGAAGGCGCCGCGGCTGATCCAGCTTGGCGCGCAGGTGACCGAAGGGCTCGGCGCCGGATCGCTTCCGGAAGTCGGCCGCGCGGCGGCGGAGGAATCGATCGACGAGATCATGGATCATCTTGGCGGCACCCATATGTGCTTCGTCACCGCCGGCATGGGCGGCGGTACGGGAACAGGGGCCGCGCCGGTGATTGCAGCAGCAGCCCGCAAGGCCGGCATCCTCACCGTCGGCGTCGTTACCAAGCCGTTCAGCTTCGAGGGCAAGCGGCGCATGCAGGCAGCCGAGGAAGGCATCGAGCGACTGCGCGAGGCGGCCGACACAGTGATCGTCATCCCCAACCAGAATCTCTTCCGCATCGCCGATGCCAAGACCACCTTTGCCGATGCCTTCGTCATCGCCGATCGCGTTCTCTATTCCGGCGTCGGCTGCATCACCGACCTGATCGTCAAGGAAGGTCTGATCAACCTCGACTTTGCCGACGTCAAATCGGTGATGAAGGGCATGGGCCGGGCGATGATGGGAACGGGCGAGGCAATCGGCGACGGCCGCGCCTCCAAGGCGGCCGAGGCGGCGATCGCCAATCCGCTCTTGAGCGAAGTGTCAATGAAGGGCGCCAAGGGCGTGCTGATCTCGATTTCCGGCGGCTCCGACATGACGCTGTTCGAAGTGGACGAAGCCGCGACCCGCATCCGCGAGGAAGTCTACGAGGACGCCGACATCGTCGTCGGCGCAATCTTCGACAAGGGCCTGGACGGCGTCTTCCGCGTTTCAGTGGTGGCCACCGGTCTGGATTCACAGGCACTGACCACAGGCGACGTCGCCGGTGTTGCGGCTCAACCGGCGCAAGCGCGGACACTGCAGTGAGCCAAAACTGTTTCCGAGCGGGCGGCAAGCGCTTCCCGCTCGATAGCGGCATGACGTGGAAAAACGGATGATCGCCGCTGGTTATCAGGCCCTGGCGCGGTTCATTTCAGCGCCTCGACAAACCGGATGACATATCCAACCGTGCTGTTGTTCCAGATATCATTGTGACCCGCCCCATCATCGATCAGCATCTGCTTGGGTTCGGGCGTGACGCGGTACAACGCCTCGCCCGAAGATAGGGGGATGCTGTCGTCACGCCGACCGTGAATGAACAGCTTTGGTTGGCTCACCTTCGTTATTTTGAGATCCGAGCGGAAGGGATCCCTGATAAGAAGCGCGACCGGAAGGAATGGATAGCGCGTTTCTGCGACGGACAGAACCGACAGGAATGCGGACACCAGAACCAAACCGACGGCCGGCCTCTGCGCTGCCGTGTTCACGGCGATGCCGGTGCCCAGCGAGCGGCCGAGAACAACGATCTCGCTTTTGGAGCGTGCTGAAAGCCAGTCGAATGCTGCGATGCCGTCGGTCAGCAGCCCCTCCTCACTCGGCAAGCCCGTCGATCCCGGATAACCGCGATAGGAGATCACCAGCAATCCAATGCCGCGCGCGGCCAGCGCCTGCGCGAGAAAGCCGTAATTGCCGACACGGTCGCCGTTCCCGAAAAAGAGCAGAACGCCCGGCTTGCCGGATGTGCCCTGGTTGTACAGCCCATGAAGCGTCTCACCGTCGGGCGTCTTGATGGAGACGTTCTCACCCCAGGCTGCGTGCTCCGGAGCGGGCGCTGCGCTTGCGCCAGGAAAGATGAGGGCACGCTGTGAAAGATACACCACGCCAACAAGCGACATATAGGCGAAGACCATCGTCAGCGGCAGGGTCAGCAGGAGTTTTGTGGCGCTCATGCCGCATGTTCACCGGAAGTCTGGTCAGAGTCCAGAGCCCTTCGGGAGCGAAGCCTGGCCCGTGCCCGAGGTAGCGGACGTGCGCCGGGCAATGCCGAAGCAGAAGCGGCAAGCGCGCTCACCGTCAGCTTGCGGCAGCGCCGGATGCGGCAAGGTGACGGGAACCGGATAACTGCGTAGCGCCATCGGCATGCTCCCCCTGCAGCGTCACGCGGCACATCGAACCTGCGACGCCGTAACGTATTGAAATCGCGACGATCGTAGACCGCCGGAGGGGGAGGCCGCAAAGGGCCGATTGTCACGGCCCCCTGCGCATCGTCCTTACATATGGATCGGCTTTGCGAAGGTCGCGAGTGCCGCTTCCTTGACCGCTTCCGACATGGTCGGGTGCGCGTGGCAGGTGCGGCCGAGGTCTTCCGAGGAGCCGCCGAATTCCATCAGCACGGCGATCTCGTGGATCATCTCGCCGGCACCGAAGCCGACGATATGACCGCCGAGAACGCGATCCGTGTCCTTGTCGGCGAGGATCTTGACGAAACCGTCGGTCGCCAGCATGGCGCGGGCGCGGCCGTTGGCCGTGAACGGAAACTTGCCGACCTTGTAGGCGATGCCTGCCGCCTTCAGCTCTTCCTCGGTCTTGCCGACGCAGGCGACTTCCGGCTGGGTGTAGACGACGCTCGGAATGACATCATAGTTCACGTGGCCCGCCTGACCGGCGATGATCTCGGCAACAGCGACGCCCTCGTCTTCGGCCTTGTGGGCGAGCATCGGGCCGCGCACGACATCGCCGATCGCATAGATGCCGGGAATGCTGGTCTGGAAATGGTTGTTGATCTCGACGCAGCCGCGGGTATCCATGACGACGCCGGCTTTGGCGAGGCCAAGGCCCTCAGTGAACGGCTTGCGGCCAGTGGCGATCAGAACCACATCGGCATCGATCGTCGCAGCCTCGCCGCCCTTGACCGGCTCGAAGGTCACCCTGGCGCCGGAAGCCGTTTTTTCAACGCCGGTCACCTTGGCGCCGAGCTTGATGTCGACAGCCTGCTTGGCGAGCATACGCTGGAACTGCTTGGCGACCTCGCCGTCCATGCCGCCGAGGATCATGTCGAGATATTCGACCACGGTCACCTTGGCGCCGAGGCGCGACCAGACCGAGCCGAGCTCAAGCCCGATGACGCCGCCGCCGACGACCACCATGGTGGCCGGAACCTTCTCCAGCGCGATACCGCCGGTGGAGGAAATGATGATCTTCTCGTCGATCTCGACCTGGACGCCGGGGATGCCGGCAACATCGGAGCCGGTGGCGATGACGACGTTCTTCGTCTCTATGACCTGCTCCTCGCCCTTGTCGTTGGTGACGGAGACCTTGCCTTCGCCAAGAACCTTGCCGGTGCCCTGGAAGGCGTCGATCTTGTTCTTCTTGAAGAGGAAGGCGACGCCGTCGACGTTCGACTTTACCGTCGCGTCCTTGTGGGCGAGCATCTTCTCAAGGTTCAGCTTCGGAGCAGACACCTCGACACCGAGCGCGTCGATGCCATGGGCGGTCTGGTGGAAGACCTCCGAGGCATGCAGCAGGGCTTTCGAGGGAATGCAGCCGATATTGAGGCAGGTGCCGCCATAGGTGGCGCGCTTTTCGATGACGCCGACCTTCAGGCCAAGCTGGGCTGCCTTGATGGCGCAGACATAGCCGCCGGGGCCGGTGCCGATAACAATAAGATCATAAGTCATGAATGGTCCTTCTTGAGAGCGGCTATCGTCCGCCGCTGACGTTGAGAATGGCGCCCGTTACATAGGACGACGAAGGGGAAAGCAGATAGATAACGGCGTCGGCGACCTCTTGCGCAGTGCCCGGCCGTTTCAGCGGAATGGTCGGCGAGAGTTCGCGGGCGCGATCCGGAAGACCGCCGGAAGCGTGAAGGTCGGTATCGATGATGCCCGGGCGAACCGCATTGACGCGGATGCCATCGGAGGCGACTTCGCGCGACAGGCCAATGGTGAAACTATCGATCGCGCCCTTGGAGGCGGCATAATCGACATACTGTCCGGCCGAGCCGAGCACGGCGGCCATCGAGGAGATATTGACGATGACGCCGCCCTTGCCGCCGTGACGGACCGACATGCGGCGCACGGCCGCAGCCGCGCAAAGGATCGAGCCGGAAACATTGACACGCAGCATGCGTTCCAGCCGCTCGGGCGTGATCTCGTCGATCCTGGCCGGCATGCCGACGATGCCGGCATTGTTGACCAGCCCGTCGAGACGGCCGAAGGCCTTGTCCACCGCGTCGAAAATCGCAGCGATCCCGGCTTCGCTGCCGACATCGCCTTCAATCGCGACCGCCTTGCCGCCGGCCGCCGCGATCGCCTTGACGACCCCATCTGCGGCCGGGCGGTTCGAGGCATAGTTGATGGCAACGGCCCAGCCCTGCTCGGCCGCCGAGTGGCAGATCGCTGCCCCGATGCCGCGGCTCCCGCCGGTTACCAAAAGGACGGGTTGATCGCTGATCTTCATTGGACACATCCCTTCAAAGCCAGAACATCCCAGGGCGCGACCGTCGCCTTGCCCCAGATGGATGAGTTGCGCACGGCGGGACCGAAATCGGGCAGGAGCAATTGCGCCGCCGCTTCCGAACCCTCCTCAGGCAAGGAACCAACCTTGCCGTCGACGCCGATCGAGTAGATCACGCCTTCCCAGACGGTGCAGGCGGCAATCTCCTCGCCCGTGACGTCGCCCTCCGGGCAATTGTTCATGATCATGCCGTTTGGCCGGACCGGTTCGCCCGAGGGCATGACGATGCCATCCAGCACCAGGTCGGTTTTCGCCACCTTGACCTTGAAATGATTGCTGGTTGCGGCGCTGGCCGAGCCCACCGGTTCGAAACGCACTTCATAGGCGCCGTCCGCATCGCCATAGATCGCCTGCTTCTGCAGGCAATCTGCAGCAGTCGCTGGCGTTACAGCCAGCAGGAAACCCAGGATTGACGCGGGAGCGGCAAGGCGCATGCTCAGCCTGCCTTTTCAGTAGCGAGCTTCAGGCCAAGGGCTATGAAGACGAGGCCGCTGGCGCGATCAATCCACTGGCTGGCGCGCGAAAAGGCAGCGCGCATCTTCGGCGTCGTCATGAACAGGCTAACGCCGACGAACCAGAGGATCAGGCTGCTTGCCATGACGAGGCCATAGCCGAACTTCACCGCGATCGGCGTATGGGCGCTGACCACCGTCGAGAAGATCGACAGGAAGAAGAAGACGGCCTTGGGGTTGAGCGCATTGGCGGCAAACCCGAGACCGAAGGCTTTCAACACGGTCTGGCGCTTCTTCGTCGGGTCAGCCCCTCCGTGCTCGACCGTCATATCCGTCCTGCCGGCCTTGAGTGCCTTGACGCCGATATAGAGCAGGTAAGCGACGCCACACCATTTGACGATGTTGAACAGGTAGATCGACTGCGAGATGACCAGCCCGAGACCGAGGATCGTGTAGGTCACATGGAACATCAGCGCCGTGCCGACGCCGAAGGAGGTGACGATCGCCGAGCGGCGGCCATGAACCAGCGACTGACGCATGACCATGGCAAGGTCGGCGCCGGGAGAAACGATGGCGAAGAAGAAGATCGCCATCAGCGATGCGAGTTCGAAAAGATAGGGGTGCACGGCACGTCTCCGGTTATCGCTGTCAGGCGACCGCTTTCCTCTCAGAAAACGAGCGCCGATACCATAGTGAGGAGCCCGGCGAGCGAGCCAAGCCAGATGAGGGATCGGACGTAGGAAACGCCCGCCAGATAGAGCGGAATATAGGCAAGCCTGAAGGCGAACCAAACCCAGGCGCCGATGAGGCCCCAGCCGGTCGGATCACCGGTAATGCCAAGCGCGAGCGCCAGCCCAATAAAGGCCGGGTAGGTCTCCTGGAAATTGGCCGATGCCCGCGCGGCCCGCCCGGCGAGCTTGCCGGACGGCTTCTTCTCAACGTCGCGCGGACCGGCATTCCAGGCCGATCCGAGTTCCAATGTCGACGTCATGCCCTGCAGGCCGACATGAAAGACGAGCAGCACGACGCTCCAGGCGAGGAGCGAAAGGAAGGGCGATGCCGCCAGCGCTGCCGCGTCCATGTTTCAGCGCCTCTTACAGATCGAGAACCAGACGTTCCGGATCTTCCAGGCTTTCCTTGACTCGGACCAGGAAGGTCACGGCTTCCTTGCCATCGACCATCCGGTGATCGTAGGAGAGCGCCAGGTACATCATCGGACGGATGACGATCTGGCCGCCGACGACGACCGGGCGCTCCTGGATCTTGTGCATGCCGAGAATGCCGGACTGCGGCGCATTGAGGATCGGCGAGGACATCAGCGAGCCGTAGACGCCGCCGTTGGAGATGGTGAAGGTGCCACCCTGCATGTCGGCCATCGACAGCGCACCGTCACGGGCCATCTTGCCAAGACGGCCGATGTCCTTCTCGATTTCGGCGATCGACATCTGGTCGGCATCGCGCACGACAGGAACGACGAGACCCTTGTCGGTGCCGACGGCGACCCCGATGTGGCAGAAGTTCTTGTAGATGATGTCGGTGCCGTCGATCTCGGCGTTGACGGCCGGGATTTCCTTCAGCGCATGCGTCACGGCCTTGGTGAAGAAGCCCATGAAGCCGAGCTTGACGCCGTGCTTCTTTTCAAACAGGTCCTTGTAGCGGTTGCGCAGGTCCATGACCGCCGACATGTCCACCTCGTTATAGGTGGTGAGCATGGCCGCCGTATTCTGGGCGTCCTTCAGGCGCTTGGCGATGGTCTGACGCAGGCGGGTCATCTTGACGCGCTCTTCGCGCGGCGCGTCCTCTGCCGGTGATGGGCCACGGGTTATGATCTTGATCGGCTCGGACGCGGCCGGCGTCGAAAGGCCCTTGGCGACAGCAGCGATGACATCGCCCTTCAGCACCTGGCCGCGCTTGCCGGAGCCGTCAACCTGGTCGGCGGTGAGGTTGTTTTCGGCGAGCATCTTGGCAGCGGCCGGCGCAGCCGGCATCGCAGAAGCAACCTGCGGAGCGGCAGGGGCAGCGGCGGCGGCGGCCGGTTGAGCTGCGGCCGGAGCGGCCGCCTTCTTTTCCGCTGCAGGGGCGGCAGAAACGGCGCCGGCGGCACCGTTGGCGATCTGGCCGAGCAGTGCGCCGAGACCAACGGTTTCACCGGCGCTAGCGACGATTTCGGAGAGCGTGCCTGCGGAAGGCGCCGGAACCTCGATCGTCACCTTGTCGGTTTCCAGTTCGAGCAGCGGCTCATCGGCCTTGACGGTGTCGCCCACCTTCTTGAACCATGTCCCGACAGTCGCTTCGCTGACGGACTCTCCGAGGGTGGGAACGCGGATTTCTGTGGTCATTTTCAGATCCTGACTTTGATCGTTATCGGTTATGCGGCAGGTGCCGGAGAATGAGTGAGGGTATAGCGGCAATTTCGAACTGGAAGCCCAGGCGGGCGGCGATGACCGGATCGCCATCGGCAAGGGCCTGGGCGGCCTCCTCATCGGAGACTTCCACGAGAGCCATGCCCCAGGCGCCGTCCTTGGCGAACACGGGACCGACCGCAATTGCTCGTCCCGCATCGGCTTGCGCTCGCCAATAGACGGAGTGACGCTCCATCGCAGCCATTTCCTCAGACGTCGCGTCGTGAGGAAATGTGCTGCGGGGTGGCACTAGTTTCAGATGAAAATAGGCCATGGCGCGCCGCCTCTCAACCGCCGAGCGCGTCTTCGAGGAAGGCGGCGAGCTGGGCGAGATGCTTGGACATCAGACCCGTCGCCGGAGAGGCGGCGGCCGGACGGCCGGTGTAGCGGACGCGCTGGTACTTCGCATCGATATGGGCAAGCACCCATTCCAGATACGGGTCGATGAACGACCAGGCGCCCATGTTCTTCGGCTCTTCCTGGCACCAGACCATTTCCGCATTGCGGAAGCGCGAGAGCTCGTTGATCAGCGCCTTGGCAGGGAACGGATAGAGCTGCTCGACGCGCAGCAGATAGACATCGTCGATGCCGCGCTTTTCGCGCTCTTCCAGAAGGTCGTAATAGACCTTGCCGGTGCACAGAACGACGCGACGGATCTTGGCGTCCTTCTGGAGCTTGATCGGGCCGTCCTTGATGACCTCAGCGTCGTCCCACAAGAGGCGGTGGAAAGAGGTCTCGCCCGCCATTTCCGACAGACTGGAAACGGCGCGCTTGTGGCGCAGCAGCGACTTCGGCGTCATCATGATCAGCGGCTTGCGGAAATCGCGCTTCACCTGACGGCGCAGGATGTGGAAGTAGTTCGCCGGCGTGGTGACGTTGGCGACCTGCATGTTGTCTTCGGCACACATCTGCAGCCAGCGCTCGAGGCGGGCCGACGAATGTTCCGGACCCTGGCCTTCGTAGCCATGCGGCAAGAGGCAGACGAGGCCGGACATGCGCAGCCATTTCCGTTCGCCCGACGAGATGAACTGGTCGAAGACGACCTGCGCACCGTTGGCGAAGTCACCGAACTGGGCTTCCCAGAGCGTCAGTGCATTCGGACGCGCAAGCGAGTAGCCGTATTCAAAACCGAGCACCGCCTCTTCCGAGAGCATCGAGTTGATGACCTCGTAACGCGCCTGGGTCGGCGACAGGTTGGCAAGCGGGATATAGCGTTCTTCGGTCTCCTGATCGTAGAGAACGGTATGGCGCTGCGAGAAGGTGCCGCGTTCGCAATCCTGGCCCGACAGGCGGATCTTGGTGCCCTCGATGGCGAGCGTTCCGAAAGCGAGTGCCTCCGCCATCGCCCAGTCGATGCCCTCACCGGTCTGGATCATATTGGCGCGGCCATCCATGAAACGCTGGATGGTTCTGTGGACGTTGAAGCCTGCCGGAACCTCCGACAGCTTGCGGCCGACTTCCTTCAACGTCTTCATCGGCACCGAGGTCTTGCCGCGGCGCTGTTCGTCCTGATTGTCGGCAGCGCGCAGGCCCGACCAGACACCATCCAGCCAGTCAGCCTTGTTCGGCTTGTAGGCCTGCCCCGCCTCGAACTCCTGTTCCAGATGGGCGCGCCAATCGGCGCGCATCTTCTCAAGTTCGCCCTCGGTAATCAGGCCTTCGGCGATCAGGCGTTCGCCATAGAGCTGGACGACCGTCTTGTGGGCGCGAATGACCTTGTACATCTTCGGCTGCGTGAAGGATGGTTCGTCGCCCTCGTTATGGCCGAAGCGGCGATAGCAGAACATGTCGATGACGACAGGCTTGTGGAACTTCATCCGGAATTCGGTGGCGATCTTGGCCGCGTAAGTCACGGCTTCCGGGTCGTCGCCGTTGACGTGGAAGATCGGCGCTTCGATCATCTTGGCAACGTCGGAGGGGTAAGGCGACGAGCGCGAGAAAGCCGGATTGGTGGTGAAGCCGATCTGGTTGTTGATGATGAAGTGCACGGTGCCGGCAACGCGATGACCGCGCAGACCCGACAGCCCGAGAATTTCCGCCGTCACGCCCTGACCCGCAAAGGCGGCATCGCCATGCAACAGCAGCGGCATGACCTGGGCGCGCTCATACAGCGGAATGATGTCGCCTTCGAAGACCTTCGCCATCTGGTCCTGCTTGGCGCGGGCCTTGCCCATGACTACCGGGTTGACGATTTCGAGATGCGACGGGTTCGCCGTCAGCGACAGGTGAACCTTGTTGCCATCGAACTCGCGGTCGGAAGAAGCACCCAGATGGTACTTCACGTCGCCCGAACCTTCGACATCGTCCGGTGCGGCGGAGCCGCCCTTGAACTCATGGAAGACGGCGCGGTGCGGCTTGCCCATGACGTTGGTCAAGACGTTCAGACGGCCGCGATGGGCCATGCCGAGGATGATTTCCTTGAGGCCGACCTGGCCGCCGCGCTTGATGATCTGCTCCAGCGCCGGGATGAGCGATTCACCACCGTCGAGGCCGAAACGCTTGGTGCCCTTGTACTTGACGTCGATGAACTGCTCGAAACCTTCCGCCTCGATCAGCTTCTGAAGGATCGCCTTCTTGCCTTCCGGCGTGAATTCGACGCCCTTGTCGGGGCCTTCGATGCGCTCCTGGACCCAGCCTTTGATTTCCGGATCGGAGATGTGCATGAACTCGACGCCGAGCGTCGAACAATAGGTCCGCTCGAGGATTTCGAGCATTTCGCGAATGGTCGCGTATTCAAGGCCAAGCACGTTGTCGAGGAAGATCCGGCGATCGTAATCGCTTTCCTCGAAGCCATAGGACTTTGGCGAAAGCTCGTTATAGTCCTCGACCGGTGCTGCAATGCCGAGCGGGTCGAGCTTGGCGTGCAGATGGCCGCGCATGCGGTAGGCGCGGATCATCATGATGGCGCGAACGCTGTCACGGGTCTGCTGGTGGACATCGGCCGCACTCGGCGCGACTCCGGTGACGGCGGCCTGTTCCTCGGCCTTGGCCTTCACCTTCTTTTCGATAACCTTCTCGACCGTACCCCAGTCGCCATCGAGCGCCGAGACCAGCTCGCCATTGGCGACGATCGGCCAGTTCGGCTTCTTCCAGGAGGCGCCCTTGGCCGCCTTGATCGCGTCGTCCGGCTGGTCCTGCAGCGCCTTGAAGAACGACTGCCATTCGCCGGAGACCGACGAGGGATCGCTTTCGTAGCGCGCATAAAGCTGCTCGATATAGCCGGCGTTCGCTCCGTCGAGGAACGAGGTCAGCAGAAATTGCTCGTTGGCTTCTTGCCTTGCCATGGTGCTTCGCGGACCTGTCCGTCCGCCTCCTGACTTGTTAACGCTGCCGGCTTTCAGTCCCGGTCGACCTGGCTGGCACCGGCGCCGGAAGCGCCGCTGCCTTTCTTTGCGTGCAGGCAACCGGGCCGCTGCAATCGCAGGCCCGATCACATCGCCGTGTCTCAGCCCTTGAGGACTTCGACCAGCGTCTTGCCGAGGCGCGCCGGCGACGGCGACACGCGGATGCCGGCCGATTCCATCGCAGCGATCTTGTCTTCAGCACCACCCTTGCCGCCGGAAATGACCGCGCCGGCATGGCCCATGGTGCGACCTTCAGGCGCGGTGCGGCCGGCGATGAAGCCGACCATCGGTTTGCTTCGGCCGCGCTTGGCTTCGTCCTTGAGGAACTGGGCCGCATCTTCTTCGGCCGAGCCGCCGATTTCGCCGATCATGATGATCGACTTGGTCTCGTCGTCGGCGAGGAACATTTCCAGCACGTCGATGAACTCGGTGCCCTTGACCGGGTCGCCGCCGATGCCGACAGCCGTCGTCTGGCCGAGACCTTCGTTGGTGGTCTGGAACACGGCTTCATAGGTGAGCGTGCCGGAGCGCGAGAGAACGCCGACCGAACCCTTCTTGAAGATGTTACCCGGCATGATGCCGATCTTGCATTCGTTCGGCGTCAGAACGCCGGGGCAGTTCGGGCCGATCAGGCGGGACTTCGACTTGTCGAGACGGGCCTTGACCTTGACCATGTCGGCAACAGGAATGCCTTCGGTGATGCAGACGATCAGGCGGATTTCAGCCTCGATGGCCTCAATGATCGCAGCCGCGGCACCTGCCGGCGGAACGTAGATCACCGATGCATCGGCGCCGGTCATTTCCTTGCCTTGCGCCACGGTCGCGAAGATCGGCAGCTTTTCGCCCTTGGAACCTTCCCAGGTCTCGCCACCCTTCTTCGGGTTGATACCGCCGACCATCTTGGTGCCGTGGTAGGCGAGCGCCTGTTCGGTGTGGAAGGTGCCGGTCTTGCCGGTCAGACCCTGAACGAGGATTTTCGTGTCTTTGTTGATGAGAATGGACATCGGAATCAGGCACCTTTCACTGCAGCTACGATCTTCTGGGCGGCATCGTCCAGATCGTCGGCGGAAATGACGTTCAGCCCGCTCTCGTTGATGATCTTCTTGCCGAGTTCGACATTGGTACCTTCGAGGCGCACGACGAGCGGAACCTGAAGACCGACTTCCTTGACAGCCGCGATCACGCCTTCGGCGATGACGTCGCACTTCATGATGCCGCCGAAGATGTTGACGAGGATGCCCTTCACGGCGGGATCGGCGGTGATGATCTTGAAGGCATGGGTCACCTTCTCCTTCGAAGCGCCACCGCCGACATCGAGGAAGTTCGCCGGCTCTGCGCCATAGAGCTTGATGATGTCCATGGTTGCCATGGCAAGGCCGGCACCATTGACCATGCAGCCGATATTGCCGTCGAGGGCAACGTAAGCCAGGTCGTACTTGGAGGCCTCGATTTCCTTGGCGTCTTCCTCGGTCTGGTCGCGGAGCGCTACGACGTCCTCATGGCGGAACAGCGCGTTGCCGTCGAACGAGACCTTGGCGTCGAGAACGCGCATGCGGCCGTTCTTCATGACGATCAGCGGGTTGATCTCGAGCAGGCTCATGTCCTTCTCGACGAAGGCCTTGTAGAGGATCGGGAAAAGCTTTTCGGCATCCGCCTTGGCTTCGCCTTCGAGCTCCAGGGCCGAGGTCAATGCAGCAAGGTTTTCAGCCGTGACGCCCTTTTCCGGGTCGATCGCGACGTTGATGATCTTTTCCGGCGTGTCATGCGCGACGGTCTCGATGTCCATGCCGCCTTCGGTGGAGACCACGAAGGAGACCTGGCCGACGGCGCGGTCGACGAGGATCGACAGGTACAGTTCGCGCTCGATGTCGGCGCCGTCCTCGATATAGAGGCGGTTGACCTGCTTGCCGGCTTCGCCGGTCTGCTTCGTCACCAGCGTATGCCCAAGCATTTCCTTGGCGTGGGCCTTGGCTTCCTCAATCGAGAAGGCGAGACGAACGCCGCCCTTCGCATCGGGTCCAAGTTCCTTGAACTTGCCCTTGCCGCGGCCGCCCGCGTGGATCTGGCTCTTGACGACATAGAGCGGGCCCGGAAGTGACTTTGCAGCCGCTTCGGCTTCATCGGCCGAGAAGATGGCAACACCTTCCGCGACCGGTGCGCCAAAGCTCTTCAGCAGGGCCTTGGCCTGATATTCATGAATGTTCATCGGAAATTTCCTGTTTGGGGCCGAACGGCAATGGCTTCAGGGCCATTATTTCAGGCTTGGAGCAATGGTGATGCAGGCTTCGCAAAGACCTGCGACCGAAGCGACCGACTTGTCGAAGGCTTCCTGCTCGGCCTTGTTGAACTCGACTTCGATGATGCGCTCGACGCCACCGGCACCGATGATCGTCGGAACGCCGACATACATGTCTTTCACGCCATACTGACCGGTGAGGTGCGCTGCGCAGGGCAGAACGCGCTTCTTGTCCTTGAGGAAGGATTCCGCCATTTCGATCGCCGACGCTGCCGGGGCGTAATAGGCCGAACCGGTCTTCAGGAGGCCGACGATTTCAGCACCGCCGTCGCGGGTGCGCTGGATGATTTCCTCGAGGCGATCCTTGGTGACCCAGCCCATTTTGACGAGATCGGTCAGCGGAATGCCGCCGACGGTCGAGTAGCGGGCGAGCGGCACCATCGTGTCGCCATGGCCGCCGAGCACGAAGGCGGTGACGTCCTGGACGGAAACATTGAATTCCTGGGACAGGAACAGGCGGAAGCGCGAACTATCGAGCACGCCGGCCATGCCGACGACCATGTTCTTCGGCAGGCCCGAGAACTTCTGCAGCGCCCAGACCATGGCGTCGAGCGGGTTGGTGATGCAGATGACGAAGGCGTTCGGGGCATATTTCTTGATGCCGGCGCCGACCTGTTCCATGACCTTGAGGTTGATGCCGAGCAGGTCGTCGCGGCTCATGCCGGGCTTGCGGGCAACGCCGGCGGTGACGATGCACACATCGGCGCCTTCGATGGCGGAATAATCGCTGGCACCGGTCAGATTGGCGTTGAAGCCTTCGACGGGAGAGGACTGGGCGATATCAAGGCCCTTGCCCTGCGGGATGCCGTCAGCGATGTCGAACAGGACGATGTCGCCGAGTTCCTTCAGGCCGGCGAGATGCGCCAGCGTGCCACCAATCATTCCAGAACCAATAAGTGCGATCTTGTTGCGCGCCATGAAAGTGCTTCCCTCTTGCGATCCAAATCTGACAAGGCCTGACGTGGCGCCGAAGACGCGAGCTGTGGCAAACCTTTCGGCGCAAGGAATTAACCTTCAAAATCTAAAATATCAACCGATACTTTTGGGTGGAACAAATTCAATCGGTTAGATCATAAATTTCTTACGTAAACGTAAGAAATTTCATCGAGAAATTGTCACGAAGCCACTGTTTCCGTACGATGATTTCGCGCATAGTCCTCGCTCTGCATCTCGATCAGGCGCGAGACCGTGCGGTCGAATTCGAAGCCCTCCGTGCCTTTTTTGGCCGTCAGAAGCTCGATCGGCATGGAGGCCGCCGTCGCAAATAGCCGGGCGCCGTGATCGTAGATCGTATCGATCAGCATGATGAAACGCTTGGTCTCGTTGCGGCGCTCCGGCCCAAGATGCGGGATATGATCGACGAAGATCGTCCGGTAATGCGAGAGGATGGCGAGAAAATCGGCGGCGCCCAGCGGCCGCTCGCAGAGGTCCGAAAAGGAAAATCGGGCGCAGCCGTTGGCCGCCGCCGGAACCTTGATCTTCCTGCCCTTGTGCGCAATCTCCGCGGCCGCAACCGAAAGCCCGGCCGTCGCATGGATCCAGGCCCGGTCGAGCGCGGCATCCGCGGCAGGCCCCATCGGCGACAGCCAGACCGGCAGGCCCTCCATCTTCGCCAGGCGATAATCCGTCCCGGCATCCAGCGGCATGATCTCTGTATTGGCTTTCAGGAGGTCGATGAAGGGAAGGAACAACCCGCGGTTCAGGCCGTCCATGTAGAGATTGCCCGGCTCGACATTGGAGGTGGCGACAAGCACGCAGCCCTTGGCGAACAACGCACCGAACAGCCGCGACAGGATCATCGCATCGGCAATATCGGTGACCGAAAACTCATCGAAGCAGAGAAGCCGCGCTTCGGCAAAAATCTCCGAGGCCACAGGCGGCATCGGATCGGCCTGGCGCGTTTCGCCATTCTTCAGCTTCTGCCGGTGCTTGAAGATGCGCTCGTGCACATCGGCCATGAACTCATGGAAATGCGCCCGCCGCTTGCGCTGGATCGGCACCGTTTCGAAGAACAGGTCCATCAGCATGGTCTTGCCGCGGCCGACACCGCCATGGAGATAGAGACCCTTGAGCGGCGGGTGCTCATGCTTGCGCGAGGCAAACAGCCAGCCGAGCGCATTCGACTTGCGCTCCGCGCGGTTTCCGGCAAGCTCCATCAGCAGGTGATCGAAACGCCTGGCGATACCAAGCTGGGCCGGATCGCGACGCACTGTACCGGCGGCGATCATGGCCTCGAGTTTTCGCGAAATGCTGTCTTCGGGATTTGGCACGCGCTTGACCGGTTGGTGCATTTCCGGGAAAGCGTGAAACGATTTTCCGTCCGGAAATGCGTGAAAACAAAGAGATAGAGCGCTTTCGTGACTCGGAGAAAAGCGGAAACGCTCCACAGGCTGGCGAACAAGAAAAAGCCCGGCGTCTGCCGGGCTTTTGATTAACGGCTGAGGCTGACCGGCTGGCCGCTGTTGGTCGAGCCATCAAACCGCGCATCGGCGGTCTTGAACAGGCGGGCCAGCGGATTGCCGTTGCGATCCTTCAAGACGACCTGCTTGCCGGCCACTTCCCATGAGCCCATCTGGGTCAGTTCACCGGCGCAACCGCGCGTGCCGCCGCGCGAGCCGCTGCCGAGATTGGTGAGCGTCAGGAACATGTCGCAGGAACTGCCGCCATTCGCGACGCGCCAGTTGCCGACCATCGATTCCTTGGTGACATCGAGCGCACTGGTGGCCGCCGCGACGTCAACCCCGGCCGGCTGCTGCACGCCACCGACCGTCGCGGTGCCGCTGACCGGTGCTGCCGGGAACTGCGAGGTATCGGTCGTCGCCGGAGCGTCGAGCTGGCCGGAAGACACGCTCGGTACGGGCTGCGCCTGCAACGGGGCTGGCGACATGCTGTTTCCGCCGAAATCGCTCATGGACGTCCTCTGACATCCAGAAAGCGCCAGCACTACGGCCAGTCCCGCCACCGCATGTATTGTCCGCATATTCCTGCTCCCGATCATCTCTGCCACCGCGTTATCGACTGACATATAGGCGGAATTACCTTAAAACCATCTTTCAATTCAAGAGAACGGCAATTCTTTGACGCCTGTGGCATGATTGAAACGGTTGCATCCGTTGCGTCGTGAGGTTGTCGGACGGTGTGAAGGCACTATTGTCGCTTGAATTTTCCCAACGATGCGTTCCGCCACGGCGCAAAAACCAGCCGCGAAGACGCCTACTCTGCCCCTCACCCTAACCTCTCCCCGCAAGCTGGGAGAGGGGCTGTTCGGCTTCTGGAAATCGGCGGGTGCGGCGGGCACCTTCTCCCCGTCAAAACGGGGAGAAGGTGCCCGCCCTTCTTCTCAAACAAAGAAGGGCGGGGACAGTACAACGACGCAAGAGGCTCCGGACTCGGGTGCTAGAGCGCCAGTCCGTCAAACCCGCCGCTCGACCATCATCTTCTTGATCTCGCCGATCGCCTTGGCCGGGTTCAGGCCCTTGGGACAGGTCTGGGCGCAGTTCATGATGGTGTGGCAGCGATAGAGGCGGAACGGGTCTTCGAGATCGTCGAGGCGCTCGCCCTTGGCCTCGTCTCTGCTATCGATCAGCCAGCGATAGGCCTGCAAGAGCACGGCCGGGCCGAGATAGCGGTCGCCGTTCCACCAGTAGCTCGGGCAGGAGGCGGAACAGCAGGCGCAGAGGATGCATTCGTAGAGGCCGTCGAGCTTCTGGCGATCCTCGTGGCTCTGCTTCCATTCCTTGGCCGGCGTCGGCGAAACGGTCTTGAGCCACGGCTCGATCGAGCGATGCTGGGCGTAAAAATTGGTGAGGTCCGGCACTAGGTCCTTGACGACGGGCATATGCGGCAGCGGATAGACCTTCACCGTGCCCTTCACCTCGTCCATGCCCTTGGTGCAGGCAAGCGTGTTGGTTCCGTCGATGTTCATGGCGCAGGAGCCGCAGATGCCTTCGCGGCACGAGCGGCGTAGCGTCAGCGTCGGGTCGATCTTGTTCTTGATGTAGAGCAGCGCATCGAGAACCATCGGGCCGCAATCGTCGACATCGATGTAGAACGTGTCGATCGACGGGTTCTTGCCGTCGTCCGGGCTCCAGCGATAGACGCGCAATTCGCGGGTGTTCTTGGCCCCGGCCGGCTTCGGCCAGACCTTGCCTTCAGTCATCTGCGAATTCTTGGGGAGAGCGAGTTCAACCATGTTTCATTCTCCTCAATACACACGTGCCTTCGGCTCGATCTTGTACGGATCGATGCCGGGCTGCAGAAGTTCCGTGTGAACCGGACGGTAGTCGAGCCTCACCTCGCCCGCCTCGTTCACCCAGGACAGCGTATGCTTGCGCCAATTGACGTCGTCGCGGCCGGCGAAAGGACCGGTGGCATAGTCTTCGCGGGCGTGGCTGCCGCGGCTTTCCTTGCGGGCCTCGGCGCCGTAGACCGTGGTGATGGCGTTGGCCATCAGGTTTTCCAGCTCCAGCGTTTCGACGAGATCGGAGTTCCAGATCATCGAGCGGTCGGTGACCTTGAGATCCGGCAGTTCCTGCCAGATCGCGCTCATGCGCTTGCAGCCCGATTCCAGCGATTCCTGCGTGCGGAAGACCGCGGCGTCTTCCTGCATGGTGCGCTGCATCTTTTCGCGCAGCACGGCAGTCGGCGTTCCGCCATCGGCATGACGCAGCCTGTCGAAGCGCGTCATGATCTTTTCGGAAGCCTTCTCGTTGATCGCCGGGATCGAAGAGGCACGGTCGATCACTTCGCCGGCGCGGATGGCAGCGGCACGGCCAAAGACTACAAGGTCGATCAGCGAGTTGGAACCCAGGCGGTTAGCGCCATGCACCGAGGCGCAGCCGGCTTCGCCGACGGCCATCAATCCGGGAATGATCCGCTCCGGATTGGCGCTGTCGGCGTTCAGCACTTCGCCCCAGTAATTGGTCGGAATGCCGCCCATGTTGTAGTGAACGGTCGGAAGGACCGGGATCGGCTCGCGGGTGACATCGACGCCGGCGAAGATCTTGGCGCTCTCGGAAATACCCGGCAGGCGCTCGTGCAGCACGGCCGGATCGAGATGGTCGAGATGCAGGTAGATATGATCCTTGTTCTTGCCGACGCCGCGGCCTTCGCGGATTTCCAGCGTCATGCAGCGCGAGACCACGTCGCGCGAGGCAAGATCCTTGGCCGATGGGGCATAACGCTCCATGAAGCGCTCGCCTTCCGAATTGACGAGATAGCCGCCTTCGCCGCGCGCGCCCTCGGTGATCAGACAGCCGGCGCCGTAGATGCCGGTCGGATGGAACTGCACGAATTCCATATCCTGCAGCGGCAGGCCGGCGCGCGCGATCATGCCGCCGCCATCGCCGGTGCAGGTATGGGCGGAGGTTGCCGAGAAATAAGCGCGGCCGTAGCCGCCGGTCGCCAGCACCACCATCTTGGCAGCGAAGCGATGGATCGTGCCGTCATCGAGGTTCCAGGCAACGACGCCGGTGCAACGGCTGCCGTCGTCGGACATGATCAGGTCGAGGGCGAAATATTCGATGAAGAATTCGGCGTTGTGCTTCAGCGACTGGCCGTAGAGCGTGTGCAGGATGGCGTGACCGGTACGGTCCGCGGCGGCACAGGTGCGCTGCACCGGCGGGCCTTCGCCGTAGTTCTGCATATGGCCGCCGAACGGACGCTGGTAGATCTTGCCTTCGGCATTGCGCGAGAAGGGCACGCCGTAATGCTCAAGCTCATAGACCGCCTTCGGCGCTTCCATGGCGAGATACTGCATGGCATCGACGTCGCCGAGCCAGTCGGAGCCCTTGACGGTGTCGTAGAGGTGCCATTGCCAGCTGTCCGGCGTCATGTTCTGCAGCGAGGCCGCGATGCCGCCCTGCGCTGCGACCGTGTGGGAGCGCGTCGGGAATACCTTGGTGATGCAGGCCGTCTTGAAACCCTGTTCGGCCATGCCGAGTGTGGCGCGAAGACCGGCGCCACCGGCGCCGACAACGATCACGTCATAGGCATGGTCGACATAAGTATAGGCTCTGCCGTTGATAACGGGCGACATATTGGGTGCCATTTTGAATTACCCTGCAAACGCGATCTTCAGGATGGCGAAAAGACAGAGCCCGCCAACTGCGACCGCAAAAAACGTATTGAGCATGAGAAGCCCGATCTTGGTGCCCTCACCGTGCACATAATCCTCGATGATGACCTGCATGCCGATCTTCATGTGGGTGAAGCCGGAGATGACCATGAGCCCCATGATGACCGCGGCGAAGGGGTTCGACAGGGCAGCAACGACATCCGCATGCGGCGCGCCGGCATATCTGATCAGGAACAGGACGAAGAAGATGATCAGCGGCACGTTGGCGACCGCCGTTAGCCGCTGGCGCCAGAAATGATCGGTGCCTTCCTTGGCCGAACCGAGACCGCGAACCTTGCCGAGAGGCGTGCGCATATCCATGAAAATTCTCCTCTCAGCGAACCGCGTAACCGACGATCCAGATCGCAAGCGTCAAGACGACCGAAGCGATCAGATTGGCGATCGCAAGCTTGGTCGCAAAATGTTTCTCGTAACCGTAGCCGAGATCCCAGATGAAATGACGGATGCCGCCGAACAGGTGATGCACCAGGGCCCAGGTATAGCAGAACAGGATAAGCTGGCCGATGAGGGTGCCGAAGGCCCACATGACCCAGTCGTAATAAGCCGGGCCGGTGGCGGCGGCGATCAGCCACCAGGCGACGAGAATGGTACCGAAATAGAGGGCGCTACCGGTGATGCGGTGCACGATCGACATGATCATGGTCGGAATTGGCTTGTAAATTTGCAAGTGCGGCGAGAGCGGCCGGCTTTTGGTGACATTCGTCATCGGAACCCCACGGAACAACCGGACGGACGCCCAAAAACTGGACTATTTTCATCCGGTATTGCACATGATTGTGCACAATTCAGTCAGTCGACGTTTAATCACCATATTGATTAACGACAAGTGTGTTTGCGGTGCAAAATCATTTTAATCGATTAGACGAAAACGGACGCCGTAGCGAATCGAAAGGGCTACCGCGTTAACGATAGACCGTGAAAAATCAACGCATTCCCGTGACTTTTGCCGGCATTTGCCGCACATTGCCTGTTAAGGATTTGTTAAGTGTTACGCGGAGAGGCTGCCCGAAATGCGTCCAAACAAGCTGTCGAATGCGACGAAAGTCCTGATCGCGGTCTTTGCGGTGGGCTTCTTGTTTACCGATATTGCCGAAGCGCGCGACCGTTACGGCGAGCGGCATTTCACCCGCCGTCATCATCATGAGCGCCTCGACCGGGAAGTGCTTTCCGGCATCAATGTCGATAGCCGCCTTGATCGCCGCCACCACCGCAACGTGCGTCTTGCCGGCCTGAACGCCAACCGACGCTATTTCGAGCGCCGTTACGGTTCCTATCGCCGCCCCGGCCAACGGATTATCATACGCGAATATCCTGACCAGCGCGTGAACTATCGGCAATCCGCCTATGGCGGCGGCGATTTTCCCTCCGAGACCCTTGGCGGTACCTATTTCGGCGGACTGTCGGCCTGGACCGACCCGGGCAACGGCACCTATTTCTACTCCGAACGTGGCGGCTATGGCTATTACGGCGGCAATACCGACGCAGATTATCGCGTCCCCCGCGCCAAGATCATCCGCGTGACCCCATCGACCGCCGGCCGCGCCTGCTCCTGGGAAGCCGGCGTCTGCGTCATCCGCCGCTGACGCCCCGCCGTTTGCGCGCCAAAGTGACGCCAAGTACGCGATAGTCTTGAGAATACCCTCTGTCACTTCCTGACCTCTCGTCTCAAGGGAGATCGAAGGCGATTGCGACAAGCTCCTCTTCTCCCCGGCGGGTGGAGAGGGAGAAAGCCGCAGGAATTATCCGATAAAACGCCAGACCGTGGTCTTCTTGACCTCGCTATCCTCCAGCGCCCGGGTGACCGGAACCTGATAGGTCGCAAGCATCTGCATCCGCTCGCGCGGGCAATAGGCGCGGCCGGGATCGCCGACGAGAACTGCGGCGCCCTCCCCTGCCAAGGTGGTAAACCATGGGACGATCCGGTCGGCAAAAGCCTTGTCGTAGAAGACATCGCCGGCAAGATAGACGTCGCCGCGACGCTGATTGCCGATGATGTCGGCTGCGGTGAAAGCGATCTCGACGCCGTTGAGGGCTGAATTCAGCCGGATCGCGGTTTCCGTCCAGGGATCGATATCGACGGCAAGCACGAAAGCCGCTCCGGCCTTCATCGCCGCGATCGCCACCAGCCCCGAACCTGAGGCAAAATCGATGACCCGCTTGCCATTGACGAGTTCGGGATGATCGAGAATATGCCGCGCCAGCCCTTGCCCGCCCGCCCAGGCAAAGGCCCAGAACGGCGGCGGCAGCCCGATTTCTTCCAGTTCCTCCTCCGTCTTCAGCCAGAGATCATGCGCTTCGCTGGCCAGATTGAGCCGGATTTCCGGCACATGCGGCGGCGGCATGACATCGGTATTGGCACTGATGAAGGTTTCGGGATCGGTTTTCACGGCTGGGATGCTTCCGATTGATAGGCCCATGGCATGAAGGCCCCTCATCCGCCCTTCGGGCACCTTCTCCCCGTCACAACGGGGAGAAGGAACAGGCGGCAATCTCGGGGGCAGTCCCCTCTCCCCGCTTGCGGGGAGAGGGTTAGGGTGAGGGGCAATCACCAAGGAGCAGGCGATCCATCAGCCTCAAACACAAATCAGCGCGGCGGATTGTCGAGGCCGCCGAGACGGCAGATCTCGAGATATTCCTCGTCTGTCACCGGCTGCACGGAAAGCCGCATCGAGGTGACGAGCGCCATCTTCTCGAATTTCGGGTTTGCCTTGATCTCCTTCAGCGAGACGGGCTTCGGCAGGTCGCAGACCGCGCGAATATCAACGCAGTCCCACCGGGCATCGCCCTCGGCAGTCGAATCCGGATGCGACAGGGCGCAGACCTCCGTAATGCCGACGATCTCGAGACCTTCATTGGAGTGGTAGAAGAACCCCTTGTCGCCGAGCTGCATGGCCCGCATGTTGTTGCGCGCCAGATAGTTACGCACGCCAGTCCATTCCGTGCCCTTGTCGCCGGCGTCCTTCTGCATAGCCCAAGACCACTTGGAGGGTTCCGACTTGTAAAGCCAGTGCGCCATCTTACGCCTCCGGCTTGTTGAAAACCCAGTTCCAGGGCTTGATGTCAACATGGGCAAAGAGGCCTGCCTTGGCGTAGGGATCAGCGGCCGCGATTGAGCGCGCGTCCTCGATCGTCTCCGCCTTGATGACGACCAGGCTGCCATTCGGCTTGCCGGCCTCGTCGAGGAACGGCCCGGCGAAGGCCAGCCCGCCCTTGGCATTGAGATCGTCGAGAAAGACGATGTGTTCCGGACGCGTATCCATCCGCACTTGCAGGACGTTCGGCTTGTCGGTGCACAAAACGGCAAACAGCATGGTATTCTCCTTGATTGGCTTTATTCCTGCGTGATCGGGCGGGACATCAGCTGCTCCAGCGCCGTCTTCACATCCATCTTTCCATCGATGATCGCCGCCACCGCCTCGGTGATCGGCATATCGACGCCGAGCTCGCGGGCAACATCTGCTGCTACGGAGGCCGCGAACGCGCCCTCGACCAGTTCGCCCGCCTGCCCCTTGGCACTGCCGCTCGCGCCGAGCGCAATGCCATAACGAAGATTGCGCGACTGGTGGCTGGTCGCCGTCAGCACGAGGTCGCCGAGACCGGACAGGCCGCGTACCGTATCGGCCTCGCCGCCGCGCACTGCCACAAACCGCGACATTTCCGCGAGACCGCGCGAGATCAGCGCCGCGCGGGCGGAATCGCCGAGCCCCGCGCCTTCGACGATGCCGCAGGCGATCGCCAGCACATTCTTCAAGGCGCCGCCAAGCTGCACGCCGATCCGGTCGGCGGACGGGTAGAGGCGGAACGTCGCGCCGGACAGCGTCTCGGCAAGCTGGGCCGCCCGCTCGATGCTGCTCGCCGCGATCACCATCGCCGTCGGCAGGCCCTTGGCGATGTCGGCGGCAAAACCGGGGCCGGAGAGCACGGCGACGTTCTGCAGATGCAGTTCTTCCTCGACGACATCGGTCAGCAGGCGGCCGCTCATACGCTCCATGCCCTTGGCGCAGATGACGACATCCGCACCCTTGCCGATGAACCCGCGCAGCGAGCGCGCCGCCTCGCGCTGCGCCTGCGACGGCATGGCAAAGAGCACGATACCGGCCCCCTCCAGAACCACCGGATCGTCGGAAACGGTCAGCGTTTCCGGCAGGTCGATGCCCGGCAGGGCGCTGTCGTTACGGCCGGTTTCCTTGAAATCCGCGACGATGCTCTCGCGGCGGGTGAGCAGCGTCACTGGCGCCTTGCCCAATGCGGCGGCAACGGCGGCGAGCGCCGTGCCGAAAGCGCCGGAGCCGACGACGACGACTCGATCTGTCTGGACGACGGCTTCAGTCATTATGCCTTCGCTCCCCGTTTGCCGAAACCGATCAGGGTTTTCGCGTCGGCATCGAGCGGCCAGCGCGAACGCGGCGAGACGTCGAGCGCATCGGCTGGCAACCCCGCGGCCATCCGCTCGGCCCCGGCCCAGGCGATCATTGCCGCATTGTCGGTGCACAGCTGCAGCGGCGGCGCAACAAAGCGGAAACCGCTCTTGTCACACAGCTCCTGCAGCGTCGCCCGCAGCGTCTGGTTGGCCGCGACACCGCCGGCAACGACCAGCGCTGGATTGTCGACGGTCGCCGCAAACTCACCCTTGAAGCGCGCCAGACCCCGGCCGATGCGATCCTTCAGCGTCCGCGAAATCGCCTTCTGGAAGGAGGCGCAGATATCGGCAATGTCCTGCTCGGTCACCGGCTGGATCGACTGCGCCGCCTGGCGCACGGCCGTTTTCAGACCGGAGAAGGAGAAATCGAGGCGCGCCTCGCCGACCAGCGGGCGCGGGAAGGAGAAGCGATCCGGATTGCCGCTTTTTGCCGCATGCTCGACGGCCGGCCCTCCCGGATAGGGGAGCCCCAGCAGTTTCGCCGTCTTGTCGAAGGCTTCGCCCAGCGCATCATCGATCGTCGTGCCCCAGCGCTCGTAGGCACCAACGTCCTTCACCAGAATAAGCTGCGTATGGCCACCGGAAACCAGCAGCATCAGATAGGGGAAGGCAAGCCCATCCGTCAGCCGAGCCGTCAGCGCATGGCCTTCCAGATGATTGACCGCATAGAGCGGTTTGCCGGAAGCCCGCGCGATCGCCTTGCCGGTCATCAGCCCGACGAGCAAGCCGCCGATCAGGCCCGGCCCGCTGGTAGCTGCAATCGCGTCGATATCGGCAAGCGTCACGCCGGCGCGCAACAGCGCCTCCTCGACCAGCGTATCCAGCGCCTCGACATGGGCGCGTGCGGCGATTTCGGGCACGACGCCGCCATAGACGCTGTGTTCTTCGAGCTGGCTCAGTACCACGTCGCCGAGGATCTCGCCGTGGCCTTCAGCATCGCGCAGCACGACGGCAGCAGCGGTCTCGTCGCAGCTTGTTTCGATACCGAGGATGCGCAAAGGCGAGGACATTGGCCATTACTCAAATATTGCGGTCACGGGGAAAGGCGGATACACGGAACTCCGGTAACAACGGATCGCAGTGGATGCAAACAAAACCTTTTCGGATCGGCACGCGCGGTAGTCCCCTGGCGCTGGCGCAGGCCCATGAAACGCGGGATCGCCTGATGGCCGCGCACGGCTTGCCGTCCGAAATGTTCGAGATCGTCGTGCTGTCGACCATGGGCGACCGCATCACCGACCGCTCGCTTGTAGCGATCGGCGGCAAGGGGCTTTTCACCCAGGAACTGGAGGACATGCTTCTCTCCGGCGGCCTCGATTTCGCCGTGCACTCCTCCAAGGACATGCCGACGAAGCTGCCGGACGGATTGTTCCTCTCCGCCTACCTGCCGCGCGAGGATGCCCGCGACGCCTTCATCGGGCGCACCGCCGCAAAGCTCATGGACCTGCCGCAGGGCGCCACCATCGGCTCGTCGTCGCTCCGGCGCCAGGCGCTGATCCAACGGCTGCGGCCGGATATCAAGGTCATCACCTTTCGCGGACTGGTCGATACGCGCTTGAGGAAACTGGCGGAAGGCCAGGTCGATGCGACGCTGCTCGCCTTCGCCGGCCTGAAACGGCTCGGCAAGGACGACGTGCCGACGGAAATCCTCGATCCCGAAATTTTCCCTCCGGCACCGGCACAAGGCGCGATCTGCGTCGAAAGCCGCATTGGCGACGGCCGTGTCAACGGCCTTCTCGACGCGATCAACGACGTCAGGACACATCAGGCGGTCACCTGTGAACGGGCATTCCTCTCGACGCTCGATGGCTCCTGCCGCACACCGATCGCCGGCTATGCCGTATCGGACGGCGAAACAATCCGCTTCTCCGGCATGATCCTGACGCCGGACGGCAGCCAGCATTTCCGGGTAACGACCGAAGGCAAGGCCTCGGATGCCGAGCAATTGGGCGCAAAGGCCGGCGAGGATATCCGTCTCGAGGCCGGACCGGACTTCTTCTCGAGCTGGACCTGAACCCATGCGCGTCCTTGTCACCCGGCCGCAACCTTCAGCGACGGCAACGGCGGCAAGGCTGGAAGCGCTGGGCCATGAAGCCATCGTCCTGCCGATGATGGAAGCCATCCACCGGCCACAGGCGGCGCTGGATATCCTGGCGCTTCCCCATGCGGCGATTACCGTCACAAGCGCGGAAGCAATCCGTGCGCTGTCTGCCATCAAAAACCAATTGGCACCGCACTTGCAGACGCCCGTCTTCTGCGTTGGCACGGCAACGGCCGAAGCGACAAAGGCATTGGGTTTCCAATCTGTTATCGCCGGCCCCGGGACAGGCTTGGGGCTTGCCCAGCAGATTGCCGACACGGCGAAGAGCCTTGACGACGGCCTTGTCTATCTGGCCGGCCTGCCGCGATCGCCTGGTTTCGAAACGGCGCTGCGGCAGGCGGGAATCCGCTGCCGCGTCGCGGACGTCTATCGCATGTCTCCCATCGCCCATGCGCCGGAAACCATCGAAAACCTGCTTTCATCGCGCAAACCGGAGGCTGTTCTCTTTTACTCCCACGAAACCGCCCGGCATTTCTTCGCTCTGAATGCCATGGCGGCGAAGACCGCGTTTCACGACATGCGGCTGCTCTGCCTGAGCGAACATGTCGCGGACGCCGTACCACGGGGGATCGGGCATATAGCCACGGCGGCCCAGCCCAACGAAAAAAGTCTTTTCGCGCTGCTTTGACCGGCGCTTCGCGGGCACCTGGCTCCTTTGTCCATCAGCAGCCGGGCAAGGAATTGTCGCTGGGGGGCTTTCCCTCTTCCCGCTCGGTGTCTAGGTTTAACGCAGTGCCTTAAGTTCATGTGATAACGGGAAGAGATCATCATGGGACCGGAAAATCCTCCGCGCCGCTCGAAGTCCGATCAGGAGCCGGTGACGATCGAACTGGAAGCCAATGCGGCGCCAGAGGACGATACGAAAACCGCCGATGCCGCCTCTGAAGGCGAAGCCGTCGTCGACGACGCGGCGGATATCCGGGCGGGCGAAGCGGACGAAACCGTCCGCGCCGACATTCCCGAGCCGACGGACATTCCGGAACCGAACACCGGCGACAGTTCCAAATCGGATGAAGAGGATGCACGCGCGGAAGCGGCGGCAGCCGTCTTCGCAGAGGAACCGACCTCCGCCGCCACGGCGGCGGAACAGCCGGCCGGCCCAATCCACGCCGAACCGCGCCGCACTTCGAATTCCGGTGCGCTTGCCGCCGGCATTCTCGGCGGCCTGATCACCCTTCTCGGCGCCGGCGGCCTGCAATATGCCGGCTTCCTGCCCGCACTCGGTCCCGGCGGGGGGGAGACTGCGGTCGAACAGAGTATTGCCAGCGATGTCGAAGCGATCAAGGCGCAGCTCGCGGCAGCCCCCTCAGCCTCGGCAACCGTCGATCTCGGCCCGCTGGAAGCCCGCATCGCCGAGCTGGAAAAGAAGACAGCCGAAACCGGCAACGGTGCAACAACCGATCTCTCCGGCCTCAATGCCCAGCTCACCAACCTCACCGGCGAGATCGCGACGCTGAAATCGGCTCTTGCCGATGCTCAACAATCGACGGAAGCGGCGAAATCCGAGCTTTCGACCCGCATCGAGGCGGCGGAGAAGAAGATCGAAGAGCCGGCGAGCGACGTGCAGCTGGCCCGCGCCGTGGCTGTCACGGCCCTGAAGACGGCGATCGACCGCGGCGGGCCGTTCCTTGCCGAACTCGACGCCCTGAAGAGCATCGCCGCCACCGATCCGGCCGTGGCCGGCCTTGCCGGCGACGCGGCACTCGGCGTTTCGCCGCGCGCCGATCTCATGCGCGACTTTCCGGCAACCGCCGATGCGATGCTCGAGGCCACGCAGCACAGCGACCCGAACCAGGGCATTTTTTCCCGGCTGATGGACAGCGCCTCGTCCGCCATCCGCATCCGCCCCGTCGGCAATGTCGAGGGAGACGGGCCTGAAGCGGTCATCGCCCGCATCGAGGACAAGCTGACGAATGGCGACCTGAAGGGCGCGAGCCTGGAATGGCAGGCACTGCCTGAACCGGCGAAAACCGCCGGTGCCGCGTTCAAGACCAAACTCGACCAGCGCATCCGCGTCGAAGGGCTGATCGACGCGGCGGTTGCAGGTGCCATGACGGCCAACCAGGGCTAAGGAAGAGTTCATGATCCGTATACTGTTCTACGTCCTCATCGTTCTTGCCCTCGGCGCCGGCTTTGCCTGGCTGGCCGACCGTCCCGGCGAATTGTCGCTGATCTGGCAGGGGAGCCGCGTCGAAATGAGCCTGATGGTGGCGGCAACACTGCTCGCCTCGCTGATCTCGGCCATCCTGATCGTCGTCTGGCTCGTCCGCGTCGTCTGGCTCTCTCCCCACTCGATCTCCCGCTATTTCCGCGCTCGCAAACGCGACCGCGGCTATCAGGCACTGTCCACCGGCCTGATAGCCGCCGGCGCCGGCGACAGCGCCCTTGCCCGCAAGATGACGGTGCGCACGCGCGGCCTCCTGAGTTCCGACCAGGAGCCGCTGATCCACCTGTTGGAAGCGCAAACGGCGCTGATCGAAGGCAAATACGACGACGCCCGCAAGAAATTCGAACTGATGGCCGACGATCCGGAAACCCGCGAACTCGGTCTGCGCGGCCTCTATCTCGAAGCCAAGCGGCTGGGCGCCAACGAGGCGGCGCGGCAATATGCCGAGCGCGCCGCCGACAAGGCGCCGCATCTTCCCTGGGCAACGCTGGCAGCCCTCGATTATCGCAGCCAGACCGGCCAGTGGGACGAAGCCATCCGGCTTCTCGACCAGAGCCGCGCCAGCCACGTCATCGACCGCAGGCAAGCCGACCGCAAGAAGGCTGTGCTTCTGACAGCCCGCGCCACGGAAAAGCTGGAGGCCGATCCGAAAGGCGCCCGCGACGATGCGCTGGCCGCCCTGAAGCTCGCCGACGATCTGGTGCCGGCCGGCCTCATCGCCGCCAAGGCGCTGTTTCGCGAAGACAATCTGCGCAAGGCAGCATCGATCCTGGAAAAGCTCTGGAAACAGGAACCGCACCCCGAAGTCGCCAGGCTCTACGTCCGCGCCCGCAGCGGCGATTCGGCGCTCGACCGGCTGAAACGGGCGAGCAAGCTGGAGGCGCTCAGGCCGAACAATGCGGTTGCTCTCGCCGCCGTTGCCGAAAGCGCGCTGGAAGCCCGCGAACTGTCCCAGGCGCGCTCGAAGGCGGAAGCCGCCGCCCGCATCCAGCCGAACGAGGGCATCTTCCTGCTGCTTGCCGATATCGAGGAAGCCGATACCGGCGATGACGGCCGCATTCGCCACTGGATGAACCAGGCGCTGAAAAGCCCGCGCGATCCCGCCTGGACCGCCGACGGCGTCACCTCGCCGGAATGGCTGCCGGTCTCGCCCGTCAGCGGCCGTCTCGACGCCTTCGAATGGAAGCAGCCGGTCGGACAGGTTGCCGGCCCGGTCGAAGAGGGCACGCTGGAAGCGGCCGATGCGGCGATCCGCAGCCTGCCGCCGGTCGCCATCGCCCACCAACGCCCCGAACCGGAGCCGCAGCCCGAGCGAGCCGAGACACCGGCCAAGCCGGTCGCCGAAATCCCGGAGAAAACCGAGGAGGTTGTCGTCAAGTCCATCGCCGTGCCGGTACCGAGCGAATCGGTGATCGTGCCGCAGCCCGTGAAGGTCGAAAAGAAGCCGACAACCGTCAAGACCGAAGAGCCCGTCGTGGAACCCTTCTTCGGACGTCCGCCGGATGACCCGGGCGTGCGCGACGACAGCAACAAGCCGCTGGCAAAGACCAGCTTCCGTCTGTTTTGAGACGAACCCGATTTTTGACGGAAACGCATGTTTGACAGATTTCGAACTTTCCTCGACAGCCTGACCGGACACGGCCATGCCTCATCGATCCAGCCCGGCGATCCGCGCATCGCCATCGTGGCGCTCTGCTTTCAGGTGATGGAGGCCGATGGCCACATCCACGAGAAGGAGCGCAAAAAGGCGCGCGCGATGATCAAGGATCACTACAAGCTGGACGATGCGGCGCTCAGCGCCCTGATTGCCGCCGGTGAGACGGCCGAAAGCGAGGCCATCGACTATTTCCGCTTCACATCCGACATCAAACGGCATTTTTCCGAGGAACAACGGATCGACCTCATCGGCATGTTGTGGGAGATTGTCTATGCCGACGGCAAACGCAGCGAAATAGAGGACCATGTGATCTGGCGCATCGCCGATCTTCTCGGCGTTTCCGGCAGGGATAGGATCATCAAGCGGCAGGAGGTGGCCGCCAAATTCAAGATCGCGGAGGAGGTAACCGCGCAACAGGAAAAGTGAGATGCTTTTCGACGACCGCACGTTCTACACGCGCACGACCGGCAAGCCGGTTCTGATCATCCTGCATCAGGAACGCTCCAGCCCCGGACGGGTCGGACATTTGCTGTTGGAAAAAGGCTTAAGCCTCGACATCCGGCGCCCGGTGCTGGGCGATCCGCTTCCTGCAACGCTCGAGGAGCATGCCGGCGCCGTTGTCTTCGGCGGACCGATGAGCGCCAATGACAACGAGGCGTTCATCCGCCGCGAGATCGACTGGCTTTCCGTGCCGCTCACGGAAAACAAACCGTTCCTCGGTATCTGCCTCGGCGCCCAGATGCTGGTCCGCCATCTCGGTGGCGCGGTTGGGCCTCACCACGAAGGCATGACGGAAATCGGCTGGTATCCGCTGGAAGCGACCGAAAAGGGCCGCGCGCTGATGGAATGGCCGTCGATGGTCTACCAGTTCCACCGGGAGGGGTTCGATCTGCCAGCCGGCGCCGAACTGCTCGCCTCCGGCAGCACCTATCCCAACCAGGCCTTCCGCTATGGCGAAAACGCCTGGGGCATCCAGTTTCACGGCGAGCTGACACGGGTGATGATGCATCGATGGGTCGTGCACGGCGCGCACCGCTTTGAACTGCCCGGCGCGCAGGTCGGCCGCGCGCATCTGGATGGCCGGATGGACCACGACGCACCGCTACGTGACTGGATGGACCGGTTCCTCTCCCACATTTTCCAGCGCCGGGGCGAGACCAAAGCGGCCTGATCGATCAGACTTTCGGCTTGGGCGCTTCGAGCGAATCGATCCTGCGCAATTGCGGGAAGCCGAGCGCCCAGATGATGGCGACGGCAAGCGTGCCGATACCGCCGACCACCACGGCTGGAACCGCGCCGATGATATGTGCCATCGTCCCCGCCCGGAACTCGCCAAGCTCGTTGGAGGCGCCGACGAACACCATGTTGACGGCATTCACGCGGCCACGCACGGCATCCGGTGTCCAGAGCGCAATCAGCGTCTCGCGCACATAGACCGAGATCATGTCCGCCCCGCCCATCAGCATCAGCGAGGCGATCGACAGCCAGGCGATCTCCGACAGACCGAAGATGACCGTACCGATGCCGAACAGCGCGACGCCGGCAAACATCAGCACGCCGGCATTGTGGCGAATCGGATAGGCCGCGAGCGTGATGGCGACGAGAATGGCGCCAATACCGGGCGCTGCCCTCAGCAGCCCGAGCCCGAGCGGACCGAGCACCAGGATTTCGCTGGCAAAGACCGGCATCAGCGCGACGGCGCCGCCCAGAAGCACGGCGAAGAGATCGAGCGAAATCGCGCCCAGCACGACCTTTTCCGTGCGGATGAATTTGAAACCGGCAAGAACGGACGTCCAGTCGCGCGGCTCGCTGAGGCTGTGCTGCGCCGGTTTTTCGATCATGAAGACGAGGATTGCCGCCAGAACGAGGAAGGCGAGCGCCACGGAATAGGCAACGATGGCGCTGACGCCGTAGAGCAGACCGCCGGCGACCGGGCCGAGGATGGCAGCGGTCTGCCAGGAGGACGAGTTCCAGGCGATCGCATTGGACAGGTCATGGGCGGGGACGAGATTGGGCGCGAGCGACTGCACCGCCGGCGCCATGAAGGCGCGCTCGATGCCGAAGACGACCAGGATGGCGAAGACCGGCCAGGGCGAGAACGCATCGGCGATCGTCAGGCCCAGCAGTGCGGCTGCGCAAAGGGCGCTGACGATCATGCAGATCGAGACGATCGCCCGCCGGCTGTGGCGGTCCGCCACCGACCCGGTCACCAGGATGAGCAGCAGCGACGGCAGGAATTGGAAGAGGCCGATCAGGCCGAGATAGAGCGTGTTCTGCGTCTGCGCATACATCTGCCAGCCGACCGAGACGCTGACGATCTGGATGGCGAAGGATGCGAGAAAGCGGGCGAAGAAGAAACGGGCGTAGGAGACATGCCGGAACGCGGCGAACCGGTCTGCACCGTCTATGGCGGACATGCGGTGATCTTTCCGATGACGGCCGGATAAAAGCCCTGCCGTATTAAACATGTTTAGCCCCGCACGAAGCACGGACTTGCCGGTTTAGTCGTCAATGTCTACATGTCTGTCAACAACGAATTGGAGACCGGCATGCTTGCTGTCATTGCGACCCTGAATTTCATCATCAACATTGCGTGGTTCCTGGTCATCGCCTCGGCCATCTTTTCCTGGCTATACGCGTTCAACGTGATCAATGTGAACAACAACGCCATCAACATGATCGGCCGCTCGCTCTATCAGCTGACCGAGCCGCTCTATCGCCCGATCCGCCGCGTCCTGCCGGACATGGGCGGCGTCGATCTGTCACCGCTGGTGGTTTTGGTGGTCCTCTATTTCATCTGGTATTTCCTGAACACCACCGTAGCCACCGCCCTGCTCAGCTGAACCGGCCTTCTCGCAGGCAGCAAAAAACCTCCGGATCGGCGCGATCCGGAGGTTTTTTATTTGCCTACGCGAGCTTGTTCAGCCCGGCGATTACTTCGCCGTCTTGGCGCGCTCGATGGCTTCGACAATCAACTGCTTGGCGACCGTCGCATCCTTCCAGCCGAAGATCTTCACCCACTTGCCGGGTTCCAGATCCTTGTAATGCTCGAAGAAGTGCTCGATCTGCTGCAGGGTGATTTCCGGCAGGTCGGTATAGTCCTTCACCTTGTCGTAGCGCTTGGTGAGGTGATAGTTCGGCACGGCAATGACCTTTTCGTCCTTGCCGGAATTGTCTTCCATCATCATCACGCCGATCGGGCGGACATTGATGACGCAGCCCGGAACCAGCGGACGGGTCGAGGCGATCAGGACGTCGATCGGATCGCCGTCGTCGGACAGCGTATGCGGGACGAAGCCGTAATTGCCCGGATAGGTCATCGGCGTATAGAGGAACCGGTCGACCACCAGCGTACCGGCTTCCTTGTCCATCTCGTACTTGATCGGATGGCCGCCAACCGGGACCTCGACGATTACGTTGATATCTTCAGGCGGGTTCTTGCCGATCGAAATTGCATCAATACGCATGTTTTCTCCCAGGGGGCTGAGTTTGGCTGGCGAGTCCGATAAAGGGAAACCTGCCGCGGCGCAACATTACTTTCGTCATGACCGGAAAAATGCGACCTTTAGGCGAATAATCGCGGCTGCCGGAACGTTCCCGGTATGAGGAGCGCTCATGATATCGCATGCACGCACAATTTCGTTGATCCTTCTCCTGGCGCTGGCGCCCGCCGCCCGGGCCAATGACAGTACCTACACCGATCTGGACACCGACCACTGCAAGACGCTATCGCAGGAAGACGCCGAAGGCGGCGGCATTTCGCTGCAATGCAAGGGACTGACCGGCTACGCGGTCTACTTCAAGGAAGGCGACCTGCGGCAAAGCATCCTCTATGGCCCCGCCAGCGAGGCTTATATCGACGGCGCCTTCGAAAGCTTCGAGCCGTTCAATCACATCGGGCGAAAGATCGAATGGCGGCTCGGCCTGGACGGCAAGCCGGCGGCGACCATTCTCCGCTGGTTCGTCGAGAATATCGATCCGGCTACCGGCGAACCGTCGCCGAAGGTCGAAGGCCAAGTGCTCGTCGTGTCGAAAGTGGCAGGGCAAGACGGGATGGGCTGCGTCGTCGGTTATGTCGATGCGCTTGCCAATCCGGAGCCCAACGTGCTCGCCCGGCAGATCGCCGACACGAAGGCCGCGGGTTTCGCCTGTGGCGCGGATAAGGCCGACTTTCACGGCAATCGCGGGCCGACGTCAGCCGAACCCACGCACGTTTTTCCGGAGTAACGCGTTCAGTCCCAGATATAGCCGATCTTCTTGAGGCTCTTGCCGCCGAAATCTTCCAGGCCCTCGCAAATGTCACTGCCGCCGGCCATGCGGAAGAAACGGTCGGCATGATGGCTGTCTTCCAGGCACCAGACGACGAGACCCTGGCAGCCGAGGGATTTCAGCAGGCTCTTTGCCTCGCCGAACAGAATGCGGCCGAGCCCGATGCCCTGATATTCGGGGCGCAGGTAGATCTCATAGACCTCGCCTTCCTGGGGCAGGGCGCGGGCACGATTGAGACCGAGCGTCGCATAACCGGCAATCACGCCGGCCACCTCGATGACGAGGAGGGTGGAAGGGCCCCGCGTCGCCTTGCGCCACCACGTATGATCGCGCCGGTCGACCATCTGGTTCAGCGGCTTGTGCGGAATGAGCCCGCCATAGGCCTGAAGCCAGGAGACGCGGTGCACGTCCGAGATGGACATAGCATCCCTCGGTTCGCCTGGCCGCACCTCGATGGATAGTGTTTTCATGACGCAACTCTAGACCGGTGCCGAGCAAACAGGAATCCCGCCAAAGCCCTGTCTTTAACGAACTCACAGGGAACTTATGGGGACAACCATCAAAAGTTAACGCTTTTTTAACTTTTCCGGCAAGCTGCAAAAATTGCAGCGCACAACAAATGATGCGGGTCCTACCAGCGCGCCGCCGTTGCCGTCGCCCATGACAGGAAGCTGGGCGGTTGCATTCGGCGGTGATTGCAGGCCTGACCGCTCAAGTCCTTGAATGATCGAGGGAGAAGCAGGGAAACGTCGACCGATTTATCCCTCGATCTCTTCGCGCAGCATCTCCAGTTCCAGCCACTCCTCTTCCATCCTGGTGATGGAAGCGCGCAGCTTTTCCAGTTCCGAGGCAAGCGTCGAGAAGCGGGCCGGGTTTTTCGTGAACAGATTGGGGTCGGCCATTTCCGTTTCGCGTTTGGCGATCTCGCCTTGCGCCTTTTCCATGTCCTTCGGCAGGTTTTCGAGCGCGAATTTCTGCTTGAAGGACAGCTTGCCCTTCCCGACCTTCGCGGCAGATGATGAACCGCCATTGTCTGAGGACCTGGCTTTTTCGGCCTTTTCGACCCGCTTCCTTTCCTCAGCCAAGCCCTTGCGCTGCGCCATCATGTCGGAATAGCCGCCGGCATATTCGATCCAGCGGCCGTCTGGCGCTTCCGGGTTGGCCGGCGCGATGGTCGAGGTGACGGTGCGATCGAGAAAGTCGCGATCATGACTGACGAGGATGACGGTGCCAGAGAAGCCGGCAACGACTTCCTGCAAAAGATCGAGCGTCTCGATGTCGAGGTCGTTGGTCGGCTCGTCGAGGATCAGGAGGTTGGTCGGGCGCGACAGGATGCGGGCGAGCATCAGCCGGGCGCGCTCGCCCCCCGAGAGGTTCTTGATCGGCGTGCGGGCCTGCTCCGGCTGGAACAGGAATTCCTTCATGTAGCCGGTGACATGGCGCTGCTCGCCATTGACGATCAGGTTCTCGCCGCGCCCGTCAGTCAGGTAATGCGCCAGCGTGTCCTCAAGGTTCAGGTCCTCGCGGCGCTGGTCGAGCGTGGCGATTTCGAGGTTGGTGCCAAGTTTGACGTTGCCACTGTCCGGTTCGATCTGACCCGTGAGCATCTTCAGAAGCGTCGTCTTGCCGGCGCCGTTCGGGCCGACCAGGCCGATGCAGTCGCCGCGATGCACCCGCATCGAAAAGGGGGCGACGATGGTGCGGTCGCCATAGGACTTGGTGATTTTTTCCGCCTCGATCACCAGCTTGCCGGATTCGCGCGCGTCGGAGACCGTCGCCTGAACCGAGCCTTGCGGACCGGAATGGCCGCGATGTTTGGCGCGCAGGTCCTGCAGCGCCCCGAGGCGGCGCATGTTGCGCTTGCGGCGCGCCGTGACGCCGTAGCGCAGCCAGTGTTCTTCGCGCTCGATTTCCTTGCCGAGCTTGTGCTGCTCCAGTTCTTCCTCTTCAAGCACCTTGTCGCGCCAGGCCTCGAAGAACGAAAAACCCTGGTTGAGGCGGCGTGACTGGCCGCGATCGAGCCAGACGGTGGCGGTCGAGACCTTTTCGAGGAAGCGCCGGTCGTGCGAAATCAGGATGAGAGCCGAGCGGCTTTTCTGCAGTTCGCCTTCCAGCCATTCGATGGTGGGAAGGTCGAGATGGTTGGTGGGCTCGTCCAGTAGCAGGATATCCGGCTCAGGCGCCATGACGCGGGCAAGAGCGGCGCGGCGCGCTTCACCGCCGGACAGCTGCGCCGGGTCTTCATCGCCGGTGAGACCCAGATGCTCCAGCAGATAGGCGACGCGGTAGGGATCGTCGCTAGGCCCAAGGCCGGCTTCCGCATAGGCGCGAACGGTGTCGAAGCCTTCGAAATCCGGAGCCTGGTGCAGATAGCGAATGGTCACGGACGGATGGCGGAAAACCTCGCCGGTCTGCGGCTCGGCAAGGCCGGCGGCAATCTTCATCAGCGTCGATTTGCCCGAGCCGTTGCGGCCGACGAGGCAGATGCGGTCGCCAGGCTCGACCTGCAGATTGGCGCCGGCAAGCAGCGGCGTGCCGCCGAAGGAGAGGAAGATATCGTCGAGTTTCAGAATAGGCGGCGCCACGGTCAGGCTCCCGAGAGGTCATAAGGGCGGGCAAGGACAATCGCCCGGCCTGAGGAAAGGGTGAAGCGGACGGTGCCTTCGGCGACGTTGGAAATGGTGCGCGAGGAACCGAACGGCAGATGGAAATCCTTGAGCGGAAAGCGGGCGCCTTCAATCGAGAGGCCGCTCAGCGTGTCGAGGCCGAGAATGGAAAACAGGCTGCCCTTCGGCAGGTCGATGTCGCGCCTGCCGGGAAGCAGCGGATAGGCCTCTTCCTCGCCGGAGGTGAGAAACACGTCGAGACCGTCCTTTGCCAGCTTGGCGGCGTAGAGCAGATGCATGAAGGCATGGTCGCTGCGCTCGCCGCCGAGCGCACCGGCAAATACCAGTCGTTTCGCCCCGCGCGCCAGTGCTTCCGCGGTGGCGATCTCACCGTCGGTCTCATTCTTGGCGGCTGGGTAGGGCTCGCGCACGATATCCGGCCAGTCGTCGATCAGCGCCTGCGTCGTGGAATCGAAATCGCCGACCCAGAGCTCCGGCGTCAGGCCGAGCGCCTTCGCATGCCGCATGCCACCATCGGCAGCGATGACGCGCGCGCCTTTCACGTGACCGGCCAGACGCTCCGTCGGCATCAGCGCGCCGCCCATCAATATCACGAAAGCCTGTTTGTTCATGGGGCAAGGCCATAGCTTAAACAGGGGCCGAAGGGGAAGAGGCGGGCGGGGTTTTGTTCGGGCGCTTCATCGCATGCGAGACAGGGACGCAGCCGCTGCGCGTGCCCCCTAGCCCTGCTTGCTCGACCTTGCCCTCACCCTAGCCCTCTCCCCGCAGGGCGGGGAGAGGGGATAATCGAGAGGGCGGCTTGACCTACCCGTCGCCCCGTCCGGCGTTTTCGCGATTTTGATGGATGCGCTCCATGCCGGCTACGAATTTGTCGAACAGGACGGCAAAGGCCGCGACGTCCTCTTCCGGCCAGTCGGCGAGGATGTTCTCGATCACGCCGCGTTTGACCGCCTGCACCTCGTGCATCAGCTTTTTGCCGGGGTCGGTCATGACGACGATGATGCGGCGGGCATCGGCCTGCGACGCCTCCCGCCGCAGGACGCCGCGTGCCACCATGTCGGCGACAATGCGGCTGGCGCGCGAGGGGTCGATCCGCATCAGCTCGGCGATCGTGCCGACCGTGACCTCGGCATCGGGCTCGGCTCGTCTGACGGCATCGAGAACGTCGAGATGCGAGATTTCCAGATCCGGAGCAACGTTGTCGATTGCCAGCCGCGCCAGGACGCGGCGGCCGATCAGGACCCGCCAGCGTGACATCGAGCGGCCGATCAAGGCGCGGCTTTCGCGCGCATCGTCGTCTGTGGCCACAGGGCTTTCGGCAAAATTCGTGTGCTTCATGGCGTAATCATAACAAACCCCAGGGCGTGCGGAAAGTGGGAAGATGACATTCGCATAAACATGCCGTTGACAATTATATGCTAACAGCACATAAATTGCCTACCGCAACTGGAACAATCCCATGGACATGCATGCCTCACCGGCGCCGCTCGTTTCGAGCCACGCGCTTCGCCTGACGCTTTTCTTCTTCCTGATGACCGCGCTGTTCATGGCGACGCTCGACAACCAGATCGTCGCGACGGCGCTGCCGACCATCGCCGCCGAATTCGGCGAGATGGAGCGGTTCGGCTGGATCGGATCGGCCTATCTGCTCGCCACCTGCGCGGTGATGCCACTCTACGGCAAGCTGGGCGACCTGTTCGGCCGCAAATACGTGATGCTTGCCGCGGTGGCGATCTTCACGCTGGGCTCGATCGCCTGCGGTCTGGCCGTGTCGATGAATACGCTGATCGCGGCCCGCGTGCTGCAGGGGCTCGGCGGCGGCGGCATCATGGTGTCGATCTTCTCGGTCACCGCCGACCTGTTCGAGCCGCGCGAGAGGGCCCGCTACCAGAGCTATTCGAGCCTGGTCCTGATGGCGTCGGGCGCCATCGGCCCGGTGCTTGGCGGCACGATGAGCGACCTGTTCGGCTGGCGGTCGATCTTCCTCGTCAATATCCCGATCGGGTTGATCGTGCTTACCGGCCTGTTCTTTTTCCTGCCCCATCGGCGGCCGACGCGCCTGCCGACGATCGACTATGCCGGTGCGCTTCTGCTTGCGGGCGCGGTCACCAGTGTCGTGCTTTTGGGGGACGGCGCCGAACTGTTCGGCTCGCTGTTTTCGCTTGGAAGTCTTGCCGTTATTGCCGCCGGCGTGCTCTGCGCGGTCGCCTGGGTGCTCGTCGAACGGCGTGCACCGGAGCCGGTCGTGCCGCTGACCCTGTTCCGCAGCCCGACCTTCAGCCTGATGCTGGTGATCTCGCTCATGAGCGGCGCCGTCGGCATCGGCATGGTCAATTATTTCGCGCTGTTCCTGCAGACGACAACGGGCCTGACGCCGTCGGTAGCCGGGCTGCTGTTCATCCTCCTGACCGGCGGCATCGTCGTCGGCTCGTTGACGGCGGGGCGGCTGATATCGCTCTTTGGCCGCTACAAGCCGTTTGCGATCGTGAGCGCCAGCCTGACGACCCTGGCCTTGCTGATGTTCACGCAGATTGAGCCTGGCACGCCGCTCTTCATCATCGGCGCCATCATGGCGCTGCACGGCATCGGCATCGGTTTCGGCCAGCAGGTGCCGGTCATCGGCGTGCAGAACGTGGTGTCGCGCGGCGATGTCGGCGCTGCCACGGGTGCCGTCACCCTGTCGCGCATGGCCGGCGCCTCGATCGCGATCTCGATCTACGGCGCGACGATCGCCGCCGGACTGACACGCGGCGCAGTCTCGATCCCCGGCGTCGAGGACATCGAAAAGCTGACGCCGCTGATGCTTTCGGCGCTGCCGGAGGCAACCCGCCGGCTTGTCGCCGAAAGCTATACGGCCGCCTTCCAGCCGCTGTTCCTAACGGCCGTCGGCATCACGCTCATCACGCTCGTCTCGGCGATCAGCCTCAAATCCGTCCGGCTGCCGCAAAAGCCGGCGGCTTGACTGGTCTGACCCCTCCCCCTTGTGGGGAGGGTCGGAGTGAAGCGGAGGGGAGCGGTTCTTTTGCGCCGAAAAGAAAGTCCCCTCCCAACCCCTCCCCACAAGGGGAAGAGGCTGGACCGCAAGCTCCATTCGTCCTCTTCCGAAAAGCCGCAAAGGAAAAGAACAATCCCCATCGAAGGGGCGTCGCATATGGATCGAAGGCACTTGCGACTTTTCCCTCTTCTCCCCGGCGGGGAGAAGTGCCGAGCGTATGCGAGGCGATGAGGGGGTTTTCTCGGCAATCTCGGTGCCTGCCGCCCCCTCATCCGGCGCTTTGCGCCACCTTCTCCCCACAGGGGAGAAGAGGGAGCGAGCCGCAAATCCATCGGCAATTGCCCTGCCCTTGAGGGGGAGATGTTACGAAGTCACAGCGGGGTGACGCCGCCCGGCCAGTCGGGGCAGTTGCCCGAACTCACCTCCCCTTGCCAAGCATTTCGCGCAAGTCTAAATCTCCTCCTGCTCTAACGGGGTGCCGTTCGTTCTTTTGAACGTTTGGCTGAGAGGCTTTCGAAAGCCAACCCGCGGAACCTGATCCGGTTTGCACCGGCGGAGGGATTAGACGGCACCTTTCAGCGCCCTATTCCCAGCACTTGGATTAAAGGAGGCGCCGATGCGCAAGACATTCATTCCATTTTTCGCAGCGATTGCTGCAATCGCCACATCGTTTTCCGCGGCCGCCGCCGACAAGACGCTGACCGTCTACACCTATGAAAGCTTCACCAGCGAATGGGGACCGGGGGCCAAGGTCGCTGAGGCCTTCGAAAAGACCTGCGACTGCAAGGTGGAGTATGTCAGCGTCGCCGACGGCGTCGAGCTTTTGACCCGGCTGAAGCTCGAGGGGCCGGCCTCCAAGGCCGATATCGTGCTCGGGCTCGACACCAATCTCGTCTCCGAAGCCAAGGCGACCGGCTTTTTCGCGCCGCACGGTGTCGATACGTCCGCCGTCAAGGTTCCCGGCGGCTTCTCCGACGATACGTTCGTTCCGTACGACTACGGCCATTTCGCCGTGATCTACGATACCGAGACGCTGAAGACGCCGCCGAAGAGCTTGAAGGAACTGGTGGAGGGCGATCCGAGCCAAAAGATCGTCATCGAGGACCCGCGCACCTCGACGCCGGGCCTCGGCCTGCTTCTGTGGGTGAAGTCGGTTTACGGCGACGAGGCCGGTACCGCCTGGGCCAAGCTCAAGGATCGCGTCCTGACGGTGACGCCCGGCTGGTCGGAGGCTTACGGCCTGTTCACCAAGGGCGAGGCGCCGATGGTGCTGTCCTATACCACCTCACCTGCCTATCACATGATCGCGGAAAGCACCGACCGCTATCAGGCAGCCTCGTTCTCGGAAGGTCACTACATCCAGATCGAAGTGGTTGGCATGACGAAGACTGCCAAGGACCCGGCGCTCGCCAAGGACTTCCTCTCCTTCGTCACCGGGCCGGAGTTCCAGTCGATCATCCCGACGACCAACTGGATGTTGCCGGTGGCCGCCACCAAGGAGCCGTTGCCGGAGGCCTTCGGCAAACTGGTCCATCCGGGAAAGACTTATCTGATGTCTTCCGACGAAGTTGCCGCCAACCGCAAGGCCTGGATCGACGAATGGCTCGCTGCCATGAGCAAGAACTGAGCTGCGATTGCCCGGCGGTCTCGAAAAGCGTCTGACAGTGGCCGCCGGGGCACTCTGCCTCGGCGGCGTCGTTCTGTTTGTCTGCCTCGCAGCCTATACGCTGCTTGCCTTCGATGAGCCAGGTGCAGTGGGGCAAGAGGGGCTCTTCGACGCCTATGTCTGGCGCGTAATGCGGTTTACGCTGCTGCAGGCCTTGCTTTCGACGTTTCTGTCGATCGTGCTTGCCATTCCCGTCGCGCGTGCCCTGGCGCGGCAACCGTCCTTTCCCGGACGTGTCTGGATCATCCGGTTGCTGGCGCTGCCGCTTGGCCTGCCGGCGCTGGTCGCCGCCTTGGGGCTGATCGGTATCTGGGGGCGGCAGGGATTGTTCAATAGGGCTTTTGCCTGGCTCGGCCTGGATCAGCCGATCAGCATTTACGGCCTGTCTGGCATCCTGCTGGCGCATGTGTTCTTCAATCTGCCGCTCGCCGCGCGGCTGATGATCGGCGGGCTGGAACGAATTCCCGGCGAATACTGGCTGGTCGGCGCCAATCTCGGCATGCGGCCGCTTTCAATCTTCCGCTTCATCGAGTGGCCGGCCATTCGTGGCCTGCTGCCCGGTATCGCCGGCCTCATCTTCATGCTCTGCGTCACCAGTTTCACCCTGGTGCTGACGCTCGGCGGCGGGCCGGCGGCGAGCACCATCGAGGTGGCGATCTATCAGGCACTGCGCTTCGATTTCGATCCGCCGCGCGCCATTGCCCTGTCGCTGCTGCAGATCGCCCTGACGGGGGCGTTGCTGCTGGCGATGCGTCTGTTGACGCCAAAGGTGGAGGAAGGTCATGGCAGCGGACGCGAGGTCAGGCGCTTCGACGGTCGCAATCTTTCGGGCAAGGCGGGCGACGGCCTGGCCATCGTGTTAGCCGTGCTGTTCCTTGCACTGCCGCTCGGCTCCGTCATCGCCTACGGTCTGCAGTCCGATCTCTGGAAGCTGATGGGCGATCCGATGGCGCAGCAGGCCCTTGTCACCAGCCTTGCCATTGCGGTTGTGTCAGGCACGCTCTGCGTCGCGGCGACGGCGCTGATGATCCGTTCGCGGCAGATCGCGCTCGCACCGAGACATCCACCGAAGCTCCATCGCGGATTTGCCGGCTTGATTTCGATGAGCGCGTCCCTGGTGCTGCTGGTGCCGCCCGTCGTTCTGGGGGCGGGGTGGTTCCTGCTTCTGCGACCGCTCGGCGATGTCGCCGCCCTTGCGCCGCTCCTCGTCATCCTGATCAACATGCTGATGGCGCTGCCCTTCGTCTACCGCGTGCTGGAGCCGGCCATGACCAGCCATTCGGTCCGCACCGGCAGGCTTGCCGCGAGCCTCGGGCTCGGTGGCTGGCACCGGCTGCGGTTTGTCGACTGGCCGGTCCTGCGCAAGCCGGTGCTGATGGCGCTGTCCTTTGCCTGCGCCCTGTCGCTCGGCGATCTCGGAGCGGTGGCGCTGTTCGGATCGCAGGATATGGTCACGCTGCCCTGGCTACTCTATAGCCGGATGGGCAGCTACCGTTCCACTGATGCGGCGGGGCTTGCGCTGTTTCTCGGCCTGGTCTGCATCCTGCTGACCATCGCCGGCACGCCATCTGCGGCGAAGGAGGGGAGCAAGAATGCCGCCGCGTGACACGGAGATTGCCATTCGCCTCGGCGGCGTGCGCCTGCAGTTGGACAAGACGCAGCTGCACTTCGATTGCGCGATCAGGAAAGGCGAGATCGTTGCCATCACCGGCGCCTCCGGTTCCGGCAAATCGACCCTCCTCAATATCGTCGCCGGTTTCGAGACCCCGGATTCGGGCGCGGTCGAGATCCTTGGCGAAAATGTCGCCCGCCGCGATCCGGCCAACCGGCCGGTCTCGGTCATCTTCCAGGAACACAACCTGTTTTCGCATCTCGATGTCGCCACCAATATCGCGCTCGGCATCGATCCGGCCCTGCGACTGGACGTGAAGGAGCGCGGAAAAATCGCGGCTGCGCTGATGCGCGTCGGACTCGAAGGCTTCGGCAAGCGGCTGCCACCGACGTTGTCCGGCGGAGAACGTCAGCGGGTGGCGCTCGCGCGCGCCTTGGTCCGGCACAAACCTGTCCTTCTTCTCGACGAGCCATTCGCGGCGCTCGATCCGGGCTTACGCTCGGGCATGATCAGCCTGCTCATCGATCTGCACAGGCAGGAGGGCAATACGATGTTGATCGTCACGCACCATCCGGACGACGTGCGGGCGCTGGCCGATAGCGTCATCTTCCTCGACGAGGGCCGTGTCCTGCTGCACGAATCCAAGGCGCAATTCCTTGACCATATCGATAGTCCCGCCATTGCGCGGTTTCTCGGAAAATGACGTCGCCTGCCATGACTGCCACAATTTGAACGTTGGCCTATGCGACGGCCAAGCGCGAAATCTCCGCGGCGCCATGCTCGCGTATCCGTTGCAGGGATATCACGGGGCAACTATTTCTATCGGCATATGCTAGGCACGCGTGGCGTGAATAGGCTACAGCAGTCCTATTGCTGCAATGGCTGCCTGACCTATGTACGCGGCTGTAAAGAATACCGAATTTTCGCGGCGCCGGACCGCGGAAATGTTTGCGGGGCTGGCCCGAAAGACTGGAAACGAGCTGAGGCATGAACAGAACGACAGGCACGGATCCGCAGTCTTCGGAGAAAAGCTCCGGCGTATCCTTGCGTGCTGCAAGCGCGCTCGCCGGTATGCTGCTGCTTGTCGGCTGCCAGTCGGTAATCGAACAGACCTATGAGCCGAAGGTCGCGCCGTCCTCGACGCCGCAGATCGTCGAGGAGGTGCAGAAGAACGACCCGCGCGCCCAGGTCGGCGCCCGCGAGCACCCGCGCATCGTCGCGAGCTATGGCGGCGAATACAAGGACGAAAGGACCGAACGTCTCGTTGCCCGGATCACCGGTGCGCTGACGGCGGTGTCGGAAAATCCGAACCAGTCCTACCGCATCACCATCCTGAATTCGCCTGCGATCAACGCCTTCGCGCTCCCCGGCGGCTATCTCTACGTCACCCGCGGCCTGTTGGCGCTTGCCGACGATGCGTCGGAAGTGGCAGCGGTGCTGTCCCACGAGATGGCGCACGTCACGGCCAATCACGGTATCGAGCGGCAGCAGCGCGAGGAGGCGGAGGTCATTGCCAGCCGCGTCGTCTCCGAAGTACTCTCCAGCGACCTCGCCGGCAAGCAGGCCCTGGCGCGCGGCAAGCTCAGGCTTGCGGCCTTCTCGCGAAACCAGGAACTGCAGGCCGACGTCATCGGCGTGCGCATGCTCGGCGAAGCCGGATACGATCCCTATTCCGCCGCCCGTTTCCTCGATGCGATGGCGGCCTATAGCCGGTTCTCCTCGGTCGATCCCGACAGCGACCAGAGCCTCGACTTCCTGTCGAGCCATCCGAGCGCGCCGCAGCGCGTCGATCTCGCCCGCCGCCATGCGCGGGCTTTCGGCGCGGAAGGAACGGTCGGCGACCGCGGCCGCGAGTATTATCTCGCCGGCATCGACGGGCTGCTCTATGGCGACAGCCCGCAGGAAGGCTACGTCCGCGGCCAGACGTTCCTGCACGGCAAGCTCGGCATTCGTTTCGATGTGCCGTCCGGCTTCCAGATCGACAACAAGGCGGAAGCCGTGCTGGCGACCGGACCGGGAGAAGTCGCCATCCGCTTCGATGGCGTTGCCGATACGCAGCGCCGCAGCTTGACCGACTATATCGCCAGCGGCTGGGTCACGGGCCTGCAGCCTGACACCATCCGGCCGATCACCATCAACGGGCTTGAGGCTGCGACCGCGCGCGCCTCGGCCGAGCGCTGGGATTTCGACGTCACGGTGATCCGCATCGATACGCAGATCTACCGTTTCCTGACGGCGGTGCCGAAGGGTGCGCCGAGCCTCGAGCCGATGGCCGAAGTCCTGCGAGCATCCTTCCGCCGCATGATGCCGCAGGAAGCGGCCGCGCTGAAGCCGCTGCGCATCCGCGTCGTCACGGCCAAGCCCGGCGATACGCTGGCGACGCTCTCGGCCCGGATGATGGGCACCGACCGCAAGCTCGATCTCTTCCGCCTGATCAACGCCATGCAGGTGACATCGACCGTCAAGCCGGGCGACAGGGTCAAGATCATCTCGGAGTAGGACCGCACGCGGAAAAACCGCCTCTCACCGGAAGCGGCGATCGATCGGATGGTGAGAGACCAAGCGCTTGGGCGAATTCGGCATTGAGCGCGAAAACGTGCCCGTGCACGGTACGCGCAGCGATAGATCGAGCGTCGAGACGGCGCCCCCGGTTATAATGGCTTCCCAGCCTTTCCCGCACCTTCGGTGGTTGGCGCTGGACGCGCTGATACCGCTCAATGCGGCAGCGTCGCCAGCACCGGTGCTTCGGCGACCAGCGCGATCCTCAGCTTCTCCAGTGCCCGGGTCTCGATCTGGCGGACTCGCTCCTTCGAGATGCCGAGATCGGCGCCGAGCTCTTCAAGGGTGGCGCTGTCTTCCGACAGGCGGCGGGCGCGGATGATCTTCATTTCCCGCTCGTTCAGCTGGCAAAGCGCGTGGCTGAGCCAGATGCGCCGCCGTTCCTGGTCGATCATCTCGGAGACCTGCTCGTCCGGCAGTGGCGCGTCACAGGCGAGAAGATCGAGCCGTTCGCCGCTGTCGGCATCGCCCGACGAGATCGGCGCCTGCAGCGAGGCATCATTGCTGGAGAGGCGCGCATCCATCGTCTGCACGTCGGCAATGCTGACGCCGAGTGCCGCGGCGATTTCCTCGTGCACGGCGCGCGCGGTCAGCTGCCGGTCGCCCTGAGCGAGCTTGGCGCGCAGGCGGCGCAGGTTGAAGAACAAGGCCTTTTGCGCCGAAGACGTGCCGCCGCGCACGATCGACCAGTTGCGCAGCACATAATCCTGCATCGAGGCGCGGATCCACCAGCTGGCATAGGTCGAGAAGCGGACCTCGCGGCTCGGCTCGAAGCGGGCGGCGGCTTCCAGCAGGCCGATATGGCCCTCCTGCACCAAGTCGCTCATCGGCAGGCCGAAATTGCGAAACTTCGACGCCATCGAGACCACCAGCCGCATATGGGCCATGGCGATCTTGTTTCGGGCTTCCTGATCGTTATGGTCTTTCCATGCCAGCGCCAGGGCATGCTCCTCGTCCCGTTCGAGATAGGGGGCCGCCATGGCGATCTTGATCATGCGCCTGTCTGCTGAGAGGTTTTTCATCGGCTACTCCATGAGGGGCACACGGGGTGTGCCGCTGAACGATAAGTCGATCGTATTTCGGGATTTCCGCTGCCTAAGCTTGACCAGCATTCGAACCGCCCTACTTCCCTGCCTAGAAGCCGAGGCCGGAAGAGAGGGCCGCGGGTAGCAGTCCCGTTCCACGCGCAGGTCAGGACTGAACATGTCCCAACGCGCGGGGAGCGAATAAGTTCCATGCTGCACTGCCGTATTTTGCGGCCGCGCGCATTTTTCCGGCGGCCACGACAATGTCGGCCCACGCGACGACCGGGACCGCGACGACCGGGACGCTGTCTCTAGTCACAACTTCGGCACGGCGCTTGCCGCCGGCCTGTCGGCGAAGCGGTCAGCCCGACGCTAAAGAAGGCCCGCTTTGCGCGGCCGCGCGTCCCTCATTGATTCCAACATTGATTCCAACGCAGACAGGCGCTATTTAGACGTCTCGTGGTGATTTGGCCGGCCGGCTTGCAGCCACGTTAAATAAATCGCTAAAGGGCCGTGCATGCGCAAGCAGGCGGGCCGGTAGCGATCTTGTCGTTGCCGGTTTTTTTGTTCCGCTTGTCCTGACCCGAGTTTTGCCCATGCCCATCAAGATACCCGATACGCTGCCCGCCTTCGAAACCCTCGTCAAAGAGGGCGTGCGGGTCATGACCGAAACCGCGGCGATCCGTCAGGACATCCGCCCGCTGCAGATCGGGCTCCTGAACCTCATGCCGAACAAGATCAAGACCGAGGTGCAGATGGCACGCCTCGTCGGCGCCACGCCGCTGCAGGTCGAGTTTTCGCTGATCCGGCTGGGCGGCCACAAGGCGAAGAACACACCGGAAGACCATCTGCTCGCCTTCTATGACACCTGGGACGAGATCAAGCACCGCAAGTTCGACGGTCTCATCATCACCGGCGCGCCTGTGGAGATGCTGAACTATGAGGACGTGACCTATTGGCAGGAGATGCAGCAGATCCTCGACTGGACGCATACCAACGTTCATTCGACGCTCAACATCTGCTGGGGCGCCATGGCGGCGATCTACCATTTCCACCGGGTGCCGAAATACACGCTGAAGGAAAAGGCCTTCGGCGTCTACCGCCACCACAATCTCAACCCGGCCTCGGTCTATCTCAACGGCTTTTCCGACGATTTCCAGATTCCGGTGTCGCGCTGGACCGAAGTGCGCCGCGCCGACATCGAAAAGGTGCCGGGGCTCGAGATATTGATGGAATCCGACGAGATGGGCGTCTGTTTCGTGCATGAGAAGACGGGCAACCGCCTCTACGTCTTCAATCATGTCGAATATGATTCGACCTCGCTGTCGGACGAATATTTCCGCGACGTGAACGCCGGCGTGCCGATCAAGATGCCGCACAACCATTTCCCGCACAACGACCCGTCACTGCCGCCGCAGAACCGCTGGCGCAGCCACGCGCACCTGTTGTTCTGCAACTGGATCAACGATATCTACCAGACAACGCCGTATGATCTCGCCGATATCGGCAAGGACAGGACATGACGGCAAGCCTGGTGATCGGGCCGCTCGAACGCGCCGGCGGCGCCTCTGGAAGGCCTGTCTGGCCTTGTACGAAACCGCCTGCCGGCGCTTGCGTGTGCCCGCTTTCAGTACCGGCAATCCACCCGTGAATTGTATGACTTTTCGGTTGCCGCCCTGCTCGAAATGACGCAGTTTGCCGCCGGGAAAAGTGGAGGAAGAATAGCCGTGCAGACAGAAACTGAAATCTTCGGCCATCTGCCGACTGGCGAACCGGTTCAACGCCTGACCATCCGCGGCGGCGGGCTGACCGTAAATATCCTCACCTGGGGCTCGGTCATCCAGGACCTGCGCCTCGACGGACACGCAGCACCGCTGGTTCTCGGCTTCGAGAGTTTTCAGGACTACCTCGATCACTCCCCCTATTTCGGCGCGACGCCGGGCCGCAACGCTAACCGCATCGGCGGCGGCCGCTTTGCAATTGACGGCACCGCCTACCAGCTCGAATGCAATGAGAAGGGCGTGACCCATCTGCACGGCGGCAGCGACGGCATCGCCAAGCGTCTCTGGACCATCGTCGAAAAAGCCGAAGATCGGGTCGTGCTCACGATCGTCGATCCTGATGGCCGCGCCGGCTATCCCGGCAATTGCACCGTCACCTGCACCTATAGAGTAAGTTACGGCGGCGTCCTCAATGTCATCTACGAGAGCACGACCGACCGCGCCACGATCTGCAATGTCTGCCAGCACAGCTATTTCAATCTCGACGGCGCCGCCGACGCACTCGGCCACGACGCAATGATCGCCGCCAATCACTATCTGCCGACGGATGCGCTGCAGGTGCCGACCGGTGAAATCGCGAGCGTCGAGGGCACCGCCTTCGACCTGCGGTCAATGACGCCGCTGCGCCGCCAGATGGAAGGCGACAAGATCGCCTACGACCACAATTTCTGTCTGGCCGACGCCCGCGGCCCCAAGCAGTCGGTCGCCCTGGTGCGCAGCATCAATTCCGGCGTTTCGCTGGAGGTCCGTACCACTGAGCCCGGCGTGCAGTTCTACACCGGCTTCAAGATGAATGTCCCGGTCCCCGGCCTCGAAGGCCGCCGCTACGGCCCCTTCGCCGGCTTCTGCCTGGAAACGCAGATCTGGCCGGACGCGGTCAACCATGCGAATTTCCCGCAAGCCGTGCTGCGGCCCGGCGAGACACTGCGGCAGGAAACAGACTACGTCTTTACCAGAAGCTGACATCCTGCTCAGATACGGCTTCAATGGCCAGCTCGCGGCGCGTTCCTCTTTGACGCGGCTGCGGGTAAGCTCAGCCGCGGAGGAGTGGAAACGATGACGGGAAGAGAAAAGATCGCATTGGTGACCGGCGGCGGCACCGGCATCGGCCGTGCCATTGCCGAGGCGCTGCTGGACCACGGCTTCACCGTCGTCATTTCCGGCCGCCGCTCCGACGTTCTGCAAGCGACCGCAATAGACATGGCCACGCATACCACCGGCACGGTCAGGGCATTCGCTGCCGATGTCGGCGATCCGCAATCGGTCGCCACCTTGTTTCAGACCATCCGCCACGATTTCGGCCGCCTCGACCTGCTCGTCAACAATGCCGGCATGAGCCTGCCCGCCGTACCGATGGAGGACATCACCTTCGAGCAGTGGAGCGCCATCGTCGCCGCAAACCTGACCGGCGCCTTCCTCTGCACCCAGCAGGCGATGAAGCTGATGAAGGCGCAGACGCCGCGGGGCGGCCGCATCATCAACAACGGCTCGATCTCCGCCTCGACGCCACGCCCGTTCTCGGCGCCCTATACCGCGACGAAGCACGCCATCACCGGCCTTACCAAATCGACAGCCCTTGACGGTCGCGCCTTCGACATCGCCTGCGGCCAGATCGACATCGGCAACGCCTCGACCGAAATGACTGCCGGCATGAGCGGCGGTGTGCTACAGGCCAATGGCGAAACCGCCAGCGAACCGACCATCCCCACCAAACTCGTCGCCGACGCCATCGTCTACATGGCGAGCCTGCCGCTTGACGCCAACGTACTGACGATGACGGTGATGGCGACGAAGATGCCGTATGTGGGACGGGGGTAAAGACAAGAAATCAATGCCTTCCGAATATCAACATATAGAAGGTAAAAACTGAAATGCACACAATGTTGATTTTTCAGAATTTGCTTTCCTATAAGCCGTAGACTCACTTTATAGAAAACGCCCGTCCAGCTATAATCTGGCTACGAAGCTTATACCGAGGCAACATGAAGCGTTCTGATTTCATTTCGCCAGACACAGGAACATTTGTTCCCACTATCGAACAAAACGTTGCGTTCGTGCCCGCACCTTTTGCCACCCGCATTTGATCTTGCCGCCGTTGCCATTTCCGTGGGCGAGGCTTTGCAGATGCTCGGAGGCTGAACCCTATGCGGTACCAGCGGTACCGTACGACACACCAGTAACATTGATTTCTAGGAGAAAAATGGAGCGGGTGAAGCGATTCGAACGCTCGACCCCAACCTTGGCAAGGTTGTGCTCTACCCCTGAGCTACACCCGCTCATTGTCGACGGCCTGGGGTAGTCGGTGGCCGAAGGTCGCTGCGTTGCGGCGACGGGCGCTATATGGCCCAGCCGTTTTCCAAATGCAACAGGGAAATGACGGCTTGTGGAAGAAATTTTTGCCGGCATGTCGCAAGCCCCTGAAAACAGGGCGTTTTGCAGCCTTCCCAATTACAACGATTGCGCTTGTCTGGCCTTCGCCGTAAATGATGACCGCCATTTTTCAAGCCGAAGGAACCCCGTCATGAGTGAAGTGCCGCCGAAGACGCAGGATGAATTGTTCGAGTTTCTGGACAGCCTCGGCATTGCGCACACGACCAAGCGGCACGAGCCCGTCTTTACCGTCGCCGAATCGGTCGCGCTGCGCGACGAGATCCCCGGCGGACATACAAAAAACCTGTTCGTGAAGGACAAGAAGGACAATTATTTCCTCTTGACCGTCGAAGAGAACGCGACCGTCGATCTGAAGACTGTGCACACCATCATCGGCGGCGCCAGCAAGGTTTCTTTCGGCCGGCCGGAGAAGCTGATGGAATATCTGGGCGTCATTCCCGGCGCCGTCACAGCCTTCGGCGTAATCAACGACACCGAGAGACAAGTGAAGATCATCGTCGACGAGGAACTGATGAAGGACGAGATCGTCAATTGCCATCCGCTCGCCAACGATGCGACGACTTCGATCGCCCCCAGGGATCTGCTGCGCTTTATCGAGGCGACGGGACATGAACCGCTTGTCTTGAAAGTGACGTCCTGACATACGATCTTTGACGGGATAACCGAGCAGTGACGGGCAGACGGACGAAGACGTTCGCGAGGAGACATGGATGAGCGGCAGCGACAACCCCTATGCAGGATCCTATGGCAACCAGATGACCGCGACGGCGAGCTACGGCGGCGCGGCGGCCAAGGCTCCCGCAGCGGCACCTGCCGGCGACCTGATCAAGGATACGACCACCGCCAACTTCCCCCGCGACGTGCTAGAGGCCTCGCGCCAGCAGCCGGTTCTCGTCGATTTCTGGGCCCCCTGGTGCGGTCCCTGCAAGCAGTTGACGCCGGTCATCGAAAAGGTCGTCACCGAGGCTCAGGGCCGCGTCAAGCTCGTCAAGATGAACATCGACGATCATCCGTCGATCGCCGGTCAGCTTGGCATCCAGTCGATCCCCGCCGTCATCGCCTTTTCCGGTGGCCGTCCGGTCGATGGCTTCATGGGAGCGGTGCCTGAAAGCCAGATCCGCCAATTCATCGACAAGATCGCCGGTCCCGTGGTCGATGACCGGGCAGCCGAGATCGAGGCGGCGCTGACCGAGGCAAAGACGCTGCTCGACCAGGGCGACCTTCAGAGCGCCGCCGGCCTTTTCGGCGCGGTGCTGCAGGCAGATCCGGAAAATGCCGCGGCGCTGGCAGGCCTTGCCAATTCCCTGATCGCCGCCGGCGACTTTGAGCAGGCGCGCGATGTCTTGTCCAATCTGTCCGAGGCGCTCACCAAGGATGCCGGCATCATTGCCGTGTTGAAAAAACTTGACCAGATCGAGGAAGCCCGCAAGCTCGGCGATCCCGATGAACTGGAGCAACTGCTCGCTGCCGATCCGGACGATCACGCCGCGCGTATCAAGCTTGCCAAGATCCGCAATGTCGAGGGCGACCGCGCGGCGGCTGCCGATCACCTCCTGAAGGTGATGAAGCGCGACCGGGCCTTTGAGGACGACGGCGCCCGGCGCGAGTTGCTGCAGTTCTTCGACGTCTGGGGTCCGATGGACCCGGCGACACTCTCCGCACGACGGAAACTGTCGTCGATCCTTTTCTCGTGACAGCTTTGTGACGCGCTCTCTTGAGATTTCAGGCGGGCGCACCATTTCTTGTCCATAGGCGGCGGCCCAGGCGGCGGCGCCACCGCAATCACCAAGAAAGCGCCTGACAGCGACGGGGTATGGTCGGAAATGCAAGTGGGAAATGCACGTTATCTGAGGCCTCAGGACCTGCCGGATACGCTTCCGGTATTTCCGCTGACGGGCGTGCTTTTGCTTCCCGGCTCGCAATTGCCGCTGAACATTTTCGAGCCGCGCTACCTTGCCATGTTCGACGATGCGCTGGCCGGAAACCGCCTGATCGGCATGGTCCAGCCCTCCTTCGGCGAATCGCGCGAGGAAGCCGGGCAGGCGCATGTGCAGGCGCTTTGCCAGGTCGGCTGCGTCGGCCGGATCACCTCCTTCGCCGAAATGGAGGACGGCCGCTACCTGACGTCTCTGACCGGCATCTGTCGCTTCCGCCTGTTCGACGAACAGCATCCGACGAAGGGTTATCGCAATTTCCACATCGCCCCTTTCGCCACCGATCTCAACGGCCCGGACGATGAGGCGCAGGTCGACCGGGAAGCCCTGCTGGCCGCCTTCCGGGCCTATCTCGACGCCAACAAGCTGGAGGCGGACTGGGAAAGCGTCGAGCGGGCGAGCAATGCGACGCTGGTCAACTCAATGGCGATGATGTCGCCCTACGGCCCGGCCGAGAAACAGGCGTTGCTGGAAGCTCCCGATCTCAAGACCCGCGCCGAAACATTGATCGCCATCACCGAAATCGTGCTTGCCCGCAGTTTCGGCGATATCGAAAATATTCTGCAGTAGGCGCAAATGATGGAAGACAGGACCAGCCGCGTGGACCCGAAACTGCTTGAACTTCTCGTCTGCCCGCTGACCAAGGGCCGCCTCAGCTATAACGCTGCCGACAATGAACTGATCTCGGAAAAGGCAAAGCTCGCCTATCCGATCCGCGACGGCATACCGATCATGCTGATCTCCGAGGCGCGCGAGATCGAAGATTGACCGCTCAGATCGGCTGCCCAGCCAGCATCTTCGGATCATTGTCGCCGCCAAGCCCCGACGCCTGACGGATGAAGAACGACTTCAGCGACGGCATGCGATCGACAAGCCCCAGGCCGAAATCGCGCAGCGCCCGGACCGGCGTGATATCGTTGGAAAATAGCCGGTTCAGCACGTCGGTCGTCACGCCCATCCGGAAGGTGTCGAAGCGCCGCCAGCTCTGGTAGCGCTCGAGCACCGCGAGCGAGCCGATATCGAGACCGAGGCGATCCGCATCGACAATGGTCTCCGCCAGCGCCGCCACATCCTTGAAGCCGAGATTGAGGCCCTGGCCGGAAATCGGATGGATGCCGTGCGCGGCATCGCCCGCAAGGGCAAAACGCGGGGCGACGAAATCGCGCGCCAAGGTCAGGCCGAGCGGAAAGGCCTGCCGTCCGCCGACGACCTTCAGCGTGCCGAGCCTGTGGCCGAAGCGGCGCTCCAGCTCTTCCTCGAAGACGAGGTCGTCGCTGGCGATCAGCCGCTCCGCGTCGTGCGTCCACTCCGTCCAGACCAGCGATGAACGGTTGTTCTTGAGCGGCAGCGTCGCAAAGGGACCGGCTGGCAGAAAATGCTCCTCCGCCGTGCCCTCATGCGGACGCTCGTGCTCGACGGTGGTGACGATGCCGGACTGCCCATAGTCGAATTCGACGGTCTTGATGCCGGCGGCGTCGCGCAGCTTCGAGCGCACACCGTCGCAGGCAACCAGCAGCCGCGCCTCGAGCACGTCGCCACTCGACAGTGTGACCGAGACCGCATGATCGCCGCTCTTGAAATCCTTGGCGACCTCCGACTGGCGGATATCGATACCAAGCGCGCCGGCAGCCTTGCGCAACGCACCAACCAGCGCCACGTTCTGAACCATATGGGCAAAGGGCCGCCCCTCGACCCCGCCTTCTTCAAACGTCAGGAACACCGGGCGGACCGGATCGGCGGTTTTCGAATCGGTGATCACCATGCGTTTGATCGGCTCGGCTTCCGGCTCGATCTCGCTCCAGATGCCGAGCACGTCGAGCATCTGCGAGGCGGCGGCGATGATCGCCGAGGCGCGCTCGTCCTTCTTCCAGGCGCCCTTTGCCGTGGCATCGATCACGGTCACGGCAAGATGCGGCGCCGCCTTTTTGACGGATACGGCCAGCGACAGGCCGATATAACCGCCGCCCGCAATCAGCACATCGATCATCTCTCGTTCTCCCGTCACTCTTGAGCATTGCTTCTTGCCTATATAGATCATTGCTGCGCCCCTTCCTACCACCGACGCCATTCGACCGCTGGAGATTGCCGAAATGTCGCGCCCCCATGACAACCCCGCCCCGATGCCCGCCCCGATGGATATCCTCCTGCAGACGCTGGATCTGGAGAAGCTCGAGGAAAACCTGTTTCGCGGCCGCTCGCCTCAGGTCGGCTGGCAGCGCGTCTTCGGCGGACAGGTCATCGGCCAGGCGCTGGTGGCGGCGCAGCGCACCGTCAGCGAAGGCCGCTACGTGCATTCGCTGCACGCCTATTTCATGCGGCCCGGCGATCCGGCGGTGCCGATCATCTACGATGTCGACCGTATCCGTGACGGATCGAGCTTCGCCACCCGCCGCGTCGTCGCCATCCAGCACGGCAAGGCGATATTCGCGCTGTCAGCGTCCTTCCAGTTCGATGAGGACGGCTTCGACCACCAGATCGCCATGCCGGACGTGGCGCCGCCGGAAAGCCTGATGGGCGAGCAGGACATCAAGGAGCAATTCCTCGTCAATGCGCCCGAAGCGGTTCGGCGCTACTGGGAACGCCCGCGGCCGATCGAGATCCGCCCCGTCTCGCTCAAGCATTATTTCTCGCGCGACAGGCTGGAGCCCGTGCAGGACGTGTGGGTGAAGGCGGTCGGCACCGTTCCGGACGAGCGCCATATCCAGGCGGCTGTACTTGCCTATATCTCCGACATGACCCTGCTCGACACGGCGCTTTATGCCCATGGCACCTCCGTCTTCGACCGCGACCTGCAGGTGGCGAGCCTTGATCACGCCATGTGGTTCCACCGGCCCTGCCGCATGGATGACTGGCTGCTTTACACCCAGGACAGCCCGAGCGCCTTTGGCGCACGCGGCATGACGCGGGGCAGCCTTTTTGACCGCTCCGGCGTCCTGATTGCCTCGGTCGCCCAGGAAGGCTTGATCCGGAAAAAGGCATCTGAATAAAAAAACGTCATTTTTTGTTTTTTGCCCATTTTTTCATCGTTAAAATTGATGTTTTTTTAACATTTTTCCGGCCGCGCCCGGAAAAATGTGGCTTTTCCGTGTCTTTTCATAGGGTTAAGATCCCGTTTCGAATCTGGCACGCGCCTTGAATAGCAATGCGCGGTCGTTGAGGAATTTGTACTCGGCGGCAAGGAGAGACGGCCCCGAGCCGACATGAACAAGGATGGGAAACCAGATGAAAATTGTGATGGCCATTATCAAGCCGTTCAAGCTCGATGAGGTTCGCGAAGCCCTCACCGCTGTCGGTATCCAGGGCCTGACCGTGACCGAGGTCAAGGGTTACGGGCGCCAGAAGGGACACACGGAAATCTATCGCGGCACCGAATATGCCGTCAGCTTCCTGCCGAAGCTGAAAATCGAAATCGCCGTCGCCTCCGAGATCGTCGACAAGGCCGTCGAGGCGATCGCATCCGCGGCCAAGACCGGCCAGATCGGCGACGGCAAGATCTTCGTCTATTCGATTGACCATGCGGTGCGCATTCGCACCGGCGAAACCGATTCAGAAGCGCTGTAAGTCACGGCTGTTCAGGGAGCTACATTTCAATGTCCTCATTTAATCTTTCCACCTCTCTCGGACGCGTGAGCGCTGCGGCCGCAGCCTTCCTCGCCCCGGCCATTGCCTTTGCGCAGGAAACGGCGCCGGCTGCTGCCGAAGCCGTGGCCGCAGCGCCGGTTCCGGACAAGGGCGATACCACCTGGATGCTGGTGTCCTCGGCGCTCGTGCTCCTGATGACCGTTCCCGGCCTTGCCCTGTTCTACGGTGGCCTCGTCCGCTCCAAGAACATGCTGTCCGTCATGATGCAGGTTCTCATGATCGCCGCCGTCGCGATGATCGTCTGGGTCACCTATGGATATTCCATGGCCTTCACGGCCGGCGGCAGCATGAATTCCTTTATCGGCGGCTTCTCCAAGCTGTTCCTCGCCGGCGTCGACACGACGACCGTCGCTGAAACCTTCTCCAAGGGCGTCGTCATTCCGGAACTGGCATTCGTCATCTTCCAGATGACCTTTGCCGCGATCACCCCCGCCCTTATCGTAGGCGCCTTCGCCGAACGCGTGAAGTTCTCCGCCGTGATCCTGTTCACGATCCTGTGGCTGACCTTCATCTACTTCCCGATCGCCCACATGGTCTGGTTCTGGGGCGGCCCGAGCCTCTACGCCGATCCGTCCGGCCTGATCTTCGGCTTCGGCGCCATCGACTTCGCGGGCGGCACCGTCGTTCACATCAATGCCGGTATCGCGGGCCTCGTCGGCTGCATCATGATCGGCAAGCGCACCGGCTTCGGCAAGGACATGATGGCTCCGCACTCCATGACGCTCACCATGGTCGGCGCCTCCCTTCTCTGGGTCGGCTGGTTCGGCTTCAACGCCGGTTCCAACCTTGAAGCCAATGGCTATGCCGCGCTCGCCATGATCAACACTTTCGTTGCCGCTGCTGCCGCCGTCATCTCCTGGTCGGTTGTCGAAACCTTCACCCGGGGCAAGGCCTCGATCCTCGGCGCGGTATCGGGTGCTGTCGCAGGCCTCGTCGTCATCACGCCTGCCGCCGGCTTCGTCGGCCCGATGGGTGCCATCGTCATGGGTCTCGTCGTCTCGCCGATCTGCTACTTCTTCGTCTCCGCGGTGAAGAACAAGTTCGGTTACGACGACACGGCCGATGTCTTCGGCGTTCACTGCATCGGCGGTATCCTCGGCGCGCTGCTGACCGGCGTTTTCGTCAACCCGGCGCTGGGCGGCGCAGGCATCGTCGATTACTCGACCGCCGATTTCGCAGCCGGCTACGCCGGAACGGCAACCCAGGTCCTGTCGCAGTTCAAGGGTGTCGTCGTCACGCTGTTGTGGTCGGGCATCGGCTCGGCGATCCTCTACAAGATCGTCGACGTGATCGTCGGCCTGCGCGTCACCGTCGAAGCCGAGCGCGAAGGTCTCGACCTCTCGTCCCACGGCGAAGCCGCCTATCACTCCTGAGAAATTGCGGAGCCGGGAAAACCGGCTCCGTGCCCAGTCCCGTCGCGGTCTCGTGTCTCACGAAACCGCATCTTTGCCCGGATCTCGCATCCGGGCTTTTTTTGTGGTCGGTTTGCCCCGGCCGTGGAAAACCAGCCCGGCAGAAGCGTTTCCCGTAAACGAAGCATCAAGGTTAATAGGGCTTTAACCCTCCTCTGCTTACGGTGGAAGCATGTGCGCATTGCGCTTTGCAGACGAACAGGCAGCAGGTCACCATGAGCAGAAGCAATCAGGCGGTATTCGACAACCGTTCCAACCGGTTTGTGCTTTCCACATTTGTCTTGAGGCAGGTGGCCGCGCTGGCGGGCTTCTCGCTGTTTGCCGCGCTCGGCTTCGCCGTCGCCGCTCTATCGACCTGGAACGTCTCCGATCCGAGCTTCTCCTATGCGACAGCGGACGCCCCGACCAACGTTCTTGGTTATACGGGTGCGGCCTTCGCCGATATCTTCATGCAGTTCTTCGGCATTGCCAGCGTCGTGGCGCTGCTTCCCGTCGTTGCCTGGGCCCTGGTGCTGATCTTCAGCAAACCCTTCGACTGCATCCCCAAGCGCGCCGCGGCATGGTTCGGCGGCTCAGTCCTCGCCTCCGCCGCTCTCGGCTGCATTCCCGCGCCGGTCACCTGGCCGCTGCCGAGCGGCCTCGGCGGCGTTTTCGGTGACATGATCCTGAGGTTTCCCGCGCTTTTCACCGGCACCTTTCCGTCCGGCACGTTCGGCACGGTGCTTGGCATCTTGCTTGCCCTGCCCGCCACCTATTTCCTGGTCTATAGCGCCGGTCTGATCGGGGTTTCCGATCCGGAAGAGGATATGCCGGTCCCCGCTCCGGCGCCCAGCAAGGCACGCACGGTCAGCGATGAGATGGAAGACGACGAATCAGAAGGCATCGTCATGGTCCTCGCCGGGGCGCTCACCCATATGCGCTTCACCGCCCAGGCGCGTTTCCGCCGCCTGTTCGGCCTCAGCGGCCGCCGCAAGCCGGCCTCGCGCCACTACGACGAGCCCTACGACTTCAACACCGACGAGTTCGGCACGCTGAACGAGCCGGTGCGGTCGAAGGTCATGTCCCGCGCCGAGCGGGTCGAGCCCTCACTTGACCGCAGCGAGCGCCGCGTCGTCGCAGCGCCGCCGATGTCGATCGACGATGATGACGATGATGATTTCCTCGACACAGGGCGCCGCCCGGCTGGTATCATGCCGGACGACGACGAGGACGACATCGATCCCGCTGCCGATTGGGCGCCGGTGCCGGCACCACGCAAGCAGCCGCCGTCGCAACTCAGCCCACGCGTTATTCCGGCCGCCCCGCGCCCGAAGACCGGTCAGCGCGGCGAGCGGGAGGCGCAGGCCTCCTTTGTCTCCAACGACGACGATTTCGTCCTGCCGCCGCTGCATTTCCTGGCCGAGCCGAAGAATGTCTCGCGTGACGCGACGCTGTCGGCCGATGCGCTGGAGCAGAATGCCCGCATGCTGGAAGGCGTGCTGGAGGATTTCGGCGTCAAGGGCGAGATCATCCATGTCCGCCCGGGTCCGGTCGTCACGCTCTACGAACTGGAGCCCGCCCCCGGCATCAAGTCGTCGCGCGTCATCGGTCTTGCCGACGACATCGCCCGCTCGATGTCGGCGATCGCTGCCCGCGTCGCCGTCGTGCCCGGCCGCAATGCCATCGGGATCGAACTGCCGAACCAGCGCCGGGAAACCGTCTACCTGCGTGAACTCCTGGGCAGCCGCGATTTCGAACAGAGCAAGGCGAAGCTCGCCATGGCGCTCGGCAAGAACATCGGTGGCGAGCCCGTCATCGCCGATATCGCCAAGATGCCGCATCTGCTCGTTGCCGGCACCACCGGCTCCGGCAAATCCGTCGCCATCAACACCTTCATCCTCTCGCTGCTCTATCGCCTGACGCCGGAGCAATGCCGCCTGATCATGATCGATCCGAAGATGCTCGAACTCTCCGTTTATGACGGCATTCCGCATCTGCTCTCGCCCGTCGTCACCGATCCGAAGAAGGCCGTCGTCGCGCTGAAATGGACCGTGCGCGAAATGGAAGAGCGCTACAAGAAGATGTCGAAGATCGGCGTGCGCAATATCGACGGCTTCAACAGCCGCGTCGAGCAGGCGCTGGCCAAGGGCGAGCAGATCAGCCGCACCGTCCAGACCGGCTTCGACCGCCAGACCGGCGAGGCGACTTACGAAACGGAAGAGTTCGACCTGGCTCCAATGCCCTATATCGTCGTCATCATCGACGAGATGGCCGACCTGATGATGGTCGCCGGCAAGGACATCGAAGGTGCCGTCCAGCGCCTGGCCCAGATGGCCCGCGCCGCCGGCATCCATGTCATCATGGCAACGCAGCGCCCCTCCGTCGACGTTATCACCGGCACGATCAAGGCGAACTTCCCGACCCGCATCTCCTTCCAGGTGACCTCGAAGATCGACAGCCGCACCATTCTCGGCGAACAGGGCGCCGAACAGCTGCTCGGCATGGGCGACATGCTCTACATGGCCGGCGGCGGCCGCATCCAGCGCGTCCACGGTCCCTTCGTGTCTGATACTGAGGTCGAGGACGTGGTCGCCTACCTGAAGACGCAAGGGGCACCGCAATATCTCGACGCCATCACTGAGGATGACGACGAGGACGCCGAAGGCGGCGGCCCGGCCGGCACCTCCAATCTCGCCGAATCCGACGATCCCTACGACCAGGCGGTCGCCATCGTACTGCGCGACGGCAAGGCCTCGACCTCCTACGTTCAGCGCCGCCTCGGCATTGGTTACAACCGCGCCGCCTCGCTGATCGAACGCATGGAACAGGAGGGCATCATCGGGCCTGCCAATCATGCCGGCAAACGCGAGATCCTGGTGCCCACGGAAAGCGAAATCACCGGCCGGTAAAACCGCGCACGCCCCTTGTCGAGCCGGCCGGACGGAGGGCCCCGCGCGACCCCACGGGGAATTGAGGGCGGGCGCGGGAGCCGCCTTGAAGGCGCCGCACTTGCGCTCCACATGAGACTGGAAATGAAGGAGATTGCCATGACAGACAGCGAAACCGGCCGCCGCGGGCAGAAACCCGCGTTTTCTCTGCCGCGCCGATGGCTTGTCGGTGGCCTCGCGGCTTTCGCTGCCCTGGCCACCATCGGCCTTCCCATCGAACCCGCCCGGGCGCAAGCGGGCGTCGCCCAGAAAATCGCCGATCATTTCGCCTCCGTGAAGACGATGAGCGGCGAGTTCGTACAGTTCGGCCCGCGTGGCGAGCAGACGGGCGGCAAGTTCTATATCAGCCGTCCCGGCAAGATCCGCTTCAACTATGAGGCCCCCTCGCCGATGCGCGTGATCGCCGACGGCAAGTCGGTCGTCATCGGCAATCAGAAAATGAAGACCTGGGACATCTATCCGTTGTCGAAGACGCCGCTGAAGCTGCTCTTGTCAGACAATATCGACCTGACCGGCAAGATGGTGCGCGACGTCAAGGAAGAGCCCGATCTGATTACCATCGTGCTGGGCGACAGAAGCGTCTTCGGCGACGCGACGATCACCTTGATGTTCGACCCGAAGACCTATGATCTGCGCCAATGGACGATCACCGACGCGCAGAAGAAGGATACGTCGGTGATGATCTTCAACGTCAAGAACGGCGTGCCGATGGACGACAAGGTCTTCCAGATTCCTTACGACGACGTGCGCAACAAGTCGAAATGAGCCGCATCTGAAACGACGCCTTCTGCTATCACTGATTTGACCGGTTGTTTGATCGCCTCCGGAACAGCATCAGGCCGATGACGCCTCGCCGTCGATGCGCCGCGTCATCAGAATCTCGTCGATCTCCCGTCCCTCGTAGATCGTGCCGCCGGCTATGCGGCCGGCCTCGACAAAACCCTCGCGCCGGTAAAACCGGATCGCTGCCGGGTTTTCGCCACTGACGGCAAGCTCCAGTTGGCGGATACCGGCTTCGCGGGCATGGCGAACAATCGCTTCGAGAAGCGCTTTCGCATGACCGGCGCCGCGCCGGTCGCGACGCACATAGACCATGACAACGGTTGCGCGGTGCGCCATCTTGCTTGCGCCTTGCCGAATGAGCCCCATGATGGCAACCGGCTCTTCCTCGTGAAAATCGACAAAGACTGCAGCAGCGGTCAGGCGGCGGCGCCACTCGTCATCCGGCAGCTTTTCCCAATCCGCGGCGCTGCTGGCAAAGACGGCAGGCTCGGCGCGCAGCGCTTCGAGCCGGATGCGGCGAAAGACGTCGAAATCCTCGGGGGCGAGATGCCGGATCATCCGGGGACCTTTCCTGGAGAAGCCGCGTCGTATCCATCGCAGCAAATGAAGCCTGGACGGCAATAGATATCACCGGACACAACTGTCAATATCGGCTGCAAATCCATTGGCCAAGCGCGACAAAAGCCCTGACAGCGCCGCGCGTCGTTTCAGACGCGCAAAGGGTCGCTGTAACACTTTGGAATGCTGCATAATTTTATCCTTAAATCGATTCCGATTTAAGGAATTATGCAGTAAGACGTCCGCTTTAACAAAGCACATCCAAGGAAAGACCTCCCGCATGGCATTGTCGATCGCGACCTGGAACATCAACTCGGTGCGCCTGCGCATGCCGCTGATCGAACATTTGCTGAAGACCTGGTCGCCGGACATCCTCTGCCTGCAGGAAACCAAATGCCCGAACGATCTGTTCCCGTTTTCGCCCCTGACGGCGCTCGGCTACGAGCACATCGCCATCCACGGCCAGAAGGGCTATCACGGCGTCGCCACCCTTTCCCGCCTGCCGCTCAATGAACTGACCGACCGGCGCGATTATTGCGGCGTCGGCGATGCCCGCCATCTCTCCGTGGTGTTTGAAAAATCCGGCAAAAATATCCGGCTGCACAATTTCTATGTGCCGGCCGGCGGCGACGAACCGGATCGTACGATCAACCAGAAATTCGGTCACAAGCTCGATTTCATCGACGAGATGAAGCTCCTGCACGCCGAAAGCGAGGCGGGTATCTCGTCGATTCTCGTTGGCGACCTCAACATCGCGCCGCTCGAGCACGATGTCTGGTCACACAAGCAGCTTTTGAAGATCGTCAGCCACACCCCGGTCGAAACCGAAGGCCTCACCACCGTCATGACGGGCGGCGCCTGGGTCGATCTGATGCGCCAGCACACACCGTCGCCGGAAAAGCTCTACACCTGGTGGAGCTACCGCGCCAAGGACTGGGAAGCCGCCGACAAGGGCCGCCGGCTCGACCACGTCTGGTCCTCCGCCGACCTTTCCCCGCACCTGACCCGCGTCGATATCGTCAAGGAAGCCCGCGGCTGGGACCGTCCCTCCGACCACGTGCCGGTGATTGCCCATTTTGATTTGTAGGAATTCGGGCCCGTCACCCGAACCGCGGCGCCAGTTTCTGCATGTTGCGGATCATCGTCCGCAGATTGTCCTTGATCCGCGCTTCGACGACGACGGCCACTTCCGGATATTCCTCCAGCATGCGGCGAAACAGCGGCCGGTTGATGCGGATGACTTCGCTGTCTTCCTCGGCCGTCGCGGTGAACTTGCGCTCGACGAAGGAAATCATCGCCAGCTCCGAAAGCAGCGTTCCCCGGCCGACGGTATCGACGACCTCGGCGCCGCCATCGGCCTGGCTGCGGGTCAGACTGAACGAGCCGCTAGCAATGGCGAACGCGCAATCGGCAGGCGCCCCTTCGCGAAAGAGCTGCTGGCCCCTGTTGAGGCGCCGGCGCTCGGCCCCGAAGGCGATCAGCCGCAGCTTGTCGTCGTCAATATCCGCAAACAGCGGGACGACGGACAGAAGGGCGATGTCGTCATTGAGCGACAAGGGAATACCTCGAAGAAAACATAATGCCGGGTGCCGTCACGTCCCCCGTCTTCAGGGAACGATCTTGTACCCGCCATTCTCTGTCACCAAAATCTCCGCATTGGAAGGGTCGCGCTCGATTTTCTGGCGCAGCCGATAGACATGGGTCTCGAGCGTGTGGGTCGTCACGCCGGAATTGTAGCCCCATACCTCTTCGAGAAGCACGTCGCGCGTCACCACTTTCTGGTCGGCGCGATAGAGATAGCGGATGATCGCCGCCTCTTTTTCGGTGAGCCTTATCTTCTGGCCGTTTTCCAGTGTCAGCAGCTTCTGCCCCGGCTTGAACGTATAGGGACCGACGGTGAAGGTCGCGTCCTCGCTCTGCTCGTGCTGGCGCAGCTGCGCCCTTATGCGGGCAAGCAGCACGGCGAAGCGGAAGGGCTTGGTCACATAGTCGTTGGCGCCGGCTTCCAGCCCGAGGATTGTATCGGAATCGGTATCATGACCGGTCAGCATGATGATCGGCGCCTTGAAGCCGCCCTTGCGCAAGAGCTTCACCGCCTCGCGCCCGTCCATGTCCGGCAGGCCGACATCCATCACCAGAAGGGCGATCTGCTGGTTGCGGGCCGTATGGATACCCTTGGCCGCCGTCGGCTCCTGAAGAATAGTGAATTCCTCATAGAGGGAAAGCTGCTCGGTCAACGTTGCGCGCAGATCGTTGTCATCATCGACGAGAAGAATGGTGCGTGCCGACATGCTGAGATCCCTCCTTGCTTCCGGATTAAAACTAGCTCAATCGCTGCCTTAAACAAGCAATGGAAGCTTCACCCGTTTGTTGCATATTGTGTAGTGCTATGGTGTGGTTTCAGATCACGGACAACGCAGAAAACTGTGTGTAAAATGCGACGAAAACCCCGCAAGGCTGCAAATCCTGTCCGCACCATCGTCGTCAGAAGAAAACCGGGAAACCAAAGCCGCGCGCTGGTCACCTTCGCAGGCCGCACCGAGGAGGCCGCGATCGGTCGCAGCGGCATCAGTTCGCGCAAGCGCGAGGGCGATGGCGCCACCCCGATCGCCGCCATGCGCCTGATCGGCGGCTATGTCCGCCCCGACCGCGTCATCCTGCCGCCGACCGCCTTGCCGCTCCGCTTCACGCCGCAAAACCTGCTCTGGTGCGACGAACCGCGCGATGCGAACTACAACCGCCCGGTGACCGCTCCGTTCAAGTCCAGCCACGAAAAAATGCGCCGCGACGACGGCCTCTACGATATCTGCCTGGTGATGGACTGGAACCTGCGCAGTCGCAAACGCTATGGCGGCTCGGCCATCTTCTTCCATCTCGCCAAGCCAGGCTACAAACCAACCGAGGGCTGCGTTGCGGTGAGCCTGCCGGCGATGAAGCGGCTGTTGCGGTTCATGCGGCGGGGGACGGTAGTGAGGGTAATTCCGTAGCCGTATGCCGCCTCACCCAACCGAGTGCGGCACCACGAACTGCTTGAGATAACCGGTACCCGCTGCAACCTCGTCCCATCCTTCGACATCGAAGTCGATGACGGCGAGCCCCGCCGTCGGGAACTTTTCGTTCATGCGGCCCATGGCATCCGCATCGCCGTCCGCCACGAGAAGCGCCGCGGCTTTCTCCATGCCGGGATTGTGGCCGACGATCAGCAGGGTGCGAATGTCGGGCCCGACCGCCCGGATCACATCGACAATTCGTTCGGCCGACACCTCATAGATATCAGGCGCGTCGCGCTCGGCGACCTTTTTCGACAGGGCCTCGCGCACCAGCGCCCATGTTTCCTGCGCACGGCGGGCGGGCGAGACGAGGGCGAGATCGGGGATCAGTTTTTCACGCGCCATATAGGCGCCGATGATGGGTGCCGCCTTGCGACCGCGTTCGGCCAGCGGCCGCTCACGATCGGCCACACCGTCGGGCCATGCGGATTTTGCGTGGCGCAGAAGGATCAGGCGGCGTTTCGGCTTCGCGGATTTTTTGGCCATTTGGTTCCTCCCACCTCCCCTTCGAGGGGGAAGGGCAATTGCATATAGTTTTGCGGCTCGCTCCCTCTTCTCCCCGGCGGGGAGAAGGTGGCGCCCCCGGGTCTTGCCTTCGGCAAGCCAGAGGACAGGCTGCGGGCCGGATGAGGGGGCGGCTGGCGCCGAAATTGCCGCGACCCCCCTCATCGCCTCGCATACGCTCGGCACTTCTCCCCGCTGGGGAGAAGAGGGAGCTTGTTGCAATCGCCTTCGATCAAATGTGCCGCCCCTCCCCCTTAAGGGGAGGGTGAAAGTCTTACTTCCACTCGCGAATATCGACGAAGTGGCCGGAGACGGCGGCTGCCGCTGCCATGGCCGGCGACACCAGATGGGTGCGGCCCTTGAAGCCCTGGCGGCCTTCGAAGTTGCGGTTGGAAGTCGAGGCACAGCGCTCGCCCGGCTTCAGGCGGTCGTCGTTCATGGCCAGACACATGGAACAGCCCGGCTCGCGCCAGTCGAAACCAGCCGCCTTGAAGATCTTGTCGAGGCCTTCGGCTTCCGCCTGTTCCTTGACGAGGCCCGAACCCGGCACGATCATCGCCGAGACGGTCGGAGCGACGGTACGGCCTTCGACGACCTTGGCGACTTCGCGCAGATCCTCGATACGGCCGTTGGTGCAGGAGCCGATGAAGACGCGGTCGATGTTGATGTCGGTGATCTTCGTGCCCGGCTTCAGGCCCATATAGTCGAGCGCGCGCCACTTCGAGGTGCGCTTGTTCTCGTCCAGGATCTCGTCCGGGTTCGGAACGATGCCCTGAACGGAGATGACGTCTTCCGGCGAGGAGCCCCAGGAGACGATCGGCGGCAGCGCTGCGGCATCGAGCACGACGACGCGGTCGAAGTGGGCGCCTTCATCGGTGTGCAGCGTCTTCCAATAGGCGATCGCCTGTTCCAGTTCTTCGCCCTTCGGTGCGCGCGGCTTGCCCTTGATGTATTCGAAGGTCTTTTCATCCGGCGCGATCAGGCCGGCGCGGGCGCCGCCTTCGATCGTCATGTTGCAGATGGTCATGCGGCCTTCCATCGACAGGGCGCGGATGGCTTCGCCGGCGAACTCGATGACGTGGCCGGTGCCGCCGGCCGTGCCGATCTCACCGATGATGGCAAGGATGATGTCCTTCGCCGTGACGCCTTCCGGCAGCTGGCCATCGACACGCACCAGCATGTTCTTGGCCTTTTTCTGGATCAGCGTCTGGGTGGCGAGCACATGCTCGACCTCGGACGTGCCGATACCATGTGCCAGCGCTCCGAAGGCGCCATGCGTCGAGGTGTGGCTGTCACCGCAGACGATGGTCATGCCCGGCAGGGTGAAGCCCTGCTCGGGACCGACGATGTGGACGATGCCCTGGCGCTTGTCGCTGGCCGAATAATATTCGACGCCGAAATCGGCGGCGTTCTGAGCCAGTGCCTCGACCTGGATGCGGCTTTCCTCGTTTTTGATACCGAGATGCCGATCCGGCGAGGTCGGAACGTTGTGGTCGACGACGGCAAGCGTCTTTTGCGGCGCCCGCACCTTGCGGTTCGTCATGCGCAGTCCCTCGAACGCCTGCGGGCTCGTCACTTCATGGACGAGATGGCGGTCGATGTAGAGAAGACAGGTTCCGTCGTCCTGTTGATCGACCAGATGGTCGTCCCAGATTTTATCGTAGAGAGTACGCGGTGCGCTCATGGCTTTTCATCCATAGTAAAGAAAAAGGTCAGGAAAATGCCCGGCGAAAGGGGCGCCGGAAACCCAGCCGGGGTCAGGCCCCGAAGATCAACGAAGTCGGCTGTTGAGCGCGCCCGAAACGCATGCAAAAAACCGTGCCGGCAGACGCTTGTGGTCCTGCAGCACGACGATTTTCTGCGGTAAACACCCGAATTTGGATTCCATGGGCCGTCACATAGCAATTTTTAAGCGGTTCTTCAATTGCCATCATGTCAGCATTGGCTCGATGAACTTAACGCCTGACGTTTATGTCTCTGTGGCGTGCGCCTTTGCCAGTATATTTGACTGAAAAAGCGTCCACGCCCAATTGATCGAAAACGTTAAGATCAAAACAGTCAGAATCCAGGCAGTCACACCGCTCAGCGCAAACGCATTGGCCAGAAAGTAAACCGGAAGGAGGAGCACCGCGGAAACAATCTTAACGGACAACGCGAAAAACAGGAGCCATTTTGCTGCAAACTTTAAAGCGATCATATTGATCCCTCAACCGTCATGCTCAACCTATAGATGAGTCTTGATCGCAGATCAATGATTGCTATCGGGCTGTCCGCCGCAGCCCTTCTCCAATTGTCGCAACCCCAGCGACAGCCCGATCGTCAGGATCAGATAGACCCCCCTCATCGCCACGCATACGCTCGGCACTTCTCCCAGTCGGGAAGAAGGGGAGCTTGTCGCAATCGCCTTCGATCCATATGCGATTCCCCTCGCAAGCGGGGAGAGGGGACAAGCGGCACCCTCTTATCGAAACAAGGAGGGCCGGATGAGGGGCACTCAATTGCCTAGCGATACGAAACTGCTACATAGCTTCCTTAAATCGACTTCGATGTCAAGGTTGCTGCAAGGCCTGCCGGGACGCTGCTGCGGGTTTTTCCCTCCTAGAAGTTTTTCCCCGCTCATCCCCGCCTGGAAAACCTGTGCCATGATCATGGCGTCCAGTCGCGGATACACCGCAAGACGTTTGCGGCGAGGCAGGGCTGGCGCTCCACGGGAAACCTCGTGGCCTTCGGCAAGGAGGCTGCGAACGTCAGGCGGACCGGAAGGAGAGCCCCCGGAAAATGGATCCCCTCCGTCCTTATGGGGCGGGCGTGCCTGTGGGGCACACATGTCGGGACAGGACGCGTGACGTACCGGATCGAGATGCTTAATGCCGGTCCGGAAGCCTACGCTACGAAGTCGTTCCGAGGCAGAGGGTCTGAAGTCGGGGTCTGTAGGGAGGAAAGCTCCCGAGAGAACGCCAAACGGGGCGCTGGAAGGCGTCACATATACTTATTCATTAGAGACGGCTTCCGGTGCCCCGTCCGAGTGAATGCATGCTTGAAAACCACGGTGGCAAACCGCGCGGGGACGCCCTCCCATTTCCATTGGACCACTTGTAAAAGGGAAAGACAGCCCATGCCCTATGTAAAACCGGAAAACTCACCCGCCATCGATGTTTTGTTTCGCGTCGCCGCAACGGGTTGGCTCAATCATCGGGGTTGCGGGGTGCGGCGCTGCCGCCGCGATGGCCGCTGTCTCGACAGGGTCAACAGTTTGGAATGCCTTTGTGTATACATGCCTGATGCAGAGGTGAACGAGATGCCGGATTTTTTCGCCGATACGATCGACCTTGCAACGCCCGAAATGGTTGCGCAATGTCTGGCGCAGGCGAAGACCGAGGACGAGCGGGAGATGATCGCGTTCCGGCGCAGCGTGTTCCTCTACTATCATCAGGAACTGGCAAAGGCCGGGCTGGCCAAGCCCCTGGGTCCGCCCCTCATCGAGGACTGATCATCCCCCTGAAGGCGGTGACTTCGATCTCGATCAGCATTTCCGGGCGGATCAGGCCGCAGACCACCATGGTTGCCGCCGGACGGATATCGCCGAAGGCCTCGCCCAAAATCGGGAAGACGGCATCGGCAAAGGCGGCATCAGTGACATAGTAGTGATTGCGCACCACGTCCTTCAGCGAAAATCCGGCATCCGTCAGCGCCGCCTCGATCGTCTTCAGGCAGTTGCGGGTCTGTTCTTCCACCGTCTGCGGCATGGTCATGGTGGCATAGTCGTAGCCGGTCGTGCCGGAAACGAAGCACCAGTCGCCCTGGACCAGAGCGCGCGAATAGCCCGCCGTCTTTTCAAACGGCGAGCCGGACGAGATCAGTTTTCTCGCGCTGGGCATCGGGGCTCAGGCCCAGGGATGCGAAGCGGCGTTGGCCTTTTCGAACGTGTCGATGGCGGAGGCCTTCTCCAGCGTCAGGCCGATATCGTCGAGGCCGTTCAGCATGCAGTGGCGCTTGAATTCATCGAGCTCGAAGGTGATCTTGCCGCCGTCCGGGCCGGTGATTTCCCGGGCTTCCAGATCGACCGTGAGGATGGCGTTGGAGCCGCGGCTGGCGTCGTCCATCAGCTTTTCCAGGTCTTCCGGCGAGACCACCACCGGCAGGATGCCGTTCTTGAAACAGTTGTTGTAGAAGATGTCGGCGAACGAGGTCGAGATGACGCAGCGGATGCCGAAGTCGAGCAGTGCCCAGGGCGCATGTTCGCGCGACGAGCCGCAGCCGAAATTGTCGCCGGCAACCAGGATCTTGGCGTTCTGGTAGGCGGGCTTGTTGAGCACGAAATCCGGATTAACCGAGCCGTCCTCGTTGTAGCGGGCTTCGGCGAACAGTCCCGTGCCAAGGCCGGTGCGCTTGATCGTCTTCAGGTAATCCTTCGGAATGATCATGTCCGTGTCGATATTGACGACGGGAAGGGGCGCGGCAACGCCGGTGAGCTTGACGAACTTGTCCATGGCAATGGCCTTCGATTTCAACGGGACGGAAAAATTTCCGCCCAGCGTTTAGAGCAATTTTGCGCCGAAATGAAGGAAAATCTCACCCCGGAAAGCCGGAAAGTCGGCTTTCCGCCCTTAGAGATCGATGATCGTGCCGCGTCCGTCGTTCCAGATGCGCGGTTCACGCTCCTGCCGTCCCGCTGTGCGGCCTGCCGCCGCGCGCACCGGCTTCGGCGAAAGCCGCGCGGAAATGGCGCTGCCGATAACGAACACGGTCGCGATGCCGGCGAGCGCCAGGCCGAGCGAAGCCGTGAAGACCAGCGCCATCAGCATAAACGCGATGCCGGCGGCGGTGAAGAGGAGAGAGCGAATGCTTTGCATGATCGTACCTTTCGTTACCCCAAATGTGGGCCCGCCCGCTCGACCTTGCAAGACCTGCTTTGGTAGTGCCCTTCTCGATGACAGGTCTGGCTTGCGAAAAAGGCGAAAGCCGGGCACAAAAGCCGCATGAATTCAGTTGCCGATCGCCATCCCGTCCGCCTGCGCCGCTCGGTGCTCTCTGTGCCTGCCGACAATCCCCGCGCCCTTGCCAAGATCGCCACCCTTGCCTGCGACGCGGTGATCTACGATCTCGAGGATGCCGTTTCCTTCGACAACAAGGCCGCGGCCCGCCAGACGCTTGCCGGTCACCTCGCCCGCAAACGGCGCCGCGACATAGAAGTGATCGTCCGCATCAACGGCCTGAAAACCCGCTTCGGCGAAAAGGATCTGGCAGCGGTGCTTGCGCTTTCGCCCGACGCCATCCTCTTGCCCAAGGTGGAAAGCCCGCAGGACATCCAGGCGGTCGCAGACGTGCTGGCGGAAAACGACGCGCCGGATACCCTGCGTCTCTGGGCAATGATCGAGACCCCGCACGGGGTGCTCAATGCGGCGGCGATCGCCGAGACCGGCCGCACACGCGGCGGCAGGCTTGATTGTTTCGTGCCCGGCCTCAACGATCTGCGCAAGGAAACCGGCGTGCCCGCTTTGCCCGGACGCACCTATCTCGTGCCCTGGCTGATGCAGATCCTGCTCGCCGGCCGCAACTGCGGTCTCGATGTCCTCGATGCCGTCTTCAACGATATCAGCGATACGGCCGGGTTTTCCGCGGAATGCGCCCAGGGCCGCGACATGGGTTTCGATGGCAAGATGCTGATCCACCCGGCGCAGATCGGCCCGGCCAACGACCATTTCGGCGTCGATGCTGGCGCCGTCTTGGAGGCCAGAGCCATCATCGATGCCTTCGCGCTTCCCGAAAACCGCGACAAGGGCGTCATCAATCTCAATGGCCTGATGGTCGAGCGCCTGCATCTCGAGCAGGCCCTGCGCCTCGCCGCCAAGGCAGAGGCCATTCAGCATAAAAGGACTTGAACGATGAAACTCTACCGTTTCCTCACCGGCACCGACGATGCCGCTTTTTGCCATCGCGTCACCGACGCCCTCAACAAGGGCTGGTCGCTGCACGGCTCGCCCGTACTTTCCTTCAACAGCCAGACGGGCCAGCCCATGACCGGACAGGCGATCGTCAAGGACGTCGAAGGCAAGGACTATCACCCGGACATGAAGCTGTCAGAGCAGTAAAATGAAAAGCGCCGCGCGTCGTTTGATACGCGGCGCTTTCAGCCTTCGGGCTGTTGGGCAGCTCAGCCGCCCACATGCTCGACGCTCGCCTCGATCCGCTCCATGTCGTCGTCGGACAGGCCGAAATGATGGCCGATCTCGTGGATCAGCACATGGGTGACGATATCGCCCAGCGTTTCCTCGTTTTCCGCCCAATAATCGAGGATCGGCCGGCGGTAGAGGATGATCCGGTTCGGCATCTCGCCGGTTTCCATGGTGAAGCGTTCGCCGATGCCGCGTCCTTCGAACAGGCCGAGCAGGTCAAAGGGCGTTTCCAGCGCCATGTCCTCGAAAACGTCCTCGCTCGGAAAGTCGTCGATCTCGATGGTGAGGTTGGTGGCAAGCGCCCGGAATTCCTCCGGCAGGTGACTGTAGGCCTCCAGTGCCAGGGATTCGAATGTGCTGATTGTCGGCGCGTGGCGTTCGCGCCAATCGTCGCTCTGGTCTATGCGGGCCATGGGCACTCCTTATTGCCCCTTGATATAGCCATTTCATAAGCGTTTTTCGAGGGTTGAATTTGGATGTGCCCTGTCAAGGAATAAATTCTCATAAATTGTCGTTGACTCTTCCCTGAAGCTCTGGAATCAATAAGAACATAACAGGAACAATACGGATTGGAGTGACGTCATGGTGCAGACGCCCATGGCGCGTGAGCGGCTTTTTGCGCTCCGTGAAGAGATAGCAAGACTGGAAGGCAAACCGGTCCCTGCCATGGCGGCGGCCCGGCAGGAGGCCTTGGCCGAACGTGGCAGCGCAGACAGGGAAAAGCATCGTCTGCCGCTGGGCGTGACGATACTGGACGAGGCTCTGGAGGGCGGCGTACCGCTCGACGGACTGTCGGAAATCCGCTCGCATTGTCTGCGCGATGCAACGGTCTCGGCCGGTTTTGCCCTGGCGCTTTCCGCCCTCATGCAAAAACAGGCGGCGGCCGATCCCGCGCCGATCCTCTGGATCGCCGACCGGGTCACCGCAATGGAGGCCGGCGTGCCCTATCCGGTGGGGCTTAAGGATTATGGCCTCGATTCGGAGAGTTTCCTCCATGCGGCACCCCGCAAGCTGGACGAAGCCCTCTGGCTTGCCGAAACGGCGGTCGAAAGCGGCGCCTTCGCCGTCACCCTCTTGGAGGTCAAGGGCAATCCGGCCCATTTCGGCCTGACCGAAAGCCGGAGGCTCAGTCTCAGGGCAAAGGCGGCAGGGCGGCCGCTCTTCCTGTTGCGGCAATCCGGAGACGAGGAGGCAAGCAGTGCTGCCTTCCGTTTTCTGGTCGAACCCGCGCCCGCGGCAATCAGGCTTTTGCCGGACCGGTCGATGCTTGGCGGCAGCATCGGTAATCCGGTTTTCCGTCTCACCCTGGAGAAGAGCCGAAATCCGGCGCCCCTCTCCCTCATTCTGGAGTGGAACCCCCATGACCGTCAGTTTTTCCCCGCCCGCGAGCCAGAACAGGCTCGGCCTCCGCTCAAGCGCGCAGCGCATTCTCGCCCTCGCCTTTCCGCATCTTTCAACCGACCGGATCGCCCGCAGGAAATGGGGCCTGTCCTGGCGTTCGATCAGGCGTCCTGAGGCCCAACCCCTCGCCTGTTCCGGCCGGCTCAACAATGCCATGCGGCTGACGGCGCTCGACGAGGCCGCGGCAGCGATCGGCCTTAAGAAAAACCAGGCCGTGGCGGAAGCGCGGGCCATCTGTCCGAAGCTCGATGTCGTCGAGGAGGACCCTGAGGCCGATCGCCGCCTGCTCGATGGCATCGCCGACTGGTGCGACCGTTATACGCCCCTGGTGGCGCTCGACGGCCGGGACGGCCTGTATCTCGACATCACCGGCTGCGTCCATCTCTTCGGCGGCGAGAAGGCGCTGCTCCAGGATATTCTGTCGCGGCTCTTCCAGATGGGGCTCGATGCGCGCGGCGCCATATCCTCCGCGCCGGGGCTTTCCTGGGCGATCTCCCGCTTCGGCAATGGCGGCGTCATTGCCGACGAGGAGATGGAGCTTGTACTTTCGCCCCTGCCCGTCGCCGCGCTGCGATTGGAGGAAGAGACCGTCGCCGCGCTGCAGAAGCTTGGCTTGAAACAGACCGGCGATCTCATCCACGCGCCTCGTGCGCCGCTGGCGCGCCGCTTCGGAGCGCAGCTTCTGTTGCGGCTCGATCAGGCCCTCGGCCTTGACGAGGAGCCGATCTCGCCTCGCCGGCCGGTTGCCAGCCTCTCCGCCGAACGCCGTTTGGCCGAGCCCGTTCAGGCGGAAGAAGACATCCTGCATCTGACCGGGCAGATCGCCCTGTCGCTGAAAACCAGCCTGGAAGAGCGCGGCGCGGGCGGGCGGGCTTTCGAGCTCGTGCTGTTCCGGGTCGATGGCCGGGTCTTTCGTGTCGCGGCCGGCGCCTCGCAGCCGTTGCGCGATCCCAGGCGCATCGCCGCGCTCTTTTCCGAGCGCCTTCATGCCGTTCATGACGACCTCGATGCCGGTTATGGTTTTGAAATCCTGCGGCTGAACGTCACTCGCCATGAAGCCTTCGACGCCGCGCAGGAGGATTTTGATGGCGACCGGCAAAAGGATGTTTCCCTTGCCAGCTTCGTCGATCGCGTTTCGGCCCGTCTGGGCGAAGATTGCCTGCAGAGTTTTCAACTGCGCGAAAGCCACGTACCGGAACGGTCGGTGACGGCTGCTCCCGCCATCCGCACGCTGTCATCCGGCAAGAAGTCGGAGAAGAGCAGTGTTTCCTGGTCCCGCGGCGAACGGCCGCTGAGGCTGTTTCCGCGACCGGAGGTGGTGGAGGTCTCCTTGGCCGAAGTGCCGGAGGGCCCGCCGGAAAGCTTCCGCTGGCGGCGCATGCTGCATCGCGTCTCCCGCAGTGAGGGGCCGGAGCGGCTTGCCATGGAATGGTGGATCGATGGCGCCGATGTGCAGGCGCGGGATTATTTTCGCATAGAGGACGATGCCGGCCATCGCTTCTGGATCTACCGCGAAGGCCTCTACGGCCAGATGCCGCCGCCGCGCTGGTTCATGCATGGGGTTTTCGCATGAGCACGGCACTGCAATTTTTCGAGATCGGCGTCCGGACGAATTTTTCCTTCCTCGAAGGGGCGTCCAAGCCGGAGGAAATGGTGACGCAGGCCGCGTTTCTGAAGCTCGCGGGTCTCGGGATCGCCGACCGGAATTCTGTCGCAGGCGTTGTCCGGGCTCATGCGCAGGTCCGGGCGCTGAAGGAAGAATATGAAAAGACCCTTGCGGAAAACCGGGAGCGTCGCGAAAAGGGAGAAGCGGAAAAGCAACCCATGATGCCGGTTCCCTTCCAGCCGGGCGCAAGGCTGGTTTTTTCCGATGGCACGCCGGATATCCTCGCCTTCCCGCAAAACAGGAAGGGCTGGGCTCATCTCTGCCGCCTGCTGAGCGCCGGAAACCTCAGAACCCAGAAAGGCTCGTGTATCCTCAACGAGGCAGATCTTGTCGAATGGGGAGACGAGATGATGCTCGCCCTCGTTCCCAATCCTGCTTTGTCCGGTGATGCCGACGCGCGCGAAAAGCTGGAAGACTGCCTTGCGCACCTGAGAAAGCGCTTTCGCGAGAAAATTTATCTGGTGCTTTCGCCTTCCTACGACGGTCGCGATGCCGAGGTGTTCGCAAGCTTTTCCGTGCTGGCCGCCCGCAACCGCATCCCGCTGATGGCCAGCAACCAGCCGCTCTATCATCATCCTTCCCGCCTTCCCCTGGCCGATATCGTCACCGCCATCCGCGAGCATGTGACAATATCGGAGGCCGGCTTCCGGCTGGCCCCCAATGCGGAACGTTACCTCAAGGATGGGCGCGAGATGACGCGCCTGTTCCGGGACTATCCAAGGGCGATCGCCAATACCGAAAAGTTCTTCAGGAGCCTGTCCTTCTCGCTGGATGAGCTCAGCCACAATTATCCGGACGAAGGCGTCGAAGGGGAAACGCCGTCGCAGACGCTTGCACGGCTAACCTGGGAAGGCGCGCGCGAGCGGTATCGAAAAGGCATTCCTGACAAGGTGTCGAAGCAGATCGTCTACGAACTCAATCTCATCGCGGAGATGAAATACGAGCATTATTTCCTGACGGTGCGCAATATCGTCCATCATGCCCGTTACACGCTGAAAATCCTGTGCCAGGGGCGCGGGTCCGCCGCCAATTCCGTCATCTGTTTCTGCCTCGGCATCACGGAAGTCGACCCCACCACAACGACGCTTCTGTTCGAACGGTTCATCTCCACCGAGCGCAATGAACCGCCGGATATCGATGTCGATTTCGAGCATGAGCGCCGCGAGGAGGTGATCCAGTTCATCTATGAAAAATACGGCATTGAGCATGCCGGTCTGACGGCGGCGGTGACGAGCTACCGGGCGCGATCCGCCGGCCGCGAGGTGGCCAAGGCGTTCGGCCTGTCGGAAGATGTGCAATCGGCCCTCGCCAGCACGGTCTGGGGCTGGTCGGCCGAGGATCTGACGGAACGCGAGGCAAAGGCCGCCGGGCTCAATCTTTCCGATCCGACGACCCGGAATGTTCTCAAATACGCGACCGAACTGATGAGCTTTCCGCGGCATTTGACCCAGCATGTCGGCGGCTTCGTCATCACGCGGGACCGGCTGGACGAGGTCATGCCGATCATGCCGACGGCGATGCCCAAGCGCTACATGGTCGAATGGGACAAGGATGATCTCGATACGATCGGCATCCTGAAGATCGACATTCTCGCGCTCGGCATGCTCACCTGCCTGAGGAAGGCCTTTGATCTCCTGGGATCGCACTATGATCGCCAGGTCACGCTTGGCGGCTTCGGCGACATGACCGACAAGGCAGTCTACGCGATGATCTGCCGGGCAGACACGATCGGCGTCTTCCAGGTCGAAAGCCGGGCCCAGATGAGCATGCTGCCGCGGCTCAGGCCGGAAAGATTCTACGATCTTGTGGTGGAGGTGGCGATCGTCCGGCCGGGTCCCATCCAGGGAAACATGGTTCATCCCTATCTCAAGCGCCGGCAGGACCAGCGCAACAACAGGCCCATCGACTATCAGAAGCCGGAGCTCAAGGCGGTCCTGGAGAGAACGCTGGGTGTTCCACTCTTTCAGGAGCAGGCGATGCAGATCGCCATCACCGCGGCAGGCTTTACTCCCGCAAAAGCCGACAGGCTGCGGCGCTCGATGGCGACGTTCAAGCGATCGGGACAGGTCAATTCCTTCAAGAAGGACATGATCGACGGCATGGTGGGCAACGGCTATCCTCGCGACTTTGCCGAACGCTGCTTCAGCCAGATCGAAGGCTTTGGCGAATATGGTTTTCCGGAAAGCCACGCGGCCTCCTTTGCCCTGCTCGTCTACGCCTCCTCCTGGGTCAAGGCCTATTACCCCGACGTTTTCTGCGCGGCATTGCTGAATTCGCAGCCGATGGGATTTTATGCGCCGGCGCAATTGGTGCGCGATGCACGCGAGCATGGAGTCGAGATGCGCGCCGTCGATGTCAATCATTCCGAATGGGATTGTCTTTTGGAAGCGACCGCCTTCGACAGAGACGCGATCGACCAGCGCCATGTCTCGATGCGGCCTATCATCCGGACGAAAAGGGCGGTGCGCCTTGGTTTCCGACAGGTCAAGGGCCTTTCGAAACCGGATATGGAAGGGCTCGTCAAAAACCGTGGCCAGGGCTACACCTCCGTGCGGGATCTCTGGCTGCGGTCTGGCCTGCAGAAGTCCGATATCGAGCGGCTGGCGGATGCCGATGCCTTCCAGTCGATCGGACTGTCGCGGCGCGAGGCGCTCTGGGCGGTGCGGGCGCTGGACGCGAAAAGCGCCGCAGAGAAACTGCCCTTGTTCGATCGCGCGGATCGCGCCGATCTTCAGGTGGAACCGGAAACCCGCCTGCCGGAAATGCTGCCGGGCGAGCAGGTGATCGAGGATTACCGTTATCTCTCCCTATCCCTGAAGGCGCATCCCGTTTCGTTCCTGCGCGATGATTTCACAAGGAGGAACATCCTGCGCAACAGGGATCTTCTGACAGTGCCGAATGGGCAAAGGGTCACCATTGCCGGGCTCGTGCTGGTGCGTCAGAGACCAGGCTCCGCCAAGGGCGTGATCTTCATGACACTGGAAGACGAGACGGGTGTTGCCAATGCCATCGTCTGGAACAAGATATTCGACCGGTCCCGCTCCATCGTCATGGGCGCCCGGCTGGTAAAGATCACGGGCAAGCTCCAGAGCGAAAGTGGGGTGATCCATGTCGTGGTCGACCAGATCGAGGACATGACGCCGATGCTTGGCCTGCTGCAACGCGAGGCCCGTCATTTTGGCGTGTCGGACCGGTCCGACGAAGCCCTGCGCCCGACCGCCGACCGTCGACAGAAGAAACGCACGACTGTAGCGGCGCATTTCGGGAAGGGCGATTTCGAAAAAACTGCTCACACCGAGATCGTCGAAACAGAGAGCGTCATGCCGAAGGGGCGGAATTTTCATTAGCCCGGAGGATCCCACTGTATGCGGTTATCGGCAAATTGGAGGCGGCCGGGACCGACGCGCAGGTCAGGCCTCGCTTGTAACAAAATTTGTTCGGTAATTTTTGACGCTCAAGAAATTTTGAAGGCGATTGAAGAGGCTGTCCCGCTCTCCGGAGCAAGATTAAACCAATGAAAATTCGATATTTTTTATCAAGTTTAGAATCGATCTAATATTCTGGCGCAAAATATCGCTCAGATATTTTTGTTGACAGTAAATATCCGCTTTTGCTTTATGAAGAAATTCAGTGCGTTGCGTATCAGGGCAGGCAGGATGCTGGTTTGTAGCTGCAATTTCATCACCGACAAGGACATCGAGGATACGATCATCGAACTCCTCGATGAGGACTGTTGGCAACTGATCGTTCCTGCGAAGGTTTATCACGCGATGCAGAAGCGCGGCCGTTGCTGCGGCTGTTTCCCCAATGTCGTCGACATCATCATCCGCACGACCGAGCGATATCATGCCAGCCGCCCCTCGACGGATGGCCAGTTATTTGATTTCATGACCCGCCTCAAACAATTTCACGAAGAAAACAGGAGAGCGGATCTTGAAAGGCGACATAAAAGTCATCGAGCGGCTTAACGAAGCCCTTTTCCTCGAACTCGGTGCGGTCAACCAGTACTGGGTTCATTATCGCCTTCTTGAGGATTGGGGCTATACGCTTCTCGCCAAGAAGGAGCGCGCCGAATCGATCGAGGAAATGCACCATGCGGACAAGCTGATCGCCCGCATCATCTTCCTCGAAGGCCATCCCAATCTCCAGACGGTCGCGCCGCTGCGCATCGGCCAGAATGTCAAGGAAGTGCTGGAGGCCGACCTTGCCGGCGAATACGACGCCCGCACGGCCTACAAGAACTCCCGTGACATCTGTCACGCGGCGGGTGACTATGTTTCGATGAAGCTGTTCGAAGAACTGCTGGCCGACGAAGAAGGCCATATCGACTTCCTCGAAACCCAGATCGATCTCTTCAACAAGATCGGTGCCGAAAAATACGGCCAGCTCAACGCCGCGCCGGCAAACGAAGCCGAATAAGGCTCCGAACAGCAGCCCGCTTCGGTTCCCGGAGCGGGTCTTTTCACGCCCGTGGGTCGCCGGGCTTGCGCCGAATGCCCGCCCCAATGCCCGGATTGTCTGCTCCCGGCGTCGATGTCGGGCACTCTCTCAGGATTTAGTAACCCGAACTGCCGCCAGACCCGTAGTCGCCTCGATCCACCGGGCGGTTATTGTAGCTTGGCCCACTCTGACACCCCGACATCGTCAAAATCGAAAGCGCTATGGCAACCGCGGTGGCAATAGATTTAAGTTTCATCATTGTCTCCATTCATGGGCGGACATTGGCTAGTCACACGAAGCCACTGGAAGGCACTGGAAAGCACTGGAAAGCACTGGAAAGCACTGGAAAGCACTGGAAAGCACTGGAAAGAGTGTCGCCCCGATGCACGTCAAAGGCAATCATTAAGCGGGGCACGAGGTTGAGAGCCAGGGGCGCTTCGCTTCGATTGCAATTAAACACTTGGTGGCACCGTCCGACACCTATCCCGCCAAATGCTTGAACGCTGCCACGACGTCCTCGTAGACCTTGCGCTTGAACGCGACGATCAGCCCAGGCAGCTCGTGCATCGGCTTCCAGGCCCATTCGTCGAATTCGGGGTCGTGGCCGCCAGGCGGCGGGTTGATGGCGATTTCGGCCTCGTCGCCCTCGAAGCGGAAGGCGAACCAGCGCTGGGTCTGGCCGCGATATTTTCCCTTGAGACCAATGCCGATCAGATGGTCGGGCAGGTCGTAGTTGATCCAGTGCGGCGCTTCGGCAAGCAGCGAGACGGAGCGCATGCCGGTTTCCTCGTAGAGCTCGCGGTAGGCCGCCTTCAGCGGATCTTCGTTTTTGTCGATGCCGCCCTGCGGCATCTGCCAGAGCTGGGCGGAGCCGTCATATTCGGAGTTGCCGATGGGAATGCGCCGCCCCACCCAGACAAGGCCTTCCCGGTTCAGCACCATGGTGCCGACGCAGGGGCGATAGGGAAGGTCTTCCGCCTTGACCGGTTTCGACGTGTGCTTGCTCATCCGAACGCCCTTGCTGCTCATGTCTTCCCGCGTCGATGAAACGCGGTGCGCGGTTTCGCCTGCATCGCAGGCTAACGCTGTTGTTGTTGCGGATCCTTGACGAGGGCCGACACGCCGACGAATTCTATGCCGCGGGCGCCGGCCTCGTCGGCCCATGCGGAGATCGCCTCGACGCTCTCGTCGAAGGCCGAGGCAACGCCGATGGCGCTGCCGTTGCGGCGGGCGATACGCTCGAGTTCGTCGAGCTTTTTCAGGATGGCGGTCCGGTCGAGCTCGGTATCAACGACCATGTCGGCAAACCCGTGCGGCACGCCGATCGTTTCGGCAAGCGTGCCTGTCAGCGATTGCGCCGAGGTGCCATCGTCAAGAAAGAGCAATCCGCGCCGGCCGATGTCGCGCATCACCGGCTCGAGCGCATCGGCATCCGACAGGAACCGGCCGCCAAGGAAATTCATGATGCCGGTATAATTGGTGGTCCTGGCAAGCGACGAGCGCAGTTCGGACAGGTTCTTCTTGGCATCCAGCCCGACGCGCAGCGTATGTGGGCCGGGATTGTTATCCGGATAATCGAAAGGCTCGAACGGCACCTGCAGCACGATTTCGTGGCCCTTGCGCCGGGCTTCCTGCATCCAGCGCTGCAGGCTGTTGCCGCTGGCCGCAAAGGCCATGGTGATTTCGGGAGGAAGCTGGCGCAGCGCATTCTGCGTGCCGGTCTGACTAAGCCCCAGGCCGCCGACCACAAGGGCAACACGAATGCCCCGCGCGCCCGACCACGGCCGCGCATATTGATCCATCGGTCTGAGGCCATCCGGACCAATGATCGGCAGGCGGCCTTCAGGTGTCTCTTCCAGCAGGGCGTCGTTCGGAAAGGCGGCCATGCGCGCATCCTGTCCTTTCGTCCGTCCGGCCTCGATAAAGGCGGGGCCGTCGCCATCGCGCTGCTTGGGGGAGAATGTGGTGACGATCGAGCCGTCGTCCGTCAGCGTTTCCTCGACTTGGGCGCCGGAAAGGGAACCGCTTGTCCGTGGCTTGGTGAGCTGGCCGCCGGCTGCATCGGCTCCGCGCTTTTCGGCAGGCTGCGCGGCGTCGGCCGCTACCGCTTCCGGCTTCGGCTCTATCAGGCCGGTCGGCCGCAGCACGGTCCATGCGGAAACGCCGATCAGCACCGCAATGCCGGCGCCGAGAAGGACGCGGCCGAAAGAAAGGGCGGATTCTTGTGATTTGGGAGAGCGCGCCTTGCGGTTCTGACCAAGGGGAGCGTTGAGGTCTGTTCCCAAGGGGGTCTCTGTCGATCTGAGTTGCGAGGGGCGGCAGGCCGCTGGTTCAACAATCAAAACCACCGCCCGGCCGGAGCCAGGCGGTGCGTTGTTTATCGGGATCCGCGCAACACGCGGATGCTGCAGCTTACTGCTTCAGTTCGGCCTTTTCCGGATTGGCCGGAAAGGCAGGGTCCGACTTCTTGCCGCGCAAGAGGTCGAGCGCATAGTTCAGCTGCAGGTCGTCCTTGGCTTCCGGCGGCACGTAAGCGACAGAGCCGGAGCCTTCCTCGTTTTCGTTCTGGCCCTTGATATGACCGCGCAGGCTGGATTCGCTCGTCGTTTCGACCTTGCCGAGCAGTTCCGGCGGCAGCGGCTGTTCGACCTTGATGTCGGGCGAGATGCCAGTGCCCTGGATCGACTTGCCCGACGGCGTGTAATAGAGCGCGGTGGTCAGGCGCAGTGCGCCGGCTTCGCCGAGCGGAATGATCGTCTGGACCGAGCCCTTGCCGAAGGAGCGCGTGCCAAGAACGGTGGCGCGCTTCAAGTCCTGGAGGGCGCCGGCGACGATTTCCGAGGCCGAAGCCGAACCGCCATTGACAAGCACGATCACCGGCTTGCCATCCGTCAGGTCGCCCGCCGTCGCGTTGAAGCGGCGGGTCTCGTCCGGATTGCGGCCGCGGGTGGAGACCACCTCGCCGCGTTCCAGGAAGGCATCGGAGACATTGATCGCCTGGTCGAGCAAGCCGCCTGGGTTGAGGCGCAGGTCGAGCACATAGCCCTTCAGCTTGTCGCTCGGGACTTGGGTCTTGATCTTCTCGATGCCGGCCTTCAGGTCGTCATAGGTCTTCTCGGTGAAGGAGATCACCCGCAGGTAGCCGACATCGCCCTCGACGCGGAACTTGACGGCGCGCACCGCGATGATGTCTCGGATGATCGTCAGTTCGATCGGCTTTTCAGCACCCTTGCGCAGGATCGTCAGCTTGATCGGCTTGCCGACGGCGCCGCGCATCTTGTCGACGGCTTCCTCGAGCTTCAGACCGCGCACGTCCTGCCCGTCGATCTTCGAAATGAAGTCGCCGGCAAGAACGCCTGCCTTGGCAGCCGGCGTATCGTCGATCGGACTCGTCACCTTGACGAGATCGTCTTCCATGGTGACCTCGATGCCAAGACCGCCGAATTCACCCTTGGTCTGGGTGCGCATGTCTTCGGCGTCAGTGGAATTCATGTAGCTGGAATGCGGATCAAGCGACGAGAGCATGCCGTTGATGGCATTCTCGATCAGCTTGTCGTCCTGCGGCGGCGTCACGTACTGGGCGCGGACCCGTTCGAAGACATCGCCAAAGATCGACAGCTCGCGATAGGTGGACGCGTTGGCCGCGACGGCCGGTACTATGGAGGAATATACAACGCCCGTGGCCGCTGCACCCATGAGTGCCCCGACCAGAACAAGTGACGTTCTACGAATCATTGCGTGCCTTTCCGGTATCTGCTGCGGTCCACCATGGTCGGGAATCAACCGGCTTTCCGTCTTTCCTGAATTCAATGTAAAGCGTTGGACGCTCGGTTTCCAGCGCCAATGCGGTAGCACTTGCCACTCTTTTGTTACCCATGGTGCCGAGCGGCTCGCCGGTTACGACAAACTGCCCCTGCTGCACCGTGACGCCTTCGAGCCCGGACAGAACGATATGGTAACCGTCGCCGGGATTGAGGATGATCATCTGGCCGTAACTGCGAAACGTACCGGCAAAGACGATCCAGCCATCCGACGGCGCTGTCACCAGCGCCCCTGCATTGGTCTCGAGCATCATGCCCTGAAGCGAATGCCCTGTGCCGTCCGCGTCGCCGAACCGGCGCAGGATCGATCCGGCCACCGGCAATGCGAGCTTTTTCTGCAGGTCCGAAAATGCATATGCAGGCGCAATGCGGTTTTTGTCGGGCGTACCGCTGTTTGCCAGTTCGCGGGCTTGAGCCCGCTGCTCTTCCGACATCCTCCTGCGGTTTTCTTCTTCGGCTCTGGCCGCGGCCGCAGCATCGCGCACCGAGGCGATCTCGGTCTCGATCGAGCCGATCAGGCCTTCGAGGCTGGTCGCCTGCGCAGCCAGTTGCTCGGCCTTGCGGCGCTCGGCGGCAAGCTCGGTGGCGCTGCGTTGCTTCAGTTTCTGCTTTTCGGCAATCAGCATGTTCATGCGCCGCTCTTCCTCGACCCGGGATGACAGGTCGTCGCCGAGCGCCTGCTTCTGGGTCGTGATTTCCTTGCGTAGACCGGAAAGAGCCTGCAGGTCGGCAACGAGGTTTTCCGTCTCATGGCGAATGCCCGGAACGACGGCGCCGAGCAGGATGGCGCTGCGAACAGAGCCAAGTGCATCCTCGGGGGTCACGAGCAGTGCGGGCGGCGGATTGCGCCCCATCCGCTGCAGTGCCGCCAGCACCTCGGCGAGCACGCCGCGACGGGCGCGCAACGATTTATGAACGGCATCTTCCTTCGTCCGCAGCGCGGTCAGCTTCTCTTCGCCATCGACAATCTGCTGTTCCAGCGCCTTGCGCTTGTTCGCCGAATCGACGATCGCCGCTCTCAGTGACTCGCTGGTCTTTTCGAGTTCCTCTATGCCGGCCTGCAGTTCGGCTGAACGATCGTTTGATAGGGTAATGGTCTTCGACAGGGCTTCCAGTTCACTGCGGGTGCCGTCACGCCTGAGTGCGAGATCGGCGGCAGGATCAACCGGTGCTTGGGCTTCTCCGGTGGATGTCTGCGGATTCCGGTCGGTCGTTTCGGCGGTCTGCGCCGATGCGGCAGCGGCAAGCAGGAGCCCGGCTGTCAAGAGGCTCGCGCGAAGACCTAGCCACCCGGCATGTGCCGGCTGCCCTTTCCTCGTCCGCCTCTTCAATCCTGTTGTCATTCCGCCATTCGCTGTCAGCCGTCCGTCCGTAAACCCTACGCTGATTTGGCCATCGCCGCCAACAGCCATCCCCGGCAATTACGGTATCTGCGTGGCGAGTAGGACGCGCGAAAAGATCAATCCATGTGACCGAACTGGTGAGGGGTTGTTTGCCCCGCCTGTTTTTCCCAAAGGTCGCGATACAAAGGGTTATCTCGAAGTAGATCGTCGTGGGTTCCTACGGCAGAGATTCGTCCTGCGTCCAGAACGACAATTCTATCGAAATCTCTGATCGTAGACAGGCGGTGCGCAACGGCAATTACAGTGGTATTTTTCGAAAAGGAGGCTATCGCCTGCTGGATAAGAGTTTCACTGTTCGAGTCCAGCGCCGATGTCGCCTCATCGAGTATCAGGATCGGCCGTTTCTGCATGAATGCTCGCGCTAATAGTATGCGCTGCTGCTGCCCGCCCGACAGCTTTGCGCCGCGGTCTCCTACAATCACATGATAGCCGCTTTGCTTTCCATCTGACGACAGCCCATCGATGAAGCCTTTTGCGTCTGACATACTTGCAGCGTTCACAATATCTTGGAATGAGAACTCTTTTACGCCAAAAGCGATGTTGTCTTTGATTGAGCGATGAAAGAGTGAATCGCTCTGTGACACTACAGCAAAGCTACTCCTTAACTTCGCCAAAGGTATCTCTTTTATATTCACGCCGTCGAACATTATCTCGCCCGATGAGACGTCATAAAGCCGAAGCAGCAAGTCTATCAGCGTTGATTTTCCGGCGCCGGATGGGCCCACGATCCCGACTTTCTGCCCTGTCCGAATTTTTAGTTGGATATCACGAAGGATCGTGGGGCTTCCGTTCCCATACGCAAAGGCAACTTTGGATAGCTCTATTACGGGAGGTTTCTCGAATCTCCCCGCATCATCGACCGGAGCGGTTATTTTCGGGCGAGGGTCGATCGTCGGCCGGGCATCTTTAATCGCGCCAAGGCTCTGGGTGAGTCCCTCCCATATGGACACGAACCATCCGGCATCTGCAGCCATGCCGCTCGCCAATGTTACCCCCGCAACGAACTCGCCCGGAGAAACGGATTGAACGCTCAGACCATAAACACCTAAAGCAAGGATAGTCGCGACCAATCCCGTGTTGAGCACACGTATCAACAGACCAGTTATCGTTGTCAGCCGGTTGATTTGCATGCTGTTAAAATTCTGCTCCTCGATGGAAGCATAGACGAAGTCATTCTCCGATCTATACGCAAATGATGTCTTAATTACTCTTATATTTGAAAAATATTCTGTCACTGTTCCGTTAACGATGCTAGCGGTTTCGGAGATTTTCTGTGCCTGAACATTGACTTTGGGGGCTAGCCATACCGCGAATACGCCATTTAATACTATCCAGACCAACACGGGGACAAGAAACAACGGTGCCAAGTATGAGACCAGGACAGCGGACCCGATGAAGCGAATGAAGCCCATCGGAAAGCGGCCAGCCAGCAACTCTGCGCCAGATTGGACTGCCGTCGATATCTGGTTGATGCGTCCTGCCACCTGCCCGGCATGCATGGCATTGAAGTAGGACATGTCGTGGCGAGCCGCGGCTTTATGGGACTGCCACAATGACGATGCCTTGGTTTGGCTCTTCAGCGACTGCATGCGTAGCATGTAGTTGACTAGCCAGATCAAGGGATCCAGCAGGGCATATGCAAAGATCAAGACACCAAATTTCAGCAGATTTTCAGGCGACAGCTCCATGGTTCGCGAATAGGCCACGACATCAACGAGATGCGACACTGCCCACAGTTTCGCGAGCTCGAAACCGGTCAAAATCATCCCGGTCACGGCAGAAGCGACAATAATCCATTTGAACGGCTTCAAAAATGTCCAGAGAACGCGAAAAGCGCCTGAGTCACTTTGCAGGCTCAGTTCATGATCTCGGATTGAGACGAGGCGCTCAAATCTTCGGAAAAGGTCTTTTATCATCTCGCTCGTTCAATTTGCGACAATTTCCCCGACGACGTGACCAGACGCTGAAGCACTCCGCAAATAACACCGCGTGATCGGGTAGCCATCGATGGGATCTTCAAAGATATCTCGGGCATGGAAGCCGCTCGCATTGTTCAGTAGCACCATGCGGCGCGACTCTTGAGGAACTGCATAACGGCAACTGTTGGTCGATATCTCGTGCTGAAACTCCGTCAATCGTTCACTTAGGTGATCGCCAATGTCGGTAGCCTTCCCAAGGAAGGACCCGTTCATAAACGTTACCACCTCGTCACGCGAGTTCTTCTGAAAGATCGATGTTCTGGCACGCCTTGCCACAATCGACTTAATTTCAGATCCCTTCTCACTGTAAACAGTTGGAGTTAGATCGAAGAGATATTCCTGCTCATATCCAAACTCCGTAATATAGCTGTTCAAGTTCGATATCGATAACGATGGGACCCAATAGAAACTTCCCCGTTGGTTGTAATTTATGAACACATTATATAGAGAAATGTAATCTGGCACATCCAATACGTCATTGAGAACAGAGCCGTCGGAATGGAAATCTAATATGTCCGTCGGCGATATGTCTTTCATGCCCGCCTTGGCAAGCGCCGCGTTGTTTTCCGGTGACGCATTAAACATCGAGAACGGTGTTTTATTCTCCTTGTCGAGCAGGCTGGGCATGACGTGCTGCGAAATCGAAACAGCCACCAATGCGCCACAGATCGCATCTTTCGTGGGATCGTCGTAGATAATCGGAATGTCCATGCCGGCGATGCCAATGTCGCGGTCGGAAATCAGGTCGGTTGTGCGGGCAATATCTTCAGAAAAGTATTCTCCAGCCCATCCAGCCAAGTCTGCCATCAGGTTGGAATCGCTCGTAGCAGCAAGCGGTATGATTGTCCCATTTCGGACAAGCTGGTTTTCACAAAACTCCGTGACAGCCCGTGGGTCGAGTTTCGCTATGTTTGCGGTTTCATAGGAATGGACGCTTAACATCAAGATCTCTCCACTCGTTCGCGCGATGCAAGTGCAGAAGGGGCAGTGACCCGCCCCGTCCGACTAGATCTCCAAAATCAAGAGCGCACAGAAGCGGCCATCCAGCCACCGCCAAGGCCGACGCCCGGATCATGGGTGCCGCCATCAGTGCACTCAGGGCGTGTGAGACCTATTGAGAGTCCCTTTGCCAGTTCCTCCATGGAAACGGCATTGCGATTCGCACTCTTATTGTCATTCATAGCTTATGTCCTTGTAAATGCGAGATTATATTAATCTCACTTAGTTGTAGACCACTTGAATGCACCGGTAATCGGCCGGTGGCAAAGCGAGTTTATGCAAAAATAAGTTGTAATTGTGGTCAGCGATTGTCAACTTTTTGGCAACCATCAAGACTATATTTAAGAAATATATCTACCAGAGCGTGCGACAACAATGCGCTGGGCGGGCTCCGCGGTCGGTGCCGCCACGTTACTCGTGACTTATCACATTGCAGCTGTCCACCCGGCTCCAGGTTGCCCGCTCTTTCAGGGCTAGTGGGGATTTTCCTATACCCTGTGATAGGGGTGGCCGGAGAGAATTGTGACGGCGCGGTAGAGTTGTTCGGCGATCAGGATGCGCACCAACTGGTGCGGCCAGGTCATCTTGCCGAGGCAGATGACGGCATCTGCCTTGCCGTGCAGCGAGGGGTCGAGGCCGTCGGCGCCGCCGATCGCCAGCATCAGGTCGCGTTTGCCGCTGTCGCGGAACGAGCCGATGAGGGAGGCGAAGCCTTCCGAATCCAGCGCCTTGCCGCGCTCGTCGAGCAGAATGAGAAGGCTGCCATCAGGGAGGGATTTTTCCAGCAGGGCCGCTTCCTCGCGCTTGCGCGTCTCGGCGTTCGAGGCGCGGCTTTCAGGCACTTCGGTGACGCGGGACAATTCGAGGCCGATCGCCGGACCTGCCTTGGAAAAGCGATCGAGATAGCGGGCAGCGAGATCCTTCTCCGGGCCGGCCTTGAGACGCCCGACGGCAAAAAGACCAACCCGCATGTCGTTTCCTCGATTTTTCGGCGCACCGATGACATACAGGCTTTTCCGCGATGGCCGCCTGAACACGCAGTCGATTTGTTCCGGCGAAATGCCGGTGCCGCGATTCCGTTCTGCTACCGATCGCAATCAGATGATTTCACCTGCGCGACTGTCACAGGATCCGAAAATTGCGCTCTCGTCGGGTGGCTCCGTGAAGGAGGCCCGGCGCCTAGTGCAAAGTGCCGTCTTCCATATCCGGCGCGGCCCACATCTTTTCGATGTTGTAGAACTCGCGGATTTCCGGACGGAACACGTGGATGATGATGTCACCGCTGTCGATCAGCACCCAGTCACCGGTTTCCAGACCTTCGACGCGGGCATTGCCATAGCCTTCGTCCTTCAGGTCGGTCATCAGGTGATCGGCGATCGCCATGACATGCCTGCTCGACCGCCCGGAGACGACGACCATGTAGTCTCCCAGCGCCGATTTTCCGGCAATGTTGATGGTGACAATATCTTCTGCTTTGGAGTCCTCGAGACTGTTGAGGACCAGGTGAAGAGCACGGGCAGCGGCTTCGTCGCTGCGATCCGGGCTTTGCGGGAAAATGCGGCTGACATTTCCCTTCGCGTGTACTGTTGTCAGGGTCTTTCCTTTCCAGTTGCACAGAACAGGCACCACGATTCGATTGTCGGTCGAACCGCTACGCTAAATGTAGGCACCAATGCCTTAATGTTTCAAGACATGAGAAGTAAATGACGGTTAATCATTGTTCATGATTTCGACCGAAGCGCCGTTGAACTGAGCGGCGAGCGCGGTCCGTGAATGAAGGTCCAGGCAGGTGCCTTGCGCCAGGCAAGGCTTGCGGCGTGGGCTTCGTCGACCCGTGCATAGTCGAAGGTTTTCGCCATCTTGGAGGAGAGATAGGACAGTGTGTCCCCCGGCCGGTCGATGACGGCGATGGGATAGGTGCGGGCGATTTTCTGCCAGTCCTGCCAGAGATGGAAGTTTTTCAGATTGTCGGCGCCCATGATCCAGACGAAACGGATATCGCGGTTCCGTTCGCGGATTTTCTCCAGCGTGCGTGCCGTGTAGCTTTGCCCCAGCGACTGCTCGAACGCCGTCACCTTGATCCGCGGGTCACGGGCAATCATCTCGCTAAGCCTGATCCGCTCAGCCAGAGGAGCGAGATGGTTGCGGTTCTTCAAGGGATTGCCGGGCGTTACCATCCACCAGAGCTGATCGAGGCCCAGACGGCGCAGCGCGATATCGGCAACCAGCCCATGGCCGTCATGAGGCGGATTGTACGAACCGCCGAGCAGGCCGACCGTCATGCCGCTCTCGACATGGGGCATCTTCAGGTAGAACGGATCGACGTCGTCCGAATGCACTTAAGCCCGCACCTGACCGGTGCCGCGCACCCTGTATTTGAACGAGGTCAGCTGCTCGACGCCGACAGGCCCGCGTGCGTGCATCTTGCCGGTGGCAATGCCGATCTCGCCGCCCATGCCGAATTCGGCGCCATCGGCGAATTGTGTCGAGGCATTGTGCAAGAGGATGGCCGAATCGACTTCCGAGAAGAAACGTTCGACGACGGCCGGATCCTCGGCGATTACCGCTTCCGTATGGGACGAGGACCAGGTGTCAATATGATTGATGGCACCATCGATGCCATCGACGAGCCTCGCCGAGATGACCGCATCGAGATATTCCGTCGCCCAATCCTCTTCCGTCGCCGCGATCAGGCCCGGCACGATGGCGCGAATGTCTTCGCTGGCACGGACTTCGCAGCCGGCGTCGCGCAGCGCGGCAATGAGGGGTGCGGCGAACTTATCTTTCGCCTTGCTGTCGATTAGTAGCGTCTCTGCGGAGCCACAGATGCCGGTGCGGCGCATCTTGGCGTTGACGACGATCTCTTTCGCCATTTCCAGATCGGCCGAAGCATCGACATAGACATGGCACAGGCCTTCGAGATGGGCAAAGACAGGAACGCGGGCTTCGTTCTGGACTCGAGCCACAAGGCTCTTGCCGCCGCGCGGGACGATAACGTCGATCGTGCCGCCAAGACCCGTCAGCATGGCGCCGACGGCCGAGCGGTCGGGGACCGGCACCATCTGGATCGCATGCTCTGGAAGGCCGGCATCCTTCAGGCCCTGTACCAGGCAGGCATGAATAGCCTGCGATGAGTGGAGGCTGTCAGACCCGCCGCGCAGGATCACGGCATTGCCCGCCTTGAGGCAAAGCGCACCGGCATCCGCCGTCACATTTGGGCGGCTTTCATAGATGACGCCGATAACGCCGAGCGGCGTACGGACGCGCTCGATGTGCAGGCCGTTCGGGCGGTCCCATTCGGCGATGACGTCGCCGACAGGATCAGGAAGCTCGGCAATCGCACGGATCGCGTTGGCCATATCGAGAATGCGGCCTTCCGACAGCGTCAAACGGTCCAGGAACGAGGCGGCGACGCCTGTTTCGCGGGCATGGTCCAGATCGAGCGCGTTGGCAGTAAGGATGTCGTCCTTGCGGGCAACAATGTTGCTCGCCATGCTGACAAGGGCGGCATGCTTGCGTTCGGCCGATGCTGTGGCGAGCGGCCGGCTGGCGGCAAGCGCCTGCTTGCCGATCACCGCCATCAGTTCCTGGATTTCCTTTTTCCGCACGTCGTCAAGCATGCGCGTCGCTCCTTGCCGCATCGATTTCCCGTTTTGCCGGTGCCGTCATTACCATATCGTCGCGATGCACCATCGCGGCGCGGCCCGCATAACCAAGAATAGCGGCAATCTCAGCCGATTTCTTGCCGGCGATTTGGCGCGCCTCGTCGGCGTCGTAACCGGCAAGCCCGCGGGCGATTTCACGGCCTTCGGCACCGATGATGGCGATCGTGTCGCCGCGGCTGAAGGAGCCGGTGACCTGGCGCACGCCGGCCGGAAGCAGGCTTTTGCCCGAGCGCAGCGCCGTTTCGGCGCCTGCGTCGATGACGAGGGTGCCAGCCGGAAGCAACTGCCCGGCAATCCAGGTTTTCCGCGCGGTGACCGGTGATCGAGACGGCGCGAACCAGGAGGAACGGGCGCCAGTGCCGATGGCCGAAAGCGGATGATCGGCCTTGCCGGAGGCGATGATCATGGCGCAACCGGCGCCGGTCGCGATCTTGCCGGCATCGATCTTGGTGCGCATGCCGCCGCGCGACAGTTCGGAGGCAGCCCCGCCCGCCATCGCCTCGATCTCCGGGGTGATTTCCGCGATGGTTTCGAGAAAACGGGCATCGGGATCAAGATGCGGCGGCGCCGTATAGAGGCCATCGATGTCGGAGAGGAGGACGAGCAAGTCCGCGCCGGTCATGGTGGCGACGCGGGCGGCCAGCCGGTCGTTGTCGCCGTAGCGTATTTCGGTGGTGGCGACCGTGTCGTTTTCGTTGATGATCGGTACGGCGCCCATCTTGAGAAGCTGGCTGATCGTCGCGCGGGCATTGAGATAACGGCGGCGCTCTTCGGTATCGCCGAGCGTCAGGAGGATCTGGCCGGCGACGATCTCGTCGGTCGACAGGCTTTCCGACCAGGCGCGGGCAAGCGCGATCTGGCCAACGGCCGCGGCCGCCTGGCTTTCCTCGAGCTTCAGCACGCCGGGGGCGAGATCGAGCACCGAGCGGCCGAGCGCGATGGCGCCGGAGGAGACGACGAGAACATCGACGCCCTTGGCTCTCAATGCAGCGATGTCGGCACACATGGCGTTCAGCCATTGTTTCTTGAGCCCGGTCTTGCGATCGACGAGCAGGGCCGAGCCGATCTTGATCACAATCCGGCGGTATTTTTCCAGCGGTTTGCGGGTCGCAGCCATGTCAGTCATCGTCCCCGACCGTCTGGGCGCGAACGATGACATCGCGCAGCGCCCGCAGTGTCTCCGTCATGCCGGTGCCAACGACGGCCGACAGGAGCAGTGGGGTCTGGCCGCTCGCCTTGGCGAGCGCCTTCTGCTTCTTCTTCAGCTCGTCGGGATCAAGCACGTCGATCTGCGACAAGGCGACAATTTCCGGCTTGTCGGTGAGCTCGCCGCCATAGGCTTCGAGCTCATGCTTCACCGTCTTGTAAGCCTTGGCGACATCCTCTTCCTGCGCCGAGACGAGATGCAGCAGAACGCGCGTGCGTTCGACATGGCCAAGGAAGCGATCGCCGAGGCCGGTCCCCTCATGCGCGCCCTCGATCAGGCCGGGAATATCGGCAAGGATGAATTCGCGGCCGTCGATCGTCGCGACGCCAAGGTTCGGATGCAGCGTCGTAAACGGATAGTTGGCGATCTTCGGCCGGGCGCGGGTGCAGGTGGCGAGAAAGGTCGACTTGCCGGCATTGGGCAAGCCGACGAGGCCGGCATCGGCGATCAGCTTCAACCGCAGCCAAATGGTCTTTTCCTCGCCCTCGAGCCCGGGATTGGCCCAGCTCGGCGCCTGGTTGGTGGAAGACTTGAAATGCGCGTTGCCGAAACCGCCATTGCCGCCGGCGGCCAGCCGGAAGCGCTGGCCCTCGGTGATCATGTCGATGATCAGCGTTTCGCCGTCTTCCTCGAGGATCTGCGTGCCGACAGGCACCTTCAGCGTCACGTCGGCGCCGCCGGCACCGGTGCGGTTGCGGCCCATGCCGTGAATGCCGGTGCCGCCCTTGAAATGCTGCTGGAAGCGGAAATCGATCAGCGTGTTCAATCCGTTGACGGCCTCCACCCAGACATCGCCGCCGCGCCCGCCGTCGCCGCCGTCCGGACCGCCGAACTCGATGAATTTCTCGCGCCGGAACGACACGGCGCCAGCACCGCCGTCGCCCGAGCGGATATAGACTTTTGCTTCGTCGAGAAATTTCATCGCACTGCCATCTGGTTTGTGTATTTTCCTGCCGTATTTGCCGCCATCGATATAGGCGCCTGCCCCGGAGGTCAAAGAATATCGTGAAGTTTTTGAGCTACAACATTCAGTACGGCGTTGGTCTCGACGGCCGTTTTGACCCCGAACGCATTGCCAGAAGTCTTGACGGCGCCGACGTTATCGCGCTGCAGGAAGTGACGCGGAATTTTCATCGCAACGGCAACGCCGATCTTGTCGCCATTTTCCGGGACCTCAAGCCGCAATACTTCTCTGCCTTCTGGCCGGCCTGCGAAGTCGATGCCGGGTCGGTGATCGAGAATGGCCGCGCCGTCGACCGGCGCTTCCAGCTCGGCAACATGATCCTGTCGCGCTTTCCGATCCTCTCCACGCGCCTCATTCCCCTGCCGCGCACCCGCACGATCTCGCCGATGAACGTTCAGCGTGGCGCAACCGAAGCGCTGATCGATACGCCAACTGGCCCCTTGCGGGTCTATTCGGTTCATCTCGACCACGTTTCCCCCGACGAGCGGATAGCCCAGATCACCTATCTGAAGGACAGGGCGCTCTCCTATGCTATCGAGGGAGGGGCGATGACCGGCGGTGCCGATTTCGGTTTCGACGAGTTGCCGCATCCGGACGATTTCGTCCTGATGGGCGATTTCAACATGGTGCCGGAGGGCCCCGAATATTGCGCGATGACCGGCATGCGCGATGCGTTTTATGGACGCGGGCTGCGTCAGGCAAACCCGGTCGATGCCTTGGCGCATCTCGGCCGGCTTTCGCCGGAAAGCTATAGCTGGATCGATCACGCCGATCATAACAAGCGCATGCATCTCGACTATTGTTTCCTGAGCAGCGGGCTCGCGCCGCGATTGAAGGATGCGTGGATCGACTTCGACGCGGCCGGCTCCGATCATCTACCGGTTGGCTTCGAACTCGCATGAAATCAAAAAAGCCCGCGGATGTTACGCCGCGGGCTTCGTCATTGGGTGTCACGGCCTGCGCAGATTGCCCGCCGTGATCCGGGTTTCGATATGGCTCACCATGCCGTTGCGGGCCAATGCGAAGATCTGGGCGCAGCCGGTGATCTCGAAGCCTAGCTTCTTCTGCAGCTTCAGTGAGCCCGCATTGTCGGCAAACACGCCGGAATGCAGCACGGTGTCCGGCATGCGCCGAAAAAACCGCTCCATTGCCGCATGCGCCGCCTCGCCGGCGTAGCCCCGGCCCCAGTAGTAGCGGTTCAGCCAGTAACCGAGATGCCATTGGCCGTGGCGAAGCTCGATGCCGACGCAGCCGATATGGACATCGTCGCCAGTGGTGATCGCCAGCGTCCAGCCGCCAATCAGCCCGGACCCCTGCCGGATGAGCCAGTCGAGCGCATCCTGCCGGTGATACGGTGCCGAGACCCGCGCCAGCATGCGCGAGACCTGGTAGTCGCCAAGCGACTGAGCCACGGCATCCGCATCGGAGAGCCGGTGCGGACGCAGCGTCAGCCGCGCGGTCTCAATGACCGGGCAAGAGCCGGGATCGGGACGGGCTGCGACCTTTGGCGGTTCAACAAGGTGAGCGGTCATCTCTGACCTCCCCAGCTTCTGAGCGACATCCAGGTCTTGCGGTCGAGCCGGTACCATTCGACCGACATCATGCCGCCCAGCGCCAGACTGTCGACCATGCCTGAGCCCTGGAACTGGAAACCGCATTTCTGGATGACCCGCCGCGAAGCGATGTTCATGACCCGGCAGCGCGCATCGATCTGGTCGATGTCGCGGGTGCGGAAGGCCATGTCGGTCAGCGCCTGCGCGGCTTCCGTGGCATAACCCTTGTTCCAGTGCGGTTCGCCCAGCCAATAGCCGAGCTCCGCCGTCTTGCCATCGGGATGCGGCTCGACACCGCAGCAACCCAGGAATGCGCCATTATCCGCTTTGGTAATCGCATAGACGCACTTGCCAATCGCGCCCGTCTTCGTACGGCGTACGAAATCCGCGGCATCGGCCACCGTGTACGGGTGCGGCATGCGCGAAACCATGGTGGCGATATTGGCGTTGTTGGCAAGATGGGCAAGGGCGTCGATATCGTCTTCATGGGGCGCGCGCAAAACGAGCCGGGGCGATAACAATATCGGGCAATCGGTCCTTGACCGCTGAGGCCTTGGCCTCTCCTGAGAAGATTCCAGGGAATCTTCCCGGGGAGACCGCGATTGGCTCTCCCTCATCAATTCGCTCTGCATGGTCAGTCCTCCAAGACGTGAAAAAGGGGAGTTGGGTCTTGCCCCATCTCCCCTTTTGATCTTGGTCTGAACCAGGTGCGGTCAGCCGGGTCGATGAGACGCCGGCTGTTTTAGAGCGCTACCGGCTTATTCCGCTGCTTCGGCTTTCGGCATTACAGACACGTACACGCGGCCATTGGCCTTCGTACGGTAGTTCACGTTGCCCGCCGTAAGCGCAAAAATGGTGTGATCCTTGCCGAGGCCGACATTGGCGCCCGGATGCCACTGGGTTCCGCGCTGACGCAGAATGATGTTGCCCGGAACGACGACTTCGCCGCCGAACTTCTTCACGCCAAGGCGCTTGGACTCGGAATCACGACCGTTGCGCGACGAACCGCCAGCTTTTTTGTGTGCCATTGGTGTTCTCCTTTAAACCTTAGATCCGTTGTCTCAGTTTGCAGCTTCGGCGGCGGTTTCGGACTTCTTGGAAGCCTTCTTCGCCTTGCCGGCGGCAGCGATGTCCAGGATGCGGACGGTCGTCTGATGCTGGCGATGACCGCGGGTGCGCTTCGAGTTCTGGCGGCGACGCTTCTTGAAGGCGATGACCTTCTTGGCGCGACCCTGTTCCACAACTTCGGCGCTGACAACGGCACCTTCGACAAACGGAGCGCCGATGGTTGCGTCTGCGCCGACGCCGACCATCAGGATCTCGGTGAATTCAATCTTGTCGCCTGCTACGCCGTCGAGCTTTTCGATCGTGACGACATCGTTGGCGGCCACGCGGTACTGCTTACCGCCGGTCTTGATGACTGCGAACATTTTTTATCCTTTCATGTTCGTTCCGGCTCTCCGCCTTAAGAAAGCGAGGCCGTCTTTTTGCCAGTCGGACATGACAAGGCCTCAGGACCTTGCCGGTGAACGGGCGCAATAAACACCCGGCGCGGTGAGGACATGCCACACCACCTCAGTTGCGCGGATTAATGGAAGCGGCGAAAACTGTCAAGGCAGGCGTCACGAATTCGTCAAATATTCCTTGCCTCTACCCCTTGTCATCCCGCCAAACTGCCGCTATGAACCGCCTCGCGCTCAAAGGCGCCGACCAAATCATCCGGAGAGGTGGCAGAGTGGTCGAATGCACCGCACTCGAAATGCGGCATACCTGCAAGGGTATCGTGGGTTCAAATCCCACCCTCTCCGCCATAAACGCCCTGAAAATTTCCACGGATAGGCGAGCTCCGCCATTCGCCCAAGTTAGGCATTTGGCTGCTGGTATGCTGACGGGGCAGCGGGGGGCCACGCCCGCGGCGCTTCCGGTGGAAGCTGGTGACGCGACGAGGGGGTTCAGTTGGCTACCCGGCGCATTTCAGCCGAAGCTCTTGACGGCCTTCTCGATCCCGGGCCGGGACCGCTCCAGGTCATCGCCGTTCATGACCGCCTTGATCTCCAGAGCGGCATCAAAGGCAAGGAACCATGGCTCGGCAATAGCCGGCATCTCCGAGGTGTCCTTCATGTCGAAGAAGATCAGGGCCGTTCGTTTCCCGTCGAATTCCGTGAAGTAGGCTGCTTCGGGTTTGAGATCGGCAAGGATGGATTGAATCTTGGTGACGAGGCTACCGTCCTTGATTGCTGCATTCGCTTTTTCAACGGGAAGCGAAACCTTGAGCATCATTCGCATTTCTATCCTCCTTTTCGTGCATTGACGGGCATTTGGCGGATGAAATCTAACGGCGCTGTCATGGCGACGAGCCGCGCGGCTGACCCGCGGTAACGTTCGCTCGACCGCGATGCCGGCGGTCGCTTGAAACTCGTTCATACGCCAAAAATAACCGTATGACTCTGAACCTGATTTCCACAACAAACAAGTTCCTTTGTACCTGCGGCGCTTGCTGCTGCGTGGTTGCAATGCGACGGCACAAATTCCTCCCCGACCGCCCTATTTTTCTCTGAACCCCGCCACATATGGCAGTTTATGCCCCGACGAAGGTCGGTTGCCGTGGGAGAAATTGTGAACGGTTTCAAGGGAGACGTATCGTGGATCTTAACACAAAGCTTATCGGAGCCGCGTTTGCGGTGCTCGTTTCCGCCATGGCGGCACATGCTCAGGTCGTCGTCGCTTCCAAGATCGATACCGAAGGCGGTGTGCTGGGCAATATCATTCTCGCCGTTCTGAACGCCAACAACATTCAGACCACCGACCGGGTGCAGCTTGGGGCGACGCCCGTGGTGCGCAAGGCTATCATCGCCGGCGAGATCGATATCTATCCGGAATATACCGGCAATGCCGGTTTCTTCTTCGAGAAAGCAGACGATCCGGTCTGGAAGGATGCAGCCAAGGGTTACGAAGAGGCGAAGAAACTTGACTACCACGCCAACAAGATCGTCTGGCTGACGCCGTCGCCGGCCAACAACACCTGGGCGGTTGCCGTCCGCAAGGATCTGGCCGACGCCAACAAGATCAAGACGTTCAGCGACTTCGGCAAATATGTCGCCGGCGGCGGCTCAGTCGTATTGGCGGCCTCCTCGGAATTCGTCAATTCGGCGGCGGCTTTGCCGGCGTTCCAGACGGCCTATGGATTCACGTTGAAACCGGAGCAGCTGATCACGCTTTCGGGCGGCGACACGGCGGCAACGATCGCCGCTGCGGCAAACCAGACCAACGGCGCCAATGCCGCCATGGTCTATGGCACGGATGGCGGCATCGCGCCGTCCGGCCTGGTGGTTCTGGAAGACGACAAATCGGTCCAGCCCGTCTATCAACCGGCACCGATCATTCGCGAGGCGGTGCTCAAGGAGCATCCGGAAATCGAAACGCTGCTGAAGCCGGTCTTCGACAAACTCGACCTTGTGACGCTGCAGGATCTGAACGGTCGCGTCCAGGTCGGCGGCGAGCCTGCCAAGGCCGTCGCGGAGGATTTCCTGAAGAAGAACGGCTTTCTGAAATAAGCTGTCTCGAATACAAGGCCGGTTCCTTCCGGCCCAAGCCGGGATGACGGGGATGGCCGTTTGATCATTCGCTTCGATAAACTGGGCGCGGTCATCGCGCTTTTGGTTGCCTATGGCGCGCTTGTCGCGCCGTTTGCGACTTTTCGCGCCAATCGCATCGTCCCGGGCGAGGCGAAATCGATCCTTGCGGCGCTGCCTGCCGGGCCGGGCGTTGTCCTCGTCGGGCTCATGGTTGTCGCCGCCTTGGTCATCCTTCTGAAAACGCCTGCGTTGCTGCGGCTGGTGGTCGCGGCGATTGCGCTCGGCGCCATTGCGCTTTTCATCGGCATGGCGGCGACGCATCTGACCCCGCCGGAAAACACCTTTGCGCGGGTGTCGCCGGCATCCGGCTTCTGGATCCTTCTGTTTGCCTATGCGCTGCTTGCCGCCGATTCGATCACGCGGTTGGGGCCGCAGCCGGTTGTGCGGGTTCTGCTTCTGCTGGTGACGCTCGGTGGCGCGGCCGTGATACTGGTATCGGGGCTCTGGGACGGCCTGTCGATCCTCAAGGAATATGCCGGCCGAGCCGACGTCTTCTGGCTGGAGGCGGGCAGGCACGTGGCACTGGCGCTCGGCTCGCTGTTTGCCTCGGTTGTCGTCGGCCTGCCGCTTGGCATTCTCTGCCACCGCGTCGAGCCTTTGCGTGCCGGGGTGCTCAACACGCTGAACCTCATCCAGACGATCCCGTCGATCGCGCTGTTCGGCATCCTCATCGCGCCGCTCGGCTGGATTGCCCTCCATGTGCCGGGGGCTGCCGCGATCGGCATTCGCGGCATCGGTGCGGCTCCGGCCTTCGTGGCGCTGTTTCTCTATTCGCTGCTGCCGGTGGTGGCCAATACCGTGGTCGGGCTCGCCGGCGTGCCGCGTGAGGCCAACGAGGCGGCGCGCGGCATCGGCATGACGGACCGGCAGCGGCTTTTCGGCATCGAGCTGCCGCTCGCCATGCCGGTCATTCTCACCGGCATCCGCATCGTCCTCGTCCAGAATATCGGCCTTGCAACCATCGCGGCGCTGATCGGCGGCGGCGGCTTCGGCGTCTTCGTCTTCCAGGGGATCGGCCAGACGGCGATGGATCTGGTGCTTCTCGGCGCAGTGCCGACGGTGGTGCTCGCCTTTGCCGCTGCGATCGTGCTCGACGCCCTCATTGAAATGAATACTCCGTCGCAAACCCGAGGCAGGACCGAATGATCGAAATCGACGGCATCACCAAGCGCTACGACGACGCTGCAGTCGTCCACAATGTGACGATGACGATCGAGCCGCGCACGGTGACGGTTATCGTCGGGACCTCCGGCTCCGGCAAGACGACACTGTTGCGCATGATCAACCGGCTGGTCGAGCCGAGTGCAGGCACGATCAGGCTCGACGGCGAGGACAATCGCGCCATGCCGGGCTTCGAGCTGCGCCGCCGGATCGGCTACGCCATCCAGGGGCACGGGCTTTTTCCGCATCGCACCGTGGCCCAGAACATCGCCACCGTGCCGGTGCTGCTCGGTTGGCACAAGGCGCGTATCGATGCCAAGGTCGCCGAGCTGCTGGCGCTGTTTCAGCTCGATCCCGCCATCTTCGCCGCGCGGTTTCCGCATGAACTGTCCGGCGGGCAGCAGCAGCGGGTCGGCGTGGCGCGGGCGCTGGCGGCGGAGCCGAAGGTGCTTCTGATGGACGAGCCGTTCGGCGCGCTCGACCCGATCATCCGGGCGAAGGCACAGACCGACCTGCTCGACATCCAGAAGCTCTTGAAGACGACGATCGTGCTGGTCACGCACGACATGGATGAGGCGTTTCATCTCGCTGACAAGATCGCCGTCATGGACAAGGGCGAACTCGTTCAATACGGCACGCCCGCCGAGTTGGTCAAAAATCCGGCGACGGACTTCGTCCAGACCCTGATCGGCGCCAGCGAGCGGCCGTTCCGGCTCTTGTCGATCGAGACGGCGGGACAGGCGGTGGAGCCCGGGACTGCCGGGGGACAGCCCATTGCCGCGGCAACAAGCCAGCGGGACGTGCTTTCGCGATTGCTATGGACCGGCCGCGATGCGCTGCCGGTGGTGGCGGCTGACGGCACATTGCTCGGGAAGGTGACTTTGGAAGGGCTCGCCAAGCGCGCGGCAAAGCGCCAATGAAGGGCTGGATCCCCTCTCTTCTGCGTGCCGCTCTGCTGGCGATCCTGATTGCATTCCTGGTTTCGCCCGGCTGGTTCGAGCCGCTGTTGGCGCCACTGGTGCAGGACAATGCGCCGGCGATCTACAATCAGGGCAGCTTGGTAACCCTAACCCTGCTGCACCTGCGCACGGTCGCGATTGCCACGATCGGTGCCATCATCGTTGCCGTGACGCTTGCCATTCTCGTCACGCGGTCCTTCGGGGCGGAATTCCTGCCGCTGTCGCGCAGCCTGGTGAATGTCGGGCAGACATTTCCGCCGGTGGCGGTGCTGGCGCTGGCGGTACCCGCCCTTGGCTTCGGCGAGAAGCCAACGCTGGTGGCGCTGTTTCTCTACGGCCTCTTGCCGATCTTCGAGAACACGCTAACCGGGCTTACGACCCTGCCGCCCTCCGTCATGGAAGCGGCACGCGGCTCCGGCATGACGGATCGCCAGCGGCTCTTCAAGGTGGAACTGCCGCTGGCAATGCCGGTGATCCTGGCCGGCATCCGGCTATCGGTGGTGATCAGCCTGGCGACCGCGACGATCGGCTCGACGGTGGCGGCAAAGACGCTGGGCGAGGTCATCATCGCCGGGCTGCAATCCAACAATATCGCCTTCGTTCTGCAAGGCGGACTGATCGTCGGCGCACTGGCGGTCCTGATCTATGACGGACTGTCGGCAATCGAACGCGTGATGGCCCGCCGGGCGGGGATCTAGGATCGGGCCAACTGGTCGCCTCCCGCAACTCGGCGAGGCCCTTCGGGCGGCGCGGCGATGCCGCCGTCACGACCGATTTCATAAACCCGCTGTGGCGACAGCGACGAGGATCTGTCTGGTGACCGCAAGTGGCGGCAAGGCGCGGGCGGTCAGGCCCTGATCGCCTCGGGCCGGGACAGGCCGCCGAGCCAGTCGAGATAACGTGCATAGGCGAAATGCAGGCCTATGCCGGCGATGACGAACAGCGAGCCCCAGAGGGGATCGCGCCCCGTGACGAACAGCAGGACCTGGCCCATCATCGCAAGGATCGTACCGAGAATGAAGACCGGCAGCGAATGGCGGCCGATCATCACCAGCGGATGATCGCGGCGCAGCCGCGCCATCCGGCTGAAAACCGGAAAGACCACCAGCAGATAGGCAAGCGCAAGCACATGCAGCAGCCGCGTCAGCGAGAGGAAGGTCTTGTCGAAGCCCGTCAGAACAGCGGGCAGGCCAAAGGAGAAATCGATGTTCCACCAGGAGAACACGACCCAGAAGAACGACAGCGTCACATAACCGGCGGATAGGGCGACGAGCAGTGGGTGGCGGGGCAGCGGCTTGCCGGCGCGGGCGCGCATCATTGAGATCATGCCGATGACGAAGAGGAACTGCCAGGACCATGGATTGAGGAACCAGTAGCCTTCATCGAGGAAATTGATCGGCACGATCGTGAAGACGCCGGCGGCGAGCCAGAGTGCTGCGGATGCTGCAAACAACAGCAAGGGGCTGCGGCCATGGAGCCAGAGCATGCCCGGCAAAAGCAAGAAGACGACGGCGTACATCGACAGGATGTTGTTGTAGCCCAACTGGTGACCCAAGAGAACCATGGCGACGAAGCCCTGTTCCGTATGATCGACCAGCGGGCGGATGTTGATCTCGCTAATCAGGTCCTGCCGGCCGAAATAGAGCGCGCCACCGGCGAAGATCGCCAGCGTGATGATACTGGTCATGATATGCGCGACGTAGAGCGTGAACGCCCGGCGCCAGATCTTCAGGCTGAGCACGAGGCGATTGCCGACATTGAATTTTCGCCCATAGGCAAGCCCGGCCGAGAGCCCCGAGATCAGCACGAAGGCCTCAGCGGAATCGGAGAAGCCGAAGTTCTTCGTCGTCAGATATTCGAGATATTGCCCCGGCACGTGATTGACGAAGATGGTGATGAGGCAAAGTGCGCGAAACACGTCAAGGCGGGTGTCACGCTCGGCAGGGATGGATCGCCTCGCCCCTGTCTGTCCGTCATCGGCAGACGGTTCGAATTGCAGTTTTTGAAGCATTCAGAATGTTCTCGTCCGAGTTCAGTGCCCCTGCCCCCTTGACGCGATATATGGCTGGCAATCGAAACGAAGCCGGCTTTGCAACTTTTGCTGCAAAGCCGGCTTCAATCCGAAGCGCCGGCAGCTACACCAAAACGCCTTCATGCGCGTTTTTTGTGACAGTTTTATTGACGCTGACAATTGGCTCGCCGCTTTCCGCATCTTTCGTCACGGAAATTACATGCGCCTTGCCGTCGATTGTCAGCGTTGCCGAGAAGCCATCCCAGGCTTTCGGCAGGACGGGGCGAACGGTCAGCGTTTCTCCCTGGCGGCGGATTCCGAGAATGCCTTCGACCGCTGCGCGATAAAGCCAGGCTGCCGAGCCGGTATACCAGGTCCAGCCGCCGCGCCCGGTCAGATCGCCGTCGCCATAGATATCGGCGGCAACCACATAGGGTTCGACCCGGTAGCGCTCGGCGCCGTCGCGATCTCTGGAGTGATTGACCGGATTGAGCATTTCGAAAGCGCGCCAGGCATCCTCGGTACGGTTCTGCGCTGCAAGCGCCAGCACCACCCAGGTGGCCGCATGGGTATACTGCCCGCCATTTTCGCGCACACCTGGCGGGTAGGCCTTGATATAGCCTGGATCCTGCGCCGTTTCGGAAAGTGGCGGCGTGAACAGACGGATGATCCGGTGATCGGCATCCGCCAGTTGCGAAAGCACGGCGTCCATGGCCTGCGCCGAGCGAGCCGGATCGCCTTCGCTCGACAGAACGCTCCAGGACTGGGCGATCGAATCGATGCGGCATTCGCTGCCGTTGGCAGAGCCGAGCGGCGTCCCGTCGTCGTAGTAGCCGCGGCGGTAGTATTGACCATCCCAGCCGGCCGTCTCAAGCGCTTGGCGGAGGCTGGCCAGATGCGTCTCCCAGGCGGCAACCCGCTTGGCGTCACCCCGTTCGCGGGCGATCCCGGTGAAGGAGCGCAGGGTGGCCGCAAGGAACCAACCGAGCCAGACGCTGGTGCCGCGTCCTTCGACGCCGACGCGGTTCATGCCGTCGTTCCAGTCGCCACCGAGGATCAACGGCAAGCCGTTTTCGCCCTTGCGGGCAATCGCCAGATCGAGTGCCAGCGCGCAATGCTCGTAAAGAGGGGCACGCCGCTCGGAAACCAGCGGCTGGAAAAAACTGTCGTGCTGGCCGGGTTCAAGGGGCGGGCCCTCGATGAAGGCAATCTGCTCGTCGAGAATGTCTTTGGTGCCGGTCACATTGCAATAATACTGGACCGCATGACCGAGCCAGACGACGTCGTCGGAGATCAGCGTGCGCACGCCTGAGCCGTTGCCCGGCAGCCACCAATGCAGGACATCGCCTTCCGGGAACTGCCGCGCCGCGGCGTTGAGGATCTGGGCCCTCGCAAGGTCCGGGCGGTGCACGATAAAGGCGAGCGTATCCTGCAATTGATCGCGGAAGCCGAAGGCACCGCTTGCCTGATAGAAGGCCGATCGCGCCAGGATGCGGCAACCGAGGCTCTGATAGGGCAGCCAGGCATTGACCATGTTATTGAACGCCTTGTCGGGCGTATCGACCTGGAGAATGCCGGTGAAATCCTGCCAGAAGCTGTTCGATGCCTCGAGAGCGGTCTCGAACCCGGTGCTGCGCGCCGTCTTGAGATGTTCGAGCGCCTGAGCGGCATGGTCGCCGTCACCCATGTAGAAGGTCAGTTCGCGGCTTTCGCCCGGCTCCAGCGCCACATCGAAAACGAGCGCTGCGCAGGGATCACCGTCCGCATCGATAGCACCTGAAAGCGACGAGCCGTCAAGCACCGCCTTCGGCGCATGAATGCTGCCGGCAAGCCCGATGAATTCGCGGCGGCTCGCCGTGAAGCCCACCGATATTTCGCTCGCAGCCAGGAAGGCAGTGCGGCCGGAATAATCGATGCTGTACGGGTTGGTGGCCAGCACCGCGCCGCTTGCCTCGTCAAGATGCGACAGGATGAACGGCGCCGTCTTGCTGCGGTTGTTGCCGAGCACCCATTCGGCATAGCCGTAGACCTTAAGGCTTCGGGCCTCGTCGGAGAGATTTTTCAGGCGCATCCGCCAGTATTTCACCGGAACCTTGCGATGAACGGCTTGGCTGACCTCCATCTCCAGTTCGTCCTGCGCGCTCTTGAAGACCGAATAGCCGAGACCATGCCGGGTTTCGAAGAGCACGGACTTGCGCCGGGACAGGGCGGCATAGGGCGACATCACAGCACCGCTACCCATGTCTCGCACAAAGATCGCTTCGCCGGGGCGGTTGATCACCGGATCGTTGGTCCAGGGTGTCAGCTGGTAGTCGCGCGAATTGCGCGCCCATGTAAAGGCAGCGCCCTCCGCCGCCACATGGAAGCCAAAACTCTCGTTGGAAATGACGTTGATCCACGGCTGCGGCGTCGCTTCGCCGCCGCGCAGTCGCGTCACATATTCACGGCCGTCCTTGGAAAAGCCGCCATAGCCGTTCCAGAAATCGAGCCCGTCACCATTGATCTCGGCTTGTGCCGCGTCACGGTCCGCCGCGGGCGCCGCGAGCAACGGCAGGGCAATCTTTTTCCGCTTGCCGACAGGCGTCGAGAACAGCGCTTCCGCACGGGAAATCTGGTCCGAGATCTTGCCGTTGCGGGCATGGAAGACGGCACGCGACGCGGACAAAAGTGCCGACCAAGTCTGCGGCTCCATGATATCGCGGCGGACCGCGAAAATATGCTGGCGGGCACCGTCGGACAGGCGCAGGCGGAGGTTTTCGCACATCGCATCGAGCGTATGCTGCATGTCCTGCGCGTAGGATGAGGCCCGTTCGTTGATGATGACCAGATCGGCGGTGACGCCGCGCGAGCGCAGATATTCCTGCGCCTTCAAGGCCTCGCGTGCGATGCCGAGGTCGATATCGTCGTTGATGCGCACGGAAAAGATCGGGAAGTCACCCGAAATCGACAGCGGCCACAGGGACGATTGCGGTGCGAGACCCGCCTGGACAGTGGCTATGTCCGCACGCAACTGCATGTCGGGATAGGTGAGATAACGGCCGAGCGTCTGGAAGCTTGCCGCCTCCTGCGAGGTCACGCCGACATGGCGCATCTGCACCTGGCTGCGGGTCCAGGCATGGATCATTTCATGATTGAAGCTGTCCGGATGCCGATAGCGATCGACGGCCTTGTCGATCTGTTCGCGGCCGGGCGCAGCGATGGTCCAGAAGATCACGCTGACCTTCTTGCCCGCCGGCACGCGCACGGTCCGGCGGAGCGAAACGATCGGGTCCAGCGTATAGCCGTCCGTGCCTGAAAGCTTGGCTTCGGCATCGAAGGCCTGCGCTTCGGCGAGCGTCCGGCCTGTTCCGATGAATCGGCGCCTGTCCGTCTCGGCTTCCGTATGGCGGCTGCTGCCGGCATTGTCGACAATCAGGTGAGCTACCTGCATGTCCGGGTCGCCAGGGCTGCGCTTATTGCGCGTGACGCGGATAACGTCGCCCTTCGGATCGATTTCGGTGCGCAGGAACATCTTGGAGAAGAGCGGATGGGCGCCGTCGGTGTCGTCGGTCGTCAGCACCGGCTCGGCATAGGACGTCACCTCGATGAAGCGGTCTTCCGTGCCCCTGTTGAGAAGGATCACCCGGCGGCCTTCGGCATCATGCTCGGTGGCGACGATGCATTCGACTTCGCTGGTGAGTTCGCCGACGGTCTTGACGAATTCGGCCTTGTCGTCGCCGAAGCGGATCATGGCTTTTTCGCCTTCCGCCCGGCGCGGTTCGGCCGTTGCCGACCACCAATTGCCGGTCATGGTATCGCGCAGGAAGATGAAGGTGCCGGACCGGTCTTCGCTCGGGTCGGGATTCCAGCGGGCAACGGTCTGGCCGTTCCAGCGGGAATAGCCGCTGCCGGTCGCCGTCAGCATGACGGAGTAGTGGCCGTTCGACAGGAAGGCTGTCTCACGATCCTTGATCAGCGGGTTGTTGACGATCCGGACCTCCGGACGAAGCAGTTCCTCCTGCCCCTTTCCAAGCGATTCCGGTTCTTTCTTGGTGTTGATGATCGGGATATCGCGCGGCGCCTTTTCCTGAAGCAGCAGTTCGGCCGCCTCGATGACCGGATCGGCATGGAACCACTCGCGCAGGCGTCCGTTGAAAACGACATTGGCGACAGCCGCGATCGACATGCCGTGGTGGTGGGCATAATAGTTGCGCACCACCGCGCAGGTCTTGCCTTCCGGCACGCGGGTCGGCGTGAAGTCGACGGCGTCGTGGAAACCGTAGGCGCCGAGCGCACCGACGCCGCGCAGCCGCTCCAGATTGGCGAGTGCGGCCTTCGGATCGTACATGCTGGCGAGGATCGAGGCATAGGGCGCGATGACGGCATTCTGGCCGAGGCCGCGCTTCAGGCCGAGCGTCGGCACGCCGAAATTGGTGTACTGGTATGTCAGTTCATGGTCGCGGGCATTGAACGCCGCTTCCGAAATGCCCCACGGGGTACCGAGGCGGCGGCCGTGGTTCATCTGCTCCCTGACAATCAGGTTGTTGGTCTGGTTGAGGATACCCCCCTGACGCTCCTGCATGACCAGTGGCGGCATCAGATATTCGAACATCGAGCCCGACCAGGAGACAAGCGCGCCGCGGGCGCCGATCGGTACGATCGGGCGGCCGAGCTTGTACCAGTGTTCCGTCGGCAGGTCCCCCTTGGCGATGGCAAACAGGCTGGTGAGGCGTGCTTCCGAGGCGAGAAGGTCATAGCAGGCTTCGTCGAGTTCGTTGGAATTGACGCGGTAGCCGATGGACAGGAGGCGCCGTTCCGGACGAAAGAGGAAGCTGAAGTCCATCGAGAAGGCGATATCGCGCGCCCGATCGCGCACGACGATCAGTCGCTGGCGCAGCGCCTCGATGGCACCGAGGTCGAAAACGCCGTCGGCAATATGGGATTCGCAGGTGTTGACCAGAATGGTCGCCCATTTCGTCACTTCGCCGCTCTGGGCGCTTCTGACCTCGTGGTCGAGATTGGCGGTGAGCTTCTGGATGTCGCGGGCGAGAACTGCCAGGTTGATGACCCGGATCGAGGCGAACTCATGTTCGCGCTTGACGGTCTGCAGCGCATTGTGGAAGCCGACGATCCGCTCCTCCATCAAACGCCGCAGCGGCCGCACGGTCTTGCGGTCATCTGGCAGTTCGGCCAGCACTTCGGACAGGATCGAGGCAACATCGCCGATACCGTCCAGATTGCCCTGGATATGTGCGGACGGCGCTTCGGCCCATTCGCGGCACATCGAGGAGACGGCAATCAGATGGCCGGCAAGGTTGCCGCTGTCAACGGCCGAAACATACCTCGGTTCCATCGTCTCGAGCGGGTTCGTCGTGTACCAGTTGAACAGATGCCCCCGGAATTTGGGCATACGGTCGATCGTGGAAACCGTCTCCTCCAGGCGCCGGACGGTTTCCTCAAAACCGATCCAGCCGAAATCGCGGGCCGACATGACGGAGAGAAGGTAGACACCGATATTCGTCGGCGAGGTCCGTTCAGCCACGACCGGATGCGGGATTTCCTGGAAATTGTCCGGCGGCAGGAAGTTCTGCTCGGCGGTGACGAACGTCTCGAAATAGAGCCATGTCCGGCGTGCGATCTTGCGCAGTTCCTCGACGACGGTTTCCGGAACGACCAGTTGGTCTTCGGTCTCGGCGGATTGGCTGACGAACCAGGCGATGGCCGGAGACAGCGCCCAGAGCAGGGCAAACGGAATGCCGATGAAGGGAAGGCCGGTATCGGAGACCGCCGCAAGCAGCAGCGAAATCACCGACAGCGCCGGAGCAATCCACATCGAGCGGTAATAGTCCCGGATGGTGCCGCTGGCCGAGCTCTGCACCTGCGCTGCCGTGCGCCATTCGAGCATCAGCTTGCCGCTGACGAAGGTTCGGTAGAGCGAGCGCACGATGGCATCGGCCATCATGGCCGCCGAATGGGCTATGAAGACGATGCGCAACGCGACCTGCGCATTGGCCGCCTGAATTTCGGATAGGACAGCATGCAGATGGGCGCGGGCAACGATATCGTTGCGGCGCGGCATGATGCCTGAAATGAGCGACAGCGTTGGCGCGACGAACAAGCTGAAAATCAGCACGAACTGCCAGACCAGCGCCTGTGTCGGCTCCATATAGTACCAGCCCATGACCGAGGCGATCAACCAGGCGATAGGGATGAGCGAGCGGCGCAGATTGTCGTACATCTTCCAGCGGCCCAGCATGCTGACGCCGTTGGAAAGATTGAACATATACGGCAGGAGCTGCCAGTCGCCGCGCGCCCAGCGATGCTGGCGCGACATCTCGACTTCGTAGCGGATCGGGAAATCCTCCACGAGTTCGACATCGCTCACCAGCGCGCATTTGGCAAGCGAACCTTCCAGCAGGTCATGACTGAGAACCGCGTTCTCCTCGATCTTGCCCTTCAGTGCTGCCTCGAAGGCGTCAATGTGGTAGAGGCCCTTGCCGGTGAACGTGCCTTCGCCGGCAATGTCCTGGTAGACGTCGGAAACGGTGAAGACATAGGGGTCGATTCCGCGATTGACGGAGAAGATGCGCTGGAATGCCGAAGCTTCGTTGCCCGTGGTCAGCGATGGCGTGACGCGCGGCTGCAGGATGCCGTAGCCAGCGGTCACTTTCTGGGAGACCGGATCGACGACCGGGCGGTTGATCGGATGATAGAGCTTGCCGACCAGCTTGGTCACCGCGTCGCGCATCAGGCGCGTGTCGGAATCAAGCGTCATGACGTATTGCACGTTTTCCGGCACGATATTGGCGCCGGCGAGGAAGCTCGTATCGCTGTCGCCGCGCAGAAGCAAGTTCATCTCATGCAGCTTGCCGCGCTTGCGCTCCCAGCCCATCCAGACGCCCTCCGCCTCGTTGTAGAGGCGGCGGCGATGCAGGAGGTAGAAGCGGGTGCGGCCATCATGGGCGTAACGCTCGCTCAAAGTTGCGATTTCGCGCTTGGCATAGTCGAGCACGTCGAGATCGACAGCGTTTTCCTCCTCCTTGCTGTCGGCCCAGTCGCTCAGAAGGGCGAAATAGACCTCGCCCTTCGGATTGGCGAGATAGTGCACTTCGATGTTGCGCACCAACTCATCGACATGATCGCGCTTGGAGATCAGACAGGGGACGACGACGAGGGTCCGTGCGTCTTGCGGGATGCCGTTGAGAAATTCATACCCGACCAGGCGCGATGGCGTCACGCAGAGCGTGATCAGCGTATTGAACAGACCAGCGGCGCCCTCGGAGGCCGGAAGCGCAAACAGCAGCAGCATGATCAGCTTCGCGCCGGTCGGAATATCCATCGGGCTGACGAAGATGTAGACCGCGATCATCGCGAGGATCGTCAGGATGATGTTGGGCCCTGCGATCGCCAGCCAGTCGAGCTTGCGGCTCATGCGGATGATGGTCTGGAGGATGGTCGGACGGTAGCCGATCCTCTTCTCCAAAAGCCGGCGCTGCTTGCCGACGAGGAACCCGCCGACGTTCGGCTCATGCGGGATTTCTACGGGGGCCGCCGCCTGCTCCTTGACCAGGTCCAGCGCAATCTGGGTGACTTCCAGTTCCGCGTAGCCAGAGCGGCGAGCCAGTTTCTCGATGGCATTGCGATACTTGTTGCGCGAACCGAAATCGAGCGAGGAGTAATCCGAGCGTGCACGCAGGGCATCATCAAGCTTGCTGACGCTTTCGAACCAGACGGCCCAGTCGTTGTCGTCGATTTCGCGCAGGCTGCGGATGATGTTGCTCATCGTCGCATTGCCGGACGACAGCCGGTTCTGTTCGGCGACCAGCGCTTCCTCGACATTGCTGCCGCGCTTCTCGAGCTGCTCTTCGAGCCAGGTAATCACGTAACCCGATGTCTGCGATCCGTCGCGCAGGCGGTAGAGAAGCTGCGTCACGAATGTATTGTCGGCGGTCAACGGCTGGGCGTCTGCGAGAACCGACTTGAATTTCTCCGGTTCGCCGAGCCGGACGATCTGATCGGCGACGTCGTTTGCCTTTTTGCGCATGCCACGCGAACGGTCGACGCGGATGGCGATGCGGCGCAGGTTCTCGATCAGCACGAAGCGGACAATGGACGGCAACGCCCAGAGTTCGCCGATCTTGAAGGTCTCGTGATCCTGGAAACCGGCGACCATGGCCGTCAGGCTTTCGCGCGAAACCGTGCTGTGGGTGTGGGCGATGTAGAGCCAGGCAAGCGCCATGGTGCGCGGGATCGTCGCGCCGGCGACGGACAGCGTCGGCAGCTGGCGATAGAACTTGCGCGGAAAATCGCGCCGGACCTCCTGGATAGCCTCTTCAACCAGATAATGATTGTCGAGCAGCCATTCCGCGGCGGGCGTGATCGAGGCGCCAGCTTCGACGTCGGCAGCCGTCACCTTGTAGACGCGGAAAATCTCGTGTTCGTTTTCGCGATGGCGCGGACGGAGCTCGAATGGGAAGAAACCTGGAAGGCTTGCCACGCCATCGCGGGCCAAGGCGGCGCCGCATTCATGAAGCTCATCGATTGTGAAATAGGTCGACCGGATCGAATCGTTATAATCGATCGGCTTGATCTCAGCTTCGCGCAAAGGCGTGGACGGCGTATTTTGAAGGTTCATAGGTACGGGTTCTGGATCCAGGCGGTGTTGAAGGGTCCGGCGTTGGTCGTGGCGCCGGATGGGCTGCGTCCCTGATGTTTGGCTCTGCGCCGTCATGACCTCAAACACTCGTCTGAATTCTGCCATCAGCCGTCAGGTCTCGCGCAAGCGGGAAACCATGGGCTTTGGCACAGCCCGGAAGGGCCTTGAAGGTCGTGAAGGCGGCAGTCGCTTCGCTATCAGGGCTGCGTGATGCAAGAAATGGGCATTTTTTAGCCGTAGTGCCAATGTGTTGCAAGGAGCGGGGCCAATTCTCGGGACGAATTCCGCGCTGCCGCGCTAAAGAAAGGCCGTTGTGGCGGTCGCCTTTGGCAGCAAATGATGTGAAATCCCCTAAAGCTGTCTTTTCGGCACTGTTCATCCAGCCCGCAACGCGCAAGGCGCGGAAAGGTTCCGCATTCCCATTGCGTTGCAGCGACGCCGTGCGCTTAGTTGACCTGCGCCGTGATCCAGGCCCGGAAGGCCTGACTAACCGGGTGCTCAAGCTTTCCTTCCGGCACGACGAGATAATAGCTGTTTTCCGTCTGCATCGGCCTGTCGAAAACCACACGCAAACGATCGCTCGCCAGTTCCTGTTCGATCAGATAGCGCGGCAGGAGCGCAAAGCCCAGGCTGGCCGCCGCCGCCTCGATGACCATCGAAAACTGGTCGAATCGGTTGCCGCGATAGGCGGACTTCATCTCGCCGCCGTTGTTCTCGAACCATTGCGCCCACATCTTCGGGCGGGTGGCGAGATGCAGGAGCGGTTTGTTTTCCAGTTCGCCCGGTTCCTTCATCGGATGTTGTTCACAAAGGGCGGGACTTGCCACGGGAACGATGATCTCGCTGCAGAGATAGCTGCAGGTCGCATGCGCCCAGACCGGCTGGCCATAGTGAATGGCAAGGTCGAAATTCTGCTCTTCAAAGTCAAATGGCTGGGAGCGTGAGGCGATATTGATCACCGTACCCGGATGCTGTTTCAGGAAACCCGGCAGGCGCGGCGTCAGCCAGCGGCTGCCGAAGGTCGGCAGCGAGGCGATGGAGAGCGTCGATTCCGAGCGCGCCGAGGCCATGGCCCGTACCATCAGCTCCTCCGATTGCGCCAGCAGCCTGCGCACCTCCGGCAGAAACTTCTGGCCCGCATCGGAGAGGATCACCCGCTGGCGGACACGCTCGAACAGGAGCACGCCGATCTGGCTTTCGAGGTCCTTGATCTGGCGGCTGACGGCGCTCTGCGTCAGGTTCAGCTCGGCCGCGGCCTGGGTGAAGCTGCCGTGGCGCGCGGCGCATTCGAAGGCCTGCAGCGTGGTGACGTCGGGGATCAGTCTTCTGCTCAACTTCATTCCGGCCTCGCATGATCATAGTCATAACCGTCGCAATCAATGCTCATTCGACCCGTATATGATACGAAATGAGAATGATCGACCCCTATCCGTTCAATACTGCGAGGCGTGCTGCCGTGAAAGAGAATAGTTTCGTATCCACCGACGAGATCCGCTCGGCCTTTTCAGCTGCGATGTCCGCCATGTACCGGACCGAAGTGCCCGCTTACGGCACGCTGATGGAACTCGTGGGGCAGGTGAACGCCGAAACGCTCGCGGCCGACCCCAGTCTGCAAGCCCGGCTTGAGGATACCGATTCGCTGGAGCGCATTTCCGAAGAGCGCCATGGCGCGATCCGCCTCGGCACGCCGGCCGAACTGTCGATGATGCGCCGCGTCTTTGCCGTCATGGGCATGCAGCCGGTTGGCTACTACGATCTTTCTACTGCCGGTGTTCCTGTCCATTCGACCGCCTTCCGCCCGGTTGGCGATACGGCATTGAAGAAAAACCCCTTCCGTGTCTTCACCTCCCTGCTCAGGCTCGACCTCATCACCGACAAGATCTTGCGTGCCGAGGCGGGACAAATCCTGTCGAAGCGTCAGATTTTCACGCCCGGTGCCATCGAGCTTACTGAGAGGGCGGAAAGAGAGGGTGGTCTAGACAAGGCCGATGCCGAGCGTTTCGTTACCGAAGCTCTCGAGACCTTCCGCTGGCACGACAAGGCCAATGTCGATCCTCAGATGTACCAGCGGCTGCACGACGCCCACCGGCTGATTGCCGACGTCGTCTCCTTCAAGGGCCCGCACATCAACCATCTGACGCCGCGCACGCTCGATATCGACGCCGTCCAGACCCGCATGCAGGACCACGGCATTGCCCCGAAGGCGATCGTCGAAGGCCCACCGACCCGCACATGCGCGATCCTGCTGCGCCAGACCTCGTTCAAGGCGCTGGAAGAGCCCGTTTCCTTCCAGGCCGCGGACGGCAGTTGGCATCATGGCTCGCACACCGCCCGCTTCGGCGAGATCGAACAGCGCGGCATCGCGCTGACGCCGAAGGGCCGCGCACTCTACGACGAGCTATTGAACACCTCCCGCAAGATCGTTCGTCCGGCTGCCGATGGTTCGAATGCGGCGGGGTATGAAAAGGCGCTCGCCGAAGCCTTCGTCCCCTTCCCCGATACATGGGCCGGCATCCGCGCCGAAGGTCTCGGCTATTTCGCCTACTCACTGACCGCCAAGGGCCGCAAGGCCAAGGCTGATGCCGCCAGAAGCCTCGACAGCCTGATCGAAGACGACCTCGTGCAGTTCGATCCGATCGTCTACGAGGACTTCCTGCCGGTCAGCGCCGCCGGCATCTTCCAGTCGAACCTCGGCGATGACGCGGCGCAGGAGTTCGTGGCAAGCCCGAACCAGCGGCGCTTCGAGCTCGATCTCGGCGCCAAGGTGCTGAACGAGTTCGACCATTATGCCGGTATCGAGCAGGCATCCATCGCCGATTGCCGCGGGATGCTTTCATCCGCCGAGGCCGCGGAGTAAACCTGGAGCGATGATCGACCACACGCACATCGCGGCACTGACCGGCATTCTCGGGGACAAGGGTCTTGTCACCGAGCCTCGGGACATGGAGGCCTATGAGACCGGCGCGCGCTATGACGAAGGCCGGGCCGCCCTCGTCCTGCGGCCGCAGACGACCGAAGAGGTCTCGGTGGCGGTCGCTTATTGCGTGAAACACGGCATTCCGCTCATTCCGCAATCCGGCAATACCGGCCTTGTTTCCGGCTCGACACCGGATGCGACCGGAGCACAGGCCGTTCTCAGCCTTGACCGGATGACCCAGCGTTTCGAGCTCGATCTCGACAATCGGTCGCTGCGCGTCGGCGCCGGCTTCCGGCTTTCGGACGTCAACCAGAAGCTTGAAAGACACGGCCTGTTCTTTCCGATCGACCTTGGCGCCGACCCGCGCCTGGGCGGTATGCTCGCAACCAACACCGGCGGTTCACGATTCCTGAAATATGGCGACGTGCGCCGCAATACGCTCGGCATCAAGGTGGTGCTGGCGGACGACGACGGCACCATTGTCGATCTGACATCGGAGCTGCGCAAGAACAACACCGGCATCGACTGGAAACAGCTCTTCATCGGCACCTCCGGCTCCTTCGGCATCATCACGGAATGCGTGCTGAACCTCGAACCGATTCCAAAGCAGGTCGCGACCGCCTATCTGGTGCCGGCAAGCGGCGCACAGGTCATGCCGCTGCTGCGCGCGATGGAAGACCGGCTCGGCGCCTATCTCTCCGCGTTCGAGGGTATGTCGAAGAATGCAGTCGCGGCAGCGCTCGACCACGTGCCGTCCCTGAAGAACCCCTTCCAGGGCGGCAACGTTCCGGACTATGTCATTCTCGCCGAAATCTCCCGGACCTGGGAGCCGCGCGAAGGCGAACAGCCGCTCGATGCGGTTCTGGAAACGGTGCTGGCGGAAATCTGGGAAAGCGACGACGCGCCACTTGCCGACGCCTTCGTCGGTCCGGCGCATGAGATGTGGGCGCTGCGCCATGCACTTTCCGAGGGCGTCAAGCACTCCGGAAAGCTGATCGCCTTCGATCTTTCCTTCCGCAGAGGTGATATCATGGCCTTCTGCGACCGTATGAAGGACGAGATGCCGCAAACCTTTCCGGAGGTGACGATCTGCGATTTCGGCCACATCGGCGATGGCGGCGTGCACTTCAATCTCGTCGTGCCGAAGGACAGTGGCTCGGCAACGGACAAGGATTTCGAGCGGCGGCTGCGCGACTGGGTGTTTGCCATCGCCGTTCAGGATTTCAACGGCAGCTTCAGCGCCGAACATGCCATCGGCCGGAAAAACCAAGCCTATTACGACCTTTATACGCAACAGAAGATCAAGGACATGGCCCACGGCCTCAAAGTCATCACCTCGCCGGGAGACCTCGGCACGGTCAGCTTCGGATAGTCCTTCGAGACAAGAAACGGGAGTTTGCTCATCATGAACATTGCAACGAAGACGGTGAACGTCGTCCAGGAAACGGCTGCCCTTCTCGAAAAGCTCGGCGTTGCCAGGGAGCTTTATGCTGGTGGCGACATGGCCTCCTTCTCGCCGGTCACCGGCGAACAGATCGCCAGCCTCAAAACGGTCTCTGCCGCCGAAGCCGCAGCCAAGATCGAAAAGGCCGACGCGGCGTTTCGCACCTGGCGTCTGGTACCGGCACCGAAGCGCGGCGAACTGATCCGCCTGCTCGGCGAAGAGCTGCGCGCCCACAAGGCCGATCTCGGCCGCCTGGTATCGATCGAAGCCGGCAAGATCCCGTCGGAAGGCCTCGGCGAAGTGCAGGAAATGATCGACATCTGCGATTTCGCCGTCGGCCTCTCGCGCCAGCTCTACGGCCTGACGATCGCCACCGAACGCCCCGGCCACCGTATGATGGAAACCTGGCATCCGCTCGGCGTCATCGGCGTCATCTCCGCCTTCAATTTCCCGGTCGCAGTCTGGGCTTGGAATTCGGCGCTCGCGCTCGTCTGCGGCAATGCTGTCGTCTGGAAGCCATCGGAAAAGACGCCGCTCACCGCTCTTGCATCGCAGGCTATCCTTGAGCGCGCCATTGCCCGCTTCGGCGATGCCCCGGAAGGCCTGACCCAGGTGCTGATCGGCGATCGCGCCATCGGCGAAGTCCTCGTCGATCATCCGAAGGTGCCGCTCGTATCGGCGACCGGCTCCACCCGCATGGGCCGCGATGTCGGTCCGCGTCTGGCCAAGCGCTTTGCCCGCGCCATCCTCGAACTCGGCGGCAATAATGGCGGCATCGTCTGCCCGTCGGCCGATCTCGACATGGCGCTACGCGCCATCGCCTTCGGTGCCATGGGCACGGCCGGCCAGCGCTGCACGACGTTGCGCCGTCTCTTCGTGCATGAAAGCGTCTATGATCAGCTCGTTCCGCGCTTGAAAAAGGCCTATTCGAGCGTCTCCGTCGGCAATCCGCTGGAATCGACCGCGCTTGTCGGCCCGCTGGTCGACAAGCCGGCCTTCGACAACATGCAGAAGGCGCTTGCCGAAGCCAAGGCCCATGGCGGCTCGGTCACCGGCGGCGAGCGTGTCGACCTCGGCCATGCCAACAGCTACTACGTCAAGCCCGCTTTGGTCGAAATGCCGAAGCAGGCAGGGCCGGTTCTCGACGAGACTTTTGCGCCGATCCTCTACGTCATGAAGTACAGCGATTTCGATGCCGCCGTTGCCGACCACAATGCCGTCGCAGCCGGCCTGTCCTCGTCGATCTTCACGCTCGACCTGCAGGAAGCAGAGCGCTTCCTGTCGCCTGACGGTTCCGACTGCGGCATCGCCAACGTCAACATCGGCACGTCTGGCGCTGAGATCGGCGGCGCGTTCGGCGGCGAGAAGGAAACCGGCGGCGGCCGTGAATCCGGCTCGGATGCATGGAGGGCCTACATGCGCCGCGCCACCAACACGATTAACTATTCGAAGGCCCTGCCGCTGGCACAGGGCGTCTCGTTCGATATCGAATAATTGGCGACATCGATAATATCGGCGACATCGAACAGGATCGGCATCATGACCATCAACACCAAGGTTGAGGAGGCGGGCTTTTCGCCCGCCTCGCGGATTTCCGCGATCGGCGTTTCGGAAATCCTGAAGATCGGCGCCCGCGCGCAAGCCATGAAGCGCGACGGCAAGCCGGTGATCATTCTCGGCGCCGGCGAGCCGGATTTCGACACGCCGGACCACATCAAGCGAGCTGCAACCGCCGCCATGCTCAGGGGCGAAACCAAATATACGGCGCTCGACGGAACGCCGGAACTGAAGGCCGCGATCCGCAAGAAATTCGCACGGGAAAACGAACTGTCCTACGAACAGGACGAAATCACCGTCGCGACCGGCGCCAAGCAGGTTCTCTTCAACGCCATGATGGCGACGCTCGATCCGGGCGACGAGGTAATCATCCCGACACCGTACTGGACCTCCTATTCGGACATCGTCGAAATCGCCGAGGGCAAGCCGGTCCTGATCGCCTGCGATGCCAAAGCCGGATTCCGGCTGCAGGCGGAGCAGCTAGAAGCGGCGATCACGCCGAGGACGCGATGGGTGATGCTGAACTCGCCATCCAACCCCTCGGGCGCGGCCTATAGCGCCGACGACTACCGGCCGCTGCTGGACGTGCTCCTGAAACATCCACATGTCTGGCTGCTGGTCGACGACATGTACGAACACATCGTCTACGATGAATTCCGCTTCGTCACGCCGGCAGCCTTGGAACCGCGGCTGAAGAACCGCACCCTGACGGTCAACGGCGTCTCCAAGGCCTATGCCATGACCGGCTGGCGCATCGGCTATGCCGGCGGTCCGCGCGCGCTGATCAAGGCCATGGCCGTCGTCCAGAGCCAGTCGACCTCCTGTCCGTCCTCGATCAGCCAGGCGGCCGCGGTCGAAGCCCTCACCGGCCCTCAGGATTTCCTGAAGGAGCGAACCGAAAGCTTCAAGCGCCGCCGCGATCTGGTCGTCGCCGCGCTCAACGCCATTGACGGCCTCGACTGCCGCGTGCCGGAAGGCGCCTTCTACACCTTCTCGGGCTGCAGCGGCGTGCTCGGCAAGACGACGCCCGGCGGCCAGCGGATCGAGACGGATAGGGACTTCTGCGCCTATCTGCTCGAAGGCGCCCATGTCGCCGTCGTGCCCGGTTCCGCCTTTGGCCTCTCGCCCTTCTTCCGCATCTCCTACGCCACCTCGGAAGCGGAACTGCGCGAAGCGCTGGCGCGGATCGCAAAGGCCTGCGCCGACTTGCACTGAATTCCCCGTCACGGCCGCGGCATCATCCCCGGCCATGAATAGCCTTTCGCGCCACGCCGCGGGAACTTCGAAAGGATTTTGCGCTGCAGGAAATTGCTGCTATCCGGTAGGCCGCAGCGAGGCGCGCGACGCGCCGCGACCGGATACAGACAGGGGCAGCCGGAGCATGTTCTCCCGTTTACGGCAAACGACGGATATCGTTGAAAAACTCAGGAAGACGTCGTTCGAGCCCGCGCATCCCGCCTATTATACGGGCAAGCCCGGGCGGCCGCTGAACCTCATCCTCAAGGCCCGCCATGACTTCCTGTCGATCTGGCGCAAAAGCGACTATACCGACAGCGTTACCCAGATGAAAATCTTCGGACGCCAGATCGTGGTCGTCAATTCGCCGGATGCGATCCGCTACGTCGTCGCCAAGCGCCACGAGAATTTCGAGCGCAAGACGCCGCAGATGCGCCGCGCACTGGAATTCCTGCTCGGCGACGGCCTGTTCATTTCCGACGGCGAAATCTGGAAACAGCGCCGCCCGCTGGTCAACGACATCGTCCACAAGAACCGCGTGCCGGCTTTCGGCAAGATCATGGAGAACACGACGAGCGAGCTTGTCCAGCGCTGGGAGAGCCTGCCGGACGGCGCGCCCGTCAACGCGCTGTTCGAGATGGCCGGGCTGACGGCCGAGATCATTTCGCGTTCCGTCTTCGGCAACGATCTCGGCGAAGAGGCGGCCAACGCCGTCAGCGAAGGATTCGAGAGTTATCAATCGCTGATCGATTCCGTCAACATCGGCTATTTCCTCGGCTTCGACGATGGCCTGCCGGTACTGCGCACGCCGAAACTGCGCCGCTCCGTTTCGCGCATCCACCAGATCATCGACAAGGTGGTCGAGGACCATCTGGCCGGGCGCGGCGACGACAATTCGATGGTCGAACTTCTGGTGCGCCGGCAAAAACGCAATCCCGAGCTGAAGCTCGACGTAGTGGCGCTGCGCAATGAGGCAGCGACGATCTTCATGGCCGGCCACGAGACAACGGCGGCGACGCTGACCTGGGCCTGGTACCTGCTGTCACGGGCCGGGTGGGTGGAAAAATCCCTGCATGAGGAGATCGCCCGCGTCTGCGGCAACCGCGTGCCGACATTGGACGACATTCCGCAGCTGGAGTGGTGCAAGGCCGTGATCGAGGAAACGCTGAGGCTCTATCCGCCCGTCCCGATCCTCGCCCGTCAGGCGAACGAAGCCGACCGGATCGGCGATTTCGACGTCAAGCCGGCCTCGCTGATCCTGATCGTACCGTGGCTGCTGCACCGCACCGAAGCCTTCTTCAAAGACGCGCATCTGTTCAAGCCGGAGCGTTTCATGAGCGGCCAGCGGCCCATACCCTATAGCTACATTCCCTTTGCCAGCGGTCCGCGCGTCTGCCCGGGGCTGCAATTCGGTCTCACGGAGGCGATCCTCTGCCTGGCGATCCTTGCTCAGCGCTTCAGGGTGCGCGTCGCGCACGATGCCAAGGTCGAGCCGCAATGCCGCCTTACACTGAGGCCGCGCGGCGGCCTGCCGGTGACGCTGCACCGGCGCTGAGACCAAGTGCATGAAGGAAAATTCGACGAACAGACCAGCGACTAAGACCGCAGCTCACGATAGCCGGGCGACACCCGGTCTCAAGGCGCTCTGGGGTGGGCGCACGGAACGCAAGGCCTTCCTGCAATACTGGGTAATCGACGCTTTCCAGAACGGCGTCGATCTGACCCTGTTTTACGGCATGAAGCTGCTGACCGCCGACATGTGCTCGGCGCTCGGCGCTCGCCTCGGGCTATTTGCGATGCCGCGCTGGCACAAAGGTGCGATCAAAAAAGCGCGCTCCAATCTGGCCCGGCTTCTGCCCGATATGCCCGAGGGCGAGCGCGAGGCGCTGATAATGCGGAACTGGGCGAATCAGGGGCGATTGATGACCGAGTTTTCCGTCGTCATGCGCATGGCTGCCGATCGCCGCCGCGTTGAACGCATCGGGACACAACATCTGATCGATGCCGCCGGTAGAGGACCGGTAATCCTGGTCGGCCTCCATCTTGGAAACTGGGAACTCATCACCTCGATCGTCACCAGTCTCGGGATTATACCGGGCATCAGCTACGAACCTCCTCGCGGACGCGCACGTCGCTGGATTGCCGGCCGCGTACGGCTTCAGGCGGGCAGCGACCTTCTGCCCCCCGGCCGGAGCGGCGCCCGTCCCATGCTGAAACGGCTTCGTGACGGCGGCGTCGTCAGCATCTTCTGCGACGAGGGGTTCAAGGGGAAAATTCGCGGGCCGTTTCTCGGGCGTACACCGCATCTCGACGGCAATCTGGCGCTTGTCGCCCGCCTTGCCCGACACACGCATGCAAGCATATGCCCTGTCTATACCATCCGCAGCAACGACAGCGCACGGTTTCAATTCCACGCACTGCCGCCCATAAAGCTACCAGGGGGCAATGCCTCCGACGCGCAGATAATAGCGGACGTTCTGCTGCTCAACTCGGTCATCGAGCCCATCGTCCGCGCCCATCTCGACCAGTGGTATTTCCTCGATAATGCTCTTTGACGTCTAACCGGCGGGCAGCACGGTTCCCTGTAGCTCGGCAACGAGGGCGACAAGGCGGGATCCGGCGATATCGAGCGGCCCACTGTTGTCGATCGTCGTAACATCGGCGTCGTCGAGGATATCCGGTGTCTGCCGCTGCAGACGTTTCAGGATGTCTGCTTCGCTCTCCCGCCCGCGAGCAACGAGGCGCTGAGCAAGCGCTTCCGGCGACGCGGTGATATTGACGACCACGACCTTCGGGAAAACCTGACGGAACCGGGCGAGTGCACCGCGGCTGCCATTGGCGATGACGATGCGCCCGCCCCGCACGCGGTCGAGCGCCTCCCGTGGAATGCCGTATTGCAGCCCGTGCGCCTGCCAGGCAACGGCGAAATCGCCCGCTGCCAGCCGGGCGTCGAAGTCGCTGTCGGAAACGCTCTCGTGATCCTCGCCGCCGGCATCCGAAGGACGCGTGATCACCCGGCGAACGAAATCGATCTCGGCGTGGCCGACGGAGTGCTGTGCGACAAAACCGATGACACTGTCCTTGCCGGCACCGCTTGGGCCTACCACGACGATCATCGCCCCGGCCCGGTTGGTTGGAAAGCCGTCCATCAGGCGACCCGCCGGCCTTCGCGCCAGACGGACCGGACAACCGGGATACCCTCCTGGCGCTGGACCCGGACGATATCGGCGCGCAGGCCGGTGGCGATGCGGCCGCGATCGTCAAGGCCAACCGTGCGGGCTGGCGTCGCGGTCACCATGGCGAGCGCCTGCGGCAGGCTGATGCTTTCGACCTCGTCCGAGAGCACGAAGGGCGCGTGGATGAGGCTGAACGGCACGTAGTCCGACGACAAGACGTCGAGCACACCGCGCCGGGCGAGATCGCGCGCCGCGATATTGCCCGAGTGCGACTTGCCGCGCACGATGTTCGGTGCCCCCATCAATACGCTGAGGCCAGCCGCGTGCGAGGCCTCCGCCGCTTCGAAGCTTGTCGGAAATTCCGCAAGACGGATACCGAACCCGACCGATTCCTCCACATGGGCGATGGTCGCGTCGTCGTGGCTGGCAATCGTGATGCCACGCTCGGCGCAGGCCCTGGCGATCTCGGTGCGATGTGGCGCGGCGTATCTGGCGGAAAGCGCCTGCTGGCGGGCACAGAATTCGGCGAAGGCCTCGTCCGTCATGCCGCGCTTGTTCTTGTAGTAGAGCGTGTACTGATCCATCGTCTGGAACTGGCGCTGGCCCGGCGCATGGTCCATCAGCGAAACGAGGCCGACCTGCGGATCGTTCTCGAACTCCTGGAAATGGGCAAGCACGTTGTCGGTCGAGACCTCGCAGCGCAGGTGGATGCGGTGCTCGGCGCGTAGGCGATTTTCACGGGCGGCTTGCGCCAGCGCGTCGGCCATGTCGCGCATCTCGCCCTGCTCGAAGCCGCCATCCTCGTCGGAGCCCATGCGCAGGCAGTCGAAAACCGTGGTGATGCCCGACGTGACGACCTGCGCGTCATGCGCCTGGATCGCCGCCATCTTCAGCCAGCGAACGCCAGGGCGCGGCGAGTAATGCGCTTCCAGATGATCGGTGTGCAATTCGACCAGACCGGGGATCAGGTAATCGCCTTCGAAATCCTCGCCCATGCGGCCGGCGCCTTCGGAGATATCGGCGATCTCGCCGTCGCGGATCAGCACCGAGCCGGTGAGTATCTGGTCCTCGAGGACGATGCGGGCATTGGAGAGAACGGTTTCAGCGGTCATGTCATGCCATCTTTCGTTTGGACGTGCCGCCAAGCGGCAAAAGCGAGTGAACGGTGAAAGGCGCGCCGCGCGCATGTTCGGTAAACAGCGCCAGCGAGGTGACGGCGAGCGGCTTGCCGATGAACTCCGCGAAGATCTGCTCCAGCAGGGCTTTCATCGCGGCCTGCCGCTCCGCCGGCACAGGGCCGGTCAACGTCATGTGGAACTGCAAGCTCTCGAACACATAAGGGTAACCCCAGGAGAGCAGATTGCCGCGGTGGACGTCGCTCAGCGAATCCGGCCTGCGACGCGAAAAATCCGCAGCCGCGAGTGGCGCCCGGAAGGGCTCAAAACGCCGCACTGTCTCGTCGGCAAGCGCCTGCAGTTCCGGACAATCCGCCGCCGGCACCAAAGCGAAAAACGGTCCGAGCTGCGTGAGCGCGATTTCCGGTATCTCGAAGGAGGCACATTCCTCGGCAAAACCATCGAAGGCGGCGAGCAGTTGCACTTCGTTTTTCGCCGCAGCAAGCGGGAACGGCGCCTTCAGCGTGCCGTGAAAACCGTAACGGCGCGGATCGGCGGTCAGGGCCCTCAGTTCGGCGGCATCGAAATCGCCGATGGCTTCAAGTCGTGTGGTTTCGCCGGTGAACGGATTGCCGCCCAGCCAGTTCGCCGCTGCAATCGTCAGCGGGTGGTCCTCATCGGGTGTCAAGTAGAATGCGTAGCGCACGGTCCATTCCCTATCGAGGATGTCACGGGAGCGTCGATCGGACGGGCCGATGAGACGCCGTCGCTACCTGCTTTTCGTGACATTATCGTGATGGCCGGCGATGAACCGGCACGTTTTTTCAATGTGCCTTCTGACCCATCAGACGCGAGCGCAGAAGATTGGAGACGCTGTCGAAAATGAAAACGACGACGAGAATCAGGATAACCATGTAACAGACGTTTTCCCAGTCGGAATTCGTCCGCATCGCTTCCCAGAGTTTGAGGCCGATACCACCGGCACCGACCGCACCGATGATCGTCGCTGATCGCGTATTCGATTCCCAGAAATAGAGCGCCTGGCTGGCAAAGACCGGCAGAACCTGCGGCAGGACGCCAAACCGCTGCACGGCAAGCGGCGCGGCACCTACGGACTTCACGCCCTCGCGCTGCTTGTCATCGATGTTCTCCAGCGCTTCCGAATAAAGCTTTCCGAGCGTGCCGGTATCGGTGAAGAAGATCGCCGACATGCCGGCGAGCGGTCCCGGCTTTCCCTCGGATCGCTTCCCGCGCATGGCAGAGAAAGTCAAAAAACTGGGCTCGATCACCAAGGCCTTTGCCGCCGAAGGCCTGCCGGACTACGTGCGCGTCTCGACGGAGCTTGTCGCCCGCCACGCCGATGCCGACGAACTGGCGCTGCCGCGCCTTTCGCCTGGCGCCATCGTCATCGAGGCGACCGCGATCAACGCCGATCCGGATGGCGTCCCAGTGCAGTTCGCCCGCACGCGCTTTGCTGCCGACCATGTCAAGCTGAAGATCGAAACGTGAGGCCACGAAAAAGGGCGCGATGTGTTGGCACGCGCCCTTCCTCAATTCCAGTCGATTGCAGCGATCAAACGTCGGCGATGAAGGTCTGCTTTTGTGTTCCCAACCCCTCGATGCCGAGTTCGACGACATCGCCGGCCTTCAGATACTGCGGTGGCTTGAAGCCCATACCGACGCCGGGGGGCGTGCCGGTCGAAATGATGTCGCCCGGGTGCAGCGTCATGAACTGGCTCAAATAGCTGACGACGTTGGCAACGCCATAAACCATGGTCTTCGACGAGCCGTCCTGCTTGGTGACGCCGTTGACGGTAAGCCACATCTTCAGCTTCTGCGGATCGGCAACTTCGTCGCGCGTCACGAGCCAGGGGCCGGTCGGGCCGAACGTGTCGCACGACTTGCCCTTGGTCCACTGTCCGGAGCGCTTGGTCTGGAAATCGCGCTCGGAGACGTCATTGATGACGCAATAGCCGGCCACATGCTCCAACGCATCCGCTTCCGATACGTACTTGGCTTTCTTGCCGATCACCACGCCGAGTTCGACCTCCCAGTCGGTCGCTTCCGATCCGTGCGGAATGATGACGTCGTCGTTCGGACCGACGATGGCCGATGTCGCCTTCATGAAGATCACCGGTTCCGGCGGCACCGTCGCACCGGTTTCAGCAGCGTGGTCGGCATAGTTCAGCCCGATGCAGATGAACTTGCCGGTTCCCACAACGCAGGCGCCAAGGCGCGGGTTACCGCCGACGACCGGCAGGTTGTCGATATCGAGCCCCTTGGCCCAACCCATATCACTGATCGCGGCGCCGCCGACATCGGCAATGACGCCGCTCAGGTCTCTGATCTGGCCTTTCTTGTCGAGAACGCCCGGCTTTTCCGACCCCAGGGGCCCATACCGCAGAAGTTTCATGTTTTCTCTTCCCTTGAAACACAGACTGTCGTGCCGCCTGACAAATCAAAGGCGGGCAGCGTTGTAAAGCGCTTTTGCTGGTTCGAGGGTTTCGGCGTGACAGGTAAATCTTTGGGTGCTCTCGCCGGCAGAGCCCGTTTGCAGGCCGCTGAAAGAGGTTGTGGCGGGCTCTGGTCCCGCCACAATGCGTCCTCAGGCCGCCTTGGAATAGGCTTTTGCCATGTCTGGGAGGCGCTTCACGCGAATTTTCGACGCCTGGCCGGCAGCGTTGAAGGCGATGAACCGCTCCTTGCAGACCTCGACCATGCGGGCGGTCGCCGGTTTCAGATAATTGCGCGGGTCGAAATTGTCGGGGTGCTGGAGGTGGTGCTTGCGGATCTCGCCGGTAAAGGCGAGGCGAAGATCGGTGTCGATATTGACCTTGCGGACGCCGAGCGGAATGGCCTTCTGGATCTCGGCCACCGGCACGCCCCAGGTCTGCTTCATCTTGCCGCCGAATTCGTTGAAGAGATCCTGCAGGTCCTGCGGCACGGTGGAGGAGCCATGCATGACCATGTGGGTGTTCGGCAGCCGCTTGTTGATCTTGGCGATTGTCTCGATCGACAGGATTTCGCCGTCCGGCGCGCGGGTGAACTTGTAGGCGCCGTGGCTGGTGCCGATCGCAACCGCCAATGCATCGACGCCGGTCTTTTCGACGAAATCGAACGCCTGTTCCGGATCCGTCAGCAGTTCCTCGCGCGACAGTGTGCCTTCGAAGCCGTGGCCGTCTTCCTTTTCGCCGGCGCCCGTTTCCAGATTGCCGAGGCAACCCAGTTCGCCTTCAACCGAAACGCCGGCCGCATGGGCGATCTTCACAACTTCCGCCGTGACGCCGACATTGTAGTCATAGCTGGCGATCGTCTTGCCGTCGGCCAGCAGCGATCCGTCCATCATTACCGACGTGAAGCCGTTGGTGATCGCCGAAATGCAGGTCGAGGGCTGGTCGCCGTGATCGAGATGAAGACAGACGGGGACATGCGGATATTCTTCCGCAGCGCCAAGGATCAGATGCCGCAGGAAAGCGTCGCCGGCATAGGCGCGAGCGCCGCGGCTTGCCTGCAGGATGACGGGTGAATCCGTGGCATCGGCGGCGCGCATCACGGCCTGGATGTATTCCAGATTGTTTACGTTGAAGGCGGGTAGCGCGTAATTGTTTTCAGCGGCGTGGTCCAGTAGTTGCCGCAGGGTGATCAATGCCATTCAGAAGTCTCCCGTTGTCCTGGCGCCGTCACTGCCGATCGATTTGACATATGACGCCCCATATTCTCCACTTGAGCAAAAGCACCCGCCACAAACGCCAACTGGTATCGCGACCAGGCCTCCAGGCGACTGTGGGGCGGATTTACCCGCACCATAATTGATGATCCGGGTTTGGCAACTACCGCCGAAACGGAAAATGAGGTCCTTCCTGCTGCGGAAACGTTACAGGTCGGCCACCGTGGACTAACTGTCCCGTATTTTTTTTCCGACTGGTAAAATCAATCATAGATTGTAATTTCATTGCCCAGCACCGGATTTTCCCCAGCCTGCAGCGCCAAAGGGAAAGGAACCGAAGACGTCCCTGACTGGCAGGTTTGCTTCCGCAGCCAGGCAAATCAAGCATGCATATTACGTAAACTGCCGGAAATAATTGCCATTATTTCGCCACGGTCGACTGCAGGGAGAAACCGATCAATTCCAGCTGGCGCAGATCCCTCAAAAAATGCCGCGATTGAAATGCAACCGCCGCGCTATAGATACATGTCGTCAGCGACATCGCGGCGTTTGAACCACGCCAATCGGCCTTGCCTTTGGGAAAAAATTGGCATTCTCTCGCTGTTCCACAACCTAAAAAGAGGGGAAGGAAAACAAAATGACATTGGCAAAAATCAACCTCCGCACAGCGGTCCTGCTTGGATCGTTTCTCGTCGGCGCCAGCCCTCTGCTCGCCGAAACCGTCCTGCATCGCGGCAATGCCGGCGAGCCGCAGACACTCGATCAGGCCCATACCTCAATCAATATCGAAGAGTTCATCCTGAAAGACCTCTACGAAGGCCTGACAATCTATGATGCGGCCGGCAAGGTCACGCCGGGTGCTGCCGAAACCTGGGATCTCTCCGACGACGGTATCGTCTACACCTTCAAGCTGCGCGCCGACGCCAGGTGGTCGGACGGTTCTCCGGTCACCGCCGCCGACTTCGTCTTCTCGCTTCAGCGCACCGAGGATCCGAAGACCGCGGCTGGTTACGCCAACATCCTTTTCCCGATCAAGAACGCCGAAAAGGTCAACAAGGGTGAATTGCCCGTCGATCAGCTCGGCGTAAAGGCGATCGACGAAAAGACGCTTGAAATCACCCTGGAACGCCCGACACCCTTCTTCCTCGAACTGCTCGCCCACCAGACCGCCCTGCCGGTCTCCAAGGCAAGCGTCGAAAAGAATGGCGCCGATTTCGTCAAGCCTGGCATCATGGTCTCGAACGGCGCCTACAAGCTCGTCGCCCACACGCCGAACGACAGCCTGACCACCGAAAAGAACCCGGAATATTGGGATGCTGCAAACGTCAAGATCGACAAGGTAATCTTCTACCCGATCGACGACCAGGCCGCCTCCGTTCGCCGCTTCGAGGCGAAGGAAATGGATCTTGCCTACAACTTCTCGGCCGACCAATTGGACCGCCTGCGCAAGTCCTATGGCGAGCAGGTCCATGTCTCGCCGACGCTTGCAACCTACTACTACGCCTTCGATACTCGCCAGGAGCCCTATAGCGACGTGCGCGTGCGCCGGGCGCTCTCGATGTCCGTCGATCGCGACTTTCTCGCCAAGGAAATCTACTCGGGCTCGCAGCTGCCGTCCTACTCCATGGTGCCGCCGGGCATGGCGAGCTACGGCGATCCGGCAAAGGCCGACTTCTCCGAGATGTCGCAACTCGACCGCGAAGATGAAGCGGTCAAGCTGATGAAGGAAGCCGGCTACGGCGAAGGCGGCAAGCCGCTCAACATCGAGATCCGCTACAACACCAACCCGAACCATGAACGTGTTGCGACCGCCGTCGCCGACATGTGGAAGAACACGTTCGGCGCCAAGGTGTCGCTGGTCAATCTCGACGTCTCTTCGCACTACGCCTACCTGCAGGAAGGCGGCAAGTTCAACGTCGCCCGCGCCGGTTGGGTCGCCGACTATGCCGACGCCGAAAACTTCCTGGCGCTCAGCCTCTCCTCGAACAAAACCTTCAACTACGGTCACTTCGAGAACCCCGAGTTTGACGCGCTGATGAAGAAGTCCTACGAGGAGGCTGATCCGACGGCCCGCTCGAAGATCCTGCATGAAGCCGAGGCGCTTCTGATGAAGGAACAGCCAATCGCGCCGTTCCTGACCCAGGCAGACCTTTGGCTGGTGTCCGACAAGGTGAAGGGTTGGCAGGATAACGCCGTCAACGCGCATCTCAGCCGCTTCCTGAGCGTTTCCGAGTAACGGATTTTTGACGTGCGGCGGTTTCGCCCCGCCGCACGTCACGGTCAGAGAGCAAACCATGATCTCCTTTGTCCTGCGCCGCCTCGCGAGCGCCGTGCCGACCCTGTTTATCGTCGTCACGATTTCCTTCTTCCTGATGCGGTTCGCCCCCGGCGGCCCCTTCAATCTCGAGCGTCCGCTGCCGCCACAAACCATGGCGAACCTGATGGCGACCTACCATCTCGATCAGCCGCTCTGGAACCAGTACCTCACCTATATCAGCAATGCCGTCACCGGCGACTTCGGGCCGAGCTACATCTACAAGGACAACACGGTCGCCGAACTGATCGGCAAGGGCCTGCCCTATTCGATGGAACTCGGCTTCTATGCGCTGCTCCTGGCGCTGGTCGGCGGCGTACTTGCCGGCACGATTGCCGCGCTTCGGCAAAACAGTTTCCTCGATTTCCTGGTCATGTCGGTCTCGACCGTCGGCGTCACCGTGCCGAACTTCGTCGTCGGCCCGGTGCTGACGCTTGTCTTCGCCATCACGCTCGCCTGGCTCCCGGCCGGTAGCTGGGGCGACGGCTCGCTGCGCTTCCTCATCCTGCCGATGATTGCACTCGCCCTGCCGCAGCTGGCGGTCTTTGCCCGGCTGACGCGCGGCTCGATGATCGAGGCGCTGCACACCGACCATATCCGTACCGCCCGCGCCTATGGCCTACCGACCCGTGTCGTCGTCGTCACCCATGCGATGCGCGCTGCCATGCTGCCGGTCATTTCCTATCTTGCGCCCGCCGCCGCAGCACTGCTCACCGGCTCGGCCGTCGTCGAGACGATCTTCACCATTCCCGGCGTCGGCCGCTATTTCGTGCTCGGCGCGATCAACCGCGACTATACGCTGGTGATGGGAACTGTGGTGCTGATCGCCATCTTCGTCATCCTCTTCAATCTTGTGGTCGACATTCTCTACGGCCTTCTCGATCCGAGGGTTCGCCATGACTGATATTGTCACCACCCCGGCCTTGCCGCCCGAAACTGCCAGCCGAAGCCTGTTCCAGCTCGCAGCCCTGCGCTTCCGCCGCAACCGCGCCGCCATGGCCGGCTGCGTCATGCTGGCCCTGATTGCGCTCTTTTCCTTCCTCGGCCCCTATTTCATCAGCCACAGTTACGACCAGGTGTTTCCGTCCTATGTCTCGATCCCGCCGAGCTTCGAACCGCGGCCGGATGCGTCGAGCCTGCAGGAAGTAATGGAAGGCGTTGCCGGACGGGCGCGCGTCGACCTGAAGGAATTCGCCGTTGAGGGCCAGACCTTCACGGCAACCGTGACCTCCGACACAACGATCGATCCCCGCACCACACGCTATTTCGACCGCGCCAACGAATTCGACGGCACCGAAGTGGTGGCGACAGAGAATGATGGGAAGACGCTGAAGGTCACCGGCAGCGTCGCGCGCGAGTATTTCCTGTTCGGCACGGATTCGAACGGCCGCGACCTGATGGCCCGCGTCATGCTTGGCGGCCAGATCTCGATCGCCGTCGGCCTGCTCGCCAGCCTCGTGTCGCTGAGCATCGGCGTGCTCTATGGCGCGACATCCGGCTATATAGGCGGCCGCATCGACAACGTCATGATGCGCTTCGTCGAAATCCTCTATTCGCTGCCCTTCGTCTTCCTCGTCGTCGTGCTCGTTGTCTTCTTCGGGCGCTCGTTCATCCTAATCTTCTTCGTCATCGGCGCGGTGGAATGGCTGGATATGGCCCGCATCGTGCGTGGCCAGACGCTGGCCTTGAAGCGGCGCGAATTCATCGGCGCGGCGCAGGCGCTGGGCTTGACCGACTGGCAGATCATCCGCCGCCACATCATCCCGAACACCATCGGGCCGGTCGTCGTCTTCGTCACCGTCGTCGTGCCGAAAGTCATTCTGCTGGAGAGCTTCCTCTCCTTCCTCGGCCTCGGCGTGCAGGCGCCGCTGACGAGCTGGGGGGCGCTGATCGCCGAAGGCGCCAACAACATCCAGTCGGCGCCGTGGCTTCTGATCTTCCCGGCGATCTTCTTCGTCCTCACCCTTTTCTCGCTGAACTTCGCTGGCGACGGCCTGCGCGATGCGCTCGACCCGAAGGACCGCTGACATGACTGATTCACGGGAAACAATCCTCGCTGTCCGCAATCTCAAGGTCTCGTTCTCGACCCCGGATGGAACGGTAGAGGCGGTCAAGGGCATCGATCTCGACGTCAGGGCCGGCGAAATGCTAGCCGTGGTGGGCGAATCCGGCTCCGGCAAGAGCCAGACGATGATGGGCATCATGGGTCTGCTTGCAGGAAACGGCGCGGCCTCCGGCTCGGCGAAATATCGCGGCCAGGAACTCATTGGCCTTCCACTGAAGGCGCTGAACAATGTGCGCGGCGAAAAGATCACCATGATCTTCCAGGAGCCGATGACCTCGCTCGATCCGCTCTACACGATCGGTCGGCAGATTGCCGAGCCGATCGTCCATCACCGCGGCGGCACGTTCAAACAGGCGCGTGTCCGCGTGCTCGAACTGCTGGAACTGGTCGGCATTCCCGACCCGGCGCGACGGATAGACAGCTATCCGCATGAAATGTCCGGCGGCCAGCGCCAGCGCGTGATGATCGCCATGGCGCTTGCCAATGATCCGGACATCCTGATTGCTGACGAGCCGACGACGGCGCTCGACGTCACCATCCAGGCGCAGATCCTCGAACTCCTGCGTTTGCTGCAGGTCAAGTTCGGCATGGCCGTCGTGCTCATCACCCACGATCTCGGCATCGTCCGCCATTTCGCCCGTCGCGTTGCCGTCATGCGCCGCGGTGAGGTGGTCGAGACGGGAACCACTGCCGACATCTTTGAGCGGCCACGGGCGGACTATACCAGGATGTTGCTTGCCGCCGAACCGCGCGGCCGCAAGGCGCCGCCCGCGAACAACGCGCCGACCGTTCTCGAAGGTGCGAATATTGTGGTCGACTATGCCACCGGCGGCGGCCTGTTCGGCGGCTCCGCCGGCGTGTTTCGTGCCGTCGATGGCGTCAGCATCCGGCTGAGAGAGGGCCAGACCATCGGCATCGTCGGCGAATCCGGCTCCGGCAAATCGACGCTCGGTCGCGCGCTGCTGCGGCTGATCCCAAGCAGCGGGCGCTACCAGTTCGGCTCGATGAACATCTCCGATTTCAGCCGCGGCGCCATGCGTCCGCTGCGCCGGCAACTGCAACTGGTGTTTCAGGACCCTTACGGGTCACTTTCGCCGCGCCAGACCGTCGGCGAAATCGTCACCGAGGGGTTGTACGTCCACGAGCCCCAGCTCAGCCGCGCAGAGCGTGACAAGCGGGCGATCGAGGCACTGAGGGAGGTTGGCCTCGACCCGGCCGCCCGCAACCGCTATCCCCACGAATTCTCCGGCGGCCAGCGACAGCGCATCGCCATCGCCCGCGCCATCATCCTCAAGCCGAAAGTCGTCATTCTCGACGAACCGACCTCGGCGCTCGACCGCTCCGTCCAAGGCCAAGTCATCGAACTCCTGCGCGCGCTGCAGGCGGCGAATGGCCTCTCCTACATCTTCATCAGCCACGATCTCTCAGTGATCAAGGCGATGTCGGATTATGTCGTGGTGATGAAGAACGGCAGGATCGTCGAGGAAGGCGATACCGATGCGATCTTCGAAGCGCCGCGCGAGAGCTATACACAGACCCTGATGCACGCGGCTTTTACGGCGTGACCTCCCTGCTCCCGACTTCAATAGGCGGACCTGGCTGCCGCGATTGCCGTCGTTTCAGCTGCTGTTCGCGGAAGAAGATGAAGAGACCGGACGCAACAATCAGGGCGGAGCCGAGGATCACGGGTGGCCGCGGCGTATCGCCGAAGAAGATCCAGCCGAATACCACCGCCCAGAAAAGCAGCGTATATTGCAGCGGCACGACGGTTGCCGCATCCGCCAGTTTCAGCGAGCGGGTGACGAGGATGTGGGCGAGCATAGCGACAATGCCAAGAAGGCTGAGGCACGCCAAGCCCTGCATATCCACCGGTGCCCAGCCCGCCGGATTGACGCCGACACCGGCCAAAGAAAAGATCAGCGCGCCGCTTAACTGCCAGAAGATCAGCGTCGTGTCTGGCGTCGCCCGCAGGGTTCGCCCGAGAAGCAACGCCACGGCATAGGCTGTGCTGCCCGCGAGCGCGATCAGCGCCGGCAACGAAAAGCTTTCGCTCGAGGGTTCAAGCGCGATGACGACACCGGCGAAGCCGATCAGAATTGCCGTCCACCGCCGCCAGCCCACATGCTCACCGAGAAGAAACGGCGAGGCAGCAGCGACATAGATCGGCGCCGCCAGCCAATAGGTCATCGCGTCGGCAAGCGGCATATAGGCGACGGCAAAATAGAAGGCCGATGCATCGACCGCAAACAGAAGCGATCGCAGCCCCTGCAACCACGGGCGATCGACAATCAGCAGGCTGCGCCACCCTCGTTTGATGAAGAACGGAATAAGCACTACCAATGCCGCGAGGCTGCGGATCGTCATCAGCTGGCTGACGGAATAGGTCGAGACGAGCCATTTCCCCATTGTGTCGTTGAGCGAGAACATCAGCATGCCAAGCAGCATGAAGAGGACGCCGGTACGGGCGGCGTTCGAAGTAAGGGCAACGGGGGCTGCTACGGCAGTCATGGCATCGATCCCAGGAAAGATGCCCGCCACTCGCATATTCCCGCTCGTCAATCCATCCCTGAAAGCGGATGAGTCAATGAAGAAACGGAATGCCTGTCGCCTGCAACACAGCTACCTCCTTGATTTTGCACTGCAGCATGATAGAGATTTTCTATCGCGGCATGCGAAGCGGGCCATTGAAAGAAAACCGAAATTCGATCAAAAGCTGTGAAAATCGATTTTTTGACCCTGTTTCTCCTATCGGCCACGCCCAGGATCGCTGCGTTCATGAGCAAGACGGACTTTATCGGCAAACGCTCCAGTGCAGCTGGCGGCTGGGGCGCGCTGAAAAGTTGCGGCAAGCGGCTTCTGGAAAGCGGCTCCCCGCTTTCGGGCGCACGCACCCTGTTGAAGGCCAATCAGCCGGATGGCTTCGACTGCCCCGGCTGCGCCTGGGGCGATCCGGAGCATGGCTCCTCTTTCGAATTCTGCGAGAACGGCGTCAAGGCCGTTGCCTGGGAAGCGACCGACAAGCGCACGCCGCCGGACTTCTTTGCCGCGCACACCGTCTCCGACCTGAAATCCTGGAGCGACTACGCGCTGGAACAAGAGGGCCGCCTCACCCATCCGATGCGCTACGACCGCGCCACGGATACCTATGTCCGCATTGGCTGGGACGCCGCCTTTACCGAGATCGGTGCGATCCTCAATAGCTTCGACACGCCGGACCGGGCCGAGTTCTACACCTCCGGCCGGGCCTCCAACGAGGCCGCCTTCCTCTATCAGCTCTTCGTCCGGCTCTACGGCACCAACAATTTTCCCGATTGCTCCAACATGTGCCATGAGGCGAGCGGCATCGCGATGAAGCAGGCGGTCGGTGCCAGCAAGGGCACGGTGCTGCTCGAAGATTTCGAAAAGGCCGACGCCATCTTCGTCATCGGCCAGAATCCCGGTACCAACCATCCGCGCATGCTCGGCGATCTTCGTCGTGCGGCCAAGCGCGGGGCAAAGATCGTCGTCTTCAATCCGCTGCGCGAACGCGGCCTCGAGCGTTTCGCCGACCCGCAGGACAAGCTGGAAATGCTGCGTGGCGGCTCGAGTGAAATCGCCAGCGACTATTTCCAGCCGCGCCTTGGCGGCGACATGGCAGCGGTGCGCGGCATGGCCAAGGCGGTTTTCGCGGCGGAGGACGCAGCACTTGCGGCGGCCGAGCCCTCTGTTCTGGATCTTGATTTCATCAGCCGGCACACGGCGGATTTCGATGCCTATCGCGCCGCCGTTGACGCGACCACGTGGGAAGCGATCGAGGATCAGTCCGGCTTGACGCAGGCCGAAATCGAGCGGGCGGCGGCAATCTACCTCAGTGCCGAGCGGGTGATCTGCACTTGGGCGATGGGCGTCACCCAACACCGGCATTCGGTGATCACCATCCGCGAGATTGCCAGTTTCATGATGCTGCGCGGCAATATCGGCAAGCCGGGCGCCGGTCTCTGCCCTGTCCGCGGCCATTCCAACGTCCAGGGCGATCGTACCGTTGGCATCAACGAGAAGCCGCCGGTGGAGTTTCTCGACGCTTTGGAGCAGGAATTCGATTTCGACGCGCCGCGCCACGAAGGCCACAACGTGCTTGCCGCCATCGGCGCGATGCTCGATGGTTCGGCAAAGGCGTTCATCGGGCTCGGCGGCAATTTCGCGCGCGCGACGCCGGACAGCCCGATCATCGAAAAGGCGCTGGCCTCGCAGAAGCTGACCGTCAACATCGCCACCAAACTCAACCACTCGCATCTGATGCCGGGCGAGGTGAGCTTTATTCTGCCCTGTCTCGGCCGCACCGAGATCGACCGCAATTCGAAGGGCGTAAGCCAGATCGTCACCGTCGAGGATTCGATGAGCATGGTGCATGGCTCCGGCGGCATCAACAGGCCGGCATCACCCGACCTGCGCTCCGAAGTGGCGATCATCGCCGGTATCGCTGCCGCGACCGTCGGTTCGGCAAAGGTCGATTGGGCAGCGCTCGCCGATGACTACGACCTGATCCGCGACCATATCGCCAAGGTCATTCCCGGCTTTGAAAACTATAACGAGCGCGTCCGCAAGCCGCGCGGCTTCCATCTGCGCAACGCCGCCGCCAATCGCGAGTGGGAAACACCGGAAGGTCGCGCCGCATTCTGGGCTGGCCCGCTTCCCGATGCCGTCGACCATCAGGTCGCCCGCGACCAGGACGGCGTCTTCGTGCTGCAGACCTTCCGTTCGCATGATCAGTACAACACGACGATCTACGGAATGGACGACCGTTATCGCGGCGTCTACGGCGAGCGCAACGTCGTCTTCATCAACCCGGCCGACCTCGCCGATCTCGGCGCCCGGGCCGGCGACCGCGCCGACGTGATCGGCCGCCACGACGATGGCGTTTCCCGCATCGCCAACGATTTCCGCTTCGTGCCCTATGATATCCCGCGCGGCTGCGTCGCCGGCTACTATCCGGAACTCAACGTGCTTGTGCCCTTGTCGAGCGCCGGGGAGGAGAGCGATACGCCGACGTCAAAATCCGTGCTGGTATCCTTCCGCACCAAAGCCAATGCTACGAATGCTGCCTGATACCAGCCCGCCGGAAGACGATTTCCTTGCCCTCATCGAGGCAATCCGCAGGCAGGACGCGACGCTTTCGCCGCTGGGCGCGGGTATCATCGCTGCCATTTCCGAAGCGATCGTCGATGACAGCCGCACCTTTGCCAGGCTGTTCGGCATCGCCCACGCGCTCGTCCTGAGGGAGATCAATCTGCTTTGCAGACCGGAGGCTCCGATCGAAATCGTCCGTCGCGACGCCCGCACGCAGAGAACGCACCTCAAACTTACCGTAAAAGGCAACACATTCATGGCCGGCGTCCTTGACCTTGGCCATATCGTTGCTAAGTAAGAGCCATCTCCGTAGTGCAGGGCAGTTTAACACGCCTGCGGAGCCAACCTGATACCGGGCCCCTCTGGCGAGAATCTACGGCGCTCTCGTGATGTCGGTATCAACCCGCAAATAAGCCGGCGGACTCTTAGCACATGACAAACCAACTCATGCGTTCTTCGCATGCCGATCGTGGCATGCGGGATTTCTCCCTTTATCCAACCCTTACCCCGAGCTTTGACGGATCGGAGGTGCGGCCATGAAGCCTGCCTCGCAAACCTCGGCGCTCGGCTATTTCAAATGGGCCTTCATCACGACGGCCGCCGGTCTGGCGCTCGGCGCCTGGCTCGGCTGGACCACGACCGGTACTCTCGGCGGTATGGCCACCGTCTTCTTTATCTGTACGGTGCTTGCCGTGCTGGAAATCTCCCTCTCCTTCGACAACGCCATCGTCAACGCCAACAAATTGAAGGAAATGACGCCGGTCTGGCAAAACCGGTTCCTGACCTGGGGCATCGTCATTGCCGTGTTCGGTATGCGCATCGTCTTCCCGCTGCTGATCGTCGTGATCGCCGCGAACATCGGGCCGATCGACGCCCTGGTGCTCGCCGCCTCGCGCCCCGAAGAATACGCCCGCATCATGAACGAGGCGCATCTGCCGATCGCCGCATTCGGCGGAACCTTCCTGATGATGGTCGGCCTGAAATTCTTCTTCGACCATGAGAAGGACGTTCACTGGATCAAGACAGTGGAGCGCGGCATGTCGCGCTTCGCCACGATCAAGGGCGTCGAAATCGCCTTCGTGCTCTTGTTGATCCTGGTGTTCTCCTCCTTTCTTCACGGCGAGGAAGCCACGACATTCGTCTATTGCTCGATCTACGGCCTCCTAACCTTCCTCGCGGTCGAGGTGATCGGCGGGTTGCTCGACGCGTCGCAGCAGACCATGAGCGCTGCAGCGAAGGGTGGTCTCGGGGCTTTCATCTACCTCGAAGTGCTGGACGCCAGCTTTTCCTTCGATGGCGTGATCGGCGCCTTCGCCTTGACGCAGAACCTCTTCGTCATCGCCATCGGCCTTGGCATCGGCGCCATGTATGTGCGCTCGATGACGATCATGCTGGTGGAAAAGGGCACGCTTGCCGAATATCGCTACCTTGAGCATGGCGCCTTCTACGCCATCCTGATCTTGTCGGTGATCATGTATTGCCAGACGCTGGTGCATATCCCGGAAGTGATTACCGGTCTCGGTGGCGCGGCCCTGATCGGGGTCTCGCTCTGGTCATCGATCCGGCACAACAGGCGTGAACGGACCGAACACTTACAAGCCGAAGCATAGGGCTTCGCCAAAACGCAAGCTAAAAAAACCCGCCAATCCCAAGGGATTGGCGGGTTTTTACAAGGATAGACCATTTCAACCAGCGAACCTGTGGCGCGCTACATGAGCACGCCGGGTCCGCAATTAGCGCTTGACGGAGTTGAAGTTCTTCGGATCGATACCGAGAGTATAGAGGTCGCGGTCCAGCGGACGGCGATGGCCTTCAACAGCCGCGGCTGCGGCCGTGGCCGCGCCAAAGATGGCGAAGGCATTACCGAAGAAGCCTCGGGCAGGTTTACGAAGGGCGGACATCTCTTTTACTCACTTTCTGATCTGGTTGATCGTGTTTCATTCGATGAGTGGAAGATGATCCTTTGGGCATCGCTTTACAATGCACAGGAATTCATCCCAGCCATGCAAATAGAAAAGGCCCGGTTAACATCAGCTAACCGGGCCTTTCCCTGTGACGATCTTGGGAGGAACGTCAATCTTCGCTTGCAGCAAGCTGGGCGAGAACCTCGCCGCGCCCCCGGGCCCGCAGGATCAGCGGGATGATCAGGGCTGCCGCAGCAATCACCAGGAGAACGGCGGCGACCGGCGAAGTGAACAGCACCGTGACATCGCCCTGGCTGATCGACAGCGCCCGCCGGAGCTGTTGTTCCGCCAGCGGCCCCAGAATGAGGCCGACGACCACCGGTGCGATCGGATAGCCGAAGATGCGCATGACATAACCGAGCAGGCCGAAGGCGAGCAGCATGCCGAGTTCGAACACCGAGGGATTGGCGCCGATCGTACCGAGCGTCGCGAATGTGAGAATGCCCGCGTAGAGCCACGGCTTCGGGATTGTCAGAAGCTTCACCCAGAGGCCGACCAGCGGCAGGTTCAGCACCAGGAGCATAAAGTTGGCGATCAGCAGGCTGGCGATCAGGCCCCAGACCAGCTGCGGATTGGTCGCAAACAAGAGCGGGCCGGGCTGCAGCCCGTATTGCTGGAAGCCGGCAAGCATGATTGCCGCAGTCGCCGTGGTCGGCAGGCCGAGCGTCAGAAGCGGTACCAACGTCCCAGCAGCCGAGGCGTTGTTGGCCGCTTCCGGACCGGCGACACCTTCGATGGCGCCGTTGCCGAATTCTTCCGGATACCTGGTCAACCGTTTCTCGGCGGCGTAGGAGAGGAACGTGCCGATTTCAGCGCCGCCCGCCGGCATTGCGCCGATCGGAAAACCGATCGCCGTTCCGCGCAGCCACGCCTTCCAGGAGCGCGCCCAATCCTGCCTGTTCATCCAGACCGATCCCTTGACTGCCTCGACCTTGTCCGGACCGAGATCGCCTTGTGCGGCGATATAGAGCGATTCGCCGATGGCGAACATCGCGACTGCCAGCGTCGTCACCTCGATCCCGTCGAGCAGGTCGGGAACGCCGAAGCTCATGCGCGTCTGGCCGGTCAGCTGGTCGATGCCGATGATAGCGAGCGCAAAACCGATGAACAGCGAGGTCAGCCCGCGCAGCGTCGAATCGCCGAAGGCCGAAGACACCGTGACGAAGGCAAGGACCATCAGCGCGAAATATTCGCGCGGTCCGAAAACCAGCGCCAGCTTGACGACGAAGGGCGCAATGAAAGCGAGCGCGATGGTCGCGATCAGGCCCGCGACGAACGAGCCGATCGCGGCCGTCGCCAGCGCCGGGCCGCCGCGTCCGGCCCGGGCCATCTTGTTGCCTTCGAGCGCGGTGACGATCGATGCACTTTCGCCCGGTGTGTTGAGGAGAATGGAAGTCGTCGAGCCGCCGTACATGCCGCCGTAATAGATGCCGGCGAACATGATCAGCGAGCCGCCGGGATCGAGCTTGTAGGTCACGGGCAGGAGCAGCGCCACGGTGAGCGCCGGACCGATGCCGGGTAGAACCCCGACGGCGGTGCCGAGCGTCACGCCGATCAGCGCATAGAGGAGGTTCATCGGTTGGGCGGCGACGAGCACACCCTGCAACAGGAAATCGAATGTGTTCATGTCAGGGCCCCTACCAAAACAGATGTTCAAGCGGACCGGCGGGCAGCGACAGTTGCAACAGCCCGGCAAAGATCAGCCAGATGCCAAGACAGATGAGAATGCCGATCGGGATCGTCATCCACAGCTTGCGTTTGCCGAAGGCTGCTGCCGTTGCGGCAAAGAGCACGCCGGTGGCGATCGAGAACCCCGCCGTTTTCAGAAGCAGCATCTGCAAGGCAAGGCCGCCAACGATCCAGACGACCGGACCGACTTGCTGGCGATCGCGCACTGGGAAATCGCCGCGCAGAGCTTCAAAGACGGTCCAGACCGCCAGGATCAGCAAGCTGGCGGCGATCACGAACGGGATGGTGGCGGGGCCGATGCCGGAATAGCCGGTAGCGCTCGCCAGCCGCGACGCATCCCAGAAGATCAGGCCGCCGAGGGCCGCGAGAAAGACGGCGATGACAAGCGCCGCCCTGTCAGGGCGGCGTGTCTCCGTCGAAGGGGTGTGACCCTTGCTCATTTTACCAGACCAATGTCCTTGAGGACGGTTTCGGTCGCCGAAATTTCCTTGGCGAGCTGCTCCTTGAAGGCGTCACCGGCGAGGTAGGTATCCTGCCAACCCTTGGTCTTCAGCGTTTCCTGCCAGCTCGCGGACTTGACCAGCTTCTCGATGTCGGTCGAAACGGCAGCCTTCTGCTCGTCGGAAAGGCCAGGAGCCGCGGCAATCATGCGCCAGTTCTGCACCACGACGTCGAGACCGCTTTCCTTGATGGTCGGCGCGTCGACGCCGGCAATGCGCTCGGCGCTCGAAACAGCGAGAAGACGAAGCGTGCCGGACTTCACCTGCGATTCAAATTCGCCATAGCCGGAAATGCCGGCGGTCACCTGGCTGCCCAGGATGGCGGCCAGCGCTTCGCCGCCGCCGGAAAACGCGATGTAGTTGATCTTGGTCGGATCGACACCCGCAGCCTTGGCGATGAGGCCAACTGCGATATGATCAACGCCGCCTGCCGAGCCACCGCCCCAGGAAACCGCGCCCGGATCCTTCTTCAGCGCTTCAACCAGATCGCCGAACGTCTTCAAGGGCGAATCCGCCGGAACGACGATCGCCTCGTATTCGCCGGTCAGGCGTGCAATCGGGGTGACATCATTCAGCGTTACCGGCGACTTGTTGGTGAGGATGGCGCCGACCATGACGTAGCCGCCGACGATCAGGGCGTTCGGATTGCCCTTCGATTGGCTGGCGAATTGTGCGAGGCCGATGGTACCGCCGGCGCCCGGCACGTTCTGCACCTGAACGTTGCCGGAAATGCCTTCCTGCTGCATCACGGTCTGGATCGAGCGTGCGGTCTGGTCCCAGCCACCGCCGGGGTTTGCCGGTGCGATGATGGTGTAGTCAGCCGCAAAAGCGGGAAGCGCGAGAGCGCCGGCGAGAATGGATGCCAGAAAAAACTGTTTCAAGATTAGTCCTCCGTCAGGCGCGCTCTTTGATCTGGCGCGCAGTGTTCATCTTTGCGGACGGGGGCTTGGCTCACTCTGGATCGGGCGCGCGTTCGCTTTTTGGGCTAAACGACGCCGGGTCTGGTGAATTTCCTCCCATACGCCTCGATCATCCGCCTCCACGGATGATGAAGAACTGCAAGGCACCACAGGAAGCTGTCATCTACCTGACATCGAGCGGAACCTTGCCTGAATAATCTCCGCTAATTTTGCAGCTTCGTCTACTGGAGCCGCAAAACTTCGTTCCAGCGGGCGATCAGCCGCGCCCGCTTAACCTGATCGAGATAAACCATCAGCCCGGGACTGACCGGAACCGGCCGCAACTGCCCTCCCAGCATCTCCCGCATCGTATTGGCGGTGTTGGCGCCTGCGACATCCGGGCTGACGGCGGGTATCTGCAATTCCCGCGCCATGATCGTCTGACCTTCCTTTGACATGAAGAATTCCAGATAGCGCCGCCCGAGATCCGGCGAGGCGGCCGCCTGCGGCACCAGGCCGATGCGCGACATGACGACGGTATAATCGCGCGGCAGGACAATGCCGACATCCGGGTGGCGCGAGGCCCAGTCGGCCGCATAGGAACCGAGGATATTGTAGCCGAGCACGAAGCGGCCGTCGGACACCCGCTCGAGAATGGCCGAACTGGTGGAATAAAGTTTGACGCCCGCGGCCCCCATTGTCTGGATCACCGACCAGATATCGCCGAACTGCTCCTGATCGCGCGCCATGAACAGGAAACCGACGCCGGACCGCTCGATATCGTAGGTGCCGATCTTTCCATAAACAGCGCTGCCGTGACGTTTCAGATAGTCAACGAACTCGGCCCGTGTCGAGGGCGGCTTCTCCCTGGTGAAACTCGGCTTGTGATAGACGAAGACCGCCGGCTCGAAAGTCAGCGCGTAAGCGGTGTTGCGCCAATTGGCCCAGTCCGGCCAGCGGGCACTCATCGGCAGGTCGCTGCGCTGGGCATAGCCGTCATTGCTGAGTTTGACCTGCAGGTCCATCGCCGAGGAGAAGGCGAGGTCCGCGGTCTTTTCGCCCGCATCGGTCTCCTTGACGATCCGGTCGTAGATCTCGCCGGTCAGCATATCCTCGTAGCGCACCGCCACATCCGGATTGGCCTTCTGAAAACCGACGATCATCGGCCGCGCCAGAGGTTCGTCGAGCGAGGAATAGACGACGACGGTCGAGGCATCCGGATTGCCCGAGAGCGCCGGAAACACGACCGGCTCGGCGGCGGCAGCCAGGGAAAATCCGCAGAGAAAACTGAGACACAGGAGGAAACGCATAAAATAATATTGCCGCAGCCGCGCCCCGTTCACAAGCGCAAGGACGGCCGCTAGAGTGCCGTCAGGGAGACTGCGGATTTGCGGATACTACTGGTCGAAGACAATAAGGCGCTTGCAGAAGGGCTGGTCGCCATCCTGCGCGGCAGCGGCTATGCGGTCGATGTCGTCAGCGACGGCGCCTCGGCCGATGCCGTGGCCGCGACCGAAAATTTCGATCTTGTCATCCTCGACCTGACCCTGCCGGAAATGGACGGTCTCGATGTGCTGCGCTCGATGCGGGCGCGGCAGAACAAGGCGGCGGTGCTGATCCTGACGGCGCGGGGGACGCAGGAGGAGAAAATTCGCGGCCTCGATCTCGGCGCCGACGACTACATGATCAAACCCTTCGACGTCAGCGAGTTGGAGGCCCGCGTCCGCGTGCTCTTGCGCCGAAAGGCCGGGCTTCGCTCCTCGCTCGTCAGCTACGGCAAAATCTCCTTCGACCTCAACTCCCGCACCTTTTCCGCCGGAGGCATCACCGTGGATATTCCGGCCCGTGAGCTTGGCCTGCTTGAGGTCCTGTTCTTGCGGGCCGGAAAGGTGGTCGCCAAGGAGGCGATCATCCAGTCGCTGACGGCCTTCGACGACGATCTGAGCGCCAATGCCATCGAGCAGTATGTCAGCCGGCTACGCAAGCGGCTGGCGCCGCATGGGCTGACGGTCCGCACCGCGCGCGGCATCGGCTATTATCTCGACAAGATGGCGGACGGCTGATGCCGCGGGCCGCCTATTCGCTACGCCGCAGGCTGCTCGCCTGGCTGCTGATCTCGACCGTCGTCATCGGATGCCTCGCCTTGATCGACACCTATCGCGAGGCGGTGAAGACGGCGAACGTCGTTTCCGATCGCGTACTTGCCGGCTCGGCTCTGGCGATTGCCGAGCGGGTCGTGGTTGCGGAAGACGGATCGCTGGAAGTGGACATTCCCTATGTCGCGCTGGAAATGCTGACCTCGGCGGCGCAGGACCGCGTCTTCTACCGGGTCGACGGTCCGCCCGGCCAGTTCATCACCGGCTATCAGAACCTGCCCTCGATCAGCGACATGGGGGGCCAGTCCGCGGTCTATGCCGATGCGCAGTTCCGCGGCGAGCCGATCCGGGTCGCGGCGCTGGAGCGCTCGGCCTCCACCGGCATCAACTCCGTGCCCTTCGTCGTCACCGTCGCCGAGACCACCATCGCGCGGCGGCAATTGACGCAGGCCATTCTTTTACGCTCGGCATTGCGTCTCATGCTGATGATCCTCGGCGCCGCGGCAATCGTCTGGGTCGCCGTGACCTTTTCGCTGCGACCGCTCTATCGCCTGGGAGACGCCATTGCCGAGCGCAGTCCCGACGACCTGCACCCGATCGAACAATCGGTGCCGAGCGAAGTCGAGGGGCTAGTCGAGACGGTCAATTCCTTCATGGTGCGGCTGCAAGCGGCGCTGGATGCACTCCGGCATTTCTCCGGCAATGCCAGCCATCAGTTGCGCACCCCGCTTGCGATCATCCGCACCCAGCTTGCCCTTTCAACCCGCGCTGCGACGCTGGAGGAGGCGCAGGCCGCCGCGCGCAAGGGCGACGAGGCCGTGGCACATGCCGAACGCATCCTCGCACAACTGCTTCTGATGGCGAAGATCGATGCCGCCGGCTCGACGGAGCCGCGGCCTGTCGAAATCATCGACCTGCTGTCTTTGGCACAGGAGATCACCGGCGATCGCGTGCCCGGCGCCGGCGACGCGGGCGTCGATCTCGGCTTCGAGGGTGAAGGCAAGGCGCTGATCCGCGCCGAACCTCTCCTGATCGGCGAGCTGCTGCGCAACCTCATCGAAAACGCCATCGCCTATGCGGGCAAAGGCGCGGAAGTGACCGTTCGCGTAGAAAATGAAGACAACAATGTCCGGCTCGACGTCGAAGACAACGGCCCCGGCATTCCGCCGGAAAAGCGGCAGGTCGTGCGCCAGCGTTTCGCGCGCGGCGGACGCGGCGAAGCACCAGGAATGGGGTTGGGCCTTCCGATCGTCGAAGAAATCGCCGGTCTGTTCGGCGGACATCTCACGCTGGGCGAAGGGCCAAATGGCAAAGGGCTGAAAGCCTCGGTGACATTCCCGGCAGCGACTTCCGCCTACAGCGCCGCGCGTCAGACCTGACGCGCGAAGGACGCTGTAGCACTTTGACACTGCTGCATAATTTTACCCTTAAATCGATTCCGATTTAAGGAATTATGCAGTGGCGTTCGCGACCCGTCATCAGCGAGGACGTTTCACGGGTCTGAACGAGAAGGATCGCGTTCCAGATCATCTGGACAAAACCGCGATCAGACGGGCTCGACAGCTTGCGCTGCGAAAACATGATAAGCTCCATAGATTGTTGCGAGCGTCTGATAGCAGCTCTTCATGTATTTCCCCAGAGGGAGAAGGGCAAATCTGCCCTGCGCGGATGCCATGGCTTTCGCTCCGCGAAAGACGAGACCCGGGCAGCGTGCGAGAATCGCTACCCGGGCCTCTAGTCGCTTCTTATCCACATATGGTGGCGGCGACCTGAAGAGGCTTAGCCTCGGGGAAAGACAAAACCTCCCGCCGAACCGAAGAGGGTGGCCTACTTGGATCGGACACCTCAATATTAGCAACGTATAATATATTGGCAATGGCCAAGCCCATTACCATCATGGCGGGTCGCAAGCAGACGCCGCTGCTACGTCTTCCGGATGCCGCGTGATCCCAGCCATCCACAAGGCGCAGCGTGGTCGGATATCGGCCATCAATCCGGATGGTGGACGAACGGCCCGCGGCAGATCGTTATCGGCGCCGCAGATTTTTTTGACCTTCAAATCGGCTCTTCCGAGGGAGGCGCCTCCTCGGCCGCCGCTACCCGCCCTTCATCCGCTGACCAGTTGCCCAGCGCACTCCAATACTCCGCTCCAGCGACCGAACTTTGTTGCTACTCAGGAGGAAATTTCAATAAATGCTAATACAACCTCTCTAAATAAAGCGCCTGATGTGATAACATCGATACTGGGAGCAGGGCCGGCCCGATGACGACATGCCGGACGATGTTTCGCCTTGTCGCAGAGTGGTTCGCATGGGTGCATGCTTTAGCATTTCTGCCATGCCGGAAAGAGTGGCCCCCTACGAAAAGGTCATTGAATAAAAGCTCGGAACGGGAGGTGTACAATGCTGCGCAGACTGTTTTTCACCTTGGCTATTGCGACGTCCGTACTCACAGTCAACGGAGCCGCATGGGCCGACATCACGATCCTCGTGCCGTCGGGCAGCGAGGGCGACGGACTGAGGGCCGCGGCCGCCGATTACGCGAAGCTGAAGGGCACGAAGGTTGAGGCGGTCCAGGCGCCTTATGCCAATGTTTTCGAACAGGGTGCCAATGCAGGCTCCACCAAATCCGGCGTCTTCGACATCATTCTGATGGATGATCCGTGGATTCCGTTTTTCGCCGAGAACGGTCATCTGGAGGACCTGACGCCATTCTTCAAGAAGGCCGGAATGGAGGGGCCAGACAGCGATTTCCTTTCGAAGTCACTGGCGATCTGCCGCAACCCCTACAATACAGGACCCTATGTCTGCCTGCCCTATGTGGGAAACGCACAGATGTTCTTCTATGACGCCGCCAAGTTCAAGGAAGTTGGCGTCGAGGCCCCGAAGACCTGGGATGACGTGCTGAAGGCGGGCAAGGCGCTGACCGACAGCGGCGGCGGCCGCTATTTCGGCTATGTCTTCCGCGGCGGTCAAGGAAACCCGGTGGTTGCCGATTTCATGCCGATCTTCTGGTCCTATGGTGCAGATATGTTCAATGCCGACCGGACCAAGGTGACGATCGATACACCCGAAGGAGCCGCTGCCATGAAGACGTTCATGGCGCTGCGCGATATCTCACCCAAGGGGGTCGAGAGCTACAATGCCAACGAGGTCGGCACGGCGCTCGCTGCCGGCACCGCTGCTTCATCGATCAACTGGCCGAACTATGTTGCAACCTTCGAGGATCCGAGCCAATCGAAGATGGTCGGCAAGATCTCCTACAGCCCTATTCCGGCTGGAACCAAACCGGGCAGTTCGGAAATCGGTCACTGGACCATGGGCATCATGTCAGCTTCCAAGAACAAGCAGGAAGCCTTCGATTTCATGCTCTGGGCAACCTCACCCGAGCAGATCAAGATTTCTGCCGAGCGCGGCAATCCGCCGGTCCGAACCTCGGTCTTCACCGATCCGGAACTGACCAGCCAAGAGAAGTTCCGGCATTATCCGGTGCTGATGGAGGCGATCCAGGCCTCGACACCCCGTCCACGGCACCCGAAGTGGCCGGAGATCGAGAATGCCTTCGGCATCGAGCTTTCCAAGGCGGTGGCGGGCACCGTCACGCCGGAAGAAGCCCTGAAAAACGCCCAGGATGCGGTCTCGCGGATTACGAACATTTACTAGAGCACCCGGCTTTCGACGGGCACATTTGAAAGCGGAGGAGATGCTCCGGTATCAAGGAGAGCGTCCTTTCCGCGTTTACCGGAACGCGCGGAGCCGGTTTCGAACCCGCGGCGTTACAGCGCGCCCGGCGAGCTTGAAACGACAATTCGGGGCGCGCCGGTGAGGGGCTTTGGGAAGGAGCCAATGTTGAAGTTCGGAAGCGGCATGTCGACTGAGCAGCTTCTACCGGGCGGCGGCCTGGAGCGGTGGGCAGAACGGCATTTGCGCGTCCTCATGCTCGCGCCGACGGTCCTCATCCTGCTGGGGCTGACGATTTTTCCGAGCATCTACATGTTCTACGCCGCGGTTCACCGGATCAGCCCGAATCCCGATGTGCCATGGGACTTCGTCGGTCCCGGCAATTTCGTGCGGCTTCTTTCCGACCAGCAATTCCATGTCGCGTTTTTGAACACAATCATCTTCACCGTCTCGGCGGTGACAGTCGAGTTCCTTCTCGGACTCGGCCTGGCGCTGCTGCTCGACAAATATATCCGCCGGCTGACCTTCCTGAAGACGATGCTGATGATCCCGATGATGCTGCCGCCGATCGCGGTGGCGATCACCTGGAAGCTCATCTACGAGCCGCAATTCGGCGTCCTCAACGAAATCATGTACCGTCTCGGCCTCCCGTTGCAGGCATGGGCAGGCGACGTGGATCTGGCGATGTTCTCGATCATCATCGCCGATGTCTGGCAATGGACGCCGTTCATTTTCCTGCTGATGCTGGCCGGATTGGCCAGCCTGCCGGTCGAACCGTACGAGGCCGCCGCACTCGACGGCGCCTCATCCTGGCGGCAGTTCTGGGACCTGACGCTGCCCTTCCTCAAGCCGGTCATCGCCATTGCGCTTCTCCTGCGTGTCATGGATGCGCTGCGTCTTTTCGATCTGGTCTTCATCCTGACAGGCGGAGGTCCGGCCGACCGGACCAAGGTCCTGAGCCTTTACATCTACCAGGTGGCCTATCGTTTCGCCGACCCCGGCTACGCGGCAGCGATATCGCTGTTCGTTCTGTTCGTAACGATCATCCTGAGCACCTGGTTCATGAAGCGCATGCGGCTGGCGGATTGACCATGAGAATTGTCACAAAAATGCATGCACGCAGCTACACCAGGGAGATGGTCGTTCGTTTGTCAGCTTATGTGACGATCCTCGTCGCGCTGGTCGTCACGCTTTTCCCCATCTATTGGATCGCGGCGAATTCATTCAAGTTCGATATCGACATTTTCGCCGTGCCGCCGGAATGGCTGCCCCGGCACCCGACGCTGAAGCATTATAACGAAGCCTTTATCCAGCGTCCGTTCCTGCGCTACGCGCTGAACAGCTTTCTCGTCGCCGTGGGAACGACCATCGTTTCCGTTGGTTTCGGCACCATGGCCGGCTATGCGCTGGCGCGGTTCAGCTATTCCTGGCAATGGCGCAAGCAGATTTCGTTCTGGATCCTGTCAACGCGCATGATGCCGCCGATCGTCAGCATCATCCCACTCTACCTGTTCTTCAACTACTTCGACATGCTCAACACGAAGTCGGCGCTCATCATCGCCTACACCGCCTTCAACCTGCCGTTTGCAACCTGGATGATGAAGAGTTATTTCCAGGATCTTCCGGTCGAGCTGGAGGAGGCGGCGATGGTGGACGGTGACACGCGCTGGGGCGCATTCCTGCACGTGGCCCTGCCGCTTGCCCGACCGGGGCTCGCCGCAACCGCCATCTTCTGCCTGATCATCTCGTGGAACGAATTCCTGCTGTCCCTCATCATCACGCTGACGGAGCAATCACAAACGCTACCGATCGGCATTGCCGGGCGGGTGACACAGTACAACACCTATTGGGGCGAAATCAGCGCGGCGGGGTTCATGGCCTGCGTGCCAATCGTCATCTTCGCCTTCATTGTCCAGAAGCATCTCGTCCGGGGATTGTCCCTGGGTGCCATCAAAGGTTGAGGCCTATGGCGTCCGTCACGTTCAAAAACGTCTGCAAGAAGTTCGGTGAATTCGTCGCCGTGAACAATTTCAACCTCGAGGTCAAAGACAAGGAGTTTCTCGTTCTGCTCGGCCCCTCCGGGTGCGGCAAGACGACCACCATGCGTATGGTCGCAGGTCTCGAGGAAGCCACGTCAGGCGATATCTACATCGATGCGGATCGCATCAACGGTGTCCTGCCCAAGTATCGCGACGTCGCGATGGTCTTCCAGTCCTATGCCCTGTATCCGCACTTCACCGTCGAGGATAATATCGGCTACCCGCTGAAGATCCGCAAAGTGCAGCCTGCCGAACGCAAGCGCCGAATAGCCGAGGTCGCGCGGCGTGTCGAACTCGAGACGATGTTGTCCCGTTTACCCAAGGAACTCTCCGGCGGCCAGCGCCAGCGCGTCGCACTCGCCCGCGCGATTGTTCGCACGCCGCGCGTCTTCCTCATGGATGAGCCCCTGTCCAATCTCGACGCCAAGCTTCGCGCCCAGATGCGGGCGGAGTTGAAGCATCTTCAGCATGAGTTGCAGGTCACGACGGTCTATGTCACCCACGATCAGATAGAGGCGATGACGCTCGCCCACCGCGTGGCCGTGATGAACAAGGGCGTGATCGAGCAGCTTGGAACGCCGCGGGAAATCTACAACGATCCGCGCACGCTCTTCGTGGCCGGCTTCATCGGTTCGCCGCCGATGAACCTCATTCCGGGCGAGGTGAGGGAGGGTGTATTCACCAGCGCCGGCTTCAGGGTCGGAGGTTTCGGCCGAGCAAACATTCCTCGCGCCGTCCTTGGCATCCGTCCGGAAGACGTCCATGCGGCCTTGGCCGAGGATGAAGACGTCAATCTGGTTGCGCCGATCTACTCGGTGGAACTCACCGGCGAGAATACGCTCGTCAGTCTGCGGCTGGGCGGTCAACTGATAACCCTGCGCGCCGACAAGAATTTTGCGGGTCAGATCGACCAGGAGATCGGCATCAAAGTCATGAGGGATCGCGTGTTTCTGTACAATGGAGAGACACAGGATCGTGTTGACCTCTGACATCTGCGCGGCGGCAATGGTGATGACGGTGGCATTGCAAGCCGCGGCCGCCGATATCGGTCCCGTCGCCGGCAATCCATTGATCGAAATTCCTGCCGGGTCATTCGTCTTCGGCCGCGACGATGGTCTTGCAAATGAACGGCCGCGCCGCATGCTTGAAGGTCGGCCATTTGCGATCAACCGCACCGAGATCACGAACCGGCAATATGGGCGCTTCGTCAAGGCGACCGGTCACCGTCCTGCCTTCTACGCCAATCACCCGCTCTTCGGGTTGGATGACCGGCCGGTCGTCGGGGTGAGTTGGGGAGACGCCGATGCCTTTTGCCGCTACTACGGCTTGGTCCTGCCGTCGGAGCAGCAATATGAGCGGGCGGCGCGAGGAACGAAGGGTGCTGCGTTTCCGTGGGGTGACGCCCCACCGGACGAAACGCGCGCAAATTCCGGCGCCGATGCCTGCTGCTCTGGCGATGCGCGCGACGGTTATCCGATGACCGCGCCGGCGGAGTCGTTCGAGGCCGGCGCAAGCAGCGAGGGTGTCCTCAATCTTGCCGGCAATGTGTGGGAGTGGACCGGCGATCTCTATGCGCCGTATGAAGGCGGGAACGCGGCGAGGAGCGCCGGACCACACCGCGTGCTTCGCGGTGGCTCCTGGAACAGCGATCAGAAGCACCTGACGACGACCTATCGCCTTGCCTATGATCCCGAATTCCGTTTCTCAGCCAATGGAGGCTTCCGATGCGTCCGCTCAGCGCATTGACAATCGCCGCTGGCCTTCTGTTTTTGACGATTGAGGCCGGTGCCGAGCCGACCGTTGCTCCCGGCTACAGGCTCGAGACGATCAGCACGCCGGGGGCTGCTTATTCCGGCCTGTCGCGAGACGGCGAGGATCTGCTCGTCACGGATCTCGCCAGCGGCCGGCTTTACCGGCGCGGTCCGGACGGCAAGCTTGCCGCATTTGGTCCGGCCTTTCCCTATGGTCTCGACGTGATCGGCGACCCGACCGGTCCCTACCGTGTCGTCCGCGTTGGCGACGACCTTGTCGTCGCCCAGGGGTGGACGCCAGTCAATTCCGACGAGGGTCCGCTTGACCATGCGCTTGTCGCATTCGACGGTACCGGCAAGCTTCGTGTCATCAGCCGCGATTTCTGGAATCCGTTCGATTTCATCGTGGCCGGCGGAATTTACTATGTGATCGACTCCGCGCGAAACAGCGTCGAGCGCGTGCAGGCGAACGGGCGGAAAGACACGATGATGACATTCCGCCGCATGGGGGAGGCGACGACGGCGCTGCAAAACCTTTCGCCGACGGAATTCGCTGAAGAAAAGAGCTACGAAGTCGACGCGGTGCCAACCGGCATCGGGCTTCGCGACGAGCGTCTTCACATCGCTCTGTTCGGCGGCTTCCCGTTCCTTGCCGGCGCGGGAAAGATCGTTTCGATCCCTGAGGCCGGTGGGGCGTCAATGCCAAGGGTTGACGTCGAGGGCCTGAACGCGCCGGTGAGTATCGCCGTCGACAGCGATGGAGACTTGCTTGTCCTCGAACACGGTACCTACGATCAGAAGGAAGGTTTCCACAAGGGCAGCGGGCGGTTGCTCCGGCTCGACAAAATGACAGGCCGTCGAACGGTTATCCTCGGCGGCCTGACGCGACCGGTATCCGTCCTCGTCTGGGACGAGCGGCGGCTCGTTGTTTCCGAACTGGGTGGCAACCTCCATTTTCTAACACGTGAAACGGCTCACTGACGACCAGCGCCACCCGCATTGTCCGGTTTTTCTGCGGGCGTGCTCAAGGCCTGTTCGCCGGTGAAGAGCGGGTTCACTGAGATCAGTCGATGAACTTCGGCCCGACAATGCCGGCCGTGTTCTTTCTATAAAAAAGAGACGATTTGGCCGTCCGGAAGCTCGCCGGAGTGCGAGATCGAGGCTCAGCGGTGTGAGAATGCGTCTCCTGGGCCGTGGTGCATTTTCCGGCAAGACATGCGATGAGGTAGAATATAGACAAATAGGAACCAGGAGCCTTCGATGGCGTTGAGCATCAAAGACCCGGAGACCGAACGACTGGCCCGCACCCTGGCCGAACGCACGGGGGAGACCATCACGATCGCCACGCGCCGTGCCCTGGAAGAGCGGCTGCGCCGCATGGGCTCCGAGGCTCGCAAGACCGCCCTGCTGGAGGATATGGCTGCCAGCCGCCGGCGCTGGAGCGCCTTGCCCATCCTGGATGACCGCTCCGCTGATGAGATCATCGGTTATGACGAGAACGGGCTGCCAGACTGATGGTCATCGATACCTCCGCCGTCGTCGCAATCGCCCTCAACGAACCGGAAGCAACGGCTTTCGAGCAGAGGATTGCCGATGATCCTGTCCGCCTGATCTCGGCCGCCACCGTGCTCGAAGCCGCAATGGTCCTCGAGACCCGTCTCGGCGAGCCCGGCGGCAGCGAGCTGGACCTGTGGTTGCACAAGGTCGGCATTGAGATCGTCGCTGTTGAACCGGATCATGCCGACCAGGCGCGGCGCGCCTGGCGCCGCTATGGCGGGGGCCGGCATCCGGCGGGGCTGAACTACGGCGATTGCTTCTCCTACGCACTCGCAGCCCTCAGCGGCGAACCGCTGCTCTACAAGGGACACGATTTCGCGCAAACCGACATAAGAGCGGCATGAGGCGCACGATGGAGAACCCTTCGTCGCCCGAAAACCTCCCTGACACAGGCAGTGCTGGCGGCGACACTGACCGGCAACTCACGACACCCCATTCCCCTCCCCTGCCAGCGCATTTCGAAGATCGTGCCGATCGTGCCGGCACTTACGTCGAGGCCGCCCGTTCCGCCAATACCCGCCGCGCCTACGCTGCCGATTGGAAGCATTTTTCCGCCTGGTGCCGGCGCCAGAATGTCTCGCCCCTCCCCGCTGATCCGCAGGTCGTCGGCCTCTATATCACGGCTCTCGCCTCCGGAACCGCCGAACGCGGCATGAAGGCAAACTCTGTCTCCACCATCGAGCGTCGCCTCTCCGCCATAGGTTGGAACTGTGCACAACGCGGCATGCCGCTCGACCGCAAGGACAGGCACATTGCCACCGTGCTGGCCAGCATCCGCAACACCCACGCCGCCCCGCCCCGACAGAAGGAGGCGATCCTGCCGGAGGATCTGATCGCCATGCTCGAGACTCTGGATCGCGGTAGTTTACGCGGCTTGCGGGACCGGGCGATGCTGCTGATTGGTTTCGCTGGCAGCCTGCGCCGCTCGGAGATCACCGGCCTCGATCTTGGGCGCGACCAGACGGAGGACGGGCGCGGTTGGATCGAAATCCTCGACAAGGGGCTACTGGTGTCGCTGCGCGGCAAGACCGGCTGGCGCGAGGTGGAGGTCGGCCGCGGCTCCTCCGACACGATCTGCCCGGTCGTCGCTGTCGAGACCTGGATCAGGTTCGCAAAGCTCGCCAAAGGCCCCCTCTTCCGCCGGGTCACCGGAAAAGGCAAAGTTGTTGGGCCGGATCGCCTCAACGACAAGGAGGTTGCGCGCCTCGTCAAGTCGGCCGCCCTTGCCGCTGGTGTTCGCGGCGACCTCAGCGAAAATGAGCGCGCCGAAAAATTCTCAGGCCATTCGCTGCGCGCCGGGCTTGCCGCCGCATCGAGATCAAGCAGCGGTTCAACGCCTACATGAAGCAGTATGGCGACAGCGTTCCCGATGGTGAGCGCGTCGGCCGCGACCTGGACCGGCGGATCGAACAGCTCGCGGCCGACCCTGGTGAAGGCCGCGCTTTCGCGGCATTTGTCGACGATGCGGTGCAGACGATGCCACTCTGTGAACGCAGCGTTAGCGTTCTGTGCCTTTTCAAGCCGGCCGCGATATCCCATGTTGGGGATCCCCCGCAACGGACGCCCCGCGTCGAGGCAGAATATCCATGAAAAAAATCGGCTTCCTTTCCTTCGGCCACTGGACCCCCTCCCCTCAATCGCAGACCCGGTCCGCCGGCGATGCCCTTCTCCAGTCCATCGACCTCGCGGTCGCGGCCGAGGCGCTCGGCGCCGACGGAGCTTATTTCCGGGTTCATCACTTCGCCCGGCAGCTTGCCTCCCCCTTCCCGCTTCTGGCCGCGGTCGGTGCGAAAACGAAGAGCATCGAGATCGGCACGGCGGTCATCGACATGCGCTACGAGAATCCGCTCTACATGGCGGAAGATGCAGGCGCCGCCGATCTCATCGCCGGCGGCCGCCTGCAGCTCGGCATCAGCCGTGGCTCGCCGGAACAGGTCATCGATGGCTGGCGCCATTTCGGCTTTCAGCCGCCGGACGGGTCAAGCGACGCCGACATGGGCCGTCGCCATGCCGAGGTCCTCCTCGACGTTCTGAGAGGCCAGGGCTTCGCCCAGCCCAATCCGCGCCCCATGTTTCCCAATCCGCCAGGCCTGCTTCGTCTCGAGCCCTATTCGGAGGGCCTGCGCGAGCGTGTCTGGTGGGGCGCTGGCTCGAATGCCACGGCCGTCTGGGCCGCCAGGTTCGGCATGAATTTGCAGAGCTCCACCCTGAAAGATGACGAGACAGGCGAACCCTTCCACGTCCAGCAGACCGCCCAAATCCGGGCTTACCGCGAGGCCTGGAAGGAAGCCGGCCACAGCCGCACGCCGCGCGTCTCGGTCAGCCGCAGCATCTTCGCGCTCGTCAACGATCGCGATCGCGCCTATTTCGGCCGCGGCGGCAAAGAGGAGGATTCGATCGGCTATATCGACGAGAACACAAGGGCGATCTTCGGCCGCTCCTATGCGGCCGAGCCGGAGGAACTCGTCAAACAGCTCGCCGCGGACGAGGCGATCACGGAAGCCGACACGCTACTTCTCACCGTCCCCAACCAGCTCGGTGTCGACTACAATACGCACGTCATCGAGGCGATCCTGAAACACGTCGCGCCGGCTCTCGGCTGGCGCTGATGGCAGATCCGGACAGGTTCAGATCAAATTGATGCGGCAGACTGACATCGTTGCTATGACTCCTTGACCGATGGGCCTTGTGGAGTTCCCCGAGAAGGAAGCGTCAGAATGTCGGCGGCGTGTTGATCCACAGCAGCACCGTCTCGCCATCATGCCGGTTCGACCAGGCGTGATGGCGCCGGCTCTCAAAATAGAGCGAATCGCCGGCCGTTAGGTCATAAAACTGATCGGAATCAAGCACGAACTCTACCCGCCCCGACAGCACATAGACGAACTCCTCGCCTTCATGCTTGTAGGCGCCTTCGCTGGAGGCGCCAGGTTCGAGCACGAACCGGTGACAATCCATCTGGTTGCGGCCTTCGGCCAACAGTTGAACCGTCACGCCAGGTGTCGTACGCGGCCAGTTCCGCCATTCGCCGGAACGGACCAGCGCCCGGACCTCCGGCTCGTCCTCGCCGGAAAGGCTGGAAACCGTCGTTCCGAAATATTCCGCGAGATTGTGCAGGACCGCGACCGAGACACCCTGCGAGGTGCGTTCCAGCGTCGAGAGAATGGACGCTGCAATGCCGATGTCACCGGCCACCTGCTCAAGTGTCCTGCCTGCGGCATGACGCAGGCTCCTGAGCTTGCGTCCGACCTGCGATGCCGGATTGGCATCTGCGACGGCAGCGGCGTCATCGGTCTCGCCGGCTTCCGCTTCGAGCGCTTCGCGAATGGCTGCCGGATTGAGGCCACGCTCGGCGCGGAACCAGGAGATGCGCTTCAGTTGGGCGACGTCGCTCTCGCTGTATTGCCGGTGGCCGGTGGCGGAGCGCTCCGGCACCACGAGCCCCTGCGTCTCCCAGAGCCGCAAGGTCGATGCCGAGACGCCGGCAAGGCGGGCCGCCTCCGCCACCTTGTACCGTACGGAGATGGCATCGCTCATGGGCCACCACTCGAAATTCTCATACCGTCAATGTTCCAGATCGCGAAACAGGTCTTCGCCGCTGTCCAGGTGGCGTGAACCGCGATCGCTGGGAAGCACAGGGGCACCGTCCGGCACCTTCAGTTCGAAAGGCAGACGCTTTTCTTCGGCAATGCGCAGCATCAGGAGACGGATAGCATCGGAAACCGAAAGGCCCATGGCGTCCAGCGCCGCAATCGCCTTCTGTTTTGTTGCGGAATCGATGCGGGCACGGATAATGGCATCAGCAGTCATCGGCATCATTCTCCTATTGCTACGCATTACAACGTGGCGGTGCCAACCCGGGGAAATAGGCCAATCGGGCGTCGCCGTGAAATTCTAAGTGTTCAAAGTATCAGAAAAATATCCGTCCAATGCTCCAAGCATCAATGTAGCCACACATGCCGCTGGGTGACAAGAAAAAGCATCACAAATGCTGTATTTGTGTTCACCATAATTAATTTGCAAACCTACAGAAAAAATGTAGGATTTGCAAATTGCTCCTCAACTTTAGGATGACGACCGTGACCAGTTTGACCGATCGCAAGAATGCAGCAATTTCCCGCGGCGTTGGCATGACCACGCAAATCTATGCGGACCGCGCGGAAAATTCCGAAATCTGGGACAAGGAAGGCAATCGCTACATCGATTTTGCCGCCGGCATCGCCGTGGTCAACACCGGCCATCGGCATCCGCGTATCATCGAGGCCGTCAAGGCGCAAATCGATCGCTTCACCCATACCTGCCATCAGGTCGTGCCCTATGAAAGCTACGTTCACCTCGCCGAGCGCCTCAATGCGCTGACACCAGGCAATTTCGCCAAGAAGACGATCTTCGTCACCACCGGCGCGGAAGCCGTGGAGAATGCCGTCAAGATCGCCCGCGCCGCCACCGGCCGCCAAGCCATCATCGCCTTCGGTGGCGGTTTCCATGGCCGCACCTTCATGGGCATGGCGCTGACCGGCAAGGTCGTGCCCTACAAGGTCGGCTTCGGCGCAATGCCGGGCGATGTCTTCCATGCCCCCTTCCCGATCGAGCTGCATGGCGTCAGCGTCGAACAGTCGGTCGCTGCCTTGAAAAAGCTGTTCGCCGCGGATGTCGATCCGGGCCGCGTCGCCGCCATCATCCTCGAGCCCGTGCAGGGCGAAGGTGGCTTCTATCCGGCACCTACATCCTTCATGCGCGCCCTTCGCGAGATCTGCGACCAGCACGGCATCCTCCTGATCGCCGACGAGGTGCAGACCGGCTTTGCCCGTACAGGCAAGCTGTTCGCCATGGAACACCACGACGTGGCACCCGACCTGATGACCATGGCAAAGAGCCTGGCCGGCGGCTTTCCGCTTGCAGCGGTCACCGGCCGCGCGGAAATCATGGACGCCCCGGCACCGGGCGGTCTCGGCGGCACCTATGGCGGTAATCCGATCGGCATTGCCGCCGCACACGCCGTTCTCGATGTCATCGCGGACGAAAAGCTCTGCGAGCGCGCCGAGCAGCTCGGCAACCGGCTCAAGCAGCGCCTCGCCGCCATCCGCGAACAGGCGCCGGAAATTGTCGATATCCGCGGCCCCGGCTTCATGAACGCCGTCGAGTTCAACGACCTAAAGACCAATCTGCCGAGTGCGGATTTTGCCAACCGTGTGCGCCTGATCGCTCTGGAAAAGGGCCTGATCCTTTTGACCTGCGGTGTCCACGGCAATGTCATCCGTTTCCTCGCGCCGATCACCATCCAGGACAATGTCTTCGCCGAGGCGCTCGACATTCTCGAAGCGTCGATCATGGAAGCACGGGCCTGACGCGGACCGGACCTTATTGAAAATCACATCGGGCAGCCGTTCTGTTGTTGCCCGATGGACCTGGCCGTGTTTATCGGCTATCGGCCCACGACGACACGTGCCGCCCCGCGCCTTCGATGCGTGGACCGCCAGAAAGGATCACCGATGATCTTTACCGAGACGCTGATCGCCTATGTGAAGGAGCCGCGCCTGCTCGGGCTGGTCAATGCGCCCGGCGCGGCCGCGGCAGGGACCTTCGATGTGCACAATCCTTCCACCGGAGCGTTGCTCGCGACCTTGCCCGACATGGGCGTGACGGAAACACGAACCGCGATCGACGCGGCCTATGCAGCCCAGTTTCCCTGGGCCGAACGCCCGGCCGGCGACCGCAGCACGATTCTCCGCCGCTGGCATGATCTCGTCATCGCCCATCTCGATGATCTTGCGGCCATCCTGACCGCGGAAATGGGCAAGCCGCTGCCCGAATCCCGCTCCGAACTACAGCACGCGGCAGCCTATATCGAATGGTATGCGGAAGAGGCCAAGCGCATCTACGGCGAGACCATTCCAGCACCCTCGACCGACCGCCGCATGCTGGTGATCAAGCAGCCGGTCGGCGTCGTCGGCACGATCACGCCCTGGAACTTTCCAGCCTCGATGGTCGCGCGCAAGATATCGCCGGCGCTTGCCGTCGGCTGCACCGTGATCCTGAAACCCGCCGAACAGACGCCGCTCATCGCGCTGGCCATGCACGCGCTGGCGATCCGCGCCGGTTTTCCGAAGGGGGTCTTCAACCTCATCCTCGCCTCGCAGGGCGATGCGATCGGTCGCGAACTCTGCGCCAATCCCAGGGTGCGCAAGATCAGCTTCACCGGCTCGACAGAGGTCGGCCGCATCCTGATGCGGCAGTGCTCCGACCAGATCAAGAAAATCAGCCTCGAACTCGGCGGCAGTGCCCCCTTCATCGTCTTTGACGACGCCGACATCGATGCGGCCGTCGATGGTGCCATCCAGGCGAAATATCGCAATGCCGGCCAGACCTGCACCTCGGCGAACCGCATTTATGTGCAGAGCGGCGTCCATGATGAATTTGCCCGAAAGCTGGCGGCGCAGGTTGGCAAGCTTTCGGTTGGCGACGGCTTTTCGCCGGGCGTCGCGATCGGCCCGCTGATCGACGACCGGGCGATCCGAAAGGTCGAAACGCATGTGAACGACGCGACCGCAAAGGGGGCGTCGCTTCTTTGCGGCGGAAAACGGGTCTCTGGCGCCTTCTTCGAGCCGACCGTGCTTTCCAACGTCGACAAGAGCATGCTGGTCGCCTGCGACGAAACCTTCGGGCCGGTGGCGCCGATCATTCGCTTCGAGACGATGGAAGACGTCATCCTGCAGGCCAACGACACGATCTATGGCCTTGCCGCCTATTTCTACGCGACCGAACTGAAAAAGGTCTGGCGCGTCGCCGAAGCGCTGGAATATGGCATGATCGGCATCAACACCGGCCGCATGTCCTCCGAAGCCGCACCCTTCGGAGGCCTCAAACAATCCGGCATCGGCCGCGAAGGCTCCCGCCACGGCGCGGAGGACTATCTGGAGATGAAATATCTCTGCATGGGCAATATTTGAGGGTCAATGCATCGCTGAGGGTCGGGCTAGGCCCGCTCTATCAAAGATTTCAGCGCCTCGCGAACAAGGGCACCTCTTTCCTCAATACCGTTCAATTCCTGAGCTCGGGCAAGCAACTCATCATCCAGCACTATAGTCGTGCGCATTGTGCTCTCCATTATGCGCATCAAATCTATCATCGAAGATGCTTATTTCAATGCATCCTGCCTCATCCCGATCTCGGCCAGAACGTCCTGCGTATGCTCGCCAAGCCGTGGCGCACCGCGTTCCAGCTCTAGTTTCGAATCTGAAAATGTGATGGGCGTACGCACTCCCGGCGCCGTTCCCGAGGCGGCTCCGCTATGCGGCGTATCGATCCGCATGGCGCGATGAACGATCTGTGGATCGGAAAAGACATCCGCGACGGTATTGATCGGCCCGCCGGGCACACCAGCCGCTTCCAACTTCGCAAGCAGGTCATCGCGGCTGAACGTTGCCGTCCGCGCGGCCAGTTTCGGCGTCAGGCTGTCGCGATCTTTCACACGGGCCGCATTGGTCTGATACCGCGGATCGGTTGCCAGATCGTCCAGTCCCAGCAGGCCGCAGAACTTGACGAACTGCCGGTCGTTGCCAACGGCGACGATCAGGTGGCCGTCGGAGACGGGGAAGACCTGATAGGGTGCGATGTTCGGATGCGCATTGCCGAGGCGGCGGGGAGATTTTCCCGAGACAAGGAAATTCAGCGCCTGATTGGCCAGCACGCCGGTCATGCAGTCGAACAGCGCCATATCGATCTGCTGGCCGACACCGGTGCGCTCGCGCATGTGAAGCGCAGCCTGGACGGCAATGACGCCGTAGAGCCCGGTAAAGATATCGGCAAACGCGACGCCGATCTTCTGCGGCTCCCCTTCCGGGTCGCCTGTCAGGTCCATGATGCCGCTCATGCCCTGGATGATATAGTCGTAACCGGCGCGGTGGGCATAGGGGCCGTCCTGGCCGAAGCCGGTGACCGAGCAATAGATCAGCCGCGGGTTGATCTTCTTCAGACTTTCATAATCGAGGCCGTATTTCGCCAGGCCGCCGACCTTGAAATTCTCCAGCAGCACGTCCGACAGCGCTGCAAGCCGGCGCACCGCCTCCTGCCCTTCCTCCGTGGTGAAATCGAGGACGACCGAGCGCTTTCCCCGGTTGCACGCGTGGAAATAGGCGGCATCGAGGTGGCCGTCCTCACCGTCGACGAAGGGTGGACCCCAGGTGCGGGTGTCATCGCCTGCCAGGCTCTCCACCTTGATGACGTCGGCGCCGAGATCGGCAAGCGTCTGGCCGATCCACGGCCCGGCGAGGATGCGGGCCAGTTCGAGAACCTTCAGTCCCTTGAGCGGCGTTTCCATCCCGGCACTCAGAAGAAGGCCTGCAGCCCGGTCTGGGCGCGGCCGAGGATCAGGGCATGCACGTCATGGGTGCCTTCATAGGTATTGACCGTTTCCAGGTTCACCATGTGACGCATTACCTGATACTCCTCGGAAATGCCGTTCCCGCCATGCATGTCGCGGGCCGCGCGGGCGATATCCAGAGCCTTGCCGCAATTGTTGCGCTTGACGATCGAGATCATTTCCGGCGCCATGCGGCCGGCATCCATCAGTTGACCAACCCTAAGCGAGGCCTGAAGGCCGAGGGCAATTTCCGTCTGCATGTCGGCAAGCTTCTTCTGGAAAAGTTGCGTCTGCGCCAGCGGCCGGCCGAACTGCTTGCGGTCGAGGCCATATTGCCGCGCCGCATGCCAGCAGAATTCCGCCGAGCCGAGCACGCCCCAGGAGATGCCGTAGCGGGCGCGGTTGAGGCAGCCAAACGGACCCTTCAGGCCCTCGATATTCGGCAGCAGGGCCTCCTCGCCGACCTCGACATTATCGAGCACGATTTCGCCGGTGATTGAGGCCCGCAATGACAGCTTGCCGCCGATCTTCGGTGCACTCAATCCCTTCGTGCCCTTTTCCAAAACGAAGCCGCGGATGGCATTGCCATGCGCCTCGGATTTCGCCCAGACGACGAAGACGTCGGCGATCGGCGCGTTGGAGATCCACATCTTCGAGCCAATGAGCCGGTAGCCGTCCTCGGTTTTCACGGCCCGCGTTTTCATGCCGCCCGGATCTGAGCCGGCATCCGGCTCCGTCAGGCCGAAGCAGCCGATCCACTCGCCGCTGATCAGCTTCGGCAGATATTTCCGCCGCTGCGCCTCGGAGCCATAGGCGTGGATCGGATAGATCACCAGAGAGGACTGCACGCTCATCATCGAGCGATAGCCGGAATCGACGCGCTCAACTTCGCGGGCGACGAGACCATAGGCCACATACGAGGCACCGACGCCGCCATAGGTATCCGGCACCGTGACACCGAGCAGCCCGAGTTCGCCCATCTCGCGGAAGATCGAAGGATCGGTCGTTTCGTTGCGATAGGCCTCGATCACACGCGGCTGCAGTTCTTGCTGCGCATAGGCGCGCGCCGTATCGCGGATCATCCGCTCGTCTTCGGAAAGCTGCTCCTCCAGCAGAAAGGGATCGTCCCACTGGAATTCCTGTCTAGCCATGATGCCGTCCTCCCTTCGCTTTCCTTCTTGAAACGGTTATGGCAAGGCGGGCGGAACGATACAAACGAAAATGCGGCACTGCCTCATGCGCAGCCGGAATGCCGGGTAAGCCAGCATGCCGCAACGCAGGCTTTTTACGAATATCGAAAACATCGCGATGCCGCCGCAACGTTAGCTTTCCGGGGCTCATTCCGGCTGTGCGGCCGATGACGCAGGCGCCCGGCCGTTGGTGGCAATACTGGAATACATGCCCGTCGTGCGGAATTCCGTCGGGCTCGCGCCGAAATAGCGTCTGAATACCTTGGCGAAATAATTCGGATCCTCGAAGCCGGACATGATCGCCACTTCCTTCACCGACAAATCCGCCGCCTTCGTCAGAAGCTTGGTAGCCCGCTGCAGCCGCTTGCGCAGCACGAATTCGGCTGGCGGCATGCCCTCGCTCGCCGCAAAGACCCGGGAGAAGTGCGCCCGACTGAGGCCGGAAACATCCGCGAGTTTCTCGACCGGAAGCGGGTGCTCGAGATTGGCGATGATGTGATCGATGACGTGCTGCATCGTCCGGTATTCCTGGCTGAATACCGGGTGCGCCCCGAACACGTCGTCATAAAGCGCCATCGCCGCCTCGTAGGCGATCGCCGACGCACTGCCCGGCGCATCGGCGCCGCCGGAAATCAGTCTCAGGGTGCAATCGGCCAGGTGCTCGATCGTCTCCGGCTTGAGATTGAGGATCGGCCCGGTCGTCGAGAGAATGGCCTTGTGGATGCGCAGGGCTTCCTCGCCATTCATCGAAATCCAGAAAAACTCCCAGCGGCCATTCTGTTCGAGCCAGTAGCGATGGTTGTGCGGCACGAGCACGAGCAGTGTCTCGCCCTCGCGGACCCGATAGTTGCGGCTCTCGTAGCGAAGATTGCCTGCGCCCGCGATCGTGTGCTGCAGCACCGTGAAAGGCGTCTGGCCGCGTTTCCGGCCGTCCCAGTCATAGCTGGAATCCGTGCGGACCTCATAGCCCGTGCTGGTCGGCATGGTATGCAGGCTATGGCGTCCGCGAGGCAGCGAAACCGTCCGCATGACGGGGCCATTTTCGATCAACTGTTTCAGCACAGAATTACCCATGAAAGCACAATACCTCTCTGGCGATGACGAGCATTATACGCATAATGCACATCAACAAAGCAAGATGACCGGGTTGGAGCGGCATCGACAGGGAGAGCTGGGAGGATAAAAGCGCCAGAGCGCTCCTTTTCCCGCGCATGGATTTTACCCTGTCCGTTTTTTCCCGGCCGAATGACCAGCGACGAGGACAGCATGAGCAGCTTCAAGATTGCCATAATAGGCGCCGGCAGTGTCGGCTTCACCAAGAAACTTTTCACCGACATTCTCTGCGTGCCGGAGTTTCGCGACGTCGAGTTCGCGCTCACCGATTTGAGCGAGCACAATCTCGGTATGATCAAGTCGATCCTCGACAGAATAGTCGAGGCTAACAGCCTGCCCGCCAAGGTTACCGCATCGACCGACCGCCGCGAGGCGATCGCCGGTGCGCGCTACATCATCAGCTGCGTGCGCGTCGGTGGCCTCGCAGCCTATGCCGACGATATCCGCATCCCGTTGAAATACGGCGTCGATCAGTGTGTCGGCGATACGATCTGCGCCGGCGGCATTCTCTATGGCCAGCGCAACATCCCGGTGATCCTCGATTTCTGCAAGGATATCCGCGAGCTTGCCGAACCCGGCGCGAAGTTCCTCAACTATGCCAACCCGATGGCGATGAACACCTGGGCCGCCCTTGAATATGGCAAGGTCGACACGATCGGCCTTTGCCATGGCGTCCAGCACGGCGGCGAACAGATCGCCGAGATCCTCGGCGCCAAGGATGGCGAGCTCGACTACATCTGCTCGGGCATCAACCACCAGACCTGGTTCGTCGATGTGCGCGTCAAGGGCCGCAGAATAGGCAAGGACGAGCTGGTCGCCGCCTTCGAAGCGCATCCGGTTTTCTCGCAGCAGGAAAAGCTCAGAATCGACGTTCTGAAGCGTTTCGGCGTCTATTCGACCGAAAGCAACGGCCACCTCTCGGAATACCTGCCCTGGTATCGCAAGCGGCCGGAGGAAATTACCCGCTGGATCGATATGTCCGACTGGATCCACGGCGAAACCGGCGGCTACCTGCGCTACTCGACCGAGACCCGCAACTGGTTCGAGACCGAATTTCCGCAATTCCTCAAGGATGCCGAAAAGCCGATCGACCCGGCCCGCCGCTCCAATGAGCATGCCAGCCACATTCTCGAAGCGCTGGAGACCGGACGCGTCTATCGCGGCCATTTCAACGTGAAGAACAACGGCGTCATCACCAACCTGCCGTCGGATGCGATCATCGAATCGCCCGGCTTCGTCGATCGCTTCGGCATCAACATGGTCGCCGGCATCACGCTGCCGGAAGCCTGCGCCGCCACCTGCATTTCCTCGATCAACGTCCAGCGCATGTCTGTCCATGCCGCCATCACCGGCGATATCGATCTTCTGAAACTGGCCGTGCTGCATGATCCGCTGGTCGGCGCCATCTGCACGCCGGAGGAGGTCTGGCAGATGGTCGACGAAATGGTGGTCGCCCAGGCTGAGTGGCTGCCGCAATATGCCGACGCGGTGCCTGCCGCCAAGGAGCGGCTGAGCAAGGCCACGGTCAAGACCCGCGACTGGAAGGGCGTTGCCCGCCGCGAGGTCCGTTCGGTCGAGGAACTGCGCGCCGAAAAGGAAGCAACGAAGCTGAAAGCGGCGAGCTGAACGGTTTCAGCGAGATATGCGAGGCCCGTTTTCCTGAGGAGGAGGCAGGCCTGGGAGTGGGCAATCCGTTTGCCCGCTCTCTTCCGGCAGACGGCATCACGCCGTCCCGCCGGGTGCTGTTAGGAGGAGAGCCGCCCATACCGGGCCGGCCTGAAGCATGAGGGAGAAACAACGACAATGAGACGCTTTCGCCATCTGAAAACGACCACCGCCCTTCTATTGGGCGTGTCGGCATTCGCCGTCACGGCCTGGGCTTCCGAGCCGACCGTCGTGCCCGAGCAGCCGCCATTCCCGGCGCAGGGCAAGATCACCTATGTGCCGCGCGATTCGATCCTCGAATTCAAGGCTCTACCGGAATACAAAGAACCGGATTGGGTCACCGAGAAATTCGTCAAGACCGGCAAGCTGCCACCGGTGGCCGAGCGGCTGCCGAAGGAACCGATGGTCTTCAAGACCGGCAACATGCCCGACGGCATCGGCGTCTATGGGGACACGATGCGCCATGTCATCGGCGGTCGCCCGGAGGGCTGGAACTATTCGGCCGGCCAGACGCAAGGCTGGGGCGGCATCGATATTGGCTTATCCGAATGCCTGACGCGCACCGCGCCGCTCTACCAGGTCGAAGCCAGCGACGTAGAGCCGCTGCCGAACCTCGCCAAGAGCTGGGATTGGTCCGAAGACGGACACAAGCTGACCATGCATCTGATCGAAGGTGCCAAATGGTCGGACGGCGTGCCGTTCAGCTCTGAAGACGTGATGTTCTATTGGGACGACAATGTCGTCGATCCCAACGTGTCGCCGCTGAATGGAGCAACCCCCGAAACCTTCGGCGAAGGCACGACGCTGAAAGCCATTGACGCCAACACCATCGAGTGGACCTTCAAGGAAGCCTTCCCGCGGCAATATCTCTATGCCATGGCCTACGGCACGTTCTGCCCCGGTCCGGCGCATATCCTGAAGACCAAGCATCCCAAGTACAACAAGGATGTGACGTACGACCAGTACAAGAACGGCTTCCCGGCCGAATATATGAACATTCCCGTCATGGGCGCCTGGGTCCCGGTCTCGTACCGGGCGGACGACATCATCGTGCTGCGGCGAAATCCCTACTACTGGAAGGTCGACGAGGAAGGCCATCAGTTGCCCTACCTCAACGAGATGCACTACAAGCTCTCGACCTGGGCCGACCGCGACGTGCAGGCGATCGCCGGTTCCGGTGACTTCTCCAACCTCGAGCAACCGGAAAACTTCGTTGAATCGCTCAAGCGCGCTGCGTCCGATGCGGCACCGGCACGCCTTGCCTTCGGCGCCCGCCTGATCGGCTACAATCTGCGCATGAATCTCTCCGCAAACGGCTGGGGCGAGCCCGATGCCCGCGGCAAGGCCGTGCGCGAGCTCAATCGCAACGAGGATTTCCGCAAGGCGGTCACCATGGCGCTCGACCGCAAGAAGATCGGAGAATCGCTCGTCAAGGGGCCGTTCACGGCGATCTATCCCGGCGGCCTGTCGTCGGGCACAAGCTTCTACGACCGCCAATCGACGGTCTACTATCCCTTCGATCTCGAAGGCGCAAAGGCGCTTCTCGAAAAGGCCGGTCTGAAGGACACGGACGGCAACGGTTTCGTGAACTTCCCAGCCGGAACGGAAGGCGGCCAGGACGTTCAGGTCGTGCTCTTGAGCAATGGCGACTACGGCACCGACCGCAATCTTGCGGAAGGCGTGATCGGCCAGATGGAGCAGCTCGGCTTGAAGGTGACGCTCAACGCGCTCGACGGCACCAAGAAGGACAACGCCCACTATGCCGGTCAGTTCGACTGGACGATCCGCCGCAACGATCCGGACCTGACATCTGTGGTGCAGAACACCACCCAGCTCGCTCCGATGGGGCCGCGCACCAGCTGGCATCATCGCGCCGGCACGGACGGTACGCTCGACCTGCTGCCCTACGAGAAGGAACTCGTGGACATCGTCAACAAGTTCATCGCATCGGACGACAATACCGAGCGCACCGAACTGATGAAGCAGTATCAGAAGGTCGCAACGGAGAATGTCGATACGGTTGGCCTCACCGAATATCCGGGCGCGCTGATCATCAACAAGCGCTTCTCGAACATTCCGGTCGGTGCTCCGATCTTCATGTTCAACTGGGCCGAGGATACGATCATCCGCGAGCGGGTCTTCGCCGCCGCCGACAAGCAGGGAGATTACGAACTCTTCCCTGAGCAGCTTCCCGGCAAGCCGGGCGAAAACGGCCCGATCAACTGATCTTCCTCAAACACGCTCCGGCCGCCGACGATTGCGGCCGGGGCAACCCCTGAACACACAAGAGAACCCAACAGCCATGTTCCGATTTCTGCTTGTGCGCATCGCATCCGCCATCCCCGTGCTCTTCGTGCTGAGCGTCGTGACCTTCGCGATCATCCAGGCGCCGCCAGGTGATTACAGCGACTATATCCGCTCGCAAATGATCAACCAGGGCGGCGCCTCGTTCGAGGAGGCCGACGCCCAGGCGCAGGCCTACAAGGTCGCCAACGGCCTCGATAAGCCCCTGCCGGTGCAATACGTCAACTGGATCACCGGTATTGTGACGCGCGGCGATTTCGGCCATAGCCTGTTCTACAACAAGCCGGTAGCCGAGGTTGTCGGCGAACGCCTGCCCCGAACTTTGGCGCTGGCCCTCGTCTGCCATATCCTCGCTTCCGTCATCGGCATCACCTTCGGCATTCTCGCCGCCACCCGCCAATACTCCTGGGTCGATAGCCTGCTATCCGGCATTTCCTTTCTCGGCATGACGGTGCCACGCTTCCTGATGGCGCTGATCATCGTCTACATCATGGTGTTCCATTTCAACGTCACCGAGATCAACAGTTTCCACTCGGCCCGCTACGGCGGCGCGCCCTGGTCCTGGGGCAAGTTCGTCGATCTCCTGAAACATGTCTGGCCGGTGATCGCCATCGCCACATTCGGAGGCCTCGCCTACAATATGCGGGTGATGCGCGGCAATCTGCTCGATACGCTGAACGCCCAATATGTCGAGACCGCGCGCGCCAAGGGCCTCAGTGAACGCGCCGTCATCCTGCGCCACGCCGTGCCGAACGCGCTGCATCCGCTGGTCATGTACCAGGGCGTCGTGCTGCCCTACATGCTGACCGGGGAGATCGAGACGGCGATCATCTTCGCGCTGCCGACCGTCGGCCCGGCCATCGTCGGCTCCATGTGGGTGGGCGACGTCTATGTCACCGCCACCTTCATGCTGGTCCTGTCCGCAACACTGATCGTCGGCAACATCATCGCCGACATGCTTTTGGCCATGCTCGATCCTCGGGTTCGCCTTGGTGGAGGAGCACACGCATGAAAGCCGATGTTCAAGACGCCATCACCGTGCCGGTGCCCGCACCGCATCACGGCAACGAAACGTATCGGGCCCTTGTCTGGCGCCGCCTGAAGCGGTCCTGGACCGGCCTAATCGGCCTGATCCTCGTCTGCCTGCTGATGATCATGACGATCCTCGCCGAGTTCTTTTCGCCCGTCGATCCGAAGCTGACAGGCGTCGGCTTCGCTCCGCCGCAGACGATCAGCATCACCGATCAGGAGGGCAATCTCGTCTGGCCGCGCACCTATCAGGTCGGCGAGGGCACCGAGCTTGATCCGATCACTTTCCAGCCGATCGTCGGTCCGGACTATGCCAATCCGAAAAACCTCGGCTTCTTCGTCAAAGGCTTCAGCTACCGGCTTCTCGGCGTGATCCCGACTGACCGACATTTCTTCGGCGCTGTCGACGGCACGCCGGTCAACTTCCTCGGCACCGACAAGTTCGGCCGCGATGTCTTGTCCCGTATCTTCTATGGCTCCCGCGTCTCGTTGATGATCGCTCTGACAGTGGTCTTCATCGTCACCGTCGTCGGCACCACGGTCGGCATGGTGTCGGGTTATTTCGGCGGCCGCTTCGACAACTGGATGCAGCGCTTCGTCGAACTCGTGCTCGCCTTCCCGCAATTGCCGCTCTACCTGGCGCTCACCTCGCTGATCCCCGTGACGGCGCCGACCAATGTTTTCCTCGCCTTCGTCATCATCGTCATGTCGGCGCTCGGCTGGGCGCAGATGTCGCGCGAGGTGCGTGGCAAGACGCTGGCGCTTGCCCGCATCGACTATGTTCGCGCGGCAATGGCGATCGGCGCCACCGACAGGCGCATCATCTTCCAGCATATCTTCCCCAACGTCATGAGCCACGTTATCGTCGCGGTGACGCTGGCTATCCCGAATGTGGTGCTGCTGGAATCCTTCCTCGGTTTCCTCGGTTTCGCCGTCAAACCGCCGCTGATGTCCTGGGGCCTGATGCTGCAGGATACGGCCACCTATTCCGTCATCGGATCCTACCCCTGGATTCTTTCCCCCGTGGCCTTCGTGCTCGTCACCGTCTTTGCGTTCAACGCGCTTGGCGATGGCCTTCGCGACGCCGTCGACCCATACTGAGGAGACGACCCGTGGCACTCCTGGATTTGAGCATACTCGCACCCGAACAACGGCACGATCATGCCGCCGCCGTCGGCACGCCGATCATCGATGCCCGCCACGTGGGCGTGAAATTCAAGGTCGAGCATGGCACGGTCGATGCCGTCAAGGACGTCTCCTTCCAGCTCTACCGCGGCGAGACGATCGCGGTCGTCGGCGAATCCGGCTCAGGGAAATCGGTGACGGCCCGCACTGTCATGGGTCTGCTCACCAAGCGCGCCACGGTGTCGGATCGCTCCAGCATCGCCTATGACGGTAGGAACGTCCTGAAATTCTCCGATCGCCAGCGCCGGGCACTGCGCGGCGACCGCATCTCGATGATCTTCCAGGAGCCGATGAGCTCGCTCAACCCGGTCTATACGATCGGCGCCCAGATCATCGAGGCAATCCGCGTTCACCAGAAGATGAGCCGCAAGCAGGCGATGGAGCGGACGCTGGAGCTGCTGCGCCAGGTGCAGATTCCCGACCCCGAAGCCCGTCTTAACCAGTATCCGCACCAGCTTTCCGGCGGCCAGCGCCAGCGCATCATGATCGCCATGGCGCTCGCCAACAATCCCGACGTACTGATCGCCGACGAGCCGACAACGGCGCTCGACGTCACCGTCCAGGCGCAGATCCTCAATCTTATCCGCGACCTGCAGAAGGCGCTCGGCATGGCGGTGATCCTGATCACTCACGACCTGACCGTCGTCCGCCAGTTCTCCGACTATGTCTACGTCATGCAGAACGGCGAAGTGAAGGAACACAACACCACCGCGGCGCTGTTCCAGAACCCGCAGCACCCCTATACCCGCCACCTGCTTAACTCAGAGCCGAAGGGCATGGCCAATCCGCTGCCAGTCGATTCCGCCGCCATCCTCGAAGGCCGCAATGTCCGCGTTTCCTTCATGCTGAAGGCCGGCGGCTTCTTCAGGCCGCAGTTGAGAGAGCTCGTCGCGGTCGACAGCCTCAGTATCAAGCTTCACCGCCACGAGACCCTCGGCCTCGTCGGCGAATCCGGCTCAGGAAAGACGACGTTCGGCCAGGCGCTCGTCAAGCTTCTGACGACGGAAGGCGGCGAGATCCTGTTCGACGGCCAGCCGATCCAGGACAAGAGCCGCGACGAGATGCGGCCGCTGCGCTCGCGCATGCAGATCGTCTTCCAGGACCCCTTCTCCTCGCTCAACCCGCGCATGTCGGTCGGCCAGATCATCGAGGAGGGACTGATCGTCAACAAGCTCGGCGCAACCCGCAACGAGCGGCTGGAGCGGGTGAAGGAGGCGCTGAACAATGCCGGTCTGCCGGACAACATCCTGTCGCGCTTCCCGCACGAATTCTCCGGCGGCCAGCGCCAGCGCATCGCCATCGCCCGCGCCATCGCGCTGGAACCGGAATTCATCCTGCTCGATGAGCCGACCTCGGCACTCGATCTCTCGGTGCAGGCACAGATCATCGAACTGCTGCGCAAGCTGCAGGACGAGAAGGGACTGAGCTATCTCTTCATCTCCCACGATCTGAAAGTCGTGCGTGCACTCTGCCATCGCGTAGTGGTCATGCAGCACGGCAAGATCGTTGAAGAGGGGCCGGTCGAAGACGTTCTATCCCATCCCAAGACCGCCTACACCGAACGGCTCGTCAGAGCCGCCTTCGAAGTAGCCGCGTAATCGTTAGACAAGAGGCTTATCCCATGACCAGACAACCCAAGATCACCTTCATCGGCGCCGGCTCGACTGTCTTCATGAAGAACATCATCGGCGACGTTCTGCAGCGCCAGGCTCTTTCGGGCGCGAAAATCGCGCTGATGGACATCAACCCGCAGCGGCTCGAGGAAAGCGAGATCGTCGTCAGGAAACTGATCGCGACGCTCGGGGCGAAGGCAACCATCGAGCTGCACTCCAACCAGCGCAAGGCCCTCGACGGCGCCGATTTCGTCGTCGTCGCCTTCCAGATCGGCGGCTACGAGCCCTGCACCGTCACCGATTTCGAAGTGCCGAAGAAATACGGCCTGCGCCAGACGATCGCCGATACGCTCGGCGTCGGCGGCATCATGCGGGGGCTGCGCACCGTGCCGCATCTCTGGAAGATCTGCGAAGACATGATGCAGGTCTGCCCGGAGGCGATCCTTTTGCAATATGTCAACCCGATGGCGATCAACACCTGGGCGATCGCCGAGAAATATCCGAAGATCAAGCAGGTAGGCCTTTGCCACTCGGTGCAGGGCACGGCGATGGAACTCGCCCACGACCTCGACATCCCCTATGAGGAAATCCGCTACCGCTCGGCCGGCATCAACCACATGGCCTTCTACCTGAAGTTCGAGCATCGCCAGCCGGACGGTTCCTACCGCGACCTCTATCCGGATCTCGTGCGCGGCTACCGTGAAGGCCGGGCGCCGAAGCCGACCTGGAATCCGCGCTGCCCCAACAAGGTGCGCTACGAGATGCTGACCCGCCTCGGCTATTTCGTCACCGAAAGCTCGGAGCACTTCGCCGAATACACGCCCTATTTCATCAAGGAAGGCCGTGAGGACCTGATCGAGAAGTTCGGCATCCCGCTCGATGAATATCCCAAGCGCTGTATCGAGCAGGTCGAGAGGTGGAAGGGCGAGGCAGCCGCCTACCGCACGGCCGAAAAGATCGAGGTCGCGCAGTCGAAGGAATATGCCTCCTCGATCATGAACTCGGTCTGGACCGGCGAACCATCGGTGATTTACGGCAACCTGCGCAACAATGGCTGCATCACTTCGCTGCCGGACAATTGCGCCGCCGAGTTGCCGTGCCTCGTGGATGAGAACGGTATCCAGCCGACCTTCATCGGCGACCTGCCGCCGCAGCTCACCGCGCTCATCCGCACCAACATCAACGTGCAGGAACTAACGGTCGCAGCCCTGATGACGGAAAATCGCGAGCACCTCTACCATGCCGCCATGATGGATCCGCATACGGCCGCCGAGCTCGACCTCGACCAGATCTGGTCTCTGACCGACGATCTTTTGGCCGCGCACGGCCAGTGGATCCCGGAATGGGCCCGGATCGCCAAGAAAGTCCAGGCCGCGTAACTCTTTCTCCCGGTTGCGCGACGAGGAAACCCCGGAACAACAATTCCGGGGTTTTCCTTTTATGCCGAGTATGGTCGAAAGGAACGACGCCTCGCCGCTTGTTCAGGAGAATAAAATGCCCGCCGGTTCCGCCACGACGACGCTCGCCCGCCAACTGTCCGACGCCGACAACGGGGGCATGCGTCTTGCCTCGGCGACGCTTGCGGAACTCGCCGCCCCGGCGGAAGCCTTTGCCGTACAAAGCGAAACGCTTGCCCTGAACGGTTGGCCGACAGCCGGCTACAAGGTTGCGATCCGTTCGGACGGAAGCTCGATTTCAGCGCCCATGGCCCATATCACCCATGCCAGCGCATCGGGCACCGCCGGCTTCGAGCGACCGGCCGTCGATGCGCTGGAGGTGGAAATCTGCTTCGTCCTCGGCAAGGACTTGCCGCCGCCGGACGGCAAGCCCTATACGCGCGACACGCTTCTCGGCTACGTGGACGGCATTTATTCCGGCGTCGAATTCCTCGGCCATCGTCTCGACGATGGCAGTCGTTCACCGGCGCTGCTGTTTCTCGCGGATCGCCTCGGCAATGCCGGCTATGTGCTGGGCGAAGAATTGCGAGAAACGGTGCTCGAACCGGGTTCAACGCTGCCCCTGACGGTGACGATCAACGGCGACACCGTTTTTCACGGCACGGGAAAACATCCCAACGGCGATCCGGTGGCACCCTTCCTCGCCTTCGCCAATGCGCTGACGGAGGCTGTTGCCCAAGGCCAGATCGTCACGACCGGCAGCCTCTGCGGCGCCATCCCGGTGCCTGAGCGGGCGGCGATCGCCATCGGGGGGGTTACGACGCTGACTGTGACGGCGGCATCGACGCGCAGTGCATCCATGCTGGAAGCGGGCGGATCGATTCCCGCATAAAAAATCCCCCCATGGCAGCGCCATGAGGGGAGATCTGGAAGCGCATGTTGCCCGTCGATCAGGCTGCCGTATGGCTCTTGCGGACATCCTCGTCTGTGAGAATGCCGCTCGCCCGCAGCAAGGCTGCAAAACGGCCGTTGCTATGGCTGAGCTCGTTGAAACCGCCTATCTCGACGATCCGGCCGTGATCCATGAAGATCACCAGATCGGCCTCGCGCACCGTCGACAGGCGGTGGGCGATGATGAAGGTCGTGCGATCCTTGCGCAGGTTGTCGATCGCCGCCTTGACGCGGTTTTCCGTTTCGACGTCAAGCGCGCTGGTTGCCTCATCGAGCACGAGGATCGGCGCGTTCTTAAGGATGGCGCGGGCAATGGCGATGCGCTGGCGCTCGCCTCCGGAGAGCCTATTGCCGCGTTCGCCGACCTTGGTGTCGTAGCCGCCCTGGCGGCCTTCGATGAAGTCGGCTGCCGCTGCTGCTTGAGCCGCTTCCGCGATTTCGACCAGCGATGCGTCTTCACGGCCAAGCCGGATGTTCTCGCAGATCGACCGGTTGAGCAGGCCCGCATCCTGGAACACGGTGGCGATCGAGCGGCGCAGCGACTTGCGGGTCACCGTCGCGATGTCGACGCCGTCGATCAGGATCTTGCCGCTTGCCGGCTCATGTACGCGCTGCAAAAGGTTGACCAGCGTTGTCTTGCCGGCGCCGGTCGGACCGACAATGGCGATCGTCTGCCCCGCCTTCGCGGTGAAACAGACATCGCGCAGGCCTTCGTTCGAGTTGGCGAAGTTGAAGGACACGTCGCGGAATTCGACCTCGCCGCGGACATGGTTCAACTCGCCGGCATCGACAGGCTCTTCGCGCTCGCGGACCGAATCCTCGAGAGTGAAGAAGTCCTCAAGCTTGGCGCGGGCTTCGAAAATCTGCGTCACGAAGGCCTTCATCTGGTCGAGACGGCCGATCAGCAGGCCGGCAAAACCGATGAAGGCAATGACGTCGCCGATACCGAGCTCGCCCTTCTGGACGAGGAAGGTACCGATCACGAGGATCGCCATCATCGAAATGGTCGATGCCATGCGGTTCAGCGCGCTGGCAAGCGCCCACCAGTCGAGGACCGGCAGCTGGGCCGAGATCAGCTTCTGGGTGAAGTTCCTCAGCTCGCGGGTTTCAGCTTCGATGCGGTTGTAGCTGTGTACGACCGAGACATTGCTGATCGAGTCGGAGACGTGTGAAAAGACCGTGTGATAGTGATCCTCGACAGAGGCCTGGCCTTCCTTGGTACGCGTCATCACGAACTTGCCGATGACGACGTAGAGAACGCCCAGCACGACGAGAACCAGCGACAGGCGAACATCCATGGCAAAGGCTGTCGGCACGAGCAGGACCAGCGCCACGGCTGTCGAAAGATGCTGGCGCATGAATTCAAGCCAAAGGCCGAACAGTGTTTCGCAGGCGCGCAGCAGCGTGTGCAGGGCGTTGGACGTACCGCGCTGGCTGTGCCAGGACAGCGGCATCGAGATGATGCGGCCGAAGGCTTCGGTGATCAGGGTCGAGCGGCGGGTATGCGCCAGCCGGTCGGCCTCGCGGGCGACCAGCACGAAGGCGATCGTGTTGAAAACGCCGAGGCCAGCCCACATCAGGAGCATCGGTGTTACAGCCTGCTTGGAGGAGATCGCGCCGATGATGCGGCCGAACAAAATGGGCTCTGCAATCGTGATGATCGCCAGGACGATGTTGGCGATAACGATCGCGGAGACGCGGAGTTTGTGAACGGCAAGATACTGAAGCGCTCTTGCATAGACCTGGAACAATGACACTGTCTTATCCCTCTTGGGCAGCTGGTTGCGGTGCAATGAAAAGCAACAGAGCATTAGCATCGCGGTATAAGTTACTGAGAAGGAAGGATATCCTGAGAAATGGAGCGTTGTGGATCGTCATCCTTGATGACCTCGCTCAATTCTTCTCGACAAATTTCCAGTCCTTCTTTCTTTTTCATGGCAAACAAACATCGTCTTTGGTCAACTTTCAGGTCGAACGAACAAGCGCATCTGTGATAAATACCGAGTGAGACAAATTGCTCGTGTCGTCTCGGTAGAATTATTCATAGTTTGCTATTTTTTGCGCCTTGCGAGTCAACGGCGATGCGGTGTTAGGTGGTTCCATGACTGACGGGAGGGATTATTGCGATCGCAACATGAATGGGTGCTGAACAGGACAATCATGTTGCGCTGCGGTGGGCGCGGTCAAAGGCCGGAATGAATTTTTTGAAGGGGCATTCATGAATATTACGTTGCTGGTGCAGTTTCTGGCGCTCATAGACGAGATGAAGAGCAGGGACGAAATCGTTCAGGAGTTCGAGCGGGTCCTGGACCGCTATGGCTTTGACTATTACGGCATCGTCCGCCAGCCCAAGCCGAACGAAAATCCGCTGAGCCTGCTGCTTGCCGGACGCTGGCCCGATGGCTGGCCGCAGATCTACATCAAGAAGAAGTTTGTCGTCATCGATCCGACGATCCGCTTTCTCGGCCATGCGCAGCGCGGCTTTCGCTGGCGCGAGACGCTGGTTGCCTTCCGCTCCGACCCGCACCGCAAACGCATGGAGCGGATGATGGTCGAGGCACGGGGCTACGGCCTCCATGACGGCTATATCTTTCCCGTTCACGGCCGCCGCGGACTGCTCGGCAATTTGACAGTGGGTGGCCGCGTGGTCGATCTCAGTCCGGTGGAGATGAGCCTGTTCGACGGCATTGCCAAGAAGATTTTCTGGCGGCTTCTGGAACTGACGGATTCGGCGGTCCTCGCCGAAATGGTCTCCAGCGTCGATGTGCAGATGACCCGCCGCGAAATGGAGGCCTTGAACTATCTGGCCGATGGCATGACCTCGAACGAGATCAGCCGGATCCTCGAAATCTCCAACCATACCGTCGACTGGTACATGAACGGCATCCAGGAAAAACTACGCGCGAAAAACCGCCATCACGCGGTTGCCCTGTCCTTCCGCCTGGGATTGATTTCCTGACGGAAATGAACACCCTCATGCCGACTCTGAAATTGAACTTCACGTCATGAACCGCTAATAATCCTTTTCGCGGTGCAGCATGACCGCGTTCAAGTCTTGAGGAGTCCGACTTGCCCATTTCAAAGATCCTTGTTGCCAATCGTTCTGAAATTGCCATCCGCGTGTTTCGCGCGGCAAACGAACTGGGAATAAAAACGGTTGCGATATGGGCCGAGGAGGACAAGCTGGCGCTCCACCGGTTCAAGGCGGACGAGAGCTACCAGATCGGTCGGGGGTCGCATTTGGCCCGCGATCTCGGGCCGATCGAGAGCTATCTTTCGATCGAGGAAATTATTCGCGTCGCCAAGCTGTCGGGTGCGGATGCGATCCATCCGGGGTACGGCCTTCTTTCCGAGAGTCCGGAATTCGTCGATGCCTGCAAGGCGGCCGGTATCATCTTCATCGGACCGACGGGCGATACGATGCGGCGTCTTGGCAACAAGGTCGCTGCCCGCAATCTCGCCATCGAGATCGGCGTGCCGGTCGTGCCGGCCACAGAGCCGCTTCCGGACGACATGAACATCGTGGCAAAGATGGCGGCGGAGATCGGCTATCCGGTGATGCTGAAGGCGTCTTGGGGCGGCGGTGGCCGCGGCATGCGGGCGATCCGCGATCCAAAGGACCTGGCGCGCGAAGTGACGGAAGCCAAACGCGAAGCCATGGCCGCCTTCGGCAAGGACGAGGTTTATCTGGAAAAGCTGGTCGAGCGTGCCCGCCACGTCGAAAGCCAGGTGCTCGGCGATACGCACGGCAACGTAGTGCATCTGTTCGAGCGCGATTGTTCGGTCCAGCGCCGTAACCAGAAGGTCGTGGAACGGGCTCCGGCGCCGTATCTGAGCGAAGCGCAGCGCCAGGAGCTGGCCGGCTATTCGACCCGGATCGCCCAGGCGACGAACTATATCGGTGCTGGTACCGTCGAGTACCTGATGGATATGGACACCGGCAAATTCTATTTCATCGAAGTCAATCCGCGCATCCAGGTCGAACATACCGTCACCGAGGTCGTGACCGGCATCGATATCGTCAAGGCGCAGATCCACATCCTCGACGGCTTTGCCATCGGCACGCCGGAATCGGGCGTTCCGAAACAGGAAGACATCAAGCTCAACGGCCACGCGCTGCAGTGCCGTATCACCACCGAAGATCCGGAACAGAACTTCATTCCCGACTACGGCCGGATCACCGGCTATCGCTCCGCTTCAGGCTTCGGTATCCGCCTGGATGGCGGCACGGCCTATCCGGGCGCTGTCATCACCCGCTTTTACGATCCGCTGCTGGTCAAGGTCACCGCCTGGGCGCCGAGCCCCGCCGAGGCGATTGCCCGCATGGACCGGGCGCTTCGCGAATTCCGCATTCGCGGCGTGGCAACCAACCTCACCTTCCTCGAAGCAATCATCAGCCATCCGAAATTCAAGGACAATTCCTACACCACCCGCTTCATCGACACGACGCCCGAACTCTTCCAGCAGGTCAAGCGCCAGGACCGCGCTACCAAGCTATTGACCTATCTCGCCGATGTGACGGTCAACGGTCACCCGGAAGCCAAGGGTCGGCCGAAGCCGAGCGCGGATGCTGCAAAGCCGATCGTTCCGCACAGCAACGCTGCAATCGTCGACGGTACGAAGCAGAAGCTCGATGCACTCGGCCCGAAGAAGTTCGCCGAATGGGTGCGGGCCGAAAAGCGTGTGCTTCTGACCGACACGACCATGCGCGACGGCCATCAGTCGCTGCTTGCCACCCGCGTGCGCACCTATGACATCGCCCGGGTCGCCGGCACCTATGCCCGCGCCCTGCCCAACTTGTTCTCGCTCGAATGCTGGGGCGGCGCCACTTTCGACGTCTCGATGCGCTTCCTGACCGAGGATCCGTGGGAGCGTCTCGCCAAGGTGCGCGAGGATGCGCCGAACCTGCTCTTGCAGATGCTTCTGCGCGGTGCCAACGGCGTCGGCTACAAGAACTATCCCGACAACGTCGTCAAATATTTCGTTCGTCAGGCGGCCAAAGGCGGCATCGACGTGTTCCGGGTGTTCGACTGCCTCAACTGGGTCGAAAACATGCGCGTCTCGATGGATGCGGTAGCCGAGGAGAGCAAGATCTGCGAGGCGGCGATCTGCTATACCGGCGATATCCTCAACTCCGCCCGGCCGAAATATGATCTGAAATACTACACCGCGCTGGCTACCGAGCTGGAAAAGGCCGGCGCCCACATGATCGCGCTCAAGGACATGGCCGGTCTGCTCAAGCCTGCCGCCGCGACCGTACTGTTCAAGGCGCTACGCGAGGTGACCGACCTGCCGATCCATTTTCACACGCACGACACATCGGGCATCTCTGCTGCGACGGTGCTTGCCGCCGTCGATGCCGGCGTTGATGTCGTCGATGCCGCAATGGATGCCTTCTCCGGCAACACCTCGCAGCCTTGCCTCGGTTCGATCGTGGAAGCCTTGCGCGGTTCGGAGCGTGATCCGGGTCTCGATCCGGAATGGATCCGCCGCATCTCCTTCTATTGGGAGGCGGTGCGCAACCAGTACGCCGCCTTCGAAAGCGACCTCAAGGGGCCGGCATCGGAAGTCTATCTGCACGAGATGCCGGGCGGCCAGTTCACCAACCTCAAGGAACAGGCCCGCTCGCTCGGGCTCGAAACCCGCTGGCACCAGGTGGCGCAGGCCTATGCCGATGCCAACCAGATGTTCGGTGATATCGTCAAGGTGACGCCGTCCTCCAAGGTCGTCGGCGACATGGCACTGATGATGGTCTCCCAGGACTTGACCGTTGCCGATGTCGAGAACCTGGCCAAGGACGTGTCCTTCCCGGACTCGGTCGTCTCGATGCTGAAGGGTGATCTCGGCCAGCCGCCCGGTGGATGGCCGAAGGCCCTGCAGAAGAAGGCCCTGAAGGGTGAGAAGGCCTATACGGAGCGTCCGGGTTCGCTGCTTGCCGATGCCGATCTCGACAAGGAGCGGAAGGACATCGAGACCAAGCTGGAGCGCAAGGTCACCGACTTCGAATTCGCCTCCTATCTGATGTATCCGAAGGTCTTCACCGACTATGCGCAGGCCGCCGACACCTACGGCCCGGTCTCCGTCCTGCCGACGCCCGCCTATTTCTACGGGCTATCGGCTGGCGAAGAACTGCTGCCGGAACTCGAGAAGGGCGTCTCGCTCGTCATTCTGCATCAGGCCAAGAGCGAGCCGGACGAGCAGGCAATGGTCAAGGTGTTCTTCGAGCTCAACGGCCAGCCGCGCCTGATCAAGGTGCCGGACCGCAACCGCTCGGCCTTGAGCGCTGCCCGTCGCAAGGCCGATCTCGGCAACGCCGCCCATCTCGGCGCACCGATGCCGGGGGTCATCTCGACGGTCTCCGTTTCGGCCGGACAGACCGTCAAGTCCGGCGACGTGCTGCTCTCCATCGAGGCGATGAAGATGGAAACGGCGCTGCACGCCGAGAAGGACGGTACCATCGCAGAGGTCCTCGTCCGCACCGGCGACCAGATCGATGCCAAGGACCTGCTGATCGTTTATGGGGCTTGAGGACGATTTAAGGTCGGGCGGAGTTTGCTGCGACCTGTTCTCCGATACCGTCGTGCTCGGGGTCGCGCATGCGAGCCCCTAAGGGCATTCTCGTCTGGCTTGACGAGACGCCCGCTACCTCTTGCTCCGTCATCCTCGGGCTTGACCCGAGGATCCAGACGCAATTTCTGCGGACCCACTTTTCCTGCACCGGGAGCGTGGATCCTCGGGTCAAGCCCGAGGATGACGGCCCCGGGAGGGAGCGAGAGCGGCCGCAAGAGCCTCCACACATAGGGACATGCGGCGTTTCGCGCCGAGATTCCCCCCATCATCCTCGCCCACTATAAGGCGATGATGACATGACGGGGAAGGGGCGCAGAGGCGACCGCTTTGAGGGGGAAACGTGGCCAGATTTTCCCTCAAGAGCACTACTCCCCTGACCGTCAGATCTCGTAGTCATTCCCCATGTTCAGCGAAGAAATGAACTTCTTCGTGCGTTCCCGCTGTGGCGTCTGGAAGATGTTCCTCGGCGGTCCGCTTTCGACGATCAGGCCGCCGTCGAGGAAGAGCACCTGGTCGGCGACTTTCGAGGCAAGGCGCAGGTCGTGGGTTGCCATGATCATCGTCGTGCCTTCGCGGGCAAGGCGGCTCAGCACCTCGACGACTTCCTCCGCCAGTTCCGGGTCGAGCGCTGAGGTCGGCTCGTCGCAGAGGAGAACGCGCGGCGACGGCGCAAGCGCGCGGGCGATCGCCACGCGTTGCTGCTGGCCGCCGGAGAGCGTTGCCGGCCAGGCATCGGCCTTGTGGGCCATGCCGACCTTTTCCAGCAGCTCGAGCGCGCGGGCCCTTGCCCTCTCCTTCGGCCATCTCAGGACGGTGACCAGCCCTTCCATGACGTTCTCGATCGCCGTCTGGTGCGGAAAGAGTTGGAAGTTCTGGAAGACCATGCCGGTCTGGCGGCGCAGGCGCTGGATGGCGTCCCACCCGGTCTTCCTGTGGGGCGCAAACTCGATCCGCTCCTCGCCGAGGCGAATTGCACCGGAGGTCGGGATTTCCAAGAGATTGACGCAGCGAAGCAGCGTGCTCTTGCCGCCGCCGGAGGGGCCGACCAGCGCGGTTACCGTGCCTTCGGCTATGGTGACGCTGATATCCCGCAAGACGACATTGTCGCCGAAGCGCTTCTCGATATGGGTGAGCTCGATCATTTGCGCGCCTCCAGGAAGCCACCATAGCGGGCGAAGCGGTTTTCCAGCCGAACCTGCAGGCCGGAGAGAACGGAGCTGAGTGCCAGGTAGATCAGTGCCGCTTCGATATAGAGGATCAGCGGTTCGTAGGTGGTGGCGACGATGCGTTGGGCAGTCTGGAAAAGCTCAGGCACGGTGATGGCGGCGGCGAGCGAGGTGTCCTTGACCAGCGAAATGAAGGTATTCGACAGCGGCGGTACGGCGACGCGCGTTGCCTGCGGCAGAATGGTGCGGCGCATCGCCTGACCCCAGCTCATGCCGATTGAATAGGCCGCCTCCCACTGGCCGCGTGGCACCGAGGAGATGACCGCGCGGATGATTTCGGAGGTATAGGCGCCGATGTTGAGCGTGAAGCCGATCAGCGCGGCGGGAAAGGCGTCGAGCAGGATGCCGAGGCTTGGCAGGCCGTAGAAGATAACGAAGAGCTGGACGAGCAGCGGCGTGCCACGAATGACCCAGACATAGAACCGCGCCACGGCGACCAGCGGCTTGGCCCCGAAGAGACGGGTAATCGCCGTCAGGAGCCCGAGCGCCAGACCAAGGCCGAAGGACAGAAGCGTCAGCGGAATGGTGAAGATCAGCCCAGCCCGCAAAAGCGGCAGGAGCGAATCGAGCATGAGTTGGAGCCAGGAGGGCACGGACAGGGCCTTTCAAACGACATGATCCGCCCCGGCGCGGCCGGAACGGATCATGTCTTATAATGCAGGGAAGAACGCGGCGGAACCGGCCTCGGTCACGCCGCGTGACAGGGATTATTTCGAAACGTCGGCGCCGAAATACTTTTTCGAAATCGCGTCATAGGTGCCGTCCGCCTTGATCTCGGCCAGCGCCTTGTTGATCGCGTCCAGAAGCTCCGGCTCGCCCTTGCGGATGATAATGCCGGAATAGTCGGCATTCGCCTGCTCGGCGGCGATCTTCACCGGCGCATCCGGCTTGTGCTTCTTGAAATCGAGGAAGGACAGGCTGTCGTTGATCGTCGCATCGGCGCGACCGGTCAGGACGAGCTGTATCGACTGGTCGAAGCCATCGGTGCCGACGAGTTCGGCGCCGGAGGCCTCCGCCAGCTTGCCGAAGTTGCTGGTCAGCGACTGGGCCGCCTTCTTGCCCTTGAGGTCCGGGAAATCCTTGATCTCTTCATTGTCGGCCTTGACGATCAGGACGGCCTTGGAAGCGATATAGGGCTCGGAGAAATCGTATTTCTTCTTGCGCTCCTCGGTGATGCCGACCTGGTTGATCACGGTGTCGTAGCGGTTGGCATCGAGGCCAGCGATCAGGCCGTCCCACTTGCCTTCCAGAAATTCGGCCTTGACGCCAAGCTTCTTGGCGATGGCTTCACCGATCTCGACGTCGAAGCCGACGAGCTTGCCGCTTTCGTCATGATAGGTGAAGGGCACATAGGTGCCTTCCGTGCCGATCTTCAGCGCCCCGGCCGACTTGACGGCCTCAAGGTTTTCGCCGGCAAAGGCCGGAGCGACCGAAACCAACTGCGCAATTGCGACGGCGGCGAGAAGTGTGTGAACCCATTTCATTGTCTTTTTCCATCTTTCTATCCGGCCCGTCGCCGGTGTGAGAGGACAATCGCATATGGACCCACCGCCGACAGCGCACAAAACTTCAATTGTGCGGCGCAATAGCGAAGGTTTTTCTCCAATGCCGGCTGTTTCCACGGAAAAATTGGCGCCGATCGCTCAAATTCAAGGCGGCTTGCCGGCTTTCGCGGCACATTTTTCAAGAAATCATAAAAATCGGTTGAATCCCGATGAACGAAGATGTATGCCTGTTTGTGCCGATTTATCCGTAATTATGCACGATGTGGCCGAATCATGCAGACAGAACTGCTTCTTCAACAACGTCAGCGGCTGATCCAGGACCGCCTGCGGGCGTCCGGCCGGGTACTGGCTTTCGATCTGGCGCAGGAATTCAACGTCTCCGAAGATACCATCCGCCGCGATCTGCGCGAGCTTGCTGCCGCAGGGCTTTGCGAACGGGTCTATGGTGGCGCGCTGCCGGTCTCGCCGGGCAGCACGACACTTGCCCAGCGTGTCGGCGAGGCGCCCGAGCGCAAGGCAGCGCTGGCCGTTGCCGCGCTTGCCTTCATCAAACCGGGAATGACCGTCTTCTTCGATGCGGGATCGACCAATCTGGCGATCGCTGAGGCTCTTCCGAATGATCTGGAACTGACGGCAGTGACGAACACGCCGCTGATCGCCGCCGCGCTGATCGGCAAGCCCGGGGTCGATCTGATTGTTATCGGCGGCAAGATCGACAGGCGTGTGGGTGCTGCGGTCGGCGCCAAGGCGCAGCGCGACATCGAGACACTGCGACCGGATCTCTGCATTCTTGGCGCCTGCGGTGCCGATATCGAGGCCGGGTTGACCGCCTTCGAATACGAGGACGCCGAGTTCAAGCGACTGGTGGCTCAGAGCAGCGCATCCGTGCTGGCAGCGATCACCAACGATAAATTCGGAACATCGGCACCGCATACGGTCATTGCCGCAGCCAAGTGCTCGGCGCTGATCGTCGAACATGACGCACCGGCGGATGACGTCCATCTCTTCGAAGCGTCGGGCATCGCCATCGCACATGCGCGAAAGGTCAAGGCATGAAGATCGCGCACGTCGCCCTCTGGACTGCCGATCTCGACGGTGTCTGTCATTTCTGGGCCGAGACTTTTGGGGCGGCGGTGGGGGATCTCTATGAAAGCGCCCGGCGACCCGGTTTCTCCTCGCGGTTTGTATACCTCAAGGACGGTCCTTCGATCGAGGTCATGCAAGGTCCCTGGATCATGCGAGGGGGGCTGGAAGAACGGCAGGGCTACGCCCATCTCGCGCTGTCGCTCGGCAGCCGCGAGGCAGTGGATAAAATGGCGGCGCAGGCGGAGGCTTCCGGAATTCTCATCTCTCCCGCCCGCATGACGGGCGATAGCTTCTACGAGGCGGTCCTCAGGGACCCCGACGGCAATCCTATTGAAATCACGGTTTGAATCCGACACGGATCGCACAGGAATAGACCATGGATCAACATAGCATCACCCGGCCGCAAGCCGTCGTCCGCTCGGGCTATATGCCGAAAACCCGTCTTGCCGTGTCGCTGCTGTTTCTGATGAATGGCTTCGTCACTGGCAGTTGGGCGCCGAAGATTCCGGAATTCAAGGAGAAGCTTGGCATCGGTGAAAGCGTGCTCGGCTTGCTCATCCTCGCGTTCGGCATTGGCTCGCTTGTGCTGATGCCGATCGCCGGCGGCTCCATCGCCCGGCTCGGCTCGCACAAGGTCGTCAAGGTCACCGCCGCCGTTCTTTCACCGCTTCTGCTGCTGTTGACCCTGTTGCCGAATGTCTGGACGGCGGCGATCGGCATGTTCCTGCTCGGCGGCTTTGTCGGCGCCATGGATGTGGCGATGAACGCCAATGCGGTCGAGGTGGAGAAGTCGATGCGCCGGGCGATCATGTCGTCCTGCCATGCCTATTGGAGCCTGGGCGGCCTGATTGGTTCGGCAAGTGGCGGTGTCATCATGGCGCAGTTCGGCGTGCTGCCGCACGCCATTCTCGTCACGCTGTTCTGCCTTGCGGTGCTTGGCCTTGCCTGGCCGATGATCCTTCATGACCGGCCGCATCCCGATGTGGCCAAGCAGAAGCTACGGCTGCCAATAACGCCGCTGCCATGGCTGATCGGCCTCGTGGCGCTGTTTTCGATGGTGCCGGAGGGGAGCGTGCTCGATTGGGGCGCGCTTTACCTGCGCGACGAACTCGGCGCCTCGGTTGCCCTGTCCGGTTTCGGCTTTGCCGCCTTTTCCGCGACGATGGCGATCATGCGCTTTGCCGGCGACCATGTGCGCGACCGTTTCGGCGGCGTGAAGACCCTGCGCGTCTGCACCCTGACGGCCCTTGCCGGCCTCGTGCTGGCCGGCCTTGCGCCGAATGCGCCGCTCGCCATCTTCGGCTTTGCGCTGGCCGGCGTCGGCATTTCCAACATGGTGCCGATCGCCTTTTCGGCTGCCGGCAACATGCCGGGCCTGGCGCCGGGCATCGGGCTGTCGGTCGCCACCTTCATGGGCTATTCCGGCATGCTGTTTGCGCCGTCGCTGATCGGCTTCATTGCCGAACATACCGGCTTTTCGATCATCTTCGCCTGCATTCCGGCCTTGTTCATCGTGGTGCTGCTTTTGTCGCATCATGCCGTTCACGCCGATCCGAAAGGGCACGACTGAGGGTGGCCTGCGACTGCGCAGCCATCAATTCGCCGTCAATCCATGATGTTGCCGTTGACAAGGCGGCTTTCCTCATCCACCTCAAGGGAAATCGCCGCAACAGCACGTGCAAGGGGCTTTCATGTCTTCCGCCTTCGATTTTGATCCGCAGCCGCGCCGCGCCTCCGTTGCCGTCGATGTTGGTGGGGTGATCGTCGGGGGAGCAGCGCCCGTCGTCGTGCAGTCGATGACCAATACCGACACCGCCGATATCGATGCGACGGTCGCCCAGGTCGCGGCGCTGCATCGCGCCGGCTCCGAACTGGTGCGCATCACCGTCGACCGCGACGAAAGTGCAGCCGCCGTGCCGAAAATCCGCGAGCGGCTCGAGCGGCTCGGTCTCGATGTGCCGTTGATCGGCGATTTCCACTATATCGGCCACAAGCTGCTCGCCGATCATCCGGCCTGCGCCGAGGCGCTGGCGAAATACCGCATCAACCCGGGCAATGTCGGCTTCAAGAACAAGAAGGACAAGCAGTTCGCCGCCATCATCGAGCGCGCCATCGAATTCAACAAGCCGGTGCGCATCGGCGTCAACTGGGGTTCCCTCGACCAGGAGCTGCTGACGCGGATGATGGACGACAACCAGGCGAAGGGCTTTCCGCTGACGGCCAGCCAAGTCATGCGCGAAACCATCGTCCAGTCGGCGCTGATCTCGGCGGAACTGGCGGAAGAAATCGGCCTGCCGCGCAACCGCATCATCCTGTCGGCCAAGGTCTCGAACGTGCAGGACCTGATCGCCGTCTACGCGATGCTGGCAACGCGCTCCGACCATGCGCTGCATCTCGGCCTCACCGAAGCCGGCATGGGCTCCAAGGGCATCGTCGCTTCCGCCGCCTCGCTCGGCATCCTGATGCAGCAGGGCATCGGCGATACGATCCGCATTTCGCTGACCCCCGAGCCCGGCGGCGACCGCACCCGCGAGGTGCAGGTGGGGCAGGAACTGCTGCAGGTCATGGGCTTTCGCCAGTTCATTCCGGTCGTTGCCGCCTGTCCCGGCTGTGGCCGGACGACCTCGACCGTCTTCCAGGAGCTTGCGCGCAAGATCGAGGACGATATCCGCCGCAACATGCCGGTATGGCGCGAAAAATATCCGGGCGTCGAAGGCCTGAAGGTCGCGGTCATGGGCTGCATCGTCAATGGCCCGGGCGAAAGCAAACATGCCGATATCGGCATCTCGCTGCCCGGCACCGGCGAGCTTCCGGCAGCCCCCGTCTATATCGACGGCAAAAAGGCGATGACGATCCGCGGCACCAATATCGCCGGCGATTTCGAAGCGCTCGTTACCGATTACATCGAGAAGCGTTTCGGACAGGGTCAGGCCGCAGCCGAATAGGCTACAGCTTGGCCGTCAGCAGTCTCAGCCCGGCAAAGGCGAAGAAACCGGCCATGGCCGCTTCGATGCTGCGGCGTGCCTTCTTGTAGCCGCGGTGCACCGGCCCGATTGAGAATAGCACAGCAAAGCCCATGAAAATGACGACACCAAGCACCATGCAGCCGCCAATCAGGACGGGCATGACCTGCGGCGCGTCCTGCGGCGTGCCGAGCGAAACCAGCGTGAGCCAGGAGAATATCGCCTTCGGGTTCGTCAGGTGAATGCCGAGGCCCTTGAAGTAAAGACGGCACAGCGAGGGCGGCTGCTTTTCGAGCGGCAACGCGCTTTCCGACTCTTTCCGCATCGCCGCCTTCAGTGCCTTGAATGCCAGCCAGAGCAGATAGAGCCCGCCGGCAATCTTCAGGATGAAGAGTGCGCTACCGTAGGTGCGGATCAGCGCCGAAAGTCCGGCGGCGGCCAGCATCGCCCAAGTGTATGAGCCCGTCAGCACGCCAAGCGCCAGCGCCATGCCGGAGCTTCGCCCGCGGCTGATCGACGTGCCGATGATGGCAAGCACCGCCGGCCCCGGCGAGGCGGTGGCGATAAGGTAGGCGCCCCAGACGACGAAGAGTTGCGGTAGGTGGGGCAGGAGGTATGACATGCGCAAATCTCCAATGCTGCGTCCTTGAGAATGGCAGGGCGCCATCATGCCGAGAGAGCGTTGAAAGAGAATGCGTAATCTTGTCGTGGTGACAATTTGGGCGGATGGGCAACACTCAATTGCCGGGCGAACTTTATCCGGCTGCCAAACTACTTCCCCTGCAGCGCTGGCCCTGCAAGCGCTGGTCCGTAACAATTGCCCGGAGATGAAAGCCCTCAGAGAATGTCTTCCAGTGCCGCAACGAGCGCATCGCATTGCTCCGGCGTGCCGATCGTGATGCGCAGGAAATCGGAAATACGCGGCTTGGCGAAGTGGCGCACGAGCACCGCCCGCTCGCGCAGGCCCTTTGCCAGTGCCTCGCCGCTATGGTCCGGATGGCGGGCAAACACGAAGTTGGCCTGCGAAGGCAGCACCTCGAAGCCACGCTGGCGCAACGCATCGGAAACGCGATCTCGCGAGGCGATGACGGCATGGCGTGTCACGTCGAACCATGCGGTGTCTTCGACGGCCGCGGTGGCGCCAGCCTGTGCGATGCGGTCCAGCGGATAGGAATTGAAGCTGTCCTTGACGCGCTCCAGCGCGTCGATCAGCGGCCGCTGGCCGATGGCATAGCCGACGCGCAGGCCCGCCAGCGAGCGCGACTTGGACAAGGTGTGGACGACTAGCAGATTGTCGTATTTCCGGGTGAGCGGGATCGCACTCTCGCCGCCGAAGTCGATATAGGCTTCGTCGATCACGACCGGCTGCTCGCGATGCGCTGCAAGGAGCGATTCGATCGCCGATGGCGGCAGGCCTGTACCGGTGGGTGCATTTGGGTTCGGAAGGATGATCGCGCCGCAGGGGCGGTCATAATCGCCGATGTCGATGCCGAAACCGTCGTTCAGCGGGACTTCCACGGCCTCGATGCCGAAGAGGCGGCAATAGGTGGGGTAGAAACTGTAGGTGATGTCGGGATAGAGCAGCGGCTTCTCGTGCTTGAGAAGCGCCACGAAGGCATGTGCCAGCACCTCGTCGGAACCGTTGCCGACAAAGACCTCATCCGGCGAGACGCCGTAGGTCCTGGCAATCGCTTCGCGCAGCGCAAGCGCGCTCGGGTCCGGATAGAGCTTCAGCGTGTCGGCCACAGCCGCCTGCATGGCGGCAATCGCTCTGGGTGACGGGCCGTAGGGATTCTCGTTGGTGTTGAGCTTGACGAGGTTGGCGATGCGCGGCTGCTCGCCGGCCGCATAGGGCTTCAGCGCGCCGACGATCGGCGACCAGAATTTGCTCATCCGTCAGTTCCTGCGATTGGCGATGAAACGGGCGGCCTCGATCAGGATAGCAGCCCGGTCGCCGAAGCGGGATAGCAGGTCTTCCGCGCCGCGGACAAGCTGTTCCAGTTGTGTGGCGGTCCAATCCTTCCCATGCAGGGCAACGAGCGTGCCCTTGCCGCGGGCGGCGTCCTTGCCGGTCGCCTTGCCCATGGTTTGCGTGTCCGCCGTCAGGTCGAGAAGGTCGTCGGCCAGCTGGAAAGCGAGGCCGATCTTTTCGCCATATTGGCGCATGAGCTGCCGCTCTGCATCGGCGCTTCCGGCAATGATGGCACCCGCCTCGCAGGCGAAGCGGATCAACGCACCGGTCTTCATCGCCTGCAGCGTCGTGATGCCCGCCTCATCGAGCACGCAGCCTTCCGCCGCCAGGTCGAGCGCCTGGCCGCCGGCCATGCCACCGATGCCTGACGCGCGCGCCAATGCGAGGATAAGCTCGGTCTTCTGCCGGTCCTTGAGCCGCGTTTCCGGTGCGGCGATGATGTCGAAGGCGAGCGTGAGCAGGCTGTCGCCGGCCAGGATCGCGTTTGCCTCTCCATGCGCGATGTGCACGGTCGGCTGGCCGCGGCGCAGGTCATCGTCGTCCATGGCGGGAAGATCGTCATGGACCAGCGAATAGCTGTGAACGCATTCCAGTGCCGCACCGATGCGCAAGGCGGCACCCGGATCGCCACCGAGCAGCGCTGCACTCTCCATCACCAGGAACGGCCGCAGGCGCTTGCCGCCATTCAGCAGGCCATGCCGCATGGCGACGAGCAGCGGTTCCGGCCGGGCTATTTCATCGGGTTGCACCGTGTCGCCCAGGATACTGGCCAGACAGGCCTCGACCTCTGCAGCATTGTTCCTCAGGCGGGCTTCGAAGGATACGGAATTTTCGCTCATGCGGCGCTCTTTGGCATGACTGCGAGCCCGCTGGCAACGGGATTTTACCATATCGCCAGCGGCCTGCCCGGCTGGCGGTGCAAAGCCGAGAAAACCGTTCAATTTTGCCCGTACTTGCTCTATGAGAATTTTATGGACTATCAGGCGGGCGTCTCAGGGGTGGTGGACATCGTACCGGAAACTCGGGAAGAGGAAGAGGACGTGTCTTCCAGCCGTTCGCGAGGCTGGCGGGATGTTCTGCGTGAGCGCTGGCGCCGGTTGCTGTCGATCGCTGCGGCCGTCATCCTCCTGCCCTATGTTTTAATCATCCTCTATACACCGAGTTTCATCCACCCGATTTCGACGCCGATGCTGCGCGATCTCGTGTTTCTGCGCGGGTATGATCGCCAATGGGTGTCGTTCGGCGAGATTTCTCCCAATCTCGTCCGCTCGGTGATGATGTCGGAAGACGGGCAGTTCTGTCTTCATGACGGTGTCGATTGGGTGCAGATGCGCGGTGTCGTCACGGATGCGCTGGAAGGCGAATCCACTCGCGGTGCCTCGACGATCCCGATGCAGACCGCCAAGAACCTGTTTCTTTGGAACGGCCGCTCCTTCGTCCGCAAGGGAATGGAGCTTCCTTTGGCGCTCGTCGCGGATTTCGTCTGGAGCAAGCGGCGAATGATGGAGCTCTATCTCAACGTCGCGGAATGGGGCCCCGGAATTTATGGCGCAGAAGCCGCGGCCCGGCACCATTTCGGCGTTTCGGCCGCCAAGCTCACGCGTCGCCAGGCCGCTCTTCTGGCGGTCGCGCTTCCCAATCCGATCGAACGCAATGCCGGCAAACCCGGCAGCGGCCTGCGGCGGCTCGCCTCCGTGATCGAGCGTCGTGCCGGTCGCTCCGGCGAATATGTCAAATGCCTTTATGAATGAGATCAGGCCTTTTCATTGGCGCTGGACTCGGCTTTCCCTTTATAGCAGTGCTTCATCCAGAAAGATCGGAGAAGACCGGTGACCAAGCTCACGCTCTATGTCGGCAACAAGAACTACTCCTCCTGGTCGCTGCGGCCCTGGCTCGCGCTGGAAGGCTGCGGCGTGCCGTTCGAGGATGTCGTCATCCCCTTCGATTTCCCGGCCGGCAATCCGAAGTTCAGGGATATTTCTCCGACGGGGCGGGTTCCGGTTCTGCATCATGGCGATGTCCGCGTCTGGGAATCGCTGGCGATCATCGAATATGTCGCCGAGCTCTTCCCGCAGGCCGGCCTCTGGCCGGAAGATTCCGCCGAAAGGGCGGTCGCACGCAGCTATTCCATGGAGATGCTCTCCGGTTTCCGGGCGCTGCGCGGCGCCTGCCCGATGAACATTCGGCGCGAAAAGCGGGCGATCAACCTGCCGAATGACGTCATGGGCGATATCGAGCGGATCGAGACGATCTGGCGTGAGGCCGTGGCCCGCTCCGGCGGCCCATTCCTGTTCGGCCGCTTCACCGCCGCCGATGCCATGTTTGCGCCCGTGGTCAACCGGTTCGAGGTCTATGACCTCACCCGCAATCCCGGCTCGCTCGCCTATATGGATGCGGTGAAAACCCATCCGGCCTTCGCCAAGTGGCAGGAGGCGGCGCTTGAGGAAACCTGGATCGTGCCGGAAGACGAAGCGTGATTCGTCGCGCCGCCGGTCAGCATTGAAAAAATATCTGTGGGGACTGGTCAAACGCCTGGCAGGCATGTATAAGCCCGGCAAATTCCGAGATTGACATCTGTTTGTCCCGGCCAACGGTCTGGCCGCTCAACAGAGTTTTGCCCGATAAGTGGAGTATGAAATGGCTGTACCGAAAAGAAAAACAAGCCCGTCCAAGCGCGGTATGCGCCGTTCCGCTGACGCGCTGAAGGCTCCGACCTATGTCGAAGACAAGAACTCCGGCGAACTGCGCCGTCCGCACCACATCGACCTGAAGACCGGCATGTACCGCGGCCGCCAGGTTCTGACCCCGAAGGCTTCCGCTTAATCAGCGTCGCCGTCAGGCTCGAGTTTTGAAGGGCTGGCTTTCGCCGGCCCTTTTCTGTTGTCCGCTTAGGGGCACGCCGACCCTCGGGTCGTTTTCCCGGATCGTCGCCCTATCTGCATCGCGCGGTCATTTTCTTGACCATGAGCGTACTGTAGGCAAATATCGATCGACGCCTGGCCCGAGGAGACCGGGCGATAAATTGGGAGTTCCTGTCGATGATTACCGCCATTCCACTGCTGATCGTGCCGTTCATTCTCTACAATCTGGGCATGGTTGGCATCTTGGGGAGCGGCGGTGTCGCGGTCTTCGAAGTGACGCTCCTATCGTTGACGATGCTGTCGGGCGCGGTTTGGACGATGAGCGTCGGCGATCTCGTGATCGTCATCGCGCTTGTCCTGCTTTTCGTCGAAATCCTCAAGGCAACCCGCGTCAGCTCCAAAGCGCTGATGGATCATCTCTTGTCGATGGTTCTGTTCATCGTCTTCCTGGTGGAGTTCCTGCTGGTCGCCAATGCCGCAACTCACACCTTCTTCATCCTGATGACGATCAGTTTCATCGACGTGATTGCCGGCTTCTCGGTGTCGATGCGCACAGCCGGGCGGGACGTGTCGATCGGCCTTTGATGTCGCTTTCGCCAAGCTGGGTTTCATGAGGAGCCCTCCTCTGTCGGCGACGGCGACAGAGGAGGGTCGGTGCGGCATGCCCGATCACGCTCTTACCCCAGGTTTTCCAGTTTTGTCTGCAGCGCGCGAAGCTGTTCCTTCAGTTCATCAATGTCCTTGGCCTCGGCCTTGCGCGGTTCCTTGGCCTGAGGTGCCGCGGCCATGAAGGGCGAGAACATCTGCATGGCCTGATGAAACAGCTCTGTATTGCGCCGGACCTGCTCTTCCACCAGTTGCAAGGGGACGGCGAGGTTCTTGCCGAGCGGCGTTTCCCCGAAGGCCTTGTTGATCTGTTCGCGCATCTGCACCTGCTGGTCGGTGAAAGCCTGCATCGAATGTTCGAGATAGCTCGGCACCACCATCTGCATCTGGTCGCCGTAGAAGGAAATCAGCTGGCGCAGGAAGGAAATCGGCAAAAGCGTGTTGCCGGTCTTGGATTCCTGCTCGAAAATGATCTGCGTCAATACCTGATGCGTGATGTCCTCGCCTGACTTCGCGTCCTGGACGGTGAATTCCTCCCCCTTCTTCACCATGACTGCGAGATCGTCGAGCGTGACGTATGTACTGGTACCGGTATTGTAGAGCCTCCGGTTGGCGTATTTCTTGATAACGATCTGGCCGTCGTGTTTTGCCATCAGGGTCTCCTCCCCATGCTCCCGTCTTTATTGAGTTTTTCAGAGTATCCGTAAAAAACCTGTTCTGACAATCTCTTTGTGCAATGCGACGACGCAGGTGCAAAATTTCTTTTCGCGCCTGGATTGTGGATTGAAAAGACGGCGAGTGCATTATGACGTTTGACTTGCGCGTCTACCTTTGCCAGTCTTTGGCAGTCGCGAAAAAATGAACGAGGAAATATCTGATGAGCACTCCCTCTATCGTCATCGCCAGCGCCGGCCGCACCGCCGTCGGGTCTTTCAACGGTTCCTTTGCCAATACACCTGCGCACGAACTGGGCGCCGCGGTCATCAAGGGTGTGCTTGAGCGCGCCGGCGTCGATGCCGGCGAAGTGGACGAGGTGATCCTCGGCCAGGTCCTGTCGGCGGGCGAAGGCCAGAACCCGGCCCGCCAGGCGGCCATGAAGGCCGGCATTCCCCAGGAAGCGACCGCCTGGGGCATGAACCAGCTCTGCGGTTCCGGCCTGCGCGCGGTTGCACTCGGCATGCAGCAGATTGCCACGGGTGACGCCAGGATCATCGTGGCCGGCGGCATGGAGTCCATGTCGATGGCACCGCATTGCGCGCACCTGCGCGGCGGCGTCAAGATGGGCGACTTCAAGATGGTCGACACCATGATCAAGGACGGCCTGACCGACGCCTTCTACGGCTATCACATGGGCACGACCGCCGAAAACGTCGCGAAGAAGTGGCAGCTGACGCGCGATGAACAGGATCAGTTCGCACTCGCCTCGCAGAACAAGGCCGAGGCAGCCCAGAAGGCTGGCCGGTTCGCCGACGAAATCATTCCCTTCATCGTCAAGGGCCGCAAGGGTGATGTCACCGTCGATCAGGACGAATATATCCGCCACGGCGCCACGCTGGACTCCATGGCAAAGCTCCGCCCGGCCTTTGACAAGGAAGGCACCGTCACCGCTGGCAATGCCTCAGGGCTCAACGATGGCGCGGCCGCAACATTGCTGATGACCGAGGCAGAAGCCGGACACCGGGGTATCCAGCCGCTGGCCCGGATCGTGTCCTGGGCGACAGCGGGTGTCGATCCGCAGGTCATGGGCACAGGCCCCATCCCGGCTTCGCGCAAGGCGTTGGAAAAAGCCGGCTGGTCGGTTGCAGATGTCGAACTTGTCGAAGCCAACGAAGCCTTTGCAGCGCAGGCCTGTGCGGTCAACAAGGATCTTGGCTGGGATACGTCGATCGTCAACGTCAATGGCGGCGCCATCGCCATCGGTCACCCGATCGGGGCGTCTGGGGCGCGCGTTCTCAACACGCTCCTGTTCGAAATGAAGCGTCGCGGCGTGTCCAAGGGACTTGCAACGCTCTGCATCGGTGGCGGCATGGGTGTCGCCATGTGTGTCGAACGGCTGTGACAATTATCCGTTAGGCATTCGCTCCGGCCCCGCGGCCGGAGCAGACTTCACCGCAAGAGCCGGGAGAATTGTGCTTACGCTTGCGAGCACAGGCATCGGGCCAAGAACGAGGTAACAGGGAGAGACGGATGAGCAGAGTAGCATTGGTCACTGGCGGGTCGCGCGGCATCGGCGCGGCCATATCCATCGCCTTGAAGGGCGCCGGATACAAGGTCGCGGCAAACTACGCCGGCAATGACGAGAAGGCGCAGGCCTTTACCGCCGAAACCGGTATCGCGACCTACAAGTGGGACGTTTCCGACTACGCGGCTTGCGCTGCCGGCATCGCCACGGTTGAGGCCGATCTCGGCCCGATCGAAATTCTCGTCAACAATGCTGGGATTACCCGCGACGCCATGTTCCACAAGATGACGCCGGAGAACTGGAAGGACGTCATCAACACCAATCTCAGCGGCCTTTTCAACATGACGCATCCAATCTGGACCGGCATGCGTGACCGCAATTTCGGCCGGGTGATCAATATTTCCTCGATCAATGGCCAGAAGGGCCAGATGGGCCAGGTCAATTATTCAGCAGCCAAGGCCGGTGATCTCGGTTTCACCAAGGCGCTTGCCCAGGAGGGCGCTGCCAAGGGCGTCACCGTCAACGCCATCTGCCCCGGTTATATCGGCACGGAAATGGTCCGCGCCATCCCTGAAAAGGTGCTGGCGGAACGCATCATCCCGCAGATTCCTGTCGGACGCCTCGGCGAGCCGGAGGAGATCGCCCGTATCGCCGTGTTCCTCGCCTCAGACGACGCGGGCTTCATCACCGGTTCGACGATCTCCGCCAATGGCGGCCAGTTCTTCGTCTGATCAAATTGATTCCTGCTGTTGCGAACGGCGCCCTTGTGGCGCCGTTCCGCGTTATCAAAGCTGCGTTGGTCTCCGACTTGTTTCCGCTACGATGGGAGTTTGTCAGCTTCGGAAGGCAAAGTTAACGCCACGACGGGAATCTGGCAAAAGACTCAAATTTTCCTATGTTAAATACCCGTTACTCCCACCATATCTTGTGGGGAACAATTCGGGACATTTCCAGCGTCGCGATTGTCGCCGATTCGTTCGACCTTTGAACACAGCATCGGCAATCGATGCGCCGCGGCGAACTGACTAGTCGACTTGGTTAAATTTTTCTGATTTTTCAGTTATTTGGATTCTGAATCTCACGAAGTGCAGGATGCGACCGAAGCCAATGTCCGCACCCGTTTTCGCCTGGAAATGACGATTCAGCATCTGGTGAGAATCCGGCTCAGAAAATCAATATCTAGCAGTGAACAAAAGATGAATCGGAGGGAGTCAGCGATTCGTCTCCGATTCGTTCCATGGCTGTTCCGATTCCGGCAAATGCGGGTGGAAATGCAGACAGCAAGCCCCATTTGCAGTATTTCATGCTCCGGCACCCTTGCGTTTATGTTGTTGTATGGGCATGTGTGCTGCGCCGGTTGAAACGGCTTTTCCGCCGTGAATGGCCTTCGCAGAGTGAAAGTGCGCAGGATCGAGACAGTGCCTGACCAACCCATGATCTTGAGCGGCCGCGGCGTGATCGCGGTCCTCGGCCCCACCAACACCGGTAAGACGCATTATGCGATCGAGCGCATGGTCGCGCATGAATCCGGCGTGATCGGATTGCCGCTGCGGCTGCTTGCCCGCGAGGTTTATACGCGCCTCGTCGAAAAGGTCGGCGCCCACAATGTCGCGCTTATCACCGGCGAGGAGAAGATCACGCCGCATATGGCGCGCTTCTCGGTTTGCACCGTCGAGGCCATGCCGCGCGAGACCAAGGCGGCGTTCGTGGCGATCGACGAGGTACAGCTCGCCGGCGATCTCGAGCGCGGCCATATCTTCACCGACCGGTTGATGCATCTGCGCGGCAGAAGCGAAACCCTGCTTCTCGGTGCCGCGACCATGCGGCCGATCCTTGAACACCTGCTGCCGGGCATTACCGTCGTCGAGCGGCCGCGACTGTCGCAGCTTCTCTATGCTGGCTCGAAGAAAATCACCCGTTTGCCGCAGCGCACGGCGATCGTCGCCTTCTCGGCGGAAGAGGTCTATGCGATCGCCGAACTGATCCGCCGCCAGCGGGGAGGTGCTGCCGTCGTGCTCGGCGCCCTGTCACCCCGCACGCGCAACGCGCAGGTTGCGCTCTACCAGGCGGGCGACGTCGAATATCTGGTGGCGACCGACGCGATCGGCATGGGATTGAACCTCGATGTCGATCACGTCGCCTTTGCCCAGGATCGCAAGTATGACGGCTATCAGTTCCGCAATCTCAACCCGGGCGAACTGGCGCAGGTTGCCGGTCGCGCCGGCCGCCACCTGCGCGACGGCACCTTCGGCGTCACCTCGCGAGTAGAACCGTTCGACAACGAACTCGTCCACCGCATCGAATCACACCAGTTCGACCCGGTGCGGGTGCTGCAATGGCGCTCCAAGGCGCTTAACTTCGCCTCGCTTGCGGCCTTGAAGAAAAGCCTCGATGCCCCGCCGGCGGTAAACGGGCTGACGCGGGCGTTACCGGCGGTGGACCAGCAGGCGCTGGATTATCTTTCGCATTATCCGGAAATCTCCGGTGTCGCAACGACACCGGAGCGTGTAGAAAAGCTCTGGGAGGCCTGTGCGCTTCCCGACTATCGGCGCATAACGCCGGCGCAACATGCCGATCTGATATCGACCATCTATGCCGATCTCGTCCGGCGTGGCACAGTGAACGAAGATTTCATGGCCGAACAGGTTCGCCGCGCGGACCAAACGGATGGTGAAATCGACACATTGTCCGCGAGAATTGCACAAATCAGGACATGGACCTATGTATCCAACCGTCCGGGGTGGCTTGCCGATCCGACACACTGGCAAGAAAAGACGCGGGAAATCGAAGATCGATTGTCTGACGCGTTACATGAAAGGTTGACGAAACGCTTTGTTGATCGCAGGACATCTGTGCTCATGAAGCGCCTGAGAGAGAATGCGATGCTGGAAGCTGAAATCAGTGTAAATGGCGATGTCTTCGTTGAAGGACATCATGTGGGACAATTGGCCGGGTTCCGTTTCACGCTGGCGGCAGTGACCGACGGTCTCGACGCGCGCGCGGTGCAGGCTGCCGCACAGAAGGCGCTGGCGCTGGAATTCGAAGCACGGGCAGCGCGCCTGCATGCGGCGGGTAACGCCGATCTGGCGCTGGCTTCCGATGGTCTCGTGCGCTGGCTCGGCGATCCCGTCGCGCGGCTCGCTGCGAGCGAGCACGTCATGCGCCCTCGCGTCATTCTGCTTGCCGACGAGCAGTTGCAAGGCAACGCTCGCGATCATGTGCTTGCCCGCATCGAGCGCTTCGTCAACCACCATATCTCGACGGTCCTGAAGCCGCTCGACGATCTGTCGCGTGCCGAAGATCTCGAAGGTCTTGCCAAAGGTCTGGCGTTCCAGCTCGTCGAAAGTCTCGGGGTGATGTTCCGCCGCGACGTTGCCGACGAGGTCAAGTCGCTGGACCAGGAGGCACGCGCCTCGATCCGCCGCCACGGCATCCGGTTTGGTGCCTATCACATTTTCATGCCGGCTCTCCTGAAGCCTGCCCCGGCCGAGCTCATCACACTGCTCTGGGCCTTGAAGAACGACGGGCTGGACAAGCCTGGTTACGGCGATCTCATCCCGGTTCTGGCAGCTGGCCGAACCTCGGTCGTCACCGATCCGTCTTTCGAGCGTACCTTCTACAAGCTGGCCGGCTTTCGTTTCCTCGGCAAGCGCGCGGTCCGCATCGATATTCTCGAACGGCTCGCCGATCTCATCCGTCCGCTCTTGCAATGGAAGCCGGGCACGACGGCGCGTCCAGACGGCGCCTATGACGGCCGCCGTTTCACCGCGACGACGGCCATGCTGTCCATTCTCGGTGCCACGCCCGACGATATGGAAGAGATTCTCAAGGGTCTCGGTTATCGCGCTGACATCGTGAAGGCCGAGGAAGCTGCCGCGTTCCTGTCTGCGCCGTCGGGCAATGTGACCACGCCGGCTGACCTGGCCGCAGTCGAAACGACGGCCGAGACAACCGACCATGACGACGCGGATGCGCCAGGCGAAGAGGCTTCCGAGCCGGCGCCGGAACAGGCAGCGCCCGCTGAGACTGCTCCGGAGGCAGAAGCTGCCGCCGCTGAATCCGCTGGCGAGCCCGCAGAGCAGGTTGAAGCCAAGCCCGTGCTCCTGTGGCGACCGGGCGGCCGCAACGAGAACCAGCGCGCAGGCGGACGTCCGCACGGCAATCATCGTGGCGCCAACAACCGGGCACATCAGGGTGAAGCGCGCCGTGAGGGGACTGAACAGCGCCCCGATGGCGATGGCCGCCGCGAAGTGCGTGGCGACGATAATCGCAAGGGTGGCCGACCGGACCGCAATCGCGGCCGCGACGGCGGCAAACCGCAGGGTGGCCCGCGTCACGAGAAGGGCGAGCGCCAGGATCGTCCCGATCGCAACGACCGCGGCGGAAAGTCGCAGGCCGCCAAGTTCGAGGCGCGCCCCCCGCGCAAGGAAAAGCCGATCGATCCGGATTCGCCCTTTGCCAAGCTCGCTGCCCTGAAGGAGCAGATGAAAAAATAACGCCATGGCCGAGAAACAGCCCCAGTCCCTGCCGGTTCTCCGCCAGCGTCTCGACAAATGGCTGTTTTTCACGCGGCTGCAAAAGTCCCGCTCGATCGCCCAGAAGGCGATCGAGGCCGGTCATGTCCGGGTCAACGAGACCCGCATCACCCAGCCTTCCTTTGCCGTGAAAACCGGGGATGTCGTCCTTCTTTCGCTCGATCGGCGCGATATGACGGTGCGCGTCTTGCAGCCCGGCAATCGACGCGGCCCGTATGAGGAGGCGCGGCTTCTATACGAGGATCTGACGCCGCCGCCAGTGCCGGGCGACAAGCCGAATGCTTTCGAGCAGGCGACGCGTGAACGCGGCAGTGGGCGGCCGACCAAGAAGGAGCGCCGCGAGGTAGACCGGCTGCGACCGGGGTGGCGGGAGGATTAGAAAACTGTCTCACCAGACGACGCTTTGGCGCATGGATTATTCTTGCAAAGCCCCGGCAAAGCCTTTACCTGACGGGACAAATGAGCAGTCCTAGCGCGCCGTTGAAGGCGCTGGCGGGCTGATATCCCGAACGGATGCGGACAAGCGGACTTCGCTCTCGGTTGCTGTCTGCCATCGAATGTGAGAAATCGCTGGAGTACCTCATGACGTATGTCGTGACCGACAATTGCATACGCTGCAAATATACCGATTGCGTGGAAGTGTGCCCGGTGGACTGCTTCTACGAAGGCGAGAATTTCCTGGTCATTCATCCCGACGAGTGCATCGACTGCGGCGTCTGCGAACCGGAATGTCCGGCAGGCGCGATCAAGCCCGATACCGAGCCGGGCCTCGACAAGTGGCTGAAAGTCAATGCCGAATTCGCGACCCAGTGGCCGAACATCACCGTCAAGAAAGACGAGATGCCGGAAGCCAAGGAAATGGATGGCGTGGAAGGCAAGTACGAGAAGTTTTTTTCGCCCGAGCCCGGCACGGGCGACTGACCTTTAAGGGCTTTATGCGGCCGGTTCAGGTTTGATGGTCCGGTCGCAAAAAGTGGCGAAATTGTGAGAAACATGGCTTAACCTTGTCCCTGCGGGGCGGGTTGGCCTTGGCTGCCGTTGTAAAGCAAATTATTGATTTCGGCAGTTTTTTATGATAGGGTCCACACACTGATCCACTCGAGGCACTAGGTGTGCCCGAAAACCATCACGAAAGCAAAAGAATCCTACGGCGCGGCTGACCCCAAATACGCAACGTCTGTTGCTTGTGTGTGATCGCCCCGCAGAAGATCGATTTGATGACCGTTGGCTCGGATCAGCGTGGAGTCACCCGACGGTGCCCCCGTCCATCCCGGGCCTGACTGACCCGGCCCCGGCTTGTAGCCGGGAGCGTAACAGGGAGTTTTTGAAACGAATGACGACCCAGCAGAAAAAATCTTCAGCACGCCATGGATTCAAGACCGGTGAATCGATCGTTTATCCGGCTCATGGCGTCGGACAGATCGTGGCAATCGAGGAGCAGGTGGTTGCGGGCATGTCGCTCGAACTGTTTGTAATCGATTTCGAAAAAGACAAGATGCGTCTCAAGGTACCGGTTGCCAAGGCCGTCAGCATTGGCATGCGCAAGCTGTCTGAAACCGATTTTGTCGAACGTGCATTGAAGGTTGTCCAGGGCAGGGCGCGCGTCAAGCGGACCATGTGGTCCCGCCGTGCGCAGGAATATGATGCCAAGATCAATTCCGGCGACCTTATTTCGATCGCCGAAGTCGTACGTGACCTCTACCGCGCTGACAACCAGCCGGAGCAGTCCTATTCCGAACGTCAGCTCTACGAAGCTGCGCTTGACCGCATGGCGCGCGAGATCGCAGCCGTGAACAAGATGTCGGAAACGGAAGCTGTCCGCCTCGTTGAAGCAAACCTCAGCAAGGGTCCGAAGCGCGGCAAGGCCCTCGAAGAAGACGAAGCGCAGGAAGAAGCAGCGTAAGCACGCTTCCAACGGCGCCTGCATTCAAAAGCCCTGTCAGCAATGACGGGGCTTTTTTTTTACGCGCGCCAGGCTCGTTGGCGATGCCATATCTGTCTGTCGCGGATCGTTGTATTCTGACTCCCTACAGCGCCGCGCGTCTTATCAGACGCGCAAAGGTCGCTGTAGCATTTTGAATCGCTGCATAATTTTATCCTTAGATCGAATACGATCGAAGGAATTATGCAGTAGCGATGCGGTTGCTGCCGGGCAGAACGTCATGAGCTACACTTTCGCAATCGGTGACGTCCACGGTTGCCTCGAGCCTCTGCGCAAGCTCCTGGCCATGGTCGAGGCTCGCTGGACTTCGGGAACCATCGTGTTTGTCGGTGACTACATAGACCGCGGGCCCGACAGCCGGGGCGTGATCGACCTGCTCAAGGCCGGTCCGGAAAAACCTGGCTGGCAATGGATCATGCTCAAGGGCAATCATGAGGACATGATGGTTGGCGCCTATGCGGGCCGCTATGATCGGGATTGGTGGCTCGACAATGGCGGCCTGGAGACCGAGATTTCCTACGGTGGCAGGGTGCCTGCTGAGGATCTGGCATGGGCCGAGCGGCTGCCGCTCATGCATTTGGACAGACACCGGATCTTCGTCCATGCGGGGGTCGATCCCGAGGTGCCGCTCGACAGACAATCGCCGCAGGACCTGCTCTGGCTGCGGCCGCAAACGTCGGCATATTACTGGGGCAAACATCTCTGCCATGGACATACGCCGTCCAGAATCAATCCCCGCACCATCGGCAACAGAACGAATATCGACAGCGGCTGTGTCTTCGGTGGCAAGCTGACCTGCGCGGTCTTCGACGATGATGTGGCCGGCGGCCCGCTTGAGTTCGTTAAAGCGGGATGGTGAGCGCTCTGCGGGTCTCATGAACTCGAGCGGATCCTTGCGCCTTCATGGTATGCTGTCAGCGAGGCGTCCTGTTGCGATCCGCCGGCGCGGCAGGGCGAAACCACGACCGGCACTGGAGGAGAAAATGACAGCTACCGTTTCTCTACATCCGTTACTCGACAAGGGTTTGCCCAAGGGCTCACCGGGCTTTACAGGTGGGATGCTTGTCTGCGATTGCACAGACAGACCCGTAAAGCTCAAGGTGGAGGGTGACGTCGCCCATAACCACGCCTGCGGCTGCACGAAATGCTGGAAGCCGCCCGGCGCGACATTTTCTATCGTCGCGGTTGTCCCGCATGACAAGATCACCGTGCTTGAAAACGGCGACAAGCTCGAAGTGGTCGACAAATCGGCGCTGATCCAGCGGCACGCCTGCAAGGGTTGCGGCGTGCACATGTACGGACCGGTGGAGCGCGAGCATGCTTTCAAGGGGCTGGATTTTATTCACCCCGAGCGTTTCCAGGAAGATGGCTGGGCACCGCCCGGATTCGCGGCCTTCGTCTCTTCCATCATCGAATCTGGCACCGATCCAGCCGATATGAACGCTATCCGACAGCGCCTCAGCGGCCTCGGCCTGCCTCCCTACGACTGCCTCAATCCGGCGTTGATGGACCTTATCGCCACCTGGACGGCCAGGAAGAGCGGCGTGCTGAAATCCTGATCCCCGCGTGAGAAATGAAAGAGGGCGCCGCGATCTTCACCGCAGCGCCCTTTCTTGTTGCGTGAAGCTGCCGCTTATGCGGCGCCGCGCGACTTTTCAAAACGCTTGCGGTCGTTGCTATCGAGATACATCTTGCGCAGGCGGATGTTCTTCGGCGTCACTTCGACCAGTTCATCGTCCTGGATCCAGGAAAGCGCGCGGTCGAGCGTCATGCGGATCGGCGGCGTCAGCTTGACGGCTTCGTCCTTGCCGGAAGCGCGCATGTTGGTGAGCTTCTTGCCCTTCAGCACGTTCACTTCCAGATCGTTATCACGGGTGTGGATGCCGATGATCATTCCGGCATAGACCTTCTCGCCGGCATCGATGATCATCGGGCCGCGGTCTTCCAGGTTGAACATGGCATAGGCGACGGATTCGCCGGCATCGTTGGAGAGCAGGACGCCCTGAACACGACCGCCAATGTCACCCTTGTACGGCTGATATTCGTGGAACAGACGGTTCATGATCGCCGTGCCGCGTGTATCGGTCAAAAGTTCCGACTGGTAGCCGATCAGGCCGCGGGTCGGCGCGAAGAACTTCAGGCGAACGCGGTTGCCGCCGGACGGACGAAGCTCGGCCATTTCAGCCTTACGCTCGGACATCTTCTGGACGACGACGCCGGAATGCTCTTCATCGACGTCGATGACGACTTCTTCGACCGGCTCCAGCATCTGGCCGGTTGCTTCGTCCTTGTGCATGACCACGCGCGGACGCGATACGGCAAGCTCGAAGCCTTCGCGGCGCATGGTTTCGATCAGAACGGCCAGCTGCAATTCGCCACGGCCGGAGACGTAGAACGAATCCTTGCCTTCGGCTTCTTCAATCTTCAGCGCGACGTTGCCTTCGGCTTCCTTGAACAGGCGGTCACGGATGACACGGCTGGTCACCTTGTCGCCTTCGGTGCCGGCAAGCGGGCTATCGTTGACGATGAACGACATCGTGACGGTCGGCGGGTCGATCGGCTGGGCATGCAGAGCCTCGGTGACCGAAGGATCGCAGAATGTGTCGGCGACCGTGCCCTTGGACAGGCCGGCGATTGCGACGATATCGCCCGCATGGGCTTCCTCGATCGGCGTACGCTCGATGCCGCGGAAGGCGAGGATCTTGGAGATACGGCCATTTTCGATCAGCTTACCATCCTGGCCGAGAACCTTAACTGCCTGGTTCGGCTTGATCGAACCGGAATGGATACGGCCGGTGATGATGCGGCCGAGGAAGGGGTTGGCTTCCAGGATCGTGCCGATCATGCGGAACGCGCCGTCTTCGTCGCCGACGCTCGGCTCGGGAACATGCTTCAGAACGAGGTCGAGAAGCGGCGCAAGGCCCTCTTCCTTCGGACCTTCCGGATTGACGTTCATCCAGCCGTTGCGGCCCGAACCGTAGAGGATCGGGAAGTCGAGCTGTTCGTCGGTCGCGTCGAGGTTGGCGAAGAGGTCGAAGACTTCGTTGATGACTTCTTCGTGGCGGCCGTCCGGACGGTCGATCTTGTTGATCGCGACGATCGGGCGAAGGCCAACCTTCAGCGCCTTGGAGACGACGAACTTGGTCTGCGGCATCGGCCCTTCCGACGAGTCGACCAGGACGATTGCGCCATCCACCATCGACAGGATGCGCTCGACTTCGCCGCCAAAGTCGGCGTGGCCGGGGGTGTCGACGATGTTGATGCGCGTGCCCTTCCACTCGATCGAAGTGGCCTTCGCCAAGATGGTGATGCCGCGCTCTTTTTCGAGATCGTTCGAATCCATCATGCGCTCCGTCGTGCGCTGGTTGTCGCGGAAGGAACCCGACTGCTTCAGAAGTTCGTCGACAAGCGTGGTTTTCCCATGGTCAACGTGTGCGATGATCGCGATGTTGCGCATTTTCATGTGTGAATACTCGGAGGTTTCGGGGCGTATCTGAGGAACTGCCCACATCTTCAATTGCGCGGCTCATACAGGTTTTTTTGCATTTGCGAAAGGGGGCGTTGGCAAAGTCTTGATGAACGGTAAATATCGCCAACGCACTATGCGCTGTTTCCTGCGGGGTCGAGCGTCACCTGCCACAACTCCTGGTCTTCCCGGTCCATCAGCCGCACTGTCATCTGCTCCGTCTGGCCGTTGATATCGACAAGGCCGAAGAATTGCAGGCCGGCCGAAGGCGGCAGGTTCTGGTCGATGCCGCTGCCCGAGGCCTTGATGAAGCGCACCTCGGGGCCAAAGGTCATGTCCAGTTCTTTCGGCCCGTAGGTGCCGGAATGCAGCGGGCCGGAGACGAACTCCCAGAAGGGCAGGAAATCCTTGTAGACGCCGCGGGCAGGGTCGTAGTGGTGGGCTGCGGTATAGTGCACGTCGGCGGTCAGCCAGACGATGTTCTCTATGGCTTTGTCGCGGATGAAGGTGAGAATATCGGCAAATTCCCGTTCGCGCCCGCTGGGCTGGCCGTTGTCGCCGTTGGCGATCGCATCGGAGCCGCGGCGGTGCGTAAAGTCGTCCCAGACGACAAGGCCGAGCGGCATGTCGCAGGCAATCACCTTCCAGGTGGCCTTGGAGGCTGCCAGTTCCCGCTTCAGCCAGTCCGCCTGGAGCCAGCCGAACAGATCGGCATTCGCATCGCCCTGGTTGGCGCTGCGATAGGAGCGCAGGTCGACGAAGAAGACATCGAGCAGCCGACCATAGGCTATCTTGCGGAAGATGCGACCGGGCTGGGCAGGGATGGCGCGGATCGGTGTCATTTCCTGAAAGGCGCGCATGGCGCGCGCCGCATAGACCGAAACATCTTTTTCCGGATAACGCGGATCGTCGCGAAGGTCGGTCGAGGCCGACCAGTTGTTCAGCACTTCATGGTCGTCCCACTGATAGTAGGTCGGGCAAACGGCGTTCATCGCCCGCACATGCTCGTCGAGCAGATTGTATTTCCACTGGCCGCGATATTCGTCCAGCGTGCGGGCGACCTCCCGCTTCTCGGGTGTGACGATGCGGTTCCTCCAAAGCGCCCCGTCCCTGAGCGGTATCTCGTCGGGGATCGGGTTGTCGGCATAGACCGTGTCGCCGGAATGGATGAAGAAGTCCGGTTCGTGCAGCTTCATCGTTGAATAGGTCTTCACGCCGATATCGTCGATGCCCCAGCCCTGCCCAGCCGTGTCACCGGACCACACGAAGCGGACGGAGCGCCTGTGAAGCGGTGCGGTGCGAAAGCGGCCGATAATCGGTTCGGAGACGCTGTTGCTGTCATGCAGATCGGTCGCGGTAAAACGGTAGAAGATGTCCTGGTCGGGTAGCAAGTTGTCGAGCAGACACTTTGCAGCGAAGTCGTTGTTCGGCAGGGCGTCGATCGACGGCAGCCGTACAGGCGCAGAAAAACTCCCGGTGGTCGAATATTCGACCGCAATGCGCGACGGGCGGTCGGCCCGCGTCCAGATCATGCCGGACTTGGTATCGACATCGCCAGACTGGACGCCATGGGTGAAGGAAGGCCTGCCGAAGTTTCGCGCGTAGAAAGGGGCGGCAAGAACCGATGTGGCCGCAAATCCCGCGGCCCCCGCGGAGAGCAAAAAGGAGCGACGGGTCAATGTATCCTGGGTAGTGGCCAAATCTGCCTCCGGTACCGTCTCGGGGATCCTGAGGAATCCCGAGGCGGACCTTTGGCGAAGTGCATGTCAGCTGGTTTACAGTTGGATGAATCTATTCCAACGGTTTGGTGACAGTTCTGTGACTACCACCGGAAAAAGCTGTCGGAGACTAAAGCTCTCTAGGCAGGTTATCGGGCGATCTCGCTGTTCCGGCCGATCCGAAGACGCAGCCATCCGTGTGCGGCTGCGCGAGAATCTTGTCGGTATCGCTGATAGGCTCGGGGACGAGTAGCCCAGGCTTCAAGCGTCGGAGCCAGCCAGTTCTTCCATCATCGCCAGCCCCTTCTTCCGCAGCATCGCCTCCGGGCTCGGCAGCTTGCCTCGGAACGCCTTGTAGGCATCTTCGGGGTCAATCGAGCCTCCGACGGAATAGATGTTGTCCTTGAGCCTCGTGGCCGTGTCCGGATGGAAGGCGTCGCCGGTTTCCTCAAAGGCGGCGAAGGCGTCGGCATCGAGCACCTCCGACCACATGTAGGAATAATAGCCGGCCGAATAGCCGTCTCCCGAAAAGACGTGCTGGAAGTGCGGCGTCGCATGCCGCATGACGATCGAGGCCGGCATGCCGATCCTTTCCAGCACCTCGGCCTGCACCGCCATCGGATCCGCGACGGTGCCCTGCGTATGGAACGCCATGTCCACCAGCGCTGATGAGGTGAACTCGACAGTAGCGAAGCCGGAATTGAACGTGCGGGCGGCGAGGACCTTGTCCAGCAAATCCTGCGGCATCGGCTCCCCGGTCGCCTCGTGCACCGCGTATTTCTTGAGGATCGCCGGAACCGTCAGCCAGTGTTCGTAAAGCTGCGATGGCAGTTCGACGAAATCGCGCGAGACGCTGGTGCCGGAAACGGAGGGATAAATTACGTTGGACAGCATGCCGTGCAGCGCGTGGCCGAATTCATGAAACAGCGTGCGGGCATCGTCGAGCGACAGCAATGCTGGCTTGCCATCCGCCGGCTTGGCGAAATTGCAGACATTGTAGATGATCGGCAGCTCGCCGACCGCGCCGTTCTTCAGCGGCAGCCGATGCTGCGATTGGAAGGAACTCATCCAGGCGCCGGAACGCTTCGAGGCGCGGGCGAAATAATCACCGAGGAACAGCGCGATGAGCTTGCCGTCCGCGTCGCGGATGTCGAAGACGCGGACATCCGGATGATATCCCTTGACGCCCTTCTTCTCCGTGGCGGTGATGCCGAACAGCCGCTGTGCGACGTCGAAGCAGGCGTCGATGATCTTTTCGAGCTGCAGATAGGGCTTCAGCTCGCTTTCCGAGAAATTGAACCTCTGCGCGCGCAGCTTCTCGGCGTAGTGGCGCCAGTCCCAGGGCATGACCGGGTGGTTGCGGGCTTCCGCAGCGATCAGTTCGGCAAGATCGGCCTCTTCTTCGCGCGCCCGAACCACTGCTTTCTCCCATACCTTCGTCAAAAGCCCGTTCACGGCCTGCGGCGTCTTTGCCATAGTGTCGTCCAGCTTCAGTGCGGCGTAGTTTTCGTAGCCGAGCAACTTTGCCTTCTCGGCGCGCAGTGCCAGCGTTTCGCGGATGATGCCGCGATTGTCAGTCTCGCCGCCATTGGCGCCGCGGGCGCCCCAGGCCTTGCAGGCCTGTTCGCGCAAATCGCGCTTTTCCGAGAAAGTCAGAAACGGCTCGATGATCGAGCGCGACAAAGTGACGGCATATTTGCCGTCCTCCCCGCGATCACGGGCGGCGGACGCCATCGAATCCTTCAGAAACTGCGGCAGGCCCGCCAGATCGTCTTCCTTATCCAGGATCAGCGCCCAGCTCTTCTCGTCCGAAAGCACGTTCTGGCCGAATTTCGCGCCGAGGCTTGCGAGCGTCTCGTTGATCGCCGCCAGCCGCTCCTGTTGGGGTTTCGGCAGTTTCGCGCCGGATTTGACGAAGCCCTTCCAGTGTCGCTCGAGGACGCGGGTCGCCTCAAGGTCAAGTCCCAGAGTGTCGCGGCCTTCCCACAGCGCGTCGATGCGGGTAAAAAGTGCTGCATTCATGCCGATCTTCGAATAGTGCCGCGACATCTTCGGCGCGATATCGCGCTCAAGGGCCTGGATCGTATCGTTGGTATGGGCGCCAGCGCGGTTCCAGAACAGCGCGGAAACGCGCGACAGCCGGTCGCCTGCAATCTCCAGCGCCACGATGGTGTTTTCGAAGGTCGGCACCGCAGGATTATCGGCAATCGTGTCGATCTCCGCCTCGTGCTCGCCGAGCGCCGCCTCGAAGGTCGGCGCGAAGTCGCCGTCACTGACCGCCTCGAAGCGCGGCAGGCCATCCGGGCCATCCCAGGCAGTGACGGCGGGGTTCAGAGCGGGGCTCGAAGGCATGAAGTCAGTCCTTTCCCATTGCGGTTTTCCCGCCAGGGATGGCGGAACGCTGCCAGATCTTGTCGGCAGCGATTGTGGAGATATCAAGATTGTCAGGTAGGCGCGTGCAGGCTTCGTATCAAGCTTTGCGTAGACCCAATAGCCCCGGCGTCGCATGCCAGATCGCCTGCACGGCAAAACCCATGAACAGCACGCCCGAAAGCCGGACGATGGCAAGTTCGTGCCTGCGATAAAAACGCCGCACGACAGACGCGCCGATGATACCGATGAGGATAAAGTAGGCGACGAGAAAACCGAGGACCGACACGGCGAGCAGCGCCGGCAAGGCCTGGATATCCAGCGCATTCGAGGAACTGGCAAGCAGGGCCGTGAACGTGGCAAGCGCCACCGGATATCCCTTGGGGTTGGTGAGGCCGAAAATGAGGCCGCGGCGATAAGGCCGCTCGACGCTGAACAAAGGCCGGTTTTCGCCGCGCGGTTTTGCCCGGAGCGCCATCCAGCCGATCCAGGCAAGGTAGAAGCCGCAGAGCAGACCGAGGACATCGAAAATCGTGCTGCCGATGGTCTTGGCGCCGACGATCGCCACCAGCGCCAGCGCCGACCAGAGGAGATCGCCCGCCAGATGGCCACCCATGAACAGCGCGCCCGCCTTGCGGCCTTGACCGGCACCGATGCCGAGCAGGGCAAGAAAGGCGGGGCCTGGAATGAGCACGTAGAACAGCGCCGCCAGAAAGGCGCCGAAAAGCAGGGCCTGCGTCATGGAACCTCCTTGCGCGTGGAGAGCCATTCCACCTTGCGTTGTCGATTCCGTCAAGACGGAGGCAGGGCTTTTGAGGGCCCTGCCTCGCCAGACAATTCGAACTACTTCGCTTCGGTTGCCTTCATCGCATTGTTGAGATGCTCGGCGCAATCGTCGGTCTTGCCATCCTTCATGGCCATCTTGGCGCTGTCGACTTCCTTCATCGCCATCATCATCGCGTCCTTCTTCATCGGATCGGTCATGCCCTTGGCCATTTCCTCGGTCTTCATGATCGATGCCTCGTCGCAGGCCATCATGCCGCCTTGGGCGAGGGCCGGTGCCGATAGGCCGGAAACGATGAAAGTGGTGGCCAGAATTGTCCTCAACATGATGTCTCTCTCCCAGTGAGCGGGCTTGATTGCCCCGCGACGAACTGTGCGCCCGCCGCGAGAACACGATCAATTCACGCGTCCGCGATGCACGCGGTTGTCATCGGCTGTGTTTGCCTGTGATGTTTTCGTGATGGGTTTATTATCGTCTACACATGTTCCGTGCCTAGGTGCTGCCGCCATTCATCCTGAGCGAGCGCGTGAGCATGACGCCGGCAGCCTTCGGGATTGGCACGCTGATGCAGACGGTGCCTTATTTCCTCGGATCGGTCTGCCTGGGCTGGTGTCGCGACGGCTCCGCGGCGAGGATTGCGTCCGCCGCGTCCGCAGGTGAGTAGCGCGCAATGAAAAGGCCCGCATCCGCGCGGATGCAGGCCTGGATCGTTCGATGTGTTCCGCTTACTTGTCGCGGTTGCGCGCTGCCAGCGTGCGCAGGCGAAGCGCATTGAGCTTGATGAAGCCGGCCGCGTCCTTTTGGTCGTAAGCGCCCTGGTCGTCCTCGAAGGTGACCAGCTTGTCGGAATAGAGCGACTTGGCGCTCTCGCGGCCGGTGACCATGACGTTGCCCTTGTAGAGCTTCAGCGTCACTTCGCCCTCGACATGCTCCTGGCTCTTGTCGATCAGCGCCTGCAGCATTTCGCGCTCCGGCGAGAACCAGAAGCCGTAATAGATCAGCTCGGCGTAACGCGGCATGATCTCGTCCTTGAGATGTGCCGCACCCCGGTCGAGGGTGATCGATTCGATGGCGCGGTGGGCGGCAAGCAGGATCGTGCCGCCGGGGGTTTCGTAGACGCCGCGCGACTTCATGCCGACGAAGCGGTTTTCGACGAGGTCGAGGCGGCCGATGCCGTTATCGCGGCCAAGCGCATTGAGCGCCGTCAGGATCGAGGCCGGGCTCATCTCCTTGCCGTCGATCGAAACGGCGTCGCCCTTGCGGAAGCCGATCTTGACGGTGGTTGCCACATCCGGCGCCTCTTCCGGAGAGATAGTGCGCATATAGACGTAGTTCGGGGCTTCGATTGCCGGATCTTCCAGGACCTTGCCTTCGGAGGAAGAATGCAGGAGGTTGGCGTCGACGGAGAAGGGAGCCTCGCCCTTCTTGTCCTTGGCAACCGGGATCTGGTGCTTTTCGGCGAATTCCAAGAGGTCGGTGCGGCTCTTGAACGACCAGTCGCGCCAGGGGGCGATGATCTTGATGTCCGGGTTCAGAGCGTAGGCCGACAGCTCGAAGCGGACCTGGTCGTTGCCCTTGCCGGTAGCACCATGGGCGATCGCGTCGGCGCCTGTTTCACGGGCGATCTCGATCAGGTGCTTGGAGATCAGCGGCCGGGCGATCGAGGTGCCGAGCAGGTAGACGCCTTCATAGACGGCATTGGCGCGGAACATCGGGAAAACGAAATCCTTCACGAACTCCTCGCGGACGTCCTTGATGTAGATTTCCTTGATGCCCAGCATCTCCGCCTTCTTGCGCGCCGGCTCGAGTTCTTCGCCCTGGCCAAGATCGGCGGTGAAGGTGACGACTTCGGCACCAAGTTCAGTCTGCAGCCACTTCAGGATGATGGAGGTGTCGAGACCGCCGGAATAGGCGAGAACGACCTTCTTGACTTGCTTTGCCATGTTTGTCTGTCCGTCTGTCGGAAAGCGCGGGATCGCGCTCCCAAGGGATTTCGCGGGAAAAATTCTGGGGCACTTTTAGCGAGATTGCCGGGGTGCGCAAGCCTTTCGATCGAGGGAATTTGCGTCCAGCGCGCCTTTATCGGGCAGGTCGAAGAGCGGTTTCATGTCGGGCAGCGTGAAAGACCGCCCCGCCGCCAGGGATGACGACGGGCACCAGTCTGATCGGCCGGTCCTTACAGGCACGGCCGGCGAGGGCCATAATATGGCTGGTATGTGTTGTCCCAGGCGCGATAGGACCGATAGCGGGCGTAGCACGAGCGAACATGAGCGTTGCCGCCATAGTAAGCCCGTGGGTAGTACGCTCCGGGACCATAGTAAGCTCTAGGAGCATAAAAAGCCCTCGGACCATAAAACGCCCCGGGACCGTAAAAGGCTCCCGGGCCATAGTAGCTCGGTCCATAATATGGGGAGCCAAGCATGCCGCCGAAGATCATGCCTGCCGCAAGACCTCCGATAATCGCGCCACCATAGTTGTGCCTGTGGTGGCGGTAATAGTGCCGCCCGTAACGATAGTCATGGCGGCCATGATAGCGCCGGTGGCGGACGTCGATAACATCCGGATTTTTGACGGTCGTTGCCATATTGACGGGCGGAAAGGCCTGTGCCGGTGCAATACTTGTAAAGGCTGTGATCAGCGAAATCATGAGGATCGCGAGTTTTCCCATCAGCTTCTCTCCTGTCTTCAGCCCTTCTCCTTTCCTGTCTCCGTTTATAAGAATACCTGAAAAAAGGAAAATGTTCCACTCTGTGAACCAGTGCGCATCGTGCCCCTCCTTGAAAGAGGCTGCGAGCCGTTTTTATACTGGCGGCTTAGCGGTGTTTTCGATACATGCTCCAGCGATTGCGCACGTTGCCCTTCGAGGACCTCACCATGGATTTTCTGCCCAGCCTGCCGACGCTACTCGCCTTCACCGCAGCAACGCTGCTTCTGGCCGCGACGCCGGGTCCCGACATGACGCTGTCGATCAGCCGGGCGCTGTCGCAGGGAAAGGCGGCCGCCTTCTTCATCGTGATCGGAACGAGTCTTGGCTGCGTCGTGCATACGCTGCTCGTCGCCTTCGGTATCTCGGCGCTGATCACCGCCTCGCCCACAGCCTTCATGATCCTCAAGACCGGCGGTGCCGCCTACCTGTTCTGGCTGGCGGTGCAGGCGATCCGCTTTGGATCGAGCCTATCGGTGAAAAAAGTGGAGGATACCGACGCATCCGCCGTGGCCAACATTTCGACGGGGCTGTGGGTCAATCTGCTCAATCCGAAGGTCATCATCTTCTTCATGACCTTCCTGCCGCAATTCGTCACCGCCAACGATCCGGCCGTGACGCAGAAGCTGCTGTTCCTCGGCTTTTTCTTCATCGTCGCGGCGATGCCGGTCAACGTGCTGGTCATCCTGACGGCCGACTGGCTCTCCGGCTGGCTGCAGCGCAAGAAGAGCGTCATGCGCGGCATCGACTTCACCTTCGCGGGCGTCTTCTCGATCTTCGCGGTGAAGATCCTGTTCGCGCAATCGCGGTAACCGGGCGGGCCGAGGAAAGACAAGGCGCCTCCGCTTTCCGCCGCAGCCAAGTCAATCGATCAATCCTCGCCGTGATTGGAGATCATCATGGCTTCGAAGGCCATGCGGTCGACCTTGCGCATGCGCTCGGAAGCCGATTTCAGCTGGCCGCAAGCGGCGAGAATATCGCGGCCGCGCGGCGTGCGGATCGGCGAGGCATAGCCGGCGGCATTGATGAAATCTGCGAATTTCTCGATATGCTCCCAGGAGGAACACTGATAGTTCGTGCCTGGCCACGGATTGAACGGGATCAGGTTGATCTTGGCGGGGATGCCCCTCAGGAGCCGCACCAGTTCCTTGGCATCTTCGAGACTGTCATTGACGCCTTCGAGCATCACATATTCGAAGGTGATGCGTCGCGCGTTCGACAGGCCCGGATAGGCGCGGCAGGCGTCAAGCAGGTCCTTCAGCGGATACTTCTTGTTGATCGGCACCAGCATGTCGCGCAGATCGTCCTTCACGGCATGCAGCGAGATCGCCAGCATGACGCCGATTTCCTCGCCGGTGCGGAAGATTTCCGGAACGATGCCGGAGGTCGAGAGCGTCACGCGGCGCTTCGACAGCGACAGGCCGTCGCCATCAGTGGCGATCAGCAGCGCCGTCTTGACGTTCTCGAAATTGTACAGTGGCTCGCCCATGCCCATCATCACCATGTTGGTGACCTTGCGCCCTTCGTTCGGCACGATGGCGCCGGCTGGCGTATCGCGGTCCGGGAAGTCGCCGAGGCGATCGCGGGCAAGCAGCAGCTGCGAAAGGATTTCCTCAGTCGTCAGGTTGCGCACCAGCTTCTGCGTGCCCGTATGACAGAAGGAACAGGTGAGTGTGCAGCCAACCTGGCTCGAAACGCACAGCGTTCCGCGGCCTTCCTCCGGAATGTAGACGGTCTCGATCTCGACGGGGCGACCGGCGCCGCGCGGCGGAAAGCGCAACAGCCACTTGCGGGTGCCGTCGGTCGAAATCTGCTCCTCGACAATTTCCGGCCGGGCGATGGTGAAATGCTTCTTCAGCATCTCGCGCATGTCTTTCGACACATTGGTCATGTGGTCGAAATCGGAGACGCCGCGTACATAGAGCCAGTGCCAGAGCTGGCTGACGCGCATTTTCACCTGCTTTTCCGGAACGCCGATGTCGGCCAGCGCCTTGCCCATGTCCCCGCGCGAAAGACCGATCAGCGACGGCATCTCGGCGGGCATGGCCGGACGCACCGGTGCCTTGATGGGGCGGTCCAGATTGAGTGCTTCAGTCGCGGCCATTCTCGCCAGTTCCCGTGTCTTGAATACGCAAAGCCCGTTCAGCGCTTTCGCCTGCGGCCGGTCGCGTGAAATGCTGAGATCAGAGTTCGCTTGCCGCGTCTCGGGACCGTCAGGGATCCGCGCAGCCATCATGCTGCGGGCCTTTAGCACGGTTTTTGCCTGGCGTCACCCTCCGGCGCATCAGGGCAGATCTGCAAAAAGACGAATGCCTTAACGGCAGAAGGCCGGGACGAGCCGGCCTTCTGGAGATTCGGTGAGAACGAACAGTCTTACTTGCAGCCTTCGATCTGCTTCAGCGCGGCCGAAATGCCCGACAGCGAGTAGGAGTAGGCCGTCGGCGTGCCCTTGCGCGACTTGGCGGCAACGGACATCGCCTTGCCGGATTTCATCGCGGCGACGAGCGCCGGTTCTTCGGCCGCATTCTCCACCCAGGCCGAATTGCCCTTGGTGAACATGACGAAGTCCTTGGCGTCGATGGTGACGGTCACCTTCGAATTTTCCTGGAGCGGGTAACCCATCATGGCCTGCGGCTCGTAAGAGATGTTCTGGCCGGGGCGCTGCGACACGAGGAAGAAGATATCGCCATGATCGACATTGGCCGGGCTCTTTTCCTTCGGCACCGACAGAACGTAGCAGACCTTGCTGGCACCGGATGTATAGGAATAGGCACCCCAGGCGTTGAACTGCTGGATGCGGGTCGGCGACTGCGCCGAAGCGGCCCCGGCAAATGCCGTCACGAGTGCGAATGCGGTGATGAACTTTCTTACAAACATCTTGTCCTGCCGGTTTCTTGGCTGCCAGAGCCCGATCAGCATCAGCCGGGCAACGCTGGTCACGATTTGATTTATTTTGACTTAATTCAGGTTACCAAACCGTCAACATTCTCTGAATTCACTGCGCATCCGCTTTAGTACGGAACAGATTGCGACGCAAATCCTGCTCGAGCTTCAGGCCCGAGGTTCAGGATGGCAAAGACGCGCCCGAACGATGCCAGCCTGATTGCTTCACGGTTTTTGCAAAAATCCAGGGAACGGTTCCCGGCGAGAAAGTGCCGAATTCCGTCTGCCTTGCGCGCTTGGCTTGTTGTGCGGCTCCCATCAGCCAAAGCATGCTTGACGCTCGTTTATGTCACAAAGAATCAGGCAAGAGTTTGACCTTTGGCAAAAGCGCCGTACCTGTCGTGGGATACTGAGAAAACCTGACGGCGAAGGCCGTCAAAAAAGGGGAACGATGTTGGCAAGATAGCATTTCGCCGCGCGCCGCCGGCGGCTCAGTCCGGCAGCTTGTCCTGCAATGCCTCGTCCGCCTTGACGTAGTGCTGTTCCTTGATCTGGCCGGCGATCGCGGCGAAGGCGGCTGTCAGCACGGCGATGTCATCGGAAAAACCGACCATGACGAGAACGTCGGGGATGAAATCGAACGGCAGGACAAAATAGGCGAGCGCGCCGAGAAGGATGCCACGCGTGCGCATCGGCGTCGCAGGATCCATGGCGCAATAATAGGCGGCAACGAGGTCGCGGCTGAACGGCACCTGCCGCATGGCGCGCTTCAGGGTGGGCCAGAAGCGGCGCTCGACCTTGCGGGCCCTTGCCTCCTGTTCGCTCTCCTCGCCAGGCAGCAAAATCTCGCCGATCTTGACGTCATCCATCTTCTTTGCCCCGTCCGTCATGGGAAATGTCTGTCATGGAAAACCATATGGTGAGCGCTACGGCTATTTCAAATGGGCCTCCTTCATATGGTCGGGCATGCGCCCCGCCGCCGCGCGGTCCATGCGCGCGGCGAGCTTGAAGTCCAGTTCGGTCAGCCCGCCGGAATCATGCGTCGTCAGCGTCACGTCTACCTTGTTGTAGACATTGAACCATTCGGGGTGATGGCCAAACTTCTCCGCCGCCAGCGCGCACTCGCTCATGAAGCCGAATGCCTCGACGAAACTCCTGAACCGGAAGGTCTTCCAGATCGACAAGCCGTCTTCCGAAAGCACCCAGCCCTCCATCTTGTGCAGGTTCTCGGCAACGGTCTCTGCAGTAAGCTTTTCCTGTTTCATGGCAATTCCCCCTTATTGGTGACGGCAACATTTGTGGTTTCACAACGCAGCAGCCTTGGATAGGTTCAACCTTCCTCGCGCCTTTTGGATAAAATGAAACCTGTCAGAATTCTCTTTGTCTGTCTCGGCAATATCTGCCGTTCGCCGCTGGCCGAAGGCATTCTGCGGCATCTGTCGCAGGGCCGTCCGGCCGATGTCGATTCCGCCGGAACGGGCGGCTGGCACATCGGTGACCTGCCGGACCATCGCTCGATTGCCGTGGCAAGGCGCCACAGTATCGATATTACCGGCCAGCGCGGCCGCAAGATCGATGCCGGCGATTTCGAGGCTTTCGATCTGATCTTTGCGATGCACCGGAGCAATCTCGCGACACTGCGCTCGCTGGCGCCGCCGGCAGCACGGCACAAGCTGCATCTTTTCCTCGACTATACTCTGGGCGCCGAGCGTGACGTGCCCGACCCCTATCATGGAGGCCCGGAAGGCTTCGAAGCCGTCTACAGCATGCTTTCCGAGGGATGCTTGTCGCTCATCGGCAGGCTGGAAGAGGCTGGCTCGTAGAGCGGGAAGACCTCTTCGGTGATGTATGGGCCGCCGCCGATCGAATCGCGCGATGACAGGAGCACGAAGCGTGAGACGGTGAAGGGGCTGGTGAAGAAGCCGCCGCGTCCCGACAGGTAACCGACGACATCCTCGACCCGCGACGAGCGCAGCCGGCCAAGCGTCACATGCGGCGTGAACTTGCGCGGATCGGCCGGTAGGCCCAGCCGCTGGCAGATGCGCTCGATTTCGGCCTGGAGGGCATAGAGTTCCGGCGGGTTGCTGACGCCGGCCCAGACGGAGTGCGGTTTCTTCGAACCGAAGGCGCCGGTGCCGGTCAGTTGCAACTGGAATTCCGGGCGTTCGATGCGGTCGAGGCGGTGGACGATCTCGTCTGCGGTTCGGTTGTCAACGTCACCGATGAAGCGGAGCGTGATGTGGTAGTTCTCCACATCGATCCAGCGGGCACCGGGTAGACCACCACGCAACAATGAAAGGCTCATCGCGGCATTACGCGGTATCTCGAGGGCGGTGAAAAGTCTCGGCATGACGAGCTCCCCGAATCTCTAGCAGATATCGTCAGCGAATCACGCCTGACACCTGCGCGCAACTATAATTTCGCACCTGCAATATTTATCCAACGCAATTAACAGTCGTTGAACAAGAGTTCATTTTTTTCCCGGTTCCTCAGCCTCCTGTTGAAAGCGATTGCACGAAGCGTTCGGCGACGGGCAGGAAGCGCTCGACCATGATGCCGATGCCATCGCCGTTCGGATGCATGCCGTCCTCGATCTTGAGCTTGGCATTCTCCACCACGCCGTCAAGAAAAAATGGATAGAGTTCGGTGCCGTAGGTCTTGGCAAGCTCCGGATAAATCGGATTGAACCGGCCGGCATAGTCGCCGCCCATGTTCGGCGGCGCCAGCATGCCAACAAGCAGGACCGCGATGCCGCGCGATTTCAGCTTCTCGATCACGGCGACAAGGTTCTTGCGGCTTTCTTCGGGCGCGATGCCGCGCAGAGCGTCATTGGCGCCGAGTTCGAGGATCACGCCCTTGGTGCCCTCGGGCACTGACCAGTCGATCCGCGCCAGTCCGCCCGAGGTCGTATCCCCGGAAACCCCGGCATTGGCGATCGTCACGTCATGGCCTTTTGCGCGCAAGGCCTTTTCCAGACGGGCGGGAAAGGCATCTTCCGGCGGCAATTGGTACCCGGCCATCAGGCTGTCACCAAAGCCGACGAGATTGAGCGTGGCGGAATGGGCCGGGACCGAGGCGATCACAATTGCCGTGATCGCCAACAAAAATGCCATGAAACCTTTTAATCGCATGAATGCGCCCTTAAATCGGTAAAAGTCAGCCCTTCCGGCAATCTCCATATTATACATATATAGGACAGTTTCCCTTGGCAAAAACCATGATCGAACTGAAAAATGCGGATTTGACACTCGGCCAGGCCGCCGCGTCCGTTCATGTGCTGAAGGGCATGGATCTGATCATCGACGCCGGTGAATCGGTCGGCATCGTCGGCCCCTCGGGCTCCGGCAAGTCGACGCTGCTGATGGTTCTCGCCGGTCTGGAACGCCTCGACAGCGGCGAAATCACCATCGATGGCACGCCGCTGCACGGCTTGAGCGAAGACCGGGTTGCGGAATTCCGCGGCCGCAATATCGGCATCGTCTTCCAGTCCTTCCATCTGATCCCGAACATGACGGCACTCGAAAATGTCGCCGTGCCGCTCGAGCTTGCCAATGTCCGCAACGCCTTCGAGATCGCCCGGCAGGAGCTCGCCTCCGTCGGCCTTGGCGAGCGCCTGTCGCATTATCCCGGCCAGCTTTCCGGCGGCGAGCAGCAGCGCGTGGCGATCGCTCGCGCGCTGGCGCCGGCGCCGAAGCTCCTCATTGCCGATGAACCCACCGGCAATCTCGATGCCGAAACCGGCCGCCAGGTGGCCGATCTCATTTTCTCCAAGCAGGCCGAGCGCGACATGACGCTCGTCCTCGTGACCCATGATGCCTCGCTTGCCGCCCGCTGCTCACGCCAGGTGCGGGTCCGTTCCGGTGAAATCCTCTCCGGTTCCGGGCACGACCCATTGGTTGCCGCATCGCTGTCGAAGGCGGTTTCCGCATGACGGCGCACGTTGCCAGCGGCCTTCGTCTTGGGCTGGCCTTTCGCCTGGCGCTGCGCGAAATGCGAGGCGGCCTGAAGGGCTTCTACATTTTCCTCGCCTGCGTTGCGCTCGGCACGGCCGCCATCGCCGGCGTCAACTCGCTGTCGCAGTCGATCACCATGTCGATCGCCAGCCAGGGCCGCGAGCTTTTGGCCGGCGATATCCGCTTCGAACTCAACAACCGTGTCGCCACGCCTGAGGAAAAGGCATTCATCGATGACATGGGCACGATCGCGGTGTCTGCCGGTCTGCGGTCCATGGCTCGGCTTCCCGATGGCTCCAACCAGGCGCTGGTCGAGCTGAAGGCCGTCGATGGCGCCTATCCGCTCTACGGCAAGCTCGAAAGCGAGCCGGCGGCACCGCTCGCCGGCCTGCTGGCCAGTCATGGCGGTGTCCATGATGCGCTTGCGGCCCCACTGCTTCTGGAGCGGCTCGGCATCAAGGCCGGCGACGAAATCCTGCTCGGCACGGCCCGCATCCGTATTTCGGGCCTGATCATTCGCGAGCCAGACGCCCTGTCGGACGGGTTCGGCTTTGCGCCGCGCCTGCTTCTGTCCGCGGAGGCGCTTACGGCATCCGGGCTGGTGCAGACGGGAAGTCTCGTCGAACATGTCTACAAGGTGAAGGTCGACGATCCCTCCAGCGTTCCCGCCCTGCGCCGGCAGGCCGAGGAGAAATTCCCGCAGGCCGGGTGGTCGATCCGCACCAGCCAGAACGCGGCGCCGGCGCTGACGGCGAACATCACCCGTTTCTCGCAGTTCCTGACCCTCGTCGGCCTGACCGCCCTCATCGTCGGCGGCGTCGGCGTTGCCAATGCGGTGCGCTCCTACCTCGATTCCAAGCGAGGCGTCATCGCGACGTTCAAATGCGTCGGTGCGCCCGCCGCGACGGTCACGGCCATCTATCTCATCCAGATCCTGATGATCGCGCTGATCGGCATCGGCATCGGCCTTGTGCTCGGCGCACTCATTCCCTTTGTCGCGGCGCAATTCCTGGCCGGGATGCTGCCGGTGTCCACCGCCTTCCAGCTTTATCCGGCCGCACTTGGCCTTGCCGCGTTGTTCGGCCTCCTGACCGCGCTCGCCTTTGCCATCCTCCCGCTCGGCCATGCCCGCGAGGTGCCGGCGACCGCGCTCTTCCGCGAGCAGAGCTTCGAACGGTCGCGCCTGCCGTCCTGGCCCTATCTGTTGGCCGCCGCTCTCTGCCTTGCAGCGCTTGCCGGCCTTGCCATCCTGACGGCCTATGACCGCAGGATCTCGCTCACCTTCCTCGGTGCCATTGCCTTCGCCTTCATCGTGCTGCGCGGCGTCGCCGTTCTCGTCGCCATGCTTGCCCGCCGGTCGCCGCGTGTCAGCTCACCAGCGTTCCGGCTCGCCATCGGCAATATCCATCGCCCCGGCGCGCTGACGCCGTCCGTGGTCCTGTCGCTCGGCCTCGGTCTTGCGCTTCTCGTCACGATCGCGCTGATCGACGGCAATCTGCGCCGAGAGCTCACCGGCAACCTGCCGGAGCGGGCGCCGAACTTCTTCTTCGTCGATATTCAGAGCGCCGAGGTCGATGGCTTCCGCACGCTGCTGCAGAAGACCCTACCGCAGGGCAAGATCGTCGAAGTGCCGATGCTGCGCGGCCGTATCCTGGCGTTCAACGGGCAGGATGTGACCAAGATGAATGTGCCGCCAGGCGGACAGTGGGTCCTGCGTGGCGACCGGGGCATCACCTATGCTAAAAACCGGCCGGAAAATTCGTCCCTGACGCAGGGCAGCTGGTGGGCGCCGGACTATTCCGGCGAGCCGCTCGTCTCCTTTTCGGCGGAAGAAGCCGGCGAACTCGGCCTGAAGCTCGGCGATACCGTCACTATCAACGTACTCGGCCGCAATATCACCGCCCGGATCGCCAATTTCCGCAGGGTGGAATGGGAATCCCTCTCGATCAATTTCGTCATGGTGTTCTCGCCGAACACCTTTGCCGGCGCGCCGCATGCCTGGCTCGCCACGGTCATCGATCCCAACGCCACGGCGGCTGATGAGGCGGCGGCGCTGAAGGCCGTGACCAATGCCTATCCGACGATCACCAGTGTCCGCGTCAAGGATGCGCTCGATATCATCAATCAACTGCTCGGGCAGCTTGCGACCGCCATCCGCGCTGCCGCCGCCGTCGCGCTCGTCGCCTCGGTTCTGGTGCTGGCTGGAGCACTGGCTGCCGGCAACCGCGCCCGCACCCACGATGCCGTCGTCCTGAAGACGCTCGGGGCGACGCGCTCGACGCTGATCCGCGCCTTCTGCTACGAATACGCGATGCTTGGCCTGTCGACGGCCATCTTTGCGCTGTTTGCTGGCGGCATGGCGGCGTGGTACGTGGTGAGCCAGGTCATGACCTTACCGTCGTCCTTCCTGCCGGACGTTGCCCTGGTGACAATGGCGGTCGCCCTGATCGTCACCGTCGGTTTCGGCCTTGCCGGCACCTGGCGGGTGCTCGGCCAGAAAGCCGCACCGGTGCTGCGAGAACTCTGATCGGCCAGTTAACCGTTAACGTTATGGCGCAAAAGGCGTTCAGGGCTGCTTTTCGAGCGATTCACGGCCCTACCGGTCTTGTGCAAGTCATATTTCGACATCATATTCTACTGAGGCATGCTGGAGCCCCGCAGCGGCGCCTGGGCCGGGTGGCTGGCATCTTGAAAACGACGCGCCCTCGTGGCCTGACACCGTAAACTTAACCGGGGCTTATAAGAGGAAACTATGGCTGATCTTAGAAACTACCAAACCCGGACGGCGCAGACTGGTGCGCAGACGGGGGCCGTAATCGATGAAGGTCTGCGCACCTATATGCTCAAGGTGTACAACCTGATGGCCCTTGGTCTGGCGATCACCGGTATCGCCGCCTTCGCCGCCTTCCAATTCGCATTTGCGGACGGACAGCTGACCGCCTTCGGTCAGGCGATTTACGTGAGCCCGCTGAAGTGGGTCGTCATACTCGCGCCGTTGGCACTGGTGTTCTACATGAGCTTCCGCATCAATTCCATGAGCGTGTCCGCCGCGCAGACCACCTTTTGGGTCTATGCTGGCCTGATGGGTCTTTCGCTGTCGTCGATCTTCCTGATCTATACCGGCCAGAGCATCGTCCAGACGTTCTTCGTCACGGCGGCTTCGTTCGGCGGTCTATCGCTCTATGGCTACACCACCAAGCGTAGCCTGTCCGGCATGGGCTCGTTCCTGATCATGGGTGTGTTCGGCCTGATCATCGCCATGATCGTCAACATCTTCCTCGGCTCGTCCGCGCTTGATTTTGCGATCTCCGTCATCGGCGTTCTGATCTTTGCCGGCCTGACTGCCTGGGATACCCAGAAGATCAAGGAAATGTACTTTGAAGCAGACGGTGCCGAAGTCGCCGGCCGCAAGGCCATCATGGGCGCACTGACGCTTTACCTCGACTTCATCAACCTGTTCCTGTTCCTGCTGCGTTTCCTCGGAAACCGCGAATAGTCGAAACCGGCAAACAATCGAAAAAGGCGGCTTTGGCCGCCTTTTTTTGTTGCCTGGCGCCGAAGTTCTGAGCTTGCTTGATCGCACCATGTCGGTATGGCAGAGAACAAGCCGCTCCACCCAATCAGGCCTTTCCCATGTCTTTCACCCTGCGCGATGCCACCCTTGCCGACATTCCGGCCATCACCGATATTTACCGGGAATCGGTCCTCAACGGCGTTGCCTCCTATGAGATAACCCCTCCGGCCGAAGCGGAAATGGCGTTGCGGTTTTCAGCGATCGTCAGCAATCGTTATCCTTATATCACCGCGATCGCTCCCGATGGCCTCCTGCTTGGTTATGCCTATGCCTCGGCATTCCGGACACGGCCGGCCTATCGCTTCCTGGTCGAGGATTCGATCTATCTGGCGCCGGAGGCGAGGGGACAGGGCGTGGGCAAGGCTCTGCTGGCCGAACTGATCCGTCGCTGCACGGAACTCGGCTTCCGCCAGATGGTCGCCGTCATCGGCGGTGCGCATCCGGCTTCTGTGGCGGTGCACCGCGCGGCCGGCTTCGAACATGGCGGATCGATGAAGGGCACTGGCTTCAAGCACGGCCGCTGGCTCGACACGATCATCATGCAACTGCCGCTCGGTGAGGGGCTGACGACCGATCCGGAGCCCGGCGTCTATCCGGATACGCTATATCGGGGCTGAATCAGGTTTCGATCAGCTTCAGCATCTTGTCGAACACTTTCAGAACCTGCTGCAGGTCATGGCCGCGTTTCAGGATCATCCCTTGGGTGTTGACGACGCTGTACGCGCCCTGCTTTGCTGCCAGCTTGGGGTTTTTCTCGATCCGGAAGAGCGGCATTTCGCCGGAGCGCTTGAATACCGAGAAGACCGCCCTGTCGCGCAGGTGGTCCATCGCATAGTCGCGCCATTCGCCCTCGCCAACCATGCGACCGTAAACCCTGAGGATCAGGTCGAGTTCCCAGCGGTGAAAGGTGACGGGAAGCGGGTCCTGGCTGCTGCTGCGGTATTCGTGCAGTTGGACAACCACATTGGAGGTTGGCTGCCTTTCGGAACGGGTCTCGCCTTGCGGCAAATCCGGCTGATCGGTCATCGTTACCCCGGCTTTATTGTGACAGGACGGTTACAGTTTGCCTGACCTTCGCCGAAATGCAAGCCGCAAGCGGCCCAGGATTGCCAGAGACTTTTTTCTTTGTGCCGCATTTCAGCCAAAACCGTGCCCCAATTCGAAACGACACTCGCCCGCGCCGACATAGGGGAGTCCTCCCAGGTGTCCGGTCTGCCTGTCTGCTCGGGGAATGCGTTTTTCGAGCGGATGCAGTCTTGGAGTGGTTGGCCATCCAGCGTCCATCGGGCGCGGCCACTCCAAACGTCATGTTTCCTGGCAGCGTCCGTTGCCAAGAAACATGGCCGGTTCGGTCCGGTATCTTCGAACCCTCAGCCCCAGCCCCTCGATGCTGCCGGGCCGAACCATAATTCTGCAAAGTCAGTTGGCGGCGCTGTCCGCCATGACGGTCGTCGCGCCGAGGATCGCACCAGGGGTTTCATTATCCTTCATCTTCTGCAAGAGCACGGCACAGCCGCCGTTTTCACCCTCGTTGAGGACCGAGGCCGGCAGCACGAAACTGACCGGTTTGCCGTCCCACATGCCGATCGTCTGGATATCGCGCACGGAGTGCCAGTAGGAGATTCGCTTGCCGCTGTTTTCGCCCTTCTTGACGTCCACCAGGTGTTCGCGGTTGAAATAGACGACGACGACATTGGCCTTGCCATTGCCGGCGCCGACGTTGATGTCGACCTCATCCTTGCGCACCGCCGCGTTGATCGGAACGGCCAAGCCCTTGCCTTTGACGCTCATTTCCGCCAGCCGCCGGTTGATGCCATCGAGATCAGCGCCGTTGATGTGGTCACGCCCGTTGAGGATGGCCTGGGGCGTATAGACGCCGCTGCGGCCGAGCATCCGGGCATAGGCATATTGCCGGGCAGTGTTGTCCTTGGTGGCGAGCGTGTCGGCCCAGCCGAGATAGTTCCAGTAATCGACGTGATAGGAAAGTGCGACGACCTTGCCGTCGTCGATGAGTTTCTTCAGGGCCGCATCCGCCGGCGGGCAGGAGGAACAGCCCTGGCTGGTGAACAGTTCGACGACACCTGCCGGTTGGCCGGCGGCGACCGGCAGTGCCATAACGCCAAGGCCGCAGGCGAGCATGATGCGGCGAAGGTGAAGTGATCCAGGCATCGGGAGTTCCATTTCAAGGACACGGGGGAGCTGCGAAGCAATTGGAAGCCTTTTCATACGCCGCTCGTCTTTCAACAGAAAGTCACGTTGGAGTGAGCCGCGCGGCATAGCAGATCTTTAGCGCGCCAGAACGCAAAAAGGCCGGGGCTTTTGCAGCCCCGGCCCCTGTTTTCACCCGGCGTGATCAGGCGGCGAGATCGCGCAGAACGGTCTGCAGGATGCCGCCATTGTTCATGTAGGTCACCTCATCGAGCGTATCGATGCGGCAGATGAGCGGAACTTCCTTCACCGTGCCGTCGCTGTAGGTGATCTTTGCCACCCGCTTCTCGCGCGGCTGAACATTGGTGAGATTGTCGATGGTGACAAGCTCGTCGCCCTTGAGGTCGAGCGATTCCCAGGTCGTACCCTGCTCGAAGACGAAGGGCACGATCCCCATGCCGACGAGGTTGGAGCGGTGGATGCGCTCGAAGGATTGGGCGATCACGGCCTTGACGCCGAGCAGGTTGGTGCCCTTGGCCGCCCAGTCGCGCGAGGAGCCGTTGCCGTATTCGACACCGGCGAAGATGACGAGCGGAACGCCCTCGGCCTTGTACTGCATGGCCGCGTCGTAGATCGACATCTCTTCCTTCGAAGGATAGTGGATCGTATAGCCGCCTTCCTTGCCATTCGGTCCCATCATGTGGTTGCGGATGCGGATATTGGCGAATGTGCCGCGCATCATCACTTCATGGTTGCCGCGGCGCGTGCCGTACTGGTTGAAGTCGGCAACGCCGACGCCATGATCGATGAGGTACGCGCCAGCCGGAGAGGCCGCCTTGATCGAGCCGGCCGGCGAGATGTGGTCGGTAGTGATTTTGTCGCCGAACAGGCCGAGCACGCGGGCGCCCTTGATATCGGAGATGCCCGAGCCGGTCTTGCCCATGCCGACAAAATAGGGTGGGTTCTGCACATAGGTCGAGTCGTCGTCCCATGCATAGGTCTGGCCTGCCGGAACCTGAACCGCCTGCCAGTTCTCGTCGCCGTTGAACACGTCGGCATATTTCGATGCGTAGAGCGCGCGGGTGACGTATTTCAGGATGAATTCCTGGATTTCCTGCGAGGTCGGCCAGATATCCTTGAGATAGACCGGCTGGCCATCGCTGCCCGTTCCAAGCGGCTCGGTCGTCAGGTCCTTCTGCACGGTGCCGGCGAGCGCATAGGCAACGACCAGCGGCGGCGAGGCGAGGTAGTTGGCCTGGACGTCCGGCGAGATACGGCCTTCGAAGTTGCGGTTGCCCGAGAGAACGCCGGACATAATCAGGCCCTTCTCGTTGATCGTCTTCGAGATCGGCGCCGGCAGCGGGCCGGAATTGCCGATGCAGGTCGTGCAACCGAAGCCGACGAGGTTGAAGCCGAGCTTGTCGAGGTCAGCCTGCAGGCCGGATTTGGCAAGGTACTCGCCGACTACCTGGCTTCCGGGCGCGAGCGAGGTCTTGACCCACGGCTTGGTCTTCAGGCCTTTGGCAACGGCGTTGCGGGCAAGAAGGCCGGCCGCGATGAGCACGGACGGGTTGGACGTATTGGTGCAGGAGGTGATGGCCGCAATCGCCACGTCACCGTGACCGATATCGTAGTCCATGCCTTCGACCGGATAGCGGGCGGAAAGCTGACCGGGCTTCTTGTAGTCGCTCTCAAGCGAACCAGCGAAGCCCGAAGCGATGTTTTCGAGCGGGATGCGGCCTTCCGGACGCTTCGGACCCGCCATGGCGGGAACCACGTCGCCGAGGTCGAGCTCGAGCGTGTCGGTGAAGACGAGGTCGGCGCCGTCACCTTCCCGCCACATGCCTTGCGCCTTGGAATAGGCTTCGACCAGCGCGATGCGCTGTTCTTCGCGGCCGGACATGGTGAGGTAGTTGATGGTTTCGGAATCGACCGGGAAGAAGCCGCAGGTCGCGCCATATTCCGGACCCATGTTGCCGATCGTCGCGCGGTCGGCGAGCGTCATGTTGTCGAGGCCGGAACCGAAGAATTCAACGAACTTCGAAACGACGCCCTTCTTGCGCAGCATCTGCACGACCATCAGGACGAGGTCGGTGGCGGTGACGCCTTCCTTGAGCTTGCCGGTCAGCTTGAAGCCGATAACTTCCGGCAGGAGCATGGAGACGGGTTGGCCGAGCATGGCCGCTTCCGCTTCGATGCCGCCAACGCCCCAGCCGAGGACGCCGAGACCGTTGATCATGGTCGTATGGCTGTCGGTGCCGACGCAGGTATCCGGATAGGCGGTGATCTCGCCGTCTTCTTCCTTCGTCCAGACGGTCTGGCCGAGATATTCGAGGTTCACCTGATGACAGATGCCGGTGCCGGGCGGAACGACGCGGAAATTCTTGAACGCCTGCTGGCCCCACTTCAGGAAGCGGTAGCGTTCGCCGTTGCGCGCGTATTCGAGCTCGACGTTCTTGGCAAAGGCAGTCGGTGTACCGAATTCGTCAACGATGACGGAATGGTCGATGACAAGATCGACAGGCACCAGCGGATTGATCTTTTCCGGATCGCCGCCGAGCGAAACCATGGCGTCGCGCATCGCGGCGAGGTCGACCACGGCCGGGACGCCGGTGAAGTCCTGCATCAGCACGCGGGCGGGGCGGTAGGCGATTTCGTTTTCGGCCGTTCCCTTATCGGTGAGCCAGGCGGCGACGTTCAGAATGTCCTGCTTGGTGACCGAGCGGTCGTCTTCGTTGCGCAGCAGGTTCTCGAGCAGCACCTTCATCGAATAGGGGAGCTTGGAAACGCCGGTTAGGCCGTTCGCTTCGGCTTTCGGCAGGCTGAAATAGACATAGTCTGTGCCGTTGACCGAGAGCGTCGACCGACAATTGAAACTGTCAAGGGATTTGGACACTGGATACCCCGTTCCGTTTGATCGCCAAAAGTGACGTACGAACGCCCGAGCGCAATATGCGCGATATGGGATGCGGGTACGGCCATTTCCGCTGTCCGTACGTGGAAATCATTCCATGTTCGGCGCTAGGATGAAATTCACGCCGACCGCTGGCGTGTTGGGGCGGTTATAGATAATTTCTCCGGAACGTGCCAGACCAACGTCAACCAATTTGAGACAATTTTTTTGCGTTGCGACGAACGTCGTAAAAGGAATGTGAATGCCGATCAGCCTCGTCGTCGAAGGCCTCAGTGCGAAGCGCGGCGAGGACCTGATTTTCCACGACATTTCGTTCATTCTCAAGGCCGGACAAGCCCTTGTCGTGACGGGGCCGAACGGGTCGGGAAAGTCGACGCTGCTGCGCGTTCTGGCAGGCCTTCTGGCGGCTGAATCCGGCACGGTGCGACTGGACGGAGTGGCGTCGGCAATCGGCCACCCGCGCGAACTCTGCCACTATCTCGGCCACCGCAATGCGATGAAGCGCGAACTCACGGTCGCTGAAAATCTTTCCTTCTGGAAATCCTTCATGGGTGATTCGACCGGCAGGTCCGGGACGGGCATTGAGGAGGCCACCGAAGCGCTGGGGCTCGGCGGCATCTCGCACCTGCCGTTCGGCTATCTGTCGGCCGGTCAGCAGCGGCGGATGGCGATGGCCAAGCTGCTCGTCGCCCATCGTCCGATCTGGCTCCTCGACGAGCCGACGGCGGCGCTCGATGCGCGTGCTGACCAGTTGTTCGCCGCTCTGGTAACGCACCATCTCGGCACGGGCGGCATCGTCGTGGCAGCGACGCATCAGCCACTGGGGGTTGAGGGGAGGGAATTGCGGATGACGGGGTTTGCGGGGGAAGTTGTTTGAGGATCGAGTTTGCCGCATTTACCCCTCTCTGCCCTGTCGGGCACCCCCCCCTCAAGGGGGGAGATCGACTGGCTCCTTGCCGTGCCACCCCCCCTCATCCGGCCCTTCGGGCCACCTTCTCCCCGCTGGGGAGAAGAGGGTGTCTGCGGCCGGCCGGCCGAAAATCAGGAGCCTCTGGTTTCGAGAGTGCATCGGGTTTTAGGGAGCAGACATCCGCTCCCTCTTCTCCCCAGCGGGGAGAAGGTGGCCCGAAGGGCCGGATGAGGGGGCCTTCGCCAAACATTCCGGGGATCGCTTTATGACCTCCCTCTTCCTCCGCGACCTCAAACTCGCAATGCGCGCCGGCGGCGGGGCTCTGATCGGCGTGCTGTTCTTCATGACGGTGGTCGCCGTCGTGCCGTTCGCCGTCGGTCCGGATCTCAACCTGCTCTCACGCATCGGCCCGGCGATCCTCTGGATCGGCGCGCTGCTTGCCTCGCTCCTCGGCCTCGACCGGCTGTTCCAGGCGGAGCGCGAGGATGGATCGCTGGACCTGCTGCTGATGCAGGAGACGCCGCTGGTGCTGACGGTGCTGGTGAAGTGCCTTGCACACTGGGCGGCGACCGGCCTGCCGCTGGTGATCGCCTCGCCGCTGCTGGGGCTGTTCATGAACATGAACGAGCTTGCGATCGGCGCGACCATGCTGACGCTGCTCGCCGGCACGCCTGCCATCGCCCTCATCGGCGCGGCCGGTGCTGCTGTTGCTGTAACGCTGCCGCGCGGTGGACTGCTGGTGTCGATACTGGTGTTGCCGCTCACCATTCCGGTCCTAATCTTCGGCGTCAGTGCAGCCTATGCGGCTGTCGAGGATCCCGCACCATTCCTGCCGCCTTTCCTGATATTGATCGCGATCACGCTTTTCTTTGCGGTGATCGGACCGCTCTCGGCGGCACTGGCGCTGCGCTCCGCGTCGGACTAGGGCATTCCGTCTTCTAGAATTAAAAAATGGAGCGACCTTTACGCGTTCATTGAACGCGTGGCGCTCTGACGCAAATGTGATCGCACAGTCTTCATTGAAGAAAAGGCGCTTCGGCGTTAAAGAAGCATCATGAGCGAAAACAGTCTGGCCATCCGCAAGTTCAGCGACCTTGCCAATCCCACCCGGTTTCTAGTCCTGGCGGCGCGCGTCCTGCCGTGGCTTGCCGGTCTGACGGCGGGGCTGTTTGCGATCGGGCTCACCCTTTCCTTCACCACCGAGGGCGACTACCAGCAGGGCGAGACGGTGCGCATCATGTATGTGCACGTGCCTGCCGCCTGGTTGTCGATGATGTGCTACACGGTGATGGCGATGTCGGCGCTCGGAACGCTGGTCTGGCGGCACCCGCTCGCCGATGTTTCTGCCCGGGCCGCAGCACCCATCGGCGCCTGTTTCACCTTTCTCGCGCTCGTCACCGGCTCCCTCTGGGGCAAGCCGATGTGGGGCACCTGGTGGGTCTGGGACGCGCGCCTGACCTCGGTTTTCGTGCTCTTCCTGATGTATCTCGGGCTGATCGCGCTCAACCGAGCGATGGACGACCCCGGAAAGGCGGCGAAGGTGTCGGCCGTCCTGATCCTCGTTGGCTTCGTCAACATTCCGATCATCAAGTTCTCGGTCGAATGGTGGAACACGCTGCATCAGCCCGCAAGTGTTCTCAGGCTCGGCGGCTCCTCGATCGATCCGGAGTTCCTGTGGCCGCTGCTGGTGATGGCCGTTGCCTTCACGCTTCTGTTCTTCACGCTGCATGTCGCCGCGATGCGCAACGAGATCTGGCGCCGCCGGGTGACCTCGATGCGCCGCCAGGCGGCGAGGGCCGCGGGCCGGGAGGTCTGATCATGATGACCCACACCGCCTACGTCGCCGCCAGCTATGGCATCGCCGCCGTCATCGTTGCGGTGCTCAGCCTCTGGGTCTGGGCCGATGGACGCGCCCGCCGCCGCGAATTGCAGACGCTCGATGACGCCGGCATCCGCCGCCGGTCGGCGCAGGCCGGAGAGGCGCAATGAGCGTCGAGACACCGATCGAGCCGGGCCGGCCGGGCAAGATGCGCATCGTCTTTGCGGCTCTCCCGCTTCTGATTTTTGCCGGGTTGGCGGTGATTTTCTGGAGCCAGCTCGATTCTGGCCGGAATATCAGCGAAATCCCCTCCGCGTTGATCGGCACCAAGGCGCCGTCGCTCGACCTGCCGCCGCTCGAAGGCGCGACCTTCAAGGGGGCTGCCATGCCGGCGCTGACCGACGCGGCGATCAAGGGCAAGCTGACGCTGGTCAATGTCTGGGCGTCCTGGTGCGTGCCCTGCCGCGAGGAAAATCCGATCATTCTTGAGCTCGCCAAGGACACGCGGCTGACGGTGGTCGGGATCAACTACAAGGACCAGACGGACAATGCGCTGCGGTTCCTCGGCGAACTCGGCAATCCGTTCTCCGCCGTCGGCATCGATCCGCGCGGCAAGGCGGCGATCGACTGGGGCGTCTACGGCATTCCGGAGTCCTATCTGGTCGACGCCAACGGTATCATCGTCTACAAGCGCGTCGGTCCGTTCGACGAGAAAAGCCTGAAGGAAGGGCTGTACCCGGCAATCGAGAAGGCTGTGGCTGGCTCCTGAGACCCGGACCGACCTCTCTTTTCAGTCATGCTCGGGCTTGATCCGAGCATCCTTTGCAAACGGCCGGCCTCCTTAATGACAGCGCCCGGCGGTGTGTCTCAAAGACCGCTCTGCCACGCCTTCACCACTTCCAGCGGATAAACCAGCATCACCACGTTCAAGGTGAGGTTATCGCGGATCAGCCAGCCGGTGAAAATCTCGAAGGCTATTGCAATGGCGACGGTGGCGGCGACCGGCGCGCGCCAGGCAAGCAAAAAACCCAGCGTCATGAAGATCGTGTCCATCGCCGAATTCAGAATGCTGTCGCCGTAATAGTCGAGCGAGATGGTCGCCGTGCGATAGCGGTCGATGATGATGGGCGAGTTTTCCAGCAGTTCCCAGCCGGATTCGACGAGGAGCGCGAGCAGCAATTTTGCGGCCAGCGGCTTGCGGCGCAGCAACAGGCGGGCGAGGCCGTAGAACAGGAAGCCGTGAATGATATGCGACGGCGTGTACCAGTCGGCCAGGTGCTGAGAATTGCCGGGACCGTTGGCAACGGGCTCGAACAGCTTGACATAGCCGCACTCGCAGATCGGCGTCCGGCCCATCAAATATTGGATGACGATCTGCAGGCCGAGGATGGCGGCGCAGGCGAGAAGCCAAGCGGTTTGCCGTTGCGCGGGGTTCCGAGCGTCAATGGCGCTCACTTGCCGGCCTCTTCCGGCGGATTCGGCGAGTGCTTCATGATCAGCGGCATCTGGAACATGGTGAAGGCGAGCGTGACCGGCATGGTACCCCAGACCTTGAAAGCGACCCAGAAATCGTCGGCGGCCTTGGCGTCGGGCAGATAATAGGCGTTGGCGCCGCGCCAGACGATCTCATTGAGGATGGCAAGGAACAGAAAGAACACACCCCAGCGCAGCGTCAGCTTGCGCCAGCCTTCCGCATCGAGTTGGAAGGCGGCGTTGAAGACATAACCGAGCAGCGATTTACCGAAGGCAAGGCCGCCCAGCAGCACGACACCGAACAGCGTGTTGATGATGGTCGGCTTCATCTTGAAGAAGAGTTCGTCCTGCAGATAGATGCCGAGGCCGCCGAAGACGATGACGACGATGCCCGATATGAAGGGCATGATGGGCAGGTGGCCAAGCACGACCTTGGAAACGACGAGCGAAATCACTGTCGCCGCCATGAAGAGACCGCTTGCGATGAAAAGCGGCCCGCCGAGCAAGGACAGAACCGGAAAGTTCGCAGCCAGCCATTCACCGCGTAGATTGGCGAAGAAGAAGACGAGCAGCGGTCCGAGTTCCAGCGCCAGCTTGAGCATGGGATGGTGCCGGTCGGCGCTAGTGGGCGTGGTGTCGCTTTCGAATTTCATGGGATCGGTCAAACCCTTTTTGTTTCGCCCCGCCATGTACGCTTCCCACGGCGTGGCATCAATGGGCAATCCCGGCAATGGCATGGGCAAAGTCGCTGGCCTCGAAAGGCTCGAGATCATCCACGCCTTCACCGACGCCGATGAAATAGACCGGCAACTTGTGCTTGGCAGAGATGGCAACGAGGATGCCGCCGCGCGCCGTGCCGTCGAGCTTGGTCATGATCAGGCCGTTGACGCCGGCGACATTGCGGAAGATCTCGACCTGATTGAGGGCGTTCTGGCCAGTGGTGGCATCGAGCGTCTGCAGCACGGTGTGCGGCGCGTCCGGATCGAGCTTGCCCAGCACGCGGACGATCTTCTCAAGTTCGGCCATCAACTCGGCGCGGTTCTGCAGCCGGCCGGCGGTATCGATGATCAGCACGTCGCTTTTCTTCTGGCGGGCCTGCTCGAAGGCCTCGTAGGCGAGGCCGGCGGCATCGGCGCCGAGCCTAGAGGAGACGATGTCGGACTTGGTGCGCTCGGCCCAGATCTTCAGCTGTTCGATGGCTGCCGCGCGGAACGTGTCGCCGGCGGCAAGCATGACCTTCAGGCCGGCGCCCGAAAGCTTGGCGGCAAGCTTGCCGATGGTCGTCGTCTTGCCGGTGCCGTTGACGCCGACGACGAGGATGACATGCGGCTTATGAGAGAGGTCGAGCTGTAGCGGCTTGGCGACCGGGGCAAGGACCTTGGTGATTTCGGCCGCCATGATGCGGGTGACATCCTCGCCGGTTACGTCCTTGCCGTAGCGCTCGGAGGCCAGTGTGTCGGTGACCCGCAGCGCCGTCTCGACACCGAGATCGGCCTGGATCAAGAGATCTTCCAGATCTTGCAACGTCTCATCGTCGAGCTTGCGCTTGGTGAAGAGCGCCGTGATCTGGCCGGTCAGCTGCGACGAGGTGCGTGCAAGGCCGTGGCGCAGGCGCTGGAACCAGGTGAGTTTCTGTTTCGGCGCTTCCGGCTCAGGCTCCGGGGCGCGGCCCGGGGCGAAGCCCTTGGGGAGGGCAATTTCGGCCGTCGGTTCGGGTTCTGCATTTGCGGAGAGTTCGTCACCCCCCTCGGCCCTGTCGGGCATCTCTACCACAACAGGGGCGATCGTGCGAGGCGCGCTTTCGCTGAGCGTATCGGCGTCCCGCATTGCGGCGGATCCACCCCCCTCTGTCGGCTCCGCCGACATCTCCCCCTCAAGGGGGGAGATTGAGCCCGCGGCGGCCTCGTTTATTGCATCGATGGCATTTAGTTGCGGCGAAGTTGCGTCAGGCGCCGTTTGATCTTCCCCCTTGAGGGGGAGATGTCCCCCCCGGGTTTTGCTTTCGGCAAGCCCGAGGACAGGCTCCGGGACAGAGGGGCGTGTCGCGCTTCCCTCGATCTCGGACGCTTCGGCTTCCGCCTCCAGCAGCGACAGCGGCATCACGCCGAGATCGCCGATCTGTTCGGTCGGGGGGAGAAGGGCGTGTTCCTCTTCTTCCGCGGTCTCTGCCTCGAACTCCGGTACATCGGCGGTATCCGCAGCGGGACCGCCGGCCGTGTCCATTCCTTCCGGCAGCACCGGATCGGTGGCGACCGGCAGGTCCGCAGTGCGCGAATGCGGCTCGAACTCCGCTTCGATAGCCCGGTTTTCTTCAGGCTTGAAGGCAGATTCGGCAAGATCCATGACCTCGTCGACCGCAGGCACGGCGGCGGGCTCGGCTTCGATCGGCTTGTCTTTGCCGAAGGTGAAAACCTTTTTCAGAAAGCTGAGCGCCATGGGGTATCCGTAAGACTCCGGGCCGCGTCGCGGGCCGTCAGTTGCATGTCCAAAGCGCGACGCGCTTCAGGTCTTGTCTTCCTGCATGTCATCCCAAGGCCGCTGAGGAGGTTTGGGTGACATGCGTGAGGTGTTTGCCATTGTGGCCGGTGATTGTCACCTCAACCATATCGCGCGGCGTCAGGCCGGGGACAGCGGCCGCTGTGAAATTTTCAGTATGCGCCAAGCCGTTGTTCTCGACGAGCAGGCTTTGCTGCGTTCCGATCATGCTGTCAAGATGGGTCTGATGGAGCTGAAGTCCAGTGGCGCGCAGCCGGGCGGCGCGTTCCTTGACCAGAGCCCGGTCGATCTGCGGCATGCGGGCGGCAGGCGTTCCCTCTCGTGGCGAATAGGGAAAGACGTGCAGATGGGCGATGCCCGCCTCTTCGGCGAGCCTCACGGCATTCGCAAACATCTCTTCCGTCTCGGTCGGAAAACCGGCGATCATGTCAGCGCCGAAGCTCGTTCCCGGCCGCAGGCGGCGCACGTTCTCGATGAAATGCAGGGCGTCAGCCCGGCTGTGGCGGCGTTTCATGCGCTTCAGGATCATGTCGTCGCCATGCTGCAGCGAAAGGTGCAGATGCGGCATGAAGCGCGGCTCTTCAGCGATCAGGTCCATCAGATGACCGTCCACCTCGATGCTGTCGATCGAGGAGAGGCGCAGGCGCCGGATTTCGGGGACCTGACTGAGCAGCGTCCTGGCGAGCAGGCCGAGCGTCGGCGTGCCCGGGAGGTCGGCGCCGTAGCTCGTCGCATCGACGCCGGTCAGCACGATTTCGCGGTAGCCGCTTTCTACGAGTTTGCGCGCCTGATCAACGACCGCGCCCATCGGCACGGAGCGGGAATTGCCGCGGCCATACGGGATGATGCAGAAGGTGCAGCGGTGATCGCAGCCGTTCTGCACCTGGATGAAGGCGCGCACATGTCCCTCGATCAACCTGACCATCTGAGGTGCTGTTTCGCGCACGCTCATGATGTCGTTGACACGCAGCTTCTCTTCCGCCGAGACGCCGAAATCGGGGAGCGACCGGTAGGAGGCGCTTTTCAGTTTCTCCTCGTTGCCGAGCACGGCATCCACTTCCGGCATGTCGGCAAAGGTCTGTTTCTGGACTTGAGCGGCGCAGCCGGTGACGATGATGCGGGCATCAGGGTTTTCGCGGCGGGCGCGGCGGATGGCCTGACGTGCCTGGCGCACGGCCTCGCCGGTGACGGCGCAGGTGTTGACGAGGATGGCATTGTTCAGCCCCGCCTTCTCGGCCTTCGCGCGCATCACTTCGGATTCATAGGTGTTGAGGCGACAGCCGAAGGTTATGATATCGACGCCGCTCAAAGCGCCCGGCTTCCTGTAACCTCGGTTTCGTCGCGGGACCAGAGGCCCGTCGTGGGGTCGAGGATGCCGGACCACTCCCATTCCGCCGGGCCGGTCATGATGACATGACCGTCGCGCTCGCGCCATTCGATGGAAAGAATGCCGGGCGGGGTGGCGCTGGCGACCGTGATCGCCACGTTGCGGCCGGTGCGGCCGGTGCGGGCGGCCGAGACTGCGGCGGAACAGGCGGCGGAGCCGCAGGCGAGCGTCAGGCCGGCGCCACGTTCCCAGGTGCGGGTCGTCAGCGACGAGGGCGAGGTGACCTGAGCCAGCGTGATGTTGGCGCGCTCGGGAAACATCGGATGATTTTCCAGCAGTGGGCCGAACCGTTCGAGATCGAATGACATGACGTCGCGATCCACCCAGAAGATCGCATGCGGATTGCCCATCGACATGACGGAGGGCGAATGCAGGATCGGGTCGTCGATCGGGCCGATCTGCAGCTCGATGCGGCTCGTGTCGTAAAATTCCTCGGACAGGGGAATGCGGCTCCACTCGAAGACCGGCGTGCCCATGTCCACCGAAATCGTTCCGTCGGCATGCTCTTCGGCATTCAGGATGCCGGCTACGGTCTGGAGGGTGAAAGCGCGTCTGCCGGTTTCACTGGCCAACGCCTGCACGACGCAGCGCGTGCCATTGCCGCAGGCTTGCGCCTTCGAGCCGTCGGAATTGAGGATGTCGATCCATGCATCGGTGCCCTGGGCCTTCGGATCATGAATCGCCATGATCTGGTCGAACCGGGTTTCCAGATGGGCATTAAGCGCGATCGCGGCCTGCGGCGTCATCCTGTCCGTGCGGCCGCGCATATCGACGACCAGGATCTTGTTGCCAAGCCCGTTCATCTTCGCGAATTCGACCGTTGTGCTCATGGAGGCGCTTCCGTTGCGTTTGCGGTGTATATGGCGGAATTAAGGGGAAATTACCAGTGGTGAGGCGGTTGAGAAATTCACCTCCGTCTTGAGAGGAATGTGGATCTCCCACGTCTCCCCAGCGGGGAGAAGTGCCGAGCGACACGACAGATACCGCTGCCCGGCTTCAGTCCATTGCGATCTCATCAATCAAAGGTATCTTGGCGGTGCATGATTGACTCGTCCGGAGAGAATAGATGTTCGACGCCATCCCCGCGCTGACCGGCAAATGCATGTGCGGTACCGTTGAATACGCGGTCGACGATTCCTTCAACTATGCGATGAACTGTCATTGCTCGAACTGCCGGCGCACGACCGGTTCGGCCTTCAAGCCTTTCGCCGGGATCGAGCGGGACAAGCTGCGCCTCGTCAAAGGCGAGAAAAACCTTCTGATTCATGGCGACAGGAACGAGGCGCATGACGTGCATTGCGGGACCTGCGGCTCGCTGCTTTACTCCGTTGTGCGCGAAGGCGCCTATGCCCATGTTGCCATGGGCACGCTGGTGGATGCACCGTCGATCCGCCCGGCGGGACATATCTTCGTCGGGTCGAAGGCGCCCTGGTACGAGATCACGGATGATCTGCCGCAGTATTGGGAGTTTCCGGAGGATTGAGTCCGTTTGCGTGATGGTGAGCGCGCGCGCCGGCGGCTCCGTATCCTCCGTCATCCCGGCTTGACCGGAATCCAGCCGCCGCGTGTCGGCGCGGCGAGGGAACCGTTACGCCGGGTGAGTTGGATGAAATGAGTCCTTTCACACGACAGACGTCGCGTGGCTGGATTCCTGTGACCGATCCCGGGGTCAGGCCGGAATGACGGAGGAGTGCGTGCTAAACCTTGGGCACATCGAACACCTCGCCCGCCCTCAGCGCCCGGAAATGCTCCGGTGCAACGCCCTGCTTTTTCAATGCCTTTGCCAACGCGGCGACCGGCTCCTCGATCCCCTCGTTCGTCAACTGGATCGTCGCAAAATGATGACCTGCGACAAAGGCCGCGTTGCAGAGCTGCATGCCCTTGACCGCTTCCGCCGGGTTCTGGTGCTGTGCCTTCATGAACCAGCGTGGCTCATAGGCGCCGATCGGCAGGTTTGCGAGGCGGAAGGGTCCGTGTTTTTCGTGGGCGGCGCGGTAGTTGATGCCGCCGTGAAAACCGGTGTCGCCGATGTGGTAGATCTTTCCGGCCGGCGTCGAAATGACGAAGGCGGCCCAGAGCGCCATGCGCCGATCGCGAGTGCCCCGCGCCGACCAGTGGTGGCAAGGTTCGCAGTCGATCGTCATATCATCCCAAGAGGAGAGCCGGTCGCCCCAGTCAACAGCGGAAATCCTCGCCGCGGAAATGGCGCGGCGGATGATCGTGTCGTTGCCGAGCGGCGTGACGATGTGCGGTGCGTGCTTTGCGTGCAACCATTTCAGGGTGGCGAGATCGAGATGATCGTAGTGATTGTGGGTGACGAGCACGATATCGATCGGCGGCAGGTCTTCGAAGCGGATGCCGGGCTCGACCGCGCGCCGCGGGCCGACAAAGGAAAAGGGGCTTGCGCGGGGAGACCATAACGGATCGGTCAGGATATTGCGGCCGGCGACCTGGATCAGCAGCGTCGCATGGCCGACCATGGTGACGCGCAGGTCGTCTGCATCGACGCGGTCGTTGGGCTTTGCCGGCGGGAAGGGGCTTGGTGCCTGTTTCGGCCAGACGGTTCGGCCGCCGCCGAATTGCCAGCGTATCAATTCCCGAAAGCCGAGCGGCGCCTCGCCTTCGGGGTTGAAGAAGAACGTACCGTCGAAATGGTCGGAGACGGGGCCGGCGTAATAAGGATTGCGAGGTCTTGAATTTCCGGCCATGTGATGCGTCTTCCATGCGGTTTTGGGCGCGACGTCCTGCATTTGGAGACTTGACTTGACGATTGCCAGTCTGAAACCTTGACTTTCCCGCCGCTTTCGTGTTTACCGCCCGCAATCTGCGACAAGAACTAAGACTTGTAGCCGCCGACCGGGACCCTGAGAAGGTATAAAGCGATCCCGGAGGTCAACACCCGACAGCGCGTTGCGCCCTCGGGTGCTTTTTGGCTTTGCGTCTTGTTTTCGTCAAGGAAAAGCACAACGTTTCGGGCATCCGCGCATGTCCCTTTCGAGGCGAAGCCGAGAAAGAAAGGAATATGCGCAAAACCAAAAGTCCGAAACGACAAGGATGAAGCGATGTTTGAAAGTCTCCAGGACCGCCTTGGATCCATTCTGAATGGATTGACCGGCCGTGGCGCGCTGTCGGAAGCCGATGTAACGGCTGCCCTGCGCGAGGTTCGCCGTGCGCTTCTGGAAGCCGACGTCGCGCTCGAGGTCGTGCGCTCGTTCACCGACAAGGTGCGCGAAAAGGCGGTCGGTGCGGAAATCCTGAAGTCGATCAAGCCCGGCCAGATGGTTGTCAAGATTGTTCATGACGAACTCATCAACATGCTGGGTTCGGAAGGCGTGCCGATCGATCTCAATGCGCCGGCGCCGGTCGTCATCATGATGGTCGGTCTGCAGGGCTCGGGCAAGACGACGACGACTGGCAAGATCGCCCTTCGCATGACGACGCGGGACAAGAAGAAGGTGCTGATGGCGTCGCTCGATACGCGCCGTCCGGCTGCGCAAGAGCAGCTGCGCCAGCTCGGCGCGCAGACCGGCGTCGATACGCTGCCTGTTATCGCCGGCCAGTCGCCGACCGATATCGCCGCGCGCGCCGTGCAGGCCGCCAAGCTCGGCGGCCATGACATCGTCATCCTCGATACCGCCGGCCGCACCCATATCGACGAGCCGCTGATGATCGAGATGGCCGAGATCAAGCGCCGCTCGAACCCGCATGAAATCCTGCTCGTCGCCGATGCGCTGACCGGTCAGGACGCCGTCAACCTCGCCCGCAATTTCGACGAGCGCGTCGGCATCACCGGCCTTGTCCTCACCCGCATGGACGGCGATGGCCGCGGCGGTGCGGCGCTTTCGATGCGTGCCGTCACCGGCAAGCCGATCAAGCTGATCGGCGTTGGTGAAAAGATGACGGAGCTGGAGGAATTCCATCCGCGCCGCGTCGCCGACCGCATTCTCGGCATGGGCGACATCATCTCGCTGGTCGAGAAGGCTGCCGAAAACATCGATGCCGAAAAGGCGGCGGCGATGGCCGCCAAGATGAAGACCGGCAAGTTCGATCTCAACGACCTCGCCGACCAGCTCAGGCAAATGCAGAAGATGGGCGGCATGGGTGGCATCATGGGGCTGATGCCCGGCATGTCCGGTATGAAGGACAAGATGGCCGCCGCCGGCCTCGACGACAGGATGTTCGGCCGCCAGCTCGCCATCATCTCCTCGATGACCAAGGCCGAGCGCGCCAATCCCGATATTCTCAAGCATTCGCGCAAGAAGCGCATCGCAGCCGGCTCCGGCACGGATGCCAGCGAAATCAACAAGCTCCTCAAAATGCACCGCCAGATGGCCGACATGATGAAAATGATGGGTGGCAAGAAGGGCGGCGGCATGATGAAGCAGATGATGGGCGGCCTTGCCGGCAAGATGGGACTTGGTGGCATGGGCGGCGGCATGGGCGGCATGCCGGACCTGTCGAAGATGGATCCCAAGCAGCTCGAAGCCCTGCAGAAACAGGCCGAGGCAGCGGGTCTCGGCAAGGGCCTGCCCGGTGGCGGCGGATTGTCGGGCGGCCTACCCGGTCTAGGGGGCAACGGCATGAAGCTGCCCGGTCTCGGCGGCGGCTTCCCGGGGCTTCCCGGCCTGCCGAAGAAGAAGTGAGGATCGGTGAGCATGATTGATCCCGCCGTAAAACAGGAACTATCGAGCTATCGCCAGTCGATCGACAACATCGACGCGGCGCTCGTCCACATGCTGGCCGAACGGTTTCGCTGCACCAAGGCGGTGGGCGTGCTGAAAGCCAAGTACAATTTGCCGCCGGCGGACCCGGCGCGCGAGGAATACCAGATCGCCCGTCTTCGGCAGCTTGCCGAAGACGCACATCTGGATCCGGATTTCGCGGAGAAGTTCCTGAACTTCATCATCCACGAGGTGATCCGGCATCATGAAGCAATCGCTGCCGATCTCAAGGATTGATCCCGAAAAGTGGAAACCGGTTTTCGGACCAGATCAATCCCAAAGCAAACAGCACCAACAATCCGGTCGTCAGAAGCGGCTGAAAATTATCTCAAGGAGTACATGACATGGCACTTAAAATTCGTCTCGCCCGCGGTGGTTCCAAGAAGCGCCCGTTCTACCAGATCGTCGTTGCCGACGTGCGTTCGCCGCGCGACGGCCGCTTCCTGGAAAAGGTCGGTTCGTGGAACCCGATGCTGAAGAAGGACGACGCCAAGCGCGTTGAACTCAACAAAGAGCGCATCCAGCATTGGCTGTCGAACGGCGCGCTGCCGACCGACCGCGTTCTGCGCTTCCTCAACGAGGCCGGCATTGCCAACCGCGAAGTCCGCAACAACCCGGAAAAGGCAGTGCCGGGCAAGAAGGCCCAGGAACGCGCCGCCGAAGCCAAGCAGAAGGCCGAAGACGCCGCTGCTGCTGCTGCCGAATAAGCCGCGCGACAGCATATTTTTTTGAAGGCGGGCGGCGTTTTCATGCCGCCCGTTTTCGTTTATGCGAAGGGCACACTGTGGAGACGACCCGGCGATGACCAAACTGAACAACCCTGTCCTGATGGGAACGATCGGCGCGGCGCAGGGCCTGCGCGGCGAAGTGCGGGTCAAGTCCTTTGCCGCCGAACCAGCGGCGATCGGCGACTACGGGCATCTTCATGCCGAGGACGGCCGTTCCTTTGAAGTGCTCGAGGTGCGCGAGGCGAAGAATGTCGTCATCGTCCGCTTTCGCGGCATCAACGACCGCAATGCGGCCGAGGCGCTGAACGGGCTCGATCTTTACGTCGAGCGCGACAACCTGCCGGACGACGATCTCGACGAGGATGAATTCTTCTATGCCGACCTCGAGGGGCTGGAAGCGTTCGACGGCGAAGGCAAGAGTTATGGTACCGTCACCGGTGTCTTCGATTTCGGCGCCGGCGATCTGCTGGAACTCAAGGGCCCCGGCAAGCGGCCGGTGCTGATCCCGTTCTCCGAATGGTCGGTGCTGGAAATCGATCTCGAAGCCGGAACCATGCTGGTCGATCCGCTGGCGGCCGGGCTTGTCGACGACAAGGACGAGGATCCGAGCGCGCCTTTCAAGCCAAAGAAGAAGTGACAGCCAGGCCATGAGCTTCCGCGCGACAATCCTGACGCTTTATCCGGACATGTTTCCGGGGCATCTTAGCCATTCGCTGTCGGGCAAGGCGCTGGAGCGCGGCCAGTGGTCGCTCGATACGGTGCAGATCCGCGATTTCGCCGAAGACAAGCACCGCACGGTCGATGACACGCCCGCGGGCGGCGGCGCCGGCATGGTGCTGAGGGCAGACATCCTTGCCAAGGCGATCGATCATGCCTCGGCTGGCGACAACCGTCCGCGGCTGTTGATGAGCCCGCGCGGACGACCGCTAACGCAGAAGCGCGTGCGCGAACTCGCGGCAGGCCCCGGCGCCATCATCGTCTGCGGCCGGTTCGAAGGCGTCGACCAGCGGGTGATCGACAGCCGCGGGCTCGAAGAGGTTTCGATCGGCGATTACATCCTTTCCGGCGGCGAACCGGCGGCGCTCGTCCTGCTCGATGCGGTCGTGCGCATCCTGCCCGGCGTCATGGGCAATGATCTCTCCGGCGTGCACGAGAGTTTCGAGGGCGGACTGCTGGAGCATCCGCACTATACCCGGCCACAGGTCTTCGAGGGCACGGAAATCCCGGCCGTACTCACGTCTGGCCATCATGGCGAGATCGAGAAATGGCGGAAGGCGCAGGCGCGCAAACTGACGGAAGAGCGGCGGCCGGATTTGCTGCAGGAATAGATGCTGTTATTGTCCCAATACGCTCGTGCGGCTTTTGGGTGACGACTGCCGCCAAGCTTGTTTGGAAACATGAACAGTTCAACGGCAACTATGCGCCAGAAGCGGCCATTGTTCGGAGAAAAGTCGCACTAAGGTTTGATCAGGATTCTTGGTTGCGCGGCTCCAGGCCGCAGTATGCAAGTAAAGCCATTACTCTATGGGTCGAGCTTCAGATCAGCGGCGCGGGCGATTGGCAACACTCGTTGATGGTTTCCTTCCAATTCTTTCTCCGTAGGCCCACCAGCCCCGCAACACATCAGGCCCTGAACCAGAACCTTGGGTGGACTGACACTGATGTCGATGACATCGGATAAAAGAACGTGGGAACCATGGCTCAACGTTGTGTTATGTCTGGTAAAGAGTAGTCTGCTGTCTGGTGAGATAAGGACATCGTGTCCTCGATGGTAGTCGTTATAAGATACTCCAACTGAAATTCCTGGAACCTTTTTCCAAATTAATCCAAACGTTCTTGTACTCTCGAAAAGACTGTATTCGTCCTGATCGTCCGAGATCAGTGCATACATTTTTCCAGTGGTTCGAGATATGGCGGGAAGCCCATAGAAAGATGCAAGCGATACGCCATAGCTGCCTCGCAGCAGCAGAGTGGAATTTGCGAAGCAAGTGACTATCAGCACCAGAAATGCCAACGCTATATGCTTCCAAATTGACAGAAATCCGCGCTGCCCCGAATCTACCCTGCTCATCAACTGTGGATTACCCGCTCTTTTACTTATCTTTACTTAATGTAGATCGCCGCCATTTTGTGTTGGAATTGACTCGATTCTGTCGTTACCCAATCGGTATGTCTGCCAACTGGGAAATGTCTGCGATGGGCCAACAGCGGCCGCCGGTGCCAGTTACCATCCACTCCCGTCCCTTGTCCTTCACCCATCACCCCGTCACAAAATAATAAGCCGCCAGCAAAAGCCCCACCGCAATAACGATGGCGCGGATCAGCGCCTGTGGGACGCGGCGGGCGAGCCAGACGCCGGCATAGCCGCCAATCGCGCCGCCGGGAATCATGAAGGCGGCATGCAGCCAGCCGATGACATTGCCGCCGGTAAAGACGACGATGGCAACGGCCGCGATCACCATGGCGAGGAAGTTTTTCAGCGCATTGACGCGGTGATAGTCGCCGCCTGTGGACAGACCGAGCACGGCGAGCATCATGATGCCCATGCCAGCCCCGAAGAAGCCGCCATAGATGGCGGTGACGAACTGTCCGGCCATGCCGAGCGGCCCGACCGGCGCGCCGCCTTCCCTCGGATTCGGCCGAAGCAGCGGGCCGAGCGCGAAGATCGCGGTTGCGGCGATCAGCAGCCAGGGCACCATCGCTCGGAAGGACGGATTGGACAGCGAGAGCAGGATCAGCGCTCCGGCCAGCCCACCAATGAGCGAGATGATACCTAGAACTGTCGCTTCACGAAAATCCTTGCGGATTTCGCGGCGATAGGCGAGCGCCGAGGTCACGTAGCCCGGAAACTGGACGATCGAGGAGGTGGCATTGGCGACGATCGGCGGCAGACCGGCGAGCGTCATGGCACCGAAGGTGAGGAACGTACCGCCGCCGGCCACCGCGTTGACGGCGCCCGACAGGAAGCCGGCGATAAACAGAAGGCAGGCAGTGGTGATGGACATGAGGCTCTCCCGGCGGTACAAACGGACATAGCCCGAGGCTCAGCCAGCGGCAAGTCGCGGAAACTGCCAACCGCAGGCTTGCAGCACAAAGAAATTTTGTCCCTGGGGATGACAAATGCCGGCCTTTGGTGTATTCGCCCGACCGGTTCGGGAAAAATCCCGCAGCTCCGAAAACAAAGAATGGTGAATTCGCTCCTGTTTCTCCCTCCGAGAAACAAATCCTTGAGGCCCTCATCCGAGGCTTGGTCCAAGAGGCATGATTGAGCGCTCTGGCTGTTTCAGAAGAACTTGAGAAGGTTAGACCAATGAACATTATCCAGCAGCTGGAAGCCGAACAGGCCGCCAAGATCGAAGCCAAGCGCACGCTTCCGGAATTTTCCGCAGGCGACACCCTCCGCGTCAACGTCCGCGTGACGGAAGGTACCCGTACCCGTATCCAGGCCTATGAAGGCGTTTGCATCGCCCGCTCCGGCGGTGGCATCAATGAAAGCTTCACGGTTCGCAAGATCTCCTACGGCGAAGGCGTCGAGCGCGTATTCCCAGTCTATTCTCCGCTCGTCGAAAGCGTCGAGATCGTTCGCCGCGGTAAGGTCCGCCGCGCCAAGCTCTACTACCTGCGCGATCGTCGCGGCAAGTCGGCCCGTATCGTTGAAGATACCGGCGTTCGCGCCCGCAAGCTGAACGACGCCGAGCGCCAGGCCGCTGCCGACGAAAAGGCACGTCTGGAAGCTGAAAAGGTTGCAGCAGCACAGGCTCTGGCCGCCGAAAAGGCAGCAGCCGAAGCCGCAGCGGCAGAAGCTGCAGCAGCCAAGGCCGCTGAAGAAGCAGCCGCTGCAAGGGCTGCTGAAGAGACCGCAGCAGAATAAGTTTCAATCCATCGGGATTGTTGGACAAGGCGGTCTTCGGGCCGCCTTTTTCTTTGGGCGCGCTTTTCTGTGGGGCACCTTTCTGTGGGGGATGGGGCAATGAACAACTATATCGAAACCAACCGGCTGAACTGGGACGACCGGGCGGCCCTGCACGCGACCGACACCACCGGCGGCTACCGGATCGCCAAGGTTCTTGCCGGTGGCTCGTCGCTGCATGCGCTGGAGGCGAGCGAGATCGGCGACGTCACCGCCAAGGACATCGTCCACCTGCAATGCTATATCGGGCTCGACACGCTGAGCCTGAAGCATCTCGGCGCGGCAAGCGTGACCGGGCTCGATTTTTCCCCCGCCGCCATTGCCGCAGCACACGAATTTGCCGCAAGGGCCGGAACCGAAGCGACATTCGTCGAGGCATCCGTCTACGACGCGGCGGCAGCTCTCGGGCATCCGTCAGGGCTCAGACTCGAACCCTCGCACGCCCAATAACTGCCCGCCCAGACGTCCTTTGACCTCACTGGGAGGTCCCCAGGCCCATCTTTGTGGTACGTCATACTACTAGTACGACGGGAATCGTTACGAATTTCCGAACAACGGAACGCCCCCACTTAAAGTTAACCTGCTTGATCAGCGTGATCACTGCTCTGGCTAATCGGACCTACGACATGGTCTTCGTCACCTGGGGTGCGATCCACTGGCTGCCGGACATCTTCCGGTGGGCCAAGGCTGTTTCAAGTCTGCTCAGGCCCGGCGGACGGCTCTACCTGCTCGACGGGCATCCGCAGATGTTCCAGCATGAGGCCGTCAGCGGCAGGCTTTCGCTAACCCATGGCTGGCGCACGCCGCACGATGCGCCACTCTTGTTCGAGGAAACCCATACCTATACCGGCGACGAGCGTCCGCTGACGCACAAGCGCATGTATGAGTGGTTCCATCCCTTGGGCAACATCCTCAATTGCGCTTTTGAAAGCCGCGATGGCGCTGGATTTTCCTCAACGAGCACGAGATCCTGACCTGGCAGCATTATCCCGGCATGGTCGAGACCGGCGAGGACCAGTTCGAGCTCGGGCCGGGCCTGCCGCGGATGCCGCTGTCGTTTTCGGCCGGGGCGAGGAAGGCCGTCTACAGCGCAGCGCGTCAATGCTGACGCGCAAAGGACGCTGTAGCACTTTGAACTGCTGCATAATTTTACCCTTAAATCGATTCCGATTTAAGGAATTATGCAGTAGACCATCAGGGCCGGGTAGCAGGGTCCCAATGCTCGTCGGCCTTGCCGTCCTTGATCCGCCATGTGTCGAACCAGGTAGTGGTGTAGGTCTTGGCCGGATCTTTCTCATCCTTGATTTCGCGTACATAGCCGACAGTGACGAGGTCCCCTTCGGCCGTCACGAAGGCGACCGGGGTCTCGATCTTCTCGGGGATGGGCGAAGGTTGGAGTTTCAGGACCTGAGTGAAATAGGCGACCGCGGATGATGCCGTAGACCACCTGCTTGTTGGCATGGAGCCTCGCGTCGGGGCTGGTGAAGAGCGCTTCAGCGTCTGCGGCCTCCACCACGGCCTCCTGTGCTTGCGCTTTAGGCGCCGAAAGCGCCGCGCCAACCAGCGACAGGGCAAGAATGGCGGATATTACAGCTGTCCTCATTGTCTTTCCTTTTGTTCCGGCACAAAGCCTGACGATGAGCGGCAAGTAGACTTGTGCCGCCGCTTGAAAGGACGCTAGAGGCTGCGGTACGGCAAGAAAAGACGGCAGTTTTTCCACCCATGGTGTTGAAAAGAGTACCAGGTTCCCGGCACGTCACCACTCGATCGGCGATAGGACCAGCGCTCGCCGTCGAAACACCGCGGTAAGGGAGGATCCCTCCTTGCCTCGGCCGGAGGTTTCGTGACAGTCTTGTCCGCCACAATTCAGGAGCCCTTGCATGTTTTCCCGCCGTACCGTTCTCGCCGGCCTGACCGCCCTTATTCTCACACCTTTGAGCGTTTCCGCCGCCGGTCTGCCGGACCTCGGAGGCCGCACGGTGGTGGTGGTGACCGAGAATGCCTATCCGCCGCTGCAATTCGTCGATCCGAAGTCGGGCAAGGCGATCGGCTGGGAATATGATGCGATGGAGGAGATCGCCAAGCGGCTGAACTTCAAGCTGGAAATCCAGAACACCTCCTGGGACGCGATGATCCAGGCGGTCTCGGACGGCCAGTACGACATCGGCATGACCGGCATCACCATCAAGGACGAGCGCAAGACGCAGGTTGATTTCTCCGATCCTTATATGCGCTCGCAGCAGTTCATGCTGGTGCGCGGCGACGAGAGCCGCTTCACCGACGCCAAGACTTTTGGCGCGTTCACGGATGGTCTGGTCGGCGCCCAACCGGGGACCTCGCCGTTCTACACGGCGGTTTATGAAATCCTCGACGGCAACGAGCAGAACCCGCGGATCAAGCTGTTCGAGACCTTCGGCGCGACGGTGCAGGCCTTGAAGGCCGGCGATGTCGATACGGTGCTGACGGACAGTGTCGCGGCCAAGGGCTACGTCGATTCCTCGAACGGTGCGCTGAAGGTGATCGGCGGGCCGCTCGGCACGGAGGATTTCGGCTTCATTTTCAAGAAAGGCTCGGATCTCGTCGCCCCGGTCAATGCTGCGATCGCTGCTCTGAAGGCCGACGGTACACTCGAAAAGCTGAACCAGAAGTGGTTCGTCGACTACAAGATGGGCGAATGATCGCTTGCCGATGACGCCTGCGCAGCCGCAAGACACATCTCAAAAAAAGGGCGACTATCCCTGGTGGCTGGTCGCCCTTGCCGTTATCGCCGCGGCACTCGCCGTGGTGATCGTCTCCAACGAAATCTATTCCCAGGTTTTCACCATCGTTTCGGCCGGCATCGGCATCACCATCCTGGTGACGCTGCTCGGTTTTTTCTTTGCAACATTGCTCGGGCTCGGCATTGCGCTGATGGCGCTGTCGGAGCGCGCCGCGTTGCGCCAGATCGCACGGTTCTATACCGAGATCATCCGCGGCATACCGATCCTTGTTCTTCTGTTCTACATCGCCTTCGTCGGCGCGCCGGCGCTGGTGACGCTGGTCAACACGGTTCTCAGCCCGCTGGTGGAGACCGGCTATGCCAAGCCGCTTTTGGTGCGTGACGTCTCGCTGATGTGGCGGGCGATCATGGCGCTCACCATTGGCTATTCGGCCTTCATCGCCGAGGTGTTTCGCGCCGGTATCCTCTCGGTCGACAAGGGGCAGATCGAGGCGGCGAAGGCCCTGGGCCTTTCGCGCTATCATCGCTTCCGGCTGGTCGTCTTCCCGCAGGCGATCCGCGTCATCCTGCCGCCACTCGGCAATGATTTCGTGGCAATGGTGAAGGATAGTTCCCTCGTTTCCGTGCTCGGCGTCGCCGATATCACCCAGATGGGCAAGATCTACGCGTCCGGTTCGTTCCGCTTCTTCGAAACCTATTCGATCGTCGCCTATATTTATCTTATCCTGACGATCGGTTTGTCGCTGGGGTTGCGGCGGCTTGAGAAGCGGATGCGTCGGGGACACCGGGGGGCAGGCTGAACGCTGGTGGCCACCTTCCCCAGCAGGGAGAAGGTGGCGCCGGATGATGGGGAGAACAGCCGAAAACCCGGCCGCAGGGACAGCCGGGTTTTCAGGGAGGAAGCCAGATAGCTTGGCTTATTCGCAGACGCGGATCTTCTTGACGATGAGGTTGCCGTAGTAATCGTAGGCCTTGACCTTCTTGATGAAGCAATAGGGCTGGCAATCATCGCTGTAGTAGCCGGCCTGCGACGGGGCGGCGAAGGAAACGGCGGTGACGGCTGCCATGGCGGCGGTCAAAACGAACTTGCGCATGCGGTCTCTCCTTGAGATCTTGTGTGGATGAGCCTCCCTCATCCAGTGACCCGACTATTCCACGCCCCCAGCGCCCACGCTGTTCCGGATGGAACAGGGTTTTCTAATTTCCGGATTTCGATTTTCCGGCAAAGAAAAGCATCTCGAGAATTAACCGCATGGCTGCGGTAAGGGTCGGATAAGTTTGCGCATCGGTCTTTTCGATGGTTGAACCGGCATGCGGCGGCGAATGGAAGAATCCCACGCTCCGGCAGCAGCGCCTGTTCCGGCAGGAACTGAAACTGCGCGAACAATTCTTTCCTGAACCGCATTTTCCTTGAACGGAAGTTGCGTTAAGAACGCGCCAACATCTGACAAGCCCACCCTTCGACTTAAAAGGAATGCCCCATGACAGTGCGCAATCTTTTCCTTCTGCCCGGCGACGGCATCGGCCCGGAAGCCATGGCGGAAGTCCGCAAAATCATCGCCTACATGAACGCCGAGATGGCGGCCGGCTTCACCACGGACGAAGGCCTTGTCGGCGGCTGCGCCTACGACGCCCATGGTGCGGCGATTTCCGATGCGGATATGGCAAAGGCTTTTGCCGCGGACGCCGTTCTGTTTGGCGCCGTCGGCGGCCCGAAATGGGATGAGGTGCCTTACGAAGTGCGGCCGGAAGCCGGCCTCTTGCGCCTGCGCAAGGACATGGAGCTGTTTGCCAACCTGCGCCCGGCGATCTGCTACCCGGCGCTGGCCAACGCTTCCTCGCTGAAGGCCGAGCTGGTCGAGGGCCTTGATATCCTGATCGTGCGCGAGCTGACCGGCGGTGTCTATTTCGGCGAGCCGAAGGAAATCATCGATCTCGGCAATGGCCAGAAGCGCGGCATCGACACGCAAGTTTATGATACCTACGAGATCGAGCGCATCGCCGGCGTCGCCTTCGAGCTGGCACGGACACGCAAAAACCGCGTCTGCTCGATGGAAAAGCGCAACGTCATGAAGTCCGGCGTGCTCTGGAACCAGGTGGTGACGGCGACGCACAAGGCGAAATATTCCGACGTGCAGCTGGAGCATATGCTGGCCGATGCCGGCGGCATGCAGCTGGTGCGTGCGCCAAAGCAGTTTGACGTCATTGTGACCGACAACTTGTTCGGCGACATGCTGTCGGATGTCGCTGCTATGCTCACCGGATCCCTCGGCATGCTGCCGTCGGCCTCGCTCGGCGCCCCGGATGCCAAGACCGGCAAGCGCAAGGCGCTCTACGAACCGGTACACGGCTCGGCGCCGGACATTGCCGGCAAGGGCATCGCCAACCCGATCGCCATGATCGCCTCGCTTGCCATGTGCCTGCGGTACTCCTTCAATCTCGTGAAGGAAGCCGACAATCTGGAGAAGGCGATCGCCAACGTACTCGACAAGGGCATCCGCACCGGCGACATCATGGCCGACGGCGCCCGTAAGGTCGGCACCGCCGAGATGGGCGATGCGATTTTAGCGGAGTTCAAGGCGCTTTCGGCCTGAGTTTGGGGCGAGCTGGTTGATTTGACGGCATCCGAGCAATGGGTTCGGGTACCGTTTTGTCTGATGGGCTTGATTCTCCTGTTGAAGCCCACACCTTCCTTCTGTGGCAGATTCCGCCTCCGTCATTCCTGTGCTTGTCACAGGAATCCAGCCACGTGACGTCTGTCGCGTGAAAGAGTCTTTGCGGCGCAGACGCGCCGCCGCTGGATCCCCGCCACAAGGGCGAGGATGACGGATAGGAGGAGAGCGCCATGTAAAGACGGTTTATCGGAAAAAGAGAGCTCATGAATCGGGCACTTTCCTCATCCCTCTGGCTTTTGCTGGCAACGATCGTTCTGGTCGCCGCGCTGATTCCTTTCGATGGTCTCCTCTCCCAGCGCGCGCAAGCCTTGCCGCCCGCGATCGTCGCCTTCAACGAGCGTATTACCGATTTCGGTACGTTCGCCTGGATGATCTACGGATCCGGATCGATCGTGATCGCCGCCTATATCCTGCACCGGGTCTCGCGCAGTGAGGGCTTCTCCTCGAAGACGAAGACCGCGTGGCGGCTGGCGCTCTATTTCCTCGTCACGATCGGCAGCGCCAGTGCGCTGGTGCATCTGTTGAAATTTATCGTCGGGCGGGCGCGGCCGGAGCTTTTCCTGGAGTATGGCGCCCATAGCCTGACGCCTTTTGCCAATGAATGGCTGTTCGAGAGCTTCCCATCGGGCCATGGCGCCGCCGTCGGCTCGTTCTTCGGCGCCTTTGCCATGCTGGCACCTCGCCTGCGTATCTTCTTCGCTCTCGGGGCACTGACGATCGGCGTCACCCGTGTCGTTGTCGGCGCCCATTATCCGAGCGACGTGGCAGCCGGATTGCTGACGGGGCTCTGGACAGCACTGATGGCCGCCTTCCTCTTCGCTGGGCAGAACTGGCTATTCCGGTTGGATGAGGCGGGCTGGCCGAGGCCGAAGAACATCTTCGATACGCCGGCAAAGGGCTGATATGAAATGAAAAAAACCCGGCACAGGGGATGTGCCGGGCCCAGTTTGGCGGGGAGAAATGCGGATCAGTTCATCGTGTGGATGTCGCGATCCTTCGTTTCGGGCAGGAAGAGCATGCCGATCACCAGCGTGATGCCGGCAAACACGATCGGGTACCAGAGACCGTAGTAGATATCGCCCTGGGCCGCGCTCATCGCAAAGGCCGTTGCCGGCAGGAGACCACCGAACCAGCCGTTGCCGATATGGTAGGGCAGGGACATGCCGGTATAGCGGATGCGGGTCGGGAAGAGTTCGACCAGAAGCGCTGCGATCGGCCCGTAGACCATCGTCACGTAGATGACCAATACGGTCAGAACCGCGATGATGACGACCCAGTTGACCCGGACCGGATCGGCGACCATGGCGAAGGTGCCGCCCTTGGCGACGGTATAGACCGGCATTTCGTTGACGCCGGCGGCTTCTTCCGCCGTCAGGAGCTTGGCCGCGACCAGCTGCTCGGCCGTCATCGTTGCCTTCTCGCCGCCGCGAACGGCTGCGGCATCGAGCGCCAGTTCCGGATTGGCGGCGACAAAGCCATCAAGCTTGCTTTCCGGAACCTTGGCGGCGGCACGAACCAGCGGATAGCCGCTCGCCTGCAGCGCCATGTTGATCTGCTTTTCGAAAGCAGCACCTGTGGCCTTGGCCTTGTCGCCCGCGGCGATCGCGTCATAACTGTTGATCGTCATGTCGCCGATCTTGACCGTTGCGGCCGAGCCTGCCGGACCGGCAACGACATCATAGGGCACGGAGTTGCGGGTCAGGAACGCTGTCGCGATATCGCAGGATGTCGTGAACTTCGCCGTGCCGGTCGGATTGAACTGGAACTTGCAGTCGCCCGGGGCGGCGGTGACGGTCGCGCGGATGCTCTGCTGTGCTTCGGCCAACGCCGGATTGCCAGCCCAGGTCAGCGCCTGGAACAGCGGGAAATATGTGACCATGGCGAGCAGCAGGCCGGCCATGATGATCGGCTTGCGGCCGATCTTGTCCGACAGCCAGCCGAAGAAGACGAAGAAGCCGGTGCCGAGGAGCAACGATGCGGCAACCATCAGGTTGGCCGACTGGCCATCGACCTTCAGGATGTTCTGCAGGAAGAACAGGGCATAGAACTGGCCGGAATACCAGACGACGGCTTGGCCGACGACAGCGCCGAACAAAGCGAGAAGCGCAATCTTGGCGTTTCTCCACTGGCCGAAGGCTTCGGTCAGCGGCGCCTTGGAGCCCTTGCCCTCTTCCTTCATCTTCTTGAAGGCTGGCGATTCGTTCATCTTCAGACGGATCCATACGGAGACGCCGAGCAGGATGCAGGAGAGCAGGAACGGAATGCGCCAGCCCCAGGCTGCGAAGGCCTCCTTGCCAACAATCATCCGCACGGCAATGATGATCACCAGCGACAGGAACAGGCCGAGCGTCGCCGTCGTCTGAATCCAGGAGGTGAAATAGCCGCGCTTGCCGTGCGGCGCGTGTTCCGCAACATAGGTCGCAGCACCGCCATATTCACCGCCGAGCGCCAGGCCCTGCAGCATGCGCAACGCAATCAGCAGGATCGGAGCGGCGATGCCGATCGAGGCTGCCCCAGGCAGGATGCCGACAAGAAAGGTCGACAGACCCATGATCAGGATGGTGATAAGGAAGGTATATTTGCGGCCGACGAGATCGCCGAGTCGGCCGAACACCAGCGCACCGAACGGGCGCACTAGGAAGCCAGCCGCAAAGGCGAGCAGCGCGAAGATGTTGCGGGTGGTTTCAGGATACTGCGAGAAGAAGGTGGCGCCAATATAGACGGCCAGCGAACCGTAGAGATAGAAATCGTACCACTCGAAGATCGTGCCGAGCGAAGAGGCGAAAATCACCTTCTTCTGCTCGCCTGTCATGGGGGCGGCCTTGGCTCTGCCCACTGCTACAATATCTGCCATTTCGGTTGTCCTCCACTTCAACAACGGCTTGTACGCACCTGATTTGCTCCAAATCCTCCCTGATCCGAAGCGAAGTGCGCCATGGCGACAAAATGGCAGAAAAGGCCTGAAGGCGGCAGAGATGCTTTGGGATTATGACTTTAGTCGAATGAGACGGCATGGCGCGGGCGGGCGGGAATGCGCGGAACTTTCAGCTTTCTGTTGACTCCGCGACAAAAGCCAGTATGAGCAACAGCGGAAAAGGGACCGCGCCATGCACCGTTTTGGGACTTCCATCGCTGCGCTGATCGCCCCGGCATTCGTTGCCGGGCGGGTTCGCTCCTTCACTATTTTTTCCAAATCAACGGCCAAAACAACGACGAAAACCGTCTGACGTCTCTGGCCCACCCGCGCTCTCCCCGGTTTGGCCGGGGACCCGAAGCCCGCGCCACTGGCCGGCGGGTTTCTCCCCAAAGCCTGCGGAGAGAATGAGAAAGAGAGCAAAGACAATGGGTTTCAAGATTGCCGTAGCAGGTGCGACTGGAAGTGTCGGCCGCGAAATGCTGAACATCCTTTCCGAACGCGGCTTCCCGGTCGACGAAGTCGTGGCGCTCGCTTCGGCCCGCAGCCAAGGCACGGAAGTCTCCTTCGGCGACAAGACGCTGAAGGTGAAGAACCTCGAGAACTACGATTTCTCCGACACCGACATTTGCCTGATGTCGGCCGGCGGCGCCGTGTCGCTGAAGTGGTCGCCGAAGATCGGTGCGCAGGGCTGCGTCGTCATCGACAACTCGTCCGCCTGGCGCTATGACCAGGACGTGCCGCTGATCGTTCCGGAAGTAAACCCGGACGCTATCACCCAGTTTTCCAAGCGCAACATCATCGCCAACCCGAATTGCTCGACCGCCCAGCTCGTCGTCGCGCTGAAGCCGCTGCATGATTTCGCCAAGATCAAGCGTGTTGTGGTCTCGACCTACCAGTCGGTATCCGGCGCCGGCAAGGAGGGCATGGACGAACTGTTCAACCAGACCCGCGCCGTCTTCGTCGCCGATCCGGTCGAGAGCAAGAAGTTCACCAAGCGCATCGCCTTCAACGTCATCCCGCACATCGACGTGTTCATGGAAGACGGCTACACGAAGGAAGAATGGAAGGTTCTGGCCGAGACCAAGAAGATGCTCGACCCGAAGATCAAGGTGACCTGCACGGCCGTGCGCGTTCCGGTCTTCATCGGCCACTCGGAATCGGTCAACATCGAATTCGAGAACGAGATCAGCGCCGACCAGGCCCGCGACATCCTGCGTGAAGCCCCGGGTTGCCTCGTCATCGACAAGCACGAGAACGGCGGCTACATCACGCCTTACGAATCGGCCGGTGAAGACGCAACCTATATCTCGCGCATCCGTGAAGACGCGACCGTCGAGAACGGCCTCAACATCTGGGTGGTTTCCGACAACCTGCGCAAGGGTGCAGCCCTCAACGCCATCCAGATCGCCGAGCTTCTCGTCAATCGCGGCCTGATCAAGGCGAAGAAGCAGGCTGCCTGATCAGGAAATATAAGGTTTTAACCAATAAAAGCCCCGCATGATCCGTTAGAGGGATGCGGGGCTTCTTTCGTAACGACAGTCTGCCGCGATATTGTGCTCATTTGTGGGAGGATTCACGTGAAACACGGCCCTCTCCATACTGCGCCAGAATCATGACAGGCCCCGCAAAGACGGGCATTTTGCGGACATCAAATTTGAATTCGGGCGCTCACGGGGTTTTTACATGCACAAGGCAAGGCGCGTACTGGCAGGTTTCACGGCAATCATGGTGGCGTCAATTCTGCCCGCCACCGCAGCGGCAGCGCAATGCGGCAACAATGCAGGCGGCTTCGAGACCTGGGTGGAGGATTTCAAGGGCGAGGCTGCAAGCCAGGGCATCAGCCAGTCCGTACTCAACAAGGCTTTTGCCAACGTCAACTACAACAAGGCGACGATCCGCGCCGACCGCGGCCAGAAGAGCTTCAAGCTGTCGCTCGACCAGTTCATGCAGAAACGCGGCGGCCAGGCGATCATTTCGCGCGGCAAGAAGATGAAGGCGCAGAACGCTGCCCTCTTCAACGCGATCGAAAGCCGCTACGGCGTGCCGGCCGGCCCAATCATCGCCATCTGGGGCATGGAAACCGGCTTCGGCGGCTTCATGGGCAAGGAACACACCCTGTCGGCCGTCTCGACCCTCGCCTATGACTGCCGGCGCTCCGACTATTTCACTGACCAGCTTTATGCGGCGCTTAATCTCGTGCAGCGCGGCGACCTGAGCCCGGACGCGCATGGCGCCGCCCACGGCGAAATCGGCCAGACGCAATTCCTGCCGGCCAACGTGCTGACGTTCGGTGTCGATGGCGACGGCAACGGCCACATCGACATGGTTCGCTCCAAGGCGGACGCGCTTTTCTCGACCGCCAACTTCCTGCGCGGCCACGGCTGGAACGCCGGCGGCGGCTATCAGCCGGGCGAGGGCAATTTCGGCGCGATCCAGGGCTGGAACGCCGCCAGCGTCTACCAGCAGGCGATCGCCATCATCGGCGCGGAAATCGACGGCGACTGATAACGGTGCCGTTTCGGAAGGAAATCATCCGCAGCTTGGGAAGCCAGGCTGCGGTTTTTTGTTTGGGATGGGGCTTCGCCTCCGAGCAATCAAATTTCTCTCCTGGATCCCCGGAACTCGCTTTGCTCGCCCGAGGATGACGGAGGCGAAAGTGCCGCCAAAGTCCGTCACATCCCCGGCCGGGCGAAATCGCCGGTCTTGGCATCCATCACCCAGAGTTCGCCCGTGGAAATGTCGAACCAGGCGCCGTGCAGATGCAGCTTGCCGCGCTGTTCGAGAATCTGGACGCAAGGGAAGGTCCGTAGGTTGGCGATGGAATTGCGGATCGAGACGCGCTCCAGTGCCCGCTGGCGCTCGGCTGCGGTCATGATGTCGTTGCTCTGGATCTGTTCGGCGGCAGGTTTCAGGAGATGCATCCAGCGACCGATAAAATCCCCGGGCGACAGCGGCCCGGCATCGAGATCAAGCGCCGCCTTGATGCCGCCGCAACGGCCGTGACCCATGACGACGATATCGCGGACCTTCAGCACCTGAACGGCAAACTCGAGGGCAGCGGAGGTCGAATGATAGTGACCGTCCGGCTCGTAGGGCGGCATCATGTTGGCGACGTTGCGGACGACGAAAAGCTCTCCGGGGCCGCTGTCGAACACGGTCTCAGGTGCTGCGCGGCTGTCACAACAGGCAATGACGAGGGTTTGCGGCTGCTGTCCGGTTTCGGCGAGCGCCTTGTAGCGCTGCTGCTGCTCGTTGAAACGCCGGCTCATGAAGTTGTTGTAGCCGTTCAGCAGATGGTCCGGAAAACGCTGCATGGTGCTCGATCACTCCGACTATTTAAGACAATTGGGATGTACATTGCACGCTCGCCGCCTGTGGGACACAGCCTTTGCGCGCCGCGCACATGCAAATTTTCGGCAGACGGCGGCGCCGGTGACATCCGTGAAATCTCCATATCATTTCTTAGGGGTTCCGACCGGTTTATTCGGCCTGGGCAGGGGATGGCAAGCTTCATCAAGAGCGCCGTTTCTGGCTCGGATGAATCAACCGCCGCATCTGGACCATTGCCATCGGCGTTGCCAGGCTGGAAGCATCGCGCTCGAGCGTCAGTTCATCGGCGCCCCGTTTGCCGGTGCGGGCGAGGATCTCGAAGACGCTCGCCGTCGCCAGTTGCAACGCCCGCTCTTCCTTGAGCCCTTCCAGAAGCCGGGCGACGAACAGCGCCGCCAAGAGGTCACCTGTGCCATTGGGGGGATTGTCGATCAGGCGGTGCTCGGCAAGCAGCGCATGATTGCCGGAGAGATAAAGATTGCCGGTGCTGCCGTGCATCATCCCGATTGCCGAAGTGACCAGCATGCGCGGCGGCCCGAGCGCCAGGGCAGCCTCAAGAATGGCGGCGTTGGTTTCAAGCGGAACACCGCAGAGCCAGGACAGTTCGAACCGGTTGGGCGTAGCAAGCGACGCCAGCGGCAAAAGCCTGTCGCGCATCGCGATCGCGGTTGCCTCGGGCACATAAAGGCCGCCGGCATCGCCCATCACCGGATCGCAGGCATAGAAAAGGTCGGGATTTTTCTTCCTCAGCGCCTCGACGAGCCGCGCGATCCCTTCCGCTTGATGAGTTGCCCCGAGATAGCCGGAGAGAATGGCGCGGACTTCACCTGTCCATGGCGCCCGGATGAGGTCATCGATCAGGCTGTTGAAATCGTCCTCACCCACCGTCACCCGGGTCGAGGGGCCATGGCCCGGATGCCAGGGCAGGATGACCGTCGGCACAGCCCAGACCGGATAACCCAGCATCTCAAGCGCAAAGACCGCGGCGCGATTGCCGACGGAACCGCGAATCACATGGCTTGAAATGACGATGACGGCGCCGGGTGCAGGCTCGGACATTCATGTTTTTCCGCTATTTCGACACCCTCAGATCGCCCAACAGTCATGCCGCTGTCAACCGTGACCAGGAAAAGATGAAAAAGCGCCTTTCGCCGTCCAATGGATAAGCAGGATCGCACAGCGGATACAACCGATTTAATTTCAAAATTGGTGCATTTTCTCCCAAATTTTCATGAATCCATTCCGAATTCGCTCAAAATGAGCGAAAAACATCCACAAAAACAGTCGCCAACAGCCATTCTTCTGTTAGGTTCGGCAAAAATGGTGATTGCGGGGAGAGACTGCCATGGGCGCCAAATATAATCCAAAACGAGACCGGCATTTCGACGTTGTGAACGAAGCCGGCAAGGCGCTCGGGCTGACAATGTTGTCGCCGGAGATCCTTTTCCGGCGGGCAAGCCATGACGATCTCGATCAATATACACCGGAGATGCTGGCGCTGACGGCAGCACATGCCCTCAAGGAAGTGCGCCGGAGCGAAAACGACCGTCCGATCATCACCGTTGAATCGGTCGATGGCGTCACGCCCAGCGGAACGGACGTATCAATCCTGTCCGTTACTGACCGCAACATGCCGTTCCTGTACGATTCGATCATGGGCGAGGTCACCGCCACCCACCGCGACATTCATCTTGCCGTGCATCCTATCCTGGTTCTCGAAGCTGGAAAACCGGCTAAGATCTTCGATCCGGAAGAAAAGAGCGATCCCGCCTCGCGCGTCAGCCATATCCAGATTCATCTCTCCAAGCTGAGCGATACGGAGGCGGAGGACCTCAAAGCACGGGTCGGCAATGTCCTTTCGCAAGTACATCACGCGGTTGGCGATTGGAAGCAGATGACGGCCCTGCTCGACCAGGCGATGAACGAACTAGAAAACCACGCTCCCTCGCGCAGGAAGAACGACCGTGAAGAAACGCTGGCCTTCCTGCGCTGGCTGCGCGATAACAATTTCACTTTCCTTGGCATGCGCGAATACACCTATTCGGGCAAGGGGGATAGCGCCGTGGTCGAACGCGGCAAGGGCCGGGGGCTCGGCATTCTCTCCAATCCGGATGTTCGTGTCCTGCGCCAGGGCAAGGACGCGGTACTGACGACGCCGGAAATCCTCGCTTTCCTCAACGGACCTGATTTCCTGATCGTTACCAAGGCGAATGTGAAATCGGTCGTCCACCGCCGCGCTTATATGGACTATATCGGCGTCAAGCGTTTCGACGAGGCGGGCAACGTCACCGGCGAGTTGCGCATTGTTGGCCTCTTCACCTCCAGCGCCTATACGCGGCCGGCAGCGGAAATTCCGTTGTTGCGCTTCAAAGTGGAGAAGATCGTCGATCATTTCGGCTACGATCCGCAGAGCCATTCCGGCAAGATGCTTGCCAACACGCTGGAATCCTATCCGCGCGACGACCTGTTCCAGATCGATGTCGGATTGCTCGCAAGCTTCTGCGAACAGATCAACGAACTCGCCGACCGGCCGCGAATCCGGGTTCTGCCGCGTATCGATCATTTCGATCGGTTTGTTTCGGTAATCGTCTATGTGCCGCGCGAGCAATATGATTCGGATGTCCGCGAAAAGATCGGCAACTACCTGAAAACCATCTATGACGGCCGTGTTTCCGCCTACTATCCAGCCTTTCCGGAAGGCGGCCTGGCACGCGTCCATTTCATTATCGGGCGCTACGCCGGCAAGACGCCCCGTGTGCCGCAGGCAAAGCTGGAAGATGCGGTGCGCGATATCGTCACGCGCTGGATCGACCGGTTCGACCTCTTGGCCCGCCACGAGGGCGTCGCGATCAGCGTCAACGAAGCCTACCAGGTGGCGTTCACGCCGGCCGAAGCTTATGCCGACCTCGATGATATCGCGGCCTGCCTGCCCACCGACCCCATCCGCATCGCCTTCTATCAGAAGCGCGGCAAGGCACCGGGAGCTCTCGAGCTGAAGATCTTCCACGCCAGCGAACCGGTGTCGCTCTCCCATCGTGTTCCGCTGCTTGAAAATCTCGGCTTCCGGGTGATCAGCGAACAGACGCATGATATCGCCGTCACCGACGTTGCGAGCGGACAGCGCCTCGTCGTTCTGCACGATATGGAACTGGTCCATCGGGACGGGCACATACTCAACCTCGACAAGTGCGCCGCGATGCTGGAAGAGGCTTACCTCGCTGTCTGGAACGGCCTGATCGAGGATGACAACTTCAACCGGCTGATCATGCTTGCCGGCCTGACGGCCCGCGAAGTGACCGTTCTGCGGGCCTATGCGCGCTACCTGCGCCAGACCGGCATCACCTATTCCCAAGGCTATATTGCCGAGACCCTGAACAAGTATCCGGCTATCGCTGCCGACATCTTCAAGCTCTTCGTCACCCGCCTGGACCCCTCGCTCGACGACAAGCCGCGAACGAAGCGCATGGCGGCGCTCTCGGCGGCGATCGAGCAGGCGTTGAACGCGGTCCCCAGCCTCGACGAAGACCAGATCCTGCGCCGCTACGTCAATGCCATCACGGCGACGTTGCGCACCAATTATTTCCAGCGAGATACAAACGGCAATCCGAAAGCGATGCTCGCCTTCAAGCTCGATCCGAAAATCCTCGACGGTCTGCCCGAGCCGCGCCCGTTCCGCGAAATCTTCGTCTACGGCACCGAAGTCGAGGGCGTGCACCTGCGCTTCGGCAAGGTGGCGCGCGGCGGCCTGCGCTGGTCGGATCGCTCGCAGGACTATCGCACCGAGGTGCTCGGCCTGGTCAAGGCGCAGCAGGTGAAGAACGCCGTCATCGTACCGGTCGGCGCCAAAGGCGGCTTCTATCCGAAGCAGCTGCCGGTGGGCGGCAGCCGAGACGAGATCTTCAAGGTCGGAACCGAGGCCTACAAGACCTATATTCGCACGTTGCTGTCGATCACCGACAACATTGTTGGCCAGGATGTCGTGCCCCCGGCCGACACGCTGCGGCTTGACGGTGACGACCCGTATTTCGTCGTCGCCGCCGACAAGGGCACCGCGACCTTCTCTGACACCGCCAACGGGCTTGCGCAGGAAGCGGGCTTCTGGCTGGACGATGCCTTTGCCTCCGGCGGCTCTGCCGGATACGACCACAAGAAGATGGGCATCACCGCGCGCGGTGCTTGGGAAACCGTCAAACGGCATTTCCGCGAGATGGACACCGACATCCAGACAACGCCCTTCACCGTTGCCGGCGTCGGCGACATGTCCGGCGACGTCTTCGGCAACGGCATGCTGCTTTCGGAAAAAATCCGGCTGATCGCTGCCTTCGACCATCGCGACATCTTCATCGATCCTGACCCGGATACCGACCGCTCCTTTGCCGAGCGCCGGCGCATGTTCGACCTGCCGCGATCGAGCTGGCAGGACTACGATCGCACGACGCTTTCGGCCGGCGGCATGATCATTCCGCGCACGGAGAAATCCGTGACGCTGACGCCGCAAGCGATGGCGGCGATCGGCATCGACAAGCAACAGGCAACGCCGTTCGAGATCATGACGGCGATCCTGAAGAGCCCGGTCGATCTGCTCTGGTTCGGCGGCATCGGCACCTACGTGCGGGGGCCAAACGAAACGGACGCGGAGGTCGGTGACCGCGCCAACGATCCGATCCGCATTACGGCCGACGAGGTTGGTGCCAAGGTGATCGGCGAGGGCGCCAATCTCGGCGTTACCCAGCGTGGCCGCATCGCCTTCGGCCTCAAGGGCGGACGCTGCAACTCCGACGCGATCGACAACTCGGCCGGTGTCAACTCCTCCGACTTCGAGGTCAACATCAAGATCGCGCTGGCTTCCGCCATGCGAGACGGACGCCTGACGCGCGCCAAGCGTAACACGCTGCTCGCCTCGATGACCGATGAAGTGGCGGCGCTGGTTCTGCGCAACAACTACGAACAGTCATTGTCGATCTCGCTCACCGAGATGCTCGGTGTTGGCAACCGGACGGCGCTAGCGCGGCTGATGACAAGGCTGGAAGCCGACGGGCATCTGAACCGCAAGGTGGAAGTGCTGCCGAACGACGTGGCGCTCAGCGAGCGCTACCAGAGCGGCAAGGCGCTGACGCGCGCCGAGATCGGCGTGCTCTTGTCCTATGCCAAGATCGTCCTGTTCGACGAGATCGTCTCCAGCGATCTAACGGATGATCCCTATTTTCTCACGACACTGCGCGACTACTTTCCGGCGAAGATGCACAAGGCGCATGCCAGCGACATCAACGAACACCGACTGCGCCGCGAAATCATCGCCACAGTGCTCGCCAACGACACGATCAATCGCGGCGGCCCGGCCTTCGTCAGCAGTCTCATCGACCAGACGGGCTTCATGCCGGCCGACGTGGTGAAAGCCGCGGTGCTGGCGCGCGACGGCTATGACCTGACGCGCATTCAGGGGGAAATCGATGCACTCGACAACATCGTCAGCGGCCGGGTCCAGAACGAACTTTACCAGGAGGCCGGGCGCATCTTCGCCATCGTGACCGAACGGGCGCTGAGGACCCGCACAATCGCCGGGCCACTCGGCGATGCAGTGGACAGGCTGCGCCAGGCGCTCACGAAGCTGAAACCCAGCCTGCATTCCTCGATTCCGGAGGACGCAGCCGAAGAGGCGCGCCAGAAGGCGGCCTATTTCGCCGAGCGCGGCGTGCCGCAAGCCTTGGCCGACGAAGTGGCCGGCCTGTTCCTGATGACACTGGTGCCGGAAATCATGCAGATTTCCGCCGAGACCGGCGTGACGCTGGCACGCACGGCACAGAGTTACTTCGGCGTCACCCAGAACCTGCGGATCGCCCGGCTTCTGGCCGCAGCCGAGCGCGTTTCGGCGACGGAACAATATGAGGCGATGGCACTGTCGCGCAGCATCAGCGATATCGCCAATGCCCGCCGCGAGATCACCATCGCGGCGCTTGCCAACGGGAAATCGGAAAAGAATCCGGTACTCGCCTGGCAGGACAGCGATCGCGGCAGGGTTAACCGCATTACCGACCAGTTGGCGCAACTGACGGAGAAGGGTGAAACGACGCTGGCCAAGATCACCGTCGCCGCCGGTCTTCTCAGCGATCTTGCGCAGGACAGGGCGAGGTGACACTGTCTGCGCCGAACAAGCGGAGCAGACAGTGGAGAATCAAGTGAGCAGCATCACCGCAGGGGTCAGCGACGAGCCAAGAGTATCGCGCGCCGGCCTTGCGGGCTGGATGCTGTTCGACTGGGCTGCCCAGCCCTTCTTCACGGTGGTTATCACCTTCATCTTCGGCCCTTATTTCGTTTCCCGGCTCACGGACGATCCCGTGCATGGTCAGGCGATGTGGGGGTATACGATCACCATCTCCGGCTTCATCATCGCGATATTGTCGCCGGTGCTGGGGTCGATCGCAGACGCGACCGGCACGCGCAAGCCCTGGATCGCCTTCTTCGCGGTGATCAAGATCGCGTCTCTCGCTCTTCTCTGGTACGCTGTGCCGGGATCGCCGCTAGTCTATCCGTTCATCTTCATCATTCTCGCTTCGATCGCGGCGGAATTTTCGATCGTTTTCAACGATTCGATGATGCCGCGGCTGGTCAGCGAAAGCCAGATCGGCCGCATTTCCAACATGGCATGGGGACTGGGCTATCTCGGCGGCATGATCGTGCTGATCGCCGTGGTCACGCTTCTGGCAGCGAACCCTGAATCCGGAAAAACAATTCTTGGATTGACCCCCCTGTTCGGCCTTGACCCGGCGACCGGCGCCGATGCGCGCATTACCGGACCGATCTCGGCCGTCTGGTACCTGATCTTCATCCTGCCGATGTTCCTGTTCACGCCGGACGCGCAGAGGGTGTCAGTGCCTGCGGCCGTGGCGGTGCGCAGCGGCCTCGCTGAGCTTGGGCACACAATCGGCGAATTGCGGGAACGATCGGGCATCCTGCGGTTTCTGGTGGCCCGGATGATCTTTCAGGACGGCGTCAACGGGCTTCTGGCCCTTGGCGGCACGTTCGCAGCGAGCATGTTTGCCTGGCAGACGGTCGAACTTGGCATCTATGGCATCATCCTCAACATCGTCGCGATCGGCGGATGCCTCTATGCCAGCCGGCTTGACGCCAAGCTCGGCTCGAAAAGAATCGTCACCGCGAGCCTGATCTGCCTGACGATTGCGACGTTTGGCATCGTCTCGACTGGCCCCGGCTATACGCTGTTCGGACTTCTGCAACTCCCCATAGCCGACGCCGGTGGCCTTTTCGGCACCGCCGCGGAAAAGGCCTATATCGTCTTCGGCCTGCTGGTCGGCATCGCCTTCGGCCCGGTGCAGGCCTCGTCGCGCTCCTATCTGGCGCGCAGCGTCAGTGCCGATGAGGCGGGGCGCTATTTCGGCCTCTATGCGCTGTCGGGACGCGCAACCTCGTTTCTCGCACCGGCTTCGGTCGCGACGATCACGCTCGCAACGGGATCGGCCCGCATCGGCATGATGGCGCTGGTGGCGTTTCTGGCTGTGGGGCTGCTGATCCTCATCCGCACTCCTTATCCGGCGAATAGAGCGCGATGAGGAGACCAAGGCGGTGGTTGTTTGAGAGTGTATCATAACACTTCCGGTCATCCTCGGGCTTGACCCGAGGGTCCATTTCCCCAGACCCATGGATGGTCGGGTCAAGCCCCGAGGATGACGGAGGGGAGAGCTTGGCGCCCGACACCATAACCCTCCTCGCCAGCGGTCCCATGAGTGAACCGCTCAAGCGACCGTATCTCAATGCCGGAAATGGCGCATCCCGGTGAAGACCATGGCGACGCCGGCTTCGTCTGCAGCGGCGATGACTTCCCGATCGCGCATCGAGCCGCCCGGCTGGATGACGGCGGTGGCGCCGGCGGCGATCATCGAGAGGAGGCCGTCGGCGAAGGGCAAGAAGGCTTCGGACGCAACGGCCGAGCCGCGCGTCAGCGGCGCCGGCAGGCCGAGCGCCCTTGCCGCTTCCTCGGCCTTGAGGCCAGCGATGCGGGCCGAATCGACGCGACTCATCTGGCCGGCACCGATGCCGACGGTCTGGCCGTCCTTGGCGTAGACGACGGCGTTGGACTTCACGTGCTTCGCCACCTTGAAGGCGAACTTCATGTCTTCCAGTTCCTGCTCTGTCGGTGCGCGCTTGGTGACAACCTTCAGCTCCAGGTCCTCGACCATGCCGTTGTCGCGGGTCTGCACCAGCAGACCGCCGGCGACGGTTTTCGCGGCAAGGCCCGGCGCGCGCGGATCGGGCAGGCCGCCGGTGACGAGAAGCCGCAGGTTCGGTTTGCCGGCGATGACGATCTTGGCAGCATCGCTGACAGACGGCGCGATAATGACCTCGGTGAACAGCTTGACGATCTCTTCAGCGGTGACACCGTCGAGTTCCCGGTTGAGCGCGAGGATGCCGCCGAAAGCCGAGGTGGAATCGCAGGCGAGCGCCCGCTCATAGGCTTCGAGCTGGGTCGCGCCCGTTGCCACGCCACATGGGTTTGCATGCTTGATGATGGCGCAGGCCGGTGCCTTTTCCGGCAGGAACTCGGCGACGAGTTCGAAGGCCGCGTCGGTGTCGTTGATATTGTTGTAGGACAGCTGCTTGCCCTGCAAAAGGGTCGCCGTCGCGACACCCGGGCGGTTTTCGCCGGTCAGATAGAATCCGGCTTTCTGATGCGGATTCTCGCCGTAGCGCATCTCTTCCTTCAACACGCCGCCGATGGTGCGGTGGAGCGGCATCGGGGTATCGAGAACCTCGGCGAACCAGCCGGAAATGGCGGTGTCGTAGGCCGCCGTGCGGGCATAGGCCTTGGCGGCCATCTGACGCCGGAAGGCGAAGGAGGTCGCGGCACCGTTACCCAGCTCGGCGAGCAGCGCCGTGTAGTCGGCGGCGTCGGTAATGACGGTGACATAGGCGTGGTTCTTGGCCGAGGCGCGGATCATCGCCGGGCCGCCGATATCGATATTTTCGACCGTCGTCGGGTAATCGCCGCGCTTGGCACGGACTTCCTCGAACGGATAGAGATTGATGACCGCCAAATCGATGCCGGTAATGCCATGCGTCGTCATCGCCTTGACGTGGTCTTCGTCGTCGCGGATGGCCAGAAGACCGCCGTGCACACCGGGGTGCAAGGTCTTGACGCGGCCATCCATGACTTCCGGAAAGCCGGTGAGATCAGAAACGTCCGTGACCGGCAAGCCCGCTTCGGCCAGCGTCTTGTGCGTCCCGCCAGTCGAGACCAGATGGATGCCTTTCTGATGCAGCGAACGGGCAAGCTCGACAATGCCGGTCTTGTCGGAGACGGAGAGCAGAGCGGTGCGGATCGTCACCTGATCGGGGACGGGAATTTTCTTGGAAGCGACAGCCATCATCAAGCTCCTTCTAGGGCGCCGGATAACGGAAACCTTCCGGCAAATGTCCGCATGCCGTTAGCACAGCTTTCCCCATGAAGAAACCGTTTGCTTCTCCTGTGTGCGGCATCGCTGGTTGTCACGCTTCGCGCGATAGAATCCATTGGATTTCCGGTTGTGAAGCCGCAGCAAAAGTGACGGAGATCTGCGACGTTTTGCGCACGCCGGAAGGGTCGGCGAAGAAAATGTCTTCTTCGATCGTGACCTCGCTGTCGCGGCAGGTGAACAGCCAGCTTTCTCCATCGGGGGCCGTGAGATAGACCTCATTCGGGCTGTGCTGGCGCAGGCTGATCGCAGGGTGGATATGAAAGCGGGCAACGGCCACGGCCGGATTGGTCTCCGCCGGATCCGCGCCGTCCGGCTGGTACAGCCGGTCGCGGCCACGGACGGTATTTCCCTGGCCGTTCATACTGATATCGCGCTCATGCATCAGGCCGAAAGACTGAACATAGCCATCATGACTGGCGATAACGGCGTCCGGTCGGTTCTCCTCCTCTTGTCGGCGCACGATAACCCTGGAGACGCCGCCGGTGACGATGGGGCCAAGGAAATGCGACTCGGATAGCCGCGATGACGAGCGATCGTTGATGGTGACGGTCGAATGCGCCGCCGTCAGCCGCGCCAACTGGCGGAATCGTTCGCCGGCAAACTTTGGCGATCCCGAATTGATGATGAAGCGGTGGCGGCCGGACGACATTTCGAACGACAGGCAGCCGGCATGGGCTGTGCGCGACAATTCCGGCGAAAGGGGCAAGCCGGTATCGACGATGACAACGACATTGTTTGCGGCCAGACGCCGATAATTGATATGCGGCAAGGCTTTAAATGGCGCGCCGGCGGTCTCGTCATAACGCAGGACGGCCATCAGCTCATTGGCCAGCGTCGAGGTGGCGCCATTGAACAACGCCAGCTCGCCGCCCTGATGACGGAAGAAGCGCAGGGCCGGATACATGCGGTCGATGCAGGGGATGAGCTTGGCGGGAACGTCATGGCCGAGATTGACATAGGTCTGACGCAGCGGCAGCAGATCAATGAGTAGCTCAAGCCCGGCACGCGGGTTGCGCGAGCTGTGGCCACCGTCCGGCAGGATCTGTCGATCAAGCTCGAGATCAAGATTGCGGGCGGCCTTTCGGATCGCCGAGTCCGACGCGGGCATGGCGACAGAAGCCATGGCAAGGGCGATGCGCACGCGCAGTCGTGCTTCGCCGTCGCAGGTGGTATCAGCGACGTGGCGCAGATAACGGACCTGGAATGCCAGATTTTTCAGGAAACGGCGATAGAAGCCATGCTCGGCATTGCGCAGGATGATCGGCGAATGCGACAGCCAGGCGATCAGGCGCTGGGCAATGATGTCCGGTTCCCAGGCGACACCATCGATAAGGCGGCCATGCGTCACGATCCAGTCGTTGACGATATGACGCAGTTGCCCGAATGCCTCCTCCTTGACCGAGCGCATATGACGAACCCAGCCGAAGGAATGCAGCCGGACAGCAAATTCGCGCGAGGGCAGGTCGATCTCGAAGGGTGATTCGCCTTCCGTGTCGAGCACGCGGCCCGCCAGGGGAAAACGGCCCTGCAGGATTTCTTCTGCAACGAAGGAATCGACAGCCCGCAGATCCGTCGGCGCAACGATCAGGCGATCCGGCGTGGTGCCGGTGAAACGAAACGCGGAGTTGCGGCCCAAGGCAAGGCGGCGCGAGAAGCGGCGCCAGCCTTCACGCAGATACAAATAGAGAAGCCTTTGCCGGTCCGAAATCTGCATTGTTGCGCCCGTGTGCCTCCCCACTCCCGGACCGGGCTTCAAACCGCATGTAACTATCGGAATGATTGCTGTCCGCACCAGATACTGCCAGGACCACGATCGTGCCTGAAAAGTCATTAAACTTTTATGGATCGTGCCGGCATTGTTAGGCAAACGCGGCCAACGCGTCAATTGAGGTATGAAAGCGGGCTGTTGACAGCCAAAATTATGTTTTTCGGCGCAAGATTACTGCATAAAAACCGTCAAGGCCGCCGGAAAAACCATCCTGCGGCGGAATCATCGCCGGCGTGGTGCGGAATTCGCCAAGCGGCGTAATCGCATCTTCCAACCCAGGCCAATCCGCCGGATCGATGGCGACGCGTTCGCAACCGCCTTCGGCAAGGACGCGTTCAGCAACCTCTTCACCTTCCCGCTTGTCGAGCGAGCAGTTGGAAAAGACGACAAGACCACCAGGTTTGACCAGGGTCAGTGCATGGCGCAGCAACCTCTCCTGCAGCAGGGCCAGTTTCTCGATGTCTTCCGGCCCCTTGGTCCACAGAACGTCAGGATGGCGGCGGATCGTGCCGGTTGAAGAGCAGGGCGCGTCAAGCAGGGCGGCGTCGAACAGCTCTTCCGCGCGGAAATCAGCCATATTGATTTCCTGCGTGGCCGCCTGAAGCCCAAGACGGGCGAGATTGCCTTGAAGACGCTTCAGGCGACTCTCCGACTGGTCGAGGGCGGTGACATCCGCTCCGGCCAAAACCAATTGCGCGGTTTTTCCGCCTGGTGCTGCGCAGAGATCGACCACGCGCTTGCCGGCAAGTGAGCCAAACAGTTTCGCGGGCAGGGCGGCGGCGGCGTCCTGCACCCACCATTCGCCGTCCTCGAAGCCCGACAGGTTCGGCACCGCGCCGGAAAAGCCGGCGAGACGCACGGAGCCCGTTGGCAGGACACGCCCGTTCAGGCGCTGCGCCCATCCTTCCGCGTCAGACTTAACGGTTAGATCGATGGCTGCGGGGGTGAGCAGCGCATCCGCAATGCGACCTGCTGCTTCGGCACCGTAGTAGCCGACGAGCCTTTTATGGAACCAATCGGGGATCGCCGGTGTCTTCTCACCGATCGATTCGAGCAGGTCTTGTTTTTCGCGCGAAAGGCGGCGCAGCACGGCGTTGACCAGACTGGCGAAGCGCTTGTTGCGTGGGTCGGTCTGCGCCTGCTCGACGGCGAGATCAACGGCTGAATGGTCGGGGATATCGAGATAGAGGATTTGCGCGGCCGCAACGGCAAGGACGTGGTCCAGCGCCCGCGCGCCCTCTGGCAGCGGCGTCTGCAGCAGCGAGCCGATCATTGCCTCGATGCGGGGCAACTGGCGCAGAGCCGAGTTCAGGATAGCCCGCACCAGGGCGCGATCGGCTTCGTTGAGTTCGCGATAAACAGGGTTGCCGTTTGCGGCATCGAGCATGCCATCCAGCGAGGTCTTGCGATCGACTACGGCCGCCAGCATCTTGGCCGCCGCCTGCCGGGCTTGGAGGCCAGGCTTGTCGCTGCGCGCAAAGCCCTGATTTTCCGGCCCTCTCTTAACGGAACTCGGTTTGCGGCTATTTCGTTTCGGGAGCGAAGCGGTTTTATTTTCGTCGGACGTCAAGACCAGGGACCTTTCGGTGGTTCGGAACCACCGCGACCCCAGCCCGTCGGCGGCACGGAGCGCGATTTGCGCATCGGACTATCAGCCCTGACCGCCGCCGTCGAGACCGCAGACATCTCACTCGCCATCTGCTGAAGTGCCGCGATGCGGTTTTCTGTCGCCGGATGGGTCGAGAACAGGTTGTCCATGCGCTCCCCGGATAGCGGATTGATGATGAACATATGCGCGGTGGCCGGGTTGCGCTCGGCCTCCTCATTCGGCACCTGATGGGCGAAATTCGAAATCTTGGCGAGCGCGGAGGCGAGCGACAGCGGCTTGCCGCAGATCTGGGCACCGCGCCGATCGGCGGAATATTCACGCGTCCGACTGATCGCCATCTGCACGATCATGGCTGCGAGCGGCGCGACGATCATCGCCACGAGCACGCCGACGAAGCCTAGCGGATTGTTGTTTTCACGATTGCCGCCGAAGAAGAAGGCAAAATTGCCGAGCATGGAAATGGCGCCGGCAAGCGTCGCCGTCAGCGTCATCGTCAGCGTGTCGCGATTCTGCACGTGGGCGAGTTCGTGTGCCATGACGCCTGCGACTTCGTCATAGGTCAGCGCATTGAGGAGTCCGGTGGAGGCAGCAACGGCAGCATGTTCCGGATTGCGGCCGGTGGCGAAGGCATTCGGCTGCGGATTGTCGATAACATAGACCTTCGGCATCGGCAGTCCGGCATTTTTCGCGAGGTCACGCACGATGCTGTAATATTCCGGGGCGGTGCGCTCGTCGACTTCCTGCGCCCGGTACATGCGCAGCACAATGCGGTCGGAATTCCAATAGGAGAAGAAATTCATGCCCGCGGCGACGAGAAGCGCGATCATCATGCCACCCCTGCCGCCGATCAGAAAGCCGACCGCCATGAACAAGACCGTCATGAAGGCCAGAAGCATCGCGGTGCGCACGAGGTTCATCGGTCAATCTCCAGAAGTTCGGCAATGTTTCACGTGAATCACGGTTCCGTTTCCACACAAGGTTCCTATATGATGACATTGGCCGCATTCTTCAACATTTTCGCGGAAATTTTGGGTCTCGCATGCAAAACGACAACGACAATCCGCCGATTAAACTCCGCAAACTGCTCTCGCCTGCGGCCCAGCGCGCCTTGGATGAGGCGGAAGAACGCAGGAAGCGCCAAGAGCCGCTGAACCTGCCGGAGGAACTGGGTGGCCGCGGCGGAGCGGAACCGGCCCGTTTTGGCGATTGGGAAATCAATGGGCGGGCAATCGACTTCTGAGGAAATAATTCCTGTTGCAAGGCGCGATTGATCGGTATATTTTCCTATAATGTTAGTTCGCACCCGATGCTTTTTCTTCGCTGCCTCGATCGCGCCACTTCTGGCCCTCGACGCTTTTGCGCTCGAACCCGGCAAACGAATCGAGATCACCGGCCCGGTCAGCGCAGAGATCATCCGCGTCATCGATGGCGACACGATCCTGGTCGCCGCAAAGCCCTGGCCGCAGCAGACCATGGAAGTCTATGTGCGATTGCGCGGCATCGACGCGCCGGAGCTGAAATCATCCTGTGCGGCAACCCGCGATGCCGGCCGACAGGCGCGTGCCGCCTTGACTGATTTGATCCGAGACCACCACGATATCCAGCTGATGCGCATTTCCGGCGACAAGTATTTTGGCCGGGTGGTCGCCGACATCAGTTTTTCCGATGGGCGGAATCCGGCTCAGGAAATGCTGTTGGCCGGTTACGTGACGCCCTATGACGGTGGACACAAGAAGGAAAACTGTGCGTCCTTCTGGTAGAGGTGCTGAGCCATCCCCGGTCAGGAATGGCTCAGGCAGGAGATCAGGCTTTCCTATTCTGCCGGTTGGCGATGAGATCATCGACCACGTGCGGATCGGCCAGCGTCGAGGTGTCGCCGAGAGAGCCGAAATCGTCTTCGGCGATCTTGCGCAAAATCCGGCGCATGATCTTGCCGGAGCGCGTTTTCGGCAGGCCGGGAGCGAACTGGATCTTGTCCGGCGAGGCGATCGCGCCGATTTCCTTGCGGACATGGGAGATCAGCTCCTTGCGCAGCTCTTCCGAACCCTGCTGGCCGACCATCAACGTCACGTAGCTATAGATGCCCTGGCCCTTGATATCGTGCGGGTAGCCGACGACGGCGGCTTCCGAAACCGCATCATGGCTGACCAATGCTGATTCGACCTCGGCCGTACCCATGCGGTGGCCGGAGACGTTGAGGACATCATCGACGCGGCCGGTGATCCAGTAATAGCCATCCTCGTCACGGCGGCAGCCGTCGCCGGTGAAATACTTGCCCTTGTAGGTGGAAAAATAGGTCTGGATGAAGCGTTCGTGGTCGCCATAGACGGTGCGCATCTGGCCGGGCCAGCTGTCGATGATGCAGAGATTGCCGTCAGCCGCGCCCTCGATCACCTTGCCCTCATTATCGACGAGCTGCGGCTGGACGCCGAAGAACGGACGCGTGGCCGATCCCGGCTTCAAGGCTGTCGCGCCCGGAAGCGGGGTGATCAGGATACCGCCGGTTTCCGTCTGCCACCAGGTATCGACCACGGGGCAACGGCCCTCGCCGACGGTGTGATAGTACCATTCCCAGGCTTCAGGGTTGATCGGCTCGCCGACCGAACCGAGCGTGCGCAGTGATTTGCGCGACGAGCGGGTGACGAAGGCGTCGCCCTGACCCATCAGCGCGCGGATGGCGGTCGGCGCCGTATAGAAGATGTTGACCTTGTGCTTGTCGACCACGTCCCACAGCCGGCCGGCATCCGGATAGGTCGGCACGCCCTCGAACATCAATGTCGTCGCGCCATTGGCGAGCGGTCCGTAGACGATGTAGGAATGGCCGGTGACCCAGCCGACATCGGCGGTGCACCAGTAGATATCGCCGTCATGATAATCAAAGACATATTGATGCGTCATCGAGGCATAGACGAGGTAACCGCCCGTCGTGTGCAGCACCCCCTTCGGCTTGCCGGTCGAGCCGGAGGTGTAGAGGATGAACAGCGGATCCTCCGCCTTCATCTTCGCCGGCGGACAATCGGCTTTCACCGCGGCGACGGCTTGATGGTACCAGATGTCACGTTCGGCAAACCAGGCGATCTTGCCACCGGTACGGCGAACGACCAGCACGGACTTCACCTCGACACCACCGCGCTTGGCGATGTCGATCGCCTGGTCGGTATTGGCTTTCAGCGGGATCGGCCTGCCGCCACGCAAGCCTTCGTCGGCGGTGATGACGAAGGTCGATTCACAGTCGACGATGCGGCCGGCCAGCGCGTCCGGGGAGAAACCGCCAAAGACGATCGAATGAATGGCACCGATACGGGCGCAGGCGAGCATCGCGTAGGCGGCTTCCGGGATCATCGGCATATAGATGGTGACGCGGTCGCCTCGTCTGACACCGTTTGCCTTCAGCACATTGGCAAGGCGGCAGACATGGTCGTAAAGCTCGCGATAGGTGATCTTCTTGTCGTCATAGGGGTTGTCGCCTTCCCAGATGATCGCCACCTGGTCGCCGCGCTTTTCCAGATGCCTGTCGATGCAATTGTAGGAGACGTTGGTGAGACCGTCCTCGTACCACTTGATCGAAACATTGCCTTCGAAGGAGGTGTTCTTGACCTTGGTATAGGGGGTGAACCAGTCGATGCGCTTGCCATGTTCGCCCCAGAACGTCTCTGGGTCTGCGACGCTCTGCTTGTACCACTTGCGATAGGTGGCGTCGTCGATCAGGGCACGTTGCTTCGCCGGTTTGAGGACCGGATAGGTTTTCACGGACATGCAGACTTCCTCCCTGCGCAGGCATTTCTGGACGGCACAACTCCCCGTGCGCGTCCGCTCCGGGCGTCATTCATATCAGGTCAACACCCGGCGGCAATTAGACAAAAGGTCATTTCTGCGAGAAGAATTGCATTTATGCGACGACGAGGGTATAGAGGCGCTAATTTCCCGGAAATTAAGTGGTTACACCCCACGGCCCGCGACACCGGCGCGGACGGACAGAAGGACTATACCCATGGCTCAACAACTGCTTATGCCCAAAGCGACGGCCGTATGGCTTGTTGACAACACTGCTCTGTCGTTCGAACAGATCGCCCAGTTCTGCAAGCTGCATCCGCTGGAGGTCAAGGCGATCGCGGACGGTGAATCGGCGCAGGGCATCAAGGGCCTCGACCCGATTTCGACCGGCCAGCTGTCGCGCGACGAAATCGCCCGCGCCGAAGCCAACCCAAACCACAAGCTGAAGCTCTCCGAACCAAAGGTTCGCGTTCCGGACAACAAGCGCAAGGGCCCGCGCTACACCCCGGTTTCCAAGCGCCAGGACCGGCCGAACGCCATCCTCTGGCTGGTGCGCAACCATCCTGAACTGAAGGACGCCCAGATTTCGCGTCTCGTCGGCACCACCAAATCGACGATCGAGCAGATCCGAAATCGCACGCACTGGAACTCGACCAACCTGACGGCAATGGATCCGGTCACGCTCGGCCTCTGCACACAGATCGACCTCGACCTCGAAGTCGAACGCGCATCGAAGGGCCGGCCGCTGCCGACCGCCGCCGAGCTCGGCGCGACGCTCGAAGCATCGAAGGAAACCGAAAAGCTGCCGTTCTCCTATGAGCGCGAAGAAGAGAAGGAAATGGATGCTGACGCCGTTTTCGCCAAGCTCAAGTCGCTCAAGTCCGGCCGTAAGGACGAAGACGACGATCACTATTGATCGAACCACTCCGAACGGAAAACCCGGATTGCCTGATCCGGGTTTTTTTATGCTCGGAAAATGTGGTTCGATGTAGCCACGCCACGTCCGTCGCGTGAAAGGGAGTTTTGGCGGGAAGAAAGAATCGTCAGTAGGCCGAACCTTCGCTTCTATCCAGCCTGTGCCGCTCCGTGCCCTTGAGCGGCGGATTGAAAATGCTGACCAAGATCAGGTCGCCGTCCTTGCCGCCACGCAGGTAATGCTTGTCGTTCTTGTCCAGCACATAGATGTCGCCCGGCGCGATCGGAAAGACGTTACCGGCCATATCCTCGACTTCTCCGTTGCCGGCGATGCAGTAGCAGGCCTCAAGGTGGTTTCGGTATTCGAGCAGCGAGGTGGTGTTGGCGCGCACCACGGTGTGGCAGACGGTGAAACCCATGCCATCTCGCTCGGTCAACAGACGATGGCTGGTGCCGCTTCCCCATTCGACAAAATGCGGGGTCTCCTCGACTTGCTTCAGACTGCGAACCTTTGGCCTTTCTTCAGAAAAGTTTGACGATGAGACTGAAGGAAGGCCTCAATCTCTCTCTTACCGCCTGTATCGCTTGCATTTTTTCTCTCGACAAATGATGCTTTCTCGCCGTTCCTGTAAGGAAAACTTGACTATGCTGCCGTCACTCAGCGCTTTGCGCGTCTTCGAGGCCGCCGCGCGGCTCAACAGCTTTTCGCGTGCCGCAGACGAGCTGCATGTCACGCATGCCGCGGTCAGCCACCAGATTCGTCTGCTCGAAGACTGGTTTGGCCGGCCGCTGTTTTTGCGGGAAAAGCGCAGCGTGCGGCTTGTGCCCGATGCGGTTGCGCTGGCGCAGACGCTGTCCGTCAGCCTGGCGCGGATCGAAGCGGAGACCCGCGCCTTCCGCATGAAGGCGACGGGCGAACTCACGGTCGCCTGCATTGCCTCAATCGCCACGCGCTGGCTCATTCCAGCCCTTCCGGACTTCCTGAACGCCAATCCGGACATCAACGTGCGCGTCATCTATGCGATGGGTGAGCAACGGTTTCGCGAGGGCGATTGCGACGTCCTGATCACACTGGGCGACGACGGAAGCAAGACGCGGGAGTGCACCCGGCTGTTTTCCCGGGCCAACCGGCCGGTTGCCAGCCCGACCTATCTTGCGCGCCGGGGCAAGCGGCAAACCGCCCAGGAGATCGCCGCCGCAGACCTCCTGCACGACGAGACGCCGGATCGCTGGCTGAACTGGTGCAGGAAGGCAGGTCTGCAGCCGGATGGTCCGTTGCGTGGCCCGGTGTTTCAGGACTTCAATCTGCTGGCCACAGCCGTGATCGCCGGCCATGGCATTGCGCTCTGCCCGACGGAGGTGTTTCGCCGTGAACTCGACAGTGGCGATCTCGTTATCCTCTCCGACATCGAGACCTTGACGGACGAAAGCTATTTTCTGGTTACCGCCAAGCCACCAAGCGGCGGCGCCGTCAAATTCCGGGCCTGGTTTTGCGGTCTGGCGGAAAGTTTCCGCGAACCCGGCTAACCCGGGATGCCGCGTGCCTGCAGCGCGGCCGAGATTTCTTCCGGCACGGACCGGATCATCGATCGGCATCTCCCGGCTTCCGCGACCCGGCGGAACCGCGAAAGGGGCCAGCCAGCCGAAAGCGTCAGATCAACGCGTGCCGAAGATCGCCGAGCCGACGCGAACGCTCGTCGCTCCGAACTGGGCGGCGGCCTCGAAATCGCCCGACATACCCATGGACAGCTTTGCCAGCCCACAGCGCTTCGCGAGCTTGGCGAGCAGCGCAAAATGCGGTCCCGGATTCTCATCCGCCGGCGGGATGCACATCAGGCCTTCGATCGCAATGCCGATCGTCTCCCGGCACAGCGCGACGAAGGCGACGGTCTCATCCGGGGCGATGCCGGCTTTTTGCGGCTCGAGGCCCGTATTGACCTGGACGTAAAGGCGAACGGACTTGTTTTGGCGCACAATCTCAGCGGCGACAGCTCTGGCGATCTTCTCCCGGTCAATAGTCTCGATGACGTCGAAGAGGGCGACCGCGTCGGCCGCCTTGTTGGATTGCAGCGGGCCGATCAGATGCAGTTGGATGTCAGGCGTCTCCGCACGAAGCTGCGGCCATTTGCCCTGCGCTTCCTGCACCCGGTTTTCGCCAAAAACGCGCTGCCCGGCCCCAATCACTGGCCGAATCGCCTCAGCGTCGAATGTCTTCGAAACGGCAACCAGGGAGACAGAGCCGGTAACCCGGTTGGCACTGGCTTCGGCGCTGCGAATCCGGCTTAGGACATCGTTCAACCGTTCTTCCACGCTCATCGCCACCGTCTCCACCAGAATCTCCGAACGCGCCGGTCTTCCGTGTATCGGAAAACCGGCCTTTTGGCGCAATAGTCAAACATGGCGCGAATGCCAAGCCGATATCGCCACCGACTGGCCGAATGCCCCAAAGATTTGCCCGCAAAGCCTTCCAAAACTTGACGCTACGCTTGTTTCATGGTGAAGGTCACGCCAAATATCGGAGGGGGTGATTTCCCCTCGCCCAAATTTCCGGAACATCGATCATATGGCTACCGAACGTTACAATCCGCGCGATGCTGAACCCCGCTGGCAACAGGAATGGGAGCAGAACAACGTCTTCTCCACGAACAACGACGATCCGCGCGAAAAATACTACGTGCTCGAGATGTTTCCCTATCCGTCGGGTCGCATCCACATGGGCCATGTCCGCAATTATGCGATGGGCGACGTCGTTGCGCGCTACAAGCGCGCCCGTGGGTACAATGTGTTGCATCCGATGGGTTGGGACGCCTTCGGCATGCCGGCGGAAAATGCGGCGATGGAACGCGGCGTGCATCCGGCCAGTTGGACCTACCAGAACATCGCCTCGATGAAGGCGCAGCTGAAGGTCATGGGCCTGTCGCTCGACTGGTCGCGTGAGTTCGCCACCTGCGACGTCGATTATTACCAGCGCCAGCAGCACCTGTTCCTGGATTTCCTCGAAAAAGGTCTCGTCTATCGCAAGCAATCGAAAGTCAATTGGGATCCGGTCGACAACACCGTTCTCGCCAATGAGCAGGTCATCGACGGCCGAGGCTGGCGCTCCGGCGCGCTGGTCGAACAACGCGAACTGACGCAGTGGTTCTTCCGCATCACCGATTTCAGCCAAGACCTGCTCGATTCGCTCGACACGCTCGACCAATGGCCCGAAAAGGTCCGGCTGATGCAGAAGAACTGGATCGGCCGTTCCGAGGGCCTGACGATCCGCTGGGAAATCGTTCCAGGCACCGGCGCTGAAGCATCCGAAGTGACCGTCTATACGACGCGGCCGGACACGCTGTTTGGCGCCTCCTTCCTGGCGATCGCCGCCGATCACCCGCTGGCGCAACAGGCCGCTGCCGCAAACGCCGAGATCGCTGCCTTCTGCGACGAATGCCGCCGCGCCGGCACGTCGCTGGCCGCGCTCGAGACAGCCGAGAAGAAGGGGATCGACACCGGTATCCGGGTCAGGCATCCGCTTGACCCGACCTGGGAGCTGCCGGTCTACGTCGCCAATTTCGTGCTTATGGACTATGGCACAGGCGCGATCTTCGGCTGCCCCTCTGGCGACCAACGCGATCTCGATTTTGCCCGCAAATACGGCCTGCCGGTCGTTGCCGTGGTGATGCCGAGAGACGGCGATGCGGCCAGTTTCACGATCGACGACGAGGCCTATGTCGGCGACGGCGTGATGATCAATTCACGCTTCCTCGATGGCCTTTCGATTGAAGAGGCTTTCGAGAAAGTTGCGTCCACGCTGGAAAACACCACGATCGGCAATGCGCCGCAGGCCGAGCGCAAGGTCAATTTCCGCCTACGCGACTGGGGCATTTCGCGACAGCGCTACTGGGGCTGCCCGATCCCGGTCATCCATTGCGACGATTGCGGCGTGCTGCCCGTGCCGAAGACCGATTTGCCGGTAAAGCTGCCGGACGACGTGACCTTCGACAAGCCAGGCAATCCGCTCGACCGCCATCCGACATGGCGGCACGTCTCCTGCCCACAATGCGGCAAGAACGCACGCCGCGAAACCGATACGATGGATACCTTCGTCGATTCCTCCTGGTATTTTGCCCGATTCACCGCGCCGTGGGAGAACAACCCGACCAATCCGGCCGTCGTCGATCGCTGGCTGCCGGTCGACCAGTATATCGGCGGCATCGAGCACGCGATTTTGCATCTGCTCTATTCGCGTTTTTTTACCCGGGCAATGAAAGCAACCGGCCACGCCGGTCTTGACGAGCCCTTCAAGGGTCTCTTCACCCAAGGCATGGTCGTGCATGAAACCTACAGCCGGGGCGAGGGCGCGCAGCGCGAATGGATCACGCCGGCCGAAATCCAGATCGAGGAAGTCGATGGCAAGCGGCAGGCGACGCTGATCGAAACCGGCGAGCCGATCACCATCGGCTCGATCGAGAAGATGTCGAAATCAAAGAAGAACGTCGTCGATCCCGACGACATCATCGCCTCCTACGGCGCCGACACGGCTCGGTTCTTCGTTCTGTCGGATTCTCCGCCGGATCGGGACGTCATCTGGTCGGAAGCTGGCGTCGAAGGCGCGCACCGCTTCGTGCAGCGCCTGTGGCGGCTGATTTCGGAAGCATCCGGCGCACTGAGGGCTATCGAAGCCATGCCCGCTTCCGAGGGACCGGCACTGACAATCTCTCAGTTCGCCCACAAGACGCTGAAGGCCGTCCAGGCGGACTACGACAAGCTCGCCTTCAATAAGGCCGTGGCGCGGCTCTATGAGCTGGTGAACGCGCTCGCAGGCCCGCTAACGCAGGTAGCCGATGGATCAGCCGATGTGGCGACGATCGCCGCCGTCAAGGACGCGACCACGATCCTGATCAACCTCGTCGCGCCGATGATGCCGCATCTTGCCGAGCAGTGCTGGCAGGAGATCGGTGGTACGGGTCTGGTGGCGCAGGCGGCGTGGCCGGCCTATAGCGAGGCGCTGGTTGCCGAAAACGAGGTGACAATGCCGGTTCAGATCAACGGCAAGAAGCGTGGTGATTTGACAATTGCGCGCGACGCAGATCAGATTGCGATCGAGAGCGCGGTCCTCGCGCTCGACCCCGTCAAAGCCGCACTGAACGGCCAGAGTCCGAAGAAAATCATCGTCGTGCCCCAGAGGATCGTGAATGTCGTTGTCTGAAAAAGCTCAAAGATACGCACAACTTCTGGCAATCGGCACCTTCGTGACCATGGCGGGCTGCCAAGTGAAGCCGCTCTATTCCGAGGGGCCGCAGGGTAAGCCGGCGAAGGCGCTCGCCTCGATCGAGATTTCCGATGCCGACGATCGCGTCGAGCAGGAGGTCCGAAACGCACTGGTGTTTCTGACGTCCGGAGGCGCGGGCGAGCCGGCGCATCCGGAGTACCGGATGGCGCTGAACGCCACCAGCGAGGTCATGGGCGTGCTTTACGATCAGGAATCCGACACCGCCGGTGCGGGCCGCGTCGTCGTCAGGGCCGACTACAACCTGACGCGTGCCGACAACGGCGAAACCGTCCGCTCCGGAAATCGCAGTGCGGTTGCCCTTGTCGACTTCCCCGAGCAGGAATTCGCCAAGGTTCGCGCCACCCGCGACGCGGAGAATCGCGCCGCAAAGGAGCTGGCCGAAATCATCCGGGCGGACATTGCGGCGGCGCTCGGCCGCTGATCAAGGTGGCGGCATGACCGAAATCAAGTCGCATGAATTCGATGGGATTCTCCAGCGTCCGCTCAAGGACAACAGGCTCTATCTCGTCTATGGACCGGATCGCGGACTTGTGTCGGAGCGCGCCGGCCAGATCGCCGCAAAGAGTGGTGTGGCGCTCGACGATCCCTTCTCGCTGATCAAACTTGATGGCTCAGACCTGCAGCAAAGCCCTGGTCGTTTGCTCGACGAGGTCAATACGATCGGTCTTTTCGGCGGTGAAAAACTCGTCTGGATCCGTGCGTCAGGCACCGAAAAGGCGCTTGTCGATAGTTTCACCGCGTTGGCGCAGCACCCCCCTGGCGGCAGTTACGTGATCATCGAGGCTGGTGACCTCAAGAAGGGGGCCGGTGTCCGAAAGATCGGCGAAACCGCCCGTTCGGTTGTTTCCGTCGCGTGTTACAGCGATGACGCGCGGGCATTGAATAGCCTGATCGACCAGGAACTTGGCCAGGAAGGCCTGCGGATTGCGCCTGCGGCGCGGGAGCGGCTGAACGAGGCGCTGGGCGGCGATCGCATCGCCTCCCGCAACGAGATCCGCAAGCTGGCGCTCTACTGCCGCGGCTTGGCTATGATCGAAGAGGAACACGTGTCCGAGATCGTTGGCGATGCCAGCGCAATTTCGGTCGATGACGCAATCGATGCGGTCCTCAAGGGCGATGTCGACGGTCTGCAGCATGCCATCCGCAAGATAACCGCCTCCAAGACGGCAATCTTCCTTGTCCTGCAGGCCTGCCTGAGGCAGTTTCAGCTTCTCGACCTGATGCGGGCGGAGATGGACGACAAGCGCCAGCAGCCAGCCCAAGTTGTGGCGACGCTGGGCCGTCACATCCATTTTCGCCGCAAACCGCTTGTCGAAGCGGCGCTAAAGACCTGGACTTTACCCGCGATCCGCCGGGAACTCGGCCGGCTGCAAACGGCAATTTTCCAGAGCCGCGCCCGGCAAAGCCTGGAAGACAGCATCGCCATGCAGACACTCTTGGCCATCACCTTGCAGTCGGCGCGCCGATAGCTTTCTTATCAGATTGATATATAATCAGATTCAGTAGATGTTTCGAGTCCGAAACAATATTACCGCCGCTCAAGCAGCCGGCAGATATCCTCAAGCTGATCGAGCGTTTTGTAGGAAATGCGCAACTGACCGCCGGTCGCCTTGTGATTGACAGTCACGTCGAGGCCGAGGCTATCAGAGAGCGTTCTCTCTAGCGCCAGCGTGTCGGCATCCTTTTCCTCCTTGTGAGATGGCTTGCCGTAGTCGGGGTCATTCTGGGCGCGGATATCGTTCTGCGCCAACCGCTCCGCGTCGCGCACCGACATGCCTTTCGCGACGATGGAGCGCGCCAAGCTGACAGGGTCGGACGTCGGAATGAGCGCTCGCGCGTGACCAGCGGACAACGTGCCGGAGGAGAGCATATCGCGCACAGGTTCCGGCAGCTTCAGCAAACGAAGACTGTTGGCGACATGGCTGCGGCTCTTGCCAATGATTTCGCCAAGATCATTCTGGGTATAGCCGTGCTCCGCGATCAGCTGGTCGTAACCGAGGGCCTCTTCCAGCGGATTGAGGTCGGATCGTTGAACGTTCTCGACAATCGCGATCTCCAACGCCGTCCGGTCATCCACGTCGCGGACGATCACCGGGATATCGGTAAAACCGGCGAGCTGTGCCGCGCGCCAACGGCGCTCGCCAGCAATAATCTCATAACGTTCATCGGCTATCGTGCGCACCACGACTGGCTGGACAATACCGTGTTGACGGATCGAACTCGCCAGATCCTGCAGTTCCGCCTCATCGAAAGAACGCCGCGGGTTGCGCGGGTTGCGGGCGACAAACTCGATCGGTATACGCCGGTCGGCATTGACCGGTGCCACTGGACCACTGGCCTGCAAAGGCTGGTCCATCTCGCCAATCAGGGCGGCAAGACCACGGCCAAGTCTTCTTCTCGAATTGTCGTCATTCATCGTCTGCACTCACACTTATCGTTACGATGTCGAATCGATCGCTGTTAGGCAGCCTTCCGCTGCCGCTCGCGCTGTAGTACTTCGGATGCCAATTGAAGGTAGGCCTGGCTGCCAGCGCATTTCAGGTCGTAAAGGATCGCCGGTTTGCCATAGGATGGAGCCTCGGAAACCCGGACGTTGCGCGGGATCAGCGTATGGTAGACCTTTTCACCCAAATGGGTCCGCACATCATTGACCACTTGCTGGGCCAAATTGTTACGCGAATCAAACATCGTCAGCACGATACCCTGGATATCCAGTGCAGGATTGATTGAACGCCGAACCTGATCGACGGTCTCCAGCAGTTGGCTTAACCCCTCGAGCGCGAAAAATTCGCATTGAAGCGGCACGAGCACCGAATGTGCCGCAGCCATTGCGTTCATCGTCAGCAGGTTGAAAGACGGCGGGCAATCGACGAGAACATAGGAATATGCAAGCGCTTCGGGAGAGGCCAGCGCCTTTCGCAGGCGGAAGACGCGATCGCTTTCGCGGGAAATCTCCATCTCGACGCCAAGCAGGTCCATGGTCGATGGAATGATCGCCAGATTGGGGACGACCGTCTGCTGGGCGATCTCATCAATGCCGTGCGAGCCGATCATCAGTTCATAGGATGAGAGCTTGCGATCGCGTCGCTGGATCCCCAGGCCGGTACTGGCATTGCCTTGAGGGTCGAGATCCACAATCAGAACCTTTTCACCAATCGCCGCCAGGGCCGTTGCAAGGTTGATTGCCGTTGTGGTTTTTCCGACGCCACCCTTCTGATTGGCGATGGTGATGATCCGGTTCTTTTCTCGTGTCATGCCACAGTCCGCCGTTATTGTATTTTCCGCGAAAGATTTGCAATTTCGAGAACCACAGAATCCGGTTCGATAACGCTTCTGTGTTTTACCAGATCAAATTGAAAGCGGCCAACGGCTTTGTCGACTTCCTGCTGGTAATCCCGGCCTTTGTGAAAAAACGCGTGCGGTTTTCTGTCGGCCATCATCCACGGCACGCAGTAATCCAGCAATTGAGGCAGATCCGCGAGTGCCCTGGCGGAGATTGCGTCGCATTCCGGGATGATCGTGATGGCATCCGCGATGCGAATCGCATGCACCGAACCGCGCGCGCCGGTTTCGGTCAAGGCGACGCGAAGGAAGGCCGCCTTCTTGTTGTTGCTTTCAACCAGGTGGACCCATCCATCACCCAATTCCGCCAGAAAAATGGCTGTGATGATGCCGGGAAATCCACCGCCGCTGCCGAGATCGACCCATCGCTTCGGCCCCGGGAATAGCTGGAAGACTTGCGCACTATCCGCGATGTGGCGTTGCCAGAAAGCGGATAAGGTCGACGGTGCGACCAGGTTGATCGACTTTGCCCATTTCTGGAAAAGCGCGGCAAAATGCTCAAGCTTCTCGGACGTTTCACGTGAAACACGCAATCCGTTCAGCTCCTGCGATGGACTCGTATTCATTGAATTGCCTGTCTGGAATATGCAACCGATGCCGGCTCGGTCTTGCGAATATGAGCAAGGATCAAGGAGATGGCGGAGGGAGTAATGCCATCGACCTTCATCGCCTGGGCAAGATTGCGGGGCATCGCCGTGATGAGTTTCTGCTTCAGCTCGTTGGAAAGGCCCGACAGCGACTGAAAATCAAACTCGTCTGGAATGAGCCGGCTTTCTTCCCGCTGGATGCCGGCGATGTCCGCGGCTTGCCGGTCCATATAGACTGCGTAGGTCGCATCAATTTCCAGCGCTTCGGCCAGCTTTTTCTCCATCGCTGCGAGTTCTGGCCAAATGGTGCTGAGTGTCTGGATGCTATGCTCGGCGTAAGACAGGAGTTCAAAAGCAGAGCGCCGTTGGCCATCGAGATTGAGCTTCAAACCGTGAGCTCGGCCTTCCGTCGGTGTTACCGTGAGCGACTTGAGCATCCGGCGATTGGACTCGATCGCTGCAATCCACTTTCCAAATTTCTCCGAGCGCGCAGGTGACACGCAGCCGAGAGATATCGCCTCAGGGGTAAGCCGCACATCAGCGTTGTCAGCCCGCAGGGACAATCGGTATTCCGCGCGAGACGTGAACATACGATACGGCTCGGCAACACCCCGCGATGTGAGGTCGTCAATCATCACGCCGATATAAGAGTTCGTCCGGCTGAATTGATAGGCGGCGCTTCCGCCGCAAAGCAGGGCAGCGTTAAGCCCCGCCACCAGTCCTTGGGCGCCGGCTTCTTCATATCCGGTTGTGCCATTGATCTGGCCAGCAAGGAACAGACCGCGGATCTTCCGCACTTCCAGCGATGCAGAAAGTTCGCGGGGATCGACGTGGTCATATTCGATCGCATAGCCCGGCTGCAGGATTGAGACCCGTTCCAAACCCGGTATGGTGCGAATGAAAGCGTCCTGGACATCTTCGGGCAGCGACGTCGAAATGCCATTGGGATAGACAGTATCGTCGTCCAGACCCTCCGGCTCGAGAAAGATCTGGTGGCCGTCACGCTCGCCGAACTTGACGATCTTGTCTTCAATTGATGGACAATAGCGCGGCCCGATGCCTTCGATCTGGCCGGAATACATCGCGGATTTATTAAGGTTGTCGGCGATGATTTGATGGGTTGCCGCCGTGGTGCGCGTGACGCCGCAATCGACCTGTCTATTGGCAATACGGTCGGTCATGAACGAAAACGGCACGGGATCCTCGTCCGCGCTCTGACGGCCGATCGATTGCCAATCGATCGTCTTACCGTCCAATCGGGCCGGCGTACCGGTTTTCAGACGGCCGAGCCGCAGACCGAAGCTTTCAAGCGTGGCAGACAGACCCACAGACGGTGCCTCTCCAACGCGACCCGCCGGTATTTTCCGATTGCCGATATGAATAAGACCGCGCAGGAACGTCCCGGTCGTCAGCACCGCAGCGCCGCAACTGAGCAAACGTCCGTCAGCGAGAACAACGCCACTAACGCGGCCGTCCCGAAGCCGGAGATCAAAGGCATCACCTTCGATGACATCCAGGTTTTCGATGGATCGAATCTCAGCCTGCATCGCGAGCCGATAGAGCTTTCGATCAGCCTGCGTGCGCGGGCCTCGAACGGCGGGACCCTTGCGGCGATTGAGCAGACGGAACTGGATGCCGGCAGCGTCAGCGACGCGGCCCATTAACCCGTCCATCGCATCGATCTCGCGAACGAGGTGACCCTTGCCAAGGCCGCCAATCGCCGGATTGCACGACATCACACCGATCGTGTCGCGTTTGTGCGTGATGAGTGCAGTTCGCGCGCCCAAACGAGCGGCCGCACTGGCCGCTTCGCCGCCCGCGTGGCCACCGCCAATGACAATGACATCGTAGTCAATCATACCAAAACCGTCTCCATCACGGTATCAAATCGGGTCCGAATCGTTTCACGTGAAACATCCAATGAGACTCGCACACGTTGTATTGGCGGTTGCAACCTATTTGCCGATACAGAACTCCGAGAAAATCACATCCAGCAGGTCTTCCACATCCACCCGCCCGGTAATTCGGCCAAGCGCGTCACCCGCCTGCCGCAGATACTCCGCCTGAATATCAAGGCCGCGATTAGATTGCGCCAAACTCATATCGATCGCATCGCGTGCCTGCTTGAGACAACTGACTTGCCTCTTGCGGGACGGCAAGGACAATGCTGTTTGACCCGACAGGTCGGGCAGGTGGCTTTTCAATTGTTCGATAAGCCGGTCAATTCCCTCGCCCGTTATCGTCGATATCAGGACATCGGCGTCAGCCTTATCCCACAAATTGCCATTCCGATCAATCTTGGTGCCGACGCGAATCACCGGCTTGGTTGCGTTCGGCCCTCCCACGACCGGAAATCCGCCCGGGGCGTCCGCCAGCAGCAGGATAACGTCTGCCTGCTCAAGCGTCATATAGGCACGCCGGACGCCCTCTTTCTCAACCACGTCATCGGTACTCCGAAGGCCGGCGGTATCGAACAGACGAACGGCGAATCCGGCTAAGGAAAGATCGACCGACAGCACGTCCCTGGTGGTGCCGGCTATATCGGTGACGATGGCAACATCGCGGCGGGCAAGATGGTTGAGCAGGCTCGATTTGCCGGCGTTCGGCTCGCCGGCAATCACGATTTTCAGGCCGTCGCGGATGATCTCCGCTGTGCCGGCGCCGGCCAAATGCTCGTCGATCGCTTCGCGCAGGGCTCGCATATCCACCCAGATGGACGCCGCCACGGAACCCGGGACATCGTCCTCGTCGGCGAAATCAAGCTCGGCCTCGATCATTGCCCTTGCATGGACAAGCCGGCGCGCCCAACCCTGATAAAGGGCCGAGAGGTGTCCGCTCGAATGTTCCTGTGCAAGGCGCCGTTGCATCTCGGTTTCCGCGACAATCAGATCAGCGAGGCCCTCTATCTCCACCAGATCGAGCTTGTTATTGTGAAAGGCGCGCCGCGAGAATTCGCCGGCCTCGGCATGTTTCAGTCCGGGAATAACGGAGAGTTCGGCCAGAATGGCATCGATCACGGCGCGGCCGCCATGGACCTGGAGTTCCGCGCAATCCTCTCCCGTGAAAGAAGCGGGCGCCGGGAAATAAAGCACCAGCCCCTGATCAAGCACATCATTGTTACGATTGCGAACCAGTCGCAGCGTCGCCTGTCTTGGCTGAGGTAGCGATCCACACAACCGTTCGAGGGCCGATCTTGTCTGCGGACCGCTGATACGGATCACGGCCACGCCGGACGGAAGTCCGCCGGAGGACAAGGCATAGATCGTGTCTGCCACTGCTTGATCGTGTTGATGGTTCACCGCCGCAACATCCTCGCTCGAACCAGATAACAGGCGCGATTATACGCCATATAGCGTTTCACTGCGCGTTACACAGCCATGACTCCGGCTAAGATATCGATGGCTAAAAACACGAAAGCCCAGGCTGAACCTGGGCCTTGTCTGGGAATCGATCGAGTCGATCAGGTATTCATCGATTCGAAGAAATCACCATTGGTCTTGGTCTGCTTCAGCTTGTCGATCAGGAACTCGATCGCGTCGGTGGTGCCCATCGGTGCAAGGATGCGGCGAAGCACGAAGATCTTCTGCAGGTCCTGGCGCGGCACAAGAAGGTCTTCCTTGCGCGTACCGGATTTGAGGATGTCCATAGACGGGAAGATGCGCTTGTCGGCGACCTTGCGATCCAGCACGATTTCCGAGTTACCGGTGCCCTTGAATTCTTCGAAGATGACTTCGTCCATACGGCTGCCGGTATCAATCAGGGCCGTCGCAATGATCGTCAGCGAGCCGCCTTCCTCGATGTTACGGGCGGCACCGAAGAAGCGCTTCGGCCGCTGCAGGGCGTTGGCGTCGACACCGCCGGTCAGCACCTTGCCCGATGACGGCACGACGGTGTTGTAGGCGCGACCGAGACGGGTGATCGAATCAAGCAGGATGATGACGTCGCGACCGTGCTCGACAAGCCGCTTGGCCTTTTCGATGACCATCTCGGCCACCTGGACGTGGCGCGTTGCCGGCTCGTCGAAGGTCGACGATACGACTTCGCCCTTCACCGAACGCTGCATGTCCGTCACTTCTTCCGGCCGCTCGTCGATCAGGAGAACGATGAGGTAGCATTCCGGATGGTTGGCGGTGATCGAATGGGCGATGTTCTGCAGCAGAACCGTCTTACCGGTTCGCGGCGGCGCGACGATCAGGCCGCGCTGGCCCTTGCCGAGCGGGGCGATCAGGTCAATGACGCGGGCGGAGAGGTCCTTCGAGGTCGGGACCTCAAGCTCCATCTTGAAGCGCTCGTTCGGATAGAGCGGCGTCAGATTGTCGAAATGCACTTTGTGCCGGATTTTTTCCGGATCCTCGAAATTGATCGTATTGACCTTGAGCAGGGCGAAATACCGTTCGCCCTCCTTCGGCCCGCGGATCGGGCCCTCGACGGTATCGCCGGTCTTCAGCGAGAAGCGGCGGATCTGCGAGGGGGAAATGTAGATGTCGTCCGGACCCGGCAGATAGTTGGCATTCGCGGAGCGCAGGAAGCCAAAACCGTCCTGCAGCACTTCGACGACGCCTTCACCGATGATCTCGATATCTTGGCTCGCAAGCATTTTCAGGATCGCGAACATCAGTTCCTGCTTGCGCATGACGCTGGCGTTCTCGACCTCGACCGATTCGGCAAAGGCCAACAGATCGGTGGCGGATTTGTTTTTAAGTTCTTGTAGCTTCATTTCAGCCATGAAGGGGACCACACTTGGAATTCGAATGGAAAATCGGCGTGTCTGATGTAAGGGGAGCTGCAGCGGGAAGGGGCAGACTCGTAACGTTTACATATGCCACGAAAGAGGAGGTGGCGGGAAAATAGCGATTCACTCGATGCGCCGCAAGGGGTCTGGAGAAATTACTCGAAGTTTCCTCTTGATCGCACATGAATCAAAAAGGTTTCACCACTGCCATGATGACGATCAGGATCATCAAGAGGGTCGGCGCTTCGTTCATCAGCCGCCAGTACCGGGCACTGCGGGTGTTTTCATCCCGCCCAAACGCGCGCACGGCACGGGCGAACAGGACATGGACGCCGGTCAGGATAACGACAAGCAACAGCTTCGCATGCAGCCACCCGCCCTGAAATCCATAGAAGCGCCAAGCGAGATAGAGCCCGAGCACCCAGGTGATCATCATTGCCGGATTCATGATGACCTTCAAGAGTCGCTGCTCCATCACCTTGAACGTTTCGGACTGTTCCGAACCCGGGGCGGCATCGGTGTGATAGATGAACAGTCGCGGCATGTAGAGCAGCGCAGCCATCCAGGACATCACGGCAATGAGGTGTAGCGCCTTGATCCAGAGATAGAGGTTGTCGGGCTGCCAGAGAAACAATGCAGCGAGCAGTGCCAGGAACAGGGCGATTGCGATGGAGGCGCGCGCCCGGGCCTTGTTGCCGGGACCCGCGGCGGTCTGACGTTCGCTCATTGCCTGGCTCCGCGCACTCGCGAGACAAGACGGGAAACGTTTTCCGGATCAGCCTGCGGCGTAATGCCATGGCCGAGATTGAAGATCAGCGGACCGCTGCCGAGCACCTGAAGGATAGCGTCAATGCCTTCATCCAGGGCCCGGCCACCGGCCACCACCCTCATCGGGTCGAGATTACCCTGCACCGGACCATCCTTCTGAAGCTCGGCCGCAAAGGAAAGCGGGACAGACCAGTCGAGACCGATCGCATCGGCACTGGTTCCGTGGCGATAATCCTTGAGCAGAATACCGGCACCCTTCGCGAAGCAGATGATCTTGGCATTCGGCCGGCGAGCACGAACACTATCGATCATCCGGCGAACTGGCTTAACAGCATAACGCAGAAACTCGTCTTCGCCGAGGACGCCTGCCCAGGAATCGAAAATCTGCACTGCGTCGGCGCCGGCATCAATCTGCTCGACAAGGTAATCCGCCGAGACATCCGCAAGCGTCGCCAGCAACTGGTCGAAGGCTTCCCGATAGCGATAGGCAAACAAGCGCGCGGGCGCCTGGTCCGGCGTTCCGTGGCCGGCAATCATATAGGTCGCCACCGTCCAGGGCGCACCGCAGAAGCCGAGCAACGTCGTTTCATCAGGCAATTCCTGACGCAAGCGCCGCACCGTTTCGATAACCGGCTTCAAGTGATCGGAGACAGGCCGGACATCGAGCTTTGCGATTTCCGCCGCATCGATCGGATCCATGTGCGGTCCATGCCCCTCTTCGAAGCGCACGTTACGCTTCAGCGCATCGGGAATGACAAGGATGTCGGAAAACAGAATGGCGGCGTCAAAACCATACCGCCGAATCGGCTGCAATGTCACCTCGACAGCAAGCTCCGGCGAATAGCAAAGATCGAGGAAGCTGCCAGCTGTCGCGCGCGTCTTGCGGTATTCGGGAAGATAACGACCTGCTTGCCGCATCAACCAGACGGGGGGAGGTGACAGGATTTCACCATTCAACACCTGTAACACCTTGCGGGTTTTCGCGGTCACCGAGACGTTCTCCCAATATAAAAGAAATCATTTATCTAAGGTTTCTATTTCTTAGAGTCGGTGACTATCAAGGATTAAAAGCCATCCGGTCCCTTTCCACATTTGTTCGCGATCGGGCCGATGACTGAATTGCTTTGACGATCTTTCCCAAAGGAATGGGGATAATCCAGAAAACGATCAAGGATTCAAATTCTTGAGCCTTATTCTCCGCCTGCGGTTTAATGTGGATAAGCGGTGGACGAACGTGACATTTTGTCCAACCATGAGTCTTGTCCACAAGGGCTGGAAATCGGCTTCCCAAGAATCCGGATTGTGAATAACTCGCCGGTTTTCCCCTTGCCTTTGAAACGCGGCCGCCTTTAGCTGTCGCTGTCCCGGTTTATCAACAACCTGCGGAGAATAGCGTGGAGAACCATAAAAATTATTTCCACCTGCACCTGATCTCCGATTCGACCGGCGAGACGCTGATCGCGGCGGGCCGGGCAGCGGCCGCCCAGTTTCAGTCGTCGCATGCGCTTGAGCACGTTTATCCGCTGATCAGGAACCGCAAGCAGTTGATGCAGGTGATGGAGGCGGTGGACGGCGCGCCGGGGATCGTGCTGTATACGATAGTCGACCGGGAACTGGCCGATATCATCGATGCGGCCTGCAAGGAGATGGGGCTGCCGTGTGTCTCGGTGCTCGACCCGATCATCGATCTCTTTCAGTCCTATCTCGGCACGACATCGCGGCGGCGGTCCGGCGCCCAGCATGTGATGGATGCCGACTATTTCGCGCGCATCGATGCGCTCAATTTCACGATGGATCATGACGACGGCCAGATGCCCGCAGATTTCAATGATGCCGATGTCGTGCTGGTCGGCATCAGCCGGACCTCGAAGACGCCGACCAGCATCTATCTGGCTAATCGTGGCATAAAGACCGCCAATATCCCGATTGTGCCCGGCGTCCCGTTGCCGGACCGGCTGATGGAGGCGACGAAGCCGTTGGTCGTCGGACTGATTGCGACTGTCGACCGGATTTCCCAGGTGCGGCAGAACCGGGTGCTTGGAACGGCATCCCATAATTTCCGCGCAGAAGAATATGTTGACCGAGCCTCGATTGCCGAGGAACTGAAATATGCGCGATCGCTCTGCACCCGCAACAACTGGCCGATGATCGACGTGACCCGCCGGTCTATCGAGGAAACGGCGGCGGCAATTGTTGCCCTGAGACCGCGGCTGCGTTAAGGCGAATCCGGTCAATCAGGATAGGAAGACAATGGCAGGCTCTCTTGTCCTCGCTTCGGCGAGCCCCTTCCGGCGCATGCTGCTGGAGAATGCCGGTATCCGTTTTCAAGCGATGGCGGCCGAGATCGATGAACGGGCGATCGAAAGTCAGATGGAGCAGCAGCATCTCCCGCCAGAGGAGATGGCGCTCATCCTTGCCGAGGCGAAAGCACGCAAGGTCGGGGAAACGCTTCCGTATGACATCATTGTTGGTTCCGACCAGACCATGTCGCTTGGCGAGCGCGTCTACCACAAGCCGAAGGACATGAATGAGGCGAGGGAGCATCTGCTGTCGCTCTCTGGAAAGACCCACCAGCTGAACAGCGCGATCGTCTTGACCCGCGGCACCGGCATCCTCTGGAAACACGTTTCCTGCGCCCGGATGACGGTTCGGGCGCTAAGCGCCGGCTTCGTCGAGCAGCATCTCGAGCGCGTCGGGGCAAAGGCCCTGTCGAGCGTCGGGGCCTATCAGCTGGAGGGCGAGGGCATCCAGCTTTTTGAGAGGATCGAAGGTGATTATTTCACGATCCTCGGTCTGCCCATGCTGCCGCTTCTGGCGAAACTCAGGGATTTGCGAGTGATCGATGCGTGATTCACGTGAAACATTTGTTAACCATGCCTTCGTCGCCGGCTATCCCGTCAAGCATTCCCGCTCGCCTTTGATCCATAGTTATTGGCTGAAACAGTTTGGTCTCGAAGGAAGCTACCGGGCGTACGAAGTCGCCCCGGACGACTTTCCGGCTTTCATCGCGTCGCTCCGGAATGGCAAGTCCGGTTTTATCGGCGGCAATGTCACCATCCCGCACAAGGAAATGGCCTTCGCCCTTTCCGACCGGCCGGACGCGTTGAGCACCGAACTCGGTGCGTCGAATACCCTGTGGGTCGAGGATGGGTTGGTGCATGCGACGAATACCGACGGTTATGGTTTCACGGCTAATCTCGACGAACGCTCCATGGGTTGGGATCGATGCGACACCGCGATCGTCCTCGGTGCCGGCGGCGCCAGCCGGGCAGTAATCCAGGCGGTGCGCGATCGCGGCGTCAAGACCATTCATGTGGTCAACCGCACGCAAGCCCGGGCACAGGAACTGGCCGATCGGTTCGGCCCGGCGGTTCACGCGCAGCCGATGGAGGCCTTGGCGGAAGTCATGCGAGACGCCGGCCTTTTCATCAATACCACGTCTCTCGGAATGGACGGATCAGAGGCGCCCGACATCGACTTCGCGATGATGCCACCCGGTAGCGTCGTGACCGATATCGTCTACGTCCCATTGAAGACGCCGATCCTGCAGCAAGCCGAAGCACAGGGGCATAAGATCGTCGATGGTCTTGGCATGCTCCTGCATCAGGCAGCCCCCGGCTTTGAAAAATGGTTTGGCAAGAGACCGCAGGTTGATGCGACGCTGCGGCAGATCATCATCGACGACATGGCGCGGCACGCATGATCATTCTGGGACTGACAGGATCGATCGGCATGGGCAAATCGACCGCCGCGCAAATGTTCGCGGATCTCGGCGTGCCTGTAAACGACGCGGACGCCGTCGTGCATGCGCTCTATCGGGGCGAGGCGGTCGCGCCGATAGAGGCGGTGTTCCCGGGAGCGACGGTGGCGGGTGTCGTCGACAGGAAGGAACTGTCCCGGCAGCTCTCAGAAAATCCGGCATTGTTCAAGACGCTCGAAGCCATCGTTCATCCGCTTGTGCGCAAGGCGGAAAGAGCGTTCCTTGCCCGTCACCGCGCAGAAAAATCACCGCTCGTCCTGCTCGACATCCCGCTGTTGTTCGAGACGAAGGCGGAAAACCGTGTCGATGCAGTGGTGGTCGTTACGTGCGATCCGGCGACCCAGAAGGACCGCGTGATGAAAAGGCCGGGGATGACGGAGGAAAAATTCGCCCTCATTCTCTCCCGCCAGGTTCCAGATGCCGAAAAACGTGCGAAAGCGGATTACATCATCGATACCAGTGGTGAGTTTGATTCGACCCGCACCCAAGTTGCGGCGATCGTCCGGCAGGTGACCACCCAGAAGAGGCCATGATGCGCGAAATCATCTTCGATACGGAAACGACGGGCCTCGATAACAGACTGGACCGCGTCATCGAAATCGGCGGCATCGAACTCGACAATCATTTTCCGACAGGCCGGACGTTTCACGTCTATATCAATCCCGTCGACCGGAAGGTGCATCCCGACGCTCTGGCGGTCCATGGCATTTCGGACGAGTTCCTTAAAGACAAGCCTGATTTCTCCGGCATCGTCACCGAACTGCTCGAATTTTTCGGCGACGCCCGCTGGGTGGCTCACAACGCGACCTTCGACATGGGCTTCATGAACGCCGAATTTGCCCGGCTCGGCCTGGCGGCGATCGCCAATGATCTGGTGACCGACACATTGGCGCTGGCCCGCCGCAAACACCCGATGGGTCCGAATTCGCTCGATGCACTCTGCCGGCGGTACGGGATCGACAATTCTCACCGGACCAGGCACGGCGCGTTGCTCGACTCCGAGCTTTTGGCGGAAGTTTATATTGAGATGATCGGCGGCAGGCAGGCAGCACTTGGTCTTCTGTCAGGTGAGAACCGCGGTGGCCCGGCCGTCGCAACCGGCGAGATCATCATCGTCGCCGGGCAAAGGCCGCAGCCGCTCGGCTCCCGGTTGAGCATTGCAGAAATCGAAGCGCATGCCGCGCTCATCGCTAAAATGGGTGCGAAGGCCATCTGGGCGAAATACGAACCCGCCAAATGAAAATGCCCGGTCGAAAACCGGGCATCATTCAAATCGCACGCGACGGGAACCGGATCAGTTCGTGTTGGCGGAGACCTGCGCCCGGACTTTTTCTTCAGCCATGCGCTGGGCAAACATCTGGGCGAAATCGATCGGGTCGATCATCAGCGGCGGGAAGCCGCCGTTGCGCGTTGCATCGGAAACGATCTGGCGGGCGAACGGGAAGAGCAGGCGCGGGCATTCGATGAAGAGCAGGGGCAGCATGTGCTCCTGCGGAAAGCCGGTGACACGGAAGACGCCGCCATAGGCGAGTTCGACATTGAACAGCATCTTGTCGCCGTCCTTGGCTTCGGCGTTCAGCGTCAGCACGACGTCGAACTCGGCATCCGACAGCGGATTGGCGTTGACGTTGACATTGATGTTGATCGACGGGGCCTTGTCGCGGGCCTGAAGCGAACGCGGCGCACCCGGATTTTCAAACGAAAGGTCCTTGATGTACTGCGCCAGGATGTTCAGGGACGGGCTCTCTGCAGCGCCGCCGTTGGGAGTAGATGCGGTATCGGTCATAAGGCCTTTTCCTTCGGACATGAATTTGGTGAGGCCATCTAGCACTTCGCACCGGGGCTTACAACCCGGAGCGCCTCTCACTTCAGGCGGTCGCGCTCGTTCGGATCGGTGCGGCCGCGGCCATTGGTGCGGGAAAATTCGTCTTCGTCGAGGTCGATGACCTGCGGGCCGGATCGGTGCGGCGAACGGCGGTCGGGTTCCGGCCCCCGCGAAAATCCGCCACCTGTCGTCACGATCGTCAGGCGGTTCTTGATTAGCGACCAGCCGAGATCCCTGACAGCTGGAATGAAAAGCAGCAGCCCAATGACATCGCTGATGAAGCCGGGAATGATCAGCAGGAGTGCAGCGACCACGATCATTGCGCCATGCACGAGCTGCCGCCCAGGGTCGGTGCCGGTCTGCGCGGCCTCATGAATTTTCCGCAACACGCCTATGCCCTGTGTACGCAGGAGAACGGCACCGGTGATCGCACTTGTCAGTACCACAAGCAACGTCATGCCGACACCGATTTCGCGGCCAACGAAAATGAAGGCCGCGATCTCTGCAAGCGGCATCAAAAGAAAAAGCAGCGGAATGATCAGAGCGCGCATGGTGTCCACTTAATCTGAAAGCAGCCCGTCCCTGTGGACCAGCAAGTGCAAAGAAGTGATATAGTCATTTGAATGATCGTGCCATGCAGACTATATGGGATGATTGCACGGCATTTTAACAGCGGTTCTGGGTGGAAATGGGCTCTTTCGACTTCATCACATTGTTTTTCCTGGTCGCCGCGGTGATCATCTTCCTCCAGTTGCGTAGCGTGCTGGGCAAGAGGACCGGTAACGAACGTCCGCCCGTTGATCCCTACTCACCCCGCGAAGCTGCCCAAGGCCCGGAAGCATCCGGCAAGGTCGTGCAACTTCCCCGCCGCGATGGCGCCGGCGAGGACATTACACGTTATGCCGATATCGATGCCTTCACCAAGGCCGGAACGCCGCTCAATGATGTACTGCGCCGCATGAACGATGCCGATCCGAATTTCGACCCGCTGGAGTTCGTCAACGGCGCCAAGATGGCCTATGAAATGATCGTCATGGCGTTTGCCGACGGCGACCGCAAGACGCTCAAGGGTCTTTTGTCCCGCGAAGTGTTCGAAGGTTTCGATGCGGCGATTTCCGAGCGCGAAAGCAAGGGCGAAGTGGTCAAATCCACCTTCGTTGGCATCGAGAAGGCCGACATGGTGCATGCCGAGATCAAGGACAGCGAAGCCAACATCACGCTGCGTATCATCAGCCAGCTGATTTCCGCGACTTACGACAGATCCGGGGCCATCGTAGATGGCGACGCTGAGGCCGTCTCTGAAGTCAACGACCTCTGGACGTTCTCCCGCGACATCCGCTCGCGCGATCCGAACTGGAAGCTGATCGCCACCGAATCCGAAAACTGATCAGGACCGGGCGATGGATTTCGATTTGCAGCGGATCGACTTTTCCGGCCTCCCCGGTTGGCGCGACGACAATCCGTTGCCTTTGCTGTCCGCCCTCAGGCGCTGTCGCCGACAAGTCGCATCCGTCAAATCGCACAAGACAGGATCGCTCGGGGTCTCGTCCGCCGACCTGATGCCGGCCTATACGGCGGCATCGACAGTTGAGATACGGACCGAAAGTGCGGCGCGGGCTTTCTTCGAAGAACACTTCGTCCCGTTCAAGATCGTCCGCAGGGATGGCAAGCCTGGTTTCGTCACGGCTTTTTACGAACCCGAAGTCCTCGTCGGCGCGACGCCGGATGAGACATTCCGCTTTCCCTTCTACCGCCGGCCGGACGACCTCATCGATATCGACGATAACAATCGGCCGGATGGTTTGGACCCGTATTTTGCCTTCGGCCGATTGAAGGACGGTGTCGTTGGCGAACATCCGGATCGCAAGGCGATCGAGCAGGGCTTTCTTACCGGACGCGGACTGGAGATCGCCTATGCGAAGTCCAAGGTCGACGTGTTCTTCGCCCATGTGCAAGGCGCGGCCCGGCTGGTCTTTCCTGATGGATCGATGAAGCGCATCACCTATGCGGCAAAGACCGGGCATTATTTTTCGGCGACCGGAAGGTTGCTGATCGAGCGGGGCAAGATCGACGCGGCGACCGTCTCGATGCAGTCGATCCGCAAGTGGCTGGATGATCATCCGGATGAGGCTGACGAGGTGCTCTGGAACAATCGGTCCTTCATTTTCTTTCGCGAGGCGGAGGTCGGTGATGCCGGACTCGGGCCCGTCGCGGCGGCGAAGGTGGCTTTGGAACCCGGCCGCTCGCTCGCGGTCGACCGCCTCATTCATACCTTCGGCGTTCCCTTCTTCATCTCGAGCGACAGCCTGACCTCGATCGATGACGGCCAGCCGTTTCGCAGGCTGATGCTGGCGCTCGATACCGGCTCGGCGATCGTCGGCCCCGCTCGCGGCGACATCTTCACCGGCTCTGGTGACGATGCCGGGCGCCGGGCTGGCGCCGTGCGCAACGAGGCCGACTTTTTCATTTTCATTCCGAAGGCCGCAGCGGCAAGATACGACCATGGCTAGGATCAGGAAGCTTACCAGCGAGGACCGGATATTGTGGGGCAAGGTTGCCCGCACCACCCGTCCGCTGCCCGGCCGCATGGACGAGCTTGCCGAATTCGAAGAGCCGGTGCCGGAAGCTGAAAAGCTGCCACCGCCCGGGATCAGGGAAGGCAAATCACTGGCGGAGTCTTTCGGCGGCGCCCCGGAAGCTGTGAAGCGCCCGCGTGTCCATCATCCTCTCGAAAAACCGGTCAAACGCAAACTGGCAAAAGGCCATCTGCCGATCGAGGCGCGGATCGACCTGCACGGCATGATCCAAAACGAGGCGCATGGGTTTCTGTTGCATTTTCTCCTGCGCGCGCATGAGCGGGGCTTGAGGCACGTGCTCGTCATCACCGGCAAGGGGACGTCGCTCGGCAGCGACGGTGCTTTGAAACGGGCGGTGCCGATGTGGTTTTCGCTTCCCGAATTCCGGATGCTGATTTCCTCTTATGAGCCGGCGGCACGCAACCACGGCGGCGAGGGCGCGCTCTATGTCCGTCTGTCGAAGCCGAGGGGCTCGACGCCATGACGCCGTTTGGCGAAGCGATGCACCGGCTGCGAGGGGTGAGAGGTGTCTCGCAGAAACAGATGGCGGCCGCGATCGGCGTATCGCCTGCCTATCTCTCGGCGCTGGAGCATGGAAAGCGCGGCGCACCGAGCTTTGAGTTCCTGCAAAGGGTCGCGGGATATTTCAACGTCATCTGGGATGATGCCGACGAGCTTTTCGGCCTAGCTGCACTTTCCGATCCAAAAGTCGTACTCGACACCTCCGGCCTGTCGCCCGCCCACACGGCTTTTGCCAACCGGCTCGCGGGCCGCATCCGTGGCTTATCTGGCGAAACAATCCGCATGCTGGAAGATGTTTTGGAAAAAGGCCGGTTTGCTGATAAGGAACTCTGATGATCCCCTGAATTCTGCCGCTTTCAGGCTGCACGGGATTTGGAACTCTGGACAAAATCCCTATATTCGGGGAGCGCCATCGAGGGCTGATTCGCACGGAATCCGATCTCCGAAGACATGGCATCAAAACCTGGAAAGACTTATAGCCGAATGACCGATTTGCCTGAAACCGAAGCCGGCGCAAACGCCGAATATGGTGCCGATTCCATCAAGGTCCTGAAAGGTCTCGATGCTGTCCGCAAAAGGCCGGGCATGTATATCGGTGATACTGACGACGGCTCCGGCCTGCACCACATGGTCTATGAGGTCGTGGACAACGCGATCGACGAGGCGCTGGCCGGTCATGCCGACATCGTCACCGTGACGCTCAATGCCGATGGCTCGGTAACCGTTACCGACAATGGCCGCGGCATCCCGACCGACATTCACACTGGCGAAGGCATATCGGCTGCCGAAGTGATCATGACGCAGCTGCATGCCGGCGGCAAATTCGACCAGAATTCCTACAAGGTCTCCGGTGGTCTGCACGGCGTCGGCGTCTCGGTGGTCAATGCGCTTTCGGTAAAGCTGAAGCTTCGGATCAAGCGCCAGGGCAAGATCCATGAGATGTCCTTTACGCACGGCGTCGCCGATGCGCCACTGGTAGTTGTCGGCGACAGCAACGGCGAAACAGGCACGGAAGTGACGTTCCTGCCGAGCGGCGACACCTTCACCATGGTCGAGTTCGACTATGGCACACTCGAGCACCGGCTGCGCGAACTGGCCTTCCTGAATTCCGGCGTCCATATCCTGCTCACCGATAAGCGCCATTCCGACATCCGCCAGGACGAGATGATCTACGACGGCGGTCTCGAAGCCTTTGTCGCCTATCTCGACCGCGCCAAGAAGCCGCTGGTCTCGAAACCTGTCTCTATTCGCAGTGAAAAGGACGGCATCACCGTCGAAGTCGCCATGTGGTGGAACGACAGTTACCACGAGAACGTGCTTTGCTTCACCAACAACATTCCGCAGCGCGATGGCGGCACGCATATGGCCGGTTTCCGCGGCGCGCTGACCCGCCAGATCGTCTCCTATGCCGACAGCTCCGGCATCATGAAGAAGGAAAAAGTGTCGCTGACCGGCGACGACTGCCGCGAGGGTTTGACGGCGGTTCTCTCGGTCAAGGTGCCGGACCCGAAATTCTCCTCGCAGACCAAGGACAAGCTGGTGTCCTCGGAAGTCCGCCCGGTCGTCGAAAGCCTCGTCAACGAGGCGCTCAGCGTCTGGCTGGAAGAACACCCGGGCGATGCCAAGATCCTCGTCGGCAAGGTGGTCGAGGCGGCCGCGGCCCGCGAAGCGGCGCGCAAGGCGCGCGAGCTGACGCGTCGCAAGGGCGCGCTCGATATCTCCTCGCTGCCGGGAAAACTGGCCGACTGTTCAGAACGGGATCCGGCCAAGTCCGAACTCTTCCTGGTCGAAGGGGATTCGGCAGGCGGTTCGGCCAAGCAGGGTCGCTCGCGCGAAAACCAGGCGATCCTGCCGTTGCGCGGTAAAATCCTCAATGTCGAGCGCGCCCGCTTTGACAAGATGCTATCGAGCCAGGAAATCGGCACATTGATCACGGCGCTCGGCACCTCGATCGGCAAGGACGAGTTCAATCCGGAAAAGCTGCGCTATCACAAGATCATCATCATGACCGATGCTGACGTCGACGGCGCTCACATCCGCACCCTGCTGCTCACCTTCTTCTTCCGGCAGATGCCGGAGCTGATCGAGCGCGGCCACCTCTATATTGCCCAGCCACCGCTCTATAAGGTCGCTCGAGGCAAGTCGGCGCAGTATCTGAAGGACGAAAAGGCACTGGAGGAATATCTGATCTCCATGGGCCTCGAGGATGCGGCCCTTGAACTGGGCTCCGGCGAGGTCCGGGCCGGCCAGGACCTGCGCGAAGTGATCGTCGACGCTCTGCGCCTGCGCTCGCTGGTCGAAGGACTACACTCGCGCTACAGCCGTTCAGTCGTCGAGCAGGCAGCGATCGCCGGAGCACTCAATCCGGAACTCAACCAACATACCGAGCAGTCGGAAGCAACAGCAGCAGAGGTCGCGAAGCGCCTCGACCTGATCGCCGAAGAGACGGAACGAGGCTGGACGGCCGTGGTTGGCGGTGACGGCGGGCTGCGCTTCGAGCGCATGGTTCGTGGCGTCAAGGAGGTGGCATCGCTCGACATGGCCCTGATCGGCTCATCCGACGCGCGCCACATCGACCAGCTGACGCCGCGTCTGAAGGAAATCTATGCGCATCCGCCAACGCTTCGCCGCAAGGATGGCGCGTTGGAAATCAGCGGCCCCCGCGCACTGCTCGACGCGATCTTCGCCAGCGGCCGCAAGGGCCTGTCGATGCAACGCTACAAGGGTCTCGGCGAGATGAATGCCGAACAGCTCTGGGAAACGACGCTCGACCCGAACGTCCGCTCGCTGCTACAGGTCAGGGTCGCCGACGCGACCGACGCCGACGGCCTGTTCTCGCGCCTGATGGGCGACGAAGTCGAACCGCGCCGCGATTTCATCCAGGAAAACGCGCTGAGCGTCGCCAACCTCGACATCTGATCCGGGCGATCAAATTGCTGGAACTTCGGAACCACGCCTCCGCAAGAAGGCGTGGTTTCGTTTTCTGGAGTTTACTCGGCGACGAAGATGCCGTTGAAGGCGACTTCCGCCAGCGGACGGCGCGGGCTCGGGGTTTCGCTTGCCTGCAAATAGTCCGGTAGCTGTGCCTTGTTGCCAAGACGGCCAATGGCCGCGGCGGCCTCGACGCGGTAGCCGTCCGGAATGCCGAGGATTTCGACGGCCTTGTCGAAATGTAAGCCGGTCATGCCGTGCGCCTGGAAACCAAGGAGCTGGGCCTGATGGGCGATCGCGCCACAGGCGGCACCGGTATCGAAGCTGTGGCTGTAGGACGGCTTTTCTTCGGTCGTTCCCGGCGCCGCGAAATGGGTCTTCGAGATCATGATGACGAGCGCCGAAGCGGACTTGGCCCAGCCCTGGTTGAACTCATTGAGAATCGGGAAGATGCGGTCCCACTGCTCGGTGCCGCGGAGCGCATAGACGAAACGCCAGGGCTGCGAATTGTAGGCCGACGGCGCCCAGCGGCCAGCCTCAAGGACGGTCAGGAGCTCGGTTTCGGAGATGGTCTCAGCAGTGAACGCGCGCGGTGACCAACGGTTTAGAAAGCTCGGCTCGATCGGATAATCGGCCTGGCGGTAGTTGCTGGAGGTTGTCATGACAAATTCCTGTCTTGGGAGGTCGGACGTTCGGTGAAAAAACGGACGCAGTCCGTATATAGGGATCGACAGTTCTCTCGATAGACGCCGGTTTGGAGATGGACTGTTTCCATTCTGGCAACAACGGTCCAAACTGGACCGGGGCATGTCGGAATGGCGAAGCGGGACGCAGAAACGGTGTTCCAGGCCATTGTCGAACGACAGAAAAAAATTGTATAAGTTCTGTAGATTTTTTCCGAAGCAAAGGAATGCCGCTGATGACCGTGACCTTGAAAGACCCTTCGCTGTTCCGCCAGGCTGCTCTTGTCGGCGAAAACTGGATCGATGCCGACCCGAACAACGCGATCGAAGTGAACAATCCGGCGACCGGCGAAATCATCGGCCGCGTGCCGAAGCTGGGCGCCGCAGAAACCAAGGCGGCGATTGAAGCAGCGGGGATTGCACAGAAGGGCTGGGCGGCGCGTACCGCCAAGGACCGCTGCGCCGTCCTGCGCAAATGGTACGACCTGATGATCGAGAACAAGGATGACCTCGGCCGCATCCTGACATTGGAACAGGGCAAGCCGCTGGCGGAAGCCACCGGCGAAATCGTCTATGGCGCCAGTTTCATCGAGTGGTTTGCCGAGGAAGGCCGCCGCATCTATGGCGACATGATCCCCGGCCACCAACCGGACAAGCGTATCCTGGTGATGAAGCAGCCGATTGGCGTCGTCGCCGCGATCACGCCGTGGAACTTCCCGAATGCGATGATCACTCGCAAGGCCGGCCCGGCTTTTGCTGCAGGCTGCGCCATGGTCCTGAAGCCCGCCTCGCAGACGCCGTTCTCGGCGATCGCCATCGCGGTTCTCGCCGAACGCGCCGGTCTGCCGAAAGGCCTGTTCAGCGTCATCACCGGCTCGGCTTCGGCGATCGGCGGCGAGATGACATCGAACCCGGTGGTGCGCAAGCTGACCTTCACCGGTTCGACCGAGGTCGGTACCGAACTCTACAAGCAGAGCGCCCCGACCATCAAGAAACTCGGCCTCGAACTCGGCGGCAATGCGCCGTTCATCGTCTTCGATGATGCCGATCTCGATGCCGCCGTCGAAGGTGCGCTGATCGCCAAATACCGCAACAACGGCCAGACCTGCGTCTGCGCCAACCGCATCTATGTGCAGGACGGCGTCTACGACGCCTTTGCTGAGAAGCTGGCAACCGCCGTCGGCAAGCTGAAGACCGGCAACGGCTTCGACGAAGGCGTGATCCTCGGACCGCTGATAGACAAGGCAGCCCTTGCCAAGGTCGAGGAGCATATTGCCGATGCAACGGCCAAGGGCGCGCGTATCCTGCAGGGCGGCAAGAAACATGCACTCGGCGGCACCTTCTTCGAGGCGACGATCCTGGCCGATGTCACCAAGGACATGGCGGTGGCGCGCGAGGAGACCTTCGGGCCCCTGGCGCCGCTGTTCCGCTTCAAGGACGAAGCCGACGTCATCAAACAGGCCAACGACACCGAGTTCGGCCTTGCCTCCTATTTCTACGCCAAGGACCTCGCCCGGGTGTTCCGGGTCGCCGAAGCGCTGGAATACGGCATGGTCGGCGTCAACACCGGTTTGATCTCGACGGCGGAAGCGCCGTTCGGCGGCGTCAAGCTCTCCGGCCTCGGTCGCGAAGGTTCTAAATACGGCATCGAGGAATTCACTGAGATCAAATATGTCTGCCTCGGCGGCATCGCTTGAACATAGACATCTGCCAAGGCCGGCTGGAGAAGTCCTGTCGGCCTTTCTATTTTCTGGCTCATGACCAGAATTCGCGGGCCGGCATCGACGAAAACGGCTTCACAGGCGTTGCAGTGGCGTTTTAAGTAGCCATGACAGCGCAAGGAGAGACAGCGATGCCCGCCCCGAAAAACACCTTCAAGGCCGCGATCCGCGAGGACCGTTTCCAGCTCGGTTTGTGGGTCGCTCTTGCAAGTCCCTACGCGGCCGAAATTGTCTCCGGCAGTGGCTATGACTGGCTGCTGATCGATGGCGAACATGGGCCGAATGATATTCCGCTCCTGTCGTCGCAGATCCAGGCGGTTTCCCGCTCGGCAAGCCACCCGATCGTGCGGCTGCCGGTCGGCGAGACGTGGATGATCAAGCAGATCCTCGACACGGGAGCGCAGACGCTGCTGATCCCGATGGTCGAGAGTGTTGAACAGACACGGGCGCTGGTCCGGGCGGTGCGCTATCCACCGCATGGTATCCGCGGGGTCGGCGCTGCGCTCGGCCGGGCGTCGCAGTTCAGCCGCATCGGCGATTATCTCGAGACGGCAAATGCGGAAATTTGCCTCATCGTCCAGATCGAGAGCCGGGCGGGCCTTGCAGCCCTTGACGAGATAGCCGCGCTTGACGGGATCGACGGGCTGTTCATCGGTCCATCGGATCTCGCCGCCGATATGGGCTATCTCGGCCAGCCCGGCCACCCGGCGGTGACCGCCGCCATCAAGGACGCGTTCGAGCGGATCAGGAAAGCCGGCAAGGCCCGCGGCATCATGACCCTTAGCCTGGATCAGGCGCGTCTCTATCGCGACCTGGGTGCGGACTTCATGGCGATCGGAACCGATGTGACGCTTCTCGTCAGCGCTACCGCCCAACTCCGCGAGGATTTCCTGACCGGCGGAGAGAGCAAAGCCAAGCCGGTTGCCGGCTACTGATCATCGGTTCCCGGTGATCGCTGCCAGCTGCGGCATGGCAACCTCCGGGCTCCAGACACGGAAATCGGCGATGCGCCGGACGATTTTTTCGGCGTGGTGATTGGCAATGTCGGCAAGCCGGTGCTTGAGAAACGGGTTCCGGAACCGGTCGAGCGTCAGGGCGACATAGTCGGCCGCCTCCCGGCCAAGCCCTCTGGCGGCAAAGCCGGGAATGACTTCGATCACGTAGATCTCCGTCAATGTCGCCGCGACATGGGGGTCGCCCAGGATCTCCTTCACCGTTTCGTCGCGCAGGCGGTCGGTTTTCAGCCAGATGTCGGCAAGCACGGTGTGACCCAGATTGAGAATGTGCAGTTTGAGCTTTTCATACGGCGTCAGGTCGTCGATCAGAAGGATTGACGGGTGCGTACAGGGTATCGATAGTCCCGGTTGGTTTTCGATTGCCCACAGCGCATAGGGCTCCGCGATGGCACCGGCGGGTTCCAGCGGCTCCGAAACGATGCGGTCGACAAGGGTATTGCCCCAGACAACGGCTGATGACAGCCAGGTCTCGAAACCGGCATCGCCGATCCGCTCGGCTTGAATGCGCAGAATGACCTCCTTCAGCCTGTCGCCGTTGCGGGCAATCAGCTCACAGGGCAGAACCGTCAGCGGTCTGCCGCCTGCAACGAATCGGGCATGAAGCAGCAGGAGCAGTTTTCCAGGAAAGGACGGGGGGATCTCCGTGCCAAGTTCGCCGCTATCCACATCGTAGCCGGTGTCGCCGGTGTTCGAGACCAGGATTTCCGCTTCTTCCGCGACGATCCGTTTCACCTCTTGCCAATCGCTTGCCGTCGTGAGCGCCCGTGCGACGCTGGTCACCCGTTGTCTCCGGTCGATTTCGACCCCATTGGCCAGACCCCGGACAATCACGGGAAATCCCTCCGGCGCCGCCAGCGCGTTCAGCCGTCCCGCCCGTTCCGCCGAGCCGGTCGTCTGGACGATAGTGATCTTTCCGATGGCCTCGCCCGTTTCAAGCGCTTCGCTGATGAAGAGATCGACGTGGGCCTGCAGGAAGCGGCTGGTTCCAAACTGGACGATCGGTGTCGGCATGGGTTTGATGAATCCGGCTATTGAATGGATTGGAGCAGGGTTTCGCGCGCTGACCTCAGATGTCGCTTGCAGGCGGCTTCGATCTGCGCCACGTCCCGTGTCTTCAGCGCTGCGATATAGGCGAGGTGTTCTTCCAGCGCCCGGGCGTTGCGTTCGCGCGCATTCGCCTTGTTCCACTGGTAGTGGTAGTGGAAGACGATAGCGATGATATCATAGAAATCGACGATGAAGCGGTTGCTCGAGGACTTGTGCACGAGCAGGTGGAAGCGTTCGTCGAGTTCGGAGAAGTCGCGGTAGCGATTGTCGATATCGGCGAGGATTTCCTGGTGCAGCGCCTCGATCCTGTCCAACTCCTGCCATGCCGGATGATCGGCATCGAGGGCCGCGAAACTTGCGGCGGAACGCAGCTCGAACATCTCGCGGACCTCGGTCAGCTCCAGCGCGAATTCACGGGTGAAGCCTTTCAGGATCCAGTGGCTGTTCGGGCGTTTCTCGATCAGTCCGAAGCGGCTGAAGCGGATGAGGAACTCGCGCACGCTGGTCGTGCCCGTGCCGATATCGCGGGCGAGTTCCAGCTCGTTGATCTGCATGCCCGGCTCGGCACCGCCGGCCAGAATCCGGCGCATGAAACTGCGCTCGATGATTTCAGACAGCGAATCGGTTTCCTCGGCCGGGTAATAATCCTCGGCCTTCGGCTGTCGCAGAACCGCCTTCGCCCGCTTGTCCCAGGCGATCAGCTGCAGTTCTTCCATCCGTGCCAAGATCGCCCGGATGGTCGTGCGGCTGACGCCGAGCGTCGCGCCGAGTTCCGGCTCGGAGGGCAAGGCGGACGTTTCCGCAAGCAGCTTGAGGCAGCGGTTGAAGGCGTCCTTGAAGACGGTGTTCTGTTTCGCCATGATTTTGCCGGCCGGATAGGGTTTCTGTCGATCGAACCGGAGATTCCCGGTTCGGCTTGGAAGGTTGCTCTATCCGGTCGGTCCGGCGCTGTCTTGGCTTGATACCCGAAGTTTCATGGTGTTGCGGTCCCTGATTTTGTTTTGATGCGGTCGTTGCCTTTTTGCTGCGACCCAGTCTGATGCATAATACCCATTGACGGCGATCTGTCTATTGTAGATAAAAGACAAAATGAATGAGCACTCTTGCTCAGAGAAAAACCGTCAAGGGAGATACCAGGGTGACCGCACCTTCCTTTATCGTTTTGTCGGCGGAAGACAATGTGGCCGTCGCGTCGCTCGCCATCGAGCCGGGCGGCGAACTGCCGGATGGCGTGCGCGCCGCAGCCAGGATCGATCCAGGCCATAAAGTGGCGATCCATCCGGTTCCCGCCGGTGAGCCGGTGGTGAAGTACGGCCAGGCGATCGGCCGCGCGACCGCCGATATCGCGCCTGGCGACCACGTCCACTCGCACAATCTCGCCTTCGATCAGGACCGCCTGTCGATCGGCGCGCCGGTGCAGCCGGAGGCCGCGAGTGCTGCCGACAAGGCGCGCACTTTCATGGGCTATCGCCGCGCCGACGGTCGTGCTGCAACGCGCAATTTCATCGGCATCATCGCCAGCGTCAACTGTTCCACCACCGTCTGTCGCGCCATTGCCGACGAGGCCAACCGGACCATCCTGCCGCGTTATGACGGCATCGACGGCTTCGTGCCGATCGTCCATGATCAGGGCTGCGGCATGAGCTCGACCGGCGATGGCATGAAAAACCTGCACCGGACGCTGGCCGGCTACACCCGCCATGTGAATTTCGGCGGCGTGCTGATGGTCGGACTTGGCTGCGAGGTCAACCAACTGACCCTTTACGGCCAGAGCGGTTCCGGCGCCGGAAAACGCCATTTCAATATTCAGGACGCCGGCGGCTCGCGCCGTGCCGTCGCCCGGGCGATCGGCGTGCTCGAGGAGATTGCCCAGGAAATCGGTACTGCAAAACGCATTCCGATCCCGGTCAGCGAAATCATTGTCGGTCTGCAATGCGGCGGTTCGGACGGTCTTTCGGGCATCACGGCAAACCCGGCGCTCGGAGTGGCGGTCGATATCCTGGCCGGCGCCGGCGGCACGGCGATCCTGTCGGAAACCTCGGAAATCTATGGCGCTGAGCACCTGCTGCGCAGCCGCGCCGTCAACGAGGATGTTGCGCGGAAGCTCGACGAGCTGATCTCCTGGTGGGAAAGCTATGTCGAGATGCATGGCGCGTCGCTCGACAACAATCCGTCGCCCGGCAACAAGCGCGGTGGTCTGACCACCATACTCGAAAAGTCGCTCGGCGCGGTGGCCAAGGGCGGTCGCTCGCCGCTGACGGCGGTCTATCACTATGCCGAGCGGGTGACCGAACATGGCCTCGTCTTCATGGATACGCCCGGCTATGACCCGGTATCGGCAACCGGCCAAGTCGCTGGTGGCGCCAATGTGATCACGTTCACGACCGGCCGCGGCAGCTGTTTCGGCTCCCGCCCCTGTCCCTCCATCAAGCTGACGAGCAACACGGCGCTTTACCGGTCCATGGAGGAAGATATGGATATCGATTGCGGCACGATTGCCACCGGAGATGCGACGATCGCCGGCAAAGGCCGCGAGATCTTCGACCTGATCATCGATACCGCGTCCGGAAGGAAGACCAAGAGCGAACTGTTCGGCTACGGCGACAATGAATTCGTGCCCTGGCACCTGGGCGCGACACTCTGACGGAAGCAGCCATCAGAGGGAGGAGGGGGTTGATGCAGACAAGAAGGATCGGTCGGACGGATCTGTCCGTTACCGAATACAGTTTCGGTACCGCGCCGCTGGGCGGGATGTATCGCGCCTGCCCGCGCGAGACGGCGATGGAAACGCTTGGCTTCGCCTGGGATGCAGGCCTGCGGTTTTTCGATACGGCACCCTGGTACGGCTTTGGCCTAGCCGAAAGACGGGTCGGGGATTTCCTACGCGACAAGCCCAGGGGCAGTTATGTTCTATCGACGAAAGTCGGCCGCCTGCAGCGCCCGGTGGCGGACGACAAGGTGCCGAGCTACGGTTTCGTCGATCCGCTGCCGTTCGACACCGACTACGACTATTCCTACGATGGGATCATGCGATCGGTCGATTTCAGCTATGCCCGACTTGGCCTGAACCACATTGATATCCTCTTCGTTCATGACATCGGTGTCTATACGCATGGTGCCGAGCGCAACCGCGTCTATCTGCGCCAGCTGTTTGATGGCGGCCTCAAGGCCCTGGAGCAATTGAAATCGAGCGGCGCCATTTCCGCCTACGGGCTTGGTGTCAATGAAGTACCTGTCTGCCTGGATGTGATGCGGGAGGCGGATCTCGACTGCATCCTGCTTGCCGGGCGCTACACACTGCTTGACCGCACTGCCACTGCCGAACTGCTGCCGCTCTGCGAGAAAAAGAAAACCTCGCTGGTGGTTGGCGGCGTTTTCAATTCGGGTATTCTGGCAACGGGTCCGGTGGAGGGATCGCATTTCGACTATATGCCGGCAGACCGGGAGGTTCTGGATAAGGTGGGTGCGCTGGAGAGGATCGCTCAATCGCAAGGGCTGCCGCTTGCGGCACCCTCGATCCAGTTTCCGCTACAGAATCCGGTCGTTGCCTCCGTCTTGCTCGGAACGGCAAAACCGTCGAGCCTGACGCGCAATATGGAATTGACGGAACGGCGCCTGCAGCCGGCCGACTTTGAGCCTTACGACGCCTATACGCTGGTCGCGCCCGAAATGGGAACGGAAGCTGTTCGAGTCTAGCCGGATCGTGAAAGGGAAAGCGGAATGCTGAAGGGAATACATCCATTGCTCGGACCGGATCTGCTTCATGCGATCCGCACGATGGGCCATGGCGACGAGATCGTGGTCGGCGACGCCAATTTTCCGGCCAGCACCATGGGGTCGAAGGTGGTGAGGGCCGACGGGGTCGACGCCTTGAGCATCACGGAGGCAATCCTTGCGCATATGCCCCTCGATACCTTCGCCGACGAATCCGCCTGGCGGATGGAAGTCGTCGGCGATTCGTCGGCCGAGCCGGAAGTCTGCGTCGAATTCCAGAAGCTGGTCCACAAGCTTTCCGGCGATTTCAGGGTCGTGCCGATCGAGCGCTTTGCCTTCTATGAGCGCGCGCGCAGGGCGGCCTATATCGTCGCGACGACGGAGTTTCGGCTCTATGGAAATATCATCCTGAAAAAGGGTGTCGTTCACCCGGAGGAACTCTATCGGGTATAGGCCCGCTAATACCGGTCCGGGGAAGGCCGGTTCATCCGTGTGATGAAAAAACAACGACTTGGCGTAGGGAGGAAATCAATGTGCAAGGATTTTAACCGCCGCTTGCAATTTCAAAATTGCTGAGATAGCTTGCCGGAGTAAAATGTTTTTTATCGATAAAAGATCGATCTGCATGCGTCTTGCGGATCGATCCGAGGAGAACTCAACAAGACGCTGTTGGAGGAGAACAACACCATGACCCTAATGAAGCATATCCTGTCGCGCCGCGCCTTCACCAGCCTTGCCGGTGCTGCCGTGTTCGCCACCATGATGCCGATGACTTCTTTCGCCCAGGACGTCACCATTCCGATCATCGTCAAGGACACCACGTCCTTCTACTGGCAGATCGTTCTCGCCGGCGCCCGCGCTGCGGGCAAGGATCTCGGCGTCAAAGTGCCGGAACTCGGCGCGCAGTCAGAATCAGACATCAACGGCCAGATCAGCATTCTTGAAAACGCCGTTGCCGGCGCGCCTGCCGCCGTCGTCATCTCGCCGACGGAATTCAAGGCGCTTGGCAAGCCGATCGACGAAGCCGCCAAGTCCGTGCCGATCATCGGCATCGATTCCGGCGCAGACTCGAAGGCTTTCACCTCGTTCCTGACCACCGACAACACCCAGGGCGGCCGTATCGCTGCTGACGGTCTTGCCGCCGCAATCAAGGAAGCAACCGGTAAGGAAGAGGGCGAAATCGCCATCATCACCAGCCTGCCGGGTGTCGGCTCGCTCGATCAGCGCCATAATGGCTTCATGGAGCAGATTGCTGCGAAATATCCGGGCCTCAAGGTCGTTGCCGACAAATATGCTGACGGTCAGGCTACTACCGGCCTCAATATGATGACCGACCTGATCACCGCAAACCCGAACCTCGTCGGCGTGTTTGCTTCCAACCTGATCATGGCGCAGGGTGTCGGTCAGGCGATCGCCGAAAACAAGCTCGGTGACAAGATCAAGGTCATCGGCTTCGACAGCGATGAAAAGACGGTCGGCTTCCTCAAGGAAGGCGTGCTCGCCGGCCTCGTCGTCCAGGATCCGTACCGGATGGGCTATGACGGCATCAAGACCGCCCTGGCAGCTTCCAAGAAGGAAAAGGTCGAGGCCAATGTCGATACAGGCGCCAACCTTGTGACCAAAGCCAACATGACCGACCCGAAGATCGACGCCCTTCTGAACCCGAAGGTCAACTGATCAATAAAGGCGGCAGGATCACAGCCGTTGGGCGACTGCCCTGCCGCCCCCCGCAGAGCGCGATCTTGACCTGCTTCAGGCTGAAACTTTGGCTTGGAGCAGGTTTCGGGTCCAGGAGGAGGAGCCGCCATGACAGGACTATTTGACGTTAGCCACCGGCACGAGGAAGGCGCGGCGACGGTTGCCAGGCATCCCGTTCCCAGGGGAGAGCTAATCCTGGAATTGCGCGGCCTGCAGAAGAAATACGGTGCCGTCGAGGCCCTGAAACCGGCCAACTTGACGTTCCTGTGCGGCGAAATCCATGCGATCGTCGGCGAAAACGGTGCGGGCAAGTCGACGCTGATCAAGCTTTTGACCGGTGTTATCCGGCGAACGTCCGGTGAGGTTTTCTGGTGCGGCGAACCCGTTCAGCTGTCGACGCCGACAGAGGCGATCTCGCGCGGCATCAATGCCGTTCACCAGGAAGTCGTGCTCTGCCCGCATCTGAGCGTCGCCGCCAACATGTTCCTCGGCGACGAGATGAACAATAGCGGCCTGATGCGCAAGCGCGCCATGACCGATGCAGCGCAGGCCGTGCTCAACGATCTCGGCTTCAACCTGCCGGCGGCAGCGACGCTGTCGACATTGACGATCGGCCAGCAGCAACTCGTCGCGACGGCGCGCGCGGCGATGCGTGGCACGCAGTTTTTGATTTTTGACGAGCCGACCGCCTATCTGACCCGTCAGGAATCGGCGCAGCTGTTCCGGCTCATTCGCCGGCTTCAAGCCGAGGGCGTGACCATCGTCTATATCAGCCATCGCATGGAAGAAGTCTTCGAAATCGCCGATCGTGTTTCGGTCCTTCGCGACGGCACCCATGTTGGCACCCGCAAGATCAGCGAGACCAACGATGCCGAGTTGATCGCGTTGATGATCAATCGCACCATCGAGCAGATCTATCATAAGGAAACCCTGCCGATCGGCGCCACCATCGTCGAGGCGCGCGGCCTTTCCGGTCCCGGCTTCGAGGATATCTCGCTCTCCGTGCGGGCCGGCGAAATTGTCGGGCTTTACGGCCTGATCGGCGCCGGGCGCAGCGAATTTGCGCTTGGCCTCTATGGCCGCCAGCCGGTCACGTCCGGCGAAATCTACTGGCAGGGCAAGAAGGTCGAAATCCGCAATGAACGCCAGGCGATGGATCTCGGCATTGCGCTGGCGCCGGAAAGTCGCCGCGATCAGGGGCTCTGCCTCAACCTGCCGATCGGCCTCAACATCAACTTGCCGGTGTTCGATCGTTTGACCAGTGGGCTGACCATCAACCGCCGGCGCGAGATCGAAAACGCCGACCGGCAGATCAGGGACCTGAAGATCAAGACGCCGACGCGCCGGGTGCTGGCGTCTGCCATGTCCGGCGGAAACCAGCAGAAGATCGTCATCGGCAAGTGGCTGAGCCACGGCGCCAAACTGTTCATTTTCGATGAGCCGACGGTTGGCGTCGACGTCGGCACCAAGGCTGAAATCTACCGATTGTTTGCCCGGCTGCTGGAACAGGGGGCGGGCATTATCCTGATCTCGTCCTATCTGCCGGAGGTCTACGAACTTGCCGACCGGCTGCATGTGTTCCGGCAGGGAAAACTCGTGGCTAGTCACAGCTATCGCGGCGGCTCGCACGAGGACGTGCTGACGCAGGCGATCGGCGTGTGAAATCGTGAACAGACCAGAAGAACATATGCGTGGAGGAAAATCATGAGCGTTGAAGCGACAACAGAAGCGGCACCTGTGCCGAAACGAGGAATGAACATTCTGTTCGGGCTCACCCTGCTCGGGCTTCTGTTGTTCCTTTGGCTGCTTCTCGGTCTTTCGACCAGCAGCTTCTGGACATCAAACAACCTCAGCAATCTCCTGCGTCAGGGTGCGATGACGGCGATCCTGGCGGTGGGGCAGACCTTCGTCATCATCACCGCCGGCATCGATCTTTCTGTCGGCGCCGTCGTCGGTTTTGCCAGCGTTGCGGTTGCTTGGTTGCTCGCCGCCGGTGTGCCGCTCTGGCTGGCGATGATCATCACGCTGCTGATCGGCGTGCTGATCGGCGCGTTCCATGCTTTCGGCATTGTGCGTATGGGACTTCCAGCATTCATCATCACGCTGGCGACCTTGACGTCGCTGCGTGGCATCGGCCTTCTCGTCACCAACGGTTCGACGATCTCGATCAGCAACGAGGCTTTCACGAATTTTTCCCGTGCTGATTTCCTCGGCATTCCCAGCCTGTTCTGGATGGTTCTCGTCGTCGCTATCCCGGCATATGTCTTCCTTCACTTAAGCCGCTGGGGCCGTTATCTCTTCGCCGTCGGTTCCAACAGAGAAGCGGCGCGCCTGTCCGGCGTCAATGTCAACCGGACGATCTACCTTGCCTATATCCTGTCCTCCACCTGCGCCGCCTTCGTCGGGCTGCTGCTTGCCTCGCGCATCGGCATCGGCAACGCCACTCAGGCGGAAGGCTGGGAACTGCAGGCGATCGCCTCCTCGGTCATCGGTGGCACCAGCCTGTTCGGTGCGGTTGGCTCGGTGCAAGGGCCGCTGCTTGGCGCCTTCATCCTGGCGACGATCAACAATGGCGCCAACCTGCTTAACGTCAACTCGTTCTGGCAGCGCATCATCACCGGCGTGCTGATCATCGTCATCGTCTATTTCGACCAGTTGCGCCGCCGCGGCTCGCGCTGACTGTCCTCCCACATCCGGCCGGCTGGAGCCAGCCGGCCGGATGCCGATCAAAACCGTGACTCACGTTGTTGCGGACGATTGCAAGGAACTGCCTGCCATGAAAGCCGCGATCTGCCCCGAGCCCGGGCGTCTGGAACTTACTGACCGACCGCTACCGCCGGCGCCGCCAAGGGGTTGGGCGCGACTTTCCGTCAGCCACGTCGGTATCTGCGGCACCGACTATCACATCTTCGAAGGCAAACATCCCTTTCTCGAATATCCCCGCGTCATGGGTCACGAGATTTCGGCGACAGTGATCGCATCAGGCGAAGGAGTTTCGTTGACGCCGGGAACGGCTGTCATTGTCAATCCCTACCTTTCCTGCGGAACCTGTGTTGCCTGCCGCAAGGGCAAGCCGAATTGCTGCGCGGCGATCAAGGTGCTGGGTGTTCATGCCGATGGCGCCTTCTGCGAGGAAATCCTGGTGCCGGAGGGAAATCTTTATCCGGCTGGCGACCTATCGCTGGAGGCGGCGGCAACCGTCGAGTTTCTGGCGATTGGTGCCCACGCCGTGCGCCGTTCACTTGCTCCGTCCGGATCGCGGGCGTTAGTTATCGGGGCCGGACCCATCGGTCTTGGCACCGCGCTGTTTTCGCGCATCGCCGGCCATGAGGTGACGCTTCTCGATGCGAGCCCCGAGCGGCTGGCGATGGCCGCCGATCGGCTTGGATTTGCACATGGCATTCTCGCCGGCGATGGCGCATTGGATGCGGTACTGGCAGCGACAGGCGGCGATGGCTTTGATGTCGTCTTCGATGCCACCGGCTTCGGCGGCTCGATGGAAAAAGCCTTTGCCTTCGTTGCCCATGGCGGCTGCCTGGTCTTCGTCAGCGTCGTTAAGGACGACATCCGCTTTTCCGATCCTGAGTTCCACAAGCGCGAAATGATGCTGGTCGGCAGCCGCAACGCGACGCGGCAGGATTTCGAGCACGTGGCAGCCTCGATCCGCGCCGGCCATGTGCCGGTCGAAGCGTTGATCACGCATCGTACGACTCTGGATGACGTAGTAAGTGACCTGCCGCGCTGGGCGCATGAGAAGGCCGGATTGATCAAGGCCGTGGTAAAGGTATCGCCTTGAGCCATATCGATGCGCATCAGCACTATTGGACGCTCGGCCTTGGCCACAATGACTGGCCGCCGTCGGAGTTTGCGGCGATTCATCGGGATTTCACGCCGGAAGATCTGAGGCCGCATCTGGCGGCGGCGGGCATCACCAAAACCGTGCTGGTCCAGGCGGCACCGAACCTGGCCGAAACCGAATTCCTGCTTGATGTGGCAGAACGCGAAGGAACCGTCGCCGCCGTTGTCGGCTGGGTGGACGTGTGGTCGCCAACGGCACGTTCCGATCTGGAGCGGTTCAAGCGCCATCCGAAGTTCAGGGGAATCCGTCCTATGCTGCAGGGTCTGGAGGATACGTTCTGCATCCTTCAGCCCGAGGCGATGCGCACGTTGGAGATGCTGCCGGGACTGGGCCTGCGTTTCGACGCTCTTATTCAGCCCCGCCATCTGCCGGTTATCACGGCTCTCGCCGACCGGTTGCCCGATCTGCCGATTGTCATTGACCACGCAGCCAAGCCCTTCATTGCCACGGGCACCCTTGAGCCCTGGTGCGCCGACATGACGGCGCTCTCCCGGCGGTCGAATCTCTGTGTCAAGCTCTCCGGACTGGTAACGGAAGCGGGCAACGGCTGGACGGTGGAACGGCTGCGGCCCTACGTCTTGCACCTGCTTGATGTCTTCGGACCGGAACGCATGATGTTCGGCAGCGATTGGCCTGTCGTTGATCTCGATGCCAATTATGAAAAATGGTGGATAGCGGCGAACGAATTGCTGCGAGACCTTGATGAAAGCGCTCGTTCGGCGGTTCTTGGAACGAGTGCCGCGCGTTTCTACGGCATTGATTCGTGATGGGCAGGCTCGCGCAAGCGCCTTTTCCGAGTACCAAGCCTTCCATGACAGATTTGTAATGAAACTAGTCCTTAGTGAGCAGGGCATATTTATTGCGTCGCAAAAGAAAAGTGCTACTATTTGCCTCACTCGCGGACACGAAAGAACGAGAATGCAAGGTTGCGTCCGGTTGGGAGCGGCGTTGTCGTCCACGGTAACAAGGAGAACGCTTCCGATGTTTTACCAGCTCTACGAGCTCAATCATGCGATGATGGCCCCGTGGCGCGCCGCGGCGGATGCCATGCGGCTGGCCTATGCCAATCCGCTTAATCCCTTTGCGCATACCCATCTCGGCCGCATGGCCGCCGCTGGCCTCGAGGTTTTTGAACGGACAACCCGACGCTACGGAAAGCCCGAGTTTGGCCTTCCTGAAACGATCGTCGACGGAACTGCCGTTGCCGTCAATGAACGGGTCGTTTGGCGAGAGCCCTTCTGCAACCTCATCCATTTCGAACGCGCAGTGCCGAAAACCAGGGCGGCCGATCCAAGGGTGCTGATCGTCGCGCCGATGTCCGGACACTATGCGACGCTGCTGCGCGGCACCGTCGAAGCGCTGTTGCCGCAATCTGATGTCTATATTACCGACTGGATCGATGCCCGCACAGTGCCGCTGACCGAGGGCACCTTCGACCTCGATGACTACATCGACTACGTCATCCATATGCTGCATGCCCTCGGGCCTGACACCCATGTCGTCGCCGTCTGTCAGCCGGCCGTTCCGGTACTGGCTGCGGTGGCGCTGATGGAAGCGAATGACGATCCGCTGTCGCCGTCCTCGATGACCCTGATGGGTGGACCAATCGACACGCGCATCAACCCGACCGCGGTCAACCAGCTCGCCGAGGACAAGCCGATCACATGGTTCCGTGACAACGTCGTCATGCCGGTGCCGTTTCCGCAGCCGGGCTTCATGCGTCCGGTCTATCCCGGCTTCCTGCAGCTTTCCGGCTTCATGTCGATGAACCTAGACCGCCACCTGACGGCGACCAAGGACTTCTTTGAACATCTGGTCAAGAACGACGGCGACGCCGCCGAAAAGCACCGCGATTTCTATGATGAATACATGGCCGTCATGGATCTGACGGCCGAGTTCTACCTGCAGACGGTCGAGACCGTCTTCATGCGCCATGCCCTTCCGAAGGGCGAGATGGTGCATCGCGACCGCCGCGTCGACACGACCGCGATTCGCAAGGTCGCCCTGCTCACGGTCGAGGGTGAGAATGACGATATTTCCGGCGTCGGCCAGACCAAGGCGGCGCAGACGATCTGCACCAACATCCCCGAGAACATGCGTATGCATTACATGCAGCCGGATGTCGGCCACTACGGCGTTTTCAACGGATCGCGGTTTCGTCGCGAGATCGCGCCGCGCATCACCGCGTTCCAGCGCGAGCATGCTCGCAGCGCCAGGCCGCGGGTGCCGCGGGTGATCACGGGCGGAAAGATCGCCTGATCCCCGTTTATATCGATTTCACGGGTCGGATATCAGGGGTTTGCCGGAATCTGCGAAGGTTTGCCTTGCAGAGCGGCAGACCCCTTCCCATCTCGTTATGAGCGGGCCCGAAGGAGAGGCCCACTTTTAGTGAGGACTTCTGAACATGAACCAATCTGCATTGATCCGTCCGGACTGGACGCCTGCGACCATTGCCATGATGGTGCTCGGTTTCGTGGTTTTCTGGCCGCTTGGCCTTGCCATGCTTGCCTACATCCTGTTCGGCGAAAGGCTGAAATCCTTCAAGAAGGACGCCAATTCGACAATCGACGGCGTCTTTACATCGTTCAAGCGTGGCGGTGGCCGCGGCTTCTGCGGTCCGCAATTTCGCACCGGCAACGTCGCCTTTGACGACTGGCGCGAAGCAGAACTTGCTCGCCTCGATGAAGAACGCCGCAAGCTCGATGAAATGCGCCAGCAGTTCGACGACTATGTTCGCGAGTTGCGTCGCGCCAAGGACCAGGAAGAATTCGACCGCTTCATGCGCGAACGCAATTCCGGCGGTTCTGGCTCCACCCCGGGCTTCCCCGCGCATTGATCGCAATGGTCAACTGGACGACAAACCGGTATTCGCCTCGAATACCGGTTTTTCTTTTTGATATATCGTGCGCGCATCTCGCGGATCATGCGCCCATCAAACGAATCGGCTATCAATCCCTCATGTTCTCCCTGCTTCGAAAGTCGCGTCAGCCCAAGTCCCCGCCGCCGCCCGTGCAGCGGACGATAGACGTTGCGGGCAAGGCGATGCCGCTGACGATCCGGCATAATGCCCGCGCCACGCGGATGACGCTGCGGATCGAGCCGGGTGGCCGTTCCTTGAAGATGACGATCCCGGCCGGGCTGCCAGAGCGTGAAATCAACGCCTTTCTCGACCGGCATCAGAGCTGGCTAATGACCAAGCTCGCCCGGTTTTCCGGCGAAAGTGTTCTGGAAGAGGGCGGCACCATCCTGCTGCGCGGCGTTGCCCATCGGATCGAGCGCACCGGCAAGCTGCGTGGTCTGACCGAAGCCGTCGTCATCGACGACGAGTCTGTGCTCCGGGTGAGCGGCGCAGAAGAGCACTTGCGCCGCCGGATTGCGGATTTCCTGAAGAAGGAAGCGCGGAAAGACCTGGAACACCTGGTTGCGATCTATGCCCGCATCGTCGGCCGCAAGGTGAAGTCTCTGAGTTTCAAGGATACACGCAGCCGCTGGGGCTCCTGCGCCGCCGATGGGAGCTTGAGCTTCTCCTGGCGCATTGTCATGGCGCCGCCGAAGGTGATCGACTATTTGGCCGCACACGAGGTGGCGCATTTGCGCGAGATGAACCATGGATCGGATTTCTGGGATCTCTGCGAAGAACTCTGCCCCGCCATGGAAGATGCCAAACGCTGGCTGAAGCGCAACGGCACGATGCTGCACGCCATCGATTTCGATTGACCGGCTCAGCGCCGATACTGGTACCCCAGCGCTTCCCTGATCTGCTCTCCATCTTGTATTGGCATAGACCGACCAGATCGCAGCCGGGAGCAAGCCGATCAGCGTGATCTGCAGGATCAGGCGGATGATCCCAGCGAACGGCTGACTGATGGAAAAAAACTGAAGCCAGGCAGGATGAGGGGAAGCAAGAGACGCATAGGATTCTCCATTCGTGTTCGATGGCGATAGGGGACCGTTTACCGCTATTCGCAATGGTTGAAGCATCATTGGCGCCGCAGTTCGATGTGTTTTAAGCTCGACTCGCGCGGCATTTCATGTCAGGTCGCTGTGCATGAAAACGGAAGTGAAAATTTGCGGGCTGAAGACTGCCGAGGCCGTGGATCGGGCCGTGACGCTCGGTGCGCGCCACACGGGTTTCATCTTCTTTCCGAAGAGCCCGCGCAACATCGAGCCCGACGATGCCGGTCGCCTCGCCGATCGCATTCGTGGCAAGGCGAAGATCGTCGCGGTGACGGTCGATGCGGACGGCGATCTGCTTGACGAGATCGTCTCGGCGCTGTCACCGGATATACTGCAGCTACATGGTAACGAAAGCCCCGAACGAGTCCTGACGGTCAAGGCCGTCTACGGGCTACCGGTCATGAAGGCGCTCTCCATTCGCGATGCCAACGATCTGAAACGCATCGAGCCCTATATCGGCATCGCCGACCGCTTCCTGTTCGATGCCAAGCCGCCGAAAGGCTCGGATCTGCCGGGCGGCAACGGCGTTTCTTTCGACTGGCGGCTGCTCGACGCGCTTGACGACAGCGTCGATTACATGCTTTCCGGTGGATTGAATGCGGACAATATCGGCGAGGCGCTGGCGCTCACGGGCGCAAAGGCCATCGATATCTCGTCCGGTGTCGAAAGCGCGCCGGGCGTCAAGGATCTGAAGCGCATGGAAGAGTTTTTCGACGCCGTTCTGCGCGCGGAAATGGCGATCGCCGGAAATAGAGCATTGGCAGGGAGAAACAAGTGAACGAAACGCCCAAACTGAATTCGTTTCGGTCGGGTCCCGACGAGGACGGCCGTTTCGGCATTTTCGGCGGCCGCTTCGTCGCCGAAACCCTGATGCCGTTGATCCTCGACCTGCAGGATGAGTGGAACAAGGCCAAGACCGATCCGCAATTCCAGGCGGAACTCAAACATCTCGGCGCCCACTATATCGGCCGGCCAAGCCCGCTTTATTTCGCCGAGCGCCTGACCGAGCATCTCGGCGGTGCCAAGATCTATTTCAAGCGGGAAGAGCTGAACCACACCGGTTCGCACAAGATCAACAATTGCATCGGCCAGATCCTGCTTGCCAAGCGCATGGGCAAGACCCGCATCATCGCCGAAACCGGCGCCGGACAGCATGGCGTCGCCTCGGCAACGGTTGCCGCGCGCTTCGGTCTCCCTTGCGTCGTCTACATGGGCGCCACTGACGTGGAGCGCCAGGCGCCGAATGTGTTTCGCATGAAGTTGCTCGGTGCCGAAGTGAAGCCGGTTACCGCCGGTTCCGGCACGCTGAAGGATGCGATGAACGAGGCTCTGCGCGACTGGGTTACCAATGTCGACAGTACCTATTACCTGATCGGCACGGCCGCCGGCCCACATCCCTATCCGGAACTTGTCCGCGATTTCCAGTCGGTGATCGGCACGGAAGCGCGCGAACAGATGCTGGAGGCCGAAGGCCGACTGCCTGACCTGGTCGTCGCAGCCGTCGGCGGCGGATCGAACGCCATCGGCATCTTCCATCCGTTCCTCGATGACGAATCCGTCAAGATGGTCGGCGTTGAGGCGGGCGGCAAGGGGCTGGAAGGTGACGAGCATTGCGCCTCGATCACGGCGGGTTCGCCCGGCGTGCTGCATGGCAACCGCACCTACCTCCTGCAGGATGGCGACGGGCAGATCAAGGAAGGCCACTCCATTTCGGCCGGCCTCGATTATCCCGGCATCGGCCCGGAACATTCCTGGCTCGCCGATGTCGGCCGTGTCGAATATGTGCCGATCATGGACCATGAGGCGCTGGAGGCATTCCAACTGCTGACGCGTCTCGAAGGCATCATCCCGGCGCTGGAACCGAGCCACGCGATCGCCGAAGTGATCAAGCGCGCGCCGAAGATGGGCAAGGACGAGATCATCCTGATGAACCTCTCCGGCCGCGGCGACAAGGACATCTTCACCGTCGGCAAGATTCTTGGAATGGGGTTATAAGAGCATGACCGCACGCATGGACAAACGATTTGCCGATCTTGCTGCCGAAGGCCGCCCGGCGCTCGTCACCTATTTCATGGGCGGAGACCCGGATTTCGAGACGTCGCTGGCAATCATGAAGGCCCTGCCTTCGGCCGGCTCCGACATCATCGAACTCGGCATGCCCTTTTCCGACCCGATGGCCGATGGCCCCGCGATCCAGCTCGCTGGCCAGCGTGCGTTAAAGGGCGGACAGACGCTGACAAAGACGCTGGAAATCGCCCGCCGTTTCCGTGCCGACGATCGAGACACGCCGATCGTGATGATGGGTTACTACAACCCGATCTACATCTATGGCGTCGAGCGCTTCCTCGATGATGCGCTGGAGGTGGGCATTGATGGCCTGATCGTCGTCGATCTGCCGCCGGAAATGGATGACGAGCTTTGCATCCCGGCGCTGAAGAAGGATATCAATTTCATCCGCTTGGCGACCCCGACCACCGACGACAAGCGGTTGCCGAAGGTTCTCGAAAACACCTCCGGTTTCGTCTACTACGTCTCGATGAACGGCATCACCGGTTCGGCCCTGCCGGATCCCTCGGTTGTCGGCGGCGCCGTGCAGCGGATCAAGAGCCACACGGATTTGCCGGTCTGCGTCGGTTTCGGCGTCAAGACGGCCGAACATGCGCGCGCCATCGGCGCGTCGGCTGACGGCGTGGTCGTCGGTACCGCCATCGTCAATCAGGTGGCATCAAGTCTGACCGAAGACGGGAAATCGACAGGGGCGACGGTGCCCGGCGTGGAAGCCCTGGTGCGTGGCCTTTCCGCCGGCGTTCGTTCTGCACGGCTTGTAGCGGCCGAATAATTGCCCACATTATGGGGCAGCACCGGTTTTAAATATTCAGGAGCTTGAATTTGAACTGGATCACGAATTACGTTCGACCGAAGATCAACTCGATGCTCGGCCGCCGGGAAGTTCCGGAAAATCTCTGGATCAAGTGCCCGGAGACCGGCGAGATGGTGTTCCACCGCGACCTCGAAGAGAACAAATGGGTCATCCCCGCCTCCGGCTTCCATATGAAGATGCCGGCTAAGGCGCGGTTGAAGGACTTGTTCGATGACGGCGTTTATGAAGCTCTGCCGCAGCCCAAGGTGGCGCAGGACCCGCTGAAGTTCCGTGATTCCAAGAAGTATGTCGATCGCCTGCGCGACAGCCGCGCGAAGACGGATATGGAAGACACGATTGTTGCCGGCGTTGGCCGCGTACAGGGCATGAAGCTCGTCGGTGTCGTGCATGAATTCAATTTCATGGGCGGTTCGCTCGGCATGGCGGCCGGCGAGGCGATCATCAAGGCCTTCGAAAAGGCGATCGCGGAAAAGTGCCCGCTGGTCATCTTTCCGGCATCGGGCGGCGCGCGCATGCAGGAAGGCATCCTGTCGCTGATGCAGCTACCGCGCACGACTGTCGCGGTGCAGATGCTCAAGGAAGCGGGTCTTCCCTATATCGTCGTGCTGACCAACCCGACCACCGGCGGCGTCACCGCGTCCTATGCGATGTTGGGCGACCTGCACCTTGCCGAACCCGGCGCAGAAATCTGCTTCGCCGGCAAACGCGTGATCGAACAGACCATCCGCGAGAAGCTGCCCGAGGGCTTCCAGACATCTGAATATCTGATGGAACACGGCATGGTCGACATGGTGGTCAAGCGCCACGACATTCCCGCGACGCTCGCCCGTGTCCTGAAAATACTGATGAAGAAGCCGATGGATGTTGCCAAGTTGAGTGGCAACACAGCTTTGGCCGCCCTGCCGATTGCGGCCTCGGCCAGCGTTTAAGGACGCCCCGCGTTCACCCGTGCGCAGGCGGATGTTGAGAATTTGAGATTGTAGCGTTCTCGGCTCGCTCGACAGCGTGCGGCGCTCCATCGGCGGTTTGCAGGAGCGGTGATGACGACAGCGCATGTCAGCGAGGCGGGACAGGAGATCGACAAGCTGCTGGCCCTTCATCCAAAGGGCTTTGATCTGTCGCTCGACAGGATCACGCGGCTGCTCGACGTGCTCGGCAATCCGCAGGACAGATTGCCGCCGATCATCCATGTCGCCGGCACCAACGGCAAGGGTTCCGTCACCGCCTTTTCGCGCGCCATCCTCGAAGCCGCCGGTCTGAGCGTCCACGTCCATACCTCGCCGCACCTCGTCAACTGGCACGAACGCTACCGCATCGGCAAAAAGGGCGGGCGCGGCGCGCTGGTCAGCGACGCCGTCCTGGCGGATGCGGTCCGGCGCGTGGCAGCGGCGAACAGCGGGCAGAAGATCACCGTTTTCGAAATCCTGACGGCCGTTACTTTCCTGCTCTTTGCCGAACATCCGGCAGATGTCGCGATCATCGAGGTCGGCCTCGGGGGCCGCTTCGATGCCACCAATGTCATCAAGAACCCGGCCGTTTCCGTCATCATGCCGATCTCGCTGGACCACCAGGCCTATCTCGGTGATCGGGTCGAACTGATCGCCGCGGAGAAGGCGGGTATCATGAAACCCGGCCGTCCGGTGGTGATCGGCCACCAGGAGGAAGACGCCGCGCGCGACCTGCTGGTCTCGACGGCCGAGCGGCTGCAATGCCCGGTTTCTGTCTATGGGCAAGATTTCATGGCGCACGAGGAATTCGGCCGGTTGATCTACCAGGACGAGTTCGGGCTTGCGGACCTGCCGCTGCCGCGCCTGCCCGGCCGCCATCAGCATGCCAATGCTGCCGCTGCTATCCGCGCGGTTAAGGCTGCCGGTTTCGATCTGACGGAGGGCGCGATGGAAGCCGGTCTGACCACTGTCGAATGGCCGGGCCGGCTCCAGCGCCTGAGCGGCGGCAAGCTTGTTTCCCTTGCGCCGAAGCGCGCCGAAATCTGGGTCGATGGCGGACACAATCCGGGTGCGGGACAAGTCATCGCCGAAACCATGGCCAATCTCGAGGAACGCGATCCCCGTCCGCTGTTTCTGATCATCGGAATGATCAACACCAAGGACCCGGTCGGTTACTTCAAGGCCTTCAAGGGGCTGGCCGAACAGGTCTTTACCGTGCCGATCCGCGGCTCGGATGCCGGGATCGACGCGGTGGCGCTCGCCGACGACGCAGGAGCCGCCGGCTTCGAGGCGACACCGCTCGAAACGGTGGCTGAGGCGCTGGCGACCATCACACATTTGTTTTCGGACGATCCGGCATCGCCGCGCATCCTGATTGGTGGGTCGCTTTATCTGGTTGGCGATGTGCTTGCCGACAACGGCACGCCGCCGAGATAATTTCAGGCGGGAAATCTTGTTGCGTGACGCTCGTCAAGGCCAACAGATTTTCGCAGAGGCGCGAAGTCCGATCGCCCATCGATGTTCCATTTTTTAACAAGGTACGCGAATGAACACGAATCCTGAATTGCCAATGGGCTATTCGCCGGTCCCGCCGGGCAAGATTGCCAACGCGGTCACTTTCCTAGAGATGCGCGTGCGGCCGGAGAATGCCACTATTGTGGGCGCTCCACTCGCTCTGGTGCGTCTGACCGCCGAAGATCTCCAGGACTACCGGCGGCTGTTTCGGCTGATCGGCGAGGACTGGATGTGGGTGTCTCGCCTTGAGATGGACGATGACGCGGTGCGGGCAATACTCTCCGATCCCGCTGTCGAGATGTATGCTCTGCAGGACGGGGAACGGCACATCGGCCTTCTGGAACTCGACTTTCGTGTGTCGGGTGAATGCGAGCTAGTCTTTTTCGGCTTGGCCAAGGACGCGATCGGCAAGGGCGTCGGGCGCTTTCTCATGAATGAGGCGATCGCCAAAGCATGGACCCAGCCGATTGATCGTTTCTGGCTCCACACGTGCAACTTCGATCATCCAGCTGCCTTTGCATTCTATCAGCGATCGGGATTTAGGCCCTACGCCCTGATGGTCGAGGTGCACGACGATCCACGCCTGACGGGTCTGCTGCCAAAGACTGCCGCGCCTCATGTCCCGCTGTTGGATATGCCGCGCTACGGCGTCTGACCAGGCTGCGCAGAAACCGCCTCAGCGGCGCCCGTGGCGCAAGCAAAAAAAAGCCCGGTCTCCCGGGCTTTTTCAATTACATTCCAAAATCAGGACTTAAGCGGCTGCGTTGGAAATCCAGGACGACAGCGCGGTCTTGGGAGCAGCGCCGACCTTGATGTCGGAGACTTCGCCGGCCTTGAACATGGCGAGCGTCGGAATGGAGCGAACGCCATATTGGGCGGCGATTTCCGGGTTCTCGTCGATGTTGACCTTGGCGACCTTCACCTTGCCGGCGAGTTCGTTGGAAATTTCTTCGAGGCTCGGGGCGATCATCTTGCAGGGGCCGCACCATTCGGCCCAGAAATCGACGATGACCGGCTCGGCGGCATTCAGCACTTCATCCTGAAAATTGGAGGTATCGACTTTTACGGTAGCCATAGGCTGCTCCTTGTTTCGAAATCGGCGTTCTTCGAACGGTTGGGCAAGATGTGATAGCGGAACGCATCTTTTTCAATGTTCGGTATCTCACTTCTTCGAGAGCTCCACAAGGCTCCTGTCCAGTATCTCCCGCGGCAAAGTCAGCACCGCCGGCCCCTCCGTGTAGATCAGCACGCATTGGAAGGCGTGATCCGGATAAAGTGGCGCGAGAAGCGCGCGGTAGATCGCCAGCTGAGCCCGATAGACGAAGGGCACATCCTCCGCCGAAGCGGGTACCTCCCGGTTGGTCTTGAAATCGGCGAGGATGACCGTCTTGCCGGAGACTGCTAGCCGGTCGATGCGGCCGGATACGGCGAAATCGCGCGCCCCAAGCTTCAACGTACCCATCACCGACACTTCCGCGCGGCTCGTCTCGGAAAACAGTGCGGTCAGTTCCGGACGGTCGATCACGCTCAAGACCGAAGCCGTCAGCGCCTGCCGCTCGCTTGCGGACCAGCGGGGCACGGAGCGCGCCAGGTAGCGCTCGGCGGCGGCGTGCCTTTCCCCGGGTGCGATCGACGGCAGCACCTGCAGGAACCGGTGCAGGATCGCGCCGCGCAGCAGCGACCGATTGGCGCCGCTTTTTTGCGAGAACAGCGCCGAACCGACAATGGCGCCGGATTCGTCCTCGTCGATCACGGCGCCTGCGCCGGAAGGGCTTAACGGACGGGGCAGATGTCGTTGCGGCGGCAAGGGCTTGAGAAGCGCTGCCGGCAAACCCGCCGGGCGGGTATCTGCAGCTTCCTTGCCAGCATCCTGCGTCTTCAGGTCGCGCGCGGCGGAGGAAGTTTGCCACGAATACCCCGTCCATTCCTGATTGCCTGCGGCGAAGGTCCGCGCCGTGCTGCGACCACGTTCGTCGCCGGACAGGCTGGTCGTGACCATGGCATGCCAGCTTTCGGGATTGGCCCGCTTGCCCTGATAGCCACAGACGATCAGCCGGTCGGCGGCCCGTGTCATGCCGACATAAAGAAGCCGGCGATATTCTTCTTCGGCTGCGGTCTTCAGCCGAGCGGTGTCCGCTTCGATCAAGGTGTTGGACGCGGCCCCCGGCGGCCGCCAGACGGGAAGCGGATTGTCAGTCTTGTGATCGTCCGGCTCGATCAGCCGAAGGCCGGACACGTGCTGCGAATTGAACGCCTTGCCACCACCATCGACCAGGAACACCACCGGCGCCTCCAGCCCCTTGGCGGCATGCACGGTCATGATGCGCACCTCATTGCGCTCCTTGTCCTGCTCGCGCTTGACCGTCGGTGCTTCCATTTCGAGACCGGAAATGAAGGCCTGCAGGCCCGGCAGCCCGTTTTTCTCGTGATCAAGCGCAAAGGTCAGGAATTCATCGAGAATGTCGCTGACTTCGGTTCCGAGCCGGCCGAGGAAAGCCGCGCGACCGCCGTCATGACCGAGGATACGGGCATAGAAATCATGGACAGGCAGAGTGCGCGACAATGCCCTATATCGCTGCAGCTTTTGCAGGGCTCCATTGTAGCGTGCCCCCTCGTCGACGCCGCATTCCTGCAGGCGCTGCCAGACGCTGACAGAAAGCGGGCGGTCGACTGCCAAATCGCGGACGTCGTCTTCGCTCAGATTGAACAACGGGCTTTTGAGCACGGCGGCGAGCGAAAGGTCGTCCTGCGGCAAGAGCACGAAGCGTCCGAGCGCCATCAGGTCCTGCACGGCGATATGGTTGGTGAGAACCAGCCGGTCGGCTCCGGCAACCGGAATGTTGCGGCGTGTTTTCAAAGCCCGGGTGAGAGCGTTGACGAAGGCATCGCGCTTGCGCACGAGAACGATGACGTCGCCCGGCTGCATCGGCCGCCTGACGCCTTTTTCGATCACCGTTTCCTTGCCGATCCAGTCGGCGAGCACGGCGGCGATACGTTGGGCAAGAATGTTAGCCGGCGCATCCTCGGGCGTCGCGTCGAACGCTGCGGTCCAGTCGTCCTCCTGAATGCTGTCTGCGGGCGCGATCGCATCCCAGACTTCGACCAGTCCCGGATGACCGATGCGGTTGGACGCATGCACGACCGCATCGCGCCGGGCGCTGAGGCCGCGAGCATGCAGCGGGTTTTCGAACACCGTATCGACGGCAGACAGGACGTCCTCGGTCGAGCGGAAGGAAAGCTGCAGCCGGATCGGGCTGAAGGCCCGGCCGCTGTCACGTACGCGCTTTTCCGTCTCGATGCTCTCGTCCGAGAAGCGCTCCGGTCGCGCGCCCTGGAAGGAGTAGATCGATTGCTTCTCGTCGCCGACGGCAAACATCGTCCGGTTGTTGCTGCGCGCTGTTTCGCCGGAGAAGAAATCCTTGGCCAGCGACTGGATGATGGTCCACTGCACGGGGCTCGTATCCTGCGCTTCATCGACCAGAATGTGGTCGATGCCCTGATCGAGCTTGTAGTGGACCCACGCGCTGACATCGCCGCGCGAAAGCAGCGCCGCGGTGCGGTTGATCAGATCGTCGAAATCCAGCTGGCTGCGGCTTTTCTTGATGTCCTCGTAGTCGCCGTTCAGCCGGTCGGCGAGAATGAGGGCTGCGTTCGTCGCCTCGAACATTTCAAGGAGACTGAGGCGGTCCATGGACGCGGCGACGTGTTCGCGCGCGGCAAGGACCAGCGGTTCAAGATCCGGTGCTTTGTCCCGGATCGGTTTCGATAGGAAGGCCGATTCTGCCCTCAACTTGCCGCTCTGTGTATAGAAAAGACCTCTGAGTGTATTGAAGCGTTGTAGCGGACCATTGAGTTTTGCAACGGCACGGAGGCCTTGGGCAAACTCCGCGACTTTCACCCCACCGACCGAAAACGCAATGCCGACATAGCGCTCCAGCGCCGCGCCGTTCAGTCCCTTCAGCGGCCAGAATCCGGCTATCGCTGTTTCAGACGTTTCGTTTGGCTCGAGACTCAGCGCCGATCGAAGCGCCGGATCAATGCCCCCCCTGCTGTCGGCATCCTCCAGAAATGCCTGGATCGCCGTGCGGTTTGCGACAATCGCAGACAGCAGCTTTTCAAGCCCGGTATCGTCGGCAAGATCGAGAACCGTTGCAAAAGCTTCTGTCAGTTCGCGGTCGTCCTCGCTTGCAGTTGCGGTCAAAAGTGCGCGGCGGGCATCGGCGAGCAGTGTCGCCGAAGCACGGTCGTCCAGTACCGAGAAATGGCCGGCGACATTTGCTTCCAGCGGAAACTGGTGCAGCAGCGCCTCGCAGAAGGCGTGTATCGTCTGGATCTTCAGCCCGCCCGGCGTTTCCAGTGCCCGGGCAAACAGGCGCCGCGCCTCATGGCGCTTAAACAGATCCGGCCGCTCGCCCTCGATCGCCGCAATCCGGTCATCCAGCGCCTCGTCATCTAGCGTCACCCATTCGGCCAATCGCTCGAAGACGCGGTTGGACATTTCCGACGCAGCAGCCTTGGTATAGGTCAGGCAGAGAATGGCAGATGGCCGGCAGCCGGATAAGAGAAGGCGGATAACGCGCTGCGTCAGCACATGCGTCTTGCCCGAGCCGGCATTGGCCGATACCCAGGCCGAACGGGCGGGATCGGAAGCAAGCGCCTGCTTAGAGGACGTCCAGTCGAGCCAGCCTTGAGGAGAGGGCTCGAGAGGACCGAAATGGTCATCCCTCATTGGCATCCTCCTCGCCTTCCGCCGTCGCCCATTCAGCGACACGGGCAAGATGGTCGTATTCGCCGCCGTAGTCGCGCTCTTTCTGCACGATCACGCGGGAGGCAAAACCGTATTTACCGTTCATCAGGGCGGTGAGGAGCCCCGTCAGTTCCTTCAGCGATTCGTCGGCCAGTTGATCAGCCGACTTGGTTTCGACATTGGTGCGCGACTTTGTATGCTCGTTGTTGACTTCGTGCACGGCAAATCGTTCGCCGGGTTTCAGGCGGACGTAGGCGAGCAATTGCGGATGCTGTGATCCGGCGGCTTTGAAGGCGCCGGCCTTCAGCGCGGCGGCTTCCAAGGCCAGTTGCGGATCAAGCAGCGCCCGCGCCTCGTTCACCGAAGGGTTGGAACCGGTCTTGTAGTCGATCAGAACGGCTCTGCCGCCGCCGAGAATGTCGATACGGTCGGCAATGCCGGTCAGCTTGATGTCGTGGACACCGATTTCCATCGAGGCATAGAGCTCGGTGTAGGACTTGCGAATATCGGCATATCGGGCGATCTCCCAATCGATGAAGGCCTTGCCGACGGCGGCAAAGCGCGGCCGCCAGACGATATCGATATGGGCGGGCAGGGCCTGTTCGTCGAAGACTTCGCTGATCAGCCGGCTCATTTCCGCCGCAGCTTCCGGCGAGGCAGGATCGAGACCGGCGCGGACGAAACGCTCGACGATCTTGTGATAGAGCGTGCCGCGCTCGGCCGCACCCGGATCGCGGTTGAAGGGATCGATCGGCTGCAGACGCAGGATTCGCTTGGCATAGACGGCATAGGGATCGCGCCTGAGCCGGGCGACTTCGCTGAAGGAATAGCTGCGGGGCTGCTGCTCCGGCAAAGGTTTCGGTTCCGGGCGCGTCGCCAGCGGTTGCATAACGCCCTGGTCGAGCAGGCCCGCCCAATGATGATAGTCCTTGCCATTCTCGCGCAGTTTCGCTGCGAAATCATGACCGCCGACGGCGAGAAGCCGTTGCAGCCAGCGCGAGGCGACAGTTGGCGTAGCGCCCTTGCGCATCGCCCGTGTCAGGACGAGCTTGCGCGTGCCGCAGGCCATCTGGAAATCGTGCGCCAGTTGCCCGATCCGTCGCTCCGGCGGCTCCAGGCCGATGGACGTTTTCATGGTGCGCGACAGGAATGGATCGTTGGACGTCTGTCCGGGCCACGTGCCCTCGTTCATGCCGCCGAGAACGACGAGATCGACGCTTTGCAGGCGCGATTCCAGAGCGCCGAAGATGAAGACACGGGGATGACGCATGGAGCGCGGCTTGATCGCCTCGCTCGCTGAAAGCGCCTCCATGATGTCGCTCCATTGTGGTCCACCGGCTGTCAGCTGACCGTCGGTATCGATGATGGAGCGCAGAAGCGTCGCCAGCGCTTCGCCGGCTTCACCCGACCACAGGCTGGCAAGACTGCCGTGTTCGTCGACGGCAACTGCCTCCAGCGCCACGCCGGTTTTTTCCGCCCATTCGGCAAGCGTCAGGGCGGCAGTCAGGCCGCGCCGACTTCTGTGGTGGCGCACCAGCGTTCCGGCCAGAGGTTCTATAGCGGCGGCAATGCGCCGGGCAAGATCGCGGGCCGGCTCGATCGCTGTGTCGTCGATCCGGCCTCGCCATTCCGGCAGATGTTTTCTGCCGGTCTCGCGCCGCAGCGCCTCATCGAGAAGGACCTCAAGTTCGGAGATATCGGCGTTACCGGTCCCGCCGCGCAGCGCCATCAGTTCCAGCGTCTCTGCCGCAGCATTCATGACATCGGCAGGCAGGCCAAAGCGCGCCAGCGGATGCTTCAACAGCGCTGTGATCGAGACCGGATCGCCTGGCCGCAGCGCGGCTTCGAGAAGCAGCCGCATCAGGCCGCCGGGGTCGGTGGCCGAAAGCGGCGTGCCGGCCGAATCATCGGCCGCGATGCCAAAACGCAGGAGCTCTGCCGCCACTCGGCGGGCAAGGTCGCGGTCGGGCGTGATCAGTGCGGCCTGGGTTTCCTCGCTGCCGTGGAGCGCTAGCCGAAGCGCGATGGCGATCGCTGTCGCCTCCTCACGCTCGTTGGCGGTTTCGATCAACGCTGCATCCGCAAAGGCCGCCGTAAGCCGGCCCTGATCGACGGTGGCACGAAAAGCTGTCCAGCTGCTCGTTGCCTGCACCGGCAAGAGCGCGTGGGACATCATCTCCGCGCGATAATCGAGGTCTGCCTGCACGGCGCCGAGCGGCTGGACGTCGCTGCGGCTGATGTCCATGCGCTTCAGCAACCGGACGAATCCGTATTGCGGATGGCTGCGGCTGGCCGGATCACCGGTGAGTTTCGCTGTTTCCGGCGCGATCGTCGTCCATTGCGCATCGCTCATCGTCTGGTCAAGCCCCGGCAGCACGATGGTGCCGTTCGGCAGTTTCTGCACAGCGGCGATCAGCTTGGCCGTTGCGGGGATGGAGCCGGTGGATCCGGCAATGATGATGGGGCCGGTCACCTTGCCGGCGGCAATGCGCTGCGTCTCGGCCTCGAGGATGGCGTTGCGGTGCCGGGCGGGCGACGATTGCTTGAGTTCCTCCAGCCGTGCCGGCCAGTAGGTGCGGGCGATTTTGAGGAATTCGAGGGTCAGCTGCCACCACAGCGCATGATCGTTTGCATCGAGATTGTCGAGCGCCTCCCAATCCAGCTCCTCGGTTTCCATCGCGTCGATGATCTCGCAGAGATTGCGGGCGAGCCAGATCGCGTCGGCAGGGCTTGCAGGGGCTATCAGCGGACTTTCTGCGTGCACGTCCACCACGGCCTTCGGCAGTTGGTTGCGCCAGGCGAGGATGAGACGGCCAAGCTCGATCAAACGGGCAGTATTCGGCAAAGGCGGTGCCAGATCGAGGATCGCCGGGATTTCCGCATCGAAGAACCCACTGTCGTCGTCGGTTTCGCCCAGTGCCCGGATCATCGGCAGGATGGCCGAGCGGCCGCCGAGGCAATCGACCAGTTCCGAGCGCAGTACACGCGCCGAGCGGCGGGTCGGCACGAAGATCGTGATACCGGCAAGGGCCAGCGGATCGGCTTCCGCATAGCGGAAACCGGGCACCAGTTCACCCGAACACAGTTTTTCGACCAACGTCTTCAGGAAGGGAAGACCGGGCGGAATGGTGAAAACGTTGGAAAGAGTTTCCGTCACGTCGTCACGCCCTCGTCTGGAAGCGGCGGATCGCCTCCTCAGCCTCGCCGATCGCTTCCGGCGTCCCAACGGTGAGCCAATGGCCTTCGAGCACGATGCCGAACAGCCTGTCTCTCTCGATCGCCTTGTCGAAATAGATGTTCAGGTTGAAGGCGTCCTCCGGAGCATCGGCGAAAAGCCGGCTATGCAGGGCGATCGCGCCCGCATAGACGACCGGATTTTCCATGCCTTCCTTGTAGCGGGAAAGGCGGCCCTGTGTATCGAGCGAGAAATCCAGCTTGCCGTTATGTCCGGTCGTGTCTTCGTTGCGCACGCACAGCAGCGCCATGTCCATGGTTTCCGGATCGAAGAACGATGCAAGACGCTCGAGATTGGAAGGCGCGTCCGGCTTTTCGCCGACCCAGAAGAGATCGGCGTTCATGACGAGGACAGGGCCATCGTCGAGCAGTTTCAAGCCCTTGGCAAGACCGCCGCCGGAATTCATCAGCGCAGCCCGCTCGTCGGAAATGACGATTTGTGGCCGGCTTCTGTCTTTCAGATACGCTTCCATCTGATCGGCGAAATGGTGGACGTTGACTGCAGCCGTCTCGATCCCCGCAGCTTCGATCGCATCGAGCACGTAGTCGATCATCGGCTTCCCCGCGATGGGCACCAGCGGTTTCGGTATGGTGTCGGTAATGGGCCGCAGCCGGGTGCCAAGTCCCGCGGCAAGCACCATGGCGTTCTTGATGGGCATAGGCAGCACGTGATCCACTGAATTCCTGACCGGTGATTCGGGTTTCAAAGTGTTATAGCGACCTTTGCGCGTCAAGTTTGACGCGTTGCGCTTTAAAGGATTCCAGCCTTTATGCACCATTCGCGCAAGGGCGCGAGCGCTTCGTGTTCGAGCGCCACCTGAAGATAGGAGAATGTCCGCGGCATGTGCTTCATGTAGAAGGGCTTGCCGTCGCGCCGCATCAGCCGGACCCAGATGCCGGCGAGCTTGCAGTTGCGTTGTGCCGACATGAGATGCCAGTCGCGCCGGAACGTCACTTCGTCGAAATCGCCGAGAGCGTGGCGTTGCGAGCAGTAGAGCGAGAGCATCTCGCCGCAGAGGTCCGGCTCAATCGTCACCCGCGCATCCTGCGTGATCGAGGCCACGTCATAGGCTGTAGGGCCGATCATCGCGTCCTGGAAATCGATGATGCCGACGCGGTCGAAGCCTGAGCGCTTGTCGCGCCAGATAATGTTCGGCGAATGGAAATCGCGAAGCAGCAGCTTCTTTTCCGACGCGCCAAGGAGATCGATCAGTGAATCCCAAACCAAAAAATACGTGTCGCGTTCGGCATCGGACGCCTTCTCGCCGCGCTTCCACGGAAGATACCAGTCGATCAGCAGACTGGTTTCGATCTTCATCGCCGTGCGATCGAAATCGGGAATGTGGTGCGTGATGGTCTCGGACAGCGGTATGTCGCGGGTCACCGGCTGCGCATGCAGATGCGCAAGCATTCGCACGCTTTCGAGATAGCGCTCGGCGACCGGCTGTCCGTCTGCATCGAGGATGCCCTCGCTGCCGAGATTTTCGATCAGGAGAATGCCGGCGTCGAGATCGGCTTCGTAAACGTTGGGGGCGCAAAATCCCTTGTTCCGAATGTCGCGAGCAATCGCGACGAAGGGGACGACATTTTCGGCGAGATGGGCGAGCTGCTGGTAATATTTGCCATCCTGCAGGATCGGGCCGGGTTTGTGGCGGGCCGAATCCATCAGGAGTCTCACTGGCTGCCCCTCGATCAGGATCCGTTCATAGGCGCGTGCCGACGCATCGCCACTAAGATGCCGGCGCCGTGCGTTGCCGTATCCACGGTCGTCGAGGAAGGATCGAATTGCCAGGCTGCGCATGACCCGCGACAGGGCCATTGGGTCGCCGGAGATGGTGACGCGACGACCATCGTCAAGGTGGGAAAAGGTGGCGGTGAGCCGCGTCTTTGGCAGCGCCGACAGCGCGTTTTCAGGCCATTCCACCAGGCAGATGCCGTCGGAGAGTGCTTCGTCGAGACCGAGTTCGTCGAGCTCGGAAACGTCCGCCAGCCGGTAGAGGTCGAAATGTGAAACGGGAATGCGCAGATCGTAGCTTTGCACCAGGGTGAAGGTGGGGCTTGGCACTTCAAGCGTCTCGTCGTCGGCCATGGCGCGCAGGAAGGCGCGGGCAAGCGTCGATTTGCCGGCGCCGAGGTCGCCGGAGAGCGCCAGGCAGTCGCCCGGCTTCAAGGCCAGCACTAGGTCCTCGCCGAGTTGGATGGTTGCGGTCTCGTCTTTCAGGAGGAGTTCGATCGCCTGCATCATTCCGCCGCTGCGAATTTCGGGAGATCGCCCGAGGGGATGCAGCAGGTCACTTCCGTTCCCTTGCCTTCGTGGCTGCGGATCGACACCGTGCCATGGTGCAGGCTGACGAAGCTCTCGACGATGGAGAGGCCAAGACCGGCGCCGCCGCGTGTTCCATGGCTTTCGAACCGGTTGAACACAGTATCGAGAATGTCCTGCGGGATGCCGGGACCGTTGTCGGTCACGCTGAAGACGAAATCGCTGCCGTCGCGGCGGCATCTGAGGCTGATGGTGCTGCCGTCGGGCGCGAAATTGGCGGCATTGGTCAGGAGCTTGATAAGGATCTGCTTCAGCCGTTGATGGTCGGCGACGAACAGGCCGAGCATGTCGGGCGTATCGATCTGCAGCGTCACGGCACTTTCCTGCAGTCGATCGGCCATCTGAAGAGAGACTTCGTCGAGGAAGTCGGTCAGGTTGATTTCCGACAGGTCGAGCTCGACGATGCCTGCATCAACGGTCGCGAGATCGAGAATGTCGTTGACGATCGTCAGCAGCAACGAGGACGAGGTGGAGATATGGTCGACATATTCTGCTTGCCTCTCGGTCAACATGCCGAAGGCGGGCGTCTTCAAAAGATCGGCAAAGCCGATGATATTGGTCAGCGGCGAGCGCAACTCATAGGAGACGTGCTGGACGAAGTCGTTCTTCAGATGGTCGGCCATCCGCAGCGCCTCGTTCTTCTCGGTCAGTGCCCGCTCGACGCGTACGCTGTCGGTGATGTTGACGAAGGTCAGCATCGTCTGCGCATTCGGCAGCGGGATGACGGCAAAATCCAGAATGAGACCGGTACGCAGTTCGAGGATGCCCTGGCAGGACGGTCGCTCGTCGTCAAAGCTGGTGATGAGGTGCGAAAAACGCTTCCAGCCATCGGGCTGGTCGTAGGATGGCGCGCAGACCTGCTCGATGGTGCGGATATGCGTGCCGGGCTTGGCTTCCGCCTCAGTGACGCCCCAAAGCGCGCGGAAGGCTGGGTTGGACAGCTTGATGCGCCCATCCGGCCCGAACACCGCGACGCCCTCTGACAGATGGTCGATGGTCTCGCCCTGAACCTGCACGAGCGTATTGTAGCGGGTTTCGAGATCGACCTTCTCCGTCAGGTTCTCGAACACCCAGGTCGCGCCGCCTTGCGGACGGGCCGTTGCGAAAACGCGCAGCGTTTGGCCGTTCGGCAGGTGCCACAGGTCGGATTGCGTGTCGATCGCCTGATAGACGGCGAGGGCATTTTCTTTCCACTGCTTCCAGTTTAATTGCTCAGGCAGCTTTGCGGCAGCGCGCAGCCGGTCGAGAATCTCGCCGTTGCCCGGCTTTCGTTCCAGGAAGCCCATGTCGAGAGCCCAGAGCCTCTGGAAGGCCTGATTGTAGAACTGCAGGCGCTGGCTGCCATCGAAGATCGCAACGGGCGTGGCCAGTTGATCGAGTGTCTCGGCGTGGCTTTTCAGGGTCCGGTTCAGTTCCTCGCGAACGGCCTCGACGTCCGAGACATTGATCGCCATGCCGGCCGATCCGGCCGGGCTTCTGGCATCCACGACGTCGAAGAATGTCCGGTTCCCCCGAACCACGGTGGAGACTTTTTCGCGATAAGCGGAATCATAGGTGCTGAGCGCTCGGATTTTTTCGCGCGCTACCGTCGCCAGAAGCTCGCGGTTTTCCTTCACCGCGACACCCGGATTGGCGGATTCGACCGCAACCGCATAGGCTTCATTGACCCAAAGGAGCGTGCCGTCGGCCCCGCGCTGCCAGACCGGCAGATCGATCGCATCGAGCAGGGTCTGAAGACTGAGCAGCGATCCGTGCAGGCGATCCCGCTCCAGTTTCATTTCGGCGAGTTCTGCGCGCAAATTGTTGAGAGCGACGAAGCGCACGAATGCCCGGCCACCGGAGACGCGGCCCTGGGTCTCGACGATCTCGCCGCGGGTTGTTTCGACGATGAGATCGAAGCTCTGGGCACTGGAACGCAAAAGCTCGATAGCCTTTTCGAGCTCGGAGGCAGACTGGGGTTTGAGCCAGCGGCCGAACGCGAGGAAATCGCGGTCATCCTGCGGGGCGCCCGTTTCGGCAGGCAGATGTCCCAGGAACTCCGGCTTGTTTGACAGCCCCTCCCAGACGACGATACGGCGGTTCTTGTCGGCGATCAGGGCCTGAAAGCGCGAAATCTTGTGATTGGCGTCGGCCAGCGCCGCGTTCAGCTCGCGGTTGTCGGTTTCGATATTGCCGCGCTGGCGGATCAGCCAGATGGCGGAAATCATTGCCGCTGAGATCACCCCGATCAGGACGGAAAACGTGACGACTTCGGAGGAGTGGAAAACGCTCGCCGTGGTGACGTCGTCAGCCGCCGCAAGGGCAGGGCCGGCGCCGATCGCAAGCGCGGAACTCGCCATGAACCGGCGCAGCAAGGACGGAATCCGGCCACCAGCGCGTTTCGAAGGACCTGTTTCCATGGCATGCTTCCCCGTTTGCATCACATAGGATGCCATGATCGGAAAAAAACCGAATCATGGACGATCTTATGTGTCTTCAACACCTTGAAGCGTGCCCCGACCTTTCGGCGGAGCCTGTACAAGGTCTTTGCAGGGCTACGCGTCCGTTCGGACACGCGGCCCCGCAACAGTTTGACCTGCCGCAAAATTTTGTCCTTAAATCGATTCTGATCTAAGGAATTAATGCGGGAGGCCGGTTGCAAATCGCCACGTCGTGCCAAATCGAAATCCTGCCGTCGGCAGGCCTCGTTCAATTTCGATTGCAGCCCGGAATGTCTCCGTCCGTTTGCCGCATAAACGACAAGACATCCCATTCGCGACGGTCTGTACCGCATCTTTGTCACGAATCATTGTCCCGAAAACATACGCCTTCGGCGAATCGTCGGAAAGGGCGAGGCAAAAAAAGAGGCCGCGATCTACTGTCAAGATCGGGGCCTCTATATGTTGTGGATTATCCGGATAAGGATTAATAGCGGTAGTGTTCAGCCTTGAACGGACCCTGCGGCTTCACGCCGATATAATTGGCCTGTTCTTCCGAAAGCTCCGTCAGCTTGACGCCGAGTTTGCCGAGGTGAAGGCGGGCAACCTTCTCGTCGAGGTGCTTGGGCAGGATGTGGACCTTCCTGTCGTACTGTTCGCCCTTGGTGAAGAGCTCGATCTGGGCCAGAACCTGGTTGGTGAACGACGCCGACATGACGAAGGACGGATGGCCGGTGGCGTTGCCGAGATTGAGCAGGCGGCCTTCCGAGAGAAGGATCATCCGGTTGCCCTTCGGGAACTCGATCAGATCGACCTGCGGCTTGACATTGGTCCATTTCAGGTTGCGCAGAGCGGAAACCTGGATCTCGTTGTCGAAGTGGCCGATATTGCCGACGATCGCCATGTCCTTCATCTCACGCATGTGGTCCATGCGGATGACGTCCTTGTTGCCGGTCGTGGTGATGAAGATATCGGCGGTCGAGACGACATCTTCGAGCCGCACGACTTCATAGCCATCCATGGCGGCCTGCAGGGCGCAGATCGGGTCGACTTCGGTGACTTTGACGCGGGCGCCAGCGCCCGACAGCGAGGCTGCCGAACCCTTGCCGACATCGCCGTAACCGCAGACGACGGCGACCTTGCCGGCCATCATCACGTCGGTGCCGCGGCGGATGCCATCGACCAGCGATTCCTTGCAGCCGTACTTGTTGTCGAATTTCGACTTGGTGACTGAATCGTTGACGTTGATCGCCGGGAAGGGCAAGAGGCCCTTGGCATGCAGTTGGTACAGACGATTGACACCGGTGGTGGTTTCCTCGGTCACGCCCTTGATCGCGTCGCGCTGCTTGGTAAACCAGCCCGGGGAGGAGGCAAGGCGCTTCTTGATCTGGGCGACGAGGATTTCCTCTTCTTCCGAGGTCGGGCTCGACAGCACGTCCTCGCCGGCCTCGGCGCGGGCGCCGAGCAGGATATACATGGTGGCGTCGCCGCCATCATCGAGGATCATGTTGGAGACGCCGCCATCGGCCCATTGGAAGATCCGGTCGGTGTAGGTCCAGTATTCCTCCAGCGTCTCGCCCTTGACGGCGAAGACCGGAACGCCGCTGGCGGCGATCGCCGCGGCGGCGTGATCCTGGGTGGAGAAGATGTTGCACGATGCCCAGCGGACCTCGGCACCGAGTGCGACCAGCGTTTCGATCAGCACGGCCGTCTGGATGGTCATGTGCAGCGAACCGGTGATACGCGCGCCCTTCAGCGGCTTCTTCGCACCGAATTCCTCGCGGCAGGCCATCAGGCCCGGCATTTCCGTCTCGGCAATGGTGATTTCCTTGCGGCCGAAATCGGCAAGGCCGATATCCGCAACCAGATAGTCGTTCGTCGTGCTCATGAAGCTCTCCGGCTTGAGGCCATGCACCGGGACCTGACGTGTTTACGATCCGGGCAGGGCGCACTGAAATTTGCACTTCCGGCAGGGAGCCGAGAAGTTTGGTTCTCACCTAGCAGGATTCATGAAAGGGAGCAACAGGACATAAAGAAGTCTTTATATCTTTATGTCTCTAGAGTGGGCCGATTTCCGATCGAACCCGGGACCGGCTCATCCCGAACAAAAAAGAAAGCTCAGATTTCCTCGCCGAACTTGTCGGCGACCAGCGCGTCGAGAGCGTCGAGCGCCTCCTGCGCCTGACGACCGCTGGCAACGACGGAGATGGAACAGCCAGTGCTGGCGGCAAGCATCATCAGCCCCATGATCGACGTACCGCCGACGGTCATGCCGTCTTTCGAGACCTGGATCTCGGCGTCGTAGCCTTCCACCGTCTGGACGAACTTGGCGGAAGCGCGGGCATGCAGCCCTCGCTTGTTGATGATCAGCAGTTCGCGGGAAAGCGCCACCGGCACCACTTCGCTATTTGCCACTGAGGACACGGCTTGCGACATTGATATACTTCCTGCCTGCTTCGGATGCTTCGACGAGTGCCTTGTCCATATCGCTTTCGCCACGGACGCCGGCGAGCTTGATCAGCATGGGAAGGTTGACGCCGGCGATGACCTCGACTGTGCCGCTCTGCATCACCGAGATTGCCAGATTGGACGGCGTTCCGCCGAACATATCCGTCAGAATGATGACGCCATTGCCTTCATCGGCCGAGAGAACCGCTTCCAGGATATCCTGGCGGCGTTGATCCATGTCATCCTCAGGGCCGATGCAGACAGTCTCGATCGACTTTTGCGGACCAACGACATGCTCCAGCGCATGACGAAACTCTTCAGCCAGCTTGCCGTGAGTGACAAGCACAAGTCCGATCATGATGTCTCCGCTCCAACTGCATCCGCTAATCTACGATGGTCAGATATCGCAATGCAGCAATTTCGTCCACCTTTGGGGCGGCCATCTTGGCAAGGAAAAGGCGAAGTGCAAGTTAAAAATCCAAAAATGCTACTTTTGAAGGCAGCATTGTCCTTGAAAATTGGCATTTTGAGGCAAGATAAGCCGCAAAATTTCGAAGGAATTCAGGCTCTCTCCGAAGGGAAGCCGCAGCAACGGCAAAAAATTGCCTGCCGGAAGAGCAAAGACCTCATTTTCGGGCGGCAGGCGCGGTTCAAACGGCGGTTTGACGCGCTGAACGGCGAAATCCAGCACAGCCGCCGGTATCGTCTCCACCTGGACAATGCCGGCGCCGCGGATTTCGGCCAACCCGGCGATGGAGGCGGGCCGGCGGGCGAGGACCCTGCCATTTCGCACCGAGATCAGCACTTGGTCATCCGATACTAGGGCGCCAAACAATCCGCTTCCTCTCGCTGCCGCCAGACAGGAGAGCGCCAAGGCCGTCTTGCCTGCGCCGGATGGGCCGACGAACAAGAAACCACGGGTCCCAAGCACGACGGCAGTGGCGTGAATATTGACCGCCTCGTCCGTCATGCGTTGGTCTCTACTGGCAACGACAGGATGAAGCGCGCGCCGGTGATCCTGCCGCTCGCGTCCGTCATGTTCTCGGCTTTCAGAGAGCCGCCATGGGCTTCCGCGATCTGGCGAGAGATCGACAGGCCGAGGCCCGAATTCTGGCCAAAATCCTCAGCCTCCGGCCGGTCGGTGTAGAAGCGTTCGAAGATCCGGTCGATGTCTTCTGCCTGGATGCCGGGGCCGTTGTCCTCGACATAGATCAGGCAGCGGCTGCGGGTTCGTGTCAGGCGCAGGATGATGCGGCCGCCTTCCTCGGGCACGAAGGAGCGGGCGTTTTCGATGAGGTTGGTGATGATCTGGCCGATCCTGAGTTCGTAACCGGCGACATCGAAGCGGGCCTTCGGATTGTCCTTGCGCTCGACGACAAAGCTGAGTTGCACCGGTTTCTTGCCGCCGCGTATCTGCCGGGAAATGTCGACGAGATCGCCGACTAGTTTCTCCAGATCGATGGCCTTGGCGTCGCTGCGGGCAAGCTCGGCATCGAGCCGCGAGGCATCCGAGATATCGCTGATCAGGCGATCGAGTCGGCGCACATCATGCTGGATGACATCCATCAGTCGCTTCTTTGAATCGTCCGTACGGGCGAGTGGCAGGGTTTCGACGGCGCTGCGCAGCGATGTCAGCGGGTTTTTCAATTCGTGGCTGACATCCGCGGCAAAATTCTCGATCGCGGCGATACGGTCGTAGAGCGCCGTCGTCATTTCGCGAAGGGCCACGGAGAGATTGCCGATTTCGTCCTGACGGGACGAGAAATCCGGAATTTCCTCGCGCTCCTTGGCACCGCCCCGCCGCACGCGAATGGCGGCGGCCGAAAGGCGCCGCAGAGGGTTGGCGATCGTGCTCGACAGAAGCAGGGAGAGGATGACGTTGACCAGGGCTGCGACACCAAAGACGCGAATGATGGCCAGCCGCTCGGCATGAACGATCTTGTCGATGTCGCCGGCCTGCGTCGAGAGAAGAAGAACGCCGAGAACGGCGCGGAACCGCTGGACTGGAACCGCGACAGAGACGATCAGTTCGCCTTTTTCGGTAACACGCACGACGGCGCCGCGAACGCCGGTCAGCGCGTTCATGACCTCCGGATAGATGGCACCGTTGCCGCCCGGCGGCTCCTTGTAGAGCGGCAGGTTGCCGGGCTGCAGGACGCGATTGAACCACGAATTCAGCCGCTCGGACCAAGTTGCCGATTCCGGATCGATCGGCGGCAGGTCGAAACGCAGCACCTGTCCGCCGGTATAGAGGTGGCGTGAATCCAACAGCAGGTCGGCATCGGCGTCAAACAGGCGGGCGCGGGTGCGGGTCGGCGAGATCAAGCGTCTCAGCACCGGTGCCACACGTTCCTGGTTGATCGGAAATTCAAGATCCTCGTCGCTCGGCAGCGGGGTGATGCTCTGTCCGGCCTGCAGCTCCAAGAGCTTTTCCGGGTCGATGGTGATCGAGTTGGTATCGACCGAAGCGGAAGCGGCGATGGCGCCGGCAATGATCTCGCCTTGCGTCAACAGGCTTTCGACGCGGGCATCGATCAGTCCCTCGCGGAACTGGTTCAGATACATGATGCCGCCGACGAGGACCACGAGCGCGACGAGATTGAAGAACAGGATACGGCGCGTCAGGCTCGAAAACACGGCGTTGCCGAAGATGCGGCGAATCAGCGTGAAGGGATGCGCCCACTTCCGGCCGGACGCGGTCCCCGCGTCACTGTCGTCCACATCGATGTTTCGCAAGACTTCGACCAAGCCTTCAACTCCCGCTCGCGCGGCTCCTGCATATCAATGGCAGCTATGGCTGTTCTCAAGCTAAACCCGATTGCGGTTCGCCCTAGCCCGGAGCCGTATCATACAGTTCCGTGACAAGCCATGCCAGTGTGGCCGTGGCGCGCTATATCGCCCGGGCCACGGCCGTCCATTGCGGTCTTTAAGCCGATTCGCGGAAGCGATAGCCTACGCCATAGAGCGTCTCGATCATGTCGAAGTCGTCGTCGACCATCTTGAACTTCTTGCGCAGCCGCTTGATGTGGCTGTCGATCGTGCGGTCGTCGACATAGACCTGCTCGTCATAGGCGGCGTCCATCAGCGAATCGCGGCTTTTCACGACGCCGGGGCGCTGCGCCAGCGAATGCAGGATGAGGAATTCGGTGACCGTCAGGGTCACCGGCTCGTTCTTCCAGGTGCAGGTGTGGCGCTCCTGGTCCATCGACAGCTGGCCGCGCTCCAGTGAACGCGCCTGAACATCAGCGGCGGTCTTGGCGCCGCTGCCGGAATTCGCTGCAGCCGCGGCTTCGCGGTTGGCCGAGCGACGCAGGATTGCCTTGACGCGCTCAACCAGCAGTCGCTGCGAGAAGGGCTTGGTGATGAAATCGTCGGCGCCCATCTTCAGGCCGAACAGCTCGTCGATCTCCTCGTCCTTGGAGGTGAGGAAGATCACCGGAATGTCCGACTTCTGGCGCAGGCGGCGCAAAAGCTCCATGCCATCCATGCGCGGCATCTTGATGTCGAAGATGGCCAGCTGCGGCGGCCGGGCAAGCAGGCCGTCGAGGGCCGACGCACCGTCGGTATAGGTTTCGACCTTGTATCCTTCCGCTTCCAGCGCAATCGACACCGAGGTCAGGATGTTCCGGTCGTCATCGACAAGTGCAATCGTCTGCATCGTATAGGGCTCCACCATTTCACTACGCCTCCGCGGAAGCCCGGTCGTCCGGGTCACTGCTGCGGCACGAGGCGTTTCTTGAGTATAAAGGTGGAACAAATTGTGGCGAAGTAAAAAGCAAAAGCAATGTGGCAGGCGGGGAAAGCGCCATTTGGCTGGAAAAAAGCCGGTCGAAAAGCGGCGATTCAACCGATTAAAAAAGCAATAAATTCCTTTAAATCGATTAATATACTGAAATTATTAGATATTTTGAGACAGTAACCTTGTCTTTTCTCACTACTCCTTTTATGTTCACTAACATTCAACGTTCTTTATGCAAACCACGGAGGAAAGCTGAACCATGAAGGAACTCGGCATTCGCAACCCATCCCTTGGGCTGGAATCAATCGGTTTCACCAACCTGGACATGGTTCGGTATAACTTCGGCACCGCTGAACTCTATGAGGAAATCCTGCGCCGCAGCGAGGCGCAGCTGACCGCTCATGGCGCTGTGCGTGCCCTGACGGGACAGCACACGGGCCGTTCCCCGAAGGACAAATTCGTCGTTCGCGATGCCAATACGGCGGATGAAATCTGGTGGGACAACAACAACGCAATGTCGCCGGAACATTTCGAGATCCTGCATCAGGACATGCTCGATCATGCCAAGGGCAAGTCGCTCTATGTTCAGGACCTGATCGGCGGTGCCGATGCGGAAAACGCCCTGCCGACGCGTGTCGTAACGGAATTCGCCTGGCATTCGCTGTTCATTCGCAACCTGCTGATCCGTCCGGAAAAGGCGGCACTCGCCACCTTCGCACCGAAGCTGACGATCATCGATCTACCGGGTTTCAAGGGTGATCCTGCCCGCCATGGTTGCCGCACCGAAACCGTGATTGCCTGCAACTTCACCAGGGGCATCATCCTGATCGGCGGCACGTCCTATGCCGGCGAGATGAAGAAGTCGGTCTTCACCATGCTCAACTACCTGCTGCCGGCCAAGCGTGTGATGCCGATGCATTGCTCTGCCAATGTCGGTCCGAATGGCGACGCGGCGGTCTTCTTCGGTCTTTCGGGCACCGGCAAGACGACGCTGTCGGCCGATCCGAAACGTACGCTGATCGGCGACGATGAACACGGCTGGGGCAACGACGGCATCTTCAATTTCGAAGGCGGCTGCTATGCCAAGACCATCCGCCTGTCGGCCGAAGCCGAGCCGGAAATTTTCGCAACGACGCACCGGTTCGGAACTGTGCTCGAGAACGTCATCCTCGACGACAACCGCGTGCCGGATTTCAATGATGGCTCGCTGACCGAAAATACGCGCTGTGCCTATCCGCTGGACTTCATCCCGAATGCCAGCAAGACCGGCACTGCGGGCCATCCGGGCACAATCATCATGCTGACGGCCGACGCCTTCGGCGTGATGCCGCCGATCGCGCGTCTGACGCCTGACCAGGCCATGTATCACTTCCTCTCCGGTTACACCGCCAAGGTGGCAGGAACGGAAAAGGGCGTGACCGAGCCGGAAGCGACCTTCTCAACCTGCTTCGGCGCCCCCTTCATGCCGCGCCATCCGTCCGAGTATGGCAACCTCTTGAAAACGCTGATTGCAGAACACGGCGTCAATTGCTGGCTCGTGAACACCGGCTGGACCGGTGGCGCCTACGGCACCGGAAACCGCATGCCGATCAAGGCGACGCGCGCCCTGCTTGCAGCAGCACTCGACGGTTCTCTGGCATCGGCGGAGTTCCGCACGGACAGCAATTTCGGTTTCGCCGTGCCTGTTGTGGTTTCCGGCGTGGACAGCAAGATCCTCGATCCGCGCTCGACCTGGAGCGACGATGCCGCCTATGACGAGCAGGCCCGCAAGCTGGTGGACATGTTCGTTGCCAATTTCGCCAAGTTCGAAAACCACGTCGACGGCAGCGTTCGCGATGCTGCCCCGGGCGCTAAGCTCGCTGCGGAGTAAAAAAGACCACCGAATATAAATCGCAGGCTATGATTCACGTGAAACCCGGCTTGAAAAGGCCGGGTTTTCTTATGTCTGGCAGCTCATGCGTTTTCAAGCTCGCGATCCTGTGAGATAGAGCGATGGAAGGAAGAACGTCATGGCCAGCGATCCGCTCTATATCAACGACAACATCGTCATTGCCGGCTGGGAACTGACGGAGCAATTCGTGCTGGCCGGCGGTCCGGGCGGCCAGAACGTCAACAAGGTCTCGACGGCCGTCCAGTTGTTCTACGGAATCAAGGCATCGCCGGCTTTGCCGGAGCGGGTGCGCGAAAACGCCATCAAGCTCGCCGGTCGCAAGATGTCAAAGGACGGCGTTCTGATGATCGAGGCGAGCCGTTTTCGCAGCCAGGAGCGCAATCGCGAGGATGCGCGCGAACGGTTGAAGGAACTGATCCTCAAGGCTGCCGAGCCGCCGCCACCGCCGCGGCGAAAGACCAGGCCGACGAAGGGCTCGATCGAGCGCCGCCTGAAGGAAAAGACGGGGCGCGGCGAAGTCAAGAAGATGCGCGGCCGTCCTGAAAGCGAATGAGGTTTTTTGCGCGGGCCTTGTTTTTGTCCGTCACTGCACTCTGTTAGGCTGGAGCAATAGGTGTTTCGATGCGGGTTCTTCCCCAGGGTATTCGCCATATCCCCGGCTTTCTCGACCGCGAAAAGCAGGAAGCTCTGGTGGAGAGCATTCGCGCCATCGCCGCGGAGGCCCCGCTTTTCGTGCCGGCGATGCCGAAGACCGGTAAGCCGATGTCGGTGCGCATGACCAATTGCGGCCCGCTCGGCTGGGTGACGGACAAGGAGCGCGGCTATCGGTACCAGCGCGAGCACCCTGTTACCGGAAAGCCATGGCCGCCGATGCCGGATGCGCTTCTCGATATCTGGCGCGCCGTTTCCGGCTCGTCCAAGGAACCGCAGGCCTGTCTCGTGAATTTCTATACCGAGGATGCCAGCATGGGCTTGCACCAGGACCGTGATGAGCAGGATCTGGAGATGCCGGTCGTGTCCATTTCGCTCGGCGATAGCTGTCTGTTTCGCGTGGGCGGGCGGGAGCGAAACGACCGGACCCTGTCGTTCAAATTGTCGAGCGGTGATGTCGTCGTGCTGGGCGGCGAGGCGCGTCTTGCCTTTCACGGCGTGGACAAGATCTACCCCAACACCTCGACACTTCTGAAAAACGGCGGCCGCATTAATCTTACACTTCGCCGGGTCACCGTCTGAGCCTCAGAGTTTGCGCAGCGCCACCGTCTCGGTGAGGTGGTTCGGGCCCTTCTGCAGGATCAGGTCGGCGCGCGGCCGCGTCGGCAGGATGTTCTGGCGAAGGTTCTTCAGGTTGATGTTGTTCCAGAGCCCTTCGGCGATCGAACGCGCCTCCTCCTCGCTAACCTCCGCATAGCGCTTGAAGAAGGACTCCGGGTTGCGGAAGGCCGTATGGCGCAGACGCATGAAACGTTCGACGTACCAGCTGTGGATCAGGCTTTCCTCGGCGTCGATATAGATCGAGAAATCGAAGAAATCCGAGACCATCGGCACGATCTTGCCGTCTGCCGGCAGGTTGCGCGACTGCAGCACGTTGATGCCTTCGAAGATGAGGATATCCGGCCGGTCGATGATCTGGAATTGGTCGGGCAACACGTCGTAGGTTAGGTGCGAATAGGTTGGCGCCTTGACGTTCGGCTGGCCGGCCTTGATCGCCGACAGGAAGCGCAAGAGCGCGCCGATGTCGTAGCTCTCGGGAAAGCCCTTGCGGTCCATCATGTTTTCCCGAAGCAGCGTCGCATTGGGAAAAAGGAAACCGTCGGTCGTCACCAGATCGACCTTCGGGCTGGATGGCCAGCGCGACAAAAGCTCGGCAAGAATACGGGCAGTCGTCGACTTTCCGACGGCCACCGAACCGGCGATGCCGATGACGAAGGGCGTTTTCGCCTCACCGGACATGCTGAGGAAACGCTGGCGCTGGGCAAACAGCATCTGCGAGGATTCGACATGCGCGGACAGAAGCCGCGACAAGGACAGGTAGATGCGCCGGACTTCGTCGAGATCGACGGGGTCGTTGAGCGAGCGCAGCCGTTGAACTTCGCCGGCGGTCAGCGTCAAAGGCGTATCGGCCCGGAAGCGCGACCATTCCTCGGCTGAGAAGAAACGATAGGGGGAATAATCGGTGTTGCCGAAATGATCCGGAATATCGGCTGGGGCTATGTCTTTTGCCGCGATGGTCATCAATTCTCTACCGGCTCGCCTTTTCCTGGAGACCCGACTGGCGGGTGCGCCGTTCGAGTTCGCTCATCACATCCTGCAACGGAATATCAGCAATTTTCAATACGACCATAAGGTGATAGAGCAGATCGGCGCTCTCGGCGACCAGATTGGCGCGATCATTGCTGATTGCGGCGATCACGGTCTCTACCGCTTCCTCACCGAGCTTTTTCGCCGCCTTCGTCTGCCCATGGGCCACGAGTTTTGCCGTCCAGGATTGCTCCGGCGACGCCTTGGCGCGATCGGCGACGATCGCCTCGAGACTGGAAAGGGAAAAGTCGCTCATCGGTTTCCGTCCTGTCGCTCAGTCGAGCCGCATGGCGATGCCATGCTCTGCCATATAGCGCTTGGCTTCGCCGATGCTATAGGTGCCGAAATGGAAGATCGAGGCGGCAAGCACCGCCGTTGCATGCCCGTCGCGAATGCCCTCGACCATGTGGTCGAGATTGCCGACGCCGCCCGAGGCGATCACCGGAACCGAAACGCGGTCGGCGATCGTGCGGGTCAACGCGATATCGTAGCCGGTCTTCTGGCCGTCGCGATCCATGGATGTCAGAAGAAGTTCGCCGGCACCACGCTCTACCATCTTTTCCGCAAAGGCGACGGCATCGATACCGGTCGCCTGGCGCCCGCCATGGGTGAAGATTTCCCAGCGATCTTCCTCGCCAGGTTGCGACACCTTCTTGGAATCGATCGAGACGACGATGCACTGGTTGCCGAACTTGTCGGCCGCCTCGGCGACGAAATCGGGGTTGTTCACCGCGGCCGAGTTGATCGAGACCTTGTCGGCGCCCGCGAGCAGCAGCTTGCGGATATCGGCAATCGTGCGCACCCCGCCGCCGACAGTGAGCGGCATGAAGCAATGGTCGGCAGTGCGCGCCACGACGTCGAAGATGGTGTCGCGGTTATCCGAGGAGGCGGTGATGTCGAGGAAACAGAGCTCATCGGCACCGGCGGCATCATAGGCCTTGGCCGATTCGACGGGGTCGCCGGCATCGATCAGGTCAACGAAGCTGACGCCCTTGACGACGCGGCCGTCCTTGACGTCGAGGCAGGGAATGACACGGGCTTTGAGGGTCATAGGACAGCCTCTTTCTTGGTTTGCGCGTCCTCGCCGCCTCGTGGCTGCGGGTCTCGCGGCATATCCTTGACGTCCAGGCGGGGAACGGCACGGGTTTTGAGGGTCATGCCGCTTTTCCTTTCGCGCTGCGAATAAGGGCCAGCGCCTCGGCCGGGTCGATGCGCCCGTCATAGAGCGCGCGGCCGGAAATGGCGCCTTCGAGCTTTGCCGCGTCGGGCTGAACCATCCGGCGGATATCGTCCATCGAGGCAAGGCCGCCCGACGCGATCACGGGGATGGAGACGGCACCCGCCAGTTCCAGCGTCGACGCCCAGTTGATGCCGGTCAGGATGCCGTCGCGGTCGATATCAGTATAGATGATTGCCGAAACGCCGGCGCCCTCGAATTTCTTCGCCAGTTCGATGACACCGAGTTCGGAGGCTTCCGCCCAGCCCTCGACCGCCACCTTGCCGCCCTTGGCGTCGATACCGACGGCGACCTTGCCCGGGAATTTCCGGCAGGCCTCGATGACCAGCGCCGGATCACGCACGGCGACGGTGCCGAGAATGACACGGGCAAGCCCGCGTGACAGCCAGTTCTCGATATGATCGAGCGTGCGGATGCCGCCGCCGAGTTGCACCGGATTTTTCGTGGCTTTCAGGATCGCATCGACAGCTGCCCCGTTGACCGTCTCGCCGGCAAAGGCACCGTTGAGATCGACCACATGCAACCATTCGAACCCCTGGTCCTCGAAGGCCTTGGCCTGGGCGGCAGGGTCGGGATTGTAGACGGTCGCCTGTTCCATGTCGCCGAGCTTGAGGCGCACGCACTGGCCGTCTTTGAGATCAATGGCGGGAAAAAGGACCATGTCAGGGCTTCCAGCGCAGGAAATTTGAGATCAGGGCGAGGCCGAGCGTCTGGCTCTTTTCCGGATGGAACTGCGCGCCAGCCTTGTTGCCTTTCGCGACGAAGGCGGTCACCGCGCCGCCATAGGAGGTCGTGGCGATCAGATCGTCCGGATTTTCGACGGCGAGATGGTAGGAATGGACGAAATAGGCGTGCAGCCCGTCTTCGCCGGTCCTGATGCCGGAAAACAGCGGATGCGGCTTCTTAAGATCCAGTGTGTTCCAGCCGATCTGCGGGATTTTCAGGGTCGGATCGGAGGGAACCATCTCGACGACATCGCCCTTGATCCAGCCAAGCCCTTGAGTCGTTGTCTTTTCCAGCCCGCGCGACGACATCAGCTGCATGCCGACGCAGATGCCGAGGAAGGGACGGGCGGATTTTTCGACCGCTTCCGTCAGCGCCGCCTGCATGCCGTCGACGGCATCGAGACCACGGCGGCAGTCTGCATAGGCGCCGACGCCGGGCAGGACGATGCGGTCGGCACTGGCGACGCGGTCAGCCTTGTCGGTCAGCTCGATCTCAGCGTCGATGCCGGCTTCACGCGCCGCACGCTCGAAGGCTTTCGTCGCCGAGCGCAGATTGCCGGATCCGTAGTCAATGATCGCAACGCGCATTAGCGTTCTCCATAATTCTCAAACAGGCCGAAAGCTGTGCGGCCTTCGGATTTTGCTGTCGTCTGTGGTAGCGCCGGGGGCTGCCGTCCGGTATCGCCGGGCGCATGCGCAGCCGCCTCGTGGTCGTATATCATTTCGGCAAGGGCCAGATCATCCGTCGCAATGACCGACTGGAGCGTCCAGCCGTCAGATTCCAGCCGCCTGGCGACGAGGGCCGGGCCCTCGAGGGCGACCAGAAGGCGCAGTGCCAGTTCGACCAGCAGCCCCGCCAGCATGGCGCGAGGCTCCGAGGTCAGGATTGTCACCGTCGACTGCAGGATCGCAACCGTGATGCCGGCAATCCACTGTCTTTTGACGAGCAGCCAGATCGCCGGAAAGAGAAAGGCAATCCAGGAAAACTTGTCGGCGATGAACCGCGCATGCTCGTCGTTTCTGAGGGCAGCGGGCGGTGTCAGAACCAGATAGGAGGCCATGTCAGCCAACTTTCAATATGGCCCGGTCAGACCAGCGTGCCCTTGGTGGAGGGAACGCGGCCTGCCTGGCGCGGATCGATCTCTGTTGCCGTGCGAAGCACGCGGGCAACGGCCTTGAAACAGGTTTCTGAGATATGATGGTTGTTGGCGCCGTAGATATTCTGCACATGCAGCGTGATGCCGCCGTGCTGAGCCAGAGCCTGGAAGAATTCGCGCACCAGTTCGGTATCGAAGGTACCGATCTTCGGCGCGGAGAAGGCGACGTTCCAGACGAGGAAGGGACGGCCGGAGACATCGACGGCGGCGCGCGTCATCGTCTCGTCCATGGCAAGGTCGAGCGAGGCGTAGCGGGTGATACCGCTCCGGTCGCCGAGCGCCTTGGAGAGGGCCTGGCCGATGGCGATGCCGGTGTCTTCCACCGTGTGGTGGTCGTCGACATGCCGGTCGCCGTCGGCGGTGATGTCCATGTCGATCAGCGAATGGCGGGAAAGCTGTTCCAGCATATGGTCGAAGAAGCCGACGCCCGTCGAAATGCGCGATGTACCGGTGCCGCCGATGTTGACGGACACGGTGATCGAGGTTTCGTTGGTCTTGCGCGAAACGCTGCCGGTGCGCTTGGCTTGCTGGTCTGCCATCAGGTTCTCCCAACTGTCATAGAGCCGCTCCATATCAGGCGGTGGGCGAAATATCCAGAAGTGCTGCCGTGATTCTCGCGGAGGCGAGACAGGCCCGGTTTTTTACGGCAGGGAGCGGGATACGGGCTATTTGCAATCGGCAAAACCGCTCTTACATAGGCTTCAACAGGGCCGATGTGCGGCTCTTCGAAAAAGCCCGGCTGCCGGGCAGGCAGGTATTTCATGACGACAATTATTACCGTCCGCAAGGGCGGCCAGGTGGTGATGGCGGGCGATGGTCAGGTAAGCCTTGGCCAGACCGTGATGAAGGGCAATGCGCGAAAAGTCCGCCGCCTCGGCAAGGGCGACGTGATCGCCGGTTTCGCCGGCGCCACGGCCGATGCCTTCACGCTCCTGGAGCGGTTGGAGGCCAAGCTCGAGCAGTATCCGGACCAGCTGATGCGCGCCACCGTCGAGCTTGCCAAGGACTGGCGTACCAACAAGTATCTGCGCAATCTCGAAGCGATGATGTTGGTCGCCGACAAGTCGATCACGCTGGCGATCACCGGCAATGGTGATGTGCTTGAACCCGAACACGGCACGATCGCCATCGGCTCGGGTGGTAATTTTGCCTTTGCTGCCGCCCGCGCGCTGATGGATTCGGACAAGACGGCCGAGGAGATTGCCCGCCGGGCGATGGAGATCGCCGGTGATATCTGCGTCTATACCAACGGCAACATCGTCATCGAAAAGCTCGATGCAGCCTAATCCGGCCATCGCCTTCGCGGCTGTTGACGAGAGCCACATGCCGATGCTGTTCGGCTGGCTGTCGGAAGGGCACGTGCGGCAGTGGTGGGGTGAGCCGGATGAGGAACTGAAACTGATCCGCGACGGCTGCGCGACCCGTGAAGTCGAAGGCTTCGTCTTTTCGGTCGACGGCACGCCGGCTGGCTACATCCAGGCTTGGCTGCCGACGCAATATGACAGCGAGCCCTGGGCTGAGGATCTGACGCCGGATACGCCGGGTATCGATATTTTCGTCGGACCGCCCGGCATGATAGGCAAGGGTATTGCGCCTGCGGTGATCAGAGCCTTTGCGGCGAGACTTTTTGCAGGCACCGCGCCGCGGATCATCATCGATTCCGATGCAGAGAATAAACAGGCCCTGCGGGCTTATGCCAAGGCGGGTTTTACCCCTTATGGCGAATGGTACGACAGCGCCGGGCGAACAATCCTGATGGAATTGACCCGGACAGAATTTGAGAGGATGTCATGACCACATTTTCACCCCGCGAAATCGTGTCGGAGCTCGACCGGTTCATCATCGGCCAGCACGATGCCAAGCGCGCTGTCGCCATCGCTTTGCGCAACCGCTGGCGCCGCCAGCAACTCACCGACGAGCTGCGCGACGAGGTGATGCCGAAGAACATCCTGATGATCGGGCCGACCGGCGTCGGCAAGACGGAGATTTCGCGCCGTCTTGCCAAGCTCGCCGGCGCCCCCTTCATCAAGGTCGAAGCGACAAAGTTCACCGAAGTGGGCTATGTCGGTCGTGATGTCGAGCAAATCGTCCGCGACCTCGTCGAGGTCGGCATCGGCCTGGTGCGCGAGAAGAAGCGGGCCGATGTCAAGGCAAAGGCGCATCTGAATGCAGAAGAGCGCGTACTCGATGCTCTGGTGGGTGCTACCGCGTCCCCCGCGACGCGCGACAGTTTCCGCAAGAAATTGCGCGCCAACGAAATGGACGACAAGGAAGTCGACATCGAGATTGCCGATGCGGGAACACCCGGCGGCTTCGAGATCCCCGGCATGCCCGGGGCCAATATCGGCGTCCTCAACCTGTCGGAAATATTCGGTAAGGCGATGGGTCAGCGGACCAAGAAGGTTCGCACCACGGTTAAGGACAGCTATGGCATCCTGATCAACGATGAATCCGACAAGCTTCTCGACAACGAGGAGATCCAACGCGAAGCGGTGCGCTCGGCGGAAAACGACGGCATCGTCTTCCTCGACGAGATCGACAAGATCGCGGCGCGCGATGGTGGAATGGGCGCCGGTGTTTCACGCGAAGGCGTCCAGCGCGACCTGTTGCCGCTGGTGGAAGGCACGACGGTTGCGACCAAGTATGGCCCGGTGAAGACTGACCATATCCTGTTCATCGCCTCGGGCGCGTTCCACGTCTCGAAGCCGTCGGACCTGCTTCCCGAGCTGCAGGGCCGCCTGCCGATCCGCGTCGAGCTGAAGGCGCTGACCAAGGAAGACTTCCGCCGCATCCTCACGGAAACGGAGGTCAGCCTGATCCGGCAATACAAGGCACTGTTGGAAACGGAAGGCGTCAACCTGGACTTCACCGACGACGCAATTGACGCGCTTGCCGATGTTGCCGTTATGCTCAACGCGAGCGTCGAGAATATCGGCGCCCGGCGTCTGCAGACGGTGATGGAGCGGGTCCTCGACGAAATCTCCTATGCGGCGCCGGACAAGTCCGGGGAGCAGTTGAAGATCGATGCGGACTACGTGAAGACGCATGTCGGCGATCTCGCCGCCAATACGGACCTGTCGCGTTACATCCTGTAGCGGCAGCCGATCGTGAAACTGAACAGGGCGTCCGATGGGCGCCCTTGTTGTTTCCGCAGCCTGCACGCGATAAGCCTTTCGCCGTGGCGGGCATGATTCCGACACGATTTTGCCGCATGCGTCCCCGCGCATCAAAACCAGTCTTGCCAGGTCACAGGAAACCGTTCGTGCGCACCATCGTTCATATGCTTGTTCTTGCGGGAATGATTCTCGCTACCGGTCCCGCTCTTGGCGGCGGATTGCGTATCGTGCCCGAAGGCAACCGGTATCAGGAGCAGCCGAACGTCCCTGGTGCTTCCGTAAGGCGGACCAAGGCGGGCAAGACATCCTTCGATGCCAAATACGAGAAAGTACGCCATCTTCTCGCCAATGACGGCGAACTGATCGGCAAGATCAAATCGACCGCGCGCGCCTATGGCATCGATCCGATCCATATGATCGGCGCGATCGTCGGCGAGCATACCTACAATGTCGATGCCTATGACCGGCTGCAGTCCTATTACGTCAAGGCGGCTGCCTATGCCGGCGACAGTTTCCGCTTCGGTTATGAGGGCGAGGGTGTCGCCCAATTCGTGTCGCGGCCGGAATTTGCCAAATGCGAGGGCAAGAAGAGCTCCTATGCGCTGTGGAGTTGCCGCGAAAGCGTTTGGGACAGCCAATTCCGCGGCAATGCGGTCGGCGGAACCTCCTATCCGGACAATCGCTTCAGCGCCGTCTTCTTCCAGCCGTTTTTTGCTGGCCAGACGTTCGGGCTTGGCCAGATCAATCCGCTGACGGCCCTGATGCTGACCGACATGGTGTCACGCGTTTCCGGCTATGACCGGCTGGATGAAAAAGACGCCTCCGGCGTTTACGCGGCGATCATGGATCCCGATCAGTCGCTTGCCTACATGGCGGCCTCCATCCGTCATTCGATCGACGCCTACAAGTCAATCGCCGGCATGGATATCTCCGGCAACCCGGGTATCACCGCGACCCTCTACAATGTTGGCAATCCCGACCAGCGCGCCGCAGCGCTTGCCGCCAGGAACCTGGGCGGCGAGGTGCAGTGGCCCGAGGAAAATTATTATGGCTGGCTGGTCAACGACAAGCTGGCGGAATTGAGGGCACTGCTCTAATTTTACTCAAATCGCCACAGCTTCATACGAGGCTTGGCGGTTGGAACCGCCAACGCTGGCGGCATGTGGACCATGGATATGAGACCCGAACCATTCGAGCCGCCGGCGCCGATCCCGCGCACGGTGCCGCCGTCGCGTCTCCAAATCATCCGCACGGTGATGCGCAATCCGCTGGAGTTGTGGGGCGAGCCTTCCTATACACTGCCCTGGATCGACACGAAATTCATCAATCAGCGGACCTTGATCGTCAACGACCCGAATCTGATCCGCCATGTCCTCGTCGAGAACGCCTCGAACTACGAAATGTCCAAGGTCCGCCGTCTCATTCTGCGGCCGATCTTGCGTGACGGGTTGCTGACGGCCGAGGGCGAGGTGTGGCGACGGTCGCGCAAGGCGATGGCCCCGGTGTTCACGCCGCGCCATGCCGGGGGGTTCGCCAAGCAGATGCTGGCGAAGACCGAGGAATACGTGAATAAGTATCATGAGGTCGCCGCCACAGGATCGGTCGTCAATATCGCCAGCGACATGACCGAACTCACCTATGAGATCCTCTCCGAGACGCTGTTTTCCGGGGAGATCGCAACGGAAACCGAGGGGTTTGCCGACAGTGTGGAACGGCTGCTGCATCGCATGGGCCGTGTCGATCCCATGGACCTTCTGCTTGCGCCACCCTGGGTGCCGCGGCTGACGCGCCTCGGTGGCGCCAAGGTGATGGCCGAGTTCCGCGGCATCGTCGCGAAAACCATGGACCGCCGGCGGCAGCTGATACGCTCCAATCCGGCATCGGCGCCGCCAGACTTTCTGACGCTGCTCCTGCAACTGGAACGGCCGGACGGGCTTTCGACTGATGAGATATCCGACAATATCCTGACCTTCATCGGCGCCGGGCACGAAACGACCGCACGGGCGCTTGCCTGGACGCTCTATTGCGTCGCCAATTCCCCGCATGTGCGCGAGAATATGGAGAGGGAGATCGATAGCGTGTTGTCCGGCGGCGCCGAACCTGTCGATTGGCTCGATCTGATGCCGCATGTGCGCGCTGCCTTCGAAGAGGGGATGCGGCTCTATCCCCCGGCGCCCTCCATCAATCGTGCGGCGATCAAGGCCGATTCATGGACCTCGCCCGATGGCGAGAGGGTGGATATCCCCAAGGGCATTTCGGTCCTGATCATGCCCTGGACGCTGCATCGTCATGTGCTCTACTGGGAAAAACCGCGCGCCTTCATGCCGGAACGCTTCCTGCCGGAAAACCGCGACAAGCTGCATCGCTTTCAGTATCTGCCGTTCGGGGCAGGCCCGCGCACCTGTATCGGTGCCACCTTCGCGCTGCAGGAAGCGGTGATCGCGCTTGGTGTGATGATGCAGCGTTTCCGGTTCGACATGACGCCCGAAACCAGGCCTTGGCCCGTGCAGCGGCTGACGACGCAGCCTAGGGGCGGGCTGCCGTTGAGGGTGTCGGCTCGGTAAACGTCTTGCCCGGCGTTTCGGATTGCATGGCGCGGATCGGCGAATCGGCCGGCACGGGCTCCTGCAGCTGTTTCTTCGGCTTCTTGATTGTCTTGATCTGCGCGCAGGTCGAATCGCCAACGCCCTCGCAAGGTTTGTAGACGACAATTTCGCTGCCTGCGCCATCGTCCCAGACGGCCTGGATGGTCAGTGTTTTCGCTTCTCCGGCCGGCAGCGAGATGTAGACATACTCGTTGGTATTGTCCTCGGGCAGGTTGAACGGGATCTGTGGATTGCATTTTCCGAGCGGGAAGCGCTTGTCCAGCGCGTCCGAATTGACCGAGTAGCGGATTTCCGAAAGCCGGCAATGCATGGTCTGCAGCGTAGTGAAATAGATCAGTTGCTTGTCGTCGTAACTGCGAAACTGGATCCAGCCGGTCGTTTTGTTGGCGTCGAGCATCGCCTTGTAGATCGAGACGTCGGGAAGAACCGGCTTATACTCCTCCTCGTCCTCGCCATCCTGGGCGTAAACGGGGCCGGAAAGGGCGGGGCAACCCGCAAGCGCGAGCGTCAGAAAGAGCATGCGTGAGAGACGGGTCATGCGAGATCCTCTTGCGTCGCGGTGTCGCTGCGTTGAAATATTGACGTCGGGGCGGCGATGGCCTTTCGCTGAAAGATGTCATATCACCTCGCTGATAGGCTTTGAAGCCGGGTTACCGGCACTGCGTGAATGGACGTTGCTGTGACTGATCATCTTCTCCTCGGTATCGACACCGGCGGAACCTATACCGATGCGGTTCTCTTCAGCGAGACAACAGGCGTCGTCGCCAAGGCAAAGGCGCTGACCACCCGTCACGACCTTTCCGCCGGCATTGCCGGCGCCGTCGAGGCGGTACTGGAGCAGGCAAAGGTTCCCACGTCCGCCATCGGCCTCGTTTCGCTGTCGACAACGCTTGCCACCAATGCGCTGGTCGAAGGCCAGGGCGGGCGCGCCGGTCTCGTCATGATCGGCTTTTCGCGGGACGACCTGAAGCGTGACGGACTGCAGGAGGCTCTCGGGTCAGATCCGGTGATCTTCCTGCCGGGCGGCCACAATGTGCATGGCGGCGAAACGCTGCTCGACATGACGGCTCTGGACGAGGCGCTGCCGCAGCTGTCGAGAGAGGTTTCGTCCTTTGCCATTGCCGGCTACTTCGCCGTGCGGAATCCGGCTCACGAGCAGCGGGTGCGTGATCGGATCCGCGAAGCCTCGCATCTGCCGGTCACCTGCAGCCACGAACTGTCTTCCAAGTTGGGCGGTCCGCGCCGAGCCTTGACGACGCTGCTCAATGCCCGCCTGGTCTCGATGATCGACCGGCTGATCGGCGCCTGCGAAGGTTTTTTGCAACAGCGTGGCATCGATGTGCCGATGATGGTGGTACGCGGCGACGGCGCGTTGATTTCCGCTGCCGAAGCGCGGTTGCGGCCGATCGAGACTATTCTCTCCGGCCCCGCCGCAAGCCTGGTTGGCGCGCGGCACCTGACCGGTCTCGATAATGCCGTCGTTTCTGATATCGGCGGCACGACGACGGATGTGGCGGTGCTCGACCAAGGACGCCCGCGCCTCGATGGCGAAGGCGCCGTCGTCGGTGGGTTCCGCACCATGGTCGAGGCGGTTGCCATGCGCACCTTCGGGCTTGGCGGCGATTCGGAAGTGCGCATCAACGATCGCGGCCTCAAGGCGACGATCGATCTTGGTCCACGCCGATTCCTGCCTCTGAGCCTCGCGGCTACCCAGCATGCGGATGCGGTGATTTCCGTGCTCGAACGGCAGCTGCGCACGGCCCATGTCGGCCGCCACGACGGCCGTTTTGCGGTCCGCACAGGCCTTCCGGACCATATGGCGAGCGGCCTCCACCTGCAGGAACAGGCCTTGTATGAGCGGATCGGCGCTGTCCCGGTGTCGCTGGAGCATCTTTTGACGAGCACGCCGCAGAAGGCGACGCTGGACCGGTTGGTGGCTCGCGGCCTCGTGCATATCTGTGGTCTGACACCGTCCGATGCCATGCATGTGCTTGGCCGCCAGGGGCAGTGGAATGCGACAGCCGCCCGGCTGGGCGCCGGGCTTGCCGCGCGCGCCAAGGACGGATCCGGCAAGCCGATTGCCGCCTCGGCAGAGGAACTGTCGGAGATGATCGTCGCGCGGCTGACGCGTCAGTCCGCCGAGGCCATTCTTTCTTCCTGCCTGGCGGAAGACGGTGCGGCGATCGATCCGGCGGTATCGTTGGCGGTTGACCGGGCACTGAAGCGCGAGCGTGGCATTGTCGGCTTTTCTCTTTCTCTCGACCGGCCGCTGGTCGGGCTCGGCGCGTCCGCGCCGGTCTATTATCCGGCTATCGCCGATATGCTCCGTGCAGAGTCGTGCATTCCGGAAGAAGCGGGTGTCGCCAATGCGGTCGGCGCAGTCGTCGGCCAGGTGCGGGCTTCGGTGACCGTCTTTGTCACGACGCCGGAAGAGGGTATCTTCATCGTCAACGGTGCCGGGCCGAGCAGCCGTTTCCTTGACGAGGGTCAGGCCTTTGCATCGGCGCGCGAGCGGGCGGAAACGGCGGCCCTTGCCACGGCGCGGGCGAACGGTGCGGATGAGCCGGCGGTGACGATGCGCGAGGATATCGATGCGCCGGAGATCGAGGGCAGCCGCAAGCTCATCGAGGCACGGTTTACGGTCGTCGCGAGTGGTCGGCCGAGTGTTGCGCATGATTGATTTGTTCGATTTCGGAAATAATTCTTCGTATTTTCGCTGGATTGACAGGGAATGAAACAGTGAGAGACTGCAGACTCTCATATTTGAGCGTTATTTCAGGGAGTTGCCGATGGGTCGGATTGAAAAGAATGGGCTGAAAATCGACGCAGGCCTGCACGATTTCCTGGTGAACGAGGCCCTGCCGGGTACCGGCATCGGCGCCGATCGGTTCTTCTCGGCTTTCTCCGAGATCGTTCACGATCTGGCGCCGAAAAACCGCGCCCTTTTGGCCAAACGCGACGCACTGCAGGAGACGCTCGACAATTGGTACCGCCAGAACGGCGCGCCCGTCGATATGGCTGCCTATGAAGGCTTTCTGAAGGAGATCGGTTATCTGCTGCCGGAAGGACCGGATTTCTCCGTCTCCACCAGCAATGTCGATCCGGAAATCGCCACGATCGCCGGACCGCAGCTCGTCGTTCCCGTGATGAACGCACGCTATGCCCTGAACGCCGCCAATGCCCGCTGGGGCTCGCTGTATGACGCGCTCTACGGTACCGACGCCATCAGCGAAGACGGCGGCGCTGAAAAGGGCAAGGGCTATAATCCGGTTCGCGGCCAGAAGGTTATTGTCTGGTCGCGTGGCTTCCTCGATGCCAGCGCGCCGCTTGCTACGGGAAGCTGGAGCGATATCACCGGATTTGCGGTTACCGGCTCAAGCCTGACGATTTCGACGGCCGCCGGTGCGACGATGCTCGCCGATGCGGCGCAGTTTGCCGGCTCCCGCGGCGATGCGGCATCGCCATCTCATCTGCTCCTGAAAAAGAACAACCTGCATATCGAGATCGTCATCGATGCCTCGACGGCGACAGGCAAGGACGATCCAGCGCATATTTCCGACGTCGTCCTCGAATCGGCGATCACCGCGATCATGGATTGCGAGGATTCCGTTGCCGCTGTCGATGCGGAAGACAAGGTCGTCGCTTATCGCAACTGGCTCGGCCTGATGAAGGGCGATCTTCAGGAGGACGTCACCAAGGGGGCTAAGACCTTTACACGCAAGCTCAACCCGGATTTTAGCTTCACCGCGCCGGATGGATCGAAGATTTCGCTGAAAGGCCGCGCCTTGATGCTGGTGCGCAATGTTGGGCACCTGATGACCAATCCGGCCATTTTCGATCGCGACGGCAACGAGGTTCCGGAAGGCATTATGGACGCCATGATCACTGGCCTGATTGCCTTGCACGACATCGGCCCAAACGGCGGCCGGATGAATTCGCGCGAAGGCTCGATCTATGTCGTCAAGCCGAAAATGCATGGTCCGGAGGAGGTAGCCTTTGCCTCGGAAATCTTCGGTCGCGTCGAAGAGGCGCTCGGCATGGCGCCCAACACGATGAAGATGGGCATCATGGACGAGGAGCGCCGCACCACCATCAATCTGAAGGAGTGCATTCGAGCTGCGAGGGACCGCGTCGTCTTCATCAATACCGGCTTCCTCGACCGGACCGGCGATGAGATACATACCTCGATGGAAGCCGGCCCGATGATCCGCAAGGGCGACATGAAGCAGGCGGCCTGGATCGCGGCCTATGAGAACTGGAATGTCGATATCGGGCTGGAATGCGGCCTGTCCGGCCACGCACAGATCGGCAAGGGCATGTGGGCGATGCCCGACCTGATGGCGGCGATGCTGGAGCAGAAGATCGGCCATCCGATGGCGGGCGCCAACACGGCCTGGGTTCCCTCGCCGACGGCCGCGACGCTGCACGCAACCCACTATCACAAGGTCGATGTCGCCGAGGTGCAGGCCGGCCTGAAGAGTCGCCCCCGGGCAAAGCTCAGCGATATTCTGTCTGTTCCCGTCGCGCCGCGTCCCAACTGGACGCCGGAGGAAATCCAGCGCGAACTCGACAACAATGCGCAAGGGATTCTCGGCTACGTCGTCCGCTGGATCGACCAGGGCGTCGGTTGCTCCAAGGTTCCCGACATCAACAATATCGGCCTGATGGAAGACCGTGCAACCTTGCGGATTTCCGCCCAGCATATGGCCAACTGGCTGCACCATGGCATCGTCACCGAGGCGCAGATCGTCGAGACGATGAAGCGCATGGCGGCGGTCGTCGATGGCCAGAATGCCGGTGATCCGGCCTACACGCCGATGGCCGGCAATTTCGGCGGTTCCATTGCCTTCCAAGCAGCGCTCGAGCTTGTGCTGAAGGGGCGCGAACAGCCGAACGGCTACACCGAACCTGTCCTGCACCGCCGCCGGCTGGAGCTGAAGGCAAGCCGGCCGACTTGAACTGCCGCATTTCGATGATCGCTCCGGAGGATCAGGCAAGACTCTCGGAGGGATGATCTACCGCTGAAAAGGTGTTCTGCATCATTGTTCTTTCAGCGGCGGGGCGTTCCCGCCGCAATAGAAAGGGACAATGAAATGTCAGCTATTACCGGAAAAGTGATCGCCATTACCGGCGCCAGCAGCGGTATCGGCGAGGCGACGGCGCGACACCTTGCGGGGGAAGGCGCCCGCGTCGTGCTTGGCGCCCGCCGCATCGATAGGCTGGAAACCTTGGTCGATGCTATAAGAGCCAAAGGCGGAACGGGTTTTTGCCGCGCACTCGACGTTACCGATCGAGCCGATATGGAGACCTTTGCCCGCGAGGCCGTCCGCGAGTATGGCCGCCTGGATGTCTTCATCAACAACGCCGGCGTCATGCCGCTGTCGCCGCTCGACGCACTGAAAGTCGAGGAGTGGGACCGGATGATCGACGTCAACATCCGCGGCGTTCTTCACGGCATAGCCGCAAGTCTGCCGATTATGAAGTTTCAAGGAACTGGCCAGATCATCAACCTGTCGTCGATCGGCGGTCACGCGGTCTCGCCGACAGCTGCGGTCTATTGCGCGACGAAATTCGCGGTTGGCGCTATTTCCGAAGGGCTGCGCCAGGAGAACGACGGGATTCGCGTGACCGTTATTTCCCCTGGCGTGACCGAATCGGAATTGGCCGAAACCATCTCCGACGAGACGGCACGTGAGACGATGCAAGGTTTCCGCAGGATAGCCATTCCGGCAGCAGCCATCGCCCGCGCCATCGGCTATGCCGTCGCCCAACCGGACGATGTGGATGTCAGCGAACTGATCGTTCGCCCGACGGCAAGCCCATATTGAGGAGGTGGCGATGACGACGGCAGATCATCCCTATGTCGGCATGTGGGTCACAGCGGACGGCTATATCCGCCATGAGCTGTTGCCGGAAGGCCGCTATGACGAGGCCAGAGGAAAGCGCAGGAGCGCTTACAGTGGACGGTACATCGTGACCGGCACGCATATCGACTATGTTGACGACACGGGCTTCACCGCCGATGGCGATTTCATCGACGGCGTTCTCCACCACGCCGGCATGGTGCTGCGCCGCGAGAAATAGACAGGCGTTTGGGGGCGCTTTCGGGTGCCCTCACGCCTGCAGCAGATAGTCGGGCGACGCCTTCAAGCGGGCGATGTCGCGTAACGGCGGCGCGCCGAACAGGCGCGCATATTCCCGTGAAAACTGCGACGGACTTTCGTAGCCGACCGTATGGGCAGCGGTTGCCGCGTCAAGCGACTGGCCAAGGATCAGCCGCCGCGCTTCCTGCAGCCGAAGCTGCTTCTGGTACTGCAGAGGGCTCATGGCCGTGATGTCCTTGAAATGCTGATGGAAGGACGATGCGCTCATGCGGGCCTGTTCAGCCATGTCCTCGATCCTCAGCGGTTTGTCGAAATTGCGCCGGATCCAGCCGATCGCGGCATTGACCTGCCGCAACCGGCTTTCTCCATGGGCAATCTGGCGCAATTGTCCGCCTTGCGGACTGACCAGCACGCGATAGAGAAGCTCGCGTTCGATCAGCGGCGAAAGCATTGCGATGTCACGCGGACTATCCAACAGGCGCACGAGCCGCGTGGCGGTCTCGATCAGATCCGGCGTTGCGTCGTTGAGAAAAAGTCCGCTGGATGTGGGAGCTGTTTCCTCGTTTTCCGTCTGCGCGGCGGCAATCAGGATTTCGCTGAGCAGAAAGGGATCGAGGTCGATTCGAAAACAGAGATAGGGCTTTTCCGCCGTCGCGGTAACAATCTGGCCGACCAGGGGCAGATCGACGGAAACCGTCAGATAGCGGCTGCGATCATATCGATAGATGCGATCCGCAAGCATGACCTGTTTTTCACCCTGGGCGACGACGCAGACCGCCGGCGCATGCAGGACATGCAGGGGTGTCGTGGTATGCGAGGCGCGAATGAGAAAGACCCGCGGAATCGCGGTCGGATTCACACCGTCCTGATGCGTATGCTTGTCCATCAGTGCCGCGAGATTTTCGATATCGTACAAGAGCAAGCCTCCGCGAAGCGCTGCAGGCAGATATCGGAAAGGGGAAGCCTGGCGTCAAGGCGGGAGCTTCGCGCAGATTGGCGACCGCAAAAACGAAATCCCCGGACGGGCCGGGGATTTGACGTATCTGCGATGTTCGAGCCAGCGGTTACTGCTGGACGATGACGCGGGTGTTCTTGCCCGGACGGACGCGAGCATAGAGATCGATGATGTCCTGGTTGATCATCCGGATGCAGCCTGACGACGCGGCAGTGCCGATCGAAGACCATTCCGGCGAGCCGTGGATGCGGAAGAGCGTATCCTTGCCTTCGTCGTTGAACAGGTACATTGCGCGTGCGCCGAGCGGATTGCGCAGGCCCGGGCCCATGCCGTCCTCGACATATTGTGCCACTTCCGGTTTGCGCTCGGCCATTTCCTTCGGCGGATGCCAGGTCGGCCATTCCTGTTTCCAGGCGACGTAGGCGCGGCCTTCCCATGCGAAGCCAGCCTTGCCGACGCCGATGCCATAGCGAACGGCCTTGCGGCCGGGCAGCACGAAATAGAGGAAACGGTTCGGCGTGTTGACGATGATCGTGCCGGGCTTCTCAGCCGTCGTATAGTCGACGATCTGGCGGTGGAAGCGCTCATTGACCTTGTTGATCGGGATCGCCGGCAGGGCGTAGCCGTGATCCTCGACCGGACCGTAGCCATTGGAGAAAATCTGGTTGGTCGCGACTTTTTCACCGATCGGAGAGATCGGTGCGGTGGAGCAACTGGCCAAAGCGAGGGTGGCCGCGAGGCTGCACAGCAGAACTGCATTGCGGAAGCGCATGGGTGTCTCTTAAAATGAAGTTAAGAATATCTGGGTCGGCTAGACCATCAGCGATTATGGTTTATTTTCGATTAACATCTCGATTGCAAGTGAATGCGATGCAACATTTCTGTCGGATGTTTCAAAAACTCCACGGAGTGCTTTTTTGCAACAAAAGCGGCCTTGTGCCAGAGTTTAATGCATGGCGATTCTCTCTATCCACAACGATAGCCCTCTGATCGACGGGCGGCAGTCGCAACGCGCGCTGATGGTGCGCCGCGGCGTGCAGCGATTCTTGCATGAAATGCGTCATGCGGTGCTGCCGGAGCTAACGCTTGCGAGCGGAAGGCGGGCGGATCTGATCTCCATCTCGCCAAAGGGCGATATCTGGATTGTCGAGATCAAGACCTCGATCGAGGATTTCAAGGTCGACCGGAAATGGCCCGATTACCGGATGCATTCGGATCGGCTTTACTTCGCCACCCATAGCGGCGTGCCTCTCGATATCTTTCCGGAAGAATGCGGGTTGCTCCTGTCGGACGGCTATGATGCGGAGATGATCCGCGACGCGCCGGAGCACAGGCTTGCGGCTCCGACGCGAAAGTCGGTATCGCTCAATTTCGCGAGGGCCGCGGCGCAGCGGCTGATGCTGGCGGAATGGTCGGCAGATCGGGCGGGCGATACCAGCCCGAACATGCGCGAGATCGTCTCAGGCTCGCTGGATAGCGAGACGTAAGACGGCGCCCTCTACTTGGGTGCGCGTTTCGCCAGGATCCGCTGCAGCGTCCGCCGGTGCATGTTCAGCCTCCGGGCGGTTTCGGAAACATTGCGCTCGCACATTTCATAGACCCGCTGGATATGCTCCCAGCGGACGCGGTCGGCCGACATGGGATTTTCCGGGGGCTCGGCGCGTTCGCCGGCTCTCTGCACCAATGCTGCGAAGATGTCGTCGGCGTCGGCTGGCTTGGCGAGATAGTCGACGGCGCCGAGCTTCACGGCGTTGACGGCGGTGGCGATGTTGCCATAGCCGGTCAGCATGATGATGCGGGTGTCATCGCGCTTGGCGCGGATCGCTTCGATCACGTCGAGACCGCTACCGTCGCCCAACCGCAGATCGACGACCGCGTGTTTCGGCGGACGGGTCTTCGCCTTGGCGATGCCTTCGGCAACGGATTCGGCGATATCGACGGAAAAGCCACGCGTCTCCATCGCGCGGGCAAGGCGGCGCAGGAAGGGGGCGTCGTCATCGACGATCAGCAGGGAGTTGTCGGCTCCGATCAACGAGGCATCCAGCTTGCCGTCACCCGGGGCGGCAGCCAGTTCGGTCGTTCTTTCCGTCATGTCGCTATCCTCGGCGCAGGGCTCAATTTTTTCTGCGCTCTATGTAAGTTCGCATATTCCCGCTTCAAAATGCCATAAAGTCATTTTGTCAGTTTCGTGTCCATCAGCATGCGTGGCCATTCGACGCTGACGCGCGCACCGGGCTTGTCCGGGCCGCCGTTTTCGAAAGTCAGTTTGGCGCCCGAGCGTTCCAGCAGCGTCTTGGCGATGAACAGGCCGAGGCCCAGTCCGCCGGCGCTGTCGTCCTTCTGGCGTTTGGTCACGTAGGGTTCGCCGATTCGGCTGAGAATGTCAGGCGCATAGCCGTCGCCATCATCCTCGATGGTGACCGAGACGATATCCGGCGTATGAGTGACTGTGACTGTTACTTCCTTCTTGGCGTAGTCGACGGCGTTTTCCAGAAGATTGCCGAGGCCGTAGAGAATGCCGGCATTGCGGTTGCCGACGGGCTCGGTGGCGCGATCGCCTCTTTCGAACAGGTTGATCTGGATGCCGAATTCACGGTGCGGTGCCATTACCTCCTCAATCAGCGACGAAAGCGGCAGATGCCGCATATGGGCTTCGTTCTCGGAAGACAAAGTCGTCAGCCGCCGCAGGATATCGCGGCAGCGTTCGCTCTGGCTGCGCAACAATTGCACGTCCTCGCCAAAACGGGGGTCGTCGCCGAGCTCGCGTTCCATCTCCTTGGCGACGACACTGATGGTAGCAAGCGGTGTTCCGAGTTCGTGCGCCGCCGCCGCTGCCAACCCGTCGAGCTGTGACAGGTGTTTTTCCCGCTGCAGTACCAGTTCCGTTGCTGTCAGCGCCTCGGAAAGTTCGCTCGCCTCCAGCGAGACGCGGTAAGTATAGAAAGCCGCAAAGGCCGTGGTCGAAACGATGGCGAACCAGAAACCCGCCGTCAGGATCGTCGGCACCAGAAGCACGACGCCCGGATACCATGGCAGCGGATAGGGTGTGAACGCCAGTGCTGTGATCCCGAGAATTGCGAGGATCGCAAGGGCGACGCTGTGCCATTTGGGTTGCGAGGCGGAGGAAATGATCACCGGCACGCAGACAAGCGGCGCAAAAGGATTGGCGAGGCCGCCAGTGATGAAGAGAAGCGCTGTCAATTGCGCCAGGTCGATGCCGAGCAGGGCAAAGGCGGCCGGCGGCTGCAACCGGTGCGTCGGCGGGTAGCGGATCGTCAGATAGGCATTGACCCAGGCAAGAAAGGCGATGAGCGAGGAACAGGCAATCAGCGGCAAGGGAAATTGCAGCCAGAACGCGGTGATGATCACCGCGATCGATTGCCCGCCGACTGCCAGCCAGCGCAGACGAACGATCGTCTGCAGGCGCAGCACCCGGCTTGTGGTCGGTTCATCACTTTCGATTGCTGCCACGGTCATCCGGTTTCCTGTCGTCAAGGTCACTGCGCTTCATGTACCACGTGGTTTTGCCCGTGTCGTTGGCAGCGCGTTTGCCGGATCCTCCGGCCAGGGGTGTTTCGGATAGCGGCCGCGCATGTCGGCACGGACATCCTTCCAGGACCCGGACCAGAATCCCGGCAGATCGCGCGTGGTCTGCATTGGTTTGTGACCGGGCGAGATCAGCTCCAGAAGCAATGGCCTCCGCCCGCCACCGATCGACGGATGGGTTTTCAATCCGAAGAGTTCCTGCACGCGGATGGACAGAACCGGTTCGTCGCCGTCATAGCGAATCGGATGGCGCTGTCCGGTCGGTGCCTCGAAATGGGTTGGCGCAAGGCGTGCCAGATCGCGGGCAACCGCGTGCGGCACCAGTGACTGCAACCCTTCGGAAAGGCTGGCGGCGCTGATGTCGTCAAGGCCCCGCGTCTCACCCTGAAAGGGCACGAACCATTCCTCCAGCCGTGCAAGCAGCCTCTCGTCCGACATGTCCGGCCAGGGCTCGCCGATGGTGCGATGCAGGAAACCGATGCGGTCCCGTAATTGCATTGCTTCCTTGGAGAAAGGCAGTACCGCAAGACCGAGTTGCCGGACGCCTTGAGCCAGCGCCCGCGCGGCCGTTTCGCCCTCCGGCCGAGGTAACGGCGTCTCCTCGAAAATGATGGCGCCCAGTCGCGTCACGCGCCTTGCACGGACCTGCCTGCTCGGACGGTCGAAGAAGGTCTGGTCCTCGCGAACGATCGCCTGCGGCATGTGTGCTTCGACATCCGCGCGGGAAATTTCGGCTGCGGCAAGAATGCGCTGACCGCCGGCGCGCCCGGTGAGGTCGGCAATAACCAGCATCGAAGCGCCGGCCAGCCGCTCGGTCTCCGGCTGTTCCGCGCCGCGGCCATTGGCCATGACGAAACGGCCGCGCCCTCCGCGCTGCAAGGCGATCCGGTCCGGAAAGGCATGCATAAGCAGGGTACCCGGCTGCACCGGATCATTCGTCCGGTTGTCGGTGCTCAAGCCCTTTGCCATCCGCCGCGCCAATCCGCGCGAGGCATCGGCACGATCGCCGCGCTCGGATTTGAAACGACGCAGCCGGTCTTCGAGATCAACACCATTTCCACCCAATCCCTGCTCGGTCAGAAGAACGGCCAGAAGACAGGCTTCATACGCCTGTCCCTCCTCCGCCGCCGAAACGGCCATGGCGGCCAGACGCGGCGGCAAGGCCAGCTGGCGGATCTGCTTTCCCCGCACCGTCAGCGCGCCAGTGCCATCGAGCGCGCCAAGTTGGATGAGCAGCGCTTTCGCCTCCTGCCATGTCGTGGCCGGCGGTGGGTCGAGAAAGGCCGGGCCAGCCGGATCGGTCACGCCCCAATGGGCAAGATCAAGCACGAGACCGGACAGGTCGCTTGAGAGAATTTGCGGCGGCGTGAAGGCCGAAAGTGCTGCCGTCTGGCCCTGATGCCAAAGACGGATGGCAATGCCCGGCTCCGTGCGTCCGGCGCGGCCCGCTCGCTGGTCGGCGGAAGCGCGCGAAACGCGAACAGTCTCCAGCCGGGTGATGCCGGTCGAAGCCTCGAAGGCCGGAAGCCGCTGAAGCCCGCTGTCGATGACGATACGAACCCCGTCGATGGTGATGGACGTTTCGGCGATCGAGGTGGCAAGCACGATCTTGCGCGTGCCCGCCGGTGCCGGGCGGATCGCCGCGTCCTGCTCCTTCTGGCTGAGATTGCCAAAAAGCGGCGTGACAACGGTGGTCGCGTCGAACCGCCCTTCCAGCCGCTCCGCCGTACGGGTGATTTCCGCCTGTCCCGGCAGGAAGGCCAGGATGGAACCCGTTTCCTGACGGTGAGTTTCGATGATCGTTCGCGTCACGGTATCTTCGACGCGTTCGGTGGATAGTCGTTCCTGATAGCGCACATCCACCGGAAAGCTGCGCCCCTGGCTTTCGATGACCGGGGCGCCGCCAAGAAGCCCGGCAACGCGCTCGACGTCCAGCGTTGCCGACATCACGATCAGCTTCAGATCGGCGCGCAGCGCCTGCTGCACGTCGAGCGCCAGCGCCAGACCCAAATCGGCATCCAGCGATCGCTCATGAAACTCGTCGAACAAGACGACCGAAACATCGGGCAGTTCCGGATCGTCGAGCAGCATGCGGGCAAAGACACCCTCGGTCACCACTTCGATGCGGGTCTTGGCCGATACCCGGCTGTCGAGCCGCATGCGGTAGCCTACCGTCTCGCCCACCGCTTCGCCGAGCAGGCTTGCCATCCGCCCGGCGGCAGCGCGCGCGGCAAGGCGCCGCGGCTCAAGCAGGATGATGCGTCCATCGCCGCGCCAGGATTGCTCCAGCAGGAAGAGCGGCACCAATGTCGTCTTGCCGGCACCCGGCGGGGCGGACAACACGACAGAGGGTGCCTGTGCCAGAGCCTGCCCAAGTTTCGGGAGGACAGCCTTCACGGGCAGGTCCGGCAGGGTGCTCGTGAGGCTCATCGATCGGTCTCCTCACCAATGGTGACAACCTGTCCTTCAGCCGCTTCCACATCCGTGCCGTCATGGGTAACGAGAATGATCGGCAGTCCCGCCGATTTCGCCCTGGAAAAAATCAGCGCACGCGTCTGTTCGCGAAGGGTCGTATCGAGTTTCGAAAAAGGCTCGTCGAGCAGCAGGTAGCGCGGCGCAGACAGCATGACGCGCTGCAGCGCCACCCGCGCCTTCCGCCCGCCCGAGAGCGTGGCGGGATCCCGGTCGAAGAAGCCGCCGAGTTCCACGTCGGCCAATGCCTGTTCCGCCATGCGCCTGCGCTGGTCGCGCTTTCTGATGGACGCTGCCAGGCCAAACAGAAGATTGCCGCCGACGGACAAATGGGGAAACAACAGCGGGTCCTGTAACAGCATGCCGGCCTGGCGTTTTTCAGCGGCAACGCCGGTAATGTCGCGGCCATCGATGACTATGCGGCCGCTGCCGGTGAAGACGGGATCGTGAAAGCCGCCGAGATCGGCAAGCATGGCCGATTTTCCGGAGCCGGACAGGCCCATGACAGTCAGGATATCGCCCGGGCGAACAGTGGCGGATAGGCAAAGCAGAGTGCGGCCAGCCAGACGGATGGAATTCTCATCGAGATAGAGGCTGTCCATCTTGCTGTCGGGTTTCATTCAAATCCTCATCGCGCGCCGGTCGCGGAATAGCAAGTGTGGCACAGGCGATGCAATGAGAAATCCGGCGAAGCGAACGATGGTCCGCAGGGCGGGCTTATATAGTCGCCCGTTCCGGCGAGACGAGGCGCAGGCTGATCAACGCGGCCCGCGCAAGATGCGGCTGCGCTGCGAGCGCCGCGATATGATCAAAGGTGAGATCGTCACCGACAAGCGCCGGCAGATAGCCGAAGGCCGGGCCGATCATGCCGGCAGGCCGGCCAGAACCGGCAGGCCAACGAGGGCAAGGATCGCGCACGGCACGATGAAACGGCGCTTCATGGCAGCCCCCTGATGTTGTGACCGGTTTTGGTGTCCTTCAGTCTGCCGCCCCATAGCGCTTGATCCATTCCGCCTCGGTTCGGTCAGTGCAGGACCGAACTGATCGGGCGGAAGTGTCGCTGCGCCAAGATCGAGCGCCGCAAACGTCGCCCTGTCTGCGTCGGAGAGCTTATCCATGGCCTGCACCGTCGGATCGCCCCAGATTTTCGGATCCTGCTTGCGTGCCTATGCTTCCGGTGACGGCAG
>NZ_CAXUSP020000001.1:0-235000 GCF_964254145.1 Pararhizobium sp. LjRoot235 | reverse complement strand
GCATGACCGATAGCGAACAAGTACCGTGAGGGAAAGGTGAAAAGCACCCCGACAAGGGGAGTGAAATAGAACCTGAAACCGGTTGCCTACAAACAGTCGGAGCCATAATTGGTGACGGCGTACCTTTTGTATAATGGGTCAACGACTTAGTGTGACGAGCAAGCTTAAGCCGATAGGTGAAGGCGCAGCGAAAGCGAGTCTGAACAGGGCGTTCAGTTCGTCGCATTAGACCCGAAACCGAGTGATCTAGCCATGAGCAGGTTGAAGGTTGGGTAACACCAACTGGAGGACCGAACCCGCATCTGTTGCAATAGATTGGGATGACTTGTGGCTAGGGGTGAAAGGCCAATCAAACTCGGAAATAGCTGGTTCTCCGCGAAAACTATTTAGGTAGTGCGTCGACCGAATACCCTCGGGGGTAGAGCACTGGATGGGCTATGGGGACTCACCGTCTTACTGATCCTAACCAAACTCCGAATACCGAGGAGTACTAGTCGGCAGACACACGGCGGGTGCTAACGTCCGTCGTGAAGAGGGCAACAACCCTGACCTCCAGCTAAGGTCCCCAAGTCATGGCTAAGTGGGAAAGGATGTGAGGATCCCAAAACAACCAGGATGTTGGCTTAGAAGCAGCCATCATTTAAAGAAAGCGTAACAGCTCACTGGTCTAAATAAGGGTCTTTGCGCCGAAAATGTAACGGGGCTAAAGCCATGCACCGAAGCTGAGGATACGTAGTGATACGTGTGGTAGCGGAGCGTTCCGTAAGCCTGTGAAGGGAGACCCGTGAGGGCTCCTGGAGGTATCGGAAGTGCGAATGTTGACATGAGTAACGATAAAGGGAGTGAGAGACTCCCTCGCCGAAAGACCAAGGGTTCCTGCTTAAAGTTAATCTGAGCAGGGTTAGCCGGCCCCTAAGATGAGGCAGAAATGCGTAGTCGATGGGAACCACGTTAATATTCGTGGGCCTGGTGGTAGTGACGGATTGCACAAGTTGTTCTGGTTTATTGGATTATCAGGGCAGCGGAGCGGTTCCAGGAAATAGCTCCACCGTATAGACCGTACCCGAAACCGACACAGGTGGTCAGGTAGAGTATACCAAGGCGCTTGAGAGAACTATGCTGAAGGAACTCGGCAAATTGCACGCGTAACTTCGGAAGAAGCGTGACCCCACCGCACGCAAGTGTGTTGGGGTGGCACAGACCAGGGGGTAGCGACTGTTTATCAAAAACACAGGGCTCTGCGAAGTTGCAAAACGACGTATAGGGTCTGACGCCTGCCCGGTGCTGGAAGGTTAAGAGGAGAGGTGCAAGCTTTGAATCGAAGCCCCAGTAAACGGCGGCCGTAACTATAACGGTCCTAAGGTAGCGAAATTCCTTGTCGGGTAAGTTCCGACCTGCACGAATGGCGTAACGACTTCCCCGCTGTCTCCAGCATAGACTCAGTGAAATTGAATTCCCCGTGAAGATGCGGGGTTCCTGCGGTCAGACGGAAAGACCCCGTGCACCTTTACTATAGCTTTACACTGGCATTCGTGTCGGCATGTGTAGGATAGGTGGTAGGCTTTGAAGCGGGGACGCCAGTTCTCGTGGAGCCATCCTTGAAATACCACCCTTATCGTCATGGATGTCTAACCGCGGTCCGTTATCCGGATCCGGGACAGTGTATGGTGGGTAGTTTGACTGGGGCGGTCGCCTCCGAAAGAGTAACGGAGGCGCGCGATGGTGGGCTCAGACCGGTCGGAAATCGGTCGTCGAGTGCAATGGCATAAGCCCGCCTGACTGCGAGACTGACAAGTCGAGCAGAGACGAAAGTCGGTCATAGTGATCCGGTGGTCCCGTGTGGAAGGGCCATCGCTCAACGGATAAAAGGTACGCCGGGGATAACAGGCTGATGACCCCCAAGAGTCCATATCGACGGGGTTGTTTGGCACCTCGATGTCGGCTCATCGCATCCTGGGGCTGGAGCAGGTCCCAAGGGTTTGGCTGTTCGCCAATTAAAGCGGTACGTGAGCTGGGTTCAGAACGTCGTGAGACAGTTCGGTCCCTATCTGCCGTGGGTGTAGGAATATTGACAGGATCTGTCCCTAGTACGAGAGGACCGGGATGGACATATCTCTGGTGGACCTGTTGTGGCGCCAGCCGCATAGCAGGGTAGCTATATATGGAATGGATAACCGCTGAAGGCATCTAAGCGGGAAACCAACCTGAAAACGAGTATTCCCTTGAGAACCGTGGAAGACTACCACGTTGATAGGCCGGGTGTGGAAGCGCAGCAATGTGTGAAGCTTACCGGTACTAATCGTTCGATTGGCTTGATTGTTCTCATTGCTAGTGCTCATCGAAGCGCCTAAGGCGCTTCAATGATCCCAAGCAGTTTTGTTTTGTCCTGACGCTGTCGGCCCTGTAGGCCTGCGCTCCGGACGGGCCGGGCAACGTTGCCCGACGGCCCTTGGCCTTGCGGAGCTTTCGCTCCGGATGTGCCCAAAACAGTTCTGAAAAGACGTGTTCAAAAGATAAAAGAGGGTAACGCGATAAACCGCGAGCGGTTTACGCTGGCCTCGCCAGCTTCTCATTTGGTTTTGCGCTGTCGCCAGCGCAATTCTTGCCCTTAGTTGACCTGGTGGTTATTGCGGGGTGGCTGCACCCGTTCCCATGCCGAACACGGCCGTGAAACGCCCCAGCGCCGATGGTACTCCGTCTCAAGACGCGGGAGAGTAGGTCGCTGCCAGGTCTACTAAAGGCAAGAAAAAATACCAGATCATCCGCCGCAAGCGTCAAGGCTTCGCGGCAGGATCGACAAAACCTATCTTCTCGACACTGCTTCCGGCTCAGCCGAAACACGGGCCGCCCTCAAGCGGCCTTTTTGCTTCGCTAAAATACACGCCGGAAAAAAACACGGAAAGGCTGCCCTAACGCTCAAAGGGCAGCCCAAATTCGACATTTTGCCAACGCAAAATGCCAGGATGCGACAAATCCCTCCGGGATTTGCACAGATGCGACAAATCCCTCCGGGATTTGCACAGATAACGCGGGGTGGAGCAGCCCGGTAGCTCGTCAGGCTCATAACCTGAAGGCCGCAGGTTCAAATCCTGCCCCCGCAACCAAACCAATCAAAAAAACCCTTGTGCCCAAAGACACAAGGGTTTTTGCGTTTCGGCGCCGCGCAACACCAAGGCGCAAGCCCGCCAAAAACCAAAAACCTGCTACACCGAAGGCCGCCGCTAATCCCAGCTTGGTTTCAAAGTGAGCCACGAAACACCCCATCTGGCGACGGCTATGCTGAGGGTCTGTTCGTGCCTGAGCAATGAATGAGCTTCATCGGCTTCTACCTATTCAGGACATGCGCAAGCTTGTGAATATGCTTTGCGCCAATACCGCAACAGCCACCGACCATCGTGGCGCCGGCCTCGACCCAATCGCAGGCAAATCGCGCGTAGCTATCGCCGGTCAGATCATCGCGTGTGCCATGCAGGGTTTCGTTTGCGGCCCCCTCCTCTTCGGCTTCGAACGCGTTGGCATAGACGCCGATATCGATATTCGTACCCCGTTGGCGAAACACGGAGGATGCCGTTTCAACCGCGCGCCTCATGATTTCGGGCCGGCTGCAATTGAACAGAAGCGCCTGGGCGCCCGAACTGGCCGCCCAGGCGGCAGCTGCCGCAACTGTTTCGCCCGATCTCAACCGTGGTTCGTCAAGGGAAGCCTGATTGCCGTCATCCAGCGTGAAGGAAATCCAGAACGGCTTGCCGGTTGCGGCAACGGCGGCGCGTACCGCATCCCCTTCCGCGATCAGGCTCAGCGTTTCGCCCAACCAGACATCGACATGAGGCGCCAATCCCTCCACGAGGAGGCTCAGGTAGTCTTGCACCCGTGCGGGGTCGAAGCGCTCGGGCTCGTAGGAGCCGAAAATCGGCGGCAGCGAACCGGCTACCAGAATTTCGCGGCCGGAGTGTGCGTTGGCGGCCTCGCGTGCGAGCTTTCCCGCCAACGCTATCAGCGCGGCTCCCTGTGAGGCAAAGCGTTCTTCGCCGATGTGGAATGGCACCAGCGCATAGCTGTTTGTGGTGACGACATCGGCGCCTGCATCGATGAAGTCGGCATGGACCTGCCGGACGATATCCGGAGTTTCCATCAGCGCGAGGGCGGACCATTCCGGTTGCCTAAGCTCGGCGCCAAGGCGGATCAGTTCCCGGCTCATTCCGCCGTCAAGGATACGTATTTTGCTCATCAGGTGACAACTCCAATCGTCGGTGAGGATATTTCGGTTAGCGCCGGATCATCGATGACAGCGCAAATGCCGTCAGCGTGTCCCGTACGCCGGGTAATGCGGAAATCTCTTGCCAGACCTGTCGGATTCGGTCGGCTTCGACCGCTTCGACGCGCACAACCAGATCGAATTCGCCGCTCATCACGTCGCAGGACACGACCTCGCGTATGCGTCGCAATACGTGGACGACGTCGCCACCACGCATCCGGTCGTGCCGGTAGACGAACATCATTGCCACGATCGTCGATGCCGCGGGACGACCTTCGCCCGCGACGATCGTGTATCCCTGAATGAGCCCGTCGCGCTCAAGGCGATCGATGCGTTGACGGATCGCATTGCGGGAAAGGCTGACTTTCGCGGCCAGTTCCGCGTGCGCGATGCGTGCGTTCTTGGTCAGTTCCGCAAGGATGCGCTCGTCGGCGCGGTCGAGAATTCGTTTCACGCGACGCCGGCCAAGATGGGATCGGAGAATGACCGGGGTCGGGCCATCATGGGCTCAGTGCCTGATCCAAATCCTCGACAAGGTCGTCGACCGATTCGAGGCCGATGGAAAGCCGGAACACGCCGTCTCCGGCGAAGGCCCGGTAGGCCGCCAGTTGCGCCCCTTGCAGGCGATAGGTGGAGTTCATCATTTCGGCCGTATCGAGAAGAACGACGATGCTGCGCTGGTGGCCGAGCGAAAAGGCGTAGTGCGCGACCCGAAGCCTGCGGGCGAGATGGATCGCCATCGCCTGCGGATCCTCGGTCTGGAACGTCAGCATCCCGCCGAAGACATCCATCTGATGTTTCGCCAGATCATGCTGCGGATGCGTTGTCAGTCCGGGATAGGTAACCGACGTGACGCGGGGGTGATCGCTGAGGAAACGGGCGATCCGCAGGGCGGAATCGGACATGGTCCGCAGTCGCGGAAACAGTGTGTCGATACCGCGCATGACCAGCCAGGCGTTCTGTGCCGACAGTGACGCGCCAAGATAGACGCCGGCGCGCGAGCGAATTTTCTCGACCAGTTCCTTGCGGCCGCAAACGACACCGCCGAGCGCATCACCGTGGCCGTTGATGAACTTGGTCAGAGAATGAATGACCAGGTCGACGCCCAGCGCCAGCGGCCGGGTCGCGACCGGTGTGGCAAGAGTGGAATCGACCGAAACCAGCGCGCCGTGTCGATGCGCCAGCGTCGCCACGGCGGTAAGATCCGTCAGCCGCAGGATCGGGTTGCAGGGGCTTTCACAATGGACAAGCCGCGTGTTGGGCCGGAAGGCCGCGGCGAGCTCGTCGATGCGCGACATGTTCACGGCAGTCACTTCGATGCCGTAGTCCGGCAATATTCGCCGCGCGAGCTCGTTGGCGCCGGCGTAGCAGACATCACTGACGATCAGGTGATCGCCTTTCTTGAGAAGGGTCAGAAAGGTGGCGGCAATCGCTGCGACACCCGTCGCTGTCGCCAGCGCATCGTCGGCGTCTTCGAGTGCCGCCATGCGCTGTTCAAGCTGCCGAACGGTCGGATTGGTCCAGCGCGCATAGAGAAAGGGCAGGGCCGTCAGGTCCGAAACGCCATCGGCCGAAAAGGCGCCGTCGCCGGGCACCAGCATATTGTTGACCGACATCGAGATGTTGGGGGCGATGGCCTTCGTCGCCGGGTCGATGACCAGACCGCCGTCGAGCGCCAGCGTTTCGCGGCGCAGAGTGTGCCCGCCTTCGGACGATGGGCGCAGGGGTGCTGCGACGCTTCGGTGATCCGTTGCCGCGAAGGGAGACGGTACGCTCGAGGACATGGAAGACCTTTCTTGAAATGCAGCGAGGTGTGGACTCTAGTCAGGGCCGTATGTTTGTGACCGCTCAATCGGCCGGAATATGCCGATAAGCGGCGTGAGATGGGCCTGTTACGCGCCGGCGCGGAAACGCTTTATCTAGCGGCGGACCGGGACCTGCGCCTCAACGATCTTGAATGCGCGGGTAATGAGAAGCGTCAGGAAGACATAGAAGACCGTGACGACCATCAGCGGCTCGTAGACCAGCAACGTGTCCTGCCTGACCTTGTACGCCACCGCATAGAGGTCCATCACGGTCACTGTGAAGGCAAGCGGCGTCGCCTTTAGCTGCAGCACGACCTCGCCCGCAATCGTCGGGAGTGCAATACGAATGGCGCGCGGCAACCAGATTCGTCTCACGAGCGTCCAGGAGGACATGCCGAAAGATCGGCCCGCTTCGAGCTCACCCCTGGGAACCGCGAGAAGCGCACCGCGCAGCACTTCCGCTTCGTAGGCAGCGTAATTAAGTGTGAAACTCAACGCCGCGAAGAAGAACCCTTCGCGCACGATCGGCCAGAGGAAGCTGCCGCGCAGGCCCGGAACGAGCGGCAGCAGCGAGCCGACGCCGTAATAGAGCAGCCACAACTGGATCAAAAGCGGCGTTCCGCGCAGGCAGGTGCAATAACTCCGGGCAAGCCATTTGAGCCAGCGCGGGCCGCTGATCTGCGCCAATGCGAGGCCGATCGCCAGAACGAAGCCGAAGCCGACGGAAATGACTAGGAGGAGCACGGTCTGGACCGCACCCGCTGCAAGCAGCGGCCAGTAGGAGAAAATCCACGAGAAGTTCATCGGCCCATCCTCATGCGGTTTTCGGCTGCCCGCGCCGGAAGCGGCTCTCCAGCAGGCCGAAAACGACGTTGGAAAGCAGCGTAATGACAAGATAGAGAGCGGCGGCGGCGAGAAAGAACAGAAAGTAGTGCTTGGTATTGCCGGCTGCGAGCCTCGTCGCGAGCGCCAGCTCCTGATAGCCGACGACGGCGATCAGCGCGCTGTCCTTGGTGACGGACATCCAGAGATTGGCAAGGCCGGGAAGAGCATTCGGCATCAACGCCGGCAGCACGATGCGGCGAAACCGCAGAAACGGCCGCATTCCAAACGCGCTGGCCGCCTCGATCTGGCCGACCGGAATAGCGAGGATCGCGCCGCGCAGGACCTCCGTCATATAGGCACCCTGGACGACACCGAGCACCGCAATCGCTGCGACGAAACCGTTTATCTCGATGGCGGGAAGGCCGAGAGCCAGCAGAATGCGGTTCAGGCCGTCCGTGCCGGCATAATAGAGGCCGATGATCAGGATCAGTTCGGGGATGGCGCGGACCGCTGTCGTATAGATATCGAGAATGAAGAGAACCGGTCGGTTGCCCTTCAACTTGCCGATTGCGCCGAGAAGACCGATCAGCATGCCAACGAGATAGGCTCCCAGCGATATCGAGACCGTCGAAAGCGCTCCGCTGAGAAGGACACCTCCCCATCCCGGCGGGTAGGGCGAAAGCAGTTCCAGCATGGATTGGGTGGACGACATGAAATACCTTGATTTGCCATTTGGGAAGCCGCGGCGTGCCTGCAAAGGGGATGCTGGCGAAAGGCCACGCAGCGTAAATCACGCGTAGCCTGCCGCTTCAGCCGGCTAGTCGGAAAAACGACGCATGAGGAACCTGCATGCGCCGTTTTCGTCAGTCACTCGCCATATGGATCGAAGTCGAAGTATTTCTTGGAGATTTCGGCATATTTGCCATTCGCCCTGACAGCGGCGATGGCTGCATTCAGCTTGTCAAGCAGGGCGTGATCGTCCTTGCGCAGCCCGCCGCCAATGCCCGACCCCAGAATTGCCGGATCGTCCTTCACATTGCCCCTGTCCTCGCAGCAGTCCTTTCCGAAATCGGATTTCAGGAATTCCGACAACGGGATGGAATCGCCGAAGACATAGTCGATCCGGCCGGCGGAAAGGTCCTGAAACGCTTCATCCAGCGTCGTGTAGGTGTTTTCCGATGCCTTGTCGGCGAAGTATTTCTTGTAGTAGTCCGACTGGATGGTCGAAACCTGGATGCCGATGGTCTTGCCGGCGACATCGTCAGGCGAGACACCGGTCTCGCCATCCCTGGCGCCTATCAGGTTGCTTGGGGTGTTGTAGTATTTGTTGGTGAAGTCGATGGTCTTCTTGCGCTCATCGGTGATCGACATTGATGACCAGATGACATCGAATTTTTTCGCCTCGAGTCCGGGAATAAGACCGTCCCAGGACATGTCGACGATGGAGCAGGTTTCCTTCATCTCGGCGCAGACGGCATCCATCAGCTCGACTTCCCAGCCGACCCAGGTGCCGGAGGCGTCCTTGGTAAAGAAGGGCGGATAGGCTTCGTTCATGATGCCGAAGCGGACTTCGGCATTGGCTGCGCCGCTTGAAACCGCAAGCGCGGCTCCGGTCAGCAGGATAGACAACAATTTCATGCAATTCCCCTTTTCGAGTTTGGGCAGAATGGACGCGGTTGGACGATCAACTGTTGAGCGCGCCCGTGAATTCCCGGCAGCGGGCGCTGATCGGAGCACCGAAAACCTGAGCCGGCGGTCCTTCCTCCTCGACGCGTCCCTGATGCAGGAACATGACGTGATTGGAGACGTCGCGGGCAAATTTCATCTCGTGGGTGACGAGCAGCATAGTCCGCCCCTCTTCCGCCAAGTCGCGGATGACCTTGAGCACTTCGCCGACAAGTTCCGGATCGAGCGCGGACGTGGGTTCGTCGAACAGCATCACTGCGGGATCGACGCACAGGGCGCGGGCGATCGACGCGCGTTGCTGCTGCCCGCCCGACATGAAAGCCGGATAGACGTGCCGCTTCTCGTAAAGTCCGACCTTCGCAAGCAGTCCTTCCGCCCGTTCGATCGCTTCCTTGCGGTTCATTTTCAGGACGTACACCGGGGCCTCGATGACATTTTCGAGCACGGTCATGTGAGGCCAAAGATTGAAACTCTGGAACACCATGGCAAGACCGGTCCGGATCCGTTCGATCTGCCGCCAACTGGCCGGATACACGCGTCCGCCTTGGCCGGATTTCAGCAAGACATCTTCGCCGTTGATGACAAAGCGGCCGCGATCCGGGATCTCCAGAAAGTTGATGCACCGAAGGAAGGTGCTCTTTCCGGAGCCAGAAGATCCGATGAGCGAGATGACATCGCCCTTTTGCGCCGATAGCGATATGCCTTTCAGAACTTCATGGATCCCGTAACTCTTGTGAACATCGTCCACGAGCAAGGCGGGAGGAGCCTTCTTCGTCATTCCTCTGGTTCCCCACTGCATTTTTTGTGGTCGTTTGGGCGGATAGTATCGTTCTGGTGTGCGGTATTTTCGCGCAATTGCCGTATATGGTGCGGAGTGCGCGCGCAAGGATGTTCGCCATGCGGAAAGGCGGCGAGTTAGGTTCGGTTGATGCAGATGACTTTCGGTTGGGTCATGTCCTCGCAGGCAAAGCGGACACCTTCTCGGCCCATGCTGCCATATTTGAAACCACCGAACGGCATGGCGTCGAAACGGTAATCGGAGGGGTCGTTGATCATCAGACACCGCCGAAACCGATAAGCGCAATATAGTGCTGTGTCATGCCATTTCCTCTCCTGAGCGATACGACATGGTGAACGACGACAGGGGAGCGTTGAAGCGTGCCAAATGGCCAAAGAATTGGTCATTCTGCGTGCTCGATGACCAAATGTCCGCTGGCATGTGAAATTTCGCATGGGGCGCGGATGTAAGGCGCCTGTTGGCAAATTTTTGAAGATTCGCCGCGCTGACCTGGTATAGGCTGCGGCAAATCACTACAGCCTTGCTGCGTCCTTCAGAGGCGCCAGGGATGCTGTTGAAGCAGCGCACGCACAGGGCGGGATAGATGACGGAACCACTGGATCAATTCGACCGAAGCATCCTTGAGATCGTGCAGCGCGATTGTCAGGTTAAGGCGGAGGCGGTCGGCGAGATGATCGGCCTTTCGGCGTCCGCCGTTCAACGCCGTCTGAAGCGGATGCGAGAAGAGGGAATCATTTCAGCGGAAATAGCTCTCGTTGATCGAAAGATTGCGGGAAATCCGATGACGTTCATAGCGGGAATGGAGATCGAGCGCGAAAACTACGATGCGCTTTCGAAATTCCGCACTTGGGTCGCCAAGCAAGATCACATTCAGCAGGTCTATTACGTAACCGGTTCTGTGGACCTTGTTGCGATCATCACGGCACAGGACGTTGGCCAATATGATGAAATCACGGCACAGATCATGTCGCAGAATCCCCAGATCAAGCGAATCCACACGAACGTCGTCCTCAAAGACGTAAAGTTGGGCATGTTTGTTCCCATGCAGTCCTAAGGGCTGCATGCCCGATCGCCACCGGCGCTGAGTCCGGCGGTGACCTGCCTGTCAGGTGAGGCGCGATCGCAGCAGACGGTAGTAGCCGCCAAGCTGCGGAATCTCCCGTTCGAGTTGATAAAGGGCCGGATCCTGCGCGTGCAGTGTTCCGGCGTACTTGGCGGCAAGCAGCTGCTTGTGGTTCGCCAGAGCTTGCGGCGACGGCTCGGGTTGCAGGATCGTGAAGATCGGCGAGAGCGCGGTACGGCCCTTGACGGTGATGCTGTCAAGTTCGGCGCTGGTGAAGTCGGCCGCGCTCAACCGCGCCGTCTGCTCGCCGATCAGCAGCGGCACACTGTAGTTCTTCGATTCGCCTTCAAGCCGCGAGGAGAGATTGACGGAATCGCCGAGCACCGAATAGTCGAAGCGGCGCAATGAGCCCATATTGCCGACAACGCAATCGCCGGTGTTGATGCCGATGCCGATCTTCAGCACATGCGGCTTGCTGCCGTCGTCTTCGGCTTCCAGCTGCAGTTCGGCATTGAGGGCCTCGATCGCCTCCAGCATGCGCAGCGCAGCGCCCACAGCATGGCTGGCATGATCCGGATCGTCGAGTGGCGCGTTCCAGAAGGCCATCAAGCAGTCGCCGATATATTTGTCGATCGTGCCGCCGCTTTCGAGCACGATTTCCGAAAGCGGCGTCAGCAGCCGGTTGATCAGGGCTGTCAGCTGCTCGGGATCATCCTTCAAGGTCTCGGAAATCGTGGTGAAGCCGCGCACATCGCAGAAAAGAACGGTCAGCGTCCGCCGCTCGCCGCCAAGTTTCAGCTGTGACGGATCGTTGGCGAGGCGCTCGACCAGCGCCGGGGAAAGGTAGCGCGAAAAGGCGCGTGTGATATCCCGGCGACTGCGCCGCTCTGCGGCGTAATCAAGCCCGGTCTGGCCCGCGACGACGCCGATATAAGACAGTACCGGGCCAACCGGGGACACGAAGACGTGGCCGAGCCTGAGTAGCGCGTAGCTCGCAGCTGCAAAAAGGAGTAGGACCAAAACGCTGAGGGCCGCCGTCAGCCAACCGGTCGAACGGAAGACCATGGTGGCTGCCAGCAAGGCACCAAGGGCAATCGCGACAATCACGATCGGACGCCCGGCCCGTTCGATGAACAGGCCTTGGGTTATGTTGTCGAAGATCGTCGCCTGGATTTCGGCGCCGGCGACCAATTGGCCTGTATGCACTGTAAATGGTGTCGCAAACGCATCCGCGCCGCCGGCCTGGAGGGTTGGTGCGTTCTGCAGGCTGAGCCCGACGATGACGACACGGTCGCGAAAGAAACCCTCCGGCAGGAACTGGCCGGGATCGAGTGCCTGATAATAGGATACGGTCGGATAGGTTCGCGCCGGCCCGAACATCTGGAGCAGTGCCGGTCCAGACCGCGCCTGTTCCTGCCGTCCGGCGGTTCGCGCAAGTTGTGCTGCAAAGCCGTCCGCATAGGCCGGAACCTGCCGCAATGTCCCGTCGCCGCTCAACTGCACCGATGCGATGCCGGTCTTCGCGCCGCGTTCGATAAACCGAGCCAGCGGTTCCGTTCTGACGAACTGATCGGCTTGCGGCGTCTCAATCAGCGTCTCGTCGCCCGCCAGCACCACGTCCGGGCCTGCCGCGGCAGCAAGGGCGGCATCGTTTTCAGGCGCGACCGAGGGTTCGGCAAAGATGATATCGATGCCGATCGCTTTCGCACCGGCTCCGCGCAGCGCTTCGATCAGCCGCTTGTGCAGCGCGCGCGGCCAGGGCCACTGGCTGCCGATCTCCGCCATGGACGGCTCATCGATCGCCACGATCACCGGCCCATCCTTCCGCAGCGGTGGTGGCGAGACGGTGGAGAGATAGTCGAAGCTGCGCAGTTCGACCAGCGAGAAGGGCGAGTTTAGGGATGCGAAGGAAAGAACGACGACTGTGAGGGCCGCGAGCAGGCTCAAGCGGGTGCGCCGGCGTCGGATGCGCCTGGCGGCTGTTTCGGTCGAAGGGCCGCCTGTGTGCCCGCGAAGCACATTGAACGCAGCCATCAAAAGCGCACTTTCACCGTCCCCTTGAAGGTCGGCCCCCAGCCGGGAATGCCAGGTGCTAGGTTGAAATCCTCATCGAGAAGATTAAAGGCGGCAAGCTCCACTTCCACTTGCTTGTCGAAAGGCTCCCATATCAACGCGGCATCCAAGGTCCAGTAGTCGTCCACCGGCAGGCCAACTCCGGGTCCGACGCGCTCGCCGACATAGTTTGCGGCCAGTGTCGCCTTGATGTTGGCGGTGTTGACCCAGGTCAGGGCGACCTGTCCCGTCTTGTCTGGAATGAAAGGTATCGGACCCCCGACCGGTCCTGCGGTCGGGTCACGATTTTCCGAATCGGTATAGGCTGCTGTCGCCGCGAGCCCGAAACCGCGGCCGAGTGCGATGTTTGCGGTCATGGCGACGCGGTCAATGCGGCCGTCGGATACGATCAGCGCCGAGGTGGAGAGAGGCAACGTGACAGATAGATCGTTCAATTCCTGATGCTGATAGTCGATTGCGGTGAATACACGATCTGACCATTCCGCGTCCCATCGCAAGGCGAAGGTATCCGTATACCCCGTCGATGCCACGTCAGTTTGGTTCGTTTGAAGACCAACGATGCCGATTGGGGAGAGCGTCGCGGTTTCAAAATCATCACCCTGCCTTAGGAAGGCAGCGCGCAGCCAGTGGCCATCGGCGGGAGCCCAGGCGAGCCCAAGACGTGGTTCCAGCCGCGCGATGTTTTCGCTATCTCCGTTGACGTACCGACCAAAAAGCGCGCCTTCGGCCTTGAGGTCAGGCGTTATCTCATAAAGCGCGTCGATATAGGCGCGAACCAGCGTTGATGTCTCCGATGCGGGTGCAGATATTGAAGTCGCCCGGACGCCAGGAAAATATGGAAAGTAGTCGTAAACCGTTGTCCTTGAGGATGCTTTCACCAAGCCGCCTTCAACGCCGTACCGCCACGTTAGATCGCCATCGCCATACGTATGGCTGAGTGTGGCTATGTAGCTCTTTTGATTGCGGTCATCGACGAGAATGGTCCTGCGTGGGACAGGTACGTCTCCAAAGGGCGTGACAAGGATATCGACATACGTTGCATCGTTGCGGGATGTGTTTTTCTGGTCAGTGTAGAACAGGGCGGCATTCGCGACATTGCGATAGCCGAACGTGTGGCTCCATCCGAGACCTGTGGTCAACCCTGAAACGTCGAAGCCATCGCTGCCTGCGAACAAGGGCGGTAGTCCGGCGATATTTTGAAGGTCATCAGAGGAAGCGTAGTTAAGATAGGCGACTATGCGATCGTCAGGAGTGGGAGACTGCGAAAAATATCCGTTACCCCCGATAATATCGATTTCTCTTTCAAGCGTCAGCCCGCGGCCGACATCGAGCGAATCTTTCGGCTCGTTCCACTGAAGATTGCCGTAGAAACTGATTGGGTAAGGCGAAAGCGCTAGCGCCCGTACCTCGGCCTCGGCGTTCCATCCGGTGTTCTCGCTATCGACAGTGACGCCGCCGGCTAGCGCGGCCTCGAAAAACGGCATCTTGGCGAGATTTGCGGTCCGCTCACGGCTTGCCAGCATATGCGGTTCGAGCAGCAGCCCCTGAAACAACGCCGAAAACGACGCCTCGTTCGAGCTGTTGACGATGGACATATTGTCGTAACTGTATGTATTCCCGAACGGGTTGACGCTGCCACGCACCGCCTGATCGATATAACTCGACCCCGTAAAGGCATCGAACACCGCGTCACCATAATATTGTCCCCAGGCATCGAGACCCTGCAGACGGAAAGCGTCGTTGAGGGTCGACCCGGCCTGCTGGTTGGCGCCGAGCGGTGCGTAGTCGCCGCCCCGGGCACGTGTCCGGCGCATGATCTCCTGCGCGTTGCGGATCGCAGCATCGGAATCATATTCGTCGATGGCTATCGCCGTGCGGACGACGGGGATGACCGGATCGTTGGGATCGAGGCGCTCGGCATTGTCGAGTGCCTGGGCCGCAGGTAGCCGATCACCCTTTTCATAGTGGGCGGCGGCGAGCAGCAATTGCGCCTGGGAATAGCCGGGATTGGCCGTCGAACCGGCGAGCAGGTCTTCGACCGCCTTGTCCATTTCCCCGGTCTGCAGGTAGTAAAGGCCGCGGGCCACCAGCGCGATATCGAATGACGGGTCGACCTTTATCGCTTCGTCGATCTCGCGCTTGGCCTCGGCCATGCGCATCTCGTCGAGATAGAGAAGAGCCAGATTGGCGTGGCCGACGGGATCGAGCGGGTCGAGTTCGATCGCCTTCCTATAGGCGGCTTCGGCTTCCCTGTTGGCATCCCGGTCGGATTGCGCAAGGCCAATCGTGTTCCAGATATTGCTGGAGCCCGGCGCGGTTTGCAGGGCGCGGTTCAGATCGTCGAGCGCGCCCTGCCGATCGTGCAAAATATAGAGCTTGTAGTCCGCCCGCGCTTCCAGTCCGGTCGGATCGTCCGGGTCGATCGCCAGTGCGCGTTCAAACCCATCGACAACTTCCTTTTCGTCGGCAAGCAGAATGGCGAGTTGTGCGCGCACCCCGGGCAGCGTCGGGTCGCCCGGCGTCTTGCGCTCACCCTCCTTGATTGCCGCAAGCGCTGCCGGAATATCTTGGCGAAAACCGATGGTCCATGCCTTTGCCATGGCCGCGTAGCCACTGTTGCCGGTCTTGGGCGGTTCTTCGACATGGTTGGGGTCGGCAAGAGACCGGGCAAAATAACCGCCATAGGCAGCGATCGCGCGGCGCTTGGCATCAAGCCCTGGCCTGGCCCTTTCAAACAGCGTAGCCGCGTCCTTATAACGGTTCTCGGAACCGGCGATCAGTGCCTCGATCAGATCCGCCCGCGCTGCCTGGGCGCCGCGCAATCCGCTAGCGCGTGCCTCAGCCAGCGCATTGGTTGCCTTCTGTTTTCCATCGAGCGCCAGATAGATTTCCGACAGGCTCAGCCAATCCTCCGCCGAGCGGGCGCCGGCTTCTTCGGCCTCGATGCGGCGTCGCTCGCTGCGCATCTGCGGGACGATCAAAGGTGTCGCCGGCATCCACTGGAAGGCCGTCCGCAGCTGCAGGCTGAACAGCATCTGTTCCCGGTCTTTCGGCTTGGCGATGATGATCTTCGACGGTGCCCTGCCGATCGCCGCGACGGCGCCTTCGCCTTGCGCGACCTCAACACTGCCATAGGCATTGCTGAGTTCGACCAGCCCTTCCAGCACGATCAGCGAGGTCTTGCCGTCCGCGCCGACCGTCATCGTCCAGTCGGTGCCGCGAATGGCGGCTGTCGCGGCAGGAGTGTCTATGGATACGCCCTGCCCCCCCCGTTCGGCGCGCGCCCAGATCGTACCGGATTGCAGTTCGAGCCCCGTATCGCCGGTGCCGCCCATCTGCTTGACGAGAAGTGAGGTATTGCGGCCGAGGCGCATCTGGGTGCGGTCGGAAAACAGGACGGCGAGCTGGCCGTTCGCGTTGGTGCGCAGGACGTCGCCGCTCAGAAGGTCCTGCTGCAGATCGACATAGCGCCAGTTGGAGACATCGACGAAACGCACCTCCTCGCCGGTTTTGCGGGCGATGACCGATCCGGCGGCGGGGAATGGGCGTGGCAAAGGGTCTGCCAGTGCCGCAGACACGGCGAGACAGAGCACTCCCAACGCATACACAGTCCCCATGGATGCGTATTTCATGCAGTTTCCCCAACAATGCACAAATGATCACTGGATTTGACCACCCCAAAAGTCAAGCCGGACGGGCACATGCGCGTTGCTTTGCGTGAAGGGTGTAGGAATAGAGAAACACAATACAACATTGGCGAGTATTCCTGGCGATGCATGGAGAAAGATCGGTTGCAGCCTTTGCAAAACGTTCACGAGGCGCGGACTATTCAACATCGGTTCGAAAATCCGGATGCGATCTCCAACTTCATCCGGATGGTGACAGTATTTGCCCTCGGCGCAGACCTCACCAGCGTCCTCGGCCGCATGGTCGAAAACAGCGCCTGCTGAAACGGGTCTGGGGCAATGCGGCCGACGTGCAGTACCTGCGCGTCTATGTGCGCCAGCTTCGCCAGAAGATCGAAGTGAGCCCTGACCAGCCGCAATACATCACTAGTGAAGCCGATATTTAGCCGGCGTCTTCCACAAGATTAAACGCGGTTGCACCGGAGCCAATTGCGTAGGGCGATGAGCCCTTCCGGCACATGCAGGCGGCCGAAGCCGATGCGCAGGCAGTTTTCCGGAACAGGCGTCAGATCCGAGCGATAGACGCTCGACGGCAGGAAGAACACGCCGGCTTCCTCGACAACGCGCCTGGTAAACTCCTCGACGCCATCCGCGCCCCTGTAGCGGATGAAGGCAACGCAACCCCCATCGGGCTCGCGCCAGTCGAACAGATGCGGGAATTCGGCAAAGAATGCGTTCAGCGCGGTGATATTGCTGCGAACGATGCCCCGCGTCCGTGCCAGGATCTGGTCTCGGTTCTTCAACGCAATTCGCGCCAGGATTTCCGATGGCGCCGAATTGCAGATCGACAGGAAATGCTTGTAGCGCTCGCAGCGTACCAGAAATTCGCGGTCCCTGGCTGCCAGCCAACCGATCCGTAGTCCCGGCAGGCCATAGGCTTTCGACATGACGTTGAGCGAAATTCCGCGCTCATAGACATCGACGGCCTGCGGCAGGCGCAGGGCTTCGTCCTTTTCGATCAGCCGGTAGACTTCGTCACTGAACAGCCAGATGCCGTGCATGCGGCAGAGTTCGATGAGAGCATCGTAGGTCGTGCGCGGCAGGATCCTGCCGGTGGGGTTGTTGGGGAAATTGATCGAGATCAGTTTCGTGTTCGGCCGAAGCGCCGCTTTGATGCGGCCGATGTCGAGATCCCAATCATTGTCCATATCGAGCGCCACGCCGGTAACGGCGCAGATGCTGAGCGGAAGGGTCTCGGCGGCCTGGTAGTTCGGCGTGATGATGATGGCGTGGTCGCCCGCGGTCAGCAGCACCTTCATCGCCACATAGATCGCCTCTTCGGCACCGGCAAAGCAGATCAGGTTTTCCGGCTCGACCGTGTCATAGGTGCCGGCGATCTCCTGCCTGAGTGTGGGCGCGCCAAAGGTTTCGGTATAGCCGAGGCTCAGATGTTCGAAATCGGAACGATCCTCGTTGCTTGCCATGGCAAGCAATTCCGCCAGTTGCATGCTTTCCGCGTCGGAGGCGGTCATGTTGTATTTCGCGACGAACTCCCATTTGGACATGTAGGTTTCCAGCGCAAAATCACGCATCGGCTTTATCACTGCGGTTCTCCTGATTGGCGGCTTCCTGTTTCTGGCGGACGGCGCCAAGGCGGTTATAGATTGTCGCCCGCGACAGCTTCAGGATGGCGGCGACGTAGGGAACGGCCTTGCGGATCGCGAAGACGCCGCGTGCGTCAAGCATGCCGATCAGGTCGTCCATGTCAGCGCTCGTCAGACCCGCAAGTGCGGCCCTGCGTGTGCCAAGGAAGTCGCCGATCACGGAATTGACCGCCTCGCGCCAATCCTCCGCCATCAACGCCGACGTCTTCGGCATGGGCGCGGCGATATCGACCATCGATCTCAACTGATCGAAGACCCCCGCAAAGGCTTCGATGTCATGGTTGATGCAGAGCAGCCCGATCGGCCTGCCCTCAGCATCGCGCAGCACCGCCGTGATCGCCTTCAGCCGGCGGCCGTCCCAATTGGATTTGCCATAGGGACCGATCACATCGTCTTCGAGCGAGGACGCCAGGTCAGCCTCGTTGAGTGAACTGTCCCCCGGCCGCCGCTTCGAGAAGACATTGGCGATATGGAAAATCAGCCCGCTATCGAGATCGTGCAGAACGGCCTCCACATACGGCGCAAACAGCGTGGCGATCGCGTCGCAGACGGGGATGTAGGGCATCAATGGATGAGACATGCAGTCTTATCCAACAAAATTTACAATTAGTCAATATAGACTAATTGTAAAAGCTACGACATTACGCCCTGATTCAGTTGCTGATGAAACGCCGGGTCGCGTTGGGACAGCTTCTTGTGAAGATGCACCATCATGCCGGCGGCAAAGAGAGGCGTCAGCAGATTGAGAATTGGCACGGCGAGGAAGGCTGCGAGAATGAGGCCTGCCAAAAAGACGGTGCCGGCATGCTTGGTGCGAAACAGCCGCGCCTCGGCGGGCGGCCGATGGCGCATGGCGGCGAACTCGAAGAATTCCCGGCCGAGCAGATAGCCATTGACCAGAAAGAAGGCGATCAGGTTGATACCGGGGACGAGCAGCAGGACCAGCGCCACGATGTTCCCGGCAATGATCACGCCCAGGAACTTTATGGTTCCGGCAATCGCTTCGCCCAGCGGCAGGGGATGGCCAGCCGGTTCCGCCGGATAGTCGCGCTTCTCGACCACCTCCGCCACATCGTCGAGAAAAAAGCCGGCGATCAGCGCTGTGACCGGCGCCAGAAGCAGCGCCAGCGCCAGCGCGATGCCGAGGCTGGCAAATAGGCCGATGACGAAGGCAAGCCACCCTTCCCAGCCGGATGTGCCGGGAATGAGTCCGTCGAGCCACGGCAAGGCGAGGTAGGCGAAGAGTTCGCGTAGTGCCAGCCAAAGTCCGGCAAGCGCCAGCAGCGTCAGGCCTAGGACCTTCCAGAAAACCGAACGCGTCTCAGGTGCAAAAAGATTGGCAAAGGAAAGCCGCGCCGCTTCGAATATCATCCCTCATCTCCGTATCGTTAGCAGCCGTTTTGCCACCTTGGGCATGTAGGCGGGAGGGCGTCACCGGGCAAGGCCGTGGCGAAAATCATGTGCGAAGGAGGCGGAATGCGCTGCCAAATCACCGGCCGCACCGATATGATGTCGCGACGGAATGCAGTTTCGGAGAAATGACGATGAACAGAGTGGACGGAAACATGTCGGCTGCGGGGCTTTCCGTCCTGCTGCAGGCGGGCACTGTCGATCCGGTGGAACTGGCCACGGCCACGCTTGACAAAATAGCCGGGCACCGGGATCAGGCGATTTTCACCGCCTTGCTGGGTGAGCGCGCGCTAGCAGAAGCAAAGGCCTCGAACGAACGCATTCGGTCTGGCCGGTCCCTCGGCCTTCTCGACGGTATTCCGGTGGCATGGAAGGATCTGTTCGACACGAAAGGTTCGGTAACAACAGCCGGCTCCGCCGTCTTGGTAGATGGTGCGCCGGCAAGGGCAGATGCAGTCGTGGTCAAGGCGCTTGCGAGCGCCGGAATGGTCAGCGTCGGCCGCACCAATCTGAGCGAGTTCGCCTTTTCCGGCCTCGGCATCAATCCGCATTACGGTACGGCGCACAACGCCGCCTCTCGCGACGTGCCACGCATTCCGGGCGGCTCGTCCGCGGGATCCGGTGTGGCGGTAGCCGCCGGTCTGGTGCCCGTCGCGATCGGCACGGACACGGGCGGTTCGATCCGCATTCCCGCGGCATTGAATGGTATCGTCGGCTACAAGGCAACGCGCGGCCGTTATTCGATGCAGGGCGTTTTCCCGCTGGCAAAAAGCCTCGATTCGCTCGGGCCGCTCTGCCGTACCGTGCTGGACGCCATCTGGATCGACGCCGCGATGCGTGGCCGCACGGCGCCGGATGTCAGCCGGACGGACCTCAGCGATCTGAAGCTTGTGATACCGGAAACCGTCGTGTTCGACGATGCCGAGACCGCCGTCGTTGCCGCCTTCGAGGCCGCGATCGTTCGATTGGAAAAGGCAGGCGCCCGGATCGCGCGGCGCGCCTTCCCGGTCTTTGCTGAGATTTTCGGGCTGGCGGCGCGCCATGGCGCCCTAGTAACGGCCGAGGCCTATGCGCTGCACAAGGAGCGCCTTCAGGGCGCCGATGCCGAACGGATGGATCAGCGCGTCGTCGCGCGCACGCGGCTCGGCGAAAAGATCGGCATGACCGATTACGTCGCTATCCTCGATGCCCGCCAGCGGCTGATCGCAGCTTTGGCCGACGCTCTCGAGCCGGGCGAACTGATGGCGCATCCGACCCTGCCGCACGTGGCGCCGCCGATCGCGCCACTGCTTGCCGATGACGACCTGTTTTTCAAGGCCAACGGAAAAACGCTGCGCAACACCTCGATCGGCAATTTTCTCGATGGCTGCGGCGTCTCCATTCCCTGCGGCACGGGCGATGCCGGCATGCCGGTCGGTTTCCTGCTTTCCGGCCAAAGGAATGAGGATGAGCGCATGTTGTCGGCGGCGCTTTCCGCGGAAGCCGTCATCCGTGGTGACGCATGATCGTCTGTTTCGACATTGGTGGCTCGGCCATCAAGGGTGCCGTCGCCCATTCCGCGGATAGCGTCCAGCCGCTGGCGCGCCGGCCGACGCCGCTTGATGACTTCGACGCTTTTGCTGCGACAATCCGCGATGTCATTAATGAAGCGGGCGGCGCGCCCGACCGCATCGCCATATCGATTACCGGCGGCGTCGATCCGGAAACCAAGGCGATCAAGTGCGCCAACATCCCCTGCATCGACGGCCGCACGCTTTCTGCCGACCTGTCCGCTTTCCTCGGCCTGCCCGTGCTCCTCGCCAATGATGCGGACTGTTTCGCGCTGGCGGAGGCCGCCGCTGGCGCCGGCCGCGGCCATCGGATCGTGCTCGGCGTCATCCTCGGCACTGGTGTTGGCGGCGGCCTTGTGGTGGATGGCAGGCTGATCAACGCGGATGGCGGTTTCGCCGGCGAATGGGGCCACGGCCCGGCGGTCGCTTCCGTAGCCGGCACACCACCGGTCGCCATCCCCGCCTTCGATTGCGGCTGCGGCCAGCGCGGCTGCGTTGATACGATCGGCGGCGCGCGCGGCATGGAGCGCCTGCACCGGACGCTGCATGGCAAGACGCTGACCAGCGAAGAGATCACGACACTCTGGCAACAGGGTGATGCCGAGCCTGCCCGGACCATTGATGTGCTCGTCGATCTCGTCAGCTCGCCACTGGCACTGACGGTCAACATCACCGGCGCGACGATCGTTCCGGTCGGTGGCGGCCTTTCAAATGTGGCGCCGCTCATTGCGCAGATCGACACGACTGTGCGCTCGCGTATCCTGCGGAAATTCGATCGGCCCTTGGTCGTGCCCGGTGAATGCCGCATCGAGCCGGGCCTGATTGGTGCTGCCGTCCTCGGCCTTGGCGGAGAATCCCAATGACCAATATTCTTCTGGAAGTCTGCGTCGATGACGCGGCGGGTCTCATGGCAGCGGTCGAAGGCGGCGGCGATCGCATCGAGCTATGCTCGGCGCTCTCCGTCGGCGGCCTCACGCCCTCGCCGGGACTGATGACCATGGCGGCCAAACTCGCTGTTCCCGTCTATGCGATGATCCGGCCGCGTCCCGGCGATTTCGTATTCAATGCCGACGATATCGGCGTCATGCGCGCGGAGATCGATGCAGTGCGCGCCGTAGGCCTTGCCGGTGTCGTTCTGGGGGCAAGCGGTCGAGATGGTGGCCTGGATGTGGCCACATTGCGGCTGTTGGTCGAGCATGCTGCGGGACTGAGCCTGACGCTGCACCGGGCCTTTGATCTGGTGCCGGATTTTGCCGAGGCGGTGGAAATCGCAGTCGATCTCGGCTTCGAGCGCATCCTGACGTCGGGTGGGGCGAAAAAGGCATTGGATGGTGTTGATGCTCTGGCATCGATCATCACGGCCGCCAGTGGCCGCATCTCCATCATGCCGGGGTCAGGCGTGACCTTGGATACGATCGACGGACTGCTGTCACGGCTTGCGGTGAGTGAGGTTCATTCGTCATGCTCGACCGATCGGCCGGCTTATGATCCGCGGCTGGTATCGCTCGGCTTTGTCGCGCCGAGTGCCAAGCGGACGGATGCAAGTGTTGTCCGCACACTGAAAGCGCGGCTGACGGCAGCGCCCTGACAAGCCGCCCAATTTATGCCTTGAAAACGCATTTGCCACCGATCCAGGTCGAAACCATGTCCAGCCCTTCCGTCAGCACGACGAAGTCGGCGTCGAGGCCCGGCACCAGCCGGCCCTTGCGGGCGGCAATGCCCACGGCGTCCGCCGGATAGGCCGAGGCCATGCGGATCGCCTCGCCGAGCGGCAGGTTCAGCTTTTCATGCGCAAAGCGCACCGACGACAGCATATCGATATCGGCGCCGGCGAGCGTCTCGTCGGCCAGCGTCAGGCGCCCGTCCTTGCGAAAGATCTCACGGCCGTTGAGTAGAAAACTGGTCTGGTCGGAGCCGATCGTCGACATGGCATCGGTGACGATGAAGATACGCCCCGGTCCGGCCTTGGCGCGCAGCGCCACACCCATCGACACCGGATCGACGTGGAAACCATCGGCGATGATCCCTGCGTAGAGGCTGCCGGTATCGAGGGCGCCGCCGACGACGCCGGGCTCGCGATGGCCGAGCGGGCTCATGGCGTTGAACAGATGGGTGATCGTGCGGGCGCCGGCGGCCGCATATTCGACAACGGTCCTGTAGCCTGTATCCGTGTGACCAAGGCTGACAACGATGCCGGCTTCTGCCAGCGCCTTGACCTGAGCAGCCGTTGTATTTTCGGGCGCAACGGTCACCATCATCGCATCGAATACGCCTGCGCAGGCGAGCATGGCATCGAGATCCGTCTGCTCCATCGGACGGATGAGCGCCGGATCATGTGCACCCTTGCGGGCAATGGAAAGATGCGGTCCCTCCAGATGAAGCCCGAGGAAACCGGGCACACCTTCAGCCTTTGCCTGGCGTCCGCCCTCGATCGTGCGTGCGCGAACCTCGAACGTATCGGTAATGAGCGTCGGTAAAAGGGCCGTTGTGCCGAATTGCGCGTGGGCGGCGCAGATGGTGCGGATGGCATCGACGTCCTGGCGATCATTCAGCATCACGCCACCGCCGCCGTTGACCTGCAGGTCGATGAAGCCGGGCACCAGCAGTTGCCCCTTGGCGCCGATCGTTTCGGTGCCGGCGGGCAGCTCGGTCTCCGGCAAAATGCCGGTGACGGTTCCGCCGTCCAGCAGCAGGGACTGGCCATCGTGCCACAGGAGGCCGTCGAAAATCCGGGCGCCGGTGATAGCTGTCTGTGCGGTCATCTTGTCTCCGTTACCTTCTTGAGGGCGACGGGCGCATCAGGGTTAAGGCCGCGCGAGCGCGACCAGGATTCGACGAAGCCGTAGAATGGAAGGATCAGCGTCAGCGCGTCTGTGATCGGATGGCCGGTCTCGACGAAGGGCAGTACCATCGCTGCCTTGGCGTTGGAGGACGTGACGAAGGCAAGCGCGCCCTTGCCGCTGAGACCGTCGAGAATGCCGGTGACCGACCCTTCGGCCGCATCGCGCGCGGCAAGGCCGATGACGGGGAAGCGCTTCTCGACCAGCGCCACCGGTCCATGCAGCACTTCCGCTGCTGAATAGGCTTCCGCATGCATGCCGGAGGTTTCCTTGAATTTCAGCGCTGCCTCGCTGGCGATGGCAAGCGCCGGCCCGCGGCCGAGCACGAAGAGCGATTCCGCATCCCCGAGTTCGTTCGCGAGCGCCTGCCAGTCGAGCTTCACGGCCTGGGCGAATTGCGCCGGCAGGTCGGCGACGGCGCGCTGTAAGGCCTCGTTGGCGGTCCATTCGCCGAGAATGGCAAGCCCAGCGACGATCGAGTTGACGTAGGATTTGGTCGCGGCAACGGCGATTTCCGGGCCGGCGAGAATATCGAGCGGATGGGTGCTGGCTTGTGAAATCGGCGAGGGCAGGGTGTTGGTAAGCGCTATCGTCACGGCCCCGGCCTTGGTGGCCGCTTCGGTCATGGCGACGATGTCCGGGCTCTTGCCGGACTGCGAAATCGCAATCGAGGCGGCACCGGACAGCTGCATCTTCGCGCCGTAGATGGAGGCAAGCGAAGGCCCAAGCGACGCAACGGGCCGTCCGGTAGAAAGCTCGATTGCGTATTTCAGGAACAGGGCGGCATGATCGGACGAGCCGCGGGCGATGGTGACGAGAAAGGCCGGATCCTTTTCGCGCAGCGCCGCGCCGGCCTGTTTGATCGCGGCTCCGGACTGGTCGAGAAGGCGGGCGGCCGCTTCGGGAATCTCATCGATTTCGCGCCGCATATTGGTCTGCATGGTCGTGTCTTTCATCTTTGGGCCGTTCTTACGATTCCGGCAGGGTCAGTTCCGCCACGAAGTCGTAGGCGTCGCCCCGGTAGAGCGAGCGGGTGAATTCGACGACGCGGCCGGAGGCGAGATAGGAAATACGTTCGATTGACAGGCTCGCCGATCCAACCGGCACGCCGAGCATCGCCGCGTCCGGATCCTTCAGGCTGCAGGCGGAAATTCGCTGCACGGCGCGCACCGGCCGCGATCTCGTCTTGTCGAGCTCGGCATAGAGCGATGACCCAATCCGGAGAGGGTCGGGCAGGAATTCGGCGGAAATGCTCGCCCGCTCGATGGCAAGCGGCATGTCATCGGCGATGCGCAGGCGGCCGAGGCGGGCGACGAGCGAATCGGCGGCCAGACCAAGCACCATCATCTCGTCCGGCGACGGGTGGAAAAGCCCGCGCTCGATCCACTGCGCCGTCGTCGTCAGCCCGCGCCGCGCCATGTCCTCGGTAAAGGAGGTCAGTCGCGATAACGACTGCTGGACACGGCTCACCGGTTTGACCACGAAGGTCCCGGAGCCATGACGGCGCACCAAGAGGCCATCCTTGACCAGATCGTCCACGGCCTTGCGCACGGTCACGCGGCTGATGCTGGCATAGTCGGCCAGATCGCGTTCGGGCGGCAGCGCATCGCCGTGGTTCAGCTTGCCCGACAGGATCGCCTCCTCGAGCGACTGCCGAAGTTTCAGGTATAGCGGGCCGGAGCCTCCGCCCTGCAGGCCCTCCAGCGGCAGTATGGCCTCGAGATGCTGGGTCATGCCGTTTCTCTCGTGCCAGCCGCAAAACGCTTGGCGGCGAGCGCAACCGAGCCGATCAGCGCGTCGGCTTCCGGCTCCACGAACAAACGCTGGTGCCGCTCTGCCAGCCAGGGGCGATAGAGGGGTGCCAGTCCGCCGAGCAGGCAGAGCTTGCGGCTACCACGCTCCACAACGACATCGAGCGCCTCGTCGATCGCTTGCGCGGATGCCCGCAGTAGGGCGATTGCCACGGGGTCGCTGCGTTCCGCGAACGCGAAAACCTTCGGCGCGAAGCGGCCGAATTCGCCGGGTCGCGCAACGCGTGCGAACTCCACGACGTCGCGCGGATCGGCGTTGAATTCCGCCATCACTGCATCGGTCAGCGGCGAGGAAGGGTGGATATGGTCGTAAGCCAGCACGCTTTCCTGCAGAAGAGCATGGCCGAGGCGGCCGCCGCTGCCGAGATCGCCGATCTGAAAACCCCATCCGCCGATGTAGCGGATGTCGTTTCCCTGCCGGGCGATGTAGATCGAGCCGGTGCCGAGGATGGCGACGGCACCGTCGCTGTCGCCGAGAGCGCCTTGGAGGGCGATCAGCCCGTCAGATTCGATATCGGCCTTCGCAAACGGCAGGCGCTCCTTCACATAATGTACGGCGTCGCCGACATTGCTGCCAGCCAGCCCGAGGAGTGCTGAGGCTGAGCCGATCTCCGGGGGCGCGATATTCGCCTCCTCGAACGCAGCCGTGGCCGCGCCGACAATATGGATCAGGGCATTGTCGGGATCGGTCAGAATGTTGGCGGCACCGCTTTTGCCGCGGCCGAGGATGCGCCCTTCGGCGTCCGCTACAGCCGCGCGGCAGCTCGTGCCCCCGCCATCGATTCCCAGAATGTAATGTGGCATGGATACCTCCGGAGAAAATGATACCAAAAAAATACCATTAACCAAGAGGGATTTGGCCTTTAATTGGAATTATCAATTAAATAGTTGAAATATCGTGATTATTTTGTAGGGCCAAAATTTTCTTTGTTCGAGTGTTAATTTTTCCTAGACAATTGGTATTTTTTTGGCATTAATTTGCGGAGAGGGAGATTGAGCGCATGCCGTCGTTGAAGACCGAAGAGCGTCATGACAAGTCGGTGGGATTGGATGTGATGCATCCGGTCCTGGCGCTTCGTCTGCTTGCGTCCGGTCAGCAGGCTGCGGCCAAGGCTGTCGATGCGGCGATCGAACCGCTTGCAACCGCCGCGCAGATCGCCGCCGAAGCGCTCGCCAGTGGTGGCCGCCTTGCCTATGCCGGCGCCGGCAGCTCTGGTCTTATGGCCATGACAGATGCGCTGGAATTGCCCGGTACGTATGGAATTGGTCACGACAAGATCGTTGTTCTGCTGGCTGGTGGTGCCGCAAGCCTGACCGATCTCGCCGGCGGCTATGAGGACGACGTGGATCTGGCGCGCAAGGATGTGCGCGATGCCGGCATCGGCAAGGGCGATTGCCTGATTGCCGTCTCCGCCAGCGGCTCGACGCCCTATGCGCTGGCTGCAGCCGATGAAGCCCGGCAGTGCGGTGCACGCGTCATCGCCATGGCTAACAATCCCGGCGCCATGCTTTTCGAGGATGCCGAAGTGGCCATCCTGTTGCAGACTCCTCCCGAGGTGATCTCCGGATCGACCCGCATGGGGGCGGCGACGGCGCAGAAGATCGCCTTCAACATGTTTTCTACTCTCGTCGGCATCCATCTCGGCCATGTCTACGACGGTCACATGGTCAATCTGAAGGCCGACAATGCCAAACTGCGCGGCCGCGCCGTCCGTATCGTTTCAGATATCGCCGGTATCGGCGCGACGGAAGCGGGCCGCTATCTCACCACGTCGTCGGGTTCGGTGAAGATCGCCATTCTTCTTGCTGCTGGGGCAGAGGATGTGGTGGAGGCGGAAGCCGCACTTGCCGAGGCCGGTCAAAACTTGCGCCGCGCCTTGTCCAGCGTCACGGCACATTGATTTTTAAGGGTTCCAAAACCGCGCCGGACCGGCGCATATAAAAGGGAGAACGTAATGACCCGCACGACTTTGAAAGGCTTGCTGCTTGCGTCCAGTATCCTCGGCTCCGCCGGGCTGGCGCATGCGGAAGACGTCACGCTGACGATCGAAAGCTGGCGCAACGACGACCTGACCATCTGGCAGGAAAAACTGATCCCGGCCTTCGAAGCGAAGAATCCGGGTATCAAAGTGAAATTCGCGCCAACGGCGCCGACCGAATACAACGCTGCGCTGAACGCCAAGCTCGACGCCGGTTCCGCTGGTGATCTCATCACCTGCCGTCCGTTCGACGTCTCGCTCGAACTCTACAACAAGAAGCACCTCGCCGACCTCACGGGTCTTGCCGGCATGGAGAACTTCTCGCCGGTCGCCAAGTCCGCCTGGACGACGGACGATGGTTCGGCAACCTTCTGCGTGCCGATGGCATCGGTCATCCACGGCTTCATCTACAACAAGGATGCCTTCGACAAGCTCGGTATCGCCATCCCCACGACGGAAGCCGAATTCTTCGCCGCGCTCGACAAGATCAAGGCCGATGGCACCTATATCCCGATGGCCATGGGCACGAAGGATCTCTGGGAAGCCGCAACCATGGGCTACCAGAACATCGGCCCGACCTATTGGAAGGGTGAGGAAGGCCGCGCCGCTCTCATCAAGGGCGAGCAGAAGCTGACCGACGCGCCGTGGGTCGAGCCCTTCCGCGTTCTTGCCAAGTGGAAGGACTATCTCGGCGACGGCTTCGAAGCCCAGACCTATCCGGACAGCCAGAACCTGTTCACGCTCGGCCGCGCCGCCATCTATCCGGCCGGCTCATGGGAAATCGGCCTGTTCAACACCCAGGCCCAGTTCAAGATGGGCGCCTTCCCGCCGCCGGTTAAGGCCGCTGGCGATACCTGCTATATCTCGGACCACACCGACATCGGCGTTGGCCTGAACGCCAAGAGCGCGCATCCGGAAGAAGCCAAGAAGTTCCTGAGCTGGGTTGCCTCGCCGGAATTCGCCGACATCTACGCCAACGCGCTGCCGGGCTTCTTCAGCCTGAATTCGACGCCGGTGAAGATGAGCGATCCGCTCGCCCAGGAATTCGTCTCCTGGCGTGAAAAGTGCAAGCCGACCATCCGCTCGACCTACCAGATCCTGGCGCGCGGTACCCCGAGCCTCGAAAACGAGACTTGGGTTGAATCGGCCAACGTGATCAACGGCACCGATACGCCGGAAGTCGCCGCCGAAAAGCTGCAGAAGGGTCTCGACAGCTGGTACAAGCCGGCGAAGTAAAATCGGAGTTGCGGGGCACTGCCCCTCACCCTAACCTTCTCCCCGCCTGCGGGGAGAAGGTGCCCGACAGGGCGGATGTGGGGCCCCGCGTGCGGGATGTTCCTATGCGAAAAAGCAAGGCGTCCGGCCGAAAACATGTAATCTGAAATCACTTCCGCCGGCGACTTTCGCCCGCTGGTTCAGGCATGCGCGGCGGGGACCGGCGGCGCAGCGCCTTGCCGCTACGCGGCGATCGACGAAAAACGGGTCGGAGCGGCAGAGCCATGAGCAGCGCCATAATGTCTGAGGACAGCATCAAAACACTGGCGCGGCCGAAACGCTGGCATATCCTCGTTTTCCTGCTGCCGGCCTTCATGATCTATTCGGCGGTGATGATCCTGCCGCTGGTGGAGACGCTGCGCCTATCGCTGTTCAACACGGTGGACGGCCAGTCGACCTTCGTCGGCTTTGCCAATTTCCAGGTGCTGTTCGGCGAGGAGCGGTGGGCGGCGGATTTCTGGCGGGCGCTGAAGAACAACTTCATCTTCTTTACCATCCACATGCTGGTCCAGAATCCAGTCGGCATCGCCCTTGCCGCCATGCTGTCGATCCCGAAGCTGAGGCTCGCAACCTTTTACCGCACGGCGATTTTCCTGCCGACGCTGTTGTCCTTCGTCATCGTCGGCTTCATCTGGAAGCTGATCCTGTCGCCGATCTGGGGCATCACGCCGTTTTTCATGGATCTGGTCGGCTTGAAATCCTTCTTCGCGCCCTGGCTCGGCAAGCCCGGCTCGGCGTTGATCGCGGTATCGCTGATCTCCGTCTGGCAGAATATCGGCATTCCGATGATGCTGATCTATGCGGCGCTGCTGAACATCCCGGATGAGGTGATCGAGGCGGCGGAATGCGACGGCGTCACCGGCTGGAGCCAGTTCTGGAAGATCAAGCTGCCGCTGGTGCTGCCGGCGATCGGCATGGTGTCGATCCTCACCTTCGTCGGCAACTTCAATGCCTTCGACCTGATCTATACCGTGCAGGGCGCACTTGCCGGCCCGGACGGATCGACCGACATTCTCGGCACGCTGCTCTACCGCACCTTCTTCGGCTTCCAGCTGCAGCTGGGCGACCGCTCGATGGGCGCGACCATCGCCACCGTGATGTTCCTGATCATCCTTGCCGGCGTGTCGCTTTATCTCTTCGGCATCCAGCGGCGCGTCCGCCGCTACCAGTTCTAAGGGAGAGGACAAATGTCAAAAGCACGCGTATCGCCCCTGCGTTCCGGCTTCGTGCATCTGGCGCTCGCCGGTTACACGGTCATCGCCCTGTTTCCGGTTCTGTTGACGATCGTGAACTCGTTCAAGGACCGGAACGCCATCTTCCGCACGCCGCTCGCGCCGCCGACGGCAAATACCTTCAGCCTTGTCGGTTATGAGACGGTGCTGAAGCAAGGTGATTTCGTCGGCTATTTCCAGAACAGCCTGATCGTCACCGTCGTCTCGATCTTCTTCGTGCTGCTGTTCGGCGCGATGGCGGCCTTCGCGCTGTCCGAATATCGCTTCCGGGGCAATACGATGATGGGGCTTTATCTCGCCATCGGCATCATGATCCCGATCCGCCTTGGGACGGTTGCGATCCTGCAGGGCATGGTCGCAGCCGGTCTGGTGAACACGCTGACGGCGCTGATCCTCGTTTATACCGCGCAAGGTCTGCCGCTTGCCATCTTTATCCTGTCGGAGTTCATGCGAACCGTCTCGGACGATCTGAAGAATGCCGGACGCATCGACGGCCTATCGGAATATGCGATCTTCTTCCGCCTGGTGCTGCCGCTCATCAAACCGGCCATGGCTACGGTCGCGGTCTTTACGATGATCCCGATCTGGAACGATCTCTGGTTCCCGCTGATCCTCGCGCCTGGAGAAACCACCAAGACCGTCACGCTCGGCTCACAGGTCTTCATCGGCCAGTTCGTCACCAACTGGAACGCGGTGCTTGCCGCCCTGTCGCTGGCGATCTTCCCGGTTCTCGTCCTCTATGTCATCTTCTCGCGGCAGCTGATCCGCGGCATTACCGCAGGAGCAGTGAAGTGAGCACCAAGCCCATCCGCGTTCTCGTCGCCGGTCTCGGCAATATGGGCCGCAGTCACGCGCTCGCCTATCACGACAATCCCGGCTTCGAGATCGTTGGCCTCGTCAACCGTTCGAAGGTCGATCTTGTGCCTGAACTTCAGGGCTATCCGATCTATCCGGGCTTCGAAGACGCTTTGAAAGAGCTGAAGCCCGATCTTTGCTCGATCTGCACCTATTCCGACAGCCATGCGGACTATGCGGTGATGGCGTTCGAGGCCGGCTGTGACGTCTTTGTCGAAAAGCCGCTGGCAACGACTGTCGCCGACGCAGAGCGGGTTGTTACAGCGGCGAAGGCAGCCGGCAGGAAACTCATCGTTGGCTATATTCTGCGCCATCACCCCTCCTGGGTGCGACTGATCGCCGAGGCCCGCAAGCTGGGCGGCCCCTATGTCTTCCGAATGAACCTCAATCAGCAATCAAGCGGGCCGACTTGGGCGACCCATAAGGCGCTGATGCAGACGACCTCGCCGATCGTCGATTGCGGCGTGCATTACGTCGATGTCATGTGCCAGATCACCGATGCCAGGGCTGTCGAGGTTCGCGGAATGGGTCTGCGGCTCTCCAGCGAGATCGCGCCGGACATGTACAATTACGGCCATCTGCAGGTTATCTACGAGGATGGTTCTGTCGGCTGGTACGAGGCGGGTTGGGGACCGATGATCTCGGAGACGGCCTTCTTCGTGAAGGATGTGATGTCGCCGAACGGCTCCGTCTCGATCGTCATGGATCCGAAGGCCAAATCCGACGATATTGACACGCACACCAAGACCGCCGTCATTCGTGTCCACAAGGCCGAAACCGGGCCCGACGGCAAGTTCGTTCACAAGGACGAAGACCTGAAAATGGACGGCGAGCCGGGGCATCAGGAACTGTGCGATCTCGAACAGGCCTACGTGCTGAAAGCCATCACCGAAAACATCGACCTGGAACGACACATGGACGATGCCGTCCAGTCGCTGCGCATCTGCCTTGCGGCCGATGAAAGCGTGCGCACCGGCCGTCCCGTTAAACTGTAAAAGAGGGCCTCACGTGGGATCTTTGAATCTGAAATCCATCCGCAAGACCTTCGGCGCCCAGGAAGTTCTCAAGGGCATCGATCTTGAGGTGAAGGACGGCGAGTTCGTCATTTTCGTCGGCCCGTCCGGCTGCGGCAAGTCCACGCTTTTGCGGGTGATCGCCGGTCTGGAGGATGCCACCTCCGGCAGCGTCCAGATCGACGGTCAGGAAGTGATCAACACGCCACCCGCCAAACGCGGCATCGCCATGGTATTCCAGTCCTATGCGCTTTATCCGCACCTGACGGTGAAGGACAATATGGGCCTCGGCCTGAAGCAGATGGGCGCACCAAGGGCCGAAGTTGACGCCAAGGTCGGCAAGGCGTCCTCGATGTTGTCCCTGGAACCTTATCTCGCGCGCCGCCCGGCCGAACTGTCCGGCGGCCAGCGCCAGCGTGTCGCCATCGGCCGCGCCATCGTGCGCGAACCAAAGCTCTTCCTGTTCGACGAGCCGCTGTCGAACCTTGACGCGGCGTTGCGTGTCAACACACGTCTCGAAATCGCTAGGCTTCACCGCAGCCTCAAGGCGACGATGATCTATGTGACGCATGACCAGGTCGAAGCCATGACGCTCGCCGACAAGATCGTCGTGCTCAATGCCGGCCGCATCGAGCAGGTCGGCTCGCCGATGGAGCTTTACAATAAGCCGGCAAACGTCTTCGTTGCCGGTTTCATCGGATCGCCGCAGATGAACTTCATCGAGGCGGGCAAGCTCGGCGACGGCAAGGCCAAAACCATCGGCATCCGGCCCGAGCATATCACGCTGTCGCGTGGGAGCGGCGACTGGAAGGGCAAGGTCATCCATGTCGAGCACCTCGGCGCCGATACCATCCTCTATCTGGAGACCGAGGTTACCGGCCTTCTGACGGTGCGGCTCTTTGGCGAGCACCGCTACGATGTTGATGACGTTGTCTATGCGACGCCGGACAAGGCGGCAATGCATCGTTTCGGCGCCGACGATCGCGTTCTGCGCTGATCTTCAAAATCAGTTTTGCCGAGCGATGGCGGAGGCCGTCGCTCGTTCACGTTTATTTGTACCCGCAGCATTGGCTTGCGCTCCCTCCGGTTTTAACATACATGTCTGTTTGTATAAGTTGATATGGCAGTCCAGAGACTTGTCCGGCGCTCCGTATCTCATTGATATTTTTTGAACTTCCGGCTGCCACCGCCTTCCTCTCGCAAGGAGCTGGTGCGCGCCGGACTTTTTGCATGGAACCCGAAGATGCGGATGAATCGACTGATCTTGACAGCGGCCGTTGCGGGACTCGCTTTGCTTGCCGGATGCCAGAAACAGGAAGAGCAGGCTGCTCCAGCATTTCCTCCGTCCCAGGTCGCCGTCGTGACGACGAAGACCGAAGAACTGCCGATCACCAACGAGCTTCCGGGCCGTATCGCAGCGACCCGTATCGCCGAGGTCCGTCCGCGCGTTACCGGCATCGTCGTCGACCGTATCTTCCAGCAGGGCTCGATGGTCAAGGAAGGTGATGTGCTCTACAAGATCGACCCGGCGCCATTCCAGGTCCAGGTTGACAGCGCCGAGGCGACGCTGGCACGCGCCAAGGCCGTGCAGGTTCAGGCCAGGCAGGCCGCTGACCGTCAGACGCAGTTGCGTAAATCCGGTGCCGCGGCGCTTCAGCAGTATGACGATGCGATCGCGCAACTGGCGCAGGCCGACGCCGATGTCTCTGTTGCCGAAGCCGGCCTGGCGAGCGCCAAACTGAACCTGCAATATGCGAGCGTCACCGCGCCGATCAATGGCCGGATCGGGCGTGCACTCATCACCGAGGGAGCGCTGGTCAGTGCCAATGGCACGGAAAACCTGGCAACGATCCAGCAACTGGACCCCGTCTATGCCGACTTCACGCAGCCGGCGACCGATCTGATCCGCCTGCGCAGAGCGCTGCAGGATGGTCAGTTGATGACGGCAAAAAATGAAGCGGCGGTAAAGCTGATCCTCGATGACGGTACGCCCTATGATCAGAAGGGCAAGTTGCTCTTCTCGGAAGCCGCCGTCGATGAGACGACCGGGCAGGTGACGCTGCGGGGCGAGTTCCCCAACCCGGATGGTGATCTGCTGCCGGGCATGTATGTCCGTGTGCAGATCCAGCAGGGTGTCGAAAAGAACGCGATCGCCATCCCGCAGCAGGCTGTCCAGCGCAGCAATAGCGGCCAGTCGCAGGTTTATGTCGTGAATGCCGAGAACAAGGTGGAATTCCGCAACATCACGCTTGGCCGCACCGTCGGCAATCGCTGGATGGTGACCAATGGCCTGAAAACCGGCGAAAAGGTGATTGTCGAAGGCTTCCAGAAGATCGGCCCCGGAGCGGAGGTCGTTCCGGCCGAGTGGGATCCGAACGGCAAGCCTGCCGGCGAGGCTGCGGCGGCTCAGTCGGCGCAGGCGGAGGGCGCAAAGCCCGCCACCGAGCAGAAGTGAGGACTGCACCATGCCAAGTTTCTTCATAGACAGGCCGATTTTTGCGTGGGTAGTTGCGATCTTCATCATGGTGGCCGGCGCCATCGCCATCCCGCAGCTTCCCATCTCGCAATATCCGGACGTGGCGCCGCCGCAGATTTCCGTCACAGCCACCTATCCCGGCGCATCGTCGCAGGACACATACCAGAGCGTCACGCGCCTCATCGAAGACGAGTTGAACGGAGTTGACGGGCTTCTCTATTTCGAATCCACGTCAAGCGCTCAAGGATCGAGCGAAATCAATGTCACCTTCGAGCCGGGCACTGACCCGGCGCAGGCGGCCGTCGATGTGCAGAACCGCGTGCGCCGGGTCGAAGCGCGGCTGCCCGATAGTGTCAAGCAACAGGGCGTGCAGGTCGATGAAGCCGGCTCCGGCTTCCTCCTGATCATTGCGCTGACCTCCACTGACGGTTCGATGGATGCCATCGGCCTTGGCGATTACCTGAACCGGAACGTGCTGAGCGAAGTCCAGCGCGTTCCGGGTGTCGGTCGTGCCCAACTCTTTGCCACGCAACGGTCGATGCGCGTCTGGCTCGATCCGGACAGGATGCTCGGCCTGAACCTGACCGCGCAAGACGTAACGACGGCGATCGGCGCGCAGAACGCCCAGGTCGCGGCCGGCTCGATCGGTGCGCAGCCGAACCCGATCACCCAGCAGATCGCAGCGCCCGTGATCATCAAGGGCCAGCTGTCGTCGCCGGAAGAGTTCGGCGCCATCGTACTTCGCGCCAATCCGGATGGTTCGGCCGTCCGCCTGCGCGACGTAGCGCGACTCGAGGTGGGCGGCGAAAGCTATTCCTTCTCGACCCGCCTCAACGGAAAGCCTTCGGCCGCCATCGGCGTTCAGCTCTCTCCGACCGGCAATGCCATGGAGACATCTGCGGCGATCAAGGCGCGCATGGACGAGCTTTCCGCCTATTTCCCGAACGGGCTGGAATATTCGATCCCTTACGATACCTCACCTTTCGTCAAGGTCTCGATCGAGAAGGTGCTGCACACGCTGCTCGAAGCGGTCGGCCTCGTCTTCCTGGTGATGTTCCTGTTCCTGCAGAACATCCGCTATACGATCATCCCGACCATCGTCGTTCCCGTAGCCCTGCTCGGCACCTGTGCCGTGATGTATTTCATGGGCTTCTCGATCAACGTCTTGACCATGTTCGGCATGGTGCTGGCGATCGGCATTCTCGTCGATGACGCGATCATCGTTGTTGAAAATGTCGAACGCATCATGTCGCAAGAGGGGTTGACGCCGCGCGAAGCAACCCGCAAGGCGATGAAGCAGATCACCGGCGCCGTCATTGGCATCACGCTGGTTCTGGCTTCGGTCTTCATCCCGATGGCCTTCTTCCCGGGCGCTGTCGGTGTCATCTATCGCCAGTTCTCGCTGACGATGGTGGTGTCGATCCTGTTCTCGGCGCTGCTTGCCCTGTCGCTGACGCCGGCGCTTTGCGCCAGCTTCCTGAAGCAGGTGCCCAAGGGCCATCATCATGCGAAGACCGGTTTCTTCGGTTGGTTCAACCGCCTGTTCGACCGCACTTCGCATCGCTACAGCGGCTCCGTGTCATGGCTCACCCGCCGAACCCGCCGCTTCATGATCATCTATCTGGCCGTGCTGGTCGGTCTCGGCTATCTGTTCCTCAAGTTGCCGTCCTCCTTCCTGCCGGATGAGGACCAGGGCTACGTCATCGTCATGATGCAGCTCCCGTCGGAAGCGACAGGACACCGCACCGATGAGGTGATCCAGCAGACCGAAGACATCTTCAGCAAGGAACAGGGTGTCGATCGTATCGTCGCGATCAACGGCTTCTCCTTCTTCGGCGCAGGGCAGAACGCGGCGCTTGCTTTCGTCACGCTCAAGGACTGGGCGGAGCGCGGTCCGGAAAATGCGGCACAGGCGATCGCCGGCCGCGCCAGCATGGCGATGAGCCAGATCAAGGACGCGATCAGCTTTGCGCTGTCGCCGCCGCCGATCCAGGGTCTCGGCACGACGGGCGGTTTCTCCTTCCGCCTGCAGGATCGCGGTGGTCTCGGCGAGGCAGCACTCGCGCAGGCGCGAGACCAGCTGCTCGGTCTCGCGGCCCAAAGTCCGGTCGTTGCCGGCGTGCGCTTCGAGGGCATGCCGGACGCAGCACAGGCGAACGTGATCATCGACCGCGAGAAGGCCAATACCTTCGGCGTCACCTTCGCGGATATCAATGCGACGATCTCGACCAACCTCGGCTCGACCTATGTCAACGACTTCCCGAATGCTGGCCGCATGCAGCGCGTGACAGTGCAGGCAGACGAGAACAAGCGCATGCAGACGGCCGACTTGCTCAATCTCAACGTTCGCAACTCCAGTGGCGGCATGGTGCCGATCTCTTCCTTCGCGACTGTCGAATGGGTGAAGGCGCCGACGCAGACCGTGGGCTACAATGGCTATCCGGCGGTGCGCGTCAGCGGCGATACCAAGCCGGGTTACTCCTCGGGTGATGCGATTGCCGAGATGCAGAATCTCATCAAGCAACTCCCGGCCGGTTTCGGCTATGAATGGACCGGGCAGTCGCTGCAGGAGATCCAGTCGGGTTCGCAGGCGCCGATCCTGATCGCGCTCTCCTGCCTTCTGGTGTTCCTGTGCCTGGCGGCGCTGTATGAAAGCTGGTCGATCCCGGTCTCGGTGATCATGGTGGTGCCGCTCGGCGTCATCGGCGCGGTCCTCGCCGTCACGCTGCGCGACATGTCGAATGACGTCTACTTCAAGGTGGGCCTGATCGCGATCATCGGCCTTTCGGCGAAGAACGCGATCCTGATCATCGAGTTCGCCAAGGAGCAGATGCAAGCCGGCAAATCGCTGCTGGAAGCGACGATCGAGGCATCGCATCTGCGCTTCCGGCCGATCCTGATGACCTCGCTCGCCTTCACGCTCGGCGTTCTGCCGCTGGCGATCGCCACTGGCGCAAGCTCGGGCAGCCAGCGCGCTATCGGCACCGGCGTCATGGGAGGCATGATCTCGGCGACGGTTCTGGCAATTTTCTTCGTGCCGATCTTCTTCGTCTTCGTGATGAAGCTGTTCGGGCGGGTGAAGGCAAAGCCGATCGAGCAGGCACCCGAGACAGTAGCAACACCAGGCGAATGAGAGAGAGCCCGCCGTCGCGGGCTTTTTCTTTTGAAAGGGCAGATATGCGGAGAACCAAGGCCGAGGCGGAAGAAACGCGCAACAATATCCTCAGCGCGGCCGAGCGGCTTTTCTATGAAAAGGGCGTCTCCAACGCGACGCTCGAGGATGTTGCCCGGGCGGCCGGCGTCACGCGCGGTGCTATCTACTGGCATTTTTCCAACAAGACCGATCTGTTCCTGGCGCTCTATAATTCCGTGCAAATGCCGCAAGAGGACATGCTCGCCCGCGAGATCGAAGAACACGGGTCCGATGTGCTCGGCAATATCGAGAAATTGACAGTCGACTGGCTGGACGAACTGGCAAGCGACGAGCATCGCCAGCGCATCTTCACCATTCTTCTGCGCTGCGACTATAGCGAAGATCTCATGCCTGTGCTGGAGCGCCAGCAGGAGGTCGATGACAGGCACGCCGCCTTGCTCGAAAACGCCTTCGCCAAGGCAAGCAGAGAGGGTTATCTCGATGCAAATTGGACGCCGCAATCGGCGACCAAGGCACTTTGGTGGATGATGGGCGGACTCTGCAGCGAATGGCTTCTCTTCGGACGCCGCTTCGATCTGGCGGCCGAAGGCAAAGAGGGATTGGAGCGGATGTTCAACGGCTTCCGGCGGGTCCGGTCAGCCATCGACATGGCCACTTCAGCCGATCTCCAACCGACGGCCTAGCGGAACACCACGGTCTTGTGCCCGTTGAGCATGACGCGGTCTTCCAGATGCAACTTAACCGCGCGAGCAAGAACCCGGCTTTCGATGTCGCGGCCCGCTGCAACGAAATCCTCCGCGCCCATCGCATGTGTCACGCGCTCGGTTTCCTGCTCGATGATCGGGCCTTCATCGAGATCCGGCGTGACGTAATGGGCCGTGGCGCCGATCAGCTTGACGCCGCGCTCATGCGCCTGATGATAGGGCTTGGCGCCCTTGAAGCTCGGCAGGAACGAGTGGTGGATATTAATCGCCTTGCCATAGAGTCGTTTCGAAAGGTTGTCGGAAAAGACCTGCATATAGCGGGCGAGGATGACGAGATCAGCGCCGGTTTCCTGAACGAGTTGCAGGAGCTTCTCTTCCTTTTCCGCCTTGTTTTCCTTGTTCACCGGCCAGCAGTAGAATGGTATTCCCTCCAGTTCCGCCGTGCGCTGGCTGTCGTTGTGGTTGGAAACGACCGCGACCACCTCGGCATTCAGCCAACCGACGCGGATCTGATAGATGAGGTGCAGCAGCGCGTGATCGAACTTGGAGACGAGAATGAGGATGCGCGGCTTGCGGCCGCCATCGGTGATGCTCACCTTCATGCCGAAGCGGTCGATCGGCGCCTTCAGGGCCCGCTCCAGATCATCCCGCAAGACACCGACCGGCACCTGGAAGGCAATCCGCATGAAGAAGCGGTTCGTCTGCCTGTCCCAGAACTGGTTGCTCTCGGCAATATTGGCACCGGCGGCGGAAAGCGCCGTCGTCACGGCAGCGACGATGCCGGGTCTATCGTCACAGCACAGGGTGAGAATGAAAGTCTGAAGCGTCATGATTTCCTCCAAATCGACGTGTGGTCCGGAGGGATCGAGGTCGGTTCCACCCGGAGGTACACGCCGGTATCGCCGGATGGCCACGGCGGCAACCGTTTCACGGTGCCGGCGGCCAAGTTTCTATCATCCTGAGGGGAGGGCGGGTTGATTGCTGAAATGATGGCTGGAAATGCAAGAATCATAGCGCGAGAACTGCCAGACCATGACAGGATTCTCGCGTGCTTGATCTTGGCGCAAGCATCAAGGCCGGCGTCCACCGCGAAGGCGCGCTGGACCGCGCACATGCGGCTTGCTCTCTCAGTGCGCCTCGTCCCAGTTATGAGCGGCCCGGGCATCGACCTTCAGCGGCACTTTCATGTCGAGCGCCGGCATCGCAGCATTCTCCATGACCGAGACGATGAGCGGGATCGAACGTTCGACATCGTCATCCTCGACCTCGAAGATCAATTCGTCATGCACCTGCAGCAGCATGCGCACGCGCTCGGATAGGCCCGCCTTTTCCAGCGCCGGCTCCATCTTGATCATCGCCCGGCGAATGATGTCGGCGGCCGAGCCCTGGATCGGCGCGTTGATCGCGGCGCGCTCGTTGAAGGCGCGGTGCGAGGGATTGGACGAGCGAATATCCGGATAATGCGCCCGACGGCCGAAGATGGTTTCGACATAGCCATTCTCGCGGGCAAAGGCCTTGGTGCTTTCCATGTAGTCGCGGATGCCCGGGAAGCGCTCGAAATATTTCTTGATGTAATCGCCTGCTTCCGAGCGCTCGATCGACAGCTGGTTGGCAAGGCCGAAGGCGGAGATGCCGTAAATGATGCCGAAGTTGATCGCCTTGGCGCGGCGGCGGATCTCGCTCGGCATGCCCTCGACCGGCACGCCGAACATTTCCGACGCAGTCATCGCATGAATGTCGATGCCGTCGGAAAAGGCCTGCTTCAGTTGCGGTATTTCGGCCACGTGGGCAAGCACCCTGAGCTCGATCTGGCTGTAGTCGGCCGAAACCAGCTTGTGTCCCGGCGTCGAGATGAAGGCGGTGCGGATCTTTCGGCCCTCGGCGGTGCGTACCGGAATGTTCTGCAGGTTGGGATCCGACGAGGAAAGCCGGCCCGTGGTTGTCGCGGCCAGCGCATAGGACGTGTGCACCCGTTTCGTTTCCGGATGGACGAAGCCGGGGAGCGCATCGGTATAGGTGGATTTGAGCTTGGTCACTTGCCGCCAGTCGACGATCTTGCGCGGCAGTTCATGGCCGGCTGCGGCCAGATCCTCCAGCACCGATGCGGAGGTCGACCACTGTCCGGTCTTGGTCTTGGCGCCGCCGGGCAGGCCGAGGCGGCCGAACAGGATATCGCCGAGCTGTTTCGGCGATCCGATGTTGAAGCTTTCGCCGACCAAGCCATAGATCTCGTGTTCGAGGGCGGCGGCACCCTGGGCAAGCTCGCCCGAAAGCCGCGACAGGATCTGCCGGTCGATGGTGATGCCGCGCTCCTCCATCCGTGACAGCACTGGCACGAGTGGCCGTTCGAGCCGCTCATAGACCGTGTTGAGATTCTTGGCGGCAAGACGGGGCTTCAGCACCTGCCACAGCCGCAACGTCACGTCGGCGTCTTCCGCGGCATAGGCCGTTGCCTTGTCGATATCGACATAGTCGAAGCCGAGCGCGGATTTGCCGCTGCCTGCTACATCCTTGTAGGGGATTGGCTGGTGGTTGAGCCATTTTTCCGACAGCGAATCCATCCCGTGGGCACCGGCGCCCGCATCGACCACATAGGACATCAGCATCGTATCGTCGAAGCTGGCAATGGTGATGCCATGGCGGCGCGCCACGAGGTAGTCGTATTTGAGGTTCTGCGCCACCTTCAGGACCGATGGATCCTCCAGCAGGTCCTTCAGCCGTTCGAGGGCAACCGCCGCCGGGATCTGATCTGGCGCCAGCTTCACGCCGTCGCTGAAAAGATCGTTGCCGCCCGTCTTGTGAAGCATCGGTACGTAGGCAGCGCGAATGCCGGTGCCGGTCGGGTTCCTGCTGTTGTCGGCGATCGCCAGCGAGAAGCCGACAAGCTCTGCCTGCATGGCGTCAAGCGAGGTCGTCTCGGTGTCGAAGGCAACGATGCCGGTCTCGCGCGCCATGGCAATCCAGGTATCGAGCATCGCGATGTCGCGGATCGTCACATAGGCGCTGCGGTCGATTTTTGCGGTGGCAAAGGCTTGCGCGCGGAACTGAGCAAGGTCTCGGGGTGTCGCGGTCGGAAGCTCCACTGTCTTTGCGGCAGCAAGGGTGGTGGCCGCTTCGGCGGCGCTGCCGAGCGCCGGCGATGTTGCCGAGGACAGCTCGGACGGCGGCGGTGGCGGCAAAAGCTCGCCCTTGTCGAGATCGGGTCCATGGGCTGTCGCACCCCATTCGACCGGCACGGTCGCGGCTTCCACCGCATCCGCATCGGTTTCGGTCGCGGCTGCGACGCGACGCGTCAGCGCGTTGAATTCCATCGCCTTGAGGAAGGCAATAAGCTTTGGTCCGTCCTGAGTATGAAGTTCGAAGTTCTCAAGCGAAACCTCGATCGGTGTGTCGGTTTTCAGCATGACCAGCTGGCGTGACAGGCGGGCAAGCTCGGCATTGGCAAGGATGTTCTCGCGGCGCTTCTGTTGCTTGATCTCGCCGGCACGGGCAAGCAGCGTGTCGAGATCGCCGAATTCCTCCAGAAGCTGCGCCGCCGTCTTTGGGCCGATGCCGGGGATGCCGGGCACGTTGTCGGTCGAATCACCGGTCATCGCCTGCAGGTCGATCATCTTTTCCGGCGGCACGCCCCACTTCTCGATCACGTCCGGTATCGAGATCTGCTTGTCCTTCATGCTGTCGTACATCGACACATTGGCCGTCACGAGCTGCATCAGGTCCTTGTCGGAGGAGATGATCGTCACATTCGCGCCGGCCGCCTCGGCCATCCGCGCGTAAGTGGCGATCAGGTCGTCGGCCTCGAAGCCTTCCTGCTCGATGCAGGGCAGGTTGAAGGCGCGCGTCGCATGGCGGATCAGCCCGAATTGCGGGATCAGGTCTTCCGGCGGTGCAGTGCGGTTTGCCTTGTACTGGTCGTAGAGTTCATTGCGGAAGGTTTTCGAGGAATAATCGAAAATCACCGCGAAATGGGTCGGCGTCACCCCGACGGAGGTATCGCGCGCGTCGGTCAGGAGCTTCCACAGCATGTTGCAGAAACCGGAAACCGCGTTAACCGGCAGGCCGTCCGATTTGCGGTTGAGTGGTGGGATGGCGTGGAACGCCCGGAAAATGAATCCGGAGCCGTCGACGAGGAAGAGATGATCACCTTTTTTCATGGCGACAAGGGATAGCGCGGGCCGTGATGGGCGTCCATATTCATTCCGGAGCGGCGTGGAATTTTATCGCCCTGGGAAAATTGAGGGCCCTCACGGCAGCATTACCAATTTGTAATGCCGACCACCCCCTTGAGTCCTTGAAAAGCCACATTTCATACCACAAATCATAGACAGCGGCATTTTGAATACGCCGTCGTCTGGCTAGAGGCCTGTCCCCCGCCGAAGCCAGATTTTTAGGACAAAGGCCTATCCCCCTCTCCGGGCCTTTGTCCGAACTATGACAAGACCGCCGTGGCTCCGCCTCCGCCATGGCGGTTTTTGTTTTTCTGCCGGTAGAATCGCGTCCCTGTAAAATTATGCCGGCCAATGTCCATCGCGTGCAATGTAACTTGTGTTCCAGCTTGGTGAGAGTTACCCATATTCATGGCCTTCGACCGGATGGATTCTGCGACATACTTGGCTAGCCTCCTGGCAAAGAGCTTCTCGCGCGCCTTGCAGGAGAGAGGCCAGAAGCTCGGCTTCGCGCCAGGCCAGTTTCCCGTTCTTCTGGAGCTTTGGAGCGAAGAGGGTATCACCCAGAAGCAACTCCTCGATCGTCTCGACATCGAGCAGGCGACGATGGCCAATACTTTGGCCCGGATGGAGCGCGACGGCCTGATTCTTCGCAAGAAACACCCGGCCGACAAACGTGCCCAGCAGGTTTTCCTGACGGACAAGGCGCGGGCGATGGAAGCGGACGCGAAGGCGGCGGCTCTTGCGGCAGACCAGTCGCACTTCTCCGGCTTTCGTCATTTCGAGCGGGAGCTGATGCTCGAATATATGCGCAAGGCGATTGCCAACGGCGCGCGTAGCTGAAGGATCGCCCCGTCGCTGGCCATGATTGAACGATCAAAATATTTTGCTTAAAGCCATCGCGATCTTTGTCTAGGTTCCGCCCGCACAACAAGGATTCGGACATGGCAGACACGGCTAGCATTCTCACCCGCTCTGACGACAATCTCTCCAAGAGCCTGGAACGGCTTTTCGATCTGGTGCGGATCCAGTCGATCTCCACCGATCCGGCCTTCAAGGCGGAATGCCGAAAGGCGGCGGAATGGCTTGTTGCCGAACTGATCGGCCTCGGCTTCGAGGCCTCGGTGCGTGACACGCCCGGTCATCCGATGGTGGTCGCCCATCACGCGGCCGGCAAAGAGGGCGCGCCGCACGTGCTGTTCTACGGCCATTACGACGTCCAGCCGGTTGATCCGCTCAACCTCTGGGACACGGCGCCGTTCGAGCCGGCGATCAAGGAACTGGACGGTGGCCGCAAGGTCATCACCGGCCGCGGGACGGCCGACGACAAGGGTCAGTTGATGACCTTCGTCGAAGCCTGCCGCGCCTATAAGGAAATCAACGGCGCACTGCCCTGTGAAGTCACCATCCTGTTCGAGGGTGAGGAGGAATCCGGCTCACCATCGCTGAAGCCGTTCCTCGAAGCCAATGCCGCCGAGCTGAAGGCCGACTATGCGCTGGTCTGCGATACCAATATGTGGGACCGCGACACGCCGGCGATCTCCGCCGGCCTGCGCGGCCTGGTCGGCGAGGAGATCGTCATCACCGCTGCCGACCGCGACCTGCATTCCGGTTACTTCGGTGGCGCTGCGGCCAATCCGATCCATATCCTCGCCAATATTCTCGCCGGCCTTCACGACGAGACCGGCCGCGTCACGCTCGATGGTTTCTACGAGGGTGTCGAGGAAACGCCGTCGCAGATCAAGGCGGCCTGGGAAACGCTGGGCATGACGACGGAAAAATTCCTCGGCGAGATCGGCCTTGCCATTCCCTCCGGAGAAAAGGGTCGCTCCGTCATGGAACTGACCTGGGCCCGGCCGACGGCGGAAGTGAACGGCATCTGGGGCGGTTATACCGGCGAAGGCTTCAAGACGGTGATTGCGGCGCAGGCGTTCGCCAAGGTCTCGTTCCGTCTGGTCGGCACCCAGGATCCCGACAAGATTCGCGCGGCCTTCCGCGCCTATGTCGCGTCGAAAATCCCGGCGGATTGCTCGGTCGAATTCCACAAGCACGGCGGCTCGCCGGCAATCCAGCTTCCCTATGATTCAGCCCTGCTCAATACGGCGAAATCGGCCCTGTCCGACGAATGGCCGAAACCTGCCGTGTTGATCGGCATGGGCGGATCGATTCCGATCGTTGGCGATTTCCAGACGATGCTCGGGATGGAATCGCTGCTGGTCGGCTTTGGCCTCTCGGACGACCGCATCCACTCGCCGAACGAGAAATACGAGCTGCAGTCCTTCCACAAGGGCATCCGCTCGTGGATCCGGATTCTCGCCGCGCTCGCCCGCTGATACATATGTCCTTGAAACGTGCCACGGCTTCGACGCGGGGCAGTTTCAAGCGAGACTGTTAACCGTTAGCGCCCTTGACCGGATTGGCCGGGGGTGTTCTCATTACCAAGATGATATTTCGCTGCAGCCCCCAAGAATCCCGACCTCATGAAACTGGTGCGTAAACTCGCCTGGCCTGTCGTCGGGCTGGCCGCGATCCTGTTTTCTCTCTACGGCCTCTACCACGAACTGCATGGCCTTTCGGCCCATGATTTCGTCGAAAGCCTGAAAGCGGTGTCCGTCGAGGGTTGGGTATTGTCCGGTTGCTCGACACTCGCAGCCTATGCCGCATTGGCAGCCTATGATCACCTGGCGCTGGAACATCTCGGCCACAGGATTTCGCTTTGGTTCATCACCGTCTGTTCTTTCACTGCCTATGCGTTGTCGCACACGGTGGGTGCATCGGTATTTTCCGGCGCGGTGGTGCGCTTTCGCGCCTATGGATCGAAGGGTCTTTCGGCCGCCGAAACCGCCGTTCTCGTCGCCTTCTGTTCCGTCACGTTCCTGCTCGGAACGCTGATGCTGTCCGCCATCGTGCTTTTGATCGAGCCGGAGATCACCGCTCGCTTCGCCGCGTTCCTGCCGATCGGTGCGTCGATCTCGATCGGATTGATCATTCTCGCGCTGATCACGCTTTACGTTGTCGGCAGCCTTGTCGGCTTCCGGCCCTTGAAAACTCGCTGGTTTTGGCTGGAATATCCCAAACCCTCGCTGGCGCTCAGGCAATTGCTGATCGCCCCGGTCGAATTGATCGCGGCAGCGGCGATCATCTACTTCGCTCTGCCAGAGGCCGGAAATCCCGGCTACATGGTCGTTCTCGGCGTTTTTCTTGCCTCCTTCTCGGCCGCACTTTTGTCGCATGCTCCAGGTGGGCTCGGCGTGCTGGAACTGGTCTTCATCGCCGGCCTGCCGGAAATGGATCCCGCGGGCGTTCTGGCGGCACTTGCCATTTTCCGCCTGTTCTATCTGATCGTGCCCTTTCTGATCGCGCTCCTTGTCGTGATTGTTTTCGAGCATTCGCAGTTCCTGGCCGGCAGGCAGGCGGAGCGAAAGCATGACGAATAGAGTGTCGTCTCATGAGGGTGGATAACAAACCTTCGGCAGGGCCTTTTCCAGCGTACCACCAACGTCTTCGAGTTCGGCGCTCTCGATATGGAGCGGCGCAAACGGCGGCTCCTGGTTCGCGGCATTGACGATGCGGGTAATATAGCAGCCGGCAAAAATACGCTCCTTGCCGCCCTTCTCCGTCGATTTAATCGCCACCGGCACCGGCGTGTAGATGCTTCCTGCAGCGCCTTCGGGCGTTACTGCACCCGTTATCACCTGAACATCCACCGTCTTTGCATAGCCTAGAACAAAGGATTGATAGTCGCCGAAGGGTTTCCGGTCCGCGAAATAGCTGTAGGCACGGGCATATTCCTTGCGATTGATCGCATTGTAGAGCGAGCGGATTAACGCCGGCCCATCGGAGCGGTCGTCGAGATAGGCGTCCCTGTCCTGCGACGTTGCACTGAGGCAGGACGCGGTCAGCGCGGTCGCGGTCATCAGGGAGGTAAGGATTTTCATCGCATTGCTCCTGTCGTTCAGGGAGTTTCAATGCGGATAAGGCGATTTGAAGGTCGCGGCCCTTTTTGTGAAGGACAGATGCGCAGCCAAGTCGAGAAAAACAAAAAGGCCGGGAAAACCCGACCTTTCACAACGCGCTTCGACACACCTGCCAGTACATCCGTGGTCAACCGCGGAAGCGCATTTCTCCGGCGCGGATGATCGCGCCAGATTGGTATTAGGCAGCCTGGAGGCTATCCGCCGACATCTTGCCGGACTTGCGGTCACGAACCAGCTCGAAGCTGATCTTCTGACCGTCGTTGAGGCTGCGCATGCCAGCGCGTTCAACAGCAGAAATGTGGACGAAAACGTCCTGGCTGCCGTCGTCAGGCTGAATGAAGCCGAAGCCCTTGGTGGAATTAAACCATTTTACTGTGCCAGTGGCCATAACGATCCCTTTCTCTAGCAAATTGTAGTGAACCAAGCCGTGATATTACAGCGAGGCTTGATGTTCGAATCTGAAGGAAAGTTCGTCCGATTGCGCTCTATGTCGCAAAAACCAAAGTCATCTAACAAATATCGACCAAAGCTCAGATAGGTTACCGGGACTGTGCAGTCAAGTTTTATTATTTTTAATTTGCAATGGTCGTTGTTTTCATTCGGGTTTATGCGTCTGGATCGGAGATCCACAGAGTTTAATTTCGCACAGACGTGGCCGTTGATACGGCGGTGTTCTGAAAACGCCGGGCGTGCTGGTGTTTTTTGGTCCCGCCCGAATTGAATTCTCTGCGCCCCGCATCATTTTCCTCCTATCGCCGAATTCTAGGGAGGGAATAACCATGTCGAAAGTCGTGATTGCCGTTGCCTGCCTGTCCTTGTTCATGCTCGCCGGATGCGGCAACACGGCGCGCGGTTTGAAACAGGACGGCGTGCAAACCAGCAACGCCTTGGACAACGCGACACACCGGGTTGCGCGCGCGAACGCGAACTGACGAATCTGAGGAAATCGGCGGTGCGGAGCACTGTGAACGTACGCGCCGCGTTGGCGTTGTCTCCAGCGGAGCTGTTTCTTCGCCTTGGGCGGATCGGAGACGATTTCACGCAACGAATTGAAAGCGCACGATTTTATTCGAACGCGAATTTAACTCCCCCTTAAATCGCCGCATTTACACTTCATCGCACTGTTTAAAAATCGGCGTGGCGGCAGAATGGCCCGCCTGGCTCTCCCGAAACGCTCATCTGGAGCAACCCTACCCCGGCATGGCAGGAAATCGCAAATCACCGCAGAGAATAGAGCCTTCGTTCGAGGGTGGACGCGGTCGTGATGACGGCGATCTGCGCATCGATGCCGGAGACCGCGTCAGCGGCGGAAGCCGCAGGTCCGGAAGCTCAAAACCTGCTGCGAATAAGAACAGATCGAAGAAGGGCTCCGGCCGCCGGGGCGCGCGCGACAGCGGCGGTCTGACTGGCCTGATCCGTTCTATGGTTTACTGGTGCATCGTGCTCGGCATCTGGGGTATCATCGGCGTCGGCGGGCTGATGCTCTATTACGGCGCGCGTATGCCGAGCGCGACCAGCTGGGCCATTCCCGAGCGTCCGCCAAACGTCAAGATCCTCGCCGTCAGCGGCGATATCATCGCCAATCGCGGCGCCACCGGCGGCGAGGCGCTATCGCTTGAAAACATGTCGCCCTATATCCCGCAGGCCGTCATCGCCATCGAAGACCGGCGCTTCTATTCGCATTTCGGCGTTGATCCCCTCGGCCTGGCGCGTGCGATGCTGACCAATATCACCACAGGGCGCATGGTGCAGGGCGGTTCGACGCTCACCCAGCAGCTTGCCAAGAACCTGTTCCTCTCTCCGGAGCGCACGCTCGAGCGCAAAGTGCAGGAGGTGCTCCTCGCCGTCTGGCTGGAGCAGAAATATACCAAGGACCAGATTCTTGCGATGTATCTGAACCGGGTGTTTTTCGGCTCGAACGCCTATGGCGTCGAGGCGGCATCGCGGCGCTATTTCAACAAATCGGCGCGCGACGTGAACCTCGGCGAGGCGGCGCTCCTTGCCGGACTGCTCAAGGCGCCATCGCGCCTGTCGCCGGCGCGCGATCCGAAAGCTGCCGAAGAGCGCGCTCAGGTGGTGCTCGGCGCGATGCGCGAGGAAGGCTTCATCACCGACGCCGAGATCAAGACCGCGATGTCGCAGCCGCCGACCAAGGCCAAGAGCTTCTGGTCCGGGGCGCAATATTATGTTGCCGACATGGTCATGGACCAGTTGCCGGGCATGGTCGGCGAGATCAGCCAGGACCTCATCGTCGACACCACGCTCGATCTCGACCTCGAGAAGAAGGCGGAAGAGACGCTCGCCGCCAGCCTCGACGAATCGGGTGAGAAGCTCAACGTCAGCCAGGCTGCACTCGTCTCGATCGATGGCACCGGCGCGATACGCGCCCTGGTCGGCGGCCGCGATTATGCCGACAGCCAGTTCGACCGCGCGGTCAAGGCAAAGCGTCAGCCCGGTTCCGCCTTCAAGCCCTTCGTCTATGCCGCCGCCATGGAAATCGGCCGCACGCCGATGTCGATCCGCAACGACGCACCGGTTCGGATCGGCAACTGGACGCCGGAGAATTATGACGAGAAATATCGCGGCGAGGTATCCCTTTCGACGGCGCTTGCCAATTCGCTGAACACCATCGCCGCTCAACTGGTCATGGAAGTCGGACCGCAGAACGTCATAAAGCTCGCCCACAGGCTCGGCATCGAATCGGAAATGCAGGCCAATGCCTCGATCGCGCTCGGCACGTCCGAGGTCAGTCTGGTCGAACTGACATCGGCCTATGCTCCCTTCATGAATGGCGGCTTCAAGGCGACGCCGCATGTCATCAAGCGGATATCGACCGCCGATGGCACTGTTCTCTACGAAAACACCTATGACAATCCGCCCCGCGTGCTTGATCCCGCCGTCGTCAGCGAGATGAACCAGATGATGGTGGGTGTGATCGAACATGGCACCGGCAAGAGCGCCAAACTCAAAGGCTGGCAGGCGGCCGGCAAGTCGGGCACGACGCAGTCCTTCCGCGACGCGCTGTTCGTCGGCTTCACCAGCAATCTGACGACCGGCATCTGGTTCGGCAATGATGACGGCAAGTCGATGAAGAAGGTAACCGGCGGCGGCCTTCCGGCCAAGGCCTGGCACGACTACATGACGGCAGCGCACGAGGGCCTGTCGCCTTCGCCCGTCTTCGGCACGACTGGCATCCAGCCGACATTCGAGAACGATCAGGCCGCGCCAGAAACCATTGGCGACGTCATTTCCGGTACCTTTGGCAATGGCGGCACGGACGAGTTTCCGCAGGCGCCGGTCGCCAACGGACAAGCCGCCGCCCAGCAGGGCTTGGCGCAACCGGCGAATTCGGGGCTCGTGCCGCCGGCTGATGTCGGCGAGACGACCGGCGCGACACGACGGACCACGCTGTTCGACATCCTCACCGGCGGTTGACCACCCGTCATTTCGTCCTTACGTTTCGCCGCGCAGGAAGAGCGCACTGCGAGATAGAGCGCGTCGCCTTTTAAAAGCAGGCTGAACGTGAAACGACGGCGTTCAGGCAGGCGGATTTTTCGGTGTTACCGCTCGGTTTTTGCGTGTTTTCAGGCGCGCAGATGCCTTGCAGTCCGAAACGCTGCTCCTTATATACGCCCCATCGCCGCGGCTTCCACCGCGAATATTCCACAGACCATCCCGTTAGGGGCTGTCAAATGAATGCTTGACCGGGTTCTGACAGTCCGCTGCAAGGAGAGAACGACATGGCAAAAGTAATCGGTATTGACTTGGGAACGACCAACTCCTGCGTCGCCGTCATGGACGGCAAGGACGCGAAGGTCATTGAAAATGCGGAAGGTGCGCGCACGACCCCTTCGATCGTTGCTTTCAACGAAGACGGCGAGCGCCTGATCGGCCAACCGGCCAAGCGTCAGGCAGTCACCAATCCGGAAAACACGCTTTTTGCGATCAAGCGCCTGATCGGCCGCACGTTCCAGGATCCGACCACGCAAAAAGACAAGGCCATGGTGCCGTACAAGATCATCAAGGCAGACAATGGCGACGCCTGGGTCGAAGCACACGGCGAGAAGTATTCCCCGTCGCAGATCTCCGCCATGATCCTTCAGAAGATGAAGGAAACCGCCGAATCCTATCTCGGTGAAAAGGTCACCCAGGCCGTCATCACCGTTCCCGCCTACTTCAACGACGCGCAGCGCCAGGCAACCAAGGATGCCGGCAAGATCGCCGGTCTCGAAGTGCTGCGCATCATCAATGAGCCGACGGCAGCGGCCCTTGCCTACGGCCTCGACAAGAAAGAAGGCAAGACCATCGCCGTTTACGACTTGGGTGGGGGCACGTTCGATATCTCGGTTCTCGAAATCGGCGACGGCGTCTTCGAAGTGAAGTCGACCAATGGCGACACCTTCCTTGGCGGCGAAGACTTCGACATGCGTCTGGTCGAATACCTCGCAGCCGAGTTCAAGAAGGATCAGGGCATTGACCTGAAGAACGACAAGCTGGCCCTGCAGCGCCTCAAGGAAGCTGCCGAAAAGGCGAAGATCGAGCTGTCGTCCTCGCAGCAGACCGAAATCAACCTGCCGTTCATCACGGCAGACGCTTCCGGTCCGAAGCACCTGACGATGAAGCTGTCCCGCGCCAAGTTCGAAAGCCTGGTTGATGACCTCATTCAGCGCACCGTTGCTCCGTGCAAGGCAGCCCTCAAGGATGCCGGCGTTACGGCAGCCGAGATCGACGAAGTGGTTCTGGTCGGCGGCATGAGCCGCATGCCGAAGGTGCAGGAAACCGTCAAGCAACTGTTCGGCAAGGAACCGCACAAGGGCGTCAACCCGGATGAAGTGGTCGCCCTCGGCGCCGCCATCCAGGCCGGCGTTCTGCAAGGCGACGTCAAGGACGTTCTGCTTCTCGACGTGACCCCGCTATCGCTCGGCATCGAGACGCTGGGTGGCGTCTTCACCCGTCTGATCGAACGCAACACGACGATCCCGACGAAGAAGTCGCAGACTTTCTCGACGGCCGAAGACAGCCAGTCCGCCGTCACCATCCGCGTCAGCCAGGGCGAGCGCGAAATGGCGGCAGACAACAAGCTGCTCGGCCAGTTCGATCTCGTCGGCATCCCGCCGGCACCGCGCGGCATTCCGCAGATCGAAGTCACCTTCGATATCGACGCCAACGGCATCGTGCAGGTTTCGGCCAAGGACAAGGGCACCGGCAAGGAGCATCAGATCCGGATTCAGGCATCGGGCGGTCTGTCCGACGCGGAAGTCGAGAAGATGGTCAAGGATGCCGAGGCCAATGCCGAAACCGACAAGAAGCGCCGCGAAACCGTGGAAGCCAAGAACCAGGCCGAAAGCCTGATTCATTCTTCGGAGAAGTCGCTGAAGGAATATGGCGACAAGGTTACGGAAGCCGAGCGCACCGCGATCTCGGATGCGATCGCAGCATTGAAGACCTCGGTCGAAGCCTCGGAGCCTGATGCTGAAGACATCAAGGCCAAGACCCAGACGCTGCTCGAAGCTTCGATGAAGCTCGGTCAGGCGATGTATGAAGCCCAGCAGACCGACGCGGCCAATGCCGATGCGGCCGCAGACGCTGCCCGCGATGGCGATATCGTCGATGCCGACTACGAAGAAGTCAACGATGAGGACGATCGTAAGAAGTCCGCATAGGTTTTTTCGACCTGAAAATCAGCAAAAGCCCGGAGCCGCAGGCTCCGGGCTTTTGCTTGCTCAAGACAGTGCCGTTGAAGCGCGCCATGCAGCCTGGCGGATGATGTGTAACCGGCTCTTCGGCTGGGCGCGGCGCACCGCGCAGGTGCATCGGCCTGAATTTGTGCTTTTCCGACAAAAACCGTCAAGGATCGTGTATTGCCTATGGTATCGCGCTTGAAGGTTTACTAAATGCTTTTGCAAGGCGACCATCGGGCGGCCGGTTTCAGCATGTCTATTCAACAGGACAACCTGCAAGTATGAAACGTGATCTTTACGAAATGCTCGGCGTTGGAAAATCAGCAGACGAGAAAGAGCTCAAAAGCGCTTTCCGCAAACTGGCGATGAAATATCACCCGGACAAAAATCCCGGCGACGCGGAAGCGGAAAAAACTTTCAAGGATATCAGCCACGCATATGAAACACTCAAGGACCCGCAAAAGCGGGCTGCCTATGATCGCTATGGCCACGCAGCCTTCGAAAATGGCGGCATGGGCGGCGGCGGCGCCGGTTTTGGTGGCGCGGCGGGTGCTGGCGGCTTCTCCGATATTTTCGAGGACATTTTCGGTGAGATGATGGGCGGCGGCCGCCAGCGGCGGTCTTCGGGCGGACGCGAACGTGGCGCCGATCTGCGCTACAATATGGAAATCTCGCTGGAAGAGGCCTATTCCGGCAAGACGGCGCAAATCCGCGTACCGACATCGATCACGTGCGATGTCTGCACAGGTTCGGGCGCCAAGCCGGGGACAAAACCGCAGACCTGCGGAACCTGCCAGGGCGCGGGCCGAGTGCGCGCTGCCCAAGGCTTCTTTTCCATCGAGCGGACTTGCCCCACCTGTCATGGCCGCGGCCAGACCATCACCGATCCGTGCGGGAAATGCCATGGCCAGGGCCGCGTGACCGAGGAACGCTCGCTGTCGGTCAATATTCCGGCCGGCATCGAGGATGGAACGCGGATTCGCCTTTCGGGCGAAGGAGAGGCAGGCCTGCGTGGCGGCCCCGCTGGCGACCTCTATATCTTCCTGTCGGTCAAGCCGCATGAGTTCTATCAGCGCGACGGCGCGGACCTTTATTGCAGCGTGCCGATCTCGATGACCACGGCGGCGCTTGGCGGCAAGTTCGATGTGGCGACGCTCGACGGCACCAAGTCGCGGGTCTCGGTTCCGGAAGGCACGCAGGCCGGAAAGCAGTTTCGCCTGAAGGGCAAGGGCATGCCGGTGCTGCGCTCCAGCCAGGTCGGCGATCTCTACATCCAGATCCAGATCGAAACCCCGCAGAAGCTCACCAAGCGTCAGCGCGAATTGCTGCGGGAATTCGAAGAACTGTCTTCGAAGGACAACAATCCGGAGTCCGCCGGCTTTTTCTCCCGCATGAAGGATTTCTTCGACATCGAGTGACTGGCCAAGCCGACAATCAGCAATATATCCCGGCCGGAGGCAGCGATGCCTCCGGCTTTTTTGTCCATTCGCCGGTGTGCCGGCATAACGTTCACAAGCGAAAGGTTGCCCCATGGCCTATGAACTCTTTTATTGGGATGGCATTCCCGGCCGCGGTGAGTTCGTCCGTCTGGCGCTTGAGCATGCCGGTGCCGATTACATCGACGTTGCCCGCACGGACGGCGGCATGGCGCGCATGATGGCGATGATGAAAGGCAGGACCGGGACATTCACGCCCTTTGCGCCACCCTTCCTGAGGGACGGAGATATCGTCGTCTCTCACGTTGCCAATATCCTGCTCTATCTCGGCGGCAGGCTTGGGCTCGCGCCCAAGGACGAAGCCGGCCGGTTCGAGGCAAACGGGCTGCAACTGACCATCACCGATTTCGTCGGCGAAATTCACGACGTCCATCACCCGATCGGCGTGTCGCTCTATTACCACGAGCAGAGGGACGAAGCACGCCGGCGTGCCGAAAATTTCCTCGACGAACGCCTGCCGAAATTCCTCGGCTACTTCGAAAAGCAGCTCAGCAGGAATGGCGGGGGGCAGATCCACGCCGTCGGCGATGCGCTGACCTATGTCGACCTGTCTCTGTTTCATCTTTTGGAGGGGCTGCGTTATGCCTTCCCGAAAGCGATGCAGGCGGCAGAACCAGACTGTCCGCTTCTCGTCGCGCTCAACGCGCAGGTTCGCGAACTGCCCCGGATCAAGGCCTATCTTGCGTCCAAACGCCGGCTTGCCTTCAATGAGGAGGGTATCTTCCGTCACTATCCTGAACTTGACCGACCGTCTGGCTGATCCGCCTCGCTCAGCCGGTCGCCGAGTTTGCTGCAGCTTGCCGCTCACAGCTATCCGTTGCTCTTGCCGCAAGCTGTGACGTCAGCCTCGTGCGCACCGGTTGCCGTGCAGGCCAAATGGGCGCAAACTCCCAGGGCAAAAAAGGGGGCTTGTCGATGACGGATCGAACCACACTTGAAAGCACAATTCAGGAAATCTATCGGGCTCGCGATGCCGATGACATCGACGCCTTGATGAACTGGATCGATCCCGCCTGTAGTTTCCGCATCGTGGGAACTGACCGTTTGGGTCCAATGACGCAGAGGGTGGATGATCCGGTATCTCTGCGTGCAACCTTGATGGCGCTCATGGAGAGCTGGGATCTTAGCGGCGTTGGGAATACCGGTCTTTGCATTGAGGGCGATACGGTATATGTCCATCGCGTAGGGACGGTCCTGTTCATCCCGACAGATACCCGTTTTGACACGGAGTTCGTGGATAAGTTCACGTTCAGGGACGGACGGGTCGTCGAACTGACCGAGTTCGTCGATACGTTGTTGGTGGCTGAAACTGCCGGCCTCGTTGCGCCCGCTGTAGCGGAAAACATTCACGCCTGAACCCGCAGACCGTATCGGCGGTTTGTCATTCACCTTCCAGGAAGTCTCTTGGGGACGGAGCGTGATGGCGTCCCTGATGCCGCTTGCAACATGCGGGGTCATGCCTGCGGCGCAGTGTTCCGGACTTGGTCCACGTCGCCCTTTCGTCTTGCCATCCCGCGCGGTTCGGCATAGCTCTCTCAACCGGATACGCAACCGGATTTTCCATGCCGCACAAGGTCTTTCTCAGCCGCCTGAAGCTCAGCGATTTCCGCAACTATGCGGGCCTGTCGCTGAATCTCGACGCGCGCCATGTGGTGCTGACGGGCGAGAATGGCGCGGGCAAGACCAACCTGATGGAGGCCGTTTCCTTCCTGTCTCCCGGGCGCGGCCTGCGCCGAGCCGCTTATGCCGATGTGACCCGCGTCGGCGTGGAAACCGGGTTCTCCGTCTTTGCGGAACTGGAGGGCATGGAAGGTCCCGTCGAGATCGGCACCGGTACGGCCGGAGCCGAGGAGGGGCAGGCGCGGCGCCTGCGCATCAACGGGACAACGGCAAAGACGGTCGACGAACTCCTCGATCATCTGCGGGTGCTCTGGCTGACACCCGCCATGGACGGGCTTTTCACCGGCGGTTCCAGCGATCGCCGCCGCTTCCTCGACCGATTGGTCCTGTCGCTCGATCCGGACCATGGCCGCCGCGCCAGCGACTATGAGCGCGCCATGCGCAGCCGCAACAAGCTCCTGTCCGAGGGGCGGGCGGATCCCGTCTGGCTGACGGGGCTGGAGCGCCAGATGGCCGAACTTGGGATATCGATGGCCTTGGCGCGGCGGGAGATGCTGGGCCTTCTGTCCGCCCTGGTGGACAAGAATAACGAAGGCGGCGTCTTCCCGGCTGCGGACCTTGCGCTTTCCGGTTTTCTCGACGGTGAATGGCACCGTCCGGCCTTCGATCTGGAGGAACTGTATCTGGAGATGATGAAGAGCGGCCGTTATCGCGACGCTGCCGCCGGCCGCACGCTTGAGGGACCCCATCGCAGCGACCTTCTGATCCGCCATCGCGCCAAGAACATGGAAGCCGAGCGCTGCTCGACCGGCGAGCAGAAGGCGCTTCTCGTCGGTCTGGTGCTTGCTCATGCACGCCTTGTCGCCAACATGACCGGCCATGCGCCCGTGCTGTTGCTCGACGAGGTCGCCGCGCATCTCGATGAAGGACGGCGGGCTGCCCTCTTCGATCTCGTCGATGATCTCGGTGGTCAGGCTTTCATGACGGGTACGGACCAGTCGATGTTTTCGGCGCTTGGCGCGCGCGCGCGTTATCTTACGGTTGCCAATGGCGCCGTTTCCGGGTGACATTCGGCCATCATGAGTAAAGAGCCCCTCAATTCCGAAGAAATCCAACGCTATGCGCGTCACATCATCCTGCCGGAGATCGGCGGGGCCGGTCAGCAGGCGCTGAAGGCCGCGCGCGTTCTTGTCATCGGCGCCGGCGGTCTCGGTGCCCCCGTGCTGCAATATCTTGCCGCCGCGGGTATCGGCACGCTCGGCATCGTCGATGACGATACCGTGTCGCTGTCCAACCTGCAGCGCCAGGTCATCCACGCCACGCCCGGCATAGGCAGGTCAAAGGCTGACAGTGCGGCCGAATTCATCGCGGGTCTCAACCCGCATGTCGCGGTGGTTCTGCACGAAACCCGGTTGGACGCTTCCAATGCGGAGACGCTGCTTTCCGGTTACGACATCGTCGTCGACGGCTCCGACAATTTTGATACGCGCTACCTTGCCGCCGATATGGCCGAGCGGCTGCAAATCACGCTGGTCACCGGCGCCGTCGGCCGCTTCGACGGCTCGCTCACCGTCCTCCAGCCGTGGAAAAGTGCCAGCGATGGGCGCCAGAACCCGTCCTACCGCGACCTTTTCCCCGCGCCGCCGCCGCCGGGCATCGTGCCCAGCTGTGCGGAGGCCGGAATCGTCGGCGCGTTGACGGGTGTCATTGGTACATTGCAGGCTATGGAAGTCATCAAGCTCGTCACCGGCGCCGGCGAACCGCTGATCGGCCGCTTGCTGATGTATGACGCGCTGACGGCTCGGTTTGAGATCATCAAATATGGCCGCAAGGTCCGATGAAGCTCGTGTCGATCGATAGGGCGTTCGAGGACTGGGATGCGCTGCTGGCGCTCATCCTTGCCTCCTTCGCCTCTATGCACCCGCACATCGATCCGCCGTCATCGGCCCTTCGTCTGACGCCGCAATCGCTGAAGCAAAAGGCTAAAACCGAGAAAGCTTATGCCGTCGTCGAAAACGATCGGCTGGCCGGCTGCATCTTTTGTAAACCGGAGCCGCCGGATTGCTTGTATATCGGCAAACTCGCCGTCGCTCCGGACGCACAGGGCAGGGGCGTCGGGCGATTGATGCTGCGGGCGGCGGAAGCCTATGCCGCAGAATGTCGCCTGCCATGCCTCCGCCTGGAGACGCGGATCGAGCTGGAAGAGAATCACCGGCTGTTTGCGCGGTGGGGCTTTGTCCGGACCGCCGAAGCGTCCCACCCCGGCTTTGCACGCGCCACCTTCATCGAGATGCGCAAGCCGTTGTAGTCAGACCCTGCCCGGCAGAACGCGGTCCGGCGGGCGATGGCCGTCGATGAAGGTGCGGATGTTGATCACAACCTTGTCGCCCATGTCGATGCGGCCCTCGAGCGTTGCCGAGCTCATGTGCGGCAAAAGCACGACCTTGCCTTCGGTCGCAAGCTTCACCAGCTTCGGGTTCACGGCTGGCTCGTTCTCGAACACGTCCAGGCCGGCACCGGCGATCTTGCCTTCGCGCAGGCATTTGATCAGCGCCGTTTCGTCGACGATGCTGCCGCGCGCGGTGTTGACGATGTAGCTCGTCGGCTGCATCAGCGCGAGCCGGCGCGCCGACAGGAGATGAAAGGTCGCAGGTGTCGAGGGGCAATTGACCGAGACGATATCGACGCGGGCGAGCATCTGGTCGAGGCTGTCCCAATATGTCGCCTCCAGCTTTTCCTCGGTCTCGGCGCTGACGCGCTTGCGGTTGTGATAGTGGATCGAAAGCCCGAAGGCCTTGGCGCGGCGGGCGACGGCGGTGCCGATGCGGCCCATGCCGACGATGCCGATGCGCTTGCCGGAGATACGCCGCCCGAGCATCCAGGTCGGCGACCAGCCCGCCCATTCGCCGCGGCGGTCCGTCAGGATATTGGCGCCCTCTATCAGGCGGCGCGGAACGGCGAGGATCAGCGCCATGGTCATGTCGGCGGTGTCTTCCGTCAAAACGTTCGGCGTGTTGGTGACAGTGATGCCGTGGCGTGCGGCGGCGTCGATGTCGATGTGATCGAAGCCATTCGAAAAACTTGCGATCAGTTTCAGCTGCGGCCCGGCCTGTTCGATCAGTGCCGCATCGATACGGTCGGTGAGGGTCGGGACGAGCACATCGGCACGCTTCACCGCCGCCACGAGTTCCGGCTGGCTACGCGGCGCGTCGTCGATGTTGAGTTCGGCGTCAAACAGCTCGCGCATCCGCGTTTCAACGACATCAGGCAGTTTGCGGGTGATGTAGACCTTCGGCTTTTTCTTGTTTGTCATCGCTGTTTGCCGAGCCCTTGTTGACGGGTTTTTAACCAAGATAAGTGATCGTTCTCCCTGCAGTTCATTTTCTACCAGACCCGGTGTGGAAGACAAACAAAACTCTAGATGTCCCCTAACGATTTGCCTGTCTTTGGCAGAACCGGTCAGAGATTTGGCTGCAAGTTCCTGAATCTCTTTGGAAAACGGATTTCGTCATGCGTCAGTTCCTTTCCAGGCTCGCTTTCGCCGCCGCAGCCCTCCTGTCAGTGGTGGCGATCGATGCAACTCCGGCTTTCGCCCAGGCCGCGAAGGGCGCAAGCGGCTTGCCGCTACCGCGTTTCGTCAGCCTGAAATCCAAGAGCGTCAACCTGCGCGTCGGGCCGAGCGTCGACTACGCAGTTGCCTGGCGCTACATGAAGGCCGGCGTGCCGGTGGAAATCATCCAGGAATATGACAACTGGCGGCGCATTCGCGATGCCGATGGAACGGAGGGCTGGGTCAACCAGGCACTGCTCTCGGGGGATCGAACCGCAGTCACCGCGCCCTGGATGCGCGGCAAGGGCGAAGGTATTTTCGTCAACATGCGGCACGACCCGCAATCCAACAGCGCCATCGTGGCGCGCATGGAGCCGGGTGTTGTCGTGCATGTCGGCGAATGCAACGGCGACTGGTGTCGCGCCGAGGCGCAAGGAGTCGACGGCTGGATCTCCCAGGGTGAAATCTGGGGCGCCTATCCGGGCGAGGCCTTCAAATAATCGGCCGGATATTCGGGTTGGTCAGAGAAGACCGGCCTCTTTTGCCGCCGCCACCAGAGAAATCATCGGGCGCGGGCCGATCTGCTCGATGACGATGCCGGCAGCCAGGCTTCCAAGCTTGCCGCAATCAGCAAGCGTCCTGCCGGTCGTATAGCCGTGCAGGAAGCCGGCCGCGTAGAGGTCGCCGGCACCGGTTGTATCCACGACATTGCTGATCGTCGTCGCCTCCACCTTGACCCACTCGCCGCCCTTGATGATGATCGAGCCTTCTTCGCTGAGTGTCACCGCGGCAAGCTTGCAGTCCTTGGCAATCATGGACAACGCGTGCGCGAAATCGTCCGTCTCGTAGAGCGCCAAGGCCTCGGCGCGGTTGGCAAAGACGATGTCGACGGTGCCAGAGCGCATCAGGTCGAGGAATTCGGCCCTGTAGCGATGAACGCAGAAACTATCGGACAGGGTCATGGCGACTTCCCGGCCGTTTTCATGGGCGATGCGGGCGCAGTCGCGGATCGCGTCCTTGGCAAGTGGCGGGTCCCAGAGATAACCCTCGAAATAGGTGACAGCCGCGTTCGCAACCACGGTGGGCTCGACATCGCTCGGTCCGAGTTCGACGCAGGCGCCGAGATAGGTGTTCATCGAGCGCTCGCCGTCTTCGGTCACGAAGATCATCGAACGCGCGGTCGGCGGATGCGTATCGAGCGGCTTCGTTTCGAAATGCACGCCCTGTGCGCGGATGTCGTGGGTAAAGATCTCGCCCAGTTGGTCGTTGGCCACCTTGCCGAAATAGGCGGCCTTGCCGCCAAGGCTGGCGACACCCGCCGCCGTATTGCCGGCGCTGCCGCCGGAGGCTTCAAGGGCCGGCCCCATGCGCGAATAGAGCAGTTCTGCCCGTTCCGCATCGATCAGGTTCATCGCGCTCTTGATAATGCCGTTGTGGACAAGAAATGCATCGTCGCAGCGGGCGATGATATCCACAATCGCATTGCCGATCGTGAGCACGTCGAATTTCGTCATTCGGAACCGCCTGGAATGTTTGTGTCAGCCGGTGTCCGGTAATAGCGGATTTTCCGCGGTTTGGAAGGGACAAAGAGAAGAAGAGCGCTTGAGCCCGGATTTTGATCGAGATGGGAAGCGATATTTCCGGTATCGGACGCTCGAAATGCGTGACGATGAGGCAAGCGCCCCGCCGTTCTTGGATCAACCGCCATGCGGCAGGTAGATGACGAATATTCGGAAGCAAGCTTCAAGGCGGGCCTGAGAGAACTCTTCGCCGCCAGCGGCAATACTCGGGACCTCCTCAATGCTTTTACAGATCTTCTCGCCGCCGCCTTCGATCGGGCCGCGCTTGCCATGGAGGCCGGAGGCAATCGAGAAGGCTATGAGAGGGCAATCGCCGCGCTGATCGACGGTATCTCGGTCAAATGACCTGCGCCGGCAGTTCGACCAGCGGTGCGGGAATTTCGTTGGTCTTTTCCGCTGACTTGCAGATATCGGCAATGACGCAGCGGTCGCACTCGGGCTTGCGCGCCTTGCAGCAGTAGCGTCCGTGCAGGATCAGCCAGTGATGGGCATGGTAGAGGTAGTGATCCGGCACGATCCGCATCAGCTGCTCCTCGACCTCGTCCGGGGTTTTTCCTGGCGCCAGGCCAATCCGGTTGGCGATGCGGAAGATGTGCGTGTCGACCGCCATCGTCGAATGCCCGAAGGCCATCGAAAGAACTACGTTGGCGGTCTTGCGGCCAACGCCGGGCAGGGTGATCAACTCTTCGCGCGTGCGCGGCACCTCGCCGCCAAAATCGGAAATCAGCTTCTCGCTGAGCGCAATGACATTCTTCGCCTTGTTGCGGTAGAGCCCGATCGTCTTGATGTACTCGCGAACCTTCCCCTCGCCGAGAGCCACCATTTTTTCCGGTGTATCGGCTGCGGCGAAAAGCGCCCGCGTCGCCTTGTTGACGCCCGCATCCGTCGCCTGTGCCGAGAGCGCCACCGCGACGACGAGCGTGAACGGATTGACGTGCTCCAACTCTCCCTTGGGTTCGGGGCGCTGGATCGAGAAGCGTCGGAAAATCTCCTCGATTTCCGCCTTGCTGTAGGCGGTCTTCGGTCTGCTCTTGGCGCGGCTGACCGTCGCGGGTCTCGCTTTCACACCGCCGGTTGCTGATTTTGATTTCACGTTTTTCATGATGCATCTATAGTCATTGGTCATGAACGATGGCAACGCCGAGATAACGACCGAGGAGCAGCCGGTTTTCGCCGCCGAGCTGACCCCGCACCGTTCGCTGGGGCTGAAGGGCTTCAAGATCCTGCTTTTCATCGCCGGCCTCATGAGTCTCGTTCACATTTTCGTCTTCACGGTCATCGGCGCCTGGCCGATCGTTTTCTTCTTCGGGCTGGATTTCCTGCTGCTCTTCGGCGCTTTCTGGCTGAACTATCGCTCCGCTCGCGCCCGCGAGGAGGTCAGCGTTTCGCGCACAGACGTGTCCGTGCGCAAGTTCACGCCGGCAGGCCGCATGACCGAGCATCGGTTCAATACCTTCTGGGCGCGGTTCAACATTTCCCGCCACGAGGAGATCGGCATCGTCTCCATGCAGATCAGCGACCGGCGCCGGGCGACCGATGTCGGCTCCTTCCTCAACCGCGACGATCGGGAAACCTTCGCCACCGCCTTTGCCTGCGCGCTGGCGACCGTGAAGCGCCGATAGGGCATGATGCCGAAAAGTGTAAGCGGTTTTTCGGACGACATCATGCTCCACTGCGTTGATTCTAGCGCCGGATGATTTTAGGTCGATTCGACCTAAAATCATCCGGCGCTAGGGCAAGAATCGGGTGGCGAAGACCCGGTTCCGATGATTATCTCTGAGCCCAAGGAGATACGATCATGAACGTCACGACATCGATACCCGCCGACATCACGCCGCATGGCAGCGACTACGAGATTGTCAGCCGCGTAGTCGAGATGCTGACTGAAAACTATCGCGATCAGCCGTCGCTGGAGGTCATCGCCGGTGAAATCGGCCAGCCGCCGACGCAATTGCAGAAGACGTTCACGCGCTGGGCCGGACTGTCGCCGAAGGCATTCCTGCAGGCAGTGACGCTCGACCACGCCAAGCGCCTGCTGCGGCAGGAGGAACTGCCGCTGCTTGAAACGAGCTTCGAGGTCGGCCTCTCCGGTCCCAGCCGCCTGCATGATCTCTTCGTTACCCATGAGGCCATGTCGCCGGGTGAATGGAAATTGCGCGGCGGCGGGCTGACGATCCGCTACGGCTTCCATCCCAGTCCCTTCGGCGTAGCGCTGGTGATGGTCACCGATCGCGGCCTCGCGGGCCTTGCCTTCAGCGATGCGGGTGGTGAAAAAGCCAGTTTCGAGGATATGGCAAATCGCTGGCCGAATGCGCAATACGTTGAAGACAGCGCAGCGACCGCCGCCTATGCGGCCCGCATCTTTGATTCCAGGGAGTGGCGCCCGGAGGAGCCGTTGCGCATCGTGCTGATCGGGTCCGACTTCCAGATCCGCGTCTGGGAGACCCTTTTGAAAATCCCGATGGGCAAGGCGGTGACCTATTCGGACATCGCCTGCAATATCGGCCAGCCAACTGCTTCGCGCGCCGTCGGCGCTGCGGTCGGGCGCAATCCAATCTCTTTCGTCGTACCCTGCCACCGGGCGCTCGGCAAGAGCGGCGCCCTGACCGGCTACCACTGGGGCCTCACCCGCAAGCGGGCGATGCTCGGCTGGGAGGCGGGCAAGGTTTGAAATGAAAAAGGGCCGCTGCAACTGCGGCCCTCTCGCTATTCATTTCGCGGAATGCTCAGTGCGCGCCGGACATGTCGCCGAGAACTTCTTTCGACGCGACGGTGGAGTCAGCATTCAGCTTGTAGACCATCGGTACGCCGGTCGCGAGGTTGAGCGCGAGAATCTGCTCCTTGGTCAGGCGATCGAGCACCATCACCAGCGAGCGCAGCGAATTGCCGTGCGCCGCAACCAGTACCTTCTCGCCCCTAAGCACGCGTGGCAGGATGTCGGTCAGGTAATAGGGCCAGACGCGGGCGCCGGTGTCGCGCAGGCTTTCGCCGCCGGGCGGCGGGACGTCATAGGAACGGCGCCAGATATGCACCTGTTCCTCGCCCCATTTGGCGCGGGCGTCGTCCTTGTTGAGACCGGAGAGATCGCCGTAGTCGCGTTCGTTGAGCGCCTGGTCGCAGATCGTCTCGAGATTGGGCTGGCCGATATTGTCGAGGATGATCTTGCAGGTCCGCTGGGCGCGCGAAAGAACGGAGGTGAAGGCAATGTCGAACTTGATGCCGTATTCGGCGAGCGCCTTGCCGCCCGCATTGGCTTCCTCGACGCCGAGCGCCGTGAGGTCCGGGTCTTTCCAGCCGGTGAACAGGTTTTTCAGGTTCCAGTCGCTCTGGCCGTGACGCACAAGGACGAGGGTGCCGCTCATATGATGGTTTCTCCGGGAGTTTTGAGGTTCAGGACAGCCCGAGCACGTCGAGCATGGAGTAAAGGCCGGGCTTCTGGTCGCGTGCCCAAAGAGCCGCGGTGACCGCGCCGCGCGCAAAAATGGACCGGTCGGTCGCGCTGTGGGAGAGCGTCACCTGTTCGCCTTCGCCGGCGAGAATGACCGAGTGTTCGCCGATCACCGAACCGCCGCGCAGCGTCGCAAAGCCGATCGTGCCAGCGATGCGAGCGCCGGTATGGCCGTCGCGCACCCGCACCGATTGGCTGGCGAGGTCGATGCCACGTCCGTTCGCCGCCGCTTCGCCGAGTAGAAGAGCCGTGCCGGACGGCGCATCGACCTTGTGCTTGTGGTGCATTTCAAGAATTTCGATGTCCCAGTCCGCCGGCCCGAGCGCCCGCGCAGCCTGTTCGGTGAGAACGTCGAGGAGGTTGACGCCGAGGCTCATATTGCCGGATTTGACGATCCGCGCATGCCGCGCCGCCGCCTTGAACCTGGCTTCGTCATTAGTCGAGCAGCCGGTGGTACCGATGACGTGGACGATGCGGGCCTGAGCCGCGAGATCGGCAAATTCGACGGACATTGCTGGCGTAGTGAAGTCGAGCACGCCCTCGGCTTCGACAAAGGCCTCAAGCGGCCTGTCGGTAATGGTCACGCCGATCGGGCCAAGTCCGGCAACTTCGCCGGCATCGCGGCCGATGAAAGGCGAGCCGGGACGCCCCACCGCGGCAAAAAGCTGGACACCGGGCATCGCCTTGATGGTGCGGATCAGCGTCTGGCCCATTCGGCCGGCGGCCCCCACCACCACGAGTTTCATGTCCGTCCTGCTCATGCCTGCCTCATTTCCTGTCCACTAACTTCGGCTTCCGCGGTCGGCTGGGCGTTGCCCTGCAGATTGTGCAATCGAGCGTAAAGGCCGTCCGTGCGCTTCGCAAGCGCCTCGTGGGTGCCTTCTTCGACCACCAATCCATCCTTCATGACGATGATCTTGTCGGCGTTGACGACCGTCGAGAGCCGGTGGGCGATGACGACGACGGTGCGGCCGCTCATGGCATGATCGAGCGCCTTCTGCACGGCGGCTTCCGATTCAGTGTCGAGCGCCGAGGTCGCCTCGTCGAGCAGAAGGATCGGCGCCCGGCGTACCAGCGCACGGGCGATCGATAGCCGCTGGCGCTGGCCGCCGGAGAGCGTCACGCCATTTTCGCCGACCGGCGTATCGTAGCCCTGTGGCTGGGCGCAGATGAAATCATGCGCATAGGCGAGCTTCGCTGCTTCCTCGATTTCCGCGTCTGTCGCTTCCGGGCGGCCGTAGCGGATATTGTCGCGGATCGAGCCTTCGAAGAGATAAGGCTGTTGCGAAACATAGGCGAGCCCGTTGCGCAGCGATTGTTTGGTGACGTGGGCAATGTCCTGCCCGTCGATCAGGATCTCGCCGCCGGAAGGGTCGTAAAAGCGGGGAATGAGGCTGATCACGGTCGACTTGCCCGCGCCGGAAGGGCCGACAAGCGCAGTGGTCTTGCCGCCTTCCGCAACAAAGCTGACGCCCTTCAGGATGTCGTCGCCTTGGTTATATCCAAAACGGACGTTCCTGAATTCGATCGTTGCCTGCTGCAGCGCAATATTGCCGGCACCCGGAAGATCGCGCTGATGGGGCACGGTATCGAGGATTTCGTAGATCATCCGTGCATTGACGACGGCGCGTTCGAGCGAGACTTGCAGCCTGGCAAGGCGGCGGGCCGGGTCATAGGCCATAAGGAGTGCGGTGACGAAAGCGAAAAAGGCCCCCGGCTGGATGCCGTTGTAGATCGACCGAAACGCAGCATAGGCAAGCACGCTGGAAATGGCGAACCCGGCAAAGGTTTCCGTCATCGGGGCGGTCCGCTCGCTTAAGCGGGCGATGCGGTTGGCGCGGTTTTCGGCCCGGTCGATGATCGTCTCGACCTTGGTCGTCAGTTGCTTCTCCATCGTGAAGGCCTTGACGATGGTGATACCCTGAATGGTTTCCTGCATCGCCCCGAGCACGTGGCTGTTGATCTCGACGGATTCACGGGTCGCCTGCTTCAGTCGCCGCGAGACGTAGCGAAGGCCGATCAGCAATGGCGGCGCGATGACAAAGACGATCAGCGTCAGCAGCCAGTCCTTGCTGATCATGACGCCGATCAGCGCAATGAGCGTCAGGAAATCGCGGGCAAGCGAGGTGACCGTCATGTTGAGGACATCGCGGATGCCGGAGACGTTCTGGCTGATCTGTGCGGAGATGCGGGCGGAGCGGGTTTCGCTGAAATAGCCGACGCTCAGTGCCATCAGGTGCGAATAGAGCCTGCGCTGGTAGCTGGCGACGATGCTGTTGCCGATCTTGGAGAGCGCCACGGCCTGGCCGTAGGTGGCAAAGCCGCGCACGACGAAGGCAATGAAGATCGCGCCGCAGATGTAGAGAACGATATCGGCCCGCTTGTTGGCGAAGGCCTCGTTGACCACCGATTCCATGATCCAGGCGGTGAACGCGGTCGTGCCGGCGACAAGCCCAAGGCAGGCGATGGCGAAGATATAGCCGCGCATATGCGCGCGTCCGTTTTCGGCAATGACCCGCTTCAGGACGCTGGCAATGGTCTCGCGGTCAACGGGTGGCAGCTTTGTCTTGGCTTGTTTCAAGCTGGTTTCCTTAAAGCCCGACGCGCTTGCAGGCGCCTTATTTCAGCGGCTCTATAGTCCCTTGATCCCTCTTTGGCGAGTCTTGACGCTGGCTTGCCCTTCAAGTTCTCCAGCGCCGTCCCTCAGTTGCCACACCAAAGCGCGACGGGGTGCGCGAATAGGCGGCAAGGCCGGAAAGCGCAGCTGTCGGGTGGGTGACGACGAAAGTCGGGATGGTTTTGAGAAGCGCCGAGTGCGGCGCCTTGTCTTCGAAGGCCGCGCGGAACTCAGGTTTTCTCAAGGCAGGCAGGATTTTCTGGGAAATGCCGCCGGCGAGGAAAACGCCGCCGCGTGCCATGAAGATCATCGCCATGTCACCGGCGACTCGGCCGAGATAGGTGGAAAACAGCGAGATGGTTTCGACCGCGGCTTCATCACGCTCGGAGAGTGCACTGGTCGTCACGGCAGCCGGGTCGGGCAGTTCCGGATACCAGGCTTTTGATTCGCACACCGCACGGTAGATGTTCATGATGCCGCGGCCGCAAAGGAGCTGCTCGGCCGAAATGCGGCCCTCGATCGGTTCGAGGAAGGGCCAGATCTGATAGTCGCGCTCGGTGCGCGGTCCAACATCGACGTGACCGCCTTCACCGGGAACCGGAATCCAGCTGTGCTGCGCATGAACGAGGCCGGCCACGCCAAGACCCGTGCCTGGGCCGAGCACCGCACAGGAGGCGGCTTCGAGAATGCTGCCGGGACCGATCTGTTCGCGGCCTTCCTCGCCGATCGAGGCGATCGCCAGTGCCTGGGCCTCGAAATCGTTGATGATGATCACGTCCTCGAGCGAAAGCGCGGTTAGCATGTCTTTCGGTTTGATCACCCAGCCGGCATTAGTGAGCGGGATTTCGTCGCCTTTGACCGGGCCAGCGACTGCGATGATCGCCGAGCGCGGTTGCACCGAGGTCTTGTCGAGGATGCTGGTCTGCAGCGCTTCCTCGATGCTGGCATAACTCGTCGTCGGGATGATCGGGAATATCTTTGGTTCGGCCAGCGCGTCGACAAGCAGCGCAAAGCGCGCATTGGTTCCGCCGATATCGCCGATCAGGATCGGAAAGGTGAGGCTGCTTTCGGTGTCTGTGAGCGTGGGCATGGGACGTTCCGTTATGATCGTGCGGGCTCGAAAGAAAGCTGTATCAGGGATGATGGAAGTCGATCAACCGTTCTGCCGTTGCCCGGTTCAGCGCCATCGGAATGTCGTAGACGGTGGCAAGGCGCATCAGCGCCTTGACGTCGACGTCATGGGGCATGGCGGTGAGCGGGTCGGTGAAGAAGATCAGCATGTGCACGTCGCCAGTGGCGATCATCGCGCCGATCTGCTGGTCGCCGCCGAGCGGGCCGCTCTTCATGCGGATGACATTGAGGCTCGGACAGGCCTCCTGCACCCGGCCGCCGGTCGTGCCGGTGGCAACGATCTTCCAGCGTGCAAGCACGGCCTCGTTCGCCTTGGCAAAGGCGGCGATGTCGTCTTTCTTCTGGTCATGCGCAATCAGCGCCACGCATTTTTGACTGGTCATCCCCGATCCCCGGCGTCAACCGACCATGACGGTCTCGATTTAAATCGATTTGAACTCCTGTACAGCACAGTTCCGTGGATGAAAAGTGCTTAAAGGGCGTGCCAAATGCCTATTGCAGCGAGGGACGAGAAAGAGGAACCGGAATCGCGCGCTCCGGCAGATCATCGGCCCCGGCATTGATCACCTGCTGGATTGCCGCATCGCCGGACGGCTGCATTAGCTGTGGCTGCGGCGCGACATAGGCGGTGCCGAAGGTCGCTGACTGTTCGGAGGCCGCCGGAGCAGCGAGCACGGCGGCGCAGGCTTTCGGCAGGTCGGAAAGCGTCGCGAATCTCGGCTTCACCGGCTTTTCGCCCGGCCTCTTTTTCGGCTTGGCCCAAGGCTCGTTTGTGAACCACCAGGCCAGCGACTTGTCGCAGCCGTCGCCGCTCGCCACAGGCGCCTGCGCCTTGCATCCGGAAGCGCCGGGCGGGCAGTGCATGCGAATGTGAAAATGTGCGTCATGGCCATAGATCGGGCGGACCTTGCCGAGCAGGGCGCGGTCGCCGGTCCACGTGTCGCACAGCTTTTTCTTGATCGCCGGATTGACGAAAATCCGCTCCACCTGCGGATAGCTGGCGGCTTGCATGACCACCTTCGCATGGGTCGGCGACCAGCGTTTGGAATTAACGGTCAGGAATTTGCTCTCGTCGAGCATCGACGTGAACGGCAGGTCCTCGCGCGCTTGCGCGGAGAGGCGCTGCTCCGGCATCGGCGTGAACCAGATATCCGCATCGAGCCCGATCTGGTGGGAGGAGTGTCCGGAGAGCATCGGTCCGCCCCGCGGCTGGGAAATGTCGCCGACCAGGATACCGGAGCCCCACCCGAGCCGGGTAGCGTCTTTCGAGAACCGCTCAAGAAGCGCGATCATCGCCGGATTGCCCCAGCGGCGGTTTCGCGACAGCCGCATCGCCTGCCATGTCGGCCCGTCCGTCGGGATCGCGACGGCTCCGGCCATGCAGCCTTTGGCATAAAATCCGACAGGGCTCGGCGCGGAGTTGCTCGGCAATTGGACCTTGCCGAACAACTGCTTGGCAGGCGTGTCATCGGCCCATGCCGCATTACCGGTGACCAGGCTCGAGCCGATCAGCGCCGCCTGCGCCAACGATCCCAGATGCCGAAAGAGTCCTGCCTTTATCACTGTCATTCCCCGCTGATTCCCCGATCGTCATAGTGCCGCATGTCGGAGCGCCGCTCCAGCCGCGATTGTCCTCGCTTGGTGTAACACGGTGCATTTGTGTCAGCCTTGCGGAGGTTGCGATGCTGACCCAAAAAAAATGCCTGATTTGAGGCGGCTTATGTCAATTGCCCGGATTTTGCCTATTCTGTCTTTCAAGCAAGGAAAAAAGGGAAAGCTGGATGCAGCGAATTGGCATGAACTTCAAAACCGCACTGACTCTGATGGCAGTCTTTCTGTCGCTGACCGCGCCGGCAGCCGCTCAGGAGCCGGAATGGCATGGCGGCACCGCGACGGTGGGCGTGCTGAAATACAAGGACGGTTTTGCTCGTTTCGACTACGTCAATCCGGATGCGCCGAAGGGTGGTAATGTGAACCTGACGGCTTCAGGCACGTTTGATACCCTGAATTCGTTGCTTGCCAAGGGCGACATCGCTGCGGGAATGGCATCGCCGCCGGCAGGCAATCTTGTTTACGACAGGCTGATGACGCCCTCCATGGACGAGATCGCCTCGGATTATGGTCTTCTGGCGGAGGCCATCGCCTATCCGGACGACTTCGGTTTTGTGAAGTTCCGGCTGCGGGCAGAGGCCAAATGGGCAGATGGTCGGCCGGTGACGCCGGAGGATGTCGTCTTCAGTTTCGAGAAAACCAAAGAACTCGATCCCCAGAAGGAATTTTACTACAAGCACGTGACCAAGGCCGAAAAAACCGGCGATCGCGAAGTCACGTTCTCCTTCGACGAGAAGAACAATCGAGAACTGCCGAAAATCGTCGGCGAACTGATGATCGTTCCGAAGCATTGGTGGGAAGGAAAGGACGCCAAGGGCGTTCAGCGCGACATCTCCAAAACCACGCTCGAAATCCCGATGGGCTCCGGCCCCTACAAGATCGCGGCAATGAAGCCGGGCGCAACCATCCGCTACGAGCTGCGCGACGACTATTGGGGCAAGAACCTCAACGTGAATATCGGCCAGAACAATTTCGCTTCCTACACCTACGCCTATTATGCCGACCTCGATGTCGCCTTCGAAGCGTTCCGTTCCGGCAATGCCGACTTCTGGGCGGAAAACTCCGCCAAGCGCTGGGCGACAGCCTATGATTTCCCCGCCGCCAAGGATGGCCGCATCAAACGCGAAATCGTGGACAATGATTATCGCAACAGCGGCGTTCTGGTCGGTTTCATCCCCAATCTGCGCCGTGAGAAGTTTCAGGATCAGCGTGTGCGCGAGGCGCTTAACTACGCCTTCGATTTCGAGGAACTGAAGCGGACGATCTTTTACAATCAGTACGACCGCATAAACAGCTACTTTTTCGGATCGGAACTCGCTTCGAGCGGCTTGCCGCAGGGTCGTGAACTGGAAATCCTGAATGAGATGAGGAACCAGGTCCCGCCCGAAGTCTTCACCAAGGAGTACAAGAATCCGGTCGGCGGCGACCAGAAAAAGCAGCGGGATAACCTTCGCCAGGCGATCGCCCTGTTCAAGGAAGCCGGCTACGAACTCAAGGGTAACCGGATGGTCAATTCAAAGACCGGCGAACCCTTCAGTTTTGAAATCCTGCTTGATGGCCCGACCATCGAGATCGTGGCGCTGCCTTTCGCCCAGAATCTCAAGAAGATCGGCGTTCAAGTCAGCGTGCGTACTGTAGATGCGTCGCAATATACCAACCGCTGGCGCTCGCGCGATTTCGACATGATTTATCTCGGATGGGGCCAGTCCCTGAACCCCGGCAACGAACAGGCGGAATATTGGGGCTCGGAATCTGCCAAACGGGAGGGCTCGCGGAACTATGCCGGTATCAGCGATCCAGGCATCGATGCGCTTGTTCGCCGAATTATTTTCGCCAAGGACAGAGACGAGCTGATTGCCACGACCAAGGCCCTCGATCGTGTCCTGCTCGCCCACCACTATGTCATCCCCAGCTATACCGCGCGCTATTCGCGGCTCGCCTATTCGGCCAATCTCGAGCATCCAGCCGAACTGCCGAAATACGCCGTCGGTTTCCCGGAAATCTGGTGGTCGAAGTCAGCCGGCGCGCAATGAAAGCCTTGCACACGGCGCGTCGTGTACTCCAAATGCACTTATGCGAATCAGGTTGGGCGCCGAAGCCGGTCGCGGCAGCGGCGCCTTGAAGGAGACCAGCAGATTGATTGATGACAGAAGGGTTGCCGATGACGGATTGGCTCTGACTGCCGGGGCAAGCAGCAGGCAGGAGGTTCGCTGATGGGTGCCTATATTCTGCGGCGCCTGCTTCTGATGATCCCGACGATCGTCGGCATCATGGCCATCTCCTTCGCTGTGGTCCAGTTCGCCCCCGGCGGTCCCGTCGAACAGGTGATCTCCGACCTTACGGGCCAGAACCAGGGCGGCGATCGGCTTTCCGGCGGCGGGGGCGACCTCGGTATGCAATCTGGTGGCGACGAATTTTCAGGAAAATACCGCGGCGCCCAGGGGCTCGATCCGGAATTCATTGCAAAGCTCGAAAAGCAGTTCGGTTTCGACAAGCCGCCGGTCGAACGTTTCGGCCTGATGATGTGGAACTATATCCGCTTCGATTTCGGCGAGAGCTTCTTCCGCAACACTTCGGTGATCGACCTGATCCTCGACAAGATGCCGGTGTCGATCTCGCTCGGCCTCTGGATACTTCTGGTTTCCTACACGATCTCTATTCCGCTCGGCATCAAGAAGGCCATCTCGGACGGTTCGACCTTCGATGTCTGGACGTCCGGCATCATCATCATCGGCTATGCGGTACCGGGCTTCCTGTTCGGTATCCTGCTGATCGTGCTCTTTGCCGGCGGCTCGTTCTTCGACTGGTTCCCGTTGCGCGGCATCGTCTCGGATAATTTCGCCCAGTTGAACTGGTGGCAGAAGATCCTCGATTATTTCTGGCATATGACCCTGCCCTTGATCACGCTGCTGATGTCGGCCTTTGCAACCACTACGCTTCTGACGAAGAATTCCTTCATCGACGAGATCAAGAAGCAGTATGTCACCACGGCCCGCGCCAAGGGCCTGAACGAGCGGCAGGTTCTCTACGGCCACGTTTTCCGCAACGCCATGCTGATCGTCATCGCCGGCTTTCCGGGCGCCTTCATCACGGCGTTCTTTACGGGATCGCTTTTGACGGAGTACATTTTCTCGCTCGATGGGCTCGGCCGGCTTGGTTATGAATCCGTCGTCAAGCGCGACTACCCGATCGTCTTTGCGACGCTCTATATCTTCTCGCTGATGGGCCTGCTTGTCGGCCTGCTGTCCGACCTGATCTATACCTGGGTCGATCCACGCATCGATTTCGAGCGGAGGGATGTCTGATGCCAGATGTCATCTCCAGCAATCCTGCCCTCGTCAGCGGCGCGCCTGGGCGGCTGTCACCCATCAACCAGCGCCGCCGGGAGAATTTCAGGGCCAACCGGCGCGGCTACTGGTCATTCTGGATATTCATGGTGCTGTTCGGTCTCAGTCTGTGCGCCGAATTCATCGCCAACGACAAACCGGTCCTCGCCTCCTACAAGGGCGAAATCCTGGTTCCGGTACTGGTCAACTATCCGGAAGAGAAGTTTGGCGGTTTTCTGGCCGAAACGGATTACCGCTCCGACTATATCCGCGACGAGATCAACGCCAATGGCTGGATGATCTGGCCGCCGATCCGCTATTCTTACCAGACTGCCAATTCCAACATCCCGCACTCTGCTCCAACGGCGCCCTTCTGGCTGATGGACAAGGCGGAACGCTGCTCTGGCTATCCGCAGGGCGACAACGATCCCGGCTGCACGCTCGGCAACCTCAACTGGCTCGGCACTGACGATCAGGCCCGCGATGTCGCCGCGCGGATGATCTACGGCTTTCGTATTTCCGTTCTCTTCGGTCTCGCCTTGACCATCGCATCCGCCATTGTCGGCGTTTCCGCCGGTGCCGTGCAGGGCTATTTCGGCGGCTGGACGGACCTGCTGTTGCAGCGCTTCATCGAGATCTGGTCATCGATGCCGGTGCTCTATATTCTCCTGATCATCGCCGCGATCCTGCCGCCCGGCTTCTTTGTGCTGCTCGGCATCATGTTGCTCTTCTCCTGGGTCGGTTTCGTCGGCATCGTGCGGGCGGAGTTTCTGAGAGCCCGCAATTTCGAATATGTCCGCGCCGCTCGGGCGCTCGGCGTCAACAACCGGACGATCATGTTCCGCCACTTGCTTCCCAATGCCATGGTGGCGACGCTCACCTTCCTACCCTTCATCCTCTCCGGCTCGATCACCACGCTCACTTCGCTCGACTTCCTCGGTTTCGGCATGCCACCGGGCTCGGCTTCGCTCGGTGAGCTGATTTCGCAGGGCAAATCCAACCTGCAGGCCCCCTGGCTCGGCCTCACCGCCTTCGTGGTCATGTCCGTCATGCTGTCGCTGCTGATTTTCATCGGCGAAGCGGCCCGCGACGCCTTCGACCCAAGGAAGACGTTCAGATGAGCATCGCGATGACAGATACACTCCTTTCCGTGCGTGATCTCTCCGTTGCCTTCCACCAGGGCGGCAAGACGTCGGTGGCCGTGGACCGCATATCCTTCGACATCAAGCGTGGCGAGGTCGTTGCGTTGGTCGGCGAGTCCGGCTCGGGAAAATCGGTCTCGGCCAATTCGATCCTGAAACTGCTCCCCTACCCGGCGGCAAGTCATCCGGGCGGGGAAATCCTCTTCAACGGCAAGGATCTGATGAAGGCCTCGGAGGCCGAACTGCGCCATGTGCGCGGCAACGACATCACCATGATCTTCCAGGAGCCGATGACATCGCTCAACCCGCTGCACTCGATCGAGCGGCAGATTGCCGAAATCCTCGACCTGCACCAGGGGATCACCGGACCAGCGGCGCGTAAACGCGTTTTGGAACTGCTCAATCAGGTCGGCATCCGCGAGCCGGAAAAACGTCTCGCTGCCTATCCGCATGAGCTCTCCGGCGGCCAGCGCCAGCGTGTGATGATCGCCATGGCGCTCGCCAACCGGCCGGAACTGCTGATCGCCGACGAGCCGACAACCGCGCTCGACGTAACCGTCCAGGCGCAGATCCTCGAGCTTCTGAAAAAGCTCAAGGATGAGCATGGCATGTCGATGCTGTTCATCACCCATGATCTCGGAATCGTCCGCAAGATCGCCGACCGGGTCTGTGTCATGACCAAGGGCAAGATCGTCGAAACGGGTCCGACGGCGGAAATTTTCGCCAATCCGCAGCACGCCTATACCCGCCATCTTCTGGCCTCGGAACCAAAGGGCGTACCGCCGGTATCCGATACCTCGAAGCCGGTGGTGATCGAGGCGCAGGACATGAAGGTCTGGTTCCCGATCAAGGCCGGTTTCCTGCGCCGCATCGTAGATCATGTGAAGGCGGTCGACGGCATCGATCTGACGCTGCGTGCCGGCCAGACGCTCGGTGTCGTCGGTGAATCCGGTTCCGGCAAGACGACGCTCGGCCTTGCCCTGACGCGCCTGATCTCCTCGAAGGGACGCATCAGCTTCATCGGCAATGAAATAGCCGGCTATTCGTTCAAGCAGATGCGCCCCTTGCGCCGCCGCATGCAGATCGTCTTCCAGGATCCCTACGGTTCGCTCAGCCCCCGCATGGCCATCAGCGACATTGTCGGCGAGGGGCTGAAGGTGCACGAGCCTTCGCTGTCCGAAAAGGAACGCGATGCCCGCGTCGCAGCGGCGCTCGAGGAGGTGGGCCTCGATGCGGCGACCCGCTGGAGATACCCGCACGAGTTCTCAGGCGGCCAGCGGCAGCGCGTCGCCATTGCCCGCGCCATGGTTCTCAAGCCCCAGTTCGTCATGCTCGATGAACCGACCTCGGCGCTCGACATGAGCGTGCAGGCGCAGGTGGTCGATCTCTTGCGCGATCTGCAGGCGAAGCATTCGCTCGCTTACCTCTTCATCAGCCACGACCTGAAAGTCGTCCGAGCGCTCGCCAACGACATGATCGTCATGCGGCTCGGCAAGGTGGTGGAGCAGGGACCATCGGAACGCATCTTCACGGCGCCGCAGGCAGACTATACCAAGGCGCTGATGGCCGCTGCCTTCAACATGGAAGCGGTCAACGTGCCCGCCATCAATCAATAGAGTTCCGTTTCATGCCTTCGAAAAGTCCCGTCATCGTCGATCTGAAGTTTATTCCGCAGGAAGTGGAAAACGGCCTGAAAGGCGCCTTTGGCGGCCGCGAAGTCATCAATCTCGCAGACCCTGCCCATAAGGATCGTGATCTCTCCGGCATCGACTATGCGGTCGTCTGGAAATCCGATCCGGACCTGTTTTCGCGCGCGCCGGATCTGAAGGTCGTCTTTTCCGGCGGCGCCGGCGTCGATCATGTGTTGACGCTTTCCGGCCTGCCGGATGTGCCCCTGGTCCGCTTCGTCGATCGCAGCCTGACCACACGCATGAGCGAGTGGGTCGTCATGAACTGTCTTCTGCATCTGCGTCAGCACCGCGCCTATGAAGCGCGCGCCAGGGCGCACGTCTGGGAAGATCTGAGCCAGCCCGAAGCCGCCGATGTCACCGTCGGCGTCATGGGGCTCGGCGTGTTGGGGCAGGATGCCATCGCCAAGCTCCGCGTCTTGGGTTTCAGGACCATCGGCTGGTCCCGTTCGAAGAAGGAGATCGATGGCGTCGCGACCTTCGCGGGCGATAAAGTGGACGCGTTTCTCGCTGGAACCGATTTCCTCGTCGGTCTGCTGCCGTTGACCGACGAAACCCGTGGCATCTTCAATACCTCGATCTTCACGAAGCTCAGTCGCGGTGGCCCCTTCGGCGCGCCGATCTTCATCAATGGCGGCCGCGGCGGCAGCCAGGTCGAGACCGACATTCTGGCGGCGCTGAGATCGGGCCTGCTCGGCGGCGCCTCGCTCGACGTGTTCGAACAGGAGCCGCTGGCCAAGGACAGCCCCTTGTGGGATATGGACAACGTCTACATCACCCCGCACGTCGCAGCCTCCTCGGACGTCAAGGCGCTCTTTGCGCATGTCGAACAGCAGATCAACCGCTTTGAAAGCGGCCTGCCGCTGGAACATCTGGTGGATCGAAACGCCGGCTATTGATCAGGGTCGGCGATACCCCGTCGGCTGGTCGTAGAGCCAGCCAATCCGCGTGATCGCGTCGTTCAGCCCCTCCAGGGCGACGTTCATCGTGTGGCCATTGGCATGCAGCAGCGTCTTTTCATCTTCCATAATGGCCACGTGCCCCTTCCAGAAGACGAGATCGCCGCGGCTCAGTTCGTCGCGGGTGATTTCGGTGCCAAGTCCCTTGGCCTGCATGTCGGTATCGCGCGGCGCGCTCTTGCCGGTCATCATCATCGACAGCTGGATAAGGCCTGAGCAGTCGATGCCGAAACCGGAGCGTCCGCCCCAGAGATAGGGCGTTTCAAGGAACCGTGCCGCCACCGAGACGTAGTCTCCAGATAATGGCTTTCCCACCTCCGCGCAGTGATTGGCGATAACGGCCTGGCCGCCTTCCAGCAGGAAATAGCGGGTGCCGCGTGTTTCCTCTTCGCCGACGACGGCAATGCGGCTGCCCATCGACAGCGCCTGAACCGTCGTGAATTTCAGGTCCGGGCCAGAATAGACGAAGGTGCGTGGCGCGGTGACGATATGCGTCAGGCGGCGCAGCACGGATGAAACGGCATCGGCCGGCACGTAACCGACATAGTCGTCGAAATCCGCCTTGACCCACGCCCATCCTCCGGCGGCATCGAGGACGCGCACCGTCTCCCCCAGCAACAGCTCGGTGTCCACGCCGCACTCAGGGTCAGGCCGCGCCCGTACCTGCACGACGGGAATGCAGACCTCGCCCGGTGAGCCGCCGACATAGTTGGCCGCCTCGACGACGCCGCGCAGGCGCTCTTCGGCAAGGTCCGGGCGATAGGCGTTCAGCCGGCGGTCGGGAAGATCAGACATGGGTCCTCAGATAGACAATTTGCGTCCCTGATCAATGATCAGGTCGCCAAGTTTTTCAAGATAAAGCGCGCCCTCGACCGTACGTTTGATGATCACATTGCGCTTGTCGCGCTCGTCTCGCGTGCGGGCGACGAGGCCGAGGTCGCCCATCGTGTCGAGGGCACGGGTGATGACCGGCTTCGTCACACCGAGAATAGCAGCCAGCCCGCGCACGGTGTGCGGCGGCGGTACGAGGTAGATATGCAGGAGGATGGCCATCTGCCGCAGCGTCAGGTCGCGATCGTCTATCCGCACCTGCTCGAGCGACACGGCGTGCCAGAGGTTCAGCGCCTGGGAGGCTGAGAGTTCGACCGGCATCCGGTGCCCCTTGGTTTCGAGTGGCCAAATGTACAGGCGGGATCGTTACGGAAGCGTTTCTTTTTGGGCGGGACAAAGGCTTGGCCGTTGTCAAATCCGCGCGATCGCCTTTTCGATCTTCGAAAGATGCGCCGCGCGCTGCTTTTCCGTCACACGGTCCCTGTCGTGCAAGATTCCTGAACTGCACGTTGGCGTTCATCCTTAGAACAGGCTGCCTTGTTTCGGCGGCTCGGTCGGTGCCGGCTTTTCAGCGCGCTTCTTCACCGGTTGTGGCGGCGCTGGCGCGCCGCCTTCCGTCGTCACGGCGTTGATGGACCCGTCGGCAAATTCGATGGCGATCACCTGGTTCAGCGAGAGGGCTGAAGCCAGCTTGACCGGGGCTCCCGTCTCATCGCGCACCAGTGCGTAGCCGCGCTTCAGCACGTTGCGATAGGACAGAGACTGCAGGATGCGGTCCTGTGCCGTCACCGTGCTGCGCCGCCGCCGCAAATCGGCCAGCAGAGCGTTGTCGGCTCTGCCTGCAAGGCCCGTCAAGCGATCCTGCGAACGGTGGATCTGGCTAAGCAGCCGGCCTGGGAGGGTTCTGAGCGATGCATCAGCCGAAGATACTCTTGTCGCAGAACGCTGGAGGAGGCGCTCGACGATGCGCTCGGCGCGGATCATCCGATCGGACAGTTTCTGCCGCCGCTCGTTGATCCTGGTCGCCAATACGTCTGGCCTCAGGTGCGCCGATATGCGCTCGAAGGCGCGCCGCTTGTTGGCCGTATTCATCTGAAGGCCGCGCCCAAGCCTCGTTGATGCTTCATCGAAGCGCCGGCGTGGCAAAGCGAGGAGCTGATCGAGTGACGGTAGCGCTCGCGCCAAGGCGCGAACCGACTGCCGCCGGTTGTCCATCTGGCGCGTCACCGCGGCCTTGAGACGTGCAGAAAGAGCCGAAACACAGGCCTCCAGCTCAGCCTTCACCGGCACGGCCATTTCCGCGGCCCCCGTCGGCGTCGGTGCCCGCTGGTCGCTCGCGTAGTCGATCAGCGTCCAGTCGGTTTCGTGGCCGACGGCAGAGATCAGCGGGATCTGCGAATTCGCCGCCGCCCGCACCACGGCCTCGTCATTGAAGCTCCAGAGATCCTCCAGGCTGCCGCCGCCGCGTGCGACGATCAGGAGATCCGGCCGGGCGATCGGGCCGCCGGCAGTGAAGGCGTTGAAGCCCTCGATCGCTGCAGCCACCTCATTGCCTGAGCCATCGCCCTGGACGCGCACGGGCCAGACGATGACATGTACGGGGAACCGATCTGAAATCCGGTGCAGGATATCGCGAATGACAGCGCCGGTCGGTGAGGTGACGACGCCGATGATACGCGGCATATAGGGCAGGGGCCGTTTCCGCGCCTGGTCGAACAGTCCTTCGGCGCCGAGCTTGCGCTTGCGCTCCTCGATCAGTGCCATTAGCGCGCCAGCGCCCGCAGGCTCCAGCGTCTCGATGACGATCTGGTATTTCGACGAACCGGGGAAGGTCGTCACCTTGCCGGTGGCGATCACCTCCATGCCTTCTTCCGGCCGGAACCTCAGTCGGCTCATCGTGCCTTTCCAGATGACAGCGTCGATTCGCGCCTTGTCGTCCTTCAGGGAAAAATAGGCGTGGCCAGAGGAATGCGGGCCGCGATAGCCAGAAATCTCGCCGCGCACCCGCACCTGGTCGAAGGCCTGCTCGATCGTGCGCTTGATGGAACCGGATAGCTCAGACACCGAATATTCGGTGAGATTGGAGGGCGAATCGGAATCGAAGAACGAGTTCATGAACCTATTTTGCCGTGCCAGGCCGCGGATGACCAGCCGTTGGCGGCGACCCTCAACAGGCGTTTCATTCTGCCCGTTTGTCTCCGGTGCTCAAACCGTGCGCATCGTGACGAATGTCACGACTGAGGGCAAGCCAGTGCGCGGCCGTTTCTCTTTCCGCGCGGGCGATCCAGGCAAGGGCGGGCGCCTATACGCGAGGGACGATCGTACGCCACAGATTTCACGCAAATGGCAAATATACCGGTCGCCAAGGGAACTCTCCGGCGCCCGATACGTTATGGCCAACAGAGGGTTAAGCCAAATTTAGCGAGCATAGTGCAAACTGGTTGCACTATGCTCATCGTTGAGAGGGGTCGGATGCTGATCTTGACCGCATTTACAGTCGGATTTTTGGCAGCGGGGCTGCGGTCTGTGTGTAGCTACGTTCTGGCCGGTGGTCTGATTGTTTCGGCCTTCGCTCTTGCCGCACTCTTTTCGGCCGGTGCCGTGTCGCCGCTTGCGCTGGCTCTCGCCTTGCTCGCCTATAATGCCGGGATCGCGGCACCGGTCTTTGCCGCGTTCATTCTTGTGCGGAGCCGGCAGGCATAAGACCCACATCATCGCGCACCCTTGAAAAACCCGCCGCTCCGCAGCCAGCGGGTTTTCAAATTCAAACCGGCTCCCAGCCGTCCTTCTCGCTGGCCCGGTAGATCGCATCGATCAGCTTTTGATTGTCCATCGAGCTTTCCAGCGTCACCACCTCTTCCTCTTCGCCCCGTGCCGCACGCGAAAAGGCTTCCGCTTCGAGTTTGTACTGGCGGGCATCCTGGAAGCGGAAGACCTGCGATTGCGCGTGGTTCTGGTTGGTAAGCTCGAGTTCCTCGGCGCCATACCGGTCGGCATTGAACGGCGACTTGACCTCTATGAAGCCCTTGTCGCCATGGAACACCATCACCTGGCGGGCGGCGAGTTGGGTGGAGATGTAGAAACTCAGTTCAAAGTCGCCGAAATCGGCCCGCACGCTGGAATACATGTCGGTGCCGAACTGCGCATCGCGGTCGGTATTCGCCTGTACCCGGATCGGCTCCCTGCCGGTGGCGAAACGGGTCGTTATCGTCGGATAGACGCCGATGTCAGGCAGCCCGCCGCCGCCGAGTTCCGGCTTGTTGCGCATATTGGCGGCATCGCGGTTGTAATAGGTGAAGGCGCCCTGGACGTGGCGCAGCTTGCCGACAGCACCCTCCTGCAGCAGCGAGCGGACTTTACGCCAGACGGGACTGTAGGTGACCATGTAGGCTTCGGAAATCAGCACCTTGTTGCGGTCGCGTGCTTCGATCACCGCGCCGATTTCGGACGCCTTGAGCGCGATCGGTTTCTCGCAAAGCACGTGTTTGCCGGCATCGGCCGCCCTGATCGTCCATTCGATATGCTGCGAGGTGGGCAACGGGATGTAAACGGCGTCGATGAGATCTGACGCCAGCATCTCTTCATAGGAACCGAAGGCGTGCGGCACGGAGAAACGGTCGGCCATCTCGCGCGCCTTGGAAAGCTCACGGCTGGCAATCGCCGCAACGACGCAGTTTTCCGCGTCCTGGATGGCGGGAACAACAAGCTCGCGACCGATCTTGGCCGTCGACAGAATACCGAAGCGCAGCATGACATATCCTCCCTGTTTTGGCGGCACAGTAACCGCGAGGTACCTGCCCATCAAGCCACGTGGGCGGGAATAAAATTGCCGCCGGTCATGTAAAAACGCTGTACCTTGCCTATCTCCATGAGGCAGACTTTGCGCCTCCCGAGCGATTTACCCCATGGCATTCTGGAGCGACCTCATGGAAAAGCGGACCCTCGGCCGCACTGGCCTGTCTATCGCGCCGCTGGTCTTCGGCGGCAATGTCTTCGGCTGGACAGCGGATGAAAACACCTCCTTCCAATTGCTCGACGCCTTCTTCGCCGCAGGCTTCAACGCCATCGATACCGCGGATGCCTATTCCACCTGGGTTCCTGGCAATAGCGGCGGCGAATCCGAGACGATCATCGGCAAATGGCTGAAACAGTCGGGCCGCGACCGGGACGAGGCCGTGATCGTCACCAAGGTTGGCTCAGAAATGGGGCCGGGCCAGAAGGGGCTCTCGGCAAAATGGATCCTGCAGGCTGTCGAGGATTCCCTTCGCCGGCTGCAGACCGATCATATCGACGTCTACCTGTCGCATTGGCCGGATGCCGAAACGCCCTATGAGGAAACGCTGGGCGCCTATGATACCCTTCTGCGGCAGGGCAAGGTTCGCCATATCGGAGCGTCCAATCTGAGCGCCGGGCAGTTGCGCGACGCGCTCGATGTTTCGAAGGGCGAGAACCTGCCGCGCTATGAAGTGCTGCAGCCGGAATACAATCTCTATGACCGCGCTTCCTTCGACGGCCCGCTCCGAAATCTCTGCATGACCGAGGAGATCGGCGTGATCACCTATTTCGGTCTTGCGAGAGGTTTTCTTTCGGGAAAATATCGCTCGCACCGGGATCTGGAGGGTTCGGCACGCGGCGGCGGCATCGGCAAATATCTCGACGGCCGCGGCATGCGCATCCTGGGCGCGCTGGACGACGTGGCAGCTGACACCGGCAACACGCAGGCCGAGATTGCTCTTGCCTGGATCATGGCCCGCAAGGGTGTCACGGCGCCGATTTCCAGTGCGACGAACCTGACCCAGCTCGAAAGTCTGATAAAGGCGGCTTCGATCCGCCTTTCCAACGAAGCCTGCCAGCTGCTAAACGAGGCCAGCGAATAGAAGACCCGGAAGGAAAAAGCATGACGGTTGAGATACGCGACGCGGCGCCCGGCGACGAAGCGGACTGGCGCAGGCTCTGGGCGGGCTATGTCGCTTTCTACCGGGTGGCGGTATCCCCGGATGTGACGACAACGACGTGGGGCCGGATCATCGATCCTGCCACGCCGCTGTTCATGCGTGTCGCGGTGCTGGACGGTCACGTCGTCGGCTTTGCCATCTGCCTCTTGCATGAGGCGACCTGGGTGAAGGAGCCGGTCTGTTACCTGGAAGACCTTTTCCTCGACGAGGCTATGCGCGGAAAGGGCATCGGCAAAGCGTTGCTCGACGATCTCGTCGAAAAAGCCAAGGCCAATGGCTGGGCCCGCCTTTACTGGCATACCGACGAAGGTAATGAGACGGCACGGCGGCTCTACGACAAATATACCGAGGCCGATGGCCATGTCCGCTACCGGATGAGTTTCTAGAGCATTTCCAGGAAAAGTGTGAAACGGTTTTCCGTCTGGAATGCGTAAAAACGCTCTAGCCTTCCAGAGGCGGAAAACCCTGGTAAAACTCCGCATGAGTGCCGGAATGATTGGCCATGCCTTCCTTTGTCAGCAGACCAGCCGGCGCCGCATAGCTGCGGATGCGCCGTGCTGGTCGCTCGTGCCACTGGATGTTCACTGCCCAGAGTTTCGGGAAAAAGCAGAGTGAAGCATAGGGCAGGTTGTCGTGGATCCACCACGCAAGTGACTGCCAGCCGCCGTGGGTTGCGCGCCGGTCCCAGACCCAGGGAATGACGATGCAGGCCGTCGCGCCCATGCAGCCGTCGGCATCGCGCATGTCCCAGATGTGATCGGCGGCGCTGGCCGCATTGGTCGAGCAATTGAGCTTGTTGCGGTTGCCGAACGCGTTGACTGACCGGGACCGATAGCCGGAGCGGATATGCAGCCGGCCGAAGGTTCGCTGCAGCGGTTCCAGCAATTCTTCGCAGAGTTTCCTGCCGGCAGCGATCGCCAATTCCGGATCGTCGGGGATATTCGGCATGCCGTAGAAATCGGCGATCTCGGAATGCAGGAAGTCTCTCAGAAAGAAGGTCTCCGACAGGCGCGCGCGGCCCAGATCCTCCAGCGCCTTCATCGACCCCGGCTTTTTCATGCAAATTCTCCCGCTTTCCGGAAGACTATGCCGGCGGCGGTCTGCATGCCACCCGTTTTCATTCAGCCGACGTGCCGGAAGAAATCGATGAAGGCGCGCAAGGCCGGACGCATCTGCCGCCGGCTGGCATAATAGAGATAGGCGCCGGGATAGGGCGGGCACCAGTCCTCCAGGACCCGGACCAGCCGCCCCGCCTCGATATGTTCGATCACCCGCATCTCGAAGGCGTAGGCGAGCCCTGCTCCGCCGATCGCCGCCGCGATGATCGGCCGGTCCTCGCCGAGAATCAGCGGCCCCTCGATCGGGATGGTCAATTCCTGCCCGTCCTTCTCGAATTCCCAGTTGTAGAGCGTGCCGTTGGAAAAGCGGCGGCGGATGCAGCGGTGCCGCAGAAGATCGCGCGGATGCTCGGGGACCGCGAACCGGTCGAAATAGGCGGGCGAGGCGACGATGGCGCCCCGCAGAGGCGGCCCGATCTTGACTGCGATCATATCGGCATCCAGGCTTTCTTCCAGCCGGATTCCGGCGTCGAAACCCTCGCGCACGATATCGGTAAACCCGTCCTCGTCGGCGATCTCCAGCGTGATATCCGGATAAAGGCCCAGGAATTCACCGAGCCGCGGCGCGATCAGGAGATCGGCGGCAAAGCGCGGCGCGGTGACGCGCAGATTGCCGGAGGGGTGCACCTTCGCCTCAATGACGGCGTCGAGCGCCATGCCGATATCACTGAGCGCCGGACGCAGGCGTTCCAGGAGCAGCAAGCCTTCTTCCGTCGGCGCGACGCTGCGCGTGGTGCGTGCCAGAAGCCGCACGCCGAGGCTTTCCTCCAGCGCCGAGATCGCGTGGCTGACGGCCGACGGCGCAATGCCGAGTTCCTTTGCCGCCGCGCGAAAGCCGCGATGGGCGGCGACGGTGGACAGGACGGCGAGTTGAGCGAGCTGGTTCCGGTTCATTGATCGAAACAATAGAACAACCCGTTAGGATTTGCAGCCGTTATCAAACGATCTCAGGCGCATTAATTTCACGCTGTAACGCCGGTGCCCGTCGGCGCTCGCATTCCCCTCTCCGGCTCACAAAGGAGCAATCACGATGAAAACCCGCGAACTTGGACAGGATCTTACCGTTTCAGCCGTTGGGCTCGGCTGCATGGGCATGAGCTTCGCCTATGGCGCAGCCGACGAGAAGGAATCGATCCGCACCCTGCATCGCGCCGTCGATCTTGGCGTCACCTTTTTCGATACGGCGGAGGTCTATGGCCCCTATGAAAACGAAATCCTGCTCGGAAAAGCCCTGAAGGATGTTCGCGACCGTGTCACCATCGCCACCAAATTCGGCTTCCGCATCATGACCGGAAAATCCTCCAGCGAGACCATCATCGGTGTCGATGGTCGTCCGGAAAATGCCAAGGCGGTCGCTGAAGCCTCGCTGAAACGCCTCGGTACCGATGTCATCGATCTTTACTACCTGCACCGTGTCGATCCCTCCGTGCCGATCGAGGACACGGTGGGCGCGATGGCGGAACTGGTGCGCGAAGGCAAGGTGCGCACGCTCGGCCTTTCGGAGGCAAGTGCCGCCACCATCCGCCGTGCCCATGCCGTCCACCCGATCGCTGCCGTCCAGAGTGAATATTCGTTGTGGAGCCGCGATCCGGAAGACGAGGTGCTCAATGTCTGCCGCGAACTCGCCATCGGCTTCGTGCCCTACAGCCCGCTCGGACGCGGCATGCTCGCCGGTGCGATCCGCAAGGTGGACGATCTCGAGCAGGACGACTTCCGCCGAACTCTGCCGCGTTTCCAGGCGGAAAATCTCAACGCCAATGCCGGACTCGTCGAAACACTGACCGGGATCGCCGAAAGCAAGGGCGTGACGGCGGCTCAGCTGGCTCTTTCCTGGGTGCTCAATCAGGGCGATTTCATCGTCCCGATCCCCGGCGCCCGCAAGCTCAACCATCTGGAGCAGAATGTGGCCGCAGCGCAAATCGTTCTGTCGGATGACGAACTGGCGGTGCTCGCGGATGCCCTGTCGCCGAGCCAGGTGGCCGGCAAGCGCTACTCGGATGCCTCGCTGGTATTGACCAACAGATAGACTTGTACAGTCTCACCATGCTCTCGCTCTTCGGGGCGAAGCACAACCGGTAATGGATGCCAGGCGATATGGCGCGCAGCTTCGTCTTTGTTCGCTTCCGGCGTCGTGATAGGATCGTTCGACGGACTAGAGCGCCATGCGTCGGATCTGCCGCGCAAGGGACGCTGTATCACTTTTGAAGTTGCTGCATAATTTTAATCCTTAAATCGATCCCCGGGTTAAGGGATTATGCAGAAGGGAGGTGCTGTGAATGTCGGACGAACAGGCAGTTGGCACAGTCGTTCACCTCTATGTCGATGGTATGGCGTTTTGCAACGAGGCCGCCTTGCGCAAGGCCTTCCATCCGGATGCCAAGATCATCGGTAATTACGAGGGCGCCGTCGAATGGATGTCCCGCGACGATTTCATCGCCGCCATCCTCGCCGAACCGCCGGCGGCGCCCGGAACTCAGCCCTTGATGGATATCGAGATTACCGACCTCGAGGGCGACGCCGCCTTCGTCAAGGTCACCGACGAATTCGCCGGTATGCGCTTCACCGACTATCTGTCTCTATTGAAGATCGGCGGCCACTGGGTGATCATCAACAAGCTGTATCATCTGCATCGGTAGGGGTTGTTGTCTCCTCGTTCCGCTTGTGGCCAGTCGCTACCCTCTTGCCCCGTCATCCTCGGGCTTGACCCGAGGATCCAGATGCTATCGCCGCTGCGCATCTCCGTTATCCGGAGCATGGATCCTCGGGTCAAGCCCGAGGATGACCCGGAGGTCGGACCGGCTCGCCCGGCAAATTGCGGGCCGCAAAGGGAGGAGAACCCCTCTTGCGGCCAAATTATCAAGCCCGCAGAACCCCACCCGTGCTCTTCGTCACATTGGCGATGATCTTGCCGGTCAGGACTTCGAAATCCTCGTCCGTCAGCGTGCGCTCCGCCGGCTGGATGACGACCTCGATCGCCACCGACTTCTTGCCTTCGCCGAGCGAGGCGCCCTCGAAGATGTCGAAGACATTGACGGCGGTGACCAGCTTGCGGTCGGCGCTCGATGCTGCCTTGAGGACGGCCCCGGCCTCGACGGTCTTGTCGACGACGAAGGCGAAGTCGCGCCTGACGGCCTGGAAAGGTGAAAGCTCCAGCGCCGGCTTGGTGCGGGTGGCCTTCTTCTTCGGCTCGGGCATGGCGTCGACATAGACTTCGAAGCCCGAGAGTGCACCGGAAACGTCGAGAGCTTCCAGCACCTTTGGATGGAATTCGCCGAAAGTGCCAAGCACGATCTTCGGACCGAGCTTGATCGTGCCGGAACGGCCCGGGTGATACCAGGACGGGCCGCCGGCCTCGAACTGGACATTGCCCATCGGCACGCCGCAGGCCTCGAGAACAGCAATGGCGTCGGCCTTGGCGTCGAACACATCGACCGGCTTGCCGCCACCCTTTGCCGCATTCGACCACAGACGGCCCGAACCGGCAAGCGATGCCGTGCCGCGGCGGATGCCGCCGGCGACGCGGCGCTGGCCAGTCGGCGTGTCGTTCTCATAGGTACCGGAGACCTCGAAGATCGCCACGTCGCCGAAGCCCTTGTCGGCATTGCGCTGGGCGGCGGTCAAAAGGCCCGGCAGCAGCGAAGGCCGCATGTCGGACATGTCGGCGGCGATCGGGTTAGCCAGCGAAAGCGAGCGTGCGCCGCCACCGAAAAGCTCGGCCTGTGCCTTCGAGATGAACGACCAGGTGACGGCCTCCAGCATGCCGCGCGCGGCAAGCGCCCGCTTGGCCTGCCGCGTGCGGATCTGCAGCGTCGTCAGGATCTTGCCGTTGACGCTGCCGAGGCTTTCGATCGGCTCCGGTTTGATGTTGTCGACGCCATGGATGCGCATGACTTCTTCAACGAGGTCCGCCTTGCCATCGACATCCGGCCGCCAGGAAGGAACGGAAACGGAGACTTTGCTGCCGGAGCCATCCACACCGAAACCGAGACCCTTGAGGATCGAGATGCTCTCGTCGGCGCTGACCTCGAGACCCGTTAGGCGCTTGACCTCGGAAACCGGGAAATCGACGATCTTCGGCGTGTAGCCGGCATAGCCGATCACGCCGGCCTTGGCCGCAACGCCGCCGCAGATGTCGATGACCAGCTGCGTGGCGCGCTCGAGGCCGGGAACCATATATTCCGGATCGACGCCACGCTCGAAGCGATAGCGCGCATCGCTGATGATGCCGAGGGTGCGGCCGGTCCTGGCGATGTTCATTGGGTCCCAGAGCGCCGATTCGATCAGCACGTCGGTCGTATTCTCGTCGCAGCCGGAATGCTCGCCGCCCATGATGCCGCCGATTGATTCGATGCCGTCTTCATCGGCAATGATGACATTGGCCGGCGACAGCGAGTATTCGCGCGTGTCGAGCGCCAAAACCTTTTCGCTCTCTTTGGCGCGGCGAACCGTGAGGTTGCCCGTGACCTTGGCGGCGTCGAAGACGTGCAGCGGCCGGCCCTGGTCGAATGTCATGTAGTTGGTGATGTCGACCAGCGCATTGATGGGCCGGAGGCCGATGGCAAGCAGCCGCTGCTGCATCCATTTCGGACTCGGCCCGTTCCTGACGCCGCGCACGAGACGCAGCGCAAAACCTGGGCAGAGGTGCGTGTCTTCACCGAGATCGAGCGTTACTTTGGTCGTTGTCTCGCCTTCCACCTTGAAAGACGGCGCCACCGGAGCCTTCAGCGTACCGAGCCCGGAGGCGGCCAGGTCGCGGGCGATGCCGTGGACACTGGTGCAGTCGGGACGATTGGGCGTCAGATTGATCTCGATCATCGGATCGTCGAGCCCGGCATAGGCGGCGAAGCTCGTGCCGACCGGCGCGTCTTCGGCCAAGTCAATGATGCCGTCGTGGCTATCGGAAATCTGCATCTCTTTTTCGGAACACATCATGCCGTGGCTTTCGATACCACGGATGTTGCCGACCGACAGAGTCACATCGATGCCGGGAACATAGGTGCCGGGTGCCGCAAAAGCGCCGACAAGGCCAGCGCGCGCATTCGGCGCGCCGCAAACGACCTGTACCGGGGCGCCCCTGCCGGTATCAACCATCAGCACCTTGAGCTTATCGGCCTGCGGATGCTTTTCCGCCGAAATGACCTTGGCGATGACGAAAGGCTTAAAGGCTGCCTTGTCGTCGACATCCTCGACCTCCAGCCCGATCGCCGTCAGGCGCTCGCAGATCTGTTCAAGGGTTGCATCCGTTTCCAGATGCTCTTTCAGCCAGGAGAGGGTGAATTTCATGAGTTATTCTTTCAATTCATGGAATCTCAAGATCGTAAAATCTCGCGACGTGGGCAGCAAATCCAGTTCTCGTCGTACCTGCAGCAATTCCGCCGCCAACAGCTGCGTTAGATAAGCCCAACAATGCCGTCAGAAACGCGTCGGCATAACTATACGCTCAAGCCGCCGAACAATGTCGGCATGTCCAGTGGGCGAAAACCGTAGTGGCTCATCCAGCGCACGTCGGCGTCGAAGAAGTTTCTGAGGTCCGGCATGCCGTATTTCAGCATGGCGATGCGGTCGAGGCCCATGCCCCAGGCAAAACCCTGGTAGACGTCGGGATCAAGACCGCCGGCGCGGAGCACGTTCGGGTGCACCATGCCGCAGCCGAGGATTTCCATCCAGTCGGTGCCTTCGCCGAACTTGACGATCGGGCCGGAGGAACGGTCGCACTGGATGTCGACCTCGAAGGACGGCTCGGTGAAGGGGAAGAAGGACGGGCGGAAGCGCATCGTCACATCGTCCACCTCGAAGAAGGCCTTGCAGAACTCTTCGAGAATCCAGCGCATGTTGGCGACGTTCGACTTGGTATCGACCACCAGGCCCTCGACCTGGTGAAACATCGGCGAATGCGTCGCGTCACTGTCCTGCCGGTAGGTCTTGCCGGGGATGATGATGCGGATCGGCGGCTTTTGCGCTTCCATCGTGCGCACCTGCACCGGCGAGGTGTGGGTGCGCAGCACCTTGCGCTCGCCCTTCTCGTCCGGATTGAAGAAAAACGTGTCGTGCATTTCGCGCGCGGGGTGCCCTTCGGGGAAGTTCAGCGCGGTGAAATTGTAATAATCGGTCTCGATATCCGGACCTTCGGCGATCGAGAAACCCATGTCGGCGAAGATCGCGGTGATTTCGTCGATGATCTGGCTGATCGGGTGAATGCGGCCGCGTTCGGCCGGCGACGAGCGAACCGGCAGGCTGATATCGACGGTCTCGCGGGCGAGCCGCTCGGCAATCGCTGCGTCCTTCAGCGCCGACTTGCGGGCGGTGATGGCTTCGAACACGTCGTTCTTCAGTGCATTGATCGCAGCACCCCGCGTCTGGCGCTCGTCCGGCGACATGGTGCCGAGCGTCTTCAGGAGTTCGGAGATCGAGCCCTTCTTGCCGAGCGCATTGACGCGCACGGCTTCGATGGCCGCCTCGTCATGCGCGCCGGTCACTTCGGTCAGCAGCTTCTCTTTCAGTGCTTGCAGATCGGACATGGTTCATTTCCCGTGATCGGTCAAAGAAAAACCCGCGCCAGCCGTACCAGCGCGGGTTTCCCAATTCATATTCAAAAGGCCTGGGAAGCGCTGGCTTTTAACGAACCGCGCTTTCAAACTCGTTGGTGGTGCCGGCGTCCTTGAGGTATTCAAGCGCCTTCTTGGCGGCGGCGACGAGCGCGCCGAATGCTTCCGTCTCATGGATTGCCATGTCGGACAGAACCTTGCGGTCGACTTCGATGCCAGCCTTGGAGAGGCCGTCGATGAAGCGGCCGTAGGTCAGGCCATGTTCGCGGACGGCAGCGTTGATGCGCTGGATCCAGAGAGCGCGGAAGTTGCGCTTGTTGACCTTGCGGTCGCGGTAAGCGAACTGCTTCGAACGGTCCACGGCTGCCTTGGCGGCGCGGATGGTGTTCTTGCGGCGGCCGTAAAAGCCCTTGGCTGCCTTGAGTGTCTTCTTGTGCTTGGCGTGAGCTGCTACGCCGCGTTTTACACGTGCCATGTCATGATCTCCTTAAAAATCCAAAAGTGCCAGACGTCTTAGAGACCGTTAGGCAGGTAGTTCTTGATGACCTTCTTGCCATCAGGCTCTGCAAGCACCATGGTGCCACGTGCATCGCGAATGAACTTGTTGGACCGCTTGATCATGCCATGGCGCTTGCCTGCGGCAGCGGCCATGACCTTGCCGGTTGCGGTGATCTTGAACCGCTTCTTGGCCGAGGATTTCGTCTTCATCTTGGGCATTTTGCTACTCCATTTTTCTTGATTTCGAGATCGACTGACGAGGTCGTCTCCAGCGTAAAGAACGGCCACGGCATGCCCTGCCGGACCGTTCGGACGGGGGCTTGTAACCGAAGCGCCCGCAAAGTGCAATGGCATTGCGGCAAACGCCCCGATATTTCCGCATTGCCGGCATCAGACATGAAAAAGCCGCCTCGCCGGCGGCTTCATCAGGATCGAACCTGAAAACGCGGCGCTTACTTCGGCGCCAGCACCATCATCATCTGACGGCCCTCGAGCTTCGGCTCGGCTTCGACCTTGGCGATTGACAGCGTGTCTTCCTTGACCTGGAGCAGGAGCTTCAGGCCAAGTTCCTGGTGCGCCATTTCGCGGCCGCGGAACTTCAGGGTCACCTTGACCTTGTCGCCTTCTTCGAAGAAGCGGTTCATCGCCCGCATCTTCACGTCGTAATCGTGCGTGTCGATGTTCGGACGCATCTTGATCTCCTTGATCTCGATGATCTTCTGCTTCTTGCGTGCTTCGGCCGCCTTTTTCTGCGTTGAGTATTTCAGCTTGCCCAGATCAAGGATCTTGCACACAGGCGGTTCAGCGTTCGGCGAAATTTCCACAAGGTCAAGCCCGGCTTCCTCTGCTATGCGCAATGCCTGATCTGTGGGGATGCTGCCGTGGTTGACACCTTCGGCGTCGATGAGCTGAACCCGGGGAACCCGGATTTCCTTGTTAGAGCGGGGCCCGTCTTTTGTCGGGGCGTCCGTTTTGAACGGTCTGCGAATGGTCGTACTCTCCTCGAGCTGTTACGAATGGAATGCCTGACGGTAGCGCGATTTCCCGGCAAAATGCCGTTCAACTGCCGCTGGGCCGTCATGTGGAAATTGCTGCGGGAAAGTCAATACCACAGCTTTTTGCGGAAATCACCACCTGTCTGGCACTCGGAGAATCTGTTTTAGAAAGAAAAACAGCGAGAAACGCATAAAAAAGGGAAAAGACTTGATGTCATTGCCAAACTCAGACGCAGAGCCCGATTATCTCGATGTCGGCAGCGGCGTGGATAAGCGCCGGATCGCCATGCACATTCTGCCCGCGGCAAGCGGCAAATCCCTGCCGGCACTCGTCTGGCTCGGCGGATACCGGTCCGACATGGCCGGCACCAAGGCGGTCGAACTCGAACGCCACGCGGAAGAGACCGGTGCCGCCTGCATACGCTTCGACTATTCCGGCCACGGCCTCTCCGGTGGCGCTTTTACCGACGGAACGATTTCCCGATGGCTGGAAGAAAGCCTCGCGGTCATCGGCCACGTCAATCCCGAGCGCATGGTTGTCATCGGCTCGTCGATGGGCGGCTGGGTCGCGCTGCGGCTTATCGCTGAACTGCGCGCGCGGGGCCAGGGTGGCCGAATCGCTGGCCTGGTACTGATTGCCCCGGCGCCGGATTTTACCAGCGAGCTCATCGAACCGAACCTGACGGATGCCGAGCGTGCATCCCTTGCTGAGCGCGGCTATTTCGAGGAGCCGACGCCCTATGGACCGGACCCGAACATTTATACTGCGCGGCTGATCGAGGACGGGCGCAAGAACCGCGTGCTGGACGGGATCATCGCGACCGGATGCCCGGTGCATATCCTGCAAGGCATGCAGGACCCCGACGTGCCGTATGGCCACGCCCTGAGGCTGATGGAGCATCTGCCGTCCGACGACGTGGTGATGACACTGGTCCGCGACGGCGATCACCGTCTGTCGCGCCCCGAGGATGTCGAGCGCATACTGGCTGCCGTCGATGGTATGTTATCTGACTGAAAACGCTCGATAAATTGACATAAATGTCACTTTTCTGCGCATTTTAACCATATCCAGCAATCCCCAATTCTGCAGATTGACTTCGTTTCGGGCGCACTGTTAACTCTTTGTTAACGATTAGAGCAGCTCGCGGACGGGGATCGATCGCGAAAGCTGGCGTCAGATTTCAGCTTTTCGCGGGGATTCTTCGGAACTGTTTCAGGAGAAAGCCGCGCCACAGGGGACGTGTATGGCGCAGTTGACGGGGGTTAAGAAAATGGTCGTGGCAATCGCGGCTGTTTTCGCATCGGCAGGCGCGGCTATTCCGGCGCCATCGGCAACAGCCCTCTCGATGCAGACGGGCGCCATCACCTCCCAGCCGATCGGCCATTACGAGTTCTGCCAGTCCCATCACTCCGAATGCGAGATCAAGTCCAGGTCGTCGACCGCGCCGCGCGTCACCGACTTCGGCTGGTCGGTCATTCGCGAGGTCAATCTCGCCGTCAACCGCGAAATTTCGCCGATGACCGATATGGACCTGTACGGCAAGGACGAGGTCTGGACCTATCCCGGTGGCTCCGGCGACTGCGAGGATTTCGTGCTTTTGAAGCGCAAGCGCCTGATCGAGAAAGGCTTCTCGCCATCCGACCTGTTGATCACCGTCGTCCGCAAGCCGGACGGCGAGGGCCATGCGGTTCTGACCGTGCGCACCGCACAGGGTGATTTCATCCTCGACAACCTCGAAAACGAGGTGAAGCTCTGGACGAAGACGCCCTACCGCTTTTTGAAGCGCCAGGCCTCCATCAACACCGGCCGCTGGGTGACGATCGAGAACGGCGCGGAAGTTTTGGTCGGCTCTGTCGGCAATTGAAGATCTGAATTTCCAGTTTCAAACGACGGAAGGCACGCGGGATCAGCGCACCCTTCCTTCCTTTGGCTCGGCGCTACGCATTGCCGATCAGCACGCCGGCCGCCAGCACCAGACTGCCGCCGATCACCACCTGGAAGGCGGCGCGCAGGAATGGGGTTTCCATGTACTTGTTCTGGATGAAGGCGATCGCCCAGAGTTCGAAGAAGACGATGATCCCGGCCATGATCGTCGCGGTCCAGAAATGTGGAATGAGATAGGGCAGGGCGTGTCCAAGCCCACCGAGCGCCGTCATGATGCCACAGGAAAGGCCGCGCTTGAGCGGCGAGCCGCGTCCCGAAAGCTTGCCGTCATCATGCGCCGCCTCGGTGAAGCCCATCGATATGCCGGCGCCGACGGAGGCCGAAAGGCCGACCAGGAAGGTCTGCCAGGTGTCCTGCGTGGCAAAGGCGGCGGCAAAGATCGGCGCGAGCGTCGAGACCGAACCGTCCATCAACCCGGCAAGGCCCGGCTGAACGTAGGTGAGCAGGAACTGGCGATACGCCGTGTCGTCCTCCGTCCTGCGGACGCCTTCGGTCACATGCTTGTCGGTCAACATGCGCGCCACGTCCTCATGGCCCTGTTCGGCCAGCGCCAGTTCGCCCAGCAATTGCCGGGTCGATGCGTCGGACGTGCGCTTGGCCGCCTCCACGTAGAAATTATAGGCCTGCGTCTCCATCGCCTCTGCCTCGCGGCGGATCGCATCAAGCGACAGGTTCTGCCGCAGCCAGTCCGGCCGGCGTGCCAGAAAGCCGTTGACGTGCTCGCGCCGGATCAGCGGAATCCGTTCGCCGAAGCGGCGGCGATGCATGTCGATCAGCATGTTCTTATGGGTGTTTTCCACCTCGGCCATGTCCTCGAAGACCTTGGCAGAATCCGGATACCTTCCCTTCAAAGCCTGCGCATAGGCCTGGTAGATGCGTCCGTCGTCCTCTTCCGACGAAATGGCGAGCGCCAGAACTTCCTGTTCGGACAGGGAAGACAGGGGGCGCTTGAAACGGGAGAACAGACGGGCGAACATGATGCAATCTACCAAGTTTAGAATGATTCTAAAAATAAGGAGGCATCACGAAAAGGTCAAGCGAAACGAGCGGCGAAGACTCGACAGCAAGCCGGATACATTCCACGATATTCGGACGATGAACGGTTTCCTCGAAAGCTGTGTCCCCGCATGAACCCGCTCCTGTCCAGCAAGGATACGATCCTCGACCGCATCGGCATGGCGCTGGCCGAAAGGCTGACGACGAAGACCTCGGGCTATGAGCCCTATACACCGTCCGATCCGGAGACGCTCGCCCGCACGCTTCGTCCCGGCGATATTCTGCTGATCGAGGGTAATCAGAAAGTCTCCGCTGCCATCAAGTATCTGACCCAGTCGACCTGGTCGCACGCCGCCTTCTTCGCCGGCGACGAAATCCCGCTGACGCTCGACGAGGCGACGCTTCCGGTCATCGATCGGCCACAGCTGATCGAGGTCAATCTCGGCGAAGGCTGTGTGGCGGTGCCGCTTCGAAAATACTCCACCTACAACACCCGCATCTGTCGGCCCATCGGCCTTACGCCGGAAGACCGGGATACGGTCCTGTCCTTCATGATCTCGCGGCTGGGCTTGAAATACGACATGAAGAATATCCTCGACATGCTGCGCTATTTCATGCCGGCACCGCCGGTTCCGGTGCGCTGGCGCCGCCGCCTGCTGGCCTTCGGTTCGGGCGATCCGACCCGTGCCATCTGCTCGACGCTGATCGCCGAGGCCTTCGAGCAGATCCGCTATCCGATCCTACCCGAGATCACCCGCGCGCCCGGCCGGGCAGCGGCGACATCGCATTATTCACGCGCCGAAATCCTGCATATCCGCCATCATTCGCTCTATACGCCGCGTGATTTCGATCTTTCTCCTTATTTCGCAATCGTCAAGCCGACGCTCGAATACGGCTTCGACTACAAACGGCTGCAATGGGAGGCCAGGGGCGATAGGCCACTCATAGAGAAATATTGAGCGTCTGCTCGCGGATGATATAGGCCTTCTGCCGATCGCTGATGTAGTCGCGCACGATCGGTGCGGCGTCGCGGGACCGGGAAAGCTGCATGTGGAAAACCAGCTGGCTGCCCGTGCGGAACATCATCTCGGCACTTATCAGATAGAATTCCCACATGCGGGCAAACCGCTCGTCATACATCTCGATGACCTTGGCGCGGTTCTTCTCGAAGCGCTCGCCCCAGTGCTTGAGGGTCGTCGCATAGTGGGTGCGCAGGAATTCCAGATCCGTCACCCACAGGCTGTTGCGTTCCACGACCTCGAACACTTCGGAAAGCGCGGGAGAATAGGCGCCCGGGAAGATGTACTTGCGCAGCCAGGCGCTCGCCATGCCGGGCGGGCTCATATGGCCGATCGAATGCAGCACCGCTAGCCCGTCGTCCGGCATCAGCGCGTTCACCTTCTTGAAGAATTCGTCATAGTGATGCACGCCGACGTGCTCGAACATGCCGACGGAAACGATGCGGTCGAAGGTTTCGTCGACCTCGCGGTAGTCGCGCAGTTCGAAGCGCACCCGGCCGTCAAGCCCGGCATCCTTCGCCCGCTGCGTCGCCAGTGCCTGCTGCTCCGTCGACAGCGTCACGCCGAGAACCTCGACGTCCTCGAGCTGGGCGAGATAGAGCGCAAGGTCCCCCCAGCCGCAGCCGATGTCGAGGACCTTCATGCCGGGGCGAAGGCAGAGTTTGGCGGCGAGAAGCCGAAGCTTGTTGCGCTGCGCCTGCTCCAGAGTTTCCTGCGGTTCGCGGAAATAGGCGCAGGAATAGAGCATGTGCTCGTCGAGGAAGAGCTTGTAGAAATCGTTGCCGAGATCGTAGTGATGGGCGACGTTGCGCTGCGCCTCGCCCTTGACGTTGGATTGCTGGCGCTTGCGAAAGCGCATCTTGATGGCGCGCAGCGCCTTCTGGATTGGATAGTTCCCGAGCGCCAGCCGGTTGATCGAAAACAGCGTCAGGAAATCACGCAAGGTCGAGCCGTCTTCGAAGCGCAGCGTCCCATCCATATAGGCTTCGCCGGCGGCGAGTTCGGCGTTGAAGACAAGGGTGCGGTAAAGTTTCGGATCTGTCAGCCGCATGGTCACTTCGGGACCGGGCTCGCCGGAAAAGACATGCGGTTTGCCGCTTGCGTCGATGACCGTCAGCTGGCCCTTGCGGATGAAGGCTTTCATCATATGCGACAGTGGAAACATGCACACCTCGGTGGATAAAGCAGCTCGCGACGCGTCACTCTATCACCGGGTTTTCAAAATGCGCGGTCCAAATTCGTAAATATTCAACGGCCGGTGGCTGTCGCCCCAGCGCTTGCCGCGACGACCAGTACGGTGCCGGCGATCTGCAGCGCCGTCATCGGCTGGCTGAGCACGGCGAAGCCAGCAATCGCGCCAATGGCGGGCTCGAGGCTCATCAGGATGCCGAAGGACGAGGTGCTCATGCGCCTGAGCGCGATCATTTCCAAGGCGTAGGGGATAAGCGGCACGAGCAGCGCAAGCCCGGCAATGGTGACGACGCCCTCGGCCGTCATGCGCGAGACTTCCATCAGCCCGAACGGCGTCGCGACCAAAGCGGCCACGATCAGCGACATGGACAGACCCTGCAGGCCTTCGAATGCGCTACCAGCCTTCTTCATCAGGACGATGTAGAGCCCCCAGCCGGCCGCAGCGCCAAAGGCAAAGAGAATGCCTGTGGGATCCCCGACCCAGCCATGCCCGTCATGGGCAAGGAAAAGCACGCCGGCGCCGGCGATCAGCGGCCAGACCAGCCGCCAGCCGAGGCCGAAGGCAAAGGTCGCGACGGCCAGCGGTCCGAGAAAATCGATGGCCACGGCCAAGCCGAGCGGAATACGCTCGATCGCCGCGAAGAAACACAGCGTCATCCCGGCCATGGAGGCGCCGAGCAGCCCGGCGGTCTGCCACTGTGCCCGCGAATAGCGCAGGATCGGCGGCCGCACGGCGATGGCCAACAGAGCCGCGGCCCAGATCAGCCGCAGCCACGTGGTGGCAAAAGGGCCGTAGGCGGCGATCGCCGATGCCGAAAACGCCGAGCCGAACTGCACGCTTGACATTGATAGAAGGCACAGCACGCCGCCGGTCAGGGCGGCCGCCGTCCCTGTCGTCAACGGTGCCGCCACCGGGATCGCCGTGTCGTTTCCATAGGCCGGTTTCGCTGTCCGCTGATCCAAGTTCTTGTCCTCCAGGCCGATGCCGATTGCTTGCACCGGCTCTACTAAAGGCGCGCGTGTGGGACAAATTCATATTTGTGGAGCTTAGGTTCACGCCATTTGATGCTGGCCCCTCATGGCTGGAACATAATCGCTCGATGATCGTTATCGTCGCAGGCAAATGCAATCTTCAAGCGAGGGAACCCACATGGACGTCAACGGTGTAGGATGGATTGCGGCGATCATCATCGGCGGTTTTGCCGGGTGGATGGCGGAACAGTTCATGAAATCCGAAATGGGCATGTTCATGAACATCATTCTCGGCATTGTCGGCGCCATCGTCCTTAACGCCATTCTTGCGATTGCAGGAATAGGTTTCGCCGGCTGGCTCGCCTATCTGGTCATCGGCTTCATCGGTGCCTGCCTGCTGATCGCGGTCGGACGCGCCGTGCGAAGGTAGCAATCAGTCGTGAAGGAGAAAGACGATGCTGACATTCGCTGCCGAGGGCAGCGGCCAGGGCAAGCTGGAAATCAACGGCCATTGCGAGCCGGTTTCCTATGAGTTGATCGTGGCGCGTGACGAAGATGACACCAGCCAGGTGCGCATTCGCTTGAATGCGCCGCGCGACTGGTTGCTGAAGCAGGGTTTTAAGGGGGATGCGGTTCTAGTGCGCAGCAACGGAAGCCGCATTGCAGTGCGGCATGACGGTGTCCTTGATGTGCATTCCAGCGTTTGCGTCACGCTCGAAGGCTATGACGACGCGCTGAGCGGCGTAGATGAACTGTCCGAAGCCTATCCGGAATTGAAACACTGAAGGTTTGCGGCGGCGACGGAAACGGGCGCGGTACGAGGCCGCGCCCGTTTCCATGTCTGTTGTAACGGTCAGTCCTTGGCGCGCTCGACATAGGACGCGTCTTCCGTCAGGATGACGACGCGGGTGCCGACGCCGATATGCGGCGGAACCATGGTGCGAACGCCATTCGACAGGATCGCCGGCTTGTAGGACGAAGACGCCGTTTGGCCCTTGACGACCGGCTCGGTCTCGACGATTTCCAGCGTCATGCGGGTCGGCAGTTCGATAGCCAAGGCAATGCCTTCGAACATCTTCAGCTGGACGACCATGCCTTCCTGCAGGTAGGCCTTGTCGTCGCCGATGACGTCGGGCGTAACGGTAACCTGGTCGTAGGTTTCCGGGTTCATGAAATGGAAGCCTTCGCCGTCTTCATAAAGGAACGTGTGCTCGCGGTCCTCGACGAAGGCGCGCTCCACCTGCTCGGTCGTGCGCCAGCGCTCGGAAACCTTCACGCCGTCGGAGATGCGACGCATGTCGACCTGGGTCACCGGTGTGCCCTTGCCCGGATGAAAGTTCGCGGCGGTCAGAACGGCGTAGAGCTTGCCGTCCACTTCGAGAACATTGCCCTTGCGGACTGAAGAGGCGATTACCTTGACCATAAGTCTTCCTTGTAACTGAGCTTGATGCGTCGTAGAGGAGCGCACGAAATATGCGCGTCAAAGACGCCAGAATGCGTTTTCGGGCCGCACCTATCCTATATTTGTGCAAATTGCCAGTGCGGCGGCAGGGGCTGCCCGAAGAAACCGCAGAATTGCGCCACACATCGACTGCTCGAGAAATCTGGATACAGGACCTTCATGCCCGCTGCCTCCCCCTGGTGGACGCCCGATGTCCATGCCGACCGCCGTGGTTTCCTCCTCGGCCGCAACCGGATTCAGGCTGCTTTGCGCGCCTTCTTCGGCGCACGGGATTTCATCGAGGTGGATACCGCCACGCTACAGGTGTCGCCGGGCAACGAAGCACACCTGCACGCCTTTGCAACGCAGGCTATCAATCATGACGGCAGCCGGATGCCGCTCTATCTTCACACCTCGCCGGAATTCGCCTGCAAGAAACTTTTGGCTGCGGGAGAGGAACGCATCGCCTGTTTCGCCCATGTCTATCGCAACCGCGAGCGCGGGCCGCTGCACCATCCGGAATTCACCATGCTCGAGTGGTATCGGGCCGGCGAAACCTACGAGGTGCTGATGCGTGATTGTGCCGAAATCCTTGGGCTTGCCGCCGAGACCGCCCAGACGAAGCAGCTGACGTATCGCGGCGCGAAAGCCGATCCCTATCTCGAGCCGGAGCGGATTACCGTCGCCGAAGCCTTCGAGCGCTTCGCCGGCATCGATCTCACCGCCTCGATCGATCGCACTGGTGAAACCGACCGGGAGCATTTGGCCGAATGTCTTCGTGCCGCCGGCCAGCGCGTCGCCGAAGACGATACCTGGGCGGATCTCTTCAGCCGGGTGATCGTCGAGAAAGTCGAGCCCAATCTCGGGTTCGGCCGCGCGACGATCCTCTACGAATATCCCGTCGCCGAAGCTGCCTTGGCGCGGCCAACGCCGCATGACGCGCGCGTCGCCGAGCGTTTCGAGCTCTATGCCTGCGGCGTCGAGCTCGCCAATGCTTTCGGCGAGCTGACGGACGCGTCCGAACAGCGCCGCCGCTTCGGAATGGAAATGGCCGAGAAGAGCCGTGTCTACGGCGAAACCTATCCGCTGGACGAGGATTTTCTCAATGCGCTTGACATCATGCCGGAAGCAAGCGGCAGTGCGCTCGGCTTCGACCGGCTGGTGATGCTGGCGACGGGGGCCTCGCGCATCGACCAGGTCATCTGGGCGCCGGTCGCGGAAACCAGCGACCAACGAGGAGGCCGGCCGTGACCGCCATCCGCGCTTTGACAACGACCGAGGATCTCGAAGAGGCGGGACTGATCGCCAACGCCCAGCGTGCGCAGCTGTCGGATGTCGCCGCGCGCTACGCAATCGCCGTCACGCCCGCCATGGCGGCGCTGATCGACCCGGGTAATCCGGACGATCCCATCGCTCGCCAGTTCATCCCGGATGCGGCAGAACTCGTCCGCCTGCCGGAAGAGCGGGAAGACCCGATCGGCGACGGCGCGCACAGCCCCGTCGAGGGCATCGTCCATCGCTATCCGGATCGCGTGCTATTGAAAGCCGTGCATGTCTGCCCGGTCTATTGCCGCTTCTGTTTCCGCCGCGAAATGGTCGGCCCGCAGGGGCTCGGCACGCTTGCATCGCAGGCGATGGACAAGGCCTTCGCCTATATCGCCGATCATCCGGAAATCTGGGAAGTGATCCTCACTGGCGGCGATCCATTGGTGTTATCGCCGCGCCGGCTGGCTTCGATTATGGAGCGGCTGGCGGGCATCGATCATGTGAAGATCGTCCGGTTCCATACCCGCGTGCCGGTCGTCGAGCCGGAGCGTGTCGATGAGGCCCTGATCGCGGCCCTGAAAGCCAGCGGCAAGACCACCTATCTGGCCCTGCATGCCAATCATCCGCGCGAACTGACCGCCAAAGCGAGCGCCGCCTGCGCCCGCCTCGTCGATGCCGGTGTCGTCATGGTCAGCCAGTCGGTGCTGTTGAAGGGCGTCAACGATAATGCGGATACGCTTGCCGCGCTGATGCGGGCCTTCGTCGAAAACCGGATCAAGCCCTATTACCTGCACCATCCCGATCTCGCACCGGGCACCAGCCATTTCCGCCTGACGGTCGAGGAGGGGCAAGCGCTGGTCGCATCGCTGCGCGGCCGCATCTCCGGGCTCTGCCAGCCGGCCTACGTCCTCGATATCCCGGGCGGTCATGGCAAGACTGTGATCAGCGCTTCGACGATCGAGGACGATGGTGGCGGCTGTTATACCGTCTCGGATTTCCATGGCGAGCCGCATGCCTATCCGCCGGTGGTGCCAGCACAGGCTTAGAGGCGGATCTTCCCGAACAGTGCGCTGAGTTCCGACTGCCTGCCGGTGCCGGTTTTCTGGAATATCGAGCGGATATGGCTTCTGACCGTTTCGTAGCCGGCCGCGTGCCGGGCGGCGATGTCGACGGCACTCAAGCCGCTGGCGACGAGAAGCGATATCCTCGCCTCCGCGGGCGTCAGATCGAACAGCGCCATCAGCGTTTCCGGCTTCAGCCGCATGTCCTCGTCCGGATCCTCGATCAGGGCGACGGCGCAGGAATGGGAAAACACGTCGGAGAGATTGGGTCCGAACCGTTCGAAACGAACGATCAGCGGCCGTTTTCCGGGACGCGAGAGACGAACCGCAGACAATGCCCCGGCGGAGTGTCCGGTTGCCTGTGTCGCGATTTTGAGTTCGCGGCTGAAGCGGGCGGTTTCGCTGGCAAAGCAGGCCCGCACCTCTCCTCGCGAAATTCGCAATCCCCCTGTAAACAGGGCGTCTGCTTTCGGATTGGTCAGTGTGACGAGACCCTTTCGGTTAAAGAAGATGCTGGCAATGTTTGATGTCTCGAAAGCAGCCGCCATGCCCATCACCTTACTGGCGTCGATGTGTTTGGCGAGCTGCATGGCGGTGAGGAGCCGGCTTCGAATGGCGTGGAAATGCGGCATGTCTTCCAGAAGCGGAGAGTTATCCGACACGCCGTTTTGCAGGACGAAATACAACTCGTCTCTGCCTGCGGAGATATCCATGAGAACGGAATCGCCGACCCCGTATTTTCTCAGGAATTTATAATATTCGTGATGGTCGAACTGTTCCCGGGAAATGAAATTCGCTTCAAGCACCACACCGGAGCGATGGAGTGGCGGCAGGAGTTGCGCGCGAAAATCCCTCGCATTCCATTCTTCACGAATATAGCCGTCGAGAAGGTCCCCGAGATTTTCAGTGCACAAGACCGCGCCAAAGGCGCCGCGGCCGGTCGGTTCCATGATGTTGGCGCCTATAGCGCCCGTCGCATTGCTGATGGCCTCCACCGCCTGCAGCCACAGCGACGGTTCGAAAACCGCGGCCTGGACGCGATCGAGAGCCTGGGCGAGTGGTCCGGCGTTAACGCGCATTCGTAGTCTGCTCACGTTCGCGATAACCGAGTTTAAGTTTGGACTGCTCCGCGCGTCAATGGTGGGGGATGGGCTTTCGCAATCGTGAACCTATTTCGGTGCGGTGCATCGCCTGACCGACCTGCAAACAAAAAAGCCAGCCACCTCGCGGCGACCGGCTTTTTGCAATCCATGAGCCGGATCAGCTTTCCTTGATCGGCGCGATCGAGATTTCGACGCGGCGGTTCTGCGCCCGCCCGGCTTCGCTCGCATTCGAAGCGACCGGCCGGTCCGGGCCATAGCCCACAGCCGACATGCGGCGCTGGTCGACGCCGCGCGAGCCGAGATAGTTGGCGACCGAAATGGCGCGGCGCTCGGAAAGGCCCTGGTTGTGGCTGGCGCTGCCGGTCGAGTCCGTATGGCCGTCCACATCGATCAGCGTCTTGTTGAACTTGCGCAAGACGATAGCGACCGAGTCCAGCGTCGAATAGAAGCCCGGGTTCACCTGGTCCTGGTCGGTCGCAAAGGTGATGTTCGAGGGCATGATGAGGATGATGCGGTCGCCGGCGCGGGTGACCGAAACCCCGGTGCCCTGCAACTGCGCGCGCAGTTCGGATTCCTGGCTGTCCATGTAGTTGCCGATCAGGCCGCCGCCGAGCGCACCGATACCGGCGCCGACGAGGGCCGCGTCGCGGCGGCCTGCAGCACTTCCGCCGACGAGAAGGCCGGTTGCGGCGCCAAGGCCCGCGCCGATCAGCGCGCCGCCGGCGGTGTTCGACATCTTCTGCTGGCCTGTATACGGGTCGGTGGTGGTGCAACCGGAAAGATAGACGGCGGCGATAGTCAGTACGGCAAATTTCTTGATCATGGAATCAGGGGTCCCCAATGGTGCTATCTGCTTCATACTACCGATTGCGGCAGGAAGATGAAGAGCAGGTGCCATTTAAGGATCAAGCAGCCAGATCGGTTGTATAAAGGCGCGGGAAAGCCGCTTGGCAGCGCTCCCGCGCCTGGTCGCTATTCGGTCAGGTTGATCTCTTCCGTGTTGCCGCCCTGACAGGTGTAGCAGCAATCGGAACAGGTCTCGGCATTGTCAGGGCCGGTGCCCCAATAGGTCGTCTTGTCGCCGGAAACCCAGGCGCCGTAGCAGATCTTCTCGCCGTCGTCGCAGGACAGGGGAATCTGCTTGGTTTCGCCGTCGTCCAGCAGATAGACCTGATTGTTGCCGGGCCACAGATGGTCGCGATCCTGGCTGTAAAGCTCGACTTCGACGGCGTTCGGATGGCTGTTCATCATCTGGAAAGTCACATCGGCAGCGGAGGCGGCAGAAACGCCGCCCCAAAGCACGAATATGGAAAGCGCGGCCAGACCCGCGCGTTGGCGAATGGTTTTCATGGATCCCCTCTGAATTGTCGGCCGTGCGGCCACGATTCAGCTAGCACGAATATAAGAACCGCGGAACGGCTGGCTCGGGCCGACGGCGCGAATTTATCCACGCCATTTTTGGTGACAAGGATAGGTGGAACGGGCGACGTGGTTTCGCCTTTCGGTCAAATCGTAGCCAAAGACTTGTAGAAAAACGTCGATCCGCAATAGCTGCCATCGGGCATCAGCGCATATCGTGGAATGACGCCGACCCGCTGCCAGCCGAATTTTTCATAGATCGATTCGGCCGGGCTTCCGGTTGCCGTGTCGAGCACGAGCACATGCCGTCCGTGTTTTGCCGCCTCGCTTTCGGCAGCGTCCATCAGCAATCGCGAAAGCCCAAGGCCGCGCGCCCGGCGATGAACAAGCAGCTTCTTCAGATCGGCGCGATGCGGCTGGTTCGGCATCATGCCGATGCCCAATTGCACGGTGCCGAGGATCTCTGCGTCCTTCTCCGCCACGATCAGGACCGTTTGTCCTTCGCTCACCGCGCGGGCGACGCCTTCCCAATAGGGGATGGCATCCGCGGGCGTGTGCGGCGACATGAAGCCGACGGACGCGCCGCCCTCGACGCAATCCGCGAGGACTTCGGCCAGCGCCGGCAGGGCAGCGGCGGTTTCAGAAGGGGTAAGGGTGCGGATCGCGACCTTTGACATGGGACTAGACTTTGCTGCGGTTGAGAATGACGGCGTAGCGGGCCGGCGCGTCATGCTGATTGTGAAAGATGTGGGCTTCGGCAAGCCGCATGAACAGACAGTCGCCTGCCTCGAGCAGGTGGGTTTCCTCCCCCGCGGTCATGGTGAGCCTTCCCTCGAAGAGCCAAAGATGCTGGGTGAACCCGGCTTCGAACTGGTGCTGCTCGAACACCACCCGGGCGCCCGGCGGAAACTCGACCTCGACGATATCGACCGGCGAGCCGGTGCCATCCGGCGAAACCGAGCGGCGGAGATAGCCCGTGTCCGGATCACGCCAGATGCGCTGGCCGGCGCGGCGCAGAAGCGGCTTTCCTTCCGGCTGTTCGCCGGCAAAGAAGCGCGACAGCGTGGTGCCCAGCGCACTGCAGAGCCGGGCAAGCAGCTGCGCGGTGGGGCTCGCCTCGCCGCGCTCGATCCGTGAGATCATCGCCCGGCTGACACCCGAGCGGCCGGCGAGCTCGTCAAGCGTCATGGATTGTTGAAGGCGCAGTGCTTTCATGCGCTCGCCGATATCGATTTCGAAAGTCTCGGGATGTGATTCCATTATAAGAGAATTAAATGTTCCTATGATGGAGTCAAGAGGGGAAAGACCGGCCGAAAGTCCCGGCAATTATAGTGAACAAAGCCTGCATTTCCCGCTTTGCGGCGATTGAGTGCGCTGCTATATGCGGCCCATGAGCACAACACCTTCAAAAACGCCCCTGTCGCACATCCGCAATTTCTCGATCGTGGCCCATATCGACCACGGCAAATCGACCCTGGCCGACCGCCTGATCCAGACGACGGGCGGCCTCGCCGACCGCGAGATGTCGGAACAGGTTCTCGACAGCATGGACATCGAGAAAGAACGCGGCATCACCATCAAGGCCCAGACCGTGCGCCTCCATTACAAGGCGAACAACGGCGAGACCTATGTGCTCAACCTGATAGACACGCCCGGCCACGTCGACTTTGCCTATGAAGTCTCGCGCTCGCTTTCGGCCTGCGAAGGCTCACTGCTGGTGGTCGATGCCTCCCAGGGCGTCGAAGCCCAGACGCTTGCCAACGTCTATCAGGCGATCGACAACAACCACGAGATCGTTACCGTCCTCAACAAGATCGACCTGCCGGCCGCCGAGCCGGAGCGCATCAAGGAACAGATCGAGGAAGTAATCGGCATCGATGCGTCGGAAGCCGTGCTGATCTCGGCCAAGACCGGTCTTGGCATCCCGGATGTCTTGGAGGCGATCGTCCACAAGCTGCCCGCTCCCAAGGGCGGCGCCGACGATGCGCCGCTGAAGGCGCTCTTGGTCGATAGCTGGTACGACACCTATCTCGGCGTCATCGTTCTTGTCCGCATCATCGATGGCACGTTGAAAAAAGGCCAGACCATCCGCATGATGGGCACCGATGCCAGGTATCAGGTGGAGCGTGTCGGCGTCATCACGCCGAAGATGGTCAATGTCGATGCGCTCGGTCCGGGCGAAATCGGCTTCATCACCGCCTCGATCAAGGAAGTGGCCGACACCCGCGTCGGCGATACGATCACTGAGGACAAGCGCCCGACGGCAGAAGCGCTGCCGGGCTTCAAGCCGGCCCAACCGGTCGTCTTCTGCGGCCTCTTCCCGGTCGATGCCGCCGATTTCGAGGACCTGCGCGCCGCCATGGGCAAGCTGCGCCTCAACGATGCCTCCTTCTCCTTTGAAATGGAAAGCTCGGCGGCACTTGGCTTCGGCTTCCGCTGCGGCTTCCTCGGTCTGTTGCATCTCGAAATCATCCAGGAGCGGCTCGAGCGCGAATTCGATCTCGACCTGATCGCGACGGCGCCTTCGGTCGTCTACAAGCTCTTCATGAACGATGGCAGCGAGCGCGAGCTGCACAATCCGGCCGATATGCCCGATGTCGTCAAGATCAAGGAAATCCACGAGCCATGGATCCGTGCGACGATTCTGACGCCGGACGATTACCTCGGCGGCATCCTCAAGCTCTGCCAGGACCGGCGCGGCATCCAGGTGGAACTCACCTATGTCGGCACCCGCGCGATGCTGACCTACGATCTGCCGCTCAACGAAGTCGTCTTTGATTTCTACGACCGGCTGAAGTCGATCTCCAAGGGCTACGCCTCGTTCGACTACCAGATCACAAATCACCAGGAAGGCCATCTGGTGAAGATGTCGATCCTCGTCAACGGCGAGCCGGTCGATGCGCTGTCGATGATGGTGCACCGCATGGCGGCGGAAAAGCGCGGCCGGGACATGTGCGAGAAGCTCAAGGAGCTGATCCCGAAGCACATGTTCAAGATTCCGATCCAGGCCGCCATCGGCGGCAACGTGATTGCCCGCGAAACCATCTCGGCGCTGCGCAAGGACGTCACCGCCAAATGCTACGGCGGCGACGCCACCCGCAAGCGCAAGCTGCTCGACAAGCAGAAGGCCGGCAAGAAGCGCATGCGCCAGTTCGGCAAGGTGGAAATCCCGCAGGAAGCGTTCATCGCGGCGCTGAAGATGGGCGACGAATAGGCTGAAGCATTGCTGTTGAAAAAGAGGCCTTCGGGCCTCTTTTTTGTTTGAGGAAAGAATTACACGGTACCCTCGCAAGGCTGATGCGGGAACTGGATCGTCAACATCAAGCCAACTTGAACTGCAGGCCCCCCTCCATTAAACCTTTCCTTGCATGCCGAAGCATCGGCCTGCAGTCTTGCCGGATCCATAAGGGGTTTCGAAATGCACAAATTCAAGATCTTGAAGGCCGCAAACGACCAGTTCCGCATCCAGTTCCTTTACAATGCGGAAGTGATGGTCTGGTCGGAGAACTACGCTTCCAAGGCGAGCGCGAAGAACTGCATCGAATCGATCAAGAAGAACGCTCCGGGTGCGGCGACGGTCGATGTCAGCAAGGACGAAACCGGATCGGGTTATCGTTTCGAGATCGTCGAAAGCAAGGACGGCGAGCATTTCGTGCGCTTCAAGGCTGCCAATGGCGAGACGATGGTCCGCTCGGAGACCTATGCGTCCAAGGCAAGCGCCAAGAATTGCATCGAGTCCGTCAAGAAGAACGGACCGGATGCGTCGGTGGAAGACGAAACCGCCAGCGCCTGAGAGCGTAATTTTCGACGCTTTGCCGTCGCTACGCGCGAAATCTGATGTCGCAATTTCCATCTGTCGGAACGTCGCTTGCCGGCGCTCCGCACCGGTGCCTGCGAAGGCAGCTTCTCGTTCACGAATAGGCGGACAGGGAGAGACGCTGGTGAATGTCAGCCGCATTTCGAGCCATGGATAGAGCCCCAGGTCCCCATCGCATCGAGCACCGGCACCAGCGACAGGCCGTAGTCGGTGTAGCGATATTCGACATAAACGACCTCGCCGATCTTTGAGGGTGTGCGCGAGACAAGGTTGTCGCGTTCCAGCGCGCGCAGGTTCTCGTGCAGCACTTTTTCCGAGACGCCGACGACGCGGCGCAGGTCGCCGAAATTGGCCGGCCCTTCGCGCAGCCGCCAGAGGATGCGCGGTTTCCATTTGCCGCCCATTGCCCTGATCGTCGCCAGCACCGGGCAGTCGTGCATCTTGTCCATGGCCGTCACTACATCGAACTCCGTTGTCCCGGCATGACGCGGCACGCGCGCCGGTGCGCATCCCACCTACCTCAAGGTAAGTCCTTGTCGAATTTGAATTTCCTCGGCAAAACTCCGACGCAACCTTGGAGGAGACCCGCATGATCGCCGAATATATCCGATACGAAATGAAAACCCATTCCGCTGAAGAGCTTGTCGCCGCCTACGGGCAGGCGGCGGAGCATCTTCGCGCGGCGCCGGAATGTCTGGCCTTTGATCTCGCCCGCTGCGTCGAGGAGCCAAACAGCCTCATTCTGCGCATTCACTGGACTTCGCTCGAAGCCCATATGCAAGGCTTTCGCAAAGGACCCTGCTTTCCTCCGTTTCTTTCAGCGATCAGGCCGTTCGTCGGCGAGATCGCTGAAATGAGGCATTACGAGGAGACGGATCTCCTCTGGCAGCGATAATCAAAGCTCCCGTCATCCTCACCTGAGGATGACGGGAGGAAAGATCGTTGCCTAAGAGGCGCGCTCGGCAAATTCCTTCACCAGCCCCGGATAATCTTCCATCGATGGAAACGTCTCGTAGCTGTGTACGGCCACTGTCGTTGCCCAGGGCAGTTTCTCGCTCGTGAATGTCTCGATGAAGGGCGGGAACCCGCTGGCATCGTCCAGCATGGTCGGGCGCAGGTTGACGAACCAGTCCATGCCTTCGTGCCGGGTGAACATCCAGGTCATGCAGTGTGGGCAGAAGTAGTGGTGGGTTTCGGCGCCGTGCAGGCCGCCGATCACCGGTTGGCCCTCAGTCACTTCGAAACCCTCGGCAGGGATGGCGGCGCTCAATGAATAGGCGCTGGAGGACATTTTCTGGCAGCCGGTGCAATGGCAGGCCATGGTGATGATGGGCGGCGCGCTGATCTTCAGCCGCACCTGGCCGCATCGGCAGCCGCCCTCCAAGGGGAGTTTTTGAATTTTCATGATGGGTCCTTCGTATTTTCAGATCAATCTAGCGGTGAGGCCGCAGCCGCCAAACCGATCATTGCCTTTGCCAGCGATCCGTTGCTGCGTAGGATCGCCGGAGAAGGGTGGTTTGGCCGCCGATTTCAGTCCGAGCCGCAAGGCCAGCTGGATGGCGCGTCCAGCCCGGCCGGCAGCTTCGTCTTACCGTCGCCGCAGGCAAGATCGATCTGCGCCTGCTCAAGCCCCTTGGCGGTAGAAAGATCGAGCCCCTCGATCCGGGTCAGGAACAGGAAGGCCTGGTCGAACACGAGTGGACCTTCGAATGTCGCGCCGCTGAGATCAGCGCGGGAGAGATTGGCAAACGAAAAGCGCGTGCCCGTCAGCACCGCGCCCTTGAAGTGTGCGCGGCTGAGTTCAGCTTTCTCGAAGTCGGCGCCGGTCAGCTGGGCTCCGCTGAAATCGGCCCGCTGCAGCTCGGCACTGGCAAATGAAGCGCCGTTGGCGATAATGTTGACGAAGTTCGATCTGTAGGCTTCGACCCGCGCGAAATTCGCCCTCTCCGCCCTCGCGCCGGACAGCCAGGCGCGTACCAGGTGGGCCTTCTCCAGGTTCGCGGACGTCAGGTTCGAGCCGCTGAGGTCGGTCATGGAAAAATCAGTGCCGAAGAGGTTGGCGCCTTCCAGTTCGCTCGACGGCAGCATCAGGCTTTTCTTGGTGCAGTTGCTCCAGTCCAGCCCGGGCTCGGGCGCGCTGTTGCAATAGGCGGCCATTGCCGGCTGACCTGTAAAAACCGGGGCGGCAAGGAGCAGGGCGGTTGCCAGCAAGGCAGGCGCAAGGCGCGGTGGCATTGCCTTCCGCGCGTATCGGCACATCTTCGCCATCCCACTGAATTCTTTAGCAAGCACGCATGTTCCCAATCGATCCTCCGCCCGGTTGCCCGGATGTATCGTCTCCAGCCGTTCTATACCGCTTGCACGGCAATAAAAAGAATATTGCCGTTGCCGGTACTCATGGAAATGGGGAGGCGCGCGGCAATGTTCAAACCGGGCGCCCAGCCTATGCCGATGCCGCCGCCAGTGTCCGCATCTCGTTACCAGCCGCGCCGGCGCTCCGGATCGTCCCGACCCAGGCCCGGGCGAGCGCAAGGCCCGCCGCATCGGCCTGTTCTGCGTGCCGCGCCGCATGCTCCGGATAGCGCTCCAGCCAATGCGGGTCGAGGCCCATGATCTGGTCCTCGAAAATCCGGTTCCAGTCCTCGACGACGCGTGTTCCGGCCTCGAAGTGAAACTGCATGCCATAGGCGGCGCGGCCGAAACGGAAGGCCTGGTTGGCAACGGCTGGATTGGTGGCGAGATGAACCGCGCCCTCGGGCAGGGCGAAGCTGTCGGAATGCCATTGGAAGCTCGTGAAGGTCTTGCCGGCTGCGCTCAGCACCGGATCGGAAATACCCTCGCTTGTCAGTTGCACCTCGTGCCATCCAAATTCGCGAGTCCGGCCGAGAAGGTTCGCCGCCCCGTATGCGCGCGCCAGAAGCTGGCTGCCGAGGCAGATGCCGAGCACCGCCTTGTCGGCATCGGCAAAGGCGCGCATCAGGCGGACAAGCTCCGGCAGATAGGGGTGGATGAGGTCATCGACAGCGCTCTGCTCGCCGCCGAGCACCACCAGCGCGTCATACGCATGAATGTCGCCAGGCAGCGCCTCACCGGCGAAAGCGCGCCTGAGGTCGATCTCTGCCCCTGCTTCGGCAAGCGCCACGCCCACCTGTCCAAGGTCGGATTGGATCATGTTTTCCACCACCAGAACCCGCATGTCGTCTCCGCTTATTCTGTCGTTTCAACAAGAATGATCATGCCGCGCCTTGCCATTCAAGAGGGTTTCGAGCCGATTTGCCGGCGTGTGCTATTGCCGGCACGGCCGACAAGTCTTGACCTTTTGGCCCGAAAGTAGCATTGGACCGGCTTGGTCGCGTTCAACGAAACGCCAGACAGCGGAAAAACCATGAGCAAAGCTACATCCTCTGCCCCCTCGCAGCGCATGCTGAGGGTCGGCGAACAGGTTCGCGCAGCCCTGACGCAGGTGCTGCAGCGCGGCGAGGTGCGCGATCCGCTGATCGAAAAGACGGTGATCTCGATTTCCGAAGTGCGCATGTCGCCCGATCTGAAGATCGCCACGGCATTCGTGACGCCGCTCGGCGTCGCCGATCACGCAGCGACCATCGAGGCGCTGAACCGCAATGCAAAATATATCCGCGGTCGGCTGACGCCGCATCTCAGGCAGATGAAATACATGCCGGAAGTTCGCTTCCGCGACGACACCAGCTTCGACAATTACAGGAAGATCGACGAGTTGCTCAAGTCTCCGGACGTGGTCCGCGACCTGAAGGACGAAGACGGCGAAGAGTGATGGCAAAGCATATCACTCTGGATGAGCTGAACGGATGGACCTTCGAGCAGCGCCAGACATTCTACCGCAACGGCCTTGCCCGGTTCGACAATGCCGAAGCCGTTCGGCTGGTGGAAATGATGGTCGCCTCCGGTCTGCCCTTCCGCCGGGGCAAGGAGATCGCCCATGGCGACCGCGAGATGAAGGCGCTCGAGGCCATCGTCTATTCGCCCTATAATGAGAAGCTGCTGCTCGATGCCGCCGCCGCCGGCAAGCCGCCGCTCGGCGCCCTCGAGCCTTTGATCGTCGAAGACCTCGGCGAGGATTACAGGGCCGATAATGGCGGCACGATCGCGGCGGGATACCTGATCGCAAGGCGGCTCTACGCCTTGGGATTTGAAAAGGGCAACAGCCAGAAAATGCCGGACGGCAGCGTGGCGAAAACAGCCGCGACGTTTCGCAAAAAAAGAGCATAGAGAATGTCAAGACCTCGCAAACCCAAGGGCCGCCCTGTTTCCGGCTGGCTGATCCTCGACAAGCCGCTGGATTTCGGTTCGACCGAGGCCGTGTCGAAGATCAAATGGCTGTTCAAGGCGCAGAAGGCCGGCCATGCCGGCACGCTCGATCCGCTCGCCTCCGGCATGCTGCCGATCGCGCTCGGCGATGCGACCAAGACGGTTCCCTACGTCATGGACGGCCGCAAGATCTACGAATTCGCCGTTGCATGGGGCGAAGAGCGCTCGACGGACGATCTGGAGGGCGAAGTCGTCCAGTCGTCAGACGCCCGCCCGTCCGAGGAGGACATCCGCGCGCTGCTGCCGAAATATACCGGCGTCATCAGCCAGGTGCCGCCGCAGTTTTCCGCCATCAAGATCGACGGCAACCGCGCCTATGATCTGGCTCGCGAAGGCGAAACCGTCGATATCCCGGCCCGCGAAGTGGAAGTGTTTCGCCTGTCGCTGCTGGGCTGCACGCCGAACCTAGCGCATTTCGAGATCGAATGCGGCAAGGGAACCTATGTCCGGTCTCTGGCGCGCGATTTCGGTCGCGATCTCGGCTGTTTCGGCCATATCGCGTCGCTACGCCGCAGCTTCGTCGCCCCCTTTGCCGAAGAGGCGATGGTGCCGCTTGCCGAACTGGTGGCGCTGGAAAAGATCGAGAACGAGGACGAGCGGCTGGAAGCGCTCGATGCCTTCCTGATCGATACCGGCGAGGCGCTTTCCAACTTGCCGCATATCGCCATCACCGAGGAACAGGCGCATCGCCTCAAAATGGGCAATCCGATCATTCTGCGCGGCCGCGATGCGCCGATGGCGGAGCCGGAGGCCTATGCGACGTCGCGCGGCAAATTGGTCGCCATCGGCGAGATCGGCGAGGGTGAATTCAGGCCGAAGCGCGTTTTCGCCACCGGTTGAGTTCCCGCCGCGACCCCATAGATTTCGTCGCATGACATCGGGTTGCCTTCCTGAGATCGCTGGCGCATGTTCCGGTCGGTGATCGGGATTCGCGTGCATTTCGCGGCCCGGGGGCTGATCTGATGAGGAAAGCTTGAGCGACAGGCAGGACACACAGAGCGAGCTGGACGCTCCTTGGACGACACTCCTGCGCTCGCGGCGGAGGCGCCCTCTGTCGTTCTATCTGACGGTCCTGCTGCTCGTCGCCATCGTTCCTTCCTTCGTCTTTTCGATGATCATCCTGAAGCGCAGTACCGACGAGCAGGAGCGCGTGGTCACGGCCCTGCTCAAGGGCACAACCGGCGCAGTCACCCGCGTCGTCGAGCGCGAGATCGACGGCATGCTGACCACGCTCAAGGTGTTGTCGACCACCAGCGCGATCGACAACAGAAATCTGGACCAGTTCTATGAGCGGGCGTCGTCCGCCCTCGCCGATACCGATTCCGCTCTGCTGATTATCGATCGCGCGCATAACCAGCTTTTGAATACGCGGGTGCCCTTTGGCAGCGCGCTCGCCAAGGTGTCGGATCCTGCGTCGATCGATCTGGCATTTCGCAACGGCCCGCTCATTTCAAATGTCTTTTTCGGCAAGACAGTGAAAAAATGGGCGTTCAACGTTTACCTGCCGATCACCACGCCGCTCGGCAACAATGATTTTCTGCTGACGCTGACGCAGAATGCCGAGAACATGTCGAAAGCGGTCAGCAAGGATGTCCTGTCGCCCGGCTGGAATGCGGCGCTGGTCGATGGCGCAGGCAACGTGATTGCCTCGTCCGACCCCGCCGTGACGGTGGGCAAGCCGTTCTTCATGGACATCGTACCGGCATTGCGTGTCGGCGTCGGTGAAGCGACGAATGACGGCGTGTCATACAGGACAGTCACCGAGTTTTCCGTCCTCACCGGCTGGAAGGTCATCGCATGGGCAAAAAGTGCCGATGTCGATGCCCCGGCCTTGTGGTCCTATCTCTGGCTGTCTCTGGGCGGTGTTCTCTTTGCCGGCATCGCCGTCGCCGGGTCGGTCACGATTGCCGGGCTGCTGACGCAGGGCGTCACGGTGCTGGCGCGCGATGCGCATCTCCTGGGTGCCGGCCGGCCGATCGCGCCGCGCAGGCACATGATTTCCGAGATCGAGACAGTGTCTACCGCGCTGGCCGAGGCGGCGCGGGCCCGCCGGAAGGCCGAAAACGAAATCCGCTTCCTGATGCGCGAGGTGGCGCACCGTTCCAAGAACCAGTTGAGTGTCATTCAATCGATGCTCAACCAATCCCTCGACGTGGGGGAGGGCCGGGCGGATTTTGCCGAGGCGTTCCGCAAGCGGATTGCCGGCCTGGCCCGCTCGACCGATCTGATGATTGCCAACGCCACGCAGGGCGTCGATTTCCAGGAGCTTGCGCAGAACCAGCTGCAGCCGTTCATTCCCGATGATCCGCGGCGCGTTCGCCTTTCGGGACCGCCCGTGCGCCTTGACGCACAGGTTTCGCAGACGCTGGGCATGGCGCTGCATGAGCTTGCCACCAACGCCACGAAATATGGCGCGCTGGGCAACAGCAAGGGGACTGTCGACCTGATGTGGTCAGTCACTGATGCGGCATTTCAGCTCGTCTGGCGAGAAGCGGGCGCGGTGATCGACGCGGATGCTGTCGCCACCACACGCAAAGGTTTCGGGACCATCGTGCTCGAGCGCATGCTGGGCATGGCGCTGGATGCCAAACTGGAGCGGATCATGCATGCGGACGGCATCGAGTGGCGGGTGACTATTCCCCAGGAACGGCTATTCGAGCAGTGAGCCGTCTCGGTCGGTTTTTGCCGAGGCGGAAGTCAAGGTTCGTGCAAGCCACTCTCGATAAACGGATTGGGCCACCGGAAGCCCTTCGCCCGTGCTGGCATGACACGGAGAGCGCAATGGCCATTGACCTTGAGAAACGTCCGCACCGCCAGCCCGACGATAAGTACGTAGTCGAGGGCCTCAACGAGCTCTTGATGCGTCGTACCGGCGACCTCGGTTTGCTCGATGGTTCGATCGCAAATTACCTTCGCCGAATTCACGTCGGAAAAATTCTGGCACTTTGGGAAGCGTTCCGCTTGGTTCAGGACATGCCCGGCCACATTGTGGAGCTGGGCGTTTTCAAGGGCCAATCCCTTATTCTCTTCGCCAAATTCATGGAGCTTATGAATCCGAACGATCGTTCATGTTCGGTCATCGGGTTCGATAACTTTGCCGGCTTTACCGGCCTTGACGAAAAGGACGGCGCGCCCGACGAGCGTGTCGGCAAGGTGACGGGCGGCTGGAGCTCGGCGAATTGGTACGAGGATCTTAAGACCCACATTCATCTTTTCGACTTCGACCGCTTCATCGGGCACAAGCCCCGGATACAGTTGATCGAAGGGGATATCTGCGAAACCGTCCCGAAATTCGCCGAAGAACGATCCGGCACCTGCATACGTCTGTTGAATCTCGATTGCGATATGTACAAACCGACCCTCGTTGGGTTGAAGCACCTTTACGACATGGTGCTGCCGGGGGGCGTGATCCTTCTCGACGAATTCGCGTTCGACGAGTTTCCGGGAGAGGCATCTGCGGTGCGTGATTTCTTCGGTTCGTCGATGCCGCGTATTCGGAAATTCCCTTTCTACAGCAATCCCGGCGGCTATATCATCAAGGAGTAAGTTCATGCCCTGTGGGGATGTCACGTTGCCTGGAGTAACCCCGTCTAACATCGGCGAACATCTCGATAAGTTCCGGCAGATATACGATGATGCGGGCGTCGTAATTCTGCCTGGCTTCTTCAGGGATGATCCGATTTTTCGCGCGTTCGAACGCGACCTGAAAAAGCTAACGACGGAACTCTGCGGCTGGGCAGGGTGCGCTACCGACAAGAGCCTTTGCCTCGATGAAATGGTCGGCCATCTCGCCCGCCATCGGCGGGACCTGGTTGGCAAGCTCTATGACATAGGGACGCGTCCGAACAAATTGCTGAGCGGCATGTCGCTGAAGTTGCACCCGGCATTGATCGCGATGACGTCCGCGGTGTTCGGCGATGCCGGCGTTCTCGCGACGCCGACCTTGTCGGATACCTTGCATATGTTTCCCCCGGGAAGCGACAGCTTCCGTTTCAATCTGCCGCTTCATCAGGATTATCCCTATCTGCTTCAAAGCCCGAACCAGATCACGTTCTGGATTTCCCTGAGCAGGCATTACGCAGATGTGGGGGGCATGAGTGTTTGGAAGGGCAGTCACAAACTCGGCATCCGGCCGCATGAGCGGGAACAGAGTGGTCACCTTGCAACGGTCGTCGATGACATCGATCTTTCGGCCTATGAGGAAATCCGCTGCGAAGCGGATCTCGGCGACCTTGTCGTGTTTCACACCAACATTCTGCATCGTTCCGAAAAAAACTATTCGGAAAATGACACCAGGATCGTGCAGCTTTTCCGTTTCTCGGATCTTTTCGATGAGGAAGCGCTTCGGATCAACTGGGTGAACGCGGACGTCAATCCAAAGGCGCCGAAGTTCGAGGAAGTCTATCCGGAAAAAATCCGTCAGGCCGTTTAGGCTTCAGGTGGACCGTGTAGTAACGCCGCCGGCCTTGGCTGATCTTGGGGGTATCGCCCCCTTTCTTTTCGATGCCGGATGGTTTATAGGCAGCGCCAGCATCAGACCCGATCAAGCGGACTTTTGCCTTCATGGCCGCAGCTAGACGACATCCCGGCTGCTGGCGACCCGAAATCCTAAATATTGAAAGGATGACACGATGTCGATCACTGCAGAGCGCAAGGCTGCGCTCATCAAGGAATACGCAACTGTTGAAGGCGACACCGGTTCTCCGGAAGTCCAGGTTGCCATCCTCACCGAGCGGATCAACAACCTGACCGAACACTTCAAGGGCCACAAGAAGGACAACCACTCGCGTCGTGGCCTTCTGGCAATGGTTTCCAGCCGCCGTTCGCTCCTCGACTACGTCAAGGGCAAGGACGAAGCGCGCTACACCAAGCTGATCACCGCTCTCGGCATTCGCCGCTAAGCCTTATCCCGGCGGGACCCTTCCAAGGAAGGATGCCCGCCGGTTCGTTTTTGCGGGGTTAATCCCGCCTTTTGCGCTTCCGGGCGAGCCGCTCTGGCTCCCGGCGAAGCGGACGCTCCAGCAGACCGGATGGGCCGGCTCTGCGGAACCAACCGATGACCTGTCATGGGGCAGGATTGCAGGATGCTTCGGCGCTTGCTCGTTTTTCCCGGCGCCCGAAGCCAATTGGCTTTCAGGAGCGGAACGACCGCCAGCCAGATTTTGGAAGCCTCCCGTTGTCTTGCCCGTGATGCGTCATTTTTGCGGACCGCCCGCGCCAGTTAGGCTGCGGCGCGGACCTGCCGCACACGAAGGACAAAACATGTTCGATACCCACACGGTAGAAATTGAATGGGCGGGCCGCCCGCTCAAGCTCGAAACCGGCAAGATCGCCCGTCAGGCTGACGGCGCCGTGCTTGCCACCTATGGCGAGACGGTTGTTCTCGCCACCGTCGTTTCGGCCAAGGCGCCGAAGCCGGGACAGGATTTCTTCCCGCTCACCGTCAACTACCAAGAGAAGACCTACGCCGCCGGCAAGATTCCGGGCGGCTACTTCAAGCGCGAAGGCCGTCCGTCGGAAAAGGAAACGCTGGTTTCCCGCCTGATCGACCGTCCGATCCGCCCGCTTTTCCCGGAAGGCTACAAGAACGACACCCAGGTGGTCGTCACCGTCGTCCAGCACGATCTGGAAAATGATCCGGACGTCCTGTCGATGGTTGCCGCTTCCGCAGCCCTGACGCTTTCCGGCATTCCCTTCATGGGCCCCGTCGGCGGCGCACGCGTCGGCTATATCAACGGCGAATATGTGCTCAACCCGCATCTCGACGAGATGGACGAATCGACCCTCGACCTCGTTGTCGCGGGCACGCAGGACGCCGTCCTGATGGTTGAATCGGAAGCCAAGGAACTGAACGAAGACGTCATGCTCGGCGCCGTGATGTTCGGCCACAAGGGCTTCCAGCCGGTCATCGACGCGATCATCAAGCTCGCCGAAGTTGCTGCCAAGGAGCCGCGCGACTTCCAGCCGGAAGACTATTCGGAACTCGAAGCCGAAATGCTTTCGATCGCCGAAGCCGAACTGCGCGTTGCCTACAAGAACACCCTGAAGGCTGAGCGCTACGCCGCCGTCGACGCCGTCAAGGCAAAGGTGAAGGCACACTTCTTGCCCGAGGGCGTTGAGCCTAAGTACACCGCCGAAGTCGTCGGCGCCGTCTTCAAGCACCTGCAGGCCAAGATCGTTCGCTGGAACATCCTCGACACCAAGAGCCGCATCGACGGCCGCGATCTCGAAACCGTCCGCCCGATCGTCTCGGAAGTCGGCATCCTGCCGCGCACCCACGGTTCGGCACTCTTCACCCGCGGTGAAACGCAGGCGATCGTCGTTGCCACCCTCGGCACCGGCGAAGACGAACAGTACGTCGACAGCCTGACCGGCATGTACAAAGAAAAGTTCATGCTGCACTACAACTTCCCGCCCTATTCGGTCGGTGAAACGGGCCGCATGGGCTCCCCGGGCCGCCGCGAAATCGGCCACGGCAAGCTCGCCTGGCGCGCGATCCGTCCGATGCTGCCGTCCGTGGACCAGTTCCCCTACACGCTGCGCGTTGTCTCCGAGATCACCGAATCCAACGGCTCGTCCTCGATGGCAACCGTTTGCGGCACCTCGCTCGCACTGATGGATGCCGGCGTTCCTTTGGCCAAGCCGGTTGCCGGTATTGCCATGGGCCTGATCCTCGAAGGTGAACGCTTCGCCGTTCTCTCCGACATCCTTGGCGACGAAGATCACCTCGGCGACATGGACTTCAAGGTCGCAGGCACCGCCGACGGCATCACCTCGCTGCAGATGGATATCAAGATCGCCGGTATCACCGAAGAGATCATGAAAGTCGCGCTCGGCCAGGCGCAGAGCGGCCGCAAGCACATCCTCGGCGAGATGGCCAGTGCCATCACCGAGGGTCGCAGCCAGCTCGGCGAGTTCGCACCGCGCATCGAAGTGATGAACATCCCGGTCGACAAGATCCGTGAGGTCATCGGTTCGGGCGGCAAGGTCATCCGCGAAATCGTCGAAAAGACCGGCGCCAAGGTCAACATCGAAGACGACGGCACGATCAAGATCGCTTCTTCGTCGGCCAAGGAAATCGAAGCCGCCCGCAAGTGGATCCATTCGATCGTTGCGGAGCCGGAAGTCGGCCAGATCTACGAAGGCACGGTCGTCAAGACCGCCGACTTCGGCGCTTTCGTCAACTTCTTCGGCCCGCGTGACGGTCTCGTGCACATCTCGCAGCTCGCTTCCGAGCGTGTTGCCAAGACCTCCGACGTCGTCAAGGAAGGCGACAAGGTCTGGGTCAAGCTGATGGGCTTCGATGAGCGCGGCAAGGTTCGCCTCTCCATGAAGGTTGTCGATCAGGCAACCGGCAAGGAACTCGCCAAGGGCGAAGGCGAAGCTGCTGAATAAGCGCTGCGCTTGAAAAGACTGCCATGGGCGCGGAGCGGATCGTTCCGCGCCCTTTCTTATGATCCCGCTAGGATGTTCCACCATGAGCCGCGACGCGCTGAAAACCCTTTTCCATCCCTTCGAGACCGGCGTTGTTCCCGCGCCCGGCGAAGGCGAGCGCGTGCTGTTCCTCGGCGCCGAGGCGGGTTACCGGTTGCCGGCGGATTTTGCCGCGTCGATTGCCGCAGTGCAGGGCTCAAGGCCGCTCTACAAGGCTCTGGAAGCCGCGAAGGTGCCGGTGACGCCGTTCGTCGAGGGCGAAGACTATGATGCCGCGCTCATCCTCTGCGGCAAGCACAAGGGCGAGAATGAGGACCGGATCGCCGAAGCGCTGAAGCGCACCAAGATCGGCGGCCTGATCGTCGTTGCCGGCGGCAAGGAAGACGGCATCCAGTCGTTGCGCAAGCGCGTCGCCCAACTCGGCTGGGGCGGCGACAGCCTGCCGAAATATCACGGCATCGCCTTCTGGTTCGGCCGTCCCGAAGATGCCGGCGACGTGATTGAGAAATTTGCCAAGAAGCCGGCGCGTGTCGAAGGCCGCTTCGATGCCGCACCCGGCATGTTCTCGCATGACCGGATCGACGCCGGCTCGGAATTGCTGGCCTCGCGGCTGCCTGACGACTTCAAGGGCCACGCCGCCGATTTCGGCGCCGGCTGGGGGTATCTTTCGGTGATGCTGGCGGATAAATCCCCTGGCCTGAAGGGTATCGATCTCTTCGAGGCCGACTATCACGCGCTGGAGGCGGCGCGGGCAAACCTCAAGGCCAATGCGCCCAACGTGCCGACCCGCTTCTATTGGCACGACCTCACCTCCGAGGAAACCCGCGACAAATACGACCTGATCGTCATGAACCCGCCGTTCCACGAGACTCAGGCCGCCGATCCGGCGCTTGGCATCGCGATGATCAAGGCGGCTGCCAAGGCACTGAAGATCGGCGGACGGCTGATGCTGGTTGCCAATCGCGGCCTGCCTTACGAGCCGGTGATGGCCGAGACCTTCAAGGAATGGGGTGAAACCTGCCGCAACGCCCGCTTCAAGGTGCTCTGGGGCAAGCGCTGAACCTCAACAGGAGGTATGCCCGTGCCGCTTCGCGGGTGCACTTTGCAGTTGCGTTCGCCCTGAAAAAGGTTCACGATTTTTTCCGCCGCGCCCCTTGCGCGTCCGACCGGACGCGCCGCGCGCGATGGAGCAAACAATGGGATTTGGACCTGCCCGCCCGCCCATCACGGAAGATGTCGCGGAAGTGATCGCAAAGGATATCAAGAGCGGTGAAGGCAAGGAACCCACCTCCGAGGTGCCCCTGGCGTTCCGGACCGGCCGCCGGCCGGCCGACCCGGAAAGCCTAGATCAGGCGCGCAAGCAGATGACGATGTTCGGCATCTTCGCTGTCGCGGTTCTGGCGGTCTTGCTCGCCGTCTGGTGGGCCGCCTGAGGATTCTAGACGCACTTGTCAATCGCAGGGTGAGAGCGATGGCACGCTCTGGGCCTGCCATCGCATCGTTCTCGTGAATTATGCTTTCAAAGCCCGCTCAAACAGCCGCGAAAGCCGCTCGGCGAAGGCGCGGGGGTCCTGCGGCTTGTCGCCGTCGAGAACGCGGGCCTGGTCGAGCAGAAGCTGGACGGCGTCGGTGCGGAATTCGTCGCTGGTGCCTGAAGCCAGTGCTGCGATCAGCCCGTGGCCGGGATTGATCTCGAGGATCGGCTTGGCGATCGCATCCAGCCTGCCGGCGCCCTGCAGCATCTTTTCCAGCTGACGGTCATAGGCCTGTTCCGGCGCGACGAGGCAGACGGCGCTTTCCGTCAGCCGGTCGGAAGCCCGCACATCCGATACCGCCTCGCCCAGCGCCGATTTGGCGAAGGCGATGAAATCGCTGACGGCTTGCGTCGCCTCCGGCGTCGTCGAAGCCCCGTCCTCCGTCTTCGGCACCTGGGCGAGGTCGGCGGCGCCTTGGGTGATCGACTTGAACGGTTTTCCCTCGAAGTCCGGAGCGGCCGTCGCCCAGAAGCTGTCGACGGAATCCGTCAGAAGCAGCACCTCGATACCGCGGGCACGAAAACCTTCGAGTTGCGGCGAAGCCTTCAGGCGGTCGAGATTATCGCCTGCCAGATAGTAGATCGCCGCCTGCGCATCCTTCATGTCCTTGACGTAGTCGGCGAGCGACCGCGTCGCTTCGTCCGAGGCTGTGCTGCGAAAGCGCGATAGCGCAAGAAGCTGCGCGCGGCGCTCGAAATCGTCATAGATACCTTCCTTCAGCACGCTGCCGAAGGCCTCCCAGAGCTTGGCAAAAGCAGTCTCGTCCCTCTCCTGAAGCTTCTCGATCGCGGTCAGCACGCGATTGGTCAGCCCCTTGCGAATCGCCGCGAGGATCGGGCTTTCCTGGATCATTTCGCGCGAGACGTTGAGCGGCAGGTCAGCGGTGTCGACGAGGCCGCGCACGAAACGCAGGTAGCGCGGCAGAAGCGCGGCGTCATCGGTGATGAACACGCGCTTGACGTAGAGCTTCATCCGGCCCTTGCCCTCGGGATCGAACAGGTCGAGGGGCTTCGATTCCGGCACGAAGGCAAGGCCGGTATATTCATGCCGCCCCTCGGCGCGGAAATGCACCGTCAGCGCCGGTTCGTCATAGTGGCCGGAAACGCCGCGATAGAAATCCGCGTATTCCTCCTTGGTGATCTCGTTCCTGGACTTCGTCCAGAGCGCCGAACCGTCGCCAATGCGCTCCGCTTCCGCGCCCGGCTTCTCGATCAGGTCGATCGGCACCGGGACGTGGCCGGACTGGTCCTTGACGATCCGCTGGACGCTCCACTTCGAGGTATAGCTCTTGGCATCCTCCATCAGATGCAGCGTGATGCGGGTGCCGCGCGCCGGCGCCTGCGCCAGATCAGCCTCGGCCACCGTGTAGCTGCCCTTGCCGTCGGACGACCAGAGCCAGGCATGGGCGCTGCCCGCACGGCGCGAGACGACATCGACCTTGTCCGCGACCATGAAGGCGGAATAGAAGCCGACGCCGAACTGGCCGATCAGCTGGGCGCCTTCACCGGCCCTTGCCGCCTCGACGCGCTCCATGAAGGCGCGGGTGCCGGACCGGGCAATCGTACCGAGCGCTTCGACGAGATCGTCGCGGTTCATGCCGATGCCATTGTCTTCCAAGGTCACTGTGTTTTTGTCCACGTCCAGCGTCAGCGTAATGCGCGACGCCGGATCGTCGGAGAGGAGTTCGGGCGCGGCGATCGCCTCGTAGCGCAGCTTTTCGCAGGCATCGGCAGCGTTGGATATCAGCTCTCGCAGGAACACATCCTTGTCGGAATAGACGGAATGCACCATAAGATGCAGCAGGCGCGCGACGTCGGCCTCAAAAACATGGTTTTCGACGGGTTTTTCTTGAGCGTTGCTCATGCTTGTCATGCCTCATCTTGTATTGTGGAATTCTTGCGCGCTCTGAACTGGCAAGGAATCGGGCAAAATTCAAGAGGGCAAGAGGTGCGCGCAGTCTGCGAACCGCCCGCACCGGGACGGCCAGCCCGGAGATTACTCCGTGTCCGCCTTGCGCAATGTGTCCAGCGCCGGCATCGAGGTGATGTTGTAACCGGAATCAACATAGTGGATCTCGCCGGTCACGCCGCGCGACAGACCGGACAGCAGGTAGAGCGCCGAGTTGCCGACATCCTCGATCGTCACGCTGCGGCGCATCGGCGAGTTCTTCTGCTGCCACGAGAGCATGGCGCGCGCATCGGAAATCCCAGCGCCGGCGAGTGTGCGGATCGGGCCGGCCGAGATGGCGTTGACCCGGATACCGCGCGCGCCATAGTCGGCTGCGAGATAGCGCACGGATGCTTCAAGCGCCGCCTTGGCGACGCCCATGACGTTGTAGTTCGGCATGACGCGCACGGAGCCGCCATAGGTCAGCGTTAGCATCGCACCGCCTTCCGTCATCAGTTCGGCAGCGCGCCTGGCGATCTCGGTAAACGAGAAGCAGGAGATGACCATGGTGCGGCTGAAATTGTCCCGCGTCGTATCGGCGTAGAGACCCTTGAGCTCGTTCTTGTCGGAAAAGCCGATGGCATGGACGACGAAGTCGAGCGTGCCCCATTTTTCCTTTAGCGCGTCGATGACGGCATCGACGGAGGCGATGTCCTCGACGTCACAGGGCAAAAGGAACTCGGAGTTCAGTTCAGCTGCCAGCGGCTTGACCCGCTTGCCAAGCGCTTCGCCCTGATAGGTGAAGGCGAGCTCTGCACCCTCGGCTGCCAGCGCCTTGGCGATGCCCCAGGCGATCGAGTGGCTGTTCGCAACACCCATGATGAGGCCGCGTTTTCCGTTCATCAGACCGGTCATGGTTTTATCCGTTGTAGCGCTGGAAAACGAGCGTCGCGTTGGTGCCGCCAAAGCCGAAGGAGTTGGAAAGCGCAATGTCGATTTTGGCGTTGTCGATGCGCTTGCGCACAATCGGCACGCCGTCGAATTCCGGATCGAGCTCGGTGATGTGAGCGCTTTCGCCGATGAAACCGGCCTGCATCATCAGCAACGAATAGATCGATTCCTGCACGCCGGCAGCACCCAGCGAGTGGCCGGTCAGCGACTTGGTCGACTGGATATGCGGGATCTCGCTCCCGAAGACTTCGCGGATAGCACCGATCTCCTTCGAGTCACCCACCGGCGTCGAGGTGCCGTGGGTGTTGACGTAGTCGACCTCGCCCTTCACCGTGGCGAGCGCCTGGCGCATGCAGCGGACCGCACCTTCGCCGGACGGGGCCACCATGTCGTACCCGTCGGAGGTTGCACCGTAGCCGGTGATCTCGGCATATATCTTGGCGCCGCGGGCCTTGGCGTGCTCCAGTTCTTCGAGAACCAGAACGCCGGCGCCGCCGGCGATGACGAAGCCGTCGCGGGAAACGTCATAGGCGCGCGAGGCGGAGGAGGGCGTGTCGTTGTACTTGGAGGACATCGCGCCCATGGCGTCGAACAGGTTGGACATGGTCCAGTCGAGGTCCTCGTGGCCGCCGGCGAACATCACGTCCTGCTTGCCCCACTGGATCATTTCCGCAGCGTTGCCGATGCAATGCGCCGAGGTCGAGCAGGCCGATGAAATCGAATAGTTGACGCCGTGGATCTTGAACCAGGTGGCAAGGGTCGCCGATGCCGTCGACGACATCGCCTTCGGCACTGCAAACGGGCCGATGCGCTTGGGCGAGTTGTTCTTCAGCGTGATTTCCGCCGCTTCGATCAGCGTGCGGGTCGAGGGACCGCCCGAACCCATGATGATGCCGGTGCGCTCGTTGCCGCCGATATCCTTGTCTTCGAGGCCCGAGTCGGCGATCGCCTGCTTCATGGCAACGTGGTTCCACGTGCCGCCCTGTGACAGGAAACGGGCAGCGCGGCGGTCGACAAGATCGGTCGTGTCGATATTGGGCGCCCCCCAGACCTGGCATTTGAAGCCGTGTTCGGCGAAATCATTCGAAAACGAAATGCCCGATTTTGCCTCGCGCAGTGACGCGGTGACCTCCTGCGCATCGTTCCCGATGGAGGAAACAATGCCCAGACCCGTGACAACAACCCGTCTCATGTCGATGACCTCTTCTTATTTGTCTCTGAGTGCGGCGTGGCCGCGGTTCAGGCAGCCTTTTCCTTCGACAGACCGACGCGAAGGTCGCTTGCCTGGTATATGATCTCTCCGTCGGCCTTTAGCCAGCCATCGGCCGTGCCAAGAACAAGGCGGCCACGCATGACGCGCTTGAAGTCGATGCCATACTCGATGAGCTTGGTATCCGGGCGGACCATGCCCTTGAACTTCACTTCACCGGTGGAAAGCGCCATGCCGCGACCTTGCTCGCCAAGCCAGCCGAGGAAGAAGCCCGTCAGCTGCCACATGCCATCAAGGCCAAGGCAGCCCGGCATGATCGGATTGCCTTGGAAATGGCAGGGGAAATACCAATCATCGGGATGGACGTCGTACTCGGCGCGGATATAACCCTTGTCGAATAGACCTCCGGTTTCGGAGATGTCCGTGATGCGATGAACCATCAGCATCGGCGGCAGGGGAAGCTGGGCATTGCCCGGGCCAAATAGTTCGCCACGACCGCAGGTCAGGATCTCTTCATAGTTGAAGCTGGATTGTCTGGTCGTCATGAACTGTCGTTTCCCCGCTGCATCCGTTTTTCGTTGACTTGGTTTAGAGCAAGACAGGCACAATTTGAAGCGTCGGCATGACGGTTCCCAGTTGTGTCGCATCTCCCTGCCCGGTCAAGCACAAGGTCTATTTCCGCCGTCGCATACATGATGGGGACTGCAACAGCCAGAGATAATTGGCCTTTGCCCCAAGATTCAGGCTGTTTTTCATGGCTTGGCCGGCTTGGACCCTTGCTTACTATTGAAAGCATTCGCAGCAAAAGTTATATCGGCACAGGGAATATGTTATGCAATAGCTTCGAAAATCTGGACCCGTCCGTATGACGACTGCCATCGAGATCCGTTCGGAAGAACGCCTGCGCCGCTCCGGCCTCAGGCCGACGCGTCAGCGCGTGGCGCTTGCAGACCTGATCTTTGCCAAGGGCGACCGTCATCTGACGGTGGAAGAACTGCATGAGGAAGCCGTAGCCGCGGGCGTGCCGGTATCGCTGGCGACGGTTTACAACACCCTGCACCAGTTCACCGAGGCGGGCATGATCCGCGTTCTCGCCGTCGAGAGCGCCAAGACCTATTTCGACACCAACGTGTCCGACCACCACCATTTCTTTGTCGAGGGCCACAACGAAGTGCTCGACATCCCGGTCAACAGCATCACGATCGACAACCTCCCCGCGCCGCCGGAAGGCATGGAAATCGCCCATGTCGACGTGGTGATCCGCCTTCGCCGCAAGCGCGACTGAGTTCTTTCCTACATGACATCGTCGGGATGGCGACCGGGGCGGGGATCGCCGATCGGCAAGGTCCATCCGTATTTCAAGGCCCCGCCCCGCACCGCAAAGGCCGTCAGGACGCCTAGGCTCGACGCGATGAGCAGCGATGTGCCGAAGTAGGTAGCGGCGGTAAAGACGCCGGCCCCGGCAAGTGCTGCCGTCACATAGATCTCGGGGCGCAGCAGCACCGACGGCTCGCCTGCGAGCAGATCGCGCAGGATGCCGCCGAAGGTCGCCGTCAGCATGCCGGTGACCAGCGCCACGATCGGCGAGCCGGTCGCCGAGAGCCCCTTGGCCGCGCCCATGACGCAATAGGCCGAAAGCCCGATGGCGTCGAGCCAGACCAGAAACTTGTAACGTGACTCCATCCTGCGAGCGGAGAAAAAGACCAGGAGGCCGGCGCAGCTGCAGACGACCAGATAGATGGGATTTGTGACCCAGAAGACGGGCGTAGCACCGAGAACAACATCGCGCAGCGTGCCGCCGCCGATGCCGGTCACGGAGGCGAGAAAGATATAGCCGATGATGTCGAGCTGCTTGCGCGAGGCGGAAAGCGCCCCGGTCGCCGCAAACACCGCCACCCCGGCATAGTCGAGAATTTCCAGGATTGGCATGTTCCCCCCCGCCAGAAAACCGAGAAGGACCACAACGGGGATGTCGCGTCAACGGCATGCATTATCGCGGGAAAAGCACATGCGTTCTGCCGCTGAGGTAATAGGCGATCAGTCCGGTCCATTCGCGCGTCGCAGTCGTCGTCAATTGCGCATTCAGCGATGGCTGGCTGAAATCCGGGGCAAGGGAAAGCTGCCCGCTGGTGCGATAATCCACCGGCCAGGGCGTGACCGGAATGCCGAGCTTGCGGAACAAGCCTACCGACCGCGGCATGTGGAAGGCCGAGGTGATCAGGACGCAATCCGAAAGTCCGTTTTTCTCGAGCAGCGCCCTGGTGTTGTCGGCATTCTCGAAAGTGGTTCGCGACTGGCTGTCTCGAATGATCCGGTCCGGTGCAATGCCGAAAGTGGAAAAGAAGGCCATGGAGGTCTCGGCGTCGCCCTGATATTTGCCGCTGAACGAACCGTCGCCGCCCGAGACCAGGATTTTCGCCGCAGGATAAGCCTGGGCCAGCTTCAGCCCCGCGACGAAACGGTCGGCCGCCTGATTGAATTCCATGCCGCCACGCCCGGCGATCACCTCGTTCTCGAAGGCGCCACCCAGGATGATGATGCAGGAGAGATCGGCGGGCAGGCTTGCGGACCGGACAATGCGGTTCTCCAACACCTGCAGCATCACCGCACCACAAGTGGTGAACAGCGTCAAAAACAACAGGGTCGCGGCAAGCCCGGAGAAGAACCTGCGTAGTCGTTGGAGACCCACGCCACCGAAAACATAGCTCAGGATCAAAAGCAGGAAGATCAGCGAGAGCGGCTGCGCCAACAGCCAGAAGACTTTCGAGACGAGAAACATCCGGTGCCTGTAGTTCGCTGCGTTGCGGGGACTGCAGGCTAGAGAGAACGACGGTCAAACGCAAACGTCCGGCGGTCGATTTGCCGAACGGCGCGCATCGCAACCATTGCTGTTTTGCCAAACGACGCGAGGGGAGGCGCGCCCGGTCTAGCGCGCAGTCCGTGTCAGGTCCGCCCGAAAGTGGCGGTTGATGCCGTTGGAGCATTGACCGCCTTCTTGCGCCGAAGATAAATCAGCGCCGCGGCCAAAAGGATGCCAAGTGCGATAACGATGATCGCCAGCACCGGCCGATAGGCGATCCAGGCGATGGCGATGACCAGCGGCCCAAGGAGCAGTGTCAGGATAGCGGCGATGATCGATGTGCCGAAGCCGACGATCGAGCCGACAAAGGGAATGACGTCGGCGATGATGCCGAGGATCGACAGCATGATGACGAAGCCGATGAACATGCCGAGCAGGCCGCCGAAACGAATGAGCCAGGTGATCAGCGTGTTCTCGCTCTGGGCCGCCTCGAACATGTCCGGTGCGCCGACGCTCCCGGCAGCGCTCAGGAATAGGTGACGGCCATTGGAGGCTTTGTATCCGGCGATCGTCGTGCCCTGCTGCGCGCCGACGAAGCTGGCCTCGGAGATGTCCTCGCGGCTGAAGCTGATGCGCAGATCACCGATCGCCGGGCTCAGGCGGTTCTGCGAGACATAGATCGTCGCACCCTCCGCCTTGACCGGCTTGTCGGACCCGAGAGCCGAGGCCACCCGATCGATGACATCGGCAGAGAGCTTGACGGGGCTGTCCGTGCCAAGATTGGCAACGGCCTTGCCGTCCACCGTGAACGCGCCGAGCGTCGCGGTCGCAACGGTGAAGCGCTCACCCTCTATCGGCATTTCGGGGTTCTGGTGCTGGTCGGCCTGTTTGAAATCGGAGGAATCCACCCGGCGCGAGCGCCATTCTTTCTTATAGGTGTAGGTGGTGACGGTTTCCTCGCCACCGCCAAGCGTCTTCTGGGTCTCGCTCTTGCTGTCCTCGATCCATTGATACATCTCGACCTTGCGTTTGAGGCCGGCCGCACCCTCCGCCACGACGCCGAGCGCCGGATCCTCGGGCGCGCCGTCCGGCTTCACCGGTCCGGAAATATGCACGAGCTTGCCTTCATTGGCCGGATCGGCAGTGCCGCTGTCGACCGAAACGACGATGCCGGCACCCTCTGTAAGCGCGCGATAGGTCTGCACCGAGCGGCCCTCGTTCCACGATAGCAGCCAAATCATCCCGAGCACCAGAAGCGGGCCAAGGACGAGGCCGATCAGCCCGTTCTTCAGCCGTGAAAACCATGAGGTCGTCGTCGTTTCCGTAAAGCTCATTTCCTATCCCCTCTTATGACCATCTGTGCGACGGCTGGCCTGGCGCACTTATTCGCTCCTCAGGTGCTATCAGGAAATCAGTAAAATTAAATATAGCGTTCGCTGTCGGGCTGAACATTCTTCGGTCTTCGCAAGATTTCCTGACATTTGCCCTTTCGCACTTTGTTCAAAGCCGGACGCAAGTTATCTTGCGGCGACAGGCATTTCGGGAGGAGGGCGGCATGGCGGCGACAAACGATATTTTGGAGACGGGAACATACGTTGGGCGCCTCTGGAGGCCGGATGTCTCCGGGCCTTCCGTGGTGGTGCTGCGCGGAGGTGATCTCTACGACATCACCTCGAAGGAAGTGCCAACGATGCGCGACCTGCTCGAACGCGATGACCCGGTTGCGTTTCTCCTGCAGCAGGAGGGCGAGCATCTCGCGTCGTTGGAAGTCGTGATGGGCAACTCGGTAGAGGCTGCCGGCGATCTCTCGTCGATGCATCTCCTGGCACCCTGTGACCTGCAGGCGGTCAAGGCTTGCGGCGTCACCTTCGCGCGGTCGATGCTTGAGCGGGTCATCGAGGAAAAGGCTGCCGGAAACCCGGCCTTGGCCGAAAAGATGCGCGAGCGCGTGACCGCCATCATCGGCGATAGCCTGCGCGACCTGAAGGCAGGCTCGTCGGAAGCGGCGAAGGTGAAGGCGGCGCTGATCGAAGAAGGCGTCTGGTCGCAATATCTCGAAGTCGGCATTGGTCCGGATGCCGAGATCTTTTCCAAGGCGCAGGTCCTGGCCTCCGTCGGCTGGGGCGCCTCCGTCGGCCTGCACCCGATTTCCCGTTGGAACAATCCGGAGCCGGAAATCGTGCTGGCCGTCGACAGCCAGGGCCGCGTCAAGGGCGCCACCCTCGGCAATGACGTCAATCTGCGTGATGTCGAGGGTCGCTCGGCGCTGCTGCTGGGCAAGGCAAAGGACAACAACGCATCGTCCGCCATCGGCCCGTTCATCCGCCTGTTCGACGCCACCTATTCGATCGACGACGTGCGCAATGCCGATCTGTCGCTGACGATCAGCGGCCCGGACGGATTTGTGCTGAGGGGATCAAGCACCATGCGGGAAATCAGCCGCGATCCGCTCGACCTGGTCTCCCAGACGATCGGCCGTCACCATCAATATCCCGATGGTTTCATGCTGTTCATGGGCACACTGTTTGCGCCCGTCGAGGATCGCGATGCGCCGGGGCAGGGCTTCACCCACAAGATCGGTGACATCGTGACGATCTCGAATGGCCATCTCGGCTCGCTGACCAATACCGTGCGCCTCGCGACGGAATGCCCGCCATGGACTTTCGGCCCCTCGGCGTTGATGCGCAATCTTGTAGCGAGGGATCTCATCTACAGCGCCGCGCGTCATATATGACGCGCAAAGGACGCTGTACTTTAAAACTGCTGCATAATTTTATCCTTAAATCGATACCGATTTAAGGGATTATGCAGTAGCGAAGCCCATCCGCGAGCCTGCCAGCGGCGCCCATACGCGGAGCGTGATGGGAGCCGCTGATGTTGGACAGATTACTCGGCAGAATCGTCTCCACCGCCGTCGTCACTGTCACCGGCATCATCGCCGTCGCCGTCATCCGATGCGTCATCGGGGGCGTCATCGGAAGCATCATCCGCATCTGCGGCGGCATCATCTGCATCGCCGTCATCGGCATCGTCATTGGCGTCCGCCTCGGCATCACCCGCGGCATCTTCCTCCGTGCCGTCGTCAAGGTCGGCCTCCGCCGTCTCCTCGACCTCCTCGTAAGTGACCTCTTCGCTTTCCTCGTAGCTTACCTCGGTGTACTCCTCGGTGACGGATATTTCTTCGACCGTCAGTTCGTAGGACGCCTCGTAGACGGTCTCTTCGACTACATATCCGTATTCATAAGTCAGATCGACGAAGTGGCTGCCACCGGTGCCCCGCGCCTTGGCCGTGGCGCCCGGTGCGAGGACCAGAACTTTCAAACCGACGATTTCGGCACTGTAGCCGTCGATGGCAAGAATGGCCGTGGTGCCGTCATCGGTGACCTTGACGAAATACACTTGTCCCTTGCGATGGACGCCATCGATCTTGAACCCCTTTTTCTCCAGCGCCGTAGTAAGGAAGTGAGCGGAGCGCATTTTATGGCCGCCGGCCGCATAGGCGGTCCCGACGTTCGGAAAGGCTGCTGCCGAAAGGTGCAGCAGGACTGCTGCGACACACAGCGAAGCTTTCAGTTTCATGATGAATCCTGTTACGATGAGCGCCCGAAGGTTGCGACGGCGCAGATGATCTATTGGGCAACCGACTTCAGTATCTGCGCAAAAACTAAATTTAGAGGAAAAGACGGCCGGCTAATCGCGCGATAACAAGACCAATTTGGGGGCATCACGTATTCGACCACCTATGTCCGGAGAAGCCGACGGTACGCGATAGTCGCGGCACCGTTCGACAATCCGCGGCGTCGACAGCATGGTACCGGTCGCTGGCCGGCCAACGATCGGATGCGAACGGGAGGAGCAAGCACTTTCCCCGTCCCTTGATGGTCCTCTCCGCTCAGTTCACCGACCAGCGGGTTGGATCGGCCGATGCAACGCTGAGGAAGCGGTAACCGGTCTGGTTGCGCTTGACGATCGTCTTGCGCAAGTTGTCGAGGGCAAATTCCCCGGCGGAGGTTTTGACCAGCAGGATCGCGTGACCCTCGCCACGCGGTGTGCGTACCACGGCGACGCGCAGCGCGCTGGAGGGAACGCCGGCACCGATGAGACGACTGCGTTTGGTCATGACGTAGTCATCGCAATCGCCGAAGCGCGGGTTGAGCGACCAGACGTCGCGGCGCTCGTTCAGCGGACGGATGCTGCGGTTGACAGAACGGTTGACCGAGGCCAGCAGCCCGCGGATCTTCGAGGTGTAAGCGACCTGCGACTTGGAACTCTTGGTACATTCCTCGATATGATCGAGGCAGTAAAGGGAAAATGCGATCGGCGCGACCGATGTCTGGCGATGCACCTTCACGGCGCCGCGCGCCGAGCCGAGATTGATGGCATAGGCCGAAGACATGCTGGTGGCGCCAAGAGCTGCGATGGTCGCCAATGCGATGACTGCTTTCTTGAACATGATTCCTGTCCCTGTTGTCCGTAGCCTTCTGTCCAAGGCTTCTTGTTGGACCGAAATCATTTCGGTTCAGGCGGAGGGCGCATCATGCTGCGAAGCGGAACACATCCGTTTCGTCCATCTGTATCATGACGATACATGAGAACGTTTTTCGGCCCGCTTAAGTGGAAAGATACAATTTTACCGGTTTCGATTTTTTGCGCGGCAAGCCATACCGCATGGCCGTTTCCAGGCATAAAAAGGGGCGCGTCGCGCCCCTTCGATCAGCACATATCCGGTATCTATTCGGTGTAGTAGCCGGAATAGCTGTAGTTGCCCGACATCTTGGTGCGGTCCTGCTGGTTGAGCAGGGTGACGATGCCGGCATCCGGGTTCTTGTTCTCCTTGAGCGCGGCGACGGCCCGCTTGGCGCTCGACTGCGGCGTGCTGGCCCATTTGATGACGAAGACGACCATGTCGGCATGACGGGAAAGATAGAGACCGTCCACGACCGGTTCGACCGGCGGGGTGTCGAGAATGACGTAATCGAAATGCTTGCGGGCACTGGCGAGAATCCGGCCCATTTTCTCGCTCATCACCAGTTCGTCCGTGGCGATGTCGCTGCGCCGTCCGCCGAGCAGCACCGTCAGGTTGGAGAGCGGATCGCGCATGATCAGTGAGGTCAGCGTCGCCGTACTGCGATCCTGGCGCAGATAGTCGATGAAATCATGGTTCGGTTCGAGATTGAGATGCTTGTTGACGCTCGGCTTGCGCAGGTCGCAATCGATTAGCAGCGTCCGCTTGCCGGTCAGCGCATAGGCGCGGGCGAGAGACAGCGCCATCGTCGACTTTCCTTCCGCCGGAAGCGCGGAGGAGACCATGATGATCTTACCGTCGTCACCATCCTGCCGCTTGGGCGCCGAATTCTTCCTTTCCTGCTGGTCGAGCGTCAGCCGAAGGCGCCGCACACTTTCGCTGAAGAGCGACAGCGGTGATGTCACCATGAGATCGGCCAGGCTGGAGGTCGGGCTCGCCAGCTTGTGATGATCATCCGTCGCCTGGCGCGGGGCGATGGCCGACAGCGGCACTTTCAGCACAGCTTCGATCTGGTTTTCACTGACGAAGCCGCCGATGAAATATTCGCGCAGAATGGCAAGACCGATGCCGAGGCCGATCGAAACAATGAGTGCCAGTCCCAGGATCACCTTGCTGTTGGGGAACGAGGGCAGGGTCGGCGTCAGCGCGGCCGAAACCACGCGGCTGTCGGGCAGCTGCAGCGAAGCCTGCGCATCGAGCTCCTGCAGGCGGGCCAGAAGGGTCTGGTACTGATTGCGGGCGATCTCGGAGGATTGCTGCAGGCTGTAGATTTCGGTCAACACTTCCGGCGGCAGGTTGCTCTGCAGAACCGCGCTGCGGATCTTCTGGCGAACCTCGTTTGCCCGCTGCTGGTGAGTATTGACCGTCTGCTGCAGGTTGTTGACTTCCTGAGATGCAGCATTGGCCAGCGATTTGTCGACCTTGGCGAGTTCTTCGCGCAGGCTGATGGCCTCAGTGCTGCTGTCGCCGGCCGCGGCGATCCGCGTTGCGAGGCCTTCGCGCTGGCGCTGTAATTCGTTGAGAGCGTCCAATCCAACCTGCGTCACCAGCGTCGAGAAATCCCGTGCTTGCAGCGACTTCTGTAGCGATTCGATCCGGCTGAGCTCGTCCGCCCGATCCTGGTTGACTTTCTCAAGTTCGGTGCGAAGCGTAGTCAGCCCCAGTGAATTGGCCTGTTTCTCCAGGCGGTCGATATTGCTGGTAATATAGGAATCGAAGTTCTTTTCGTTTTCGACGATTGCCGCGTTGGCAGCCTCCGCCTGCTTCTGGATCGTATCGCGTTTGGTAAGGGTCGCTGACACCTTCGCGTTGATTTGGTCCCGGATATAGGTTTCGCTCATCGAATTGGCGAGCTTCGCCGCCTTTGCTGGGTCCTTGGAAATCACGCCGACCGTGATTAGATAGGTCAGGCCACTGCGGCCGACGGTGATGGCCGACTTGAACGAGGCCAGGACGCGCGACAGGGCCTCCTCGCCGGTAGGGGCCGGCGGGAGCGGAATACGCAGCCAGCGGAGGATCCGGTCTTTCAGCGAAACCGCGATGCCGAACTCGCTGTCGGAGACGAGGTTGTTTTCGCTGACGACGTCGAGAAGGATACGATCGGACTTGAGAATGCCGACTTCGCTTTCGACGCGCGAGTTGTCGGCGTTGGGATTGGAAAGAATATTGTCGGAATTAAGAAGATTTTTTGTGCTTGTGTCGACAAGAACAAGGGATGTCGCCGTGTACTTTGGCGTGAGGGAATAGGTAAATACAATTGCTAGGACGAGTATAGCGGCAATTGTGGATAAGATCAGCCAAAGTTGTCGGCGTATCAACCCTAGAATGCCTTTGAGGTCAATTTCTGCATCCATTTGCACACAACCATTATCTGAACAGCTGTCGCCGTTACTGTAAAAAAATTTAAAGTTATTTGATTTGCTGCATTGCAGCATGCACTGCAGTATTTCTAGCAGATTACGGACGGCCGACAATTGCCAAGTTCAATCATCATTAACTGCACTGAATGATCTTTGGCGCACTGCGGCGAGAAAGTCGCACTGCGGACAATATTCCGCTCATATAGGCGCCGGTATCGACATTGACCCGCGCCGGACCTACTTCGACTTTAGCGACCGGCGTGTGGCCGTGGATCGCGATGATGCCATTTGTCTCTGCGGGTTTTCCAACTGCTCCAGGTCGTAGCCACAACAGGTCTGCATCGACCTGCTCGTCGAGCGGCACCCCATCGCGAAGACCGGCATGGACAAAACAGAATCCTGGGATGCTCAGCATCGATGGCAGGGATTCGAGAAAGGCGACGTGTTCGTCCGGAATGCGCGATTGCAGCAGGTTCTTCAGTGCCTGGCGATTGGCCGGCAGCTTGTGCAGGCCGTAGGAATAGAGCGTCTCAAGTCCGCCGAAGTCCAGCCATTGATGAGTGGAAGACGGATTGCGCAGGAAATCGAGCATCACGTCCTCATGATTGCCGGCTAGGCAGAAGCGCTTGATGTCCGCACGCGGCTTGGCTATCAGCCGATCGAGCACCGAGGCCGATTTTGGTCCGCGGTCCACGTAGTCGCCGAGCATGATCAGCCATTTGGAACCGTCATGCTTGCGACAGTCCTCGAAGATCAAATCTTCCAGCCGGCCGAGAAGATCGTCGCATCCGTGCACGTCGCCGACGGCATAGATGTGATCCGGGCCACCTTCGAAAAAGAGCTTTTGCCGTTGCGAGGGTGCTGTTGTGTCTATGCTACCGCGCAGAAAGTCGACGATGCCGCGGATCATGACCCGCCCCTCTCGCCGGCGCTTGTGAGTTCGAACTGCCGCGCCCATGCCGTGGCGACAATGGCGACGAACGCGAGTGTCACGGCCTCGATCTCGAGGCTGAAATCGACCAGCGAATGTACGGCGCCGACCAGGATGACGCAAAGACCGCAGCGTATCAGCATGTCCTGACCCGGCGCCTTGACATAGGCCGCTCCCAACTGAAACACAATGATACCAACGATCAGCAGCGGCAGGCTGCCAAAGACCAGGCCGTATTCGGCCCAGAGTGCCAGATAGGTGGAGTGCGCCAGGTTCCAGACGAGATCGACGCTGACCGGCGCCTGATGAAACAGCGGATAGGCATATTCGAAACTATTGCCGCCGAACCCGAGCAGGGGACGGGTTTCGATCATCTGCAGGACCTGTTGGTACAGTTGCATTCGAACCTCGGAAGAATCTCCGATTTGGCCGAGGCGCTCCAGAAAGATCGCGCCGTAGCCAAACATGCCGAGACCAACCATTACGGGGATGACGAGCAACAGAATCCATATGCCGGCCTTGTTGGTACCGGCGGTCTTCTTGGCAAGCGCCAGAGCGACCGAGGCAATCATGCCGCAACAGGCGGCAAAGAGACCCATGCGGGAGTTTGTCGCGACAAGCGCGATGACCACGACCAGCCAGCCAAGACCGATGGTGACGACGCCACCCTTGCCGAGATAGGTCCCAAAAATCGAGTTGTCGCCTTTTCCCGAGGCCTCCTCGGTCATCCGGTCGATCATCAGGTTGATGCCAAGCACGCTGCCGAAGGCAAGGAAGGTGGCAAACGAATTTCGATTGATGAAGCCGCCCAGCGCCGAGCCGAAATATTTCCACTTCGGAATGCCAAGGATCGTGTCGCCAAACTGCACGAGGAACAGCAGCCCGACGACGGCGTGGATGACGATGATCCAATAGATGAGCTTGATGAAGGCGTGAGCGCGCTGCGGGTTGCTGGTGATTTGCAGCACCAGGAAGAAAAGCAGGCCGTAGGTTGCCCAGCGCGCGAGCGCAAGGGTTGTGTCGTGCGGCGTCAGGCTGATCGTATCGACGGTGATGATGATGCTCGGATCGGCAATGCTGGTAACCGCCGGAGACAAAGCACCGAGCGGGAGCGCCTGGACGATCATATAGGCGCCGAAAAGGGAAAAAAGTCCGAACAGCACCGACAGATTGCGCGGCGCGATCCTGAACCGGGCGTTGGACAGCGCCATGCGGCCAAAGAGAACGGCGCCGCACAGCGAGATGAGCATGGACCATAGCAGCCAGAAGGAGGGCTTGGTACTTCCGAACGCGAAGGGCGACAGGAACAGAACCAGAAGAATGGGCCACATCAACTGATTGTTTAGCCGGAAGCGGTCTGAGTGGTAGCGCGCCGTCTTCTTCATGGTCTCAAGGCCTGCCATTCTTGTGCCGGCGCGGATGCGCGCTGATCCTGTGCCGGTGTTCCAAGCAGGTCTTGGCATGGATGCCGCAAAACTGGAACCCGGATCATCGCTTGCCCATCGATTTCTTGACGTTTCCCAGAAAGGCGATCTGCCGGTCCGGCGGCATCGTTTCGACGATGGCAGTGATTCGCGCCCGGAAATCCGGGTTGGAGACATAGCGTTGGGCAATGAGTTTGACACCCCTTTCGCTGCTCGCGAGCAGTTTCAGGTCGGCGGCTTCCGATTTGATGGTCTCGGCGCTCAGCTGCGCAAAATAGGTCTCCGCCAGATTGACGCGAAAATGGGCGATCCACTGCTCATTGGGACCGGTCAATTGCGATTGCCTCAACGCGGCGTTGAACTCGTCTCTGGCAAGCAGGCGAACCGATGCGGCGGCACGCACCAGCCAGGCGAAGGAATCCGTCGGCGTCGCGGCAACGATATCAGAGGCCCGTGCGGCGCATTTCGACACCACATCGCGCGCCGCTTCATCGATCATGTCGATATCCCTGTAGGCCAGCGCGATGCGGAGACAGTCCTTCATGACCAGCGTCTTCGAATAGGACGAAAGGCCGAAGCCGAAATCTTCGTCAGCAAATACGGCTGGGGTTAGCGCCTGCTCGATGGGTCTGGCCATAAATGGCGCCAGTTCACGCCACAGGCCGTATCCGCTCGCCGCCGAAATCAGCAAGCAACATGCCATCGCAATCCATTTTCTCTGCTTCACCATGGCGCGCCGTCTCTGGCGGGGTCTCTCCGGCATCGATGTTTGTCGAGTGGTCGAGCCCGGACGCTACTGAAAAATTTCATGCCTGCCGCCCAGATTGTGGTTTGTGGCCGAAAACCGCAGCCGAAATGTCGCCTAAGCAATTGTGAACGTGCAATCGGATCAACGGGTTCGAGCACATGGGTTTACCGTAGCAGCGGGGAGTTGGGCGAGGCTTGCGTCTTCAATTTTATGTCAATGGTATATATTACTGTCCGACATTACGAACCTTGCAGCATCAAGCGCCGGTCAGAGCAATGACAATTGTGCCACTGCGGGAATGGCGCACCACACACGCAACGACATTCCGCGACCCATGCGGACCGCAGAACAACAGCATAAAAAAGCGCCCCGCAAGGCGCCTTTTCAAAGCCGATAACCAGACCGTTCGTAAAATCAGCTCGCCGGATCGTCGCCCAAGCTCGGCGCGCCGAGAGCGGCCGTCGCCGAACCGGGGGTGCCGGCGCTGAGAGCGGCCACCACCTGCGCAACAAATGGCAACGCCGCCGCCGCCGCCGGGCTCAATCCTGCCTGAGCCGACGCGGCGATACCGCCAAGAGCTACAGAGAGTTCCGGATTTGCAATGGCGAGAGTACCAACCGCCTTGACCAGCGAGAGAAGGAGCCTGTCCTTTTCCGGACCAGCCGGCATGGCGTTGATTGCATCAACAAGGCTCTGTGCCTCGGTAACGCAGTCGCTTGTGCAGGTGGTGAGGCCCGAAATGGCAGCTGCAGACGGTGCTGCCTGTGCATGTGCGAAAGAAACGGAAGCGCAAAGCGCGAGTGTCGAAATCAGCAAAGACCGTTTAAACATAATGAACCCCTTAAATGGATTGGACTTGGTTAAATGGATCGGACTTGGGAAATCCGCCCCGGAAAATTAATTAGATTTTGGAGTAGATTAGGAGTTTCTTAAGGCTCGTGTCAAGTCATTATCGGGCCAATGGACGCGAGCCGCTGGCAAACGCGCTTTCGAAAGTGGGCCAAGGATGCACCGCAGCAACAGAATATGTGCGGTGCGATATTCTCGGAGACTTTGTTCCAGCAGATCCATACGTTTCTGTCCGTGCCGGTTCGTTTGATGATTCGGCGGAATGGCGGATCGAGCCTGGTCATTCTCAGGCGCTGATCATCTCCGCCCGATACCAGGCGACGAAGCGTTTCACACCTTCCTCTACCGATATGGATGGCGTGAAGCCCGTCAGCGCCTTCAGAAGGTCCGGGGCGGCAAAGGTTCTCGGAACATCCCCCTGCTGCATCGGCAGCATCATACGGATCGCCGGTCTGCCGACAGCGGCCTCGACCGTCTCGACGAAACGCATCAGTTCCACCGGCTGTCCGCCGCCGATATTGACGACGCGAAACGGCGCGTGCCGCGACAGCGTATCGATGTCGCCGATGCGATTTTCCGCCGCCGGCACGACGCTCATCAAACGGACGATGCCTTCGACGAGGTCGTCGATATAGGTGAAGTCGCGGCTCATACGGCCTTCGCCATAAATCTCGATCGGCCGACCGTTGAGGATGCAATCGACGAATTTGAACAGCGCCATGTCCGGGCGTCCCCAGGGTCCGTAGACCGTGAAGAAGCGGAAAGCGGTGGTCGGCACGCCGTAGAGATGGGCATAGCTATGCGCCATCAGCTCGGCCGATTTCTTGGTGGCGGCATAGAGCGTCATCGGCTCGTCGGCCCGGTCGGTCTCGGCAAACGGGATTTTCTCGTTGGCCCCGTAGATCGACGAGGTGGAGGCAAGCAAAAGGTGCTTGGGCTGCACGGCTTTGGCCAGTTCAAGGATATTCCATGAACCGATCAGGTTGGAATCGACATAGGCCTTGGGGTTTTCAAGGCTGTAACGGACGCCGGCTTGGGCTGCGAGGTGGACGATGACGTCCGGCTCGCCAATCTCCGCGGCCGTCTGCAGCGCGCCAGCGTCCTCCAGCATGCCGATCACCGGCCGGAAGCCGTTCGAGCGGGAAAGGATGGCATGGCGCCGCTCCTTCAGCCGGACATCGTAGTAGGGGGTCATGCCGTCGAAGCCGGTGACGAAATGGCCGTCATCGAGCAGCCGCTTGGCCAGGTGGAATCCGATGAAACCAGCCGTTCCTGTGATCAGATAGCGCATACCGGCTCCTTGCTTTGCCTGCCGTCGATCGAGATGCCGCGGTTATACCGGCCGGCCGATGCTCGTATAGCTGAAACCGTGCTTGGTCACTTCGTCCCGGTGATAGATGTTTCTGAGATCGACAAGCACGGGGTTCTTCATCGACGATTTCAACCGACCGAGGTTGAGCGCGCGGAACTCGTTCCATTCCGTGACGATAACGAGTGCGTCGGCGCCTTCCGCCGCCGTGTAGGGGCTGTCGGCATAGGCGATGCTGTCGATGACGTTTCGCGCATTCTCCATGCCTTCCGGATCATAGCCGGTGACGATGGCGCCGCCATCGGTCAGCGCCTGGATGATGGCAATCGCCGGGCTGTCGCGCATGTCGTCGGTGTTGGGCTTGAAGGTGAGGCCGAGCACGGCGATCCTCTTGCCGCGCACATCGCCGCCGGCCGCTGCGATCACCTTGCGGCCCATCGCCCGCTTGCGGTTGTCGTTGACGGCGACGGTGGTTTCGATCAGCCGCACCGGGCTATCATGATCTTGCGCCGTCTTGACTAGCGCCAGCGTGTCCTTCGGGAAGCAGGAGCCGCCATAGCCGGGCCCCGCATGCAGGAATTTCGAACCGATGCGACCGTCCAGCCCTATGCCGCGGGCGACCTCCTGGACATTGGCACCGACCTTTTCGCAAAGGTCGGCCATCTCGTTGATGAAGGTGATCTTCATGGCGAGGAAGGCGTTGCCGGCATATTTGATCAGCTCGGAGGTGCGCCGCGTGGTGAAGAGCAGCGGTGACTGGTTGAGATAGAGCGGTCGATAGACCTCGGTCATGACGCCGCGGGCGCGCTCGTCGTTGAGTCCGATGACGATGCGGTCCGGCCGCTTGAAGTCGTCGATCGCAGCACCCTCGCGCAAAAATTCCGGATTGGAGACGACGGCGATGTCGGCGTCCGGATTGGTCTCGCGCATGATCCGCTCAACCTCGTCGCCAGTGCCGACCGGAACCGTCGACTTGGTGACGATGACGGTGAAGCCGGTCACATGGGCGGCGATCTCGCGGGCGGCATCATAGACATAGGAAAGGTCGGCATGGCCATCGCCGCGCCGCGAGGGCGTGCCGACCGCAATGAAGATCACGTCGCTTTGCGCGACGCTGGTCGCCAGAGCGGAGCTGAAGCTCAGACGCCCGTCCTTGACGTTGTTGGCAACCAGCTGTTCCAGGCCCGGCTCGAAGATCGGAATGCGGCCGGCGGTGAGCGCCTCGATCTTGCTCGCGTCCTTGTCGATGCAGACCACCTCATGGCCGAAATCCGCAAAACAGACACCGGAGACAAGCCCGACATAACCGGCGCCGATCATCGTGATTTTCATGACATACTCCAGAATTGCTCGGATGCACTCATAGTCAAACACGCGCGGGTTGCCAATGGGCGGAGTTTGAAGAGCTAAACGGATACGGTCGTCGAGAAATCGGGATTGCCGCGGATCGTGTTGCTGACAGTGCAGATTTCCTCTTCCGCCGCCCGCGCAATGGCGTTGCGCGTCTCATCGTCGATGTCGCCCTTGATCGTGAAGAGGATGTTGAATGTCTGAACCCGCGAAAGTCCTTCCGTCGCCTTTTCGCCGGTGACTTCTGCGCTGATTTCCGTCACCCTGTCGAGAACGCCCATCTGGCTTGCCGCGATGCGGGCACTCATCGTGAGGCAGGCGGACAGCGACGCGTAAAGCAGGTCGAGCGGATTGAAGCCTTGCTGCGACGGGCCGGTGACGATGCCGAGTTCGCCCCCGGTTGCTGACGTAATATGCGGAAATCCAGTGCGGCCCAGAACGGCGGTTGCCCCTGTCGGCCGGGATCGTGTCTTCAAGTCCGTCATGTCCTGTCCTTTCCTGCGCGCCAGAGATAATCCGCTTCAGACGGGACTATCAGTCGAAACAACGTTTGCGGCAAATCGAAGAACGAAATCGGCAGCAAGACAGTAATCTACGATGGCGGCGAGCTATTGGAGGGAGGGTCTCCGCCTAATGCAGGCAGCAATTTATTTAATTCCGCCCAGATCTGCCACGCAAGAGTCTTCGATGGATAAGGAAAGAGAATGGTGGAGCTAAGCGGGATCGAACCGCTGACCTCTTGCATGCCATGCAAGCGCTCTCCCAGCTGAGCTATAGCCCCATTTTGGGTCCGGCGATGCCGGTTCCGGGAAGTCCGTCCGAACTGTTCGTTCGGCCGGGTGGCGGCTTCATACTTCTGCTTTTTGCAGATGGCAAGCCGAAAAACACAAGCGGGCGAGATTTTATCGAATGAGCCCGGAACTTGCGTCCGCGTGCCGGTCGAAACCCCGCGCGGACGCCATTTGCGTGAATTATGAGAGGTTTAGACCTCGTCGTCGTCGTCCGAAACGCCGATCAGATCGGAAAGGCCGTCTTCGTCTTCGTCATCTTGCTCGAGGAAGGTGTCGTCGTCGTCACCTTCGATCTCGACATCGTCATCGCCCAGATCCGGCAGATCGTCGCCGCTGCCTGCTTCGCTGTCGGCATCCTCGAGCGAGACGAGCTCGACTTCCGGGTTCTCGGTATCGACTTCCTGGATCTCGTCCTCCTCGGCAGCCTTTTCCAGCACCTTGGCGACGGAGGTCTCTTCGAAGAAGGACAACGGGTAGGATTTGCCGGTGTAGGGAGAAACGATCGGATCCTTGTTCAGGTCGTAGAACTTACGGCCTGTTTCCGGATCGATGCGTTTTGTTCCAAGTTCCGCTTTTGCCACAGTCAAAGCCTCTTGAATGGCCGGGGTTACCGGCATTTGCCGGAATACCGGCGTTGAACGTGAAATGAATTAGCCGGTCCCCATAATCGTCTTGGCCTGATCTGTCAAAGCCTAACTTGCCAAGACAGCTGCGCGCTTTTCTTTGGGGATAGGATGACCGTTCGGCTCCATTGTGTTAGGCAGCGCTCGAAACGGGCCGATAGCAAGCCTTGCCGCTGCAAAGCCGCCCTTCGCTTGCGGAATGGAACGCAGGGCGGTGCTGTGCGTAACGAAGAGTATGACGGGCTTGATTGTGAACGTCGTCAACGAAAAACGGAGTTATAGGGCCGGCGCCGCGCTCGCTCGCAAGGTTCTTTTCCTTGTCGTCTTGACGTTGCTGACGCAGATCGGTGGGATCGTCTTCCTCGCAACGATCGGTGTATCCTGCGTCGCAAAAATCCCGGGCCGCTTGGCCTGGCTGGCGGTGTTTCTCAGCCTCTATGCGGCGGCGACCGTTGCTGCGCACCAGGTGGCTCCCCTGTTCGGTCGGGTTCCACTGCCATGTTTCAGCGGGAACACGCCGCTAAAGCTCCAATCTCCTCTCTACTGCGTTCTTAACCGAAATTACGTGACCGGTGACGTGCTGCGCGTCGCCGATGCGCTGTCCCGGCATATGGCGGGGGCATTTCCTGGGACGGTTACGCTGGCGCTCGATGCCAATTTTCCGTTTCTGGACGGCTTCCCGCTTCTTCCGCACCTTTCGCATAATGACGGACGGAAGCTGGACATAGCGTTCTATTACCGAGGAAAAGCCGCGATGAACGGACGAACGCGGTCGCCGATCGGCAATTTCGCGTTCGAACAGGCCAGTGCCGGCGCCCCGCTTCCCTGTGACGGGCGCAACGATCTATTGACCTTCCGCTGGAACCTCGGATTTCTTCAACCTCTTTTTGCTGATTGGCATCTGGACGAAGAGCGGACGAAGGCAGCGGTTCAGTGGCTGTCCTCCGATGGCCGAAAAATGGGTGTCGAGAAGATATTCATCGAACCGCACCTTGCGAAAAGGCTTGCGGTAGACGACGGTATTGTAAGATTCCAGGGCTGCAGGGCGGCCCGCCACGACGATCACATCCACTTCCAGGTAGCAGAATGACATTCATCATCGCCATCGACGGACCCGCGGCGGCGGGCAAGGGAACCCTTTCGCGACGGATTGCCAAGGACTACGGCTTTCATCACCTCGATACCGGGCTGACCTATCGCGCCACGGCCAAGGCGCTCATCGATGCGGGCCTGCCGCTCGATGACGAACTGCTGGCTGAGGAGATGGCGCGCGAGGTTGAGCTTGCCGGGCTCGATCGTTCCGTGCTGTCGGTCCATTCGGTCGGCGAGGCCGCCTCGAAGATCGCGGTGATGCCGCTCGTCCGCCAGGCGCTGGTCGAGGCGCAGCGTGCCTTTTCGAAGCGTGAGCCGGGCACGGTGCTCGACGGCCGCGACATCGGCACGGTTGTCTGCCCGGATGCGCCAGTGAAGCTCTATGTCACGGCATCCCCCGAAGTGCGCGCGCGCCGCCGCTTCGACGAGATCGTCGCAAACGGCGTTCCGGCCGATTATCTGGAGATCCTCGCCGACATCGTCAAGCGCGACGAGCGCGACATGGGCCGCGCCGACAGTCCGCTTCGCCCGGCCGACGACGCGCACTTGCTAGATACGTCCGAAATGAGTATAGAGGCCGCATTCTTGGCGGCGAAGAGCATCATCGATGCCGCATTGAAGAAATAGTTCGAGACACCATCCCCGCGCCGGATTTGCTCCTCATCTGAATGGGAGCGGATGGTTTTCGGACAGGTTCAACACCAACCCCCGGCGCCTGTGCCCCATATGAAGGCACATCAGGAGTATTCATGTCTCAAGCTAACCCCACCCGCGACGATTTCGCCGCTCTGCTGCAGGAATCCTTTGCCACGCAGGATCTTGCCGAAGGCTACGTCACCAAGGGTATTGTTACGGCCATCGAGAAGGACGTCGCGATCGTCGACGTCGGTCTGAAGGTCGAAGGCCGCATCGCTCTGAAGGAATTCGGCGCCAAGGCCAAGGACGGCACGCTGAAGGTCGGCGATGAGGTCGAAGTTTACGTCGAGCGCATCGAAAACGCGCTGGGCGAAGCTGTTCTGTCGCGCGAGAAGGCTCGCCGCGAAGAGAGCTGGGTCCGCCTCGAAGTCAAGTTCGAAGCCGGCGAACGCGTCGAAGGTGTCATCTTCAACCAGGTCAAGGGTGGTTTCACCGTCGATCTGGATGGTGCCGTTGCCTTCCTGCCGCGCTCCCAGGTCGACATCCGTCCGATCCGCGACGTCACGCCGCTGATGCACAACCCGCAGCCCTTCGAAATCCTCAAGATGGACAAGCGCCGTGGCAACATCGTCGTGTCGCGCCGCACGGTTCTCGAAGAATCGCGCGCTGAACAGCGTTCGGAAATCGTCCAGAACCTCGAAGAAGGCCAGGTTGTTGACGGCGTCGTCAAGAACATCACCGATTACGGTGCGTTCGTTGACCTCGGCGGCATCGACGGCCTGCTGCATGTCACCGACATGGCATGGCGCCGCGTCAACCATCCGTCGGAAATCCTGAACATCGGCCAGCAGGTCAAGGTTCAGATCATCCGCATCAACCAGGAAACCCACCGCATCTCGCTCGGCATGAAGCAGCTCGAGTCGGATCCGTGGGATGGCATCGGTGCCAAGTACCCGGTTGGCAAGAAGATCTCCGGTACCGTCACCAACATCACCGACTACGGTGCATTCGTAGAGCTGGAGCCGGGCATCGAAGGCCTGATCCACATCTCCGAAATGTCCTGGACCAAGAAGAACGTACACCCCGGCAAGATCCTGTCCACGACGCAGGAAGTCGACGTTGTCGTTCTCGAAGTCGACCCGACCAAGCGCCGCATCTCGCTCGGCCTCAAGCAGACGCTCGAGAACCCGTGGCAGGCCTTCGCGCACAGCCATCCGGCTGGCACCGAAGTTGAAGGCGAAGTCAAGAACAAGACCGAATTCGGCCTGTTCATTGGTCTCGACGGCGACGTCGACGGCATGGTGCACCTCTCCGACCTCGACTGGAACCGTCCGGGCGAACAGGTCATCGAGGAATACAACAAGGGCGACGTCGTCAAGGCTGTCGTTCTCGATGTGGACGTCGAGAAGGAGCGCATCTCGCTCGGCATCAAGCAGCTCGGCAAGGATGCGGTCGGCGACGCCGCCGCTTCCGGCGACCTGCGCAAGAACGCCGTCGTCTCGTGCGAAGTCATCGCCATCAACGACGGTGGCATCGAAGTGAAGCTCGTCAACCACGAAGACCTCATCTCGTTCATCCGCCGTGCCGATCTGTCGCGTGACCGCGACGAGCAGCGTCCGGAGCGTTTCTCCGTTGGTCAGGTTGTTGACGCCCGCGTCACCAACTTCTCCAAGAAGGACCGCAAGGTCATGCTGTCGATCAAGGCGCTTGAAATCGCTGAAGAGAAGGAAGCTGTCGCACAGTTCGGTTCGTCCGACTCGGGCGCTTCGCTCGGCGACATCCTCGGTGCGGCTCTGAAGAACCGCGGCGGCGAATAAGCCTTAGGCCTTACGAATAAAGAAGCCCGCGGAGAGCGATTTCCGCGGGCTTTTTCGTGTCCTGGTCTGCGGCGCCAGCTGTTCAGTCAGACGAGCCCGCCCATGCGTTTGTAGACATCGTAGGCATCGGCGGTTGCCGTTTCGTCCTCTTGGCTGGCCACCTCGTTTCCTGCGGCGTGATGCTCGTTTTCGTGCCCCTGATCATTGCTTTCTCCGCGCTCGTCCCGCTGCTCGTCCTCGGCAAAGGACGGTTGTTCCTCTTCTTCCTTGACGCTCCGCGTCTCCACGGTTTTTGTGGGCAAATAGGGGATCATCGCGAAGGGGATGGCATCTCGTGCAATGCCCGTTTCCGGCGGCCGGGGTATCTGGGCCTCGCGCCCGCCTTCATCCAGGGCAGAAGGATGGGTCGGCCGCCTCGGCGCCTTCTCCTCCGGAGGATCGAGCAACGCGCTCCAGGTGTCGGCTTCAAGTTCGGGTTGCTCGGCGAAGCCACCGGTGGTCAGCGCCGTATCCGGCGGCAGCTCGATATCGTCCGCCGTCTGAAGTTCTGCAAACAGTGCTTCGGCGCCCATATCGGCCGTCTCGCCTGCCAGCGCGGCAAAAAGCGTTTGCGGCCCCGTGCCTGCTGATCCTTCCGGCATCGGCAGGCTGGCCTCGACCAGCGTTTTCAGTGTCTCCACAAGCATCTTTTCGGGACGCGATGTCTCGGCTTCGAATGCAGCGGATTGCGCCTCGGCCACCGGCGCAAAGGGGCGCTCCTCCAGTTCTGTGTGCAGGTCCCATTCTCCGGGACCGTCGCCCTTGAAATCTTCGACCTCGCCGCGATGCGGCTGCATGTCGGCGGACTGGATGATTTCCGTCCGGACGTCCGGTTCGGCGGCGGTCGCTGGCAGGAGATCGGCTACCGCCGGCGCGGCCTGCCGCGAAGCGGAACCGGTCTCGGAGGATGCGGTGTTCTCGCCTGTTGCCGTTCCTGATGTGGGCTCCTGCGCGCCTTCCGCAGCAAAGGATTCGGCTTGGATCGGCTGTTGCGGTGTTTCGATCTGCCCCGTTTGCTCTGAGAGATCGAATCCCAATTCCTGCTCCAGATCGGCTTTTGTCTGGCTATCGATGTCGCCCGTGGCAATGGCGGCCACCAGCGACAGAGCCTCCGAATCCGCGGCGAGAAAGGCAGCGGCGGCCCGCAGCAAGGGGATCGTCTCGGAATTCGCCTTGGCTAGGCGCTGCGCGCCTGCAGCAGCTGTGTCGCTACCGCGCGGTGTTTGCGATTCGGCCGTTTGTTCCCCGCCTTCGCCCTCCTCCGCAACAACAGCTGGCGCCGTGGTCTCTCCTTCGTCACCAAAGGCCTTCTTCAGGACCGCCTGCAGCATGCCGGAATCGCTCACTGTCGCCGGTGCCGCAGACTGCGGCTGCGCTGTCGGGCGACCTGTCCCGGTTTCCGGTGGCATGGTCCCTGTCGCAGCCGGCCGTCCCTCCGGCTGGCCGGTCGCTGGCCGCGCGACCGTTGCCGGGGTGAAAAACGTCTCCAGCAGACGCGGCGCGTCGATGATCGAAGGCCCCTTCAGCGCTTCCGCGAGAATCCGGATCGATATGGCCAGATCGCGCTGCCCCAGTTGTTTTTCCAGCGCCAGCCGCGCGGCTGGCGGCAGTGTCTCCAGAAAAACTGCAAGCCGCTTGCTAAAGTCACGCACGGTTTCCTGCGGCAGCGGCGGAAATTTCAGGACTTTTGCCAGGGTGTCCAGTAACCGGATCAATGCTTCCTTCGGCAGTGGTTCGCTACCGACGAGGTGGCGGTTCAGCGTCTCGAGAACCTTGAGGACGGCTTCCGACTGGCTTCCCGAAATCCTCACAGGTTCTGCATGCGTGCGCTGTTCCTTCGGCGTCACGGCCTCCACCGCGGCTGCCGTCTGGCCGGTTGCGGCAGATGTCTTGACTGTGAGAATGGGCGTCAGCATCGCAATCTCCGTCAGGTTCGGGTTGAGGCCAAAGGGATCGTGTCTGTTCGCTGCCCATCGGCCGTCGAGCCGGATGAGACCAAGCGGATATCGAAGGAAAAGGGCGCTTCATGCGCATGCCCGACGGCGCGTTCACGGCCATACCAGACTGCGGCTGCTGCTGCGGAACCACGAATGGCCGAGCATTTCAGGATCGATGTTAGGGCAGAATGATTGACAGAATATTAACCATGCTGCGCGGCGCGAGGAGAATTCAGCCGGAGCACGTGGCCGCCTTTGCCCTTGCTGCGTTTTGCCCGGTCGCGTACATCTTTGCCGCCGCCCGCCGTTGATCGCGCGGCGGACTTGGAATTGCTTGAGGGGGAATGCGATGAATCCGGCCAATCTGATCCTCAACACCGATAGCTACAAGTTCAGCCACTTCCTGCAATACCCGCCGGGCACAAGCGCCATCTCCGCCTATATCGAAACGCGCGGCCATCAGGATCAGGCCGATGTCCTGTTCTTCGGCCTGCAGATGTTCTTGAAGGACTATCTCGGCAAGCCGGTGACGCGGGCCGATATCGACGAAGCCGAGGCGATCGTGACGGCACACGGCCTGCCGTTCCATCGCGCCGGCTGGAGGCGCATCGTCGAACAGTTCGGCGGTTATCTACCGCTGGAGATCCAGGCCCTGCCGGAAGGTACGCTCATTCGCCGCGGCGTACCGATGGTGCAGGTGGTCAATACCGATCCGCAATCCTTCTGGCTGCCCTCCTATATCGAGACCGCGCTGTTGCGCGCCGTCTGGTACCCGTCCTCCGTTGCCAGCAATGCCCGCAAGGTCAAGCAGATCATCCGCCCGATGCTCGAAAAGACCTGCGACGATCCGCAAGCTGTTCTGCCCTTCCGCCTGCACGATTTTGGCGCCCGCGGCGTCGGCGCCTTTGAGCAGGCGGGCATCGGCGGCGCCGCCCATCTCGTCAACTTCATGGGGACCGATACCGTGACCGGCGTGCTCTATGCCCGGCGGTATTACGGCGCCGAGATGGCCGGTTTCTCCATCCCGGCCTCCGAACATTCGACCATGACCGCCTGGGGTGTTGAGCGCGAAGCGGACGCCTATGCCAACATGATCGACCGCTTCGCCGGCGGCGGCATGTTCGCGGTTGTCTCCGACAGCTATGATATCAATCATGCGGTCACTGAAATCTGGGGCAAGCAGCTGCGCGAGAGGGTCAAGGCCAGCGGCGGCACGCTGGTCATCCGCCCCGACAGCGGTGATCCCATCGAAACGCCGGTCCATGTCGTCAAGCAGCTGGATTATCATTTCGGATCGACGCTGAATGCCAAGGGCTACAAAGTGCTCGACAAGTCTGTGCGCGTCATCCAGGGCGACGGCGTCTCCAACGCCGATATAGGTCAGATCCTCGGGCGGCTGGAAGCCTTTGGTTTCTCGGCTGAAAACATCGCCTTCGGCATGGGCGGCGGCCTGCTGCAGAAGGTCAATCGCGACACCTATTCCTTCGCCATGAAGACCAATGCGCGACGGGACGATACCGGCAAATGGCGCGATGTCTTCAAGCGCCCGGCGACCATGAATGTCAAAGCCTCCAAGGCCGGCCGCCAGGCCGTCGTCAGCGGTCTCGGCGGGCTGGAAGCGGCGCGCCTTGACGAGCTCAAGGACCGGCGCAACCATCTGGAGCCGGTGTGGAAGGAGGGCGAGCTTCTGAGGGACTGGAGCTTTGCAGAAATTCGAGAGCGCGCCAAATAGGCGCTTGCAGCATCGGCGCTCTCGTCCCATCTTTGCTCTGGTTTATATGGGAGCCTTGAGATGACGGTCCGCCCGCCCCAATCCCTGTCCTCGTCCTTCAAGAGAGGTTCCGGCCTCAATCTCCTGGAATACGAGTTGATGTCCGAACGGGCCGATGCGCTCGGGCGGCACGGCTTGAAGGTGGAAAAGGCGATCGCGGCGCTGAGCGTGCTTGCCGATGCCGCAACGACGCCGGAGCGGCGCGAGCAATTGCTGAACGATGCTGCCGATGCCGTCTGGGCCTTCTTCATCCAGCGCGAGATCTGCGGCCTGCGCTCGAACCGTGACGCGGTCCAGCGCTATGGCATCCCGAAGGAAGTGATGGCGCGGCTCGGCATCATCCGCAAGGCCTGATCAGGCTACTGCAAATTCTGCAGCCGATCAAAGCGTCATGGTGACCTTGGCGCGGCTCAGAGGACGCGCGGCGCCAGAGAGTCCTCCTTGGCAAGCAACGCGGGGGACGCCGTCCTCATCGGCCGTTTGGCGTTGGTTTTCCAGCCATCCGGCAGCTTCGGTTTGCACACGATCGTGACCAGCACGAAGCTCACATAAAGCAGCAGATACCACGACCCCATCTTTTGCAGCGATACCATGTGCCATTCGCTTTGCCCTGGATAAAGCCAGATATCCGTTGCCGTTCCGATGTTCTCGGCAATCCAGAGAAAGATGCTGGTGAGAAATGCGGCCAGCACCAGCGGCATCCAGCGCGCTTTCCGCTCCACGGTAAAATATACGCGCACCCGGCAGAAAAGGAGAACGGTGGTCGCAAAAAGCCCGATGCGCAGGTCGGCGATATAATGATGGCTGTAGAAATTGATGTAGATCGCCGCCGCCAGAAGGGCCGTGAGTGCGAACGGCGGGTAGTGCGTGAAGCGCATGTCGAAAATGCGGATGGCGCGTGCCATGTAGCTGCCGACAGAAGCATACATGAAGCCCGAGAAAAGCGGCACACCGGATATCTGGAAGATCGCGTCCCCCGGGTAGGTCCACGATCCCATCTTCACCTTGAACATCTCCATGCAGGTGCCGGTGACATGGTAGATCAAGATGACCTTCGCCTCGTCCCAGCTCTCCATCCTCAGCCGGAGAAAGAGGATCTGTATCGCCAGCGCCATGAGAAAGAGCGCATCATAGCGGTTCAAGACCCACTCAGAGCCCCAGACGAGCTTGGTAGCGATGATCAAAAACAGGACGAGCGCGCCGAAAAGACATGACCATGCCTGTTTCAAGCCGAAGAGAATGAACTCGGCATGGCCCGGCGGCAAGCGTTGAAGCTGCCGCCGGATTGCAAGCCGCAGGGGTTCGAGAACCGGCCCTGTGGCGTGGCCTTCGATTGGCGGCATCAGCTATGCGCGAAAATGTCGGTTTCTTCCCAGCCGAGCAGGTCGAGCTTGGCGCGCGTCGGCAGGAAGGCGAAACAGGCGTCGGCATGATCGATCCGGCCGTCGCGGATCAGCCGTGCCGTCAGCTTGTCACGCAGCGCATGCAGGTGCAGCACGTCGGAGGCGGCATATTCCAGCTGCGCCGGCGTCAGCGTCTCGGCCGCCCAGTCGGAAGATTGCTGCTGCTTGGAAATATCGACGTCGAGCAGTTCCTTCAGATTGTCCTTCAGGCCGTGACGGTCCGTATAGGTCCGCGTCAGACGCGAGGCGATCTTGGTGCAGAACACCGGCGTCGTCGTCACCCCGAAGGTGTGGAACAGCACGGCGATGTCGAAGCGGCCGAAATGGAAGATCTTCTGGCGGGCTGGGTCTTCCAGCATGGCGACTAGGTTGGGCGCTTCTTTCTGACCCTTGGCGATCTGGATCACGTCGGCGGTGCCATCGCCCGGTGAAAGCTGGACGAGGCAGAGCCGGTCCCGGCGCGGAATGAGGCCGAGCGTTTCGGTGTCGATGGCGATCGCGCCTTTGTAGCGGGCGGCGTCTTCCGCGGAGATGTCGCCTTCGTGAAACCGTATTGTATTTGCCATGGAAATCCCCACATCAGCCGAACAGGGTGTCGCGCTTCGTTCAAGTCGTTGGGCTATAGCGCAACTTCGCTGCTAACGAAACGTCTCCTTACGCGGAAACACTTCGGATTTCCGGCTGCCGGATCAGAATGTGAGAAACTTATGAAGGTGCTCCGGACCGTCAGCCTGACCTTCTTCCTGTCTGTTGCATCGTCGTCGTTTGGGCCGATGGCCTCGGCTGATCCTTTGTGGCAACCTGTGCAGGCCTATACCGATCTTCCGGGCGTCAAGTCGCCGGATGCCGTGGAGCGGGAAAACGCAGTGATATGCAAGCAGGTTGTAGTGCGGCGCGACCCTGGTCTCAATTCAGGCTATGCGACCACCAATTTCTGCCGGCGCGGCAACGGACCGGTCTTCCAGTCCGGCCGGCTGCCCCCCTCGATCATACGGCAGTTGCGCGGCTTCAATTACTGACAGCGCGGCCGCTTGCAAATCGCCGGGGCATCAATACAACTTGCCGCATGGAGGCGTGCCGGCTTTTCCGATGCCGGCCTGGGAGACGACATCATGCTTGAACCGCAGCGGCCGCTCGTCATTTGCGCGCCGGAGCCGCGCACGCTCAACTTGATCTTCACGCCGCAAGCGCGCGAACAGCTCGAGGCGAAATACCGGATCGTCGAGGCCGCTCCGGAGAATATCGCCGGGTTGGGTGACGCGATTCTCGGCGAAGCCCGTTATATTATTGGCCAGCCGCCGCTCAGCGCCGAAACCCTTGCCCGCATGCCTGGGCTGCGCTGCATCCTCAATGTCGAAAGTAACCTGATCAACAACATGCCCTACGAGGTGCTGTTCGCCCGCGGCATTCATGTGGTCACGACCGGCCAGGTCTTTGCCGAGCCGGTTGCGGAACTCGGGCTTGCCATGGCGCTGAACATCGCCCGCGGCATCGTCGATGCGGATCTCGATTTCCGCGAGGGCCGGGAACTCTGGGGCGGCGAGGGCAATACCCGAGCGCGGCTTCTCTCCGGCGCCGACGTCGGCATCATCGGCTTCGGCGATCTCGGCAAGGCGCTGAACCGGGTCCTTACCGGCTTCCGCACCAAGACCCGCGTTTTCGATCCGTGGATGCCGGCCTCGATCCTGATCGACCACGGCGTCAAGCCGTCGAGCCTTGAGGAGGTGCTGACCGAAAGCGACTTCATTTTCGTCGTTGCGGCCGTCACCAGCGAGAACCAGCATTTCCTCGGCGCCGATGCCTTTGCCAGCATGCGGCCGGGCGCCGCCTTCATCCTGCTCAGCCGTGCCGATGTGGTGGATTTCGATGCGCTGATGGTGGCGGTCGCAAGCGGCCATATCGTTGCGGCAAGCGACGTCTTTCCGCAGGAGCCGCTGCCGCTCGACCATCCCGTTCGAAACCTCAAGGGTTTCCTGCGTTCCGCCCACCGGGCCGGCGCGCTCGACAGCGCCTTCAAGAAAATGGGCGATATGGTGCTGGAGGACATGGACCTGATGGACCGCAACCTGCCGCCGATGCGCTGCAAGCGGGCGGAGCGCGAGACGGTGTCGCGCATGCGCTCCAAACCCGTCACTGTCAACTGACGTCCGCCGCGGGCGAAAGCTGCCAGTAATAGAATTCAACCGGACTCTTCAAAAAACAGACAGCGCCGCCGTCCTGCGAGGGAAGAGTCTACCGCAGTTGGACAAGGCGGGGACATTTGGCCGGCAAGTCGCCAGGAACACGGCGCTGCTGACCGCGCTGCGAACCGGTGCATGTCTGACGCGTCTTAAAGAGCCGTCAGACACACTCGCCGGCGACCCGGCGCATCGCTTCGAGAATGGAGCCTTTGGTGGCGTGGCCGGTCTTGTAGAGGCCGAGCATCACGGTGGCGGCGTCGCGGCCATCGTCGCTGTCGAGCCGCGTGCGTGTTTCCTTGCACCATTCTTCGAGCGCGCTGCAGACCACTTCGATTTCACTCTGGTTCAAGGCCATGTCCGACAGAAACGACATTGCTTCACCCCATCGTTCGAAACACACCTGGCGTTCGAAACACACCCGGTTTGAACCGGCATTGTAATACCGTGAGACGTGGTGACAATTCTCAAATTTAAGGGGTTGCGGCCCGGCGGTCGAACCAGGGTTACCGTGCCAAACTCGAGAGCCGAACAGGCCGTTCAGGTCATTCCGCCGCCACAGCGGATGCCTCGAGCAGCGAAGCGGCGATCGCCATCGCCAGGAGCTTGCCCTTGGCCCGGATCGCATTGCTGTCAAAGTCGCGCGCCGAGAGGGCGAGGTCCATGCCCTCGCGCATCAGAATTTGTTGCGCCCTGTCGACTGCCCAGTTTTCGACCTCGTCGCGCTTCCGCATCGCGCTTGCCCCCCGGCTAAATCATTTAGCGTCGTCGTCCAGCTCTCAATCCGGCCTGACGCAGGCACATGCGGCGAATCACCTGAGCACGTGAACAGAATGCGACATTTCCCGTAAATCGGAAGCACAACTTTTCGGCGATGATTATTTGGGGTATTCCGTCGCCTCAGGCATTGCGCAGCCTGCCTTCGAGGAGATCGAGCACGGCGCGGCCTGCCTCCATGACATTGGTTCCCGGCCCGAAGACGGCGGCGACGCCGTGATCCATCAGGAATTGATAATCCTGGCGTGGCACGACGCCGCCGCAGATGACGATGATGTCGCCGCCGCCCTTGGCTTTCAACGTCTCGATCAGTTGCGGCAGAAGCGTCTTGTGGCCGGCGGCAAGCGACGAAACGCCGACGACGTGGACGTTTGCCGCAAGCGCCATGTCCGCGGCCTCCTCCGGCGTCTGGAACAGCGGACCGGCGAGCACATCGAAGCCGATATCGCCGAAGGCTGATGCAATGATCTTGGCACCGCGGTCATGACCGTCCTGGCCGAGCTTGGCAACCATGATCTTCGGCTTGCGGCCGATCGACTTGGCGACCGTCGACAACCGAGCTGAGAGCGTCACCAGTTCCGGTTCGTCCTTGTAGGCATCACCATAGATGTCGGTGACGACCTCGGGGACTGCGGAATGATCGCCGAAGACAGCGCGCATGGCGTCCGAGATTTCGCCGACGGTGGCGCGGGCGCGGACGGCTTCGACCGCGGCTTCGAGGATGTTGCCTTCGCCGCTGCGGGCGACGCCCGTGAGGGCCTTGAGTGCTGCGGTGACCTCGGCCGTATCGCGGCGGCGCTTCGTTTCCTCGATGCGCTTGATCTGGGCGGTGCGCACGGCGGCATTGTCGATGTCGAGGATGTCATGATCATCCTCGGTTTCCAGCCGATACTTGTTGACGCCGACGATGACCTCTTCGCCCTTGTCGACGGCAGCCTGGCGGCGGGTCGCCGCTTCCTCGATCAGCCGTTTCGGCAGGCCTTCGGCCACGGCCCTGGTCATGCCGCCAAGCGCCTCGACCTCTTCCATCAGCGCCCAGGCCTTGTCCGCCAGTTCCGCCGTCAGGCTTTCGACATAGTAGGAGCCGGCGAGCGGATCGACGACCTTGGTGACGCCGGTCTCGTGGCTCAGGATGAGCTGGGTGTTGCGGGCGATGCGGGCGGAGAATTCGGTCGGCAGCGCGATCGCCTCGTCGAAAGAATTGGTGTGCAGCGACTGCGTGCCGCCAAGCACGGCCGACATTGCCTCGAAGGCGGTCCGGACGATGTTGTTGTAGGGGTCCTGTTCCTGCAGCGAGACGCCCGACGTCTGGCAATGGGTCCTGAGCATCAACGAGGATTGGTTTTTCGGCGCAAAACCCTCCATGATCCGCGTCCAGAGCAGCCGGGCGGCGCGGAGCTTGGCGGCCTCCATGAAGAAGTTCATGCCGATGGCGAAGAAGAAGGAGAGGCGGCCGGCGAAATCATCGACGTTCAGGCCCTTGGCGAGGGCGGCGCGGACATATTCGCGGCCGTCGGCGAGCGTGAAGGCGAGTTCCTGCGTCAGTGTCGCGCCGGCCTCCTGCATGTGATAGCCGGAGATCGAGATCGAGTTGAACTTCGGCATTTCACGCGCCGTATAATCGATGATGTCGGCGACGATCCGCATGGAAGGCTCCGGCGGATAGATATAGGTGTTGCGGACCATGAACTCCTTGAGGATGTCGTTCTGGATGGTGCCGGAGAGCTCGGCGCGGGGCACGCCCTGCTCCTCGCCGGCGACGATGAACGCGGCGAGGATCGGGATGACGGCGCCGTTCATGGTCATCGAGACGGAGATCTTTTCGAGCGGAATGCCGTCGAACAGGATCTTCATGTCCTCGACCGAATCGATCGCCACGCCCGCCTTGCCGACATCGCCGACGACGCGCGGATGGTCCGAATCATAGCCGCGATGGGTGGCGAGGTCGAAGGCGACGGAGACGCCCTGCTGGCCGCTCGCGAGGGCCTTGCGGTAAAAGGCATTCGAGGCCTCGGCGGTGGAGAAGCCGGCATATTGGCGGATCGTCCAGGGGCGGCCGGCATACATGGTGGCGCGCGGCCCGCGGGTAAACGGCGCAAAGCCCGGCAGCGAGCCGAGATGATCGGCGCCTTCGAGATCGGCCTCGGTGTAGAGCGGCTTGACGGCGATGCCCTCGGGCGTCTGCCAGGTGAGCGCCTCGAGCGAGGATTTCACTTCGCATTCGGCGAGGGTGGCCCAGTCGTTGAGGGTTTTCTTATCGGGCATGGGTTTGCATCCCTTTATCTGAGGTCGTGCGGCTAAGGGCTCGGTCCAATCTCCCCCCTTGAGGGGGAGATGTCGGTGAAACCGACAGAGGGGGGCGAGCCATCGGCCTGTGCGAACGCCGCATTACCCCCCTCTGCCCCGTTCGGGGCATCTCCCCCTCAAGGGGGGAGATCAGTTGGAGCGTTGCCTCAACCGCCTGCATCCACGCGCGGAAAACCGCCGTGGGTTTAGAGTACGCAAAGGACGGGGCGCTCAAAGCTGCCGCGTTGGGTAATAAAAAAATGACACCTTTCAGCGCCCCGTTCGGCGGTTTTTGCCCGCAACTTCGTTCCGCTACGGCCTTGTCGGCCCTCAGTGCACCGTCGGCACGCCCGCAGCAGCAACAGCCTGCGGAGGGGAACCTTTCTGCGAACCCCGGATGAAAGAGCCTGCGTCGTTCTCTCCCATCCAGCGCCGGCTCCGCCTCACTGCCACGCCTGGCAGCGTATCCGATGGCGGAACGGAGGCTATCATGGCATGGATGCGCGGGGCGGGGATAAAAAGTCATTCGGTTTCTCTGACATCCTTGTTTTCTCTTATGGAGAGCGGGATTCGTGTCGCGCATCCCCTCACCAACAAAATCCAAGACTTAGCTGAAGCTAAGATCTTGATTTTGTATCCTCTCCCACAAGGGGAGAGGTAGCGCGCCGAGTTTTCCGCATCATACCTCTCCCCTCGGTGGGAGAGGAAGCAATTTCAACATCTTAGCTTCGCTCAAGTGTTAGAAATTGCAGGTGAGGGGAATTCTCCGGCACTACTCGAACTCCATGATCAGCTCATCCACCGCGAGGCTCGTGCCGGCCGAAACGGCGACGCGCTTCACCACGCTGCGGCGTTCGGCGCGCAGGGTGTTTTCCATCTTCATTGCTTCCACGGTTGCCAACGCCTGGCCGGCCTCGACCGTGTCGCCCGGGGCAACGGCAAGTGCGGTGACGACGCCCGGCATCGGGCAGAGCAGCATTTTCGAGGTATCGGGCGGCAGCTTTTTCGGCATCAGCCGGGCAAGCTCGGCAACGCGCGGGCTCATCACATGGGCGGTAACGTCCATGCCGCGCCAGCGCAGGCGGATGGCGGTGCCGGAAAGGTCGATCTTCACGCCCATGGCCGTACCCTCGACGTTGAAGGTGGCATGGCTGCAGCCGGGCATCCAGTCGCCCGCGACCGCGAAAGCCGCTCCATCGGCCATCTGCACATGGGCGCTGTCGGCCTTGGCGTCGAGCGTCAGCGCGTATTCCTGTCCGCCGAAGCTGACGACCCAGTCCTTGCCGATCACCCGGCGGTGATTGCCGATCGTGCCGGAGATCTGCGCGGCGCGGCTCTGCAGGGCCTGATGGATCAGCGTGGCGACCGCCGCCAGTTTGCGGGCCGATGCCGGATCGGGTTCGACGCCGGAAAAGCCGTCCGGAAATTCCTCGGCGATGAAGGCGGTGGTGAGCCGGCCGGCGCGAAACCGGTCGTGCTGCATGACGGCCGAGAGGAATGGCAGGTTGTGGCCGATGCCTTCGACCTCAAAGTCGTCGAGGGCCGCGCTCATCGCATCGATGGCCGAGAGCCGGTCCGGCGCCCAGGTGCAGAGCTTTGCCACCATCGGGTCGTAATACATCGAGATCTCGCCGCCTTCGAAGACGCCGGTGTCGTTGCGCAAGATGGTGCCGTCGGCCGTCGTTCCTTCCGCCGGCGGGCGGTAGCGGGTGAGCCGGCCGATCGAGGGCAGGAAATTGCGATAGGGGTCCTCGGCATAGAGCCGGCTTTCGATCGCCCAGCCGTTGAGGCGCACGTCCTTCTGGCCAAAGGACAGTTTCTCACCGGATGCGACGCGGATCATCTGCTCGACCAGGTCGATGCCGGTGATCAGCTCCGTCACCGGATGCTCGACCTGCAGGCGGGTGTTCATTTCGAGGAAGTAGAAATTACGCTCGCCATCGACAATGAACTCGACAGTGCCTGCGGAATGGTAGCCGACTGCTTTGGCGAGGGCGACGGCCTGCTCGCCCATGGCGCGGCGGGTCTTCCCATCGAGAAAAGGCGATGGCGCCTCCTCGATGACCTTCTGGTTACGCCGCTGGATCGAGCATTCGCGCTCGCCGAGATAAAGAACCGTGCCGTGCTTGTCGCCCAGCACCTGGATCTCGATATGGCGCGGTTGCGTCACGAATTTCTCTATGAAGATGCGGTCGTCGCCAAACGAGCTTTTCGCCTCGTTCTTCGAGGCTTGGAAGCCCTCGCGGGCTTCGGCATCGTTCCAGGCGATGCGCATGCCCTTGCCGCCGCCGCCGGCAGACGCCTTGATCATCACCGGAAAGCCGATTTCGCCGGCGATCTTCACCGCTTCGTCGGCATCTTCGATCAAGCCCATATGGCCGGGTACGGTGGAGACGCCGGCTTCCGCCGCCAGCTTCTTCGAGGTGATCTTGTCGCCCATCGCCTGGATGGCATTTACCGTTGGGCCGATGAAGACGACGCCGGCCTTTTCCAGTGCTTCGGCGAAGGTGGCGTTTTCCGAGAGGAAGCCGTAGCCCGGATGCACGGCATCGGCGCCGGTCTTCTTGATCGCGTCGAGAATCCTGTCGATGACGATATAGGACTGGCTGGACGGCGCGGGCCCGATATGCACCGCCTCGTCGGCTTGTCTCATATGCAGGGCATCGGCATCCGCATCGGAATAGACGGCGACGGTGGCGATGCCGAGCTTCTTTGCGGTTCTGATGACCCGGCAGGCGATTTCGCCGCGATTGGCGATGAGGATTTTTTTGAACATGGGCTCAGACTTCCATCACGTCTTCGAACGCTTCCGGGAAGCTCCTGCGCGCTACTCTTTCGTCAATCCTCAAAAGCGCTTCATAGGACGTTGGATCGAACGGCTCCTCAGCCGGCACGACCTCGCGGCCAAACAAGAGGTTCAGCCTTCCTGCATCGAGATTGCCCCGTTCGAACGGTTCCGGCCCGAAATGGTGCCAGAGCGCATGCAGGAAGGCTGCATCCACCTTGTGTTCGATCGTGTGCGGGCGAGCGAGGCGCTGCAATGCCTTGAGCGGCGTTACCCCCTTCTCGTTCGCCCGACGAATGGTGAAATGATGGCCGTGGCCCGGCATGCCGGAGGGAAAGCCTCGATGCTTGGTCATGTCGGGCCGTTTGGGCATCCTTGTCTCCTCAGGCCTTGACTGTCTGGTCTTGGCCGATCTTGTCCTGCGTCTTCGTCTTGAAGTCGGAGGCATCGTGGCGTTCGTGCAGCTGCTCGGAGGGATCGCCAGATAGGCGGTTGACCATGCGGCCGCGCTTGACCGCGGGGCGCTCTGCGATTTCAGCGGTCCAGCGCTGAACGTGTCTGTAGCTCTGAACGTCGAGGAAGATGCCGGATTGGCCATACTGCTTGCCCAGCGCCAGATTGCCGTACCAGGGCCATATGGCGATGTCGGCGATCGAATATTCCGAGCCTGCCATGTAGCGGTTGTCGGCGAGATGCCGGTCGAGCACGTCGAGCTGGCGCTTCACTTCCATCGCAAAGCGGTCGATCGCGTATTGGATATGCATCGGCGCATAGGCATAGAAATGGCCGAAACCGCCACCGAGATAGGGTGCTGACCCCATTTGCCAGAACAGCCAGTTCATCGTTTCCGTGCGCGCCTTGTGGTCCTTCGGCAAGTAGGCATCGAACTTGTTGGCGAGGTAAAGCAGGATCGAGCCGCTTTCAAAGACGCGGGTCGGTTCCGGCGTGGAACGGTCCATCAGGGCCGGGATCTTCGAATTCGGATTGACGTCGACGAAGCCGGAGCCGAACTGTTCGCCATCGCCGATCCTGATCAGCCAGGCGTCGTATTCCGCGCCCTTGTGGCCGAGAGCCAAAAGCTCTTCCAGCATGATCGTCACCTTGACGCCATTCGGCGTCGCCAGCGAATAGAGCTGCAGCGGATGCTTGCCGACCGGCAGTTCCTTGTCATGGGTGGAGCCGGCGATGGGGCGGTTGATATTGGCGAACTCTCCGCCATTGGCCTTGTCCCAGGTCCAGACCCTGGGAACTTCGTAACCGGCAGGAAAATTATCAGCGGGGGATTTTTCGGTCATGAACTGTCCTTGGTAATTGACACATGCGCTCAGAGCGCGCGTCAAGCATATGGGGCGCCGGCGGCGGCATTGAAGCCCATCACAACGGTATCGTGTCGTGCTTGCGCCACAGCTGTTCCTTGCGCTTGTTCCTGAGCGAGGCAAAGGCGCGGGCGATCCTGCGGCGGGAGGAGTGCGGCATGATCACCTCGTCGATGAAGCCGCGTTCGGCGGCGACGAAGGGGTTGGCGAAGCGGGTCTCGTATTGCGCGGTGCGTGCGGCGATCTTGTCCGGGTCGTCGAGTTCGGAGCGGTAGAGGATCTCCGTGGCACCCTTCGCACCCATCACGGCGATCTCGGCGGTGGGCCAGGCATAGTTGACGTCGGCGCCGATGTGCTTGGAAGCCATGACGTCATAAGCGCCGCCATAGGCCTTGCGGGTGATCAGCGTCACCATCGGCACGGTTGCCTGGCTATAGGCGAAGAGCAGCTTGGCGCCGTGTTTGATGACGCCGCCATATTCCTGCGCCACGCCGGGCAGGAAGCCGGGCACGTCGACGAGTGTCAAAAGCGGGATCGAGAAGGCGTCGCAGAAGCGGACGAAACGGGCGGCCTTGCGCGAACTGTCGATATCGAGGCAGCCGGCCAGCACCATCGGCTGGTTGGCGACGACACCGACCGTTTCGCCTTCCAGGCGGATGAAGCCGGTGATGATGTTCTTCGCGAAGGCTTCCTGCAGTTCGAAGAAATCGCCTTCGTCGGCGATCGCATGGATCAGTTCCTTCATGTCGTAGGGCTTGGCTGACGAGTCGGGGATCAGCGTGTCGAGCCGGATCTCGATGCGGGCCGGGTCGTCGTGGAACGGACGCACCGGCGGCTTCTCGCGGTTGTTGAGGGGCAGGAAATCGAACAGCAGGCGGACCTGCTCCAGCGTCTCGATGTCGTTCTCATAGGCCGCATCGGCGACGGACGACTTCCTGGTATGGGTGCCGGCGCCGCCCAGTTCCTCGGCCGTGACGATCTCGTTGGTGACGGTCTTCACCACGTCGGGGCCGGTGACGAACATGTAGGAGGTGTCGCGCACCATGAAGATGAAATCGGTCATCGCCGGTGAATAGACGGCGCCGCCGGCGCAAGGCCCCATGATGACGGAGATCTGCGGGATGACGCCGGATGCTTCGGCATTGCGGCGGAAGACCTCGGCATAGCCGGCAAGCGAGGCGACGCCTTCCTGGATGCGCGCGCCGCCCGAATCGTTGAGGCCGATCACCGGCGCGCCGTTTCTGACCGCCATGTCCATGATCTTGCAGATCTTCTGGGCGTGGGTCTCCGACAGCGAGCCGCCGAGCACGGTGAAATCCTGGGAGAAGACGTAGACCTGGCGGCCGTTGATCGTGCCCCAACCGGTGACGACGCCATCGCCTGCGACCTTCTGTTCGGCCATGCCGAAATCGACAGCGCGGTGGGTGACGTACATGTCGTATTCTTCGAAGGAGCCTTCGTCGAGCAGCACCTCGATGCGCTCGCGCGCCGTCAGCTTGCCCTTGGCATGCTGGGCGTCGATACGCTTTTGCCCGCCGCCGAGCCGTGCTTCGGCGCGGCGTGCTTCAACCGATTCGATGATAGTGCGCATGCCCCCTCCCGACAGTCTTTGCGTCTTGCTTAGCCGGAAACGGGTTCGAAGGAAATCGCCGATATCGTTTGGAAAACTTTAGTGTGAGCCACCGGCCGCTCTTGTCCCGACCGCAAGGCTGCGACCAGCCGCGCAAGGGGCGCGCTCAGATAGCTTTCTCAGCCTCGCTTCGCCGAACAGATGAAGATAATGAAAACAACCGCCAGCAAAACGACATGCGGGCGCATACCACAGCCTTTAAGGACTTTGGCCGGCATTATTCCAGGCGCCTGCGGAACAGCCAGGCGGCAGCGCTCAAGGTGACCGCGGCAATCAGGCAGAGCGGGATCGTCTGGCGGACGACCTCGACAAGGCCGATATCCTTGAGGAAGACGCCCCTCACTATGATCAGGAAATAGCGCAGCGGGTCGACCAGCGTCACCGGCTGCAGCCAGTCCGGCATATTCTCGATCGGCGTTGCGAAGCCGGAGAGCAGCATGGCCGGCACCATGAACAGGAACGCGCCGAGGATGGCCTGCTGCTGCGTCATCGAGAGCGCCGAGATGAACAGCCCGATGCCGACCACCGACGCGAGATAGAAGATCGCGCTGCCATAGAGCAAAAGCAGCGAGCCCCTGAGCGGCAGGCCGAAGATGAACAGCGCCGCCAGGATGTAGAGGGTGATGTGAAAGAGGCCGATCATCATAGGCGGCAAGAGCTTGCCGATCAGGATTTCATGCACGCGCAGCGGCGACACCATCAACTGGTCGAAGGTGCCGAGTTCGCGCTCGCGGGCGATCGACAGCGCGGTGACGACCAGCCCGATCAGGAGCGCGATGCTGGCGATCAGGTTAGGCACCATGAACCATTGATAGGTGAGGTTCGGATTGAACCAATTGCGCGGAATGGCCGAGATCGAGCGCGCGGCCGACCGTTTGCCGGCAGGCGTGTCGGCCGCAAGTCCGCCGGCGATCTGGGTCAGGTAGCCGGACACGATCTGCGAGGCGTTCGAGCGGCGCCCGTCGAGGATGATCTGCAGATCGACCGGGGTTCCCGCCTCGATGCCGCGGGAAAAATCCGGACCGATCTCGACGGCGGCGATGACGTCCTGGCTGTCGATCGCCTGGCGCACATCGTCCTGCCGCGCGGCGATCTCGATCCTGCGGAAGGTCGGCGATCCCTCGATGCGCTCAACCAGTTCCTGTCCCCAATGGCCACTGTCGCGATTGAGGACCATCACATCGACATTGCGGACCTCGAGCGTTGCCGCATAGGAGAAGACGAGGAGCTGGATGAGGGGCGGGCCGATCAGGATGGCGCGGCCCTTCGGGTCGCGCAGCACGGCCAGCAATTCCTTGACGATCAGGGCCCGAAGACGCGTCCACCACATCAGCCGATCCTCTTTCTGGTGCTGCGGGCGGCGAGCGCAAAGAACACCGCGCCGATCGTCAGCATGACCGCTATCGAATGCAGGAACATCGGCCAGATATCGCCCGCGAGGAACACCGTCTGCAGGCTCGGGATCAGGTAGCGCGCCGGTACGATGAATGTGATCCACTGGATGACGGTCGGCATCGAATTGATCTCGAACAGGAAGCCGGACAGCAGGAAAGCCGGCAGGAAGGCGGAGATCAGCGCCAGTTGCGACGCGAGGAACTGGTTCTTGGTCGCCGCCGAAATCAAAAGGCCCTGGCCAAGTGCCGGAATGAGGAAGGTCGCCGACAGCGCATAGAGCGCCAGAACCGAGCCGCGGAACGGCACGCCGAACAGGAAGACGGCAAGCAGCACGCAGAGCGTCATCGCGGCGAGGCCAAGCACGAAATAGGGGAAGATCTTGCCGATCAGCAGTTCGATCGCTGTTACCGGCGTCGCCATCATCGCCTCCATCGTGCCGCGTTCCCATTCGCGGGCGACGACCAGCGAGGTGAGTAGCGTGCCGACCAGCGTCATGACGATGGCGATCGAGCCGGGGACGAGGAAATAGCGGCTGGTGAGTTCCGGATTGAACCAGAAGCGCTGTTCTATCGACATCGCGGGCGCACCCTCGGCCATCAGAGCTTGCCGCTGGCGCTCCCAGTTGGCGACGGTACCCTGCGCATAGTTCTGGACGAAATTCGCCGTGTTCGGCTCGGAGCCATCGACGATCACCTGGACCTGCGGCCGGTTGCCGGCGGCATAGTCCGTCGTGAAGTTGGCCGGGATGACGAAAATGCCGCGGATGCGGCCATTGACCAGATCCTCCTCGAAAACGCGCCGGTCGCGGCTGGTGGCAACGGTGAAATATCGCGAGGCTTCGAAGCTCGCGGCGAGACTCTGGGTAAGCGGCGTGGTCTCCTCCATGGCGAGGCCGATGCGGGTGCGGGTGGTATCGAGCGACACGGCGTAGCCGAACAGGAAGAGCAGGATCAAAGGCAGCACGAAGGCAATCAGCGTCGTGCTGGGGTCCCGCACGGCCTGATAGCTCTCCTTGCGCACGAGAGCCGTGAAGCGCCTGATCCTGTCCGATGTCGAGGAGGTGCTCATGCCGCTTGCCTCGTTTCGGATTCGGATTGCCGGATGAGCGCGACGAAGGCGTCCTCCATGGTCGGATCGGGCTGGTCGCCGGTGACGATGCTTGCCTTCAGTTCATCCGGCGAGCCGAGCGCGATCGAACGGCCGCGATAGATCAGCGAAATCCGGTCGCAATATTCGGCCTCCTCCATGAAATGGGTGGTGACGAGCACCGTCACGCCTTTTTCGACCAGCCCATTGATATGCGTCCAGAATTCGCGCCGGGTGATCGGGTCGACGCCGGAGGTGGGTTCGTCGAGGAACAGCGCCCGTGGCTCGTGCATGACGGCGCAGGCGAGCGCCAGGCGCTGCTTCAGGCCGAGCGGCAGGTCTCTCGACGATTGTCCGGCATGGCGGCCGAAATCGAAGATCTCGTTCATCAGGGCGATGCGGTCGCGCTTGCGCTGGCCGGACAGGCCATAGACACCGGCGAAGAAATCGAGGTTCTGGGCAATGCTGAGGTCGCCGTAGAGCGAGAATTTCTGCGCCATGTAGCCGAGCTGGTTGCGCGCGGAGGCGGCATCGCGGCGCAGGTCGAAGCCAGCGACGCGGCCTTGCCCGGCCGTCGGCTTCAACAGGCCGCAGAGCATCTTGAACGTTGTGGATTTGCCGGCGCCATTCGGCCCGAGCAGTCCAAAAATCTCGCCGCGGCGGATATCGAACGTGATGTCCTCGGCTGCGGTGAAATCGCCGAAACGTTTGGTCAGCCCCTTCGCTTCGATGACGGGGCGATCATCTTTTGCTGCCAGCGGCTGCTGGGCTTCAGCAAGTTTGGAGCGCCCGCCCGGCCCGCCGCCGAGCATATCGACGAAGGCATCCTCGAAGCGGGGCGGGGCAGGGGAAGCCTTTGCACCGTCTCCGGCAGACAGCAATCGGGGCTCGGCCCCCTCTCCGGCGACGATCCGCAGGGCCTCGCCCTGGATGACGCCGTCGATGACGCCCTCTTCGTCCAAAAGCCTTGCCAGCACCTGCCGCTTGCGACCGGAAACGCCGGAGACCCGGAACACCCGGTCCTTAACACGCGCGGTCATATCCGCCGGCTTGCCGGAAAACATGAGTTTTCCCTGGTTGAGCAGCAGCACGCCGTCGCAGGCTTCCGCCTCGTCGAGATAGGCGGTCGACCAGACGACGCCGATGCCTTCCTTCGTCAGGTCCTCGACCATCTTCCAGAGGTCGCGGCGCGAGATCGGATCGACGCCGACGCCGGGTTCGTCGAGCAGCAGCAGGCGCGGTTTCTTGAGCAGCGCACAAGCAAGCCCCAGCTTCTGCTTCATGCCGCCGGAGAGCTTTCCGGCCAGCCGGCCGGTGAAGCGCTTGAGATCGGTGAAGATCAGGAGTTCATCAAAGGTCGCCGCCCGTTCTTGTTTCGGCAGGCCGCGCAGGTCGGCGTAGAGATTGAGGTTCTCCTGCACCGACAGGTCTTCGTAGAGCCCGAAGCGCTGCGGCATGTAGCCGATGGCGGCCTGGATTGCGGCCGGGTTCCTGGCTGTGTCGAAACCTAGAACTTCTACTGTTCCGCTGTCGGGCAGCATCAGGCCGGTCATCAGGCGGATGAGCGTCGTCTTGCCGGCGCCATCGGGGCCGACAAGCCCGGTGATCTCGCCGCCGGGGATGAAGCCGGATACGGCATCGAGTGCCGGCGGAGCATCACCGAACCGCTTCGTCACGTCCGACAGCCGGACCAGTTCGGTCCTGTCCGGAGCGGCGGTCATTGCCGGGCAACCTCGCCCAAGGGAAGCCGCACGGTGACCGGCATGCCCTGACGCAGGTCGGTGCCGGGCTTGTCGATGACGATACGCAGGCGGTAGACGAGGTCGGTTCGAAGTTCTGCCGTTTCCACCGATTTCGGGGTGAACTCGGCGATCGGCGAAATGAAGCCGATCGTCCCGTCATAGGCGTCGTTCGGGCGGGTATCGGAGGTCACCTTCACCTTCAAGCCGGGATGGATGCGGCCGAGGTCGGGCTCAGCGACGTAGGTGCGCACCCAGACCGGCTCTGTCAGCGACAGGACGAGGACGGTGTCCGCCGGCGCGACGATCGCGCCCGTTTCACGCACGCGCGACAGGATGATGCCGTCGTTCGGCGCCCGCAGCTCGGTATCCTCCAGCGATGTGCGGGCCGAGGCCAGCGTCGCTTCTGCGGCCTGCAGCTGCGCCTCGGCGGCGGCGATGTCCTCGGCGCGGGTGCCTTCCTCGATCAGGTTCAGCGCCTGCCTGGCGGCTTCCGCGCGCGCCGCCGCCATTGCTTTCGCAGCCGTCGCCTGGTCGAAAGCCGACTGCGAGATCGTGCCCCGCGGACGAAGCTGCTCAGCGCGGGTGAGTTCGAGTACGGCATTCTCGAGCTCGGCGACGCTGGCATTGTAGGTGGCCCGCGTCTGGGCGATCTCGGTTGGACGCGGGCCGGCCTTCAGCTTGTCGAGCGTGGCGCGAAGGGCAGCAGCATTGGCCTGCGCCGACTGGACGGCATAGTCGTAGGGCCTTGCGTCGAGCCTGGCGAGAACCGCACCGCTCCTGATGGCATCGCCTTCATCGGCCGCGACCTCCGACAATCGGCCGTTGACGCGAAAGCCGAGGGAGACCTGGCGGATATCGACATTGCCGTAGAGCACGAAGTCCTTCCGCCCTGTGTCCTGCCAGCCGAGTTTCGCCGGCAGCTCGAACCACCATGCGGAAGCGCCGGCTATGGCAAGCAGCAGAATGACGACGATCTTTTTCATGCCGCGCCTCCTTTGACAGGCCCAAGGGCAGCGACGAGTTCGGCGGCGAGATTGCGCAAGGTCGCGACTTCGTTTGGACCGGCCGTCTCCCACTCCATCTGCGCGAGCACGGCGGCGTGCGCCATGCGGAAAACGAGGATGCTGCCGATGAAGGAAAAGGCGCGCAGCCGCACATGCTCGGATACCGGATCCTCATTAAGGATCGTGCCGATCAGCCTCCGGGCAATCTCGATCATGGGCCGCATGATGCCCTGATAGACGCGCGTGAAGGCCTCGGTGGGCTCCATTTGCTCGCGAATGATGAAGCGCGCCCAGGATTCGGATTTCTTGCTGACGAAGAGCGCGATCATCGACTGGGCGATTTCGGTCAGGAAAGCGCGGGCCTCTTCCGGCGACATCGGTTCGCCTGCTGTGTCGAGCGCGACGATGCGGGCGCCGACGCGCTGCCGAATGTCGCCGACATGATTGCTGATCAGCTCCGTCAGATAGTCGGCGGTGGCAACATAGAGGCCTTCCTTACCCGAGAAATAATAGGGAATGGCCTGCAGGTTGACACCTGCTGCATCGGCCAGCCGCCGTGTCGAAGCGCCGTCGAAGCCATAGCGGCCGAAGACGTCGAGCGAAGCGACAAGCAGCTTTTCGCGGGTTGCATCGCGGCGTGCGGTGACGGCGTTCTGATCGGTTTCAATTTTAGTCATGGCGTAAATATACGCTGTTGCATCAGTTCAGTCAATCGAATGAATGTGTCGCTTGCGAAACGCTCCCGGGGTTGCTGTGTGAAACGTCCGACAAATCAGACAGGATGGCCGCATTGGGAACGATGCGGCCATTTTCATGAGCGGGTGGCCAAGAAGCTCCTGCCTTATCTTTTGGTGATTCTGGCGTATATTTAAAATTATGAACATTTATCGGCTGATGGTGCGACCCCGGAGGTTTTGCCAACAGGCAAGCCGAATTTTCGCTCTCGCACTCATCTTGGGCTTGGCATCCCTGTTTTCCGTCGCACCGACAGCGGGTTCGGAGCGCGTCGCCCTGCTGCTGCGATTGAATGGCGCCGTCAGCCCGGCGTCGGCCGACTATGTGAAACGTGGTCTTGAGCTTGCCAACGAACGCGAGGTGACGCTGGTCGTTCTGCAAATGGACACACCCGGCGGCCTCGATACGTCGATGCGGGAAATCATTCGCGCAATCCTTGCCTCGTCGGTGCCTGTCGCGAGTTTCGTGGCCCCGAGTGGTGCACGCGCGGCCAGCGCCGGCACTTACATTTTATATGCCAGCCATATCGCGGCCATGGCGCCAGGCACCAATTTGGGTGCGGCAACGCCTATTGCCCTCGGTGGCAGCGGATTCGACGGTGACGATGACCGCGACGGCAAGGAAAAACAGCCGCGCAACGCCGCAGAGGCCAAAGCCGTGAACGATGCGGCTGCCTATCTTCGGGGGCTGGCTGAGCTTCGCAATCGCAATGCCGACTGGGCAGAACGGGCGGTGCGCGACGCCGCAAGCCTTTCGTCGATCGCTGCCGAACGTGAAAAAGTCATCGATTTCATCGCAACCACTGTTGATGATCTCATGGCGCAAGCCAACGGCCGTACGGTGCGAGTAGGAGAGAGAGACATACGCCTCGATACAACCGGTCTCATCGTCCAGAACATCGAGCCTGACTGGCGGACGCGCCTGCTTTCGGTCATTGCCGATCCGAACGTGGCACTCATCCTGATGATCATCGGTATTTATGGCTTGATTTTCGAGTTTCTTACACCCGGGGCGGTGATACCTGGAACGGTCGGCGGCATCAGTCTTTTGCTCGGCCTTTACGCTTTGGCCATGCTGCCGGTAAGCTACGCGGGTGTCGGCCTCATCGCCCTTGCTGGCGCTCTGTTCGTTGCGGAAGCGCATACGCCGACGTTCGGCGTCCTCGGCCTCGGTGGTGCCGTCGCGCTCGTTCTAGGTGCCACGATTCTCTTCGATACGGATGTACCGGATTTTGAAGTGAGCTGGCGAGTTCTGGTTGGCATCGGCATTTCCGGCCTCGCCTTCAGCTTCATTGTTGCTCGACTTGCATTCACCGCGCGCCAGCATGCCGTCGTCACGGGTGCGGAGCAGATGATCGGCATTTCCGGCAAAGTTTCGGATTGGACGGACACCACCGGCTACATCCTCGCCCACGGAGAGCGCTGGAGAGCGGTCTCCGCCGAACGGCTCACAGCCGGAGACGATGTGACGGTCATCGCTCGAGAGGGGCTAACGCTTGAGGTTGCCCGCAAACCGCCAAGAGATCAGCGGCCTCTGGAAGGCAGGGAGAAAAGCGCATGACCATGTTTGGAGATTTCATCTTCTATTTCGCCGCGATCATCCTCTTGCTGGTCATCCTCGCGAGCGCGATCAAGATCCTGCGCGAGTATGAGCGCGCGGTTGTTTTCACACTTGGCCGATTCACCGGTGTGAAGGGGCCTGGATTGATCCTGCTCGTTCCTTACGTGCAGCAGATGGTGCGGGTCGATTTGCGGACGCGCGTTCTCGATGTACCCAGCCAGGACGTCATCTCTCGTGACAACGTCTCGGTTCGCGTCAGTGCGGTCATTTACTTCAGGGTCATCGATCCCGAAAAGTCGACGATCCAGGTCGAGGATTTCATGGCAGCCACGAGCCAGCTTGCCCAGACGACGCTGCGCTCGGTACTCGGCAAGCACGATCTCGATGAGATGCTCGCGGAACGTGACCGGCTCAACGAGGATATCCAGAGAATGCTCGACACCCAAACTGACGCCTGGGGTATCAAAGTCGCCAACGTCGAGATCAAACACGTCGACATCAACGAATCCATGATCCGTGCGATCGCTCGCCAGGCGGAGGCCGAACGCGAGCGGCGCGCGAAAGTCATCAATGCAGAGGGTGAGCAGCAGGCTGCGGCGAAGCTGGTGGAAGCGGCCGAAATCTTGGCAAAGCAGCCGCTGGCCATGCAGCTGCGCTACCTAAGCGCGTTGAACGTCATTGCCGGAGAAAAGAACTCAACGATAATATTCCCCTTCCCGATGGAACTCGTTCATCTCCTGGCCGCCAGGACGGACACACCAACCAAATGATAGATGACCACGGTTGGCCTGCAGTCCGTAGGCCTCGACCATAACAAATACTGTTACAGCTAAGGCAAAGTCGGGAAGAAATATAAGTACATGAAGATAATCAAGTACTTAGAATGGAATGGTGCACAGAAGATGCGTCAGATAAGACGCGCGGCGCTGTAAAATGCTGTTGCGCCTTGCGTGTAACGCATTTGGCCGTGGATGGGCTCGATGCGCCGAATACCGGAACACGATATCAGCGCAAGATATCGGCGAGGTTGCCCGGCTTCTGCTCCGTGCGGTTCAGGTCCAGACCCGACAGCAGGTCGAGCATATGTTCCTTCATCAGGTCCGCAGCCTTGTCGGGGTCACCTGCCTCGATGGCATCGACCAGCGCGTGATGGGCGTGGCTCTCGCAGGTGGTGTCCCGCCGTTTCCAGTAGAGCGCGATGATCAGCGAGGAGTGGGAAACGAGATCGCGGACGAAGCCCGTCATGACGGATTGATCGGCGATTTCGGCGATGCCGACGTGGAACAGGGCGGACAGCATGATCGCGTCGCTGTCGCGTCCGGCGTGCAGCGCCTCATGCTCCCTTTCGAGATGGTGGCGCAGAAGACCCACATCCCCCGGTTTCGCCGCTCTGGCGGCAAGTGCTGCAACCCTCGGCTCGATCAAGGCGCGTGCTTCGAAGACCTCGCGCGCCTCCTTGGGCGAGGGTTGCGCGACGAAGGCGCCGCGATTGGGCTCCAGCCGCACCAGCCAATCGTGCGAAAGCTCCTGGAGGGCGGCGCGGATGACTGTCCGGCTGACCGAATAGATCGACGCCAGCTCATCCTCCGGCAGTTTCGTGCCGGGGGACAGGCGGTGGCCGACGATGGCGTCCCTGAGACTATGATAGATCGGCGACCAGCGCGCCGCCGGCTTTTGACGATCGTTTTCGGGCCTGAGTGTTGTCAACATGTTCATCGTTTTCTGGGCCGGGCCCTATGAAGTCTCATATGGCTCGCCTTCCGGTCAATCCCACCCCGGTGCGCCGCCCCACTCGGCCGAGCCGTAGTCCCATAATTGCAGCGCCGTGGGCCTATGGCGTGCCGTCGGCGCCTTTGTCACCTCCCGGAGACCACGGCGCGTAGAGCCCGGCAAATCGTTTGGCGAGCGGGGCGGCATAGCCACCGACCTTGGATGTCCTTAGACCCAGCGCCGAAACCGTTTCGGCGAGCCTTACCGCGCAGGCGACGCCGTCGAGCACCGGCACGCCGTGTTCCTGCGAAAGCGCATGCGCGAGGTCGGCCATGCCCGCGCAGCCAAGGACGATCGCCTCCGCCTTGTCTTCGGTGATTGCCCGGGCAATCTCGGCGGAGATCTTGCGGCGGGCATCGGAACCGGGCAGCTCGAGGTCGAGCACGGGGACATCCGAGGCGCGGACCTTGGCGCAGCGCGAGGCGAGGCCGTATTTCGACAGGTTGTGCTCGATCGCCGGCACCGAACGGGCGAGCGTGGTGACGACACTGAACTTGCCGGCGATCAGCGTTGCGATATGGAAGGCCGCCTCGCCGATGCCGATCACCGGAGCGTCGGCGGCACAGCGCGCCGCGTCCAGACCGGTGTCGTCGAAACAGGCGATCACATAGGCATCCATCGCGCCCGCCTTTGCCATTTCCGCAATGATGCCCGGGACGACGAAAGCCTCGTCGAAATAACCCTCGATGCTCGGGGGGCCATCCTTCGGGTTGACCGCCACGATTTGCGTTCCGGACGAGGCCGCGACCTCTGCCGCCTTGCCGATCTTGTCGGTCATCGAAGCGGTGGTATTTGGATTTATGACGAGGATGCGCATGTCCTACCGCCTAGTTTCGCCGCCTAGATTTCGCCGCCGAGATAGAGATGCCGGACCCGCTCGTCGGCCAGCATCTCGGCCGAATTTCCGCTGAGCGCCACCTTGCCGGTCGTCAGCGCGTAGGCGCGCTGGGAAACGCGCAGCGCCATGCGCGAATTCTGCTCGACAAGGAGAACGCTGACCTTTTCGTCGCGATTGATCGCCACGATCGAACGCGCGATGTCTTGCACCAGCTTCGGCGCGACGCCGAGCGAGGGCTCGTCGAGCAGCAGCAGGCGAGGGCGCGCCATCAGTGCCCGGCCGATGACCAGCATCTGCTGTTCGCCGCCGCTCATCGTTCCGGCCTGCTGCGAATAGCGCTCCTTGAGACGCGGAAAGCGCGTCAGCACCATGTCCATGCTCTGCTGGATCTCGATCTTGTTGGTGCGGGTGAAGGCGCCCATCAGCAGGTTGTCGCGCACGGTCATGAAGGGAAAGACGCGGCGTGCCTCCGGCACCATGGAGATGCCCATCCGGACGATCTCATCCGGTGCCGTGCCGTCGATCCGGTTGCCGTGGTAGTGGATCTCGCCCTTGCGGATCTTTCTGAGACCGGTGATGGCGCGCAGGATAGACGACTTGCCCGCGCCGTTTGCACCGATCAGCGCCACGGTCTCGCCTTCGTGCACCTCGATCGACACGCCCTTCAGGGCGTAGACGTGGTCGTAGTAAAGCTCGACGTCATCGAATTTCAGCAGTGGTTCCATGACCTACAATCCGATCGATTCGTCTTCGGCACCGAGATAGGCTTCGATGACCTTGGGGTGCTGCTGGATTTCTGCCGGAACCCCCTCGGCGATCTTCAGGCCGAAGTTGAGCACCACGATGCGGTCCGAGATGTTCATGACCGCCGGCATGTCGTGCTCGACCAGGAGCACGGTGATGCCGCGTTCGCGCAGCTTCCGCACGATCTCGATCGCCCGCCTCGTCTCGTCGTGGTTCATGCCGGCGAAGGGCTCGTCGAGCAGAATGACCGACGGATTGGTGGCAAGCGCGATGGCGATGCCGAGTGCGCGCAGATGCCCGTGGGGCAGGGTGCTGGCGACCTCGCTTTGCATCGCCGCCAGGCCGAGGAAGGCAAGGATCTCGTCTGCCGACGTGCCGAATGCATCCAGGTCGCCGCGCGCCGCCGCGCTGCCGAAATAGAATCCGGCAAGGCTGGCGCGCGAGCGCAGATGATGGGCCGTCACAACATTGTCGCGCACGGTCATGTCCTTGAAGATCGTGGTCTCCTGGAAGGTCCGCACCACTCCCTTTCGGGCAGCGATGTGCGGTGCGAGTCCCGAGATCCGTTCACCCCTGAAACGCACTTCGCCCTCCGTCGGCCGCAGGAACGAGGCGATCAGCTTGAACAGCGTCGATTTGCCGGCGCCGTTCGGCCCGATCACCGAGAGGATCTCGCGTTCGCGCACGGAGAAGGATACGTTGTTGACCGCGACGAGGCCGCCGAAACGCCTGGTGAGGCCGACGATTTCGAGAATATCAGCCACCGCCTAGGCCCTCCTCTTGTGCGGCAGGGTCAGGCTCAGCAGGCCGTTCGGTAACACCAGCATCAACGCGATCAGCACTGTCGAGAAAATCAGGAGCTGGAACTCTCCGGTCTCGAACAACAGGTCCCAGCCGAAATAGAGGACGAAGGTGCCGAGCATCGGCCCGAGAACATAGCCGAGCCCCCCGAGGAAGCAGTTGAGCATGAAATTAACCGAGTCGACGACCGTGAAGCTTGACGGGTAGATCGACTGGGAGATCGATGCGAACATCGCTCCGCCGACGCCGCCGAGGAATGACGACAGCGCATAGGCGATAACGCGGAGATAGGCGATGTTGACGCCGATCGAGGAGGCGAGCTCCTCGTTCTGCTGCAGCGACTGGCAGAGCTGGCCGATGCGGGAATGGGCGAGCCGGTAGAGGCCCAGGAAGCAAAGCGCCATCAGCAATACGGAAACAATGTAGAAGGCGAGGCGAGGATTCGCGAGCGTTGCAAAATCCGGAACGAGCGTGATGCCGAAGAAGCTTATGCCGGCCGGCAGGGGAATGCTGACGATACCCGAGGCGCCGTTGGTGATCGTCGGCACGGCAAGGGCGAGAAGGCGGGTGACCTCCGTCAGCACCAGCGTGACCATGGCGAAATAGACGCCGCGCAGGCGCAGGATCGGCAGTCCGATGAGAACGCTTGCGGCGGCGCAGAACAGGCCCGCCAGCGGCAAGGTCAGCCAGAACGATACGCCGTAGTTCATGACCAGGATGGCGGAGACGTAGCCGCCCATCAGCGCGTAGGCGCCCTGGCCGATGTTGATGCGGCCGATATAGAAGGTGATCCACACGCCCGCGCTGATGATGCTGAGAAGCGCTACGGATGTCAGTGTGTAATAAAGATCGCTTCGCCCCGTTGCCGCGATCAGCAGCGGGACCACCACCAGCAGCACAAGCAGGAACAGGGCGGCCGAGACGATCTTGACGGTATTGGCTCGTGACTTGCCCATCGCCTCAACCCCACGGTTTGCCCATCAGCCCGTGAGGGCGGATGCTCAGGAAGATCATCAGCAGCGCGAAGATGACGAGGTAAGTGATGTCGCCATAGGCGCGCAGCACGGTGAGGCCGACCGATTCCATCATGCCGAGGATGAAGCCGCCGGCGATCGCGCCACCGACGACGCCGGCGCCGCCGATCATCACCATCAGGAAGGCCTTGATCGAGATCGGCCCGCCGATGCCGGAATTGACGCCGGTGATGCTGACGAGGAGCCCGCCGACGATGCCGGCTAGCATCGCCCCGAGCGCGAAGCCGATCATCGAATAGCGTTCGACCTTGACGCCCATCAGTTGCGCGGCGATGCGATCCTGCGCCAGCGCCCGCATGGCCCGGCCCGGCTTGCTGTATTGCATGAAGAGCATGAAGGTGGCGATCATCAGAATGGCGACAACGCCGACGAGAATCCGGTCATAGGGCAGGATCACCCTGTCGGAGACGAAGACGCCGCTGATGATCTTCGGCACACCGCGCTGCTTCTCACCGAACAGCAACAGCACGACGGCATCGAGAAAGAATGCGGTCGCGGCCGCAAGCAGCATCGTGCTTTCCTCGCGTTTGCTGCGCCGGATCACCGTGCGGAACAGGAATTTCTCCATCAGCGCGCCGACGATCGCGAGCGTCACGCCCGAACAGATTAGCGCGATCACGAAAGGCAGCTTGAGTTGGCCGTAGATCGAATAGGTCACGAAGCCGCCCAGCACATACATCTGGCCATGGGCGAAATTGAGCACGTTCATCAGCGCGAAGATCAGCGTCAGTCCGAGCGCGATCAGTGCGTATTGGGCGCCCAGATAGAGTCCGTTGGCAATCACCTGTTCCATAGCGACGGATCCAGTCGGTGGGAGGTTCGGGACTATTCCCGAACCTCGATTGAGGTGCCGGGCTGGCGGTTTTTCACCAGCTCCCGGTCTCGCTCGCAGGACGATCACAACGTGACCGCGACGAATGTCAGTCCACTTCACCGACGAACAGCGTCTGGAACGCGCCGTCCTTGAACTCGGTCACCACCATCGGCACTGAGACCTGCCGCTTCTGGCCGAAGGACGTCATGCCGACATATTTCAGCGTGCCGTTCTTGGCATAGGGATTGGGCGCCGAGAACGTGTCCATGGTCTTCTTGAACTCCTCGACGTCGTCGATCGCCTTGGGGTTCGCCTTGAGCGTTTCGATGATGTATTCGAGCGCGTAGACCTTGGTATTGGACTCGTCATTGTATTCGCCGAACTTCTTGATGTAGCGATCGATGAATTCCTCCATCATCGGCGTGCGGATCTCCGGCGTTGAGGCGCCGCCGACCGAGATGAAGCCGTTGGCGAGTTCGCCGGCGCCTTCCTGCAGCACCGTCGCGTCCTGCGCTGTCTCGGCCGAAATCAGGCCTTCATAGCCAAGTTCGCGTGCCGCGCGGATCAGCAACGGCGCATTGGCCGGTGCGACGCCCGACAGCACGAGCAGGTCTGGCTTCAGTTGCACGATGGGTGTCAGCACGGGCGTGAAGTCGCGCGTGTCGGTCTGGTAGGTGTCGGTCTCGGCGACCACTTCGAGCCCGAGTTCCTTGGCGGCGGCAACGCCGCTGTCACGCTGGCTGAGCGGATCGGATTCATTGGCGGCGATGAAGGCGACCTTCTTCACGCCCTTGTTTTCCTTCAGGTATTTGTAAATCGCCGGCCCGGACTGATAATTGGCGACCATGCCGAGCACCGCGTTCGAAGCCGGTGCGACATAAAGCGATTTCGGGAAGGCATAGGGGAAATAGATGATCCCCTTGGATTCCGCCACCGGGCGAACGGCGGCGGCGCCGTCGTCGACATTCGGTCCGACGACATAGCGGATGCCTTCCTGGGCCATCTTCTCCATGCCGGCGATGGCACGCTTGGGATCCCTCTGGTCGTCGAAGGTGACGATGGTGATGTTGTAGGTGTCATCGCCGATCTTCACGCCGCCGGTCTCGTTGATCCAGTCGGCGCGTGTCTGCATCGAGCGCACGTTGGACGTACCCCAGGCGGCGGCGGGACCGCTGGTCACGCCAACGAAGCCGATCTTGAGCACCTTGTTTTCGGCTTGCGCCGAAAAGGTGCCTCCGGCCGCGATTGCCAGCAGCGAAACGGCGCCGAGCGCCAGCGATTTCAATGTCGAGCGTCTGTTGATCATCTCACTCCCCATTTTTTTAGCATCCGGTGCGCCGTGGCGGTGCGGATAAAGTTAAAGGAAATCCTAAAATACATTGTTGTCAACATTATTGTCTATTTTTGTATACAAAATTGATTGCGCCGTCCCACAGCGCCGCGCGTCTTTTCAGACGCGCAAAGCACTTTGAATGGCTGCTGAGGGGAAATCTTCGCACCGATTGCGCGTGTAGCCCTCGGGAGGACGGTTCAAAGACCGCGAAAGGCTGCGAGCAGAAAGATGGCCGCCGCGATTGCGCCGATGGCGCTTCGGCCCGCATGAAGCTTGCCCCAGCGGAGAAGAAGGTCACGGGTTTCCTCGCCCGCCTCTTCCGGTCGCGTTGCCTCCAGGCGCCGGTTGACCGGCATGATGACGAGCATCGTATAGGGCCAGTTCAAGATGATGATCGCTGCGCCGACACCCCAAAGCGGATTGCCGGTCTGCCACCACGCCGCAGCGCCGAGGAGGCCGGAAACGAGCGCGAGAGAAGCCTGCATCTCGAAGCCCCGCCGGTACGCCGGACCCCATTGCGCGAGGGCCGCGCGATCATCGAGGCCAAGCCTTGCCGGCTGTTCGGCCACGTTTATGTAAATGGCGGCGCCGAAGAAGATGGACGCCGTGAGCAAAGCGAGCAGACCGAACATTCGACGTTCTCCTATCTCGGACCATCATACACGATGAACGCCCCGACAGCAGGTGCATTGTTTTCCTCTGCACGCGTGAGACGCGTGTCGCCGACACCCGGCGCTCTCCGTCCTTCGCCAATTTCGGTTGCTTTGTGACAAGCCGGTATCACCGCCGGTGATTTTGTGTGGTCTGCCTGCCGGAGTTTGCGTGAACTTCTAGAAAATTGCGACTGCGGCGGGAGAATTTCTATGCGGCTGGCCTGTGGCTCTGGTTGTCGATCCGGGACGGGTCTTGGATGGGAAAGCGTCATCTGCCTGCCGTCAACGACGACCAGGCCATACTCTCAGCGCTTTCCGAGTTGTGGGGCCAGGTATGGAAGGACTATCCGCGCGGCGTGATGATTTTTCGGATCGGCGTCACGCTTTACGACCTTTCGCCATCCCATGAGCGTCAGCTCGACTTACTGCTCAACGACGATCGCCAGCGGCGGCGTTGGGAAAACGCCAGCAAGGCGATCGATAATCTGAATACGCGATACGCCGGCACGGTCGTCAGTCTCGGCCAGTGGCGGCCGCCGCCTGGCGGCCATGTCGGCGGGAAGATCAGCTACACGCGCATTCCATCCGCGGAGGATTTCTGGTGAAAAGCTGGAAGCAGAATATCCGTGTCGGCGATCTGGCTGACAATCAAAGGCTGGAAGCGCGCTGCAAGAAATGTGGCCACGTCCATTATCTGACGCGGGCGATCGTCTACTCGTCGCCAGAGCGAGAATTTCTCTACATCGACGAGCTGGAGCGCGAAACCGTGTGCAGGGCGCGCGGATGTCGCGGCGGAGTGCGCCTGTCTCCGCCTCGATGAACTGACCGGGTTTGTTGGTGGACTTGCCTGATCGATCTTGCCCGCACGCCTGCTGTGAAGCATTCTCGCCATCGTGGCACTGAGGAGGGGAGCGGGCGGAGATGGCTTTTCGAGAGGGGATACGTCTGACCTTTTTATGTGACTGGGGCGCATCGGCCGTTATGACAGGCCATAATCATTACCCCGATTGTTCATGCGGATGGTGCGTCAATTACGGGCGATCAAGGATCAACAGGATCGAGCTTACCGAGAGCTTTCGGTATCGAGATGCAAAAGTGCTGTTACAGCAGAGCGGCGCGAATTCCGTCTCCGCATGTTACGTCAATCCAAACGCTCGCTGCCCCGTTTGCAGGGAACCAGTCTTTTTCTACGCAAATACCGCCGGTAGCAGGGTTTTCTTCAATTACCTGGTCCGCCGTGGCCAAAACACGGATGCACAGATAATTCGCGGCACAAGATATTCGCGGCAGTCGAAGCACCCGCCGTACCTACGCGGCGGGCGCGAGGCCAAGTCATCGAGTTGCTCGACGCTGCGCAAATCGTGGGTTTCTCCGGGCACAAAGTCTTCGGGCGAAGAAAGCCCGAAGAGTGGACACTCGTAGTCGTTCAATCCGTCGACAGGCGCGGCGACGAAAATAAGGTTGAGGGCGAGTTTCTCGACTCCGATACAGGCGAACAGTTTCGCTTTACATGCCGATCGGCAAAGCCGCTTCTTGAGGCAGGGGACTTTGTGAGCGTTCGCGGCAACCAGATTTCATTCGTTGATCGTGACACATTGCAGCCGGTTGCTTTCTTCTCCGGCGCGTGGGTCGAAACGATAGCAGAGCCTCCTCGGCAAATCCCAATCGCCACGCCCAAGGCAGCGCCGAAATCGGCCAGAGGAACCGATCACGCGCAATCGATACGAAAGAAGAAGCCCGCAAGCAAAACCGAAGCTTCAAAATACGACATGACGAAAGTGGAGATGGTTCACTTGGATACCAAAAAAGTGCCGTTTGCCGCGCTCTTTGGGAAGCTCGAGCCTATCAGGACGTGATTCAGATCGCCGTCCGCGACCAAGTGGTCAAAATATGTGTAGGCATCTTCTTGGTCATGGCCGAAATCCGCGGGCGTCGGCAGGGGCACCAGTTCGCCGCTCCACAGCCGTGTCGGCGTCTCGCTCGCTTCTCGGAAAAGCTCGGCACGTTGTGTGAACTCACGGTCGCTCACGTCGATAGCGTGCTGCCGGGCGATCTTTAGAAATCGGGCTCGAGCCGTCTTCGAATCGATCAGCGTGAGGTCTTTTGTCCGCAAGGAGATGACAACCAGCTGCCGGCCAAAGGTTCGCGCGAGGTCGCGCGGCACCACATCCGGCAATAGAAGGTGCAGTTGCGCACCATAAGCCGTTCGGGCAGTGTTCTCATGCTTTGAATGCCTCGACTATAACAAACACTGCTACAGCTGGAACATTACTGACAAGCATAAAAGTCCTTGAATTAAATCAAGCACTTAGAATGGAATGGTGCCCAGAAGAGGACTCGAACCTCCACACCCTTGCGAGTACCAGCACCTGAAGCTGGCGCGTCTACCAATTCCGCCATCTGGGCGACGGACCGGCATGTAAGGGGCTGACGCTTTGGTGTCAACAGGGTTTTTGAAGTTTTCTTGAAAACCCTGCTGAAATGTCGGACAAAGGCTTGGATTACAAGGCTTTTCGGCCGAAATGAATTTGCATGATAACCTGCCTCATCCCTGCTGCCGGGCGAAAGCGCGGATACGGTCGAGGCCTTGTTCGAGCAGCGCCTGCGCCTGCTCGGCAGTTTCCGCCTCGACATAGCAGCGCATCTCCGGCGCATTGCCGGACGGACGGAAGTGGATGACGCGGCCATCCGTGAGCGTGACCCGCAATCCGTCGATGTCACTGATGCTTTCCGGTGTGCCGATCGGCTCGAGGCATTGCGCCAGATTGTCCCGGCCGCCGCGCAGATAGGCCATGAGTGCAGCACTGGTCTCAAGCGGAAAATTCTCGATCCGGTCGCTCAGCGCCACCGGCAGGGCATAGCTTGCGGCCAGCGCCGAGAGGGTCTTGCCTGCACGTGCGGCACGGGCGAGCACGGCAAGCGCCGGGAGGAAACTGTCGCGCGTCGGCAGGGCCTTGAGCACGGTGCCGTTGAGCGTGAAATCCGTGGCGGTCAGTGTGCCGCCATTGGCCTCGAAGCCGGCGACGCCCGTCTGACCCTGGTGCACGGCTTCCAGCATGCCTTCAATGACGAAGGGCGAGCCGACGCGGGTACGCCGGATGGAAATGCCCGGTTGACGCTCGAGGCCCGAATTGGAGGTGACGGGCGTGACGGCAACCGCCGCGCCGGCAAACTGGGCGGCAATCAGTCCGATGAGGTCGCCGCGCAGCGGCAGGCCGGTTTCGTCGCTGACCAGCGGCCGGTCACCATCGCCATCGGCGGAGACGATGGCATCGAGGCCATGTTCGGCGGTCCAGGTCTTGAGCAGATCGATCGTCGCGGGAGAAACGGCTTCGGTATCGACGGGGATGAAGGTCCCGGAGCGGCCGAGCGGCATGACCTCGGCGCCATAGTGCGAGAGGACATCGACAAAAAGGTCGCGGGCGACGGTGCTGTGCTGATAAACACCGACCTTCAGGCCGGATAGCGCCCCGGTGGGCAGGATATTCGTGTTGCGGGCAAGGAAGAGGGCCTTCGCCTGCTCCGAATGGTCCTCCGCCGCGCCCGGGATGGCACCGGCGGAGGATGCCTGTAGCTTGGCTGCCTCGGCGCTGATTGCCTCTTCGTCGCTCTTGGCGATCTCGCCGTCGGGCCGGTAGAACTTGATGCCGTTGCGGTCGGCGGGGATGTGCGAGCCGGTGATCATCAGCCCGGCCGCGCCCTTTTCAAGGCCGTACAGCGCCAGCGCCGGCGTTGGCACCGTGCCGCAATCGAGGACTGTGAGGCCAGCACGCGAGAGCGCGCCGGCGCAGATGGCCGAGATCGCCGGGCTCGAATCGCGAAAATCCCGGCCGAGAAGGATCGGATCGCCGGGTTTCGCCTGGCCGGACGACAGCAGATAGCGTGCAAACGCGGTTGCGTAGATGGCCGCGGGAGGGCCGTTCAGGTCGATGGAGAGGCCGCGCAGGCCGCTGGTTCCGAATTTCAAGCTCAATCTATCCTCCGTCTGGTTGACAGGATTTTGATAACGGGGCGAGTGACTTACAGGAAATATTGGCGCATTCTGCCCAGTTGGAAGGGGCGAGACGTCGAAAGACGCTGAATTGCAGTCGGGCAAAGGGCGAAGCACGAATAAACAAAAATACTGACCATTATATGAAACAGGGACATCAACCGAAGCAAACCCTTTTGGGAGAAATGAGGAAACAAATGGCGGGATTTCGAAATTTCGTTATTGGCTGCGCGTTGAGCGCCGCGTCCATCATGACACCTGTGGCTTCTGCGCAGGCGATTCCGCTTGCCGTTCCGGATGTGAAGATCGATCAACCGACGCAAGTGCAGTACTACCGTCGTGACTATGGCGGCTCGTATCGTGACTACCGGCCTTATTATGGCGACCGCCGCTACTATCGGCCCTACGGCTACCGGCCGTACCGGCCTTACTACCGGCGGCCCAATGTCGAGGTCTACATCGCGCCCCGGCCGTATTACCGCGATCGCTATGTCCGCCGTGGTTATAGCGCGCATGTAAACTGGTGCCTGCAGCGGTATCGCTCCTACAATCCGGCGACCAACCGGTTCCTGAGCTATGGCGGCGTCTACAGGATCTGCTATTCGCCCTATCGTTGAGCGTGTGCTCGTTTGATCGACGGCGGGGTAAATCCCCGCCGTTTTGTTTGGAAAGGTCATCTGGCGATGACGTCCCAGAGCCAAAGCAGCACGGCATAGCGTGCCGCCTTGCCGATCGTCACATAGGCGAGAAAAATGGCAAAAGGCGTTCGCAGCAACCCGGCCGCAAGCGTCAGCGGATCGCCGATCACCGGCAGCCAGGAAAACAGCAGAACAGGCCGGCCATAGCGGCAAAACAGTGCCTCGGCCTTGCGCCGGTTCGCCGGGCTGACGGGAAACCAGCGGCGGCCTTCGAAGCGCAGCAGAGAACGCCCGAGCGCGAAATTGACGACCGCGCCAAGCACGTTGCCGGCGGTCGCGGCAAAAAAGAGCTGAAAGGGCTGGGCGTCCGGCTGCGTGGCCGCGACAACGAGAGCCGCCTCGGACACGCCCATCAGCAGCGTCGCGGACAGGAAGGCGGCGCAGAAAACAGAGAAAAGCAGGCCTGCCGTCAAAACGTCAGGTCCGGTCCGTGTGACCGAGGTCACGCTCCGGTTCGATCACGTCGCGCACACGCTGCTTCAGCTCCTTCGGCCCGGGAAAACCGCCGTCGCGCTTGCGCTCCCAAATCAGCGTCTCACCAACACGGATTTCGAAATTGCCTCCGGTGCCGGGAACGAGCGCCACTTCGCCGAGGCTGTCGCCGAAGGTGGAGAGCAGTTCCTGCGCCATCCAGGCGGCGCGCAGCAGCCAGTTGCATTGGGTGCAATAGAGGATGGTGATGCGGGGCTTTTCGCTCATGTCAGGGTCCGTCAATGCGTTCAGAGGCCGCAACTTAGCGGCCGCCGGCCGAAGCCGCAATCGCATGAGTGCACGAAGGCCTCACGAAATTGTCAACTAAATTTATCATGTTTTTATGCGGGATGCCTTGATCGTCGCAGTTGCCGCAGCAAGAGAGTGTTGCGTTGCGAACATTCATGAGGAGTCAACATGACCGACATTTCATCGACCCGGCCGCCAGCCATGCTGCCCGCGCTGCAGCGGTTCTATCTGCCACTCGATACGACGGCGGAAACGTTGCTGCGCGTTGTCGCAGGCGTCCTTCTCGTCACCCATGGCTACGGCAAGATCATCAATCCCTTCGGCGCAGTCGGCATGGTCGAGAGCCTCGGCTTCTACCCCGGCGTCTTCTGGTCACCGCTGCTGTCGGCCACCGAATTCTTCGGCGGCATCATGGTCGCGATCGGCCTGTTCACGCGGCCGGCCTCCTTCGCGGCAATGATCGTGCTTTTGGTCACGGTCTATTTCCACGGCATCGTCACGGGCGAGGGTCTCGCCGGTGCTGAAAAATCGATCCTCTGGGCCGCGATCTTCCTCTTCTTTGCCATTAGGGGATCGAACGCGCAGTCTGTCGACGCCAAAATCGGCAAACAAATCTAAGTCAGTGGCGCCGCGGTTCGCGCCGTGGCGCTATTCTCCGATTTTCAGGGTCAGCGGCTTGTAGGTGTCGATCTCAACACGCCCCGTCGCGACGAGATCCAGGGCCTCCCCATCGGCCGTCCCCGTGGCAGCGACAATATCGAATCCTTCGACATTGCAGTCGGTCTCGATCTTCGCCGTATTCCCCGCATTGTCCGCCGAGCCGCCGAGAGTGTCGAAACTGATGGTTTCATCCGGCAGTTCGGTGTTGCCGGTCGCGGTGTTCTGCGGATCGAATTGCGGCCGCAGCGTCAGCGAAATATCCGTCAGTTCTTCGCCGTTCCCCAGAACGGCAAAGTCGTAGGCACAATACCCTTGCCCGCCGAACCAGGTGAACGTGTTGATCAGGGTAATGGCGAGGAATTGGGCAAGCATCTGGAACCTTCCGAATGGATTAATTCCAGCAACGTAGCCGCTGCCAACCGCCGCCGCCATGGCCATTTTCAGGCGGATCAGCCGGTGGAAGATGTTCCGCGCAGTATTTCCGCATCAAGCGTCAGAAATCCCGTCGCAGTGTTCGCTGCGGTTTGAACCCCACACAGCAAAATGGCGGCCGAAGCCGCCATTCTGGAAAATCAACCCAGGAACGCTTACAGCGTGCGGGTGATGTGCTCGACACGGAAGCACTCGATCGTGTCTCCGGCGCGGATATCCTCGTAGTTCTCGAAGGCCATGCCGCATTCCTGGCCCATCGGCACTTCGGAGACTTCGTCCTTGAAGCGCTTGAGGGTCTTGAGCTTGCCTTCGTGGATGACGACGTTGTCGCGAACCAGGCGAACACCGGCACCACGCTCGACCTTGCCTTCGATGACGCGGCAACCCGCGACCTTGCCGGTCTTGGTGATGTTGAACACCTCGAGGATCTCGGCATTGCCGAGGAAGGTTTCGCGGCGTTCCGGCGAGAGCAGGCCCGACATCGCCGCCTTCACGTCATCCACCAGATCGTAGATGATGTTGTAGTAGCGGATTTCGATACCGGCGCGCTCAGCCGCGGTGCGCGCCTGTGCGTTGGCACGGACGTTGAAGCCGATGATCGCGGCATTCGAGGCTTCCGCCAGCGAGATGTCGGACTCGGTGATGCCGCCGGCACCGGAATGCACGATGCGGGCGCGGACTTCGTCGGTCCCGAGCTTGTCGAGAGCACCGGCAATGGCTTCGATCGAACCCTGCACGTCGCCCTTGATGACCAGAGGAAATTCCTTCAGGCCGGTGTTCTGCAGCGTCATCATCATCTGCTCGAGCGAACCGCGCTGGCCGGATGCACGGGCAACGGCCTTGTCGCGGGTCAGCCGCTGACGGTACTCGGAGATTTCGCGGGCACGGCTTTCGTTCTCGACGACAGCGAACTTGTCGCCCGCCAGCGGCGTGCCGGAAAGACCGAGGATCTCCACAGGCATCGACGGCGGAGCCTCCTTGACGTGTTCGCCCTTGTCGTTGACGAGTGCGCGCACGCGGCCCCACTGGTCGCCGGCAACGATGATCTGGCCCGGCTTCAGCGTACCCTTGTGAACGAGAACGGTGGCAACCGCACCGCGGCCGCGATCGAGCTGGGCTTCGACGACGGTGCCTTCTGCCGTGCGGTCCGCATCGGCGCGCAGATCGAGGATTTCGGCCTGGAGCAGGATGGCTTCGAGCAGCTTGTCGAGGCCGAGGCCTGTCTTTGCCGACACTTCGACGTCGAGCACTTCACCGCCCATGGACTCCACGAACACCTCATGCTGCAGCAGCTGCTGACGCACCTTGTCCGGGTTTGCCTCGTGCTTGTCGATCTTGTTGATCGCCACGATGATCGGAACGCCGGCAGCCTTTGCGTGGCTGATCGATTCGATCGTCTGCGGCATGACGCTGTCGTCGGCTGCAACCACCAAAACGGCGATGTCGGTCGCCTGTGCACCACGGGCACGCATTGCGGTGAACGCAGCGTGGCCTGGGGTATCGATGAAGGTGATCTTGCTGCCGTTCTGCTCCACCTGATAGGCGCCGATATGCTGGGTGATGCCGCCGGCTTCACCCGACACGACGTTCGCATGGCGGATGGCGTCGAGCAGCGAGGTCTTGCCGTGGTCGACGTGGCCCATGATGGTCACGATCGGCGGGCGCGGCAGCATTTCGCCGGTATCGGCCGCATCGAAGAGACCTTCTTCAACGTCGGATTCCGAAACGCGCTTGACGGTATGGCCGAATTCGCTGGCGATGAGTTCGGCAAGGTCGGCGTCGATGACGTCGCCCGGCTTCATCATCTGGCCTTCCTTCATCAGGTACTTGATCACGTCGACGGCCCGTTCGGACATACGCTGCGACAGTTCCTGAATGGTGATGGTTTCCGGCAAAATCACTTCGCGCATCACCTTTTCGCGGGTTTCCTGCATCTGGCTGCGACGGAACTTCTCCTGACGGCGGCGCATGGCAGCCATCGAGCGGCCGCGCGGATTGCCCTCGTCATCGAGAGCAGCCGTCAGCGTCAGCTTGCCCTTGCGGCGCTCTTCTTCCGTCTTTGGACGGGCAGGCGCCTTGGCAGGCTCCGGACGAACGACCTTGCCGCGCACCGGTGCGGTGGCGCCACGGTTCGGACGGTTCTCTTCTTCTTCGGCTTCCGGTTTGCGGGCGCGCAGGCCGACCGGCGGCGTAACCGCTGGCGTCGTCGCAGGCTTGATGGCCTGTGCGCGTGCCCGGTCTTCGGCCTTGCGGGCTTCGACGGCGGCCGCTTCTGCTTCAGCGGCCTTCGCCGCTTCGGCTGCGACCCTGTCGGCCTCGCGTTCGGCGGGCGAGCGGGCAGCCTCTTCGGCGGCGCGGCGGGCTGCTTCTTCCTGCTCCAGCTTCAGACGGGCGGCTTCCTCGGCCTGGCGGACCGCCTCTTCGGCAGCGCGGCGCTTGGCGTCTTCCGCGTCGCGAAGTTGCGCTTCTGCCAAAGCGCGGCGGCGCGCATCGATCTCGCCGGCGGAGAGCTGGTTGAGGACCACGCCGACGCGCGGACGGTTATTGTCCGGCTGGCGATTGTCCTGGCGCGGCTGCTGGCCCTGAGGGACAGAGCGCGACGGCTGCTGCACCGGAGCCGGGCGCTGCTCGGCGACCCGCGGCACAGGGGAAGGTGCTGTGATCGGAACAACCGGCTTTTCGTCTTCGGGCCGATGCGGCCGCCGCTTGCGCGTTTCGACCACGACCGCCTTCGTCCGGCCGCGACCCATGTCCTGCCGAACAGTTCCCTGACTGACCCCGGAGGGCTTCAGGGTCAGCGTCTTCTTGGCTCCGCCGAATGTCTTGTCGTCGTTGTTGTCGGTCATTCCGTTCCGTTCCTAAGATCAGGGCCGGATGCGTATCACCAGACCCCGTCGTTCGATTTCATATCTACAATCGCAGTTTGGCCGGCCTTCGCCGGTGACCCGCGTCATTGTGTCGGCAAGCCAGTTTCGGCGCCGACGGCTCGGACCGGGACGGTTCCCCGGTACCTTTCGAGCATGTTTGCGCGCTTCACTACACCCTCACCCGCCTGCCCTGCAAGCGCGCAAGCATGGATAAAAGCATTCTGGCCCAAAAGCCCTCCCATTTCCGCCTCGGTGAAGAAGCGGAAGGAGGGTATTTCCTTTCCGTCATCGGCGACAAAGCTCATCGCCTTGCGCGCCTGGTCGATCTTGCGAACGCCGTCGGCGGCCGCGTCGACCGCATGGAACGTGGCAAGCGCCGCCATGCCGCGCACCGCCTGCTCCACCTTCGAGGCGCCGCTGATGAACTGGCCTGCCTTGCGCGCCATGTTCATCATGCCGGCGAGCTGCTGCGACAAGAGCCGGTCCACCTCGTCGGCGAGCTCCGGCCCGGCCGTCACATCGGCCTTCTTCAGGCCGCGGGCAAACAGCTTCTTTGCGATTGCCTTTTCAAGCACCGTCCGTTCGGCGCTGACCCAGCAGCCGCGGCCCGGCAGCTGCTTCTTCAGGTCTGGCACCACCCGGCCATCGGGGGCGGCGACAAAGCGGATCAGCGTTTCCGGCGTTCCGCTCTGCCGTGTCACGATGCACATGCGGCCGTTCACTGCTTCACCTTCGATGTCCCCGGCGGGGTCTTTGTCTTCAAGCAGCATCGGCGGCCCGGATCACGATCAGCGACGCCTCCTCAGGCGTCCTGTTCCGCGCCTTCCACGACTTCGAGCGCTTGCTCTTCGCGTACCAGGTCCTCTTCGGTGATCCAGCCGGCAGCGAGACGCGCCTGCAGGACCATGCGTTCGGCTTCGATGCGCGAGACTTCAAGCTTGGAGAACAGGCCTTCGAACTTCTTCGTCTCGCCGTCCTTGCGCTCGGACCAGCCGACGAGATCGTCGGCGGCGCAGCCGGCAAAGTCTTCCATCGTCTTGATGCCGTCTTCGCCGAGAGCCACCAGCATCTGGCCGGTCATGCCGTCGATCGTGCGCAGTTCGTCGGAAACACCGAGTTCCTTGCGCTTGGCATCCATTTCCGCTTCGAGGCGCTCGAGATATTCGCGGGCGCGGGTCTGCAGTTCGTTTGCCGTGTCTTCGTCGAAACCGTCGATCGAGGCGATTTCATCGAGTTCCACGTAAGCCAGTTCCTCGACGGCGGCGAAGCCTTCCGAAGCCAGAACCTGGCCGACCATCTCGTCCACATCGAGCGCTTCCATGAACAGGTTGGTCCGCTCGTTGAATTCCTTCTGGCGGCGCTCGGATTCTTCCGCTTCCGTCATGATGTCGATGTCCCAGCCGGTCAGCTGCGAGGCGAGGCGAACGTTCTGGCCGCGGCGGCCGATGGCGAGCGAAAGCTGCTCGTCCGGAACCACGACTTCGATGCGCTCCGCGTCCTCATCGAGAACGACCTTGGCGACTTCGGCCGGCTGCAGCGCGTTGACGATGAACGACGCCGGATCCTGGCTCCACGGAATGATGTCGATCTTTTCACCCTGTAGTTCGGCGACGACGGCCTGGACGCGCGAACCGCGCATACCGACGCAGGCGCCGACCGGATCGATCGAGCTATCGTTCGAGATCACGGCGATCTTGGCGCGCGAGCCGGGGTCGCGAGCAACCGAGCGGATCTGGATGATGCCGTCGTAGATTTCCGGAACTTCCATGGTGAACAGCTTCACCATGAACTGCGGATGGGTACGCGACAGGAAGATCTGAGGCCCGCGCTGTTCGCGACGCACATCATAGACGTAAGAGCGGACGCGATCGCCATAGCGCATGTTCTCGCGCGGGATCATTTCGTCACGGCGGATGATGCCTTCGCCACGGCCGAGATCGACGATGACGTTGCCGTATTCGACGCGCTTGACCGTGCCGTTGACGATCTCGCCGATGCGATCCTTGAATTCGTCGAACTGGCGGTCACGCTCGGCTTCGCGCACCTTCTGGACGATGACCTGCTTGGCAGACTGGGCGGCGATGCGGCCGAAATCCATCGGCGGCAGCGGATCGGCGATGAAGTCGCCGAGCTTGGCGTCCGGATTGCGGTCGCGGGCGAGCTCGAGCGGGATCTGCGTGGAATAATCCTCGGCAGCCTCGACCACCTCGAGCAGGCGCTGCAGGCGAATCTCACCGGTCTTGGAATTGATGTCGGCGCGGATGTTGCTCTCTGAACCATAGCGCGAGCGTGCCGCCTTCTGGATCGCGTCGGCCATGGCGGCCAGAACGATTTCGCGGTCGATCACCTTTTCGCGCGCGACGGCATCCGCGATCTGCAGAAGTTCGAGCCGGTTAGCACTCACTGCCATTTTCAAGTCTCCGTCTGATTGCCGGGGCTTCATCCTGAAGCGTTCCGCGCCTTAAACTCATTCGATCGGCGAATCTTCGTCTTCGAAGTTTTCGTTCGCCGCTGTCCCGTGTGCGGCTTGGCCATGTGCGGCTTGGGCCGCCTTGGCCTTCTTGTCCGCCGCCAGCGCATCACGGATCAGGTCGTCCGTCAGGATCAGCCGGCCTTCGGCCAGCGCCGTGAACGGAATGGTGACCCGCGGCTCTTCGCCATAGGCCGGCTGATCGCGCTCGATGGTGAAACCCTCATCGTCGGCCGCAACGATCTTACCCCGAAAACGCTTGCGATTATCGACCAGGATCGAGGTCTCGCACTTGATCAGATGGCCGGCCCAGCGGCTGAAATCCGACTTGCGCACCATCGGCCGGTCGATGCCGGGCGACGACACTTCGAGATGATACGCCTTGTCGACCGGATCTTCCACATCGAGAACCGGCGAAATCGCCGTCGAGATGGCTTCGCAATCCTGCACAGTCATCGTGCCGTCGGTCCGCTCGGCCATGATCTGCAGCGTCGCACCGTTCTGCGAGGTCAGGCGAACCCGCACCAGCTGGTATCCCATCGGAACGAGCACTGGCTCGATGATGTCGGCGATGCGGCGGTCGATTCCGGTTTCGGTGATCAGCCGCGGTTCCTGCGTGTTTTCTGTCGCTGTCGTGTCGGACAAACGATGCTCTCCCAAACCATCGGCTAATAAAAAAGAGCGGGTCCTGACGGGCCCACTCTTCATCAACCGATCAAGAATTTGAGCGTCATATACGCTCGATCATCGGCAAATGCAAGATATGCCGAGTCTGCGCCGGTAAAACCGCTGGAGCGAAGCTCAAGTGGCAAAATCCTGCCGGCGGTCGTGCTTTTGCTTGCCCGGCAATTGTTCTGGCCTAGATTGGGCCTCACAAGTACTTCAGAACAAGACAGGGTGGGGGACAGCGCTTGCCGCATCGACTATCGCCATTGGCGCCGTTCAGGCACGACACGTTCCGTATCATCTGGGTAGCGAGCCTCGCCTCCAACTTCGGCGGCCTCGTCCAGGCCGTCGGCGCCGCCTGGATGATGACGTCGATCTCGGATTCGGTGAACATGGTGGCGCTGGTGCAGGCCTCGACGTCGCTGCCGATCATGCTGTTTTCGCTTGTCTCCGGCGCGCTCGCCGACAATTTCGACCGGCGCCGGATCATGCTGATCGCCCAGTGTTTCATGCTGGCCGTCTCGGCGCTTTTGACGGTCTGCGCCCATTTTGGCCTTGTCACACCGTGGCTGCTTCTGCTCTTCACCTTCCTGATCGGCTGCGGCACGGCGCTCAACAATCCCTCCTGGCAGGCCTCCGTCGGCGATATGGTGCCGCGCGACGTGCTGCCCGCCGCCGTGGCGCTGAACAGCATGGGCTTCAACATTACCCGTTCGGTCGGCCCCGCGATCGGCGGCGCCATCGTCGCGGCGGCCGGCGCGGCCGCGGCGTTTGCCGCCAATACGCTGAGCTATTTCGCGCTTCTCTTTGCGCTCATCCGCTGGCGGCGGGAAGTGACGCTCTCGACGCTGCCGCGCGAATCGATGGGCCGGGCGATTTCCGCCGGCCTACGCTACGTCGCGATGTCGCCCAATATCGGCAAGGTGCTGTTCCGCGGCTTCGTCTTCGGCCTGTCGGCCAGCGCCATCTTGGCGCTCCTGCCGCTGGTCGCCCGCGATCTCGTTGCTGGCGGGCCGCTCACCTACGGCATCATGCTCGGCGCCTTCGGCCTCGGCGCCATTGCCGGGGCGCTGCTCAGCGCCCGGCTGCGGGAGGATCTGTCGAGCGAGTGGATCGTGCGCATCGCCTTTGCCGGTTTTGCCGTCAGCGCTCTCATCACCGCGTCCAGCCCCTATGGCTGGCTGACCAGCCTTGCGCTTCTTCTCTCAGGCGCCGGCTGGGTACTGGCGCTGTCGCTGTTCAATACGACGGTGCAGCTTTCGACCCCGCGCTGGGTCGTCGGGCGGGCACTGTCGCTCTACCAGACCACCACCTTCGGCGGCATCGCCGCGGGCAGCTGGATGTGGGGGCAGGCGGCCGAGACCTATGGCCCGGCCAATGCGCTGATCGCTTCCGCTGGGCTGATGATTGTCGGCGCCGCCATCGGCCTGAGATTGCCGCTGCCGGAATTCCAATCGCTCAATCTCGATCCGCTCAACCGTTTCTCGGAGCCGCTCCTGAAGCTCGATCTCAAGCCCCGCAGCGGGCCGATCGTCGTGATGATCGACTACGATATCGCCGACGGTGACGTGCCGGACTTCCTGACCGCCATGGCCGAACGCCGCCGCGTCCGCATCCGCGATGGTGCCGGGCAATGGGGGTTGATGCGGGATCTGGAAAACCCGACGGTGTGGACCGAGACCTATCACGTGCCGACCTGGGTCGAATATGTCCGCCACAACCAGCGCCGCACGCAGGCCGACGCAGAAATCGGTGACCGACTGCTGGAACTGCATCGCGGCGAGACCCCGCCGCGCGTGCATCGGATGATCGAACGCCAGACCATCCTTCCCTACGACTACGAACGCTACAAGCAGCAGATGGACATGCATTGAGCGGGATGGTGCTGCCGCTTCTGCTCAGCGTAGCTTGGCCTTCAGCCCGGCATCCGGAAAACACGTCGGTGCCAGGCCGTTCTTTGCCTGCCAGTCGCCCAGCGAGCGGCGGGTCTTGTAGCCGGCGAGGCCGTCGGCCTTGCCGATATCATAGCCCTGCGCCTGCAGGTTCTTCTGCATCTTCAAGACGTCCGAGCGCAACATCTTGCCGACGTCGCCGAACTGGCCCTTGAAGGCGCCGCCACCCGATGAAATCCGGTCTGCGAGGTTGCCGATGAACAGGGCATAGAGGTCGGAGTTGTTGTATTCCTTGATCACGTAGAAATTCGGCGTGACAATGAATTCCGGTCCATGGCGACCGGCCGGCACCAGCATCATGCCGCTGGCCTTGGTTTCGTCGGCCGGAAAGGCCTTGCCGGAAATCCGCCCAATGCCGCTCGAGGCCCATTGCGCGATCGGCTTGGCAAGGTCCGGCCCTTCCTGGGCACAGGAGACATTCGAGGGGATGCTAACTTCAAAACCCCAGTCGCGGTCACGCTGCCAGCCTTTTTCAGACATATAATGGGCGATTGAGCCGAGCACGTCCGGCACCGATTTCCAGATATCGCGGCGACCGTCGCCATCGAAATCGACGGCATATTTCAAGAAGCTGGTCGGCAGGAACTGCGGCTGGCCCATGGCGCCGGCCCACGAGCCCATCATCTCCGCTTCACGCACGTCGCCGCTGTCGAGGATATGAAGGGCGGCGATCAGTTCACGGCGGAAGAGATCGCCGCGCGTCGACATGAAGGCTTTGGTCGCCAGCACGTCCATGATCGGATGCGGGATCTTCGCACGGCCGAAACCTGATTCGCGGCCCCATATGGCGAGCACGACCGGTCCCGGCACGCCATAGGTCTTTTCGATCCGCCTGAGCGTCGCGGCATGGGTCTTGGCTAGGCTACGGCCGGAGGCAGTCAATCCCTGCAGGCGCTGTTCGGAGAAATAGGCGCCGGGCGAAGAGAATTCCGCCTGGCTCTGCTTCTGCTCGCTCGGCGGCTTGGTGCCCGGCGGCACGAGGTCCGGCAGGTCCCAGTTGAGCGTCACGCCGGCAAAGGCGGCGGTGAAGGATTTTTCCGAAATGCCGGCCTTCTCAGCTTCCGGCCAGAGGTCGGTCTGCAGCCACTGGCGGAACTGCGCCTCGGTCTTGGCCTTGGAGGCTGCGAGCGCGGGCAGGGGCATCAGCGATACAATCGTCGCGATCACAATCGCCAGAGTATGCCGCGCCTTACCCCCCTCTGTCGGCGTCGCCGACATCTCCCCCTCAAGGGGGAAGATCAGTCGTATCCGTTGCCGGCTTTTCAGAATGGTCTTTAGTATTTCCAACATGCTATTCAGTAGCTGTGTCCCGCGTGGCGTGTCCGCACACTCCGTCATCCTCGCCCTTGTGGCGGGGATCCAGCCGCGCCATGTCCATGGCGCAAGAGACTCTTTCACGCGACGGACGTCCCGTGGCTGGATTCCTGTGACAAGCACAGGAATGACGGGCGTAGAGTTCTTCGTCAAATCACCGTCCTCGCCCGCAACGCCGCCGTCAGCGTGCCCTCGTCCAGATAGTCGAGCTCGCCGCCGACGGGGACGCCGTGGGCGAGACGGGTGATCTTGACATCAAGGCCGCCGAGCTGGTCGGTGATGTAATGGGCGGTGGTCTGGCCCTCGACGGTGGCATTCACGGCGATGATCAGTTCGCGCACGCCGCCCTTGCCGACGCGCTCGATCAGCCCCTTGATGTTGAGGTCGTCGGGCCCGACGCCGTCGAGCGGCGAGAGCGTCCCGCCGAGCACGTGATAGGCGGTGCTCATCGCGCCTGCCCGCTCCAGCGCCCAGAGGTCGGAGACGTCCTCGACGACGATGATCACGGAATTGTCGCGCCGGTCGTCGGAGCAGACGCTGCAGGGATCACTGGTATCGACATTGCCGCAGCACGAGCAGATCCGAACCTTGGCATAGGCATCACCCATCGCGTCGGCGAGCGGGCCGAGCAGCTGGTCCTTCTTCTTGACGAGATGAAGTGCTGCGCGCCGGGCCGAGCGCGGCCCGAGCCCGGGCACCTTCGCCAGAAGCTGAATGAGTTTTTCGATTTCGGGGCCGGTGACTCGCTTTGCCATGCGGCGGTTCTACTCCATATCTGTAGCGAACGGAATCGCCCAAACGCGAGTCTCTCGTGAGGCGTTGCGGCCTAGAACGGCAGTTTCATGCCGGGAGGGATCGGCAGGCCGGCGGTGAGCGCGCGGGTCTTTTCGGCGGTGATCGCCTCGGCCTTGTCCTTGCCGTCCTTGTGGGCGGCGACGATCAGGTCCTCGAGGATCTCGACATCGTCTTCCTTGAAGAGCGACGGGTCGATCTTGACGCCTTTCAGGTTGCCCTTGCCGTCCATGCGAACGGTGACCAGACCGCCGCCGGAGGAGCCGTCGACTTCGAGCGCAGAAATCTCTTCCTGCATCTTCTCCATCTTGGCCTGCATTTCCTTGACCTTGCCCATCATGCCCATGATGTCGCGCATCGCCGTGTCCTCTTCCTGTCTCGCGGTGATCTCGTAGACTTAGTGCTCAATATCGTCGCCGGGAAGGATATCGCCTTCCTCGGATTCGGCGGCGGCCACAGCCTGCGGCTCTTCCTCCGGTTCCGGCCCCTTTATCCTGACGTCGGCGATCTTTGCGCCGGGAAACCGTGCGATGATGGCGACGACGTCCGGGTCCTGCCGAGCGTCGTTGAATTGTCGCTCCTTAGTGGCCGCTTCGGCCTCCACGAGCGTCGGTTGGCCGGGCTCGCGGCTGAGGATCACCATCCAGCGGATGCCCGTCCAATCCTCCAGCTTTTTCTGAAGCTCGGCAACCAGCGTTTTCGGCGCATCGTCCGGCAGGTTGAGTTCCAGCCGTCCGGGCTCCAGATTGACGAGACGGACGAAATTGCGCACCAGCGTCTTCAGCCTGATATCGCGGTTTGCGGCGCACAGCTCTGCAATGTCGCCCGCCGATTTGACGGAGACCTTCGGTTCCGCTTTTGCTGAGGAGACTTCGACCGGCTTTTCTTCCGTCTTGCCGACTGGCATTTCCGGTTGGGGTGCTGCGTTCGGCACGGCGCGCAACATGGTCGCACCGTTTCCTGTCGCGCGCTGTGCCGGCAGCATATCGCTGCCGCGGACCTGCATGGCGCTGCTCGCAAGGGTGGCCTGCGCCCCGCTGCCGTTGCTGCCGTTCGGCGCGGAAGGCTGCCGCGCGAGGTCGCCTCCGGACAGTTCGAGCAGCCGGCGGGCCGCATCTTCCGGCGAGGGCAGGTGGGCGGCATGGGCAAGGCGGATCAACACCATCTCGGCGGCTCCGGCCGGACGCGACGAGCTTTCCGTTTCCGGAATGCCCTTCAAGAGCATCTGCCAGATGCGCGACAGCGTCGTCACGGCGATGCTGGAGGAGAATTCGGCGCCGCGGGTGCGTTCGATCTCACTCAGCGACTGGTCGTTCGCGGCATCCGGCACATATTTCAGCCGGGTGACGAGATGGGTGAAGTCAGCAAGGTCGGTCAGCACCACCGACGGGCTGGCGCCCGCCTCGTACTGTCCGTTGAACTCCTCGAGCGCTGCCGCGACATCGCCTTTGACGATATGCTGGAACAGATCGACGATCCTGGCGCGATCGGCAAGCCCGAGCATCGAGCGCACTGCTTCAACTTCGACCACGCCGCCGCCATGGGCGATCGCCTGGTCGAGCAGAGAGAGACCGTCGCGCGCCGAACCTTCGGCCGCGCGTGCGATCATCGCGAGCGCGTCGGGATCGGCCGAAATGCCTTCCTTGCCGAGAATGGTGGTGAATAGGCCAACGAGATCGGACGCGCCGATGCGGCGCAGATCGAAGCGCTGGCAGCGCGACAGCACCGTGATCGGAACCTTGCGGATCTCGGTCGTCGCGAAAATGAACTTGACATGCTCCGGCGGCTCTTCGAGCGTCTTCAACAGGCCGTTGAAGGCCTGGGTCGAGAGCATATGCACTTCGTCGATGATATAGACCTTGTAGCGCGCCGAAACCGGCCGGTAGCGCACCTGCTCGATGATCTCGCGAATATCGTCGATACCGGTATGGGAGGCCGCGTCCATCTCGATGACGTCCACATGGCGGCCTTCCATGATCGCCTGGCAATGTTCGCCGGGGATACGCAGGTCGATGGTCGGCGTGTCGATTTCGCTCGTCTTGTAGTTCAGCGCGCGCGCCAGGATGCGCGCCGTCGTCGTCTTGCCGACGCCGCGCACGCCGGTCAGCATGTAGGCCTGGGCGATGCGGCCGGTGTCGAACGCGTTGGTCAGCGTGCGCACCATCGGTTCCTGGCCGACCATCAGATCGGAGAAATCCTTGGGGCGGTATCTGCGCGCGAGAACCCGGTAGGCGGCGGGTTTTTCAGATGTCGGGATCAACGTATTTTCGCTCATCGCCCCTGCCGCTTGGCACCAAGTCGTGTCCAGACAGGACAGAAGGAAAAGGGTGGGAGGCTGGCACGATGACCCGTGCCTGGCTCGTTGGGGCTGCTTCCTTCCGGACCTGACCCGGTTGGCGAGTGGCTCGTCCACCACCAACCTCCCGGCTCTCATATCGGCAATATCGAAACCAAATGCAAGCCACGCCTTCAAAAAACTGCTATCTTTGTGCAAACAAAAGAAAAATCACCGATCCGGGAGATACGCTTGCCTGCCTTCGATATCGATGAACGCCTTGAACGCGATGGATTGCTGATCGTCACGCTTGGACTTTGCCAGCTTCGCATCAACAACGACCGCCGCTGGCCCTGGCTGGTGCTCATTCCGCAGCGCTACGGCGTGTCGGAAATCTTCGACCTGACGCCGCTCGACCAGGCGATGTTGACTTTCGAGACGAACATGGCCGCTTCGGCATTGAAAAAGGCGACGGGGGCGACGAAGATCAATGTCGGCGCGCTTGGCAATATCGTTCGCCAGCTTCACGTCCATGTCATCGCCCGCAGCGAGGGCGATGCCAATTGGCCGGGGCCGGTCTGGGGTTTCGGGACAGCCGAACCCTGGGGCGATGACGAGCGCAAGGCATTCGCAGCACGGATACTGGAAAATCTTTGATCATGACGAAATCGATCTTCGAACTGCACAGCCCGCACCCCGAGCCGAGCACGCTCGTTGCCTTCGCCGAGAATCATCTGGACCGGCAATCCGAACATCGACCCGACGATTGTGTCGAAGTCGCTTTCCGCAAGGAGGGCGCGCATGTATACGCCTTTTCGGGTGGCAAGCTGGTCGTCAAGCACGATGAGAAGATCATCGATCCGCTGTTCGCGCCCTATGAGCTCGCAGGCCTCGAGCCCGAGCTTGACGATGCGATCCTGCTTGGCTTCCTGGCCAACGGCGAGCCGCGGCTGGCGGTTCCGGTCGGCTTGACTGAAGAAACGCTTCCCGAACCCTTCAAGCTTGCCGACGGACGCACGCTCTATCGCCAGCAGATGCTGCCCGACGAACTGCTCGGCCAGTTCGCGCAGGCCTCGAGCCTGATCACCTGGAATGCGGCGAACCGCTTCTGCGGCAAATGCGGCTCGGCGATGGAGGGCAAGGCCGGCGGCTACCGCCGCGTCTGCACCGCCTGCGGCCATATGGTTTTCCCGCGTACCGATCCGGTCGTCATCATGTTGACCATCGACGTCGAGCGAGATCTCTGCCTGCTTGGCCGCAGCCCGCATTTTCCGGAAGGCATGTATTCCTGCCTCGCCGGCTTCGTCGAGCCGGGCGAAACCATCGAGAACGCCGTGCGGCGCGAAACCCACGAGGAGTCCGGCATCCGCATTGGCCGCGTCCGCTATCATGCCTCGCAGCCCTGGCCGATGCCGCACACGCTGATGATCGGCTGCTACGCCGAGGCCCAGTCCCGCGATATCCATCGCGACGAGCAGGAGCTGGAGGATTGCCGCTGGTTTACCCGCGAGGAGACGGCCGCGATGCTGGCCCGCAATACCGGCGTGGCGCTGGCTGACGGCGAGCTCGGCCCGCCGCCGAAGGGCGCCATCGCCCACCAGCTGATGCGCGACTGGCTGGACTGGCCGCGATAAACGAAAATCGGCGACCGCCGGGAGGCGGACGCCGATGTGTTTTCTTGCCCAGGTGGTTTGCGCTTAGAAATTGCGTTGGACGCGCAGGATGCCGCCGAAGGCTTCGCCGCTGCCGCGCTCGCCGCCGAAATCGGTGTAGTTGATTTCCGGCTGCACTGTGAGGCCAGGTACCACCGCGTATTCGACGTTCAACGCCGCCGCCAGCGTTCCATCCTCCTCATAGGCAAGCTGGCCGTTCAAGGATGCCTTTTCCGTCAGCGTCGCGGAAAAGCCGCCCCAGGCCGCCCAATCGCCATACCAGGGGCCATAGTAGTTCCGCTGACGGCTGCCGCCGGGACCATTGTCGTTGTCCCAATCCGACTGATAGCCGCCCATCACGAAGACCGAGAACGCATCGTTGAACTTGACATCGACGCGGATCTTGCCGCCAAAGGCATCGGCATTGTTGTCATAGCCGCCGACAGCGGCGATGCCGCCCCAGTCCTGCTCGTACTTCACGCCGCCGAGAATGTGCGGAGCGTTGTCGCCGCTGTAGGACGCGGACGGAACGGGGGCAAAGCCGGTATCGTAGTCCCCGGAGCCCTCTTCCAGCCCGATCAGGGCAGAGAAGCCGTTTCCAGCCTCATAGACATAGCTGACCTGGTTCGTGCGATCACCGGTGTAGTCGATGACATCGTCGTTGATGATGTTGCCGGCCGAATTCAGCCAGGTGTCGAACCGCGAATCGTCATAGCCCGCACGGAAGCCGGCCAGCTCGATATAGGCGCTGTTGATATAGGTCGAGCCAGCATCGACGGACGCCTGGCTGCGTAGTTCGATGAACGAACGCAGCGTGCCGTATTCCGTATCGTTGCGGGCATCGAGCCGGATGGTTCCGCGCGCAAATCCGGCCCAGCCGAGATCCTCGCCGCTATAGGGGTCGTCGCCGAAGCTTGAATCGGATCGCACATAGCCGCTGATCTTCAGGCATGTTTCTGTGCCGGGGATATAGAAAAAGCCGGTGCCGAAGGCGTCGCAGACGCGAACATATTCTAGGGGTTCGGGTTCTGCAGCAACGATCGCGTCGGCTGCACGGGCGCCCGTTACGACCGTCAATGCAGCCGCCGAGCCGAGGAGGAGGGTCTTGATTATCATAGGCTAACCTTTGTGGCGTATGCCGTGGGAAGGCGGCATGCGTGAAGTGTTGTCGGACATGATGATGGCGCATCGTCGAAGCAATACGAGAATTCTGCGTCAAACAAACCGCTGAGGGTCCTCCGCAAAATAACCATCTTCCGGCCACAAAGGATAGCCGTTAGTTTTGGCCCTTTAAATCAGGCCAAAGCGTTCCTATAGGACGAGCCGCATCGGATGAGCGGCATAGGAGCCGAGAATGCGGACCTTCTCGGAAAAATACCGCAATTCGTCGAGGGCCTGGCGCACATGCGGATCGTCCGGATGCCCTTCGATATCGGCGTAGAACTGGGTTGCGATGAACTTGCCGCCGAGCTGGTAGCTCTCGAGCTTGGTCATGTTGATGCCGTTAGTGGCGAAGCCGCCCAGCGCCTTGTAGAGCGAAGCCGGAATGTTGCGGACGTTGAAGACGAAGGTCGTGACGATGACGTCCTTGTCCGACTGCCGCTTGATCTCCTTTGCGTCGCGCGAGAGGATCACGAATCGCGTGACGTTGTTTTCCGTGTCCTCGACATTTTCCGCGATGATCTCGAGCTTGTAGAGATCGGCAGCGAGCCGCGGCGCAAGGGCTGCCATCGACCGGTCGCCTTTTTCCGCCACCAGCTTGGCAGCGCCTGCGGTATCGCCGGCCACGACCGGCTTCCAGCCGTTGGCGCGGACGATCATGCGGCACTGGCCGAGCGCATGGATATGGCTGTGCACCGTGCGGATCTCGTCGCGCGACACGCCCGGCAGCACCATCAGCTGGAAGCGGATCGGCATGAAATATTCGCCGACGATGTGCAGCCGCGAGTCGGGCAGCAGGTGATGGATGTCGGCGACGCGGCCGGCGATGGTGTTTTCGATCGGGATCATCGCAAGATCGGCCTCGCCGTTCTCCACGGCGAGAAACGCGTCCTCGAAGGTCTGGCAGGGCAGCGGCTCCATGTCCGGGAACATGTCGCGGCAAGCCATGTCGGAGTTGGCGCCGTAGTCGCCCTGGAACGAGATGCGGTTGGTCTTGGTGATCATCACGGGGTTCCAATCAGGCTTTTACCGAAAGAAGGCGCCGGGCTTTTTCAAGGTCGGCCGGCGTATCGACACCGAGCGGTATGGATTTGACGATTTCGACATCGATGCGCATGCCGGCTTCGAGCGCCCGCAACTGCTCGAGCGATTCGCGTTTCTCCAGCGTCGAGGGCGACAGCGATACGAATTTTTCCAGCGCCGACCGCCGATAGGCGTAGAGGCCGATATGGTGGTAGAGTGGCCCCGGGCCGTGCGGCGCAGTGGCACGGGTGAAGTAAAGCGCCTTCAGGCGCGTCGCCGACAGAGGCGTGCCGACAACCTTGACGACGTTCGGATTGAGCTTTTCTTCCTCATCCTCGATCTCCACGGTCAGCGTGGCGATATCGACTTCCGGGTTTTCCAGCGGCCTGAGTGCTGCGCGGATCGTCTCCGGCTCGATCGTCGGCAGATCGCCCTGGACATTGATGACGATGTCCACCTTGCCTTCGGGATCGCTCTTCAGAAGCGCTTCATAAATGCGGTCGGAACCGGACTGGTGATCCACCCGGGTCATCACCGCTTCGAAACCGGCAGCGGTCACGGCATCGAACGTGTCCTGATGATCGACGGCGACGACGATCCGTCCGGCTTGAGCGTCTTTCGCCCGCAAGGCGACCTGGACGATCATCGCGAGGCCGCAAATATCGGCGAGCGGCTTGCCTGGAAGGCGCGTCGAGGCCATGCGGGCAGGAATGAGAATGAGGGTTTTGTCCAAATTGTCGCTGTTCATGCCTGGGCCTTCAAAACGCGCCGGAAAAGTGTCAAAAGGTCTCAGTCCGGAGCTTATAATGTCTGTTGCAACGCAAAGCCAAAAGACATAGGTTCCGCGCGATTTCAAGATAGGCCGGCGTTTTGTTTGCGCCGGTTGCAAGGGGAACGTTTACAGATGAACTCATATGTGAACATGGGCGTGGGTGCCTTTCTTGGTACGGTCTTTGTTTTGATGTCCGTATCGATCGGATCGGAAGGCATTTTCCATTCGGAAGCTCCCGAGAAGGAAGGCTTTGCAATCATCGCCGAGGAAGGCGCATCGGAAGCCGGTGCCGGCGGCGCAGCAGAAGCCGAAGTCGATATCAAGCCGCTGCTCGCATCGGCCGATCCGGCCGCCGGCGCGACCATCTTCAAGAAATGCGCAAGCTGTCACACCTCGGAGAAGGGCGGGCCGAACAAGGTCGGTCCTAACCTGTGGGGCGTGGTTGATCGTCCGATCGCCTCGCACGAGGGCTTCAGCTACTCGGCCGGCATGAAGACCTTCGCCGAAGCCAACAAGACCTGGAGCTATGACCATCTGAGCTTCTTCATTGAAGCGCCGAAGAAGCACGTTCCCGGCACCGCGATGGGCTTTGCCGGTCTGAAGAAGCCGGAAGAGCGCGCCAATTTGATTGCCTGGCTGCGTGAACAGGCTGATTCGCCGGTGGCATTGCCCGACGCTTCCGCTGCTGCAACACCTGCCGCTGAAGGTGAAGCTGCAAAACCTGCTGCCGAAGGCGAGGCAACGAAGCCTGCGACGGAAACCGCACCGGCTCAATAAGCCTTGCGTCCATCGATAGATCAAACAAAGCCTGGCCATGTGCCGGGCTTTTTTGCGCCTGCTTCGGACAGAACCTCAGAGCAGGACATACGCCCAGGCCGAAACCGAGATGACGCCCAGCGCCGTGGTGATGGTGATCGTCGAGGAGGCGAGCCCGTGGCCGACATTGAAATGATTGGCGATCAGCCAGGCATTGATGCCGGTCGGCACGGATGAGGTCAGCACCAGGGCGGCCGTCCAGTTGCTGTTGAGGCCGAGCAGCTGGCAGGCACCATAGACGGTTGCCGGCAGAACAACGAGCTTCAGGAGACTGGTGATCGAGGCAAGCCCGGTATTGCCGACGAGGCCATACCTATCGAGCGCCATGCCGATCGAGATGAGCGCCGCGGGGGCGGCGACCGAAGCGAGCTGGTCGACGACGACCTTGACCGGCCCGCCAAGCGGCATGCTGGCGAGATGAACGAGCGCTCCGCAGAAAAGGCCGATGACCAGCGGATTGCGCACAAGATTGCGCAGAATACCCTTTAACAGCCGCAAGGGGCTTTGGCCGGGCTTGCCGCTGGTCTTGCGCTCGGCCCGCTCCATCAGGATCGTGCCGGCGATCATCATGACAGGCAGGTGCACCGAAAGCAGGATGGACAGCGCCACCACCCCGTCCTCGCCGACATTGCGCGAGACCAGCGGCAGGCCGATGAAAACCGTATTGGCAAAGGCGGAGGAAACGCCCGAGAGCACGCCGACGCGCGCATCCTTCTTGAAAAACAATGTGGCTGCAAGATGCCCGAGCGTCCATGCGACCGCAACGCCGGAAAAATAGGCGAGCCAGAGCGCCCAGGGCGACCCTTCCTTGAAGTCGGCCTCGGCAATGGTGCGGAACAGAAGGACCGGCACCGCCACCCGGAAGACGAAATCGCCAAGCGCTTCCCCGACCGCCGCCTCCAGATAGTTCATCCGCACGATCAGCCAGCCGAGCAGGATGAGGACAAAAATCGGCACGACATTCAGGAAGACATCGGACATCGGGTGCTGCCTCTTGGCGAGTTGAGCTACCGCCATAGACCCATTCGGCGCGATGCCGCAACCGGTGGGGGAGCCCGCTGTCCTGGAACGCGACAAATCGGGGAGTGCCGCGTCGTTCGCGACACACGCGATCCGGATTTGTGGCGGTGCCTTCATCCATCCGAAAGAGGGAACCTTCCCGAAAAGCTTGCGTTGTCCCTTGGGCAGGGCATATGGTTTTGCGGTTTTCTTCCTCTTCTCTTCTCCCCAGCAGGAGAAGGTGGACCGAATGGCCGGATGAGGGGGCGGTTGGCGCAGAAAAACGCCGAGAAGGCCCCTCATCGCCTCACATGCGCCCCGCACTTCTCCCCGCGGGGAGAAGAGGGTGCTTGTCGCAAACGCCTTCGATCCACATGCAATAGCCCTGCTTGAAAGGGCAGGCGGCCATGCACAAGCAGATTTACGTCCATGAGGACGATCACCCGGATTTAACGGGCGACGATCTTGCCGAGAAGGTGTTGCGCTACATCCAGTATATCGCGCTGATCGATACGTCTGGGCTTTCGGTCATGGCCATCGGCCGGACCGTGTTGCTCAGCGGTTATGTCTCCAGCGAGGCGGAGGTCGGTTGCGCCGAGCAGGCAGCTGCCGCGGTGATCGGCGTGCATCTGGTGGAGAACCGGTTGGAAGTGCGCCAGCACTAAATCGAACGCCGGTTCAATAGACCCATAACGCAACCACCAGGAGGGCCGGTAGCGAGACGCCAAGCAGCCACATCAGAAACTGGCGAAACATCAGCTGCCGGTATTCGCGGCGGACAGACTTTCGTTGTGTTTCGGATACCGGCATCGCAAGGATCCTTTTCAAAGCACGCCGCCGGTAACCGGGTTCACGACCGGTTTTTCGCTCTCATCCCTGGCGCCGGCGGGCTGCACCATGGGCGGTGCCTTGGATTTCTCGTCGGCATGCGAGGGCTTGCCGGGCGGCCTGTGCACGTCCCGCGGCTTTTTCTGCTCGGGCGTCACGTTACTGTCAGTGGTCGACATCGCCGCCTCTTCAGGCCATGCCGGCCGGATCGCCGATAGCAGCAGGGCCGGATCGAGCACTGCGTCGTCGGGTTTCTTCGCATCATCCTCGTCTGTGACAGGCGGTGTCGCGGGCTTGTCCTTCGAGGGATCGGGTACGCCGGGCGCCGGTTGCGGGCCGCGCCCCGTATCGTCCGCTGGCGAAACAGGAATTGTGCTCGGCATGACAAATCTCCTTCTTTTGCAGGAGAACGATGCCGGTGGCCGGATGGTTCCGAAGAGAAGCGTTTCGGTCCCCTCCTAGTTCAATGGGGCGTTTTCGCCTCGCAGCGTCGTGTCGAGATTGCCGGGCTTCTTTTTCGGCGCCGGCTTGAAGTTCCCCGAAAGAAGATCGACGGGCGTCGCGACCGTGGAGGCGGTGATCTTGCCGATGTTGCTTGCGGTTCCGGCGACCACTGCCGTGATGCCGTCGCCAAGACCGACGTCTGAATCCGTCAGCGTTTGACCGGTTACCAGCCGCTGGCCTATCAGCTGCACGATCTCAGGGCTTTCGGCAAACTTGCCGTGGTTCAGCCGGTCGGTGGATTTCACCTTGGTCAGATCGACGACGGTGATGCCGGCAGCTTCGAGCTTGGTCTTGTAGGGCTCTTCCGCCGGATTGATCTGGCCCAGCCGCTGGACGTCGCCGGATATATAGCGGGAGAGGGCCAGCGCCCGGTCGTCCTGCGAGACGAAGATGGTGAAGTTCGGCCGCTTGTCGCCCAGCTCGCTCCATTGCCGGGCAAAGACGTCGACATCGATATCCGGTGAGGCGAGAATGACGTTTTCGATCTTTTTCGGCAGCGATCCGTCACGGATCGCCATCTGGCGGATCGATTCCATCGCCAGCCAGGTGCCCATCGAATGGGCGAGGATGGTGATGTCCTTGACGTTCCTGTCATCGACCAGCGCCTTCAGCACCCTTTCCAGCGAGGTCCGCGAATAGTTGGTGCTTTCCTTGTCGTAGTTATAATCGAGTACTTTTGCGCGCGATGGCCAGGTGAAGAGGATCGGCGTCACGTCGGCGCCGGAATCGTGGACGATCTGGGCAAAGCGGAGGACCGAATCCTCATAGGTGTTGTTGAAGCCATGGATGAACACCATGGCATGGCCGGCCTTCGAATGCCGCCGCACCCAGTCATGGGCTTGCTGGACGGTCTCGACCGGCTGGACGCGCACTACGGCGAAGTCCGTTTCCGGATCGGGCGGCAGTTTCTTCGGCCATTGCACGGTGCCGGCAATGCGCTCCCTGCTCGAGGGAATGGAGACGGCAACGTCGGTGACGGAGGGATTTGTGCTGCGTTCGCCCGAAAACAGTGTGGCCGGATTGTCGGACGGCCGCCGGCTGGTCGCCACCAGCATGTCGACGACGGCGTTGCCCTTTGGCTCCTCGGCCAGATTGAGCGGCTCCATGACGCCTTTCACATGACCGCCGCAGGCGCTGAGCGCGGTCGAGAGCGACAGTGCGACGGCAACCCGCCGAATGCGCTTCGCCGTTGCTGCGGTCGCCGAGACGCCATTCGACATTTTTCTCATGACTACGCTTCCATCCGAGCAACACGCCGCAAACCGCCCCAGCTTGCGGCCGACTCCGCACATAACGACAGGTCCCGTCAAGTGCGTGACGGGAAACTTGAGGGGCTGCGTGCTCCAGCCGCACGGAGTCCGGTTTGTATTAGAAAACTGGTGCCTATGGGCGGAAAAGGATGGCGGACAGAGCGGGATTCGAACCCGCGATACGCTCTCACGTATACACACTTTCCAGGCGTGCGCCTTCAACCACTCGGCCACCTGTCCGTTTTGTCAATCGCACCGGCGGTTGGGTCCGGTGGATCAGAGACAAGCGCTTGCTTTCTCCTGAAGCCCGTTCGGCAAGGCCAAATCGGGGTGTCCGGCAAGTGCAAAACCTAGCGGACCGGCGCGATATATACCGATGAACCCAGTGGGATCAACTGGTTTCTGACAGTTTTTTGACTTGTTGTGATGGGCGGCGGCAAAAGTGCGGCATTGCACTTCATCGGACCTGTGCCTATTTCTTGCTGAGCAGGAGAAATCCGGTCGGATCGGCATGGGTTTCCGGCCAGTTGGCGGAGGGGCGGAATGCGGTTTTTGCTGCGGTTTGCAAGTTTTCTGGCGCTCGTTGCCGGTGTTCTGGTGGCCTCGGTGGATGCCATTCAGTCGGTCTCGGCGTCGCAGCCCGTTTTGACGCCGCTTTCAACGGCGCTGGCGGCCGGCGGCGCGTCGACCCAGGCGCTGGTCGAGGTCTTGGAAAGGCCGCATGCCTATGGCGCGTTCTGGGATCCGGTGATCCGCTGGTCGCTGCAGCAGCCGGCTTTTGCCTTTTTCCTGCTGATTGCGCTGTTGCTCTGGATGATGGGCTACAAACGGCCCCCGGTCGCCGGCCGCTTTTCCGCCTGAGTGCCGGAGGGCTCCAACAGATTGAAGACTGCGGTGCCGGCCCGAGACCGGCGCGGACAATCGGCGATGAGGTTTCCGCCGACTAAAAACAGCCGAAAGGAGACAGGCATGTTCCTGACCGAAATGTTCAACAAGAAGTCCACGATGCCGGACCAGCAAAACGCGCTGCCGGGCCGGGAAACGGAAATTCCGACCGCCGCCCGCCACTTCGTTAACGGGCGTGCGCTGAAAGGCCCCTATCCGGCCGGCTACAAGCAGGTCCTGCTGGGCATGGGCTGCTTCTGGGGCGCCGAGCGGATGCTTTGGCAAATCCCGGGCGTTTATGTCACGGCAGCCGGCTATTCCGGCGGGTTCACGAAGAACCCGACCTATCAGGAAACCACGACGGGGCTGACTGGCCATACGGAAGTCGTCCTAGTGGTCTATGATCCCGCCAAGGTGTCGTTTGCCACGCTGCTCAAGGTTTTCTTCGAGGAGCACGACCCGACGCAGGGCATGCGCCAGGGCAACGATGTCGGCACCACCTATCGGTCGGCCATCTATGTCGAGGACGACGCGCAATTGGCCGAAGCGATCGCCGCTCGCGACACCTTCCAGGCGGCGCTGGAAAAGGCCGGGCACAAGGGCAGGATCACCACGGAAATCGCCAAGGCCGGCGCCTTCTATTTCGCCGATGCCGATCATCAGCAATATCTGGCGAAAAACCCGAACGGCTATTGCGGCCTGCGCGGCACCGGCGTCAGCTGCGCCATCTGACTGTTGCGCTGCGGGGAGGCCGGCCCTTACGTCTGCGAAATCCCGCGTCCAAACAGGCGCGGCATTTTTTCAAAGCGGTAGAGGCTGGCTCTTGATTGGTTGCTATGGCGACCAGCGTACCATTACACTGAAGCTCAGCAAGTCCTGGTAAGCAGCCCATGATGCAAAGGCCGTGGCGAGAGCGCCGCGGCCTTTGGTCTTTCCTGCTGCTTCAATATTGGGCTGCACGTGCCGGCAAACCCGATGATTTTGCCCGGTTTTTGGACGGTCTACCTTTTTTTACCAATTGAAAAATTTCGGGTGAATTTTGATTTGAGGCGTGCAAGGATGTGCGCCAGCCAGACATACCCTTAAAAAGGGAGTGGTGGTTCCGCAGACATGCTCCCGAAAGAGGAGCTTGCGGGAGGACCCAACAAGATCAATAGCAACAACAGGGCTGCACAATGAAAAAAACCCTCCACGGTCTCGTCGCCTTCTCGATGATGTCCGCTACGGCGCTCGCCGCCGACATCAAGCCGGCGATCATCTACGATCTCGGCGGCAAGTTCGACAAATCCTTCAACGAAGCAGCCTTCAATGGCGCGGAGAAGTTCAAGAGCGAAACCGGCATCGAATACCGCGAATTCGAAATCGCCAACGATGCGCAGCGCGAGCAGGCGCTTCGCCGCTTCGCCGGCGACGGCAATAACCCGATCGTGATGGCCGGCTTCTCCTGGGCCGCAGCCCTTGAAAAGGTCGCTCCGGAATATCCGGACATCAAGTTCGCCATCATCGACATGGTGGTCGACAAGCCGAACGTGAAGTCGGTCGTGTTCAAGGAACAGGAAGGCTCCTACCTCGTCGGCGTGCTGGCCGGCATGGCCTCGAAGACAAAGACCGTCAGCTTCATCGGTGGCATGGATATTCCGCTGATCCACAAGTTCGCCTGTGGTTATATCGGCGGTGCCAAGTCCACCGGCCCTGACGTCAAGGTTCTGGAAGCCTACACGGGCACGACGCCGGACGCCTGGAACGACCCGGTCAAGGGCGGCGAAATTGCAAAGTCGCAATTCGACCAGGGTTCGGACGTCGTCTATCATGCGGCCGGCGGCACCGGCGTCGGCGTGCTCCAAGCAGCGGCCGATGCCGGCAAGCTCGGAATCGGCGTCGATTCGAACCAGAACGGCCTTCAGCCAGGCAAGGTTCTGACCTCGATGCTCAAGCGTGTCGATGTGGCTGTCTATGACGCCTTCTCGTCCGCCAAGGATGACAAGTTCGCCTTCGGTATTTCCAACCTCGGCCTCAAGGAAGATGGCGTCGGCTACGCGGTCGATGACAACAACAAAGCTTTGATCACCCCGGAAATGCAGGCGGCCGTCGAAAAGACAAAAGCCGATATTATTGCCGGCACCATCCAGGTTCAGGACTACATGGCGACCGAGTCCTGCGCCTACTGATCTCTTGGGCATTGAATGAAAAAGCCGCTGATCCGATTTGGATCAGCGGCTTTTTTCCAAGCTTGACTCTGAGCCGGTTCAGTAATGCGGTGGGCGCGTATTCACGGGCGCGTCGAGGCTTTGTTCCTCAAGACTGAGGAAGCGCTCGGTCAGGCGGTCGAGCTTGGCGCGGGTCTGCTCCACGATCTTCCACTGTTCTGCCAGCTGATCCGACAGGTCTTCGATCGTCTTCGCCTGGTAGGCGACCGTCTCCTCGAGACGGGTGATACGTTCGCTGTCTTCGCTCATCGGGATTCCTCGGGACATCGCGCAACTGTAATGCATCCTCTATCATATCCACATCAAGGATACAGGCTCGTCCGCTGCTATATTGTGTTTCGCTCGGAAGCGCGTAAATCGCGCTGGACTCTCCCCATTGAACTGGGAAGAGTGGGAAAACCGGCGATATTTGGGCTTCCGCGTCCGGAATTCGATGATAAACTTATACCAATTGGTAAAAAAATCGATGCCCGGGCTACCGCTGTCAAAGTGGAGAAAACCGGCCGACTTGGGGAACGTGGGTCAATATGAACGATATTGCCATCGAATTGCGCGGCATCGACAAGAGCTTCGGCCTTGTCCACGCCAACAAGAACATCAACCTGACCGTCCGCAAGGGCACCATTCACGGCATCATCGGTGAAAACGGCGCCGGCAAGTCGACCCTGATGTCGATCCTCTACGGCTTTTATCAGGCCGACAGTGGCGATATCGTCGTCGATGGCAACAAGGTCACGATCAAGGACCCGAACGCGGCGATCGCCAGCGGCATCGGCATGGTCCACCAGCATTTCATGCTGGTCGAGAATTTCACCGTGCTCGAAAATGTCATGCTCGGCGCCGAAGACAGCCAGATCCTCAACACCAGCATTTCCAAGGCGCGCGTCGAATTGAAGCGGCTCGAGCGGGAATACGCGCTGGAGGTCGATCCGGACGCGCTGATCGAGGAACTCCCGGTCGGCCTGCAGCAGCGCGTCGAAATTCTCAAAGCGCTCTATCGCAAGGCTGATATCCTCATTCTCGACGAGCCGACGGGCGTCTTGACGCCGCCGGAGGCGGATCACCTCTTCCGCATCCTCGGCCAGTTGAAGGATCAGGGAAAGACGATCATCTTCATCACGCACAAGCTGCGCGAGATCATGGCGATCACCGATGAGGTTTCCGTGATGCGCCGCGGCGAAATGGTGGCGACCCGCCACACCAAGGAAACCTCGGTCGAGGAACTGGCCGAGCTGATGGTCGGCCGTCGGGTGCTGCTGCGCGTGGACAAGGGCGAGGCCAAGCCGGGCGCGGTCAAGCTTGCGGTTGAAAACCTGACGGTGCGTGACAGCCGCGGCGTCACCATGGTCGACAATGTCTCCTTCACTCTGCGCGCCGGCGAAATCGTCGGCATTGCAGGTGTCGCCGGCAACGGCCAGTCGGAATTGCTCGAGGCGATTTCGGGCATCCGCAAGGCGGTGAGCGGCAAGGTTCTGCTCAACGGCGAGCCGGTCGATGTCACCGGCCACGCCGATCCGGGCGACTTGCGCAACAGGGGCCTCGCCCATGTGCCGGAAGACCGGCATCATGTCGGCCTGGTCCTGAAGTTCGAGGAGGCCGAAAACAGTATTCTCGGCTACCAGCACGACAAGCGCTACCTGAACGGCGTCTTCCTCGACACCAAGGCGATTGAGGCCGATGCCGAGGAGAAGATCAAGAAATACGACATCAGGCCGCCCAATCCGCGGCTGAAGACCGCCAATTTCTCCGGCGGAAACCAGCAGAAGATCGTGCTGGCGCGCGAGATGGAGCGCGGTCCTGACGTGCTGATCATCGGCCAGCCGACGCGCGGCGTCGATGTCGGCGCCATCGAATTCATCCACAAGCGGATCATCGAGATGCGGGACCAGGGCAAGGCCGTCCTGCTCGTTTCCGTAGAACTCGATGAAATTCGCGCCCTGTCCGATCGCATCATCGTCATGTTCGCCGGCCGCGTCGTCGGCGAGCGGGGCCCGGATGCGACGGAAGGGGAACTAGGCCTCTTGATGGCCGGTGTCGAAGGCCGCAAGGAGGCCGCCGAATGAGTAATCCATACGCAAAACTGCCGGCCTGGGCCGAATACGGCCTGATCCCGCTGGTCAACCTCGTCGTCGCCTTCCTGGTGGCGGGCCTCGTCGTGCTTCTGGTCGGCGAGAATCCGCTGAAGGCGGCCTTTCACATGATCAATGGCGCTTTCGGCCGCGGTGAATATATCGGCTTTACGTTGTACTACGCCACCACCTTCATCTTCACCGGCCTGTCCGTCGCCGTCGCCTTCCACGCCGGACTGTTCAACATCGGCAGTGAAGGCCAGGCCTATATCGGCGGCATCGGCGTGGCGCTCGCCTGTCTGTGGCTCGACAAGACCATGCCCTGGTTTGTCGTCTTCCCGGTCGCGATCATCGGTTCGGCCGCTTTCGGCGCTCTCTGGGCCTTTCTGCCCGGCTGGCTGCAGGTCAGGCGCGGCAGCCACATCGTCATCACCACGATCATGTTCAACTTCATCGCATCGAGCATCATGGTCTATCTTCTGACCCGGGTAATGAAGCCGCTCGGATCAATGGCGACCCAAACCCGCACCTTCGAGGCGGGCGGGCAATTGCCGAAACTTGACTGGCTCCTGTCCATCTTCGGCCTCAATGTCGGCAATGCACCCTTCAACGTCTCGTTCCTTTTGGCCCTGCTTGCGGCGTTTGGCGTCTGGGTGCTGATCTGGCGGACGAAGTTCGGCTACGAGATGCGCACCATGGGCTTCAGCCCTTCGGCTGCCCGGTATGCCGGCATGAAAGAGTCCCGCATCACCGTCATCGTCATGATGATTTCCGGTGGTCTTGCCGGTCTCATGGCGCTGAACCCGATCATGGGCGAGCAGTTCCGCATGCAGCTGGATTTCGTCCAGGGCGCCGGTTTCGTCGGGATCGCGGTGGCGCTGATGGGACGCTCGCATCCGGCCGGCATCATCCCGGCGGCGATCCTGTTCGGCATGCTCTATCAGGGCGGCGCCGAGATCGCTTTCGAGATGCCGTCCATCTCGCGCGACATGATCGTTATCATCCAGGGCCTCGTCATCCTGTTCGCCGGCGCGCTTGAAAACATGTTCCGCCCGGCGATCGGCCGCGGATTTGCGACTTTCGCCAGACGTTTCCCCGTCGCCGCGCAAAGGGGGGCCTGAGCTATGGAATTTTTTCACACGATCGTCGCGATCCTTGAATCAACCATCCGCGTTTCGGTCCCGCTGATCTTCGCCGCCCTCGCCGGCCTGTTCACGGAGCGGGCGGGGGTGTTCGACATCGGGCTTGAGGGCAAGATGCTCGGCGCCGCCTTTGCCGCCGGCGCGGTGGCCGCCGTCACCGGCTCCGTGCTGATGGGGCTGCTGGCCGCTATCCTCATCTCCGTGCTGCTGTCTCTGCTGCATGGCTATGCCTCGATCACCCAGCGCGGCAGCCAGATCGTCTCCGGCGTCGCCATCAACTTCGTCGTTGCGGGTTCGACCGTCATTCTGGGTGAAGCCTGGTTCCGCCAGGGCGGACGCACGCCAGCGCTCGGAGGCGACGCACGCTTCCAGACGGTTACCTTTCCCTTTGCCGATGCGGTCAAGGACGTGCCGATCTTCGGGCCAATCTATTCCAACCTGCTCTCCGGCCATTTCATCCTGACCTATATCGCCTTCCTTCTGGTGCCGTTCAGTTGGTGGGTGCTTTACCGCACCCGCTTCGGCCTACGCCTGCGCGCGGTCGGTGAAAATCCGGGCGCGGTTGATACGGCCGGCATCTCGGTCATCTGGCTGCGCTACCGGGCGGTCATCTGCTGCGGCATCCTGTGCGGCTTTGCGGGGGCCTATCTGTCGCTCGCCATGAGCGCCGGTTTCGTAAAGGGCATGACGGCCGGCAAGGGCTACATCGCGCTGGCGGCCCTGATCTTCGCCAAATGGCGGCCGTTCAACATCATGATGGCCTGCCTGCTGTTCGGCTTCCTCGACGCGCTGGCGATCCGCCTCCAGGGTAATCCGCTGCCATTCATCGGCCAGGTTCCGGTACAATTGATGCAGGCGCTGCCTTATATCCTGACGGTGATCCTGCTCGCCGGCTTCATCGGCAAGGCGATCCCGCCGAAGGCCGGCGGCATACCCTATGTGAAGGAACGCTGATCATGGAAAACGAGCTTTTCGAAGCCGCACGCGAGGCGATGGCGAAGGCCCATGCGCCCTATTCGAAATTTCCGGTCGGTGCCGCCATTCGCGCCGAGGACGGCAAGATCTACACCGGCGCCAATATCGAGAACCTGTCCTTCCCGGAGGGCTGGTGCGCCGAGACGACCGCGATCAGCCACATGGTCATGGCCGGCCAGCGCAAGATCCTCGAGGTTGCCGTCATTGCCGAGAAGCTGGCACTCTGCCCGCCCTGCGGCGGCTGCCGCCAGCGGCTGGCCGAATTTTCCGGCGCTTCGACTCGTATCTTTCTCTGCGACGAGACCGGCGTGAAGAAGACACTGTCCATGTCCGACCTCTTGCCGCATTCCTTCGAGACCGAGATTCTCGGATGACCGCCGCGGCCGACATGCTCAGGACGCGACTTTCCGGGCTTTCGCCACGCTACGGCATCGTGCTGGGTTCTGGTCTCGGCTCGCTGGTCGAGGCGGTGGTCGATCCGGTGCGGATTTCCTATACCGATATTCCGGGTTTTCCGGTCAGCGCCGTCTCCGGTCACGCGGGCGAACTGGTCGGCGGCACGATCGGCGGCGTTGCCGTCATCGTGCTTTCGGGACGCGTGCATTTTTATGAGCGCGGCGATGCCAATGCGATGCGCGGGCCGATCGAAGCGCTGAAGGCGCTCGGCGTCGAGGCGCTCATTCTCACCAACTCCGCGGGCTCTTTGCGGGAAGATCTGCCGCCGGGCTCGGTGATGCAGATCACCGACCACATCAATTTTTCCGGTGTCAGCCCGTTGATCGGCGTCGACAGCGACGATCGTTTTGTCGGTCTCACTTCTGCCTATGATCCGGAGCTCGCCGAGCGCATGCGCGCTGCGGCGATCAAGCTCGATATTCCGCTCGGCTCGGGCGTCTATATGTGGTTCTCCGGCCCGAACTTCGAAACGCCGGCCGAAATTCGCATGGCGCGCATTCTCGGTGCCGATGCGGTCGGCATGTCGACCGTGCCGGAGGTCATTCTGGCACGGTTCTTCGGGTTGAGGGTCGCGGCTGCCTCGGTCATCACCAATCTCGGGGCGGGCATGACGGGCGGCGAACTCAGCCATCATGAAACCAAGGACATGGCCCCGATCGGCGGCCGCCGTCTTGCCGCCATCCTGACAGAAATGATTTCGGCCAAAGCTTGACCGGCGGTATAGAACAAGCCTTCGTGATCAGCTGCCGGCTGGGCCACGAACCATCGCGACGTAGAAATGGACGGACCCCATGATGCTCGAAGCCACCAATCGCCAGATAGCCGCGCTTGCGCTGTCGTTGCTGGATCTCACGGACCTGACGGACGATTGCACGCCGGAAGCGATCGAAAAGCTCTGCGCGTCGGCGCGTACGTCGCATGGCCATACCGCCGCCATCTGCATCTGGCCGCGTTTCGTCGCCCAGGCCCGCGCTATTCTCGGCCCCAGCAGTGCGGTAAAAATTGCGACCGTCGTCAATTTTCCCTCCGGCGATCTTCCGGTCGAGACGGTCGTTGCTGAGACGCGGCAGGCGATCGCGGACGGTGCCGACGAGATCGACCTGGTCATTCCTTATCGCGCCTTCAAGGCCGGCGACGAACAGGCTGTGCGCACGATGATTTCGGCCGTTCGCCAAGCCTGCCTGGCGCCGGTGTTGCTGAAGACGATCCTTGAGACTGGCGAGTTGCGGGACCGCGGCCTGATCCGCAGCGCCTCGCACATCGCCATCCAGGAGGGTGCCGATTTCATCAAGACCTCGACCGGCAAGGTTGCCGTCAATGCGACGCTGGAGGCGGCCGACATCATGCTGACCTGCATCCGCGAAAGCGGCCGGAAGGTCGGCTTCAAGCCGGCCGGCGGGGTGCGCACGGTGGGTGATGCCCGCATGTATCTCAATCTTGCCGCGACGATCCACAGCCCGGACTGGCCGATGCCCTCGACGTTCCGCTTTGGCGCTTCGGGTCTGCTCGCGGACATCCTCTCCGTGCTCGAGGACCGGGAGCCTGTTGCCGGCGCCACGGCCTATTGACCATGATCCCGCAGGAGGTCATCCGGCGCAAGCGCGACGGCGAGGCGCTGGACAAGGCGGAGATCGCCGCCTTCATCCGTGGCCTTGCCGATGGCTCGATTTCCGAAGGGCAGGTGGCGGCCTTCGCCATGGCCGTCTGGTTCTCCGGCATGAGCCTCGAGGAGACGGTGGCCCTGACGCTCGCCATGCGCGACAGCGGCGACGTTCTGTCCTGGGCCGATATCGGTAAGCCCGTTGCCGACAAGCACTCGACCGGCGGCGTCGGCGACAATGTCTCGCTGATGCTGGCGCCGACCGCGGCCGCCTGCGGTTTGGCAGTGCCGATGATCTCCGGCCGCGGTCTTGGCCACACCGGCGGCACGCTCGACAAGCTGGAGTCGATCCCCGGTTATGACATCATGCCGTCCGAGGCGCTGCTCCGGCAGACTGTGAGGGAGGCAGGTTGCGCCATCATCGGCCAGACCGCCGACCTCGCCCCCGCCGACCGGCGGCTTTACGCGATCCGCGACGTGACGGCGACGGTCGATTCCGTGCCGTTGATCACCGCCTCGATCCTGTCGAAGAAACTGGCGGCAGGCTTGCAGTCGCTCGTGCTCGACGTCAAGATTGGTAACGGCGCCTTCATGGTCGGGGTGGAGGAGGCCGAGACCCTGGCGCGCGCGCTGGTCGGCGTTGCCACTGGTGCCGGTGTGAAGACCACGGCACTGATCACAGACATGAACGAACCGCTCGCGGATGCCGCCGGTAACGCCGTCGAAATCGAGAATTGCCTCGCCTTCCTGCGCGGCGAGAAGGCCGGTACACGTCTTGAAGCGGTGGTGATGTCCTTTGCAGCGGAAATGCTGTTGACTTCGGGTCTTGCCGTCAGCCCCGCCGAGGGCACCGATCTTGCCCGCCGCGCCCTTGAAAGCGGCGCGGCCCTGGAGCGGTTTGCCCGGATGGTGCACCTGCTCGGCGGCCCCGCCGACTTTGTCGAGCAATCACAAGCCTATCTGCCGAAGGCACCGGTCATCCTGCCCGTCGAGGCGCCGTTTGACGGCTTTCTTCACAGCTGCAACGCCCGTGATGTTGGCATGGAGGTCATCGCGCTCGGTGGCGGGCGCACGCGCCCGGATGAGCCGATCGATCACCGCGTCGGTTTCAGCGGCCTGAAACCGCTTGGTGCGAAGGTCGGCAAGGGTGAGCCCTTCGCCTTCGTCCATGCCGCGAGTGAAGACGCTGCGCAGAAATCGCGTTCCCGGCTTCTGGAGATCTATGCGATCAGCGAGGAGGCGCCTGCAGAGCGACCTGTCATCGTCTCGAAAGTCAGCGAATAAGGTGCAGCGCGCCGTTTTCGACACGATAGGACGAGAGCTTGTTGAGGAAGCTCATGCCGACGAGCATGCCTGACAGGGATTTGTCGGGAAGCACCATCGCCTCGACATCCCTGACCGAGACGGAACCGATATCGACCCGGTCCAGGATGACGCGTGCTGCCTTGACGGTGCCATTCGCCGTGCTGACCGGCGCATTGAAGGACAGCGATCCCGTCGAAACGCCAAGTCGCCGCGCCGTCGATATATTGATGGCGATCACGCTGGCGCCGGTATCGACCAGGCCATCCTGCTTGCGGCCATTGATCGTGAAGGTTCCGAAGAAGTGTCCGCCGACGCTCGGCTCAAGCAGTACGCCCTTGCCGCCGGCATATCTTGCGGTGCTCACCTGCTGCGGCTTGGCGTCTTCAGCGTGCGGGCGGTCGAGATAGGAGGTGGCAAGACCCGGCAGCAGCATGGCAGCGGCGACCATGCCTCCGGCAAAAATTGATAAACGCACCAGCATTCGCGCCCCACCCCCGTACGTCGAAACAGAGCTTTCAGCTAAACACGAAGTGCGCTAACGGGATGCAAAAAGCCGCGGAATTTCCGGCGGCTGGCTGGTGATTGTGAAAATCTGGTTAAGAAACCTGAAATCACTTCGTCCCGTACATGCGGTCACCGGCGTCGCCGAGGCCCGGCACGATATAGCCGTGCTCGTTGAGGTGGCTGTCGATGGCGGCGGTGTAGATCGGCACGTCGGGATGGGCCTGCTGGAAATTTCGGATTCCTTCAGGGGCGGCAAGCAGGCAAAGGAAACGCAGCTTGGTGGCGCCGCGTTGCTTCAGCTTGTCGATGGCGGCAATCGAGGAATTGCCGGTCGCGAGCATCGGGTCGACGACGATGACGAGGCGCTCCGACAGGCTTTCCGGCGCCTTGAAGTAGTATTCCACGGCTTCCAGCGTTTCATGATCGCGATAGACGCCGACATGCGAGACGCGGGCGGAGGGCACGAGTTCCAGCATGCCTTCGAGCAGGCCATTGCCGGCGCGCAGGATCGAGGCGAAGACCAGCTTCTTGCCTTCGAGAACCGGCGCCTGGATAACCTGCATCGGCGTTTCGATGGTTTCCATCGTCAGCTCGAGGTCACGGGTGACCTCGTAGCAGAGCAGGGTGGAGATTTCGCGCAAGAGGCGGCGGAAACCGGCGGTTGAGGTCTCCTTCTTGCGCATGATGGTCAGCTTGTGCTGAACGAGCGGATGATTGATGACTGTAACGCCGTCCATGGCCAAGTCCTCCTGCGGAAACCGGATCTGGAATCCTTTTTTCACAGAAGGGCGAGCCCCCGCAAGGGGCGACCGGCGCTTTGCCGCATCATCCCCAGCCGGAAAGACTTACAATGCTGCCAGCAGGCGCTGTTTGGTCGCCTGATCGACGAATGCCGCCTCGATCGCTGTGCGGGTCATGCCGTTGATCTCCTCGTCGGAAAAACCCATGACCTGCGAGGCGATCTCGTATTCCTGTTTCAGTGAAGTGTGGAAGAATGGCGGATCGTCAGAATTGAGCGTTACCCGGCATCCGGCTTGATGAAGGGCACGTAGCGGATGCGAGGCGAAGTCCGGAAAGACCTGCAGCGAGACATTGGATCCGGGGCAGGTTTCGAGCACCACGCCTTCGTCGGCGATCCGCTTGACCAGGTCGGCGTCTTCGATGGCGCGCACGCCATGGCTGATACGCGACGGGTGGACATGATCGAGCGCGTCGCGGACGCTGAAGGCACCGGCCATTTCGCCGGCGTGGATGGTGAGGCCGAGGCCCGCGTCGCGGGCGATGTCGAAGGCGCGGGCGAAGTCCATGACCTTGTGCATGCGCTCCTCGCCCGCCAGGTTGAGGCCCGTTACCAGCCCATGTTCGCGTTTTGACGCATAGAGCGCCGTGCGTTCCGCCGCTTCCGGTCCCATGTGGCGGATGAGGGTGATGATCATCCGGCCTTCGATACCGGTCTTCGCCTTGGCCGCTTCGATGCCAGCCGCCAGCCCGCGGATATAGGCATCGCTGCCGATGCCGATCGTGTTGCCGTGATCGGGCGAGACGATGATCTCGCTGTAAATGGTGCCCGCCTCGGCGAGCTCCGTCAGGTAGGCCTCCGCCAGAAGCGCGTAGTCCTCCTCGGTGCGGAAGAGCTCCGCAACGGCGTCATAGCATTTCAGGAAGTGGCTGAAATCCGCCCAGACATAGGCCCCGTCCTCGATGATGCCGCTGACATCGACATTGTATTTTTGTGCCTGGACGAGTGCGAGCGCCGGCGGCGCCGCACCCTCGATATGGCAGTGCAGCTCCGCCTTCTTGAGATGTGCAGTCACAGAAAACTTCTCCCATGGAGGCCAGGTTCGACGCCCAGATGTTTGGCAACGGTCTCGCCGATGCCGGCAAAGCCCGGCAGGACGCCGATGGAGCGGGTGCGGATACCCGGGCCGAAGGCGAGAACGGGCACGCGTTCGCGCGTGTGATCGGTGCCGCGCCAGGTCGGATCGCAGCCGTGATCGGCTGTCAGGATGACGATGTCGCCGGGTTTCAGCTTGCGGTCGAGATCGGGCAGCCGCTTATCGAAGGCCTCGAGCGCTGCGGCATAACCCGGCACGTCGCGGCGGTGGCCGTAGAGCATGTCGAAATCAACGAAATTCGTGAAGACCAGATCGCCGTCCTCGGCCTCGTCCATGGCCTGCAGCGTCGCGTCGAACAGCGCCGTATTGCCATTGGCCTTGATCAGCCGGCCGATGCCCTGATGGGCGAAGATATCGGCGATCTTGCCGACGGCGTGAACGGTGCGTCCCGCGCCCTTCAGCCGGTCGAGCAGCGTCGGCTCCGGCGGCAGGACCGAATAGTCGCGGCGATTGCCGGTGCGGACGAAATCCTTGCGCGTGGTGCCGACGAACGGCCGGGCAATGACACGGCCGATATTGTAGTCGTCGAGCAGCTGGCGCACCGTCTCGCAGAAGGCAAGCAGCCTTTCGAGGCCGAAGGTTTGTTCGTGCGCGGCGACCTGGAAAACGGAATCGGACGAGGTGTAGCAGATCGGCTTGCCGGTCAGCATCTGCTCCTCGCCATGGCGGGCGATGATATCGGTGCCGGAGGCGTGGCAATTGCCGAGAATGCCCGGCACGTCGCCTTCGCGGCAAATGGCCTCGACAAGCTCAGGCGGAAAAGCATCGCCTTCTGTGGGAAAATAGCCCCAATCGAAGGTCACCGGCGTTCCGGCAATTTCCCAGTGACCGGACGGCGTGTCCTTGCCGCGCGAGATTTCACTTGCGGCGCCATAGACCCCGATGACCCTGTGCGGCAGCCCCATGCCTGCGGGCACGCGGCCATTGGCAAGTTTTGCCGCATGCAGGAGGCCAAGCGCTGACATGTTGGGAAGCGAAAGCGGACCTTCGCGCAAGCCAGGTCGATCACCGGCGCCAGCCGCGCAGAATTCGGCGATATGGCCGAGCGTATCGGCCCCGTCATCGCCGAAATCGGCAGCGTCAGGCGCACCGCCAATGCCGAAGGAATCAAGAACGAACAGAAAGGCACGCGCCATGGATCACCCGCGAAGCTGCCGCAGGGCTTGTTCCCATCGCGTGGGGCAGCTTGCGGCAGGACAGTTGTTGCCGTCATCCGATGCGGTCAATGCATCGGCGGCGAAAGGGCGAGAAATACTCCGCGACCGGTCAGATTGCAAATGACGGCCAGGATTGTCATGCCACCGTCGTTTCAGGGGCAATCGGCGCAGGTGATTTCGTCGCCGACGCGCTGGCGGAAATAGTAGGTCTTGGAAAGATTGATCGTCTTCAGCTCGCTGTCGGCAAGGCCCGGTGCAAACAGCAGCAATTCGTGGGGAACAACAAGTTCCGAGCGGACGATGAAGGCATTCACCGACGAAATGTCGCTCGGCAGCGTTACGGCCGAACCGGCCTTGTAGGGCGTGCCGCCGTCCTCGTCCCGTGACCATGCCACCGTGCCGGTGCCGGCGCCCGTCACCTTGATGCCGGTCATCGTCAGCGTGTAGTCGGTCATCTCAAAGGGCGACATGACACCTTTGGCGACATTCTTCATGCCGTCGAGCGTTTTTACGTCGACGCTGGCCTGCTGGGTCAGCATGTCGGCGACGGTGCTGGAGGCGCGGGAAACCTTGCGGGCGATGGTGAAGCCGAGCGAAATTTCGAACGAGCCGATATAGGCCATGATCAAGAGGGGCGCGAGGATCGCAAATTCGATTGCGCCTGTGCCCTTGCGGTCGCGCCAGAATTTTCCGAAAGCCTCTGCCTTCAACGAGAGGACGGCCATGTGGTAACGGATCGCGGCTTTCATGGCGTGCTCCTCAGTAGGCCTCGTTGCGGAAGGCAGCCGTCGATACCATCAGGTAGTCATTGGGCATGCTGCTGCCTGCAGGTCGCAAATTGGTGACATAGGGGCGCACGAGATCGGTAATCACTTCCCAGCGATAGTAGGCGCGCACGATATTGATCGTCGTCGGCCCGCCGGGGGCGAATTTGAAGCCGCTGGTATCGAGATCGGAATCGGCTCCAGCGACGCGGGGGACCGCCGCCGGAATCTGCGAGAAATCGGCGAAGCTGCGAACATCGAGGAACAGCTTCGAGGGATTTTTGGCTTCGGTCTCCGAGCAGGTCATGATGATGGAAATCTCTTTGCAGAAGGCTTGCCGGAACTGTTCCTGCGACATGTCCGTTGCCGCGTTGATGCCGAAGGTGATTTCGCCGGTGCGCACCTTGCGGGCCATCGTCTCGGTTGCGTTGGCAAGGAGCTGTTCTCCTGTGAACGCGACGAACGTCTCGAGCGATGCGAAGATGACGACCATAAAGGGTAGCGCCAGGATGGCGAACTCGATCGACGACGTCCCGGATTTTTCCTTGAAGAAGCGCCGCAGCAAACCGCGGCGGCGTTGCGGAGTGGACTTGACGGTTGGGTCAGCCATCGTGGGTTCATCCAGGGTGTTCAACATGGTGTCGTTCCGTCAAGCGCAGTGCGATGGCGTACATTAGGAAAGGATTATTGATATTTCGTATTCAAGCAACGAGGACATTTGAATGGAAAGTGTCACCAGATGGTAAGGATCTGGCGCTGCCGGCGGTCCCCTTTGGTCAGGGGCAGCTTACTGTTGCCGCGTGACGAGCGCAGCGGCGCGGGGGAAGGCCTCAGTTTGCAATTGTCGTCTTCTGCGTGGCGTGCTCTTCGCAATTTGGCGTGCAGGAAAGCACGGAGCGAACCGTCTGCCGGAAGACGCGCACGGTATTTCCCTCGTCGATCGACACCAGGATACGCTCGTCGACGATGGCGTTGCCGTCATTGTCGAGGATGACGAGGTTGGTCGTGCCGAAAGAGCGTCCGGTCAGAACGATCGTCTTCGCGTCTGCGACCGTCGCATCGGCCACGTCCGAATTGCCGATGATGACCTTGCTGACCGGCCGGTCGAGCTTCAGCACGCGCGCGTGGTTCATGTAGACGTTCAGCACCTCCTCGGCGGCACTGGCAGGGCGGCTCGCCAGAAGGGAGGCGATCAGGGCCAGACTTGCGAAACTCGTTGTCAGCAACCGGGCGCCGATGGCTGTGGTGGGCAAATTCATGGCTATGTCCTGATGATGCGGATGCTCCAGCATGCTCGGTTTTGGTGAATGAAGCGTTAAATCCCATGCGGTTCGGCCGAGGTTTGCAGGGATCGGCAAACGGTAAAAAACGATAGTCCGGATTGACGTTGCCTTTACCAAGAAACCGGCCATCGGCTGTTAAGCCCTTGGTAACGCTTTTCCTTAAGCTGATTGAAATTCACGCTGTGTAGGTTCGCTTCATCCGATCAACGGAAACAGTTGGCGGAAGTGCTGAACAACACAAGTGAAGTAGGAGAAACAACATGACCAAGATTTTCGCACGTTTCCTGAGGGACGAGTCCGGCGCCACCGCGATCGAATACGGCCTGATCGCCGCCCTCATCTCCGTCGCCCTGATCGCCGGTGCAAATACACTGGGCGGTGCGATTAATGATAATTTCGAAGATCTCGGCACTCGGATGACTGACGCAAACGCCGCAAACTAAGAGATCTGCCGAACGCGCTCTTGGAAAGCCGCTCCACCGGGGCGGCTTTCTCGTTTGGAGACGCTTTATTCGATCGCCGGATTGGCAATTCCTTAAATCAAAGGGCATACCCTTGAGCATGCGGTCGTGGCCCATTCACTCGAGGACCGGTGCCCGCACAACGCGAATAACCGGGGCATACATGATCGAAGCTGCCATTTTCGTGATTCTGCCGTTGTGTCTGGCGGTTGCGGCTTTCTCCGATCTTTTCACGATGACGATCCCTAATCGCGTCTCGGCGATTCTGCTTGGCGCGTTCATCGTGGTCGCGCCGCTGGCCGGCCTTGGTCTTCCTGTTATTGGCATGCACTTGCTCGCCGGCCTGATCGTTTTTTTGGCATGCTTCACACTATTTGCTCTCAACATCATGGGCGGAGGAGACGCCAAACTCCTCACGGCCAGCGCCGTTTGGTTCGGTTTTAACAATTCCCTGTACCAATTTGTCCTCTATGTCTCGATCTTCGGCGGTTTGTTGACGCTTCTGATCCTGATGATGCGCAAGCAGGAAAACGCCATCCTCGCCTCAGGCCTGCCGGTGCCGCATCTGCTTTTCACAGCCAAGAAGATCCCCTACGGCATTGCCATCGGCCTCGGCGGCTTTCTTGCCTATCCCGCATCGCCGCTGATGCAGGCAGCGCTCTCTCAACTGCATTAACGTCTTCGTATCATCCTGATCCGTGGGGATTGCGCGGGCGCACGCGCGCTGACGCCGTTTGCGGCGCAAATCATTCATTAACCACGAATATAAGCAGTGCGTTAACCATAATTACACCAATTCCTGATCATTCTGCGGCGAGCATATTCTCGGGCTGCAGCAGGGACAGATCATGAAACCGGTGCGCGTTATTATTCTGGCGGTGGCCGTCGTGTCGGCGGGGCTGGCTGGATTCCTGGCACTGAAGCTGAGCAGCGGCAAGGCCGTCGTAAGCTCGGCCGAAGCGGTTATCGAGCGCGAACCGACCGTCAACGTTCTTGTCGCCAGCAAGAGCCTGCCCGTCGGTTCAAGGCTCGATCCGAATGCCATTCATTGGATATCCTGGCCGAAAGACGGCGTTGTCGATGGGCTGATTACCGAAGAGCTTCGGCCGAACGCGGTCACGGATCTTGAAGGCGTCGTCGTGCGCCTGCCGATCTTCAACGGGGAGCCGGTACGGCAGGAAAAGATCGCCGACTCGTCAAGCCGGATCATGTCGGCGCTGCTGCCGGCCGGCAAGCGTGCCGTTGCCACCGAGATCACCGTTGCGACCGGCGCCGGCGGCTTCATCCTGCCGAACGACCGCGTCGATGTGATCATGGTGCGCAAATCGGAAGGCGGTTCCTTCCTCACCGAAACCGTTCTTAGCAACGTCCGCGTGCTCGCCATCGACCAGCAGATCGAGGAAAAGGAGGATGGGTCGAAGTCGGTCGTCGGCACGACCGCGACGCTGGAACTGACGCCGGACCAGTCCAAGGTCATGACGGTCGCCCAGCAGATGGCCGAGCGTCTGTCGCTGGCGCTGCGCAGCGTCGCCGACGCGCAGGAACCGGATACCATCGCGGCGGACTATCTCTTGAGCGGCGACGGCCGCCCCTCCATCCAGGTCATCAAATCGGGTTCCATCGTCAAGAGCGATGGCAGCTCATCCATGAACGAAGCGAACTAGCATGCGTGAGCAGGAGCGGAACGTGAACCCGATCGGAAGAAAACTTCGCAGCTCTGTTGCCGGCGGACTGGCCTTTTGCCTGGCCTTTTCCGGCCTGCCTGCTCAGACATTTACCGCAGAAGCCGCGTCGCAGTCGCTGGTGCGCATCGCCGAAAGCGGGCCCGGCGTCAAGAAAACCATCAGGCTGGGGCTGAACAAGGCCGTCGTCATCGATCTGCCGACCGATGCACATGATATTCTGGTTGCCGATCCGACGCTGGCGGACGCCGTCACGCGAACCTCGCGACGCATCTATCTGTTCGGAAAAATGGTCGGCCAGACCAACATCTTCGTGTTTGGTCCACATGGCGAAGAGATCGTCAGCCTCGATCTGGAGATCGAGCGCGACATTTCCAACCTTGAGGCCAATCTGCGTCGTTTCCTGCCCGATTCCGATATCAAGGTGGAAATCATCTCGGACAACATCGTGCTGACCGGCACCGTCCGCACGCCGCTGGATTCGACCCGCGTCGAAGAGCTCGCCAGGGCCTTCATCAAGGGTGGTGAAGCTACGACGCGCAATATCACCGCCCAGGGTACCAACGGCGACGCGGACATTTTCGCTGAAGACCGTCAGGCTTCGCAGATCGTCAATCTTCTACGGATCGATGGCGAGGACCAGGTCATGCTGAAGGTGACCGTGGCCGAAGTGTCGCGCCAGGTTCTGAAGCAACTTGGCTTCAGCGGTTCGATCCGGAGTTCGACGAGCGGCGACGGCATCACGTTCCGCAACCCGGCCAACCTCGGCAACGCGGTCAATGCCATAGCCTCTTCGGTCACCGGGACGATCGGTTCCGGTACAATGGGCTTTGCCAGCTATATCAACGCCATGGAGCAGGCAGGCGTCATGCGCACGCTCGCCGAGCCAAGCCTGACCGCGATCTCCGGCAAGAAGGCGAGCTTTTCCGTCGGCGGCGAATATCGCTTGCCCTCCGAGCAGGAGATCGACGACGAGGGCGCCATAACGCGAACCAACGAGACGGTGGAGTACGGCATCGGTCTCGATTTCACGCCGGTGGTGCTCGGGCCCGGCCGCATCAGTCTCGAAATCGCCACCGAGGTTTCCGAACCCACCTGGGAAGGCTCGGTCGTCAATGCCAATGCGGTCAGCGTTCCCGGTCAGACCTACATGTCGATCCGCCGCCGCAAGGCGTCCACCAGCGTCGAACTTCCCTCAGGCGGCTCCATCGTGATCGGCGGTCTGGTGCAGGACAATATCCGCCAGGCCATGTCCGGTCTCCCCGGCGTTTCCAAGATCCCGGTTCTCGGGACACTATTCCGCTCCAAGGATTTCGTGCGCAACGAGACGGAGCTTGTGATCATCGCGACGCCCTATCTGGTCAAGCCGGTGGCGCGCGGAGACCTGTCGCGGCCGGATGACAATTTCAATCCGACCGATGATTTGTCCAGCGCATTCCTCGGCGAAGTCAATCGTATCTACGGCAACCGTCAGGCGGCCCCGGTCGGGCAGTATCACGGTAATGTCGGCTTCATCTACAAATAAGCGGGACCGGACATGACGACCAAGATCATCGCGAACCGCAATATCAAGGGGCACTCGACCATGCGGCCAAACACCTTTACCGGTTCGGCTCGTTTCGCACGCATGCTGGCGACTGGCGCCTTGCTGCTGGCTGGCACGACGCTTGCTGGCTGTGCCAGCCGCGACGGCATGTCGACCGGCGCCTTGCCCGACGATTACCGCACCCGCCACCCGATCGTGATTGCCGAAGCGGAACATGCAATCGATGTGCCGGTAGCCTCCAGCGACAGGCACTTGACCTTGGGCGCGCGCGACGTCATCCGCGGTTTTGCGTCCGGTTATCGCAATTCGGCCACCGGCACGGTGCAGATCCTGGTGCCGAGCGGCTCGGCCAATGCCCACGCCGCATCGGCGCTGCGCAAGGAAATCCGTGGTGTGCTGGTCGGAGCCGGCATTCCGGCGGAGCGGCTTTCCGAGGCGAGCTATCAGGCAGGTGGCGACGATGACGCCGCACCGATCCGGCTCAGCTACTCGGCGATTACGGCAAAGACAGCACCCTGCGGCAACTGGCCGAAGGATCTGGTCGCCAATACGATCGAGAACAAGAACTATGAGAATTTCGGATGCGCCAGCCAGGCCAATCTGGCCGCGCAGGTTTCCAACCCGATGGACCTGCTCGGTCCGCGCGCCATGTCGCCGATCGACGCGGTTCAGCGCGGCCAGGTGATCAGTGATTATCGCGGCATTGAGACGGACAGCGACAATTGACAAAATCGCGCAGTTTGACGGGACAGCACCATGAGCACGATTGACTACAAGATAGAGACCGCCTCCGGTGAGCCGGACGGCTTCGCCGATGCGGTCCGCCCGAGCGATGTCGATCACCTGCGGCCACTTCCCCGCATCTCGGTGCATGCCTTCTGCGAAACGGAAGCGGTGCAGCGGATGATGGAGCGCTGCGGCCAGGACCGGCGGATGAGCAAGGTCAGCCTGAGGATCAACAGCGGCTCGATTACCGCTGCCGCCAACATGTTTTCGAGCGCGCCGACGCCAAACCTGATCATTCTCGAAACATCGACGGAGCCGCGCCTGCTGTTGGCGGAACTGGCACCGCTCGCCGCTGTCTGCGATCCCTCGACCAAGGTCATCATCATCGGCCGCTACAACGACATTCCGCTCTATCGCGAACTGATCCGCAACGGCATTTCCGAATATATCGTCGCACCCGTCGCCATGCCGGATGTTCTGAGCGCCATCGCCGCCATCTTCGTCGATCCGGAAGCCGAGCCGCTCGGCCGCAGCATTGCCTTCATCGGCGCCAAGGGCGGTGTCGGTTCCTCGACGCTCGCCCATAATTGCGCCTGGGGCATTTCGAACCTGTTCGCGACCGAGGTGGTGCTGGCCGATCTCGACCTGCCCTACGGTACCGCCAACATCAATTTCGACCAGGATCCGCCGCAGGGCATTTCCGAAGCGGTTTTCTCGCCGGAGCGCCTGGACGAGGTGTTCCTCGATCGCCTCCTGACCAAGTGCTCGCAGCACCTGTCGCTGCTTGCGGCGCCGTCCATGCTCGATCGTCCCTATGATTTCGACGCGACGGCGTTTCAGCCGCTGATGGAAATCCTTTTGCGCAATGCGCCGGTCTCCGTGCTCGACGTGCCGCACCTGTGGGCGGACTGGACACGCACCGTGCTGGCGGAAGCCGACGAGGTGGTGGTCGTCGCCGTGCCCGATCTCGCAAACCTGCGCAATGCCAAGAACCTGTTTGATTCGCTGAAGAAAATCCGGCCGAACGACAAGATGCCGCATCTGGTGCTGAACCAGGTCGGCATGCCGAAACGGCCGGAAATATCACCAGGCGACTTCTGTGATTCGCTGGAAATCGAGCCGGTGGCGATCATTCCGTTCGATGCCGTTCTGTTCGGCAATGCGGCCAACAGCGGCCGGATGATCGCCGAGATCGACAAGAAGGCGCCGACGGCCGAGACGTTCTCGCAACTCGCCCATCTCGTGACAGGCAGGGCGACGGCCAAGAAGGCCAAGAAGGGCGGCCTTGGCAAGATGCTCGGGATGCTTGGGCACAAATAACAACTGATATTTGAACGAAAATCGGATTTTAGAGCATGTTTGGTAGACGAGGAAACGAAGGCTTCGGAAAGGGTGGTGCCGTTAGTGCCCCCGTGCAAACGCCCGTGCCCGCCGCTGCTCCCGTGGCTGTAACCGAGCGGCAGGCCGCGCCCGTTCTTGCGGAGCCTGCCCGCGAAGCAATGCCGGTAACCCGTACGCAGCCATCTCCGCCGCCTATCCGGAAAAAGCCGGTTCGCACCGAGGACTACTACGACACCAAGTCCCAGGTTTTCTCGGCGCTGATCGACACGATCGACCTCTCGCAGCTTGCCAAGCTCGACAACGAGAGCGCGCGTGAAGAAATCCGCGATATCGTCAACGACATCATCACGATCAAGAATTTCGCGATGTCGATCTCCGAGCAGGAAGAACTGCTCGAGGATATCTGCAACGACGTTCTCGGCTATGGTCCGCTGGAGCCGCTGCTGGCGCGCGACGATATCGCCGACATCATGGTGAACGGCGCCGGCCAGACCTTCATCGAGGTCGCCGGCAAGACCATCGAATCCGAGGTGCGTTTCCGCGACAACGCACAGCTCCTGTCGATCTGCCAGCGTATCGTTTCCCAGGTTGGCCGCCGTGTCGATGAATCGTCCCCGATCTGCGACGCCCGTCTTCCCGACGGCTCGCGCGTCAACGTCATCGCCCCGCCGCTCGCCATCGACGGCACCGCGCTGACCATTCGTAAGTTCAAGAAGGACAAGCTGAAGCTCGACCAACTCGTCAGGTTCGGCGCCATCACGCCGGAAGGTGCGGTGCTCCTGCAGATCATCGGCCGCGTCCGTTGCAACGTTGTGATCTCCGGCGGTACCGGCTCCGGCAAGACGACGCTTCTCAACTGCCTGACCGGCTATATCGATCTTGATGAACGCGTCATCACCTGCGAGGATACGGCCGAACTGCAGCTGCAGCAGCCGCATGTGGTGCGTCTTGAAACCCGCCCGCCGAACATCGAAGGCGAAGGCGAGATCACCATGCGCGATCTCATCAAGAACTGCCTGCGTATGCGCCCCGAGCGGATCATCGTCGGCGAAGTGCGCGGACCGGAAGTCTTCGACCTGTTGCAGGCGATGAACACCGGCCACGACGGCTCGATGGGCACCATCCACGCCAACACGCCGCGCGAGTGCCTTGCCCGCATGGAAGCGATGATCGCCATGGGCGGCTATACGCTGCCGGCGAAGACCGTGCGTGAAATCATTGCCGGTTCGATCGACGTCATCATCCAGGCAGCGCGTCTGCGCGATGGTTCGCGCCGCATCACCCACATCTCCGAAGTCATCGGCATGGAAGGTGACGTCATCATCACCCAGGACCTGATGCGCTACGAGATCGAGGGTGAGGACGCCAACGGCAAGATCATCGGCCGCCACAAGTCGACCGGCATCGGTCGCCCGCATTTCTGGGACCGTGCCCGCTATTTCAACGAGGACAAGCGGCTGGCCGCGACGCTCGACGCGATGGAAAAGGACTGATCGTTTTCATGTTCGGAATAGACATCACCATTCTGGCTATCGTCGGTCTCGTCGCGCTCGCAACGGCCGGCCTTGCCTATGGCATTCTGTTCACGCGCATCGAAACGGAGAAGAAGGCGGAAAATCGCGTCCGCAAGGTCAAGGCGGCCGAGACGGACCGGGTCAAGGTCAAGGCGGCGCGCGACCGCATGGCCGAGATGTCGAAGCGGCGAAAGTCGGTACAGGATTCGCTGAAGGATCTTGAGAAAAAGCAGCAAGAGAAATCCGCGAAGGCGAAGCCTTCGATGAAGGTCAGGCTAGTGCAGGCCGGTCTCAAAATCTCGATCGCGCAATTCTACATCGCGAGCGTCGTCTTCGGCGTGGTTGCTGCGCTGATGGCATTGATCGCCGGGACGATGTTGCCGATCGTTGCCGGCATTCTCCTCATCGGTGCCGCCGGCGTTCCGCGCTGGTTCGTCAACTTCCTGGTCAACCGCCGCTGCAAGGCATTCCTCAACGAATTTCCCAACGCCCTTGACGTCATGGTGCGATCGATCAAGTCCGGCCTGCCGCTCAACGATGCCGTCCGGCTGATCGCCAGCGACGGGCAGGAGCCGGTGAAGACCGAGTTCAGGCGCATCATTGAGGCGCAGCAGGTCGGCCTCAATATCCCGGAAGCCTGCGCCCGCATGATCAACAGCATTCCGCTGCCGGAGGTTAATTTCTTCGCCATCGTCATCGCCATCCAGGCGCAGGCCGGCGGCAATCTCTCGGAAGCGCTCGGAAACCTCGGCAAGGTGCTGCGCGAACGCAGGAAGATGAAAGCCAAGGTCCAGGCGCTATCGATGGAAGCCAAGGCATCGGCCTGTATCATCGGCGCCCTGCCGTTCATCGTCGCTTTTATGGTCTACATGACCTCTCCACAATACATGATGATCCTCTTCACCGATCCGCGCGGCCACATCATCATGGGCTGCTCGGCGGTGTGGATGAGCATCGGCATCTGGGTGATGCGCAACATGATCAACTTCGACATCTAGGAAGGCCCGGCATGAGCGAGGGCATGATCAATACCCTGACGGATCCGAACATCATCGTCGCCTTGCTGGTGGCGCTGGCGGTGCTGGCGACGTTCTATTCCCTGGCCGTTCCCCTTTTCGAAAAGGGAAATCTCGAGAAGCGGATGAAATCCGTTGCCACCGAGCGCGAACTGATCCGGGCGCGCGAACGCGCGCGCCTGAATGCGGAGGTGTCCGGCGGCAAGACGTCACTCCGCGCCCAGAACAACACCTCGGTGCGCCAGATCGTCGAGCGGCTCAACCTGCGCAAGGCACTGGTCGACGACAAGACCGTCAACCGGCTGAAATCGGCCGGCTACCGCTCGCAGAACGCACTGAACGTGTTTCTCGTCGCCCGCGTTAGTCTCCCATTCCTGTTTCTGGCTGTTGGCGCCTTCTATATCTTCGGCCTTGGCTATCTCGGCGAAAAGCCGCTGTCGATGCGGATCCTCGCTGTCATCGGCATCGGCTATCTTGGCTTCTACGCGCCCAACATCTTCATTTCGAATGCCGTTTCGAAACGCCAGCAGTCCGTCCGCCGGGCCTGGCCGGACGCGCTTGACCTTTTGTTGATCTGCGTGGAATCGGGCATCTCGATGGAACTTGCCATGCGCCGCGTTGCCGACGAAATCGCCTCCCAATCGGCGCCGCTGGCCGAAGAACTGGTGCTGACCGTTGCGGAACTCTCCTTCCTACCTGATCGGCGCATGGCACTGGAAAATCTCGGGATCCGGACCGGGCTGGAAGAAGTCAAGGCGGTCATGCAGGCGCTGATCCAGGCGGACCGCTACGGTACGCCGATCGCCCAGGCGCTACGGGTGCTTGCCCAGGAAAGCCGTGACCAGCGCATGAACGAGGCGGAGAAGAAGGCGGCCGCCCTGCCGCCGAAGCTGACCGTGCCGATGATCCTGTTCTTCCTACCCGTCCTGATCGCCGTCATTCTCGGCCCGGCAGGCATTCAGGTTTCGGACAAATTCTGAGCCGAAGCACCCGGCCGCAGAATGTAGATATGACAAAGCACCGCTCTCCGAGGGGCGGTGCTTTGTCATGGGCAGTTTTGGGTGATGGTCTTCAGATTATCCAGGTTGCGCCTTCCTTCGTCAAGGCTAAGCGTTGAATTGACCTGTGTCAGTTCGTGGCCTTGTCTTCCTTGGAGAGTTTCTGCCAGGCGTTCTGCTGCGACATGATCGAGCGCAGATATTTGACATTGGCTTCCGCCTGATCGGGCGAAAGTTCCTGCCGGGCAATCTGCTCGGCCTCTGTAAAACGACCCTGCAGTCCGACGGCAAGCGCCAGGTTCTGCCTTACGCTGCTGTCCGCGCCGGGCTGGCTGACCGCCGATTTCAGATAGGTTTCCGCGGTTTTCAGGTCCTTGTTCAAAAGATAGGACATGCCGAGATTGGAAAGGACCGTCGGCTCGTTCGGCTGGATGTCGAGCGCCTCGCGATAACGTTGACGCGCCTCGGGCGCCCGGCCGAGCTGGTCGAGGATTGCACCTTCGGCCGATTTCAGCTTCCAGTCCGGGCGGTCCGGCGTCTGGGCGCGGGAAATCGTGTTCAACGCCTGTTCCAGCTGACCCGCAGCAGCTTGCGATTTGCCATAGGCGGCGAGCACTTCGCGGTCTGTCGGGTAGCTGATCGCCACCTGCTGCATCACCGCGAGCGCCTGCTCGTTGCGGCCGGTCATTCTGAGCATGTTCGCATAGTTCAGGCCCGCATTGCGGTCCTTGGGATTGCGCTCATAGGCCTTACCGATGCTCTCCGCCGCTGCTGCAAGTTCCGTCGCGTTCATCAACGGCACCGGCTTGGAGAAACTCGCTGTTGGAATGGAGCCGGTCGTCAGTTCCTTCTTCTGCGTCGCGCAGCCGGACAGTGCAAGGGCGACGAAGGCAGCAAGCGAGGCGGCTTTCAGAAACGGGTGATGGGAAAGAGACGAGTATCCGCGTGACGTCATTGCCAATGCCCCTTGAGCTATTCGACTGAACACCGGACGCAATCCCCAACGCATCGGCGCAATCTTCACTCCAGCAATAATCTGTTAACCCTAATAGAGCGTTAATCGGGTGATTCTGCTCGCGCCTTCTCAAGGATTTTCATGGCCTCCTATCAATTCACCGACCGTCCGTCGCCATTCAACACCAGCGCCGGAAAAACCCTGCCGATCTTTGCGGTGACACCGGCCCATATCGATCTCGGCGCCATCGATCCGATCGCGCTCGACTGGGCACGAAAGGCGGGCTTCAAAGCGGAATCCGGCGCGGTTCTGTTGATCCCCTCGCACGACGGCCAGCTCGGCGGTGCGCTGTTCGGGCTGGGCGCCAATCCGTCGGAAGCGCCGTTCCTGACCGGCAAGCTGGCGCGCGCGTTGCCGGCCGGAAAATGGCATATCGAGACGGCGCCGCTGACGGCCAACCGTCTGGCGCTCGGCTATGGCCTCGGTTCCTACCGCTTCGACCGCTACAAGGCTGCCGCGAGCGAAGTGCCGACCCTGATGATCCCGGCCGATGCCGACGCTGCCGATATCAAGCGCCAGCTTGCCGGCGTCTTTCTCGCCCGCGATCTCATCAATATGCCGACCAACGACATGGGGCCGAATGCGTTGGAAGAGGCCTTCCGGGCGCTCGGGGAACACTATAAAGCCAAGGTTTCCGTCGTGTCCGGCGACGATCTGTTGAAGCAGAACTTTCCGCTGATCCACACCGTCGGTCGCGCCAGCGCGGAGGCGCCGCGCCTGCTGGAAATGCGCTGGGGCAAGAAGGGCCACCGCAAGGTGACGCTGGTCGGCAAGGGCGTTTGCTTCGATACCGGCGGCCTCGACATCAAGCCGGCCGCCTCGATGCTTCTGATGAAGAAGGATATGGGGGGTGCTGCCAATGTGATGGGACTCGCGCTGATGATCATGGATGCGAAGCTCAAGGTCGATCTCAGGGTGCTGGTGCCCGTTGTCGAGAACTCGATCTCCGCCAATGCCTTCCGGCCGGGCGATATCTATCGCAGCCGCAAGGGTCTGACGGTGCAGATCGACAATACCGATGCCGAAGGCCGGCTGATTCTTGCCGATGCGCTCGCGTATGCGGACGAGGAGGATACCGATCTCCTCATCGATATGGCGACGCTGACCGGTGCCGCGCGCGTCGCCCTCGGCCCGGACCTGCCGCCCTTCTACACCGACGACGAGGATTTGGCCCACGATCTGACCGAAGCGAGCCTTACTGTCGATGATCCGCTCTGGCGCATGCCGCTCTACAAGGGTTACGAGAAGGACATCTCGGCCCGTATCGCCGATCTGACGAACGCGCCCTCCGGTGGCATGGCCGGATCAATCACCGCGGCGCTCTTCCTCAAGCGCTTCGTCACCAACACCAGGAGCTGGGCCCATTTCGACATCTTCGGCTGGGCACCGACGGAGCGCCCGCACTCGCCACTTGGCGGCGAGGCGCAGGCAATCCGCGCGCTCTATCATTTGATTTGGAAGGGGAAGAAGTAGGGCGGCAGTGGGGATATTCCCATCCGTCGATTTGCGGGAAGGGGTCGCCGATCTCCCTCTTCTCCCCAGCGGGGAGAAGTGCCGAGCGGATGCGAGGCGATGAGGGGGCCGGCGAAGCCGGAGCCAGCGCAGAGAAGAAGGGTGCCTTCGGCCCCCCTCATCCGGCGCGCAGCCTGTCCTCGGGCTTGCCGAAGGCAAGACCCGGGGGCGCCACCTTCTCCCCAGCGGGGAGAAGAGGGAACCAGTGCTACTCGTTGATCAGCCGCTTCAACAACTCGATCTCGTGGCTGAGCTTGGTGTCGCCCGAGATCAGGTCCTCGATCTTGCGCACGGCGTGCAGCACCGTCGTATGATCGCGCCCACCGAAACGGCGGCCGATTTCCGGGAAGGAGCGGGGGGTGAGTGTCTTGGCGAGATACATGGCGATCTGGCGCGGCTTGACGATGACCCGTGTGCGGCGGTTGGAGACCAGTTCCTGCCGCGACACGTTGTAGTGCTTGGCGACGACGCGCTGGATATCTTCGATGCGAACCCGACGCGGTTCGCCGGCATTGACCAGATGGCCGAGCAGTTCGTCGACGCGTTCGATCGAGAGCTGCGGCTCGAAGCTGCGACGGAAGAGGAGCTGGTTGAAGGCGCCTTCCAGCTCGCGGCCGCTCGCCGTGATGTTGCGGGCGACGTGGCTTAGGATATCGGCCGGGATATCCAGCGAGGCATCGTCCTGCCGGGCGACGTCGAGGCGGCGCTTGAGAATTTCGAGACGCATCTCATAGTCAGGGCCGTCCATCTCGATGGCAACGCCGCCCTGCAACCGCGAGCGAACGCGCGGGTCGAGCGATTCCAGTTCCCACGGCGCCCGGTCGGCAGCAACGACGACCTGCTTGGCGCTGTCGAGCAGCATGTTGAGAAGATGGCAGAATTCATGCTGGATCGACTTGCCCTGCAGGAATTGCATGTCGTCGATCACCAGAAGATCGATGTTGCGCAGCGTCTCCTTGAGCGAAAGCGCGTCATTGTCGCGGATCGCAGTTGCAAAGCGCCACATGAAATATTCGGCGGTCAGGTAGACGACGCGCGGCACACGCGGGCTCTGGATCGCCGCGGTCGCGATCGCCTGCAAGAGATGCGTCTTGCCGAGACCGACCGTCGAATGGATGAACAGCGGGTTGAAACGCACGGCACCGGCGCCAGCCTCCGCGATCGTCTTTGCAGCTGCAAGGGCGACGCGGTTCGAGGAGCCCTCGACGAAGCTCTCGAAGGTATAGCGCGGATCGAGCGGCGAACCGAACAGCGGTCCTGCAACCGGCTGCGGCTTCTGAAGGGTGCTGACCGTAGCGGCCGCATGATGGGCAAGCGGCTGCGGCGATGCCCGGCGCGCCGTGGCCGATGATACCGTGTCTGTGTGATTTGCCTGCGGGGCATCCTCGTGAAGGCCGGGCCGTGCACCGCGCGTGGCGCTGCGCACAAGGATTTCCACCTTCAGGATCTCGGCGTCCTCCTGCTGGAAGAGGCTCGTGATCAGGTCGAGATAGCGGTTGTTGATCCAGGATTTCAAAAAGGTCGTCGGCACGGAGAGCCGCACCACGCTCTTTGAAACGGAATGCAGTTTCAACCGGCCGAACCAGCTGGCAAAAACATCGGCGCCCACCTGGGCTTTCAAACGCGCACTGACCCGCTCGAAAAGTGCGCTATGGCCCAT